>NZ_LIHP01000001.1 GCF_001314605.1 Marinobacter sp. HL-58
TCCACCTGGGACGATGAGCTCAACCAGTATGACGGTGGCGACGCCCTGGGTCAGGAAGACTTTGCCGGCAGCCAGTGGACCTTTGGTACCCAGATGGAAATCTGGTTCTGATACTGACAACAACAAGACGAGGTAAGCATCATGTTCAGATCCAACGGATTTCAGTGGATTCTAGGCGGCCTCGCCGCCAGCCTTCTGGCCGGTGGCCTGCAGGCGAAAACCATCACCATTTCCTGCGGTGCCGTTGGCGCCGAAAAGCAACTTTGTGAAGAGGGTACCAAAGCGTGGTCGGATAAAACCGGCCACGAGGTGAAAGTCGTCTCCACGCCCAACTCCGCCACTGAACGGCTGTCGCTTTACCAGCAGCTGTTCGCGGCCGAGTCCGGTGACGTGGATGTGTTCCAGATTGATGTGGTCTGGCCCGGCATGCTCGCCAAGCACCTCGTTGACCTGTCGGAATACACCGATGGCGCTCAAGGCGAGCACTTCGAGGCGCTGGTGGAGAACAATACCGTGGACGGCAGCCTGGTGGCCATGCCCTGGTTCACCGATGCCGGAGTGTTGTATTACCGCAAGGATCTGCTGGAAAAATACGACATGGAAGTGCCTGAAACCTGGGAGCAGCTGACCGATACCGCCAAGGCCATTATGGCCGAAGAGCGCGATGCCGGTAACGACCGGTTCTGGGGTTATGTGTGGCAGGGCAGGGCCTACGAGGGGCTGACCTGTAACGCCCTGGAATGGGTGGCCAGCCATCATGGCGGCACCATCGTCGATGCCGAAGGTGAAGTGACCATCAACAATGAACAGGCGGCAGAGGCCCTGGCACTGGCCAGCTCCTGGATCGGCAACATTTCTCCGCGCAGTGTTCTCAACTACACCGAGGAAGAGGCCAGGGGTGTGTTCCAGTCCGGCAATGCCCTGTTCATGCGTAACTGGCCCTACGCCTGGAGTCTGGCGCAGAGTGATGACAGCCCGGTCAGGGACAAGGTTGGCGTTTCCGCGTTGCCGAAGGGTGGCGAGGACGGCCAGCACGCCGGCACATTGGGTGGCTGGCAGCTGGCCGTATCCAGGTATTCCGAGAACGTCGACGAGGCTGCTGATCTGGTGCGGTTCCTGACCAGCTATGAGGAGCAGAAGCGCCGCGCTATCGAGGGCAGCTATAACCCGACCATTCCAGACCTTTACCGGGACGAGGAAGTGCTCTCGGCGGTGCCGTTCTTCGGTGAGCTGTTCGAGACCTTCAAGAATGGCGTGCCACGCCCGTCCTCGGCCACCGGTGACCAGTACAACCGAGTCAGCAACGCGTTCTTCAATGCCACCCACGAGGTGCTCGCCGGCAAACAGGAGCCCGGGCAGGCGCTGAACGGGCTTGAAGGACAGCTGAAGCGGCTCGGGCGTCGCGGCTGGTAATTACCATGGCAAATCCGACCGTAAACTCAGCAAGCGCGGATGCGGGCGAGCAGTCACTCGCCCGGTCCGCTCCCCCTACACGGCGGCACAACCGAGTGCATCGGCAGCGCCTGCGTGCGGCCTGGTTGTTCCTGATTCCGATGCTGGTAGTGCTGGCCGCAGTAGCCGGCTGGCCTCTGATACGTACTATCTGGTTCAGCTTTACCGACGCCAGTTTCTCGGATATCAGCAACTACAGCCTGGTCGGGATTGAGAACTACCTGGTCTATGACGACGGAGCCTGGTACGGCGTGCTGGCGGATCCGAGCTGGTGGCGTGCGGTCTGGAATACGCTGTTCTTCACGGTGGTGTCCGTGGGAGCCGAGACGGTACTGGGGCTGATTATCGCCCTGACTCTGAATGCCCAGTTCCGGGGGCGCGGCCTGATCCGCGCCGCTACCCTGATTCCCTGGGCCATTCCCACCATTGTGTCGGCAAAGATGTGGGGCTGGATGCTCCATGACCAGTTCGGGATTCTCAATGACCTGCTGATGACCCTGGGTGTGATTGCCGAGCCCCTGAACTGGACCGCCAACTCGGATCTGTCCATGTGGGCAGTGATCATGGTGGATGTCTGGAAAACCACACCTTTCATGGCGTTGTTGACGCTGGCGGCACTGCAGATGCTGCCGTCGGACTGCTACGAGGCGGCAAAAGTGGACGGCATCCATCCGGTGCGGGTGTTCTTCCGTGTCACCCTGCCACTGATCTATCCGGCGCTGATGGTGGCGATCATTTTCCGGGTGCTGGATGCGCTGCGGGTATTCGATGTGATCTACGTGCTCACCTCCAACAGTGAGGACACCATGTCGATGTCGGTCTATGCCCGTCAGCAGCTGGTGGAATTCCAGGACGTCGGTTACGGCTCCGCCGCATCCACTGTCCTGTTCCTGATTATTGCCCTGCTGACCATTACCTACCTCTACCTGGGGCGCAAACAGTTCGGAGGTGACGCATGAACCGTAAAATGCTGAAAAAGATAATGGCGAAAACCGGGTTCGGGCTTTTGCTTGCCGCGATCCTGCTGTTCACGGTGTTCCCTTTTTATTACGCCATCCTGACGTCGTTCAAGAGCGGCTCCGAGCTGTTCAATATCGACTACTGGATGACCACGTTCAATCTGGAAAACTACCAGTCGGTGCTGGGGCAGAGCTCGTTCGTGTCCAGTATCTGGAACTCCATACTGGTTTCCACGTCCGCGGTCGCCATTGCCATGATATTTGGTCTGACCGCAGCCTACGCACTGGGGCGGGTGCAATTTCGTGGCCGGGGAACCGTGCTGATGATCGTGCTGGGGGTGTCCATGTTTCCCCAGGTAGCCGTATTGTCGGGCCTTTTCGAGGTGATTAGGGCACTCGATCTCTACAACGATCCGTTGTCCCTGGTGTTTTCCTACACCATTTTCACACTCCCGTTTACGGTCTGGGTGTTGACCACATTCATGCGGCAGTTACCCAAAGAGCTGGAAGAGGCCGCCATTGTGGACGGTGCTTCACCGGTGGTCACCCTGTTCAAGGTATTCATTCCGCTGATGGGGCCCGCCATGGCCACAACGGGCCTGCTGGCATTTATTGCTGCCTGGAACGAGTTCCTGTTCGCACTGACTTTCACGCTGACGGATGACCAGCGCACGGTGCCGGTAGCGATTGCCCTGATTACCGGTGGGTCCCAGCACGAATTGCCCTGGGGGCACCTGATGGCCGCGTCGGTGATTGTCACCGTGCCGCTGGTGGTCCTGGTACTTATCTTCCAACGTCGAATCGTTTCCGGCCTGACGGCTGGCGCGGTCAAAGGTTAACTGAGGAGTTGTTTGTATGACCCAGTCACAGCCCTGGTGGAAGGGTGGCATTATTTACCAGATCTATCCCCGCAGTTTCATGGACAGCAAAGGGGATGGCATTGGCGACCTCAGGGGGGCGACCGGGAAGCTGCCCTATGTGGCATCGCTGGGGGTAGACGCGATCTGGCTGTCACCTTTCTTTCCCTCTCCCATGAAGGACTTTGGCTACGATGTCTCTGACTACCGGGGCGTGGACCCGCTTTTCGGTACCATGGAAGACTTTCGGGCCCTGGTCAGCGAGGCGCACCGGTTGAACCTGAAAGTGATTATCGACCAGGTAATCAGCCATACCTCGGATGTTCATCCCTGGTTCGAGGAAAGTCGCCGCAGCCGGGATAACCCGAAAGCAGACTGGTTTGTCTGGGCCGACCCCAAGCCGGATGGCACGCCACCCAACAACTGGCTGTCCATTTTCGGTGGCAGTGCCTGGGCCTGGGATACCCGGCGGGGCCAGTATTACCTGCACAATTTCCTGGCCAGCCAGCCGGATCTCAATTTCCACAATCCGGAGGTGCGCCAGGCCCAGTTGGATAACATGCGCTTCTGGCTGGATCTTGGCGTTGATGGTTTCCGGCTGGATACCGTCAATTTCTATTTCCATAACCAGAACCTGGCGGATAACCCGGCGGTACCGGCCGGTGAAAACAAGACCTTTGTGGCCCAGGGCATGAACCCCTACACCTACCAGCGCCATGTCAATGACCTGAGCCAGCCGGAAAACATCGGCTTCCTCAATGACCTGAGAGCGCTGATGGATGAGTACCCGGAAACCACTCTGGTGGGGGAAATCGGTGATGACAGGCCACTGGAAAGAATGGCCGAATACACCTCCGGCGATGACCGCCTGCATATGGCCTACTCTTTCGACCTGCTGTCTGACCGGCACGAGCCAGAGTACGTGAGGGATGTGGTAAAGCGGTATCAGCAAGGTCTCGGGGATGGCTGGCCCTGCTGGGCCCTGAGCAATCATGACGTGGTGCGGGTGGTTTCCCGGTGGGCGGATGGTGGTGAAGACCTGCGCCTGTATCCACGGGTACTGATGGCGTTGTTGCTGTCTTTGCGGGGTAGTGTGTCCATGTACCAGGGTGAGGAGCTCGGTCTGCCGGAGGCCTCGGTGCCCTATGAGGAACTTCAGGACCCCTATGGCATCAGCTTCTGGCCAGAATTCCGCGGCCGCGACGGGTGTCGCACACCTATTGTCTGGGAACCGTCGCCCAAAGGTGGATTTACCTCCGGAAAACCCTGGCTGCCGGTGGACCGCGATCACCTGGAATTCGCCGTCAGCAAGCAGGAGGCGGACCCGGAATCCACGCTCAATTCGGTGCGCAGGCTGATTCATTGGCGTCAGCAGCAGCCGGCTCTGGTGCAGGGTGATATAACGGTTTTTGATGATACCGGTGAGGCCCTGTGCTGGTCCCGCAAAACCACCGAACAGTTCCTGCTTGTGGCTCTGAACCTGACCGGCGAGGAGCTGCGACTACCGTTACCCTGTGCCATATCGCGGCCGCTAGAGGGTCATGGTTTTCATGGATATGTGGAAGGCAGCCAACTGGTGCTGCCGCCATACCAGGCATTTTTTGCAGAAACGTAACAACATCCGCGCCCCGGCCGGTGCGCCGGGCGCAACAGAGGAGTCTCCACCATGGCTTGTGTGGAACTGAAAAAAATCAACAAAACCTTTGGCAACATTGAAATTATCCGGAGTGTGGACCTGCGGGTTGAAGATGGAGAATTCGTGGTTTTCGTCGGCCCCTCGGGCTGCGGCAAATCCACCCTTCTGCGTCTGATCGCGGGGCTGGAAGAACCCACGGCCGGGGATATCGAAATCGACGGGGAAGTGGTGACCGATCTTTCTCCGAAAGAACGTGGCGTGGGTATGGTGTTCCAGTCCTACGCGCTTTACCCCCATATGTCGGTTTACGAAAACATCGCCTTCGGGTTGAAGCTGGACAAAGCCAACAAGGGCAAGGTCCGGGAGTGGGTGGAAAAGACCGCAGAGGTCCTTCAGCTCACCAGCCTGCTGCAACGTAAGCCCCGGGAACTGTCCGGTGGTCAGCGCCAGCGGGTCGCCATCGGCCGCGCCATGGCCCGGGAGCCGCGAATCATGCTGTTCGACGAGCCCCTGTCCAACCTGGACGCCAGTCTGCGTGTGCAAATGCGCACGGAAATTGCGAAGCTGCATGACCGGCTTCGGTCCACCATGATTTATGTGACCCATGACCAGGTGGAAGCCATGACACTGGCCGACAAGATCGTCGTGCTCAATGGTGGCCACATCGAGCAGATCGGTACGCCTTACGAGCTGTATGAAACGCCTGCAAGCCTGTTCGTGGCCGGATTCATCGGTTCGCCGAAAATGAACCTGATTCCGGCTGCCATCAAGACCACCAGCCCGGGGCGGTCTGTCAATATTGAGGTCTGCGGCATGGGAACCGTGACAGTGGAGCGGGATGCCGCCCACATGTCAGCCGATGCCGCCATGACCGTTGGTCTCAGGCCGGAGCACATCCGGCTGTCGCATTCGGGGCCGGATTCCGGGCTGGAAGTGGTGAATGTGGAGTATCTCGGCAACGAGGCATACGTGTACCTGGAAATGCCCGGCATGAATGACCTGGTGGTGGTTCGCGAATCCGTGCCCTGTCAGATCAGGGCCGGAGAGAGAGTGACCCTGGATGCCGAGCCGGAGCATCTGCATGTATTCGATGCCGATGGCCACAGCCTGCCGAGGGTGGCACCGGGAACGGAAGGCGATTCGGTCCGGCAGGCGGCAAGCAACTGATACATGGGCAGTCACTGATGGAAACAACCAATCCTGAAAATCCACGGCAGAAGCGGCTGACCGTCAAGCTGATGGCAGAGAAACTGAACGTGTCCACCGCGACCATCTCCAACGCCTTCAACCGGCCGGATCAGCTTTCGGAGGCCCGCCGCCGCTGGATACTGGACGAGTGCAAGCGCCATGGCTATCTGGGGCCCAATGCGGCCGCACGCAGTTTGCGTACCGGGCGTACCGGTAATGTTGGTGTAATGCTGGCGGACAACCTGGCGTACAGCCTGACCGACCCTGTGGCCAGCGAATTCCTCCATGGCCTGGCGGAGGTTTTCGACCAGAGGCAGATGAACATGCTGCTGTTGTCCAGCCAGGAAGATGACGAGCACCGAAGCCGGGTGCAGGAAGCCATGGTGGATGGTTTCATTGTTTATGGCTGGCTGAAAAAGGGCCGGACATACGACCGCCTGTTACAGCACGGCAAGCAGATGGTTGCGGTGGATTTTGACCTCGAGGGATGCACATGGGTCAATATCGACAACTATGAAGGGGCACGGTGCAGCGCCGAACATGCCCTGAAAACGCCGCCTACCAACGTTGCCATCATGGGCTTGCGGCTGGTGGATACCGACAGGGTCTGCCGTATTCGTGACAGGGAGCTGTTCAACGAGACCCGCGCCATTTCCGTACGCCGGCTCCGTGGTTATCTGGATGCGCTGGAGGCGGCTGGCCATCACATATCCTCGGACAGAATCTGGTCCACACCCACCAACACCCACGAGGATGCCTATCAGGCTGCCCGTGAGGCATTGACCAGTACGCCACGCCCGGACCTGATGCTGTGCATGAGTGACCGGATTGCCCTGGCCGCCATCCAGGCCGCCCTGCAAATGGGGCTGCGGGTACCGGACGATGTGCGAATCGTGGGTTTTGACGGCATTCCCGAAGGCGCCAACCTGCACCCCTCGCTCACCACGGTATACCAGCAGAGTGCGAAGAAGGGGCGTACCGCCGCACAGATATTCCTTGGCGAGAAAGAGGACCGCAACGTGTTGCTGCCAACCTGTTTGCTGGTGCGGGAGAGTTGTCCGTGACGTTCTGCCCGGGAACCGCATCCGGAGGAGGGCCGGAATGACCGATGTACTCTGTTTTGGTGAAGCGCTGGTTGATATGCGTGGTGAGTCGGTTGCCGGCCGGCAGGTGTATATCCCGCAGCCGGGTGGTGCGCCCGCCAATGTGGCGGTTGGTGTCGCAAGGCTCGGGGGGCGTGCCGGCTTTGTCGGTCAGGTGGGCGCGGATCTATTCGGCAGCGACATCGTGAAAGCGCTGGTCCGGCATGGCGTTGATGTTTCGCTTACCCGCCAGACAGACGATGCAATGACAGCCCTGGCGTTTGTGAGTCTTGACTCGCAGGGAGAGCGCAGTTTTGCCTTCTACAGGAATGAAACGGCAGACCTGCGCTTTGAGTCCCGGCATTGTCCGGATGAGGCGCTGGAGAGCGCACGTATTGTCCACTTCTGCTCGAATACCCTGACCGAGCCGGCTATTCGTGAGACAACATTCTCCCTGGTTCGTCGAGCAAGAGCCCATGGCTGCCTGGTCAGTTTCGATGTGAACTACCGGCAACCGCTCTGGCCAGAACATGAAGAGCCGGCGCCTCATATCCTCAAAGCTGCCCGCCTGGCGGATATTGTCAAATTCAGCCGAGAGGAGCTGGAGGCCCAGTTTGGCGAAGGCGCTGACCTGTCTGCTGACTTGCTGGCGGAACAGGTGCAGCTGCTGCTGGTATCCGACGGGGCAGGGCCACTGCAGGTCACTACCCGGGAGCAGGTATTTGCGCTGTTTCCGCCGACGGTAGAGGCCAGGGATACCACCGCCGCCGGTGATTCGTTTGTTGCCGGTTTACTGTTCCACCTGGTTGATCAGGGGGTCGACGCCGGGGCACTGAGCGACTGGTTGCGGGGGCCCGGTAACCTTGAGTCAGCGGTGACGTTCGCCAGTCGCTGTGGCGCATTTGCCGCCATGCATTACGGTGCATTCGATGCGTTGCCAACACTCCGTCAGTTGCAGCATCTGTTGCCGGAAACCATCTGAATTTCATGCTCCTGCGGCTTTTCCTTCTGGCATTCTTGACTATAGTTAAGAACAGGCAGGGTCTGATCTTTTGCGACCCACTGAACGTAAATAGAACAGTAAACTACAATATCAACCCAAGAGGGTCGAGCTATGCTCCTGAATCACGCGTTTGGCCTGTTTACCCATCCCGACAGTGAGTGGGCACAAATCCGCAAGGAACATGCGCCTCCAAGACGACTGTATGTGGCCTATGTATTGGTGCTGGCGGCGATTGCGCCGGTCTGTGCCTATATTTCAACGGCGCACTTTGGCTGGACCGTTGGCAGTGACCGCCTGATCAAGCTGACAGAAATCAGTGCATTTCAGATGAGTGTGCTCACCTACCTGGCCATGCTTGTGGGGGTGTTTGCGCTCGGATATGCAATTAACTGGATGGCGAAAACATACGGCGCCAACGAGGAGTTGGTGCCATCTAATGGAATCGCACTGGCGGCGTATTCCTGCACGCCACTATTCCTGGCCGGTTTCGCTCTGCTTTACCCGGTTCCCTGGTTCAACGCCATCGTCTTCCTGCTAGCAGCGGGGTACGGAGCCTGGTTAATGTATGACGGTCTTCCGATTGTGATGGGTATTCACAAGGATAGGGCAGTGATGTACGCAGGTGCACTGCTGACCGTGGCGCTGGTGATTCTGGTCTCCACCCGCGTTGGCTCCGTTATCCTCTGGAATTATGGGTTCGGCCCGGTATTTGTGCAGGGCTAGTGCCTTTGGAACGCTGGCTCGTTGGCCGGTAACGCCGGCCAATCCGGGCTGATGTTGACGTGAAGCAATCCCTGCGGAACCGTATCCGGTTCCAATAGTGACAGTTATACAGCCAGGGAGCCCGGCGATGTCATCTTCTGAATCAGTCTCATCGCATTCTGCTAAACCAGACGAGAATCAAGATGTGCGTTGGCACACCAGGACCATTGATCAGGCCCGCTCGGACCTGTCCGCTACCGGGCCATTGCCCGCTGGGGAAGCAGCCGACAGGCTGAGCAAATATGGCCACAATCGGTTGCCGGAAGCCCGCCGTCGTGGTCCGCTCGCCCGCCTTGGCAATCAGCTCAGAAACTTCCTGATTTATGTCCTGATCACGGCAGCAGTCATCACCGCACTGCTGGGCCACTGGGTGGATACCACCGTTATTCTGGCCGTGGTGGTGATTCAGACCATGGTGGGGTTCATACAGGAAGGCAAGGCCGAACAGGCACTTTCGGCGATCCGGCACATGCTGGCTCCCAAAGCCGTGGTGATCCGTGAGGGCGGTCAGCAGAAAATCGATGCGGCAGAGCTGGTGCCCGGCGACACTGTTGTTCTGGAGCCTGGTGACCGGGTACCCGCCGATCTCCGCCTTGAGCGCTGCCATAATCTGAAGATAGAGGAAGCGGTACTGACCGGAGAATCCCAGCCCGTAGACAAGACCACCGAGGTTCAGCCAGCGGATGCGGTGCTTGGTGACCAGCTCAATATGGCTTTCTCGGGTACCATGGTCGCAACGGGTACTGGCCGTGGCGTGGTGGTCAAAACGGGGAAAGACACCGAGATCGGCCGGATTTCCGGTTTGCTGCAGGATACCGCCACCCTCAAAACACCCTTGCTCGAACAGATCGACCGTTTCGCCCGCTACCTTTCGATGATTATCATTATTGCCGGTCTGGCCATTTTCGGCGGCGGGCTGGCGCTGAGCGGGCTGCCGGTTCGTGAACTGTTCATGGCGGTTGTGGGCCTGACGGTGGCGGCCATTCCCGAGGGGCTGCCTGCGATTCTCACCATCACGCTGGCTATCGGTGTACGGCGGATGGCCAACCGTCACGCCGTTGTCCGCAGAATGCCGGTGATTGAAACCCTCGGGGCGGTGTCCGTGATCTGCTCCGACAAGACCGGAACCCTGACTCGTAATGAAATGATGGTGACCGCGGCGGTCGTGGCCGGGAGACGGCTGGATATCGGCGGTGAAGGGTATGAGCTGGACGGAGATATCCGTGACGGTAACGAGGTCGCCACCGGCAGCGCGCTGCTGGATGAGCTGGCCAGGGCCGCCGCACTGTGCAATGACGCTCACCTGGAACGCTATGAGGGGGCGATCCGGGTAGCTGGTGACCCCATGGAAGGGGCGTTGAAAGTGTTTGCCCAGAAGGCCGGGTTTGACCCGGAATCCGATGGCCGTCACTGGCCGCGGGCCGACGAAGTTCCCTTCGATGCCGAGTACCGCTTCATGGCGACACTCAATCACGATCATCACCGCCATGGCGTGGTGTACGTGAAGGGAGCCCCGGAGCGGATACTGGAAATGTGCGACAGCATGGTAACCGCCAGCGGTGAAACCACGGCACTGGACCAGAAGGTCTGGACCGATGCCATTTCCGAGCTGGCCTCCGATGGCCTTCGGGTTCTGGCTCTGGCCCGCGGGCCAGCCGAAGCCTCACAGAATACACTGGCTGTGGAGGATATCGACGACGGACTGGAGTTGCTTGGGCTTGTTGGCCTTCTTGACCCGCCTCGCCAGGAAGCGATCCGAGCGATTCAGGACTGCCATGATGCCGGTATCCGGGTAAAGATGATTACCGGCGACCATGCCATGACAGCCAGCGCCATTGGTGCGCGGCTGGGGTTGAAGAATACCGGCCGGGTGATCACTGGCAAGGAACTGGACCGGCTTGATGACGATGCACTGAAGCAGGTGGCCGGTGAGGTGGACATCTTTGCCCGCACCAGCCCTGAACACAAGTTGCGCCTGGTCGAGGCGTTGCAGGCGCTTCATGGCGTGGTGGCGATGACCGGTGATGGTGTGAACGATGCACCGGCCCTGAAGCGTGCGGATGTTGGTATCGCCATGGGGGTCAAGGGGTCTGAGGCGGCCCGGGAAGCGGCGTCGATGGTTCTGCTGGATGATAATTTTGCCAGCATAGCCGCTGCCGTGCGGGAAGGGCGTACGGTTTACACCAATCTCAAGAAGGCCATCGCCTTCATGCTGCCGATTAACGGTGGCGAATCCATCAGTCTGATTACGGCTTTGCTGCTGGGGCTGTCATTACCGATTTCCGCGTTACAGATTCTCTGGGTGAACCTGGTAGGATCGGTGATCCTCGCGATGACCCTGGCTTTCGAGCCTGCTGAACCGGGTGTCATGAAGCGTCCGCCCAGGCCCAGAGATGAGTCCCTCCTGGCGGGGTTTGTGGTCTGGCGGGTTGCTTTCGTGTCCCTGCTGTTCCTGATCGGTATCTTTGCCGCCTGGTACTGGGCCATGGATCAGTTTGCAGATGAATCGGTAGCTCGCACACTGGCGGTGAATACTCTGGTTGCCATGGAGGTTTTCTACCTGTTCGCCGTGCGTTATCTCGACACGGCGTCCATTACCCTGCGTGGTGTACTGGGCACTCCCATTGTTCTGCTGGCGGTGGGTGCGGTTATCCTGTTGCAGTTGCTGTTCACTTACTTGCCGTTGTTCCACAAGACGTTTGGCACCGCGCCACTCACTCTTGGTGCGCTGGTTTTCGCAGCCAGCGCAGGCGTCATTGTACTGGTGGTACTGGAGCTGGAAACGTGGCTCAGACGTCGGCTGGGCCGTGGGCCCGGAAACGTCGTCAGCTCTGGCTCCGGGTAATGATGGCGGCATCGCCACGGCCTTCAATGGCAGCCAGTTCGGCACTGGACAGCCACTCCCCGGGCGGACGTTCCAGAACGTCTGCACACGCAGCCAGGGCATGGGCCCAGGAGCTTCGGTTGGCAAACAACATGCCTGATTCGTTCAGGGTGCCGCCGCGGTTGATGTAGCCCAGTACCCGGGATTTCGACGGCTCCGGAAACAGCGGCGCCAGGTGGCCACGGAACACTTCCGGGCGCATATGGGTCAGGGCGACCCGCCGTTTCATTCGTCTGGGGAACAGGCGCTCCTGTTCCAGGTCGCGGGCACACTGCGCTGCCTCAAAGGTATCCCGGGGCTCACGGAAACGCCCCGGCTCCTGCACATACACCAGCCTGAACGGTGTTCCCGTTTCCCGTAGTCGCTCACTGGCACGGATCAGTTCAGAGAGCTGATAGGCCCCGTTGGCAATCAGCATGACCGGATCGCCCGGGGAGGTGTCTTCATCCACCACGAGAGCGCCATTCCTGGCCAGGGCCCGGGCTTCGTTGGTGTCAAACACCACCGGTCGTTCGCGTTTCGGTATGACCATGCAGGTCAGCTGGCCCCGAGCCAGGTAGACACCGGGCAGGGCTTCCAGGGTACTGTTATAGTCCGCCGGGAAGAGAACACGGCTGACGTCGCTCATCTCCCCCAGCAGGCTCTCGCAGAAGGTGGTGTCCTGGTGGGACTGCTGGTTCTTGCCGTTCTCCCAGGTGTGGGAGGTGGCAATCACCGGGAAACCCAGCCAGCGGGCCGGTCGCCCCACTTCTTTTTGCTGGCGGGCAAAGATCAGTTCCTGGCGGATTGCCCCCAGCATTTTCACGCAGAAGGCTTCATAACTGGCTACCAGGTTCAGCCCCGCCTTGTTGGCCAGACAGGCGGATACCACGGCTTCCTCATTGAGGGCGGTAATGATCCGGCCATGAACCGATTCCTGTTCGCTTTCCGGGTCGTTTACCCGATGCTTCAGCGCATCCAGCACGCCTTCCAGGCGATTACTGGCCAGTTCATCGGGGTTGCCGACTCGTGCACGTAATGCAGGATTTTCCCTGACCAGCGCCGTAAAGAAGTCATCCACGGCAAGCATCGGTGAGCCAAAATCGTGTGATGGCGGCAGTGCCGGCATGACCGGGTCTGGCGGGTTACGCATGGCCAGCGCATGGTCTCGCTCCAGTGGTCGCGCCTGCTTCTGGTGCTGGGTGAGGTCACGAACTGATTCGGCAAGCTGTTCCGGTGGAACCCACAGCAGCCCGCAATGGTGGTGGAAGAGTTCCCGGGCCCTGGTGTCGATTTTGGGATTGCCCGGCAGTGGCAGGTTGTGAGCGGGATTGCTGCCTGCGCCGTAAAAGCCATAGCCCTTTGTGGTTTCGGCAATACCAAAGGGTATCGGGGCCGGGTATCTGAGCTGCCCTGTCAGTGCCTGCTGGCGGTAAAGGTCCAGTTTCTGTTCCATGTTGTACAGCGTGCAGACGAACGCAGCCGGGTCACGGCCATCAAACTGCAGGGGCTCGAATCCCCTATGCGCCAGGTGCTCGCCGAACCGTTCGAGGCCGGCGCGGGTTCCCAGTTCCGTGCGCTGTTCAATCCGTCGGCCATTGGCGATCATGATCGGCAGTACCGCGCCACAATCCTCGGCCCGCCACCAGCGCGGAACCCAGTCGCTGCCGCGCTGTTCTTCCGCAGCGCCGTCCGACAGAAACGCCACCAGGGATTCGCCCGGCAGCGGCATGTGGGCATATTGCAGTTCGGCAAAACCGAGGTAGCCACCCTCCATGATGCCACCGGCCGTGTAGGGGGTGACATGGCTGCCCAGGGGCGCTTCCATGCCGCCATCCGGCCGCTGGCGGTAACTGTAGAAATCGGATACCAGTTGCGACAGGCCGTTCTCACCCTGGTAACGGTTGTGTTGTTCCGGGTGCAGGTTACCGGTGAGTACATTCAGCGCATCGACGGCCGCAACGCAATGGCCCTGTCCCATGAGCCAGCTTCGGGTCTGCCCGGTGAGGTTGTTCATTGCCATATAGGCGGCATAGGCGGGCACCATGTTCAGTGCTCCACCGGTGTGGCCCTCGGGACTGGCTTTGAAGTCACGTGGCAACAGCGGGGCACCACTGGGATCCACGCGCCTGGTGTAGGTCATGTGGGCGACCAGCCAGAGGCCGGCACTGGTCAACCTGTCCAGGCTTGCAAGCTTGCGGTAGACGGTTGCTGTGTCGGGCTGGATGCCGGCAGCCACCAGTTCGTCGGCCATCTGCCTGGCCTGATCGCAGGTGGTTTCGGAATGCTGTATGACGCCATAGCCCCGCCGCCAGATCTCGTAATCCGAGACAGGCGGCTCAACGGGTTCCTGGGTTGTAGGGGATGACATGACGGGCCTCCTGGCTTCACTGTATGAAGCGATTATAGAGGTCGCAATCGGTCAAGCCGTTGATGCAGGTCAGTCGGACCTGCATCTTGTTTTACGGTGTGTTCACCCGGGTGCTGGCGAAAGAATCAACCGCTGGCCGGCTCGAATTGCTGCTGCAGCCAGGATTTGATGTCGTCGGACTCGTACAGCCACCGTTCCTGATTGTTGTCCTCGCGGATCAACAGGCAGGGCACCTTGATCTGGCCCCCTCCGGCAGCCAGCGCCTGACGGTGAGTGCCATCGTGCTGGGCATCCCGGGTTTCGATATTCAGGCCCAGGCGGGCCATTTCCTTGCGGACCTTGATGCAGAACGGGCAGGCGCTGAACTGGTACAGTGCCAGGTTTTCACAGGCACGGTCCACGCGGGCCTGCTCTTCCGGGGATCGATGGATACTCTCCGGAGTGCTGATTTTTTCGCTGATCAACATGAACGGTGTCAGGATCAGGCGGAGAGTGCGGAAAAAATAGCGAATAATAAGTCTCATGGAAAGGGTACGGCTCCGGTAAAAGGGGTGGGCCATCGATAAAAGGAGCCCACCAGGTGCTGGAACGCGTACAGTATCATTCGGCCGGGTTTCGGGCCAGACCAGGCTTCCGCGCAGGTTGTATTGCCGTATGGGAGCGTTTCTGCCAGTCTCCTCTAGACAGTACGAACAAGGTCGGATTTGCCGGCAGATAACCGGGGCAGATAACAGGAGAGCAACGCGATGACAGATGACAAACGGCGCCGATATTCATCCCCCGTGGTGGATGGTCTTGGCAAGTCGGCAAGCCGCGCCATGTTGCGGGCCGTGGGCTTCACCGATGAGGATTTCCGCAAACCGCAGATCGGTATTGCCTCCACCTGGAGCAACCTGACACCCTGCAACATGCACATCAACCAGCTTGCTGAAGAATCCGCTGCGGGTGCCGATGAGGCCGGCGGCAAGAGTCTGACCTTCAATACCATCACCGTATCGGATGGAATCGCCAATGGTACCGAGGGAATGAAGTACTCCCTGGTATCCCGGGAGGTCATTGCCGACTCCATTGAAACCGTGGCCGGATGCGAAGGGTTTGATGGCCTGGTCGCCATCGGTGGCTGCGACAAGAACATGCCCGGATGCATGATGGGCCTGGCACGGCTCAACCGCCCTTCGGTCTTTGTCTACGGTGGCACCATCATGCCCGGGAAGAATCACACGGATATCATCTCGGTGTTCGAAGCGGTCGGGGCTCATGCCCGGGGCGACCTGGACCTGATCGAGGTCAAACAGATCGAGGAGACCGCGATTCCGGGCCCCGGCTCCTGCGGGGGCATGTATACCGCCAACACCATGGCTTCAGCCATTGAGGCAATGGGCATGAGTCTGCCCGGCAGCTCTGCCCAGAACGCGATTTCCGATACCAAGGCGGCGGACTGCCGGGCAGCGGGAGCGGCAGTTCTGAACCTGCTTGAACGGGACATCAAGCCGTCTGACATCATGACCAGGGAAGCCTTTGAAAATGCCATTACGGTGGTGATTGCCCTGGGCGGCTCCACCAATGCCGTACTGCATCTGCTGGCCATGGCCAGTACGGTCGGGGTTGAGTTGTCTCTTGATGACTTCGTGGAGATCGGCAAGCGTGTACCCGTGCTGGCGGACCTTCGCCCCAGCGGCCATTACATGATGTCCGAACTGGTGGCGATTGGCGGTATTCAGCCACTGATGAAAATGCTGCTGGACAAGGGCATGCTCCATGGTGACTGCATGACCGTCACGGGGCAGAGCCTGGCGGATAATCTCAGGGATGTGGCCCCCTATCCGGAAAGTCAGGACATCATCCATGCCTTTGATAATCCCATCAAGGCGGACAGCCATCTGCGGATTCTGTATGGCAATCTCGCGCCTACCGGAGCAGTGGCCAAGATTACCGGAAAGGAAGGCACCCACTTCACCGGGCGGGCCCGGGTTTTCCATTCCGAGGAAGAGGCACAGGAACGGATCATGGACGGCACGGTTGTAGCGGGCGACGTGCTGGTTATCCGGTATGAAGGGCCGAAGGGCGGCCCGGGCATGCGGGAGATGCTGACACCTACCTCAGCCATTATGGGCAAGGGCCTGGGTAGCGATGTGGCGCTGATTACCGATGGACGTTTCTCTGGCGGCAGCCATGGTTTCGTGGTGGGTCATATCACACCGGAAGCTGCGGAAGGCGGGCCGTTGGCGCTGGTCGAGGACGGTGACACCATTACTATCGATGCGGTTGCCAACCGCATTGAACTGGATGTGCCCGATGAGGAAATGGAACGTCGCCGCAAGGCCTGGTCAGCGCCTGCGCCAAGATTTACCCGTGGGGTGCTGGCAAAGTATGCGCGAACGGTCAGTTCGGCGTCAGAGGGTGCGGTGACGGACAAGCCCTGATTGAATCGGCGCCAGACTGTCTGGCGCCGGGTTGCTGACAAACCGGTAACGCTTTTCCCTCGCCGGGCCGGAGCCAGCGGGCATTTTGACTGGTATAGTTGTACCCTTGATTGATAAGGCAAGTGTGTGCAGACAATGACAGTCAGGGTTGAAAAGATGAGCCGATCGGCCGGTTTTGTGGTTGTGGCGTTGGCGGCGCTGCTGAGCGTGTCTCTGGCCAGCCATGTGCAAGCGGCAGAGTCTGCCGGTGCCGGGCCAGACCGCGCTCAGTTGCAGTTGGCGTCGGTCAATGCGGCTGTGGCTTTTGCTGATGCCGACGAGCTGGTGTATGGCAAGAATGCCGACCGCACCGTGCCTATTGCCTCCATCACCAAACTGATGACGGCGCTGGTGGTGATGGAGTCCGGAGAGCCGCTGACGGAATGGCTCGAGTTCAAGACGCGCCATATTCCTGCTCCGGCGAATGCCTATACCCGGATTCGCGAAGGATCCGAGCTGAAGCGGGCCGATGTTCTGCGGATCGCGCTGATGTCGTCGGAGAATTTTGCAGCCTATACCCTGGCCCGTCACCATCCGGGTGGTTACGACGCCTTTGTCGAGGCCATGAATGCCAAGGCCCGTGAACTGGGCATGGTCAATACCAGTTTCGTGGATCCGACCGGCCTTTCCCTCGAGAACCGTTCCACTGCGGCGGACCTTGTGCGACTGGTGAAGGCCGTCAGCAATCATCCCCAGATTCGGGAATATTCCACGACGCGTTATTTCACGGGGCACTTCCGGCAGCCCCGTTACCGCCTTGCATTCGGAAACACCAATATTCTTGTACACCGCGAGAGCTGGGGGGTCGGGGTCAGTAAAACCGGTTATCTGTCTGATGCAGGGCGCTGTCTCGTCATGCTTTCTGAAATGGATGGCCGGCCCGTGGTAACCGTCTTACTGGATTCCCTGGGCTCCCGCTCGCCGATGGGGGATGCCGGGCGGATCAAGCGCTGGCTGACCACCGGAGCCGGTGGCAGTGTGGCCGCAGCAGCACGGGCCTATGAGCAGAAAAAGAACGCAGCCTACGCTTCCTCTGACAATACCTCCGTCAGTGCAAACTGACATTGCCTTTTAACCAGGATCCGCGGCCAATGATCGAGATTTTCACCACCGGCGGTACCATCGATAAGGTGTACTTCGATGCCAACAGTGAGTTTGAAATCGGAGACAGCCTGGTGGGTGAGCTTCTGGCAGAATCCAACATCCGCGAAGGATTCTCAGTCACTGGCCTGATGCGAAAGGACAGTCTGGAGATGACGGATGACGACCGGGGCGCAGTGAGAGAAGCGGTCGGGCGTTGTCACGCGGAGCGTGTGGTTATTACCCACGGCACCGATACCATGGCGGAAACCGCCCGGGCGCTGCTATCCGTCAAGGGCAAAACCATTGTGCTTACCGGCGCCATGCAACCGGCACGGATGCGCCGCAGCGATGCGGTTTTCAATATCGGATTTGCCTGGGCCGCGGTGAAGCTGCTGCCCCACGGTGTCTATATTGCCATGAATGGCGAGGTGTTCGAGGCCGGTTCCGTGCGCAAGAACCTTGAGGCCCAGCGGTTCGAGCGAACCTGATCAGCCGGGGCAGGCTATTTCTTCCGGCGTTAGCGCCCGGTATTGACCCGGTGCCAGTGCCGGGTCCAGGACAATGTGCCCTATCTGCCATCGATGCAGGCTTTCCACATGATTTCCGACTGCCGCCAGCATCCGTTTGACCTGGTGGTAGCGCCCTTCGGAAATGGTCATATCAATCAGCCGGTCATCCAGTTTGCAGATGCTTGCGGGCCGGGTGGGCCTGGACTCGTCTCGCAGTAAAACACCCTGTTCCAGCCGCGCAATGGCCCCGGCATCGATCGTCTCACTGAGGGTGACGCGGTAGGTTTTCGGGCAGCTCACTCTCGGAGATGTTATCCGGTGAGACCACTGGCCATCGGTTGTCAGCAATAACAGGCCCGTGGTGTCAGCATCCAGCCGGCCCGCGATGTGCAGCCCCTTGCGAACGTCCGTTGGCAGCAGGTCCAGCGCGGTCGGTTGCTGGCTATCTGTGGTGGCACTGATGACTCCGTCAGGCTTGTGCAGCATAAGGTAGCGCTCAGCCGGCAATGACAGGCGGTGTCCTTCCAGGGTTATCAGTGAATCCGGAGATACCGGTGTGCCGGCTTTGCGGCAGGCCTGTCCATCCAGCTCCACCTTCCCTGCGCTGATGGCCTTCTTCGCATCCCGTCGCGAAAGTGCTGTGGCGTTGGCGATGAAATAATCCAGTCGCATCGTCAGGTGCAGCCTTCTCCAGGCGGCGGTAACGTCAGGTTGGCAAGACACAGCACCGGCGCGGAACCGGTCATCCGGTTCCACAACACACCCAGCAATTCACCTGCAACCGCCGGACGATCGAGGCGGGAGCTGGGCTCGGGCGTAAGACTGTCGCCATTGTCCCGGGCCAGAATAAAGGTGAAGGGGTGGGCGCCGGGAATGCCAAGACGGATATCGGTGGCGGTCAGCGTGCCATTGGCTTTCTCATAATGCAGGAACCCGTCAGTGAACCACTCCAGTCGCCGGCCTTCCTCCAGTGACGCCGCCGTTTCGGCAAGTTCCGGGTCCCGGGGAAAGCGTTCCAGGGTGACGGGCCCGTCTCCGTCCAGAAATCCGGTCACGATTTCCACGCGCTGGTCCTCACCCATGACGGTCACCCGCCACAATACCGTGTTAAAGGGCATTGGCTGCACCAGTCGCGGTGCATCCTCAAGACCTTCGGCAGCCAGGGCCGGTTCGACACGGTCCGAAATGATCTGCTGGGCGGTAAAGCTCCAGCCAAGGTAAAGCGTCGACACCACCAGGCCCGCCATAACCGCCCTGGTGTGTTGGCCGCGGAACAGGAAAGCCAGTATTCCGGCCAGCAAGGGCAGGGTGTAAAGCGGGTCGATGATAAAGATGCTGCTGATGGCAACCGGCGAGCCAAAAGGCCAGAACAGCTGGGTGCCGTAAGTGGTGAAAGCATCCAGAAGGGGATGGGTCAGCAGTATCAGGGCCGTGACCGTAAACCAGTGTCGGTAACTGAGGACCGGCCGCCAGCGATGCAGGCCCCAGGCAAGCAGAAACGACAGTGGCAACAGGATGAACAGGGAATGGCTGAATCCCCGGTGCTGGGTAAAGTTTGCTACCGCCGTGCCATAGTCGATAACCACATCCAGGTCCGGCAGGGTGCCCAGGGCCGCGCCGATCAGCAGTGCCGAACGGCCGAGAGTCTTGCCGGCGACCGCGCCTGCCAGCGAGGCGCCCAATGCAGCCTGGGTTATCGAGTCCATCGGGAATAATACCTTGTCAGAGAAATCCTACAGGTATTATGCGCGGAATCGATTTTCGGATCACGGACCTGGTTGCATCAGAGTGTGACATCAAGCGCTTCCAATACCGTATCGCCGGGATAGCCATCCGCTACCAGGCCATTTTCGGACTGGTAGCTCCGGATGGCCGAGCGGGTGTTGGGGCCCATAATACCGTCCGGCTCGCCGGTGTCGAAGCCTTCATCATTCAGTGCCTGCTGGATGGCGAGTATGTTGTCACGGGATAGCGCCGGCAGGTCTTCCGGGGGCGGGTTCTGCAGTTTTCCGGCGCCGGCGATCCGGTCTGCCAGGTGGCCAACGGCGATGGCGTAGAACTCGGAACGGTTCCATCCCATGATGACGCCAAAGTTCCCGTAGGCCAGGAATGCCGGCCCGCGGTGGCCGGCCGGGACCACAAGAGAGGCTTTGATGGGCTCGTCTGCCAGGTCGTTGCCGAACGCGTCAGTGACGCCCAGCTCCCGCCACTCCTCGAGTGTCATCCTGCGACCATCCGCCAGTTCGTAATCGAATTCATCCGGCAGCAGGACTTCGCGGCCCCATCGGTAGTCACCATCCCAACCCAGATCTTCGAGGAAATTGCCGGCCGACATCATGGCGTCGGGCAGACTGTTCCACAGGTCCCGCTTGCCGTCACCATCACCGTCCACTGCGTGGCGCAGAAAAACGGTAGGCATGAACTGGACGTGGCCCATGGCGCCGGCCCAGGAGCCCTCCATCTGCTCGGGCGCAATGGAGCCTTCGTCGATGATCTGCAGAGCCGCAATCAGTTGTTCGGTGAAGAACTCACTGCGGCGCTGGTCGCAGGCCAGTGTCGCCAGGGAACTGGGTACCGGCATTTTGCCAAAGTAGGCGCCAAAATTGGTTTCCAGCCCCCAGAAAGCCACAAGGTAGGGGGCGGGAACGCCGGTTTCACGGGTAACACGGTCGAGCAATTCCCGATGTTCCTCGAGCAATTCCCGGCCTTCGGTGACCCGCTGCTCATTGACCCTGCGATTGAGGTAGTCGGCGAACGTGGTGGTGAATTCCGGCTGGCGCCGGTCAAGCTCGATGACCTGCTGCAGGTACTCGGCACTGGCCAGGACCTCTGTGGCGGTCTCCGATGACACGCCGGCACTGATGGCACGGCTTTCCAGCCGTTCAATGCACTGGGGGAAGCTTTCCGGCTCATCGCCGAAGGCGGCGCCGGGCAGGCTTGCCATCGCCAGAAGTCCTGCAAGTGAAAGGTGACTGATCGTCCGTTTGCCTGCAAAAGTCCCTGTGAATATGGTGGGCACGCTGAACCTCGGTCTGGAATGGATGTTTCAGGCTCATGGTAGCCTGTTTTGACGGCTCTTAAATACCGTTGTCGGCCGCTTTCGGTGACAATTCTTTAACCTGGTGTTTCCGGCAACCCTGCCTGTGTCGTCTTTTTGTAGCCCGGCTATTCCCGATCAGCGCGTTGTTCTATAGTTTGGGCTCGTAAACGACAAATTTCCCCTTGAAAAGGTCTGACTCATGGCAACGCTGAAGGCGCTGGTAGTGGACGATGCCAGTTTTGTCAGGGATCTGGTCAAACGGACAGTGCGCCAGCGTTTTCCGGTGATCGAAACCACCGATGCCCAGAACGGACGGCGGGCCCAGTCCTTAATGTCCCGCACGGTATTCGACCTGATTCTCTGTGACTGGGAAATGCCGGAGATGTCCGGCCTGGAATTGCTGCAGTGGATGCGTCAGCAGCCCCAGTACGAGAAGGTACCCTTCATCATGATCACCAGCCGCGGTGACAAGGATCATGTCGTGGAAGCGGTCAAGGGCGGGGTGTCCGAGTATCTTGGCAAACCCTTCAGCCCGGAAGGGTTGAGTAACAAGATCATCAAGGTGATGGGGCGGCGGCTCAAGGACGCCATGGACCGCAGTGGCAAGTCCATGGGCGGTCCTGCGGAGGCTTTCCGGGAATCCGCTACGCTGTTGACGCAGAAACGGGAACCGGCGTCTCCGGAGCCGGCCCGTCCGGGCAGACCAGCGGCTGCGCCGTCAGCTTCGGGCAGGCCGGCTATGAGTGTGGCTTCGGTACGTTTCTCGGACAGCACGCTCAGGTCGGTGGTCAAGGACATAAACCTTACCGAAGTCCGGGTGATCGCCAAGCGGGACCAGCAGTTTCCCGGCATTCTTGATCAGGCAGTGGTGGATATCGAGGTGGCCGAGGGTCAGGTGGCACGCCTGAACGGTTACGTTCACCAGCTGCAGGCCGTTGAAAAGCGGCAGGATACGGATTTTGTCAGCGTAACCATCCGCTTTGTCGACGAAGACCCGCAAAAGCTGGAAGACCTGTCCCGATTCATAGCGCGCTTCCGGAGCGGTGGTTAAGCCGGGAACCGGTGGCGTCAGGTAGCGGTCTCCGGCAGCCTTTCGGCCAGCCGCTCCCGGGGGAAGTGGCAGATAAACTCACTGCCATCGCCGATGCGGCTGCGTATCTCCAGCCGGCCGTCATGGTTAAGCAGCACATGCTTGACGATGGCCAGCCCCAGGCCGGTGCCTCCGGTTTCCTTGTGCCGGCTCGGATCGGCGCGGTAAAAGCGCTCGGTGAGACGTGGAATGTGGACCGGATCAATACCGATACCGGTATCCTTCACTGACAGGTGTGCCCCCTCGCGATCCGTGTTCCAGGTAATGGTTATCTGCCCGCCTGCCGGGGTATATTTCACCGCGTTGAAAATCAGGTTGGAAAAGGCACTGCGCAGCTGGCTTTCGTCGCCCCGGAGCAGATGGCGTTCCGCGATACTGATCCTGAACTCGTGGCCCTGTTCTCCGCTGAGGGCCCGTGCATCGTGGCAGATCTGGTTGATCAGGGCGCCGACGTCCGTTACCGCATCGCTGATGGTCTGTTCACCGGTTTCAATCTTCGACAACAGAATCAGGTCCGTAATCAGGGCTTCCATGCGGGACGACTGCTGAGCCATGGTAGTGATGGCTCTTCGCCACTTGGGGGGCAGGTCATCGGCATTGTCCACCAGGGTTTCCAGATAGCCGCTGATGACCGTCAGCGGTGTTCTCATTTCATGGGATACATTACCCACGAAGTCCCGCCTCATCTGTTCCAGCTGGTAGAGGCGGGTCACGTCCTTGGCCACGATCAGACGGTCGTCGTCGCCAAACAGGCTGATCTGGATTTGCAGACGGATATGGGGCCGTGCCGGCGAGTTGAGCTCAAGGGGCTCGCGGTAGTCCCGGGAGTCAAAGTAGGCCTTGAAGGCCGGATTACGGATCAGGTTATGGATGAACTGGCCCTGGTCCGAACTGCGGCGGAAACCCAGCAGGTGTTCCGCCGAACCATTCCACCATTCCATGGCGCCCCGGGAATCAGTCATGATAACGCCATCCCGCATGGCATTGGTGGATTCCTGAACCCGGTTGATCTGGGCGCGAAGTTTGTCCTGGGTGCGAAGGTGCGTCTGGTGAAGCTTGTGGAGGCCATCAAAAATGTCCCCCCAGAGCCCTATGCTCTGGGGAGCTTCATCATTGCCCCCGGGGTTTCCGAGCCAGTGGTAGAGCCGCTTGGCCTGAGCCAGGGTCCACCAGAGATAGGCAAGTAGGCCGGCCGTCAATCCGTAGAGCGGCTCGTCGAAAACAAGTCCGATCACTGTGCAGGCGATCAGGAATACGATGATCCATCGCACGTACTTTGACCAGTTGTGTTGCATGACTGCTACCCCTGAATCAGTCCCGGGCCATTGCGGGGATTAAAGGCGCCGGCCGTGGCTATGCCGCTCTGGTAGAAAAGCGGTAGCCGGTGCCACGCACTGTCTGGATCAGGTGGTCATAGCGGTCGCCCAGGGCTTTGCGTAAGCGACGTATGTGAACATCGACGGTTCGCTCCTCAACGTAGACATTCCCGCCCCATACCTGGTCCAGTAGTTGTGAGCGAGTATAGACCCGTTCCTGGTGTGTCATGAAGAACTGAAGTAGCCGGTACTCGGTGGGGCCGATGTTCAGGGCGCCGGTTTCGGTGGTTACCCTGTGGCCCACCGGGTCAAGGGTCAGGCCATCCACTTCAATGGGTGTTTCCACGCCCGGGGGCGTTGCACGGCGTAACACGGCCTTGAGCCGGGCCACCAGTTCCCTGGGTGAAAAGGGCTTGGTGATGTAGTCATCGGCACCGACTTCCAGGCCCTGGATCTTGTTGTCCTCCTCGACTTTTGCGGTCAGCATGATAATGGGGATTTCGGCAGTCGCCTCCTCTTTCTTGAGGCGCCTGGCCAGTTCCACGCCGCTGGTGCCGGGCAGCATCCAGTCCAGGAGTATGAGGTCAGGCTGTTTGTCTACAATAAGGGCATGCGCTTCGCGGGCATCCGCTGCCTCGAGATAGTTGTAGTCGGCCATTTCGAGGGCAACGGCAATCATTTCGCGGATTGGCGCCTCGTCATCGACGATCAGGACGGTTTTTCCAGTCATGAGCATTAACCTGTGTCAGTCCTTGTATTGTTGCTGACTCATTACATCGGGGTAGTGTTACAAGTATATGACAGGATCAGCCCGGGGCCGGAATTGTTGGATTAATGTACGATCAGGTCGGCCAGCAGGCCGGTGAATACTGCAAAGCCCGCCCAGTTGTTGTTCAGGAACGCCTTGAAGCAACCATCCCGCTCCCGGTAGCGGGCCAGGTGTTGCTGGAAGACAAACAGGCAGGCCATGGCAACAAGCCCCAGATAATAGAATACGCCAAGTTCGGCCTGATGGCCCACCAGAACCAGGATCAGCACCACCAGTGCCTGGAGTATGGCGATAACGGCACGGTCGGCCTCGCCAAACAGGATCGCCGTGGATTTGATGCCTATCTTCAAGTCGTCATCGCGGTCAACCATGGCATACAGGGTGTCGTAGGCGACCGTCCAGAGCACGTTGGCAGTGAACAGCAGCCAGGCCATCCGGGTGACTTCACCGGCCTCGGCCGCCCAGGCCATGGGGATTGCCCAGGAAAAGGCGGCGCCAAGGAACAGTTGCGGAAGGTGGGTGTAGCGCTTCATGAACGGATAGATAAAAGCCAGAATCACGCCGCCAAACGAGAGATACAGGGTCAGTGTGTTGGTAAACAGCACCACCATCAGAAAAGCGACAAGGCAGATCCCGGCAAACAGTGCCACGGCTTCCCATGCTTCAATCCGGCCGGTTGTCAGGGGCCGGTTCCGGGTGCGTTTTACATGGCGGTCTACCTTGCGGTCGGCAAAGTCGTTGATGGCACAACCGGCGGCGCGCATCAGGAAAACGCCGAGGGTGAACACGATGAAATTGCCGATACCGGGAAAACCGTCCGCTGCCAGCCACAGCGCCCAGTAGGTCGGCCACAGCAGGAGCAGGCTGCCGATCGGGCGGTCGAGGCGTAACAGGCGGGCATAATCCGCAAGGCGGGCCTGGATGTGATCGGGCACGGCGTTTGAAAGCATGGGACAGATCCGTTCGAGAGATGTTCGTTCCACTGGGCCGGGATTATAGCCAGCCGCAGGGGTGGGGTGAAAGGGAGGAATCGGAAGGCGGGGTTTCAGTCAGCCAGGGTCGGCAGGAAATACTCGCCCACCAGCAGCAGATGCTGGCCACTGTAGAACCGGGATCGCCGTGCCGCCAGGGGCTGGGCGCTGTTGCTGCGCTGGCACAGGCCGGTCTCGAACGGACCCCGCTGCCACTCGGGATTGCTGAAAAGATAAGCCCCCAGGGGGCGGCGGCCAAGGTTGCGGAGGCGGCGGCCGCGCCCGGCCAGGGTGGCCAGCGGAATGATGGTGCGGGCAAGTACCCAGGGTGTGTCGTCGCCATTGAGGCAGACTTCGCGTACCCAGGCCTTCTGGCGAATCGGGATGCCCAGGGTGCGGGCTTCTTCCAGGGTGGGGCGGGCAAAGCCTTCCCGGAGAATATCCACGCGGAAGCTCTCGCGGCACTGAAGCTGAAGTGCACGGGTCAGTGACCCCTCAAGCTTGAGCCAGTAACCGAGCGGGCCATGGACGGCAGGATTTTTCAGGCCGGCTGCAGGAAAAGATCGGTACCAGTCCGTTGGCGGGATGCAGATGGCGTTACAGTCCCTTGACGGCATAAATTCCCGGGGCATTACGCCAGTAGCCTTTATAATCCATGCCGTAGCCAAACAGGAACCGGTCCTCCACTTCAAGCCCGGTAAAGTCGGCTTTCAGGTCTGGCCGTGCCTTGCGGTCGTGCTGCTTGTCCACGAGCACGGCCGTCAGCACTTCTTTGGCTCCATGGGCAAGGCAGTAATCCGCGATGGCACAGAGGGTCGTACCTTCATCGAGTATGTCGTCGACGATCAGAACGGTTCTGCCATTCATGTCGGCTTCCGGCCGCAGTTTCCATTCCAGTATGCCGCCGGTTGTCTCCTGGCGGTATCGGGTGGCATGGAGGTATTCCGCCTGCACCGGGAACGCCAGCCTTGGCAACAGCTGGCCGGTCAGAATCAGCCCACCGTTCATCACGCAGAACAGCAGGGGGTTGGTGTCCCTGAGGCGCCCGGAAATCTCGTCCGCGAGGCTCTGGATGGCGGCCTGTACCTGCTGCTCGTTCACCAGGCAATCGGCGTCGGCCATTACCTGGTTCAGTTCGGCGACGGTATCGGTCATAGCGGTCGGGTCCTGTTGTAAAACGGCCGATTATACCGGAGGAGGGGCGCTGAAGGGAGGGGGCGATCCCTGTGCGCTGTCGGTATTTGTGGCTATTGGCAGAAATCCCGCCTGAAGTCCGTCTGCGCCGGCATTGGTCAATGTCCCGGCGATGGGTATGATGGATGGCCGGTTAAAGCAGCGCCCCCGGGCGCAAAAAGACTTGCGTGCATGATTGTAGGACAATTATCATCGCGCCCTGATGAGTTTCGGAGGAGTGGCATGAAGAAGTGGCAATGCGTTGTTTGTGGTTTTATCTACGATGAGGCCGAGGGCTGGCCGGACGACGGTATCGAACCCGGTACCGCCTGGGAAGATGTACCCGATGACTGGGAATGCCCCGACTGCGGCGTGGGCAAGGAAGACTTTGAGATGATCGAGATCGGTTGACAAGACCGTTGCAGACGAACTGAGCCGGAGAGCAGGTAATGAGTACAGAAGCACCCATCGTGATTGTCGGGACGGGGTTGTCAGGCTACACCCTGGCGAAGGAAATCCGTAAACAGGACGAAAACGCCTCCATTGTGATGGTTACCGCGGACGATGGTTTCAGTTACTCCAAGCCCATGCTCTCCACCGGTTTCACCAAGGGCAAGGAAGCTGACGAACTGGCCCAGGGCTCCGCGGAAACCATGGCGGAGCAACTGAACCTGGAATTGCGAGCCTATACCACTGTCACCGGTATTGATCCCGATGCCCACGAACTGGTACTGGGCGATGAGCGTCTGGCCTACGGCAAACTCGTGCTGGCCTGGGGCGCCGATGTGATCCGTCTGTCGATCAAGGGCGATGGTCAGGAGCACGTGTTCTCCATCAATGACCTGATGGACTATCGCGCGTTCCGCAGGGCCCTGCAGGGCCGGAAGAAGGTCGCCATCATGGGCGCCGGCCTGATCGGCTGCGAGTTTGCCAATGACCTGCGCAACGGTGACTATGAAGTCGACGTCATTGCCCCTTCTGATGCCCTGATGCCCGGACTCCTGCCCCCGCCTGCGGCGGAAGCCGTGCGCAGTGGTCTCGAAGAGCTGGGCGTCCGCTTCCATCTTGAAACCGTTGTCGATCACATCGCCACCCGGGGAGACGGTGTGAGACTGACCCTGGCCAATGGCGAAAAGCTGGATGCCGACCTGGTGATTTCCGCCGTGGGGCTGCGGTCCCGTACGGAACTGGCCGCTGCTGCCGGCCTTGAAACCAACCGGGGAATCGTGGTGAATCGGGCGCTGGAAACGTCTGTGCCGGATGTTTACGCTCTTGGCGATTGTGCGGAAGTGGATGGCCACGTTCTGCTGTATGTTATGCCATTGATGGCCTGTGCCCGGGCCCTGGCAAAAACTCTTACCGGTGAACGAACCGAAGTCCGGTACGGCACCATGCCGGTGATGGTCAAGACACCCTGTTGTCCGACGGCGGTCTGCCCGCCGCCGCCCGGGGCCTCCGGAAGCTGGCATGTGGAGGCGGATGGCCAGGATGTCCGGGCCCTGTTCAAGGCCGACTCCGGAGAAGTGCTCGGGTTTGCAGTGACCGGGCGCTTTGCCGTGGAGAAACAGGCCCTGTCAAAAGAAGTGCCGCCGATACATCCTTGATCAGCGGCAACGGGATTGCGAAAACCCCCGGCTTGCGGTAGAAACTCATTCGTGAGCTAACGAAATTGACAGGAGCGGGCATGCTTGAAGTAACCAGAAGGCTGGTGGATCTGCTGGATCTTTCCCCGATTGGCGATGACCATTTCCAGGGGGACAGTGAAGATCTCGGCTTCCCCAATGTTTTCGGCGGCCAGGTTCTGGGCCAGGCTCTGATGGCTGCCAGCCGCACGGTGGAAGGGCGCCTGCCTCATTCCCTGCATGCCTATTTCCTGCGTCCGGGCAATCACAGCATGGCCATTGATTACGAAGTGCAGAGGGTTCGCGACGGTGGCAGTTTTTCCGTGCGCCGGGTGATCGCACGCCAGGATGGCAAGGAAATCCTCACCGGCTCCATGTCATTCCAGGTGGCCGAAGAAGGCTTCGAACATCAGCTGGATATGCCTGCAGCTCCTGACCCTGAAACCCTGAAGTCGGAGCAGGAATACGGTGAACTGCTGGCGCCTCACGTACCGGAACATCTGCGCGAGACACTGACCCGGGAGCGCCCCATTGAAATCCGCCCCGTGAACCCGGTCAACCCGTTGAAGCCGGAGCCCCGCCCGCCCTACAAGCAGAGCTGGTTCCGCACCCAGGGCCACCTTCCGGATGATCCGGTACTGCACCGGTGCCTGCTGACCTACGCGTCTGACTTCTCGTTCCTGGGCACGTCCCTGAATCCCCATGGCGTCACCTTCATGAGCAAAAAGATGCAGGTAGCCAGCCTGGACCACTCCATCTGGTTTCACCGGGAATTCCGCATGGACGAATGGCTGCTCTATGACAAGGACAGCCCCAGCGCATCGGGCGGCCGTGGTTTCAATCGCGGTAACTTTTTTGATCAGCGGGGAAGACTGGTGGCATCCACCACACAGGAAGCATTGATACGCCACCGCGGTTAACCCAGCTGGCGGCCTTTCTCGTGACGGGGCTGTTGGTCCAGCCATGCGGTCAGTTCATCGAATGGCAAGGGCGGGCTGAGGAAATAGCCCTGGATCATGTCGCAGCCCATCTGCTCCAGCAGGTCCAGGGTTTCCTGTTTCTCAACGCCTTCTGCAACCACGCTGTAGCCCAGGCTGTGGCACATTTCGATCGTGGTTCTGACGATCACCCGGTCGCCGGCCTCGGTGGCCAGATCGGTTACCAGTGAACGGTCAATCTTGATTTCACTGGCGGGCAACTGCTTGATGTAGGACAGTGATGAATAGCCGGAACCGAAGTCGTCGATGGACAGCGGAATGCCGGTGGCATGCAACGATTTGAGCGCCGCCAGGGAGTTGGCCGGGTCCTGCATCATCGAGGTTTCGGTAACCTCCAGGGTAATGGCGCCATGATGGGAGCGATGGCTGCTCATCAACCGTTGCACGAACATGGAAAAGTCACGCTCTCTCAGGTTGTTGGGTGAAATGTTCACCGAAAGGTCCAGCCTGTAACCCTGTTCCAGCAACCGGCTTCTCATGGCAAGTGACTGCTCCAGTACCCAGCGGGTCAGCGGTTTGATCAGGCCGGTTTGTTCGGCCAGGGCAATAATCTCGTCGGCAGGAATCCGGTTCTTGTGTTCCGGCCATCGTATCAGGGCCTCCAGCCCTACTACTTCCCGGGTTTTCAGCGACATTTTGGGTTGCAGGTAAAGGGCAAGCCCGTTGTTCTGCAGGGCATGCCTGAGTTCCGAGACCAGTGTCAGTCGGTCGGCACTGTAGGAATCCCGAGACGGCTGGTAGAAAGCCAGCCCCCGGTCCCTTGCGTCTTCAGAGCCCTGGGCAATATAGGCCCTGCGGATCAATGTATTGGCATCGGTGGCATGATCCGGGCAGATGGCGGTACCGGTACGAGGGTCCAGAGGCAATTGCATGCCCAGATAGTCGAGGGGTTCGCGGAGTTCCTCAATGGCTTTGACAACCGCGCGCGGGACCTGGGCCAGGGTGTCGGTTTCTACCACAAAACCAAAGGTGGATGACTCCAGGGAAGCCAGATAAAACGATTGTTGTTCCGTGCTCTCTACCGGACAGATTCCGGGCAGGTCGCCGACGATGCTGTTGAACCGTCGGCCGGCCAGTTCGATCAGCCTGTCAGTATTGCGATGTCCCAGGGTTTTGGTAATGGATGGAAGATTGGTGAGATGAATCACCGATATGGAGAATCGCTTGCCCGGTTCCCGGGCGATCAGCTCGTTGATCATCATTTCCAGGCAAGTGCGATTTGGCAGGCCGGTCAACGGGTTGTGCAGCGCCTGGTCAATCAGCCGCAGTTCGGCAGAACGTCTCGCCGCCATCGCGGCAAGTTCCGCTTCCCGTGCCCGGACTTTATCTTCCCGCTCCTGGTAAAGCCTGGCGGCGAGTGCAATCGTCAGCAATATGGCCTCGAGCGCCGAGCCGATCTCCATGCCATAAACGGTCACAAAATTGGTGGGAAGAAGCCCGTACTTGTTGGCGGCGGTTGCTGCGCTGCCCAGGGTCAGAAGGCCCCAGGCAATGGTGTAGTAGCTGGCCTGGGGGTTGCCCCTGATCCATTGCAGCGGGCCGATAACCGTCAGCAGAAGGCAGCTGGGAATGGCCAGGGCAACGGTAAGCCGGCTGGCAATGCTGTAATCGGTAATAAACGTGGTAGCAGCAACCGCAAGGTTGACGAGGACCGTGTACCGGACCAGCCTGTCCATTTTGGGGCTGGTGGATCTGAGGTTCAGAAAAGCGCGGGAGAACAGCAGGGTAAAGATCAGTGCGCCCGGAACCGTCAGCATCATCGCCTGGTTGTGCAGCCAGGGCAGGCCCGGCCAGATTAGCTGATAGGTACTGCCGTTCAGGCTTCCGATCAGAAGCAGGTACCCCAGGGTGGACAGCACATACAGCAGATACATGCGCTCCCGCAGGGCCATAAAGACGAACAGGTTGAAGAAAATCACCATGATCATGATGCCGTAGTAAATGGCATGCATCTGATCTTCCACCGAGGCAGCCTCGAAAAAAGCAGCCGGAGTCCAGAGCCGGACCGGTACCTGCATTGCGCCCTGGGTCTGCACCTTGAGCAGCACCTGATAGTCACTGTCCGGGCTCACGTCGAAGGCGAACAGGAAGTTGCGGTGTTTGATCGGGCGATTATCGAACGGGAAGTGGTCACCGGTCAGCACACGCTGACGGACAACGCCGTTTTCGAGCAGGTAGAAAGTAATCTGGTCCAGCTGGGGATAGCGGACTTCAAGCAGTTGGCGGTTACCAGGCAGTGTCGACAGGGCGGATAAAGGAATACGGAGCCACACGGTATCTCGGATGTAGCCGAAGTTCGGACTTTCGCCTTCCAGTGACTGCCAACTATCAGAAGCAAGTGCTTCTCTGAGATCCAACTCTTCCGAAGGAGCCACCCGGATGTAGTCCATATCCGGCTCTGCAAACCCCGTTTCTGCGGGGCGTGCCTGGGTTCCGAAAGCCAATATGATCAATACGCCGGTCAGGGCGAAAATCTGAGCAATATGGCGCACGTATAACCAATATTGTTGTGGTTGTCCGGCCCAGTATGGCGTTAACCCCCCAGGGGCTCAAGAGAGAACTGGCGGGATTTTTCCGCGTCCGGCTGCCAGGGTTTCACAGATGCTCCAGCCACTGTCGGACCCAGGGCTCTGCTTCCAGTTCCGGTTCGGTGGTTTCCAGGGCGTCAATCCGCAGCGTATCACCGACCTTCCGCGCCGAGGTTTCGTACAATGCCTCTTCCATCAGTTCGCCGGCCCCGCAAAACGTCTCACCGTAGGAGCTGTCGCCCAGGACAATGACCCCGAAGGGGCGTCCCGGTTGCTGGGGCAGTTCCTCGCGGAGCCTCAGGTAGAAGGGCAGCAGGTTTGGGGGGACTTCGCCCTGGCCGGTCGTGGATGTGCAGACCAGAATCGGGTCGGTGTTACCGGTTATGTCTTCCAGCTCGGGATTTTCAAGGACCGTGATCTGATGACCGTCCTGTTCAAGCTGCTTTTTCAGTGAACGTGCTGTCAGCAGGGCACCGCCATACACACTGCCAACCAGAATCCGGATTGATGCCATGATTCGTCCTGTCTGTTGGTAACGGCAGTGTACAGCGTGTCACTGCCTGAATCGCGACAGATCATAGCGACAGAGACGGCTGGCCTCAAGCGCGGGCACCCGGTAATCCTCCCTCCGTCGAGGTGGTGCGTACACGTGGTGCGATGCGGTTGCGACCGTCTTCCTTGGCGCTGTAGAGGTGGATATCAGCCTGTTTGAGCAGCTCGTTGACCGAGCCGGCCTTGGCAATGGAGCAGATGCCGGCGCTGATGGTAATGGGTAGCCGCTCTCCACCAAAGGTGAACTCGGTGTTGGCTACTTCGGCACGCAGGCGCTCGGCCAGGGTCAGGGCCTGCAGTAACGAGGTATCCGGCAGCAGGATCAGGAATTCTTCGCCGCCCCAGCGGGCAGCGACATCCGTCTGGCGGATAACCCCCTGCATAAGCGCCGCAAAACGGCGAAGGACATGGTCGCCGGCGTCGTGTCCGTACTCATCGTTGATGTGCTTGAACAGGTCCAGGTCGATCAGCGCGATTGAAAAATGGTGCCCCGAACGTTGATACCGGGAGAATTCCGCGCCGAGCCGATGCTGCATATCCCGGCGGTTGGAAAGCCCCGTCAGTTCGTCGGTACGGGCGGCGTGCTCGTGGGCCCTGGCCAGGTTCATCAACTCGTTACGGGCCTTGAGCCGGCTGGCTTCCAGCACGAAACAGAAAATGGATTCAAAGGTGAGGGTGGCAAAAAAGCGAATCTTGAAGTCGGTGGTGTATTCCGCGGTGACCAGTGGCAATTCCGGGAACTGGAAAACCACAACCGCCAGCAGATAGCAGAACAGCAGAACTGCGGTTCCGGTCTTGAGGTCGGTCAGATAGAACAGCAAGGGAGGGAACACATAAAGCCAGAGTGGCCCGGTGTTGCTCTCGCCACCGGTAACGATCAGGTACCCGAACAGCAACCCGACGATGGCAATCATGCCTACCTTCTGTTGCCGTCGATTGCCATTTCGCGCAAAGAGCAGCATGTTCAGTGCCATTAGCACCGCAAAGAACCAGAGCACTGCAGCATGGGTGACATGGGTAGCAAACCACGCTTTGGCTCCGATGCCGAACAGGAACAGGATAGCCATGGCCGACAGGCCGGTAAGCAGTCGGGAAACCCGCTCTTCCTCACTCTCGTCGGCAATTTTCTGGCTGGGGTCGGGAAGTCTGGTCATGGCACTCTTGTTATTGTCTGGTGCGCCTGCTGCACATTAATGGGTCAGATTAGCCAAACATGGCAGCCTGTACAGCGACCTCGGTCAAGCAATTTCAAATATGACAGTTTTATTTCATTTTCAGGGCAAAAAATTTATAGTTGCCGCCTTAGGAATGCTTTCTTTCAGCTCCCCGTGTTCCCAGATGCGAGACCAGATGTATTATGGCCAGCAAAAACGGATACCTTGATACCATCCTGACGAGCCCTTCCACCGAACGTTACCGGGTCGGCATCAGCTTTCTTTTCCTGCTTATCATCTTCCTGGCGGTGGGTCAGATCAGCAGTGGTATGCCTAACAGCATGCTGCTGATGGCCGCGGCAGTGATTGGCGGCTATATGGCGATCAATATCGGTGCCAACGATGTGGCCAACAACGTGGGGCCTGCCGTAGGTTCGGGGGCCCTGTCCCTGGGGAGCGCGGTTATCATTGCCGCCGTGTTCGAGGCCGCGGGTGCCATCATTGCCGGTGGTGATGTGGTGTCCACCATCAAGGGCGGCATTATCGCTGCTGACCGGCTGGAGGATGTCAGCACCTTTGTCTGGCTGATGACAGCGGCATTGCTGGCCGGTGCACTGTGGCTCAACCTGGCTACATGGATGGGCGCTCCGGTATCCACCACGCACTCCATTGTCGGTGGCGTTCTGGGTGCCGGTGTCGCCGCCGGCGGCTGGGGTATTGCCGACTGGGCAGTGATGAGCAAGATTGTGGCCAGCTGGGTGATTTCTCCGGTGATGGGTGGTGTGCTGGCGGCCCTGTTCCTGTATGCCATCAAGAAAACCGTTCTCTACCGGCAGGACGTAGTCCCGGCTGCCAGAACCTTTGTCCCCTGGCTTGTGGCCATTATGGCGTGGGCCTTTGGCACCTATCTGATGGTCAAGGGGGTCAAAAAGATTGTCGATGTTGGTTTCCTGGGCGCCTCCCTGGTGGGCCTGGCCGTTGCCATTGTTGTCTTCATCGCCATGAAGACGCTGGTAAGTCGCCGTGCCGCCACCATGGAAAACAGCTCAGCAGGCGTGAATGAGCTGTTTGTCTGGCCCATGATCTTCGCTGCGGCACTGCTGAGTTTTGCCCATGGCGCCAACGACGTAGCCAATGCCATTGGCCCGCTGGCAGCAATCAATGATGCACTTTCGGCGGAAACAGTGGTGACATCGGCCGCCATACCGCTCTGGGTGATGCTGGTGGGTGCGCTTGGCCTTGCGGTAGGGCTGATGCTGTTCGGGCCGCGGCTGATCAAGACCGTCGGCAGCGAAATCACGGAGCTGGATAAAACCCGTGCGTTCTGTATTGCCCTGTCGGCGGCCCTGACGGTCATCATTGCCTCACAGCTGGGGCTGCCCGTCAGTTCAACCCACATTGCCGTGGGTGGCGTATTCGGTGTGGGTTTCCTGCGGGAGTACCTGAAATCGAACTATGCGACTCAGCTTCACAACATCATGGACAACCATGAAGGCGAAGAGCTTGAGCGCCTGCGTCCATTCCTGGACGATTTCCGCAATGCCTCTGTTGAGGAAATGGAAAGTCTGCTCCAGCAGGCCAAGCAGAAGAAACAGGTGCCCCTGTCCAAGAAAGAGCGCAAGCGCCTCAAGAAAATCTACCGCGAGGAGATGGTCAAGCGCTCCCACCTGACCCGTATCGTTGCCGCCTGGATTATCACGGTGCCTGTGTCGGCGTGCATGGCCGCCATCCTGTTCTTCACCCTGCGCGGCTTTCTGATGTAAGCAATCACCGGTGCTGGTTGTCAGGTGCCTGTTTGGCCCATACTATTCCTGATACGGGAGGTGTTGCCTCCCCCCAAATTGCCACACAATCCGGGGATTGATTCATGAGTTCAGCAGAAGAAAGCCGTCAGGCAAAAGTGATTGACGAGCTCAGGGTGTTTATCAAGAAGGTCCTCAGTGACCCCACGATTGCCGTGAAGTCGGTGGAGATCGCCCGCAAGTACCGTAACCAGCCCAATGCCAACGAGCTTATTGCCCGGGAAATCAGCGCCAACACTACCATCCGGATTCCGGAAACCTGGAGCCGGGCGGATCATATGTTTCTTGAGATTCGGGACGAAGTGCTGGATGACGAAGAGGCGCTTTACTGATTCGTCGGGGTGACTTTAGCTTGGAGTAGGTGATCGGAGCGGGACAGGCTTCCAAAACACGCTGTGAATACATCCGTGTACGCTCGGCTCCGCCCTCCATGGCTCCGCACGGTTTTGGAAGCCTGTCCCGCTCCGATCACGGAAAGTCCGTGCTAGACGCCGCGCGTGTTTTGAGCAGTGCTCCCGCCCCTCGCGGTGTTTGACCAGTTGCCGCTCCTCAGGCCTGACGAACACCGGGCTGGTGCTGTTTCAGAATGGCATCAGCCATCTGATCCAGAATGGCAATTTCATCTTCGATACCCTCATCCGCCGACAGTTCCCGCTGTTCCTTGAGTATGTCCGCCAGGATTTCTTTGGTGGTCAGCGGGTTGGCCAGTACCACCCGGAAGACGATACAGGGGAAGTGGAAGTAGCTTGCAGGCTCCAGGCGGGTCCGGGAGACGAAGGCTTTACCGCGTTCACGCTGGGTTTTCTGGATGAACTTGGTGATGCGGTTCAGGCAGGTGTTGAGCCGTTCAGCCTGCAGTGAGTCGGCTACGGCCAGTGCCTGCTGGACCTTTGCGGGGCAGTAGCGATAGGTGAGAATGTTGAGCTCGGGTCTGGTGATGAGCTCGAAATCCGCCTCGGCGTCGATCATTTCCGCAAAGGTTCTGGCCTTGTCGATGCCCTGGTCGATGAGGATTTCGTACCCTTCCCGCGCCAGTATCTTCAGCCCCGACTGGATCAGCATGGACATGCCCGGCCGTGAACCTTCCAGGGTTGTGCTGCCCAGGTCCCGGGAACCCTTACGGATGATGTACTGGGCGTGGTGTTCAACTGCACTTGCCAGGCTGGGATCGCGGAACACCACCAGCCCCGCGCCCATTGGCACATAGAGCTGTTTATGGGCGTCGAAGGTTACCGAGTCTGCCTTTTCAATGCCCCTCATCAGGTGCCGATGGGTGCGGGAGAACAGGGTTGGCCCGCCCCAGGCGGCGTCTACATGGAAGTGGGCGCCGAATTCCCGGGCGATGTCGGCCATGGCGTCGAGGGGGTCGACATTGCCGGTTTCAGTCGTGCCGGCAATCCCGCAGATGGCCATCACCCGGATTTTCTGGCGGTGCAGCTCCAGGCATTTTTCCCGCAGGGCGTCGGTGTTGATGCGGTTGTCGTCGTCGGTATCGACAGGCACCAGGAAGTCACGGCCCAGGCCGAGTACATCGGCGGCTTTGCGCAGGGAGTAGTGGCCCCGGCGGGATACCAGGATGGCGGCCCCTTCGCAGCCATAATAGCGCAGTGCCCGGAACAGGCCTTCCTGGTGGATGCCGCGGAAGCTGCCCTCCGCCGGGAAGGCGTTGTTGCGGGCCACCCAGAGTGCCGTCAGGTTGGCAACGGTGCCACCGGAGCACATGGCGCCAAGGGCGTACCGGGGGTCATGCATCCACTTGCGGTAGAAGGCGCCGTCCTGTTCGTAGACCAGGCGGTGGATCATGCCCAGTACCTGGCGCTCCATGGGGGTAAACGCCTTGGAGGTTTCGGTTTTGACCAGGTTCTGGTTGAGGGCAATCATGATTTTGGACAGCGGCAGCATGAAGTAGGGCAATGCCGATGTCATGTGGCCGATAAAGCTGGGAGAAGCGGTGTGTACGGAGTTGGCCACCAGCTTGTCCAGCAGGAACTGGGCCTGTTCGGAGACGAATATGGGTTTCTCGGGAATGGCATAGTCCGAGAAGTCTTTCTCGACGTCGGAAAGGTCTTTTTCAACCGCAACGATGTGTTCCTGGAGGAATCCTGCCAGGTTGCGGGAGATGTTCTGGTCAATCCGGCTCAGTGTGGATTCAGGTGCCTCGGGCACGGTGAATACACGGTACATGGCTTCTACCGAAGCCTGGGCGGATTTTTTCTTTCCGGTCATAGGTGCCACACACTATCAGTGGTCATTCGCAAAGCCTGTCCCGGGCGTTCCGTTCTCCCTGAGGGGGCGTAGTATACGGTGTCGTGAAACCATACGCTACAGCATGGTCTCTGCCCGGCGGGAGGGTCAAAGTATCTCCCGGTGTACCTCCAGTATGGCAGCGTCGACGCGTTCCTGTATGGCTTTTTCTATCTGGTCCAGGCGCTGGGATATCTGTTGCGATGAGCCGCCAAGGGCCGCGATGGTCCAGGTGGCGCAGTCGACGGCGTCCTGGTCGGCGGTTTCGGCCACGGCCAGGTCGGGTTCCTTGCCCCAGATGGCTTTCATGGCGGTGAAGGCCTTGCGTTTGGCTTTGAGGTCTTCGCAGGCGTAGAGCTGGAAGTGCAGGGTGAGGATGCCTACGTGCGGGGTGATGACGGGGTGCTGGGTGTTGCCTTGGTTCAGGAGCTTTCTCAGGGCTTCGGACATTTCTTTGCTTCCGGCTATGGTGCAGGAACCAGCGGGGGATGGCTTTCCAAAACACGCTCAAGCACATCCCTGTGGCGCTTGGGCTCCGCCATCCATGGCTCCGCACAGTTTTGGAAAGCCATCCCCCACTGGTTCGCGAACTTTTCAGTTAGAGTCCGCTTCGTCAGGCAATCAGTGCGGCCTGGCGAATCTCTTCTAGCCTACTACAGGCGTTGCCCGTTTGATAATGGCCGCCGGGTTGGTGCCGGAGGGCAGATTGCCGTAGTTGAGGCCGCCGTTGTGTTCCAGGCGGGAGGCGCAGAAGGCGTCGGCGACGGCGGGGTCGGAGTTTCTGATCAGCAGGGATGACTGCATCAGCAGGGCCAGGCGGTCCACCAGGTTGCGGGCGCGGTATTCGAAGTCGCTGATGTCGGCGAAGTCGTTCTGCAACTGGGCCAGGAACCGGTCGAAGCGGGTGTCGATGCCACGGGCTTCGGCGGCTTCGCTGAAGAAGGCGTCCAGGGTGTCGGGTTCTTTCTGCAGGGCGCGCAGGGTGTCCAGGCACTGGACGTTGCCGCTGCCTTCCCAGATGGCGTTGACCGGTGACTCCCGCAGCAGGCGGGGCATGATGCAGTCTTCCATCACGCCGCTGCCGCCGATGCATTCCATGGCTTCGTAGGCGTGGTTCGGTGTGCGTTTGCAGATCCAGTATTTGCCGACGGGGGTGGCCAGGCGGGCCAGCAGGCGTTCGTGTTCCAGGTGCTGGTTGTCCAGTGAGCGGGCAATGCGCATGGTGTAGGCGAGAGCCGCTTCGCTTTCCAGCGCCAGGTCGGCCAGTACGTTCTGCATCAGGGGCTGTTCGCTCAGGCGGTTGCCAAAGGCGCTGCGGTGATGGCAATGGTGGCTGGCCTGGGCCAGGGCCTGGCGCATGCCGGCGGAGCTGCCGATCATGCAGTCGAAGCGGGTCATGGCGACCATTTCGATGATAGTGGGCACGCCGCGGCCTTCCTCACCGACCATCCACGCCAGAGCACCACGCAGTTCCGCTTCGCTGGAGGCGTTGGCGATGTTGCCCATCTTGTTTTTCAGGCGCTGGACCTGCCAGGGGTTTTTGCTGCCGTCCGGGCGCCAGCGGGGCATCAGGAAGCAGGACAGGCCGCTTTTGGTCTGGGCCAGTACCAGGAAGGCATCGCACATGGGGGCGGATACAAACCATTTGTGGCCGACCAGTTCATAGGCCTGGCCCGGGCCTTCGGCACCTGTGGCATAGGCGCGGGTGGTATTGGCCCTGACATCGCTGCCGCCCTGTTTTTCGGTCATCGCCATGCCGATGGTGACTGACTGTTTCTCGCTGTCTGGCAGGTTGCGCGGGTCGTAGCTGTTGGCGAGGATCTTGTCTTCCCAGATGGCTGCCAGTTCCGGTTGCTTGCGGATGGACGGGATGGCGGCAAAGGTCATGGTAATGGGGCAGCAGTGGGCCGCTTCCACCTGGGAGTGCATGTAGTATTTGGCAGCCCTTGCAACGTGGGCGCCTGTTCCCGGGTTGGTCCAGGGGCTGCTGTGCAGGCCGTTTTCCATGGCGGTGGCCATGAGCTGGTGGTAAGCCGGGTGGAAGTCCACCTGGTCAATCCGGTGCCCGAAGCGGTCATGGGTATTGAACACCGGTTTGTTCTCGTTGGCACGGAAGCCCAGCTCAATGGTTTCGGCAGCACCGGCAAGGGTTCCGAACCGCTTCAGATCAGCGGTAGCGCCCGCCGCGCCTTCCCGCACCACCGCTTCCTGCAGGGCCCTGTCCTGTTCAAACAGGCTGTAATTCTCCAGGGCCGGGGGTTGGTTGAAAACCTCATGGGTGACGGCCAGGTAGCGGTCGTTACCGGCAGGGCGGGTGTTGTCCTCTGGCAGTGGCTGGCGGGCGTTCATCTTTACCTCCTGGTGCCAGTCAACCCCTGCATGCAAAAGCAAATGATGGAGTCGACCAGCGGATTGTGATCGTTGTTATCTGCCTGGTGCGCGCCGCTGGCATGGGCCGGTGACAACGGGCCTACCAGGCTTTCAGCAATGGCACCTACCAGGCAGGTGCTGCTTTGCCTGGCGTCCTGGCCGGGAAGGCTGCCTTCGCCGATGCCCTCCCGGATTGCCCGTTCAAACAGCTCGGCGTAAGCCCTGCGGAACTTGAGTCGCTCTTCTTCCACTTTCGGGTCCACCGGTTCGGCGATCAGTGACCAGGCCATAACCGGCCCTCTCAGGGCGCGTTCCGCGAACTGCCGCAGGGCCGCTTCCAGGCGGATGACTGCGTTGCCGTCAGTGGCCAGTGCTTCAGCAACCTTGTCCACTTCCCGCTGTGTTGCAATCCTGAAGATCTCAGCAAACAGGTGTTCCTTGGACTCAAAGTGCCTGTAGATGGTTCCTGTGGCGACCCCTGCACACGACGCGATGCGGGTTATCTGTGCGCTGCGAAAGCCGCCGGTAGAGACACATTCATAGGTACATTCAATGATACGCTTGCGGGCCTCTGCCTTGCGATTGCGCATCTTTTCCGTTTCCCGGTATGCCATGCGGGTTCCTTATAAGCAGTGAATCACTATTCATTCTTTGTGTCAATCAATCACGCCCCACAGTCTGGTTCATATTGTTCTTTAAAAACAGCGCTGTGGAATCTGTTACAAAAAATTACAAAAAAAGCATTCTGGCGAAATGGCGTTGCAACCGAAAGCAGATTATAAAGACGCCAAGACGGGCAGTAAGGTAGGCCCGCCGAGACGGAGCCGCCCGCCGGAACAGGCTTGGTGCGCTCGTTGTGCTGTTTTCGTTGATGGAGGAAATCATGAGCGAATTCGACGAAAGCAATCTGGAGCAATCCGGTAGCTGGACACAAGACAGCGACGATACACATTCCATCGCCGGCCGGGCACGTATTCGCGCCCAGCTCCAGCAGGACATTGAATCGTTTCTGAGCCAGGGCGGCAAAATTCAGGAAGTTGATACGGCATTCCGTTCGGATTCCCCCCGAAAAGTGGATGTCGGTTTCAATAATCGCTCCCTCTGAGTTTTCCGGGCGGCAGCTTTCTGGCTGTCGCCCGTCAAGTTCCGATGTTTTGTAATTGTTTTTGAAACTGGTCTCACCCCAGCACTCTTCGTTCCTTTATGCTGCCCCTGGCAGGATAGCCGTTTTTTAGCTTCATAACTGCTATTCAGGCCGCATTTCATCGGTAAACAGGCAGCATCCATGAGTCGATTTCTCCGCTTTGCCACCCTGGTACTTCTTGCCGTGGCCGCCGTATCGGCGGGTACGGTTGTTTATTTCAGTGATCAACCCGAGGCATCCGGTAATCGTGCTGCTGCCGTTGATGCCAATGCCGCGCCCGCACTTGCGGATGGCATGGGGCAGCAGAATGAGTCGCCATCAGAACTGGTTGGCAACGCAGATAACCCGGTGCCGGATGAACTGCCGGCCTCACTGGAGGGAACGAGCCTGCCAGGCGGCTGGGCGAAAACGGACAGTCATGGCTCACTGATACCCACACCGCAATTGCGGCAGTTATTTGAATACTACCTGGCAGCGCTCGGTGAGGAGACTCTGCCCCAGCTGATTGCCCGTATAGAGCAGGCGCTTGCCCGCCTTGATGAACCCGCCCGTTCCGAGGCGATGGACATTCTGGGGAACTATCTGGACTACAAGCTGGCTCTGGGTGACCTGGAAGCCAGCTACGACAATTCGGCAGCCCTGAGTGCCGAGGAAATGCAGCAGCAAATGGCCGAGATCCGGGCTTTACGGCGAAGCTGGATGGATGCCCGAACCGCCGATGCCTTTTTTGCCAGTGACGAGGCGGTGGACCAGTTTCAGGTTGAACAGTTGCGGATAAGAACCGATGAGTCGCTCTCCGATGAGCAGCGGGAGCAGGCCCTCGCGAAGGCTGAGCAGTCACTGCCTGAACCCCTGCGCGAGGCGCGCCGGGAAACCCGCAAGTTTGCGGATTACCAGCAGGCCCGCACGGAGTTTGCTGATGACCCGGAGGCCCTGCGCGCCTGGCGTGAAGAACGTTTTGGTGAAGAGGCCTCCCGGCAACTGGAAGCGGCCGAAGCAGAACAGCAGGCGTGGGAACAGAAATGGCAGGCGTACAGTGAGGAGCTTGCCGGCCTGGAAGACCTGGGGGTTTCCGGTCCGGAGCGGGAGGCCGCCATTGACTCGCTCAGGGATGAGTACTTCGAGGGCGCCGAAAAGCTGCGTGCGGAAGCCCTGGATTCCATCCGGTAATATTCCGGTCATCCGGCCATGGTAGCCTGAACCTGTGGATCAGCGGCGGGCCCTGCCACCGCCGCTTGCGGGCGTGTATGATGGGGGCATAGAGGTGTCGGTGCCCATCCGGTTCTGACAGCCGCCCCATATGTCCACAGGAGGTATTCCGTGAGCGCTTTGGCAAACCGTGTTTTCCCTGCCACCCGTCTGCGTCGCAACCGGGCAGACAGTTTTTCCCGCCGGCTGGTGCGGGAGCATCAGCTCAGTGCCGATAACCTGATTTTTCCGGTATTCGTACTGGAGGGTGACGGCCAGCGGGAAGCGGTACCTTCCATGCCCGGCGTTGAGCGGCTGAGCATTGATTTGCTGGTCGAGCAGGCCACGGAGCTGGTTGACCTGGGTATTCCGGCAGTCGCCCTGTTTCCGGTGGTGCCGGCGGAATACAAGAACCTGTCCGGCTCGGGGGCCTGGGATTCCAATGGCCTGGCCCAGCGTGCCGTGCGAGCTCTGAAAGAAAAGCACCCCGACCTGGGAATCATAACCGACGTTGCCCTGGACCCGTTCACCACCCATGGTCAGGACGGCATCATCGATAACGACGGCTATGTGCTGAATGATGTCACCGTCGAGGCACTGGTGAACCAGGCACTGTCCCATGCGGATGCCGGTGCGGACATTGTGGCGCCGTCTGACATGATGGACGGACGAGTGGCGGCTATCCGGGACGCCCTGGAGTCCGCCGGCTATGTGAATACACGGATTCTGGCCTATTCTGCAAAATATGCATCGAGCTATTACGGGCCGTTCCGGGATGCGGTCGGTTCGGCCGGAAACCTGGGCAAGGGTAACAAGGCAACGTATCAGATGGACCCGGCCAACAGTGATGAAGCGCTGCAGGAAGTGGCCATGGATATTGCCGAAGGTGCCGACATGGTGATGATCAAACCCGGCATGCCCTATCTGGATATCGTCCACCGGGTAAAGCACGAACTGCAGGTGCCTACGTTCGTTTATCAGGTCAGCGGTGAATACGCCATGCACATGGCCGCCGCGGAAAATGGCTGGCTTGATGGCGACGCGGTAATGATGGAAAGCCTGATGGCCATGCGCCGGGCCGGCGCCGACGCCATACTTACCTATTTTGCCGTCAGGGCAGCGCGGCTGATGCGCAACCGCAGCGCCTGACAGGCTACAGTCACAATCAGGGGGCCGTACCGGAACCCTGGCAATGGAAGCAGTGAACAATGAGTACTGATTCTGCAAACGATCTGAAGGCGGTTGATACCCGGAATGTGCCCGCCCCGGTGGAAGTGCCGGCACCTGGCAACGATGTTGACGTGGCCGCCCAGGAAAATTACTTCAATCGCGAGTTGAGCCAGCTTCAGTTCAATTATCGCGTGCTCAAGCAGGCTCTGGATACCACCCACCCCCTGATCAACCGGCTGATGTTCTGCTGTATTTTCAGCAGCAACATGGACGAGTTCTTCGAGATCCGCGTCGCCGGTCTGCGCCAGCAGATCAAGTATGGGCGGGAAACCCTGGGTTCCGACGGCATGATGCCGGAGCAGGTGCTGGGCGAAATCAGCCGCGTGGCGCACGAATACATCCGGGAACAGTACGACATCATCAATAACGTGCTGATCCCCGAAATGGAACAGGAGAACATCCACTTTGTGCGGCGCCGGGAGTGGACGGAGGCCCAGGCTGACTGGGTTCGTCGGTATTTCGATGAGGAAATCCTGCCGGTAGTCAGCCCGATCGGTCTTGACCCGTCACATCCGTTCCCGCGCCTGGTGAACAAGAGCCTCAACTTTATTGTCGAGCTTGATGGCAAAGACGCCTTTGGCCGGGAAACCGGCATGGCCATTGTGCCGGCACCGCGTTCGTTACCCCGCCTGGTGCGGCTTCCGGACGATGTGTGCAACGGCGGCGATAACCTGGTGTTCCTGTCGTCGATGATTCACGCCCATGCCGATGAGCTGTTCCCGGGCATGGAAGTGAAGGGATGCTACCAGTTCCGGCTGACCCGTAACGCCGACCTCGAGCTGGAAGACGACCTTGAAGACCTGGCCTCCGCCCTGCGTGGTGAGCTGCTCAGCCGGCGTTTCGGCGATGGCGTGCGGCTGGAGGTGGCAGACAACTGCCCGGAAGAGCTGGTTCACTTCCTGCTTCGTGAATTCGGTCTCACCGAGCGGGATCTTTACCAGGTTCACGGCCCGGTAAACCTTACCCGCCTGATGGCGGTTGGCGGGCTGGTGGACCGCCAGGACCTGACCTATTCCGGCTTTTCACCGTCGATTCCGCGCCAGATCCGAACCAAAGAGACCATGTTCGACGCTATCCGAAAGCGTCCTTTGCTGTTATTGCATCCCTATGAGAACTTCAGCCCGGTGATTGATCTGTTGCGACAGGCCGCCAAGGATCCCCAGGTGCTGGCCATTCGCCAGACCCTGTACCGGACCGGTGCCGACTCGGAAATCGTCGAAGCCCTGATGGATGCGGCCCGGCGCGGCAAGGAAGTGACGGCCATCATCGAGCTCAGGGCCCGGTTCAGCGAAGCAGAGAACCTGGAACTGGCAAGCCGGCTGCAGGAAGCCGGTGTGATCGTGGTCTATGGCGTGGTGGGCTACAAGACCCACGCCAAGATGATCCTGATTGTGCGCCGGGAAGAAGGTAAGCTGCGCCGTTATGTCCACCTGGGCACGGGTAACTACCATGCCGGAAATGCCCGCCTGTACACCGACTACAGTTACATGACCTGTGATGAGTCCATTGGCGATGATGTCAACAAGCTGTTCCAGCAGCTCACCGGCATGGGCAAGGCACTGAAAATCAAGAAACTGTTTCATTCCCCCTTCACCCTGCACAGCCGGTTGCTCGGGCTGGTGGACCGGGAGGCAGAGCTGGGCGAGAAAGGGCGTATCATCCTCAAGTTCAATGCCCTGACCGAGCGCGAACTGATCAAGGCATTGTACAGGGCGTCCCAGGCCGGTGTGAAAATCGACCTGATAATCCGCGGCATCTGCTGTCTTCGCCCCGAGGTGCCGGGGCTGTCGGAGAATATCCGGGTAAGATCGATCATCGGTCGTTTCCTGGAGCATACGCGGGTGTATTACTTCGGCAATAACGGCCGGCCGGAAGTCTACGGCTCCAGTGCCGATGGTATGGAGCGCAACCTGCTGAGCCGCGTGGAAACTGCCTTCCCCATCGAAGACCCGGCTCTGATCGCGAGAATGCGTGAGGACCTGGACACCTACCTGGCCGACAATTGCCAGTCATGGGTGTTGCAGCCGGATGGCAGTTACATACAGAATCAGCCGGCAGAGGGCGAGGCACGCCTGGCCTCCCAACTGGTCCTGCTTGAGCGCCTGACTGGAAACTAACATCATCTCGTGCCACCGGGTGTAGCCGGGGCACGAGCGCTGTAACGGAGAACAAGTAGTTGAAAAAACAATGGATGGTTGCTGGTGTGGCCGTGCTGGCAGTTGGTGTGGTTGCCCCCTGGGCAGTAGGCTACGTAACCGAGCAGCAGTGGCAGAGCGTTACCACGGAAGTGAACGCGGCACAGCCACTGTTTCATCTTGAAACCCGGGATTACAACCGGGGTTATCTGGGCGCTGAGTTCACCGGCACCCTGTCGGTCCAGAATCCGGATACCGGCGAGGAGCACGAGTTCGAGTACCAGGCCAGGGTCAGCCATGGCGTTACCGGCAGCCTGCTGGACTTCTCGCCCCCGGATGAGCTGGGTTCGAAGGTTGAGGAAATTTTCCCCGATGAGCCGCCGCGGCTGACTCTGGAGACGCGGCTCTGGGGTACGGCAATTGTCGAACTCACCGTGCCCGCGGTGAGCGTGATCAACGAAGAGACCGGGGAGTCTTTCGATCTGTCGGAAAGCTACGGCCGTGCGGAAATCAGCGATAACGGTTCCAGCGCTGATGTATTCATGCTCTGGCCAGGGGCGGTCATCCGCGCTCCCGATCTACGCATCAGTATCGAAGATTTCCGCCTTGAGCAGACCATGGCGCACCTGACCGGGGATGTCTGGCTGGGCGAGGGCGATATGTCATTATCCGGTTTCGAGCTGGCCGCCCGGGACGAGCCCCGGCTCAGGCTCGACGACTTTGCACTGCAAAGCGAGACCTATACTGACGATGACGGCAAGAGTATCAACTCGGAAACCCTGGTGACGCTGGAAACGATGGCGGTGGATGACGAGAGCTTTGGCCCTCATCGCATGGAATTCGTCTTCAGTGGCCTGGATGTGCAAAGCTGGGGTGACCTCACGTCGGCACTGACCGATATGCAGACAGCGGCTGTTTCCGCCTCCGGTGGTGACTCCCGTGCGGTGATGCAGCAGCAGATGGCATCCATGAACCGTATCAACCAGGCGATGCTTGGCCTTGCCGGTGAAGGGTTTTCCTTCGGTTTTCCGGAACTGACTTTCGCCACGCCTTATGGCCCGATTGAGGGGGAGATCATGGTGCAGCATCCCTCGTTGTCGGACGACGAGAAAGATCAGATGATGATGGTCATGCAGCGGCTGACGGGTAACCTGGATGTGAGCATGCCACTGGCGCTGGTGGAACAGTATCCGGACCTGGGCATGCAGGTAGCACCGCTGATCAAGGAAGGTATGGTGGAGCAGGAGGGCGACCGTTTGCGGGTTGAGGGCACCCTGGAAGACCTGGCCCTGGATATCAATGGCAACCTGATTCCGCTACCACCTCTGTTCTGATCCTCGTCTGCGTTGCTGCCCGTCTGCGGGCAGCAACGACTTCCCGCTTTTACTTCTTCCCGAACTTTTCTTTCAGTGCTGCCTCGACGGCCGGGTCGACGAACTCCGATACGTCTCCACCGAGGGAGGCGATCTCCCTTATCAGGGTGGAGGAGATGTAGGACAGGTGGTTGGCTGGTGTCAGGAACACGCTTTCCACTTCCGGCGCCAGGCGGCGGTTCATGTCGGCCAGCTGGAACTCGTATTCGAAGTCGGAGACGGCTCTCAGGCCACGGAGGATGACGGTAGCACCCTGTTCCCGTACGAAGTCTGCCAGCAGGTTGCTGAAGCCGGTAACGCTGACGTTGGGCAGGTGGGACGTGGCCTGGGCGACCAGGTCGCAGCGTTCCTGCAGGGTCAGCAGTGGTGACTTCTTGGGGTTGTAGGCGATGGCGACGACGACTTCGTCGAAGAGTCGGCCGGCGCGTTCGATGAGGTCGGTGTGGCCGTTGGTGATTGGGTCAAATGTACCCGGGTAGATGACTTTTGGCATTCGGAGCTCCTTTTCACCGCAAGCAGACAGGATAGCAGTCTTCTTCCTGAACCAAAATGTTCGGCTTTGGTGCCGGGTCTCGTGTTGGATTGCTGGCTTGGGTGTCTGTGCCGCGCGAGGAGGGCTTCCCAGGATACGCTACGAGCACATCCATGTGCGCTTGAGTAAAGCCATCCATGGCTTTACACAATCCTGGGAAGCCCTCCTCACGCGGCACTTCCAACAATGTTCCCGCCTACGAAGACTATCACTTTGGTGTCAGATGTTTTGCTTTTCAGCTCCTGAGCTTTTGCGCCAACCTCGTACTGTTCCTCGCCGCCAGGGCGTAAACCGACAACTGCGGATTCGCGCCGATGCTGGTGGGGAAGACCGAGGCGTCGTGGATGCTGAGGTTGGTGACCTGGTGGTGCTCGCCGAAGCCGTTGACCACGGATTCTTCCGGTTTGGTGCCCATGCCGCAGCCGCCCATCTGGTGGGCGGTGAACAGGCGGACGCGGTGGGGTTCCATGGGAAGTTTGTCGATGCCGGCTCTGGCGTCGGCCCAGGTGGTGTACCAGGGGGAGTCCAGGTGCATGAGACGTACGCGTTGGGCGCCGGCGGCGAACTGGATTTCGGCCATTTTGTAGAAGGCGTCCTTGAGGCCGGCCCAGAGGTAGTCGGTGACGGGGTAGTCCAGTACCGGGCTGCCGTCGTCGCGGAGGCTGACGGTGCCGCCGGGGCTGTCGGGGTGGAAGCCGTCGCGGAGCAGGGCGATGACGGAGTTCATGCGTGGCAGTTTTGACAGGTCGCTGACCTGTTGTTGGCCATGGCCGGGAACCACGCCCGCGGCCATGGCCGGGTGCAGGGGCGGGACTTCCAGTTTGAAGCCGGCCGGGCCGTCGACGCCCCGGGAGAAGTTGAATTCGTCCGAGTAGATCGACTGTGGTGCGCCGTAGTAGGGGTCGACGGTGTCCGGCATTTCCGCAATGGTGGCGTTCACCGGGTGCAGGAAGGTGCGTTTGCCGATGCGGTCGTGGGGGTCGGGTATGTCGGAGCGCAATAGCAGGCCCGGTGAGCCGATGGCGCTGGCGGCCACCACGAAATGCCGGGCTTTCAGCTCAACGGTAATGCCGGAAGGCGTTATCCCGTCGGCGGCCATGGCGGATGCCTGCAAACGGTCGATCCGGTCCTGTTTCATCACCAGCTTGTCGGCGCGCAGGCCATGGAAGAGCCGGGCGTCGTTATCCAGTGCACCGGGAATGGTGGTGGTCAGTGCTCCCTGCTTGGCATTGGTGGGGCAGCCCACGCCGCAGTAGCCCAGGTTCCAGCAGCCTTTGACATTGCGGGGGATCACCTCCCAGGACCAGCCCAGTGCCTCGCATCCCTGTCGCAGAATATCGTTGTTGACGTTGGGATCGGTCGTCCAGGGCTCGATGTTGTGGCGCTGCTCCCGGCCGTCGAACCAGGGCCTCATGGCGTCCGGGCGGAGATCATCGAGCCCGAAACGGCTGGCCCAGTGGTTCAGAGTCGGCTCCGGAGTACGGAAACTGGAGGTCCAGTTCACTGTGGTGGATCCACCCACGCAGCGGCCCTGCAGCACGGCAATCGCCCCGTCCCTGGTCACCCGGCTCATGCCCTCCTGATACAGGGACGCATAGGCATCCAGCTCGTTCATCTTGAAATCTTTCTGGTGATACAGCCGGCCCTCTTCCACCAGAATCACCGACAACCCGGCCTTCGCCAGTATCTCGGCGGTCGTGCCACCGCCGGCACCGGTGCCGATGACCACCACATCCGCTTCGTGGGTCTGGTTCTGTGTCAGGGTGGCGCCGTCAGTGACCTTCCAGCCAGCCTCAAGCCCACGGGCGATACGATCCGTTAATGACATTGATTTACTCCGATTGGCGGGTGGGTCGCTCAGGCGTTGTCTTTGAACTGGGGCAGGGCATCCATTGCCCAACGGGGCGGCCCGGGATAACCGGACAGGTGCCAGTGGTCCTCATGGCCATAGAAGGCCACGTTGCTGACCTTGGTCAGCGCAATGTAGCCGTTGTTGAACAGCCCGATACCACTGGTACGCCAGCGCTCCAGAAATGCATGGGCGGATTCGGTGCTGACGTTCTCCCAGCTGGACCAGACCCGCGCCACCGTCACTCGCGTGAGACCAAAGTTCAGCAAATCAAACAACCTCCGAAGCTCCTTCTGATTCGCCGGCCCGAACTGGTGAATACCAGCGTCGATGCGCTCAATCGTCGCCTGAATCTGCTGCCGGCGAACCACCGGCTCCTCTGTCAGCCCCGGCCCCACCATCGCGGGCAGCAGGGCCTCAAACAGCACAATGTCATCACGGGTCAGAAACCGGAATTCATAACTCTGGTCCATACCCTCCGGCATGGGGTCCAGCCGCCCAGCGGGCGCCGTCGCGCACCCGGAGAGACCAGCGGTCACGCTCACCGTGCCCAGAAACAGCGCACCACCGAGCCCCGTCCGGAGGAAGCTCCGTCGGTCCATAGCGATAGCAGGGGATTCCGTTTTCACGGAATGAGGAATCACGTCAGACATAAATCACTCTCTTGTTCTTATTGTCTTCTTTCGTGTTTTCTTTCTGCTCGCAGGCCGCGACTGAGTTCGCAGGAGCCGTTGAGGAGGGCCATCCGGGACCCTAAAAAACAGGGATGTTTTTTAGGAGCCTACATGGACGTATTAACGGCGTGTCCCGGATGGCCCTGCTCAACGGCGCCCGGCACCCAAGTCATAGGCATTAAGCCTAGCTCTGGAGCCAGATCAATCACCGAATAAACAACTTATATACCATCCGGTGGGCAGCCGTTCCGTGCGGCGCGTACACAAACTTGCCACTGTTGAACTTCTGCTTGCTGAAAATCGCCCGGTGATGGGAGAAGGTCAGGAAACCTTCCTTGCCATGGTAGTGCCCCATACCCGAGTCACCCACACCACCAAACGGCAGATCATCCTGGGCAACATGCATCAGCGCATCATTGATACACATACCCCCGGAATGGGTATTGTCCACCACATGCTCCTGCATCGACCTGTCATAGCCAAAGAAATACAGAGCCAGCGGCCGCGGGCGGTCATTGATGTAATGGATGGCCTCATCCAGATTGCCATAGCTGACCACCGGCAGAATCGGCCCGAAAATCTCATCCTGCATGATCTTCATATCCGGCGTGGTATTCAGTGCCAGCGTAATCGGCATCTTGCGAGTGCCATCCTTCATGTTCTCCCGGGCCGGATTGATCTCAATCAGCTCCGCACCCTTCTCACGGGCATCCTCAAGATACCCCTGCAGCCGGTCATACTGGCGCTCATTGATGATGGCGGTGTAATCGTCATTGTCCCGCAGGCTCGGATACATGGTCGCAAACTGGTTGCGGTACTCATCCACGAACGCCTGCACCCGGTCTGCCGGGCAGAGCACATAGTCCGGCGCCACACAGGTCTGGCCCGCATTCAGGGCCTTGCCGAAGGCAATACGCTGGGCGGCATCTTCCATGGGAACGTCCGGAGAAACGATGGCTGGTGACTTGCCGCCCAGCTCCAGGGTGACCGGTGTCAGGTTCTCGGCCGCAGCGCGCATCACCAGCTTGCCCACCGACGTGGAGCCGGTGAACAGCAGATGGTCGAAGGGCCGGCTGGAAAAGTCCGCCGCCACATCTGCCTCGCCGTTGATCACACTGACCAGATCCTCAGGAAACACCGACTCGATGATCTCCTTGAACAAAGCCGAGGTATGAGGCGTGTATTCGGACATCTTGATCATGGTGCGGTTACCGGCAGCCAGTGACGCCACCAGGGGCCCGACCGCAAGGTAAAGCGGGTAGTTCCAGGGCACGATAACACCCACGACACCCTTGGGCTGGTAGTGGACCCGGTTGCTGGCGGGCTGGAACAACACCGACACATGCCGTTTGGACGGCTTCATCCAGTCCCCGAGGTTTTTCAGGGCGTAATTGATGCCCTGGATCGACGGCATCACCTCGGCAATCAGGGACTCATCTTTCGAACGACAGCTGAAATCCCGGTCGATGGCCTCCAGCAAACGGTCCTGATTGGTCATCAGCACTCGCTTCAGGCGTTTCAGGTTCTCCTTGCGTTCTGTCTGTGAAGGCATCGGATTATTGCGGAACGCCTTTTTCTGGTCATCGAATACCCGATGGGTATGCTGGATATGTTTTTTGCTCTCGGTGAGCTGGACAACGGTGGCAACCATATCGCTCTCTCCTCGGGACGCCGGGCTGCAAGCCGGGTCGTCCTGTTCAGTGTCTGCGACCCTTGTGCAACCATGGACGGGCCGGAAATTGTGCTGGCGAAAAAGTATTCAGTTTGCGCTTGGGGCTATTATTAGAGTATATACTCTAGTGAGTCAAGGCGACCGGGTGGCGGATCGGGCCATCCTACACACAACCATGCATTGCAGAGCCTATGAAAACCCGAGACAAGATTCTTCTTTCGAGCCTGGAGCTGTTTAACGAAAGGGGTGAACGGAATATCACGACCAATCACATCGCCGGGCACCTGGCGATCTCCCCGGGTAACCTCTATTACCACTTCCGTAACAAGTCCGACATTATCTACGAGATCTTTCTCGAGTATGAAAAGCTGGTGGACTTCTATCTGGATATTCCGGAAGACCGGGCCATAACCCTGGAGGACCTGACGTTCTACCTCGAGTCGGTGTTTGACGGCCTCTGGAGCTACCGCTTCTTCCACCGGGACCTGGAATACCTGCTCGACAGCGACCGACGCCTGCGCCAGGACTATCGCGAATTCACCAACCGCTGCCTGGCGGCGATCAGCAGGATTTTCGAGAAGCTTGCGGAGGCAGGGATTATCCAGCCCCAGCCCGATGAGCTGCGTTCTGCGATGTCTCTGAATGTCTGGCTGGTGATCACCAACTGGATGGCCTTCCTGAAAACCGCCCATGCCCTGGAGGAGTCCGCCAGCCTGACCCTGAATGAACTCAAGCAGGGCATCTATCAGGTGCTGACCCTGGAAATCCCCTACCTGACACCGGAATACCGGGAGCGGGTGATGGCGTTGCGGGAAAAGTATCGCCCCCGTTTGCCCGAGGCTGCAGAGATGGAAGGTGAAGCACTCCGAAAGAAAGGGTAATTGTGGAACTTTTGATCAGTTAATGTGTCTCAATAGGTGACATCGGGAATTCGGACATTCACGGTGTCTCCTGAGTGAGTTCTCAGGTTTTAGCACGTCGCAAACCCTGACGTTTCACCGGCCTGTACATGCAGGCCGGTTTTTTTTGGCTGCAATTTGCCGGTTACAGAGTTTCCGGCACTTCCTCCTCCAGCCACTGAGTAAGGGCATCCCGCACGTCCTCAACGCCCCGTTTGGAGGTGGCAGAGAACATCACCAGGTGGTGCAGGCAATCGACACCTTCCAGCTTCTTGGCGATGTTCAGCATCGCTGTCTTGGCCTGCCCGAACTTCAGTTTGTCCGCTTTCGTGGCAAGAATCATCAGCGGCAGCTTGTTATGTTCGCACCATTCCACCATCATTTGGTCGAAATCAGTCAGCGGGTGTCGGATATCCATAACCAGAACCAGCCCGCGCAGGCAGCGACGGTCATTCAGGTAATGCCCGAGGTGCTTCTGCCAGTCATCTTTCATGTCCCGGGAAACCTTGGCATAGCCATACCCGGGCAGGTCCACCAGCCGGCAGTTTTCCCGGTTGAGGGAGAAGAAATTGATCAGGCGGGTACGCCCGGGGGTTTTACTGGTTCGCGCCAGTTTGCCGTTGGTGGTAATGCAGTTGATGGCACTGGACTTGCCGGCATTGGAGCGACCGGCAAAAGCGACTTCCGCGCCGTGGTCCGGCGGGCATTCCTCCAGGCGAGAGGCGCTGATCAGAAACCGGGCACTGTTGAAAGAGATGCTTTTTTGAGTCAGGTCAGATGACACGGGTGTTGATATTCCTATTGGATTTCAGTTATCGGGGATTAATGTATAATGCTACACCAAATCCGGGCAGCACGCTGAGCGTTGCTGCTTAACAGCCCCGGTTTGTGCCTTTCAGGCCCGTGCCTGCCGGCTGCATAACGAAGAATACTTTTGGATGAGAGAAGCGGAGCGAGCATGAAAAAACTGATCGCAGGAGTTGTTCTCGGTGTTGGCCTCATAGCGATGGCTCACGGGGCAGGAGATCCTGAAGCGGGCGAAGAGAATGCAGAGACTTGTGCCAGCTGTCACGGTAAAGGTGGTGCAAAGCCGGTGATGGGGGTTTATCCGAAGCTTTCCGGCATTGGCGAGAAGTACCTGTATCAGCAACTGGTACTGATCAAGGACAAGGACCGTGAAATTTCCGAGATGTCCGGCCTGCTGGACGATATGTCCGATCAGGATCTGCAGGATCTTGCGGCGTACTTCAACGAGCAGAAAATCAGTGTCGCCCAGGCCGACCCTGATCTGGTGGACGAAGGGAAGGCCATTTACCGGGGTGGAAATCTGGCCTCTGGCGTGCCTTCATGCGCCGGGTGTCATAGCCCCCGTGGCGCCGGTAACGAGCCTGCGGGTTATCCCAGGCTCAGTGGCCAGAGCGCCGAGTATGTCGAGAAGCAACTCAAGGCGTACCGCGACGGCGATCGCTCAGGTGGTCCGAATTCAGCCATCATGATGGATGTGGCCGCCAAGCTGACGGATGCCGAAATTGAAGCAGTGTCCAGTTATGTATCGGGTCTCAACTGACCGGTTCCGGCTGTATCGAAACCCCGCTCTGGCGGGGTTTTTTGTTGGTTGCAGCTCTTTAATCCAGCCCCGGTGGAACTTTTCAGGTCTGCTGGGTCATAATCGTCTCACATCGTCCAACCCGATAACCGGAGATAATGAATGATCGGAATAATCCGGAATGCCGCATTGTCCATTCTGGCCATGTCCTTCATGGTTCAGGCCAACGCCGCCTCCTGGGAGGAGGGTCAACACTACGAGGAGCTGGATAGCCCGGTAAGAACCGCAAGTGACAGCGGTATCGAGGTGGCAGAAGTGTTCTGGTATGGCTGCCCCCACTGCTACACGTTCAAACCGATGATCGAAAGCTGGGCCGAGGACCGTGCGGACGATGTCGACTATGTGAAGATTCCCGCCGCACTGGGCAGCTCCTGGGAGCCTCACGCCAAGGCCTTCTATGCGCTGGAAGCCATGGGTGAGCTTGATAAGGTCCACGATGAGCTTTTTGAGGCACTGGCCGGCGAGCGTCGCCCGTTGAATTCCGGTGAAGCGCTGGCAGACTTCGTATCGGATCACGGTGTGGATGCAGAAGAGTTTCTCAAGAATTACAACAGCTTTGGCGTGAACGCCAAGATGCAGCAGGCGCAGTCGAAGATTCGCGGTGCGCGGGTGACCGGTACACCGACTATGCTTGTGAATGGGAAGTACAGAATCACCGCCTCTATGGCCGGTGGCCACGAAGAGGTTCTGGAGGTTGTGGACTATCTGATCGAGCAGGAGCGTGCCGGTCAGGACGAGTAATCGCATGTGCCCGGCTAATGGTTTTTAGCCGGGCCCTGGGTCAGAGCTGCCATCACAATGTATAATCGCATCCGCAAGCAGCTTAACGGAATTCTGAAGTCCCCGAACGGTCGTCGTGGGGCCTGTTCTGGTGATGATCATGTCCCGGAATTCGAGCCTCACCGCCATATCCGGCTGCTGACGTTCAACATTCAGGTTGGCATCAACACATCCTCGTATCACCATTACCTGACCCGCAGCTGGCAGCATTTCCTTCCTCACAGCAAGCGCATCCAGAACCTGGACCGCATTGCCACGCTTCTCAGCAACTACGATGTGGTTGCGCTGCAGGAGTGTGACGGAGGCAGTCTGCGCAGTGGATACATCAATCAGGTGCAGTATCTGGCCGAGGCTTCGGGCATCCCCTACTGGTATCAGCAGCTAAACCGTAATCTCGGGCAACTGGCCCAGCACAGCAATGGCCTGCTTAGCCGCTATAGACCGCTGGAGGTGACCGAACACAAGTTGCCGGGATTGATCCCCGGGAGGGGGGCCATTGTTGCCCGCTACGGCGTTGAGGAAGATCCGCTGGTGCTGGTGATGATGCATCTGTCCCTGAGCAAGGCGGCCCAGCAGCGCCAGCTGGCCTACATCCAGGAACTGATTTCCGAATACCAGCATGTGGTTCTGATGGGCGACCTCAACAACCATGCGGAAGAATTGCTCAGTAACACTCCGCTGAAGCATTCGAACCTGGTACCCCTGCCGGATACCGCCCACAGCTTCCCCAGTTGGCGACCGGAGCGGGCGCTGGATCATATCCTGGTGAGCCCGAGCCTGGAGATCAGGCGCTCGGAGGTGGTCAGTTACCCGGTCTCCGATCACCTGCCGATTGCGATGGACATCAAGCTGCCCCAGGGCTATCTCGAGACTTTCTAGCAAATCGGTAAAACTTTTCAGCAGACATTAAAAAACCCGGCCGTGGCCGGGTTTTTCGAGGTCACGAAGATCTTACTTGATCTTGGCTTCCTTGTACGCAACGTGCTTGCGGACAACCGGATCGTACTTTTTGATCTCGATTTTTTCCGGGGTGTTACGCTTGTTCTTGTTGGTCGTGTAGAAGTGACCAGTACCTGCTGATGAAACCAGCTTGATTTTCTCGCGCATGATGCGGCTCCTTAAAATTTCTCGCCGCGGGCACGAAGATCGGCCAGCACAGCGTCAATGCCTTTTTTATCGATAACACGCATACCCTTGGTGGATACGCGCAGCTTTACGAACCGCTTCTCTGATTCAACCCAGAAGCGATGGTTCTGCAGGTTGGGCAGAAAACGACGACGTGAGTGGTTCATCGCGTGAGAAACGTTGTTACCGGTGACCGGCCGCTTACCGGTAACCTGACAGACTCTGGACATACTTGCCTCCGACCTGAGCTTTGGTCCTGAAAATGCGTATTTAATTCGTTTAATTGCGTCTCTGGTTGCTACCTGCGCCTCAAAATTGCACGCTGCTCGCCAGACGCCGCCAGAAAGGGACGCTTTTATACCAGAACTGCCGCCCCAACGCAAAAAATTGTTGGGAATTTGGCCAGTTTTCCGGTGAAACCTGGTCCGATTTACATCAGCCCCCGTTCAGCAAGGGATATTACCTCACCATGGCCGACAACCATATGGTCAAGAACCCTGATATCCACCAGACCCAGGGCCTCTTTCAGTCTCCTGGTCAGGGAAATGTCGGCCTGGCTCGGCTCCGCCACACCCGAGGGATGGTTGTGAGCGAAGATGACCGCTGCTGCATTGAACTCCAGGGCCTGCCGGACGACCTCCCGGGGGTAAACGGCAGCGCCATCAATGGTGCCCCGAAACAACTCCTGGTATCGGATAACACGGTGGCGGTTATCCAGAAACAGGCCCGAGAATACCTCGTGGGGATAGGTGCCAAGCCGGCTGCGCAGGAAGCGGCGGGTATCTCCCGGCGAACGCAGCGGGTCGCCCTGGCGCAGCGGCTCGTCCATGACCCGGCGGGCCATTTCCATGGCCGCCTGCACCTGGGCGTATTTAGCCGTACCCAGCCCTTTCACATCACAGAACTGGCGCCTGGAGGCTGTCATCAGGCCGCGCAGCCCACCGAAGACCTCCGTCAGATGGCGGGCGAGCGCCATGACAGGCATTCCGGCAGTGCCGGTGCGAAGGAATATGGCCAGTAGCTCGGCATCGGAGAGGCTGGCGGCGCCATGGGCCAGAAGGCGTTCTCTCGGGCGTTCGTCGGTGGGCCAGTCGGTATTTGCCATGATTGCGTCCTTTCGGTTGTATTTTGCGCGTCCTGCGCTACTCAAGTTCAGGATTCTACCATGGCAGACAGGCTGCCGGCAGCGCTCTGGCGTGCTATCTTATAAGCCTTTCATTTTGTGATGAATACGGAGCCAATATGGCCGCTAAACGAATCCTGCTGGGTGTGACCGGTGGCATCGCTGCCTACAAGAGCGCAGAGCTGGTTCGCCTGCTGAAAAAGTCCGGCCATGAAGTACGGGTGGTGATGACCCGGGGCGCGGAAGCCTTTGTTACACCACTGACGTTCCAGGCGCTCAGTGGCGAGCCGGTCAGGACGTCGTTGCTGGATCCGGAAGCGGAATCCGGCATGGGGCACATCGAGCTGGCGAAATGGGCGGATCAGATAGTGATTGCACCTGCCTCTGCGGATTTTATCGCCCGTCTGGCCCAGGGTATGGCGGATGATCTGCTGACTACCCTGTGTTGCGCCACGGAAGCGCCGATTGCAGTGGCACCGGCGATGAACCAGGCAATGTGGAGTAACGGGCGCACCCGGCGCAATATCAGCCTGCTGGAGTCCGACCCGCAAATCAGCCTCTGGGGCCCGGATCAGGGGGCACAGGCCTGTGGAGATGTAGGGCCGGGCAGGATGCTGGAGCCTGCCGCGCTCCATGACCTGATCGCTGGTGTGGCTGCCGGCCCGCTTACCGGCAGGCGTGTGGTCATTACCGCCGGCCCCACCCGGGAGCCCATTGATCCGGTGCGTTACATCAGCAATCACAGCTCCGGTAAAATGGGTTATGCCCTCGCTGCCGCTGCCCGGGCGGCCGGCGCGGAGGTTGTGCTGGTCAGTGGTCCCGTCTCCATCACCGCACCCGCGGGTGTCGGAGTCCGGGGCGTGATGACCGCCCGGGATATGCTGGAAGAAGCGACCAGGGCGGTCGACGAGGGCTGCGACCTGTTCATTGCGACAGCGGCAGTGGCTGACTATCGTCCAGATGCCTGTGCCGGTGACAAGATCAAGAAATCCGACGAGGATATGAGCCTTTCACTGGTGCGCAACCCTGATACCCTCGCGACCATTGCGTCCCGGGCCGACGCTCCGTTCACTGTCGGATTTGCAGCAGAAACCCGTGATGTTGAGCACTACGCACTCGACAAACTGAAACGGAAGAAGCTCAATATGATTGTGGCCAATGATGTATCCGCACCGGGCCTGGGTTTCAACAGCGACAATAATGCCGTCACCGTTTTCTGGCCCGGGGGGCGGGAGTCCATAGGGCCTGACAGCAAGGCGGTGCTTTCACAGCGGTTGATTGCGCTGATTGCGGAACAACTGAACGACAAGGAATATCAATGACCCGCAAGACATTTCAGGTACGCATTCTGGATGACCGGATCGGAAATACAGTGCCTTTCCCACACTACGCAACTGAAGGCTCGGCCGGTCTGGACCTGCGGGCCTGCCTGGACGGACCTCTGACCCTGAAGCCCGGCCAGACCGAACTGATCCGAACCGGTCTTTCCATACACATTGCCGACCCCTCCCTGGCCGCGATGATTCTGCCCCGCAGTGGGCTGGGGCACAAACATGGCATCGTCCTTGGCAACCTGGTGGGCCTTATTGATTCCGATTACCAGGGTGAACTGATGGTGTCCTGCTGGAACCGCGGGCAAACGGAATTCACTGTAGAGGTGGGTGAGCGCATTGCCCAGCTGGTACTGGTACCGGTGGTGCAGGCCGACTTTGAGGTTGTGTCTTCCTTCGACGCGAGCCAGCGCGGAGACGGTGGGTTCGGCTCAACAGGCACCCGCTGAGGCTGAAGGCGCAGAACAGCGTTCAGGGTCTATACTTCCCTGATAAATGAAGAATCCGGGCGAAACAATACCAGCAGGATGGACTATGAAGCTTGGCAAAAAGAAGAACTCTGAAGAAGCTGCACCTGACGGCAAACCAGACAGGAAGCAGGCAAAGAAACAGAGCAAAGACAGGAAGGCGGCGGGAGGCCCGCGTCACAAGCGGCTTAGCTCGGTATCAATGGCCCAGGCTCTGGTTGTTGTTGCAGCCGGAGCGGTATCTGCCATCCTGCTCTATTTCCTGCTGACGGAACCGTCCGAGGCCCGTCGCTATGAAATGCAGGCGGCTCTGGAAGCGGATACCGCAGCTGTCAGAGTAAGCCAGCAGTTCTCCTTGCTGCAGTCCGCGGTAGAAGGGATTGCCAGTCAGGATCACGTGTTGGCCGCACTTCGTGGTGAGTCCTCCACAGATGAGGTTGCTGCAGACCTGGCCGGAACCCTGCCGGGGCTGGAGGCGGTTTATCTGTTTCCCTATGGCGATATTCCCCGCAGTGCCAACGAACCGACCCTGGGTTTTGCGGGCCTGGATCTGGCCCGGCGGGCCGAAACGGGCCGGAAACTTTATCCGGATGCCTTCCCCCGTGACGGACAATGGTACCTGCAAATGGCGTCGCCCGTCCGCAATCCCCAGAGCAGGGCGGTTGCCGGCAGTGTGCTGATGGTTTTCGACACAGAGCAACTGCAACCGTTATTGTCGGGCGTCAATCAGGAACTTGGGGGGCAGTTCTCCCTCGTGCAGTCTGTTGATGGCTCAAACCGCACCATCGTCAGCCAGGGCAGTGGCAATGGTCCGGTCCAGGCACGTGACCTGACGAATCCGGACTGGGAGCTTCAGTACAGGCCAGCAGCCTCCCCGGAGCCGCTTGTGAACAGCACGCTGGCCATTATTCTTGCGCTGGTTCCTGCCATTGTTGCGGCCATTGTTGTCTGGTTGCTGCTCGGCAACGCCCAGAAAGGGCTGCGGCAGGAAGTCACCGTGATGATCCAGTGGGCTCACAAGGTATTTGGTGGCGAGCGGATAAAACCGCCGGCCCTGAAATGGGATATGGTGGCGTCCACGGCGGAAGTGCTTCACCGGCTTTCCCAGATGGTGGAAAAGCGGGTTGCCAAGGCCGGTGAATCGGCCCGTCCCAAAGCGGGTGCTGGCGGGCAGGCGCAAAAGCCCGCAGCCGATGAGCCCCTGTTCCAGGACAAGGATATGCTTGACATCGACATGCTGGACGGTGACGACGATGTGCTTGGCTTTGGAGGTTCCGGCGGGCCTGAAGATACACCGGAGGTGGAAGAGGTTTCCCTGCCGGAAGCAGACGTGTCAGATACAATATTCAGGGCCTATGATATCCGTGGCATTGTTGGCGAGACCCTGACGCCCGATATTGTCACTGTCATTGGCCGGGCCATTGGCAGTGAGGCAATCGAGCGTGGCGTGGACAGCCTCTGTATCGGCTACGATGGCCGTCATTCCAGCCCCGAATTGTCGGACGCCCTTGCCAGGGGCGTGATGGCAACCGGTTGCAATGTCATTCATGTGGGAGCGGTGCCGACACCTGTACTCTATTTCGCCACCCACGAACTGGGCACCGGTTCAGGCGTCATGGTGACGGGTAGCCATAATCCCGCCAACTATAACGGGCTGAAGATCATGCTGGGGGGGGATACCCTGTCCGGTGACGCCATCCAGAAGCTGTTACAGCGCATCCGCACCGGCGATTTTGCCAGCGGGCAGGGCAACCAGTCCTCGGAAGACGTTCGTCGTGCCTACCTGGATCGCATTGTTGGCGACATAGCCGTTGCTGCGCCGCTCAAGGTGGTGGTCGATGCCGGCAATGGCATTGCCGGCGAACTGGCGCCGTTGCTGATTGAAGAACTGGGCTGCGAAGTGATTCCACTTTACTGTGAGGTGGATGGCGACTTCCCCAATCACCATCCCGATCCCGGCAAGCCCGAGAACCTGGCGGATCTGATCGACCGGGTCAAGACCGAGGGGGCTGACATCGGCCTGGCCTTCGACGGCGATGGCGACCGCCTGGGCGTGGTCACCAATACCGGAAAGATTATCTGGCCGGACCGCCTGCTGATGCTTTTTGCACGGGATGTGGTTTCCCGTAATCCCGGTGCCGATGTCCTTTATGACGTCAAATGCAGCCGCCGCCTGGCGGGTGTCATATCCGAAGCGGGCGGCCGGCCGATCATGTGGAAAACCGGCCACTCGCTGATGAAAGCAAAAATGAAGGAAACGGGCGCCCTGCTGGCCGGCGAGATGAGCGGCCATATATTCTTCGGCGAGCGATGGCTGGGTTTTGATGATGGCCTGTATTCCGCCGCCCGTTTGCTGGAAATCCTGGGTATCGAAGACCGCCATTGCGACGAGGTCTTTGAGGACTTCCCGGAGGATATCAGCACACCGGAACTGAACGTGGAAGTGTCGGAAGAAACCAAGTTCGATCTGGTGGAACGTCTTGGCCGGGACGGCAACTTTGGTGACGCCAATATCAGCACCATTGACGGTATACGTGTGGAATACACCGACGGCTGGGGTCTGTGCCGTGCCTCCAATACGACTCCGGTGCTGGTACTTCGCTTCGAGGCGGAAACAGAGGAGGCACTGGAGCGAATCAAGGCGGTGTTCCGGGAACAGCTGCAGAAAGTGGCACCGGATCTTGTCGCGGATTTCTGATGGCTCTGGAATAATCACAGAATCAATGAACGGGTTTTTTCACTGACAAGGCAATACGAATGGCTCTGGATCGTGAAACAGCAATGCAGGTGGCAGCAGTACTGAGTAAGGGGCTGCCCTATATTCAGCGGTTTACCGGCAAGACGGTTGTAATCAAGTACGGCGGTAACGCCATGGAGAATGAGGAACTCAAGAGCAGCTTCGCCCGGGATGTGGTGTTGATGAAACTCGTGGGCATCAACCCCATTGTGGTTCACGGGGGCGGGCCGCAGATCGGTGAGTTGCTGGAGCGTCTCAATATCAAGTCCAATTTTGTCAATGGTATGCGGGTTACCGACAGCCAGACAATGGACGTGGTAGAGATGGTGCTGGGTGGCCAGGTGAACAAACAGATCGTTTCCCTGATCAACGCCCACGGAGGCACCGCCGTTGGCCTGACCGGCAAGGACGCAAACCTGATCCGTGCCAGAAAGCTTGAGGTGATGAATCGTTCTCCCGAACTTGAGCGGCCGGAAATCATTGATATCGGCCATGTGGGGGAAGTGGCCAGCGTAAATGTGGAAGTCATCGAAATGCTGACCCGCAGCAACGTGATTCCGGTGATTGCCCCCATTGGTGTTGGCCCTGATGGTGCCTCCTATAACATCAATGCCGATCTGGTGGCGGGTAAGGTGGCTGAAGCCATGAAGGCTGAAAAGCTGATCCTGCTCACCAACGTTTCCGGTCTCAAGAGCAAGGAAGGAAAGGTGCTGACGGGACTGACCGCGAAACAGGTCAACGAACTGATCGAAGACGGCACCATCCACGGGGGCATGTTGCCGAAAATCCGCTGTGCCCTGAACGCGGTGGAAAACGGCGTTCGTACCTCTCATATCATCGACGGCCGGGTGGCCCACGCAACGTTGCTGGAAATCTTTACAGACGAAGGTGTCGGTACGCTGATCTCCCGCAACTGACCATTACCGCCTGTCACCCTGATGCCTCCGGGCCAGGATGATTCCGACGTTCTACCCGAGAGGACCGATTCATGAAGCGCCTGCTGACCTTTCTGGTTGTCCTGACCCTGCTTGGCTACCTGGCCTTCAAGGGAGCGGTCTGGTGGCTGGCGGACCAGAGGCTTACCGAGGCCCGCAAGGCGGTGGAAGACATCGGCGTGATTGACCGGGGCGATATTCGTTCCGGTGTGGAGGGTCGGCTGACACTGGGTGATGGCAGTTACCAGGACTTCCGCCTGACCCAGCCCATGGAATTCGGCCGTCTGGTATTCAATGCCGGCTCACCCGTGGCATTGCTGACCGCACTGGTCAATCCCGCCGACCTGCCCCCTGGCTGGTCCCTGCAGGCGGAAAATCTGCGCCTGATGCTGGATACCAACATGTTCCGGAACTGGGTGACCGCAGGCGCTGATATGACGCCAGCCCTGTTCTCCCCGGTTTGTGGCCCGGATCATCGGCAGCATCTGGGCAGCGGTGACCTGCTTCGGCTCGGGGTTTCCGGGATATCCGGCGAGGCCCTTGTTATCCAGCGCTCTGACGGACTGTACGCGGAACTGACCACCGTCAATGCCGGAAGCATTGAAGTGGACTGGCCGGGAGCGCGGCTGGACCCGCTTCAACTGCCCGGGCTGGCAGAGTCCACATCCTCGGCAATGACGGTAACACTTCGCGACGGTGGCCTGATGCGCCGGGTGGCGGCCTATTGTTCCCGGGAATCCGGAGTGGAAACCGAAGAATGGACCGGTATTGTAATGGAAGCCTTCAGCGATGGTCTCAGGGCCCGGGGTTTCAGCGCCAGCGATCAGTTGCTGGCACTCTACCGGCAGTGGCTGACCGAAGGTGGTGAGCTGACCCTTGAACTGGATCCGTCGGCCCCGGTGTGGGGTGTGCCCGTGAGGGATGGTGAAGAGAATGCCGATGCCAACCTGAATGTCCGCTATAACCACTCGCAGGTGCCTGGCGTCTATCTGGAAAGCGTAGAACCGGAGTTTCCGGAACAGCCGGAAGCCATGCTGGAGCCGGTTGTTCCCGATGCTGGTGGCAGCGGTGGTATTGTTGCCGGCTGGAATCCTGCTGAAACAGACGATGCCGAATCATGGATCGGACGAACGGTGAGAGTCACCCTGGAGAATGGTAATGTGGTAGAGGGGCGCCTGGTCAGCGTGGACGAAAACCGGATGGAAGTCGCGCGGCTGATGGACGGCGGTGAAGTGGCGTACCCCATTGCCATACGACTGGTTGCAACTTTTGAGGTCTGGCGTCGCGGCCAGGCCCGCTAGCCCTGAGACAGGGCGGAGAGTTTTCTATGTCCGGATCCACACAACATCTTCCCGGCATCCGCGAGATGCTCACCAGGCTGATTTCCCAGCCTTCGATCAGCAGTGCCTCAGCCGAATGGGACTACAGCAACGAGCCCGTGGTTCGTACCCTGGCAGAATGGCTGGAGCCCATGGGTTTCCAGGTCGAATTGCTGGAAGTGCCGGGAATGCCCGGCAAGTACAACATGATTGCCACCCTGGGCAGCGGCCCGGGTGGGCTGGTGCTCTCGGGCCACACGGATACCGTGCCCTTTGATGACAAACGCTGGCAAAGTGACCCCTTCACCCTGACCGAGCGGGACGACCGCTGGTATGGCCTGGGCACCTGCGACATGAAAGGCTTTTTCCCCCTGGCCATTGAAGCGGCCAGAGCCTTCGTGGGCAAAGACCTCAAGCAGCCGCTGATTATCCTGGCCACCGCCGACGAGGAAAGCTCCATGAACGGCGCCCGGGCCCTGGCCGAAGCCGGCCGCCCAAAGGCCCGCTATGCAGTGATTGGTGAACCCACCGGCCTGAAACCCGTGCGCATGCACAAGGGCATCATGATGGAGCGCCTGGTCTTCGAGGGCCAGTCTGGCCACTCCTCGGACCCTTCCCTGGGCCGCAACGCCATGGAAGGAATGCACGAAGCCCTGGGCGAACTGCTGGCCCTGCGTTCCGGCTGGCAGGCAAAGTACAGCAACCCCAACTTCAAGGTGCAGGTGCCCACCCTGAACCTGGGCTGCATCCACGGCGGTGACAACCCCAACCGCATCTGTGCCCGTTGCGAACTGCACTTCGACCTGCGGCCCTTGCCGGGAATGGACATGGACGGCCTGCGCCAGGAGATACTCCACAAGCTGCAGCCACTGGCAAAAAGCCGGGAACTCAGGATGGAGTTTGAGCCCTTGTTTGATGGCGTTCCACCGTTCGAAACTCCGGCTGATGCAGAATTGGTCCGTGCCTGCGAAAAACTGACGGGCCACACGGCAGAAGCGGTCGCTTTCGCGACTGAAGCACCCTGGTTGCAGAAACTGGGACTGGAGACGTTAGTGATGGGCCCCGGCCACATCGACCAGGCCCATCAACCCGACGAGTATCTTGAACTGTCCCAGTTGGACCCGGCGGTAAGAATCCTCAAGGGGTTAATCAAAGAGTTCTGCCTTTGATCTCCAGGAAGGCAATCCCAGGTTGGGACGAGGATATTGGCGGGAGACTCCCCCAAAACCGTGGAGCGCCAAGGATGGCGCGACCGAGCCCTACAGGGACGTATTCACGGGCGTGTTTTGGGGGAGTCTCCCGCCAATATCCGGACTACTCCAGAAGCTGAAGACTCGCAGGAGACGAACTTGAAATCGAACGAATGGTTGCATGGATTCCGCCACTCATCGCCCTATATCAACGCCCACCGCGGTCGTACGGTAGTGTTGACGATTGGAGGCGATGCCATTGCCCATGACAATCTGATAAACATCATCCATGACATAGCACTGCTCAGCAGCCTGGGCATCAGGCTGGTCGTGGCCTTTGGTGCCCGGCCCCAGATCCAGGCGCGGCTGGATCATGCCGGCGAGGAATCCAGTTTTCATCGGGGATTACGAGTAACGCCGGAACATCAGTTGCAGCCCGTGCTTGAAGCCATCGGTGGATTGCGGGCGTTCCTGGAAAGCCAGTTATCCATGGGCCTTGTCAATTCACCCATGCACAACGCCCGGATTCGTGTCAGCAGCGGCAATTATGTAACCGCGCGGCCGGTAGGCGTGCTGGATGGCATCGATTTCGGCCATACCGGCCGGGTGCGCCGGGTAGACGTGGCCGGCATCGAGAAGCTGCTGGAGCTGGGCCATATCGTGCTGTTGCCGCCGCTGGGTTATTCACCCACCGGGGATGCCTTCAACCTGTCCTACGAGGATGTGGGCAGCCAGGTGGCCGCTGCGTTGCAGGCCGAGAAACTGATCATGTTCACCGAGAACCGGGGGCTGCTGGATGAAGATGGCCAGCTGATGCGGGAACTGTCCGCGCGGCAGGCATCCGACCGGCTGTCCGCGGGCATGGTTCAGGGTCATGACGGGGATCTGCTGCGGGCGGCCTGTGATGCCTGTGTCAGGGGGGTACGCCGTGCCCATATTATCAGCTACGCCGATGATGGGGCGTTGCTGGAAGAGCTCTTTACCCGTGATGGTTCCGGCACCCTGGTAAGCAGTGACAACTACGAGCAGGTTCGTCAGGCCAGGGTGGAAGATATCGGTGGCATACTGGAGCTGATTCAGCCCCTGGAGGAACAGGGCATCCTGATAAGGCGCTCGCGGGAAATGCTGGAAACCGAGATCGGGAGTTTCGTGGTGGCCGAGCGGGACGGCACGATTGTCGGATGCGCGGCTCTTTATCACTATCCCGATGAAAGTGCCGGTGAGCTGTCGTGCTTCGCGGTGGACCAGGCCTATCGCCGTGCTGGCCGCGGCGATGAGATTCTGGCGATGATTGAAAAACTGGCCAGGGGCCAGGGCATTCAGCGTCTGTTCGTCCTCACCACGCAGACCGAACACTGGTTCCGGGAGCGGGGCTTCCAGCCTTCTACCGTGCGGGAGTTACCCGGGCTCAAACTGGCGTCCTACAACACCCAGAGAAACTCAAAGGTCTTCGTCAAAGCGCTGTCCTAATTCCGCCAGGGTCCGTCGGCGGGATTCCTCCGGCTGCTCTGAAAGCGCTTCCACCGCCTTGTAGAAGGCCGAGAAATCATTGTCGCTCTCCCGGATCAACTGGCGGAAGGCCGGCACATGTTGGTTGTACTGACTGAACAGGGCCAGGTTGGCGTTGTTGAGATTCCCGGGGTCTTCGCCGAAAGGCCCCGCCTGCTCCCAGTCTTCTGACAGGGTGCGATAGTCGTCCTCAAGCTGCCGGAATACCCTGCTCTTGCGCTGCCGGAGTTCAGAGGCTGGCAGGGTGTCCTGTTGCTCGTAGAGCGCTTCCAGTTGTTTCGACGCCGTTTCCACCAGGGCCAGCGTCTGGTTGCGTTGACGCAGCCGCGCCAGGGCCCTGTGGAATCCTTCCCGGTCACCCCGCTGTTTCAGCCACAAACGCAGCCCCTCCAGTTCCACAGCGGTTGCAAAGCTCTCGTTGAAGGCCGTATCGTCGTTGATATAAACCACCCGATGCGCCAGTTCATGGAACATCAGGGCAACCATGCGGTTGTCGGAGAGTGAAGTGAAACCGGTATGCAGTGGGTCGTCGAACCAGCCCAGGGTGGAGTAGGCAGTGACGCCGCCGATGAAGGTATCGTAGCCGTTGTCGATAAATGACTGCTCTTCCTTGCGGGCTTTTTCGAGCTGGTAGTAACCCCGGTAGGACTGGCAGCCAATCACCGGGTAGCACCATCGGTGCGCCTGGAGAGAAAATTCCGGTACCGCCACCAGATTGACCACAACCCAGGGGCGGCCGAGTTCGGCATAGCTGGAAAAGGCTTCACCTACCGGCAGCGCCAGGCGGTCAGCGGCAAACTCGCGGGCATCATTCGCAACGCTGAGCTTCTGCTGGAGCCGGGAGGGGGTTGACGGGGCATTCAGCAATTCAGTGACCGGTTGGGTGGACATCATCAGCGACAGATGACCACTGACTGCCTGGCTGTAATAGCCTAATGTCGTACACCCGGAAAGTGTCGTTATCAGTAGCATAACGAGATAGATCTGACTAAGCTGTGTCATGGTTCACGCTGTTATTCTGTTGCTGACTGGCATGTCGGTCAGGGTTTATATTACAGCTATGTTCCCCCAAGTAGCAGGCAGCGGTCGCTGCCTTTCAGGGATACCGGCCGGTGACCGGAAAAGAACCGGGCCACCAGGCTTTGCCAGATATCAGGTAGTTCATGGATCCGAAAGAACGTCGTTCGAGCCCCCGCCAACCTATCAAACTTGCCGCCCAGCTGGATGTTGGCACTGGTGAAAACCTGCCATGCCAGATTGCGGATTTCTGCGCGGAAGGCCTGTTTGTCCGGTATTCCGGGGAAACCTCGAAAAAACTGGACCAGGTGCTGGCGCGGGGTACCCCGGAACTGGTGATCCGTTTCCGCAGTCCCGATGGGCGAAAACGCCATGAACTGCATGTGGATGTGATGCGCCGGATTGACGGTGCCATGGGTGTTGCCTTCACCCGATCCAATCCGGAAGCCGTCAACGCCATGCTGGAGCAGTGTGGGGCCAACCGTAACCAGGACCGGGCCTCATTACGCGCACCCAGTGACAAGGTCCAATTTGTCCTGCACCAGTCGGCAAAAGCGGTGATCCAGTACATTGAACCGCTGATGGATGCGTGCTTCGTAAAGATGATTACCGCCCTGCGTGAATCAGCCCAGAGAGCGGGCAATGATCAGCAGGCAAATGAATTCATGGATGCCTCGGGCCAGCTTCAGGCTCGCCAGAGGATTGTCTGGCACCAGATGGCCAGAAGCCTGGAGTCACCCCTGAAACCGGCCCCCAAAGGCGCACCGGGGGCGGAACTGTCGGTGGTGGACAAGGGCGAGTTTGAAGACTGGCTGACAATCCGGGTAATGGTTACCAAGGCGGATACCCAGTATCGGGGAGATCTGCTTCAGCTCAAGCTCCGCCTCGACAAACTGGGCATTGCCAACTCCACCGGTCATCACAACCCACTGGGGCCTTCGCTGATCTGTGAATCCTTCCATTCCGGCCTGAGCCTGCTCAAGGCAGACCGGGAAGTGGAGAAGGTGTGCCTGAAGGTGTTTGAAAAGTCGGTACTGATGAACCTGGGCCCGCTGTACCGGGAGTTGAACAGTATCCTGATTCGCCATGGCGTCCTGCCGGATCTGGACCTGAGCAAGTATCTGAGCGAGCAGGTGCCCGCCGACAGCGGCAAAAGGAGTAAGGAATCGCCGGTGGCACCCATCAGGCCCGAGGTAACGGCCCGGGAGGCGGACGCGCCTGCCGGCGAGGCGCCGGCTTCGGAACCCAGGACCGCCCGCTACCCGGGCTGGAAATCCGCTTCTGAGTTCCGTGGCTATGCCGCGGCTGCACAAACTGCCTTCGCCACCGTCAAGAATCTGCTGGGCACCTTGACGGCAAGCCGTCTGGCTCGCGGTGATATGGAACCGGTGGAATTTTCACCCGGTGCCAGAGAACTGTCTGCCGGGGAATTGCAGAAACAACTCCATGAACTTCAGCTACAGGCCGCGACTGCCAGCCCGGATCAGCCATCCCTTCGGGAGCGCGTGGTGGAGCGGGTGAAGGAAAGCGGCGAACACGCCCTGGGTGCAGAGGAACAAAGTACGCTGGATGTGGTGGACCGATTTTTCAGCAGCGTGGTGGAAAGCCCGAAACTCAGCGAGTATGCCCAGGCCCGGATGCGCCAGCTGGAAGTGCCGGTGCTGAAAGTGGTCATGCGGGATCCGGCGTTTTTCGACGATCAGGACAGCCCCGTGCGCGGTGTCATGAACCGGCTGGCCCAGCTGGGCGTAAAGGGTGGGCGCGTCAATCCGGTCGTGCAGCGGCGGATCGACGAGCTGGTTCAGCGAATTGCCACCGATTTCGAGCAGGATACCGGTGTATTCGAGAGCGCCGTGCAGGAACTGGATGCGCTGATTGATCGCCAGAACCTGGTGTACCGGCGTAATGTGGAACGGGTGACAGCCGCCGCCGAGGGTGCCCAGAAGGTATCGGAATCCAAGAAGGCGGTGGCGGCCGTTCTGGAGCAGAAACTGGCCGGGCGGAAAGTGCCAAAGGCGGTTGTCAGCCTGCTGGACGGTGGCTGGCGTGATTTGCTCTCGCTCACCTGGATCCGCCAGGGCGAGGACAGTCCGCTGTGGCAGGATTACCTCTCCGTCATCGATTCGCTGATGACGTTTGCAGATGATCCCCAGAATACCATCAACCTGCCGGAGTTGTTGCGGGTGATCCAGGACGGCCTGGCCTCCATTTCCAGCAACCACATGCCATCTTCCCAGATTCGTGACGAGCTGAAGCAGTTTCTGGTGCGTCGGCCCGATAGTCCTCCGGATATGGTCGAAATTCCACCGGCGAAAAGTGAGGACGACAAGAAGCAGGCCCTGTCAGAGCGGGAGCAGCGCAGCCTGCAGCGCTGGATCAACCGTGCCCAGCAGTTACGCACCGGTGACTGGCTCCGGGATCAGGAAAAACCCGACGAGCCCCAGTATATACGCCTGGTCTGGGTGGCCCGGGGCTTCAGCCGGTTTGTGTTTGTCAATCACCAGGGTATGCGGGTTGTGGAACTGGATCTGGAAGCGCTGGCCCAGCAGATGCGCAAAGGCATTATCGTGCCGGATAGCCAGTATGAGCGGCCGCTGGTGGATGAGAGCATCGACCGGATGGTGCGTAAGGTCTACGATCAGCTTTCCTGGGCCTCTACCCATGATGAGCTGACGGGGCTGCTCGGGCGCCGGGAGTTCGAGCGCATGCTGGAGCAGCAGCTGGCCCGGCGTGAGGATGAGCGCGCGCTTGTCCGGCTGGACCTGCGGCAGTTCCGGTTGCTCAATGATACGGCCGGGTATCAGGCGGGGGACGAAGCGTTGCGGATGGTGGCCGATGTACTCCGCAGCCACGTGGGTGACGGCATGCCATTGGCGCGGCTCTCGGGTAACGAATTCGCCCTGATGCTGCCGGCGGAAAGTGCACTGGCAGCGGCCCGGGAAATCGTGTCGGCGATCGAAGCCATGGAATTCAACTTTAACTCTGGGAGTTATAAGCTTTCGGCCAGTGCCGGGCTGGCACAGGAAATGCCCGCGCTGGCCAACGCCGAGCGTTGGCTGAAAGCGGCGGAAGAAGCCATGAAAGCGGCGAAGAAACGCGGCCATGGCAAGGTCATTGAATATTCCCTCGACGCCCACGACCACGCCCGCCAGGAGCAGATTGCCGCCAAGGTGGCCAATCTCGGGGATCTCAATGAAGAGCGTATGCTGCTGCGGTGCCAGAAGATTATCCCGTTGCATCCCCACACCACCATGGCGCCCCAGTACGAGATCCTCATCAGCATGTATGACGACGCCGGTAACCTGATTACCGGCAAGGATTTTGTCCGTATGGCCGAGCGCTACGACCGCATGCAGGCGGTTGATCGCTGGGTCGTGGGGCAGATGCTTGACTGGTTGCGGGACAAGGCGCCCGACCCGGAGCATATGGGGGGTATCTGTATCAACCTGTCCGGGCACTCGCTGAACGATCAGCTGTTGATGGAATTCATCTACGACAAGCTGAGCCAGAAAGACGCTCCCATAGAGAGAATCTGGTTCGAGATTACCGAGGCCTCCGCCATCAACGACATCCAGGGAATTTCAGAGTTTATCGACGAGATGAAAGAGCTGGGTTGCCGGTTCTGTCTGGGTGATTTCGGCAGTGGCCCGACATCGTTCCAGTTCATGCGTAGCCTTCCGGTGGACCTGATCAAGCTGGACAGCGCTTTCACCAATCAGCTGGACACCAGTGAAACAGACCAGGCAATGGTGAAGTCAATGGTGGACATGGCCCATTACATGAAACGGGAAGTGATTGCCTCACAGGTTGAAACCCGCGGGGTTCTCGATATGCTGACCAGTCTGGGTGTGGATTACGCTCAGGGGTTCATCATCGAAAAGCCGCGGCTGCTTACCAGCCTGGACTGACTTTCCGGATCAACAGTTATGTCAAAACGCCACCCGATCATTGCGGTTACCGGTTCATCCGGTGCCGGTACCACCACCACCGGCCGGATATTCAGCCGTCTTTTCGCCGGTGAAGGGCTCAGGGCAGCCATGGTCAGTGGCGACAGCTTTCACCGCTACAATCGCGAGCAGATGGCTCGTCTGGCCGCCAAGGGCCAGTTTGGTGAGCGCAACCATTTTGCCCTGGCGGCAAACCACATCGACAAGCTGGAGGCATTGTTCTACGACTACGGCCACACGGGAAACGGACAATTCCGCCAGTATGTGCATGATGAAGACCGGCAGTTGATAGAGGCCGGCCATAAACCCGGCACCTTTACGCCCTGGGGGCCGCTGGCCCCGGATACCGACCTGCTGTTCTACGAGGGTCTGCACGGCGGGGTCGTCAGCGACGCTTACAACATCGCCCAGTACGTCGACCTGCTGGTTGGCGTGGTGCCCATCGTCAATCTTGAGTGGATCCAGAAAATCCACCGCGACACCAACAAGCGCGGGTATTCACAGGACGCAGTGGTGCAGACCATCATCAACCGGATGGACGATTACGTGCACGATATTGTCCCGCAATTTACCCATACCCACGTGAACTTCCAGCGAATTCCGCTGGTGGATACTTCCAATCCCTTTGTCGTCCGGGATGTGCCTACGGAAGACGAGAGCCTGATTGTCATCCATTTTCGCGACCCCTCGGATGTGGACCTTCCCTACCTGCTGCAGGTGATTGCCGGCAGCAGCCTGTCCCGGCATGACACTCTGGTCATTCCCGGGACCAAGCTGTCCCTGGCCATGGATCTGATCATGCGCCCGCTGGTGCTGGAGCTGATGGCCCGCAAACCTTTCGCCTGATCAGGCGGTCAGGCGCCCGTCGCGGTAATCCCGCAGGGTCTGCTCGATTTCCTGGCGGGTGTTCATGACAAAGGGACCATACTGCACCACCGGTTCGCGAATCGGCTTGCCGGCGATCAGCAACAGGCGGGCACCGTTTTCACCGGCTCCGATCCGTACGCTGTCTCCCGGCGAGAGGATGCTGGCGGCGGAGGCCTGAAGGGCCTGGGAGCCTGCGTCCGATACCAGTGATGCCTCGCCCTCGTACAGGTAGAGCATTGCGTCAAGCTCCGTGCTGACTGGCAGCAGAGTTTCCTTGCCGGGGCCCAGGTGAATATCCGCATACAGCGGGCGGGTACTGCCTCCAGTCACCGCACCCCGGTGTTCCTGCCCTTCAACCGTGATCTCGCCGGCAATCAGTTTTACCAGGCCGCCGTCCACGGTGATGGCCGGAATCTCCTCCGGCTGGATGTCCCGGTAACCGGCAGGCTTCATCTTCTCTGCCGCGGGCAGGTTGAGCCAGAGCTGGAAGCCGCGCATCTGCCCGGATTCCTGTTGCGGCATTTCCGAATGCACGATGCCGCGACCGGCGGTCATCCACTGAACGCCTCCGTTCCTGAGGTTGCCCCGGTTGCCCAGGTGGTCCTCGTGGAGCATGTGGCCTTCGATCATGTAGGTGACCGTCTCGAAGCCCCGGTGAGGGTGGGACGGAAACCCGGCGATGTAATCCTGGGGCTGGTCGGAACCGAATTCGTCCAGCATCAGGAACGGATCAAGGCGTATGTTCTGGTGCTGGCCGATGGAGCGCTTGATGCGCACGCCGGCGCCGTCGGAGGTTTCCAGGGCAGGGATGGTCTGTTTCAGTGATCGCAGGGGCATGGCGTAGTCCTCCTCAAAGGGTCTAACGCCTATTAAACGCCTTTGAAGGCCCGGGAATAAACCGGAGAATTCTGGAGAGGGACATCAAAAAAACTGAAGAATCGGTGATGGCGGGCCACCACCGATGCCGGGAGTCAGTTATTCCACATTGCGGGAGTAGAACATTTCCAGCATTTCGCGCTTCAGACGTTCTTCAATGGAGCGGGCCTCTTCCGGGTCCAGGTCGCTGGCATTGACCCCGAACACGTAGTTGTCCAGGTTGAAGTTCTTGAGCATCATCTTGGTGTGGAACAGGTTTTCCTGGTACACGTTGACATCGATCATCTGGTAGGCGTTGCGGGTATCCTCGGTCAGATAGTTCTGGATCGAGTTGATGTCGTGGTCAATATAATGCTTGGTGCCGTCCACATCGCGGGTAAAGCCACGCACCCGGTAGTCCACGGTGACCACGTCGGAGTCGAAGCTGTGGATCAGGTAGTTCAGCACCTTCAACGGTGAGATCAGGCCGCAGGTAGACACGTCGATATCCGCCCGGAACGTACTGATACCCTCGTAGGGGTGGCTCTCGGGGTAGGTATGAACGGTGACGTGGCTTTTGTCCAGGTGGGCAACAATGGCATCCGGAAGCGGGCCGGGGGACTCTTCGTTGTCCGGTTCTCCGTCGCTGAGTTCATGCTCGGCAATCAGCATGGTGACAGAGGCGCCGTGTGGCTCGTAGTCCTGGCGGGCAATGTTCAGAACGTTGGCACCGATGATCTTGACCACGTCGGTCAGGATCTGGGTCAGGCGCTCGGCGTTGTACATCTCGTCGATGTAATCAATGTAGGCTTCACGCTGTTCTTCGGTCTGCGCATAACAGATGTCGTAGATGTTGAAGCTCAGTGATTTGGTCAGGTTATTGAAACCATGCAGCTGTAGTTTGGTTTCCATGTTCAGCCCCCCCAAGTGACTGGAGATGAGTGTCAGTGGTCATGCCTGTTTTCTGCATGCCACCAAGGCCGCCACCGATAACTGACCGGGATGTTTACCATTTGCGCAGACCGGCGGAGAGGGTGCGTATTATGCACACCGACCCATGATTTGGGTAGAGTTCACCGCAATATTGTAGCATCCGTATTTGTCCCTGCTCAGGAGGCTTCGCGGATCTCGTGGCTGTGGGTGATTTCCACGCCCGCTTTCTCCAGCATGATGGAGGCGGAACAGTATTTTTCCGCAGACAGGCTGACTGCCCTTTTTACCAGGTTTTCCTTCAGGTTGTTCCCGGTGACCACAAAGTGCAGGTGAATGCGGGTAAAGACCGCAGGCACGGCATCGGCTCTTTCCGCTTCCAGTTCGGCATGGCAGGCGGTGACGTCCTGACGGCTTTTCTGCAGGATGCTCATGACATCAAACGAAGAGCAGCCGCCCAGCCCCATCAGCATCATTTCCATGGGGCGGGGGCCCAGGTCCCTGCCACCGTGATCCGGTGGGCCGTCCATCTGCACAGCGTGGCCACTGCCACTGGTTGCCCTGAAGGCGGCGTCGCCAGTCCAGTCAATGGTTGCTTTCATCTGTTTTCGTACTCCCGATGGGATATAACGTGCAATGGGCAGGGATGCTAGCATATCCCGCAGAGCCCGGCAGCCCCGCAAAAAACAGTTCCGGGTAACTGGTCTATACTGTTTCAGGTTGCCGAAACGGGGCCTTCTTGTTATAAGTTGCGTTTATAATGAATAAACCCGCACGGAAAGCAGGGTGAATAAAAACATCAGGATCCCGCCAGTATTAAGGAGGCATGACTCGCACTATGGCCACTATCGTCAAGCCGGTTGAGCAGAAAACCAAGCATCTGGACTATTTTCTTTCGCAATGCCATCGCCGGCGTTACCCTGCCAAGAGCACCATCATCTATGCGGGGGATAAAAGCGATTCCCTGTTCTACATCGTCAAAGGGTCCGTTACCGTCATCATCGAGGATGACGACGGGCGTGAGATGATCATGGCCTACCTGAACGCCGGGGATTTTTTCGGTGAGATGGGGCTGTTCGACAACATGGATTCGCGCAGCGCCTGGGTGAAAGCCAAGACGGAATGTGAAGTTGCCGAAATCAGCTACACCAAGTTCCGGGAAATTGCCCAGCAGGATCCCAGGGTGCTGTATTTTATCGGTGAGCAGATGGCCTCCCGCCTGCGCCAGACAACCCGCAAGGTGGGGGATCTGGCCTTTCTGGATGTAACCGGGCGTGTTGCCCGCACCCTGCTTGACCTGTGCAAGGAACCGGATGCCATGACCCATCCGGACGGCATGCAGATCAAGATCACCCGCCAGGAAATCGGCCGCATTGTCGGCTGCTCCCGCGAGATGGTTGGCCGGGTTCTCAAAACCCTCGAAGACCAGGGGCTGGTTCGGGTCAAGGGCAAGACCATGGTGGTCTACGGTACCCGCTAGTGGCTTTGCCCGGTACCAGTGGTGGTCGGGCTATTCGACGATCGCCACACTCTTGATCTGCAGGCAGACATCCATGCCGCGCTCGAGGCCGAGCTGGTTCACCGCGCGGCTGGTAATCCGGGACAGGAAGGAAGTCTCCCCCGCCTGCAGGCGGACAGTGGCCATACCGGGGCGCTGCTCGGCGGCGATATCCATGACCCTGGCCGGAAGCAGGTTCTGGATGCTCTGGTCACGGTTGGCAGCCAGGGCAATGCTCACATCTCTTGCCAGTATCTGCAGTCTCACCTGGCTCCCGGGGCCGGCTGTTCCGTCGTCCCGCAGCCAAAGGCTGCCGCCATCAAATTCCGCACGACACAGATGCCACCGGGAGTCCTGTTCCCGGATGGTGGCCGTGACGATCACGGCTGCATTTTCCTCCAGTGCGAACGGCTGGTCGGGGCGGGCCAGTGTTTCCTGTAAACCGCCCTCGGCCACCACCCGGCCCTGATCCATCATGACAATGTAATCCGCCAGCCTGGCCACCTCCGCGGCGGAATGGGACACATAGACAATGGGAATGTCGAGGCTGTCCCGCAGGGTTTCCAGATATGGCAGTATGTCCCGCTTGCTGGCCTGGTCCAGTGCCGACAGGGGTTCGTCCATCAGCAACAGCCGGGGGCTGGTCAGCAGCGCCCGGGCAATGGCCACGCGCTGGCGCTCGCCACCGGACAGGCGGTCCGGCCTGCGGTTCAACAGCTGCGAGAGTCCCAGCCAGTCGATCACCTGCTGCGGATGAATCCGGCGTTGTGCTGCCGGTGTACGGCGGTAACCGTAGTTCAGGTTGCCATTGACCGTCAGGTGCGGAAACAGGCTGGTTTCCTGAAACACATAGGCCAGTGGCCGTTTATGGACCGGCAGGCTGGTGTTGGTGTCCATCCAGGTGTCGCCGTTGACGGTCAGCTGGCCAGTGCATTGCTGCAGGCCGGCAATGCAGCGCAGCAGAGTGGTTTTGCCGCAACCGGAATGGCCGAACAGTGCTGTCACACCGTGACCTGGCAGGTGCAGGTCAACATCCAGCTGGAAGCGGTCGAATCCGGTCCGGAAATGGGCGAGGATTGCTGTCGCTTTCATGATTTCAGGTTCCCGTTGTTCAGGCGCCCGTTGATCAGGTAGAGGGTCAGCAGCACCAGGAAGGAAAACACCAGCATGCCTCCGGCCAGCAGGTGGGCCTTGCCGTATTCCAGGGTTTCCACATGGTCATAGATGGCCACCGACAGCACCCGTGTTTCGCCGGGAATATTGCCGCCGATCATGAGCACCACACCAAATTCACCCAGGGTATGGGCAAAGGTCAGCACCGCTGCGGTTAGGAAACCGGGACGGGCGAGGGGAATCACCACGGAGAAAAAACGGTCCAGCGGGGAGGCCCGCAGGGTGGCGGCAACCTCCAGCATGCGTTCGTTGACGGTGGAAAATACGTTCTGCAGAGGCTGCACCGTGAATGGCAGCGAATAGATCACCGACGCAACCACCAACCCGGCAAAGGTGAAGGGCAGGGTGCCAAGCCCCAGAGTATTCGTCAGCGTACCGACAATGCCGTCCGGGCCCATCAGTAGCAGCAGGTAAAACCCCAGTACAGTGGGCGGCAGAACCAGGGGCAGGGCCACAATTGCCGCCACCGGTTGCCTGAGCCAGTGGCTGCTGCGTGCGAGCCACCAGGCGATGGGGGTTCCTATGACCATCAGCAGGGCGGTGGTAATGCCGGCGAGTTTCAGGGTCAGCCAGACGGTTTGCCATTCCGGGCTCATTGACGCTCCATGGGTTGTTCGGTCGCTTGCGGGATATCGTAGCCGTATTGGCGGATAATGTCCCTGGCTTCGCTGCTGGCGAGGAAGTCCAGCCAGGCGCCGGCAGCGTCGTTGTCCAGGCCCCGTACCAGCAGGATGGCCTGCTGTGAGATAGGATCATGAAAGCGGTCGGGTACGTCCCAGCGGGCACCACTCTCATGGTCATCACGAAGCTGTGCCTGTGCCACGAATCCCGCGTGTGCATTACCTGTGGCCACAAACTGGAACGTCTGGGCAATGGATTCTCCCCTGACCAGTTGCTTTTCCAGGCTTGCCCAGAGGCCGAGATGTTCCAGGGTTTGCCGGGCAGCCAGGCCATAGGGTGCGGTGCGCGGGTTGGCGATGGCCAGGCGCCGGAAGTCACCGGCCTTGAGGAAGGTTTCAGGGTCTTCGAACGCCTGCGTGTCGGGGCTCCATAGCACCAGCTTGCCCTCGGCATAGGTGAAGCGCGTTCCGGGTACCCCGAGACTGTTTTTCTCCATCAGCCGCGGCCGCTCCTGGTCCGCGGCGAGAAATACATCGAACGGTGCCCCATGACGAATCTGGGCGTAGAGCTTGCCAGTAGAGCCGTAGCTGATACGGGTGTTATGTCCCGTCTTGTCTTCGAACCGCGCAGCGAGGCTTTCGGCGGCATCGTGAAAATTGGCAGCAATCGCCAGCCTGACCTCCCCTGCCAGTGCAGTTCCGTTGGACATTAGCAGGCTCACGGCCAGTAATGAGCGAATGGTGACCTTCATGGACAGGGCCCGGTTCCGTTGGATGATGAATGCTCCTGATCATAGCGCCACTGACCGCCGGGCGTCATGTGCTCAGGGCCCGGAAGTGGTTTTCCCGGGGAGACAGTGCAGAATATGGTTCCATACTTCGTCGGCATTGGTTTCGTTGACAAGTTCATGACGGGCGCCGGGAAACAGCCTATCCGAGGCAACGTTCAGGCCCGCGGCTCTCAGGTCGGTGACATGCCGGCTGAAGCCGCGCCCCATTTCCCCGACCGGATCGCGGTCCCCTGCAAGCAGGTGAATGGGAAGATCCCTGCGCCAGGTTGCCGGAGAGAGTTCCAGCATGCCACTGATGAAATCGGACCAGAGGCCAACCGTGCAGGGAAAACCGCATAACGGGTCTTTCAGGTAGCGATCCACCTGCTGCGGGTCGCGGCTCAGCCAGTCGTGACTGGTGCGATTGGGGGCGAACGCCTTGTTGAATGCACCAAAGGTCATGCCATCAATCAGCCGGCTGTGATGTCGTTTGCCGCGCAGCAGTCCGATTGCCTTTACCAGTGCCAGCGAGACCCGGAGCCTGGGCCGATTGATGCGATTGGTGGCGCAGAGGATCAGGTTGTCAATCTGGTCGCCGTATTGCTGGGTAAAGCCCTGGGCAATAAACGATCCCATACTATGCCCGAACAGTGTCAGCGGAAGATCGGGAAACTGCCTCCGGGCATGAACCACCAGTTGTTGCAGGTCGTCCACTACCATTTGCCAGCCCCGGCTGTCGCCGTAGTGGCCAAGGTCGCTATCGGGGCACTGCGGCCCATGGCCCCGGTGCTGGATGGCCAGTACCGCTATCCCCTGCTGGTTGAGCCATTGGGCCAGTGGCTGGTAGCGCGCCGCATGTTCGGCCATGCCGTGGGCGATCACCATCACTGAGGTGGGGTTATGTGGCACCCACGACAGGAATGGAATCCGATGATGGGTCGGGCTGTTGATGAAGCTTTCCTGCAGTTCCATGTTTGCTTGGGTCCGGGCTTTTTGTTGGCGTAACCGGAGTCTAGCGGGAAAACGCGTCCGGGTATGAGACAGACCCTGAAAAAACCGCGTTTGTGCCCTTATTCCGGATCTCTGTCCCATTCCGGAGGCTTCCACAGGTGTTTCAATCGTGACGTCAGCCCACCGGGCCTTGCCATGGCCCGGAACAGGTCCACGTATTCGTGGGTCCACAACACCAGCAGGTTGCGGGAGTGTACCGGGCGGGTGATGCCATATTCCGGCGGAGCCTGTTCGTCTTCGGCCACGAAGGTGCTGAACAGCCGATCCCAGATAATCAGGGTTCCGCCGTAGTTGCGGTCAATATAGCCGGGGTTGCGGCCGTGGTGGACCCGGTGGTGGCTGGGGGTGTTGAATACCCCCTCCACCCAGCGCGGCAGCTTGCCGATAAGGGTGGTATGGATGAAGAACTGGTATACCAGTGACAGGGCATAGGCAATGCCTATCCACACAGGATTGAAACCGATAAGCGCCAGCGGCAGGTAGAACACCCACATGCCATTGAAAATGTTGGTGGCATTCTGGCGCATGGCAGTCGAAAAATTCATTCGCTCCGAAGAATGGTGCACCACATGGGCGGCCCAGAACCAGCGTATGCGGTGACTGGAACGATGCATCCAGTAGAAACAGAAATCGACGCCCAGGAAGGCCAGAAAACCGGTAACCCAGTTCAGTTCCAGGTTCAGAATCCGGTGGTGATGCAGAAAGGCGTAAACGGGGAAGGCGATCAAGCCGGCAAACAGCAGTTCGGTGATCTGGTAACCGGCGCCCAGGGCAAAGTTACGGAAGGCCTCGGGCACATTCATGCGGGCGGGATCATGACGAATGCGCAGGTATTCCCAGAGGGTGACGACAATGAATACCGGCGTGGCAACCAAGAAAATCAGCTGCCTTTCATCCAGCGCCAGCCAGGGGGCCACGGTTTCCCAGAGCGGCAGCAGGCCGCTGCCTTCCAGTACCGCCACCATCATGTCCGTTAACGCCATGCCGAATCCTGTACTTATTGTTGATCCGGCTTCAGTCTGCTCCATTCATTCTGATAAAAATTGACAATTCATGCCACTGAATTGATCATCGACGCCAAAAGGGCAGGGGTTTTTATGATGGAGAACAGGCTGTGGCCAGTGTCATACGGGTAACCGGCGCCTGGACCGGTCTGTTATCAGACTGGCTGGATCGCGAGGAACTGGACGCCGGCCCGTTGCGGATGTCGCTGGCGCGGTGGGCGTCCCGGGACAGTGTGCCGGTGCCGGTATGGCGGGATTTGCTGTCCCGGGGGCTGGCGCTGGTGCCCCGGCGTATTGCTCCTGAGCTGGAGGTGGGCGCCTGTGTGCTGCCAGGACATCTGGGCGTACTGGGTTACCTTGTGCTTGCCTCGGATACCCTGGGTGAGGCCATGCTTGCATACCAGCGCTATGAAACCCTGTTTTATGGCACCACCCTCGCGGAGATCGAGGTAATCGGTGACGAGGCCGAAATGCGCTGGCCACCCTCGGAAAACGAACTGGGCCAACAGGCAGATGGTGCAGCGATTTCCGCCCTGGTGACGTTCATGCGCCGCCAGATAGAGGAGCCACCCCCGCCTTCGGGGGTGAGTTTTCTTCAGAGCGTTGATGGGGAAACGGCCACGGCGTACGAAGCGTTCTTTGGTTCTCCGGTGACCTGGAACGACACTCATGTGCGGGTGCGGTTTCCATTGCATTACCTGAGCCTGCCCATGCCCCGGCGGGATCCAACCCTGAGGGAACTGCTGGATCGACAGGCCAGGGCGTTGTTGCGGGCGTTGCCGGGGCATTCCGGCGACAGTTCCGGCACCGACCGCCAGTTACAACAGGTACTGCTTAAACTGCTTTCCGACGGTGAGCCGACCCTGGCGCGAGCGGCCAATGCCATGCATATGTCACCCCGCACCCTGCAGCGGCGACTGGCACGGCACCAGTTAACCTGGCAACAGTGGCTGGACCGTGGCCGCGAGCAACTGGCCGGGCAGTACCTGTCGGATCCGTCGCTGACACTTACGGACATTGCCCTGCTGTTGGGTTTCTCCGAGCAAAGCGCCTTCACCCGTGCCTACCGCCGATGGACGGGTGATTCTCCGGGCAGGGCACGCCGCCAGCAACTCAGCGATTAGCGGTATACACCTGCTCCAGTGTCTGAATCTGTGGTTGCCACTCATCCAGCCACACCTTGATGTCGCGGGGAATTCTGGCCGCCTTGGGCCAGGGTACCGGATACTGTTCCGGCTGGAACATGGGGGCGAGGAGAGCAGCGGCAGCGAGATCGGCGCGGGAGAATCGATCGCCCACCAGGTAAGGTTTCTTGCGGTAGATATCGGCCAGTTCGGTCAGGTAGGCCTCCATGGTTTCCCGTGAGCGTTCCGAAGTCTTCTCGTTGATTTTCATCCAGTTGCGCATGATCTCATCGACACGGCTGAACGCCAGTTTCAGCAGAATCCGGTTGTAGAAGGGCGTGCCCGCCGCCAGCATGGGCACCACTACCTTGGGGCGCTGCAGGAAATGATGATAGGAGTAGCAGCGCACGGCAGGCCCCAGCTCGTCGTCCAGTCGCTGCTCCCAGGCCAGTGCAGCCTCGCGGTTTTCCGGGTCAGCTGGTGTCAGCGGGTTTTCGGGAAAGGTTTCATCCAGGTAGTCGATGATCTCCTTCGACCCCTGAACCCGGTGACCGTCATGATCCAGGACCGGCACCGAGGATGCTCCGCCGGTGAGTGTGCGGATGGTTTTGACATGCTGACCGGGCAGCAAATTGATGGTTTCGTGGTTCAGCCCTTTGTAATCGAGTGCCCAGCGAACCTTTTCGCAGTAATGTGATATCGCAAACTGGTAGAGTTTGATGGCCATGGTGCAGTCGTCTCCGGCGTAATAATGGCCCAAGCGTAATGCTTTGAGGCAGGAAATGGTAACCACTGTGCATTAAAATCGGGGCTACCCGACATTAACTGCTGTAATGGCAACAAACCTAAAGGAACAGGAAACCGACAATGAATGGATTCGCCCGCACCATTGTGCCCGCTTTGGCTATTCTCGCGCTGATAGCCGGCTGCTCGTCAACCGCCGGCAGCAAGGATAATACCGACGCAGACAGTCCGGCCCCGGGGGCCATAGACTTGCCGTTCACCGCTGCGGGAAACGAACCATTCTGGCGAGCTACGGTTGAACAGGAACAGTTGGTGCTTGAGCGCATGGGGGAAAGCCCTGTCGAGCTGCGTTATAAAACCACCCACAGCGATGCAACAGGCCGTACTTTTAGGGCCGAGGCTGATGGTCTGCAGGTGACCCTGGCGGCAGCCCATCAGCTGTGTATTGATTCGATGACCGGTATGCCCCATCCCAATCAGGTTCGTCTGAACGTCAATGGAGAAGAATTCCGGGGCTGCGGTGGAGACCCGGAGCAGCTGCTGCGGGGTTCGGAATGGACCGTCGAGTACATTGACGGGGCCGGTGTTATGGACGACTCCCGCATTACCATCGATTTCCTGGCGCAGCAGCGGGCAGCGGGGCATGCCTCCTGCAATCAGTTCAGCGGCGGCTGGAAACTCACCGGCGAAGGCCTGGGCTTTTCCCGTTTGATTACCACCAAGAAAGCCTGTGCCCCGGCATTAATGGACCAGGAAAGCCGTTTCCTGGCATTGCTCTCAGACACCGCGCGGTTCGAGATCGGCAAGCAGGGTGAGCTACGGCTGATATCCCGGGATGGCCGGGTGATTACGGCATTTCAGTCCACTGAGTGAGCCCGTAGTTATCCAGAATCTTCTGGAGCCTGCCGTCGGCAAGCCGTTGGCGTGTTCCTTCTGAAAGCAGCTCCGCCAGCTTTCCCGCATCCTCCCGGGCGGGGGAGAAAGCGACAAAGGCATCGGATTCGCTGACCAGCCCCGCCTGCCGGGGCCGGGAGGTCAGCCCCCGTTTGCTCCCCGCCCACCAGGCCATGACATAGGTATCCTCAACAAAGATGTCCGTACGATCCTGCTCCAATAGTTCGATCGCCCGGTTCAACGGTGAAGGCCCTGAAATTACCCAGATTTTCTCCTGATCGGTCAGGTTCTGCTCGATATAACGATCCAGTTCGCGGGTATACGAGTAACCGTTGATCACCAGCAGTTGCTGGCCCTGGAGTGATTCAAGGCCATCGTAGGCCCAGCTGTTGTCCGGGTGGGTATACAGCGCAATGGTCGAGTGGCCCTGGGGCACCTCCGGGAAGACGAAATCCGGGGCATCGGTTCTGAAGGCGCCGACAACCGCATCCAACTGGCCTTCACGGGTCATCTGCAGGGCTCTTGCCCAGCTGACGTTGATGTACTTCACCGCGTAACCGGCCTCGGCGAGGATTTCCCGGGCAAGGTCCACCATGTATCCCTCGTGATCAGCGCCGGCTTCACAGTTGTGCGGGCACCAGGGATCCGCGGCTATAACGATGGTATCGGGTTCGCTGTGGCTATCGATAATGCTTGCGGAGGGCTGGGTGCCGCCGGTAGTTTCCGCAACCGCGGTGGCCGTGTCGCTGTCTGGTGGGGAGCAGCTGGAAAAGACCAGTACTACAAGCAAAATGCAGATGAGTCGGGACATGATGGTTGTCCGGGGCACCGCGGGCTGCGGCTACAGCTTAATCATAGCGCCAGGGCCATGAACTTGCCATCTGCTTGTATCAGTGCGCCATCCCGTGACATGGCGGCTGATTGAGGCCTGTTGTCAACGAACTGAAGCAATTGGGCGGTAGCTTGAAGGGTTGTCTGAGCCCGGAGATTGTCATGACCGAATTGCGAGATCTAACCCGACATTCCGCTATCCCGTCGGAGCAATCCCGGCGCAATAGCCGCCAGCGGAATCTGCTGCGAACGTTTTTGCCGGAGATGGTCCGGCTGGAGCGGCTGCTGGCGGAAGCGCCCGATAGGGTGTCCGTTGACACCCTTGCGCGGGTTACCCTGAAAGAGCTGGATCTTCCGCTCTACCGGGTTGATCTTGGCAGCGATGCCCCCGACGCTCCGGTGGTTTTGCTGGTTGGTGGTGTCCACGGGCTCGAGCGGATTGGCAGCGAGGTGATCATGGCCTGGCTGAGCAACCTCCTTGCCAGGATTTCCTGGGATGTGCATCTTCAGGACCTGCTTGCGAAAGTTCATATTACCCTTCTGCCCATCGTCAATCCCGGGGGCATGTACCTGAATCAGAGAAGCAATCCCAACGGAGTGGATCTGATGCGGAATGCGCCCATAACGGCCCAGGACCGCAGCACCTTTCTGCTGGGCGGGCAGCGGTTTTCACCGCGTCTGCCATGGTTCATCGGTGATCCGGAGCAGGGGATGGAGGCGGAGAACCGGGCACTCGAGGCAGTGATTTCAGAGCTTTTGCCCGGTCGGCCTTTCAGTGTGGCCCTGGATTGCCATTCCGGTTTCGGCTGGCAGGACCAGATCTGGTTTCCCTATGCCTATCGCCGCCGGCCCATGAGGCGGATTGCGTCGGTCATGGCCCTGAAACTGATCTGGGAGCAGGCCTGGCCACACCACCAGTACCGTTTTGAGCCCCAGTCCCGTCATTACCTGACCCACGGTGACCTGTGGGACTATTTCTACAAGAAGATAAACCGGAGCGGGGGTGGCACCTTCATACCTCTTACCCTGGAGCTGGGTTCCTGGCGCTGGGTCAGGAAGCGCCCCAGGCAGTTGCTGCGCCTGGACGGCTTTTTCAATCCCCTGGTGCCTCATCGTCATCGCAGGGTGCTGAGAAGTCATATGGCTTTTATCGATTTTCTGGTCAGTGCCGCTGCCAGCCATGAAAACTGGTTGCCGGGGGGCAGCGAGGAGTCCATGCTTAAGGAAGCCGCAATTGCCCACTGGTACAGGGATCATCATTGACGATGCACTGGATTCTGTTGCGTGGACTTACCCGGGAGCAGGCACACTGGGGTGAGTTTCCACAATTGCTGGCAGATGCGTTTCCGGGGCAGAAGTTCCATCCGGTGGACCTGCCGGGTACGGGGGTACATTTCAATGACCCCTGCCCGGACAGTATTGGCGCCATCCGCGAGAAAGTCCGCCACAGCGTCCGACACATCCCCGGCCCCTACAGTCTGCTGGCGCTTTCCATGGGTGGAATGGTGGCGCTGGACTGGGCCCAGCATGCGGCGGAGGGAGAAATCCAGAACCTGGTGCTGATCAACACAAGTTCCGGCTTCAGTGCGCCCTGGCGCAGGATGAAACCGGGAGCCTGGCCCCGTATCGCTCGATTGTTGTCCCGCCGCGAACTGTTCCATCGTGAGGCCGATATCCTGCGGCTGAGTTGCAACGGGCCAGTCAGCCTGGACACCATGAAGCACTGGTACCGTATTCAGCGTCAGCGCCCGGTCAGTTTCAGGAATGCTTACGCCCAGTTGAAAGCGGCCGCCGCTTTCAGGCCGCAACCGGATCGACCAGTACCGGATGCCCTGTTGCTGGCCAGCAGGGGTGATCGCATTGTGCACTGGAAATGCAGTGAGGTGCTGGAGCAACGCTGGCAATGGACATTGAAAGTGCATCCCACAGCCGGCCATGATCTTCCCCTGGATGACCCGGAATGGATCGTTCGCCAGATGGAAAGCTGGTTGCCCCGGTGATCGCAGTTGCTTGACGCAACTGTTCTTCCGCGTCAGTCTCCTATACGCTTTATCACTGTTTACCCAGGATGATGTATGGAGCCACTGACAATGAAAATATTCGAGACCAAGACCGCCCCGAATCCTCGCCGGGTGCGCATGTTTATGTCGGAAAAGGGGCTGCTGGACAAGGCAGAGTTTATCGAGATCGACCTTCTGAAAGGCGAGAACCTGACGCCGGAATACACCGCCAAAAACCCGATGAAGAAAGTCCCGGTGATGGAGCTTGACGACGGCACCTGCATCGCTGAAACCATGGCCATCTGTCGCTATTTCGAGGAAAGCTACCCGGATACGCCGACTCTGCTCGGGGACACGCCGCTCGAGAAGGCCCTGGTAGAACAGTGGCTGCGCTGGATCGAGTTCTCCTTTTTCATGCCCACCGGCATGTGTTTCCAGCATACCAGCGGCTACTTCAAGGACCGCATGAATCCGATCAAGGAATGGGGGGAAGAGTGCCGTACCACCGTGGAAAAGTTCATGCACTTCCTCGACAAGCAGCTCGAGGGCAAGGAATACATCTGCTGTGACCGCTTTACTGCCGCTGACATCAACGCGTTTACCACCGTGGCCTTTGCCCGGGTTGTGGACATCCGCATCAAGCCTGAGCAGACCAACCTCCAGGCCTGGTATGATCGCATCAAGCAGCGCCCCTCCGCCCAGGTTTAACTGGCGGAGCGGGATCGGTCGCAGTCACTGAGCGGCCACTTCCACCCGATTACGCCCTCTGTGCTTGGCCTGGTAGAGGGCTTCATCGGAACGCTTTGTGATTGCTTCAATGGTGTCGCCCTGCTGAAAACTGGCCACACCCAGGCTGATTGTCTGATGGATGTGGTGATTTCCGGCTGCAATGGCGGAGTCAGCCATTGCAGCCCGGAGCTTTTCTGCAACCTGCAGGGCGCCCCGGCTGTCGGTGTCTGGCAGCAAAACCAGCAGTTCCTCACCGCCCCACCGGCAGAGGATATCCTGGCGCCTCAGGGCATTTCCCAGCCTCCTGGCAGTCTCCTGGAGCACCATGTCCCCGATACCATGGCCATAGGTATCGTTTACCTTCTTGAACAGGTCCAGGTCTCCGAGGATCAGGCTGAACGGTGTGCCGGCCCGCTGGGCGTGGTCCAGTTCGTGATTCAGCAAGGGCCAGATGGCCCGGCGGTTGAGCAGCCCGGTCAGCTGGTCTGTCGATGCCATTTCCCCGAGCCGCTGGCGGGCTTCAAATTCGCTGGCGAGAATCCTCCGCAGGGCTTCCATCACGATCATGCCAATCAGCATCATCATCAGTGGGTCGAAGAACAGCGGCAGGATAGCGGTAAAGGAAATGCCCAGGAAAACCACCGCCGCGGCGAATACTGACAGGGGCAAGAGAAAAAGCAGCGCCCATTCCCGGATTCCCCGCACCGCCAGTACCGAAACCCCGAAGAAACTGATCACCAGGCCATTGCTGATCTGATAGAGTCCCGAAATCGTGTTCTGCTGGTATAGCAGCAGCATGGACAGGATCATGGCCATGACTGAGAGCCCCATTAACCGCAGAAAATACCGGCTGGGCCAGCGGCAGCGACCTGAATAGTGCGTCAGCAGTGTGAGGGATGACATCAGAATGACAGGGAGTCGTAAAAGGAACTCAGTTGCGAAGAATTCGGAACTGTGGATATTACGCAACGGATGGGAGAACTGGTAGATGACCACGGTAATCAGCAACAGCCAGGCCGCCACCAAAGCAACCTTGTCTTCCAGCGCCTGCAGGTGGGCCTCATAGGCCGGAAGCCACTTTTCCGGTATCGCTGGCCCTGACAGTCGCATACTCGAACTACTCATCAGATTGTTGAATAATCTCTCATGAATCTTTACGGAACCATATGCACAAAGCAATGAATTAAAGTGCGTACCTACATGGGGGGGCAGTTGAGCAACGGGACTGCCATTGGTGGTAGAGAGACGCTCTCTGGCGCGCTAGACTGGGCGCCATCTTCCCCGATTTCCGGCGGTTTTTCATTTCAGGAACAGGCGATTGGCCCACTATGACAGAGTCCCGGCAATTACAGTGTGCCCTCGAGGCAATCGACAAGGCTAATCAGGCAGACCCCAACGTTGAGCGGTTTGGTGAGGATCTTCTGCCCAAGGAATATGCCTATAGCCTGCATATGACCCGCTGGCTGCACGAACTTGAGCCCGAACCCTCTGAACGCATGCAGATCGCCTGCCGTGCCCAGCACATCGAACGCTGGACCATGCCCCGCAGCGATTTCCCCGAAGGGCGCAAGGCCTATTACGAGTGGCGCCAGGCCTGTGGCCGCATGCATGGCCGCCGGGCGGCGGAGATCATGGCCGGATGCGGTTATCCGCAATCGGAATGCGACCGGGTGGAAACCATTCTGACCAAGCGGGAATTGCGGAAGGATGAAGATACCCAGTTGCTGGAAGATGTGGCCTGCATGGTATTCCTGGAGCGTTACTTTGCGGATTTCTATGAACAGAAGGCCGATTATGACCGGGACAAATGGCTGCGTATCGTGCGCCGGACCTGGGGCAAGATGTCGCCGCGAGGGCATCAGGCGGCTCTGAAGCTGGCAGAAGGGATGCCAGCGCATTTGCTGGCGCTGCTGCAGGAGGCCCTGGCTGAGCCTGAGGGCTAATTTGGTGCGGGCACGTCGGCAGGATCAGGGTTTCAAAATACGCTGTAAATACGTCCCTGTACGCTTGGGCTCCGCCATCCATGGCTCCGCACAATTTTGAAACCCTGATCCCGCCGCCGTGCTCGGGCCGCGGGGGAATCCTCTCACGGGTCAGTCACTGCTCGGGAAAGAACAGCTCTTGAAGTTTCTTGCCAGGTTCTTCCGCCCGCATAAACGACTCGCCCACCAGAAACCCGTAAATGCCTCGGTCAGTCATAATCTCCACATCAGCCCGGGTCATAATGCCGCTTTCGGTGATGGTCAGGCGGTCAGCAGATATCCGTTCGTGCAGATCGAAAGTGGTGTCCAGTGACACCTCGAATGTGTGCAGGTTACGGTTGTTGATGCCCACCAGGGGGGTCTTCAGCGTCAGTGCATCGGTCAGTTCCTCGCCGTCGTGTACTTCCACCAGCACGTCCAGACCTATCTCGTGGGCAATGCCTTCCAGTTCCTGCATCTGGTCTTTGGTCAGGCAGGCGGCGATCAGCAGGATGCAGTCCGCACCGATGGCCCGGCTCTCATAGACCTGATAGGGCGCAACCATGAAGTCCTTGCGGATGACCGGCAGGCTGCAGGCAGCCCGGGCGGCTTTGAGATAGTCCTCGTGGCCCTGGAAGAAGTCTCTGTCGGTGAGCACCGACAAACAGGCGGCACCGCCTTTTTCGTAACTCTCGGCAATGGCTTCGGGCACAAAAGGGTCGCGAAGGATGCCCTTGCTGGGGGAGGCTTTTTTGATCTCGGCAATGACTGCCGGTACCCGCTGTTCGATTCGGGTACGCAGGGCGTTGGCAAAGCCTCTGGCTGCGGGCTGGTCGCCCGCCATGGCTTTCAGGTCTGCAATTGAAACCTTGCGTTTGCGCTCGTCGATTTCCTCCCACTTCCGGTCAACAATCTTTCGTAGAATGGTGGGTGTCTTGTCCAAATGTCTGTCAGTCATATCTTTTGACTCTGGTGCCAGAGTGGTCGGGGCATCACCTGCCAAAACACGCCCGTAAATACGTCCCTGTAGGGCTCGGTCGCGCCATCCCTGGCGCTCCACGGTTTTGTCAGGTGATACCCCGACCACTCACCAAATTATAGAGTTGCCTTCCGGGATATCGGCGGTTAAAAACACTGTGAAAAATCGGCCAGCTCGGACATTTTGCCCGCTGCGAGACCGGAGCCCATGGCATCGAGTGCCATCTCGACGCCTTCGGTTGGAGTCCTGGCGAGCCCGGCCACATAGATTGCCGCACCGGCATTCAGTGCGATCAGATCACGGGCTTTCTCGGCCATCTCGTCGTGACCCCGGCCGAAGGCGGCACGGATCAGCTTGAGGGAATCTTCAGCAGTGTCCACGGTCAGTCCCGTGAGAGCCTGGCTCTTGATGCCCAGATCTTCCGGGGTAATGTCGTATTCGGTAACTTTTCCGTCTTTAAGCTCCGCCACGTGGGTGGGGCTGGCAAGGCTGATTTCGTCCAGGCCGTCCTTCGAGTGCACAACCATGATGTGTTCGGCGCCCAGGCGGTGAAGAACCTCTGCCATGGGGCGGCAAAGTTCCTTGGTAAATACGCCCACCAACTGCCGCTTGACGCCGGCGGGGTTGGTCATGGGGCCGAGGATATTGAAAATGGTGCGGCAACCCAGTTCCTTGCGCGGGCCGATGGCGTGTTTCATGGCGCCATGGTGGGCCGGGGCAAACATGAAGCCGACGCCAATCTGCTCCACGCAACGGGCCACTTCTTCCGGGGTCATCTGCAGGTTGATGCCGAGGTTCTCCAGCAGGTCAGCGCTGCCGCTTTTGGACGACACGGCACGGTTGCCATGCTTGGCCACGAAGCCGCCGGCTGCGGCCACTACAAACGAGGCGGCGGTGGACACGTTGAACAGGTTGGCGCCATCACCCCCGGTACCGACGATGTCCACCAGCGGGTCGGCGTTGACGGTTACCCGGGTCGCCAGCTCCCGCATGACTTCGGTAGCACCGGTAATTTCGTCGATGGTCTCACTCTTCAGCCGCAGGCCCATCAGAAAAGCCCCGATCTGCGCATCGGTGGCTTCGCCTTTCATGACGATGCGCATGACGTCCTTCATTTCCTCGGTGGACAGGTCCAGGTTGGAGGCAATGCGGTTCAGTGCTTCTTTCATGTCCATTGTCGGGCCTCTTCGGTCGATCTGTTTTTTTGCTAGCTTAGCAAGTTTCTGTCTGGTGTAGGGCCTGTTGTTGGGCTGGCCCTCTGGCTGGGAGTTTGGTCGATGGCTGGGGTGCCCCCTTCCAAAACACGCTGTGAATACGTCCCTGTACGCTCGGCTCCGCCATCCATGGCTCCGCACGGTTTTGGAAGGGGGCACCCCAGCCATCTCCCTTTGAGCCTTGGTGAGGGCTTATTCAATAATCAGTTCCCCTCAATTTTTCTTTGCCGTTCAATACTTGAGCGGAGAAGACGTTGGAACAACCTGCTCAGAGGTCAGCGAGGGGGAGGGCTTTCCCCAAACCGTGCGGAGCCATGGATGGCGGAGCCCGAGCCGCACAGGGACGTCTCGAGGCGTGTTTGGGGAAAGCTCTCCCCCTCGCTGACCGGGCTCAGAACCAAACTCCAGAGGCCACCAAAACAAAACTAGCTTCTAAGGAAGTTCCGCAAAAGCTCATGCCCCTGCTCAGTCATAATAGACTCAGGGTGAAACTGAACCCCCTCGATGGGCAAGGTCTTGTGACGAACGCCCATGATTTCCTCGACAGAGCCATCCTCATTGCGGGTCCACGCAGTCACCTCCAGGCAATCCGGCAGAGTGTCCTTGTCGATCACCAGGCTGTGGTAGCGGGTCGCCTGCAAAGGGTTGTTCAGGCCACGGAACACACCAATGTCCTTGTGGTACACCGGTGACACCTTGCCATGCATCACCCGCCCGGCGCGGATCACATCGCCGCCGTAGACCTGCCCGATGGCCTGATGGCCCAGGCACACGCCCAGGATCGGCAGCTTGCCCGCAAAGTGGCGGATGGCGGCCATGGAAATGCCGGCTTCGTTGGGTGTACACGGGCCCGGGGAGATCACCAGGCGTTCCGGCTTCAGGGCCTCGATTTCCTCCACCGTAATCTCGTCATTGCGGTAGACATGAACATCCGCACCCAGCTCCGCCAGGTATTGCACCACGTTGTAGGTGAAGGAATCGTAGTTATCGATCATCAGCAACATAATCTGTTCCTCCGCCTCAGTGGTCGAAATCGTTGTAGGTTGTGGCGACCGCGCGGAAGATGGCGCGGCCCTTGTTCATGGTTTCCTTCCACTCGAGGCGGGGCACGGAATCGGCCACCACACCGGCGCCGGCCTGGATGTGCAGGACCTTGTCCTTGATCACCGCCGTGCGGATGGCAATGGCGGTGTCCATGTTGCCGTTGAATGACAGGTAGCCCACGGCACCGCCATAGACGCCGCGTTTGACCGGCTCCAGTTCGTCGATGATTTCCATGGCGCGGATTTTTGGGGCGCCGCTGAGTGTGCCGGCGGGCAGGGTGGCGCGCAGGACGTCCAGGCAGCTGGTGTTTTCTTTCAGGCGGCCGGTGACGTTGGAGACGATGTGCATGACGTGGGAGTAGCGCTCCACGATCATTTTGTCGGTTAACCGCACAGTGCCGGTTTCCGATACCCGGCCGGCGTCATTGCGGCCCAGGTCGATCAGCATCAGGTGCTCGGCGATCTCTTTCGGGTCCGCCAGCAGTTCCGCTTCCAGGGCCTTGTCCTCTGCATCAGTGGCACCGCGCTTGCGGGTGCCGGCGATGGGCCGGACCGTCACTTCCTCATCCTCCACCCGGGCCAGGATTTCCGGTGAGGAGCCCACGATGTGGAAGTCCTCCAGGTCCAGGAAGTACATATAGGGGGAGGGATTGAGCACCCGCAGGGAGCGGTACAGGTTCAGCGGCGGGGCCTCGAACGGGATCGACATGCGCTGGGAGATCACCGTCTGCATCACGTCGCCGTCCAGCACGTATTCCTTGATCTTGCCCACGGCCGCTTCGAATTTTTCCTGGTTGAAGCCGGAAATAAAATCGCTTTCGTCCACCGTCTTGCCGCGAAGGTGTTCCGGGGTGCGGGGTGCGTCGGCGGTCTGCCGGTGCAGCCGCGATTCCAGCTCATCGATACGCTGCATGGCCTCCTCGTAGGCGCCGTCCTGGCTCGGGTCGGCATGGACGATCAGGTGCAGTTTGCCCCGCAGATTGTCGAACACCACCACTTCGTCGGATACCATCAGCAGGATGTCGGGGGTGCCGATTTTGTCAGGGGGGCAGGTGTTCCGCAGGCGTTTTTCGATGTAGCGCACGGTGTCGTAACCGAAATAGCCCACCAGGCCGCCGTTGAAGCGGGGCAGTTCGTCCAGGTCCGGCGCGTTGAAGCGGGCCTGGTAGTCTTCCACGAAGGTCAGCGGGTCGTCCGCGGTGGTTTCCTCGACGACCTTGCCGTCACGGGTAATGGTAATGCGGTGGTCATAAACCTTGAGGATTTCCCGGCTGGGCAGGCCGATGATGGAGTAGCGGCCCCATTTCTCACCACCCTGCACGGATTCAAACAGGTAGGAGTAGGGGCCACTGGCCAGCTTGAGATAGGTGCTCAGGGGCGTGTCCAGGTCGGCCAGGACTTCGCGGTAAACAGGGATACGGTTAAAGCCGGCCTCGGCGAGCTCGGCGAATTGCTCGGGTGTCATGTCAACAGTTCCTGAAATCTGATCGGTATGGTGGTTTTTCGGGCGGCCTTCAGCCGGTGCGCCATCGCCACCATCGTGTTGCGCGGGTTGTCAGTATGCCTCGCGCTGTGATCAGACTCAGTCCCTGCACGGCAGGATTCTCCCGAATAGAAGGTTTCAAATTCAATGTCCTGTGAGATTACAAAAGCTGCGCCAGGGAATCAACAACGGCGTCGGCTCCCAGTGAATCCACCGGTGCACCGTAGTTGTAGCCATAACGTACTGCGACCGAGGGTATGCCCGCCGCCAGGGCCGCGCTGATGTCGGTGACCGAGTCCCCCACCATCACCGTGGTGCCGCGGGTGCCGCCCAGTTCTGTCATGGCATGAATCAGCGGCTGCGGGTCGGGTTTGCGTACCGGCAGGGTGTCGCCACCGACACTGAGCTCGAACCAGTGCTCGATGCCCATCTGTTCCAGCAATGGTGCCACGAACTGTTCCGGCTTGTTCGTGACGATGCCCATGCGGCAGCCATAATCCGCCAGTCTGGCCAGGCATTCCTCAACACCGTCGTAAAGCACCGAATGCTGGCCGTTGAGGTTCTCGTAGGCGTGGTAGAACATGGCCAGGGCATCGTTGAACAGCGCGTCGTCCTTTTCGCTGGCTGGTTCCCAGTCGGCCTTTCCGGCCAGAGAGCGGCGAACCAGCACGCCGGCGCCATTGCCCACCCACTGGCGCACGTTGTCGAGTCCGGCTTTTCTGCGCCCCAGCTGTTCGAGCATGGCGTCGATGGCGGCTGCCAGGTCGGGGGCGCTGTCCACCAGGGTGCCGTCCAGGTCGAACAGGGCTACCCCGGGCCAGCGCTGGCTGAACAGTCCCGCCAGGCTCATTGCTCCAGGCCCTTTCTGGCCAGCTCCAGTTCGGCCCGCATCCTGTCGATGGTGGCCTTGTAGTCATCCGTGTTGAAGATCGCAGAGCCGGCCACGAAGGTGTCGGCGCCGGCCTCGGCGATTTCACGGATGTTGTCGGTTTTTACGCCACCGTCGATTTCCAGGCGGATGTTGCGGCCGCTGGCATCAATGCGCTTGCGGGCTTCCCGCAGCTTGTCGAGGGTGCCGGGGATGAACTTCTGGCCACCGAAACCGGGGTTGACCGACATCAGCAGGATCATGTCCAGCTTGTCCATCACGTGGTCGATGTAGTGCAGGGGCGTGGCCGGGTTGAACACCAGGCCGGCCTTGCAGCCACCTTCGCGGATCAGTTGCAGGGAACGGTCAATGTGGTTCGACGCTTCCGGATGGAAAGTGATGTAACTGGCACCGGCATCGATGAACATGCGGATCAGGTCGTCCACCGGTGACACCATCAGGTGGACATCGATAGGTGCGGTGACACCGTGTTTGCGCAGGGCTTCGCAGACCATGGGGCCGATGGTCAGATTGGGGACGTAGTGGTTGTCCATGACATCGAAGTGGACAATATCGGCACCGGCGGCCAGTACGTTATCGACTTCCTCGCCCAGTCGGGCAAAATCGGCAGACAGGATGGACGGGGCAATCTGGTAAGGGTTCATGACGGCTCTCTTGAACGGATTGATAATGGTATCGGTGATGGCGTGTGTACGCCTTCAGCGGTCCCTGCCGGAAAAGCTGCTAGTCTACCAGTTTGATGGTGATTTTTCGCACGGAATGAGTGACAGCCTGTGAGCAATTGGTTTGGAAGAACGGGTATCCGGTTATTGTTGATTCTCGTCGGCGGGTTTGGGGTTGGTATACCGGCTGCACTGGCTCAGGGCAACGGGGAGGCCCCGGCGGAAGAGTCGGGGGAACCCGCTGAAGATCGCAAGCGGGCCATGATTTCATCGGCACTGGATTCAGAATTGATTGCCGCCAGATGGCCGGATGCCACCGTGTGGCTGGAGCCGCCGGAAGAGGACCGGGTGCTGGCACTGTTCGAGCCGGAAGCAGGCGCCTCGGCCAAGGGTGCCCTGGTTATTCTTGCCGACGAGGGCCAGTCGGCGGCCTCAGGGCTGGCTGGTGCGTTGCGCCGGCCCATGGCGAGAGCCGGCTGGGCTGTCATGACACTGGGGCTTGAACCGCCTCCTTATGCCGTTCAGCAGTATTACAGGCAGCAGGCGGCGGCCTCGCCAGAGATGCCGGAACGGAGCGGGGGCAATACCAGTAATGAAGACACCGATGCTGGTGATTCCGTGATGATCGATGTGATGGACAGCGTCGACGTGGAGGAGCTGGAAGACCAGTACCGAAACCGCATACAGAAAACCCTGGCGGTGGCCGTGGGCAATCTATCTGACCGGGGTTACGACCGGGTTGCCGTCGCCGGTGTCGGAACGGGGGCCGGCCATGTGGCACGCATGGCCACTGGCGGCGGTGATGATGTGTCTGCGTTGATCTGGATTGCGCCGGTTTTTGCCCGTGTCGATGAGGAAAATCTGCCGGAGTGGCTTTCTGAGGCCGGACAGCTCAGGGTGCTGGAGCTTCACAGTACCCGGGTGCCGGAAACGACGGAGGGTGCCGGGCCCGGTTCACCGAAGGAGCGTGAATCTGCCCTCCGGCGAGCCGACATTACTTCCTATTCCCGGCAACCGGTGGCCATGCCAGAGCGCCCCGAGCCCCGGGACGCGCCGGCACTGGCCAGCCGGCTATCCGCCTGGCTGACATCGGACCGATAACCTGATCAGCCGCCCACGGCGCTGGCGGACCCGATCACCACACCACCGCAACTGATGGCATCGCCGGTTAGCGCTGCCGGTTTGCCTTCAATCATGACTGTTGGGCTGCCAGCTGCAATGGTGCGGGGATGCGGTGGGTGCTTGGGTTTCGAGTGCATGGCCAGCTGGTCGCCGAGGCGTGCAACGGGTTTACCGTCAATGAGTACGGTGGCACTTCCGGTAATGACCGGTGTCGGGGGGAAACCGTTGTGGTCGGTCCCTGTGTCGCCGAGGAGGACGAGATTCTTACCCATGGAATACTCCTTTTCTGCGGGTTATTCAGGCCGCCGATCCGTGGGCCTGTCTGGGGTACCTGTATTGGCGCGGGAAAGTCTAGCAAGCTTTAGTCGGGATTCAAACTTCAGACCGAAAGGCGCTTGCTGATCAGCTCCCAGGCCTGCTGGTATCTGAGCAGGCGATCCTTGGCCCTGGCTATTTCCGCGGCGCTGAGATCCTGTTGCGCGAGTTTGTCGGGATGGCACTCCGATACTTTCTTGCGATAGGCCCGTTTGATGATTTCGCGGGAATCCCGGCGGGTCACTCCCAGAAGCTGGCATGCCTGCTCAAAGGTGGAAGGGCGTGGCTGGGCTTCCGGTTCCGTGATCCACACCTTGCAGGCGTAACTTTCGAGAATGTCATCACTGACCCGGATGGGCAGCCCGATCTGGTCGATGGCATCCTCGCAGCGATAGCGCCTGGGTTTGGCCGGGCGGCCCTGCAACTGCGCTGCGTGGCACAAACAGATGGCGACGCGAAGAGCGGGAGAAGGCCAGAGGCGATGGGTCAGCCTGAGCCCCAGAGCCTTCATCGCCGGAATGTGATCGGCCGCCTTGCCCTTGCGAAAATGGCCAATGGCCTTGCGACGCTGGCGCGGGGACAGTTTCAGGGCCTTGATCAGGGATTCGGCAAAGACAACGTCTTTCTCGGTTACCCGCCCTTCCGATTTGGCGATGTAGCCCAGGAAAAAGAACAGGCTGCGTCGACACCAGTGCGGCAGCCGGGTCCTGACCAGCAATTCGTTGGCCTGGTGGCCGCAGGCTGACAGTTCCCCGAGCAGCTCACTGAATTCGGCCTCAATGCGCGCCGGCAGGTTCTTGTCCCTGGAGTCAGAGGTCATGGTTCAGCCCTCGCCTCCCTTGAGTTTGCGATCCAGTTCCCGAAGCCGGTCCGGAGTGCCAATGTCCATCCACTGCCCGGTATGATGCAGACCCATGACGCGCCCCCGGTTCATGGCTTCCCGCAGAATCGGGGCAAGCTTCACGGGCCCCGGTAACTGTCCGTCAAAAAGGCGGCGATGGAGCAGGCTGATACCCGAGAATGTAAGCATTTCCGGTCCTTCAACCGAAACAGTGCCATCCGGATTCAGGCAGAAGTCCCCGGCCGGGTTGTGGTCGGGGTTGCTGGTCATGACCAGCAGGGCATCGGCGTTGTCCGGCGGGATCAGTTGCGCCGGGTCGAAATCGCACCAGATGTCGCCGTTAATCACCACGAACCACTCATCCCCATCACTGGTAAGCAGCGGCAGGGCATGTATGATGCCTCCGGCGGTTTCCAGCGGTTCGCTTTCACGGGAGTATTCGATGGACACACCGTAAGCGGCGCCGTTTCCCAGCTCCTCTTCGATCTGGTTGCCCAGCCAGGCGTGGTTGATGACCAGTTGCCGAAAACCGGCGGCCCGCAATCGTTCCAGGTGATGTACGATCAGCGGTTTATCGCCGGCGATGAGGAGCGGCTTGGGTGTTGTCAGGGTCAGCGGCCGCATGCGCTCGCCTTTGCCGGCCGCCAGAATCATGGCTTTCACTGGCCGGAGATCTCCACTGGGCCTATCTGGTCTTCCAGGGCAGGTACAACGGTGTCGGTCAGCCATTCATGAAAGTGACGAAGGGCGGCCTGCCTGCTGCTGGCTTCAACCAGATAGCCCACGGTGCGGGGAATATCTTTCAGAAATCCGGTCTTGCCGTCACGGATCGCCAGCCTCGCAAAGATGCCCGCCGCTTTCAGGTGGCGTTGCATACCCATGAGCTCCAGCCATTGGCGGAAAGTTTCCCGGTCTGCGTTGTGCAGGCCGGCGTCCCTGCTGAGCACGCGGAACTGTTCAATCCACTGGCTGACCCGGCTCTCGGGCCAGCGGATGTAGCAATCCTTTACCAGCGATACCAGGTCGTAGGTGACCGGACCACGCACGGCATCCTGGAAGTCGATGACACCGGGGCGATTGGTATCAGGGCGTACCAGCAGGTTGCGGGAATGATAGTCGCGGTGCACCGTAACCTCTGGCTGGGCAAGGGCGCTTTCCCGCAGGAAAGCAAAAGTGGTATCCAGCAGCGCACATTCGCCGTTGCCAAGTGTCAGCCCCAGTTTTCTGGTCAGCAGCCAATCCGGGAACAATGCCATTTCACGGTCCAGCAAGGCGGTGTCGTAGGCTGGCAACGGATAATCCGGCGTGTCACCGGCGTTCTGGATGCGGACCAGTTCCTCCATGGCAGCTCCGTAGAGCCGGTCGGCATTGTCCGCGTTGAGCGCACTGAGCATCAGTTCGTCGCCGAAATCCTCCAGCAGCAGGAATCCGCGGCTCAGGTCCTCGTGAATAACGTCCGGCACGGCAATGTCCAGGCTGCGCCAGTGATGGGCAATGGCGACAAAGGGCCTGCAGTCTTCATGCTCCGGAGGCGCGTCCATGACAATGTAAGGCCCGGCGCCGGTGCCGTGGGGGTCACCGCTGACCCGGAAGTAGCGTCGGAAGCTCGCGTCTCCGGATACCGGCCGGGGCGTTGCCTGGTCAAAACCGGGGATGTCTCTGACCCACTGGGTGAGCATTGTCAGGCGGGTATCCATGGATTGGCTGGTTTCCTGGCTCAGAAGTGACGGATGTTTGAACCTTCCGGCTCATGGCCGAAAGTTAGCAGATCAGTATAGAGACGGTAAATCGGTTTTGCAGCAATGGGCGGTTTCCGTTAACAAGGCAGAGAGCGGCGTGTAAACTAGGCCGCTGTTGAAAAGTCTCCGATATCGGCAAATCCATTCAGCACAGGAACCTTCTCATCGTGCCAGCCCCACCAAGGAAGCTGCAACGAACACCGACGCACCGGTTGCGGCACTGCACGGGGTATTCGGGTGCTCTTGTGGCGGGCCTTATTGCGGTGATGATGGCGCCGGCCGTGCTGGCGCAGGCATCGCCAAGCGCAGCGGAAATCGACTGGCGGCCCAGGTCGGAATTGCCCGATGAGGTACGCAGATCGCTGCCGGATTTTTGCGAGGGAGGTTATCAGCCCTCTGTTGTTCCCGTTGGTGAAGATGCAGAACCGGTAGACGGTGAGCAGGCACCCCTGCAGGCCAGCGGTCTTGATGCCAGGTACGAGATTGACAATGAACTCTATCTCCGTGGCGATGTTCGCCTGCAACAGGCGGGTTTCCGGGTGACAGGGTCCGAAGCGCGTTATAACCAGGCAGAAGGGACTGTGGCCATCGAAGGGCCGCTGACCAGTCGTGGCGAAGGGTTCCTGCTGACTGGTGAGCGGGCAGACTACGACGTGAATAGCGGCCTGGTGAACATCAATACCGCAACGTTTCTCCTCCATGGCCCGGAAATGCGGGGCTCCGCCGGGCAGCTGTCCCGTAGTGCGCAGAATCAGGTGGATATCCGGCAGGGGTCGTTGACCACCTGCGCTCCCGACAGTAACGACTGGTCCATTGTGGCCGCTGATATCCACCTGGATCAGGGGGAAGGCGTAGGCACGGCCAAACACGTGCGTCTCGAGATCAGCGATGTTCCCGTTTTTTACTGGCCCTATGCCAGTTTCCCCATTGATGACCGCCGGAAAACCGGCTTCCTTTATCCTTCGTTCGGTACGTCCAATACCGGCAGTGGTGCCTTTCTATCCGTACCCTATTACCTGAATCTGGCGCCCCATTACGACGCCACCCTGACGCCCCAGTATATCCATGGGCGAGGCCTGTTCACCGAGGCCGAAGGCCGGTACCTGAGCAGCCTGGGGGAGTCGGTGTTGCAGTTGGGCTATGCCGGCAATGACACCGAATTTGAACAGGAATTTCCCGGTGAGGACGGCGAACGCTGGGGCGTGGATTTCAGCACCCGGGCAGCCTTCGGGGGCGGCTGGAGCGGCTATGGTGATTATCCCGCAGTCAGCGATGACGACTATCTGAGTGATCTGAACCGCAATCTTGAGATCAACCAGGCAACCCATCTTCGACGCCGGGGTGGCGTACGTTACCGGGATTCGTCCCAGTATTTCGAGACCTACCTCAGCGGTTACCAGACCATCAGCGATTTCATTGCCGACGAGAACATTCCCTATTCGCAGCTGCCGGAAGTGATATACGGCGCCACTGCAGAGGCGGGCCCGGCGGAGATGTCCCTGGAAAGCCAGTATACCAACTTCTATCGTGACAATACTGACCTGAGCGGCCTTGACCGTGCCAACGGCCAGCGTATGCGTGCCGTACCCGAGGTGGCACTTCCGATGCGGGCTCTCTGGGGTTATGCGCGGCCATCGGTGAGTGTGGATTATACCCGCTATGAACTGGAAGATTACAACCTTCGGGATCCCGGGTTCGATCGTACCGTACCGGTGGCGGAATGGGACTCCGGGCTGTATTTCGACCGCCAGTCCAGCGTGTTCGACATTCCCTACAACCAGACTCTCGAGCCCCGTCTGTATTACGCCTGGGCCGATGCCGATGCAGACCAGGAGTTTATTCCCGACTTTGACACAACCATCCGCTCGTTCAGTTTTGACCGGCTGTTCCAACGTAACCGCTTCAGTGGTGGTGACCGGGTTGGCGATACCAACCAGCTCACGGTTGCCCTGACCAGCCGGTTCAACGACCTGCTGACAGGCGCCGAGCGGGCCCGTTTGAGTTTCGGACAGGTGCATTACTATGATGACCGGGAAGTGACTCTGGCCGGCACGGGCGGAGCGGATACCAGCGATTCCCCGTTGGCCGGTGAGATGATCCTGCGGCCGGTCCAGGGCCTGGAAATCCGTACCTCGGGGCTGTGGGAGCCGGACACCCATAAAACAGAGGAGGGCCGCAGTCAGTTGGTGTTTCACTCCAGTGACTATCGCTATCTGGCCAGTGTGGGCCATAGCTATCGTCGCAACGAATTCGAACAGTCGGATATCGGGGGCGTTTTTCCTGTCACAGACCGTGTTAGTCTGATCGGTCGCTGGGTCTATGATTCGCAGCTTGATCGCACGGTCGGCTCGCTGGCGGGGCTGGAATACAACAATTGCTGCTGGAGTGTCCAGCTGGTTCACCAGAACTACCTGACGGATGACCAGGAGCTTGAGAGCCGCATGCTGTTCCAGATTCAGTTCAAGGGGCTGGGCGGCAGTGGCGGCTCGTCCGATGAAATATCCGAAGCCATATACGGCTTCGATGAAAGGGAACGTCGCCGGTTTGGCGGTCGCTGAATACCGGGTAACCTGCGTCCGGCGACGGGCATTATTTTTTCTACATAGAGGTGACTATGAAGGCGAACCTTCGCCATTGCGCACGATTACTGATGGTAGTGATGGTTGTGGCCCTGTCTGCAACGGTCCAGGCCGAACGCAAACTGCTCGATGAGGTCGTGGCGGTTGTTAACGAGGACGTTATTCTCCAGTCGGAGCTGGAAGCACGGATCAGTACCATTATTGGCCGTCTGCAGGCTCAGGGAACCAACCTGCCACCCCGTAACGTTCTGGAAGATCGGGTGCTGGAACAGTTGATTACCGAATCCATCCAGTTGCAGATGGCAGACAGGGCTGGCATGCGTATCAGCGATAACGAACTCAATGAAACCATGGCCAATATTGCCCAGCGCAATAACATGACCCCGCAGCAGTTTGAGCAGCAGCTGGGGCAGGAAGGGGTTACCTACCAGGAGGCCAGGGAGCAGATCCGTAACGAAATGATTACCAGCCGGGTTCAGCAGCGCCAGGTTGGTAACCGGGTTCGGGTTACGGATCGTGAAGTGGAGAATTACCTCGAGGCCACAGCCGGCGATGACACCAGCAATGCGGAGTACGAGCTTGCCCACATCCTCATCGAGGTGGAAGACTTCAATGATGAAGAAGAAGTCAGTGCGGCCCGCGATAAAATAGAAAGTTTGCGTAATGAAATCGCCGATGGCCGTGATTTCCGTGAGGTTGCCGTGGCCGAATCCGATGCCAGCAATGCCCTGGATGGTGGCGATATGGGCTGGCGTGCGGAGAATCAGCTGCCGTCACTGGTTGCCGACGTGGTTCCGGATCTGGAAACCGGGACCGTATCACCGGTTCTGGAAAACAGCAGCGGTTTTCACATTGTGATGGTCATGGACCGCCGTGGTGGTGAAAAGGCCCAGGTAATCGAGCAGTCAATGGTCCGGCATATCCTGGTCCGCACCTCCGAAACGGTATCCGAGAACCAGGCGGAAGAATCCATCCGGGACATCTACCAGCAACTGCAAGATGGTGGTGACTTCGCAGCACTGGCCCGGGAGTATTCCGACGACCCGGTGTCCGGTTCTGACGGCGGCAATCTTGGCTGGGTGAGCCCGGGGCAGATGGTGCCGGAATTCGAACAGGCGATGATGGCCGCCGATGTCGGGGAACTCACCGGGCCGTTCCGGTCGCAGTTTGGCTGGCATATCCTGGAAGTACAGGATCGGCGACAGCAGGATATCAGTGCTGACGTCCGGGAATCCGAGGCCCGTCAGGCTATCTACCGGCGCAAGTTTGATGGCGAGCTGCAGAACTGGCTGCGGGAGATCCGTGATGAAGCCTTTATAGAGTTCAAGGGCGACGATTCCGGAGACTCCAGCGAATCATGAAGCAACCGGTCACTCTCGCACTGACAGCGGGCGAGCCGGCTGGCATTGGCCCGGAGCTCTGCCTGCAACTGGCCCTTGAGCAACGCCAGCCGGGGATTGTGGTGGTGGCCTGCAAATACCTGCTGCAGGCCCGGGCAAAGCTGCTCGGGCTGACGGTAGAGCTGGAAGACTGGTCGCCCGGCAAGCAGGCGGCCAGAGAACCGGGCCGGCTTTCCGTCCTGCATGTTGCTGGCCTGGCCAGCACCGATGCCGGACGACTTGATCCCGCCAACAGTGCTTACGTTCTGGAAACCCTGCGCATCGCGGCACAGGGCTGCCTGGACGGTACATTTGATGGCATGGTAACGGCGCCGGTTCACAAGGGTGTTATCAACAATGCCGGTATTGCCTTCAGCGGCCACACTGAATTCTTGCAGGAACTCTGTGGTGTCGAGCGCGTTGTCATGATGCTGGCCACGGAGGAGCTTCGGGTGGCGCTGGTCACCACTCATTTGCCCCTCAAAGACGTTTCCGCAGCTATCACCGCCGAGCGCCTGATCCAGGTGACCCGTATACTCGACGCGGACTTGCGCCGGTTTTTCGCCATCAAACACCCCAGAATCCTGGTTGCCGGCCTCAATCCCCATGCCGGTGAAGGTGGCCACCTGGGTCGGGAGGAGATCGAGGTTATCGAACCCACGCTGGACAAGTTGCGCCAGGAAGGGCTCACCCTGACCGGCCCTTTGCCGGCCGATACCCTGTTTACCCCGCACTGGCTGGAAAACGCCGATGCGGTGCTTGCCATGTACCATGATCAGGGCCTGCCAGTCCTCAAATACCAGGGCTTCGGCCGGGCCGTCAACATTACCCTCGGCCTGCCCATTGTCCGCACCTCCGTGGACCACGGTACAGCCCTTGATCTGGCCGGTACCGGAAAAGCGGATGCGGGCAGCCTCCATGCAGCAATCAGGGTAGGTGAACGGATGGCACAATCAGCAAAAAGAGAACACAACGAGTGAGTAACAGGCACGGCCATCAGGCCAGGAAACGCTTTGGCCAGAACTTCCTCCACGACCCGGGTGTCATCGAGCGCATCATCCGCGCCATAAACCCCGGGCCGGACGATGCCCTCGTGGAAATAGGCCCGGGCCTGGGAGCTCTTACCGAGGAAATGCTTGCGGTCAATCCCCGGCTTCAGGTGGTGGAGCTGGACCGGGACCTGATACCGGTACTCAGAACCAAGTTCTTCAATTACCCGGACTTCCGGATCCATGAAGCGGACGCCCTGACATTCGATTTTGGCAAGCTGGTGGACGACAGACCCCTGAGAATCATCGGTAATCTGCCGTACAATATCTCCACTCCACTGATATTCCACCTGCTGGCCCATTCCGGCGTGGTGCAGGACATGCACTTCATGTTGCAGAAAGAAGTTGTGCAGCGGATGGCAGCGGTACCTGGTGATAATAACTATGGCCGGCTGGGTATCATGACCCAGTATTTCTGCCGGGTGCAGCCGCTGTTTGAAGTGGGCCCGGGGGCCTTCCGCCCGGCGCCGAAGGTAGAGTCTGCCATTGTTCGCCTGGTGCCCCACAAGACGTTGCCGTACCCGGCAAAGGACTACAAACTGTTGCAGGCCGTTGTACGCACGGCTTTCAGCGCCCGCCGCAAGACCTTGCGCAAGGCGCTGGCCGGTATGGTGTCGGTGGAACAGCTTAACAGCCTTGGCATCAATGATGGCCTGCGCCCGGAAAACCTGGGCCTGGCAGAGTACGTGGCCATTGCCGACCTGTTGGCGGACAGCAAGCCCGAAAGCCACAGTGTTGACGAGGTTAGCCATGACTGATTACGCCATTGGCGATATCCAGGGCTGCTACGAACGCCTCCTGGATGTGCTTGCCAGGGTGGATTTCTCGCCATCGCGGGACCGGCTCTGGGTTGCCGGTGACCTGATCAACCGGGGGCCGTCCTCACTGGAAACCCTGCGCTACATTGAAAGCCTGGGCGATTCCGCCGTGGTGGTGCTCGGCAATCACGATCTGCATCTGCTGGCGGTGGCTCTGGGTGGTCATGCCCTCAGGAACAAGGATACCCTCTCGGATATTCTCGAGGCACCGGATCATGCGCACCTGTTTGACTGGTTAAGGCAGCAGCACCTGTGTGTTCACGATCCGGAAAGAAACCTGGTGATGGTTCATGCCGGGTTACCGCACATCTGGACGGTCGATGAGGCGGTCCGTTACGGCCAGGAAGTTGAGCAGGTCATTCGCGGGCCCGAAGCAGAAACCTATTTTGCCGGCATGTATGGCAACCGGCCTGAACGCTGGGATCCGAACCTGACCGGAATGGATCGCTGGCGAATGATTACCAATTATTTCACCCGCATGCGATTTATTGCCGAAGACGGCACCCTGGAGCTGGCGGCCAAGGAGTCTGCTGACTCGGCACCCGCGGGCTTCGCGCCGTGGTTTCGCTTTCCACGCCAGGACGATGTGCGCGTGGTTTTTGGGCACTGGGCGGCGCTGGAAGGCCAGACTGAAAGCAACCGGTATATCGGACTGGATACCGGTTGTGTGTGGGGAGGAGCTCTCACCTTGATGAACCTGGATACCGGGGAAAAGATCCACTGTGATTGCCAGTAACGTAAAGCCCCTGAGATCCGCCCTGATCTGCGGCGCCCTGTTTGCGCTGTTGGCGGTTATGGCGGGTGCCTTTGGCGCCCACGGGTTGCGGGGTGTTCTTGGTGAGCGTGGCCTTGAAGTTTTCCAGACTGCCGTCACATACCAGATGTATCACTCACTGGCACTGATTCTCGTCGCGCTGCTTCCGGTTGCAGGGCTGTCGCGGCACCTGCTCGGTATCGCCTCCGGTTTTTTTGTTGGTGGCATTGTGCTGTTCAGTGGCAGCCTGTATCTGCTCGTGCTCACGGACATTCGCTGGGTCGGGCCGGTGACACCGGTTGGCGGTATCGCTTTCATGGTGGGCTGGATACTGGTGGCCATCTCGGGATTCAGGCGTTAAAAACAGATGTAGGCAGGTAAGGTTATGCAGGTTCAGGTAAACGGTGCCCCCATGGAGCTTCCGGATGAAGCTACGGTGGCGGTTTTGATTGATCAGCTGGCACTGGCTGGCAAGCGGCTGGCTGTGGAAGTGAACGAAGATATTGTTCCGCGCAGCCAGCACACCGAGTTCAATCTCAGCGAAGGCGACAGGGTAGAGGTGGTTCACGCCATTGGCGGTGGTTGAGGCCCGTTTTGTCAGCGCTCTTTTTTATATAACCGATTCCAAAGACAGATTCAGGTGTCAAACATGAGTGATAGTTCCGAAAGACCACTTCCCGAAGACAAGCCACTGGAAATCGCCGGCCGTGTGTACCAGTCCCGTCTGCTGGTGGGTACCGGCAAGTACCATGACATGATGGAAACGGGCCATGCCATTGAGGCAAGCGGTGCCGAGATCGTAACCTTTGCGGTACGACGCACTAACCTCGGTCAGAACCCGGATGAGCCTAACCTGCTGGATGTGGTCTCTCCGGACCGGTATACCATGCTGCCCAATACGGCCGGCTGTTATACCGCGAAAGATGCGGTAAGAACCTGCAAACTGGCCCGGGAACTTCTGGATGGCCATGACCTGGTCAAGCTGGAAGTACTGGGCGAGGAAAAGACGCTCTACCCCAACATGACCGAAACCCTGGTGGCGGCGGAAGAGCTGATCCGGGACGGTTTCAAGGTCATGGTGTATTGCTCTGATGACCCCTTGCTGGCCAAACGCCTGGAAGAGATGGGCTGCATTGCCATCATGCCCCTGGGCGCGCCCATTGGCTCCGGCCTGGGCATCCAGAACCGTTACAATATCCGCCTGATTGCCGAGAATGCCAATGTGCCGGTGCTGGTTGATGCCGGTGTGGGCACCGCCTCAGATGCAACCCTGGCCATGGAGCTGGGCTGTGACGGTGTGCTGATGAATACCGCTATTGCGCTTGCCCAAGACCCGATCCGAATGGCCAGGGCCATGCGCCTGGCCATCGAATCCGGTCGCGATGCCTACCTGGCGGGGCGCATGCCGAAGAAGCTGTATGCCAGTGCGTCTTCTCCGATTGATGGTACTTTCTTCTGATCTGGTCCAGAATTTCAGCTAATGGTGCCAGTACAGGCGGGCGCGTCCATTCGGGACACGCCGTGAATACGTCCCTGTAGGCTCGTAAAAAACATCCCTGTTTTTTACGGTCCCGAATGGACGCGCCCGCCTGTACCCAAATTCCGCAGATAAACAGAGCGCTGCAGTCCTGTTATGACAGAACAAAAAACAAGTCGTCGCGAAGCGATTCTTCATGCCCTTGTGGAGCTTCTGGAGAAAGATCCGGGAGCCCGGATAACTACCGCTGGCCTGGCGAAATCTGTTGGAGTTACCGAGGCGGCTCTATACCGCCACTTTCCCAGTAAGCGGAAAATGTTCGAGGCACTGATCGAGTTCGCCGAAGAGGCCGTCTTTTCCCGTTGCCAGGTGATCCTGCAGGAACAGGAAGACGTGCGGGTCCGCCTGCAGCAACTGGTTCACCTGGTACTGGTGTTTGCCGAACGTAATCCGGGGTTGTGCACGGTTTTGACTGGCGATGCACTGATGGGCGAGAACGACGCCCTGCGCAAGCGTGCCTCGCAGTTCTTCGAGCGACTGGAAACCCAGGTGCGGCAGGCACTGAAGGAAGGTGAAATTCGCCAGGGCCTGCGGCCAAGGACCAGCTCGGCCCGGGGTGCGGATTTTGTGTTGGTGTTTGTTGAGGGCAGGGTGCAGCGATTTATCCGGTCTTCGTTTTCGCGTTTGCCTTCCAGTGACTTTGAGGAGGCGTGGGGACTGGTGTCAGAAGCGGTCTGGGGTGCTGAAGCCTGACCCGTAGGTCGGATTAGCGAAGCGTAATCCGACAATTTTGTGCCGTCGTACAGATTGGTTTGTCGGATTACGGCTTCGCCTAATCCGACCTACGGTGCTACGGTGCCGCTGTTCAATTACTCGTAACCGGACGCCTTGCGCAGAATCTCTCGCACCGACTCCCACACCGCCGGTGCCGATATCAGAATATCCCGCCCCCACAGGTCAGCCGGGTAACCATCCGGAACTTCACCGAAATGCCCTGCCGTCGCACCTGCTTCCAGGGCAATCAGGCGCGCAGCGGCGAAATCCCATGGGCTGACATTCTCGTAGTAGATGTCCAGCCGGCCACAGGCTACCCAGCAGATATCCAGCGCGGCTGATCCGATGCGGCGCAGGTCGCGGCATTGGTGAATCATGGCGTCCAGTCGACTCAGCAGTGGTTCCAGGCTGTCCTTGGTGTAGGGGAAGCCGGTGGCAAACAGCGAATCCCTCGGCACAGTGGCCCCGCTGTGCTGTATATTGTTGCCGTTCAGCGTGGCGCCAGTGCCACGAACGGCGCGGAACGTCTCACCGGCAAACGGAGCATGGACCACCCCCGCCTGAACCCGTCCCTGATCGGCGTAGGCAATGGAAACCGCCACCTGAGGGTGCCCGTAGGCGTAGTTCACAGTGCCGTCGATGGGGTCGACGATCCACAGAGGGGTGTCCAGCTTTTCGGCCTGACTCAGGTCCGGCATGGTTTCTTCGGAAAGGATGCGGTGGTCAGGAAAACGCTCGCGGATGGCTGCGGTGATCAGTTCGTCGGCCATTACATCGGCGTGAGTGACCAGTTCTGTCTGGTGTTTGTAGTCCGTGCGCAGGGTGTTGTCGTCACGTTCCCGTTTCACCAGTCTGCCAGCCTCAAGGGCCAGCTTCTCGGCAAAATCTGCAATGGTGGCAATGGATTGGGGGTGAGACAAGGTGGCGCCCTCCGATCATCAAGTGAGGGCGCCAGTCTACCATGATCCGGTTACAGGCCGGACAGCCACTTCTCCATCTTGTCCATGGCGCTCACCAGCCGCGGGCATGCCTGGTTGACGAAAGTGTCGTCCAGGTCCTGACTGGCATAGTCTTCGCCGGCCAGTTTGAGGGCTTCGGCGCCGTCAAAATCCACGAACGCAAGGCGCGCTGCCAGATGATCCGGAACGAAGCCGAAATCACTGGCTGGCAGAATAGCCACCCCGGTATCTTCCAGCAGCGACTGGCACAGTGCCTGACTGGTCTTGATATCCCGGCGCGCCAGGGCATCGCGGAAACCGGAGAAATCCGGGAACAGGTAGAAGGCCCCTTCGGGCTTCTGTACCACGGCCCCCATCGCGGTCAGGCGGCGGTGCAGGTATTCACCCACCACTTTCAATACCCGCCGTGACTGCTTCAGGTACTCGTCAAGGTCTTCGCCGCCGCTGAACGCGGCAATCGCCGCATGCTGGATGGGTGCACTGGTGGCTGTGTAGGTTTCGCTGGCGATGATCGCCATGGCGTCCTGGAGTGGTCGCAGTTCCGGCGGAAAGATGAAGGTGCCCAGGCGCCAGCCACCGGCACCCGCCCATTTGCTCAGGCCGGTACTGATGATGGTGCCCTCCGGGTAATATCGGGCAATCGATTTGTGCCTGCCCTCAAAGTGCACTTCCCCATAGATTTCGTCCGACAACAGGATCAGCTTGTACTTGCGGGCCACATTGGCGATGGCCAGCAGCTGATCATCGGTATAGGTGCAGCCGGTGGGGTTGGACGGGTAGTTCAGGATAAGTATACGCGGCCGGGACGGGTCATCGCGGCAGATGATGTCCAGTTCTTCCGCGGTCAGCTGCCAGTTGTTTTCAGCATGAGTGGGCAGCCAGTGCACCGAACGGCCGATGATGCGGGCCTGGGGCGCATACGACACCCAGCTTGGTCTTGGAATCAGCAGGTCGCCGTAGTAGGCCAGCTGCAACATGAACAGCAGTTCCTTGGAACCGGGGCCTATCAGCACATCTTCCCAGCTGCATCTCATACGCTCGCTGCGATTGATGTATCCGGCTATCGCTTCACGCAGGGCCTTCAGGCCCTTTACGGGCAGGTAGTCTTTCTCATGAGCATGTTCCCGCAGGGCCGCCACGACCCGCTCCGGCACCGGGAACGGCGACTGGCCCAGGCCCAGCTTGACGATATCCCGGCCCTCGGAACGGAGCTGGTTGCTGAGTTCGTTGATACGCAGGGTTGCTGAGGGCTGTATGCCCCGCACATTGAGATTGATGGCGTAGCGATGGTCTGTCTGAATGTCCATGATTCCGGTCTGTTGGTTGGGTGTGATAACCCGCAGTATAGAAAACCTTTTGGAATCTGTGCGCTTTGTCTGATAGGTGATTGCCGCAGACGGGATACTAGTCCGGGTTTGTGGGCCGGAGGTCTTCCAGCACCCGGTTGAACTCGTCCCGTAACGCTTCACCCTGGGGATGCTGGCGGGAGAATGCGGCGCGGAATCCCCGTACCGTCCCTACCGTCCGCGGTATGGCAGTAACGTTGGCCAGTTCAGGGTACTCGGGAATGTTTTTTTCGATATGGTGCCTGCAAACCGATTCCTCGCAGATAAAAAGATCGATGCGCCCCCGGGCAACCATTCTGAGCCCGGTCAATTCAGGAGATTCCTGGCTGATCTGCGTGACCCTCGCGTTGCCCTGCGCCAGCCATTCCATGAACTCGGGGGCATAACTGTAGGCGGCCGACAGTCCTATCCGCAGTCCGGCCAGGTCATCAAGCTCCTGCCAATGCAGGTCGCGCCCCTTGAGTTTGAAAAACACGTCGCGGGCCTGACCGATGGGGGCTGTAAAGTAGTAGTGGCGGCCCCGGTCCGCAGAGTGGGTCAGTGAGTAGATCATATCGGATGTACCTGCCCGGGTGGTTGCCTCGGCCCGGGCCCACGGCAGTACCCGGATATCCGCCGGGTAGCCCATGTCAGAGAGCACCTGACGCACGATCTCCGTATGAGAACCAACGACCTGCCCTTCTTCCAGGTACTCATAGGGCGGGTAGTCGGAGGTCACCACTCTCAGTCTTTGCGGGTCTGCAATGGTTAATGCCGGCAGGCTCAGTGATAACAGAAAGACAGATAAACGAAATAACATCAGCGTTGTAATCCGCAATGGTGCAAGGGGGCAGGCCACCAAGTATAGCTGCCAGTGTCCTGGCCTGCACGGGCGGAAAACCCGATCCGGTGCCCGGAAATCTTCGTAAGAGTGTCGGAAACTGTTAAGCAGCAAACGGTCAGCTGTCAGTTTTCTTCGTATAGTGCTTTCAGCCGCAGTAACAAAAACAGCAATGATGCGGAGAACTCAATGGATACCCGAATGGCTGAAAAGGCCACTTGCATAGCATCTTCCTCCGGGAGTGGTCCGCTGCTTTCCCGGGTTCTGATTGTCGACGATCACCCGTTCTTCCTGTTCGGGCTTACCGCCATTCTGGAGCAGGAAAAACTGGTTGATGAGGTTGCCAGTGTGGCCTCGGTGAGCGATGCGGTCGAGGATCTGCGCCGGCACCCGGAAACGTCGCTTGTGCTCCTGGATCTGACCCTGCAGGGCGAAGCCGGGCTGTCACTGTTTGCCGGGTTGGAAAGCATGGGTGTTCCGGTGCCGGTGGTGGTGATTTCCAGCCGTGAAGACGAAACGTCGGTACGTGCTGCAAAGTCGGCGGGTGCAATCGGATTCCTTCCCAAGTCCGCTGACCGCCAGTCGTTGCTGCGAATGCTGCGCCAGGTCAGTAGTGGCCAGCTTTTCTATCCGTCGTTGCAGATGCCTGCGCATACGCCGGAGGGCCTGACGCCGAGGCAGTTGGAGGTGCTGGTGTTGCTGGCCGAAGGTCTGCCCAACAAACGAATCTGTCAGGTGCTGAACCTGACAGAACACACGGTAAAAACTCATCTCAAAGCGATCTTTGCTCATCTTGACGCCCATAACCGAACAGAATGTGTCGCCCAGGCCAGAGCCCTTGGGCTGATCTGATGGCCGTATATTGATCAGCCCCCACCCCCGGGGTGGGTCAGGTGCATGATCGCCGCGCGCAGGCGCATCGGTATCAATGGTTTGTGCAGAACCCACAGCCGTAATTGCGGATCATACCCCTGTGGGTGGGCGGTATTGGCAGTCATCAGTATGCCTCCGGTGATGGAATGCCTTTGTTGCAAACGCTCGAAAAGGCCATGTCCGGACAGGCCGGGCAAATGCACGTCACTGAGAAGAAGTGTGTCTGGGTGGTCGGGCCACTGATCGACCGCCTGTTCGGCTGACGCGAAAGCCTTTACCCGATAGCCCCAGGCCGCCAGGGTCTGGCATACCCAGTACCGTGCCTCGTGGTGGTCTTCAACCACGACCAGGCAGTGTTGCCGGCTGCTGTGACCGGGATGGGCGGGCTGCGATATGGGCGGCGTCAAGGGAGCGGTGGCTGCGGGCAGGCTGACCCGGAAGCGGGCTCCGCATCCCGGCTGCGATACCACATCACATTCTCCGTCCATCAGGCCGGTCAGCTCGCGAACAATAGCCAGGCCGAGACCGAGCCCGGGGTCATCGTGTTCGCTGTCCCGGTAGAAGGGATCAAAGATCTGGCTTAGTTTGGCCTTGTCGATGCCTTTGCCGTTATCACTCACTTCAAAGACCATTTGTTCGCCAACCTGTGCCGAGCTCAGTGATATCTGCGAGGCATTGCTGTGATCCAGCGCATTGACGACCAGGTTCTGCAGGACCCGGTGCAGCAGTTGCGGGTCAGCTATTACAGCGGCAGGTTGTGTCGGCGTTGCTGTATTGAACTGGACGCCCTGGCGCCGGGCCTGTTCGGTGCATGTGTCTGCGATGTTCCGGATCACTTCCAGGGGTGAGAGCTCCCTGGGTTGGGGTGTAATCATGCCCTCCTGAAGACGTGAAATGTCGAGCACCGATGCCAGCAGGTTATTGAAGTGGGTGACCGAGTGCTTGAGACGCGACACCAGCCTGGACTGGGATTCCGGGAGGCCATCGGCTGTCAGGTTCTCCAGGATAAGACTGATGATATTGAGGGGCTGGCGAAGGTCGTGGCTGGCAATGGTGATCAACCTTGTTTTGCGTTTGCTCTCCTGTTCAGCCTGGTGCCGGGATGCCTCCAGCATCTGTCGGTCCAGGAAATGGGCGCGTTGCCGGTGTTCACTGAGCCAGGAACCTACCATGCCGATGATATTGGCAGTCACGATGAAAAAACCGTTGGTCACTAGCTGGCGGGTGTCCATGCCGGTAACCGATTCAACAGCCAGGTAGGCGGCAATCACCGCCGTTGAAAGGATGGAAACGGAGCCGAACGGCAGGCCCATCACGAAATAGCCGAACATCAGCATCAGCAGGATGCCTTCGTAAGGCAGCGGGTGGTCGGCGACCCGCGCAATACCAATAATGGCCACCACACTCAGGCCACCCGTCAGGTAGGCGAGGCAGTAAAGCCTGACAAAGGTATGGTGGCTTATATTTCGCCATGACAGCCACCAGACACCCGCAATCACCGGGCAGGTGATCAGCAATCTGACCGCAATGGTTTCCCGGGCGACAGAGGGAGGCAGCATTAACGCATCGAGAAACGCGTAAACCAGGAACAACAGCAGCGCGGCGGCAGAGACCGGGCGGGCCCGTTCGCGGATGCCCTGGTTGCGGATTTGCCGATAGCGCTGTTCCAGTTCGGGCTCGAACCGTAATGTCCGGAACCCGGATGATCCCTGGGCCCGCAACTGAGCAGATTTCATGGTTGACTGTCCGGCAGCGTTCTTTTGAATTTCCTCAGTTTAACGCTGCCGGGGACTGCTGAACGGCAATGGTGCACATTATGGTGATCGGGATTCAAGAGCCCGAAGCCTGGCCCAGGTTCTCGACTGCTCGTCCTCGAAATGCTGCTCCAGTAACTGACTTTCCATGGCAGCGCGATCTTCCTCGGCAACGCCCGACTGGTCCAGGCTGGCAACTTCCTGGCGATACTGATCGAAGCGTTGATCAAACTGCTCCCTCTCCTTCAGGTAGCCTACAACCTCGGCACTCTGTTCCGGTTCCACGCCGAGCGCCTGAAGCTGCCTGCCGGCCTCTTCCGGGGAACTGGTGTCGGCAAGGGCTTTCTGGCGCTGCTGGATGCGTTCCCCGTCGGCTATCATTCGTGTTTCGGTCCTGCGGATCACCTCCGGGAGTTGCTGGCGATGCCACTCCTGAAGGGTAGCCTTGGACTCCGCGGAGAGATCGGTTCTTTGCTGGATGTCCAGGCTGGCCAGGGTGTAATCACCGTAGGCTTCCTCCAGGCCAAAGAAGGCTTCATGGGTGGAGGCATCGAAAGAGTTCCGGCGAAGCTGCTTCATATCCGCCAGTGCCCCCTTCAGCATTTCCAACTGGTATTGCGGGTCACTCTGCCGGGTCGGATCAAGATTCTGGCTGCCAAGTGCAAGAGCGCTGTCCTTGTAGTCCAGATACTGGTCAAGCAGGGCAAGGGCCTGTTCGGCGGCTTGCTCAGGCAGGTTGTCCCGGGCCAGGGTTTCGATCTGATCAAGGGCCTTTTCGGGGGATACCTCGCCGATGGTATTCAGGAAATAGTCGAAAAAGTCCCTGGTTTCCAGGTCGATGATCAGGTTGCCATTGTCGTCGGCCCGCAGGCTACCGTCGATCTCGGTGCCGGCAAGAGAACTGGCAAATGGTTTTTCACCGAGGCTTTGCGGTGTTCGATGGGTGGAGGGCGCTTGGTCTGCCTCGCTTCCAGTGGCTCTTGCCGGCGCGACGGATTCCGCTGCTTCCTCGCCCCGTGTCCCGGCAGTAGCCGGGTTGTTGTCAGACGCTGTACCTGCCGGCTCATCCGCCAATATCCAGATGCTGAGCACAACGACGGGGATGACCGCGATAAGGGGAATAAAGGCACGTTTGTTCATTGATGCTTTGCGGGACATATCTTTCATCCGGCTGTGGCTAATACAAGTATCACCGGAGCCGGCATGGCCGATCCGGTGACGATTCAGCTCAGGGGAAAACGCTGAGGGCTACAACCCGCGGTTTTTCAGCCGATTGGCATGGCTGCGATAGAGAGAAACCGGGTCGGTCCGCCAGGAGCGGGCCCCAAACAGGTGGTTAATGGCATCCACGTGGTTCATGTCGTAATGGGTGCCTATGACATTACCCATCTTGGTGGAGCATTCGCCGACCAGACCGTCATTGGGCTCATCACCAAAGGCCAGTGTGGTGACGCCAAGGAACGGATCGGTGATGTCTGTCCAGTTTGTCCAGACCGAGGTACCGGTCCAGGAAAAGAACTTGATCCTGTTGCCGTTAATCCAGACATCCTCATCCGTTCCGGCGCATGCCGATCGGTTGACACCTTTCCAGCCCAGCGCATCATTCAGCTCCGTGGTTCCGCGAGTGGTCAGTGTTTCCAGAGCCGCCAGGCCATCCTGAGGATTATCGGAATCCGACAGGGCATTGATCAGATCACCCAATGCATTGGCAATGGCGTCGGCGCCACCTTCAACGTAGCTGCCCGGAGGGAGGATGCCCCGAACCACGTCGGCCACCCTGGAGCCCTTGTTGACACCGTTGATGGAGGTGACAGAAGCAATTTTGTGGGGAATCAGTGAGGCAGTTACCCGGGATGTGGGGGCGCCCTGACTATGAGCCATGATATTGACCTTGGACTCGCCCAGGCCATTGATATAGTTGGCCAGTTGCTGTCCACGCTGCTCACTGCTGTTCACAAACGATACGCTGGCCGAATACACCTTTGCACCACTGCGTTCGAGGTTCCAGGGGATGTTATGGAAATAATTGATCAGGCCACCAATGGTATTGAAACCGGTGACACCGTGAACCAGAACAATGGGATGCTTTGTCTGGGTGTAGCTGGCATGACTGAGTGTTGGTGCGGCAAGCACCACACAACCCATGATCACTGCAAAAGTGATGAGTTTACGCATGGTTGACTCCTGTTGTTTTTGTGAGTTGGCTGCCGGGTATGGCTGCCTTTTGTCGCCAATGCGTCGCGGATTATTTGGGATTTCAGGGCGAGTAAGAATCGCCCATTTGGGGGAGGCGGTGTGTCGCAGAATACGGGGGAGCGCTCAGAGCACCTTTAATGGCCCGGGCCGAAGCGATGGGGTTCCAGCTCCATGTGAACAATGCGCTGACCGAGCATGATAATGCGGCCGATATAACGTTCCTCCCCCGTCGAGGTGAAGTCAAACAGGAACCGGCGCCATACCCGGATACGGCCATTACTGTCCCGCTTGAACCAGAGGCCGCGAAGGTAGACGGCATCGTCCAGCAACATGACATCCATTTTCCTGCAGTAATGTTTGGCCGCCTGGAGTACAGAATCCTTGATGGCCTTGGCCCGCCACCAGTACCAGATGGCAAAGCCGGCCAGAAACAGCCAGAAGAGCGTTCCGAGAGTCACAATAGGTTCAGCTGTTGTTTTATGAGTGACCGCTGAGCCTACACGATTGTCGGTTTCGTGGGAATCAGGCGCTGTGTGCAGCCTGATGCTCCATGGGCCGTGCCCCCGCGCGCGGCATCGGCAGAAAATGACCGCTCAGCAAGTGAGACTGGTCCACGTCAATATTACTGCTTTGGTCTACTTTTCTCCTGTTTTGCAATATCCGGCTAGGTTGGCCCGGGGATATCGCTATGCTGGGCAGATAGTGCGCTGTTGCGTAACCGCTGGCATAGGAGTGGTAATCAGATGCGGGCAACAAAGGAACAGGATTTCAAGGCCCTGGTGGACAATCATCCACAAGCAATCATGCTGGCTACCCGTGAGCCAAGAATTACCTATGTGAATCGTATGTTTCACGCAGTTACAGGCTACAGGGAGCAGGAGGTTCTCGGCGCACCGCCTTCGATTCTCAGTTCCGGCTTGCATTCTCCGGATTTCTATCAGGAGATGTGGAAATGCCTCGAGGAGAGGCGGGAGTGGGAAGGAGTGATATGGAACCGTCGAAAGAACGGTGAAACCTACCCCCAGTGGTTGAGCATCTATCCGGTAAGGCATGATGAAACCGAACTGTACGCCGGTGTTTTCATGGATATAGGGGATGTCGCGGCCGGCGATGAGAGGTTGGCGTCGCTGGCCTATTATGACCCCCTCACAGAACTTCCCAACCGGACACTCTTCCAGGAGTTTCTCCAGGCCCGGGTCGCCCAGCGGGCAACCCGCGACACCTGTCTTGCGGTTATCTTCATCGACCTGGATTTTTTCAAGGGAGTGAATGACCTTCACGGCCACGAAACCGGGGATCGGCTGTTGCAGCAGGCCGCGTTGTGCATCCAGAGCGTCCTGGGGAAAGACGATGTGGTTGCGCGCCTTTCGGGTGATGAATTTGCCGCCATTGTCGAGCTGGAGCGCAGGGAAGCGCTTGAAGATGTCTGCGAACGACTGATTGCTGCTTTCCGGTCCCCGGTGATCGTTGGCCATCGGGAGTTTTTTCTGTCTGCTTCCCTGGGCGTTGCCGTATACCCGGGCCATGGCCGCACGAGCGTGGAGCTGTTGCAGAACGCGGACCGGGCCATGCATTCCGCCAAACGGGCGGGGCGTGCCTGTTACCGCACCTACAGTGCTGTCGATTCCGAGCTCGGCATTCATGAGCAAAGAATGTCTGAGGCGCTGATAACGTCCCTGAAGACCGCTCCGGAGGAATTCAGCGTGGTGTATCAGCCCCAATATGAGCTGGGTTCGGGACAGGTCACCGGCATGGAGGTACTGTTGCGATGGCAGCACCCGGATTACGGGCCCATCTCGCCGGGGGAGTTCGTACCGATGGCGGAGCAACGGGGCTATATTCATGAACTGACCGAGCAGCTGGTGCGGTGCATACTCCAGGATCTGGCTGTGATGCCCGACAGGCTGCGGGCTGGCCTGAGGCTCGCCCTTAATATATCCGCCAGACAGATAGCGGACTTTCGGCTGGATAAACTCCTTGAGCCCCTGTTCCAGCGGCTGGATGATCTGGACTGGATGCCGGAACTTGAAATCACGGAAACCCATCTGATGAACCTGTCAAAAGGGCTTTTACAGCGCCTGGAATATTTTGGAAACCGGGGCGTTCGTATTGCCATCGATGACTTTGGCACCGGCTATTCATCCCTGGCGTATCTCCATACCTTGCCGGTACATGTACTCAAGATTGACCGCCAGTTTATCAAGAGCCTGGAGAACCGGGGCCATGATTCCAGAATCGTATCGGCGGTTCTGGGTATCGCGGAGGCCTTGCAGCTGGAAGTGGTGGCCGAGGGTATTGAAACCGGCAACCAGTGCAGTGCACTCAGGCAAATGGGATGTCACCGGGGGCAGGGCTATTGGCTGGCCAGGCCGGAGCCCTGGAGCAAGGTGATTAATCAGTTTGTTGATTGAAATCAATTCTTTGTCAGTCCGGGTGCTCATTACTCCGGATTTTGCAGGATCTGGCTTTGCCCCCCGGGAGGGGTGGCCTAAAAGGAGAAGCCACCGAAGCCAGAGAACTGACTCCATGACAACATCCTGCACCCGTGACTTTGATGCCTACCTGCGAGTGAATCGGGCCTTGCCATGGGAGTGGATAGCTGCACTTCGCCGGTTGACGGGCAATAATGATTTTCAATGCCAGGCTGAATTTCCCCAGTCGGAACTCGGCAGTCTGTCCTCCCTCTGCGTCGATGAGGGGAGGTTCATCCATTTTTGTGCCCGTCAAAGCTTCCGGCTCCAAAATGATTCAATGTCGACATTTTCCCTGATTCTGGTGACAAACAGGAAGCCTGACTCCGCCATGCCGGGTGAGGGGCGATGGGACTTGGGCAGTGTGATGACGATTGCGCCTGGAAAGAGCCTCGACCTTTTGATCGACACTGGCAGCCGGGTGATTCTGGTGCAACCGGAACTGCGGGCCCCTGAGCTTACCGCGCCTGTGGAGTGCAGCGAGGATATTTCACGGATGGTGGGGGACTACCTGTCCAGGGCACGTTTTTTCCGGAACCATGAAGATGCCGTTATCGCCACGGGCACGTTGATACGGGATTTGTGCCGTGTGATGGAAGGCGGCCAGGCTCCGGAACCGGCACCTGAAATGGATCGCAGGCTGCTGCGAGTTATCGCCAGGATCGAGGAAGAGGGGCGCTGGGATTTCAATCTCGGAGAGTTGGCAACCTACTCCGGGGTAAGTGAGCGAAACCTCTACTATCTGATGAAGCGTGAAACCGGCCTGACACCCTATCGGATGTACCAGCGTCAGCGGCTGCTCCGTGTGCGCAGGCGCCTTGTGGACTGTCAGTGCGACCTGCCTCATATCTCATGGTATGCGGCGGATGAAGGTTTTTCCCATCTGGGCCGCTTTGCCGCGCTTTACCGGCAGCACTTCGGTGAACTGCCCAGTGAGACAGTACAGTGGCGCCGCCTTCCGGGAACAAAGCCGGGAGAGGCGGCGCAGACACTGTCTGTTTACTGAGCGCGGCTATTGCGCCGGCGCTTTACTTTCATTTTCACCATTACCGTATTCCTCCGCCGCAGTGCCGTGATGGTCACGGCCCAGCAGGATGTAGAACGCCGGCAGTACGAAAACGGTGAACAGGGTGCCGATGCCAAGCCCGGTGCTGATGGTCAGGCCGATGGCAAACCGGCTTTCGGCACCTGGGCCAACAGCAATCAGCAGAGGCACCATGGCGAAAATCAGTGCCAGGGACGTCATGATGATCGGCCGCAGGCGAATGGCCGCGGCTTCTATCACCGCATCCCTCTTGTTCAGCCCCCTGTCCACCTGAAGCTGATTGGCGAATTCCACAATCAGGATGCCGTTTTTCGACACGACCCCGATCAGGGTGATCAGGCCTACCTGGGTGTAGATGTTCATGCTGGCAAAGCCGAGCACAATGAACGCCATGGCACCGGCCACCGACATGGGAACGGAGACCAGGATGATAAACGGATCGCGCCAGCTCTCGAACTGGGCCGCCAGTACCAGATAAATCACCAGCAGCGACAGGAAGAAAGTGACCATCAGTGCGCTGCCCTGGTTCGCGAACTGCCTTGATTCACCGGTGTAGTCGAACGAGAAGCCTTGCGGGAAGCTCTCGTCGGCCGTGTTTTCCATAAAGGCCATGGCATCACCCACGGTCACACCCGGTGTGATCACGCCTTCCAGGGTCAGCGAGTTCAGCTGGTTGAACTGGGTCCGCTGGGACGGTTCAACCGATTTCTCGAAGCTGATCACACTGGATAGCGGCAACAGTTCGCCACTGTCCGCGCGGATGTAGTAGTCATTCAGTGCCTGCTCATCCATGCGGAACTGCTGGTCTACCTGGGGAATCACCTGGTAGGACCGGCCCTGCATATTGAATCGGTTAATGTACCCGCCACCGAGCATGCTGGACATGGCCTGGCCGACGTCCTGCATGGACAGGCCGAGGTCCGCTACCCGATCACGATCGACTTTGACCTGCGTGATGGGGCGATCGAAATCGATGGATTTCTGCAGGAACATGAAGTTGCCGCTCTCCATGGCCTTGCCCTGGATCTCGTTGGCAATATCGTTGAGGCGCTCGTAATCTTCACCGGTTGTGATCACGAACTGGAACGGCAGGCCGCCACCGGAACCCGGCAGTGAGGGGCGTGGGAACACTGCGGTTTCCAGGCCCGTGACGTTTTTCAACTCCTTGTCCAGCAGCGGCTGGGCCTCGAACTGGCTGATATCACGGTCGCCCCAGGGCTTCATCTTGAAGCCGCCGAAGACGGCATTCGGGGCCGTGATGCCAAGGATCATGAAGTCCTCGTTATACCCCGGTACAGTGGACATGCGCTGCTGTATTTCGTCACCATGCTCCTGCAGGTACTCCAGGGTAGATGTCTGCGCCGCGGTGCCCTGATAGAAAAGGATGCCCTGGTCTTCCGTGGGCGCCAGCTCGTTCTGGCTCATGGCGACCATGAAGTAAATGGAACCCAGGACCACGATGGCGAAGAAAATGACTACCGATTTGGTGTCCATCAGGGAGCTGAGGGCACGCTTGTAACCGTTGGCCAGCCCACCGAAACTGCGCTCAACCAGTTGCTCGAACCGGCCGGGATTGCCATGGGGTTTGAGGATCTTGCCGGACAGCATGGGAGACAGGGTCAGTGCCACGATACCGGAAATGACCACGGTGCCGGCCAGGGTAAAGGCGAATTCGGTAAACAGCGAGCCCACAAGGCCGCCCATGAACCCGATAGGTGCATAGACCGCCACCAGGGTGGTGGTCATGGCAATAATGGGCGTGGCCATTTCCCGTGCACCGTTGATGGCTGCATTGAACCGGGATTCGCCCTCTTCAATGTGGCGGTGAACGTTCTCCACCATGATGATGGCGTCGTCAACCACCAGACCAATGGCAAGTACCATGGAAAGCAGGGTCAGCAGGTTGAGGGAGAAACCCATCATCAGCATGACAAAGGCGCCACCAATCAGTGAAAGCGGAACCGCCACCGAAGGCACCACGGCGGCGCGCACCGACCCGAGGCACAGGAAAACCACCACAAGAACGATGCCCATGGCTTCGAGCAGCGTCTTGATCACTTCGTTAATGGAATTGTCGATAAAGTCGGAGGCATCATAAGCGAGGCGCACGTTCATGCCCGATGGCAGCTGTCTCTCGATGCCCGGTAACTCGTCCTTGACCTTCTCCGCAACCGTCAGCGGGTTGGCTCCCGGGGACAGTTCGATGGCCACGTAGGTCGCGGGCTGACCCTTGTAGAGCGCCAACTGGTCGTAGGTTTCCGAGCCCAGCTCGACCCGGGCAATGTCGCGCAGGCGGATCAGCGAGCCGTCGGATTCCTTCACGACCAGGTCCTTGAACTGCTCCGGGTCGCCCACGTCAGTGTCACTGGTCATGCTGATCTTGGTGTACTTGCCTTCGGTGTTGCCGACAGCGGCCTGGTAGTTGTTTCTCAGCAACACATCCACCACTTCCCGGGGCGTCATGTCCACCGCCGACAGCCGCTCGGGATCAAGCCAGACCCTCAAGGCAAACTTGCGGCCCAGAAGGTCGGCCTTGCCGACCCCTGACAGTGCCTGAAGCTTGGGCTGAACCACCCGGGTGAGGTAGTCGGTGATCTGGGGCACCTCCAGCTCATCGCTGTAGAAGGCGATGTACATCAGGGCGGTGGAATCGCCGGTAGTGGAGGTGATAACCGGGTCCTGGGCGTCGGCCGGCAGCACGTTGCGCTGGCTCGCAACCTTGGCCTGGATCTCCGCCAACGCAGCGTTGGCGTCGTAGTTCAGTTCCATCTTGGCTTCGATGGTGGACTGACCCTGGGAACTGGTGGAGGTCAGGTAATCAATGCCGCTGGCCTCCGCGATGGCCTGCTGCAGGGGGGTGGTAATGAATCCTTTTACCAGGTCGGAACTCGCACCCGGATAGGAGGTGGTGATGGTAACCGTGGTGCTTTCCAGTTCCGGATACTGGCGTATCTCCATTTCCATGGCCGCCCGCGCACCCAGCAACAGGATGAGCAGGCTGACGACCGACGCAAGGACAGGGCGATGAACGAATATATCGGTAAAACGCATCACTCGGACGCCTCCGCCGACTTGTCACTTCCGTCCCGGTCACTGTCGTCCTGAACCTCGACCCGCTGTTCCGCGCGCAGTCTCAGCAGGCCCTTGGAGACAACCTGCTCACCCTCTTCCAGCCCATCCGTTACCGCGACACGGCCGTCCCGGGTGTCGCCTGTCTGCACCGTGCGGCGGTTCACAATCAGCTCACCGTCATCGTTCTCTTCCACTACAAAGACAAAGTCGCCGTATGTGTTATAGGAAATGGCGGTGCGGGGTATGGTGATCACTTCGCGGTCTTCCGGCTGGCGGGTAGCCACAGTGGCAAACATGCCCGGGCGCAGCAGGTTGTCCTTGTTTTCCAGTGTGGCACGGATACGTACCGTGCGGGTCTGGGGGTTTACCGAGGTGTTGATGGCGCTAACCTTGCCCTCGAATGTGCGGTCGGGAACCGCAGCGACCGTGGCAACCACGTCGTAATCGCGCTCAACCCGCGGCAGGTCTTTCTCCGACAGGGTGTAATCCACGTAGATCGGATCCAGCATGTTGATTTCTACAATGGGGGTGCCGGTACCGATGTATTCACCCTGGTCAATCAGACGCAGGCCAAGCTCACCGTCGAACGGCGCGCGGATGACCTTCTTGCTCAGCTGGGCTTCGGCCTCGTTGACGCGGGCACGGGCGGCATCGAAGTTGGCCTTGGCTTCATCAAACTGGGACTGGGAAACGGCCCGCCTGGGCAGCAGATCGGAAACCCGCTTGAATTCCTGCTCTGCCAGCTGGGCTTCGGCGCGGCGAGTGCGTAGTGCCGCTTCATCGATCGCGGCGTCAAGCCGGATCAGTACATCGCCCTTGGTAACGGTATCGCCGGATTCGAAACTGATGGTTTCAACCACGCCGGGCACTTCGTTGGCAACCTCAATACCGTTAATGGCCTCGATACTGCCAACGGCCTTGAGTTCAGGCCTCCAGCTTTCCGCCTTTGCCGTGGTCGCGGAAATTTTTGCCGGGGGTTCCGGCTTGGAAAACTGCTCTTCCATCTGGCCGAACTGGTAGAATTTGTAACCAAAAATGCCGCCGAGCACGACACCGAGAAAGATGATTACAATCAGGAAGCGGGAAGCAGTGCGCATAATTCAGATCCTGGGTCGTATGTCTGTTGCAGGTAATCGTGTAAGTTTCAGAGTCCGGCCTGCCAGCCGGAGTGCCCGGTGAGCGGGAGGACGGCGGTCCAATGGACAACAGGTACAAAGCGTAAAGAATAGCATCCTATACAATGGTGATAGGGGTTGTCACCGATTTGTCAGTAGTTATGCGTACAATTACTGCGCGCGTTCAATGGTATCGGGACCATTCATGACCAGGCGTGAGGATTACCTGTTCAGGATATGTTGTTATATTCCGAAACCTGAATTACGCCCCGAGTGCCATTAAGGATTAGCGAATGCACTGGATTCTTGGTATTGCCCTTACCGCCGCGGTATTTATTGTACTTAAACAATGGGGCGCGTTAACCCCCCAGAAGAAAAAGGCGGCCACCTGGAAAATTTTCCTGGTCACCGGCGGTGCCCTGCTCCTGTTTATGGTGCTGACCGGCCGGGTTCATGTGCTGACCGCAGCGGTTGCTGCCCTGCTGCCTCTGTTGAGGAAGCTGCCCGCCTTGCTGAAATTCGCGCCCCTGATCAGTCGCGTTTTCGGTCAGGGACGGAGCCAGGAAACCAGCGGTCAGGCGCCCGCCAGCGCCGGTAATATGCCGCTCAAGGAAGCCTGCGAGATTCTGGGGCTCGCTCCGGAGTGCTCCCGCGAGGAGGTCATCCAGGCACATCGGCGGCTGATACAAAAGCTCCACCCGGACCGGGGCGGCAACGATTACCTGGCGGCAAAAATCAATGAAGCCAAGGCCGTGCTGCTCAGGCATCAGGGCTGACCGGCTTCACAGCACCTCAACTCTCACTTCGAAGGTCTGGTTCTGCCGGCTGTCGCCACCGGTCTGATAGGTGATGCCTGACTTTTCACCGGCGCGCCGCTCACGGGTACTGCCGAGCTCGACCCATTCACCCGGTTCCACCCTCCGGATGGTCATCAACGCTTCGGTTTCGTAGCCGGGTATGTCCCCCTCGTCGTCCTCTTCAAAAGACACGATATTGAGCTCGACGGCCTGGTCCGAAATAACCTGCGGGCTCACCAGGAAGCCGCTACGGGTTTCCACCTGATCGAGAAAAGCTGCCGGATTGCGGCCCCCGCGAATGGCAACCGGCACAGTGCGGACCTGCCCGGAAGTGATATGGGCAGATTGGCCATCCTGAACCACAAGGGTGCGCTCCTGGTTGCGGCGAGTTGTCGTAACCTTGCGTTCAGCCTTTATGTTGGCCTGGTTGTTGTCGGCAGAAACACCCGCGCCGCCACTTTTACTGTCGGCGTTGTTACTGGAACGAACAGTGATGCGCATCTGTGCCGGTGCCACATCCATGGTTTCCACCAGCATGCCGATCTCATCCAGTACCGGGGGTTCTCCGCGCACGACCATCTGCTGACCGCGGGCGGTAATAGACACCTGACCATCCGGGTAGAGTTCCCGAATCTGCCGGGCCACATCCTCCGCAGAGCGCTGGCCCATCTGGTAGGTGCGTGCTTCTGGTTCCGCGGCAATGTTTCCGGAAAGCAGCAGAAGCATGACGGCAAGCAGTGTTGTGAGCCACAATTTGTGAGTGTTCATCGAAAACTCCGCAAAAATCGGATATACGGGTTGCAAAGCCGGAAACCGGGGATATATATTGGAAGAATGAAGACGACACACACGACCTGTCAATTGAATGTTCTGAAAGCTTTCGGTGAGAAACCGGCGGCTACGGTCGCTGCTGTGTTTTTCTGGTGGTTTGGTTATGGCTTTTATTTTAGCCAGAACCCGGGCCGCCCATAAGATCTTCATCGACCGAACAACGAGGAAGGCAGCCCGGCAGAAACCCAGGCTGCCACCGGACTCAAAAAGCCCCGACTGGTAGCCCAGCCGGGGCTTTTTTGATTCTGACACAGGGAAACGGGAACACTGACCATGAACATGTCGCTGAACATCGAGACACCGACCGAAGCAAGCCGGCAATCCCGGGAGGAGCGCACAAGCGGCGAAGTTCTGCTGCCAACGCCGGCGGAACTCCGGGCGAGCCTGCCGGTACCTGCCGCCATGCAGGCGCAGATACACCGGCATCGGGAAGCCATACGCCGGGTGCTGCACGGCGAAGACACCAGAACGCTGGTGGTGATCGGGCCTTGCTCCATACACGATGAAGTCGCCGCCCTCGAGTATGGTGAAAAACTCAGAAAGCTGGCGGATGAGGTCAGCGACCGTTTCCTGATTGTTATGCGTGCCTACCTGGAAAAGCCACGGACCACCGTCGGCTGGAAAGGCCTGCTCTATGATCCCGAACGCACCGGCACCGGTGACCTGAACGAAGGCCTGCTGCGCTCCCGTCGCTTGCTGCTGAACCTCTCCGACATGGGCCTGCCCCTGGCCACTGAAGCCCTCAGCCCCTTCGCCATGGACTACCTCGGTGATCTCGTCAGCTGGACCGCTATCGGCGCCCGCACCACCGAGTCCCAGGTGCACCGGGAAATGGTCAGCGGCCTGCCCATGCCCACGGGTTTCAAGAACGGTACCGATGGCGGTATCGGCGTGGCTATCAATGCGATGAAATCCGCAGCTCATCCCCATCATCGTTTTGGTGTGGGCAGTAGTGGTGCCCCCGCCATGATCACAACGCAGGGCAATCCCGATACCCACCTTGTGTTGCGGGGCGGGCGTGGCCTCACTAACTACGATGCTGAGAGTGTCGGCGAAGCCATTGCAGCCTTGTCCAGTTCCGGTGTTTCGTCTGCCGTGATGGTCGATTGCAGCCACGACAACGCCCAGAAGCAGGCAGCACGGCAACTGGAGATTGCCAGGGAAGTGATGAATCAAAAACGTTCGGGCAATCAGCAGATTATCGGTTTGATGCTGGAAAGTTTTCTTGAAGAGGGCCGTCAAAATGACAGTGACGATTTGATCTACGGGTGTTCGTTGACTGATCCCTGTATCAGTTGGAAGCAAACCGAAGAGTTGCTCAGGTCGCTATAACCGGAGATTTCGCCTTGGTTCCGGTGAGTCGGGCGGGGAGCACTGTTCAGGACCGTGGAGCGCCAGGGATGGCGCGACCGAGCCCCACATGGACGTGCTTGTGGGCGTGTCCTGAACAGTGCTCCCCGCCCGACTCCGGCACAAGTTGTCAGTCCTGAGAAGGGACAGACGGCCCACTCCCATCCCCGGAAACAGTAGAAAACAGCAACTGCCCGGCAAGCAACAGCAGTACCCCGCCCATCAACCGATCCAGCCAGTAACCGAAACGGTTAAACCCCTTGCGGATCTGCGGCAGCGTGAAGAACACCGCCACCGCCATGAACCACAGGCCTGTAGCCACGGCCATATAGATTCCGTAAGCGGTCTGGATAACGACCGGTGTACCCGGGTTGATGATCACCGAGAACAGGGACACGAAGAACAGCGTTGCTTTCGGGTTCAGGGTGTTGGTGAGAAACCCCAGCCGATAGGCAGCAAACCCGGACTGTTTGTCTCCGTTAGTCGTGTCCACATGCACGCCGCCGGCCTTCGAGCGCAAACATTGTATGGCAATCCAGGTGAGGTACAGGGCGCCGATAACCTTGAGGACAGTGAACAGTACCAGAGACTGCTGGATGATCAGGCCAATGCCCAGCAGTGAATAACCCACGTGGATCAGAATGCCGGTGCCTATGCCAAAAGCCGTCAGCAGGGCATTACGGCGGCTCTGGCACAGGGCCTGGCGCAGCATCACGGCGAAGTCCGGGCCGGGGCTGGCGACAGCGAGGAAGTGAACAATGGCAACGGTCAGGAACTCCGGCCAGTAGTTGTGCATGCCTGTTGGTCTCCGAAATCAGCGGGTTTTAATCCTCATGGACGCGATGTCACTATAGTCGTTGACAGGGAAGTGAACCATTCCCCGATTTCACCTCTATACTCAGGCAAGTGCAAAAACCTTCAGGCAGGCCAGGAGTTTTTAACGTGGACAAGCGCAAGGTAGATGTTGCAATCATAGGAGCTGGCACCGCAGGTATGGGGGCCTATCGTGCTGCGAGCAAGCATACAAAAAGCCTGGTAATGATTGAGGGCGGCCCCTATGGCACGACCTGTGCCAGGGTCGGCTGCATGCCAAGCAAGCTGTTGATTGCGGCGGCGGACAGTGCTCACCAGGTGCGTAAAGCACCGATGTTTGGTGTCCATCCCGGCGATGCCCGCATCGACGGTAAAGCGGTGATGAAAAGAGTCCGTGAAGAACGGGACCGGTTTGTGAGCTTCGTGCTGGAAGCGGTTGAGAGTTTCCCGGAGGAGCATCGTCTTCGTGGTCATGCCCGCTTCCTGTCACCACACCGGATCGCCGTGGGCGATGGCGTCGAGGTGGAGGCGGAAAGAGTTGTCATCGCCACAGGATCCCGGCCGAATATTCCCGAATTCCTCAAGGAAGCCAAGGATCGCCTGATCGTCAATGACGATGTCTTCGAGTGGGACGACCTGCCTGAGTCCGTGGCAGTATTCGGCCCCGGCATCATTGGTCTGGAATTGGGCCAGGCACTCAGCCGGCTGGGCGTGCGGGTGCGGATGTTTGGGGTCAGTGGTGGTGTCGGGCCACTCCAGGAGGACGCCATTCGCCAGTACGCCCTGGCGACGTTCAACGAGGAGTTTGCCCTGGATGCAGACTCCAGAGTGCGTTCCGTGGAAAGAACCGGTGACGGTGTCCGTATCCGGTTTACCGATCCTGAGCGGGGAGAAATGACAGAAACATTCGACTATCTGCTGGCGGCAACGGGCCGGCGCCCGAATGTAGACAGCCTGGATATCCAGAACGCCGATATTGCCCAGGACGACCAGGGTGCGCCGTTGTTCGATCATTACACGCTCAGGTGTGGCGACAGCCATATCTTCCTTGCCGGCGATGCCAACAATGATGCGCCTTTACTGCACGAGGCGGCCGATGAGGGGCGCATTGCCGGCGATAACGCCGGCCGGTATCCAGATGTTCGGGCGGGCCTGCGCCGGGTGCCACTGGGGATAGTGTTTACCGATCCGCAAATCGCCACGGTGGGTATGACTCTCCGGGAAGTCGACGAAAGGTGCAAAGGATGTTACGCCGTTGGCGAAGTGTCATTTGAAGGCCAGGGGCGCAGCCGGGTGATTGGCGCCAACAAAGGGTTATTGCACGTCTATGGGGAACGGGGCACCGGGTTATTTCTGGGGGCAGAGATGTTCGGGCCGGCAGCCGAGCACATTGGCCACCTGCTGGCCTGGGCCGTGCAGCAGCGGATGACCGTCAGTGAAATGCTTGAGATGCCTTTCTATCACCCGGTCATCGAGGAGGGGTTGCGTTCCGCCTTGCGGGACCTCAACCGCAACCTGAATATCGGCCCACAACCGGTTGAACGGTGCCTTGATTGTGGGCCAGGTGGTTAATACGTCGTATATTCTCAGAAGCTCCTGGCGACAGGGTGTGACGTGGTGGCGTCCCTTGCATTGCGCTCCTTGCGTGCCCATATCTTCTCGTGGAAGAAGTAGGCGACCGTGTTGATGGCAGGCTCGACCATGGCAATGAGACTGCCGATCAGTATGTCACCGGTCAGTAGGTAGGCCACGGTAAACGCAACAGTAAAGTGAGTGATGGCAAAGGTGATCGTTTTCAGCAGTGAGTTGTCACCCTTGGATCCGTGATTGTGAACAAACATCTTCAGCGTACTCATGATCGGTTCTGCCTGTTTCGTGACTATGGTTCTATTGAACAGTAACTGATAATCATTGTTAAATTAATTGTATGAAAAATTACCATAGCGCATGACTATAGTTTGTAAGTGTTTATTATTGGTCTGAGCTATTAAGCGTATTGAATAAGTAAGCTTTATCTATCGTGGCTTTCTGGTTAAGCTTTTAACCAGTTCATTCAGATAACTGTCAAGGAGACACGTTATGAGTAAGAATTTTATCGGTCTGGATACTGAGAAAACCCGGAAACTGGCGGACTCGCTGAACGATCTGCTGTCCAACTACCAGATTTTCTACATGAACGTGCGCGGGTATCACTGGAACATCAAGGGCGACAACTTTTTTGAGTTGCACGCCAAGTTCGAGGAACTGTATAACGATCTGCTACTGAAAATTGATGAGATTGCAGAGCGGGTCCTGACCCTTGGTCACCGTCCTGCACATGCCTACAGTACTTACATTGAGAAGTCTGAAGTTCCCGAACGCAAGGATGTCGCTGACGGCAAAGATGCGGTAGAGAACATCGTGGACAGTTTCGCCAGGCTGATCGGCAAGCAACGGGAGTTGCTGCACCTGGCCGGGGATGCAGACGACGAGGGTACTGTGGCACTGATGAGTGACTACATCTCCCAGCAGGAGAAAACCGTCTGGATGTACCGCAGTTACCTGGGGCAGTAAAACTTCAGGGCCAGGTTAACCCGCAACCGGCAGACGTTTGCGGGTTAACCCGGTAAGTATGACCAACAGGGCCGTGGTGGTGAAAATCGCCACCACGCTCATTGCCATTCCAATTCCTGGTGAACCTTGCTCGAATTGGCCAAAGATGAAGGTGGAAACGGTCGCGGTTCCAGCCGGCGCCACCATCAGTGACGCCACAAGTTCTCGGGAAGCAATCGCGAACACCAGCAGCATGGCGACGAGCAAGCTTGGCAAAAGCGGTGGCAACAAAACCCGTCTAAACGTACTCCCCATTCCCGCTCCACACACCCGAGAGGCATCTTCCAGGCTCATTCCCATCTGCCGGAAGGCAGCGCTGGCATAACGCACCGGGTAAGGCAACAGCAAACACACGTAGGCGAGCAACAGCATGGCACTGGTGCCATAGATATCCACAGGCCAGAAATCCCGGTTCCACGCCAGAATCAGACCTACAGCCACCACGACTGCAGGCATGGTATTGGGCAGCACTGACAGCACATCGAGCAATCGTCGCCCCCGGGCCTGGCTACGTACTACCAGATAGCCGGTCAGAGCGCCAATAATGCCGGTAATCACAGCCGCTCCGCTGGCGAGGCCAAGGCTGGTTCCCAGGGCTTCCAGAGCCCCTCCGCTGTTTTCCAGCAATGCTTCGAAATGGCGCAGGGAGAAGTTATCCGGGGCCAGGCCACCGGACAGGGTTGCCGTGAAAGCGGCCGCCATTACCGCCAGTATCGGGAAACCCACCGCCAGCAGTGCCACCAGGGTGAAAAAGCCCAGCACCGGCCATCGCCAGGCCCCCAGGTCCACCAATTCGACATCAGCAGGCTTGCCTGAAAGCGATTCATAGGAACGCCGGGTGACCAGCCAATGTTGCAGATAAAAGGCAGCCATGGCCATGAGTACCAGTAACAGCGACAGGCTGGCGGCGCCAGGAATGTCCAGCGGCCAGTCGGCAAAGCGTTCGTGGATACCGGTGACCAGCACGTCAAATCCGGCCTGGGCCCCGAGTGTGGCCGGAGTTCCGAATTCCTCGATCGTCAGCGCAAACACCAGTAGCAGGCTGGCGGCAATACCAGGAATGGAGAGAGGCAACGTCAGCCTGAAGAACGCCGTCCAGCCACCTGCACCAAATACACGGCCCACGGCGGCAAACCGGCTGCCCACTACCATCAGGGTGCGGGACACAGCAAAGTACACCACTGGAAAAACATTCAGCACCATAACGAAAACGATGCCACCGAAGGAGAACAGAAAGCCATCCCCTTCCACGCCGAACAGTTGCTCTGCATAACCCCGGGACTGCAGGCTCATCATCCAGGACAATGCAGCAATATAGGGCGGAATCATGAAAGGAATAAGGAAAATGACATCCCAGGCAGCAGCTCCCGGCAACCGGGTCAGGCCCCGCAGCGCTCCCAGAGGAATGGCCACCAGCGCAGATCCGGCCACCACCGCAGCACCCAGCATAAGAGTGTTGCCCGCAAGGCCCATCAATTCAGGATCCGACAGCGTGCTCACCAGAGTCGCGAAAGGCTCAGCCAGGCTACCTTCGCTTATATCCGGGAAAACCGCCTGGAGTACCACCCACAACAGCGGAAGACCCACCACCAGCAACAGGATCGTAACGGTCAATGACGGCAACCATTTCGACAACGTCATTGCGGAACGGAAACGGGAGTGCGGGATCACCCTTCTGTCGCCTCCCGGAAGTTTTCGATAATCTCCTTCCGGCGGATGTTCATGGCGTCGCTGTCGACCTCAAGCTGTTTCAGCTCGTCAAGCCCCGGACGCTTGCCTTCGACATCACCGCGTGCCGGTATCAGATAACGGTCAGCGACGTGTGCCTGGCCGGCTTCCGACAGCATAAAGTCCATAAAGGCTTTGGCAGCCTCCGGGTTGTCCGTGCTTTTCAGGATCATCATTGGCCTTGGCGACAGCACGGTGCCGGATTCCGGGAATATCACCTCAATGCGCTCGCCATTGGCCCGTTGCCCCAGGGCAATGTAATCCACCGCACCGAAAACCACCGATTTTGCGCCCTGCAGTACCGGATTAAGAGCCCGGGCATTGGGGCCGGGAACAAGCATGCCGTTATCGCGGAGAGATTGCATCAATGCCCAGGTTTCTTCCTCGCCATATTCTCCGAGCAGGCCAGTCAGTAACTGAAAGGCCGCGCCGGACTGGGAGGGGTCCGGCATGGTCACCTGGTCACGGTATTCGGGGTCTGCGAGGTCCCGCCAATCGGCCGGTTCCGGTACATCGCTGTCACGATTCCACACCAGTCCCAGGGCGGCTATACCCTGGGCAATGTAATGGCTGTCTCTGAGGTCATCCGGCACCTGGTCTGCACCTTTCGGGGTGTACTCAAGCAGTTCACCACCCTCTTTGAGCGCGGCCGCAGAATCCCACGAGGCAGAAATCACCACATCCGCATTGGGCCGCGAACGCTCAGACTCCAGTCTTGCCATCACCTGGCCGGTACTGCTCTGGAACACGTTGACCCGGGTACCGGTCTGTTCCCGGAAGTCCCGCACCAGGGCGTCGATGAGTGCGCGGGGACCAGCCGTGTAGACCGTCAGTTCCTCGGCGAACGCTGTTGCCGGAGAAACCAGCGGAACGGTGACCAGCAACAGAAGGAATGAAAAAAGCTTTTTGGGGTGCTGAAGTCGCATGGGAATTATCCGGTTTCGGAGATGTGTGTCGATAAGATAAATCAGACCGTGACCGTATCCAGGGCTTCCTGAAAATGATCGAACCGCAGTGGCCGGCCGTCGTCCCCCCAGCCCCGAAGCGGTTCCGGATCCACCCGAAGTCCGCACTGGTCACCGGGGGCGGGTGTCTGGTCGGTGGTCAGTTCGAGCGTGACATCATCGCTCAGGGCGACCTTCACCAGGTTGCGCTCGCCCTGGAACAGGCAGGTACGCACCCAAGCAGGCACACACTCATGCTGCATCTGGGATTCCTGTGGCGCCAGGCTCAGCGCTCTGCGCGGCAGCAGCAGCCTGGCTCGGCCCCGGTAACCACCCCGAGCCTTCAGCGGCAGCCGGTTCTGTCCATTATCCGGGATAAAACCTTGCTCGTCGCAGTGCCCGCCGAGCATGGAGCCGATATCCAGGAATTCTGCAATCTCCGGTGTGGCAGGTGACTCGAACAGGGCGCGCGGATTATCCAGTTGTTGCAGATGGCCATCCTGCAATACCGCTACCCGATCCGCGAGGGCATAGGCTTCCTGCTGGTCGTGGGTGACGAAAACGGCGGTGAGACCCAGGGCGGAGATCAGCTCCCGGATTTCCAGAGCCAACTGTTCACGCAGGGAACGATCCAGGTTGGACAGGGGTTCATCCATCAGCAAAAGGCGGGGTTCACCCACAATGGCACGGGCAAGGGCCACTCTCTGCTGCTGACCACCGGATAGCGTGCCGGGTGCCCGGTCAGCCTGGGAAAGTAGCCCGACCAGATCCAGCGCCCAGTCAACCTGGCGTTTACGCTCAGCCGGCGCCACCCCACGCATCTCCAGCGGGAACGCGACATTCTTGCGGAGGCTCATATGGGGCCAGAGGGCGTAATCCTGAAACACCATTCCCAGGTAGCGCTCTTCCGGGGCAAGGTTTTTGCCAGGGCCGCTCACCATGTCTCCGGCAATGGCAATGGAGCCACTGTCAGGGTTGAGGAGGCCTGCAATGCAACGCAGCAACGTCGTCTTGCCACACCCTGAAGGGCCCAGCAGGGCCAGCACTTCTCCGGAGTGAACTTCCAGGCTGATGCTGTTCAGCGCTACATATTCACCAAAGGATTTATGCACCTGCTGAAGAACCAGTTGTGGCACGGAAGCGGGTGACTGCAGGCTCGCGTTCATGGCCGGGACCTTGCTTGGGGAATGGCTAATCTGATCGTTTACCGTACCGACGGAATATTTCAGATTGGCGACAGTTTGATGACAGGGCGGACACCGGAAACCCTCACAGACCAGCGCCCACACCAAACCCCAGGTTCCAGAGTATGTGCAGTAGCACGCAACCCCAGAGCGTATGGTGACGATCCCGGCTCCAGCCAAAGGCGAGTGACGGCAGAAAAACCAGAAGCGCCAGAGCATTGCCGAGCACTATCCAGTGGGTAAGCGCAAAGACCAGACTGGTAAGCAGGTTTGCCAGCGACAGTTGCCCCCATTGCCGGAGGGTATGCCGGGCCAGCCAGCCCTGAATGGCGCCACGGAAGGCGAACTCTTCCAGCAGCGGGTACACCAGCACCAGCCCGAGCCAGTGTGGCAGGCTCCAGTCGCCTGAAGCACCGTTGAGGTAACCGAACATCAGGGCAACCGCAGTACCAACCAGCAATAGTATCCAGAAACGGGAGTCTCCGCGCAGGGTTACCAGGCCCGATGTCACCCGCCATTGTTGTGTCACGACACGACCCTTTTGCTGAAACAGCAAACAGTCTGACCGGTTATTGAGTTGATACAAGGTCTTGCCCGGTCTGTCATCAAACTTTTATCAGACGGTCATAAACGGGAAGTCTCACTGTCATAAAGCCTCGTCAGGGTGAAATGGCTGTAACCAAATATCCATGTTGGCGACAGGTCTATCAAAGCCGTCCCTGGATTCACGAATTAGAAAACGAGGTAATGACGAATGAACAGGATTGCGCGGACTCCGGCGATCAGCCTTCTGGCACTGGCAATTGGGGCTATCAGCCTGCCAGCGGCAGCGGATGAATCGGCACTGATCGAAAAGCTGGAACAAAAAGGGGTGCTGTCGGCGCAGGAAGCAGCTGAGCTGAGAAACGAGATGGACACGGATGGCGCAGAACAAGAGGCGGGTATGTCAAAGCCGATGAAGTTGAGGGGGAAAAAACCAAAACTCGTGTGAGACGATTTACAGTATCCGATGAAGAGGGCGAGAACATTTTCCGGGTCCGCGGGCGGGTCATGCTGGACGGTGAGATCGCTGACTTCGACGAGGAGCTCGAAGAAATCGCCAACAACGGCGAAAAAATTCCGGAATACGGCACTACTGTTCGCCGTGCCCGCCTCGGCGTGCGGGGCCGGATGTACGAGAACTTTGAATGGCAGCTGGAAACGGACTTTCGGGAATCCAATGTCCGCTTTGCCAACGTTTACCTCGCTTACCTGATGGACGAAGGACGCCTGGCGGTTGGTAACTTCAAAGAGCCCTTCAGCCTGGAAAGTGAAACCTCATCCCGTTACACCACCTTCATGGAGCGTGCCGCACCGGTCGACGCCTATCGCGCGAGCCCGAGCCGGTCGCTGGGCCTCATGTATCAGACCGTCAAACCCAGATACTACGTGGCAGCGGGCCTGTTCGGCGGCAACCTCAACGAGGAAATTGACAACGAGCGGGACAAAATAGAAAAAGGCTATGGCTTCGCGGGTCGGACATCCTTTGCGCCCTACTTTGAAAATGGCAATTTCGCACACATCGGCGCTTCCTATGCCTGGCGCCAGAACGCCACCCTCGGAGATTCCTGGCTGACGACCGACCTCCGTACCCGGGAAGGTGCACGGGGTGTTGATATACAGCTGATCGGTGAACAGCAGATTCCGGGGGTCGAGGATTATTCCCGCTATGCTCTGGAAGCAGCCTTCGGTTATGGCCCGTTCTCGGTGCAGGCAGAGTATCTGGCCGTCAACCTGACCAACGATCCCGACAATCCCGTCAGCCCCAAACCCGACGGGGGCACCGAAACCGCCGATAACCCTGATACCGACATCACCCAGGACGGTTTCTACATTCAGGGTTCGTATTTCCTGACAGGTGAATCCCGTAATTATCGGCCTTCCGCCGGCGACTTCGGGCGCATCACTCCAAATCGCAACTTCAATCCCGCCAGTGGTGACTGGGGCGCCTTCGAGGTGGCCCTGCGCTACGCCGATGCCGACTCCAGCGAGGCGACCAAGATGGATGACGGCCAGACACTCGAACACTGGACCCTTGGCCTGAACTGGTACCTCAACCCCGAAATGCTCGTCAAGTTCAATGCCATGCGCTTTGACGCGACCCGCAATGGCTTGCCGGACGGCAGCGGAACCGTTTTCGCCAGCCGCCTGCAATACGAATTCTAACGCACCTTCATAAACCGAAAGAGAACGAGGTTTACCATGAATATTCGCATTCCTTACAGCAAGCACGCGCTGGTGGCGCTGATGATGGCGGCTGCCGCCACGTCTGCCCGGGCCGATCTGGATAACGGCACTTTCGCAGACTACGACGCGATCGAAGAAGGCACCGTGAATTACCCTTCCGAAACCGGAGCGCCGGGCTGGTATGTTCAGGCCGATAGCCCCGGCGGTACGGATATCGTCACCGACGAAAGCCTGGACTCGCCTGCAGACCCCAGTGTGATGCGCTCCAATAAGCTGGAAAGCGGTTTCGGGGGCAACAAGAACGAACAGTGCGTTGCATTCGACAGCTCCGAACGCCTGGCCATCGACTTCCTGGCCTTCTCGGAAAGGGAAAGCCTGGATGGCCTGAAAGTCCGGATTAACCCCACCTTCTACGCCAACATGGACGATTGCATTGAGGACATCCACACCGATGGCGATGCCGATCTGAGACTGTCCGGCGATGACGACAACAACGACCTGGATGTGGACCTTGGTGCCGTGGTATCCAGCGGCGAATGGACCCGTATCAACGAGGACGAAGCGGCCCAGACCATGAGCTACGGCCCTGGCGGCAGCGGGGCGCAATTCAGCTATCCCGATGGTGCCAACGTGATGCTGCTGAGCGTGCGCATGCGCGATCGCAGTGACGATGGCGACCCGGATCTGTCGGCAGAACCGCTCTATCTGGATGATATCCGTGTTATTCAGGAAGGGTCACCCGCCAACCTGGTACTGAACGGCGATTTCAGCCACCGCCCGCTGGCCAAGGATGATGAGTTTGTTGCAGACGAAGGCTGGATCGTCGACCGTTTCGACGACTTCCCCGCTGCCGTCGGCCCCGCCTGGTTTGCCCTGGAGGATGCCAACGTCTACTACTCGGAAGGTCAGGGGGGTGGCTATGGCGATGCCAAAATCGACCAGTGCTTCGACCTCAATGGCGTTGACCGCATTGCACCGGAGTTTTTCGCCATGGCCATGGCACCGGATGCCGAGCTCTCGGGCCGGATCGCCGTGGACATCCACGACGATGTCGATTGTGGTGGCGACAAACTTGTCGAACTGGAATCAGACTTTGATGGCCTGAACGTGATCGGCGAAGACTCCGAGGCGGGACAGTGGTATTCCTTGCTGGCGGCCGGTGAGAACGATGGCAACGATGAGATCAATGAAGATCTGGCGGCGGATTATCCAGATGCCGAATCTGCTTTCATCAGCATTCGCTTGCGCGACAAAAGCGACGATGGTGATCCGAATCCTGACGTGCCCCGCGCCATTTTCGTAGACGACGTCAACATTACGTCCCAGGTTTCCACACCCCTGGTATCACCCTTACCAGGCGATGTCCGCTTTGCGGATGAAAGCGACGAAGTCTCGGTAACGGTTACATCGGATACCGACAATGTGGAAATCTACTACACCACCGATGGCAGCGACCCGGACCCTGATACCTCGGAAACTGTCAACAGCGGCGACAGCATCAACGTGACTGCGGAGACCGTCGTCAAGGCACTGGCTGTTGATATGAACGATGACGCGGTGCGCTCAAGCATTCGCACCGCCAATTATGGCGGGGCTTCGAGCGGAGACGATAGCGACTCCGGTGATGACAGCAGTTCCGGTGATGACAGCAACTTTGGTGGTGGCGGTGGCTCCACGCCGTCTTCGGGCTGCTCCCTGTCTGCCAACCCCGGCGCTCCTGACCCCACACTGCCAGCTCTGGTGTTACTGGCCCTGGCCGGGATCTATGCCCGCAGGTACCTGAAAAACTGATACATCACCAGTCTTTGGCAACCTATAGCCGGGCAGACTCTTTCTGCCCGGTTTTTTGGTTTCAGTCAGCCGGTGGCTGTTTCCAGCGGGGGCACCTGTTGATGCAGGAACCACTTCTCGGTAACCACCTTGCGGGTAAACCAGTGTGACCGCATCAGGGTGCTGGCCAACGGCAACTTGAGCCAGTCGGGAACCTGCCAGCCGTTATCCCGGGAAGCGGCACGGTTTCCAAAACGGCGGGCAATGGCCTCGCCGTAGGATTGCAGTGACTGGGCAGAATAGTCCTCCGTGTTACGGATAATATCTGCCGCTATCAATGCGGACTCGATGGCCGGCCGAATGCCCTCGCCACTCTGGGTATAGGCCAGCCCAGCGGCATCACCGATCAGCAACAGGCCATCATCCGCCAGTGGTCGCTCTGCATGGTCATAAAGCAGGTAGGCATGGCCCTTGAACCGGCCGGGCAGGTCCGGCGGAATGCGCCCTTCCGATTTCATCTCCTCGACAAAGGCATTCAGGTGCTCTGTGAGCTTGTGGTTGTCTTCACGCCCAAGACCAATATTCAGGTAGTTACCCTTGCGGAACACCCAGGCATAACCTTTCAGGTCGCGGCAGAACCAGAGTTCCGGCGTGTCCCCCCGGGCTTCACAGGCTTCCGCCTGCTCCGGCGTCATTTCAAATTCCACTTCCTTGGCTGCGACCACCGTCTCGTGACTTCCAGGGCCATCACCAAGCAGTTTCGCAACCGGACAGAAGTGACCTCCGGCGCCCACGATCAGGGGCGCTTCCCAGGTATCATTGACTACCCAGTTACCATCCCGGCGAATGATGGACTTGACCGGCGTTTTCAGTTGTTTTGGCGCCTGTACCCGGTCCAGCAGATAGGCGTCGAACTCGCAACGCCGGATGCCATAGCTGACCACATCACCATGGTCGTTGACCACGGCGGGCTGGCCCATCATGCCGATACGGAATTGCCGGATGGGCTGAAGGGTGCGGCTCGCTCCATAGTCGGCCGGATCGATGTCCAGGCTTTTCATGACTGCTGGTGTGACCCAGCCGGCACAGGTTTTGTCCCGGGGGAAATCCTGTTTGTCGATGATGAGGATTCGCTTGCCGCTGTCCCTGAGGGCATGGGCCAGTGTTGATCCGGCTGGCCCTGCGCCAACGATGATCAGGTCGTAGTACTCCATTACCAGGCCTCCGGAGCAGCAGGGAAGGTGTAGATATCCTGTCGGCTCTGGGGCAGCTCGTTGTTCTCGCCGTGGGTGAATACCACCTGGAACAGCTGCAGGGAGCCGGCCCGGAACGCCGCAATGGAGCCGGCCAGATACATCTCCCAGGCACGGGCGAAGTGCTCGTCGTACATGTCTGTGACCTTGTCGATGTTGTCTTTGAAGCGCTCCATCCAGTGGCTCAGTGTCTGCGCATAATGCAATCTGAGATTTTCAACATCCAGCACTGAAAAGTCTCCATGTTCACAAATGCTCATAAACTCGGAGATGCTGGGTGGATAGGCCCCGGGAAAGATGCGTTTTTCGATCCAGGCGTTCATCAACATGGGGCGGTTACGGCCAATGCTGTGCAGCAGGGCCAGGCCACCGGGCTTGAGGGAGCGCCGGATCAGCTCTGAAAGCCCATTGAAGTTTTCTTTGCCAACATGCTCCAGCATGCCAATGGAAACGAAGGCATCGTATTGCCCGCTGATATTGCGGTAATCGTCCTCGACGTAGTCAATCAGGTGGTCCAGTTGCTGGCGTCTGGCTTCTTCCCGGGCATAGGCCAGCTGCTCCTTCGATATGTTATAGGCGTGAACCTTGGCCCCATAGTTACGGGCCATATAGCGGGCAAGGCCGCCCCAGCCACAGCCGGCCTCCACCACGGTCATGCCGGGTTTCAGCCGAAGTTTGCGGCAGACATGTTCGAGTTTGGCCAGTTGGGCCTGTTCCAGGGTCAGGTCGGGCGTTTCATAGTAGGCGCAGGTGTATTGCATTTCCGCCTGGTCCAGCCACAACTGGTAAAATTCGTTGCCCAGGTCATAGTGGTGATGAATATTCTCTTTCGCCTCGGAGACTCCGGTTGACCGGGGATTGTGGTTGCGCCAGAGCGCTTCCAGCCATTTGGGCCACTGCTGCCTTGCCTTGTGGACAGCCCGGTAAAGGGCTTCCATCAGCTCCGGCAAATCGCCATCCACCTGCAGCCTTCCGGCTGCGTACAGGTCGCCAAATGCGAGGTTCGGATTGGTGACCAGCGTGAACAGAGCCTTGGGGTCGGAGAGCCTGAGAGTAAATCGCGCCTGCCCCGTCGCGGGTTCGATCAGTTCGTCATTCCATAACTGAAACCGCACCGGCGGAGAGCCTGCCATGCGCATCAGTTTTGCAACAAGCCAGCGCTCATAGCTGTGAGGCGCCCTGTCCGCCTGCTCGTCTTCCAGGGGCAGCCTGAGAACATGTGGTTTGTGTTCCTGATTGTCGTCCCTGGCGTCGGTGGACTTCCGTGCGGTGCTCTGATTCATGAATCCTTTTCTCCCTAAATCGCTGGTTAATCACGGACTGATGTCGACTTTTTCAGGCCAACAGTGATTCAGCATCAGGGCGTGTCCCGATATCACAACTGAGAATCGCCTGTCTTGGTTCAGTATAGGAAACCACTGCAGTTTGTCATGTTTCGGGAAAATTGAAGGGAGCTATGGCGCCAATAGAGGAGGGTAAAGAGAATGGGTACCGGGGCCAGGAGGCCCCGGTACAGTCACTTCCGTCAGTAGGAGGAACTCATCCCGAAAAATTCGGGGAAGATGATTATTAACGCCAGAACCAGTATCTGCATCAGGATAAACGGCATAACCCCTTTGTAGATATCCGTCGTTCGTATCTCGGGCGGTGACACGCCTTTCAGATAGAACAGACTGAACCCGAACGGGGGTGTCAGGAAGCTGGTTTGCAGGTTCATGGCGATCAGGATGGCAAACCAGAGCATGTTGATGCCCAGTGCTTCAGCCACCGGCGCCAGAATGGGCACGATAATGAAGGAAATTTCCACGAAATCGATGAAGAAACCCAGTATCAGGATGACCAGCATCGCCAGGATAATGAAGCCCCATTTCTCACCGGGAAGCTGCAGCATCCACTCTTCCAGGAGGTAGTCACCCCCGGTGTAGCTGAAGACCATCGAGAAGGCGGTTGCACCGATGAGGATGGCGAACACCATGGCGGTCACCTTGACCGTGTCCTTTGACGCATCCCAGACCATCTGGAATGAGAACTGGCGGTAGATAAGGGCCAGTACGACCGCGCCAACACCACCCAGCGCCGACGATTCTGTGGGTGTGGCAATACCGGCGAAGATGGAGCCCAGTACAATGACAATCAGTGCCAATGGCGGGATGATGGCAAGCAACGCTGCCTTGATCTCGTTGCCACGGGACAGACCGCTGTCATCGGGCATGGCCGGGGCTGTTTCGGGCTTGAAACGGGTCAGAACGAGAATGTAGACGATGTAAAGCCCGATCAGAACCACGCCGGGCAGTACGGCGGCCTTGAAAAGATCGCCCACGGGCAGCCCGAGTACATCACCGAGAATGATCAGGATGATGGACGGAGGGACAATCTGGCCCAGGGTGCCGGCGCCGCAGATGGTGCCTGTGGCAAGCCGCTTGTCGTAATTGTGGGCAAGCATGACCGGAAGCGAGATCAGGCCCATGGCCACCACGCTGGCCCCCACGACGCCGGTAGAAGCCGCAAGCAGGGCACCCACCAGGATAGTGGAGATGGCCAGGCCTCCGGGCAAACCACCAAACAGCCTGCCCATGGACGTCAGTAACTGAGCCGCCAGCTTGGTGCGCTGGAGCACAACACCCATGAAGATAAACAGGGGAACCGCCATCAGTGTGGTGTTCTGCATCACGCTCAGGATGCGATAGGGCATGAAGGCAAACAGATCCATGCCTTCAGCAAAAATGCCGAAAAACAGCGCGACGCCGCCAAAGGTAAAGGCAACCGGGAAGCCAAGCATCAGCATCAGCAGGGCAACACCGAACATAATCATGCCAATCATGCCAGCCCCTCCGCACCGTGTTTAGTATCGTAGCTTTTCTCTCCTGACATCACCCGTATGGCATGAGTCGCCATATTGAGGCCGGCGATCGCGGTGAATACCGCTGAAATGGGAATCACGCTCTTGATAACCCAGCGATGAGGCAGTCCGCCCGGGTCGCCACTGCCTTCGCCCATATTGTAGGACTCAACGGTGAAATCGTAGCCGTAGTGCCAGATCAGGTAAGAGAAGGGGATAACGAAGATAAAGGCCCCGACGAGATTGATCCAGGCCTTGGTCTTGTCGCTCCAGCGGGCGTACAGGACATCCACCCGCACGTGCCCGTCAGTCCGCAGGGCGTAGGGTATGCCCAGCATGAAGACGACCGAGTAAAGGTGCCACTCCATCTCCTGCATGGCGATCGAAACATCATTGAAAACATAGCGGGCGACCACGTCAAAAAAGACGTTGGCCGCCATCAGTATCATTGCGGCACAGGCTACCCAGCCACAAAATGTGGACAGGCGTGCCAGGCCCTCGTCCAACTTGATAATCCAACGCATTGATTGCCCTCTGCCAGCCAAACCAGCGAATTTCATTTGCTTTAAACGAGAAAGCCGGGACCACTTCAAGAGCGATCCCGGCTCCGTAACTGCCGATAGTTTACTCTACTTCTGACATCGTGTTGAGATAAGCTCGCTCTGAAATGTCCGTATAGGCGCGGCTCTGCTCCAGGTACTCTTCCTGGGACTTCACGATTCTTGCGGCCTGCTCGCCTTCATCAGCGGCCTCTTTGAGGAGCTTTTTGTTGGCGTCATACATGGCCTGGAAAATTTCCTTGGGGAACTGCTTGATCTGGACGTTGGGATATTCTTCCTTGATGGTGGCCCAGGCTTCCGCGTTCGCGTGCTGGGAGTGTACCAGCATGTCGTAGGAACCTGTGCGCATGGCGACCTTCATGATTTCCTGCAGGTCAGCAGGCAATTTGTCCCATACCTTCTTGTTGATCAGGAACTGCAACTCAGTGGCAGGCTCATGCCAGCCGGTGTAGTAGTAATCAGCAATTTGCTGGAAACCAAGGCGCAGGTCCAGTGCCGGGCCTACCCACTCCACGGCGTCAATGGTGTTGCGCTCCAGCGCAGTGTAGAGCTCACCCGGTGCGATGTTGGTGGGCCTTACGCCCACTTCCGCGAAAACCTCGCCCTGGAAGCCAGGGATACGCATTTTGAGCCCGTCGAGATCGTCGAGGGACTTGATTTCCTCGCGGAACCAGCCACCCATCTGCACGCCAGTGTTACCACCGGGGAATGACAGCATGTTGTGGGGCTCGTAAACCTCTTCCATCAGTTCCATGCCACCGCCGTGGTAGAACCAGGCATACTGTTCAATGGCGTTCATGCCAAAGGGCATGCTGGTGAAGAACAGGGTATTGGGTACCTTGCCTTTCCAGTAGTAGGAAGCGGAATGCCCCATATCGTACTGGCCGGCCTTGACCATATCAAACACACCCAGCGGGGACTTGTGCTTGTTCGCGGAGTCGATGCGGATCTTGAGCCGGCCGTCGGACATTTTCTCGACGCGCTCGGCAAAATTCTTGGTGGTGTCACCGAAGATCGGGAAGTTGGGTCCCCAGGTTTCAGCAAGCTTGAGGGTGAAGGTTTCTTGTGCAAATGCCTGTGTTGAAGCGAGGGTGGTCGCTACTGCCAGCACAGCTGCAGATAGAACAGAACGGATCTTCATTGCTCTTCTAGCCTCTTTTGTCGTTGTTTTGGTCAGAGCCTCTTCCGTTATCGGAATGAGTAACTCTTGACTCTAGTTCAAGTTAACAATAATCGACAGTCAACGGAACGGAAAACCGCTGTCTCTAATACCTAGGTCTTAGTGGACGTTATGCCCGCCGAACCCTTGATACGGGCTACAGGCCGAAAAGGGTCATTTGCTGGCCCCCGGGTCGCTGGAAAAGATCCTTGCGCAAGGGTTCCGCCTCATGACGGCCAAGCCCCAGCGCGCGGGTTGCCCGGTTAAACCGCTGTCTCACCAGATCCGCATAGGGGCCGGTGCCTGTCATGCGCTTGCCCCACCGGGAATCATAGCTTTTGCCGCCCCGGAGATCCCGGATGCGATTCATGACGTGGTCAGCACGCTGGGGAAAATGGCGCTGCAGCCAGTCCCGGAAGAGCTCGTCCAGCTCCAGGGGCAGGCGCAGCATGATCCAGCTTGCCCGCCGGGCGCCTGCGTCAGCAGCAGCCTGCAGTATGGCCTCGATTTCGTGGTCGTTGATGAAGGGTATCACCGGGCCGAGAATGATTCCTGTTGGTACGCCGGCGGCAGACAGTTCACGGATTATTTTCAGCCTTGTGGCCGGCGCGGCGGTGCGGGGCTCCATTTGCCGTTTCAGTGAACTGTCCAGGGTCGTCAGGCTGACCCGGACGGAGCAGAGGCCCTGGCCGGCCAGTTCAGACAGAAGATCCAGGTCCCTCAGAATAAGTGCACCTTTGGTGATGATTGAAACCGGGTGGCGATAGTCCGCCAGTACCCTGAGAATGTCCCGGGTGATTTCCCGTTGTTTCTCAACGGGCTGGTAGGCATCGGTATTCACCCCGAGGGCGATAGGGGATACCTGGTATCCGGGTTTGTCCAGCTCCCGGCGGAGCTGGGCTGCGGCATTGGGCTTGGCAATCAGCCGGGTCTCGAAATCCAGCCCTGGCGACATGTCCCAGTAGGCGTGTGTCGGCCTGGCAAAGCAATAAATGCAGGCATGTTCGCAACCGCGATAAGGGTTGATGGACTGGTCAAAGGGCACATCCGGTGAGCGGTTGCGGCTGATGATGGTCCGCACCTGTTCGTTCACCACTTCGGTGGCAACAGAGTCGGGGCATAGCTGGTCATCCGGGTTCTGATACCAGCCATCGTCACATTGCCGGTCGGTGACGATGGTTCTGAAGCGGTTGTGGGGATTGAGGGATGTGCCTCGGGTTTTCATGATCGGCATCCGGGTACTGTTTATCTATACAGTACTCCGGGTGCGACGTGATTTCCAGTAGTCTCTAGAGGTCGTTCATCCGGCCGATCTGGCTCGCCAGTCTCATGGCTTCGTGTTCTTCCATGGCCCGGAGCGATTCCACCAACTCCTTTGCTTCCGGAATTTCCGCCTTTCCTGCCAGGCTGTCGTACAAGTCCATCAGCTGGTCATGGAAATGGAAGATTTCCTGGACGATGCCGTGAAAGTCGAGGTTGTCGTAATGGCCGTCGCAGGTATGGTGGGTCTTGATGGGCTTGTGCTCGTTGTTCAGGTAATCATACAGTCGGGTCTTGAGCGCCTTTGGATCTGCCTGCTTCTCGAACTCCGCGGTAATGCGCGCCAGTTCAGACTCGTGATCCGAGAGGTAGCCAAGCAGAGCCCGGGCGCGCTCTTCCTGGTTTTTCGTGGCGCTTTCCGCCAGGCATCGGGAAAGATGGGCATGGAGCTCCCGAGCCCAGATAATCAGATCGTCAAAGGTTCTTATCTCCATTCCTGTGCTCCCTGGTTGCAGTTGTTCTGATGATTTATCTGAAACACTGATTATGCAAGTCTAGCGGACATTCAGGTGCCTGTCCGATGACCGGGGTCAAGCAATGGGTTAACCTTGGCGCCAGATGATCCGTACCTGAAATCGGAAGATGAAATCGTATGGCAGACATTCCATCCCTGGGAATCATTGAAGGCTTCTATGGCCCTTTATGGAGCTGGAAGGAGCGACGACAGGTGGTTCAAGCCCTGGCTCCCCATGGCTACCGGCAGTACTGGTATGCCCCCAAGGCGGATCCCTATCTCCGCCGGCGCTGGAGCGAGCCCCATCCGGATCTGCAGGCCAGTGAGCTGTCTGACTTTGCCCGCTTCTGCCGTGGGCAGGGTGTGGCATTCAGCGTCGGTCTGAGCCCGTTTGAGGTTTTCAACAACTTCGATGACGCCGCAAAAAAGGCGCTGGCGGAAAAGCTGGCGGCCTTTGACCGGTTGGGAATCCAGGGACTGGCAATACTGTTTGATGACATGAAAAGCAACACACCGGACCTGGCGGCCCGCCAGGCGGATATCATTCACTGGGTCGCCGAACGAACCAGTGCCGGCCAACTGACTGTCTGCCCGAGTTATTATTCCGATGATCCGGTTCTCGACCGGGTGTTTGGTCAGCGCCCGGCGGGTTATCTGGAGGATCTGGGCAGGGCTCTGGATCCGGCGGTGCAGGTGTTCTGGACAGGTGAGGAAGTCTGCTCCCGGGAAATCTCCCCGGGCCACCTGCGTCGCGTTGCCGGACAGCTCGGGCGCAAACCGGTGCTGTGGGACAATTACCCGGTGAATGACGGTGACCGCATGTCCCGCCACTTGCATCTGCGTGCCTTTACCGGAAGACCCGCCGCCAACAGTCCGCACCTTAAGACCCATGCGATCAACCCGGCCTTGCAGCCAACCCTGACAACCATACCCGCCATAACCCTGGCACAAAGCTATGAGCAGGGGGCGGAATACCAATACGGCCAGGCCTTCCATCTGGCCGCTGAAGAGGTGCTGGGAAAGGAGCTGGCGCGGCAGGTAGTGACGGATCTTCTTGTCCTGGAGGATGCGGGGCTCGGCAGGATCAGCAGTGAGCGCCTGGGGACAATGATCGAAAGTTATGGTCGTTTTGATCACCCTGGCGCCACGGAAATTCTGAACTGGCTGGCCGGAAAGTATCAGGTTACCGATGAAATGGTACAGACCCAGTAATCCAGACCAGGCAGTGGTCAGTTCAGGTAGTATTCGACGGTGGTCACGACCCTGACGGTTTTCACCGGCTGCTGTCCTTCGCTGATCCCGGGTGCCTGATCCCTGGGGAGAATCTGGAATACACCCTGGTTCGCCTGGCGCAAATCTCCCAGTTTGGTATTTGCGTCCCGCGCAAATTGTGCCGCGGCTTCGCGGGCGGCGGCAGTGGCCTCGGCAATCATTTCAGGTTTGATATCATTCAATCTGTTAAACAGGTACGTGGGCCCGCCGGGACCATAGTCAGACGACAGGATTACGCCGGAATCCACCAGCTCGCTGACGGACTGGGCGGCCTGGCGAACGCGCTCGATGTTGTCGCTGCGCACCATCAGGGTCTGGTTGATGATGAATTTCTGGATGTTGTCACCCTGGTAAGGATTGGCACGGGTATCCGTCACATCCAGACGCTGCAATTCCACCGCTTCGGTATCAATGGCCTGAAGTTTGAGAAAAGCCATAATGCTTTCGCGGCTTTCGTTGGCTTTTTCCCTGGCTTCATCCAGGCTGTCGCCTGTGGCCACGAAGCGCAGGGGCCACAATGCCAGGTCTGCCTGTACCTCCCTTTCCGCCACACCTTTGACAGTGACGAAACGGTCGCCGGTTCGAAGCCCGGTCAGGCCATCTGCAATCAGTGAGGCGGATATAATGGCGGCAATGGCCAGTATCAGGGTGGGCAGAAGTTTCATCACGGCATCCTTGTGTATCGCTGTGGCAGATACGATCGCCGCAAATGCCGGGGGCGTCAAGCGCCCCCGGTGAGGGGGCCGTCAGGGTGCAGTGGCAGCCACTTCGGCCTTGCCGGTCTTGATCATGGCGTACCCGAATCCGATGACCAGCGAGCCGATTGCAATGGCGGCCACATAAGGCAGGATCGCGCTTACCGCGTTGGGGATGGCGAGCACAAACAGCCCGCCGTGGGGTGCCATCAGCTTCACCGCAAACAACATGGACAGGGCCCCGGTGATGGCACCACCCACCATGCATACCGGAATCACCCGTAACGGATCCTTCGCCATGAAGGGGATAGCGCCCTCGGAAATGAAGCACAGTCCCAGCACGAAAGACGCGCGCCCCGCCTGCCGTTCGGTTTCGGCGAACTTGGAGCGGGCGACAAAGCTGGCTACCCCCATGCCGATGGCCGGCACCATGCCGGCGGCCATGATCGCTGCCATGGGGGCCGAGCCACCGCTGCCTTCCGACAACAGGCCCACCCCGAAGGTGTAAGCGGCCTTGTTGACAGGTCCGCCCAGGTCAAAGCACATCATGGCGCCGAGGATGCCGCCCAGAAGAATGGCGTTGGTGGTGCCCATGCCTTCCAGGAAGCGGGTCAGGCCGTTCATCAGTGCAGCAGCGGGTTCACCGATCACGTAGATCATGCCCAGGCCTGTCACCAGGCTGGCCAGCAGCGGAATGATCAGGATGGGTTTGAGGGATTCGATGCTCTCCGGCATCGGTAGCTTCTGGCTGATAAAACGGGCTACATAGCCGGCCAGGAAACCGGCGATAATGCCACCCAGAAAACCCGCGCCCAGCGTCCCGGCCAGGTAACCGCCGATCATACCCGGGGCCAGCCCGGGCCGGTCGGCAATGGACCAGGCAATGTAGCCGGCCAGCAGCGGAATCATCAGCTGAAACGCGGTTTCGCCGCCGATCTGCATCAGCGCCGCGGCCAGGGTGCCTTCTTCTTCGAACGCATCAATGCCGAAGACGAACGACAGGGCAATCAGCAGGCCGCCCGCCACCACCATGGGCAGCATGAAGGACACACCGGTCAGCAGGTGTTTGTAGGGGCCGCGCTTTTCGCCACCTGATGATTCCTTTTTCTTCCGGCCTTCCTCGACAGTGGCGTTAGCCAGTGCCTCATCAATGGTCGGCCCCGGTTTTTTCAGGGCGTTGCCGGTAGAGGTGCGCCATAGGGGTTTACCGGCAAATCGGCTGGGGTCCACTTCAATGTCGCAGGCCAGGATGACGACATCCGCCGCATCAATTTCTTCTGCAGTCAGCGGATCCTGCGCGCCTACAGACCCCTGGGTTTCCACGCGTATCTGGTGGCCTGCCGCCGTGGCTGCTGTTGTCAGGGCCTCTGCCGCCATGAACGTGTGGGCAACGCCGGTGGGGCAGGCCGTCACTGCAACGATACGCTTGCCTTTGGTGTCGTCCGTCCTGCCAGAGACAACTGGCTCTTCAGCGGGCTGGTAGGGAGCAGCCCGCTGTTCTGCCTGCTCAAGCACCGCTACCGGGTCGGGCAGGGCGGCCGTTACCGGAACCTGGTAGAGGCGTTTTCCGGCATAGGCGCTCAGATCGGTTGCGGTACCGGTGGCGGCAATCACCAGGTCTGCCGAAGCAATCTCCTCCGCGGATATTGGACAGGCCGGCTGCTGTGGCCCCCGGATATCGGTGATGGCCGTCCAGCCTTTTTGCTGTGCTGCCCGCTCCAGGGCCCGGGCCGCCAGGAAGCTGGTGGCAACGCCCTGGGGGCAGGCGGTAACGATGATCAGTTTCATAATGGCATCTCCCCATTGTTGTTGTGCCCGGGCCAGGGGGTGAAGAGAGTGACGCGGGTTTGTTCGATCAGTTGCGTGAAGTCGTCGGCCATCGGGTCGCCCACGCCTACATGGCGTACACACTCCGCAGACAGGGCGGTGGCGGTCGACAGGATCTGTTGGCAGTTGCGCCTGCAGCTAACCGGGTCACCGTTGCGTTCGAGCAGCCCGTGAATCATTCCGGCCAGTAGGGTGTCGCCGGCACAGACGGTACTGAGCACGGTGACAGGGGGTGGTGAGGCCAGCCAGTCGCCGCTGGGCGACAGCCAGAGCACACCCTTCTCACCCATGGAGACCACTACATGGGCAATGCCGGTTTCCTGGAGGGCGCGGGCGGCTGCGGCAACGGCATCCAGGCTGTCCAGGGCGGAACCGGCCCATTCCGCCAGCTCATCAATGTTCGGTTTGATGCCATCGGGCAGGGCCCGAAGGCCTGCGTCCAGCGCGGGGCCACTGGTGTCCAGCCACACCGGGGTGCCGCTGGCCTTGAAATGGCAGACCAGTCTGGCCAGGGCATCGGCTTCGAATCCCGCCGGCAGGCTGCCGGCAATGGCTACGGCATCGTAGTGCCCTGTCAGGTCACCGAGGCGTGTTTCAAGCTGCTTCAATGACTCGGGAGAAGCATCAAACCCGGGGCCATTGAGATCCGTCACCCGGCCGCCGTCTTCGGCGATTTTCACGTTGATGCGGTTCTGGCCCGGGACGCGCACGAACTGGTCGTCCAGCATGTCTGAATGAAACAGGCGCTCGAACGGTGCAGCGTTGATATCCCCCAGCAAGCCGGAGACGGTTACGGTGTGGCCCAGGCGGGACAGAACCCGGGCAAGGTTGATGCCCTTGCCGGCAGCGTCCAGACGCGTGGTCCGCGATCGGTTGACTCCGCCAAGACGGACCGTGCCGGTTTCCACGTTCAGATCCAGCGCAGGGTTAAGGGTAATGGTGAGCACGCGGGGCATCAGAAGGCCTCCAGCGCATCGCGCACTTCGGCGGCGGTGGCCCGGGACAGGGCCAGTCTGGCCTGCTGCCGGGCCTGCTCACGGCTCAGCCGGCGGATGCAGGCTTTCACCAGTGGCACCCGCCGGCTGGTCACAGACAGCTCGTCCACATCCAGGCCCAGCAGTACCGGAATGGCCTGGGGGTCCGAGGCCAGTTCACCACAGACTCCCACCCAGCGCTGGTGGGCGTGGGCGGCTTCCACGGTCATGCGGATCAGTTGCAGTACCGCCGGGTGCAGGCCATCGGACTCGGCCGACAGCTGGCCGTGGCCACGATCAATCGCCAGGGTGTACTGGGTCAGGTCGTTGGTGCCGACGGAGAAGAAATCCACCTCCGGCGCCAGGGTGTGGGCCAGCAGCGCGCAGGAGGGCACCTCGATCATCACGCCTACCTGCAGGCCCTGGCAGGGAACCTCGGCGCGGACCCGTTCCACGATGGCCTTGGCAGCGCGGAATTCTTCCAGGTCCTTGACCATGGGGAACATGATGCGCAGCGGGCGGTTGTCCGCGGCGGTCAGCAGGGCGCGCACCTGGGTTTCCAGGATGTCCGGGCGGGTCAGGGACAGGCGAATGCCCCGCAATCCCAGGAAGGGGTTGTCCTCGTGGGGCAGGGGCCAGTAATCCAGGGGTTTGTCGCCACCCACATCCAGTGTGCGCGCCACCAGCGGCAGGCCGTCGAGGGCATCGAAGGCGTGGCGGTACTCTTTTACCTGGGTGTCAAGATCCGGCGCTTCCGGATGTTCCATGAAGATGAACTCGGTGCGCAGCAGGCCGATGCCATCCGCCCCCCGGCTTACGGCATCCGGAGTATGGGCGGTGTTGCCCAGGTTGGCACACACATCAATGGTGTGGCCATCGGTGGTGGTGGCCGGCTCATCGCGGCACTCGTGGGCCTCGGCCTGCAAACGGCCAAGCTGATCCAGGCGGCGGGTAATGCGCTCCCGGCGTTCAGGACCGGGATTGGGCACCAGGCAGCCGCGTTCGCCGTCAACCACAACGTCTGTGCCGTCGGCAATGGTCAGTATCCGGTTACCCGCGCCAACCACAGCGGGCAGGCCGAGTGCTCGGGCCAGTATGGCGCTGTGGGAGGTGGCGCCACCACGGGCCGTAACCAGACCACGAACCCGCTGGGTATCCAGCCTCGCGACATCAGAGGGGCCCAGGTCGTCGGCCACCAGTACATAGGGTTCATCCGGCGGTGTCGGCATGGCCACCCCGCAGAGATTGGCCAGCACGCGCCGGCCAACATCCCGCAGGTCCGCCGCCCTTTCGGCCAGCAGACGGTCCGCCAATGCCTCCTGGGCCCGGGCGGCGGTATCAATGGCCTTCCACCAGCCAGCCTCGGCGGAGGCGCCTTCGTTGATGCCTTCCAGTGCCGCCTGGTAGAGGTCGTCGTCCTGCAGCATTTCCACGTGCACTGACAGGATCGGGGCCGCCTCTCCGCCTTCGGCCTGGCGAATCAGGGTGCGCAGTTGCCCGTCGGCTTCGTCGATCGCGCGGCCAAGGCGGCTGGTCTGTTCACCCGGGTCACTGGCGCTGGCCGGGTACTCCAGCGTTGGCTGGCGCATCACAAACGCGGGCGCCAGCGCCAGCCCAGGTGAGGCGGCTACCGCTTTCAGTGGCTCATCGTCGGCCAGCGGTTCCGGCTCGGATTCCCGTTCTGATGGCTGCGACGGGTTCTCCTGCTGCCGCAGTGGTGACACGTTTTCTCCGAGCCCTTCGCTGACCGCTTTGCACAGGGCTTTGACGGCCTTTTCGGCATCCTCGCCGGTTGCCGAGATGATCAGCGTCTGCCCCCGACGGGCGCCCAGGCCGATGATGCGGGTGAGACTGGTGGCGGAAACGGAGTTGCCATCACCCTCCGCAAGGCGAATACGAATGCTGGCGTCATGCTGGCGGGCCTCCTGTACCAGCTGCTTGGCGGGCCGGGCATGAAGACCATGGGCATTCAGCAGCTTTACCTGCTCGCTGACGGCATTGGCCTGCTCACCAGACAGTCTCGAGAGGACGGCGTCTACGGAATGGCTTTCCAGGGGCGTATTCTGGGCCAGGAAGTTGTCGATCCGCTCCAGCAGGTCCCGGCAATCCTCTCCCGGGCCGGCCAGGCAGAAAACACCGGCCAGTTCGTGCGTGGTTTTGTCCGGGGTAGCCAGCGCCAGCGCCGGCCGGTTGCTGCCGACGCTGTGGTGAACCAGCCAGAAACCCTGGCCCAGGCTGACCGGGGGCTGGCTGACAATCTCCTTCATAAAGGCGGAATCCACGCAGCCCAGGCCCTGGAGCCGGGCTGCCGCAGCCATGGCCAGTTCGCTGGTGGAGCGGGTGTTCAGGCCCAGGCACAGGGTGTCGGCATCACACTTGGGAACCACCGGCTCCCGGGACAACAGGGTGACCAGAGCGGCGGGATCGTCGGCACCGGCCAGCTTCCGGGCCAGGCCGGGCTTGTCCAGCACACGGGTCAGGTGGCGCAGTATGTTTAGGTGTTCATCCGACTGGGCGGCAATGGCGACCAGGACATACACGGTGGCGTTGTCATGCCAGGTAACGCCTTCGGGAAACTGCAAAACGCGAATGCCGGTGCTGGTAACCGCGGAGCGGCTTTCCGGTGTGCCGTGGGGTATGGCAATGCCGTTGCCGAGTACGGTGGAGGACTGCTGCTCCCGGGCCAGCATACCGGCGTGATACTCGGGAATAATCCGGCCGGCGGCCTGCAGGTCCTGGCTGGCCTGGTTGAGGGCATCCTGCCAGTCGTTGGCGGTGCAGCCCAGGCGGATATCGTTGGCTGTAAGCGTCAGCATGGGGTAGAGCCTCGCTTTGTTATTGTGTGGTGCTGGCGTCGACCTGTGTGGAGAATCGATACCGTTGAACATTCGGGTTGCTGAATCGTGTCAGCAAACATAAAATGAATCATGAAACAGATATGATCAGAAATCAAGCAATCTGTGATCAGGAGCAATCCGTGACGAGGAGAGAATGGCCCCATGACCCTTGCTGAACTTGCCCGCCTGGCGGGCGTTTCCAGAACCACCGCCAGTTACGTGATCAATGGTCAGGGGCCGGCCCGGCGAATCAAGCAGGACACCATCGACAAGGTCCTGGCGGTGGCCCGGGACAACCACTTCCAGATTGATGCCCAGGCAGCGGCGCTTCGGGGCGGGGCCAGCCGAACCCTGGGCTTTATCCTTCCGGACCTTGAGAACGCCAGTTACGCACGGCTGGCCAAACTGTTGGAGCAGGGTGGGCGCGCCCATGGCTATCAGTTGCTGATCGCCGGTTCCGGGGATGATCCGGACACCGAGAGGGACCTGGCCAGGTCCCTCAAGGCACGTCGCTGCGATGCCCTGATTGTCGCCAGTGCCCTGCCACCGGAGGATCCGTTCTATCAGCAGTTGCAGCAGGAAGGCCTGCCGGTGATTGCGGTGGACCGGGCCCAGTCACCGGACAGGATCAGTTGTGTGGTCAGTGACAATCGCAAGGGCGCTGCCGTGCTGACCCGGTCCGTGCTGGAGCCTGGCACCGGGTCGGTGGTCTGGCTGGATGCGGTGCCGGCTCTGGCCATGACCCGGGAGCGCCGGCAGGGATTCGAGGATGTCGCACAAAGCCGCAGCGGCCAGTGGTCGGTCTACAGCGGTGAGCACTATGATCGCGAAACCGGTGCTGGTCTGATGCGGCAGGTGCTGTCGGAACAGGGCTTGCCGGATGCGCTGATTACTGCCTCCTACACACTGCTCCAGGGGGTTCTGGATGTGCTTCTGGAGCAGCCAGGCGGCTTGCCGGACACGCTCAGAATGGCTACCTTCGGAGATGACCGGTTGCTGGATTTCCTGCCCGTCAGGGTCAATTCGTTACCACAGAAACACGAGGCAATTGCCACGGCGACGCTGGACCGGGCATTGGCTGCCATCAACGGCCAGAAGCACCCGGAGACCATCATCATCAACCGGTCGCTGAAGCGTCGTCGTTAAGGCAATGCCCGGGAGCGGTCCATGGCACAGGTTGAACTGAACGGAAAAATCGTGGAATGCCTGCGCGGTGATATCACCCGCCAGGACGATATGGAAGCGGTGGTCAACGCCGCCAACGCACAGCTGATGCCCGGTGGCGGCGTCGCTGGTGCGATCCATTCTGCGGCAGGGCCGGGGCTGGTGGCGGAGTGCCGCCCCATGGCCCCGATCCGTCCCGGTGAGGCCGTGCTCACCGGCGCTCATGACCTGCCGAACCGGTTTGTCATTCATTGCCTGGGGCCAGTTTACGGAGTCGATGAACCTTCTGATCACTGGCTGGCAGAATGTTATCGCAATGCCCTGGAGCTGGCGGACAGCAAGGGAATCGCATCCGTGGCGTTCCCGGCCATTTCGACCGGAGCTTTCGGGTATCCGCTGGAGAGTGCAGCGGAGATCGCCCTAGCTACAGTCAGGCAGGTTCTGCCGGGGCTTGAGAATGTCACGCGGGTGCGTTTCGTGCTGTTCGGAGCTTCCGACGAACAGGTCTTCAGTAGCCGTCTGTTATCGACCATTGAGTAATAAGCAGTTTTCCGGACAGCGCCTACACTGGAAAGGGTCGAAACCAACTGCCCGGGAGTGCTGTCTTGTCCCCATTGCGTACCTTGCTGCTTACCACCGTTGCCATGACCGCTTTCGCCGGTAATTCCCTGCTATGCCGCGCTGCTCTGAGGGATACCGACATAGATGCCGCTACGTTTACCAGCGTCCGCCTGGTGTCAGGTGCATTGATGCTGTGGCTGATTCTGAGCCTTCGCGGTAACCGGGTGCCACTGAAACAGGGCTCCTGGGGGTCGGCGCTGGCCTTGTTCGCCTATGCCGCGGCCTTCTCATACGCCTATGGCGGACTGTCTGCGGCAATGGGTGCCCTGCTGTTGTTCGGTGCCGTACAGGCGACCATGATCAGTATTGGTATTGTCCGTGGAGATCGTCCACGTCTCTGGCAGTGGCTGGGGTTTGTGCTGGCGTTTGCGGGGCTGGTGGGGCTGCTGCTGCCGGGGCTCACGGCGCCACCGTTGTTCAGTTCCCTGCTGATGATCAGCGCCGGCATTGCCTGGGGTATCTATTCGCTGAGGGCAAAAGGCGCGGGTGAACCCACGGCAGTAACCACCGGCAATTTCATCCGCGCCGTACCCATGGCCCTGGCACTGAGCCTGGTCATGATGGCTGGTGCCAGGATTGACATGGCGGGCATGGGCTATGCGATTGCGTCCGGCGCCATTGCCTCAGGCATGGGCTACGCCGTCTGGTACATGGCGCTGCCGTTGTTGCAGGCGACCACGGCTGCGACGGTTCAGCTCAGTGTGCCGGTGATTGCGGCGGTTGGTGGTGTGCTGTTGCTCAGCGAACCTCTGACGCTGCGGCTGGTGGTTGCCGGCATCGCCATTCTTGGCGGTATCGCCATTGTGATCCGGGCAGGGCAGAAAAAGGCAGCGTGAGCGATGCAGAAACCGGGTGCTCATTCGCAGGAAAGCTCAGCCGCATTGCGGAACTGGTCCATGATCGCATCCCGGTGCCGGTCGCTGTCACGGTATTCTTCCGGCAGCGGCTGCAGGAAATAAAGAAAATCCCCCTTTCCCCGGTGAGTTTCCAGAAGGTTGTCCAGGTCATCGCCCGGTTTCCAGAACACCGGGCTGACCACTGCCACCTCAAGATCGGGCTGTTTTTCTTCCAGCACCGCGACCATGCCCAGGCGATCTTCAGCGTGGAAGGTACCCGTCAGATGAATAACCTGGTGCCCGGGATGGTCCTCCAGGGCCTTTATCACCCGGTCCGCCATGGTGTTGTCCCGTAACAGTTGGGCCTGGTAGCTGTTCTCGAGGCGCTCCTTTACATCCGCCTGGTTGTGGTTGCTGCCATGGCCGCCGCCAAGGGTGTCGAAAAATTTGCTGCGATACTCCGGCGTGTCGACAAACGGGTCCTCTGGCAACTGTCTGCGTTGCCCGGCCTCAAGCTCATCAAGGTGGGCGGCGCCGGTGCGGCCGACACATCGAACAATATCGGCGGGGGCATTGGCGGCAATCACAGGAACATTCCGGCTTTTGGACAATTCGATCAGCGGCCGGTAGGACGCCTTGTAGTTGGGCCAGGCTTCGGTGTCGGCAATCAGTTCTTCTTCGCCGGACTTGCCGTCGAGATACTCGTCCAGCCTTTGCTGATCGTCCACGTTGAACTGCTCCATGCTTAACACCTGTTGCGGGCGCTGCTGGTAGAGCGCTGACTGCACCAGGGCTTGCAGCAGGTGGGAGCCATGGTGGCCGTGGTACTCTCCGATCACTATCACATCCGCTGGCGCCAATGCTTTTGCCAGCTCGTTGATTGAGAGCAAGCTACCATTATCATCGGCAATGATAGAATCGTACTGGCTTTGAGGCGGCACCGTTTCAGAAGTGCCCGTCAGCACTGATGCGCAGCCTGCAAGCAACAGGCAGGCGAGTAGTGTGAGGGTGTTAGAATAGGTCGTCATAGCTGCTTATACGATCATGAAACCCGGTTGGCTGTCAGCCTTTTGTTTTACTGGTTATCTGTTCAGGATGTGAAATGCCCCATCGCGCCTATCTGTTTTCTCTCCGTCTCGCCCACGCATTCCGCGAGGCCTGTATTGATGAGCGATACACCACCAGGCGCCTTGGGCGCGATGTCATGGCAGGGATCACGGTCGGGATCATTGCCATTCCATTGGCCATGGCACTGGCCATTGCCAGTGGTGTGCCGCCCCAGTATGGGCTCTACACTGCCTTTATAGCCGGTTTCGTCATTGCACTGACCGGTGGCAGCCGTTTCAGTATTTCCGGCCCCACCGCCGCTTTTGTTGTCATTCTCTATCCAATCGCCCAGACCTATGGCCTCGGCGGGCTGCTGCTGGCGTCGTTGATGTCCGGTGTTTTGCTGCTGGTAATGGCATTTATGCGTCTGGGCCGGTTCATCGAATACATTCCTGAATCGGTCACTCTCGGTTTTACCGGTGGCATAGCGGTAGTGATTGCCACCCTGCAGGTAAAAGATTTCTTCGGGCTGGGTATCGAACAGATGCCGGAGCATTACTGGGATAAGCTGGCAGCCGTCGGCCAGGCCCTGCCGGGGCTGGATACCATGACGACTGCGGTAGCCCTGGCCACACTGGCGGTGATGTTGCTATGGCCGCGCCTGAGAACACCGGTACCACCCCACCTGCCGGCAGTACTCATTGGCAGCCTGCTGGCAGTGGCGCTCAATGCCAACGGGGCGGAGATAGAGACCATCGGCTCCCGGTTCAGTTACCTGCTGCCGGACGGTTCCACCGGCGCAGGCATTCCGCCTTTTCTGCCGGAGTTTGCCTGGCCCTGGAACCGTCCGGACGCCAGTGGAGATCCGCTGGGTATCAGCTGGTCGATGGTCCGGGATCTGTTGCCGGCGGCTTTTGCCATCGCCATGCTCGGCGCCATTGAATCACTGCTGTGTGCGGTTGTTCTGGACGGCATGACCGGCAAGCGCCACAGCGCCAACAGTGAATTGCTGGGGCAGGGCATCGGTAACGTGATCACGCCGTTCTTCGGTGGCATCACGGCCACTGCCGCCATTGCCCGCTCCGCCGCCAATTATCGGGCCGGGGCGGAATCACCGGTTTCCGCCATGGTCCATGCCCTGGTCGTCCTGCTGGCGCTGGTCTCACTGGCACCCCTGCTTGCCTATCTGCCCATGGCCGCCATGGCCGCATTGCTGATCGTGGTGGCGTGGAATATGAGCGAAGCCCCGAAGTCACTTCACCTGCTGAAAACCGCCCCGCGCAGCGACATACTGGTGTTCGTGACCTGTTTTTCGCTGACGGTATTGCTGGATATGGTCATTGCCATCACCACCGGCATTCTGCTGGCGGCGGTACTGTTCATGCGGGAAATGGCTCAGATGACCCGGGTAACCGATATTACCGGCAGCAAGCGACTGGCCGGGGCACGGCTTCCGGAGGGCTGGCAGGTGTTCAAGATCAATGGCCCCCTGTTCTTCGCCGCGGCCGACCGGATATTCGGAGAGCTGGCGCAGCTGTCGGCCAGCGCCCGCGGGTTTATTCTCTACATGGATGGGGTGACGATTCTGGATGCCGGTGGGCTGTCGGCACTGAACAAGCTGATCAGTACCTGCAGGGCCGATGGCACCCAGGTTGTCATTGCCGATCTGCAATTCCAGCCGTTACGTACGCTGGCAAGGGCGGGCCTGAAACCGGAGGAGGGCGTGGTCCGGTTCTATCCCACCCTGGATGAAGCCGTCAGAGCCGAAAGCCGGCCCGCAACTACATAGGCCAGTGCAGCTGCAGGTTGCCACCGCCGAAGGCGGCCTTGTGCAGGTAGAACGTTGGCGCAAGCGTGAGTACGGCGTTATCCCGCTGCGAGAGAGTGATCTCGAAAGGCAGTGCCAGCTTGCCGGTGAAGCCTCGATGGTCATCGTCATCGTTTTCCGAGTAGGACTGGTCAATGTCCGCTGCGCTCAGGTACACCGCCGGCTGCAATGTGACGGCCGGTGCCAGCGCCAGCCTGAAATGCCCTGAAATCGTGGGCTCGCGCCGGCGGATGTCGGCAATGTCGTCCAGGTTGCGCCCGGTATACCCCTGCTCCCTGAGATAGAAATAATGCAGGCCGATACCCGGCTGCAGACGGTGTTTCGTAAACACCGCTTCGGCTCCGGCCCTGACATGGTCCCGCCGGGTGGGAATAGTGCCGGCGGTCTCGTCCAGACTGTATTGCCGGCGGGTATACTCGCCGCTCAGGTCCATCCGCAATTGCCAGCTCTGGAACCGGTGTTGCCGGGTCAGGGCGCCCCGGACGGATTCGTTCTCCACGACCAGGTTTTCATCCCGGCTGTCAAAGGTGGACGGGGGGGAGTAGGTGACCGACGCCGTGGTGGCGCCGGACCGGTCCTCGTCTGATGGCTGATGCCATTGAACGAAGAAGCTCTGGGCCGGGTCGACAAAGGCGTCGTCCGTGCGGGTCTTGGTGTTGAAGTAAAAGTCGGGCAGTATCCAGCTGCCGTGGATCCAGGACTCGTTGCTGAACGTGTGTCGACCGCTGAGGTATATATCGGAGCGGGATTTGTCGGCAAACACATCACCCTGGAGCCACACTTCGGTGGCTTCGCTCAGTTGATGGCGAAATCCGATCAGTTGCCGGTCAAAACTGCCGTCAAAGTCCTCACTGCGCTGGATATCCAGCAGGAAGCCCTGGCGATCCTCGTTAAAACCGAAGTCCTGCCGGAAGCGGAAATCCAGGTACAGACGCCGGCTTCCAACGCTGCCACCGGTCCCGCGGATGCCGTTATCGGTGGCGGAGGGAACAGGCTGGCTGTGCCCGAAGGACAGTTCATGAAGGTAGCGCTCAACATCGGGTGCTTCCTCCACGCCCAGAACAACAGCGTCCTGGCGCCAGGGCTGTGCTATGTGGTTGAGTTCGGTGGCCACTGGAGCTGGCAGAAGGAAAACCGTGCCGATAATGATCTTCAGTCGGTCACCCATAACCGGTTCCGGCCAGGTTGCTGTTGCTGAACAAACCTTTCCCCTTGCATTTCGTGTAATGGGCTATGCTACGGACATTTCGGGCCTGTACAAAAGGATGATCATGCTCCCTTTTCGATTTGTTGACCGTGTCAAATTCATTGTAGAACGCCAGCTCGTCAAAGGTGCGGGTTTTCAGCTTCTTGTGGTAGGTGTCTTCATCGGGATAATTTCCCTAGTTGGCGGGCTGCTGGTGCTTCCGTTTGGCGGTCCTCATGAGGATGCGGGCGATGCTTTCTGGTGGGCTTTCCTGCGGCTCACAGATCCGGGCTATCTGGGGGACGATGCGGGTAACTGGCAGCGGCTGGTGTCCACCATCCTGACCATCAGTGGTTATGTGGTGTTCATGGGCACGCTGGTGGCTATCCTGACCCGCTGGCTCATTGCCAAGATGGCGGATCTGGAGCGGGGGCTGACACCAGTCACCCTGAGAAATCATATCGTGGTGCTGGGCTGGACCGGCCAGACCCTGCCGCTGCTGGCGGAGTTGCTGGGTTCCTCAGGCCGCATGCGGCGATTCCTGGAGAAGCACGATACCAACCGGTTGCGGTTGGTGGTGCTTTCCGAAACCGCCTCAGCCGCCCAGGTCCATGAATTGCGCAATGAACCGGGAATCGGTCGCAAGGCGCGTCAGATTATTCTCCGCTCCGGTGCGGCAATCCAGCCCGACGCTTTGCAGCGGGTGGCCTGCCTGGACGCTTCCGCTGTTATTGTACCCAGTGCCGCCCATGAGGCAGGGAGCCTGGTAACATCCGACATCGAGACGGTAAAGGCGCTGCTGTCCATTGCCGCACAGGCACGTCACCTGGGCGCCCCCCTCCCGTTCGTGGTTGCCGAAATCCAGGATATGCGCAAGCATCCGGTCATTGAGCGGGCCTATCCTGGTGAAATGGAAGTGGTGGCAGGCGACGCCACTATCAGCCGGTTGATGGTACAGAATATCCTGCATCCGGGGCTGTCAGAGATTTACAACGAGCTGTTTACGGCAGGAGAAGGCTGTGAAATCTACATACGCAGTGGTGACTCTCTGGCAGGGATGACGCTCGGTGAACTGGCTTCTCAGAGAGCACGGGTCATTGTGCTCGGCATCCTGAAACCGCAGGGCAGGGGATGGAACGTGCAGATGCCGGCCTCATCGGATATCCCGATCGCTGCAGAGGACCGGGTAGTGATGCTGGCCCGGGACTATGCGGAAACCGAGCCTGATTCCAAATCAGCACCGCTTCCGATGATTGCCCGTGGCGAGCCAGCCATCCGTTCTGCCACTGCCACTGAACGGGTTCACCGGGTTCTGGTGCTTGGCTGGAATCGGCGTGTACCCAGCCTGATCAGCGAGTTTTCAAGTTACAGCCAGCTGCGGTTTGAGGTGGATATCGTCTCTGTTGTGCCGGCGCGGGAACGCCAGCAGGAAATTGCCCGGTACCTGGGTGAGCAAAGTGCCGTTATCTGTCGTCACGTAGAGGCGGACTACATGGTGGAGGGAGAGCTCAGGCGGGTAGGGCCGCTCAGCTATGATTCCATCATGCTCCTGAGCAGTGATCGACTGGCTTCCGGAGAAGAGGCCGATGCCCGTGCCATGGTCGGGTACCTCCAGCTTGAAGACCTGTTAAGTGAAGGCGGGCCGCGGCCCCAACTGATCATGGAATTGAGCGACCCGGACAATCGTCATCTTCTGGCCGGTCATCAGAGTGAAATGATGATCAGTCCCATGATCGTCAGCCACGTTCTTGCCCAGGTAGCCTTGCGGCGGGAGTTGCGGGTAGTGCTGGATGAGTTGTTCACGGTGGGGGGCGCCGAAATCCAGTTCCGGAATCCCCACGATTACCCGTTACCCGCCAGTGCAGACTTCCAGGTACTGGAAAAAGTATTGGCCGCAAAGGGCGAGGTAGCGCTGGGCGTCTGGCGTGATCAACCTGACAGGCATGGCCATCATGTGAAACTCGGTCCTTCCCGGGATGAATACCTGGACCTGAACCCCGAAGACAGGCTGGTCGTGCTTTGCTATTCATGAACCCGGCAAGGCCTTATTCAATGGTATCGAGCAGTGCAGCCATTATGTCGTCCATGGTGACGAAGCCCACCAGGTCGTTATCCTGCAATACCAGCAGGCGCTTGACCCGGTGCTGGCTCATCAAGCTGGCGGCATAGCGGATGCCCAGGTGTTCCCCCACGCTGATCACCGGCTTGGCGCAGGCGTCGTAGACGTTGAGCAGGTCAATGTCGCCGTCTTCCGCAATCACTGTTTTGAGAATGTTGGTGTAGGTAATCAGCCCATAGGCGTCGTGCTCGTTCTGTTTCTCCACCACCAGGGATTTGACCTGGTGCTGTTTCATCAGCGACAGGGCCTCGCGGAGGCTGGCAAAGGGAGACACGTTGATGGTGTCCCGGATCATCACATCTTGCACAAGTTTCATTAGGTGGCTCCGGTTACAGTGAGTCCTTCAGGTGTTGCTCGAACTTCTCCACCTGGGAGTAATCAATCCCGCCCAGGTGTTCCAGTGGCAGGGTGAAAACCAGCCCCCTGGAATCATCGGGCCCGGGCATCAGGATGTGCTGTATGGCTTTCAGGATATCCAGGGAAAGGCCTTTCTCCAGTACCATCAGCAGCAGGCTCTGGCTGCCATCGTAGGTGAGCCCGAAAAACGTTTTCTTGGTGGTGTTGCTGATGCCGCGGCCAGACAGAACCGTCATGCCGCCGGCACCCAGGTCCCGGGCGGCGTCAATGCACTCCTGTTCCTGATCTTCAGGCACGATGGCCACCAGTACAGAAAATTTCATGAGCTTTCCTTCCTTCGTGCTGCCAGTTTTTCTACCACTATGGCGTAGGCCATAACGGTGATAATGGGGAAAATCGACGCAAACGCAATCAGCCCGAAGCCGTCGATCAATACGCTGCGTCCGTCAATGCTGCTGGCCAGCCCGATACCAAGAGCCGTAACCAGGGGAACTGTGACTTCGGAGGTGGTTACCCCACCCAGGTCATAGGCCAGCGCAACGATATACCGGGGCGCAATGGAGGTCAGGATAATGACGACCAGATAACCTCCCATAATGTAGTAGTGTATGGAGTCCCCTGCGATTATCCGGTGAACACCCACGGTGATTCCTAGCGCCACTCCTACTGCTACAAAAAGCCGGATTGCATTGCCGTTGAGGGTGCCGGCGGCCGCGTCTTCAGCCTGCTGGCCAATGGCAATCAGCGCTGGCTCCGCCATGGTGGTGGCAAAGCCGATCATGAAGGCAAACAGGTAAACAAACAGGAAGCCGTCCAGGGCCATCAGTTGTTCCGCCATGCTGGTGCCAATGGGGAACAGGCCGATTTTCAGCCCAACCACGAACGCATACAGGCCCAGTATGACCAGGGCAAAACCGAAGAGTATCTTGCGGGGGTTACTCAGCCTGCGACGAAGTACCAGGTACTGGAAGACCAGTATGGTCAGGATAATCGGCAACACATCACGGACCATTTCCGCCAGTTCCAGCAGTATTTTCAGGGGGCCCGGCACGCTGGTTTTGCTGGTATTCGTGTCCATCAGCAGTTCACCCCCCTCCGGCTGCTCGCCGGAATACACCAGAATGCCGTAGAACTGCACCGTAATCATCGGCACCATCACCGCCAGGGCTACCAGCCCGAAACCGTCTCTCAGCGGATTGCGGCCCCGAATGGACGCCGCCAGGCCTATGCCCAGGGCTGCAATGAGGGGCACTGTTACCACGTTGGTGGTGACGCCCCCGGAATCGTAAGCCAGGCCGACGATTTCCTCCGGCGCGAACCAGGTCACGATCATTACCGTGATATAGCCCACAACCATGAACCAGTGCAGGGGGTAGCCGATGATGGTGCGGAAAACGCCCAGCGCCACCACCAACCCTACTGATACCGCAATCAGCAGTCGCAATGTCAGGGCGTCAATACGGCCGCCGCTGATCTCCTGCGCCTGCATGGCAACCGCGATGAGTGCCGGCTCTGCCACCACGGCGGAAAAACCGATGGCAAAGCCGAAGGCCAGCAGAATGGGAATCGAACCACGCAGTGCGAACTGGTTGGAGAGGCTTTTGCCAACGGGAAAAATGCTCAATTCCAGACCCTGGAGGAACAGGGCCACACCCACGGCGACAATCAGCAGGCCAAAGGCCATGCTCAGGGTGTTGTCCGGTACCTGTTGCAGAACAGCGAGCTGGAAAAAAACCACCACCAACACGATTGGGAAGAGGTTCTTCAGTGCATGCAGTAAGGAATGGCCAAATGCCCTCAGATATAACACCGGAGTTTCCTTCCCGTCCCTTGCGCAAAGTGGATATGTAAAGACTGCTGAATAATAGCACCCGCGGCTGTTGATTGCGTGATTCAGCTCAGTTCCGGGGTCTCGTCCGGCGAACAGACCTCTTTAGGGCGGGTTATGGAGGGTGTTTTCTGGTATTCACCAGAAAAATGCCGAATATAGATAATATAAATTTCAATTATAAAATCAAACCCACTAAAGTAACCGTCAATGTCAGCGGACTGATTGTTTTTTGAACGGACGCTGGCTCTCTGAAGTCGCTTTTATGCTTCATAAAAGAGCACCTCAAACCTTAGAAGACAGGACTGAGATCATGCCATACGCAAACGACGTTGACGCCATTGCTTCCATTCTGAAGCAGAACCCCACCTGGAACGCCATCAAGCCCGAGCACGCGGCTCGCATGCGCGCCCAGAACAAATTCAAGACGGGTCTGGACATCGCCAAGTACACCGCCAAGATCATGCGCGAAGACATGGCGAACTACGATAAAGACACGTCCCAGTACACCCAGTCGCTGGGTTGCTGGCACGGCTTTATCGGCCAGCAGAAGATGATCTCCATCAAGAAGCACTTCGGTAGCACCAAGCGTCGTTACCTGTACCTGTCTGGCTGGATGGTTGCTGCCCTGCGTTCCGAGTTCGGTCCGCTGCCTGACCAGTCCATGCACGAGAAGACTGCCGTTTCCGGCCTGATCGAAGAGCTGTACACTTTCCTGCGCCAGGCCGATGCATGGGAACTGAACCACCTGTTCCGTGCCCTGGAAGAAGCCCAGAAAGCTGGCGACAACGCCAAGGCTGACGAGCTGATCAAGCAGATCGACAACCACGAAACTCACGTTGTGCCGATCATTGCCGACATCGATGCCGGTTTCGGTAACGCCGAAGCCACTTACCTGCTGGCCAAGCAGATGATCGAAGCCGGTGCCTGCTGCATCCAGATCGAGAACCAGGTATCTGACGAGAAGCAGTGTGGTCACCAGGATGGCAAGGTTACTGTTCCCCACGCCGACTTCCTGTCCAAGATCAATGCTGTTCGTCTGGCGTTCCTGGAGCTGGGTGTTGATGACGGTGTTATCGTTGCCCGTACTGACTCCCTGGGCGCTGGCCTGACCCAGAAGATCGCCGTGACCGAAGAGCCGGGTGACCTGGGCGACCAATACAACAGCTTCATCGACGGCGACGTTATCGAGAAAGCCGAAGACATCAACAACGGCGACGTTGTGATCAAGCAGAATGGCCAGCTGGTTCGTCCGAAGCGCCTTGCTTCCGGCCTGTTCCAGTTCAAGCCCGGCACTGGCGAAGACCGTGTTGTGCTGGACTGTATCACCAGCCTGCAGAACGGCGCCGACCTGCTGTGGATCGAAACCGAGAAGCCCCACGTCGGCCAGATCGCTGCCATGGTTAACCGCATCAAGGAAGTGGTACCCGACGCCAAGCTGGTTTACAACAACAGCCCGTCGTTCAACTGGACCCTGAACTTCCGTCAGCAGGTGTTCGATGCCTGGAAGGAAGAAGGCAAGGATGTATCCGCATACGACCGTGCGGCTCTGATGAGCGAAGAGTACGACAACACCGAGCTGGGTCAGCTGGCTGACGAGTGGTGCCGTAACTTCCAGCGTGACGGTTCACGCGAAGCCGGTATTTTCCACCACCTGATTACCCTGCCGACGTACCACACCGCGGCCCTGTCTACCGACAACCTGGCCAAGGGTTACTTCGGCGACGAAGGCATGCTGGCCTACGTTGCAGGTGTTCAGCGCAAGGAAATCCGCCAGGGTATTGCGACTGTGAAGCACCAGGACATGGCCGGTTCCAACATCGGTGATGACCATAAAGAGTTCTTCGCTGGCGATGCGGCCCTGAAGGCCGGCGGTAAAGACAACACCATGAACCAGTTCTGATCACCGGTTCGGTTGTCACTGGAGCGGGCAGTCGCAGTGCCCGCTTCTGAACACGAAACCCCGCTCCGCGCGGGGTTTTTGTTTTTTTACAGTGGCCTTTTATCACAGGTTGCTGAAATTCGGCGATAAACGTCTTCTTTGGTTCTCTTCCTTATCAAGCCTGTTTCATTACTGAAACAGATTCATCCCGCGGCGAACAATGTCCCGCTTCCCTGTAAAACGATAAAAATCAGTAAAAACAGATGCCTGCCTGTCATATATCAAACCTGGCACGAGAATCGCTCTTCTTGTCTGGCGGGTCTGAACCTTGGCTTACCGAAGGCTAGCGGTTTCAGTCGGATCCCTCCAGAAGCCAATAATCGAAAAGGAAGCGACATCATGAATACCAGGAAAAATTTGCTAGCAGCTGCCATTGCAATGAGTCTGGGTATTTCCGGTTTTGCCTATGCCGACCAGGGCGGAGACGGCGATCCGAATACCAACGCGGACAATACCTCCACTGCGAACAACGACCAATCCGGTAATACCAATTCCGGTAACGACAACTCGAACTATCCAAATAATTCCACTAACGATAGTGGAAATGATTTTTCGGATAGCTCGAATAATCCGGATAATTCTACCAACGATAGTGGAAATGATAACTCGGATAATTCCAACACTCTGGCGGACAGTCAGAACGATAACTCCGATGGGTCTACGAACGACAGTGGAAATGATAACTCGGATAATTCCACTACGCTGGCGGACAGCCAGAACGACAACTCCGATGGCTCCACTAACGACAGTGGAAATGATAACTCGGATAACTCCAATACGCTGGCGGACAGCCAGAACGATAGCTCCGATAACTCCACTAACGACAGTGGAAACGATAACTCCGATAATTCCACTAACGACAGTGGAAATGATAACTCGGATAACTCCACCGACCTGGCGGACAGCCAGAACGATAACTCGGATAACTCCACCGACCTGGCAGACAGCCAGAACGATAACTCCGATAACTCCACTAACGATAGTGGAAATGACAACTCGGATAATTCCACTAATGACAGCGGGAACGATGAATCTGATAACAGTGTGAATGATTCCTACAATACCGCTGACAGTAATAACGACAGCTCTGATAATAGTTCTATGGAGCTGGACATGGATATGTTCATGAATAACGCCGAGCTGAACGGCACCGTATCTGGTACTGCAACCACCTACGGAAATGCCAATGGTGAAGGTTCCTACACCGAAGTTCGCAACAGCAACGAAATCTCCGGTGGCTCAGCGAACTTCACTGGCGTTGGTGCGTTTGCCCAGAACGCAGGAAACGGGAGTGTTACACAGGCTAACGTCAGTGTAATGTCGAACCTGTCCACCGGTGGCGGTGGCGGCACTCAATAAGGAATCCAGGCCGCACCTGCTGTTACCGGTGCGGCCCGGTTATTCCGGGAGAACTGCCATGGGTCGCACAATCAGATGGAAACTGAAGGCTGCCTTGCTGGCGTTAATGTTCGGGGCAACGGGATTTGTATCGGCCGAGGAGTGGATGGATGCCGCACCGATGTCGGCGGATCAGCTGGCGGATGCAAGTGGTCGCCAGGGAATCCCGATGCAGTGGCAGATTAACGATAACCAGCAGAATGCGAATGTGTCCGATAACCTGCTGTCGGGGAATGTTGTCACAGGTGATAACAGCATTTCCGACAATGCGTTCGGCAACATGAGCGGGGTTGCTACGGTTATCCAGAACACCGGTAACCAGGTGGTCATTCAGGACAGTACCCAGATCAACATACTGATCAATCACTAAAGGAGGTGGGCCATGGCCATGAAGGTTCTTGTTGCAATCTTCGCGAGTGCCGGGCTGCTGTGGTCCACTGCCTTCGCCGGCTCGGTGATGGTGCCGGGTATAGGCGGTGATGTCCGGGTCAAGGTCAACAGTTTCGAGGACCAGCGGTTTGACAGCGTCATGCGCCAGCAATACGACTTCAGCTGTGGCTCCGCGGCGGTTGCTTCGCTCTTGTCTTTTCATTACGAAGACCAGGTGACAGAACACGATGTCTTCGTCGAGATGCTTGCATTGGCCGACGAACAGAAAGTGCGCCGGGAAGGTTTCTCCATGCTTGATATGAAACGCTATCTGGAGGCCAGAGGGTATCAGGCTGACGGGTTTCGCATGCCATTGAGCGGCCTGAAGGAGAAGGTGCGCCTGCCCATGATTGTGTTGTTGAACATTGACGGTTTCCGGCACTTCGTGCTGATCAAGGGGATCAGTGACGGGGAGGTCCTGGTAGGGGATCCGGCGCGGGGGCTGAAGGTTTATTCCTACGCAAAATTCAGCGAGTACTGGAACGGGACCGCCTTTATAATTCGCAGCCACATAGACAAGGGACGTGACGGATTTCTGGACGACGGGCATTGGCCACAGGTTGCCAGAGCGCCGATAAAGAGAGCCCCGGGTGGTCCTTCACTCGGGCACACATTGCCTTACTGGCCCTCCTCAAGGGAATGGTGATAATGATGGTCCGGATACCAGCAATTATTTTATTGATTGTTTCGTTCGCGACCGTGTCGCCAGCTGTCCGGGCTGAACTGTCCCTTGGTGTCGAGCCCCTGAGTGACCCGGAACTGTCCGAGTACCGTGGCGGCTTCCTGATGGATGACCTGGAAATCAGTATCGGTCTGGAACAGGTTGTCGGTATTAATGGTGATACCCTGGTGGTCAATCGCCTGACCATTCCCAATCTTAACCAGACAGTCAACGGCGGTCTGGTAGACCATCAAATGGAAACCGTGCTGGAGGTCATCAGCGCCAACCGCAGTGGCGGTGCGCGGGTATCCAGTAACATGGCCGGCACCAACGGGTGGATGACGGTGGTCCAGAACAACCTCGATAGCACCGTCATCCAGAATATGCATCAACTGAACATCGAGCTGAACAATCTGGGGGCCGGTGTCGGCAATCAGTTTCCGGCACGGTTCAGTGATCAGCTTGTCCAGTTGCTCGGCCGCTGATATCCCCCTCAATTCCTCCTAAAGGCTGATGGGAAGCTTGAGAGTAATTTCGCTGTTGGGCGCATTTTCCGTAACCCCCACGCTTACCGTCAGGCTCAGTGATGTGGACTGTGACAGCCGCTGGGACAGACCAAACGACAGGGACCCGATCTGGATGCGGTCGAAATTGGAGGCGAACAGGTCGTTATCGACCTCGAAGGTGGTTTTACGGATGATGGAGTGGTCATAGCCAAGGCTGAAAGACGTACGGTCGTTAAAGGAAAATCCCATTCCGAAGCCAAAACGTACAATATCCCCGGGGTCGACGGTACCGCCGTTCTCGAAGCCCTGCTCCTCTTTCAGAGTCCAGACGTAACTCAGGTTTCCGAACAGCACGGCCGGATCCGTCGGGTAGATGAATGAGAGGCCGGGTTCGAATGACCAGAAACCGGAACCGGTGGGGCGGTTTTCCAGCTCTACGCCTATCGGATTGCCGTCATTATCCCGGATGATTCTCTGGTCAACGTCGTATGGCCCATCGCCGGTTGGCGCTTTTACCCGCATTGCACCAATGACGAAGGGCCAGCCACCCAGGCCGTCGGTTAACTGGTAACGGGCGGAAAGTTCAACATCACCAAGGCCCTCACCGGAAGACTCCCGTAAAGTGTCCACCGGTGTGCCCTGGAAAACTTCGCGCTCTCTCAGGTCCTCATTGATGCTGAGGTAAGGCACACGAACGGATGCTTCGAACTTGCTGGTGAAGCCGTACTTGAGTGACATCGCGCCGACAAAAATATCACGCTGGATTTCCGAAATATTGATCAGTCCGATCAGCAGGGCAGGTATCACGGTGTAACCTTCCACCGCGACCGCCGTTGCGTTGCTGTGGGCATGGGAAAACGACGGCTCGATGGTGAAACGTCCCGGCCGGGTAACGATGCCCCGGTCTGCGGTAATGGATGCAACATTGGTCGCCGGGTCGCGCTCCTCCTCTGGTGCTGTGATCGACGTGCTGCCCGGAGCCGAAGTTGAGTCGCTGTCTGTCTGGGCGGCTGCCGGGAGTATTGGCGTAGCTACCGTTAACACAGGGATGAGCAAGAACATTCTTTTAACCATGGAAAACCTCCTTCAGTCACTCTTGGTCGGTGAGGCGGGCGTTCTGTGGGGCACCTGGTGCTTGTCCATCAGCCGGTAAAACGAGACTCTGGAAATGTTGAGCAGCCTTGCTGCTGCGGAAACATTGTTGTGGGCAAGAGCCAGGCTTACCGAGATTGCCCGGCGATCTGCCTGGGAGCGGAAGGCATTGAGGGAAAGCTCATCGCTTTGCCCCTGGTTATTGGCAGGCGTCGCTCCGAACCCCATATCGTCCGGTTCAACGGCCGGGCCCTGTCCAAGCAGCAGTGCCTGCCTCAGCCGGTTCTGCAGTTCTCTCAGATTGCCGGGCCAGGAATGCTCGGCGAGACAGATAGTGGTTGTGGCAGCCAGATGCTTTGGCCCAAGAGAGGGCGTGGCCGCAGAAAGAATCCGGTTTGCCAGCAGGGGGATGTCCTCCCTGCGCTCCCGCAGCGGTGGCAGGTGTACATGCAGGCTGCCCAGCCGATAGAAAACATCACTGCGGAAATCACCGGAAGCCACCAGCTTTTCCAGGGGCGATGTGCTGGTGGCAATCAGCCGGACATTCACCTGTACAGGGGCAGAACCACCGATGCGCTCAATCTGCCCCTCCTGGAGGAAGCGCAGAATGGCAGACTGTTGCTCCGGTTTGAGTTCATCCACACCGACGAACATCAGCGTGCCGCCGTCGGCTTTCTCGATTTTGCCTTTCTGCGCGGTCATGGCATGAGTGAACGAGCCTTTTTCATGTCCGAAAAGTTCGTTCTGGGTCAGGGATAGGGGCAGGGCAGCACAGTTGACGACCACCAGCGGTCTGCGCCTGCGGGAAGATTTGTGATGAATGAATTTCGCTGCTGCTTCCTTGCCGGTGCCGTTTTCACCATAGATGAGTACGGGTTCGTCGGTATTGGCATACCTGGCCAGCAGCTTCCTGGTCTGACTGATCGCAGGGGAAGTGCCTTCGAGAGCGAATTCCTCGTAGCTCATTGGTTTACCCGGAAAAGCCCGTTTCTGGAGCTCCGACATACCCCACAGGTGGCCAAGGGATACCCGCAGCCGCTCAGGCTGAATGGGCAGGGTATGATAATCGCCGCAATGGCTGTTGATAAGCCTGCAGACTTCTGGATTACTGGCCTGGTCCGGTGCCAGAATGGCAACCCAGTGTTCCACTTGCAGCGCATCCAGCCAGCTGCTCGCCAGCGTTATCTGGTCGCTTGAAAGGGGACTGAGATCAAAGACACCAACCCAGGCACTGTAGGTGGAAAGATCACCCGGGTTTATCTCGCTCCTGAGATCAACAGAAATCACCTGCCATTCCGGCAGCAGGGTGTGTTGAGTTGCAGAACCCGGGCACTCCGCCGACAGCCAAACGAGCGGTCGTTTCTCCTCCATGGCGACTCTCCTTGAGTTCGTCTCTGGAAAACGTACTGCTTGGCGTTCAGTCATTTCTGTCAAGGCTGGAACGGCTGGATCCAGTCACTGCCCTGTGACCACTAACGGCTGGGGAACAGGTGTTATGTCCGTGAATTGTTATTCATGTTGTGTGCCAGTTCAGGCACATTGCAGGGATTCAGGCGGTTAGGGTTAAGGTGGAGCCTGTCGCGGGGTGTTGCTTGTAAAGATTACCGACACAATTCTCAGGCTCCGGAGGCGCAGGGGGCTGGTTGAGCGCCCTTGTCAGTCATTGCCCGTCCAGTTTTCTGCGGGTTTCCAGGCGCCCTTCACGGCGGATTTCGGCGTTGTCGAATCGCCGTTTCTGGGCTTCTGTTTCCGGTTTGACCGCGGGCACATCAACGGGTTTGTCGTGCTCGTCGAGCGCCACAAAGGTGAAGAATGCCGAAAGAATGTGCCGGCACTCTCCCGTATAGCTGTTTTCCGCTTCAACCCGGGCACCGATTTCCATGGATGACCCCCAGCTGCGGTTCAGGGCGAGGCTGAAAAGCAGGGTGTCATTGCCCTTGGCGGGTGCACGGAAGTGCATGGAATCCACCGCTGCTGTCACACAGACATGGCCTGAATGCCGTTCCGCAACCACCAGCGCCAGGCGATCACACTTGGCCATGATCATGCCGCCGAACACCGTCTGGTGGGAGTTCATGTCATTCGGGAAAACCTTGTAGACATGTTTGTCGATGGCGGATGCGGAAACCGGCCTGCTGGGTGTGGCTGGCATGGAGTTCTCTCCCGGTGGTGGATATACAGTTACTATACCGGTCCGGGGTTCTGTTTAAAGCGGAACTATGGATGGCTTGACGATCCAGATGCCGAAGTCCGGTGAATGCACAGGCGCCCCAAAGGTGAAACCCATCGGAAATTCATGGAATATGCGTGATGACAGACGCAAATAATGCATGTTGAAGCGACTGATACCGTCAACAAGGCGAGCAGGAGAGACCCCAATTGACCACTGAACAGGGAATTGTATTCGCCGTGCTGGCGGCCACGCTGGGATTGTTCATCTGGAACCGGTTGCGTTTTGATATGGTGGCCATGCTGGCGCTGCTGGCCATTGCCATCGCCGGTCTGGTGCCCACTGAGGAACTGTTTTCAGGCTTCGGTCATCCGGCAGTAGTGACGGTAGCGGCGGTTCTTGTTATCAGCCAGGGGCTGGTAAACGGCGGCGTCGTGGACAGCATCGCCGGCTTGCTGGGGAAGGTGGGGCATCGGCCTACGCTGCAGATTCTCACGCTGACGGGTGTTGTCGCGCTTTGCTCCGGCTTTATCAACAATGTTGGTGCCCTGGCCCTGCTCATGCCAGTGGCGGTCTGGATGTCACGGGAGTCCGGGCGCTCGCCATCGCTGTTACTGATGCCGCTGGCCTTTGGCTCATTACTCGGTGGCACCATGACGCTCATCGGCACACCGCCCAATATCATCATTGCCAGTTACCGTGAAGGCGCCAGTTCGTTCGGGCTGTTTGACTTCGCACCGGTAGGCGCTGCAATCACGGTTGCGGGGATCGCTTTCATAACCCTGGTGGGCTGGCGCCTGACGCCCAGGCGGGGCGAGGATGATGAGGGTGACGGCAAGCTTTTCAGCGTCGGTGACTATCTGACTGAACTGAAGGTTCCCGAAGGCTCATCCTACGCAGGCGCAACGCTCCACAACCTGTTGGCAGACAGTGGCGAAGACAAGGACGTGGTGGTGCTGGCGCTGATCCGCGACGACAATCGGCAGCTTGCACCCTCGACCTACAAGGTTCTTAAAGAAAACGATCTGCTGCTGGTGGAGTCGGATACCGAGAGCTTGCAGGCGTTTCTGGATAAAACCGGCCTGGAGTTAGGCAGTCAGGAAGAGGACGACGACACCGAAACGGAAGACGATAAAAAGGCACGGAAAAAACGGAAGAAGGAACTGAATGAGGGCGAGGTGCAGCTGACTGAGGCGGTCATTACCCCGGAGTCGTCCCTGGTTGGGCAGACGGCCAACCGCCTTAACCTGAGGGAGCGTCATGGTATTAACATCGTCGCCGTGGCCAGGCAGGGGCATCGATTGAAGCGGCGCCTCGGAGACATTCGGTTCAATGCCGGCGACATCCTGCTGGTTCAGGGTGTTGAAGATACCCTCACCAGCACGCTTTCCAATCTTGGCTGCCTGCCCCTCGCAGAGCGCGGGCTGCGCCTGGGTTCACCCCGTAAAATCTTCCTGGCAGCGGGAATATTTATCGCCAGTATCATTGCCATTGTCAGTGGCTGGCTGTCGGCACCTCTTGCCCTCGTGGCTGGTGCCGTAGCGATGGTGCTGGCAGGGCTTATCGATGCCAACGGTGCCTACAAGGCCATCGACTGGTCGGTGATTGTATTGCTGGCAGCGATGATCCCGGTGGGGCAGGCAATGGAGTCCACCGGGGGGGCGGAACTGATTGCCGGGCAGATGCTTGCTGTTGGGAAGGGGCTTGCGCCGGCCGCCAGTCTGGCCATGGTGCTGGTGGGGACCATGCTGCTTTCGAATGTGGTCAACAACGCAGCCGCGGCGATACTGGTGGCGCCCATTGCCCTGAGCCTGTCCGCTGAACTGGGTATGGCCTCCGATGCCATGTTGATGGCAGTTGCAGTGGGCGCATCCTGTGCGTTCCTGACGCCGATTGGTCACCAGTCCAATGCCCTGGTGATGGAGCCTGGTGGCTACCAGTTCGGCGACTACTGGCGACTGGGCCTGCCACTGTCGATTCTGGTGACCATAGTGGCCGTGCCCATGATTCTGTTGGTGTGGGGATAAGGCCTGATCTGGAAGGTCATGAAGAGTTTTCTGTCGCTTTCACTGACAAGCTGCCTTCAGGGCAGATGCCCCGGAAAATGGTATCAACCAGGCTTGTCGCCTCTGCTGCCAAATCGAAGGCATCGGGATTTCTCAGCCAGTCGTAGTAGATGCCCAGCATCTGTGTGTGCAGGGAGCGTGCCGCCTGGGTAGCTGTCAGCGCGGGATGGGGCGGGTGGTTATGGAAGAACCGGGTCATCATCTCAATACTCTCCCGTGCTATTTCCTCCTGCATTCTCAAGCCCCGGTCAGACTCGGTATGGTGAAACAGGATCTTGTAGACGCGGAAATGACGCTTGTCCTCAACGAGCGTTTTCAGCGCGAAGATGCACAGATCCCTCAGGGCCGTCAGATCACCGGACTGGGCGCTGGCGGCGTCTTCAACCATCACCGCCATCGGCAGGTGAACCCGCTCGAGCATGGCGTTGAAAACGTCTGACTTGTTCTGGAAGTGCCAATAGACCGCGCCCCGGGTAACCTGGGCTGTGCGGGCAATCTCTTCCAGCGATGCATGGGCGACACCTTTATCCATGAAGACCTGTTCTGCCGCATCCAGTATGGTCTGGCGCGTGGCTTCGGCTTCCGCCTTGGTTTTTCTGGCCATGGTAAATATCCATCTTTGCGAGCGCTGCTCCGCCCTTTGGCGATTCGCGGCTTCCCTGTTTTTGGTGCCGTATCATGCCAAAGTTTTTTGCATACATCCATGAATGAATGTATCGTTCCGGCAACCCCAGCCCGTATTATCCAAGGAGAACCCTGCCATGCCGTCCCAGGCTGCCCCGCTCTATTATCCGAAATCCCTTCGTAATGCCTTGTTGTTTTCCTTAATCGTGGCCGGTCTGGTCGCCTGCAGCAGCGAGGACAACGAAGCGTCCGGCGAAGGCGGGGGAGGCAGTGAAGGTGGGCAGCCAACCCCGGGGGTAACGGTAGCAACCGTAGAGACGCAGAATGTGGAAGTGCGTCAGGACTATGCGGGCCGGGCTCAGGGAGCCAGGGAGGTTGAAGTCCGGGCCAGGGTTCAGGGCATTCTGGAAGAACGGCTGTATCAGGAGGGTCAGCTTGTCGAGGAGGGCGAGTCGCTGTTCCGGATTGATCAGAAGCCCTCTGAGGCGATGGTGGGAAGTGCCCGGGCAGAGCAGCGGGTTGCCGAGGCGGACTTGCGTCAGGCGGAGCGGGAATGGAACCGGATTTCGTCACTGTACGAACGTAATGCGGTGAGTGAGCGGGATCGTGATACGGCCCAGTCGGACCTTGAGCTGGCAGAGGCCAATCTCGCGGTTGCCCAGGCGGCGGTTATCCAGAGCGAACTGGACCTGGGCTATACCGATGTGCAAGCGCCGGTGTCTGGTGTCACCAGTCTCGAAGACCTGCCGGAAGGGAGCCTGGTCGAGGTGGGTACGCTGCTGACCACCATCGTTCAACAGGACCCGATACACGTCCGCTTTGCCCTCCCCGAAGACGATGCCAGCATTCAGCGCACCGCCCGCCGGGCGATGACCGGCGATGAGGAAGGTCAGTCCATCAGCGCAATCCTGATCCGGGCCGATGGCAGCACCTACGACCAGGAGGGTGAAGTTGACTTTACCGCCAGCACGCTCGATTCGCGCACAGGAAGTGTCTCTGCACGGGCGGTCTTTCCCAACGAGGAAAGCGACATTATCCCCGGTCAGTTTGTCCGGGTTCGGGTAACCCTGCAGGACCTGAAAGATGTGGTCACTATTCCGGAGGACGTGGTCAGTGAGGGTGCCGAGGGCGCCCAGGTCTTTATTGTCGAGGACAACAAAGCCATTGCCCGCCAGGTGGAACTGGGCCCTGTGGTGGATGGTCGCCAGGTGATACTGGAGGGCCTGAGCGAGGGCGACAAACTGGTCGTGAACGGCCATGTATCGCTTCAGAATGGCGTTGACGTCGATGTCACCGATGATGAAGGCGCATCGGATTCCGGTGATGGGGAGTCCAACTGATGCTGCGCTTTTTTATAGACAGGCCGATTTTCGCGTCGGTGATTTCCATCATCATCACGCTGGCCGGTGCCATCGCGATCTTTGGTTTGCCGGTGGAGCAGTATCCGGATGTGGTGCCTCCACAGGTGCAGATTGAGGGCAGTTATCCTGGCGCCAGTGCGGAGGTGATGGCTGACTCGGTACTGGCTCCGCTGGAGCAGGAAATCAATGGCGTAGAAAGCATGATTTACGTGGAGTCGAACAGTACCGACTCCGGCACCTTCCGCGTCACGGTCTCGTTTGATATTGGCACCGATCCTGACCAGGCCACCATCAATGTCAACAACCGGGTCCAGCAGGCCCAGGCCCAGCTACCCCAGCAGGTTCGAGATCAGGGCCTGACGGTGGAGGCAAGGTCGACCTCGATACTGCAGGTTCTGACGCTCTCCTCCTCCGATGGCTCCATGAACGAAGTGGAGATCAGCAACTATGCCCTGCTGAACGTGCTGGATGAACTGGTGCGGTTACCGGGCATTGGCGATGCGTCCCTGTTCGGTGCCCAGGACTATTCCATGCGGGTGTGGCTGCGGCCGGACAAGATGGCGCAGTACGAGCTCACGCCGTCGGACGTGCAGGCGGCCCTGGAAGGGCAGAACGCCCAGTTTGCGGCAGGCCGTATCGGCGCCCAGCCCGCTCCCGAAGGCCAGGCTTTCACTTACACCGTTACCACGCCGGGCCGTCTGACCACGCCGGAACAGTTCGAGGATGTCATCCTGCGCAGTGACGAGCAGGGCGCGAGCCTGCGCCTGGGTGATGTGGCCCGGGTGGAACTGGGCTCGCAAAGCTACGATTTCAGTGCCAATTACAACGGCCAGACCGCTGTGCCCATGGGCGTCTATCTGCAACCCGGCGCAAATGCTCTGGAAGCGGCCGAACAGGTCGAAAACGCGATGGAAGAAATAAGCGCGCGCTTCCCGGAAGGTCTGGAATACAAGATTCCCTACGATACCAGCCGTTTTATTGATATCTCCATTCAGGAAGTGATATCGACCTTCATTATCGCGGTGGTTCTGGTGGTGCTCATCACCTTCCTCTTCCTGCAGCACCTGAGGGCCACGCTGATACCGCTGGTGGCCATTCCGGTTTCGCTGATCGGTACCTTCGCCGGGATGCTGGCGTTCGGATTCTCCATCAATCTGCTGACACTGTTCGGGTTGATTCTGGCCATTGGCGTGGTGGTGGACAATGCCATAATCATCATGGAAAACGCCGAACGGCTGATGAAAGAAGAAGGTTTATCAGCCTACAACGCTGCCGTGACCACGGTGCAACAGGTGTCCGGGGCGGTGATTTCCTCAACCCTGGTGCTGGTGGCCGTATTCGCCCCTGTGGCCTTTCTCGGTGGCCTGTCGGGTGAGCTATACCGCCAGTTTGCGGTCACCATAGCGGTGTCCGTGGTGATTTCGGGTATTGTGGCGCTGACACTGACGCCAGCCATGTGCGCCTTGTTGCTGGGTAGTCAGAGTACAAAACAGCCGGCAGTCTTCCGCTGGTTTGATGCCGGTTTCGACAAGCTCACCAATGGCTTCGTACGTGTCGTGGACTGGTTGTTGCGTCACGCTCTGGTCGGGGTGCTGCTGTTCGCCGCGATGATAGGTGGCACACTCTTCATGCTGAACTCCATGGCCTCGGGCCTGGTGCCCCAGGAAGATCAGGGGTTTGCCCTGGTTGCGACCTCTTTGCCACCGGTGTCGTCGCTGGACCGCACCGAAACCGTGCGGGATAAGTTCACCGAGGATCTGCTGGAAATGGAAGAGGTCAGCGATGTGGTGTCGTTTGCCGGTTTTGATATCCTTTCCAGCGCATTGCGCTCCAACACCGGGGTGAGCTTTGTCACGCTGGAAGACTGGTCAGAGCGTACAGGCGAGGGGCAGGACGCAGCCAGTGTCGCAGGCAAGATCATGGAGCTGGGTGCTGGCGTCAAGGAGGCTGATATCGTCGCCTTTACACCGCCACCGATCCAGGGGCTGTCTACCACGGGCGGTGTCGAAGGGTATATCCAGGCCCGTGGCGGCAAGTCGCCGGACGAGATCAAGGCAATGGCGGACAAGCTGACCGCCGAGGCCAACGAGCGACCCGAACTGCAGAATGTCCGCGTTACCCTGAATACCGGGGTGCCGCGCTATGAGGCCGATGTGGACCGGCAGAAGGCGGAGGCCTCGGGTGTTCCCATTGACCAGATTTTCTCCACCATGCAGAGCACCTTCGGCGCCCTGTACGTAAACGATTTCACCCTTGAAGGTCGTAACTGGCAGGTCAATCTCCAGTCGGAAGGCGAGTTCCGCAGCCATCCGGACGATCTGCGGAAGGTCTTTGTGCGTTCTGAATACAACGAGATGATCCCGTTATCGTCGCTGGTCAAGCTGGAGCGCAGCAGTGGCCCGGATATTCTCAACCGCTTCAACGTTTATCCGGCGGCGAAGCTGCTGGCGGATCCTGCTCCAGGTTACACAACGGGCGATGCGCTGCGGGTGCTTGAAGAGGTTGGCGCTGAAACGCTGGATCGGGACAGTCTGCTGGGCTGGATCGGTGAGGCCTATCAGTTGAACACCGCAGGCGGAACCGGTGGCGTTGCGTTTGGCCTCGGCCTGCTGCTGGTTTTGTTGATCCTGGCAGCCCAGTACGAGCGGCTGGGGCTGCCCATTGCCGTTGCCACGGCGGTGCCGTTCGGGGTGTTCGGTGCGGCCGGCGCTTCGCTGTTGCGGGGTTTCCCGAACGACATCTACTTCCAGGTGGGTCTGCTGGTACTGATTGGGCTGGCGGCAAAGAACGCTATCCTGATTGTGGAGTTTGCCGCCCAGAACCGGCGTACCGGTATGTCCGCCATTGATGCGGCCAGCGCTGCAGCCCGCCAGCGCTTCCGTGCGATCATGATGACCGCGCTGACGTTTATTGTCGGCTCCCTGCCGCTGGCCTTCAGTTCCGGCGCCGGTGCGGCCAGCCGACAGGAGATTGGAACCGTGGTCGTCGGTGGCATGGTGGTAGCCAGTACGCTGGCGCTGGTTTTCGTGCCTCTGTTCTACCGGCTGATTGAAGACCTTGGCGATTGGAGCAGGAGAAAAAGGAAAGAGAACCACGCGAGAAAATCAACGGCCTGACATTCATCCGGTAGTTGCTTTGCTATCGTATAGCAGACAATGCGGGTGAATAATCACCCGCAAGCTATACAGGAGCCGGTGTGCCGGATACTTCTTCTCCAATCAGTTGGTGGCGTTCATCGCCATACGTCGTACCCGTTGAGGGGCGGGTAGACGCGATTGATCTGGCCCGGGGCTTCGCCGTAACGCTGATGATTCTCAGCCACGGCGTCAAAGGCTTGCTGGACTTCGAACAGATTCCGGACTGGGGCATGGTGCCCATTCATGCCCTCACCAAGTTTTCTTCGTCGCTGTTCATCATGGTCTTCGGAATCGCTCTTGCGGTGGCATTCCTGCCCCATGTCGGCACTGACAGTTGGCCGAAAAAACGACTGAAACTGCTATTGGCCGGGGTCAGTATCTTCTTCTGGTACAAGGTGCTGACAATTGTCGAGATGTTCCATCTTGCTGAACCGGAACAGATCATCGATGCGCTGTTGTATCAGACCTTCCCGTCGTTCGTGGAAATCCTCGGGTTCTACGCCATTGCACTGATCTGGGTGCCATTCTTCCTGTCCCTGTGGGTTCGCATGCCCCTGTGGCTGCGGCTGGCAAGCCCGGTATTGATGGTCCTGCTGGCAGAAGTGCTGGCGGCCCGTTTCGGGTTCTGGGGCAGCGCCTCGCTAAGGGCCATCCTGGTAGAGCATGATGAACTCTACACCTGGGGGCAGCTTGCTCGCGGGCCGCTGATCCTGCTGGGGTTGCTGCTTGGCGAGCTGATCCTGTACTGCCAACCGAATGTGAAACGCCGGATGTCGCTGTCGGGTGCTTTGCTGGCGGTGTCAGTGGTGTTGTTTGGCGGTTTTCTGTGGCTGGGATGGCCGGATATTCATCAAACACTCAATGCGATTGCCATGAACGACGGCAAACATCCACCTGAACTGACGTTCATGGTGTTCAGCATGGCCGGCGCGTTGGCGATACTGGCCATAGCACTGGCCGGCGGGCGCCGGCTGGCGCGGGTTCTGAAGCCTGTCACCATTATCGGAAGCGATGCCAGGGCAGCGTTCATCTTTCACATATCCGTCATCTTTGTGGTCTTCCGTTACCTGCTGGGTTACTGGCAGAGTGTCTCCTACGATTACGCCCTGACACTGACTATCGGACTTATCATTGGTACTGCTCTATGGATCAAGCTAACGGCGTGGATGCGTTCCGTTCAGTAACCGGCATCACGCGCTATCTTCTGGCATTCGCAGCACTGATGACGCTGGCCACCGGGCCTGTGTCGGCTGGCTGGGAAGAGGATCTGGAGAAGAAGCTGGCGGGTATTGACGACCGTTACCCGGGTGAGCTGGGAGTGTATGTCCACAACCTTGAGGATGGCAAGACCGCTGACCTGAGGGCCGGGGAAACCTGGTACCTTGCGTCTACCATCAAGGTACCGGTGGCGATGGCCGTCATGGAAGCGGTGGACAGTGGCGAGCTGACCCTGGATACCGACGTAGAGTTGAAAGCGGCGGATTTTGTTGATGGTGCCGGGGAAACCAACTGGAAGTCTCCGGGTGACCGGGTCTCGGTGCGTTACCTGTTTGAGCAGATGCTGACCCATAGTGACAACACGGCCACCGATGTGCTGATTCGGCTGGTCGGAATGGATGCGGTAAACCAGCTTGTGCGCAGGTACACCGACGGTGGCATTGGCGAGGTGACCACGCTGGCGGATGTGCGTCGCTATGCCTACAGTCGCTTTCATGAGCAGGCGATGACATTATCCAGCGATGACATGTTTACCATCAAGAAAGCGGGGACAGGTAATGACCGGGTGCAGGCCCTGGCAGAAGTGCTGGATCTGGATACCGGCGAATTCCTGGTGCCGGATCTGGACGCAGCGTTTGATGGCTATTATGAATCGGGGCTGAACTCCGGTCGTCTCGACGAGTTCAGTCTTTTGTTCGAGGCGCTGGCAGAGCAGGACGGCCTGAGCGACGACAGCAGTGCCTATCTGCTGTCTACCCTGGAGAACATCAAGACCGGGGATAACCGCATCAAGGCGGGGTTACCGGACCATGTCACTTTCATCCATAAAACCGGCACCCAGTATCGCAGGGCCTGTAATATAGGGTTGGTCCAGATGGACGACCACCCGGGCGTGATTATCGCTGCCTGCGGTCGTGGAACACAGGACCTGAATGCGTCGGAACTGGCGTTCCGCCGGGTCGGCGAGGCGGTATCCGAAACGGGTGTGTTTGAGGAGCGTTAAGCCCGGCAAGCCGTTGCGGTTGCCGGGCTCCAGGTGAGCCAGCTTACTGGTCGACTTCTACCAGAATAGCCATGCCGATACGGTCGGATTCGTTATCGCTGTTGGAAACGTACCGATTGGTGAAGATACCGATACTGGCGTCTTCGTTGAAGAATCCATCCAGTCTGGAGGCGCCCCCCTCGTAGTTGAAGCTGACGGTGGCGGCGCCAGTGGCGTCCACACTGACGGTGACATCGTCATAGGGGTCGGCATAGGAATTACGGCTCACCTGCTCGGTGAAACTGTTGCGCTGCACCCGTACCACGCCGCCCTCGAAGTTGGCCTCGGTTTCGGAGGTCATGTTCAGGAACGAGTTGAACCTCAGCGAGCCGAGGCGAATCGCTTCTGTGGTATCGCCGCCCAGGTCCAGGCGCGTATACCCGCTGAGCAGGCGGTAACGCTTGTCGGCGATGGAGAGTTGGCCATCCGGCAGCCGGACCATCAGGGTTCTGTCCAGCCTCGAGGTAACTGGATCGTTATCGACCTCCTCCGCTGCTATCACGGAGATGAAGTCGAGCGAGTCGTTGATAAAACCGTCGGCTGGGCCGCCAATTTCGACAATATCGCCGTCTCCACTGATGGTGTAGTCCAGGCCCGTCTCAGCAGTACCGGTGGTCTCGCTGTAGGTCGCGAGTCCGCCCGGATCAAGCCGAAGTTCTTGTCTTGCCCCAGCGCTGGCAGCCAGCGTGCCGTCGGTACTGAAGCTCACAACGTTTTGCTCGGCTTCCAGCAGGATATCACCGCCTTGGGTTTGTTGGCTGGCCAGGTAGACCCGGCCAAAGTCGCCATCCAGGTCAATGTCGCTGCTCCCCTCCGGGGTGGCGGCGAAAATTTCCAGGGACTGGAAGAGCTCATCACCGAGCTTGTTCTCCGGGTCCAGGTCACCCTCGGCCGTCAGGCCATAGCGAATCACGGTTTCGCTGGGCGACAGCACAAACAGTCTGTGGTTTAACGCTTTCTGGAGACGGTAGGTGAAAGCGGGCGAGCGGAAGCCTTCGGTATCGCCCAGTTCTTCACTGAAATCGCTTTCAACGCTGAGGATATCGTCACTTGAGAAAATGCCCGGGAACTGGTCTTGCTCGTTATCAACCTCGCTACGCGCCTCGAGAAAGGTATTGGCCAGATCTGGTCCGGTCAGCAGTACGTCCGTGCCCTCTTCGCGCGAGCGATTGAAGGTGACATTGCCGCCATCACCGGCGGTGAACTCAAAGTCGCCTCCGAACACGCCCGCCTCCCAGGTACCGCTGCTGTTATTGTCGGAATCATGCAGGCCGAACACCATGCCGGAGGTGCGGTAATTGCCCGCAATAGTGCTGGCATCCCCTGTTTCGGTGGTGGCCAGGGCAATCTGTGCCTCAAGGTCCTCCCCGACAACACTGTCGAGTTCTGCCAGCATCTCTGCAAGCTGGAAGTCCGCTGAAGCGGTCAGGTCGAACTCTTCGACGCGGTCGCGGATCCGTACCACATCGTTGACCTCAAGCGACTCCAGAGACGTGTCGCTGTCGACAAACTTCTGCAGAATGAACTCCGAGGCCGGGTCGATATCCACGGCCTGCTCCACAACTTGCGAGCGCATTTGTGTATCGGCCGAGCCGGTGATGCGTGCCACCAGGTTGCCCGCCAGGTTAACGCCTTCGGGCAGTGTGAGGGTGTAGCTTCCGTCCACCGCGGTCCGGCCTGTGGCCAGTATCTCGCCGATCTGATTGCCATCGTCATCCACCCGGATAAGCTCGACGTCTGCGCCTTCAACCGGTTGCAGGCCGCTGATTGCGGCAGCCACGGGAGACACCAGGAAGCTGGACGCAATTTCGAACAGGCTCGGCTCGCGGAAGCTTGCAACCTGGCCGCCGGGGGAACTGACGGTTCCGCCGACTTCCGTGCCGTCGTCGGAGCCGCTGGAAGATGAGTTGCCGCAGCCGGTCAGAACCACGCTGGCCGCAACTGCCGAGGCTAGTGATAGTTTTTTTATAGACATCATCGGGGAAACCCCTCCACTTATTATGTTGTTCTGCACTGGAACTATGGCAAGTAAAGGTAACGCCCGAATCCCCTGAATAGGGTATATAACCAAAAAACCGCAATAGCACACCCATCCAGCCTGTGGTTTGTTATCGTATCAGTAGAGTGTTCGAAAACACGTAGTACCCTTGGAGAGCCCTAGCGTGGACAAGACAACCCTGTTGGCCGAGCTGGAAACCGCCCGGCAGAGAACCCGGGCGCTGATAACGTCGTTGCCGGAGGAGAAACTGGACGTACCCTACCATCCCGGCGTTAACCCGCCGCTGTGGGAGATGGGGCACGCCGCATTTTTCTATGAGGTGTTCGTGTTTAACCTGCTGGACGGAACGCCCAGCTACAATCCGGCCATGGATGACCTCTGGGATTCTTTCCATGTCGATCACAGGGACCGCTGGTGTCGTGACCTGTTTCCCGGGCGCGAGGAAACCCTGGCCTATTTTGACACCATCTATGAACGCATGGCGGAGCGCATCCGTAACAAGCCACTCACCGACCAGGCCCTGTACCTGTATCGCTATGCCATTTTCCACCAGAACATGCACATTGAGTCCCTGATCTGGTGTCGCCAGACGGTGGGCTATCCGCCAGCGCCGGATTATACCGACGAACGCCTGGCCCCGGGTGACCAGGTCGACGGTGATGCGGTGATCCCGGCCGGTCGATGGCGAATCGGTATGCCCGGTGAGTCTGACGATTACGCGACGACTGATTTTGCCTTCGATAATGAAAAGCCGGGGTTTGAGGTGGACATGGAGTCATTTGCTATTTCCCGGGTGCCGGTCACCAATCTCGATTTCATGGCGTTCGTGGAAGATGGCGGCTACCAGCGCCCCAAGCTGTGGTCCTTCGGCGGCCGTAAATGGCTGCAGACAGAGACGGATGTCTCACTGGTGCATGGCTCCCGTGAGCCGGTCCTGCGCGTTCCGAAACATCCCCTTTACTGGCGCTGGCACGATGACCAGTGGCAGGAGCGGTTTTTCGACCAGTGGCTGCCTCTGAACCCGCAGGCCCCGGTCTGTCACATCACCTATTGGGAAGCGGAAGCCTGGTGCAACTGGGCCGGCCGACGACTGCCGACAGAGTACGAATGGGAAGTGGCGGCCCTGGGTAACCAGGCTGGTGATAACTTCCGGCGCTTTCCGTGGGGAAATGAGTCGGTTGGCCCCGAGCATGCAGATATGGGTGGCCGGACCATGGCCCGGCACCCGGTGAGTGATTTCCCTGGGGGAGACAGCCCCTTCGGATGTCGGCAGATGATCGGTGGTGTCTGGGAGTGGACCAGCAGCCAGTTTTTCCCCTATGACGGCTTCCGGATGGATATGTACCCGTTCATGTCGACGCTGCAGTTCGGGGATCACAAGGTTACCCGGGGCGGCAGCTGCGCCACCTCACCAAATCTGATCCGTGGAACCTACCGCCAGGCCTACCTGGCCCAGAGAAATGATGTCTACACCGGGTTCCGCACCTGTGCGCTCCCGTAAACGTGACCGGATAACCGCTGAGGATCAGCCATGAATGTCTACGAAACCGACGAACTGCTCAGCCAGTACCTGGGATTCCATTTCGGGGAGAGCTATTTCGGTGTCGGCAATTACCCGGCCCGTTGCGCCGGCATCTGCCAGGAGTTGATGGCTGGCCGGGAAAAACGTAAAGCCCTGGATCTGGGATGTGCGGTTGGCCGGACAGCCTTCGAGCTGGGCCGGGTGTTTGATCAGGTCGTGGGTGTGGACCTGTCAAAAAGCTTTGTCGATGCTGCGGAGAATCTCCGGCAGGATGGTGTGATCGATTACTTTCGCCGGGATGAAGGCGAACTGGGCACCAGGGTGACGGCAAGCCTCGAGGAGCTTGGCCTGACCAGGGCGGCGGCGCGGGTATCCTTCGCCACGGGGGATGCCTGCCAGTTGAGCGAGGAACACGGGGATTATGACCTGATTTTTGCCGGTAACCTGATTGACCGGCTCCAGGATCCCGGGGCGTTCCTCCGGGACATTCATCAACGGCTGGCGGATGGCGGCACCCTGGTGATCAGTTCACCCTATACCCTGATGGAAGAATTTACGCCCCGGGCCAACTGGGTTGGCGGTTTCGAGCGCAATGGTCAGCCGCGGACCGTGCTGGATGGTATTCGCGAGGTTCTGTCATCCCACTTTGAAGAGATCCAGCCGCCCCAGGATGTGCCTTTTGTGATCCGGGAGACCCGCCGCAAGTTCCAGCATACCATTGCGGAACTCAGTGCCTGGCGCAGGATTCGCTGACGCGCGGATCAGTCCCTGCGGGTAAAAAACGCTGTCTGGGTGGGGTGGCCGACATCAGCTACAAACTCCCCGATACCGCCGAAACGGACATCGTAGCCGGTCCGGTCGGCCACGCCCCGTGCCCAGCGCTGAAACTTGAGCCGGTCCCATTCGAACTTGTGGTCCTCCTCGCGGAATTCCCCCGGTGCCAGGTCGAACAGCGGGTTGTATTCCCGGTTCGGTGTGGTCATGAACAGACAGCCGGGACGGTATTCCCCGAACACGGCCCGTTCAACCCTGGAAAGCTGCTCAGGGTTCACATGCTCAATGGTTTCCACCATGGTGGCCGCCTCATAGCCCCCCAGAGCCGGGTTGCTCTCGGCATAGGAGCCCCGAATCAGCTGGATTCTGGCGGGTGTCTCGTCCAGGTAGCCTGCCAGGACGGATCGGGCCTGGCGCAGGGAAACGCCAGAGTCTTCCAGCCCGGTAACCCTGTCGAACTGACTGTCTGCCAGCAGCCGGTACAGCAACGACCCGGAACCACAGCCCAGATCCAGCACCCGCCTGGCCCCTGTCGACTTGATCGTTCTGAATACAAAATCCAGACGCTCCTCATGCAGAGAAGTCATCTGGGTCATTGTGTTTTCGGCAGACCCCCTGGGTTCGTACATCAGAGCACTCCCGCAGTTTGCGAAGGTACGGCGGGCTGCTGATCCCTGAGATGGCTTGCCAGTGCCACGCCTGTTTCGCTCATGGTGAGATAGGCTTCATCAGCACCCGCTTCCCGGATCTTGCGGGCTTCGTCAGCGTACATGGTGTGCGCGACGATATAGCCGGTAAACCCCTTGCGGCGCAGCATCCGGGCGGCGATAACTTTACCTTCTATATCGTTCATGGCGAGGATAACGGCTTGCAGGTCGGGCATGTGCAGTCCCTGCCAGAAAGTATTGTCTTCGGCGTCGGCAAAAACCACGTTGCGGCCTTCCTCCTGATGCTTCCGTGTTTTTGCCGGGTCTGAATCCAGCCCTATCAGTTCAGGTTCGGATTCCCGCAGCCAGTCATAGGCCGCCGTGCCGGTTCTTCCCATGCCCATGACCAGAACCCTGGTGCTTCCGAGAGATATCGGTTGTTCGTCCGGGTGATGGGTCTGGCTTTCAAATCGTACCAGGGAACCGGACCAACGTTCGTAAAGGGCGTGTGCATAGCGATTAAGCGGTGCGGAGATCACAAATGACAGGGACACCGTGATCGCCAGGGGAATCAGCCATTCCGGCAGGGCGATACTGGCGACAATCAGGCCGAACTCGCTGTAGTTGGTCAGCGACAGGGCACTGAGAAAACCACTTCGGGCACGGAGCCTGAACAGCAACAGCAGGAAGAAGAACAGCAGACCTTTCAACGGCAGAACGATCGCGGCGACCACCGCAAAAACCAGTGCCTGGTCGTCAGGCAGGCCACCAATACCAATCTGCAGGAAAAAACCCACGAGGAAGACTTCTTTCACGCTCCAGAGAGATTTTGCCAACTCCTGGGAGCGGGGATGACTGGCCAGCATGGCGCCAAACACCAGGGCGCCAAGCTCCGAACTGAGCCCGACTGCTTCGAAACCCAGCCCGCCAACAACCAGAGCCAATAACAATCCGAGCAGGACCAGCAATTCATCGTGGCCGCTGGCATCCAGCAGTTTGAATAACAAGGGCCTTAATAATGGCAGGCCAAACACGATTATCGCCCACTGGGATGGCGTCTGGCCGGCAGCCAGGCTCATCACCACCAGTGCAATCAGGTCCTGCATGATCAATATGCCGATGGCGACGCGGCCATGAAATGCCCGCAGTTCCCGCTTGGTTTCCAGCACCTTGGCGGCCAGTACCGTGCTGGAAAACGACAGCGCGATGGCCAGCAGGAATGCGGTCTGCCATTCCAGGTCCAGCAACAGATAGAGGCCGGGCGTGAAAACAACACAGGTAATACCAAAATGCAGCAGGCTTCCGCCAATCACCTCGGGGCTGATAATGGAGCGGAGTTTCAGCTTCAGGCCGACGGTAAAAAGCAGTAACAGCACGCCGAGATGGGCAATATGTTCCAGGACAGCGGTTGCCTCAACGGCGACGTTGGTTGCCGCCGCTAGCCCGCTCAGCAGGAATCCGGCGGCAAGGTAGCCTACCAGCGGAGGCAGGCCCACCAACTTGACCAGCAGGCCGAGGACAAAGGCAAAGGAAATCCAGATGGCTTCAGGCATGGGTTACTTCACGGTTGAAAACAGGGCTAGTGTCCCGTCTGGCTAACGAATTAGCCAGACGGGACACTAGTGCAAGGCTACCTCGTTTCAGCCAGAAACTCACGGAACAGTTGTGCGGATTCTTCCGGTACTTCCACCATTGGCGCATGGCCTACGTCATCCAGCAAGACCATGCGGGCGTCGGGAATGCGGTCAACAAAGATGTCGGCGTTGCGATAGTTGATCACCCGGTCTTCCTTGCCCCAGACAACCAGTACCGGAGCCCTGATACGGGTGATGGCATCGCGGAAATCCGGTTCGTATCCGGTGTCCCTTATGGCGGCGAAGATCACTTCATTCACCTCACGGTTGGCGATGGCCTTTTCTTCCATCACGTCGTAGATGGGCCAGGGCACAAAGGGCTTTTTCTCCAGGGCAAAGTCAATCAGGCGCTTGAAATCACCCTCTTTGGAGGGAATCAGGGGATTGTCCCCTTCCATGACCAGGTCCACCAGTTCACTGTCGTATTCAAAGATGCCGGCAGGGTCGAACAGCACAGCGGAACGGATCTGCTCCGGATGGGTGGCTGCGTAAAGAGCGGTAATGGCACCGCCCATGGAGTTACCCATCATATGGGCTTCATCAATATCCAGGTTGTCGAGGATTCTGGACAGATGCCTCACCTGATCCTCAAACCGGTACCCCAGGTCCAGTGACTTGCTGCTGTCGCCGTGGCCAGGCAGATCAATGGCGTAGATATTGAATTCGTCAGACAGTTCCCGCGCCAGCCGGGTCCAGTTGTCTTTATTGGCGCCAAAGCCGTGGATAAGCACGATGGTTTCGCCATCCACCGGGGTTTCGTTGCTCAGGTAGGCGATGGTCATGTCATCCACCTCCACCGTGGACGCTTCCAGACCGGCGCCGGAACGTTCCCAGCTGATGGCGTTGTCGTACAGGGTATAACGGGAGCAGGCCCCGAGAAGCAGCGTGCAGATCAGCAGTGCAATCAGGGGGGCGGTGGTGCTGGGTCTCATTCGGAGCGGCTCCTTGCGGCTGGGGTTCAAACGACCGTTTGCATGAGCGCTTACACTACCCCAAAAAAAGACCCGGTCAAGGACCGGGTCGAAGGATTACCGAGTTAACCCGTCGGATGACGGGATTTGGCTAATCAAGACATCAGAAGTCGACGCTGATGCCCACGGAGCCTGTGCGAGGCAGGTTGGGGCGGGCGCCGTCCGGGGAGCGAGCCACAATCTTCTGGTTATCAAACACGTTGGCCACTTTGGCAAACACACGGGCATTGGAGGTCAGCGCGTAGCTGCCGGACAGGTCAACCATGGTCAATGATTCGGTTTCACTGAAGGTGTTGTCGCCGCCACGCTCGCAGGTGTTATCGATGCACATTTTTTCAACAAAACCGACGTTGACGTAGGCATCCCACTGATCGCCACCGCGCAGGCCGGCGCGCAGGTTGACGATATTCTCTGGCAGGTAGGCCAGATTATCGCCTTTGAGGGTGTCGCCATTGTCGCTGTCCTCGGTGACTTCGGCATCGGTATAAGTCCAGTTGGCCTCTACCGGCGCAGTCAGACCGTTGGCGAGGGTGAACTCATGGCCGATCAGCGCCTCGATACCCTGGATGCGGGATTTGCCCTGGCTTTCGGTGCCGGTTTCTGCACCACTGTTACAGGGAGTGGCGATGCTGCAGTTCTGGATGGTGTTTTCATAATCGCTGTAGAAGCCGATCAGCTCAGCACGGGTTGCTCCCTGTGCAAATCGGGTACCGAACTCGTAATTGATAGAGGTTTCCGGGTCTTCGTTGCTGCTGCCGGCGCTGGCAGGAGCCATACCTTTGTGTACACCGCCGAGCAGAGTGAAGCCGTTGTTCAGGTCATAGGTGGCACCGACACCGGGCAGCAGTTCGCTGGTGCTGTTGCTTTCGGTTCCATCGACGCTGGTGCGGCTTTCCTGCTCGTAGCTGACGCTGGAGGTTTCAATGTCCTCGTAACGCAGCAGGCCGGTGACCGTCAGCCGGTCGGTAACTGTTATCTGATCGGCCACGAAGCCGCTCCAGGCTTCGGCGTCCTGCACCGAGTTGTTGCCGCCATTGATATCATCCCCTGAGGTGATGCCCTGGAAATCCAGGTTGGGGCGGCCATTGCGGATGACCTGATTGTAGGTCTCCACCGGCTGCAGTCGGTCCACCTCGTCCTCGTGGTAACGGATGCCGAATGTCAGGGCATGGTTCATGCCTGCCATATTCGTAGTCCAGTCGGCCTTGAAATCCAGGCCCTGGGAGACGTATTCCCGGTTGTTGTTCTTGATTTCAAGGCCGTCGTAGTCGCGCTCGCCTCTCAGTTGTTCCTGGGCTTCCACAGCGGCGGCGTCGTCACCATTGGCGGTATTTACCAGACCGCCCAGGCCGGCTACCTTGAACCAGTTACGCTCGAACTCATTGCGATAAGCGGTGGTGGTCAGCGTGACATCGCGGTTCAGGTCCACCAGATGACGGGCCATGTAACCGGTGCGCTTGGTGTCCATGTTGTCCCGCTCGGAGGCAAAATATCGCTGATTGGGGTCGGCGTCGAAGTCCTCGTCGGTGAGTCCGAGGTAGGTTTCATTGCTCAGTTCTTCGCTGTAATCCACTTTCAGGTCGAGCTGATGGTAGATATCAGCAGCAGATGGGGAGTTAAGCCGCAGTTTGGCGACATAATCCTGCTTGTCGAAGCCGGTTTCCCGGTCGGAATCACGGATATTCTTGTAGCCGTCGGTTTCGTGCTGATGGGTTTCCACCACAAAACCTATCTGTTCGCTACTGGCGCCGTACCAGGCGTGGGCACGTTTGCCGCCGTCTTCCGAAATCTCCGTAGTGACATTACCGGAAGCTTCCTGGGGAATAGGTGTAGAACGGAAGTTGATGGCGCCACCGACGGTTTGCGGTCCGTAACGCAACAGGTCCGGGCCCTTGAGCACTTCCACGCCATTCATGCGCCCGAAGGTGGGGAAGTAATAGGCCGCGGGTGCGGAGTAGGGTGCCGGTGCCATCAGCACGCCATCTTCCATCAGCGTCACCTTGCTACTGCGGCCGCTGCCAGAGCCGCGGATGCCGATGTTCGGGCGCAGGCCGTAGCCGTCTTCTTCCTGGAAGTATACGCCGGGCACCTGGCGGGCGACCTGGTGTACATCGGTGTACTTCATGGTTTCCAGGTCTTCATTGGACACCACGTGCGCAGAACCGGGCAGGGCGGATGCAGAGGCGTCGTCACCAATGATGACGAGCTCGTTCAGGCTCTGTTCCTGGGCCATGGCAGCAGCCGGGGCAGATATGACTGCAACGGCAAGCAGGTTTCGTGAAAATCGGGTTGGCATGTTGCGCTCCTGTTACAGCGAATTAACGTGAGGACGGCAACTATACAAATGATAACCATTAACAACAAGTAAAAATTATCAGTTAGATTAATATTATTAAATAGGATGGTTGGTTGGGCGTCATGTGGAAGCCATAAAAAAGCCCGGCGGATGGCCGGGCTTCTGGTCGGACTTGCAAGGGAGGGGCTTAAGAGGTTTCCCGGGCAATGGCCCGGTGGGCAATATCCTTGCGGTAAAAAACACCCTGCCAGTGGATGCCGCTGGCAACTTCATAAGCCCGTTGCTGGGCTTCGGTGACCGTTTGCCCCAGCGCTGTGGCGCAGAGAACCCTGCCACCACTGGTAACCACCTGGTCTCCATTAAGCCGGGTGCCGGCATGGAACACCTTCTCGCCTTCGGATTCCGCCTCGGGAAGCCCTGAAATAACGTCTCCCTTGTTGTAGCTGCCCGGGTATCCGCCTGCCGCCAGAACAATCCCCACTGACGCACGTTCGTCCCAGTCGGAGCTGCATTGGTCAAGTTTTCCGTCGATAGCCGCTTGGCAAAGCTCTACCAGGTCTGACTTCATGCGCAGCATGATGGGCTGGGTTTCCGGGTCGCCGAAGCGGCAGTTGAACTCGATTACCCTGGGCGCACCCTGGCCGTCGATCATCAGGCCGGCGTAGAGAAAGCCCTTGTAAGGGTGGCCTTCGGCAGCCATGCCGCGAACCGTCGGATAGATGACTTCGTTCATGATGCGCTCATGCACATCCGGGGTGACAACCGGTGCCGGGGAGTAAGCGCCCATGCCGCCGGTGTTGGGGCCGGTATCACCGTCGCCAACGCGCTTGTGATCCTGGGAAGTGGCCATGGGCAGCACGTGTTCGCCGTCCACCATGACAATAAAGCTGGCCTCCTCGCCCTCCAGAAATTCCTCGATAACCACGCGGCTGCCTGCATCGCCAAAGGCGTTGCCGGCCAGCATGTCGCGAATGGCGTCTTCCGCTTCCGCCAGGGTCATGGCAACAATGACGCCCTTGCCCGCGGCGAGACCATCGGCTTTTACCACGATGGGCGCTCCCTGTTTGCGCACATAGTCCAGTGCTTCGTCGACATCGGTGAAATTGCCATACGCGGCAGTCGGGATCTTCTGACGCTCAAGGAAGTCCTTGGTGAAAGCCTTGGAGCCTTCCAGCTGCGCTGCACCGGCACTGGGGCCGAATACCCGCAGGCCGCGTTCCTCGAACAGGTCCACAATGCCGGCCACCAGGGGTGCCTCGGGGCCGACAACGGTCAGGCCTACGTTGTTGGCGGCGGCAAAATCCGCCAGGCCCTTGAGGTCCATCGCATCAATGTTGATGTTCTCCAGGCCGGGTTCGCGGGCGGTGCCGGCATTGCCGGGAGCCACGAAGACCCGGTCCGCGTTCGGAGACTGGGCGGCTTTCCAGGCGAGGGCGTGTTCGCGGCCGCCGGAGCCTATCACTAGAATGTTCATAGTCATTTTCCTGGTTGTCGGATTACGCCTTCGGCTAATCCGACCTACGGTCAAGTCTGAAGCAACATGTAGGTCGGATTAGCCGCAGGCGTAATCCGACACGATACCCACTCCCATCAATGCCGGAAATGACGCATGCCGGTAAACACCATGGCGATGCCATGCTCGTTGGCGGCGTCGATCACTTCCTGGTCACGCATGGAGCCACCGGGCTGAATAACGGCGGTGATGCCGGCTTCGGCAGCGGCGTCGATGCCATCACGGAACGGGAAAAAGGCGTCCGATGCCATCACGGAGCCCTTCACTTCCAGGCCCTCGTCAGCGGCCTTGATACCGGCGATTTTTGCGCTGTATACCCGGCTCATCTGGCCAGCACCGACGCCGATGGTGCGTCCGGCCTTGGCGTAGACAATGGCGTTGGATTTGACGTACTTGGCCACTTCCCAGGCAAACAGCAGGTCGTTCAGTTCCTGTTCGGAGGGCTGGCGGTCGGTCACCACCTTGACGTCTTCCATGGCGACCATGCCCAGGTCACGGTCCTGCACCAGCAGGCCGCCCGTGACACGCTTGTAGTCCAGGGCTTTTGCACGCTCGCCGTCAAACTCACCGCAGGCCAGCAGGCGCACGTTCTTCTTGGCGGCCACCAGTTCCACGGCTTCGGCAGCAATGGTCGGTGCGATGATCACTTCCACGAACTGGCGGTCGATAATGGCTTTGGCGGTTACTGCGTCCAGCTCGCGGTTGAAGGCGATAATGCCCCCGAAAGCCGAGGTGGGGTCGGTGGCGAAGGCCAGGTCATAGGCCTGCCGTATATCCGTGCCAATGGCCACGCCGCAGGGGTTGGCGTGTTTGACGATAACACAGGCCGGATCGGCGAAGGGCTTCACACACTCCAGTGCGGCGTCGGTGTCGGCCACGTTGTTGTAGGACAGCTCCTTGCCCTGCAGCTGTTTGGCGGTGGCAATACAGGCTTCCCGGGGCTGGCGCTCGGTGTAAAAAGCTGCGCGCTGGTGCGGGTTTTCGCCATAGCGCATGTCCTGCACCTTCACAAACTGGGTATTGAAGGTGCGGGGGAAGTCGGCGTTGTCATTGTCGGCGGTGCGGCCACCCAGGTAGTTGGCGATAGCACCGTCATACCCAGCGGTGTGTTCGAACGCCTTCACAGCAAGGTCAAACCGGGTCTTGTGGGTGAGCTGGCCATCGGTGGCGTCCAGCTCTTTCAGCACCCGGCTGTAATCAGACGTGTTCACCACGATGGCAACGTCGTTGTGGTTCTTGGCTGCGGCGCGAACCATGGTGGGGCCGCCGATATCAATGTTCTCGATAGCCGTCGCCAGGTCACAATCCGGTCTGGCCACGGTTTCCTCGAAGGGGTAGAGGTTAACAATCACCATGTCGATGGGCGCAATGCCGTGTTCTGCCATCACGGCATCGTCGGTGCCCCGTCGTCCCAGAATGCCGCCATGAATTTTTGGATGCAGGGTTTTGACGCGGCCATCCATCATCTCGGGGAAGCCGGTGTGATCGCTCACCTCGGTGACGGGAACCTGGTTTTCCTTCAACAAACGGAAAGTGCCTCCGGTGGAAAGCAATTCTATGCCGCGATCTGCCAGTGCGCGGCCAAACTCAACGATACCGGTTTTATCTGACACGCTGATCAGCGCGCGACGGACGGGGGTGTTAGCCTGATTTGCCATGGGTCACTTATTTCTGCTGGGTATGAACGAATGAAGGCCTCGCGAATGTTGTCCGGGAGGCCCTCGTTTCAATCGGGTAGCTGGATTATAGCAGACCGTACTGTTTAAGTTTCTTGCGCAGGGTACCCCGGTTCAGTCCCAGCATGGTGGACGCCTTGGTCTGGTTGTTGCGGGTGTACTTCATTACCTGCTCCAGCAGCGGCGCCTCCACCTCTGAAAGCACCAGCTGGTACACCTCGGTTACCGGCGCACCATCAAGCTGGGCAAAATAATTTTTCAGGGCAACTTCCACGCTGTCGCGCAGGGTAACGGTGTTGCCGCTGCTGTTTACCGTCTGCAACTGATGGACATCATCGTTGGCGGGTTGGGTCAGATTGTCATTAGCCAAAGTCTCAGCGGTCATGCTGCGAATACCTCTCCATTTCGTAAGCCTGCAAAGTACTGTTGAATGCTGTCTTTCTGCTCCAGTGCGCAGTCAATGGCATTGAAGCGTTTACGGAATCGTTTGTCTTCGTCGTGGGACTGCAGGTACCAGCCCACGTGTTTTCTGGCGATGCGAACGCCCATGGTTTCACCATAGAATTGGTGGAGCGCGTCCAGGTGTTCACTGAGCACCTGCTCCACCTCGTCCACCGGTGGTTCCGGCAGATGCCTGCCGGTTTCCAGGAAATGCAGGATCTCCCGGAAGATCCAGGGCCGGCCCTGGGCACCGCGCCCGATCAGCAGGCCATCGGCACCGGTGTGATTGAGCACGTGCCTGGCCTGTTCCGGCGATGTGATGTCACCGTTGGCGAATACCGGTATACCGACCCGGGACTTCACCTCGGCGATGGTGTCGTACTCCGCTTCACCCTTGTAGGCATCGGCGCGGGTGCGGCCGTGGATCGCCAGAGCCTGAATGCCGGCGTCTTCCGCCATGCGGGCAATCAGTGGTGCGTTCCGGTGCTCACGATCCCACCCGGTACGCATCTTGAGGGTCACGGGGATATCCACAGCAGCCACAACGGCTTCCAGAATTTCCCGCACCAGCGTTTCATCTTTCATGAGGGCCGAGCCGGCGGCCTTGTTACACACCTTCTTGGCCGGGCAACCCATATTGATGTCGATGATCTGGGCCCCGAATTCGGCGTTCAGCCTTGCGGCGTTGGCCAGCATGTCAGGATCACCACCGGCGATCTGTACCGACCTGGGTTCCGGTTCACCCTGGTGGTTCATCCGGGTCTGTGACTTGCGGGTGTGCCAGAGTTTGCTGTCCGCAATGACCATTTCAGATACTGCCAGCCCTGCACCCATGCGCCGGCAGAGCAGGCGAAAGGGACGATCAGTTACACCGGCCATGGGCGCAACGATCAGCGGATTGGGCAGGGTGTACGGCCCGATGTTTGCCGTTGGCAGCATGATCTGAGTCCGTGTCACAGCGGGTTAAGCGAACGCCGGATATGAATGGTTGCTCAATAAGTAACCGATTCTGATCCGAAGGGCGGTAATGATACCGCCGGGAGGGATGCTATTGAAGGGGCGAAGTCATGAAAAAGTTGATTATTTTTCGTTCTTTCTGGTTGACTTTCAGGCAACTCGATGGGGTCCCCACTATTTCGCAAGTGAGGACTTGCTCACTCCTGATTGGCTCGGAAGGCGATATTATAGTTCACCGCATCTCTTCCCGGATCCCGGATATCAATAACAATCCGGACCGGTGTATCCGTAGGCATGGCGTCCATTTCTTTGCCTTCTCCGGCGAGATATTCGCCTGGTGTGAAGACGCTCTGGGCAACGACATCGCCATTCAGGTTGGAGAATGTCAGGGCAATGGCGGGAAACGGTTGCTCGAATGCCGCCCGGTTGATGATGACTGCATCCACTACCAGTTGGCTGCGGTCATCGGGATTGGTTCTTACCACCAGTTTGCGGCTCTGGATTGCATCCACATCGACCAGGGGTTTCAGTTCACATCCCGCAATTTCACAGCCCTGTTCGTAAAAAGGGCGTAGCTCCGGTATGGAGGACAGACGGTCGAACTGAAACCAGGTGACCTGTGCAATCAGAACGCCGATCAGGGCCAGAACCACCAGGGTCCACAGGATTTTTCTGAGACGACCGCCGCCCTGGCCGGCAACCGACACTGGCTCCCGCCGCAGGTCGGTATAGGGTGAGCTGGCCGTCATGGGCTCCCTGTCGGAAACCGGACCGGCGTCATAATCGAATGACGACGGCTGAGGCCGGTCGACGTAGAAACCCTCCGGTTCATCGACGGGTTCCAGTCTCAGGTCCTGCCGTTCCGGAGGTGGTGCTTTGACAGGTTGCTCCGGGGTATCGTCTTTCTCGGATTCAGCAGGTTGAGGTGACGAAGGTTCCGGCTCGCGAGTCTGGGGCGGCTCGTCGGTCGCTCCTGGGGACGGTTCCGGTTTGTGTGCTGGTTCGTCCTCGGACAACATGGCCTCGGCCCAGCTCTCGTCTATTCGTTCCCGGTTCTCGTCGTCTTCATCCTCAAAGTTTCCACTCGTGCGTTCGTCGACTGTGCGGAAGCTGTCGCTCAGTTCGTCATCCGAGAACGTCAGCCTGGTACCCGCGTATGGGCCTTCAGCAGCATCTTCCTCAGGGTTGTCTGCAAAAATCAGGTCATCGTCTGCCGTGAAATTCTGCTCTGCCGGCTGGTCCTGTTTGGGCGCCGGCCCGGAGGCGGGCTCTTTCGTTTCTCCGGAAGTGCTGCCCCTGACCTGATGCTCCACTGCATTGAACACTGCCATGCAATTGCCACAGCGCACCTTCCCGCCGGCTACGCTGAGTTGGGCGTCGGTCACCCGAAAGCGGGTTTCACATTTCGGGCATCGTGTCTGCAGGCTGCTCTGGGTCATGCTTCATTCCTGTAAGCGACATCGCTACGAGTCACGGAGTTTAGTCGGTTCAGCCGATTCCGTCACCTGTCGTTGCGCCGTCCTGTGAGCCGTATCCACTCTTCGCGCTGCTCTGGTTCGTCCATGACAAACCAGGGTTCGTAAGCTTCCATGACCTCCCGGGCCTGGTTGGAAAGTATTCCGGACAGTACAAGGTGGCCACCGGGTTTCACTTTCGCTGCGAGCCTGGGCGCCAGGCCGATCAGCGGCTGGGCCAGAATGTTGGCCAGCATGACGTCCGCCATGGTGTCCGGCTCGTCCGAGGGCAGGAACAGGTCCAGGCGGTCTTCCTCCACCTTGTTGCGGCGTGCGTTTTCCCGGCTCGCTTCCAGCGCCTGGGGGTCTGTATCGACACCAATGACATGATCGGCTCCAAGCAGCAGCGCTGCCAGCCCCAGGATGCCGGACCCACAGCCGTAGTCGATGACTTGCCGGGATTCCATGTCCTGGCCATCAAGCCATTCCAGGCACAGGGCTGTCGTGGGATGTGTTCCCGTGCCGAACGCCAGCCCGGGATCAAGCAGCAGGTTGGCTGCGTGCGGGTCGGGTGCATCGTGCCAGCTGGGTACAATCCAGAGCCGCTCCCCGAAGCGCAGCGGCTTGAAGTCGTCCATCCACTCCCGTTCCCAGTCCTTGTCCTCCACCAGCGTCACGCTGATGTCAGGCAGTGACTGCTGGGTCTGCTGGTGCCAGGCGTCCTTGACGGCCGCGCACAGCTCTTCAATATCACGGTCAGACCCGAACAGGCCGGTGACACTGGTCTGGTGCCAGAGCGGTGTGGTACCGGGATCGGGTTCGTACAGGGGCTGGTCGGCGGCATCTTCCATGGAGACGGCTTCAGCGCCCATCTCCATCAGCAGATCCTCAAGCTGATCCGCAGTGTCGGGATCAGCCGGGATCTGTAGTTGTATCCAGGGCATGTTGGTGTCCTGTTGGCAGACGAATCAACTTGACGGGTCAGTCCCGTATCAGTTTTTCCAGATAATGAATGGTGAAGTCTACCTGTTTGAAGCCACCATCGCGCACCAGCTTCCGGTGCAGAGCCTGGTTGGTCTTGATACCCTCGACGACCAGTTCGTCGAGCGCGTTCTTCATACGACGACGGGCGATTTCCCGGTCATCTCCCCAGGTGATCAGCTTGGCCACCATGGAATCGTAGAAGGGGGGTACCGTGTAGCCACTGTACAGGTGCGAATCCACCCGAATACCGTTGCCACCGGGCGCGTGAAAGTGCTTGACCTTGCCCGGGCTGGGCACGAAGGTTTGCGGGTCTTCGGCGTTGATGCGGCATTCCAGGGCGTGACCTGAGATCTTGATCTCGTCCTGGGTATACTGCAGCGGCAGACCGCTGGCAATTCGCAGCTGTTCCCGCACGATGTCCACGCCGGTGACCATTTCGGAAACCGGATGCTCGACCTGAACCCGGGTATTCATCTCGATGAAGTAGAAGGCGCCGTCCTGATACAGGAACTCGAAAGTGCCCGCTCCCACATAACCGATCTTCTTACAGGCATCCACGCAGGCTTTAAGGGTTAATTCCCTGGCTTCCGGGTCAATGTTCGGGGCGGGTGCCTCTTCCAGGACTTTCTGGTGCCGGCGCTGCATGGAGCAGTCCCGATCGCCAAGATGAATCACGTTGCCGTGGGTATCCGCGAGTACCTGAACTTCCACGTGGCGGGGGCGTTCCAGGTATTTCTCGAGATACACCGTGGCGTCACCAAAGGTGTTCTTGGCTTCGCTCTGGGTGATCTGCACACTCTTGAGCAGGGCGGCTTCAGAGTGGACAACCTGCATACCGCGACCACCGCCACCGGAGGCCGCCTTGATGATCACCGGGTAGCCAATGCGTCTGGCCACTTCCAGGGTGCGCTGGTCGTCGTCTGTCAGGGGGCCGTCGGAGCCGGGAACGGTGGGTACGCCAGCTTCGATCATGGAATTGATGGCCGAGACCTTGTTGCCCATCAGGCGGATGGTTTCAGCCCGGGGGCCGATAAAGCGGAAGCCGCTTTTCTCAACCTGTTCCGCAAAATCCGCGTTTTCAGCCAGGAAGCCGTAACCCGGATGAATGCCCACGGAGTCCGTGACTTCCGCCGCACTGATGATCGTCGGGATGTTCAGGTAACTCTCTGCGGCGCTGTTGGGGCCGATGCAGACGGACTCGTCCGCCAGGCGCACGTGCATCAGGTCACGGTCAACCTGGGAGTGGACGGCCACGGTCTTGATTCCCAGCTCCTTGCAGGCGCGCAGAATGCGCAGGGCGATCTCGCCGCGATTTGCGATCAGAACTTTTTCTAACATAGCCATGAGGGTATCACCGGGTTCAGGAAATGATGATCAGCGGCTGGTCAAACTCTACCGGCTGCCCGTTCTCCACCAGAATCTCGGCGATGGTGCCACTCTTGTCCGCCTCGATCTGGTTCATCATCTTCATGGCTTCCACGATGCACACCACGTCGCCGGCTTTTACCGACTGTCCGACTTCCACGAATGCCTTGGCCGTAGGTGAGGGTGAGCGATAGAAAGTACCCACCATCGGCGATTTCACGGCGTGGCCAGAGGGCTCTGCCGGCTTGGCAGGCTCATCGGAAGCGGGGGCCCCTGCCTGGGAAGACGGCGCGGGCTGGGGTGCCGCTGCGGGGTATTGGGCCATATACTGTGGCGCAGCCAGTTGTTCCCGACGGCGGGAAATACGAACCGAATCATCACCCTCGTGAATCTCCAGCTCCTCGACGTCGGATTCCTCCAGCAGCTCGATAAGTTTCTTGATCTTGCGAATGTCCATAGTCAGTCCGATCCCGTTTAATCAGTTCTATCGATGAATTCGTTGCAGGGCGGCTTCGAGTGCAAGGTCGTACCCCAGGCTGCCCAGCCCGCAGATAACGCCTTCGGCGATATCAGAAAAATAAGAGTGATGGCGGAAGGCTTCCCGCGCATGCACGTTGGAAAGATGTACTTCAATAAACGGAATGCCCGATGCCAGCATGGCATCCCGCAGTGCAACACTGGTATGGGTGAATGCCGCCGGGTTGATAATGATGAAATCCACCCCTTCTGATCTGGCTTCATGAATCCGCTCAATCAGTTCATATTCCGCATTTGACTGTAAATGTAGCAGGTGATGGCCATCTTCGGCGGCTTTCCGGTGTAATCGGTCATCTATATCGGCCAGCGTTTCATGACCATAGACCTCAGGCTCGCGGGTTCCGAGCATGTTCAGGTTGGGTCCATGCAGGACGAGGATGGTCGCCATGATTGTATCCGCCTTGCTCACTTGGCTACAGGATCGCCGACTTTAGCGGCATTTTCACCCAATGGTGCGTGCTTGAGGTCTTCAGATCAACACTTTTTGACATTCGGCCGTGTGTCAAAAAGTATCCTGGCACCTCTGTCGCGATCTTTGCTGTACAGGGTGCCATTGTCGTTAACGGAGGGAAGGAGTTCTATAAGACGTTGGTTTCATGTTCGGTTATTGCCGTATTCGAACACCGTCTGTTATTCGCTCGCTGCGGTGACACAGTTTCTGCCCTGCTCCTTTGAGCGATACAGAGCCCTGTCGGCCCGTTCACACAGCGCCTGTGAGCTGTCGCCATTCCAGGCAGCAACGCCACAGCTGAAGGTGACATTGAATTCCCGGTCGCCTGCAGGCTGTAACAGTTCCGAGAATCGTTCACGGATCTCATTGAGCACATTGCGGGCGTCGCTTTCCCGCGTGTCGGGCAGGATGATGGCAAACTCTTCGCCGCCATACCGGCCTATGTGGTCGGTCTTGCGCAGCCGCTGTTTCAGGAACATGGACAGGCTCCTGAGCACGCGATCGCCGATAGGGTGCCCGAAGGTGTCGTTCACTTTCTTGAAGTAATCGATGTCGATCATTGCAAAGCAAAGTGACTGGTTCTTCTGCCGGCACTTCACGATTTCCTGGTCCAGCAGGTGCAGGGTGTGGGTGTGATTGAACAGGCCGGTGAGGCTGTCGCGGATCATCAGCGCCAGCAGTGAGCGGGCACGCCGGCCGCGGTTATGGATGGTGGCAATCAGGTGCTTGGGGTCGATGGGTTTGGTGAGAAAGTCGTCGCCCCCGAGACTCATGGCGTGAAGCTGCTTGCTGACATCTTCCTCGGCAGAGAGGTAGATAATGGGCACACTGTGGAAGCGGTCCTGCTGCCGAATCACCCGTGCGATTTCCATGCCCGTGCAGCCGGGCATGTACATGTCCAGGATGATGATCTCGGGAGAGAAATCCTCCAGGGCATGGATGATCTGCATGGGGTCGGTAATGATATGGGCCGTCATCCCGGCCTTTTTGAGTACCGTTTCCATGAACTTGGCCTGGGCACGGGAATCATCCAGAACCAGTACCTTGTAGGGTTCTACCGTGTTGCCATGGGTATAGGTTTCGATCTTTTCGATCAGCTGGCCTGGGTCGACCGCCGGGAAGAAAAACTCCTCACCCCCGCAGCGGGAGGCCCGCAGCCGTGTTTCGATGGTGCCGTCCTCGTCACTCATGAAAATGATCGGGATCGGCGTATCGTGGCGTTCCTGCAGGCGCTCAATGGTGGCAATGCCGCTCAGTGGTTCACCGCCGTAGTTGACGTCCATAAGGATCGTTTCCGGCTTGTGCAGGGCGCAGGCCTCAATCAACTTGTCGGCGGTGTGAAATGCCGAGGCGCGGAAGCCGAAAAACTCGAGCTGGCGAATTAGCCGACTGGCCATTTCCTCGCTGGATAATGCGATGTAGACAGGAGTGCGGCGGTATTGCTGGGGGGCTTCGGTGGCTGTCTGATCAGTGCGCCGGAGAGTGCACCGGGAAAGCTGTTCAATGGCATCCTGCAGCTGGCGATCCAGCCCCTCTGGCAGAGAAATGCCTTCCGGCCACTGGCTGATCAGGTCGAACACTTTCTGCCCGGATTCCGCATGGCCCGCCATCTCGAACCGCCTGGCATAGCGAACCAGCTTGTCGGCAGCCCTGGCGAAATCGCTTCTGAACGCGGCAGACTGGCCTGTATCCTCGTGGATTTTCTGCCATGTATCCAGTACAACCCGTGCTTGGGTGGTGACGCGGCGAGCAAAGTGCTGCCTGAGTTTGTCTTTCTGGCTTTCGTCGTTCATTGTGCTCCGGCCTGTCTTTTATTTTCCGGGCCCCCCGTCTCCGTTACAGGCAGCTGAATTCAACATTAGTCTTTTTGCAGAGTCTATAGTGTTTATTGTTGTCGGCGTAGGTGACTCTATGTAAATGTTTGTCAACTATGCGGTGCAGGTCACATCAGCTTGCCGGTAACGGTTTTTCAGCGAGGGGTTGCCCGTTATGGCACGGATGCGGAAAACTCTGAAAATCTCCCGTCAGCAGGGTGTGATTACCCTGCGCAGACTGCTGTTGCTCTTTACTGGCGGATTGTTGTCACTGGTCCTGATTGCTGCTGTCAGCGTGAGTTTTGATCGTTTCCGGGATTACATGACCGATCAGCTTCGCGGGCACGCACAGGATGGTGCCACCGCTATCGGTCTTTCCCTGTCCAACGCCATTGACGGACGTGATCCGGTGGCCTCCTCGTCCCTGATTGATGCTGTGTTCGACAGTGGCCGATACCTTTCTGTGGTTTACCTTGATAACAACGGTGAGGAAATTGTCGGCAGGGAAGCATCACTTCGTGAAATTGCCGTACCTGGCTGGTTTGTTGCCCTGGCCGATCTGCCGCTGCCTGCAGCAGAAGCAGAAGTGGTTCGGGGCTGGAGCCGTCTGGGCAAGGTTCGGGTGGTGAGTCATCCGGGCCGGGCCTATGAAGATCTCTGGAAGGTCACCATTCGTACCGCCGCCGGTTCCGTGTTGGTTGGCGGCGTGGGACTGATCGGTCTGTTCTGGACAATCACCCGCCTTTTGCGACCACTAAGAGCTGTGGAGACGCAGGCCAGGGCCCTTGGCCGCCGTGATTTTCGACGCAGGGTGGATATCACCTCCACCCGGGAGCTGAACCAGGTTACCCGCGCCATGAACCAGATGGCGGATGACCTTGGCCAGCTGTTTGAGGGCCAGGCCAGGCTGATCCAGCACCTGCGGAAAGTCAACAATGAGGACAGCGTGACCGGGCTTGCCAGCCGGCGGGCCTTCGAGCAACGGCTCAAGGTAGAGGTGGAGTCGGAGGAGCGGGCAGCACCGGGGATCCTGTTCCTGATACAGTTGGCGGAGTTTTCCCTTTACAACCAGACCTTCGGGCGGGAAGAGGCGGATGGGCTGCTGGTTCGCATTGCCGGGGCGATCGATGCCTTTACCCGTCAGCACGGTGATGCCTTCGCCGGCCGGTTGACCGGTGCCGAGTTCGGGATATTCCTGCCCGGCATATCCCGGGCAGACGGCCTGATATGGTGTCGCGAGCTGGTTGCGGAACTCGATGGCATCTACTCGGATCTTGCCGCCCCGATGGAAGTTGCGGTGCATGCCGGGATTGCCCAGGCAGCGGAGAATCGTCATGTTGACGACCTGATGTCCGCAGCGGATGAGGCGCTTCGCCAGGCCCAGTCGGATGAATCCTCCGCCTGCCACGCCGCCGATACGGACAGGGTCGAACACCACAGCAGCGAAACATGGCGCGCGATCATCGAGCGGGCGATCCGGGTGGAGCAGTTGTCACTCTGGCTGCAGCCCATGGTGGGGAGCGAGGGCAACGACGTACTTTTTCACCAGGTGTTCTCCCGCATGAATACCCCTGACGGACTGATCAAGGCCGCCATCTTCGTACCCATGGCAGAGCGTTTCGGTATGACTCCTGATATTGATCGCTGGGTGCTGGGGCGCGCGCTTGCGTTGCTGCGGGAGCAGCCCGAAACGCGGTTGGCCATGACACTGGGGATGGTTTCCGTCGCCAGTGACGATTTTCGCCAGGAACTTCTGGAGCAACTGTCCGCAACGGGGCCGGAACGGCAGCGGCTGCAAATAGGTGTCTCCGAACAGGCCATTCACCACCACCGAATCCGGGTGGGTTTGCTGGTGCGTGCCCTGAACCGGTTGCAGGTGCCGGTGATTGTCGACCGGTTCGGGGTGGGTGGTGTGCCGTTCAGCTATCTCAGGAATCTGAGATTCCAGGCCCTGCGTATTGATAGCAGCTTCATCCACGACATTGATAGCCACGAAGACAACCGCTTCTACCTCGAATCCGTGACTACCATGGCACACAGCCGGGGCGTACGGGTGTATGTGACCGGTGTCGAGACCGCCAGTGAATCATCGGCCCTTGCAGGTCTCGGTATAGACGGAGCAATGGGGTACCATCTTGGGCGCCCGTTTGAGGCGGGGCGGTGAAATCGGCTGGCAAGGCTCAAATTGCATAAACCCCACCTTTGCTTCATGGTAAACGAGGGGAAAGTGCGGACATAACGACAGACAAGGGAAGAAACAACTGATGGCAGGAAAAATCAGACAGTATTTCAGTGATCGCAAAGAAGACGTCACGGATTTTGCCGGCGGCGGAGGGGTGGTCGGAAAGTTCATTCTGGCTGTGCTGGTTGTCTATTTCCTCGTCACGATTGTTCTAGGCATGATCTGGAGCAGTGAACCGGATGTGTTCTCGGTTCGAGAGCATACCAGAACCGTTGCGGAAGAAATGGACCGGGAGCCTGTCACCGGATTTGCAACCACTGCAACCATCATCCGCATCGCTGAAACCATGCTTGAAAAGCCGGGCGGCTATATTTCCAACGATTTATTCCCGCCGGGACTCTGGCTGGATAACATGCCGAACTGGGAATACGGGGTTCTTGTGCAACTTCGGGATTTCTCCCGTGCCATGCGCAAGGACATCAGCCGCTCCCAGAGCCAGTCGGCCGAAGACAGCGATCTGGTGATTACCGAACCCCAGTTCCATTTCGACAGCGAAAGTTGGGCCATCCCGTCCACCGAGGCTGAGTATCGTCGCGGTATTGATGCTCTCCACAGTTATCTGGACCGCTTGTCGCACCCCGAGCAACCTGATGCCCAGTTCTTTGCAAGGGCCGATAACCTGGCCAACTGGCTGGCGGATCTTGAAACCCGTCTCGGAAGCCTGTCGCGAACCCTTGGTGAGAGTGTCGGCAAGGCATCCGTGTCTGATTCAGTCGCCAATATTGATCTTGATGATCCCCTCTCGGAAGAGGCAACCGGCGACGATGTGAAAACCCCGTGGAACAAAGTGGACGATGTATTCTACGAGGCCAGGGGCACTGCATGGGCCCTGCTACATATCTTCCATGCGATCGAAGTGGATTTTCGCAAGGTGCTGAATGACAAGAATGCGGTGTCGAGTGCCAAGCAGATCATCATCGAACTGGAGGGTACCCAGGGGAACCTGTGGAGCCCGGTAATCCTCAACGGCAGTGGCTACGGCGTGCTTGCCAATCACTCGTTGACGATGGCAGCCTACCTGTCCCGTGCCAGTGCGGCCATTGGTGATATGCGTGATCTGCTGACCCGCGGCTGATAGCGGGAAAGAACGCAGATAAAAAACCGGGCCATTGTGAAGCCCGGTTTTTTTTGGTTCGCCTGAAAGTGCTGGTCTCAGCCCTTGTAGGCGTTTACAGCGTCTTCAATGGCCTTCTTTGCTTCTGCGGCATTGCCCCAGCCCTGAACCTTGACCCATTTGCCCGGTTCGAGAGTTTTGTAGTTCTCGAAGAAGTGATGGATCTGGCCGAGGAGAAGTTCCGGCAGATCGTCAATTTCGTGCACATTGTGGTAGGAGGTGGTGAGCTTGTCATGGGGAACGGCAACCAGTTTGGCGTCACCACCGGCTTCGTCTTCCATGTTCAGCACGCCAACCGGGCGACAGCGGATAACAGAACCGGCCTGAACCGGGTAAGGGGTCACAACCAGCACGTCGATCGGGTCGCCGTCGTCAGCCAGGGTGTGGGGAATGAAGCCGTAGTTGGCCGGGTAGAACATGGGAGTCGCCATGAAGCGGTCAACCATCAGGGCGCCCATGTCCTTGTCCAGCTCGTACTTGACGGGGGAGCTGTTGGCCGGGATTTCGATGGCAACGTAGATGTCTTCTGGCGGATTCTTGCCACTCGGGATGTTATCGAAGTTCATGAGCGATCCTTTCTGAAGTGCGTTTAACTGCGTTTAAAAAGTGGGCGCAATTATACGGCACAATAGTGCGGATCGAAACTAAACGTTGGTCTCGTTACAACCGCATCTGCTTGGCAATCAACTCTTTCATGATCTCGTCCGTACCACCACCAATCGAAAGGATCTTCGCATCCCGGTACAGCCGCTCCACCACCGACTCCCGCATATAACCCATACCACCATGAATCTGGACGGCCTCGCGGGTGACTTTCTCGCATACCTCAACAGCAAAGTTCTTGGCCATCGCGACTTGCTTGATCGGGTTCTTGCCCGCCTGCATCAGCGCCGCACAGCGGTAGGTGTATTCCCTCGCCACGTCCACCTGGGTAGCCATATCCACAAGTTTATGGCGTGTCACCTGGAATCCCTTTACAGGCCTGCCAAAGGCTTCCCGCTGCCCGGCCCAGGCCATGGAGGCTTCCAGTGCAATTTCAGCAGTCATGTAGGCCATGATCGACAGGCTCAGACGCTCGAACAGGAAGTTGCTCATGATGGCAATAAAGCCGGCGTTTTCAGCGCCGATCAGGCGGTTGGCGGGCACCCGGCAGTCTTCGAAGAACAGCTCCGCGGTATCACTCGCCCACCAGCCCATTTTCTTCAGCTTCTTGCCGGTGGAAAAGCCGGGCATGTCCCGGTCGATCAACAACAGGCTGACGCCACCATGCCCCTCGCCACCGGTGCGCACGGCAACCGTGTAGTGATCGGCGCGCATGCCACTGGTGATGAACGTCTTGCTGCCGTTGACAATGTAATGGTCGCCGTCCCTGACTGCCCGTGTCTTGATATTGGCCACATCAGAACCACCACCCGGTTCGGTGACCGCCAGTGCTGCAATCTTCTCGCCGCGCAGCACCGGCGGAACAATGGCTTCCTTCACCTCCGGCCGCGCCCATTTCGCCACCGGCGGCAGGCCGATATCCAGCGAACCAAGCCCCGCCACCAGCCCGCCGGAGGTGGAGCGCATCAGTTCTTCAGAGACAGCGACCTTCATAAAGATGTCACCCTCTCCAACACCGCCCAGACTCTCCGGGAACCCAACCCCGAGAATCCCCGCATCCCCGGCTTTTTTGTAGAGTTCCCGGGGAAATTCGCCGGCTTCCTCCCAGTCGTCTATGTAAGGCAGAACGTGCGTGGCAATGAATTTGCGGGCACTCTGACGAACCTGCTCATGGGTATCGTTGAAATAATCGGACACGGTAAGCTCCCTATGATCGGAAATCATTGGAAGCAGTCTCACTCATATTGAAAAACCAAGCAAGCGCTTGGTAATTGGAAGGCCCGAAAAGAGTTTGGGCTGCGGAGAGGCAGGGCTGTCAGGGGACGTCAAAAACATGGATGTTTTTGTCGAGCGTACATGGACGTATTTACAGCGTGCCCCTGACAGCCCTGCCTCTTCGCGGCTTTCTCGGAGCTCAAGATCCTCCCAGAAGGTCAGCTGTCCTTACGGGAAATGCTCTTGACCCCATCCGCGGTACCGAGCAACAACAAATCCGCAGGCCGACGGGCAAACAGCCCGTTCGTCACAATGCCCACAATGTTGTTCAGCTTCTCTTCCACCTGGATCGGCCGGGAAATATCCAGGTTATGGATATCAATGATGATATTGCCGTTATCCGTGATAAAACCCTCGCGATAAACCGGGTCGCCCCCCAGTTTCACAATTTCACGGCCTACATAACTGCGAGCCATGGGCACAACTTCCACCGGCAGTGGAAAATCCCCCAGAATGTCCACCTTCTTGGACTCGTCAGCAATACAGATAAACGTTTTGGAAACCGCCGCCACAATTTTCTCGCGGGTGAGAGCGCCACCGCCGCCCTTGATGAGCTCCAGGTGCTCGTTGGTTTCATCGGCACCATCCACATAAAACTCGAGCGGCGCAGCACTGTTCAGGTCGTACACCGGAATGTCGTGACTCTTCAGCCGCTCGGCTGTGGCATCGGAACTGGCAACAGCACCATCGAAATCATTGCGCACACTGGCCAGCAGGTCGATAAAGCAGTTGGCGGTGCTGCCGGTACCCACGCCAATAATGCTGTCCTGGTCCAGATGGGGCCTGATATAGTCCAGTGCGGCCTGGGCGACGGCTTTTTTCAGTTCGTCCTGATTCATCGAAGGAGCTCCGGTTTTGCGGAAAATGGTCACAGTGGCCGCCATTATAGCGCTTCCCGGGTACCTGCTTATAGACGGAACCCAGGCAAAGTTTCTACACTGTGCGTTTTTCCGACAAAACATCAACCTCCGGATGGAACCATGCCGCAACGCTACATAAAGAAAATCCTTGATGCCCGTGTCTACGATGTGGCCATCGAGACCCCGCTGACCGAGGCCCGCAGCCTGTCCAAGCGCTTTGGCAACAACATTATGCTCAAGCGTGAAGACCTTCAGCCGGTGTTTTCTTTCAAGATTCGTGGCGCCTACAACCGGATTGCACAACTGTCCGAAGAGCAGAAAGCCAGGGGCGTGATTTGCGCCTCCGCCGGCAACCATGCCCAGGGTGTCGCCCTGGCCGCCAAAAAACTCGGCATCAAGGCGGTCATCGTGATGCCCCAGACCACACCCGAGATCAAGGTGCGCTCGGTGCGGGACCACGGTGCCAAAGTGGTTCTCAAGGGGGATGCCTTTGACGAAGCGGCCGCCCATGCCCAGGAGCTGATCCAGAAACACGGTTACACCTATATCCCTCCCTACGACGACCCGGATGTGATTGCCGGGCAGGGCACAGTGGCCATGGAGATCATGTGGCAGTTCAGCAAGCCGATCCACGCGATTTTCATCTGTGTTGGCGGGGGCGGGCTGATTGCCGGCATGGCGGCCTACATCAAGTACCTGCGTCCGGAAATCAAGGTGATCGGCGTGGAGCCGGAAGACTCCAACTGCCTGCAGGCCGCCCTGAAGGCCGGCAAGCGCGTCGTACTGGATGAAGTGGGTATCTTCGCCGACGGCGTTGCCGTCAAGCAGATTGGCAAGTACCCCTGGGAGATCTGCAAGGATCACGTGGATGAGGTGATCACCGTTTCCACCGACGAAATCTGTGCCGCTATCAAGGATGTTTTCGAGGACACCCGTTCCATCGCCGAGCCGGCCGGTGCCCTGGGCGTGGCGGGTATCAAGAAGTACATTGAGCGGGAACAGATCGAGAACGAAAACCTGATTGCCACCCTCAGCGGTGCCAACATGAATTTCGATCGTCTGCGCTACATTTCCGAGCGCACGGAGATTGGCGAGAAGCGCGAGGCCATCCTGGCGGTTACCATCCCCGAGAAGCCGGGGGCCTTCAAGACCTTTATCAATGCCCTGCACAAGCGCAGCATCACCGAGTTCAATTACCGTTACGCCGACGCCACCAATGCCACTATCTTCGTTGGCATCCAGATCCAGGCCGGCGGCCATGGCCGTGAAGATCTGGTGCAGGAGTTGCGTGAAACCGGCTATGGTGTGGTCGACCTGACCGACAGCGATCTTGCCAAACAGCACATCCGCCACATGGTGGGTGGCCATGCTCCCTCTATCACCAACGAAAAGGTGTTCCAGTTCGAGTTCCCGGAGCGCCCCGGTGCGCTGTTGAAGTTCCTGATGTCACTGGGCACCCGCTGGAACATCTCCATGTTCCACTACCGCAACCACGGTGCGGCTTACAGTCGGGTTCTGCTCGGAGCCCAGGTGGAAGATGACGAAGTGGAGGACTTTGAAAAGATGCTCGACAAGGTGGGTTTCCGCTACGAAAACATGACTGATAACGAGGCCTATCAGTTGTTCCTTGGAGCTGGGAACAACCAGCCCTCGTAGTCTGGTGCAGGAATCAAGGAGGAAGGCCCCTTCCTCCTCGGTTCAGAAAATTCACAGGAGATTACAGAAAATTAATCTGTCAAAAATTGTAAAAAGGCAGATAGCTGTTAGTCTTTCGTCTGATTCTTGATAACAAGAATAGCTTCCTGATTTGGATCGACTTTACTCTTTCGGATACTGGAGAATCCCACCATGGGTCGCAAGCCTGACATTATCCGGGCGGTTGTGCTTATATTCGCCGTTGGTCTTGTTATTACAGGTATTACGTCGCTTCAGGCTTCCGAGGATGAGCCTGCTGCCAGGTCCAGTGCGCCGGGTAATGAAACCGTCATGGTTCCCTCGGTTCGGGACTGAACCGCTTCAAACCTGTCTTCCTGTTTTTACCCGGTAGTATCCCCGGTCCGTCACAACGCTGTGGAGGGGAATATCCCAGGGCTCCAGCGGCAATTCTGATACCTTCTGGCACTCATGGGCAAGGCCGATCAACTTGGGCGCCAGCCTCGGCCTGATCCGGGTAAAGGCAAACGTGCGATCGTAGAATCCGCCGCCCATTCCAAGCCTGCCACCGAATTCGTCAAAACCTACCAACGGAAACAGCACTGCGTCCAGAGCCCATGGCGGGCGCCTGAGCCCCTTATGGAAAGAGGGTTCGGGAATGCCGAAACGATTGGCTTTCAGCCTGGTGTCGTCAGTGAAGCGGCTGAATACCAGCCTGCCCTGATGTACCGGATGCAGCACCGGCAGATAAAAATGCATTCCGCGCCGGCGTGCGATATGGGCGTAGGTCCGGGGGTCGATTTCGCCGTCGTTGGGCAGGTAGATGGCCACATGGCGGGCCCGGTACAGGTCGGGATGTCGCAACAGGTTCAGTGCCAACTGGTCGGCGGCCAACTGTTGTTCTTCCACGGACAGGGCGTTGCGTTTATGCCGGAGGGCCTTGCGAAGTTTACTGCGGGATTGTGAAACAGGGTGGTCTTCAAAAGGCTGGGGGGAGATAACGTTGGTCAAAATAAGCTTCCCGGGCTGCCGTTATCGGATGTGGCCCTTGAACCCAAAGTTCAAGGTCGGTGGCCGCTGTGACATATTAGGCTTTCCCCGTGAGGGGACGTGCTCACAATGCCCTGGAGTAGCCACCTGGGTAGTGCGCATCGGCTCGAGGACGAATCCGACCAGCGAACAGCCCAGGAAGTTGTTCTCATTATACGGGCATTGGCGGGGCTGATTGCAACACCTGAATCGAATTCCTGTGTAAGCTTCAGTTACCGGAAGAGCCACCCAATGCGGTATCCAGTTTCTCATCCATGGCGTTAAGGATAGAGCTGGCTGCGCTGGACATGGTATCCCGTTCCAGCAGATCGTGGGTGATGTTGAGGGCGGCCATCACCGCAATGCGCTCGGTACCGAAGACCTTGCCGCTGGACCGGATCTCACGCATTTTGGTATCCAGGTGCCTGGCAGCCTGCAGCAGGGCGTCCTGCTCTTCTTCGGGGCAGGCGACCAGGTATTCCTTGTCGAGAATCTTTACTTCGACGGTTGTCGGCTGCTTTGGCATCAGTGGTGCTCCAGGGCCCGAAGGCGTCCTATCATGGCTTCGATCTTGTTTTTGGCAAGATCATTCTTGTGCATGAGCTGCGACCGCTCGCGGTTCCATTCGTCCTGCAGCTCGCGCAGCATCGCGTTGTCACGTTCCAGTTTGCGACAGTGGTCGATCAGCCTGTCGAGTTTGTCCGCCAATGCCTGTAGTTCGGACTGTTCCATGAGTCGTCCAACGCCTGTATCAAAGAAGTGAACTAACTATAAGTGTGGACCGCAAGCTGGTCAATTTACAGGGATGTCATGGCCGGTGTTGCGTGACGGCCGTCACTCCGGAAGTACATGCCCCAGCCCTTGCCTGCGGCTGCCTCGCCAGGCCAGAAGCGCCGGCAGCAGCCCCACCAGGAATGCCGCAATGGGTACGCTGGCAATAATCAGCCATTCCATCCCGTTCAGGGGCCGCAGGCCAATCTGTATGCCCCAGGTTTGCAGCAACCAGGGGCTGAGCCCGGAAATACCGGCAGCGCCGATGATAACCGCAAGCACGCAGGCTGCCACGGCCAGCGCCACACATTCAATCACCTGGAGGGCAGCGATCAGCAGTGGCGATGCGCCGGTGGCACGCAGTATCGCGATTTCCTGCCGGCGCTGCATCTGCAGGGTCAGCAGTACGGCAATCAGCCCGATCAGGCTGGTGACGACCACAAAGCCGGTGATGCCCAGCAGGGCGTTCTCGAACTGCCCCATGATGCGCCACAGCTCACTGAGCGCTACCCCCGGCAGGATGGCAGAGAGGGGTTCTTCCCGGGATTCGTTGATCTGACGCTGCACCTGGAAGGTCATGACCTTGCGTTCGATACCCACCAGTGCCGCGGTAATGGCGTCCGGTGTCAGGTCCCTTTCGCGGGCCTGCTCCGGGCTTACGGTGCGCCCGGGTATGGCGACGCCGGATTCCCAGCCGATGTGGATGGCCTCCAGACCCTCAAGGCTGACGTAAACAGCCTGGTCCACTGGTGTGCCGGTGGGAGCCAGTATGCCGCTGACGGTGAACGGCGTGTCCTTGTGGTTGGAGAAGCTGGTCTTGCCGCCACCGTGGGAGAGGATAATGTCATCACCCAACTGGTGGTTGTGACTGCGGGCCACCTCGGCCCCCAGAACCACCTCGAAAACATCGCCGAACCACTCCCCCTCGGCCAGTTCGGGTTTCTGGTCGCGGCCGTAGCGGAAATGTTCAGGAAACTGCTCATTGGTTCCCACCACCCGGTGGCCCCGGTAACTGTCCCCCAGGGAAATGGGTACCAGCCAGTCGATCCGTTCGTCATCCTGTAAATTTTGGTAGGTGCTCCAGCGAATGTTATTGGTGGCGTCACCGATATGGAAAATGGTGTAAAGCAGCAGGTTGAGCTGACCGCTGCGGGCTCCGACGATGAGGTCGGTGCCGGATATGGTGTTGGTGAAAGACTGTTTTACCTCGGTTCGAAGGTACTGGACCCCCAGTAACAGGGTAATGCTCAGTGTCAGTGTCAGTGTCACCAGTGCCAGCACCTTGCGGCGGTACCAGAGGCTTGATATTGCCAGCGAAACTGCCAGGCGGATATTCATGGCTTCACCTCCAGGGCCAGCTGGCGGTCGAAGCGTCCAGCCAGGCTCTGGTCGTGGCTGACGAAAACCACCGAAGTGTGTTTTTCAGCTGCCAGCCCCAGCAGCAGTTCAATGAAGCGGTCGCGGTTGTCGCTGTCCAGGGCGGAAGTGGGTTCGTCTGCCAGGATTAGTTCCGGGCCGCCGGTCAGTGCCCGCGCTGCGGCCACCCGTTGTTGCTGGCCGACGCTCAGCCCGGTCACCCGCCGGTGCCAGTGGTCAGGAGCAATGCCCAGGGCGGTGAGAAGTGACTCGGCCTCTTGCTCCGGTGTCGGCAGTGCCCGCGCCCGCCGTTTGCGGGACAACCGGCACGGAAGCATGACGTTTTCGAGGGTCGACAGGTATGGCACCAGATTGAACTGCTGGAAAATAACCCCCATGTGGTCTGCTCTGAACCGGTCCCGCTGGCCACTGGTCAGGCTGGCCAGATCGGTGCCCAGCAGGCTGAGGGTGCCGGTATCGGGCAGAATCAGGCCGCCCAGCAGGCTCAGCAGCGTGCTTTTGCCACTGCCACTGGGGCCCCTCAGGAACAGGTGCTCGCCGGTGTTGAGCATGATTTCCGGGTAGGCAATCGGGGCCCGGGTCTGGTCCCAGCGAAATTCCACGTTGCTGACCCGAAGAGCCTCCCGGGGGATGACGGAACTATCGACTGGCGAATCTGTCTGGCTGGTCATGTCAGGCATCTGTTTTCCGGTGTATGATTCCCGAATTGTCAAAGGAGTACTTCATTCTATGTTTCAACCCCTGGAATTCAGAACACTGCGTACGCGGTTCCCGATTCCTGTGTCGGCTCTGGTTCTTGCGGCGTTGCTGAGCGTTATTACCGCTGCCAACGCAAAAGACACCGCGCAAGAGATTGACTGGCTGGAACTGATGCCTGCCGAGGATCTCAATCTGCTTGAGAGTATGCCAGAAGTGACCCACGAAGGAGATGGGCCGGCCGCCCTGCCGGATGAAATCATGACCGGTAGGACCGTTGACGAGATGGATGGCCGTTCCGGGCGTATACCGGGGTTCGTGGTGCCTCTGAAAACGACGGACGATATGCGCATTGTCGAGTTTTTCCTGGTGCCCTACTATGGCGCCTGTATTCATGTGCCGCCACCACCGCCGAACCAGATCATTCACGTTAAGTATGAGGAAGGATTCGAGCTGGAGGCGTTGTACGAACCGGTCTGGATCGAAGGGGAGCTCAAAATCGAGCGAACCGAGAACGACGTAGCCTCATCCTCCTACTCCATCTCAGCTGAAAACGTGACGCCCTACGAGGGAGAGCAAGTCTACTGATCAGTTATTGATGGTGAACGCCCGGTTGGATGATGTCAGCCGGGCACTGCCCTGCCCGGAAGGCGACACCCATTCGATGGTGAGTTCTTCCAGGTCTTCGAACCTGTCCATCAGGGCCGATTCCAGTTCCTGGCTTGCCTCCATGCCCTCACATTCCAGTTGCTGGGATACGTCGTATTCCCGGTGAGTGGCTTCTTCGTGGTCATCCTCGTGCCCGTGATGGTCGTCATGGTGATCATGATGATCTTCCATCTCCTCACCCAACTGAACACTGGCCGCTGTCACGCGGCAGCCACGGGAATCTGTATCCACCAGGGCCGTGGTTTCCAGCCACTGCCGGACCTCCTCCAGCCGGGCTTTCTGTTCATCCGTGCGGGCTTCGTGTTCGAACCCGGCCAGATTGTAGGCGGGTGAGGTGAACATCAGGTCAATGCGATTCTCTTCCACTGCCATTTGCAGGACAGCGCTGCCGTGTTCGTGGGCGCCGGGATTTTCGGCCGCCATCAACGGTGTGGCCGTCAGGGCCAGCAGGGAACCCAGTGCCAGAAAGGACTGCTGGCGGCTGGTCCGGCGCGTGCTGCGGATAGGTTGATGCAGGGGCATGGTCGGGTGCTCTCGTCTGGTTTGATATGTTATAACATAATTTACTCTTTCCCCGCCGGGAATCAAGAGGGCAAGTGCCTTAACCGGAGCTGAATGCTAGGATAGAGCCTTAACTCATTCACACAGGATCGTCCCGTTTCATGTCCGAAACCGACACCTCCAACGCCCGCGCTGTTGCCTTTGAGCGCTGGGCAAATGTATTCACTGCCCACAAGGCCTTCAGCCACCCTTCGGAACTTCACGGTGCCCTTTGTGGCCGACTGGCAGCCGGCTCGCGTATACAGGAAGGGGATTGGCTGGCAATGGTCTGTGAGCACATGGGGCTTCCGCCAACGGCTACCGAGGAATCAGACGAACTCAGGGAATTCATGGCGTCGGCCTATGACCAGACACTGGAGCTTATGAAAGCCACTGATATGAGCTTTCAGCCCCTGTTGCCGGATGATGACTATGCCATCGAACAGCGCCTGGAAGCCCTGACTTCCTGGGTACGGGGATTCCTGGAGGGGATGGCGCTGTCTGCCGGCGAATCCCTGGGCGAAGCGCCGGATGAAATTCGCGAACTCATTGAAGACCTGGTGGCCATCAGCCAGGTGGCTGACGACGACGAACCCGATGAAGAGAGCGAACAGCAACTGATGGAAATTGTGGAGTATGTGCGGCTGGGTGCGCTTGCGGTGTTTACCGAGTTCAACCCGCCAGAAAAACCGTCACCTGAAGCACCGACGCTGCACTGAGCAACCCTACGAAACCTGGGAGATACCATGGCCTCTCTGATATCCGTTAAGGAATTCAATGATCGCCGCCGCCGGTTGATGGAACGGATGGCGCCTGACAGTATTGCGATTCTGCCCGCGGCCCCCGAGCGGGTGCGTAACCGGGACGTACTGCATCCGTTCCGTCAGGACAGTGATTTCCATTACCTGACCGGTTTCGATGAGCCGGATGCGGTCGTGGTACTGATTCCCGGCCGGGAGCATGGTGAGTCAGTATTGTTCTGCAAGGAGCGGAATCCTGAGAAAGAGCTGTGGGACGGATTCCTGGCAGGTCCGGAAGGGGCTATTGAACATTTTGGCCTGGACGATGCCTTCCCCATTTCCGATATCGACGACATCCTGCCGGGCATGATCGAGGGTCGCAGCCGGGTATATTACCCGCTGGGCAAGGACCACAATTTCGATGCCAAGGTCATGGACTGGGTCAAGGTCATCCGCAGCAAGGTGCGCTCCGGTGCCCATCCTCCCGGTGAATTTGTTGCCCTGGAACACCTGCTGCACGACTTGCGGCTCTACAAGAGCGCCGCGGAAATCAAGGTAATGGCCAAAGCCGGCGAAATCAGTTGCGAGGCCCACAAGCGGGCCATGAAGCGCGCCCGCAAGGGTGGCTACGAGTACAACCTTGAGGCTGAACTGATTCACACCTTCATGGAAAACGGAGCCCGTTCCACGGCCTACCCGTCCATCGTCGGCAGCGGCCAGAATGCCTGCATCCTGCACTACATCGAAAACAGCGCCCCGCTGAAGGACGGTGACCTGGTCCTGATCGACGCCGGCTGTGAGCTGGAGTGCTACGCCTCTGATATCACCCGCACCTTCCCGGTCAGTGGCAGATTCAGTGACCAGCAGCGGGCCCTGTACGAAGTGGTGCTGGCGGCACAGTACGCCGCTATCGAGGAAGTGCGCCCGGGCAACCACTGGGATCATCCCCACCAGGCGGCCCTGAAAGTGCTCACCCAGGGGCTGATTGATCTTGGCCTGCTCAAGAACACCACCGTGGAACAGGCCATTGAGGACCAGGCATTCAAACCTTTCTTCATGCACCGCACCGGCCACTGGCTGGGAATGGATGTACACGATGTGGGTGATTACAAGGTGGGCGACGCCTGGCGGCAGCTTGAGCCGGGCATGGCTCTGACGGTTGAGCCGGGGCTGTACGTGGCCCCTGACAACACCGATGTGGATGAAAAGTGGCGTGGTATCGGCATTCGTATTGAAGACGATGTGGTGGTCACAAAGGAAGGCTGCCGGGTACTGACCGATGCCGTTCCCAAGACCATTCCTGAAATTGAAGCCCTGATGGCAGACTGACCGTGAACCAGCACGATACCGATATCATCATTGCCGGCGGTGGTCTGGCCGGCGCTACTCTTGCGCTGGCGCTGGCCCGAACCCTGCCACAATTGCGGGTAACGGTAGTCGAGGCTTTCCCCTTGTCTCCGGATGCCCTGCCGGACAGCTATCAGCCCAGTTACGATGCCCGCTCCACGGCACTGGCCTGGGGGTCACGACTGATTTTCGAGGAACTGGGCCTGTGGCAGCGGCTGTCAGAACATGCCACACCGATCCGCCACATTCATGTGTCGGATCGTGGCCATTTTGGCGCCACCCGCCTGAACGCGTCTGACCATCGGCAGGAAGCCCTCGGGTACGTGGCGGACAACCGATGGATGGGTTTGTGCCTGATGCGGGAATTGTTGCAGACGAGGGTGAACTGGGAAGCCCCTGCGGAAGTGACGGACATGCAGCCTCTGCAGGGAGGCGTACAGGTGACCCTCGGTTCGAACGGTAATGAACGAAAGCTGAGCGCTCAGTGCCTGGTGGTCGCCGATGGGGGGCGCTCCGGGCTGAGGGAAAAGCTGGGTTTCCGGGTGGACGAACAGGCTTACGACCAGCATGCCCTGATCGCCAATGTGTCTACCGCCAACAGTCACAACTTTACCGCCTACGAACGCTTCACCGATGCAGGCCCGATGGCGCTTCTGCCCCATGGTTCGCCCAATCGTGCAGGGAATACCGCTGCCCTGGTATGGACGCTGGACAGCAGTGCCCTTGACGGGCTTCTGGCTCTCAGCGACGAGGACAAATGCCAGCGCCTGCAGCAACGGTTTGGCTGGCGGCTGGGGCGCTTCACCCGTATAGGCGAGTGCAGTCATTACCCGCTGACCCTCAAAACCGTGGACGAGTCTGTCCGCCCCGGGGTCGTGCTGGTGGGTAATGCCGCCCACACCCTGCATCCGGTGGCCGGCCAGGGCTTCAACCTGGCGCTGCGGGGGCTGATGGCCCTGGTGGAGCAGCTGCGGGTGGCAACCGAACAGGAACAACCGCTGGGTAGCCTGCAGGTGCTGAAACAGTACCAGGCGCGCCATCGCCAGGACTGGCAGCAAACCGTGCGCTTTTCCGATTCCCTGATACAGCTTTTCGGCACTCACCTGCCTCTGGTGACTACCGCCCGCGATGCCGGCCTGATGGGGCTGGATCTGCTGCCGGGCGCCAAGCGCTGGTTTGCCCGCCGGGCCATGGGCATGGGTGGTCGCCGGGCCGACATCCGGGCTCCCGGCGCGGCTTATACGGAACGCAGAAACCATGAATGAACGGGCATATTTTGACATTCTGGTGGTTGGTGGCGGCATGGTGGGGTCCGCCCTGGCCCTGGGGCTCTCACAGCAGGGCTGGCACGTCGGGCTGGTGGAAGGCAGTGACCGCAAGGCCCTGCTGCAGGCTCCGGGGGAGGTTTCCGGGGTGGACGATTTTGATCCCCGTGTGAGCGCCATTTCCGTCGCCAGTCAGCGCTTGCTTGAAGAGCTGGGCGTATGGCCGGATATCGCGGCCGGTCGCCACTGCCCCTATCAGACCATGACGGTATGGGACGGCGACGGCACCGGCCGCATCCAGTTTGAGGCAGCCGAGTTACGGGCGCCAGCGCTGGGCACCATCATCGAGAACCGCCGGACTGTACAGGCACTGTTCGCGGCGCTGGCACAGAGTAGCGTCGATCTGGTTGATGGTGTGAAGGTCACTGGCTGGTGGCAGGACGGGAGCCAGCGTGGTATCCGTCTTGAGGACGGCAGAACACTGGCGGCAAAGCTTGTGGTGGCCGCCGATGGCGCCCATTCCCGTCTGCGACAGTGGGTGGGGTTACCAACCCGCGAATGGGATTATGATCAGCAGGCGATTGTTTGCACGGTGCGAACCACCCAGAGTCATCGTTTCACCGCCTGGCAGCGATTTTCCCCCGCGGGCCCTCTGGCATTCCTGCCGCTGTTGACGGAGGCAGGTAACGAGCACTACTGCTCGATCGTATGGTCCCAGGATACTGAAGAGGCACGCCGGCTGATGGCCCTGAATGACGATGCCTTCAGGGCGGAGCTGGAAAGCGCGATTGAGCGTGAACTGGGCGCGGTGAAAGTCGTCTCGCGCCGATACGCCTTCCCGTTGCGCCAGCGCCATGCCAAGGATTACATAGCCGGCGGCTTTGCACTGGTGGGCGATGCGGCCCATACCATTCATCCCCTTGCGGGGCAGGGTGCCAATCTGGGTTACGGTGATGTCAGGGCATTACTGGACGAGCTTTCCCGGGCCAGAAAGTCGGGCACCGATCCCGATAATGAGCTGGTTCTGGCGCGTTACCAGCGCCGCCGCAAGGGGGAGAATCTCGCCATGATGGCTGCCATGGAAGGATTCAAGCAGCTGTTTGCCCGGGATGAGCTGACGGTGCGCTGGCTGCGCAATACCGGAATGCGCTGGCTGAACCAGCTTGGTCCTGTCAAGAACCGCATTGCTGCTGAAGCGATGGGGCTGGATTAACGGCAGGCATCAAACAGGCGGCTGACCAGTACCGGTACGGCTGTTTCCACCTTCAGGATACGGTTGCCGAGGTGCACGGCCTCACAGCCGGCCTCAACCAGCTTGTCCACCTCGTAGGGTATAAATCCGCCCTCGGGGCCGATGCAGAGGGTTGCCGGCTCGCTGATATGAACCGGGCAGGGTGACTCGGTACCGGGATGTGCAACCAGCGCACGGGTGTTCTCCAGCAGTGCCGGCAGTTCATCTTCCACAAACGGTTTGAACAGCTTGCGGATCTGTACCCGGGGCATGACGGTATCCCGGGCCTGCTCCAGGCCCAGTACCAGGTTTTCCCGCAGATGGTCGTCAGACAGCCAGGGCGTCTGCCAGAAGCTTTTCTCCACCTTGTAGCTGTTGATCAGCCAGATGTCCTTGACGCCGAGAGTGGCGCAGGTCTGCAGCACCCGGCGGAACATTTTCGGCCGTGGCATGGCCAGAACCAGCGTCAGTGGCAGTGGTGAGGGAGGGGGCTCGGCCAGCTCCACCTGAAGCGTCGCCCGGGTGTCGGTGAGTTGCAACACGCGGGCCGTGCCGATATCGCCGTTGACCAGTCCCACCGGCACCAGGTCCCCCTCGGAAACCTTCAGTACCGAGGTCATATGGGCGAGCCGGCGTCCGGTCAGGGTTGCGCGATCAGCAGAGACAAAGTCCTCCCCGAACAGTAACGCCAGGTTCATTCTCCGGAGGCTTCCGTGGCGTCCTGATCTTTTACTTCGCGTCGGGCCAGCCGGCCAAACAGGATGCCCAGTTCAAACAACAGCCACATGGGCACGGCCAGCAGGGTCTGGGAAATGATGTCCGGCGGAGTCAGCAGCATGCCGATTACGAAACATCCCACCACAATATAGGGTCGCTTTTCTGCAAGGTCTTCAGGGGTGGTGGCTCCGGTGAGAATCAGCAGGATTGTGGCAATGGGTATCTCGAAGGCAATGCCGAAGGCGAAGAACATTTTCAGGACGAAGTTGAGGTAACTGTTGATGTCCGGTAGCTCGACAATACCTTCCGGGCCGATCGCGGTGAAGAAACCGAACACCAGCGGGAATACGACGAAGTAGGCAAACGCCGCGCCCAGGTAGAACAGAATGATGGAAGTAAAGAGCAGCGGAAACGCCAGTTTTTTCTCGTGGGCATACAGCCCCGGTGCGATAAAGCTCCAGAGCTGGTAGAGAATCACCGGAATGGCCACAAAGACGGCCAGAACCAGTGCCAGCTTCAGCGGCGCGAAGAAGGGGGATGTGATGTCTGTCGCGATCATGGTCTGCCCGACCGGCAGCAGGTCTCGCAGGGGTTGTGAAATCAGCAGGTAGAGCTCGTTGGCAAACGGGTAGATGGCAGCAAAACAGATGATCACTGCCAGTACCATTTTCAGCAGCCGGTTACGAAGCTCCAGCAAATGCTCGATCAGCGGCATTTCCTGTTGCGTTTCATTGGTACCTTGCGTGTTCTTGCCGTCTGGCTGGGTGGTCATGAACGGTGTTCCGGCGTGCTGTCATGTTGTTTCGGGGTATCTTCGTCCCTGGAAGAATGATCAGAGCCACTGGCGGAAGTCGGGTCTTTCTCTGGCGCAGTCTTCGATTCTGCCTGCTCGGCGACGCGCCGGGTGGCGGGTGCAGGCCGGTGTTTAGGCTTTTCTTCGTCGGACAGGACCAGGTGTTCGTATTTTTTGGCTTCATCCAGGGCGCCGCGGACCGACTTCTGCACATCGTCAAGGCCGACATCGCCGGCCTTGCGCAGTTCTTTGCGCAGCTCCTCCGCCTTGAGCTGGCGATCCAGTTCCGAGGAGAACTGACTGACCGTGCGCCGGGCACCACCGATCCACCGCCCGGCAGCCCGGGCGGCCGTAGGCAACCGCTCGGGGCCGAGAACAAGTAACGCGATAATGCCGCAGATCAGCAGCTCGAGAAAGCCGATATCAAACATTCAGCCGGTCTCAGCTGTGGGACTTGTCCCGTGGCTTTTCTTCGGCGCCGGTCTCGTGGACCTTGGCGTCGGCATTCTCTTCAATAGCATCCGGGTCTGTGTCTTTTTTATCTTCTTCGTTCATGGACTTCTTGAATCCGCGAATGGCGCCGCCCAGATCGCTACCGATGTTGCGGAGTTTCTTGGTTCCGAACAAAAGTATAACAATGCCGAGTACGATTAGGAGTTGCCAGATACTGATGCCCATGCCGGGACCCTCGTTTCAATGTTTCTGTTACGGTTGATTGTACGCCACATCGGGGGAGTTCGGGAAACCCTCTTCAGAGGTACGCTGAAGAGGTAATACCGTTCACTTGTTCCGGGAGGCTTTTTCTTCAAGGCCTGACAGGTCAAAACGGCTGGCCAGTTCGTCAATCACGTCTTTTGGCCCGAGGCCCAGGCGCGACAGCATGACCATGCTGTGAAACCAGAGATCAGCGGTTTCGTAGACCACGTCCCGGGTTTCGCCGGAATGCTCCGCGTCCTTGGCGGCCAACAGGGTTTCGGTACATTCTTCCCCGACTTTTTCCAGGATCTTGTTCAGGCCCTTCTGATGCAGGCTGGCCACGTAGGAAGTCTCGGGATCAGCGTCCTTCCGTGCTTCCAGCACCTGGGCCAGTTGTTCCAGGATATCACTCATGGCTGTTACCTCCCTGTCTGTTGCCGTAGATTTCATCAGGATTTCGAAGCACCGGGTCCACACTGGCCCACTCGCCATTTTCCAGCCTGCGATAGAAACAGCTGCGACGGCCGGTATGACAGGCGATACCGCCTTTTTGCTCAACTTTGAGAAGAATGACGTCTTCATCGCAGTCCAGCCGGATTTCGGTGACCACCTGCTGGTGGCCGGAGGTTTCTCCCTTGCGCCACAGCTTGCCCCGCGAACGGGACCAGTACACCGCCTGACCCTCTTCGGCAGTCAGCCGCAGTGACTCCGCATTCATCCAAGCCATCATCAGGATGTCTCCGGTGGTGGCATCCTGGGCAATGGCGGGCACCAATCCCTCCGCGTTCCAGCGGATTTCTTTCAACCAGTCAGGTGTACTGACGGTAGTTTCTGAATCTTGCATCTGTGTGACGTCCATCAGTTTTTCCGCCCGCTACCGGCGATCAGCCAGGTGGCGGCTGCCAGTAGCACCCAACCGTGGGCGGGCATGTCCCGGGCAAGGGTGGCAAGGTCATGATCAATGCTCAGCCAGGCAACGCCAGCCAGCGCCGCCGCTGCCAGTCCCCGGCGCCGGCGCCGGTCGGCCCGGGCACGGTTTTCCTGGATCAGTGCCAGTGTAGCGCGACTGGGCTGATCATTGGACCCCGTGTTGCGCAGCTGAACCAGCGCATCGTGTACCAGTTGCGGCATTTCCGGCGACTGCTCCAGCCACGCTGGCAGGTGGGATTGCAGGGTCTTGATCAGGCCGGTGGGGCCGATACGCCTGCGCATCCAGGCTTCCAGGAAAGGCTGGGCTGTACTCCACAGATCCAGGTCAGGGTATAACTGTCGCCCCAGGCCTTCCACGTTCAGCAGGGTTTTCTGCAGCAGTACCAGTTGCGGCTGCACTTCCATGTTGAAGCGTCTTGCGGTCTGGAACAGCCGTAACAGGAAGTGGCCAAAGGAAATGTCTTTCAGGGGTTTCTCGAAAATAGGCTCGCACACGGTCCGGATGGCGGCCTCGAATTCGTTGACACGGGTGTCCGGTGGTACCCAGCCGGACTGGATGTGCAGCTCTGCTACCTGGCGGTAATCGCGGCGGAAAAACGCCAGCAGGTTGCGGGCCAGGTAGCTCTGGTCATCCGGGGCCAGGGTGCCGACAATGCCAAAATCAATGGCGATGTACTTGGGATCCGCCGGGTTGCTGACGTCGACAAAAATATTCCCCGGGTGCATGTCGGCGTGGAAGAAGCTGTCACGGAACACCTGGGTGAAAAAGATCTCGACGCCTTTCTCCGCCAGCACCTTCAGGTCCACACCCGCTTCTTTCAACGCAGGAATATCCGCGATGGGGATGCCGTGAATGCGCTCCATTACCAGCACCGACTTGCGGGTGTAATCCCAGTCGATGGAGGGAATGTAGATCAGCGAGGAATTCTCGAAGTTGCGGCGCAACTGGCTGGCATTGGCGGCTTCGCGCTGCTGGTCCAGTTCGTCGTGGATGGTGGAGTCGTAGTCCGCCACCACTTCCACCGGGTGCAGTCGCCGGCCTTCGGACCAGTAGCGCTCCAGCAGTCCCGCCATCATATACATCAGCGCCAGGTCCTGGCGGATAACCCGTTCAATGCCGGGGCGTATCACCTTCACCACCACTTTCCGGCCATCCCGCAGGGTGGCGGCATGAACCTGGGCCACGGAAGCAGAGGCCATGGGCTCCCGGGAAAACTCCGCAAACAGTTCGGCCACGGGGGCCCCCAGGGATTTTTCGATAATGCCCTGGGCCACCTCGCCGGGAAACGGCGGCACCTTGTCCTGCAGATTCTTGAGGGACAATGCCATGTCGTCCGGCAGCAGGTCCCGTCGGGTAGAGAGAATCTGGCCGAATTTCACGAACACCGGTCCCAGCTCTTCGAAGGCAAGCCGCAGCCGGTCGCCACGGTCCAGTTTCGGTTGCGGGAACAGGTGCCAGGGGGCGAGCAGGAAAAACAGCTTCAGCGGGAGCGGCAGTTCGGCCAGGGGCAGAAATACATCCAGCCGGTAACGGCAGAATACCCAGGCAATGCGAATCAGGCGTTGCAGGCGCGTCACGGCGTCTCCGGTCGGTCTTGGTTATCGGCGTTTTCCAGCCTCTCGATCCTGGCTTCCAGGCGTTCAGTCTGCAGATTGAGCCGGTCAATATCCGCGAAGGTGGCTTCCAGTTCCCGGCGCCCGGGAAGGCTCTGGCTTTCTTCGTGGATGTATTCCTCGATATTGGCATTCAGGGACCGGAATGCCTGCCGGCTCCAGCCCACGGCGCCGCGAATGCGCTGGCCGATGAAGTGGGCCGGCACATCACCGATATGGTTGGCCATGGCGGCTTCCCAGTCCGGCTCCAGCTGGTCAATGGCGCGCTGGAACTGATGGGCCAGTGCGGTATCGCCGGTCACCTGGATGCGGCCTTCGCTGAATACCCTGTCGTCGCCAATCGCCAGGGCGGCGAAGGCCATGGGCCGGCCGGACAGCACAAGTGCCGGCGATTCCACGGGCTGGCTGGCGACCTGGATCCGGTCCCGTACCGGTTGCAACACCAGTGTCAGCCCCACCGTATCCAGCGATAACTGCACCGGCCCGGTCAGGGCCGACATCAGGGCCCGCTTCCCGCCCGGGTCCAGCTCGAGGGCCCGGTTAAGAGCGCTCTCGATAACGGCGGTAATGGCGGACAGGAGGGTGGGGCCGGGAAACATCAGGGCTTGATTCCCACATGCAGTGCAACCACGCCGCCGGTCATGTTGTAGTACTTGCAGTTCACCAGGCCGGCTTCTTCCATCATCCCCTTGAGCGTATCCTGGTCCGGGTGCATGCGGATGGACTCGGCCAGATACTGGTAGCTGTTGGAATCGCCAGCAATCAACTGGCCCATCAGTGGCAGGGCGTTGAAGGAATATACGTCATAGGCTTTGCTGAGCAGCGCATTCCTGGGCTTGGAGAACTCCAGGATCATCACCTTGCCGCCAGGTTTCGTGACCCGTGCCATGTCCCGCAGGGCCTGATCCTTGTCGGTAACGTTGCGCAGGCCGAAGGCGATGCTGACGGCGTTGAAGCTGTTGTCCGGAAACGGCAGGTGTTCGGCGTCCGCCTGTACGTATTCGATATTGCCGGCGTAGCCGCGGTCCGTCAGCCGGCTGCGGCCCACTTGCAGCATGGAGGCGTTGATGTCTGCAAGCACCACCTTGCCGGTGGGGCCTACAAGGTCGGAAAACTTCATGGTCAGGTCGCCGGTGCCGCCGGCAATGTCGAGCACCTGGTGGCCCTTGCGCACACCGGAAAGCTCGATGGTAAAGCGCTTCCACAGGCGGTGGATTCCCATGGACATGAGGTCGTTCATGAGGTCGTATTTGCCCGCGACCGAGTGGAACACTTCCGCTACCTGGCTTGCTTTCTGGCTTTTCGGCACATTGCGGAAGCCGAAATGGGTGACGTCGTCTTGCTGGACCCCTGGCTGAGGCTGATCGGCAGACGCTTGTTGCTCGCTCATGACTTTTTCCTGATGTTCGCTCATGGCTGGGTCCTGTCGGAATCTGAACCCCGTATTCTAACGCCTGCAGGGGTGGCTACAAGTTTAATGCCGCCTTACACTGTAAAACGTCCCTTAATTTCCGGAGAAACCCGATCCATGTCCGTTATTGATGTCCATCGCGCCCATTCCCTTGATAAAGATCATGCCCGTCAGGCTGCCGAAACCCTGGCACAGGATCTGTCGAAGCAGTTCGATGTGAACTATCAATGGGAGGGTGATCACCTGAGCTTCAAGCGCAGTGGTGTGAAGGGGCACCTGAACCTGACTGAAAGCGACCTCCATATCCACCTGGAACTTGGGCTGATGCTGCGGCCGTTCAAATCCCGGATCGAACAGGAAATCCATTCCCAGCTGGACCAGATTCTGAAAGCCTGAGCCGGCCGGTTTCGCCTAAAGGTCACCCGGCAGGACAAACGGCTCCGGGTGGCCGCTCAGAATGTTGCCCATCACCCGTTTCTCCCGCGTCACCAGGCGCTCGATCAGCAGCTCCACATCATCCATTTTCCGGAATGCGGAGTAACCCCGGTGCAGGAAGCTGTGCAGGTCGGTCAGGTCCGCCATTTCCGCTGGCGCGCGGCTCATGGCCAGCAGCCAGCCAAGGGTGCGGTTGCGTACGTAGCGATCCAGCTGTTGCCCTACTTCCGCCACCAGTTCAATCTGTCGCTCACGCTGCTCCAGGCGCTGGCTTTCACGGAATACACGGCAATAGCCGGCTGTTGTCATCAAGGCCGGTGACAGTTCCTGTCGTTGACAGAGTTCGGCCAGTTCCAGGTCCAGTTGCTGGGTAATCAGGTTCAGCTCCACCAGCCCGGCAAAGGTATCCAGCAGATTGTCCGGCAGCCACTTCACCATTTTCGGGAACACCCGGTCGATGTTGTCGTCGCGGCGGGTCATGCCGGCCGGGGCATACAGATCGGTCAGCAGGAACTCCAGGCCGGTGTGGTAACCGGGGTGCTGGTACAGGTCGGCATGGGTTGCTTTAAGGCGTTCCGCCTGCCAATCCGCAATCAGGAAGGTGTGCTCAAGCAGGGGGTGTGCGGCCTTGTGCTGGCGGAAATCATGGTAGTCCAGCAGCAGTTGCTGCAAGCGACGGGCGCTGTCGGATTGGACGTTGGTGGCGACCAGGCGCTCACGGTACATGGGGGTGTGGCTCCACTAAACCTGCGATAGAAGCGCGCCAGTTTAGCGGAGCGGAAGCCTTTGTGCAGCAATATCAGCCGTGGGCGGCGGCCGGCAGGGTCTCGAATCCGGGCACCCATTCCTTGCTGTCGAGGGTGATAAAGTGGCTGGGAGCCTCGGTTTCAACAATGCGCATGGTGGTCGGGCTCTGGCGAGCACTGGCCAGCATGGCCTGGCGGTCGAGGATGCGATCAACGGCCGGGATCAGGAAAGTGCCGAAGCGTACCTTGCTGTAGACACTGGCGTCTGTTCGCTCCATCCAGGCCATCAGGTTCTCGATGTTACGGACGATGGTCAGGTGGTCCTTGGTGGCGGAGAACAGCTTGCCCAGCAACTGCTTCTTGCGCGGGTTCATCTTGCCGAAGAAGGTCTGGCCGTAGGCAGACGATGGCGCGCTGTTAATCAGCCGGATCAGCCAGGGCCACATGCCATGGCTGACTGGCTCCAGTATGGCCGTTACCAGGGCGGAAAGCCGGCCGTCGGGAAGCACGGGGGCTTCAAGCACCACTTCCACGTTCTCATACAGTTCCGGCCACTGATTGATGGCTTCCAGGATGACCGCTCCACCGCGGGAGTGACCATGGACACGGATGTTGCCGGTGGACGGGAGGTTCGCCAGGGCCTGGTTAAGAATGCAGGCGTCGTACTCGATGGTGCCGTCCAGGTGCTTGATGGGCACTTCCCAGTCCGGCGATTCGGGTGTGACACCATTTACCGGAATATGGTAGTTGCTGCAGGTAAGCAGGATCAGTTCGGTGGTTGGCGCTTCGTAGGCCTGGGTGAAGTAGCAGTGGTTTTCCAGGAAGCCATGAACACCAATGACGGTCTGCTCCGCCTTGCCGCTGTGGTTGCGCACGGATACAGCACCGGTTCCAACCCGATAGACACGCCCTGAAAACATCTCGGAATAGGCGCTTTCAATCGGTTTTATCAGTTTGCGTACATGGCTCGCTTTCATAACTGCTCTCCTCCGGCACCCCGTTGTTTGTCTTTTTTGGTCTTTATCGGTGCGGGTAAATCAGTTGTACCGCCTTATGCTGCTACATATATTGGCACTGGTTACCGTATTTACGCCCATTTGCGGCCAATAGACTTTTGGCCAGGGAGGGCGTACGGGCACTTCGAGTGCTTAATAACCATTTCATTAATCCTTATTCCCAGTATAGAGGTGATAGGTTACGCCCGTGTAACTTTTTGTAATCGCGTGACCCGGGACCGTATATGGAGCCTTCAGGGCTTGTCTGGCACAATGCACGGTCAACTTTCCATTTCTTGCAGCATTCATCCGGGGACAGACAGGTTTGAGTCAAAAGGAATCGCATCTGCTGTTGCCTGTGGATTCAGCCTGGCTGGCCCTGGAGCGCCCGGACAATCCCATGACCATCACCGTCATGATGCGGGTGGAAGGGCTGACAGAAGCCCGGCTGCTGGAATTCCTGCGCATCTACTGGATGGCCTGGGAGCGTTTCCGCAGGTTGCCGGTGCGCCGTGCCCCGGGCTGGTGGTGGGAAGATGACCCTGTTTTCTCACTGCGTCATCACCTTGAGGTGGTGCCCGGCAGGTTTGACCGGGAAGCGCTGCAGGACTGGGTGTCCGCCAGGCTGAATCAGTCCCTGCCCGGATACCGCCCGTTATGGAAGTTCTGGCTGGTGCCGGAAGCCGTGGGCGGTGCAGCTCTTCTGCTGCGCATGCATCACTGCTATGCAGACGGGCTGTCCCTGTTGGGTATATTCGACCGTCTCTGTCCCCCTTCTCCACAGCAGGCGCCGGTGCTTTATGGTGCCAGAGAAGAAGCCGATTCCGGCCGCTGGGTGCGTGCCGCCAGCGCATGGCTGAATGAACTGGCAGCCAGTGAGGCGGCGCCGACAGGTTCCGGCGCTTCTGGCTGCAGCGCCCTGGAACGGGCGGCCTGGAAAAGCCTGAAGCTGGCCAATGAACTCAGCCAGTTCCTGGTGGAACCGGAAGATTCGCAGTCATCCCTGAAACGATCGCTGCTGGGCCGTCGCCAGTGTCGCTGGTCCCAGCCGGTGGCCCTTGAACGCTTCCACAGTATTGCAGTGGCCACCGGCGTGACCATCAACGATGTCCTGCTCAGTTGTGTGGCCTCGGCGGTTCGCAAGCGGCTTGTGGCGGACGACACTGACATGGATGAGGCGGTGCTCCATGCCGCGGTGCCGGTGGATATCCGCAGCCGGCTACCGGAGGACATAAAACCGGAGTCGGGTTCTCTGGGTAACTACTTCGGGACGGTGTTTGTGCCTTTGCCGGTGGATGGCGAAAGTCCCCTGGAGCGACTCTTCCGCATCAAGCATGAAACCCGCAAACTCAAGAAAAGCTGGCAACCGGGACTGTCCTGGGCATTGACCGGCAGCGCCTCGCTGATTCCGGAAGCCTGGCGTCAGCCAGTGGCGGATTTGTTTTACCGCAAGGCCAGTGCCGTGGTGTCGAATGTGCCCGGCACCCGGGAGCAGCGATACCTGGCTGGCTGCCGTATTCTCGAGCAGATGTTCTGGGTACCCCAGGCTGGCGATATCGGGCTTGGTGTCAGTATTGTCAGCTATGCCGGCCAGGTCCAGTTTGGCGTTGTTGCTGACGAGGCCGTACTGGCCGCCCCTGAAAGCTTCCTGGACGACTGCCTGCACGAGCTCGATCTCTTCCCTTCCTGACGGGTAGTAATCCCAAAGTTCTGTTTCCGAAGCCTCCTAAAAGATCAGAAAACCTGCTCCCTTGGCGCATGTTCCCTGTCCTCCGCTTCGCCGACCATTGAATTCAGGCGAGAGAGTGCGCCTGAGCCGCGGGTAGTCACCCGTCGCTCAACACCCAGATTCAATAAAAACCGGGGGAGTTATGAACAACAACAATTTCAGAAAGTCAGGGCTGGCCATCGCGATGGCAACAGCCATGGTAGCCAGCGCCGGCGCCAACGCAGCCATAGAAGTCTATAACGAGGACGGCACCAGCTTTTCCGTGGATGGCTATTTCAACGCGTTCTACGTGAACCGTGATGACAAGCTGAACGACGTCCGCAATTCAGACGTCAAGATGGGTTTTCTGCCCAATACGATCGGTTTCAACTTCAGTAAAGAGATGGGCGACCTGACCCTGGGTGGCCGTTCCTCCTTCTGGTCCACCATTAACGACAGCCTGCAGTCGCCCACGGATACCGCCATCGACGTGCGCCAGCTTTATGCCACCGTTGACGGCTCTTTCGGCCAGGTCCTGATTGGCAAGGACTTCGGTCTGTACGCCCGCTCCAACATCTTCCTGGATGAAATCCTCATGGGCTTCGGCTCTCCGGGGGCGGCAACCGGCGTTTCCTTCGGCAACATCCGCACCGGCTATCCGTATCCGAATCCCTCGGCCCAGATTACCTACCGGACTCCGGATATGGGAGGCCTGAAGGTGGCTGCCGGTATTTTTGAGCCCGCAGATACAACGACTACCTTCAATGATGACGGTGACATTGTAGACCAGGGTGAGCAGTCAGCGCCCCGCTTCGAGGCAGAGGCCACCTACAGTGCTGACCTCAATGGCGTTGCCCTGACTGGCTGGGTAAATGGCCGTCACCAGAGTTCTGAAAACACCACCACCGAGATAGACAGCCAGGGCCTTGGTTATGGCCTGAAAGCCGCGGTGGCCGGGTTGTCTCTGACAGCCTCCGGCTTTACCTCCGAGGGTGATGTGCCCGTATTGATCTCGGACGCGCCCCTTGCCTCGGAGGAGGATGCCGATGGCTATCTGGTGCAGGGCTCCTACACCCTTGGCGCCAACCGTTTCGTGGTTTCCTATGGCGAAACCGACTCTGACCAGGGTGATTTCGAGACCGAGAACACCTCGTTTGCGGTATTCCACGACGTGAACAGCAACTTCAAGCTGGTTGGCGAATACAACATGTTCGAGCAGACCACCAAGTCCACCGGCGCCGATGCGGCAGAATTCGACACGCTGGCGCTGGGTGCGGTCATCACTTTCTAAGGGTTCGATGACGGGAAGGGCACCGGACTGTCGCCGAGGATCCGGGACATCCGGTGGGCCTTCCTAAGACTAAAGTGCCGGTTTGCTTCAAGGTAAACCGGCAGCGCTGGCAGGCATTGATTGAGGAGGTAGTTAAATCAATGGCTTATGATCATTTTGGCGCGCCCATTAAAAGCACTGAAGTCGCATTGGCTCCGTTTGCAGAAGCCGTAGAATCGGTACAAAGCCATCCGGTTGCGGAGCGCGCATTCATGAAGCCAGCCACCACGCTGCCTGCCGTCAGGGTAGCCAGTTCCAACGCACGTGACCCCATGCTGGCCGCCACCAACCTCGCCAGCCAGCTCAGCCACGACAATCTGGGCTGCGTGCTGTTCTTCTGCTCCGCGGAATACGACCTCGCCCGCCTGGGCGTGGCCCTGGAGCATGTGTTCGCCGGAGTCCGCGTTAGCGGCTGCACGTCCGCCGGCGAGATCACCCCCGACGGCTATGGCCGCGGCTGCATCACCGCCATCGGGTTTGACAGCCGTTACTTTTCCATTGATTGCGCGCTGATCAGCGAGCTGGACAGCTTCACCCTGCAGGATGCACAGGGCGTCATCGACGGGCTGTTGTCCACCTGTCGCGACGCCCACCTGGCACCCGTCAAGGGCAATACCTTCGCCATTACCCTGCTGGATGGCCTGTCGAGCCGGGAGGAACTGGTGCTGGCCACTCTGAATGCCGCGCTGGGGACCATTCCCCAGTTTGGCGGCTCGGCGGGTGACGATGAGCGCCTGGCCAATACCCACGTGTACTTTGATGGCCGTTTCCACACCGGAGCCGCCACCGTGATGCTGGTGAATACGCCGCTGGATTTCCGGGTTTTCTCCACCCACCACATGGAGGCCCGGAGTGAAAAACTGGTGGTCACCCATGCCGATGCCGCCAGCCGCACGGTCTATGAACTGAATGCGGAACCGGCGGCGGAGGCCTATGCCAGGGCGGTTGGTGTGACCGTGGCGGAACTGGACCGCAAGGTCTTCGCCCTGCGCCCCATGGGGGTGCGGATTGGAGGCCACTACTTTGTGCGCTCGGTTCAGCGGGTCAATGCGGACATGAGCCTGACCTTCTACTGCGCCGTTGAAACCGGCATCGTGATGACCGCCATGGAGCCGGCATCGTTGCTGGAGAGTGTTCGCGCCCAGATCGAGGCCTCCGAGCGTGTGGTCGGGCCACCCCTGGTTACCATCGGTTGTGACTGTTTCCTGCGCCGCCTGGAGGCGGAACTGACCGGCGTGGCAGACGAGGTTTCCGACTTTCTCCGCCACCACAAGGTTATCGGCTTCAACACCTATGGAGAGCAGTTCGATGGAATGCATATTAACCAGACCTTTACGGGGGTGGTGATTGGCCAGCCTGATGTCGGTTACGGACACAACTGAGGCCGCCCCTGGATACAGCAGGGACCAGCGAATTGCCGAGCTGGAAGCCGAGAACGAACGCCTACGGAAAATACGCGATGCCCTGATTGTGCGGGTGGAATCCGGCTCGGCCCACAAGCCGGAACCCTATGCCGTGTTTGAACACTCGGTGGTGCTGGCGGAGCAGGTGCGTGAGCGCACCGAAGCGCTCAACCAGACCATGGATGAGCTCAAGGGCAGCAACAAAGCCCTGAACCGCGCCCGTGAGGAAGCTGAAACCACCCGCCAGCGGCTGGTGGATGCCATTGAAAGCATTGCTGACGGTTTTGTCCTCTTCGACCACCGGCACCGGCTCATCCAGTGCAACAGCCGGTTCCGCAGTTACTGGAAACACTCCGGCGTTGAGGTGCCACCGGCGGGTACTTCCATTGCCGAAGTGAAGCAGCGTGCAGTCAGCTCCGGGCTGATCGTGGAAGAGCATGCCAACGCCTCCTCCGAGGGGGTGGTGTTCCTGCTGTCCAATGGCCGCTGGGTGCAGATGACGGAAAGGCACACCCGGGAAGGTGGGCTGGTGGTGCTGTACTCCGATATCACCGACGTCAAGAACAGTGAGATGGCCCGCCGCATCAAGGCGCTGGAGGAAAGCGAGCGCTGGATACGGGTGGTCACCGACCATGTGCCCGCGTTGATCGCCTATGTCGGCGCCGACATGACGGTGCAATTCTGCAACAAGGTTTATGAGGCCTGGTATGGCCGTAATGGTGAATCCCCCCTGGGCAAGCACCTGCAGGAGGTTCACCAGCCGGAGCTGTACCGGCGGCTTCTGCCCCATGTCCAGAAAGTGCTGAAAGGCAGCAGCGTCAATTTCGAGTTCGAGGAAACCAACGACACCGGAGAGACCCGCTACATGCTCCGGGCCTATGTGCCCAATGTAGATACAGAAGGGCGGGTGACGGGCTTCTTCGTGCTGATCCGGGACATTACCGACCGCCGAAAAACCGCACTGGCGCTGGAGCAGGCCTATGACGACCTGGAACAGCGGGTCAAGGAGCGCACCGCTGCCCTGACCGGGCTCAACCAACAGCTGCGACAGGAAATAGACGAACGCGCCCAGGTGGAGGCCAGGCTGCGGGACGCCAAGCTGGATGCCGAGCGGGCCAACCTGTCCAAGACCAAGTTCCTGGCTGCGGTCAGCCATGACCTGCTGCAGCCCCTGAACGCCGCCCGTCTGTTCACCAGTGCCCTGCAGGAGCACTCCTTCGGGCCCAAGGCGGAGGGACTGGTGCGCTCGGTCAGCACTTCGCTGGACGACGTGGAAAACCTGCTGGGTACCCTGGTGGATATCTCCAAGCTGGATGCCGGCGTTATCAAGCCGGATATCATGGCGTTTGACCTGCGGGATCTGCTCAACAACATTGCCCGGGAGTTCCGCCAGATGGCGCTGGCGGAAGGGCTGACCCTGGATTTCGTGCCGTCATCCGCGGTTGTGGAATCCGATTCTCAGTTGCTGGCGCGCATTCTCCGCAACTTCCTTACCAACGCCATTCGCTATACCGGCTCCGGGCGTATCCTGCTGGGCTGCCGCAGACGGTCTGACCATATACTTCTGCAGGTCTGGGATACCGGCCCGGGCATTCCCGGCGACAAGCTGACGGAAATTTTCCAGGAGTTCAAACGCATCCGTCCCGCCGGTTCGCAGCCTGACAAGGGATTGGGGCTGGGGTTGGCGATTGTGGACAAGATCTCGCGGATGCTGGGCCACGAGGTGACCGTATCGTCTATCGAAGGCAAAGGTTCAGTCTTCAGTGTGAAGGTACCCGTCGGGCGATTGCAGCCCAAGAGGCAGGCCCAGGAGGAAAACCGGATCGTTTCAAACGACAGTGGCCTCGGCGGTGCCAGGATCTGGGTGATTGATAACGACCACGCCATTTGCAGCGGGATGAAGACGCTGCTGGAAGGCTGGGACTGCGAGGTGCTTGCCGCGGTATCCCTGGAGGACCTGGAACGCCAGGTGGACCCGGCTGAGAGCCCGGTGGACCTGATCCTGGCGGACTATCACCTGGATAACGACGAGAACGGCGTGGATGTGGTGGCCAATATCAACGGACGCCGACATTGCCCGGCCCCGGTGGTGATGATTACCGCCAATTACACCAACGAGCTGAAGCAGCATATCCGTGAGCTGGGCTACGTGCTGATGAACAAACCGGTGAAGCCGCTGAAATTGCGCAGTGCGTTGAGTCATCTGCTGAGGGGGTGAGGGTGTTCGGGATCCTGTCGGATTACGGCTTCGCCTAATCCGACCTACAGGGAGTAAAACCGGAAAACGTAGGTCGGATTAGGCGCAGCCGTAATCCGACAAACAGCCTCCCGCCTAACAAACGTAGGTCGGATTAGCCGAAGGCGTAATCCGACAAACCAGCTCACGTGAAGGAAATGCTACCGCTTCAAGTACTGACTGAAATCCACATCACTGGCCGACAGAATCGCCTGCACCCGGTTATGCACCCCAAGCTTGCGCAGAATCGCCGATACATGGGCCTTCACCGTGGTTTCGGCAATGTTCAGGTTATAGGCAATCTGCTTGTTGGATTCCCCCTTGGACATGCGCTCCAGCACTAGCAGCTGGCGGCGGGTGAGGGAGTTCAGCAGTTCCGGTGAAATCGGGTTGTCTTCGTTGCGGCTGCGGCGGCTGGTGCTCTCCTTGCCGGTACGGATGATGTCCGAGGGCAGGTACACGTTGCCATTGAGAATCTGCTGGATGGCTTCGGTCATCTGGGCGCGGGGCGAGGATTTGGTAATAAACCCGCAGGCGCCGTAGGTAATGGCCTGCAGCACAACCTGCTTGTCCTCTTCCGCCGACACGATCACCACGGGAATGGTGGGCGCTTCGTTGCGCAGGGAAATCAGGCCGTTCAGGCCGTGCATTCCGGGCATGTTCAGGTCCAGCAGGATCAGGTCCAGGTCGTCGTTCTCTCGGGTAATCTCCAGGGCGCTGTCCAGATCGGCGGTTTCAATGATTTCACTGCCGGCAAAGCCCGACGAAATCACGCTGCTGATGGCCTCGCGGAAAAGCGGGTGGTCGTCGGCAATCAGGATCTTGTAGGCCGGCTCCATGGATGGTTCCACCTGTTTGTTGTCATTATGTGGGGTTGTTTCCGATGCATGATAGCGCTTTTCGGAAGAGAGTGCGGCATCGAGCTCATTAAGCATGGCGGCCTCCTGTGCAGAGGATCTCCGGCGTTGGAGCCGATCCTCTGGTTATTATTGTGATGGTTTCATTACACGCCATCTGCGCCTCGGGTTGAATGCGACCATCGCACCAAAAAACAGGCACCAAAGTACTATTCTTGCCCGGCGCCGGGCTTCGTATCGTGGAGGGATGAACCAACAACCGATAACAAAGCCCGATATAGCGCCATTTACCGGCCGGATCCGCCTGCTCCTGCAGGCCGTGTTCGCACTTCTGTTTTTTTGTGCGCTGGCCGGATTCGCCCGGGCAGGGGAAGACGATTCGGCGCCGTTGCCGGTTCTGTCCATCAGCGTGCTGCAATTCGGCACCGCCCACTGGGAGCTGGACCATATCCTGCACCGGGGGCTGGACCGGAAGAACGGCTACCGCCTGGAGCTGAAACTGGTGGCCAATCTACCGGCTTCCCGTCTTGCGGTCACAGGCGGGTCGGTCAACGGCGCTGTTGCCGACCTGCTATGGGCGCAGTCCCGTTTCCAGGCTGACAAGCCCTTCCTTTACGTGCCCTTCTCGTCCCAGATCGGCGATATTGTCGTGCCCGAGGGTTCGGATATCCGCTCCGTGGCCGACCTTGCCGGCAAGCGTATCGGCGTTGCCGGCGGGCCGGACAGCAAGGGCTGGATACTGGTGCAGAACGTGGCCGGCCAACAAGGGCTGGATCTGGAAGAGTCCGCGGATGTCCAGTTTGCAGCGCCACCGCTGCTGAGCCAGGCCCTGAAGCGGGGACAGGTGGATGTCATCATTACCTACTGGCACTTTGCGGCCCGCCTGAAGGGCGAGGGCGGCTGGCGCTCTGCGATCGGCATGGCAGACCTGCTGACCGCCCTGGATCTGGACAGGAACCTGCCGGTTCTGGGCTACGTCTTTCCCGCGGAATGGGCCAGAGACCACGGGCCGCTGATTGATCGCTTTGCCGCCTCCCTGCACCAGGCCAAAACGGAACTGGCGGACGATCAGTCCCACTGGCAGCGCCTGCGACCGCTCATGGGAGACCCGGAAGATGGTGTGTTCCAGGCGCTACAGGCCGGATTCATTGCCGGCATACCGGAGCCCCAGACCGATCAGCGGGTGGCCGATTTACAGCGCCTGCTGACCCTCACCGGTGCCGATCCCGATACCCTCATGCCGGCGGACCTGTTCCACCGGAGACAGCCGTGAGTACCAGCAACGGCCGCCCGCCCGCCTGGAGCTACTGGGTCGTCCTGCCGTCGTTCGTGCTGGTCTGGGGCCTGGTGGCCTGGTGGCTCAAATCCCCGTTGCTGCCCACGCCCATGAACGTCCTCGACACGCTGATCAGGGAATCTGCTTCCGGCGAACTCTGGCACCACCTTGGCGCGACGCTGGGGCGGGTCATCGTGGCCTTTGTCCTGGCGATGCTGCTGGGCACTGCGATCGGCATTGTCATGGGCCGGTCAAAAACCACCAACGCCCTCTTTGACCCCATGCTGGTGCTGCTGCTCAACCTGCCGGCGCTGGTGACCATCATCCTGATGTACGTGTGGTTCGGCCTGGTGGAAGTGGCGGCGGTGATGGCCGTGGTCATCAACAAGGTGCCCAATGTTGCCGTTACCGTACGCGAAGGCGCCCGCAGCCTGGACTACCGGCTGGAAGAAATGGCCACGGTGTATGACTTCACCCGCTGGCAGCGATTCCGTGACGTCTGGGTACCGCAACTCTTCCCCTACCTCATGGCCGCTACCCGGGGCGGCCTGGCGCTGATTTGGAAAATCGTCCTGGTGGTGGAATTGCTGGGCCGCTCCGACGGTATCGGCTTCCAGCTGCACCTGGCCTTCCAGGTGTTCGATGTGGCCAGCATCCTCGCCTACAGCGTGGCGTTTATTGCCGTGGTGCAGCTCATCGAACTGGTCATACTGCAGCCCCTTGATCGCCGCTCCAGCCGCTGGCGCCAGCCGGAGGCCGCCCATGCTTGAACTGCAGATTGCCGGCCGCAGCTTCGGCCAGCCGGTACTGGGAGAGGTCTTCGCCACGATCGAAAGGGGCGACCGCATCTGCCTGCTGGGGCCGTCCGGGATTGGTAAAACCACACTGTTGAACGCCATCGCCGGGCTGGATAAGACCATTCCCACGGAAGCTATCATTGGGCGAGAGAAACTCCGGGTGGGTTATCTGTTTCAGGAACATCGGCTGCTGCCTTGGCGGACTCTGAATGCCAATCTACGGCTCGTGGGAGCCAGTGAGCGAGAGGCGGAAAGCCTTCTGGGTGAGGTGGGGCTCGCGGGTTACGGTCACTACCTGCCGGACCAGCTGTCCCTCGGCATGGCCCGGCGGGCGGCGCTGGCCCGTTGTCTTGCCGTGAAGCCCGATCTGTTGTTGCTGGATGAACCGTTTGCGTCGTTGGATCCGGTGATGGCTGGGGAACTTAAAACGCTGATTGCCAGGATTCTGGATGCGAAACCCGAGATGGCGATGATTTGTGTGACTCATGATGGGGGTGATGCGGAGATTCTGGCGAATCGGTTGTGGTATCTGGACGGCAAGCCGGCGCGATTGCAGTGGGATGACAGGGTGGGGGGTGAGCCTGGACTTATCGACGGTTTGTTAGGGAAGTTGCGTCGGCTGGATTTGGCGGGTTCATGAGGGATTGTCGGATTACGGCTTCGCCTAATCCGACCTACGGAGAACAGTTTTTTGTAGGTCGTATAGAGCGGAGCGAAATGCGACGGGGGGTTGCGTGGACCTGTTGTCGGATTACGCCTGCGGCTAATCCGACCTACGCGGAGCCATGGATGGCGGAGCTCAAGCGCTACATGGATATGCTTGAGCGTGTTTTGGAAGCCTCTCCCCTACAACCCACTACCGCCCAGTCAAGCAGGCTTTCCGCCAAGAATCTTTGTTCGCTGCGGCCTGAACCCGGCTGTGGCGAGCAGGGCGAGAACAATTGCCACCCCGGTGGTAATACCGTAAGCCATTGGGTTCCATTCCAGGTACAAGGAAAATCGGATCGCCTCCACCGCGTGGGTGAACGGGTTGAACTGGCAGATCCAGTAGAGCCAGGGGCTGGCTTCGTTCATGCGCCAGAGCGGATAGAGCGCCGAGGACATAAAGAACATGGGGAAGATGACAAAGTTCATCACCCCGGCAAAGTTTTCCAGTTGTTTGATCCAGGTGGCGATCAGCAGGCCCAGAGCCCCGAGCATCAGGCTGGTTAATACCAAAGCCGGCAACACTGCCAGATAGCCCCACAAAGGCGGCTCCACATCCACCAACAAGGCCAGTAGCAGGAACACATACACCTGTCCCACAGACACCACGCCCATGGACAGAAGCTTGGTCACCAGTAGAAAAGGCCGCGGCAGCGGGCTCATCAATAGCACCCGCATACTGCCCAGTTCCCGGTCATACACCATGGACAGAGCCCCCTGCATGCTGTTGAACAGGATAATCATCCCGCACAGGCCGGGGGCGATGTAGGTTTCGTAGGTGATGTAGGTTTCATAGGGCGGAATGATGGAAATGCCCAGCACCGCCCGGAAGCCGGCGGCAAACACCACCAGCCACAGCAGCGGCCGCACCAGGGCGCTGGCGAAGCGGGTGCGTTGCTGCCAGAAGCGCAGCCACTCCCGGGTCTGGATGCCGATGAAACAGTGCCAGTAATGGGCGGCCTTCATGGTTATCCGGCTCCGGTCAGGGTGTGGAAGGTTTCCGCCAGGTCGCGGGTGCCTTCGGCTTCGCAGATGGCGTGGCCCGCACCGTCGGCCAGCAGCTTGCCCTCATGCAGGATCAGCACCCGGTCTTCCGGGCGAACCTCCTCGATCAGGTGCGTGGCCCAGAGCACCGTCAGGCCGTCCGATTCGCAGAGCCTGCGCACGTGATCGTTCAGCCCCCGGCGGCTGGCCACATCCAGCCCCACCGTGGGCTCGTCCAGCAACAGCAGGGAAGGCTCGTGGAGCAGGGCGCGGGCGATCTCCACCCGCCGGCGGTGGCCGCCGTTGAGTTTTCGTACCGGCTCGTTCGCCCGTTCAAGCAGTTGGAAACGCGCAAGCTCCCGGTCGCCCCGCACCCTGGCCTCTTTGCGGGACAGGCCATGGAGTGCGGCGTGATACAGCAGGTTCTGGCGCACGGTGAGGTCCAGGTCCAGGGCATTCTGCTGGAACACCACGCCAATCTGGCGCATGGCGTCGGCGGGTTGTTTCTTCAGGGACTGCCCGGCCATCAGGATATCCCCCTGCTGGAGCGCAAGCAGCCGGGTCAGAAGGCCGAACAGTGTGGACTTGCCGGCGCCGTTGGGACCCAGCAGGGCATGAAAACCGCCGGAGGTCAGCGCGAAGCTGACCTCCCTGAGTACCGGCTTGTCGCCGTAGCGAAAGCTGAGGTTGCGGGCTTCAATGGTCATGAAGTGGGATCAATGACCACACCCCAGGGGAAGCGGCCCACCTTGATGGATTTGATCACCTTCAGGTCTTCCACATCGATGACCGATACGTCACTGGACACACCGTTGGTGGTATAGAGGTACTTCTCGTCCTTGTCCAGATCCAGCTGCCAGACCCGGGCGCCCACCAGCAGGTAATCCAGCACTTCGTAGGTTTGCGCATCCACGACGGCTACGTGGTTCGAGGGGCCCAGGGCCACAAAAGCGTACTTGCCGTCTGAAGTGAGTTCGATACCGACCGGCTGTACCTGGTCCTGGGGAACCCCCTTGATCTTGAACTCGATCTGCTGGATCTCTTCAATGGTATCTACATCATAGATGTGTACGGTGCCGCCGATCTCTGCCGAGGCCCAGGCAATCTTGCTGTCTCTGGTGAACTCCACGTGGCGCGGGCGCTGGCCGACGACGGTGTTTTTCTCGATCTCGAAGGTCTCGGTGTTGATCCAGTGCAGCATGCTGGAGGTTTCGCTGGTGTTCACCGCCCACTTGCCGTCCGGGCTGACCGCCATACCCTCAGGCTCCACGCCCACGTCGATCTGGGCCAGCACGTCCTTGGTTTCTACATCCACCACGGTCACGATAGCATCGTCTTCATTGGCGATGTACAGATGTCTGTTGTTGGGGTGCAGGGCAAATTGCTCGGGGTCTTCACCGGAAGGCAGGGTGTCGATGATCTTCCGGGTGGCCAGGTCCAGCACCTGCACGGTGTCGTCGTCACTGGCGCAGATGAAGAGTCTGGTGTGGTCCTTGGAGAGCAGAATGCCCCTGGGCCGTGCGCCTACCTCAATGGTATCCACCACCTCATGGGTTTCGGTGTCGATAACAGAAATCGTATCGTCTTTCTCGTTGGACACGTAGGCCAGGCTGGCCAGCGCGGGGCCGGAAAGGCTGATGGCAGCGGCCAGTGTGGCGATTCTGAATGCATTTTTCATGGTTGGTGTTCCTTCTTGTTCTTCATTGGGGTTATTGGTTGATCCGGCAATCACTTTCCGGTCTGTCGTAGCCCAGGGTGTCCAGTTCGGTATCCGGGTGCAGGAAGCCCTCCAGGGGTGGTGTTGCCACCAGCCCCTGGGGATGAACCAGGGGAATGGGCTGGCGCAGCTGGCCGTTCCAGGGCCGATAGTTCAGCTTGCGACCCTTGAACGCCGCCAGCTGGAACTTGTCGGAAAACAGGTACTCACGAATGTTGGAATGGCCGGCCTCACTGAGCCCGGTAACGCTGGTGCCGATGGTGCGGATAGCCGCCCAGGCGGCGTAATCTTCACTGTTCATGTCCCTGCTGGCCAGTTCCCGGAAGCGGTTCTGCAGCTGCGCCGCACCCCAGGCTTCCACCACCCGGTGCCAGGCTTCCGGGCCCATGCCCTGGGTGCCCACCACCGGCCTTGCCAGCCAGGTATTGAAGGGGACGTATTCGCCGAAATCACCGCGCACATCCGCCACCACCACGGCATCGTAATCCCGGGCCTGGGTGAAGGCGGGAAGTTCTTTTGATGCGCTGCGGCGCAGGTCCGAATCGAACGTCCAGGGCTTGTCTTCAACGATGGTCAGGCCAAACCGTTTGCTGGAACGGCGGAAGGCGTCCGCCCAGGCTTTGTCCTGATCGGTGGGCCCGGTAATCAGGAACACCTCCTTCCAGCGGCGCATGTTCAGCCACTGGCCAAGGGCGTCGGTCAGCATGGCGTAGGACGGGATAGTGTGAAGCACGTTGGGCTGGCATTCGCGGGTGCGCAGGTCATCCTCAGAAGCACCGGCATTGAAAAGCAGGGCATTGTCGCCGGCCCGCTCTGCCATCGCCTGCAGGGTAGCTGCGGGCACGCGGGTGACAAACAGGTCAATGCCGTTCTCCAGCATGGTGTCCAGTGCAGCCAGCGCCTCTTCTTCGCCGTCGGCGATGACGGACTCAAGGGAATAATTCTGGTCGAGAAACTTGCCGGTAGCGTTGTTGTCGGCAATCCCCAGCTCGGCCCCGCGCAGGCCGGCATCTTCCGGGTCTGGCGTCACGTTGGAGAGCACCGGCCCCTGGTCCGGCACCCAGTGAATGTAGCCGACGGTAACATCAAGAGCCACCGCAGAAGTCGGCGTCAGCAGCCAGCCACAGAAGACTGTAGCAATCAATAGCCTGCTTTTAAGATCCATATTGCCGTCCCCTCTCTTAGTATTTGTTGTTCTTGGGTTCAGCTTAGAGAAGGTGGAAAGGCGCTGAAATATTCAGAAAGTAGGAAACTGCCGGTACTAAAGAACTATTCCCGGGAGTTTGCACGCCGTTAGCATGAGGTTAAGGCAATTTTCCTAAGGCAATTTTCCTAAGGCAAACGGGATATCGATCATGAGGGCTTACAGCCGGGTGGCGCTATTGATGCTGGCAGTATTTGCCCTGGTTTATGGTGCGGGGGCTGTTTTCTACCTGAAACAGGCGAGGCTGGATGTCGCGCGCGAACTGGACTCGATATCGACACTGGCAGGCATGATCGGATCGCCAGAGGAAATGGGCCCGGAGCTGATTGCAGGCCTCAGGCACTTGCGTCCGTCGTCGGAGGAGGGTGCTGTTGCTGGCAATGATGATGGCGTCCCGTTCTGGTTTGTCCGTGCCCTTGGGGCGGACCAGGCAAGTGGACTTTCGGTCATCGGAGACTGGCAGGTAGATCCATACGACGAAGTAGAGGAAATCTGGGAAAACTTTGTTCTGGTGTCGCTGGCGTTCGGCATCGGTATGCTGCTGTGTTTTTCCGCGCTGTTTCTGGCAATACGCTGGCTGACAGAGCCGCTGCGGCGAGTAGGCAAGGCGATGGATGATATTGGTGAGGGGGAACCTTCTCCACGCCTGCCACGGCAGCAGATAACAGAACTTGATCAACTGGTGTACCGATTCAACGCCATGGCGGATGCGCTGGACACCGAACAGAAAACGGTAGCCAGGTTAATGAACGAGCTTCTCGAGCTGCAAGATCGTGAGCGGGCACACATTGCACGGGTGCTTCATGATGATCTTGGCCAGTATATTACCGGCATTCGTGCCCAGGCCCGTGGCTGGCTCTATGACCCGGAATTGAATGAACGCCAGAGGAAGCAAGCGAGGGAGATGGCCGAACATTGTGAAACCGTGCAGCAGCATTTTCGCCACCTGTTGCGGGATCTGCATCCGTTGGTTATGGAACAACTTGGGTTGGGCTCAGCCATCCATCATCTTGTGGATCAATGGCAGCAGCTAAGTGGTCTGACCTGCAAACTGACGGTTGATGAGCGCCTGCCAGAACTCACTGGCGACAAGCAGACTCACCTCTACAGATTTATGCAGGAGGCCCTGAATAATGTTGCAAGGCACGCTGCCGCGACAAAGACCACTCTGGATGTGACTGCGAAACCCGGGGTTTTGCAGGTCGAGGTTCGTGATAATGGCCGTGGTGCCGACGACCTGTCTGCCAGGGCTGGCCTCGGCCTCCGGTCGATGTGCGAGAGAGCCCGCAGTCTGGGCGGGAAAGTTGAATTCTTCAGCCAGTCAGGTGAGGGCACCAGCGTGTGTCTCACCATACCACTGAAGTGAAATCCCAAAGCCAGGAGAAACTCCGATGAAGTTGATCATCGTTGACGATCACAGAGTGGTAAGGCAAGGGATCTCCAATCTGCTACGGAGTATGATGCCCGGCCTGGAGATAATCGAGATTGAAACCGGGCAGGCGGCGATTGCTGCGTGGGGCGAACACCGCCCTGACCTGATGTTGCTGGATATGGGGCTACCGGACATTTCGGGCCTGGAAGTGGCACGCCGGATTCGTCAGCGTTGGCGTGGTGCCGGTATTCTGTTTTTTACCATGCACGATGAACTACCGATGGTGAAGCAGGCGCTGGACGTTGGTGGCATGGGTTTTGTTTCCAAGAACTGCGCGCCGGAGGAGCTTGCCGAAGCGGTAAAGCGGGTGGCTGCCGGCGAACCCTATATTGAGCATTCAATCGCCACTCGCCTGGCGATGAATCAGGAACGTCCCGTGGACCATCGCCTCAGGGATATGACTCAGCGAGAAATGGAGGTGTTGCTGATGTATGCCCGTGGCGAGGGTATTCAGGGCATTGCCAGCCGCCTCTGCGTCAGCAATAAAACCGTCTCCAATCACCTGGCTATGCTGAAAGGCAAACTGCAGGTGAGCTCTTCCGTTGAGCTTATCCATCTGGCTGTTGATGCCGGGCTTGTCCGCTACGGCCAGTTACCGGAACGCCCGCGCACCTGAAATTACCAGTCAAAGGGACAGTCATTACAGCCCTCCATGAAGGTGTTTACAAAGGTTGCGTAGTGAATTCGGGTACCTTGCATATCTGCATTTGCCAGGCTGGCATTACCGAATTTGGCCTCCTGGAGATTCGCACCTACAAGACTTGCCCCCTCCAGATCGGCCTTGGGTAACCAGGCGATTTCGAATGATGAATAGTCGAGAACTGCTCCTCTCATTACAGCCCCGGAAAAACGGGAGAACTCGAAGTTACCGCCACTGAGGTCGGAACTCGAGAAATCCGCACCCTGCGCGAACAGATATTCTGCCTGGGCACCTCGAAGATCTGCGTTGCTAACATCAGCGCCACGGATCGAGGCGCGGTATAGATCTACTCTCAGGCCGGTTACCCCGGACAGGTTTGCACCATCAAGCCGGGCGCCCCGCAGGCTACTGTGATTGAGTGTAGCCCCTTCAAGATTGGCGTTTTTCAGGTTGGCGGAGTGTAAATCCACGTTCGACAGGTCTGCGCCGCTCAGGTCGGCGCCCTGGCAGGCTGTATCGGGCTCAAGCTTGCATCCGTTTATAACCGGTGCTTCATCGACATTTTCCAGATAGTCGGCTGCAGTCAGTGGAAAACTCACAACCATCAGGCTGATTAGCAATTGCTTTTTCATTATTGAGTCCTTCGAAACGCCCGGCGCAGGGCACCGGGCTATTGCCGGATCGGGTTTAACGGGAGGCCTGCGCCCAAGAGGGAAGTTTGAAAGCCCAGAAGGAACCTCCCTGGGAAACTGGCTTGGTCAGTTCCGCCATGTCGCCACCCCAGAGTGGGACTGCGCCGCCATAGCCAGAGACGACGCCAATGTACTGCTCACCATCCATTTCCCAGGTGATCGGCGATGAAATAATCCCCGACCCTGTCTGGAAGGACCAGAGTTCTTCGCCGGTCTTGGCGTCAAACGCCTTGAAATAACCATCACCGGTGCCGGTGAAGACCAGGCCACCCTTGGTGGTCAGCACGCCTGCCCAGAGAGGCAGCTTTTCCTTGTGTTCCCATTCCACTTCACCGGTAAGCGGATCCATGGCCCTGAGAATGCCAACGTGATCGTCGTACATGCGTTTGATCCGGAAGCCCTGTCCAAGGTAGGCCGCTCCTTTTTTATAGGTAACTTCTTCCGTCCAGTAGTCTTCTTTCCAGTGATTGCCCGGGATATAGAACAGGCCAGTGTCCTGGCTATAGGCCATGGGATTCCAGTTTTTGCCGCCGAGGAAGGGGGGAGAAACCTCAATTGCCTCGCCTTGGCTTTCGCCGGGCTCAAGGGGTGGTGGGCGCTGGCCTTCTGCCTCTACCGGTCGACCATCCTCGCCAATGCGTTCGGCCCAGGTGATGTTATCCACGAACGGAAATGCATTGATATATTCACCATTTTCCCGATTCACCAGATAGAAGAAGCCATTGCGGTCGGCATGGGCTGTGGCCTTGACGGTTTCTCCGTCATCTTCGTATTCGAAAAGAACCAGCTCGTTATTGCCGGAAAAATCCCAGGCGTCGTTGGGCGTGTGCTGGTAGAACCATTTCACTTCCCCGGTGGAAGGGTCAACGCCTACCTGGCCGGAGGTGTAGAGGTTGTCGTAATCTTGAGGGTCGCCACCCGGTGAGGTTCGTTCCCAGGTGTTCCAGGGCGCGGGATTGCCTGCCCCGATAATGATGGTATTGGTCTCAATATCGAAGCTGGCACTCTGCCAAGGCGCGCCGCCACCATGGCTCCAGGCTTCCACCTTGCCGGTTTCGGTATCGGGATCGTCTGGCCAGCTAGGTGCTGACGGGTCACCGGTTGAGGTACTTTTCTCGCCATTCAGGCGGCCATAGTGTCCCTCCACGAATGGGCGCATCCAGACTTCTTCACCAGTGTCCGGGTCCCGGGCGAAGAGCTTACCCACAACACCGAACTCGTCGCCAGAAGAGCCATGAATCAACAGCACCTTGCCGGTTTCCTGATCCTTGATCAGCGTTGGTGCGCCGGTCATGGTGTAGCCTGCCTCGTGATCCCCGAATTTCTCCCGCCAGACAACTTTGCCGGTGTCCTTGTCCAGGGCCACGATGCCAGCGTCCAGAGTGCCAAAGAAGACCTTGTCACCGAAAATGGCGGCCCCACGGTTTACCACATCGCAGCAGGGACGAATGCCTTCCGGAAGTCGGTGACTGTAGTCCCACACCTTCTTGCCCGTTTTGGCATCGAGAGCATAAAGGCGGGAGTAGGAGCCGGTGACGTAAATCATGCCGTCGTGAACCAGCGCCTGGGATTCCTGGCCCCGCTGTTTCTCATCGCCAAAGGAGAAAGAGTAGGCGGGTACCAGGCGCTCAACGTTGCTGGTATTGACCGCTGTCATCGGGCTGTACCTCTGAGCCTTGGGCCCGATACCATAGCCGAGAACATCTTCCGTGGTTTCGGCATCGTTCTTGATGTCCGCCCAGGTAACGTCTTTTGCATGGGCCTGCAAAGTAAGACCTCCGGCAATGCTCACTAGTGTTGCCAGTCCGGTTGCTCTGGCAATGGCGGACTTGATATGTCTTTTTTTCATGTTCAATTCCCCTTGGTTTTTGTTGTCATTTACGCGTCTGTGTTGCGTTGACGGTCAGAGTATTAGCCTGCAGCGAGGATGAAGGCGACGGAAAAAATCATGAAAATATCGGGAAAAAGAGAATAAAAACCGGGAAAAATTCCTGGCGGGCACGTGAACGATTGAAGCCGGGCCAGTTTTACGAGAGCTCCCCAGGGCCTCATGCTTTGGCGCCGCCTCTGCATGCCTACTACCAAGGAACTAGAACGAAGGCGCCAAAGTGGCATTCTGATTGGTATGGCGTGTTCCTAGACTTGAATCAGGTAGCTGGCAATGCATTCACAACAATCAGCCAGCTCACGGAATTCAAAACAGAGGTCAAATACCATGTCAGTTTCTTTTTCCTTAAAGGCGATTTTCGCCGCAGGTATGTTTGCTGCTGCCGGTCTTGCCATGTCTCATGGAGACGTTACCCCCCAGGAAGTGGATACCGGGGACCTTCCTGATCTTGGCAAGGAAGCACTGATGGAAAATCCGTTTCGCAAAGGGAACGAGCATGGTGACAAGCATGACGAGGCGGTGAAGGTTGGTAAGAGTGGTTATGCCGGCAACTGTGCTGTCTGCCACGGCATCGAAGCTATGTCCGGGGGTATGACCCCGGATCTTCGGGAACTGGAAGAATGGGATGACGAGTACTTTATCGGGCGCGTGATGAAGGGCACCGGCGGTGGTATGCCATCGTTCAAGAACAGCCTGGACCAGACCGCGATCTGGGCTATTAAAACTTATATCGAGTCTGTTTCGGCGCCGGAAGAATGAGTAAGTGGCCAGAGCGTCTAACCGCCTTCGGGGAGGTCAGCCCATGAAGACAGCTTTTCACACATTGATGTTGCTACTGCTGCTGGCGGGCAGTGGCCTGGTACAGGCGCAGCAGGCCCGCTCGCTGATTCCGGAAAGAACCCTCGATATCGTGCAGGATTCAGGGTATCTGAACGTGGGCATGTACAGGGATTTTCCGCCCTATTCCTATGAGGTGGACGGAGAGCCCAAGGGCGTGGATGCCGACCTGGGTCGTCTTATTGCCGAAGGGCTCGGGGTGGAGTTCCGTCCCTACTGGATTACCCCGGACGAGAGCCTGGGGGATGATCTGCGCAACCATATCTGGAAAGGACATTATCTGGCCAAGACCCGAATCGCGGACATCATGATGCGGGTACCCTACGACAGCACCTTCAAGTATATGCGGGACTCCACCGGGGAGATGATCAACGAACAGGTGGTTTTCTTCGGCCCGTATCAGCAGGAGCGATGGCAGATTGCCTTCGACCGGGATCGACTGGACGGCGTGGAAACCGTCGCGGTTTTTCAGTACCACCCCATTGGTGTGGAGGTTGACACCCTTCCGGCCACTTACCTCACATCTGCTTTTGGTGGGCGCCTGCGAAATCAGGTCCAGCATTACAGGAACGTTGGTGAGGCGTTCGGGGCGATGGAGCAGGGCGAGATTGCCGGTGTCATGGGCATGCGGGCAGAGATTGAGTACCAACTGGAGGCCCATGCAGACGATGGTTTCACCAAGGCCGGTAACGGCTTCCCGGGGATGTCAAAACAGGTGTGGGATGTGGGCCTGGCAGTTCGCCATACACACAGGGCACTGGGGTACGCGATCGCTGCAATCGTGGATCGCATGGTCAGATCGGGAGAAATGGCAGAGCTCTATGCCAGCCATGGGCTCTCCTACAGCAGGCCGGGATACTACGACGATATTCTCGGCCCGGAGGAGAGTGAGGAATAAATCATTCATCCGGTTTCAGCCCGCCATGCGCGGGCTTTTTTGTGGGGGTCTTACTACCAAGTGATGAGAAAACCTGTTCTGGCGGTTAATTGTTGCGATTGCGGGTGAGGCCAAGAATGTGTGTCAGAGGCGGGAAAAATTCCCGGTTCGCAGTACACACTGACAACAAGAGAACTTGGAGAGCGCAACCATGAGATCGAATTCGTTCGGTAAACAGTTTGCCGCCAGTGCGCTGGCGCTGGCTGTATCCCTGGGGGCCCATGCGGTCACCGATGAAGACATCCTGAACGACCAGGATACTGTTGATGACATCGTAAGCTACGGTATGGGCGTGCAGGGCCAGCGTTTCAGTCCGATGAAGGCCCTCAACACCGATAACGTCAAGTTTTTGCAGCCCGCGTGGGCGTTCTCCTTTGGTGGCGAAAAACAGCGGGGCCAGGAGTCCCAGCCGCTGATCAAGGATGGTGTCATGTACGTGACGGCTTCCTATTCCCGCGCTTATGCAGTTGATGCACGCACCGGTGAGGAAATCTGGCAGTACGATGCCCGCCTTCCGGATGGCATCATGCCCTGCTGTGACGTGGTCAACCGGGGCGGTGCTTTGTACGACGACCTGTTCATCTTCGGTACACTCGACGCCAAACTGGTGGCCCTGAACAAGGACACCGGCAAAGTGGTGTGGATCAAGAAAGTCGCTGATTACCAGGCCGGTTATTCCATGACAGCCGCCCCGTTGATCGTCAAGGGCAAGCTGATCACCGGTGTTTCCGGTGGTGAGTTCGGCATTGTCGGCAAGGTGGAAGCCCGTGACCCGAAAACCGGTGATCTGCTGTGGATGCGCCCGACCGTGGAAGGCCACATGGGGTATGTCTACAAGGACGGCAAGGAAATCGAGAATGGTATTTCCGGTGGCGAAGCCGGCAAGACCTGGCCGGGAGATATGTGGAAGACGGGTGGCGCAGCCACCTGGTTGGGTGGCACTTACGACCCGGATACCGATTCGCTGTTCTTCGGCACCGGTAACCCTGCGCCGTGGAACTCTCACCTACGTCCCGGCGACAACCTGTTCTCGTCCTCCCGTGTTGCCATTGATCCGGACGACGGCAGTATCAAGTGGCACTTCCAGACCACTCCCAATGACGGCTGGGACTATGATGGCGTTAACGAGCTGATCTCCTTTGATTACGAGGAAAATGGCAAGACCGTCAAGGCGGCGGCCACCGCGGACCGTAACGGCTTCTTCTACGTGCTCAACCGAGAGAACGGCGAGTTCATCCGCGGCTTCCCGTTTGTGGACAAGATCACCTGGGCCGAGGGCCTGAACGACGATGGCAGCCCCATCTACAACACCGAAAACGGTCGCCCGGGTAACCCCGCCGATGCCGATGGTGAGAAGGGCGAAACCGTGGTTGCCTTCCCGGCATTCCTCGGTGGCAAGAACTGGATGCCCATGGCCTACAGCCAGGATACCGGCCTGTTCTATGTACCGTCCAATGAATGGTCCATGGACATCTGGAACGAGCCTGTAAACTACAAGAAAGGCGCTGCATACCTGGGTGCCGGCTTTACCATCAAGCCCGCAAACGACGAGTTTATTGGTGTTCTGCGTGCCATGGACCCGAAAACCGGTGAAGAAGTCTGGCGCTACAACAACCCGGCCCCGCTTTGGGGTGGGGTGCTGGCCACAGCAGGCAACCTGGTCTTTACCGGTACGCCGGAAGGTTACCTGAAGGCGTTTGACGCCAAGACCGGCGAGGAGCTCTACAAGTTCAACACCGGTACCGGGGTAGTAGGTACGCCTGTGACCTGGGAAATGGACGGCGACCAGTATGTGTCCATCGCCACTGGCTGGGGCGGTGCCGTGCCCCTGTGGGGTGGCGAAGTGGCCAAGGTGGTGAAGGACTTCAACCAGGGTGGTACAGTCTGGACGTTCAGGCTGCCGAGCGATCGCGTAGCGAGCAACTGATCAGAGGGACCGACATCTGTCGTTAGAAAAGGGGTTGCCTTCGGGCAGCCCCTTTTTTCATTCAGGCGGCCTGGTGCCTTGCCGTTTCGGTGACCGAATCGTTGATATGCTGATACAGCGTCTGGTCGGTCTGGCCGATTGGCAGGTCGTAGGTGATGGTGGCACCAAATGCCTGGGGGTCGTGGGGGTCGTTGCGAACCTTGTCGAATACCAGCAGCCGGGTGCCGAGGTAGAAACCTTCTTTCAGGTCATGGGTAACCATGAAGATCGTGGTGCCGGTTTCCTTCCACAGCTTCAGCAGCAGATCGTGCATGTCGCCGCGAATGCCCGGGTCCAGTGCACCGAAAGGCTCATCCAGCAGCAACACCCGCGGGCGCATGATCAGTGACTGGGCGATGGCCAGCCGTTGCTGCATACCCCCGGAAAGCTCGTGAGGCCATTTGCTGGCGGATGGGGTGAGGCCTACTGAGGCCAGCATGGCATCCACTTTTTCCAGGGCCTGTCGCCGGGCGGCACCGAACAGCTTTCCAAGCCGCGGCTTCTGCTCCAGTTCCAGCCCCAGCAATACGTTCTGGCGAACGGTCAGGTGCGGGAACACCGAATAACGCTGGAAGACGATGCCCCGGTTCCTGTCCGGCTCCCCCGGGAAGGGCTCACCCTCCAGCAACAGCTCGCCGCGGCTCGGGGTCTCCTGGCCCAGCAGCATTTTCAGGAATGTGGACTTGCCACAGCCCGAGGCGCCAACGAGGGTGCAGAACTCACCCTGCCTGACGGAGAGGTTGAGGTTTTCCAGCACCACCTGGCCGCTGTAATCCTTCCAGAGATTGTTGACGGTAATAAAGCTCATCAGTGGCCTCCTGCGTTGTACCAGGGGAACAGCCTGCGATTGATCAGGCGCAGACACTGGTCGATAACAATGGCGAGAATGGTGATCCAGATGACATAGGGCAGGATCACATCCATGGCGAGATAGCGGCGCACCAGGAAGATGCGGTAGCCAAGGCCCTCGGTGGAGGCAATGGCTTCCGCCGCAATCAGGAACAGCCAGGCCGGGCCCAGGCTCAGGCGCACGGCGTCGATAAGGCGGGGCAGAACCTGGGGCAGCATCATGCGGGTAATCACCTGCCAGGAGTTGGCGCCCAGAGTCTGGATCTTGATCAGTTGCTCCCCGGGCAGCTCCCGCACCCGCTGGGCCACATCGCGCATCATGATCGGGGCGGTGCCAATCACGATCAGCATGACTTTGGAGAGCTCTCCCAGGCCGAACACGATAAACAGGATTGGCAGTATCGCCAGCGGCGGGATCATGGAAAGCGCCGACACCAGCGGTGCGAGGTTGGCCCTTATCAGGGGCAGGGTGCCATTGAGAATGCCGATAACCAGTGCCAGGGAAGCGGCAATACCAACCCCGATGCCCAGGCGTTTCAGGCTGGCGGTGGTGTCTTTCCACATCAGGTAGTCGCCGCTGCGCCGGTCTTCCTGGAACGCCATGCGCTCGACGCCGGCGGTCATCTGTTCCAGGCCGGGCAGCAATTTGTCGTTGGGGTTTTCAGCCAGGCGCTCCTGGGAAGCCAGGCTGTAGATCAACATGATCAACAGGAAGGGCAGCAAACCAAGCAGGGTGGCCGATACTCGCCCGGGATGGCGGTTGATCACTCTCATAGGTTGTCTCCTCTGGTCACACAACACGGCAAGGTCATCGCGGGCAACAGCGTCCCTTGCGATCCAGTCTCCCGGGCTTTTGTCCCGCCGTGTAACCTCCCAGAGGTCGGTAACTCTCGGACCAGCCATCCGGGCTGATCAATAAAGCCTGCCCGGACCGGAACCCTAGTCACCCATTGTGTCCGTTGTATCTGCCGCCTGTTCTGCGGTGTTGCTGTGAACGGATAGGGATTATCAGAAATACCTGTCCGGAATAGTGCAGATGGCGTGCCAGATTCGTGAAACCGATAAAACCGGGGTAAATCAAGGTGCAGGGGCTTCAGTGGGTGCGCCATGGTGGTGCGCAGCCATGAAGGGTGCACCATCATGAATCTCCGTTCTCCAGAAGGGACCCGGCCGCGGCCAGAATTTCCCGGTGACTCTGCCGTTCCCGACCAGCGCCACCGGCAATGTGACCCCATTCCGACGTCAATGCATCCAGGCTGGCGCCGGGCATGCCCCGTGCGTCTTCGGCGGCATCTTCCGCGGTGAAGTAAAGGTCTGTCGTGCTGGGCATCAGCCGCGTGGGCATGGCGATTGCCGACAGTGCCCTGGCGTAGTCGCCGCCGAAAACCGGGTTGTTGCTTATATCGCCCCGTTGCCAGGTTTCCAGGACGGCAAGCAGGTTGTTGGCGTCCTGGTCCAGGTGGTCGTCCTCCCAGAACTGCAGCAGCGCTTCGATGGAATCAAACCCGGCCTCGCGCCATCGCTCATGGCGGAAAAACGCCTGGGAATAGGCCCAGCCGGCATACACACGGCCAAATGCCCTGAGCCCCCGCTGCGGAGGTTTCCGGTAGTGGCCGGCTTGATAGTCCCCGTCGCAGGTCAGTGCGGCCTTGACGCCCTCCAGAAACACCCGGTTATGGGGATAACAGCGGGCCGTGCAGCAACTGGCCAGTACCGCCCGGACGCGGTCCGGAAACAGACAGCCCCACTGCAATGCCTGCATGCCTCCCATGGACCAGCCCATGACCAGCGCGATGCTGGCGCCGCCAAAAACTTCATCCACCAGCCGCTTCTGCAGCGTCACATTGTCGTAAAGGCTGACCGTGGGAAAGCCGGGGCCGGCCTGCTGGCCCGGGATATTCGAGGGTGATGAGGATTCCCCGGCACCGAGCATGGAGGGGATCACAATGCAGTATCTGTCCGGATTCAGGGGGCTGTCGGTGCCAACCCAGGGATGGTTGCCGGCCGCTGCACCACCGTAGTACGTGGGAAGCAGTACCAGGTTATCTTTTGGTGCGTTGAGTTCCCCGATCTGATGGTAATGCAGGCGTGCGGAGGACAGGGTTTCTCCACCGGAAAGGAGCAGGTCTCCAGCTTCAAAATCATCCTTAAGCCATTGCTTTGCTGACATTTCCGGCCTCTCTCGATGTATGGTTTCCGGGTGACAAAACCGGCTGTCCTGCATTTATATATACATGCTGGCATGTAAGTTGAATGAGAAAACCGTTGAAAGAAACGTGCCAGAACACACATCGACTACCGGTATCGCCGGGTTAGAGGGGAATACAATGACAGACCTGACCAACAACCAGGCCCTGAAAAAGAAGCTTGCGGATGCGGGCGTCAAATACGCCATTGCCAGTTATGTGGATATTCACGGCATTGCCAAGGGCAAGTTTGTGCCCGTGGCCCATCTTGGCCAGATGATGGAAGGCTCCGAGCTTTATACCGGTGCTGCCCTGGATGGTGTCCCGCAGGATATCTCGGATGATGAAGTAGCTTCCATGCCGGATGCGGACGGCGTGGCTATCTGCCCCTGGAACCGTCAGCTGGCCTGGTTTCCCGGTAACCTGTACCTGAATGGCAAGCCGTTCGAGGCCTGTTCCCGCAACATCCTCCGGCGCCAGCTAGCGACTGCGGCCGACATGGGATACCGCTTCAACCTGGGCATCGAAACCGAGTTTTTCCTGTTCCGGGAAACCGAAGACGGCGGCTTCGCCCCCCTGAGCGACCGGGATAACCTGGGCAAGCCCTGCTATGACCCACGCACCCTGATGGACAATCTACCGATCATGGACGAGCTGGTGGATGCGATGAACGAGCTGGGCTGGGATGTCTATTCCTTCGACCATGAAGACGCCAACGGCCAGTTCGAAACCGACTTCAAATATGCCGACGGCCTGACCATGGCGGACCGCCTGGTGTTCTTCCGCATGATGGCAAACGAGATTGCCCGCAAGCACGGCGCCTTTGCCAGCTTCATGCCCAAGCCTTTCGCCGACCGGACCGGTAGCGGTGCCCATTACAATATGTCCCTGGCGGACATCAAAACCGGCAAGAACCTGTTCGAGCCCAATGGTGATGACCTGCATGACTGTGGCATCAGCAAGATCGCCTATCACTTCACGGCCGGCGTGCTGAAACACGGCGCCGCCATCAGCGCTGTGATCGCCCCCACGGTGAACAGCTACAAGCGCCTGGTGCGCCAGGGCAGCATGTCCGGTTCCACCTGGGCGCCGGTGTTCATGTGCTACGGCTCCAACAACCGTACCAACATGATCCGCATTCCCGGCATGGGTGGCCGCATTGAATGCCGCGCGGCAGACATTGCCTGCAATCCCTATCTGGGCAGCGCCCTGATCCTGGCCGCCGGCCTGGAAGGCATCCGCGAAGGCCTGGACGCCGGCGCCCCGCACCATGAGAACATGTACAACTACAGCGATGCGGAAATCGCCGAGCAGGGCATTGAGTACCTGCCCCGAAATCTGGGTGAAGCGGTGGAAGCGTTCGAGGCGGATCCGCTGGCCAGAGAGGTGTTTGGTGAGGCCATGTTCAACAGCTTTGTCGAGTACAAGAAGGGAGAGTGGGAGAGCTACCAGAACCACGTGTCTGAGTGGGAGGTGGAGCGTTATCTGAAGATGTTCTGAGAATCTGGCTGCGTCGGCATTGTCCGATTAATGCAAATGTTATTTACAGAATATCCGGATCTGGCAAAGGATTGGAGCATGAGTAACTGACAGAAGGGGGCGAGGCGTACAACGAATTCATGGCTCGATCACTTACAGTAAAGGAATATTGACTATGGGTTTACGTGTCTCGCACCTGCTTCTTACAAATGCTGTTATTACAATTCTGTTGCTGTCCATCCAGTTGCTATTGAATGACAATTTTGCAATCCAGTCCTGGCTTGTTGTATTTATTGGCGTTGTAGTTGCCGTAGCAACAACCTTTACTGTTTATCGAAAAGTAACCATAAATCTCGCTAAAACGACTCACTTTGCAAAGCTCATCGCTAGTGGCGATCTTACGGCCACCATTAACAGCGATTCAAAAGACGAATTTCACGAGATCAACGCAAGTCTCAATAGTGCGGCAGAAAGATTACGCAGAATTATTCGCAGCATAGATAGGGCAGCCGATACGTTGGGGGATCTATGTGGAAAAAGTGAAGATACTGCTGAAAAGAGCGCATCAACCATCGAGAATCAGACTAGTCGTGCAGAAAGTCTCGCTGCTGCGATAGAAGAGATGTCATCGACAATCAGTAATATTTCAGATGAAGTCCAGGCTATTTCAGAGCGTGCGGATAATGCCAGCGAAAATTCAGGCAATGCGCGTGAAGCTCTTGCCGGTCAGGTTGATGGACTGGACTCGCTAACTGAGTTGGTTATCGCTTTTTCAGCGAAGTTTGATCAGGTCGAGGCAAGAACCAGTGACATCGGTAAAGTACTAACGGTTATCAATGAGGTTGCCGAACAGACGAATCTGCTTGCGCTCAACGCCGCGATTGAAGCAGCGAGAGCGGGTGCACACGGCCGAGGATTTTCAGTAGTAGCTGATGAAGTCCGGAATCTGGCAAAACGTACTCAGGAGTCCGCACAGGAAATTGCTGCGATGACCGAAGACCTGACGAAGCAGATCAAGGTCGCATCGAAGCTGTCCGACAGAGCAGAGGAAAACGCTAAAGACGCCAAAACCAAGGCAGGCATTACTGCAGACTCTATTAATACAGTTTTGCAAGCAATCGATAAAATTGCAGAAAAGCTTATCTCTGTCGCCAGTGGTGTCGAGGAACAGACGGCCGTATCTGAGACGATTGCGGAAGATATCGCCCAGCTCTCTTCCCTCAGCCAGACCTCACTTGAAATAGCTGAAACAAACAGAGAGATTGCAGGAAAAGTAAACAGTCTTTCTGATCAATTGAATGAAGACCTCGACGAGCTGAATCTTTCGAGAAAATTAAAACAGGCGAGAGAAGCAACAGAGATTCGCAGGTCCCCGGAACTGGAATTAGTGGGGTGATCAGCAGCTTTAGTGTATTGGCTAACGCCATTAGTCAGGTATTCGCCTGTTTAGAGCAAGTGATGGTGAACATTGCCATCTGTCTCAGATCTTGAACCGGGCGACCTGCATGCTGAGCCCTTCTGCCAGTCGTGCAAGTTCCTGGCTGGCAGCGGATACCTGTTCGGTGGAAGCAGCAGACTGATCGCCCACATCCCGAATCAGGGTGACATTTTGATTGATATCTTCTGCCACAGAGCTCTGTTCTTCGGCGGCGGTCGCGATCTGGCTGTTGTACTGGCGGATTTCCTCAACCCCTTGCGCCATTTCCTGAATGACCGTACCTGCCAGTTGCGCTCGCTCGAGTGTCTGTTCCGCAAGTTTGTTACCGGTCTCCATGCTGGCCACCGATGTATCAGCGCTGCTGACGAGATTGCTGATCAGGGTTTCAATCTCGGCAGCAGAGCTCTGGGTACGCTGAGCCAGGGAGCGCACTTCGTCTGCAACCACGGAGAAGCCGCGCCCGTGCTCGCCGGCACGGGCGGCTTCTATGGCGGCGTTCAGCGCCAGCAGGTTGGTCTGTTCGGCAACGGACTTGATCACATCCAGCACCGTAGCGATGTTGTTGGTTTCCGCCTGCAGGCCGCCAAGCTGTTTCGATACATTGGCGCTCTGTTCGTTCAGATCCGCGACCAGCTCCAGGGTTTCCCTGACGGCTTTTTCACCATTGCCGGACTTTTCGCTGGCCTGATTGGCAGCCTCAAAAGCAGCTTCAGCACTTTTTGCCACATCATTGACGGTCGCGACCATCTCATTCATGGCGGTGGCAACCTGATCGGTCTGGGACTGCTGTTCTGCCACTCCCTGGCTGGTCTGATTGGTGACTGTGGAAAGCTCCTCCGAAGACGATGCAATGCCGGACGCCCCGGTTTCGATTTCGCGAATCAGCGCTCTCAGATTGGTTATCATGGTGGCAAAGGCGGCAAGCAACTGGCCGAACTCATCCCCTCGCTGGCTCTGAACATCCACGGTAAGATCCCCTGAGGCAACCTTGTTGGCAACGCCAACCACTTCCTTTATCGGCTTGGTAATTGAGCGAGTCAGAGCCCATGCAAGTAATATGGCACTGAGAAGAGCTACCGCGGTCACGATAATGATTTCTGCAATCGCGAGGTCATACGCGTCCTGCAACTGTGCCTGCTCACGGTATTTCAGCTCCTCCATGAGATCGATGGTGCCGGTTGCCGCTGCGTACATCTGCTCTTCGAGGGATCTGACGATTTCTTCCGGCCCGGAGATTTCCGTTTCGTACCTCCTGAGAAGCTCCCCGTAGGATCTGACACCGTCAAGAATCCGCTCCGCCTGCTGCCGGTCCTCGCTGCCCGCTTCATTCATTTCAAGCAGTGATGCGAGTTCACTTTCAGCTTCATCGACGAACCCTATGGCACGCTCGATGTACTGTGAGTCCTGTGTGATCGTAAAGTTTCTTTCGTCTCTTTCTGCCTCCAGAAGGTCAATTTCAGCAGCGTTGGCATGCCTTACAACTGACGCACCATGGTTGTAGTCATTGAGTGAAAGGATGCCGACGGTAGATACGATGATTAGAAGAACAAGAAGGATTCCGAAGCTTGCCGCCAGTTTTCTAACGACGGCAACATTCCCGAAAAATTTTCTCAACAGCATTTTGATGGAGCCTCTGAGCAAGTGTGCGAGATTCTCATAGCGGTTAGAACAAATATATGCACCGGACTGATTCTAGATCGCGTTCGGGTAATCCGCTCAGTGGGAAAGAATCCCGGGTAATTCTCTAAGTCCTTGTTACAGAGCATTATTTACAAGACGGCTGTCCTGTTTTTTTGCCAAATATGGATGCCGAGCATGAAAGAATTGCAATAATTGGATAAATCAACAGATCTGGCTCAGCTGATGACAGCCCTGGTGCTATTGCAGGATTCCGGTGTTTGATCAGGGGCTGCGTCAGATAGGTGCATATGTTCGGAATGTCTGCGTTATCCAGTTAATGCAAAAGTTGTCCGCCTGATATCCGAATTTGGCACAGAATTTCATCCGGAATTGTTAAAAAAATGTAGCAAGAACATAGTCTTTAGTGAGCAGCCTGGCGGAAAGCGCACTGGGTGAGTATCTCGGGAACAGTCTACATTCAAGCAGATACGTGACCTAGTCGGACTGTGAATATTAAATCTTCCTTCAGGAAATCTGCCCATGCGAGTCAACCAACCAGTTTCCAATCGAAATGTGCCTGTGGGCCCTGACGCCAATATCCTGTCCACCACCAATCCCAAGGGCCAGATCACTCACATTAACGATGAATTTGTCGAGATCAGTGGGTTTTCCAGGGATGAATTGATTAATCAGCCCCATAACATCATTCGCCACCCGGACATGCCCAGGGCCGCTTATGAAGAAATGTGGTCAAGACTGCGAAATGGTGAAACCTGGCTGGGTGCCGTCAAGAACCGGTGCAAGAATGGGGACCATTACTGGGTCCGCGCCTACGCAATTCCGGTACTCGACAAGAACGGTCAGGTTCAGGAGCTGCAATCGATACGCTCCCAGCTTGAGCCGGAGGCCCAGGCCCGTGCGGAGAAACTGTATGCAAACCTGAGTAAGAGTCAGCCAGCCAAGGGGCCCGTCAAGCGGGGCAGCTTGCGACGCGGTCTCCCGCTTCATGCCAGGCTCATGCTAGTCATGGCTCTGGTCATAGCCATTTCTACGTCCGTGCAGCTGTTGATGCCGTCCACGATGGCTATTGCTCTTTCCGGCGGGATCGCTTTTGTGGTTTCGCTGGTAACCATCGGGTGGCTGACGGGGCCGTTCAGGAAATGTGTTCGCCGGGCAAGGTCCGTGATTGATGACACGGTGGCCGAGCATATTTTCTCGGGTCGTGTTGATGACATTGGCAGCCTTGATCTGGCGATCACCCAGCAATCGGCGGAACTGGATGCCGTCGTGAAGCGCCTGCACGATGTTATCGGGAAGCTTGATGGCGGGGCTGAGCACACAATCAGCCGCAGCACCGATGCTCATTCTGCAGTACAGCAGCAATCCACAGCGACAGACACCATTGCTTCTGCCAGTGAGGAGATGTCCGCGACCTCCCGGGAAGTGGCCAGTAACGCCATGAGTATGCTTGAACAGGTGCAGTTGGCATCGGAACGGGTAGCCAGAGGACGGGAGCTTACCCAGGAGACAAGGAACAGTATGGAAGCTCTTTCAAAAGAACTGGGCCAGGCGAGATCGGCTGTGAGTGAACTGACTGAAGCCAGTCGTGGCGTTACCCAGGCACTGGAGGTTATCGGAGAGATTACGGAGCAGACCAATCTGCTGGCGCTGAATGCCTCTATTGAGGCGGCCCGGGCCGGTGACGCAGGCCGTGGATTTGCTGTTGTGGCGGATGAGGTTCGCAATCTCGCCCGGAGCACCAAATCAACCACCGAACAGATTGACCAGACCCTCAAGCATTTCCGGCAGACCGTTGCTGATGCAACCAGCTCAATGGAGCGTTGTGATGTCCACGCAACGCGGACGGTGGAGAACGCCGTCAGCTCCGATCGCACTCTGGAAGAGCTGGTGCAGAATATTGACCATATCTCGGAAGCCTGCAACGGCACCTCGGCGGCGGCGGAGCAGCAGCACAATGCATCTTCCGAGATTTCGGGGAAGATTATCAGCATCAACGAACTCGGGGACTCGGCTATGCGACTGGTTCAGGAGGCGCAGCACGCTACCAACGACCTCAAACAACAGATTGGTGATGTTGCGCGGCTGGTGCTGCGGCTCAGGGAAAGGGCGCGTCTCTGAGGATGGTGGCAGTCTGAGGGAATCACCAGCCATGGGATCGGGAAATGATTGATATTGCCGTTGTTGGCGATGCTGCCACCGGAAAGTGGGTAGAGCGCCAGGAACAGAAACTGGGTTCAGAAGGTTTGCGGTGCGGTTTTTTTGACTGGAAGTCCGGGCCGGGCAATGTTTCCGGGGTAGATCTCTGGTTGGTCGATATTGGCTGTTTAGCACCGCACGAGGCGAAATCCCTGGATACGATTGACGCGTTGAACGGAGAGTCTGCTTGCAGGCCGTGGGTGGCGATGGCAAACACGTTTTCTCTTGAGCTGACGCAGGTTGCTCTGTCGCTGGGTGCGGCACGGTGCCTGAGCAAGCCGGTGACACCCCGAGCTCTGTTGGAGTGCTGTCGGGACCTTGGCGTTGGAGAGCCACCCCGCAGCGGAATGCTGGCTGTGATCGAGGCCAGGGACACGGCTTATCAGGGGCTCGATAACGCATTGACGGGTGCGGGGTTGGCGGTCGAGAGGCTCGTTGACGTCGAGGCCGGTGTGCTTGCTTTGCAAAAAGATCCCCCTGACGGTCTTGTCATAAGCCACTATCCCGAATCCCTGTCGATCCGGGCCGTTATTGATCTGCTCCGGTCCTTTCCCCAACTCAATGCGGTTCCGGTATTTATAATTAAAGGTAAAACCAGGCAGGGTGAGGTCTTGCTGGCCCTGAACGCCCTTGTTGACGTTGTCTATGTTGCAGGCATTGACGAGTTGACTTCAGCGGTCACCGCCCGTTTGAACCGGAATCTGCCGGCAACAGGGGCCCGCCACCGGCTTTATGAAAAATTCCATGACTATGAGCAGGAGCAGCGCGCCCTTCACCTGCATGCCATTGTCAGCAAGACGGATCGGGCTGGTCGGATTATTGAAGTGAATGATCGGTTTTGTGAAATCAGTGGCTATTCCTCAGAAGAATTGATCGGCCAGAACCACCGTATGCTCAAATCCGGACATCATTCAGTGGAATTTTACCATGAGCTCTGGTCCAGCATCAGCCAGGGCGAAGTCTGGCGAGGTGAAATTTGCAACCGTGCCAGGGATGGATCCTATTACTGGGTGTCCTCGACTATTGTCCCCTGCCTGGACCAGTCAGGCCGCCCCTACCAGTACATTGCCATCCGCAAGGATATTACTCACGTCAAGGGTGCAGAGGCCCTTATCAGTCAGCAGGGAGTGCTGGCCAGTTGCCTGGGAGAGCTTGGCGCGCGGCTGCTTGATGTGGGTTGGCAGGAAGCTGTCCATGGACTCCGCGTCGCCTTTGCGCCTCTGTGTTATCTCTTACAGGCGGTTGGTGTAGCACTGGATCTGCAGAGACATTATCCGTTCCTGCATTATCTGCCAAAGGCATCGCCAGTCACGGAAGAACTGCCCGCACTGTGGATCCGGAACGCCGAAACCGAGCATGGTGGTCCCGGCTCTGGCGGGGCTCCGGCGTTTAGAGCTCCGTTAATGTTTAATGATGTTCAGCTGGGTACGGTAAGCATTGTCGGCCCATACAGCCCTACGGGCGAGACCTTCTCGCAGCAGGGTTTAATTGAGCTGTTTGCCAATATCCTGGCGGGAGCGCTGACTCGATGGCAACGGGAATTCGAGCATGAGCATAATCGTGAGCGCCTGCGGATTGCCCAGAAGTACTCGGGCATTGGCACCTGGGAATGGAACATCGCGACGGGTGAGCTCTACTGGACAGAACAGATTCCGGTCCTGTTCGGCTACCACGAAGGAGAGCTGGAGACCTCCTATGAAAACTTTATGAGTGCAGTGCACCCGGAGGACAGGGGAAAGGTCGAAACGGCCATAAAGGAGACGATTGAAGAGGATCATCCTTATCGTATCGAACATCGGGTGGTCTGGCCCGATGGCCAGATCCGGTGGCTACTGGAGACCGGAGACATTACCCGCGACGAATCCGGCAAGGCTGTCCGCATGCTGGGGGTGGTGCAGGACATTACCGGGATCCGGGAAGCCGATCTCAAGCTGGAGGCACAGGCCAGCCTGCTGAACATGCTCCACGATTCGCTTAACGCGTTTGTACTGGAGGGGAGGTTCAAGGCAACCCTGGATACCATGCTTGATAATCTGATCGGGCTTACTGGCAGCGAGTTTGGTTATCTGGCGGAGGTTCTGTATGACCATTCTGAAAAGCCCTACCTTCGCGTGCAGGCCATTACCGATATCAGCTGGGATGCGATGTCCTCGGAGATGGTCAGTCGTGTAGGCACAGACCGTTTCGAATTCCGGGAACTGGACAACATGCTGGGCGCCTGTATCCGCGAGGGCGGGCCGGTCGTGGTTGATCAGGCATCGGCGGATGCCTCCCTCCGGTGCCTGCCTCCCGGGCATCCTGACATCCGCACCTTCCTGAGTGTTCCCATTTTTGTGGGAGCGGAGCTGGTGGGAACCTTTGCCCTGGCCAACCGGAAAGAGGGCTATGACGAGGAGCTCATCGAATTCCTGGGACCGTTTATGGCGACCTACGGGGTGATTATCAAATCCCAGCGCATGCTGGACATGGAGGCGATCAATCAAAAAAACCTGGTACGGGCCAAACAAAGGGCGGATCAGGCCAACCGGGCCAAGTCGGAGTTCCTGTCAAGCATGAGCCATGAATTGCGGACGCCTCTGAATGCGATCCTGGGTTTTGGTCAGTTGCTTGAGATCGATAATGACCTTGATGAAGAGCAACAGGACAACGTCCGGGAAATCCTGAACGCCAGCAGGCATCTGCTTACACTGATCAACGAAGTCCTGGACCTGGCCAAAATCGAGTCAGGCAAACTCGACCTGTCGCTGGAAAGCATTCCCGTTTCTGAGCTAATGGAAGAAACCCTGACCCTGGTGCGGCACATGGCCCAGTCCCGGGGAATCAATATTCGCGTGGAAGACACTGACGGCTTCCGGGTTACTGCAGACTGGACCCGCCTGAAGCAGGCCGTGACGAACCTTGTTTCCAATGCCATCAAGTACAACCGGCCACAGGGTGAGGTGTTGATTTCAGCCAGGCAGCATTGTGAAAACTGGGTGGATATCCGGGTATCGGATACCGGTCCCGGTATTGAACCGTCACGGACTTCCGAGTTGTTCCAGCCATTCAATCGGCTGGGAGCTGAACTGAGCCATATTGAGGGCACAGGCATCGGCCTGGCCCTGACCCAACGTCTGGTGGAGTTGATGGGGGGCACTATCGGAGTGGAAAGCCGTGTTGGCGAGGGCTCCACATTCTGGCTCCGGTTGCCATCCGAAGACGGCGGCAGTGCTATCAACACCACTGGCGCGCCGGTCATTCAATCGCAGAGCCAGCCAGCGCAAACCGGTGACAACCAGGTGCAAGAGACCCGGTCCGTTCTGTATATCGAGGACAATCCCGCAAACCTGAAGCTGGTTGCCCGCATTCTGCAACGCTTTCCCGGCGCCGATTTGCTGACTTCAGCCAGCGGTGCCGAAGGCGTGGCGCTGGCCAGGGCTGAACAACCGGATCTTGTGCTGCTGGATATCAACCTGCCTGACACGGACGGGTATCAGATCCTCCGGTCGCTGAAAACCAACCGCAAAACATCAGCCATCCCGGTGATCGCCCTGACGGCCAACGCCATGCACAACGAAGTACGTCGGGGTAAACAGGCCGGCTTTGATGACTATCTGACCAAACCTATAAGTGTGGACGACCTGCTTGCCACTCTGGAAACTTATCTGAGGTAAACCGATTATGTCTGCTTTTTCCGACACCCGCTTCCACGAGCACGCGATTTTCGTGGTTGATGATGAGCCGGTGAATCTCAAGCTACTGGAACGCATCCTGTCAGCTGAGGGGTACCGGAATGTCGTGTCCATTGGTGATCCGTTCATGGTGCTGCCGGCCTACAGGGAGCATCAACCCGCGCTGATTCTGCTGGATCTGAATATGCCAGGCATGAGCGGTTTCGAGGTGATGGAGCAATTGGCGGGTCTGCAGGATCCGCTGATGCCACCTATCGTGATCCTTACTGCACAGAATCAGCAGGACTCCCTGCTGCAGGCTCTGCAGCAGGGAGCTCGCGATTATGTAACCAAGCCGTTTGATCGCCGTGAGCTGCTGATGCGGGTGCGGAATTTTCTGGACGCCCACCTGGCCCATCGGATGGTGCGGGATCAGAAAGCGCATCTTGAGGTGCTGGTTTCAGAGAGAACCCGTGAACTTCAGGAGACCCGCCTGGAAATCATTCGAAGGCTGGGACATGCCGCAGAATATCGGGATGAAGAGACTGGCAACCATATCATCCGTATGAGTCAGATGTGCGCGCTTCTGGCCCGCAAACTGGGCTGGTCGGAATCCCGGTGTGATCTGATTCTTCACGCCAGCCCCATGCACGATATCGGCAAGATCGGTATTCCCGACGCCATTCTTCTCAAGCCGGGAAAGCTGGATCCGGACGAGTGGCAAATCATGAAAACCCATGCCGAGATTGGCGCCCGTTTGCTCGATGGCAACGATAGCGAACTGTTGAGCATGGCCCGGGAGATCGCGCTGAGTCACCATGAGAAATGGGATGGCAGCGGTTACCCCGCAGGTCTGTCCGGCAAAGACATTCCGCTGTCAGGCCGCATCGCCGCCCTTGCCGATGTGTTCGATGCCCTGACCTCGGAACGCCCCTACAAGCGCGCCTGGAAGCTGGAGGATGCGGTTGCGCTGATCCGTGATAACAGGGGTAAACACTTTGACCCGGAGCTGGCCGATCTTTTTCTGGCGGATGTGGACAGTTTTGTACAAATCAAGAACGCTTACCGGGATTGAAAATCGTAATGAGTCGTGAAAATGAACCGCAATGATCTGGACTGGTGGATTGATCTTGTGCCCGATGCGGCAATCGTGGTCGGGCGTGATCAGGTGGTGGTGGCCGCCAATGGTCGCGCAGATGCAATATTCGGGGCTCCGGAGGGAGGACTAAAGTGTAAGGCGTTGGAATTGCTGATTCCGGAGGCTTCACGCCAGGCCCATCGACAATACGTGGCGGATTTTTTTTGCGAGGAAGAATGCCGGGCAATGGGGGCGGGCCTGCGCTTCCAGGGCCGGCGGCTGGATGGTCAGCTCCAACCTATGGATATCATGCTCAATCGTATAAAGGTGGCAGATCAGGAGTTCACCTTGGCGTTGATCAGGGACGACTCAGAGCGGGTAGCCATACAACAGATACGTGAGGAACTGGAGACTACCACAGCGCGGCTGGCCCGAGCCCAGGAAGTGGGGGGACTAGGGTGGTGGGAGTTCGACGTTGAGTGTCAACGGCTTGTCTGGTCGCCCATGGTCGCCGCAATCTTGGGATTGCCGGAGAAAATTGAAGCGTCACTGGCCCTGGTGGCAGAGCATTCTCATCCTGACGATCGTCCTCGGGTGCTGGACCTCCATCGGAACCTGATGACAGCTGCGGGCACCAGTCTGACTTACAGGATTCGCCGGCCGGATGGCGAGGTGCGGTGGTTACAGGAAACAATTGATCACGGCACCGGAAATCGGGTTTTGGGCGTAATGCGCGACATCACCACCGAAAAGTCTCTGGAAGACAGGCTCAGAAAAGAGTCGGTCATTGATGATCTGACAGGGATGTATAACCGAAAGCAATTTAACCGGGATCTGAAAAGCCGTTACTCCGCATTCATTCGTCGTGGTCGCAACGCATCTGTGATCATGTACGATTTTGACCACTTCAAGAACATTAACGATTGCCATGGCCACCTGGTGGGCGACAAAGTGCTCAGGCAAGCTGCGCGGCTGGTCATGGATCAGCTGCGCCCCTCCGACAGCGCCTACCGCCTGGGGGGCGAGGAGTTTGCGATTATTACCGGTGATACAGTCCCAGAAGATGCGGTGCAACTGGCAGAGCGGGTTAGACACTTAATCGAAGGAGCTGAATTCAGAGCGGATGATTCGCTGGTGCGGGCGACGGTCAGTCTCGGGGTTTCCGGGTTTCGTTTGGCCGACAACCATTTTGAAGACATTCTCAGGCGCGCTGACCGGGCCCTGTACCAGAGCAAGAGGAAAACAAGGAACACCGTTAGCCTGATCGAATAGATCAGGCTGTCATGCTTCCTGCTCATCCATTCTGGAATGGGAGCGCAGTGAGTGCTGCATCGGACTGGCGGAACTTGTAAGCCAGTATTGCCTGATTTCCCTGAAGTTGTCTCCCGCAGACCTGACGTGATGGGTCAACTGCTTGAGATGATCCAGCTCGCGCAGGGTCTGCGTCGGGTATTCGCCGAAGTGTTGCCGATAATAGCTGGAAAATCGCCCAGCATGCTGAAACCTCCAGTTAAATGCCTGTTGGGAGACACTGATCCTGTCCGGGTAGTCCTGGATAATGGCTTCCCTTGCCTTGATCAGTCTGCGCCCCCGAACATATTGGTAAGGAGACTGGCCGGTGTACTGCTTCATGAGGTAATGGAAATTTCGTAAGCTGAGTCCGGAACGGCTGGCCACGGCTTTGATATCGATATCCTTGTCCAGTGCATGATTCAGCAATTGTATGGCCTTACAAAGACGGCCATCATCATTGACATTTTTCCGTTCGGGTGGCCCTGAGCAAGGGAGGCTGCCTGTTTCCAGGCAGTCATATAATCTTCGGGAGAAGCGTTCTACACGTCTTTGTGCATGTTTGTAGTCCCGAAAAAAAGGCGTCTCGTAGAGGAAATTGGTCAGTCCCTCTACCAACCGGCTTTGGTGGCTCAGAAAGGCGTGTCGGTAGCGTCCCTCCCTCAGGCAGGGTAACTGGACAATAAACAGATGTGTTTCGTCGGAGAGAGTTGCGTGAAATTCTTCGTGGGGGTCAAGGACGAATGGCGCCCAGGGACCACAAAGACGATGCTCATCGGTCACCTTGAAATCCACCGTTCCCTCTACCGGCATCACAATCGCAGCAGATCCGGCGTTGGCCCCGGAAATCATACTTGAGTGCCGCATATAGAAACCGCAGACATTCAGATTATCAGATGGAAGGAAAGACAGCCGGCCCCTGAAACTCCGGGAGTCTGTTGGTGTGAGAATCTTCTGGGATAACCTCGGGCTGTTGGTTAAAACCTGAAGTGCCGAAAGCCAACTTTCCGGCCGGAATGTGTCCATGCGAAGGAAGTGCTCAAGGACAAAAGACTGACTGTTGCAGGCGTACATATTAGTGGGTTTTACCGTATCTTGAGGGAGAAACATTAACGTGAGTCAATCTACGGGGAGGGCAATGTATCCGATGTCCAGTTATTGCAATGTTTTGGTAAAGTGCTGGCTCAGGCGAGGTTTAAGAATTGAGTTTTGATGCAGATCAATTTCTGCCTAGATAATTTAACTTTGTTTTCAGGGTTGCTGGAACTGGATCATTCGCTGCGCAGCCAATAATTCACATGATCAGCTATCAACACCCAACATCAACCAGAACCGCCTCCGGAAAAAAGGCGCTTCCTTTTTCAGCGAAAACAACTTCGGCGCAAACAGCCAGGTCTGGGTAATCCCCATCAGATAGGTATAACTCAGCAAGCCCAAGTCACTGGGATCTTCCTTTGTTGTGATCGAACCTTGCTCAACCGCCTGCCCGACCAGATCCCTGAACAAATCAATGATCGATTTCGTTAATGCCCGTTCCCGGTTCAACGTCCGGCTCATGGCATCCGTCAGTTCCGTCTTGTTGAGCAGAATCTCGAAGGACTGCCGGTATTTCCGGTTGTTCGCCAGCAACCCCAGCCATTGCTCGATGAAATGATCCATCGCCTCGACCGGTGTCTCCCGCATGCCCGCGCACTCGGCCACCAGCGCTTCAAGGGGTTCCTGTGAGTAGGCGAGCACCGCCTCGTACAGGTCATCCTTGTTCTGGAAATGCCAGTAAATCGGCCCACGGCTACACCCGGCTTCCCGAGCAATCCGGCTTAGTGTGGTCAACGAATAGCCGTCCCGGCTGAACAGGGTCAAGGCAGCCTCAAGGACGGTCTGGCGGGTTTTTTCGGCGTCTTCCTTGGTGCGGCGCATAAACGGTGTTTCTCAGCGGTTAACTGTGCGTTCGGAAGATCGGCGTTGGGGTGCCTTTCCAAAACTGTGCGGAGCCAGGGATGGCGTAGCCCAAGCGTCACATGGATGTGCCGCAAGGAGCGTGTTTTGGAAAGGCACCCCAACGCCGATCCACCTCCAAAGTCTAAACGAAAAAGGGCACGAATATTCGTGCCCGATCGTATCAGAGTTTTAGAGGACGATCGCTCAGATCTCGTCGTCAGCAGCCATCTGCATGTAGCTGTCATCAAAGCGGAACTTCACGTTGCTCTCATCACCCATAATGGAACCATCGGGAAACTCGATACCGACAAAATCCGGACTCTGGGCGCCCTGGCCCAGCAGGCCCTTGTCGAACGAGAACTGACGAACATCGTCCATGGCGGACCGCGCTTCGTCACTGCGGATGAACTCCACCGAATTCTCCGGCTCCCAGAACATTTTCATGCCCTCCAACTGCATTTCATAACCTTCCTGGTCCGTGCCGGAGATTTCACCCAGCATGGCGCGGGCTTCCTGGCCTTCTTCGCTGTCGGATTTGAGGATGCTCATGGTTTCATACCAGGCGCCCACCAGGGCCTTGCCCAGTTTCGGGTTGTCCGCCAGGGTTTCCGTGTTCACCATTGTCAGGTCCTTGATGTGGCCGGGAATCTGGCTGGAGTCGAACAGTGGCGTGACGCCCGGCATGGCGGCCACTTCCGTCAGCAGCGGGTTCCAGGTAGCGACATGGCGCACCTCGTCCGTCTGGAAGGCCGAGACCAGGTCGGCGTCGGAGATGTTCACCACATTGATGTCCCGCTCCTCTAGGCCAACGCTGTCCAGCGCCCGCACCAGCAGGTAATGGGAAACGGACAGCTCAACCAGGTGTACGGTTTCGCCTTCCAGGTCCTCGATAGACTCGGCGTCTTTCGATACCAGGCCATCGTTGGCGTTGGAGTAGTCCCCCACAATCAGCGCCGTAGTATCCAGGCCGGAGGCCGCCGGAATCGACAGGCCATCCATGCTTGTAGCCACCACGCCATCGAACTGACCGGCGGTGTACTGGTTGATGGATTCGATGTAGTCGTTCACCTGCACGATATCCACTTCAATATCGTACTTGTCCGCCCACTTTTTCATGATGCCGCTGTCTTCGGCGTACTGCCAGGGCACCCAGCCGGCGTAGATGGTCCAGGCAATGCTGAAGGAATCCTTTTCCTCGGCAATGGCGCCCATGGACAGAGAAGCGGTCAGCAGACCGGCCGCCAGACGTTTACTCATGTCAGATGTTTTCATGGTATCTCTCCTCGGGCTCTGCCCGTGTTGGTCGATTCACTCTTCTTTTGTGTTGCTGGCACTATTCATTAACGTCTTCCACGATCACCACCGGCGTACCCGGTGATACCGCCTGGCCCGCTTCCCGGCGCACGTCCACGACGCGGCCGCTCACCGGGCTCAGCAATTCAATTTCCATCTTCATGGATTCGATAACCGCCACCGGGCGCTGGGCCTCGATCAGGTCGCCGGGCTTGACCAGGCATTCCCAGAGGTTGCCGGCCACGTGGCTTTCCACCGCGTGCTGGCCTGCGGGCAGGTTGGCGATGTCATCCTCGCCTGTGTCTTCCATCGGGGCTTCGGAACTGAAATTGATCTGGCCGGATTCGATCCAGCGTTGAAGTTCCTCGTCGAAGGCCTGTTTGCGTTTGCCGGTGAAGGCTTCGATTTCGTCGTTGTTATCCGTCAGGAACTGCTCGTAATCCTTCAGGTTGAAGCGGGTTTCCTCGATGCGGATCGGGTAGTCGCCGTTGGGGAAATCCCGGCGGATCTGCTGCAGCTCCTCGGCGCTGACTTCGTAGAAACGCACCTGATCAAAGAACCTCAGCAGCCAGGGTTTGCCCGGCTCGAAATACTCGGTGTTGCGGTAGCGGTTCCACATCTGCAGGGTGCGCCCGACGAACTGGTAGCCCCCCGGGCCCTCCATGCCATAGATGCACAGGTAGGCGCCGCCGATGCCCACGGAGTTCTCTGCGGTCCAGGTACGGGCCGGGTTGTATTTGGTGGTCACCAGGCGGTGGCGCGGGTCCAGGGGCGTGGCCACCGGGGCGCCGAGATAGACGTCCCCCAGGCCCATCACCAGGTAGCTCGCATCGAAAAGGGTCTGTTTGACCTCGTCGATGCTGTCCAGCCCGTTAATGCGGCGGATGAATTCCAGGTTGCTGGGGCACCAGGGGGCATCCTTGCGCACCGACTGCATGTATTTGGCGATGGCGGTCTGGCAGGCTTCGTCGTCCCAGGACAGGGGCAGGTGCACGATGCGGGCCGGCACGTCCCACTCCGGCTGTTTTTCCAGTTCCTTTTCGGCACTGATCAGCAGGTCCAGCAGGGCCCGCTGGTTCAGGTTCTGGCTGTTGTAGTGCACCTGCAGGGAGCGGATGCCGGGGGTCAGTTCCAGAATCTCTTCCAGGTTCTTCTCCCGCAGCCACTGCATCAGGGCGTGGGCGCGGAAGCGCAGGCAGATGTCCAGCTCCATGGGGCCGTATTCCACCAGCACGTAATTGTCGCCGGCGGCGCGATAGACCACGCCGGTTTCGTGTTCCTCGGTGCCGAGGGAGGCCAGTATCGGCGACACCGGGGTAATGGGTTTGATGCGCGTGGTAGCGGCGGTCAGGGTGGCCACGGATTCGTCCAGGGCCTCCCGCAGGGCGACCGCCTGGTCCTGGCAAACGGGGACGAACCGCACCTTGTCACCGGCCTTGAGCTGGCCCAGTTTCCACAGGTCGGCACTGATGACGGTGACCGGGCACACGAAACCGCCCAGGCTGGGGCCATCGGGGCCGAGGATGACCGGCATGTCGCCGGTGAAATCCACCGTGCCCACGGCGTAGGCGTTGTCATGGATGTTGGAGGGATGCATGCCCGCCTCGCCCCCATCGCTGCGGGCCCACTCGGGCTTGGGGCCGATCAGGCGCACGCCGGTGCGGCTGGAGTTGTAGTGGATTTCCCAGTCGCTCTTGAAGAAGGTGTCGATGTCGCCGTCGGTGAAGTAATCGGGCGCGCCGTGGGGGCCATAGGTAACGTGCAGTTTCCATTCCCTGCCAATGGTTGGCTTGAGTTCGTTGATCAGCTTCGCCGCGGGCGCTGGCGTGGTGTCGGCCAGAGCCAGGACATCGCCGGCCCGCAGGGCGCGACCACAGTGGCCGCCGAACTGGCCAAGGGTGAAGGTGCTGCAGGAGGTCAGGTATTGCGGGCAGTCCAGTCCACCCCGGAAAAGCACATAGGCGCGGGCGCCCGAGTCCTTGCCGGCGCCGATTTTCAGGGTGGCGCCGGAGGGTACGTCGAGCACTTCCCAGAAGGCCACCGGCTGGTCGTCCAGGCTCGCCTCCAGTGCCGCACCGGTCAGCACAATCTGGGTGGCCCGGTTGAAGACGAGGGTCGGGCCGCGCAGGGTGATTTCCAGGCCGGGTGCGCCTTCCTCATTACCCAGCAGCCGGTTGCCCAGGCGGAAGGAGTAGCTGTCGAAGGGACCGGAGGGAGGCACGCCCACTTCCCAGTAGCCGATGCGGCCCGGGTAATCCTGGATCGTGGTCAGGGTGCCGCCGCTGATCACGTCCACCGTGGCCGGCCGGTAGTCGAATTCGTTGAGGGTGCGGGTAAACAGCCGGCCTTCAGCAAAACGCGGGTCTTCCAGCACCTGGCGTACATACTGGCGGTTGGTTTCGATACCGTAGAGTTCACTGGTATCCAGGGCCTGCATCAGCCGCTGGCGGGCGGATTCCCGGTCGTCTTCGTGGACAATCACCTTGGCCAGCATGGGGTCGAACAGGGGAGACACCTCGGTACCCGGCTGAATCCAGGTGTCGATCCGCAGGCCCGCCTCCTCCGGCCAGCTGACATTGGTCAGCAGGCCGGCGGAGGGCTGGAAGTCCTTGTTGGGGTCTTCGGCATAGATCCGCGCCTGTATGGCATGGCCTTTGGGTTGCAGGCCTCTGGCCAGAGCCTCCAGGTCGCCGAGGGTGCCTGCTCCCAGTTCCACCATCCAGCGCACGATATCCACGCCGTACACCTGCTCGGTCACGCCGTGCTCCACCTGCAGGCGGGTATTTACTTCCAGGAAGTAGAACTCGGCGGTGTCCGGGTCGTAGATGTACTCCACGGTGCCGGCACTGCGGTAGTCAATGCTCTCGCCAAGCTGGCGGGCGGTGGCGTGCATGCGCTGGCGGACGTCATCGGACAGTCCGGGCGCGGGCGCCTCCTCAATCACCTTTTGATTACGGCGCTGGGCGGAGCAGTCCCGCTCACCCAGGGCCACCACCGTGCCTTTGCCATCACCGAACATCTGCACTTCGACGTGGCGGGCGTGTTCCACGAATTTTTCCAGGAACACGCCACTGTTGCTGAAGTTGTTCTGGCTCAAGCGCTGCACGGACTCGAAAGTTTTGCTCAGGTCTTCGGCGCCGAAGCAGCGGGACATACCGATGCCGCCACCGCCGGCGGTGCTTTTCAGCATCACCGGGTAACCGATATGCTCGGCTTCCGCCAGGGCCTCGTCCAGACTGCCCAGCAGGCCGGTTCCGGGCAGCATGGGTACCCCGGCTTTTTCCGCCAGGGAGCGGGCCGTGTGTTTGAGGCCGAAATCTTCCATCTGTTCCGGCGTGGGGCCGAGGAACACGACGCCCTCGGCGTCGCAGCGGCGGGCGAAATCCGCGTTCTCGCTGAGAAAGCCGTAGCCCGGATGGATCGCCTGGGCACCACTTTTCGCAATCACCCCGAACAGTTTGTCCTGGTCCAGATAGGTGGCCGCCGCCGATCCTTCCCCCAGCGACCAGGATTCGTCTGCCTGACGTACGTGCAGCGAATCGGCATCGGCTTCCGCGTAGACCGCCACCGAGGTAATGCCCATGGCCTTCAGGGTGCGGATCACCCGGCAGGCAATTGCGCCCCGGTTGGCGATCAGGACCTTCTTCAGGGGCTGGTTCAGTTCCATACCAGCACCTCGATGGGTGTGGGGTTCCAGCCGTTGCAGGGGTTGTTCAGCTGCGGGCAGTTGGAAATCATCACCAGCACGTCCATCGCCGCTTTCAGTTCCACGTACTTGCCGGCGTCGGAAATGCCGTCTTCAAACGTCAGCCCGCCCTCGGCGGTCACCGGCACGTTCATGAAGAAGTTGATGTTGTGGGTGATGTCCCGCTTGCTCATACCCAGCTCTTCGTGTTCGGTCACCGCCACCAGCCAGCTGTCGCGGCAGGCGTGCATGCACTTTTTCTCCAGGGCATAGCGGGTGGTGTTGCTTTCCGCCGCACAGGCGCCGCCCAGGGTGTCGTGGCGGCCACAGGTGTCGGCGGTGATTTCCAGCATCACGTTGTTTTCCGAGGACACCAGTTTGGAGCCGGCGGTCAGGTAGACATTGCCCTGCTCGCGAATGGTGTCCACGGCGCTGTAGCGTTCGGTGGGGTTGTGGGCGTTGTAGAAGAGGGTGTCGGCCGCCTGGTTGCCTTCCAGGTCCAGGATACGGACGGTCTCGCCGGCCTTCACCACTTTCAGGAAATACTCGCCCGCCGGCACGGTTTCACGGAAGGCGGCGTTGTCGGGGTTCAATTCGCTGTGCTTGATCATCTCCGGCCTCCGTTACTGGAACAGGTGGTACAGGGCGTTATTGGCGAAGGCGCGGGTGGCCTCCGGTGACGAGGTCTTGCAGGGGTCGGCATCGGTAACCGGGGCCGCCTGGAAGAGCTGATAACGCACTGGATGGCTCGGATATTCCGGGGCCGGATTGAGCGGGTGGGGGCAGGTGTGCAGCACCACGATGGTGTCCATTTCGAAACGCAGGTCCACGGTGACACCGGCGTGGGAATGGTCGCTGACAAAGGCCATGTTGCCGTCGTCGTCGGTTTTTACCCGGCTGAACCAGTTCAGGTTGGCGGTCAGGTCCTTCTTGCCCAGGCCGTACTTGGCCAGTTCGTTGAGGAAGCTGGTGAAGCCGTTGCGGTGGTAGTGGTTATGGGCTTCCTGGTAGGTCTTCTTACCCCAGCGCTGCTCCACCAGCTCGGCATTGCAGGTACCGCTGACGGTATCGTGCCAGCCCAGGTCATCGCGGATGATGGAGGCAAACACACGACCCATGTCCGAGAGCAGAACGTGGCCCCTGGTGAGTTTGAAGGTGTGCTGGTTTTTCAGGGTGTCCGGCATGTTGTACCGCTCGAGGGGATTCTCGGGGTTGTACATCAGCATGCCTACATTGGCCCCGCCGGTTTCATCGATCAGGCGCAGCACGTGGCCACGGCGCATGACAAAGGACCAGTGGGATCCGCCGGGAATCAGATCGTCGTACAGGGGTGTTGCACAGAGAGGGGCTGCGGTCTGCAACATGGCCTTTTCCTCCTGGTTAGGGCATCCAAAAAAACGAGAGGCGTCAGTAACTGAACGATCCTCCCGGGCTTTTGTCCCGCCGTGTAACCTTGGAAAAGGTCGTCAACTCTCGGACCAGCCATCTGCCTGGATTGGTGGCAGACCGGAACCCTAGTTGACCATTGGTCAGATTGTGGCGCTTTGATTGTGGTTTCAGTAACCGACGTCTCGCTGCGTACTCCAGTCTTTGCAGGGTCCATGCCAATTCATAAACGTCTGATTTTGATGGATTAAGATTTAGTTGCTCGAAATTGATCGCCACCTGACAGGGCGCGCGCACCAGTCTGGTGCGCCGGCGGGTGCCTTTGCGGTGCAATGTTTATTTGAGGGTGTCTATTGGCGTGAGGGCAGTGGTGCCGTGGCTCTTATGCCATCTACTACCAAGGGAGGAGTTTTTCACCTCCATCGAATCATTCAACTATCCGGTATTGGGGTCTACATTGAGTGGGTAAACGCGAAAGGCCGCGTTGCCCTTCGACAAACACAACAAGAGGTCGAGACCATGATCTACGCACAACCCGGAAAGGAAGGCTCCGTCGTCTCCTTCAAACCCCGTTACGAAAACTTTATTGGTGGTGAGTGGGTCGCTCCCGCCAAGGGCCAGTATTTTGAAAACATCACACCGGTGACCGGTGATGTGATCTGTGAAATTCCGCGCTCCACTGCCGAAGATATTGAACTGGCACTGGATGCCGCCCACAAGGCTGCGCCGGCCTGGGGCAAAACCTCTACTACCGAGCGTTCCAACATTCTGCTGAAAATTGCCGACCGCATTGAGCAGAACATCGAGATGCTGGCGGTTGCCGAGACCTGGGACAACGGCAAGGCGGTGCGTGAAACCATCAACGCCGACCTGCCCCTGGCCGTGGACCACTTCCGTTATTTTGCCGGCTGTATCCGTGCCCAGGAAGATACTTCCAGCGCTATCGACAACAACACCGTGGCCTATCACTACCATGAGCCGCTGGGTGTCGTGGGCCAGATCATCCCCTGGAACTTCCCGCTGCTGATGGCAGTGTGGAAGCTGGCGCCCTGCCTGGCGGCGGGTAACTGCACCGTTATGAAGCCGGCCGAGCAGACACCGGCCAGCATCCTGATCCTGATGGATCTGATTGGTGACCTGCTGCCGGCGGGTGTGGTCAATATCGTCAATGGTTACGGCATCGAAGCCGGCCAGGCCCTGGCCACCAGCAAGCGCATCGCCAAGATCGCGTTCACCGGCTCTACACCGGTTGGTGCCCATATCCTCAAGTGCGCTGCTGAAAACATCATCCCGTCCACGGTGGAGCTGGGTGGCAAGTCCCCCAACATCTACTTCTCAGACGTGATGCAGGCCGAGCCGGAATTCATCGACAAGTGCGTGGAAGGCCTGGTGCTGGCGTTCTTCAACCAGGGTGAGGTGTGCACATGCCCTTCCCGCGCGCTGATCCAGGAAGACATGTACGACGAGTTCATGGCCAAGGTTGTCGAGCGCACCAAGTCCATCAAGCGTGGCAACCCGCTGGATACCGATGTGCAGGTGGGTGCCCAGGCGTCCAAGGAACAGTTCGACAAGATCATGTCCTATCTGGAAATCGGCAAGCAGGAAGGTGCGGAAGTGCTGACCGGCGGTGGCCGTGAAGAGATGGAAGGCGAGTACAACAACGGCTTCTATGTTCAGCCCACGCTGCTGAAAGGCAAGAACAACATGCGTGTGTTCCAGGAAGAAATCTTCGGCCCGGTGGTGGGTGTAACCACCTTCAAGGACGAGGAAGAAGCACTGGCCATCGCCAACGACACCGAGTTTGGTCTGGGCGCCGGCCTCTGGACCCGCGACATCAACCGTGCCTACCGCATGGGCCGCGCCATCCAGGCAGGCCGTGTATGGACCAACTGCTACCACCAGTATCCGGCTCACGCGGCCTTTGGTGGTTACAAGAAGTCCGGTGTTGGCCGCGAGAACCACAAGATGGCACTGGACCACTACCAGCAGACCAAGAACCTGCTGGTGAGCTACGACATCAACCCGCTGGGCTTCTTCTGATCCCGGCAACGCACTGACTGTTGTGCCCGGGCCCCATCCACACGGGCCCGGTGGCGAGTCAGCACACGGATGTGCACTTTTTTCCCGGTGACTGGCCGGGGTATGGGTTTTCCTGCCATTTTTCAGGCCCTTCCCAGGGCCTTTTTTTGTTTTCACGGCCTTATTCACGGCGATGGTCCGAAAGGATGACTTTCGCGCCCCGCATCAGCCGAAAATCAGTTCCAAAGTACCATATTTGACCCTCCGGAGACTGGGTAGGATTGAGTGTGAGTTACCGGAAAACCGGCTAACGGGTCGTGAACGCCACAACAATCATCACAAGAGGTAAGCACCATGTGGACCAAACCAGCCTATGAAGACCTGCGGATCGGCTTCGAAGTCACCATGTACTTCGCCAACCGCTGAGAACGGATGGCCAGCCGCTCCGTGCTGGCCGTTTTGCTTCCGGAGTTCCCGCCATGCAGATTCGTATTCTTGGTTCCGCAGCCGGAGGTGGCTTTCCCCAGTGGAACTGCAACTGCGCCAACTGTGACGGTTTCCGTAAAGGCAGCCTGAACGCGAAGGCACGCACCCAGTCGTCCATTGCCATCAGCGAAGACGGTGTCAGCTGGATTCTCTGCAACGCTTCCCCGGATATCCGTGCCCAGCTTGCAGCTTTTGAAGCCATGCAGCCTGGACGCGCCCTGCGGGATACCGGTATCGGTGCCGTTCTGCTTATCGACAGCCAGGTGGATCACACCACGGGTCTGCTGATGCTGCGCGAGGGCCTGCCACTGGATGTCTGGTGTACGGCACAGGTGCATGAGGACCTGAGCAGTGGCTTTCCCCTGTTCCGAATGCTGGAACACTGGAACGGTGGGCCCCGGTGGCGTGAGGTGCCCTGTACCGATCAGCAATTCTTCACCATACCCTGCGCGCCGTCGCTGAAACTGACAGCCATTCCGCTGCTCAGTAACGCGCCACCGTACTCTCCACGCCGTAACAACCCCCACCCGGGCGACAACATTGGCCTGTTTATCGAAGACACCGGCAGCGGCGAAACCGTGATGTACGCACCGGGGCTGGGCCAGCCGGATGAACAGATTCTGCAATGGATGCGCAAGGCAGACACCCTGCTGGTGGATGGCACCGTCTGGCATGATGATGAAATGCTGCGGTGCGAAGTAGGTACCCGCACCGGGCAGGAAATGGGGCATCTGGCCCAGAGCGGTCCCGGTGGCATGATCGAGGTGCTCGACACCATGCCGGCAAAGCGGAAGATTCTTATCCATATCAACAACACCAACCCCATTCTGAACGAGAACTCCCCAGAACGGGCTGTGCTGGAAAAGCACGGTATCGAAGTGTCCTTCGACGGAATGCACCTGGATAGGGCGGTGCCCTCATGAATGCTATCGCAACCCCGGCGATGAACCGGCAGGATTTCGAGCAGGCCCTGCGGACCAAAGGCCGGTATTACCACATACACCATCCGTACCATAAAGCCATGTACGGCGGTGACTGCACGCCGGAGCAGATCCGTGGCTGGGTGGCCAACCGTTACTATTACCAAATCAATATTCCCCGGAAGGACGCCGCCATTATGGCCAACTGCCCGGATGCGTCCGTGCGCAGGTTGTGGCTGCAGCGGGTGTTGGATCACGACGGCCACAGCGACGACCAGGGCGGTATCGAAGCCTGGCTCCGCCTGGCGGAAGCCGTGGGACTGACCCGGGAGGAAGTGATCGACCAGCGCCATGTGCTGCCCGGTGTCCGCTTTGCGGTGGACGCCTATCTGAACTTTGCCCGCCGGGCCACCTGGCAGGAAGCGGCCTGTTCGTCCCTGACGGAACTGTTCGCGCCGGAAATTCACCAGTCCCGGCTGGACAGCTGGCCGCAGCATTATCCCTGGATCAGAACCGACGGCTACGTCTATTTCCGCAAGCGGCTGTCGGAAGCCAGGCGGGATGTGGAGCATGGCCTGAGCATCACCCTGGAGCATTTCACCACCGCGGCACAACAGGCCCGTGCCCTGGAAATCCTGCAATTCAAACTGGACATCCTATGGTCGATGTTGGATTCCCTGACTATGGCTTATCAGCACCAGACGCCCCCGTATCATACCGTCACCGACCAGCCCGTGTGGCACCGGGGGCTGTGATGGCGATGTCCATGGAGCAGGTACCGAGACTGCGGCCAGGTTTCCGCTTCCAGTGGGAACCGGCCCAGAATGCCCATGTGCTGCTGTACCCGGAGGGCATGGTGCGACTCAATGACAGTGCCGGGGCGGTGCTCAAAGAAGTAAATGGCGAGCGCAGTGTGGCGGATATCGTTACCAGGCTGGAGCAGCAGTTTCCGGACGCAGGCTCCCTGGAAAACGATGTCAGCGATTTCCTGAAAGATGCCGAACAGCAGCACTGGATACTGTTCACATGAGCGGCCATCACGCCATGCCTGCCGGTGATCGCCCCGGTATCGGCCCGCCACTGTGGTTGCTGGCGGAGCTGACCTACCGCTGCCCGCTGCAGTGCCCCTACTGTTCCAACCCCCTGGATTTTGCCCAGAGCCAGCAGGAACTGACCACCGAGGAGTGGGTGCGGGTACTGCGCCAGGGCCGTGAGATGGGTGCGGCCCAGCTGGGATTTTCCGGGGGTGAGCCCCTGGTGCGCCAGGACCTGCCGGAGCTGATTTCCGAGGCGCGGCAACTGGGTTACTACACCAATCTGATCACTTCGGGGCTGGGACTCAGCGAGGCCAAGGTGACTGCTTTCCGCGATGCCGGGCTGGACCATATCCAGGTGAGTTTCCAGGCCTCGGACCCGGAACTGAACAACGCGGTGGCCGGTTCCCGCAAGGCCTTCGATCAGAAGCTGGCCATGGCACGGGCGGTAAAAGAAGCGGGCTACCCCATGGTGCTCAACTTCGTGATCCACCGCCACAACATCCACCAGATGGACGATATTATCAGCCTCTGCGAACGGCTGGGGGCGGACTATGTTGAACTGGCAACATGCCAGTATTACGGCTGGGCCTTTGAAAACCGGGAAGGGCTGATGCCCTCGAAAGCCCAGCTGGAGAAGGCCGAGGCGGAAGTGAACAGTTACCGCAAACGCCTCACGGCCAGCGGTTCGGCCATGAAACTGATCTTCGTGACCCCGGATTATTACGAGGAACGGCCAAAGGCCTGCATGAACGGCTGGGGTAGCCTGTTTCTCACCGTGGCGCCGGATGGCACCGCCTTGCCGTGCCACAGCGCCCGACTGCTGCCCATCGAGTTTCCCAATGTGCGGGAATCCTCGCTACACTCCATCTGGTATGACAGCCCGGGATTCAATCACTACCGGGGTGACAGCTGGATGCCGGAGCCCTGTCGTTCCTGCGATGAAAAGGGCAAGGACTTCGGCGGCTGCCGCTGCCAGGCCTATCTGCTCACCGGCAATGCCGACAACGCCGATCCGGTGTGCAGCAAGTCATCCCACCACGATCGCATTCTTGCCGCCCGCAAGGCGGCGGACCACGCCACTGCCGGGCTGGAGGAGCTGACCTATCGCAACACCGACAACTCCCGGCTGTTCTTCCGCGGCTGACGCCTCTGGCGAGGCGGAATCCTCCGTGTTTTCCACAATCTCCGCCGAACAGGCTTCCGCGGCGTTTGTTCAGCGGGGGGCGTTAACGGTATCTCCGGCCGGAATCTTCTGGCTGGAGTTTGATCCGGACAGCAGCAAAACCCTGCTTTACAGAGCGGCTGAAAATGGCCCGCAGCGTGTCACCCCGGAAGATTTCAGCATTCGCAGCCAGGTGAATGGCTATGGCGGCGGGGCAGTCTGTGCCGGTTGCGCCGCGGTTTATGCGGTTGAGGCTTCCGGGCAGCAGATTCATCGTATCGATACCCAGTCAGGTGCTGTCGGGGCCATCACCTGTGACAGCCAGGCCTGCTTCGGCGGGCTGGCATGGGATTCGCGCCATCAAAGGGTGCTTGCCGTCCGTGAATACAGCGGACGCCAGCAACTGGTGGCGGTGCAGGACGGCTCCGGAATCCGGTGTTTGCATGAAGGTGAGGATTTTTACAGCACCCCGGCGTTGTCGGCCAGTGGCACGCGAATCGCCTGGGTGTGCTGGTCCCTGCCGGACATGCCGTGGGTGAGATCCGTGCTCTGGACGGCGGATGTGAATGCCGAAGGCGCACTGGAGCATGCCCGCTGCAGGCCGGCCCCCGGTGAGGGCAGTGTCCAGCAGCCGGTATTCTATGGTGAGGAACTGCTGGTGTTGTCGGATCACGACGGTTGGTGGCAACCCTGGCGTGTGTCCACCGGGGCAGAATCGGCGGTCTGGACCTGTCTGGATGCGACAGCCGCGGACCACGCCAGCGCGCCCTGGCAACTGGGTGAGAGTCATCACCGGCCGCTTGAGAATGGCGGTTGGGCCCGGGTCCGTTACCGGTCAGGCACCGGCGAACTCTGGCTGCAGGCCAGTGCCGACGCACCTGCCCGCAGGATTGCTGCGGACTACACGGATTTTCGCCACCTTACAGTCCGGGATGGCCGGTTACATTGTATCGCCCACTCGGCAACGCGTCTGGATACGGTTCTGAGCATTGATCCCGCAACGGGCGAGTTCCACACACTGGCTGGTGGTGAGAGGCCTTTCAACGCCGATACAATCCCACCGGAAACCTTCAGGATTCCACCTTCCGGGGAGGTGAGGGAAGAAGTCAGTGGATTATGGTACCCGCCAGCCGGTGGTTCGTCGGAAACTTCCCCACCACCGCTGATACTGATTGCCCACGGCGGGCCCACGTCAACGGCCTGGCCGGTGTTCAATCCACAGGTCCAGTTCTGGTGCCATCATGGTTTTGCGGTAGCCGAGATCAATTATCGTGGCAGCGCCGGATTCGGCCGTGATTTTCGCCTGGCATTGGCCGGTAACTGGGGCCAGGCGGATGTCGAGGACATGGAGCGGGCGGCCGATCATCTGGCGGCCACCGGCCGCGGAGATGCCCGCCGGCTGTTTATCCAGGGCCGCAGCTCCGGTGGCTATACGGCACTGATGGCCATGACCCGAAGCGAACGATTCCGGGCCGGTGCCAGCCTGTTCGGGGTGAGTGATCCTGCCCGACTGCGGGAGGTGACTCACCGCTTCGAGTCGGGCTACCTGGACTGGCTGCTGGGATCACCGGAGGAGTTCCCCGGTCGCTGGCACGATCGTACACCGGTGCGGCAGTCTCATCGTATCCGCGGGCCCATGATATTTTTCCAGGGCGGGCAGGATCGGGTCGTCGTGCCGGAGCAGACCAGGGCCATGGTCCGGGAGCTTGAGAGAGCCGGGCAGGCCGTTGAGCTCTGGTGGTTCGAGGAGGAAGGGCATGGCTTCCGGCAGCGTGAAAACCAGGTTGCGCTGCTGGAAAATCTGCTCGCCTTCTATCGGAGGAATCGCTAAAAAAAGTGCAATGATCACCGGCGTCGGTTCAGGTAAACTTGAACCTGATATAACAACAACAGCAACACTGACGAGAACGCCCATGAGCTACGACATTTCTGCTCTGCGCAAGTTTGTATCCCCTGAAATCGTCTTTGGTGCCGGCTCTCGCAAGGCGGTGGCCAACTTTGCAAGTAACTTCGGTGCCCGGCATGTGTTCCTGGTGTCGGACCCGGGCGTGGAGAAAGCCGGCTGGGTAGCGGAAATCGTGGACATCCTGGTGAACGCAGGCATTCGCGTGACCGTGTTTACCGGCGTCTCGCCCAACCCGAAAGTGGATGAGGTCATGGCCGGGGCGGAACTGTACCGGTCGAACGAATGCGATGTGATTGTTGCCATTGGCGGGGGTAGCCCCATGGATTGCGCCAAGGGCATTGGCATTGTCAGCGCCCATGGCCGGAATATCCTTGAGTTCGAAGGTGTGGATACCATTACCTCACCCTCGCCACCGATGATCCTGATTCCCACCACCGCCGGAACATCCGCCGACGTGTCCCAGTTCGCGATCATTTCCGACCCCAACCGTCGCTTCAAGTTTTCCATTATCAGCAAGGCGGTGGTGCCGGATGTGTCACTGATCGATCCGGAAGTGACGGAAACCATGGACGCTTATCTCACCGCCTGTACCGGTGTGGATGCCATGGTGCACGCCATCGAGGCTTTTGTTTCCACGGGCAGTGGCCCGCTCACCGACACCAATGCGCTGGAAGCCATAAGGCTGATCAATCGCAATCTTGAGCCCCTGGTGCAGAATACCGCGAACGTGCACCTGCGGGAGCAGATCATGCTGGCCTCGATGCAGGCGGGCCTGGCATTTTCCAACGCCATCCTGGGGGCGGTGCATGCCATGTCCCACAGCCTGGGCGGGTTCCTGGATTTGCCCCACGGCCTCTGCAATGCGTTGCTGCTGGAACATGTGGTGGCCTATAACTACACCTCTGCCGAGGACCGCTTCAAGCGGGTGGCTGAAGCCATGGACATCGACACCCGGGGCATGTCGAAACCGGTGATAAAACAGCGCCTGATGCAGCGGATTGTTGCCCTTAAACAGGCGGTGGGCCTGGAAGCAAAGCTCGGTAAACTGGGGGTGACCACCTCCGATATCCCCTATCTGTCCGGATTTGCGCTGCAGGACCCCTGTATTCTCACCAACCCGCGCAAATCCTCCCGCCGCGATGTCGAAGTGGTTTATGAAGAAGCCCTCTGATTCCAGAGATGCCGATTACGATATCGGCGATCTCCTCGGTCTCGGCAGCCAGTCGGTGCGCAAGAACTACTACCCGGCTCTGCAGGAACGGATTGACCAGCTGGAAGCGGAGCGGAACCGCTACAAGTGGCTGTTTGAAAATGCGCTTCACGGCATCTTCCAGGCCAATCTGAGGGGTGGCTTTGTGGCCGCCAATCCCGCCATGGCCCGTATCTGCGGTTATGAAAGCCCCGAGGCGATGATGACGAAGGTCATCCGGCTGCGTGAACAGCTGTTCTGCAATTCCGGGGAGTTCGACGCCATTCGCCAGGAGTTGCTGGACGAGGGCAGCCTCAGTGCCCGGGAAGCCCGGCTCAGGCGCGCCGATAATACCCCGGTGTACGTTGCCATTACGCTGTTGCGTCGGCCAGACCTCGGGCCTGAAGTGGTGGAGGCATTCGTTGCGGACATCACCGAGCGCTACCAGGCACGGGAAAAGCTTCGGCAGCTCAATGCCGACCTTGAGCGCCGGGTGGAAGAGCGCACCGACGAACTGCAGAATGCCAACGTGGTGTTGCGCTACCAGATTGAACAGCGGGAAAAGGTAGAGCGGGAACTGGTGGTGGCGGTGGACGCCGCCCGGGAAGCCAATGAAAGCAAGGACAAGTACCTGGCAGCCGCCAGCCATGACCTGTTGCAACCACTCAATGCCGCGCGGCTGCTGGTTTCCGCCCTGATGGACAGCAATCTGCCGGCGGATGAAAACCGCCTGGTTGAGCGCGTAAAACGTTCCCTGGACAGTGCGGAAGACCTGCTGGCGGACCTGCTGGATATTTCCAAGCTGGAACAGAAAGCCATGCAACCGGATTTCGTGCACACCGACATCGGCGAATTGATGCGGGGCCTGGCCCAGGAATTCGAACCGCTGGCGGAAAATGCCGAACTTAATTTTCGCCTGCGGGCAGGCACCGGTACGGTTCGCACAGATCCGCGTATGCTCACCCGTATTCTCAGGAACCTGTTGAGCAATGCCTTCCGGTACACCCGGGATGGCGGAATACTGTTTGCCGCCCGCAAGCGCGGGCCCAACCTGGAAATCGGTGTGTGGGACACCGGTATCGGTATCGAACAAGACAAGCTGCAGGACATTTTCCGTGAGTTTCACCAGATACTGCCCAAAGGCGGAGGCGGGCGCCAGGGTGTGGGCCTGGGGCTGGCCATTGTTGACCGGATGGCCAGAGTCCTGGGGTATGACATACGGGTAGACTCCAACTTCGGCAGGGGGTCCTGTTTCAGCGTCCTCATGCCCCTTGATACCGTTACCGAAGCGCCTGCGGGACGCCCGATCAGGGACGTTCCGGCGCCGGCATCCTCGTCCTTTGACGGGCTCCGGGTGCTGGTGGTTGATAACGAAGAACCTGTGCAGGAGAGTATGAAAGCTCTGCTGGAACGATGGGGCTGCCGCGTGGTGACCGCTGGCAGTGCCTCCGAGGCCATTGAGCGTTGCCGGATAACGGATATTATCCTTGCGGACTTCCACCTGGACGGGAATCGTACCGGTTGCGAGGCGATCCACGCGCTCCGCCGCCACTTTGATCGTGATATTCCCGCTGCTGTCATAACCGCGGACCGAAGCGATACCACCCGCCGGTTTATCAGCGCCCAGTATCTGCCCATTCTCAATAAACCGGTCAAACCCAACCGCCTCAGGGCACTGGTCACCAGCCTCAGTGCATCGGTGAACCCTGTTACCGAATGACGGTCTACACTTAACCCTGTCAGTAACCGATTCCGTCAGGAGAGTGTGCCATGGCCGTTTCAGAAAATGCCCTTACCAATCATGAAGTGACTGTTTGCCTGTCTGGCGGTGCTGTGCTCGGGCCGTTTAATGCCACCTGGTCAAGGGACGAGGGAGGTGACGTAAGAGAGCTTGCCCGCGAGTACGATGCCTTTCTGCAGGGAGAGAAGCAGCGCCGGTTCAAGTTTCACCTGCACGACACCTACACCAATACGGTACATACCCTGATTCTGAATTTTGATCAGGTCACCGGCATTTGCGACCATGTCAGACTCAAGTCCCCCCTGAACGGATAATCAGGGCTGGTCAATAAGGAGGATGTCATGAGCACGTTCAGAACAGAAAAGGACAGCCTGGGTGAAGTACACGTTCCCGAAGATGCCCTCTGGGGCGCCCAGACCCAGCGGGCTGTCGAAAATTTCCCGGTCAGTGGCCTGCCCATGCCGCCCGCCTTTATCGCCGCCGTGGTTCGGGTAAAGCAGGCGGCCGCTGATGCCAACGCCAGTCTCGGTCTGCTGGATAACGACGTGCGCGATGCCATCGTTGCCGCCGGTGACCGGCTGCTCAACGGCGAGTACGCTGACCAGTTCCCCATTGACCGCTACCAGACCGGCTCCGGCACCAGTACCAACATGAACGTGAACGAGGTGATCGCCGCACTGGCCAGAAAGGAAGGTGTGGACATTCACCCCAATGACCACGTCAATATGAGCCAGAGCTCCAACGACGTGATCCCCACCGCCATTCATGTCAGCGCAGTGGCGGGTATTCACGAGCGCCTGCTGCCGGCGTTGACCCATCTTTGCGGCATTATCTACGAGCGGGAAGCGCTTTTTTGCGACCAGGTCAAAACCGGCCGAACCCATCTCATGGATGCCATGCCGGTCACCCTCGGGCAGGAGTTACGTACCTGGCGGGAGCAGTTGCTGGCGGCAGGTAAACGCCTTGAGGCGGCAGCCGAGGACCTGTTGCAGGTGCCCCAGGGCGGAACCGCGGTAGGCACCGGCGTGAACGCGTTGCACGAATTCCCGGAGCAGTTCGTCAAGTTCCTCAAGGCCAACACCGGCTACCACTTCCACTCGCTGGAACACAAGTTCGTGGGCCAGAGCGCCATTGATGCTCCGGTGGCCCTGTCGTCCCAGCTGCGGGGCCTGGCCATTGTGCTCACCAAGATTGCCAATGATCTGCGCTGGATGAACAGTGGCCCTATTCACGGGCTGGCGGAAATCAGCCTGCCGGCCTTGCAGCCGGGCAGCAGCATCATGCCGGGCAAGGTCAACCCGGTGATTCCCGAGTCGGTCGCCATGGTGGGCGCCCAGGTGATGGGGCTGGACAGCAGCATTGCCATTGCCGGGCAGTCCGGTAATTTCCAGCTGAACGTGATGCTGCCTCTGGTAGGCGCAAACCTGCTGGATATGATCGAGCTCCTCACCAACGCGTCCACCATTCTGGGTGACAAGGCGATTCGTGACTTCACCGTGAACGCTGATCATCTGGACGCTGCGGTAGGCAGGAACCCGGTACTGGTGACCGCACTGAATCCGGAAATTGGTTACAGCCTGGCGTCTGAAATTGCGAAAGAAGCCTACCAGAGCGGAAGGCCGGTTATCGATGTGGCCGAGGAGCGCAGCGGCCTTGACCGGGACAGGCTGGAAGAGTTGATGGACCCGCTGAAGCTCACAAAGGGCGGCGTGGCCTGACAAATCGGGCGCCCCGGTGTGTCACCTGACGGAGGCTGAGCAGTTTGCTGATTTCTCTCGAGCTCTTCGTGATGCTGGTATTGGCAAACGGGGCGCCAGTGGTTGCTGCCCTGGTATTGGGCCGGCACTGGTCCGCGGCGGTGGATGGCGGGCGCCTCTGGCGTGACGGCAGGCCTATATTTGGTAAAAGCAAGACCTGGCGAGGTGTTGTCTCCGGAACCCTGGCCTGTGGCCTGTTTGCATGGCTCACCGGAATCGGGCTGTTGTTCGGCCTGCTGTTCGGATTACTGGGGCTTGCCGGGGATATGCTCAGCAGCTTTATCAAGCGCCGCGCCGGCCTCGTTTCCAGCGCCAGGGCAACCGGGCTGGACCAGGTACCCGAGGCGTTGCTGCCGATGCTGCTGGCGTGGTATTGGCTGGATCTGAACTGGCTTTTGGTGACCGCTGTTGTGGTGCTTTTCACCCTTTCCAATATACTGCTGTCGCCGCTGCTTTACCGCCTGGGCATTCGTCACCAGCCCCACTGAGCCGGGTTCGCTAATCCGGCCCGGCGGTGAGGGTATGCAGTGTCACTTCCGGCGGGCAGTTCAGGCGCACATTGACCACCGAGGTGCCGGTTCCGGGGGAGGTATAACCCTGCATGCCATTGCGGCGCCAGTAGCCCCGGCCGAGTTCCCTCGGGCAATCGGAATCAAGAGTGACGGGAATGCCCCCGGGCAGGCATATCTGCCCGCCATGGGTATGGCCGCAGAGAAAGACGTCATAGCCGGCATGGGCCGCTTCCCGCCAGATTTCAGGGGTATGGCTCAGTAATATGCTGATTCCGCCCGGCGGAATCCTGTCCCCGGCCTTGTGCAAATTGTGAACCTTGTAGAAATGGGCATCGTCCACGCCGGCCAGGTAGAGCTTGTCATCGCCCCGCTGGATTTCCGCATGCTCGTTCATCAACAGGTGATACCCCATATCCTCCAGGCCCGGCACCATGCGCACGCTGTCATGGTTGCCCAGAACCGCGTACGCCTTACCCCGGATGGCATCGCGCAGCCTTGCCATGCCTTCCATGGCATCTTCAATCGGCCCCCAGGTCTGGCGGCGGTAGTCACCGGTCAGAACGCACAGGTCATACTCGAGGGGGGCGATCCGGTTGAGCACTGCCTGCAGGTTGGCCTCGTCCATATCCACGTGGAGGTCGGTCAGCTGCAGGATTCTGTAGCCTTCAAAGGCGGCCGGCAGGCCGGTAATGTGAAACTGGTTGTGGACGGTATCGAGCCGGCGGCTGTTGGCTTGTCCCCGGCGGAAAAGTCCGGCCATTTTAAGGCAGGTACTGATGAATCCTGGTGCGGAGGTGATATTCTCCAGATGGAATGAATGCCGGTCCGGCCCGAAAACCTTTGCTTCGGCTTCCCGTTCAATGCCCAGTCGCTGTCGCGCATGAACCGGGCCAAGCCGGAGGCTCAGGCGGTACTCCAGCAACTCATCCTGGTTTTCTGGTGTATGGGCCCGGGCTGTCATTGCTGATCCTGTTGGTTGTTGTAAACGTTTCCTGTCACGATCCGGTCAACACGCCCTTTCATTATGGTTGGGTCTGGGAGTGATGCAACAGGGAAGTCATAATGTTCATCCTTCTTAACTCACGCTATTAACGACAGAGAGTTCCATGTTCAAGGAAGCCCGCGCCGGCACTTTACCCGCCTGGCACATTTTCATGCTGTTTCTGCGCCTTGGCCTGACTTCGTTCGGGGGCCCTGCGGCCCACCTGGGTTTCTTTCATGAAGAATTTGTAAAGCGCCGCCGGTGGCTGTCGGATTCCGCCTATGGCGAGGTGGTTGCGCTTTGTCAGTTATTGCCGGGGCCCGCCTCCAGCCAGGTTGGATTGACGCTCGGATTTCTGCAAAACGGGTACCGGGGGGCTGCGGCGGCCTGGATTGGCTTCACGTTGCCATCAGCCTTGCTGATGACCCTGTTTGCCCTGGGCCTCGGGTTCTGGCCGGGAGCCGGCGAGGGCGGCTGGATTACCGGCCTGAAGCTGTTCGTGGTTGCGGTTGTTGCCCAGGCGGTCTGGCAGATGGGCAGAAGCCTTTGCCCGGACAGTCCGCGGTTATCCATAGCCCTGCTGGTGGCCATACTGCTGCTGACCGTCGGAGCAACCTGGATGCAGATCCTTGCCCTGCTAGCTGCCGGTGCTGCCGGAGCACTGCTGAAACTGCCACAGCAAGCCTCGGCGGAAACCCTGACCATCCCCGTTCAGACCCGTCGCCCCATGGCCTTTTTCGCGGCGTTTGTGATCCTTCTGATGCTGGCGTTCATACCCCTGGCATCAGGCTCCCTCGGCTGGATCTGGGCCGAGTTGTATCGTGCCGGTGCCCTGGTGTTTGGTGGCGGGCACGTGGTGCTGCCCTGGTTGCAGGAGGGCTTCGTGGCCTCCGGTGATATGCCGGCAGACACATTCCTGGCGGGCTATGGTGTTGCCCAGGCGATGCCGGGGCCGCTGTTCTCCTTTTCAGCGTTTCTTGGTGGCGTGGAAGGCGGCTGGTCCGGCGCCGTGGTGGCAGTCGTTGCCGTCTTCCTGCCTGGCACCCTGCTGGTGTTCGCCGGTCTCCCTCTGTGGTCCTACATTCGCAGTCATGAGGTTGCCCGGGCAGCGCTTGCCGGGGTCAATGCGGGTGTTGTCGGTCTATTGCTGGCGGCACTGTATGATCCGGTCTGGACTTCTGCCGTAGATAGTTCAGGCGCAATCGCATTCGTCCTGCTGGCATGGGTGAGCCTGGCTGTCTGGCGGGTACCGGTATGGGCGCTTGCACCTGTGAGTGCGCTGGCCGGCCTGGTGTTTTTCTGATCAGTATCATCGGGGGTGGCCAAACCGTTTCTGTCAGGCCACACTTGGCTCAAATGCACGCAAACTTGTGGTAATGACTCAGAGGCAGAAGCTGATATGTCAACATCCTGCAATATACCCGGTCTTAACGTGCCCAAAAGTCGCTTCCCGGACCCGGAAAGCGATCTGCCAGCCGGCAGTGATCAGGAGCAGAGAATCGTGCTGGCTGGTGGCTGCTTCTGGTGCGTGGAGGCGGTTTTCCTGGCGGTCAATGGCGTTTCCCGGGTCGAATCCGGCTACGCCGGCGGCAGCGCGGATACTGCGAATTACGAAGCGGTATGCAGCGGCCAGACCGGCCACGCCGAAGTGGTGGATGTCCGGTATGACCCGCAAACCGTGAGCTTCGGGGAGATCCTGAAAGTTTTCTTCTCGGTGGCACATGACCCTACCCAGCTTGATCGCCAGGGTAACGACCGGGGCACCCAGTACCGTTCTGCCATTTTCTATGAAACGCAAGACCAGAAACGGGTGGCCGAGGCCTACATCCGGCAGCTGGATGACGCAGGCGTCTACGACGATCCCATCGTCACCAGCCTGGAACCCCTGGACGCCTTTTACCCTGCGGAGTCCTACCACCAGAACTTTGCGGCGCGTAATCCCTACCAGCCATACATCATGGCTGTTGCCGCGCCAAAGATGGAAAAGCTTGTGGACACATTCGGTGACCGGCTCAAGCCCGGTTACACCGGCAATGATATTGCCTGAGGAGGCTGCTATGAGCGTTTCTGCTGCAGGTTACGACCTGACCCCGCTGACACCGGAACAGATTGAGGAGAAGGCCGCCGGCCTGACCGACGAGGAGCGCCGTGTGTTACTGGATCACGGTACCGAGCGGCCTTTTTGCGGCACCCTGCTGGATAACAAGAACCCCGGTGTCTACTACTGCCGGTTGTGCGAGCTGCCCCTGTTCAGCTCGGATTCGAAGTTTGACTCCGGTACCGGCTGGCCCAGCTTTTTTCAGCCCTTCGACACCGACCACATCCGCTACCTTGAGGACAGCAGCATGGGGATGACCCGGACCGAGATCCGGTGTCCTCGCTGTGACAGCCACCTGGGGCATGTATTCCCGGACGGCCCTCCGCCTACCGGACAACGATACTGTCTTAACTCCGTGGCCATGGTGTTCAGGGAAAGCGAGAGCTGATCTGCGAGGCGGGCTACCGTTATCGGGTAGCCCCGGCGACCTCCACGATATAGTCCGCAAGAGCCTCGATCTGCTCCGATGACAGGGATTCGTTAAAAGCGGGCATGATTCCGACACCGCCGGTGACGGCGTTGATGACCTGTTCTCGGGAGGGTTTCATTTCGTCCAGATCCGGGCCAATGGTTCCCGAAGAACCGGCGTCTGAGAGAGTATGGCATACCGTGCAGGAGGGCTGAGCCTCCTCGGTAAAGACCTGCTTGCCTTTTTTCGTGTCGCCGGCCAGTGCCGGGTAACTGCATGCCAGCAGGCTCAGTGACACCGCTAAGACGGTCTTTCTCATAATTTGAGTATCCGGAAGTGAACCATGCCGGAACATCCCGGATCCGGCATGGTTATGTGTTAACTGACAGTGACCGTAACCCCGTGGTCCTTCCAGCCGTTGTGGCCGTAACCCCGTTCGTTTTCGGTCCGGCCCTCTGGCTGGGTGTTGCCCCTGGTATCGGTCGCCCTGCTGACGATACTGTATTCTCCTGCTGACAGATCCGCGGCCGCTACAAAGGGGCGCCAGGCGTAGGGGCCGAGATCCGGGCCCAGGAAACGGGCCTGTTTCCAGTTTTTGCCGCCATCTGTAGAAACCTCGACCTTGTCGAGGGCAACAGTGCCACCAAACGCCACACCGTAAATCATGTTCCGGCCATTCTGTCCGGTTTCAAGCGGGGAGGTTACCCAGGATTTGACGTTCATTTCCCACATGGAAGGCTGATCCGGGGAACCTTTCTTGCCCACATCACGGACCCGGTAGCCTGAGGCCTGGATTTTCGCGTCAGTCTGGCTTTCGGTAAAAGCAATGGCTTTGACATACTTGACATTGTTCACACCGTAGTAGCCGGGAATGACCATGCGCAGTGGGCCGCCATGGGTGTGTGTCAGGGGTTCATCGTTCATTTCCCACGCCAGAATCGCACTTTCCAGGGCATCGGTTGGCACGGAACGCTCAACGATAACGGTTTTGGGATCCAGTCCGTCCGGCAGCGATTCGCCACCTGTGCTGGTGATATAGCGGGCGCCTGAATCCGGGCCTCCAAGGGCATCCACTACATCTTTCAGCGGCACGCCTGTCCACATAACACAGCCCGCTGCCCCGACTGTCCATTGGGTACCGCTTGCCCCGTGGGGAAAGAATGCCCGGCCGTTACCGGAACACTGAAGTACCGAAGCTACGGTGGTAACGCCCATTCCCTTGAGCTCGCCGACCGTGAGGGTGCGCGGGTTGCGGACGCCTTCAATCTTTACCTCCCAGGCATCGGGATTGTCGGCAATATTTTTCGGAGGCGCAGGCAGATTGTTACGAACGAACAGTCGGTCACTGGGTGTGATGACTCCATTGCCAATGGCATCGCGCCGGGTTTCCATGGTGTTCGCGCTGTGGACAATCAAGGCGTTGCGTTCTTTCCAGGCGGCGTAGTCCGGCAAGGACTTGGGCTCTTCGCCCCTGGCAACAGGGACGAAGCCAAGCAGGCTTACGGCAGCCATTGCACCTGCACTGCCTAACAGCAGTTTCCTGCGCGCCGGGTTATTGAGCCCCGGATCGTTCGCGCCCCGTTGCAGCATTGTTTCCTGTTTCATGGTCCGTCTCCTTTTGAGGTTATTGTGGAACGGTGGAGCCATGGCCTGTCCTTCGGGGCAGGTTATATCCTTATTACTTATAGGGGATGGTCAAATTTTGTGCAACGCGTTTCTGCTATTATTTGATGGCACCCTGAACCGGCACATCAGACCGGGGATTTGCGCCATTGAACAGGTTTCAGCGAATGACAGTGGTTGCCAGATAGCCGGCGTAGCAGACGTATACAAGCAGCAATATGACGCCATCGGGCCGCCCGATGGTGCGGGATTTGCCGGTAAAGCCGAAGCTCATGACCAGAAGGCCGATGGTGAGGGCCGTCATCAGGGTCCAGTCGCGGTAGAGAACCTCCTTATCCACGGCCAGTGGCTCGATCGTTGCTGCCAGGCCAACAACCGCCAGGGTATTGAAAATACCGGACCCCAGGATGTTGCCCAGTATCAGGTCATGCTCTTTTTTCTTGACTGCTGCCAGCGCGGACGCCAGTTCCGGCAGGGAAGTGCCGATGGCAACGATGGTCAGGCCGATGATCAGGTCGCTGACGCCAAGGCTCTGGGCTATGAAAACCGCACCCCACACCAGCATGCGGGAACTGACCAGCAGCAGTACCAGGCCGATAACGAGCCAGATCACCGCACGATTCAATGGCATTGGATGGGCGGCCAGTTCGGCATCAGCACCGCTGATCAGGGCATCATCCTTGCCCTGTATGCCCTGGTAGATGGACCAGCCCATCACAGCGGCGAATACAGCCAGCAGCACCCAGCCGTCGAGCCGGGTCAGTACCCCGTCAATCAGCTGGTAGCCGGCGATCGCGGTCAGTACCAGCAGCAGCGGCAGTTCCTTGCGTATCACCTGTGAATGCACGGCAATCGGGGCGATCACCGCAGTAAGGCCCACAATTACAGCAATATTGGTGATGTTCGAGCCGTAAGCGTTGCCCAGCGCAAGCCCCGGGTTGCCATCCAGTGCTGCCATGGCAGAAACCGCAAGCTCCGGTGCAGAGGTTCCGAACCCGATGATGACCATACCGATGAGTAATGAGGGCATGCCCAGGTGCTTGGCGGTTGCTGCGGCGCCTTCAATAAAGCGGTCGGCGCTCCAGACAAGAAGAACCAGCCCGGCGATGATTGCTGCAAATGCCAGTAACATAAAGTAGCCCTGATAATGAAAGCCGCCCGGTATGAGACTAAAGTGGCGGTGATATCGTCAACCTCAGGCGCAAGAATGGTCGCCGGGCGCGCGCATTTTATACGTTTGGCCCGCGATTGATAATCGCAATTTATTATCCGTTGAAAAAACGGGATAATCGCGCCACAACTTCAGAAGGCCCCTCTGCTGATCGTGGACGGGCTACAGGCTTTTAAACCAGCTAGGGTGAAAACCAATGGCCGTTAGACAGGCAGATGTAGTGCTGGTCGGCGGTGGCGTCATGAGCGCTACCCTCGGCATGATGCTCAGGCAACTGGATCCTTCCCTGGGCATCGTCATGGTGGAGCGTCTTGATCACGTGGCCCATGAAAGCACCGATGGATGGAATAACGCGGGAACCGGCCATGCCGGTTACTGTGAACTCAACTACACCCCGGAAACCGGGGATGGTGATGTCAGCATCGAGCGGGCGCTGAAAATAAACGCCTCGTTCGAAGTTTCGTTGCAGTTCTGGTCGCACCTGGTGGAGCAGGGCATGCTGCCGGAGCCGAAGAGCTTCATAAACCGCACGCCGCACCAGAGTTTTGTCTGGGGAGAAGACGGCGTGAAGTTTCTCAAGCGCCGTTACGAAAAACTGAGCGCCCACCACCTGTTCCGCGAGATGGAGTACACCGAATCCCCGCGTGACCTGGAAGAATGGATGCCACTGGTAGTACGAAACCGGGACCCGATGCAGCGGGTCGCGGCCACCCGGGTCCGGCATGGTTCCGATGTGGACTTTGGCTCGCTTACCCGCAGCATGGTGAAATTCCTGGAAACCACGCCGAATTTCGAGCTCATGCTCAGCAGCCCGGTGCATTATCTGGCCAAGCGCGACAACGGGCGCTGGAAGGTGCGGGTCAAGAACCAGAAAACCGGTGAGCTTACCAAGCTCGAGGCGGGCTTTGTCTTCCTGGGAGCCGGCGGCGGTGCGCTGCCGATGCTGCAGAAGTCCAACATCGACGAATCGAAAGGTTACGGTGGTTTCCCTGTCAGTGGTCAATGGCTGGTATGCCAGAAGCCGGAAATCGTCGAACAACACCATTCCAAGGTGTACGGGAAGGCCCCGATCGGCGCCCCGCCCATGTCCGTGCCTCACCTGGATACGCGCATCATCAACGGCGAGCCGGCGCTGCTGTTTGGTCCCTTCGCAGGCTTTACCACGCGTTTTCTGAAGCAGGGCTCCGTGTTCGACCTGATCGGTTCGGTCAGTCCCACCAACCTGCGGCCCATGCTGTCTGTGAGCCGGACCAATATGGACCTCACCCGCTACCTGATCGGTGAGGTATTCCAGTCCCACAGCGACCGGGTAGCGTCTCTGCGCAATTACTTCCCTGATGCCCGTGAGGAAGACTGGCGCCTGCAGGAGGCCGGTCAGCGGGTACAGATAATCAAGAAATCCAAAGACGGCGGCGGCAAGCTGGAATTCGGCACCGAAATTGTGGCGGCCAAGGATGGCAGCCTTGCTGCGCTTCTTGGTGCATCGCCAGGTGCATCCACGGCCGCCCATGCCATGATCGATGTGATCGAGCGCTGCTTCCCGGAGCGCATCAGGTCACCCGAATGGCAGGAGCGCATGAAAGTAATGGTGCCCTCCTACGGTCAGTCACTGGTGGATGATGAGCAACTGCTCAACAGTGTGCGTGAACGGACCCTCTCGACCCTGAAACTGGCGTGATATTCCCAATCGATATAAGACCGGCAAAAGTGCCGGCAATACTGGCTTGATAGCCCGTATTGCCGGCGCTCGTTGCGTTTCAGGGCCTTGGTTTGGTTGCGATTTGTAACCAGGGCGTTAGGTTATAAGTACACCCCCGAAGGAGAACGCTTATGAGCGAGCACAAGTTCGATCCGAATAAAGGCTATGTTGCACTCCTGGGCTGGAGTCTGAATGCGGTGGAAGCCGCCGACAAGTTTGACCGCCGATACGTGGTGGTGGCCCCTGACTGGGCCGAGGCCTACTGCAAGGAACACGATATTCCCTATGTTCCCTGGAACTTTGAGCGGCTGAATGACCGCTCTGTAGAGATTGCCCAGACGCTCAAGGATATGGGTGTTGATGTGGCAATTCCGTTATTCGAGGAAACCGTGGAGTGGGCCGGTGCCATCAACTCGGTGTTGATGGATCAGCCGAAACTGTTTGGCCAGTCCATGTTGTTGCGGGACAAGGCCCTGATGAAGCGTCGCGCCCAGCTCGGCGGTATCCGCGTGGGCATCTTCGAGGAAGCCCATGATCGGGAAGACGTTATCCGTTTCCTGAAACGCGTTAACCAGACACTGCTCAAGCTGGATGGTGACCCTAACGACCCCATCCACCTGAAAGCCTTTGATAAGGCCGGTTGCCTCGGGCACCGTGTTATCCGCACGCCGGACGAAGTGGATACCATTCCCGAGGAAGAGTTTCCGGTATTGATGGAATCCCACCTGGACGGTTGGGAATTCGCGGTTGAGGCCTGGATTCACAATGGCAAGATCGCCTTTCTGAACATCTCCGAATACGTCACCCTGGGTTATTCCGTGTTCGTGCCGGCAACCCCGGACCTGGAGAAATACCGGGAACAGATTACCCGCGAGATCGAGAAGCTGATCAAGACCTTCGATATCGAATTCGGGTTTATTCACCCGGAATACTTCGTGACCAGCGACAGCACCATGTACTTTGGCGAGGTGGCGTATCGGCCGCCGGGCTTCAAGGTCTTCGAGCTCCTCGAGCGCGCCTATGGATTCAACGCCTATCAGGCATTGATCATGACGTTCGACCCGAAAACCACCGACGAGGAGGTCAAGGCGTTCTTCCCGAAAGAGGTGGTGGACGCCAAGGGTTATGCCGGTTGTTTCGGTGTTTACCCGCGCCGCCGGGTGGTCAGCAAGCTGGAAATGCCGGAGGAGACCGAGAACCACGAGTATTTCGAGTCTCACGAGCTGACGCCGCCGCTGGAAGAAACGGTTACCAAGCGCACCGCCTTTGGCACGCACTGGGGCCTGATCTACTTCTTCGGTGAAGACCCTTATGTGATGAGAGATTTGCTGAAACATCAGGAAGAACTGGATTTCTATGTATAATTCCGCAAGGAATTAACAATAACGGGTCTGGCACAGATCCTGAGGAAGACAGTTTGAGCAATTCCGACGCTGGAAACCCGGCACCTGTCGTTAACTTCGATAAGCTGGTGCAGCGACTGGATGATGCCATAGCGGCTCTCGACGAGAGCCGCGCTTTTGCAAAACCCGGCAAGCTGCCCCGGCTGTTCGATACAGTCCGCCGGGTATTGCTTCAGCCGGGTGGGTGTCTTGCGGTCCAGGAGCGGGCCGAATGGCTTGAGAAAGCCGGCGTGTTCCTGGGCACCGACTGGGCAGAGCCCTCCATCCTTTTACCGTCGCTGACAACTTTCTCCCTGCAAAGCCCCAATGCCGACACGGTCATTATCGAGGCGCTCAGTGAACTGAGGTTGCTGGCGGTTGCCCGTGGCGAATACCTGCACGAGACCGTTTCTGCGGAACAGGCGCACCATTACCTGACTCAGGTACTGGCGATCAATCTCAACATGTTGTTCGGTGAAACCGGTGAAGCCGAGCGGGAACAGGGTAAGCTGGCCCTGGTCAGCCGTGCGGTGGTGCAGCACATTGCTGCCAAAATCGGCTATGAGCATGTCATCGACAAGCTCATCGAAGAAATCTGGCGGATATTGCAGCAGCGGCCAATCCAGGTTACCAGTGTGCGGCAGATGATTACCCAGATCGCTTTGTGCAGGGTGGACCCCAATGTCGATCTTGGTGGCGCCGGCCAGGGCGCCGAGCGCCTGATTTCAAGTCTTTACGGGCCCACCCAGGCCTGCCGTGAAGACCCGGGCATTCCGGTTTACGAGGAGCGCCTGCAGTCCATGGATTCGGGGGCGTTACAGAGTGAGGCCACCGGATTTGCCCGCTCCATGCATGATACCGGGCTGGTGTCACCTTACCATGCCGCGTTTGTGCGCTTTATCCTGGAAAAGCAGGATTCCATGCTGACCGAGGCGCTGGGGCTTTCCAGCACCGGTCGTGACTGCCTGCTGTGCTACAAGGACCTGGTTCACGAGCTGGTTGCCGAAGGTGTTTTTCCGGAAACGGCCCAGGGCCTCTACGGGCTGGCACTGATGCTGGAGAGGGGGATTCTCTACCAGCCGCCGGTGGCGCCCGCTCTCTGGCGTCAGGCGCGCCTGTCCATCTGTCCCGAGGCACGTGAGCGCATCCAGCTGGCTTACGGTTACCAGCCCCAGCCCAAGGCCTGGCTGATCCAGGGTGTGCTGAACATGCTGGGCCAGCCGCTTGGTGTAGGGCAGGGCAATAATCCCACCTGCCAGTCGGCGCGCGCGCTTTCCATGTGGGCCTATAACGACCCGGACTATCTGTTGCAGATGGTGGCCTGGGCCGCCCGTGACAACGAGATCATCATGCATTTCGAAGGCCAGCCGGTGTCGTCGGTGACGAGCCAGGGTGGTGTGGCCTCCGAAGTAACGCTGGACCTGGATCCGGTTTCGCTGGTGGTGGTGCCGCATCTGGACAGGATCTACGCTGAGATGGGCCGTTTGTGCGTGGGCCGTCAGGGCGACCCCCATCAATGGGTGAACCCGGAATTTCACGGCTGGTCAGCCGGACGGGGTTTCCGGATCAACGTTGATGTGGCAACGGGACAGCTGGATGATCTGGAAACCTTCCTGCGGCATTTCTATGCCAGTTATCACCCCTACTACAACGGCAATCAGCCGTTGATCCACCCGCAGCCCGCAGGCGTGGCGGTTACCGACAGCGCCGCGCGATTCATCGGCTGGCACGCGATCACCATACTTCGGGTGACACTGGACCCGGATGACGTAATGCGGGTGTATTTTTTCAATCCCAATAACGATAGCGGCCAGAACTGGGGTGACGAGGTGGTGGTCAGTACCGCCGGGAAAGGCGAGCGTTTCGGTGAAGCGTCTCTGCCCTTTGAACAGTTTGCTTCCCGGCTGTACATTTTCCATTTTGATCCCCTCGAACGGGGTGAGCCTGCAGAAGTCGGCGAGGAAGAACTGGAACGGGTGATCGGCCGTGTTCACCGCAGCTGGGGCCGGGACCGGCTTCCCGCGGAAGCGCTTCAGGCAGAACCACCACTGGAAGGATAGATTCAGCCGGGAAATCCGGTACAGGAGACATGATGACCGCAGAGGCCAATGACCGCCGCAATGGCGCCGAGCTGTTTGTTCGCGCCCTGGAAAATGAAGGGGTCCGTTATATTTTCGCGGTTCCGGGTGAGGAAAATCTGGATCTTCTGGAAGCTTTGAGAGAGTCCGGCATCGAGCTGATTCTCAACCGCCATGAACAGGCGGCCGGCTTCATGGCGGCCACCTACGGACGGCTGACCGGGCGGGTTGGCGTTTGCCTGTCGACCCTGGGCCCTGGTGCCACCAACCTGGTAACAGCGGCCGCCTACGCGCAGCTGGGTGGCATGCCCATGATGATGATTTCCGGCCAGAAGCCCATCAAGTCCTCCAAGCAGGGGCTTTTCCAGATACTGGATGTGGTGGACCTGATGCGTCCGCTGACCAAATACACCCGCCAGATCAGCAACGCCAATACCATTCCGGCCAAGGTGCGGGAAGCTTTCAGGCTGGCATCGGAAGAGCGCCCCGGCGCCGTGCACCTGGAACTGCCGGAGGACATCGCCTCGGAACTGGCAGACTCCGACACCCATATTTTCCAGCCCAGTGATGCCCGCCGGCCCACGGCCAGTGCCAAAAGCCTGGATATCGCCTGCGACATGATCCGCCAGGCAAGGCACCCGCTGATCATGATCGGCGCCGGCGCCAATCGCAAACGGGTGTCCCAGGCGCTGATTCACCTGGTGAATGTGACCGGTATCCCCTTTTTCACCACCCAGATGGGCAAGGGCGTGGTGGACGAGCGTCATCCCGGGTACCTGGGCAACGCCGCCCTGTCGTCAGGCGACTTCGTTCATTGTGCCATTGATCACGCCGACCTGGTCATCAATGTGGGGCATGACGTGGTCGAGAAGCCTCCGTTCTTCATGAAACCTGGCGGCAAGCAGGTCATTCATGTGAACTTCAGCGCCGCTGACGTGGACCCGGTCTACTTCCCCCAGCACGAAGTGGTGGGAGACATCGCCAACAGCGTGGAATACCTGGCGGAGCAATGCGGTCAGTGCTCATCCCATGACTTCAGCCGGTTTATGGAAGTGAAAGCCGCGGTTGACCATCATCTGGCTGAAAAAGTCGATGATAACCGTTTCCCGGTGATCCCCCAGCGTATCGTCCACGATGTGCGCCAGGTCATGCCGGAGGACGGTATCATCGCGCTCGATAACGGCATGTATAAACTCTGGTTCGCCCGTAATTACCCCGCCTACGACAACAATACCGTGCTGCTGGACAACGCGCTGGCGTCCATGGGTGCCGGCCTGCCCAGCGCCATGATGGCGGCGATGCTGTATCCACACCTCAAGGTGATGGCGGTGTGCGGTGACGGTGGTTTCATGATGAACAGCCAGGAGCTGGAAACCGCGGTACGCCTCAAGCTCAATCTGGTCATACTGATCATTAACGATAATGCCTATGGCATGATCAAGTGGAAGCAGTCCCAGGAGGGCTTCCAGAATTTCGGGCTGGATTACAACAACCCGGATTTCGTGAAATACGCCGAGTCCTATGGCGCCACCGGCCACCACATCAGTCGCACTGAGGATCTGCAGCCAACCCTGAAAAGCGCGCTGACGGCCGGGGGCGTGCACCTGATTGACGTGCCCGTGGACTACAGTGAAAACCGCCGCGTGTTTGATGAAGAATTGGTAAAACTGACCTGTAATCTCTAGCCCGTGTAGTATCATTCACCCGGTTCCGGACAGCGGTTTGAGGGTGGCGGTATGATGTATGCGTGGTTGAAGGTGGCAGTATTGACGCTGGTGGTGTCTTTTGCTGCGGGTTGCAGCAAGCCGGAGACTCCCCAGGAAGTGGCCGCCGAGTTCTGGCAGGCCCTGGCGGAAAACGATGCGGATGCAGTCGCTGACCTGTCGACGCTTGCCAACCCCTCCGACTTCGACGGCTATGACCAGGACTGGTTTGAAACCGTACCCGACTTCGGCCGGGTGATTATTGAAGACCGCGAAGCCTCGATTGTCACCCGCCTGCCATCCGAAAGCGGGACTTCCGGCGAGCGCCGGGAAGTGATTACCTGGCTGGTGGAACTCAATGGTGACTGGCTGGTGGACTATGATCGCACCGGAAAGTCCGTCATCAATCGCTCCCCCCTCGACAGCCTGATGGGCGAGATCAACAAGCTGGGCGAGCGTTTGTCGGCGACGTTCAGTCAATCCTCTGACGATATCGCCATCCAGATGGATGAAATGGCCCGGGAGTTTGAAGCATTCTCCGACGAAGCCAACCGCAGGGCCAGGCAAGCCATGGACGATTATGGCCGTGCACTGCAGGGGTTGATGGAAGAGCTCAGGGAATCTGTTGAAGAGGCCCTGGAAGAAAACCGGCAGGCCCCGGCTGGCGATAGAAGTGCCTTGCAGCAAACCGCTGCCGAACTGGGCAAAAGCAGCGACAAGCTGGATGAACCGGACTTTGAGGCCTTTGCTGACAGCTCCCGCACGCTGGCTGAGGCAGGCGAGCGGTTTTCACAATTGAGCGACGAGTCCTTCAGGAAGTACCAGCAGGAATGGGATGCCAGGCTGGAAAAAGTCAGTGAGCGCACAATCGCCTTTTTTGAAGAACTTCAGGGCGAGGCCCGGTAACAAGACGGGTCAACCCACAAGGCTGGTGAGCACAAACCAGCCTGTCACCAGCGTGAACGATGTTGCCAGTACGGCCAATAGCCCGTCCCGAGCCACTATGGCCAGCCCGAAAGCCATCAGTGCGGCACCGCCGCCATTGGCGCTGAAAGGCACCAGTTCCATCAGTGGCATCGCCATGGCAACCGCCATGCAGATAATCGCCATCACATAAAGCCCCGGGCCGTCCACCAGGAATACCAGCCGTGGGCCTGTCCAGCGGTCGAGAAACCGGGCCGGCTTCTGCAGCCAGTCCAGTCCCCTGAGCAGCTTGTCCCGCGGAACCGAACGCGCGGAAATCCACGCCGGCAGCCAGATGGAATGTCTGCGGCATAACAACTGCCCGAGCGTGAGCAGCACTATCAGCCCAAGAACCGTTGGAACCCCCGGAATATCGCCAATCAAAGGCGCGATAATTATCAGCCCCGCCAGCAAAACCAGCGGCCCGAAAGACCGCTCGCCCACGCCATTGAGAATGTGGTTCACCGACACAACCCCAGGCCCTGCCGCGGACTCGCGGATCTGGTCCAGAAGCTGTTGCATGCTGGTTGCGTCGTTATGGTTTCTTTCCATGCTTTAAATCTATTTGATCTATAGATATAACTTTATTGTATATCTGTGGGTGAACGGGTTATTGTGGTCGGGACATAACGAGGCATACAGCCTCCCATGCAAAACCCGACAGGAGATTCACCATGACTTTAAGACTTGGCGATACCGCACCGAACTTTACCATTGACAGCACCGCTGGCCAGATCAATTTCCACGACTGGGCAGGGGATTCCTGGGTATTCTTCTTCAGCCACCCTGCCGATTTTACCCCGGTGTGCACCACCGAAATGGGCCGCACCGCCCAACTGGCGAAGGAATTTGAGGCCCGCAACGTGAAGCCGCTGGGCTTGTCCACCGACACCGTTGAAGAGCACGTCAAGTGGATTGAAGACGTCAATGATACCCAAAACACTGACCTGCAGTTCCCGATCGTCGCTGATGCCGACCATAAAGTGGCCGAGCTGTACGAGATGATTCATGCCGGTGAGAGCGAAACGGCAGCCGTGCGCAGCGTGTTTATCATCGACCCGAACAAGAAGATCCGCCTGACCATGACCTATCCGATGGCTGTGGGCCGGAACTTCGACGAAATCCTCCGGGTGATCGATGCGCTTCAAACCAGCGACGAGCACAGTTGTGCCCTGCCGGCTGACTGGCAAAAAGGTGATGATGTCATCATTCCGCCCTCTATCTCCAATGAGGAAGCCAAGGGAATGTTCCCGAACGGCTGGAATGAGATCCGTCCCTACCTGCGCACAACCAAACTCTGATCGGTTTGGCGGATAAAAAGGGTGCCTGCCGGTTGGCAGGCACCCTTTGTTCGTTTGATCAGGGTCAAGCCGGTAGTTATAAGCTTATGACAATGCTTGAGCGGCCCGGCACTACAGGAGTATGTTGAATAAACCGTCGGGGAATTCCGATTCCAGGAGAAAATGATCATGACACGTTTAATGTTCGGCTTTTTATTAGCCCTTGCCCTCAGTTTCAATGCCCACGCCGAGGATGCCCTTTCTCTCACACCCCAGCAGACCTATGACATGGTTCAGGAAAAGGGTGACGAGATTCTGTTTGTGGATGTCCGGGACCCGGTGGAGATCATGTTTATCGGCTATACGGATGTGATCGACAAGAACATTCCCTTCAAGCTGGTGGACCGCTCTGAGTTTCTTGCCGACAAGGGCCGCTTTGCCATGAACACCAACCCGGATTTCGTGGCCGATGTGGAAAAGGCCCTGGAGGAAAAGGGCCTGGACAAGGATGCTCTGATCATCACCATGTGCCGTTCCGGGGCAACCCGCGGCAAGCCAAGTGCTGACTATCTGCTGGAGCGCGGCTTCACCAACGTGAAGTACATTGATAATGGTTTTCAGGGTGGTGGTGCCAAAGAAGGCAAGAAAAAAGGTATGAGGATCGTCAACGGCTGGCAGAACGATGGCCTGCCGTGGTCCATGACACTCAATCCGGAGAAAATCTATCGCCCGTAATGGCGGTCTTTTCGGGTTAATGACTCTGAAGTCGCAGTAGCAGGGAGTTTGTCGATACTTCTGGTGATCCCGGGGTCGGGATCATGGAGGAGAAAACGTGAAAAAAACGGGGTGGAAATATCTGGTTCGTTTTGGCAGGCCTGCTGCCCGTATAGTTCTGGCCGGAGCATTGATTTGCTCCGGCTTTGCTGTTTCTGGGGCCGAGCGCCCGCCCGCCACTGCTGATCACAGTAAATTCGAGGCACTTGAGGGCCCGTTCGAGAACGCCCGGGACGTCACGGAAGCCTGCCTTGGTTGTCATACCGAAGCCGGTAAACAGATCCGGGAGACCACGCACTGGACCTGGACCTACGAGCACCCTGAAACCGGGCAGACGCTTGGCAAAAGCGAGGTCATTAACAGCTTTTGCGGTATGGCAATCACTAACGAGCCACGTTGCACCTCGTGCCATGTAGGCTACGGGTGGGAAGACATGAGGCAGCCTCCACCTGCTGCAGACAACGCCGTTGATTGTCTCGTGTGCCATGACACCACCGGTGATTACTGGAAGTTTCCCACCCTGGCCGGTTATCCCACTGACAAGCCCCGGGAATGGCCCAAGGGCAGTGGGGACATGGTTCAACCGCCAGACCTGGAAAACATAGCGCAACATGTCGGGGCCAGTGGCCGCGCCAACTGCGGAAGCTGTCACTTCTATGGCGGCGGTGACGATGGCGTCAAACACGGAGACCTGGACTCTTCCCTGGTGGACCCACCGCGGACGCTGGATGTTCACATGTCACCGGACGGCCTCGACTTCGCTTGCGCTGACTGCCACACCAGTTGGGGGCACCAGGTGGCTGGCAGCCGTTACCAGGCCAATGCCGCCGACACCCTGGGCATTGATGTGCCCGGGCACACGGATTTCAGCCGTGCCAGTTGCCAGTCTTGCCACGGCGATTCGCCGCATCCGCAACAGAAACTCAACGACCATGTCGATACCCTGGCCTGCCAGACCTGCCATGTGCCGGAATTCGCCCGTGGCGGTGTTGCCACAAAGATGTGGTGGGACTGGTCCACCGCCGGCAGGCTGGATGAAAACGGGGAACCGATTACCGAGTACGATGAGCACGGTCATCCCAGTTACCTGAGTGAAAAAGGGGACTTCCGCCACGGGGAAAATGTGGTACCCACCTACGCCTGGTTCGACGGCACGGTGAAATATACCCTGGTGGACGAGCGGCTGGATGTGGATCACCCGCCTGTCGCCATCAACCGGGTAGAGGGCAGCCCGGACGATCCCGGATCGCGCATCTGGCCGTTCAAGGTGATGGAGGGCAAGCAGCCCTATGACACCGAGCGGGAAACCCTGCTGGCTACCCATGTGTTTGGCGCCGATGACACGTCACTGTGGAGCAACTTCAGCTGGCCAAAGGCCCTGAAGGCGGGAAGCGAGCTGTCCGGTATGCCGTTCAGCGGCAATTACGACTTCATCGAAACCACCATGCACTGGCCCATTACCCATATGGTGCCACCGGCTGAACAGGCACTGGATTGCGCCTCTTGCCATGCCAGTAACAGCCGCCTGGCGGGTCTTCCCGGAATCTATATGCCGGGGCATAACGGTAACCTCTGGCTGGATCGCATTGGCTGGTTACTGGTGGCCCTGACTCTTGCGGGCGTGGTGCTTCATGGTCTGGCAAGGATTGTGCTCAAGGGGAGGAAGTCGTCATGAGCCGGGTAATGATCTACAAGCGTTTCGAGCGGTTCTGGCACTGGTTCCAGGCACTGCTGATCTTCTCGCTGTTGTTTACCGGCTTCGAGATTCACGGCAGCTATTCGGTGCTTGGCTTTGGTGAGGCAGCCCGGCTGCATACTCTTGCCGCCTGGGCATTGATCATCCTGTGGCTGTTTGCCATTTTCTGGCACATCACCACGGGTGAATGGCGCCAGTATATCCCCACGAAAAACGGATTGTTCGCGGTCATGCGCTACTACCTGATCGGTACCTTTACCGGTGAAGCGCATCCCTACCGGAAAACCACCCGGGCCAAGCACAACCCGCTGCAGCGGCTGGCCTACCTGTTTTTCAAGCTGATGATTACCCCGGTCATCTGGCTCAGCGGTCTGCTTTACCTGTTCTACAACGACTGGCCGGCAACGCTTTCCGGGGTGCTAGCACTGGAGACAGTAGCGCTGATTCATACCGCTGCCGCCTTTGCGATGCTGATATTCATTATTGCCCATGTGTACATGGCAACCATGGGCCCGAAGCTGACAAGCCTGATCAAGCCCATGGTGACCGGTTACGAAGATCTGGAAGATTCCCGCTAGTCCTCTATGCAGATCGCCCGGTGCCGCACGGCCCGGGCTGTCTTGCTTATCAAAACCGCAATCAGAACCGTCAGAAACCCAAGCAGTGCCATTCCCAGCCATTTGAAAAAGGGCAGTTGCAGCTGTTCGTACATCAGGAAGGTCGCAATGGTGATGGCTGCCATCGGGAATGAGTAGGCCCACCAGGACAGGAAGAACTCCAGCCGCAGGAATCGGGTTACCTGGGTCAGCAGCATGAGTGTCAGGAAGATCGCAACGTAGTAAAGCACGCGGCCAAACGCGTTGACCTCACCCACAAGCTGGAACCAAGAAACAAAGCCAACGGCCGGCGGGGCAATCAGGATAAACAGCGTGGGCAACAGTTTTGCCGGCAGTGGCTGGTGAAAGAACATCCGGTAGAAAATGATGGTCAGCAGTACCAGCCAGAAAACCAGCCCGATGCTGAAGAAAAACCAGGAGATCTCGGGGGAGGCATGCCCGACACCCGCAATGGGCACCAGAATATTACCGACGATGGGAATAAACCAGGCCGGGTTGATGTGGGCAACCTCGAAGTGGGTCTGGTGCAGCCATGCCGACAGAACATAGAGGGTAAAGGAAAGATGCAGTGCAGCCCCGATGGCCCAGCAGATCAGCGAAAGGTCGTTGCTGTAGGGCAGAAGCGCGACACTTAACAGAATAAGGCCGATGGATATGGTCGGGAAGAAGTTGAGCTTTATGGGATGGGTAAACTCCGCTTTTACCTGATCCGGGTATTTCACGGCCTTGGCCAGATAGCACAACAGCAGCACCGCAAATGTGGTAATGGTGAGCCCAAGCAGTACCGGGCTCGGGCTCACAGAAAGCTCCAGTAAAGATTCCGCCCGGTGCCAGGCAATGCTGAATCCGCTCATCCCCATGATTACTGCAAACCAGGAGATCGGAAAATTCTGTAATCGGGAGGGCCGTACCTCTGTCATCTATCCACCTCTGGTAACTGAATAAACGAAAAATGCCCGGGCGAAGCGCCCGGGCATCCCGAACAAGCAGGATCAGAATGTGAATGTTCGCATCTTCGGGTTCAGCATCTGTTCACTCATCTCCGGGGGCATTGCAACACCGACGCCGTCAATCAGGTCTTCCTTGCTGTTGTCGCTGTTGGGCAGGTACAAGGCACAGACTTTTGCTTCACCGCCGTTCTTGAGCAATCCGCGAAGCATCTGGCCAGGCGTAACATCTTTCGGTTTCAGCGCTGGCGCTTCATAGGATTTCAGCGCCATATCCCCCGCCTCGTCACACAACAGCACATTTACCTTGGTTCCTTGCTCAGCCATGGTATTGGACAGCACCATGGCCATCCCCTGGGTCTGCAGGGAATCGCTGGAGAGGATGACCAGTACTTCTTCAATAGCCTCTTCATGGTTATCAGCATGAACGCTGAACGGTGCAAGCGCAATCAGAGCAGCGGCTGCCATAGCTTTGAAAGATTTGATCATGGGAAAGACTCCTTCTTTGGTTGATCGATAGATTTCATGCCCAGATTACGTGGCCTCAGGGTCCTCTTCAGTGACAAAGTCACTTTCGCGCCCGTTATCCGGATCCGGTCCAAAAAAAAGCCGGGCAATGAAGCCCGGCAAAGGGGTTGTCTGCGTTTGCTGCAAGGGTGTTACTCCCAGGCAGCGCCCTCCAGGGCATCCAGTGGAATCTTCAGATAACGCTTGCCGTTGGCCTCCGGCTCCGGCAGCCGTCCACCACGGGTATTTACCTGGAGCGCATGGAGAATCAGCTTCGGCATGGGCAATTCGCTGTCGCGCTCATTGCGCAGGTGCACATACTGTTCTTCCGTGGTGCCGGCCAGGTGCTTGTTGGCCTGTTTCTGTTCCCGCACGGTGCTCTCCCACTGGGGCTCGCGGCCACCGGGCATGTAATCGTGGCCGGTGAACAGGCGGGTATCGTCAGGCAGCGCCAGAATGCCCTGAATGGACTCCCAAAGCTGATGGGCATCACCACCCGGGAAATCGGCACGGGCGGTGCCGAAATCCGGCTGGAAAATAGTGTCGTGCACGAATGCCGCATCACCGATCACATAGGTGACGGAGGCCAGGGTGTGGCCCGGGGAAAACATCACCCGGCCCTTCAGTTCACCCACCCGGAACTCGTCGCCGGCACGGAACAGGTGATCCCACTGGGAGCCATCGGCGGGAAAGTCCGGCCAGTTATAGATACCTTTCCAGAGCTCCTGCACACCGGTCACATAGCCGCCTATGGCCGTTGGAGCCCCGGTCTGTTCCTTCAGATACTGTGCCGCCGAGAAGTGGTCGGCGTGGGGGTGTGTGTCCAGTACCCACTGCACTGAAAAGCCCTGCCTGCGAACGTACGCCAGCAGCTCGTCCGCGTGGTGGGTTGCTGTGGCACCGGATTTCTCGTCGTAGTCCAGAACCGGATCGATAATGACGCACTGCTTTGTATCGGGGTCGCTGACCACGTACTGAACGCTGAAGGTGCGGGGATCGAAAAAACCCGCCACATCAGGAGTGCCTGATCTGGTTGCGGGGGAATTCTGGAAAATGTTCATGAGCGCGTCCTCCTCGTCTGAAAGCGCTTGGGTTTTGCTCTATGGTTATTAGGATATAGCTATTGGTTTTATGCTTCCAATTGACCGGGAAAATGATGGTCATGAGCAAAAGCTATCAAAAATGATAATTTGATTGTGTAGCCCTAATTTTATGACTGCGAAGTAGTGACCCGAGCTAATATATAAATAAATAATCTAACGATAGAACCGTTTGTTTGGTACGCTTTGACTTATCTCAAGCGTCACAAGCACCACACAAAGACAAGAGGTTCGATGCATGATCAGCAACACAACAACACCCAGAGGCGAGCTCAAAACCCATACGGTATTGATCGTCGGCGGTGGCGCCGCCGGCATTTCGGTCGCAGCCAGCATTCACAAGCGGGACCGGAATCTTGATATTGCCATTATCGAACCGGCTACCAGGCACCATTACCAGCCAGGCTGGACGATGGTCGGCGGTGGCGTATTCCGGCCGGAAGTGACCTCCAAAGCCATGTCAGAAGTGATGCCAAGCTTTGTGTCCTGGTATCAGAAGGGAGTAACCGCCGTTAATCAGGATATCCATCAGGTGGAACTGGATGACGGCTCGTCCATTGGTTACGAGGCGCTGGTTCTGGCGCCGGGGCTGGAGCTTAACTGGGGCGGTATCGAGGGCCTTGAAACGGCGCTGGGCTCGAACGGTGTCACATCGAACTATCGCGAAGGCATGGCCAGTTACACCTGGGATATGGTGCAGAATCTCAAGCGGGGCCGTGCACTGTTCACCCAGCCCCCCATGCCGATCAAGTGTGCCGGTGCCCCCCAGAAAGCGATGTACCTGTCTTCCGACTACTGGCTCAGGCATGGTGTGCTGAATGATCTGGATGTCCAGTTCCACAATGCCGGGGCCGTTCTGTTCGGGGTGCCGGATTACGTGCCCGCGCTGGAAGCCTATATTGAAAAGTACGGTATTGATGTGAACTTCCAGAGCACCCTGGTGGCGGTTAACGGTCCCGCCAGAACCGCCGTGTTCCGCAGTAACGATGGGGATGGCAACAGCCAGGAGCGGGAGGTGGAATTTGATATGCTGCACGCGGTGCCACCTCAGCGCGCGCCCAGGTTCATCCGGGAATCAGCGTTGGCTAACGAAGGCGGCTGGCTCGATCTGGAAGATGACACCCTGCGCCACAAAACCTATCCCGACATTTTCGGCCTTGGTGATGTCAGCGGCACCGGCAATGCAAAAACCGCCGCCGCGGTTCGCAAGCAGGCGCCGGTTGTGGCTGAAAACCTGATTGCCAGCCTGCGTAATCAACCGCTGCGCGCAGCGTACCTGGGCTACGGCTCCTGCCCCCTGACGGTGGAGAATGGTAAGATTGTGCTGGCGGAATTCGGTTACGGCGGTGTTCTGCAGCCGAGTTTCCCCAGGTGGATCAACGACGGCACCAAGGCCACCCGGGCAGCCTGGTGGCTCAAGGCGAAGCAACTGCCAGCGCTGTACTGGCATGGTATGCTGAAAGGACACGAGTGGCTGGCCAGCCCGGCTGTTCGTTCACCCAAAGACTGACCAGGCTTGCGGAGAAATAGCGCCAGCCAGGAACAAGGGGTGGTTTCATGTGCGGCCGATTTAACGTAAGCGATGATCCCCTGGTACAGGGGCTGCTGGAAGAACTCGGCATCCCTCTGCGAATTGAACCCCGAGTCAATATCGCCCCGGGAGCAAAAGCCGATATCGTTTACGAAACCACCCGGGGGCGGACCCTGCAGGAGGCCATCTGGTCACTGCTCATAGAGCCCAGGCCGGACGGCGGTGGCTACCGCCCCTCACCAAAATACAGCACCTTCAACGCCCGGTCCGGAAGTCTGGAAACCAGCCCGCTCTGGAAAAAACGGTTCCACTCCCAGCGCGCCATCATCCCGGCCAGCGGTTTCCATGAATGGACCGGCGAGAAAGGGCACAAGCAGTGCTACAACATCCATCCGGTCAACAGCGCCATCGCCTTTGGCGGCCTCTATGAACTCTGGGACTTCCAGGGCGATGTTGTCCCGTCATTTACCATCATTACCCTGCCACCACATGCCAGGTTCAGCCATATCCATCCCAAAAGCATGCCGCTCATGCTCAGGCCGGAGGATTTTGACATGTGGTTGGACCCGTACCTGACCAATACCGACCCGCTGCAGCATCTTCTTAAATCCCGTATCCGGCAGCCATTGCTGGTAGAGCCCATCAAGTCACCAGAAAGTCTTGAGAAAACAGGGCAGGGTGAAGAAATTGCGGCGGATGGGGTGTGATAGCCAACCATGAAAAGCCGCGGGAACTGAACTGACCCCTATCAGTTGGACATCTTGTCGACGCCTGGCCTGGTTGGTTTTGGTGGATCTTATGTATATACTTTGTATATACAGAATCAGTGAGGGATACAATGGCGCTGAAATGCTCGTCTGCAGTGAAGCAGAAGCTGGCACAGAAACACGGTGTCAGTCTTGAGGAGGTCCAGCAATGTTTCGCGAACCGGGAAGGTAATCTGTTAGAGGACAGCAGGGAAGAGCACAAAACTGATCCACCAACCCAGTGGTTTATTTCTGAGACAGACTACGGGCGGCGCCTCAAGGTGGCGTTTATGCTTATGGGGAGTGACATCATAGTTAAGACAGCTTACGAGCCGAACGAGACCGAAGAGAGAATCTACCAGAAATTCGGGTAACCCATCGCAACAGTCGCAGTGACAGAAAACAGAAGAATGAACGCGACGGGAGGAAGAGCATGAGCAAGAAGAAGATTGAAAATACCCCGGAAGCCTGGGAAGACGGAAGCCTGGGCCGGGATGAAGAGTATGTCCGTGTATCTAAGAACGTGGACGAGTCAGCCTTGAACGAGGCGGCTGGACTCCAGCCTATCTCTATCCGGCTCCAGAAATCGCTGATTGAAGACTTCAAGATGATCGCGGAGATCAATGGCATTGGATACCAGCCCCTGATTCGCCAGGTGTTAAAGCGATTTGCTGATGCAGAGAAAAAGCGAATTCTGCGGGAGAGAGCTACAGAATTCCGTGAACTTGGTGATGATGATCCTGATGAGTCCAATGGCAATGTTGCTTGTGGATGAACTTGGGTTACTTTGAGCCAAGTGTGGCAGGGATGCCCATTATGGATTCTGTTGGCACAGTGACCCTACGCCAGAAAACATGCGATTTCACGAAGAGAACAGAAGCAATTGGAGCCGGATTTTTCCCACACTGGGTGGACCTAATACGGGGTCAGGTTCAGCTCCCAGTGGTATTGCCAAGCCCATGATTGCGATTGGCAGTTTGAAATCAGTGATAAATTGGTTGTAGCCATATGTTGAAGCATCGAGAACTTTGCCTTCTCGGATGGCTACAACTTTAGCTAAGGTCAGTCCAAGTACAGGGAATCGTGATTGAGAACTAAAACGATAAAGTTTTTATGAGGTGGGTTTGTTATTCCCATCTTTCTCCAAAGCATTTAGAGGATGCCGTAAAGTTTTCTCCGAAGATTCCAGCTGAACAATGAGAATGGCGACGTCCATGTCGCTCTTTGCTGACTAGAAGAATCCAGCTGCGAATGGAACCACGGATTGGTCGTCCATGATCAGCCATTCGACTAGCAGCAGTATTAGCCCGATGAATAGATCTCGGAGCATAATACTCTCCTGTTTATAAAGAGGGAGCGGTCAACAAAAAAACTTGACGCATGTGCTGAATGTGTCCATTATTCATCACTAATACACCTTGCGAGGTGTTTTTTGTCTCAGCTCCTAGCCTATGGAAACGAGATTTAGGGGTGTAGCCTCACCTACACTCCTTCCCCTTCCTCTATACCTGAAGCATTTCAGGTATGTATATCATGACAGCGCATAAGCCGTTTGTCTCTTTCCCCCCATTGCAATTAGCTTTATTTATGAATTAGCCTATAGCTTTACGCTATTAGGTTTTCTATGATTGTTGGCGGTTCGATGTGACTCTAATTCGGTCTCCGTTGACATTTGGTTGACACATAAGCGCAATGACTAACTTTGAAGCAAAAAAAGCCCCTGAAATCAGGGGCTTTCTTTTGGTTGTTTGGTGGAGACGGCGGGAATTGAACCCGCGTCCGCCAGTACTCAGCCTTGAGGTCTACATGTTTAGCGTCTCTCTATTGATTTAAGTTCAAGCGACCCGAGAGTCAGGGTGCAAGAACCGAGCTCTTTGAATCTTAGCCTCTAACCAGTGAGCTCTGGTTAAAGGAGCATCCCGTAAGCGATGACGTCCTGAGATGTTGCTTCCGGGCTACGGGCGACCCGGTCAGGACGACTAGCAGCTTACGCTGCTAGTGCGTAGTTTTCGTCGTTTGCGACTATTGCGTTGCAGCTTTGGATTAACTTGGCTGCCATCTCGACATGCACCCAAGGGTTCGCCACCAGCGTCGAAGCCATGTCGTCCCCTTATGATCAGTATATGTGTCCGGTTTGCCGGACTTCAACCTTTGTTTGTTGTTGTTTTGTGGTTTCGGCCTGTAGTTGTACCTATGCCACTTGCTCTGTTGTGTTTCCGGAAGCGCCTTTTCTGCCTGCCAGTGCGGCGTGGCTGAGGGCCTCGAAGCTTTGCCGGAAATAGTCCATCACCGCATCCGGGTCGGCGTGGATGGCCTTGTCGACAGTAATGCCGAACTGCACGGTACCGGCGTAACTGAGAATGCTCATGCCGATGCCGATGTTGCCGCTCTGGGGCACCCAGAACATGGGCTGGGTCAGTTTGCTGCCCGCCAGGTACAGGGCTTCTTTCGGCCCCGGCACGTTGGTCAGTACCGCCGAGGCTTTGTTGCTGAGCAGGCTCAGGGCACGCCGTTCAATAACATCGGGGCCGCGGCCGAACAAATCAAGAAGGCTGTAGGTGACCTGGGCCTGGTAGGACCGCTTCAGCCGGTTCATGTTTTCCTGTACCTGTCGGAAGCACATGAGCGGGTCCATAACTTCCAGCGGCAGGGTCACCAGTACCAGCCCGAACTTGTTGCCCAGGGTTTCTATGGGTTGATCCAGTGGCCGCAGGTTGAACGGAACGGCAACGCGGATTCCGCATTCAGGGACAGGTTCCTGATGCTCGGCAAAATGCCGTTGTAGAGCCCCGGTAACGGTGCACAGCAGTGCATCGTTGATTGTGCCGCCAAGGGCCCTGGCGCAGGCCTTTACCTCGGCCAGGTCCAGCGGGTCTGCCCAGGCCACCTGTTTACGCCCGGACAGCGGTTCCTTCAGACCGGTTTTCGGTTCAACGGGGGCCAGGCCGAGTTTGATTAGGTCCAGGGCCACAGCGCCGGCTGTGGATGCCAGTTTAAGAGGGTAGTCGGGCTCCTCCCGGACGGACTGTATGAACAGTTTGCCCTGGTTTGTGGCGGTCTGGATGTTGTCCACTGCGCGGTGGAATAATTGTCGGAATGAGGATTTCCGGTGCGGTTTTGATCGGCGTTTCGATGCCACTTTGCGTAGCCTGGGCTCCGGTGTTTTGTCCGTCAGTGACAGCATGACCCGCACCAGTGAGATGCCGTCGGCAATACAGTGGTGGATGCGAATCAACAGGGCGCCACCGCCTTCGTAGTTGTCGATGTAATGCATCTGCCAGAGCGGTTGCTGGAAATCCAGGGCGGTACTGTTCATGTCACTGACCAGTTTCTGGAGTTCGGCTTTGTCTGCCTTGCCGGGCAGGGCGATCTGGTGGAGGTGGTTGTCCAGGTCGAAAAGAGGATCATCCAGCCAGTAGGCCCGGTCGCCATTGTTCACAACCCGCTGGCGGAAGCGATTGAAGCACAGGAAGCGTTCTTCAATTATGCGCCTGAGGCGGGTCATGGAAATTGGGCTTTCCAGCATCCACACCCCGCAGATCATCATGTGGTTCTGGGGTGTGTCCATTCGCAGCCAGGCGTGGTCAACGGCGGACATGGGGGTCTGTTTGGGTGACATAAGCTCTCCCTTTGCCATGCACCGGGATTCCCGAGTATAGGCCCGTTGGGAATCTGAACAAAGAGAGTGAGTATGCGACACACCGGCCGGCTCTGCCCATGACCGGTGTCAGATATTCTGCAATTAATCCGTTGCCGTTGTCAGACGTTGTTTTCCCTCAGGATACGCTGTTTCTGGCGGTTCCAGTCCCGTTCTTTTTCCGTGGCACGTTTGTCGAAAAGCTTTTTGCCTTTCACCAGGGCGATTTCGCACTTTACCTTGTTTTTCTTCCAGTACAGCGCAAGGGGAATGCAGGTGTAGCCGGCCTGATTCACCTTGCCCACGATCTTGGCAATTTCCTTGGAGTGCAGAAGCAGCTTGCGGGTACGGGTCGGGTCCGCGATAACGTGGGTGGATGCCGTGATCAAGGGTGTGATATGAGAGCCGAGCAGCCAGGCTTCACCATCTTTCAGCAGAACATAGGCGTCGGTCAGCTGTGCCTTGCCGGCGCGCAAGGATTTTACTTCCCAGCCCAGCAGGGCGAGGCCAGCCTCGAAGCGTTCCTCGATGTGGTACTCGTGTTTTGCCTTTTTGTTCAGGGCAATGGTGGCGCTCGGTGCGCCGGGTTTCTTCTTGCTCATGAATCGATGATCCGGAGTCGGACAAGGAATTTACCGGGCGTAATCATGCCGGAAAAGCGCGCATTGTAGCTCAGTAGTGCCAGACCGGTCACGAAATCGGCGTGATTGGCTGTATCGATGGTCGTATGGGGTGTAATTCCTCCGCTACAATGTCACCTCAGATGTCGTCAGGGAATGGAATGCCTACTCCATACGAAACACAAATCGGGTCCTGGACCCGGCCAACGACCTTCTTCTGGGCCGCAACCGGAGCAACGTTCGGGCTGGCAAACGTGTGGCAGTTCCCCTACCTGGCGGGCAAGCATGGTGGTGGGCTGTTCATTCTGCTCTATCTGCTGTGCCTGCTGCTGGTAACCCTGCCCCTGATGATCACGGAGTCCGCCATGGGGCGGCATTCCCGCCACGGCCTGGTGCTGGCGCTGGATGGTTATGTGCGCCGGGCCCGGTGCTCACGCCTGTGGGTGTGGGCTGGCAGGCTGGGTGTTCTGGCAGCGCTTGTGGTTCTTTCCTTCACTGCTGTATTCGGTGCCATCGCTCTGGCCTACGTGTTCTATGGCGCCATAGGCCGCTTCATGGGGGCTGGTGAGGCCGAGACGGCGGCCACACTGTCTGCACTGGTCACGGATCCTGAGGACTATCGGGTATTCATGGCCTGGCACGGGTTTTTCCTGTTGTTGGTGGTCTGGGTTTCGATGCAGGGGGTGGTCGACGGGATTGAACGCGCCGTGCGGGTAGTGGCGCCATTCATGTTGCTTATGTTGTTGGTCCTGTTTGGCCTGGCCGTGTGGAGCGGCGAGTTTCGCAGCGCGTCTGATCTGATGCTCAGCTTCCATCCCGATGATGTAACCCCTGAAAGCCTTCAGGCCGCCCTTTTTCACGCCTTCTTTACTCTTGGGCTGGGCATGGGTGTATGGACCCTGTTTGGTGCCTACACGCCTGCAGGCACCCATCTCAAGCGGTCTGTGCTGGCGGTAGTGCTGATGGATACCCTGATCGCCATTGTAGCCGGCCTGGCGATCTACTCGCTGGTGCCCGGAGGCCATTCCATGGAGGGCGAGCGGGGATTCGGCCTGCTTTTCCTGTCCCTGCCGGTGGCATTGGCGGATCTGCCGGGCAGCCAGTTCCTGGTTACAACAGTCTTTCTGGTTGTTGTCATGATTGTATGGACAACGTCGCTGTCCCTGCTGGAGCCGGTTGTCGGGTGGTTCCGGGAATGGACAGGGGCGCCCCGGGGCTGGTCCGTTTTCCTGATGGGGATTCTGGCCTGGCTGGTGGGGCTGGGGTCTCTGCTGTCGTTCAATGCCCTGTCGGAAGAACGTTTTGCCGGTGGCACCATCTTCCGGTGGCTTGAGTTGGCAGCCGGTGGCCTGTTGATTCCTCTGGTGAGCATCCTGATTGCGTTGTTTGCCGGCTGGTGTCTGACCCGTAATCTGACTTTCACCATACTGGGCAGGGCTCCGGGGCTGTTCAGGGGCATCTGGTTCTGGGTTATGCGATTGGTGCTTCCTCTGGTGGTGGCGTATATCGGTGTTCAGTATACGGCGGTCTCTCTGGCGACCATGTGCAATACCGGCAGTGCTGCTCTCTGGTGCAGCCCTGCGGAAGCGGTTGCCACCGACTCGATGCACCCGCAGGACTCCGAAGAGGAAACCCCGGAAGCCGAAAGTAAAGGGAGTGAAGCCGGCCGGGAGGATGAGGAACAACCCTCCGATTCGGAGGGTGACAGGGGCCAGGATGAAGAGAATGGACAGGAAGAGGGTCCCAAGGAGGACGAGATCCTTTATCATAGCGTCTGAGAAAGACTGGCTTCGCTGGTACGGCGCCGAAGTGTCTTCTATTCAAGTGTGTATAAGCAGGATGTTCGCCTCTAATGCCCCATCAGATCGATAAAACCGCGCTGGTTATGCATCCGGCAGATCGTATGTTCCACCTGGTCAACGATGTGGCCCGCTACCCTGAATTTCTTCCCTGGTGTGCCGACACCGAAATACACGAAGAGACCGGCGACCAGATCGTGGCTTCCATGGATATCGCAAAGGGCGGTATTCGTCATCGCCTGACCACTCGTAACCAGCTGTTGCTTCCCGATACCATTGAAATGAACCTGGTGGACGGGCCGTTCAGGAATCTCAGTGGGCGCTGGCATTTCAGGTCCCTTGATGACAACGCCTGCAAGGTTATTCTCACCCTGGAGTTCGAGTTTTCCGGATCCCTGTCGCGAATGACGTTCGGGCCGGTGTTCAGTCAGGCGGCGAACACAATGGTAGATGCATTCTGTCGCCGTGCTGACGAACTCTACCGCGGAGGTGCGTCTTGATAGATGTGGAAGTGGCGTTCGCCCGACCAGACAGGCAGGAGATCATCCGTTTGCAGGTTGACGAAGGTACTACCGCTGTGGAGGCTGTGCGACGCTCCGGTATTACCGAGGTTTTTCCGGAAATTGATCCGGAAAAGGACGATATGGGTATCTTTGGCAAGGTGATCAAGAATCCGTCTGCCCACAAGCTGCGGCAGGGCGACCGGGTGGAAATCTACCGGCCGCTGAAAATTGATCCCAAACAGGCCCGGCTGAACCGGGCAAAGAAGAAGACCTGAGCCCGGCTCAGTAGGCCGGCGTCTCGTCCAGCAGCTGTGCTTCGTAATGGGAGTATTGCTCGTTTTCGTAGTAGACGATAACGCGCTGTTCCTCAATGTCGCCGCCACTGCGCTGGAAGGTATACACGTAGTATTCCCGGGAGGGGTCAACCGGATTGGTCATGAGGGGCGTTCCCAGCAGGGAATGGACCTGGCTGCGGGACATTCCCTCGGACAGTGAGGTCAGCTCTTCGTCAGTGAGTACGTTTCCCTGTTGTACGTTAATCTTGTACACACCAGGAAAGGCACAGCCAGTCATGATGAGAGTGAGAATGAGAGCTGTGATCTTTTGCATCGCCGGGGGAAATCCTCTATCTTGAAATCGCCTGCCAGGGGCAGGTGTGACACGGTCTGACCGTTAACATGCGGCTCCATCATACCGGAAGCCGTGAGGCACACCAAAGAGTGAATCGTAACATGTCATCCGAAAACACCGAACTGCGGAAAGTTGGTCTCAAAGTCACTCTTCCGAGAGTGAAGATCTTCAATATCCTGGAAAACTCGGAGGAACACCACCTCAGTGCCGAGGATGTCTACAAAAAGCTTCTTGAGCAGGGTGATGACGTGGGCCTGGCAACCGTTTACCGGGTGCTGACCCAGTTCGAAGCTGCGGGGCTGGTTCTGCGCCACAACTTCGAGGGCGGGCACGCGGTGTTCGAGATGGCCGGCGACGACCATCATGACCACATGGTCTGTACGCAGACCGGTGAGGTGATTGAGTTCGTTGACGATATTATCGAAGAGCGGCAGAAGAAAATTGCCGCGGAGCGGGGCTATGAGATTGTGGATCACAGCCTGATTCTCTACGTCAAACCCATCAAGTCCTGAATCCTCGACGCCGGCTCCGGCCGAAAACCGGAAAAGAAAAAAGGGGCGGGTGTTAAGCCCGCCCCAACAACTCTCAGGATCGAGAGGGGAATACGTTTACCACTAGCCATTCTTCAGTGGTGAGTTGCCTGGCCCTTGGTGAACATTTCATGGGCGTGGGCAATGGTGTGTTCCGTCATATCCACTCCGCCCAGCATACGGGCCACTTCAGTTACCCTGCCATCGTCGTCCAGCGGCTCGATTCTGGAATAGGTAGCGTCTGCTTCGGTGAACTTGCTGACGAACAGGTGTTGATGGCACTGGGCGGCCACCTGGGCCAGGTGTGTCACGCACAGGACCTGCCCGTTCTCTCCCAGGCTTCGCAGCAGGCGACCCACTACTTCAGCGGTTCCGCCGCCAATGCCAACATCCACCTCATCAAAGACCAGGGTTGGCGTGGTTGAGGTCTGGGCTACCACCACCTGAATAGCCAGGCTGATGCGCGACAGTTCGCCGCCGGAGGCTACCTTGGCCAGGGGGCGGGCTGGCTGACCGGGGTTGGCGCTGACCAGAAACTCGATATCTTCCAGGCCGTGGGGCGCCGGTTCGTCACCCTTGTTCCGATTGAGGTGGGTCACAAACTGGACCGCCGGCATACTCAGTTGAGCCAGCTCTTCCGCGATGCGCTGGTCAAGGTTGGCCGCAGCCTGCTGGCGCGCATCTGATAATTGTGTGGCCAGCTCGTTAAATCGTTTGCGGTGTTCTTCCAGTTCGGCTTCCAGTTTTTCAACGCTGCCTTCGCCGTCATCCAGGGAGGCCAGTTCGGCACTCAGCGCCCGATGGAATTCCGGCAGTTTTTCCGGAGTGATGCGGTGCTTGCGCGCCATCTGGTAAATGGCACTCAGGCGCTCTTCCACTTCAGCCAGCCTCGCCGGGTCTGCGTCGTAATCCTCCACAAAGTGCCGCAGGTTATCGCCGGCTTCAGTGATCTGGATTTGCGCCTCGTTCAGCATCTGGATGGTTTCCGCCAGTGCCGGTACTTCCACTGGCAGTTGTTCCAGTTGTTGCAGTGCCTGTCTCACAAGGTCTGCCGCGCTGTTGTCGTCTTCGGTGCACAGCAGGGTGGCCTGGTGGCTGCCATGCAGCACTGCGTCGGCGTGGCTGAGCTGTTCCTGTTCCTTCTCCAACTGATCCTGCTCGCCTTCTTCCAGGGCCAGGCGGTCCAGTTCTTCTACCTGGTATCTCAGCAGTTGCAGTCGGGCCTCTGCTTCATCGGCGTTCTGACGGCGTTCGGTCAACCGTTGGTGAGTCCTGTGCCAGGTTTTCCATGCTTCCCTGGTCTGTTCTGCCAGGGATTCCGCGCCGGCAAATTCATCCAGCAGTTTGCGGTGGGTTTCCTTGCGCAGCAGTGACTGGTGCTGGTGCTGGCTGTGGATGTCCATCAGGGTGCTGCCCAGATCCTTCAGGTGTGCGAGGGGGCAGGGCTGCCCGTTGATGAAGGCCCGTGAACGGCCGTCCTTGCTGATTACCCGGCGCAGGATGCACTCGCTGTCATCGTCCAGTTCGTGCGCTTCCAGCCACTGGGTAGCTTCCGGGATGGCGGAAACATCAAAGGTGGCGGTGATATCTGCACGCTTGGCCCCATGCCTCACGGCGCCGGCGTCAGCGCGGCCACCCATGGCAAGGCCGAGAGCGTCCAGTACGATGGATTTGCCGGCACCGGTTTCACCGGTCAGGGCCGTCATGCCCTTTCCAAACTGAAGTTCAACCCTTTCGGCAATGGCGTAATTGGAGACGGTGAGCTGTGTGAGCATGCAGATATCCTCCGCTCGATTCCTGAATACTGTGTTTACATACAGTGACTGTGAATATATACAGGGTTTTTGCTGTTTGCAAATATCGCCGAGGATTTTCTGAATGAATGATGCCCCTGACGGTTGAAACATTCGTTACGGGCCCCATATCCGTTCGCAAACACGTTTTTTCGGCCTGCTATGGCCGGGAGCAATTGTTAACCGGCCGTTGTTATGGCCGTCGACGACCAAGCAGGAGTTGCCATGAGCGCTGACGAGAAGCGTAACGAACAGGTTGAGGAAGAGCTGAAGGAGTCCGCCGGGGCGGCCGGGCAGGAGAAAGGTGCCGCAGACGATGCGTCCGACAGCTCTCCCGAAGGTGAGATCGAGGCATTAAAAGCGCAGGCGCAGGAATTCCAGGAGCAGATGCTGCGCTCCCAGGCGGAGATGCAGAATGTGCGTCGACGCGCTGAAATTGATGTGGAAAAGGCTCACAAGTTCGCACTGGAAAAGTTTGTAAAAGAGCTTCTGCCAGTGGCAGACAGCCTCGAGAAGGCTGTGGAAAGCACCGAAGGCCATGAAGACGCCGGTGAGCTGGTGGCTTCTATTCGTGAAGGGGTCGAAATGACCCTGAATCTGTTCATGAATAGCCTCAGGAAGTTCAATGTCGAGCAGCTTAACCCCGTCGGTGAGCCGTTCGACCCCCAGCGGCATGAGGCGATGTCCATGGTGCCGGCGCCCGACGCAGAACCCAACAGCGTAGTGGCCGTGGTCCAGAAGGGCTACATGCTGAATGAGCGGCTGGTCCGCCCCGCGATGGTGGTGGTTGCCAAGGCCGAGGATGCACCAAAAATCGACGAACAGGCTTGAAAAGCAGATTAACGCGCCAATATAGCCAGTAAACAGGCAGCGCACCGGGTATACCGGAACAGCTTTTGAACTAGCCGGAACTGAATTGAACAACCGAATTGGAGCAAATACATGAGTAAGATCATTGGTATCGACCTGGGAACCACAAACTCCTGTGTAGCCATCATGGATGGCGACAAGGTCAAGGTTATCGAGAACGCCGAGGGTGATCGCACCACCCCGTCCATCATCGCGTATACCGAAGACGGTGAAACGCTGGTAGGTCAGTCTGCCAAGCGCCAGGCGGTGACGAACCCGAACAACACCCTGTATGCCATCAAGCGTCTGATCGGTCGCCGTTTTGAAGACGACGTGGTCCAGAAAGACATCAAGATGGTGCCCTACAAAATCACCAAGGCAGACAATGGCGACGCCTGGGTGGAAGTGAAGGGTGAGAAGATGGCGCCGCCGCAGGTATCTGCGGAAGTCATCAAGAAGATGAAGAAGACTGCCGAGGACTACCTGGGCGAGAAAGTGACCGAAGCGGTTATCACTGTGCCGGCCTACTTCAACGACAGCCAGCGCCAGGCCACCAAGGACGCCGGCAAGATCGCCGGTCTGGACGTGAAGCGCATCATCAACGAGCCGACCGCGGCAGCCCTGGCCTATGGCCTGGACAAGAAGAGCGGTGACCGCACCGTAGCCGTCTACGACCTCGGTGGTGGTACCTTCGATATTTCCATCATCGAGATCGCCGACGTTGATGGCGAGCATCAGTTTGAAGTACTGGCCACCAATGGTGACACCTTCCTGGGTGGTGAAGACTTCGACATGAAACTGATCGAGTATCTTGCTGATCAGTTCAAGAAAGACAGCGGCATTGATCTGCGCGGTGACTCCCTGGCCATGCAGCGCCTGAAGGAAGCGGCCGAGAAAGCAAAGATCGAGCTGTCCAGCAGCCAGCAGACTGACGTTAACCTGCCGTATGTAACGGCGGACGCCAGCGGTCCCAAGCACATGAACGTGAAGGTTACCCGTGCCAAGCTTGAGTCTCTGGTGGAAGATCTGATCGAGCGCAGTCTGGCACCGTGCCGCACCGCGCTGGAAGATTCCGGCGCCAAGATCGGTGAAATCGACGAGGTTATCCTGGTCGGTGGCCAGACCCGCATGCCGCTGGTGCAGGAGAAGGTGAAGAACTTCTTCGGCAAGGAAGCGCGCAAGGACGTGAACCCGGACGAAGCCGTGGCCATGGGTGCTGCCATCCAGGCGGCCGTGCTCTCCGGTGACGTGAAGGATGTTCTGCTCCTCGACGTAACCCCGCTGACCCTGGGTATCGAAACCATGGGTGGTGTGGCTACGCCGCTGATCGACAAGAACACCACGATCCCGACCAAGAAGTCGCAGACCTTCTCTACTGCGGATGACAACCAGACGGCCGTGACCATTCATGTGGTTCAGGGTGAGCGCAAGCAGGCGGCACAGAACAAGTCACTGGGTCGCTTTGACCTGGCGGACATTCCGCCGGCGCCCCGTGGCACGCCGCAGATCGAGGTTACCTTCGATATCGATGCCAACGGTATCCTGAACGTGTCCGCCAAAGACAAGGCGACCGGCAAGGAGCAGTCCATTGTGATCAAGGCCTCTTCCGGCCTGAACGATGACGAAATCGAGAAGATGGTCCGCGATGCCGAGGCCAATGCCGAAGAAGACCGCAAGTTCGAGGAACTGGTCCAGGCCCGTAACCAGGGCGACGCGATGGTTCACACCGTTCGCAAGACCCTGGCCGATGCCGGTGACAAGGTAACCGAGAGCGAGAAGGAGTCTATCGAGGCTTCCATCAAAGAACTGGAAGAAGCACTGACCGGTTCTGACAAGGACGATATCGAGGCCAAGACTCAGAAACTGACAGAGGCATCTTCCGAACTGGCCCAGAAGATGTACGCGGACCAGGCGGAGCAGGCGCAGAAGGCCGGGGGCGAAGAGAGTGCCCGGTCCGGTTCCAGCGATGACGCCGTCGATGCCGAGTTTGAAGAAGTCAAAGACGACGACAAGCGATAAAACTGAAGTTCATCAGGCAGTTGGAAAACGCGGGAGCTCTCCCGCGTTTTCCTCGTTTTAAAAACAGGGTTTTAGAGCATGGCCAAGCGCGATTATTACGAGATTCTCGGGTTGTCCCGGGAAGCGGATGAAAAAGAGATCAAGCGAGCCTACCGAAAGCTTGCAATGAAGTATCATCCTGACCGGAACCCGGATGACGAGGACGCCGATCACAAGTTCAAGGAAGCCAGCGAAGCTTACGAGATACTGTCGGATTCCTCCAAGCGTGCGGCCTACGACCAGTTCGGCCACGCAGGCGTTGATGGTCAGGCCGGTGGTGGCTTTGGCGGTGGTGGCGCCAGCTTCTCCGACATCTTTGGAGATGTGTTCGGTGATATCTTTGGTGGCGGCGGCCGTGGCCGAAACACCCGCGGTGCGGACCTGCGCTACACTCTGGAGCTGGATCTTGAGGAAGCCGTAAAAGGGAAAACCGTACAGATCCGGATTCCCGGCCACACCGAGTGTGGGACCTGCGATGGCAGTGGCGCCGAAAAAGGCTCCCGGCCGGAAGCCTGTGGTACCTGTAACGGCATGGGGCAGGTTCGCATGCAGCAGGGTTTCTTCACAGTGCAGCAGGCATGTCCCACCTGCCGCGGTTCCGGCAAGGTTATCAAGAACCCCTGTAAAACCTGTCATGGCGCAGGCCGTGTCCAGGAAGAGAAAACCCTCTCGGTCAAGGTGCCCCCTGGTGTGGACACCGGCGACCGCATTCGCCTCTCTGGCGAGGGCGAAATGGGCGTTGATGGGGCCCCGCCAGGGGATCTGTATGTGCAGATCGCCGTGCGCGAACACTCCATATTCACCCGCGACGGCCGGAACCTCTATTGCGAAGTCCCCATCAGCATCGTTGACGCCGCCCTCGGAGGGGAGCTGGAAGTGCCAACACTTGATGGCCGCGTGAAACTCAAGATTCCGCCGGAAACCCAGACCGGCAAGCTGTTCCGCCTGCGTAACAAGGGTGTCAGCCCTGTTCGTGGAGGCCCGTCCGGTGACCTGCTGTGTCGTGTGGTGGTGGAGACACCAGTCAACCTCACCAAGCGTCAGAAAGAGCTGCTGGAAGAATTCCAGGACACCCTGAATCGCGGCGATGGTAACAAGCATGGTCCCAGGAAAACGTCCTGGTTTGAGGGCGTGAAAAACTTTTTCGACGAAATGAAATTCTGAGGACAGGTGATATGGGCGACATAAGGGTAGCGATCATCGGCGCGGCAGGGCGCATGGGCAAAGTGCTGATCGAAGCCGTCGACGGTACCGAAGGGCTGACGCTCGGCGCAGCAGTCGTCGAGCCGGGCAGCAGTCTCATTGGCGCCGACGCCGGCGAAATGACCGGCATCGGCAAAACCGGCGTCAAAATGGCAGGCAGCCTGGCCGAGGTGAAAGACCAGTTCGATGTGCTGGTGGACTTCACCTTCCCGGACCTGACCCTGGAGAACGCTGAATTCTGCAAGGCAAACGGCAAGATGATCGTTATCGGCACCACCGGCCTGACCGACGCTGAAAAAGAGCAGTTGGCCCTGGCAGCCGAAAAGACCCCGGTGGTCTTCGCTCCCAACATGAGTGTCGGCGTCAACGTCGCCCTCAACCTGTTGCGCACCGCCGCGGCAGCGTTGGGCGACGACTACGATGTGGAAATCATCGAAGCCCATCACCGCCACAAAAAAGACGCCCCCTCCGGCACCGCATTACGCATGGGCGAAGTCGTCGCCGATGCCCTCGGCCGCGACCTCAAAGAATGCGCCGTCTACGGCCGCGAAGGCTTCACCGGCGAGCGTACCCGCAAGGAAATCGGTTTTGAAACCATTCGTGCCGGGGACGTGGTGGGCGACCACACCGTGATGTTTGCCACCGAGGGTGAGCGCATCGAGATCACCCACAAGGCGAGCAGTCGGATGACGTTTGCCAAGGGGGCCATGCGGGCGGCGCTGTGGTTGGATGGCAAGCCGGCCGGGTTGTATGACATGCAGGATGTTTTGGGGTTGAAGTAAGGGGTTTTGACCTGGGTTGTCGGATTACGAGGCTGGGGCCTCTAATCCGACCTACGGTGGATGCGGCGGTTTCAGGCCAACTCTGAGGTTGGTGGCCGGGGATTGCCATCCGGGAGTGTCGTAAGCCAGGGATGGCTTACGTCAAGCGCACATGGATGTGCTTGTAGCGTCTCCCGGATGGCAATCCCCGGGCGCCGGCCGGAGCCTGCGTCATTGCCAAATGAGCGTGGACACAAAGCCCCATATTTCTTACAATGACGCGGTTTAACTGCACCAAGCGTATCATCGAAAAGTTTTCAAGAAGCGGGACCGGGTTTTCACTCAGTCTCGCTTTTTTGCAACCTGAATTTGCGCTTGCGTTCCCGTTCGTGACGAACCTGTACGCCACTCGATGAGGATACAAGCCTTGAGTACACCAGCCATCCTTGCACTCGCAGACGGAAGCCTGTTTTACGGCACCGCCATTGGCGCTGAAGGGGAAACCAGTGGGGAAGTGGTGTTCAACACCGCCATGACCGGTTACCAGGAAATCCTGACCGACCCGTCCTACTCCCGCCAGATTGTCACCCTGACATACCCCCACATCGGCAACACCGGTGTGAACGAAGAAGACATCGAATCCGATCGCGTCCAGGCCGCCGGCCTGATCATCCGTGACCTGCCCCTGCTGGTAAGCAACTGGCGCAGCACCGGGTCGCTGCAGGACTACCTGCAGGCCAACAACATCGTCGGCATTGCCGACATCGACACCCGCCGCCTGACCCGGATCCTGCGGGACAAGGGCTCCCAGAATGGCGCCGTGGTTGCCGGTGCGGATGCCACCGCCGAGCGCGCCCTGGAACTGGCCAACGCTTTCCCCGGGCTCAAGGGTATGGACCTGGCAAAAGAAGTCACCGCCGGGAAAACCTGGACCTGGAGCCAGAGCGAGTGGAACATCGAGAGCGGTTACGGTGAGCGCACGGAATCGAAATTCAAGGTGGTGGCCTGGGATTATGGCGTGAAACTCAACATCCTGCGTATGCTGGCTTCCCGTGGCTGCGACATTACCGTGGTACCGGCACAGACCCCTGCCTCCGAGGTTCTGGCAATGAATCCGGACGGCATCTTCCTGTCCAATGGCCCTGGTGATCCCGAGCCCTGCGACTACGCCATCAACGCGATTCGCGAAGTGCTGGAAACCGAGATCCCGGTATTCGGCATCTGCCTCGGCCACCAGCTGCTGGCCCTGGCCAGCGGTGCAAAATCCGTGAAAATGGGCCACGGCCACCACGGTGCCAACCACCCGGTCCAGAATCTCAAAGACGGTACCGTGATGATTACCAGCCAGAACCATGGCTTTGCGGTGGACGAGGCCAGCCTGCCGGACAACCTGGAGGCTACCCATAAATCCCTGTTCGATGACTCCCTGCAGGGCATTCGCCGTACCGACAAGCCCGCGTTCAGTTTTCAGGGTCACCCGGAAGCCAGTCCCGGTCCCCACGATGTGGCACCACTGTTTGATGAATTTATCCGCCTGATGGAGGCACGTTGATGCCGAAGCGTACCGACATTCAAAGCATTCTGATCCTGGGCGCCGGCCCCATCGTGATCGGGCAGGCGTGCGAGTTTGACTACTCCGGAGCCCAGGCCTGCAAGGCACTGCGGGAAGAGGGGTACCGGGTTATCCTGGTCAACTCCAACCCGGCCACCATCATGACGGACCCGGTGATGGCGGATGCCACCTACATCGAGCCCATCACCTGGAAAACCGTCGAAAAGATCATCGAGAAAGAGCAGCCGGATGCCCTGCTGCCCACCATGGGCGGGCAGACGGCGCTGAACTGTGCGCTGGACCTGGAAAAGCACGGCATCCTCGAAAAACACGGCGTGGAAATGATCGGTGCCAATGCTGACACCATCGACAAGGCCGAGGACCGCGACCGTTTCGACAAGGCCATGAAAAAGATTGGTCTGGAGTGCCCGCGTGCCACCATCGCCCACTCCATGGCTGAGGCCTGGGAAGTGGCTGATGACATCGGTTTTCCCTGTATCATCCGTCCATCCTTCACCATGGGTGGCTCCGGCGGCGGTATTGCCTACAACCGCGACGAATTCGAAGAAATCTGTACCCGTGGCCTGGACCTGTCACCAACCAATGAGTTGTTGATCGATGAATCCCTGATCGGCTGGAAAGAGTACGAGATGGAAGTTGTCCGCGACAAGAACGACAACTGCATCATCGTCTGTGCCATCGAGAACTTTGACGCCATGGGTGTTCACACCGGTGACTCCATTACCGTGGCCCCGGCCCAGACCCTCACCGACAAGGAATACCAGATCATGCGCAACGCCTCGCTGGCGGTGCTGCGTGAAATCGGTGTGGAAACCGGTGGCTCCAACGTGCAGTTCGGTGTCAATCCGGATACCGGCCGGGTGGTGGTCATCGAGATGAACCCTCGGGTTTCCCGTTCCTCGGCCCTGGCCTCCAAGGCGACCGGTTTTCCGATTGCCAAAGTGGCAGCCAAACTGGCGGTCGGCTATACCCTTGATGAGCTGCGTAACGAAATTACCGGTGGTGTCACACCGGCCTCGTTCGAGCCCAGCATCGATTACGTGGTGACCAAGATCCCGCGTTTCACCTTCGAGAAATTCCCCCAGGCCGATGCCCGTCTGACCACCCAGATGAAGTCCGTGGGCGAGGTCATGGCCATCGGGCGTACCTTCCAGGAATCCCTGCAGAAAGCCATGCGTGGTCTGGAAGTGGGTTCTGACGGCTTCGAAGAGAAGGTGGACCTGGATACCACCGACGGTCGGGAAACCCTCACCCAGGAACTGAACGTGCCCGGTGCCGAGCGCCTGTGGTACATCGGTGATGCCTTCCGTGCCGGCATGACGGTTGATGATGTGTTCCGCAATACCCACGTGGATCCCTGGTACCTGGTACAGATCGAGGACCTGATCAGGGAAGAGAATGCGCTGAAGTCTGCCGGCAAGGCGGATATTGACCGCGATACCCTGTTCCGTCTCAAGCGCAAGGGCTTTTCCGATGCGCGACTGGCGAAACTGTTGGGCATTTCCGAAGTCAGTATGCGCAAGCTCCGCCACGATATGGATATCCGTCCGGTTTACAAACGGGTAGACACCTGTGCGGCGGAATTTGCCTCCTCCACAGCTTACATGTACTCCTCCTATGAGGAAGAGTGCGAGGCGGATGCGTCTGACCGGGAGAAAATCGTCGTTATCGGCGGGGGTCCCAACCGCATCGGCCAGGGCATCGAGTTTGATTACTGCTGCGTTCACGCCGCCCTCGCCATGCGCGAGGATGGCTATGAAACCATCATGATCAACTGCAACCCGGAAACGGTTTCCACCGACTACGACACGTCCGATCGTCTTTACTTCGAGCCGATTACTCTGGAAGACGTGCTGGAAATCATCAACGTTGAAAAGCCCAAAGGCGTGATTGTCCAGTACGGAGGCCAGACCCCGCTCAAACTGGCCCGTGGCCTGGAGGCGGCGGGCGTGCCCATCATTGGCACAAGCCCGGACGCCATCGACCGTGCCGAAGACCGGGAGCGTTTCCAGCAGATGATCGGCCGCCTGGGCCTGATCCAGCCGGAGAACGCCACTGTGCGCAGTCACGAGGAAGGCATACTGGCAGCCCGGGAGATTGGTTATCCGCTGGTGGTTCGACCGTCCTATGTCCTCGGTGGCAGGGCCATGGAGATCGTCTACGATGAGGAAGAGCTGGTTCGCTACATGCGCAACGCGGTGCTGGTTTCCAATGACAGCCCGGTATTGCTGGACCACTTCCTGAATGCCGCCATCGAGGTGGATATCGACGCCATCAGCGACGGCAAGGATGTGGTGATCGGCGGTATCATGCAGCATATTGAACAGGCCGGCGTGCACTCCGGTGACTCAGCCTGCTCCCTGCCGCCCTACACATTGCCAAAAGATGTGCAGGATGAAATGCGCGAAGCCGTGCGCAAGATGGCCATCGAGCTGGATGTTATTGGCCTGATGAATGTTCAGCTGGCCTGGCAGGATGGCCGGATTTACGTTATTGAGGTGAATCCCCGTGCGTCCCGTACGGTTCCGTTTGTGTCCAAGGCGATCGGTGTATCCCTGGCCAAGGTTGCGGCCCGGGTGATGGCGGGCAAGTCCCTGGCGGAGCAGGGGTTCACGCAGGAAATTGTTCCGACCTATTATTCCGTCAAGGAGTCGGTGTTCCCGTTCAACAAATTCCCGGCCGTGGATCCGATTCTGGGGCCGGAAATGAAGTCCACCGGTGAAGTGATGGGCATCGGGGACAGTTTCGATGAGGCTTTTGCCAAGGCGGCCCTCGCTTCCGGTGAGCGTCTGCCTGTAAAGGGCACGGCTTTTATGTCCGTTCGCGATGTCGATAAGCCCGGTGCTGCCAAGGTGGCACAGGACCTGGTCGACGCCGGCTTCAAGGTGATTGCGACCACCGGTACTGCCAGGGCACTGAAAGAGGCGGGTATTACCGTTGATCGGGTGAACAAGGTCCGGGAAGGGCGTCCGCACATTGTGGATGCCATCAAGAATGGCCAGGTTCAGCTGATCATCAACACCACCGAAGGGCGCAAGGCGATTTCCGATTCGGCACAGATTCGCCAGTCGGCCTTGCAGTCCAAGGTAACCTATACAACGACACTGGCAGGCGGCGAGGCTTTTTGCCGGGCGATTAAGTTCGGCCCCGAGCGCACTGTGCGCCGCCTTCAGGATCTACACGCAGGAAAGTAAGACTATGGCTGACAGAGTACCCATGACCAAGGCGGGTGAAACCCGCCTCCGTGAGGAGCTTCAGAAACTGAAGTCCCAGGATCGTCCCCGGGTGATCGCGGCTATTTCCGACGCCCGTGAACACGGCGACCTGAAAGAGAACGCGGAATACCACGCCGCCCGTGAACAGCAGAGCTTTATCGAGGGCCGCATCCAGGAAATCGAAGGCAAGCTGTCCGCGGCCCAGGTCATCGACGTCAACACCATCGAGAACACCGGGAAGGTGATTTTCGGAACAACGGTGCGTCTGCTCAATGTAGACACTGACGAGCAGGTGACCTACCAGATCGTCGGGGAAGACGAGGCAGATATCAAGGCCGGGAAGCTGTCGATCTCATCGCCAATTGCCCGGGCGCTGGTTGGCAAGAGCGAGGGAGATGTGGTGGCCATCCGGGTGCCCTCGGGTACCGTCGAGTATGAAATCGAGCAGGTAGAGCACATCTGAGGGTGTGAAAGCGTTATTGCCACGAAATCCACTAAAGAACACGAAAAAAGAGTAATCGCTTTAAAAGCAGTGGGTATTACTTTCGTGTTTTTTAGTGGATTTCGTGGCGAATACTCACTGTCCTTTCTTTTCCCGAGTCTTTCGTGGCAAATCCTTACCTGGTCCGAAGAAGATTGGACAGTTTAGGGTTGGGTTTCTTCGCACGGCGCATGATCACAGCGATCTTGCCGATGGTCTGTACCAGTTCCGCGCCTGAGGCCTCGCAGAGGGCGGCGACCGCCTCCTGGCGGGTTTCGCGGTCCTGGCTGGCCACCTTGACCTTGATCAACTCATGGTCGTTCAGGGCCCGTTCAAGTTCTTCCTGCAGCCCTTCTGTCAGGCCCTTGTCGCCAACGATGATGACTGGCTTCAGGTTATGGGCAATGCCCCGGTATTCCCGGCGCTGTTCTGGCGAAAGGCTCATTATGTAATCTCTTTATGGATGCAATTAACAAAAGGTCAGCGGCGAAATGGCTGACGATTCCGTATAATCGGGGGATTGTAACAGATCGCCGGGCCGGAGAAATGGCAATTACCACGTATTCATGCCCTGCAGAAGCACGTTTTTCGGAGGTTGGACTTGGCCCGTTCGAAAACCAGTGATCGCTGGCTGAAGGAACATTTTGACGATGTCTGGGTCAAAAAGTCCCGGGAAGACGGCTATCGCTCCCGTGCCAGCTACAAACTGATTGAGCTTGACCAGAAAGACCGGTTATTCCGGCCGGGTCAGACGGTTGTGGATCTCGGTGCCGCCCCCGGCGGGTGGTCCCAGGTGGCTGCGGAGCGGGTGGGCGACAGTGGCGTGGTCATTGCCAGCGATATTCTGGACATGAGCCCGATCGCCGGCGTGGAATTTGTCCAGGGGGATTTCACCGAACAGTCGGTGCTGGACGAATTGCTGGAATTGCTGGGAGATCGACACGCTGATGTTGTAATTTCGGATATGGCACCCAACATGAGTGGTATGGCGGCAGTGGATATTCCCAACGCCATGGGCCTGGTAGAGCTGGCGCTGGATATGGCGCAGCAGGTGCTGAAGCCAGGTGGTGTGTTTGTCGCAAAGGTATTTCAGGGAGAGGGATTCGACGCCCTGCTGGCTGAGATGCGCAAGAGTTTTGGCACCGTAGTCAGCAGGAAGCCTGACTCCTCCCGGGCAAGATCCAGGGAAATATATCAGGTGTGCAAGGGATTTAAGGGCTGACCCGCCTCCGGTCCGGAAATGGCCATGGGAAATGACACCCTGCAGTGGTCGATACGGATGGGCCGATTCTGGTGGACGGGCGTACAATTGGTGTAAGGTGTCAGAAAAGGCTTTCTCCTGACGGGGCGATCCTTCAATTCACAGGTGATGATCCTTGAACGATATGGCAAAAAATCTGGTTCTCTGGCTTATTATAGCCGCCGTACTGCTGATGGTGTTTCAGAATTTCACTCCCACCACCAGCGGCCAACAGGTCAATTATTCGCAGTTCGTGGAGATGGTGCAGGACGGACAGGTCCGTCAGGTAACCATCGACGGCTTGCAGGTTCAGGGTGTCCGTGGTGACGGTTCCCAGTTCCAGACCATCAGGCCTCAGCTGTCTGATGAAAAGCTGATGGACGATCTGCTGGCCAATCAAGTGGAAGTCATCGGCAAGGAGCCGGAGCGCCAAAGCCTCTGGACCCAGTTGCTGGTGGCAGCCTTCCCGATTCTCATAATCATTGCACTGTTCGTGTTCTTCATGCGGCAGATGCAGGGGGGTGGCGGTGGCAAAGGGCCCATGTCCTTTGGCAAGAGCAAGGCCCGCCTGATGAGCGAGGATCAGATCAAGACCACCTTCGGCGATGTGGCCGGTGTGGATGAAGCCAAGGAAGACGTCAAGGAACTGGTGGATTTCCTCCGTGACCCCAGCAAATTCCAGCGCCTTGGTGGCAGCATTCCCAAGGGCGTACTGATGGTCGGCCAGCCGGGTACCGGTAAGACCCTGCTCGCCAAGGCCATCGCTGGCGAGGCCAAGGTGCCATTCTTCTCGATCTCCGGTTCCGACTTCGTGGAAATGTTCGTCGGTGTCGGTGCTTCCCGTGTCCGTGACATGTTCGAGCAGGCCAAGAAGCAGAGCCCCTGTATCATCTTTATCGACGAGATTGATGCCGTTGGTCGCCATCGTGGCGCTGGCATGGGCGGCGGTCACGATGAGCGTGAGCAGACCCTGAACCAGCTGCTGGTGGAAATGGACGGTTTTGAAGGCAATGAGGGCGTTATCGTCATTGCAGCTACCAACCGTCCCGATGTACTGGATCCGGCGTTGCTTCGCCCGGGCCGCTTTGACCGCCAGGTGGTGGTTGGCCTGCCGGACATCATTGGCCGTGAGCAGATCCTCAAGGTGCACATGAAGAAAGTGCCCCTGGCCGATGGCGTGGAGCCGAAGCTGATCGCCCGCGGTACCCCCGGATTTTCCGGTGCCGATCTGGCCAACCTGGTGAACGAGGCAGCCCTGTTTGCCGCCCGTCGTAACCAGCGTCTGGTGTCCATGGAGGAGTTCGAGCTCGCCAAGGACAAGATCATGATGGGCGCCGAGCGCAAGTCCATGGTAATGAGCGAGAAAGAGAAGCGTAATACCGCCTATCACGAGTCTGGCCATGCCATTGTCGGGCGCCTGATGCCCGAGCACGACCCGGTCTACAAGGTGAGCATTATTCCCCGCGGCCGGGCCCTGGGTGTCACCATGTTTCTCCCGGAGGAAGACAAGTACAGCCACAGCAAGCGCTTCCTGATCAGTTCCATCTGCAGCCTGTTTGGTGGCCGTATCGCGGAAGAGCTGACCCTTGGCTTCGATGGCGTGACCACTGGCGCGTCCAACGATATCGAGCGGGCCACCAGCCTGGCACGGAACATGGTTACCCGCTGGGGTCTGTCTGAGAAGCTCGGTCCTCTGCAGTACGACACTGACAGTGAAGAGCCGTTCCTGGGCCGCTCAGCCGGTCAGGCACAGACAGTCTACTCTCCGGAAACGGCGCAGCGGATTGATGAAGAAGTCCGTAACATTATCGACAGCTGCTACGAGAAAGCCCGTCAGCTGCTGATCGATAACCGTGAAAAGCTGGACCTGATGGCCGAAGCCCTGATGAAGTATGAAACCATTGATCGGCACCAGATCGATGACATCATGGAAGGCCGTGAGCCGCGCCCACCGAAAGGCTGGGGCGACAGCGGTCCTTCCGGTGGAGTGCCGGCCGATGAACCGGAGCAAGCGCCTGCTCCGAAGGATTCGGATGACGGTCGCCAGCCCGGCGTTGGTCGCCCGGCCGGTGAGCACTGACCTGGTGTAATGTCGCACCGGAGATCACTGACCCATTTACGCCGCCCCTTCCGGGGCGGCGTTTGTTTTTGCAGGTTGCACTGAAGGTTGCTTATGCAAATGAACTTCGCTGGCAAAGAGCTGGGTATGTCTGGCTGCCATGTCATGGGAATACTCAACGTAACGCCGGATTCTTTCTCCGACGGCGGCCGGTTTAACAAGGTGGATGCTGCCCTGGCCCGGGCTCGTGAAATGGCGGCGGACGGAGCCGTCTTTATCGATGTCGGTGGCGAATCCACCCGCCCGGGTGCAACTCCGGTGCCCCTGCAAGAAGAGCTGGAGCGGGTTTGTCCCGTGGTTGAGGCCATTGCCAGGGAACTGGATGTTGTTGTGTCGGTAGACACCAGTTCGCCGCAGGTGATGGAAGAAGTGGCCAGGCTGGGCGCAGGCATGATCAATGACGTCAGGGCGCTGCAACGTGAAGGTGCGCCTGAAGTCGCGGCGAAGGCTGATATTCCGGTATGTGTGATGCATATTCAGGGCGAGCCGGATACCATGCAGGACGATCCACGCTACCGTAACGTGCGGCGTGAGGTCAGTTCGTTCCTGACGGAAAGGATGCGGATCATCGAAATGGCGGGTGTGCGGCCTGAAAACATCATCCTGGACCCGGGTTTCGGATTCGGCAAGTCTCTCCGGCACAATCTGCAGTTGCTGGCGTCTCTGGAACAGCTGCAACTGCTGGGGCACCCTGTACTGGTGGGTTTGTCCCGCAAAAGCATGCTGGGCCACATCACCGGCCGGGAAGTCGGTGAGCGCTTGCCCGCGAGCCTCGCTGCCGCGACAATATCCGCCATGAAGGGTGCATCGATCATTCGCGTTCACGATGTCAGGGAAACGGTTGATGCCGTTAAGGTAGTAAAGGCGATGAAGGAAGCAGGGCAATGAGTGACAGAAAATATTTCGGCACGGACGGCATCCGGGGGCGGGTAGGGGAATACCCGATCACGCCGGATTTCATGCTTCACCTGGGCTGGGCCGCAGGGCAGGCATTCAAGCGAGATGGTCAGCGCAACAGTGTGCTGATCGGTAAAGACACTCGCCTGTCAGGTTATATGTTCGAGTCTGCCCTGGAATCCGGCCTGTCAGCGGCCGGAGTGGACGTGAAGCTGCTTGGCCCCATGCCCACACCGGCCATTGCCTATCTGACGCGAACCTTTCGTGCGTCCGCGGGCATCGTGATCAGTGCCTCCCACAACCCGCACCATGATAACGGCATCAAGTTCTTCTCTCCCGCCGGTACCAAACTGGATGACGCCCTCGAGGCCGAGATCGAGCGCTGGCTGGACCGGCCCATTGAGGTATGCGACTCGAAAGAGCTGGGTAAAGCGTTCCGGGTGGATGATGCGCCCGGGCGCTACGTGGAGTTCTGCAAAAGTACCGTGCCCAACGAGTTTTCCCTGGAAGGTCTGCATATCGTTCTGGATTGCGCCAACGGTGCTACCTATCACGTGGCCCCCAAGGTTTTTCGGGAGCTGGGTGCAAAGGTCTCGGTGGTTGGCGGTGACCCCGATGGCCTGAACATCAACCTCAATGTCGGATCCACCCATCTGGAGACCCTGAGCAGGGCGGTGCTGGACAAAAAGGCCGACCTCGGCATTGCGTTTGATGGCGATGGTGACAGGGTCCTGATGGTGGATTCCGACGGCTCTGAAGTGGATGGTGACGAGTTGCTGTTCGTCATTGCCGCCCAGCGCCACGCGGCGGGCACCCTCCAGGGTGGCGTTGTGGGCACGCTGATGACCAATCTCGGGGTTGAACTGGCTTTGAGAGAGCAGGGCATCGATTTTGAGCGCGCCAGGGTGGGCGACCGCTACGTGATGGAGCGGCTGATCGACAGGGGCTGGCTGCTGGGTGGTGAAGGCTCCGGGCACATGGTGATCCGTGACTGCACCAGTACCGGGGACGGTATTGTATCGGCACTGCAGGTGCTGCTGGCGATCAGTCGGGCAGGCAGCTCGCTGGCGGACCTGCGCCAGGGCATGAGCAAACTGCCGCAGAAGATGATCAACGTGCGTGTCGACAAGCGGTTTGATCCGCTCGGGCGCAAGGATATTGTCAGTGCAGTCGCAGCTGCCGAAGCCAGGCTTGGTGGCAGTGGCCGGGTATTGTTGCGGGCCTCTGGTACCGAGCCCCTGATCCGCGTTATGACGGAGGGTCAGGACGAGTCGGAAATTGTAAAGATTGCCGAGGAACTTGCTGTTGTGGTGGAGAATTCCCGGGCCTGATTTTGTGCCCGGGGGCAGTTGTCTGCTGTAAAAGACTGCTGTATAGTTCGCCCTCCCTTGAATCAGGGGTTATTTATGCGCCGTAGGATCGTTGCCGGAAACTGGAAAATGAACGGGTCGAAAGACCTTGTGAATAGCCTGGTTGGCCAAGTCCGGTCAGAGGTGGCATCGCTTGATAATGGTGTGGAGGCTGTTATTATTCCTCCCGCCCTGTTTGTCAGCGATGTAGTCAGGCTGGCCGGTGGTGAGATTGCCGTTGGCATACAGAATATTGCCTGCTGGGATTCCGGCGCCTACACCGGGGAAGTCTCCGCGGGAATGGCCAGAGACTCAGGGTGTGACTATGCCCTTGTCGGGCACTCCGAGCGCAGGCAGCTGTTTGGTGAGACCGACCAGCAGGTCGCGGTCAAGGTAGGCAGGGCATTGGCTTCAGGGTTGAACGCGGTGATATGCGTTGGAGAGACTCTGGAAGAGCGTGAGGCGGGCAGAGCCGAGGAAGTTGTTTCGGCCCAGGTTCGCCGTTCGGTTGCTGAAGTTGGCGGCGACCAGTGGCATCAGGTTGTGGTTGCCTATGAGCCGGTATGGGCCATTGGAACCGGGAAAACCGCCACGGCTGAAGACGCGCAGGCCATGCATGCTGCTATTCGCGCAGTGCTGAGCGCCCTCGGGGCCCCGGCAGATGAAATTTCACTGCTTTACGGCGGCAGTGTAAAAGCGGATAATGCGGCCGCACTTTTTGCTCAGCCGGACATTGATGGCGGCCTGATTGGCGGTGCATCGTTGAGTGCAGCAGATTTTGTAAGTATTTGCCGGGCCGTGCCGGGCAGATCCTGAAAGTTACCGGCTCGCGAAAGCCATTAGCGCGGGCCATCAGGTTATCAGAGAGACATTATGGATTGGATCGAAACACTGGTTGTTGTTCTCCACGTGGTCATCGCGGTGGCACTGGTGGGTCTGGTGCTGATCCAGCATGGTAAGGGTGCAAATGCCGGTGCCGCGTTTGGTGGAGGTGCCTCCCAGACGGTATTTGGCAGTGAGGGCAGTAGCAGTTTCCTCGTTCGTGCAACGACCTTGCTGGCCATTATCTTTTTTGTAACAAGTTTTTCGCTGGCTGTATTCGCCAAGCAGCGTGCCGAAGTGGCAGGGGAAGCCGGTATTCCTGTAGTTGAGGAATCCAGTTCCGACGCCGGGCAGGCTGAGAGTGAAGCAGCAGATGAAGGCGAAGACGGGCGCGGGGATGAGAATGAACTCCCCGAGCTCGAGTAAGAGTGTTGCCCGGGTGGTGAAACTGGTAGACACGCTATCTTGAGGGGGTAGTGGCGAAAGCCGTGCCGGTTCGAGTCCGGCCCCGGGCACCATACTGGAAGAAAAACGGCTTGGAATTACCAGGCCGTTTTTTTTGGTCAGTCCTTGACCAGTAAGGCCGGCGTCTCTATACTCCGGCGGATATTGGAGCGGGCTCCGGGCACAGGTTGTCCTGCCGCTTCAGGCAGGCCAGGTGTCTGTCAGCAGAGGAAGTTTTCAGTGTGTATTTATCCTCTGTGAGTTCTTGCAACAAAGGGCCCCACTTTTTCGGGGCTTTTTGATTAAGGGGCCTGGCGCATCAGGCCCTGGTGCATAAAAAGGGCTGATCAACAGCCCTTTTTTTGTTTTTGGGGTCGAAAAACGACTAACGGAGACGCAATAGCCTTGTCAGCCAAGTTGAAGCAGCTGGAAGAAATGCTCAGGCCCATCGTGGAAGGCCTGGGGTACGAGTTTTGGGGCATTGAATTCCGCTCCCAGGGTCACCATTCCCTGTTGAGAGTATTTATTGACGATGCCGAGAACGGTATCGGCATTGAAGACTGTGAGAAAGTGAGCCGCCAGGCAAGCGGTGTGATGGATGTGGAAGACCCCATCCAGACAGAATATACCCTGGAGGTTTCCTCTCCGGGAATGGATCGGCCGTTGTTCCGACTGGAGCAGTATGAGGCATTCGCCGGCCATCAGGTCCAGATCAAATTACGGATGGCATTCGAGGGGCGTCGCAAGTTTCAGGGCCTGATCAAGGGTGTTGAGGGCGATGACGTTGTCGTGGTTGTTGATGATCACGAGTATCTGTTGCCATTCGATAGCATCGAGAAAGCCAACATCGTTCCGGTATTTGAATAAGTCAGTGGACGCAAAGTTTATTTTAAGGGCAGGGCAATCCAATGAGTAAAGAGATCTTGCTGGTGGTTGAATCCGTCTCGAACGAGAAAGGTGTCGAGAAGGATGTGATCTTTGAAGCAATCGAGCTGGCACTCGCCACCGCTGCCAAAAAACGTTACGACGACGAGGAAGCAGACATCCGCGTTTCCATCGACCGCCGTACCGGCGAATACGAGACATTCCGCCGCTGGCTGGTGGTTGATAACGACGCTGTTCCTGCGCTTGGCACCGAGCTGACCATGCAGGAAGCGGAGGAGATCGACAAGAATCTCCGCCCTGGCGATATCTACGAAGAAAAGGTCGAGTCCGTGGCTTTCGGACGCATCGGGGCCCAGGCGGCCAAACAGATTATCTTCCAGAAAGTGCGGGAAGCCGAGCGCACCAAGATTGTCGACAGCTACCGTGACCGCGTCGGTGAGCTGGTTTCCGGTACCGTAAAGAAAGTGACACGGGACAACGTCATCGTGGATCTTGGCGCCAACGCCGAAGCCCTGCTGCCGCGCGAGCATCTGATTCCCCGCGAGACCTTCCGCATGGGTGACCGGGTCCGTTCCCTGCTACAGGAGATCCGCACGGACCATCGCGGCCCCCAGCTGATCCTGAGCCGCACCGATCCGCAGATGCTGATCGAGCTGTTCCGCATCGAGGTTCCGGAAATTGCCGAGGAACTGATCGAAATCCGTGGTGCAGCAAGGGACCCGGGTTCCCGGGCCAAGATTGCAGTAAAGACCAACGACCGCCGTATTGATCCGGTCGGTGCCTGTGTGGGTATGCGTGGTTCACGGGTTCAGGCGGTTTCCAACGAACTGGGTGGCGAGCGTGTTGATATCGTTCTTTGGGACGACAACCCCGCACAGCTGGTAATCAACGCCATGGCGCCTGCGGAAGTGGCTTCCATTGTGATGGACGAAGACCGTCACACCATGGAAGTGGCTGTTGCCGAAGACAATCTGGCCCAGGCCATTGGCCGTAACGGACAGAACGTACGCCTGGCGACCGAGCTGACAGGCTGGACACTGAACGTGATGACCGAGGAGGAAGCCGGTCAGCGCCAGGAGCAGGAATACAATACCTTGCTGGAGCATTTCACCAGCAACCTGGATGTGGACGAGGAGTTTGCCGGCGTTCTTATCGAGGAAGGATTTACTTCCATCGAGGAAGTGGCGTACATCCCCATGGAGGAGATGCTCGCTATTGAAGGTTTTGACGAAGAGACCGTCACGGAATTGCGTCGCCGTGCCAAGGATGCCCTGTTGAATCAGGCCCTGGCCAGTGAAGAGGCGCTCGAGGGCGCGGAGCCCGCAGAAGATCTTCTGGCAATGGACGGTATGGACCGCGGCCTGGCATTCAAGCTGGCCGGTAAAGGTATCCGTACCATGGAAGATCTTGCCGAGCAGTCTGTTGATGACCTGCTCGACATCGAAGGTATGGAAGAAGAGCGTGCCGGCCAGCTGATTATGGCTGCACGCGCCCCCTGGTTTGAAGACCAGGCTTAATCGGGAGGAGGACCAGTATGGCTGATGTAACGGTAAAACAACTGGCCGCAGATGTAGGCGCTCCCGTGGATCGTTTGCTGCGACAGATCGTGGAGGCTGGCCTGAAAGCCCGCTCCGAAGAAGACTCTGTCACCAGTGATGAGAAGCAACAGTTGCTGACCTATCTGAGAAAGAATCACGGAGAGAGTGAAGCGGAACCGAAGAAGATCACTCTCAAGCGCAAGACAACAACCACGCTGAAAGCGGGCCGTGCGAAGACGGTCAATGTTGAGGTCCGCAAGCGCCGTACGTATATCAAGCGTGCCGAACTGGAGCCGGAAGCTGCGAAGCAGGAAGAGGCGGCCGCAGAGCAGGCCGCACCAGCACCGGAAGAGGCACCGGCGGTAACGGCTGAGCAGGCACAACCGGCGGAAGCACCGAAGCCGGAAGCACCGGTTTCCGAGGCACCGGCGGAAACGCCAGTGGCCGAAGAAAAGCCGGCAGAGAAAGAGCAGCAGCCGGAAGTGGCTGCAGAGCCGGAACCATCCCCGGTTCCCGCGCCGGAAGATATGCCGATCCCGCCGCCTGAAGAAGGTGAGGGCAAGGATCGCAAGCCGAAGAAAAAGAAAGAAAAAGCCCGCGAGCGCGGCGACGAGCCGGAAGAAGGCAAGCCCAAGAAGAAGTCCGCTGGGCATCGCGGCCCGCGCAATCGTCCGGTGGAAGAGCCTCTTGTAATCAATGAAGAAGAGGAAGACACCACGCTGCGCAAGCCGCTTCGTGCGAAAAAGAAACCCAAAGAAAAGCGTCACGCTTTCGAGAGGCCGACCAAGCCAATGGTACGAGAAGTCGATATTCCCGAGACGATCACCGTGGGTGATCTTGCCCAGCGGATGGCCGTCAAGTCAGCCGACGTCATCAAGAAACTGATGGGTATGGGGGTAATGGCGACCATCAACCAGGCCCTCGATCAGGAAACCGCCGTGCTGGTGACGGAAGAACTGGGCCACAAGGCCAATACCGTCAGCGAGGATGCGTTCGAGGAAGAAGTACTGAGCGAATTCACCTTCGAAGGCAAGGAAAAGACCAAGCGTGCGCCGGTCGTGAGCGTGATGGGTCACGTTGACCACGGCAAGACATCGCTGCTGGACTACATCCGCCGCACCAAGGTGGCCTCCGGCGAGTCCGGTGGTATCACCCAGCACATCGGTGCCTATCACGTGGAAACCGATCACGGCATGGTGTCGTTCCTGGATACCCCGGGCCACGCAGCCTTTACCGCCATGCGTGCACGGGGTGCCCAGTGCACCGATATTGTTATCCTGGTGGTGGCCGCCGATGACGGTGTGATGCCGCAAACCAAGGAAGCGGTGGATCACGCCCGCTCTGCCGGCGTACCGATTGTGGTTGCCATCAACAAGATGGATAAGGAAGAAGCCGATCCTGACCGCATCAAGACCGAGCTGGCCGGTATGGAAGTGATCCCGGAAGACTGGGGCGGCGACGTCCAGTTTATCCCGGTATCCGCTCATACCGGTGAAGGTATTGATGATCTGCTTGAAGCCCTTCTGCTGCAGGCGGAAATCCTTGAGCTCGAGGCATCTCCGGATGCACCGGCCAAGGGTGTGGTTGTTGAATCGAGCCTTGAGCGTGGCCGAGGCTCCGTGGCTACCGTGCTGGTTCAGAACGGTACCCTGCGCCAGGGTGAAATGGTTGTGGCCGGCTCCTTCTTCGGCAAGGTCCGCGCCATGACCGACGAAGCCGGCAAGCAGGTCAAGGAAGCCGGGCCTTCCATTCCGGTGGAAATCCTGGGCCTGAACGGTACGCCGAATGCCGGTGACGAGTTCTTTGCCGTGGCCGACGAGAAGAAGGCCAAGGAACTGGCGGAATTCCGCCAGTCTCGGGAACGCGAGCAGCGTCTGCACAGGCAGCAGGCGGCCAAGCTCGAGAACCTGTTCGAGAACATGGGCAAGGACGAGGTCAAGACCCTCAACGTGGTCCTCAAGACCGACGTTCGTGGTTCCCTGGAAGCGATTACCAAGTCGCTGCAGGATCTGGGTAATGATGAAGTCCAGGTGAAGATTGTGTCCTCCGGTGTTGGTGGTATTGCCGAGACAGACGTCAGTCTGGCGATGGCGACCAATGCGGTTATCTTCGGTTTCAACGTTCGTGCCGATACGGCTGCCAAGCGGCTGGTTGAGCAGGAAGGTCTGGATCTGCGTTACTACAGCATCATCTACAACCTGATTGATGACGTGAAAGCGGCCCTGACCGGCATGCTGGCGCCGGAGTTCCGCGAGGATATCGTGGGTATTGCCGACGTGCGGGATGTGTTCCGTTCACCGAAATATGGCCAGGTGGCCGGCTGTATGGTGACCGAGGGTACTGTTTACCGTAACAAGCCCATTCGTGTGCTGCGGGACAATGTGGTTATCTTTGAAGGCGAGCTGGAATCCCTGCGCCGCTTCAAGGATGACGTACCGGAAGTCCGCAATGGCATGGAGTGTGGTATCGGCGTCAAGGGTTATGATGTAAAAGTCGGCGACCAGATCGAAGTATTCGATCGCGTCCGGGTCGAGCGTAAGCTTGAGTCTACGGGGGCCTGATGCCAAGAGAGTTCAGCCGGATTGATCGCATTGGCGATCAGATGCAGCGTGAGCTGGCCCAGCTCATCCAGCGGGAGATCAAGGACCCGCGGGTGGGCATGGTCACGGTCAATGCCGTCAAGGTAAGCCGTGACCTGGGCTACGCGGATATCTACGTATCCCTGCTCACCACCGAGGAACTGACCGAGGAATCACCGCAGGTGCGGGATTCCCTGGCGGTACTGAACAAGGCTTCCGGCTTTCTGCGCGGGCAGATCGGCCGGGCCATGAAGCTGAGGGTAACGCCCCAGTTGCGCTTCCATTTTGATACCCTGCTCGGGCACAGCCGCCACATGGACAACCTTATTCGCGAGGCCGTTGGTGACAAGCCTGCGGTTGATCGCGATGACGATCCGGAGCGAGACGCTTGAGTCGACGCCGTAAAGGCCGTGATGTAAACGGCATCCTGGTCATCGACAAGCCCATGGATATTACGTCCAATGGCATCCTGCAGCAGGTCAAGCGGCTGTTCGGAGCGGCCAAGGCCGGCCACACCGGCGCCCTTGATCCGCTGGCCACTGGTGTATTGCCGCTGTGTTTTGGCGAGGCCACCAAGTTCTCCCAGATGATGCTGGACAGCGACAAGGCCTATATCGCTACGGCGCGCCTCGGGGTCCGGACCGAAACCGGTGACAGCGAAGGCGACGTGGTAGCGGAGAAGCCGGTACCGGAAGGCTTGACGGCTGATTCCCTGGAGCCGGTTCTCGACCGGTTTCGGGGTGATATCCAGCAGGTTCCCTCCATGTATTCTGCGCTCAAGCACCAGGGCCGCCCGCTGTATGAATATGCGCGGGAAGGTATCGAGGTCGAGCGTCCGGCCCGCCCGGTAACCATTTACGAGCTGAAACTGCTGGAAGTGCGTGATGGGGAAATCGACATTGCCGTCAGTTGCACCAAAGGCACCTATATCCGTTCGCTGGTGGAGGACATTGGCGAGGCGCTGGGGTGCGGAGCTCATGTAACGGCACTTCGCCGTACCATGGCGTCCGGTTTCACGCTGGCGGATGCGGTTGACGTGGGTACCCTGGAAACCATGCGCGAGCAGGGTGAGAGTCTGGATGGCCTGCTGGTGGCTCCGGACGCGGCGCTGACCATGTTCCCGGAACAGCAACTGGAAGGCAGTTCGCTGGTATCGATATTGAACGGACAACCAGTTAGAATACCCGGTCAGCCCATCGAAGGGTTCGTTCGCCTCTATGGCAACGGCCGCTTCGTGGGGCTGGCAGAAGGATTGCCGGAGGGCGAGGCTACCAAACTGGTACCACGTCGTCTGGTGAAAAGCAGCTGACAACCGTTCCAGAACGATTGTGGCTGATTAGCCGGGCTGTAGAGATGCGCGGTTCGGCTGAATTCGATAGCATCGCGACAATGAGGTGAGTTATGGCACTTTCTGCCAATGAGAAAGCACAGATCGTCAAGGATTTTCAGCAGGGCGAAGGCGATACCGGTTCTCCTGAAGTTCAGATTGCATTGTTGAGCCACAACATCAACAAATTGCAGGATCACTTCAAGACCAACAAGCAGGATCACCATTCCCGCCGCGGTCTGATCCGGATGGTTAACCAGCGCCGTAAATTGCTGGATTACCTGAAGCGCAAGAACGCAGACCGTTACCTGGATCTGATCCAGCGTCTGAACCTGCGTCGCTAGTCCGGCTGGTCCCTGACAGCCGGCGGGGCATTCGCCTCGCCGGCTGTGCTTTTCTCCTGCATCGTGTCTGTCAGTGAACCCTGAAGGAACTCCCTGTCGTATTGGAAAGCCGAAATTGATAGCAGGTTGTTGAAAAGCCCGGCCTCGGAAGATGTGGTTCCTGCCCCGGGGTTTTACAACAGCCTGTTAGCTTTCAGACGGGTTGCTCTTCAGTTCATCAGTTCAGGCGTTGGTGCAGTTAAAACGGATAATCCGCAGGGGCGGATTGTCTGAGTCAAATTGAAATGATGAATTCAGGAGTTACCGTGGATCTCAATCCCGTCAAAAAATCGTTTGAACTCGGCGGCAAGACCGTCACTATTGAAACCGGCCGTATTGCCCGTCAGGCCACCGGCTCCGTGCTGGTCACCATTGATGACATCGCTGTGCTGGGTACCGTGGTTGCTGCCAAAGAGGCCAAGCCGGGCCAGCCGTTCTTCCCGCTGACCGTCAACTACTTCGAGAAGACCTACGCCGTGGGCAAAATCCCCGGTGGCTTCTTCAAGCGTGAAGGCCGTCCGTCCGAGAAAGAAACCCTGACATCCCGCCTGATTGACCGCCCGATCCGTCCACTGTTCCCCAAGGGGTTCATGAACGAAACCCAGGTCATCACTACCGTGATGTCATCCAGCAAGGACCAGGATCCGGATATCGCAGCCATGCTGGCCGCCTCCGCAGCCCTCGCCATCTCAGGTATCCCGTTTGACGGGCCTATCGGTGCCTCTCGGGTTGGCTACACCAATGAGCGTGGCTACTTCCTGAACCCCACCTTCGAAGAGCTGGAAACCTCCCTGCTGGACATGGTGGTTGCCGGTACTGAAGATGCGGTTCTGATGGTTGAGTCGGAAGCCAAGGGCCTGATCGAGGACCAGATGCTGGGTGCCGTACTGTATGGCCACCAGGAAATGCAGACAGCGATTACCGCCATCAAGGAACTTGCCGCTGAAGTAGGCAAGCCTCGCTGGGACTGGCAGCCCGAGCCTGAGAACACCGAGCTGCTCAACGCGGTTAACGCCGAAGCCGCTGCGGCCATCGAGGAAGCCTACAGCATCCGCGACAAGATGGAGCGTTATGCGCGCCTGGGCGAGATCAAGAACGCACTGGTCGAGAAACTGGCGGGTGAAGAAGAAGGCGAGCCTTCAGCGGATGACGTCAAGAAGTACTTTGGCAAGGTCGAGAAGACCATCGTTCGCAAGCAGGTTATCGACGGCAAGCCACGTATCGACGGCCGCGACAACAAGACCGTTCGTCCGATCGAGGTGGAAGTCGGTATTCTGCCCAGCACCCACGGTTCAGCCCTGTTCACCCGTGGTGAAACCCAGGCCATCGTGACCACCACGCTGGGCACCGCCCGTGACATGCAGATCATCGATGCCCTGGAAGGTGAGCGCAAGGACCCGTTCCTGTTCCACTACAACTTCCCTCCGTACTCCGTCGGCGAAGCTGGCCGTGTTGGTACACCGGGTCGTCGTGAAGTTGGCCACGGCCGTCTGGCCAAGCGTGGTGTGGCTGCGGTCATGCCTACCATTGAAGAGTTCCCGTACACCATCCGTGCGGTGTCTGAAATCACCGAATCCAACGGTTCCAGCTCCATGGCGTCTGTCTGTGGTTCCAGCCTGGCACTGATGGACGCTGGTGTGCCGATCAAGGCGCCGGTTGCCGGTATTGCCATGGGTCTGGTCAAGGAAGGCGACAAGTTCGCGGTTCTGACCGACATCCTGGGTGACGAGGATCACCTGGGCGATATGGACTTCAAGGTAGCGGGTACTTCTGAAGGCATCACTGCCCTGCAGATGGATATCAAGATCCAGGGAATCACCGACGAAATCATGGAAATTGCCCTGGACCAGGCCAACGCAGCACGTCTGCACATCCTGGGTGAGATGGCGAAGGTGATTTCTGCGCCTCGCAAGGAGCTTTCCAGCCGCGCGCCGAGCATCACTACCATCAAGATCAACCCTGAGAAAATCCGCGACGTTATCGGTAAGGGCGGTTCCACCATCCGTTCCATCTGTGACGAGACCGGTGCGTCCATTGATCTGGATGATGACGGCAACGTGAAGATCTACGCCGACAACCAGGAAGCTGCCAACGCAGCGATGAAGCGGGTGATGGAAATCACCGCGGAAATCGAGGTTGGTGCGATCTACAGTGGCCGCGTCGAGCGCATCGTGGATTTCGGTGCCTTCGTGAACATCCTGCCTGGCAAGGATGGTCTGGTGCACATTTCCCAGATTTCTGACCGTCGCATCGAGAACGTCACAGACGAGCTGAGCGAAGGCCAGGAAGTGCTGGTGAAGGTGCTGGATGTGGACAACCGTGGGCGTGTAAAACTGTCCATGAAAGAAGTAAAGGAAGGCGAGCAGCCCACGGACCTTTCTGCGCTGTAAGCAAACGGGCCCAACCCCGTAGGTCGGATTAGCCAAAGGCGTAATCCGACAAAAAACCCGCCACTCTCCCGAGTCTGGCGGGTTTTTTTATATCCAGGCCTACAAGTTCTGTAGCCTGAGCACGCCGGGCAGGGCTATTCAAAACACGCCAACAAGTACGTCCATGTAGGCTCGGGCTCCGCCATCCTTGGCTCCGCACGGTTTTGAATAGCCCTGCCCGGCGCACTCCCCAAACTACAGGAGCTGCCTGCAATCGTAGGTCGGATTAGGCGCAGCCGTAATCCGACAACACCGGGCCTCTACCCTCCATTCGCATCCATAAACCCAAGCACCGCCGCCTGATAGGCGGGAATCACAAACGTAGACCCATGCCCCGTATCCGTTCTTAAAAACCGCTTGGGCTCTTCCGCCGCTTCAAACAACTGCTCACCATGATGGAACGGAATTATCCCGTCACGTTCACTGTGAATCACCATTACCGGCACCGGGCTGATGTTGCTGATGCGTTCATAGGCCTCGTACTCGCTGGTGATGGTCCAGCTCAGGGGGATCTGGAAGGGCCAGGTGAGCCAGAAGTCGCCCAGTTTTTCCCGGGCAATGGCGCGGAATCCGTTGAAGGTGCCGTCAAGGATGACACCGTCCAGGGGTGGCTGTTCGTCCCGTGTTACCCATTCACTGGCGAGTGCGGTGCCCAGTGCGCCACCGAGGCTCTGGCCCAGCAGGAACAGGGGCTGGTTATCGACGTCGGGTTGCTCGATCAGCCAGCGCAGACCGGCCTCTGCGTCGTGCAGGGTGCCTTCTATGTCCGGTGCACCGGTTGAACGTCCATACCCCCGATAGTCGATCAGGAACACGTTGTAGCGTCTCTCGGGCAGCCAGGCGACGTTCATGATGTGGCTGCTGATGTTCTGGGCATTGCCGTGGAGGAAGTAGATGGTGCCCTTGGGGTCGGATTCTGCAGGCAGCCACCAGCCGTGGAGGGTTTCACCGTCCGGGGTGTCCAGGTAAACGTCTTCGTATTCAAGGTTCAGGCGATCAGGGGTGACATAGGTGACATCGTCCGGGTAGAAAAACACGCTGCTGCAGCCGGTCTGCAGCAGCAGGACGCCGGCGGCAGTGACACCCGCCAGTGTTTTAAGGGCGCTCAGAAGTACGCGTGGAGTCCGAGTTGCCATGTGCTGCGGTACCTGTCGTAGTGGTCTTCACGGCTGAACTTTCCAAACAGGCTGAACTCCCGCCCGAAGTGCCAGTTGCCTTCCAGGTAGGCCTGGTCCTGGCGATGCTGGCTGCTGATGATCCAGGCTTTGGTTTTCACACCACCCAGCAGGCTGAACCGGTTGTTCTGGTGAAGTATGCCCAGATCGGCACCGGGGGCTGCGTCGTAGCCCCGGCGCAGGTCGTCGTCGATTTCCAGGTCGGCGGTGGCGATGGCGAAGGCCTGGGTGGTTTTGCCCAGCTGCCAGCTACCGCCGGCGCCGCCTTCCAGGTAAGGGGTGAATACCCGGTTGGTTTCGGTATCGGTGCGTCGACCGCCAAAACCCACCTGCCAGGACAGCGGCGAGAAGAACTGGTTGCGGGGTGACAGGGAGCGGATCTCCACACCGGTGAGCTGTTCTATCTGCAGTTCGTCATTGTCGGTGTAAAAGCGGGCGTCCAGGCGCAGGAACTGGAGCTGGGCGCCACCGCGATAGCCCGCAGGCGGGTCCAGCACATCGTGGTAGGCGGGGCGAAGTGTCAGCTCCGTGAAGTTGCGATCCCCCAATTGCCCGCCGCTGAGGCTGGCCCGGAACGTGTCGTGTCCCTCGTCGTCCCGTATGGCGGGTTCCGGTGGGCCGCTACGGGCCGCTACGCCACGTATCCGGCTGCGTTCGCGGAGCAGGTCGTGGGAAAGGGGGGCCGCGTGCTCCCGTGGCCAGCCGTCGGCTTCGCTCTGGTAACGGACATAGTCATAGGTGGCATCCAGTACCCGGGCCCGTTCCCTGTCACTCAGATCTCTTACCTCCTGCGCATCCGCATCCACGTAGCCGTTAGCAATGGCGGCGGCCAGCGTTTGCTGGTCTGCGGGCAGTGAATCGATGCTGTGGCTCACACTGGTGGCCGCTGAGGGGCGGTAATACACTTCCTCCACCAGGCCCCTGTCCACCACCCAGCGAACGGTATCCGAGGGAATGGCATGGGTACTGACTTCATCCAGCAGGTCGGTGCCCGGGCGGGCCACGTCGATCAGTGCCAGCAGCCGATAGGCACAATTCTCATCGAAGAAGTAGTAATCGAAATTGCGGTCACGGATCTCCCAGGTGTGGGCCAGCATCATGTCCACTTCGGCCTGGTTCAGATTGAGCTGGTATTCCCAAAGGTCCCGATGCTCGATATCGGAATACAGGCGGATCTTCTCATAGTAGGGCTGGATGGACGTAATGCCCGGGTAGCCGCCGAATATGCCCTTGTACGCGAACAGGATCTCACTGTCGTGGGCTGCTGCGTCTGCCGCATAGGAAATGGTGTTGGCCAGCAGAAGGTTGGTTTCCTCGTCTTCCTGGGGCGGGTCGAGGCGCAGGAAGGTATGGCCGAACATTGACGACGGGCTGTTCAGGTAAGAAGCCGCAAATACCAGCGTCACGGTTTCGGTATTCAGTTCTTCCGCCCATTCTTCATAGGCCGGGCAGTCCGCGTTTTCCTGTGGCAGATCCAGTTGTTGCCTGAGCCAGCGATCTCTTGCCGGGAAGCGGCAACGGGCGTGATCGTCGCCACCTCCCGGCTCCATAATGGCCTTCAGTGTGGCTTCGAGTTCCGCCCTGGGCGAGGTTTTGCCGTTGTCGCTGAGGAAAAAACTGTCATCGTCCGCCTGGCTTGTGTGGCCGTCACCAAAACGGTCGGGTTGGTAATGTCCCAGTGTCAGCCATGCGGGGTGTTGGTGGAGTTCTCCGGTGTCCGGGAGTGAGGTAGCGTATGCGTAAGTACCTGGTGCCAGCCAGAGAAGGGCCAGCGCGAACTGAAGCGAAGTGCGCATGGTGGATCAGTCAGTTCCGGTTTGAATGGCGGATGGGTGTAAACGATTGCGCCGTCCCTGGCGCGGTCATTCCTGTTTCAGAATCGACGGATCAGGCTGCTACGTATTTGCTCAGAGCCTCGTTCTGCTCAAGCAGCGACACGATGGCATCCACCGCTTCACCGGACGTGGTGTCTGATGACGGGAAGATGGTTGCAAAGTTGTCCTGGAGGACCTTGCGGAAGGCGTCACGGTCCGCTTCATCCACACCCAGCAGTACAGCCACGGTATCCAGGTTTTCGCCGGAACCGCGGGACATGTCACGCGCTACCTTGTCAATATTGCTGTCCATGTACATGGCCATGGATTGAACAGACTCGTTGGTCTGACACCCCAGCGTGCCGGTGGTCATACCAAAAGTCTGGTTACCGAAGGTCCCGTTGGTGGTTGCGGCCAGAACGTGGGGGGCAATACCGGATTGTCCTTTCCAGATCATGGCGCCAACGCCACAGCCGGGCTGAGCGAAGGCCAGGGTAGAGGCACCCATGAGCAATGCACCTGCGATGAGTTTTTTCATTATTCACTCCTTGTATGTTTTTACTGTCGTCGCAAACGCGCCTTATCCGCCTGAGAGGGTCCCGGGAGCGGCGCGATAACGGCCCTGACTGATTTCCCGTGGAGACAGGTCGACCGTTGACTCTGAGTATAGTTCATATATCAAGAAGGCAAGTTACAGAGCGGCCGAGTGTTTGATTTGGCCCATAAAGGCACAATCAAGAGTGTTGAGTAGCGCTTGATGGGGTTATGGATCCAGAGCTGCCGTTCTGGTGGCTCTGGATCCATTTCACAGGGCCGGGCATTGGGGTCTTTGGCGTAACCCTTGGCCCTATGATTTCAATGAGTCAGTAGGCCGAATATTTATTGTCAATTTCACGCTTGGCGGAAACATATTCCTTATTATCAATTGTTTCCATCATCAACTGGTCTTCTAGCTGAGAGATTTCTTTGTCTTTCAATCCGTTGATCTTTTCTTTGGTCGCGTAGTAGTTGATTGACTGCGCGCCCTGGTAGCCACTCATCGGATCCCACAGGACTGAAGCCGGCCATAGCAGAAGATTGACAACGCCGGCACCGTATTCGCGTACGTAGAAAGAACCAAAACCGGGCAGAATGCCCAGAGCTGCTGCAGCGCCCGGGTTCTTCTCTTCAACTGCCAGACCTTTGGCCTGATATCCCCTGTATTCCTGCTTTTGCCCTGAAGAAAGGGGTGTTGCACAGCCCGATATCATCAGAATACTCAGAACAACACTCAGCACCATACCTTTCGAACGAGATAGAATCATTTGTTTTCCTTAATTAGTTTTTACTCCAGGATGCCGGAAGTGCCATCTTCCGGCCGGCGAAAGATTACAGATTTGTTAAGCTTATGTCGCCGCCGTAATCCCTGGATTTTTTTAAATAATGTAAAACTTATGAAGGCAAGGGCGAGTGGTTCAAGTCGAGGAATGAAATTGATGGCAGGAGTTTATTGGGCCTCTGGAGGTTTCCAATAAACTCCTGATCAGATTGAAGATGGTTAAAAAATAAACCTTATGGCTGTCTCAACCACCCAGATAAGCATTCTGAACATCCGGATTGGATAGCAGATTCTTGCCGGTGTCGTGCAGGCGGATCCGTCCGGTTTCCAGAACATAGCCCCGGTCTGCCAGGTTCAGGGCCTGGTGGGCATTCTGTTCCACCAGGAACACGGTAATGCCTTCTTCCCGCAGTTGCCCGATGATCTCGAAGATCTGTTTTATCACCAGTGGAGCGAGGCCCAGTGAAGGCTCATCCAGGATGATCATGTTGGGTTTGCTCATCAGCGCCCGCCCGATGGCCAGCATCTGTTGTTCACCACCGGACATGGTGCCGGCACGCTGGTGCTCCCGTTCCTTCAGGCGAGGAAACAGCTCGTACACATGGTTCTGGCTCTTGCGGATTTCCGCCTTGGTGTTGAAGAAACCACCCATGTGGAGGTTTTCTTCGACCGTCAGGCCGGAGAACACGCGTCTGCCTTCCGGCACGATGGCGATTCCCGAACGCATGATGTTCGAGGTCATGTCCCGGGTGATATCGTGCCCCTGGAATATAATTCGGCCGGACGTGGCCTGTGGGTTACCGCAGACGGTCATCAGCAAGGTCGTTTTGCCCGCCCCGTTGGCACCAATCAGCGAAACGATCTCGCCCTTGTTGACTTCAACGGACACGCCATGGAGCGCCTCGATCTTGCCGTAATGGGTATGCACATCTTCTAGTACTAGCATGGAAATTCCTCAGGCCTCACCCAGATAGGCTTTGATTACGTCGTCGTTCCGGCGGATTTCATCCGGCGTGCCGCTGGCCAGGGGCCGGCCCTGGTTGATCACGTTGATGCGGTCCGAAATGTCCATGACCAGGCTCATATCGTGCTCGATCAGTACCACGGAGACGTTGTAGTCCTCTTTCAGGCTGATGATCAGCTGGTTCAGATCCTTGGTTTCCGCCGGGTTCAGGCCCGCAGCAGGTTCATCCAGCATCAGCAGTTTGGGTTCGGTAACCATGCAGCGGGCAATCTCGAGCCGGCGTTGCTGGCCATAGGCCAGGTTACCGGCATCCCGGTTTGCCATCTCTGTCAGCCCGACCCGGTCAAGCCAGTAGGCTGCGCGGTCCAGGGACTTCTGTTCCCTTTCGCGGTAGTTGGGGGTCTTCAGGATGCCGGAGATCAGATTGGTGTTGAGATGGCGATGCTGGGCGACCAGCAGGTTTTCCACCACAGTCATACGATTGAACAGGCGCACGTGCTGAAAGGTTCGCACCAGGCCAAGGCGGGAAATCTTGTAATCCGGTTTGCCCTGGATCTCGTTCCCTTCAAACAGGATCTTGCCACCCGTAGGCTTGTAGAACCCGCTCATGCAGTTAAAGACAGTGGTTTTACCGGCCCCGTTGGGGCCGATAATTGCCACGATTTCGTGTTCCTGTACGTCCAGCGACACCTGGTCCACTGCCAGCAGGCCGCCGAAGCGCATTGACAGATTCTGTACTTCAAGCATTACCCGTCACTCCTGCCGTTTCAGTTCGATATGGATGCGTCGCATGGGCATCAGGCCCTGGGGCCGCCAGACCATCATCAGCACCATGGCGGCACCGAAGATCAGCATCCGGTATTCGGAGAATTCCCGTGCCAGTTCCGGCAGGATGGTGACGGCGATGGCCGCCAGGATCACGCCCATCTGGGAACCCATGCCACCGAGCACGACGATGGCAAGGATAATGGCTGACTCCAGGAACACGAACGACTCAGGGCTGATAAAGCCCTGCTTGGAGGCGAAGACAGTGCCGGCGAAACCGGCAAAGAAGGCGCCGATGGTGAATGCAGACAGCTTTACGGCAGTTCGGCTCAGCCCCAGGGACTTGGCAGCTATCTCGTCTTCACGCAGAGCTTCCCAGGCGCGGCCAACCGGCATGCGCATCAGGCGGCGAATGGCGACAGCGGTGATGACCGCCAGTACCAGGGCAATCAGGTACAGGAAGATCACTTTGTGCTCGCCGCTATAGGCAATACCGAAGGTTTCGTGGAAAGAGGTGTTGCCTTCTTCCTTGATCAGGCGACTGAACTCCATGCCGAACAGGGTCGGGTCCGGAATGCCACCGATGCCATTGGGGCCGCCTGTCAGGCTGGTCATGTTGTTCAGCAGAATACGGATAATCTCGCCGAAGCCCAGGGTGACAATGGCGAGATAGTCCCCCCTCAATCGCAGCACCGGAAAGCCTAGCACCAGCCCGAACAGGGCGGCGAGGCCGGCGCCAATGGGCAGGGCAAACCAGAACGAAATTCCGAAGTACTGGGATAACAGGGCAAAGGAATAGGCTCCCACCGCATAGAAGGCCACATAGCCAAGATCCAGCAGGCCCGCCAGGCCCACCACCACGTTGAGCCCGAGGGCCAGCATGATGTAGATCAGCACCAGCGTTGCCAGGTCTACAGCGCCCCGGGAAGCGATGAAAGGCCAGATCACTGCGCCGATGACCATCAGTGTGAGCAGGATGGATTCCAGTTTCAGCCGTTTGCTCTGCTCCATTGGCTCGCGGTTTGCCAGCGGGTTGATGGCAGGAAGCTGGCGCACGGAGCCCATAATGGTGTCCCGGTAGAGCTGGAATACAAAGACAATCACAACCGCCAGCAGGACGCCGATGGAGGTGGAAATATCCACACCCTCAAGGGCCACGGAGGTGCCTCGTCCCTTGAGATCAAAACCCAGAATCGGGTAGGAGATAATGAGCGTGATGAAGGCGCAAAACAGCGCGTGTTTCAGGTTAGCAGTCATCAGATCTTCTCCACCTCCGGTTTGCCGAGCAGGCCGGTGGGTTTGAACAGCAGGATCAGGATCAGCAATCCGAAGGAAACCACGTCTTTGTACTCACCGCTGAGATAACCGGAGGTCATGCTCTCGGCAACACCGAGAATGAGCCCGCCGAGCATGGCGCCCGGAATGCTGCCGATGCCCCCGAGCACGGCCGCGGTGAAGGCCTTGAGCCCCGCGATGAATCCGAACAGCGGGTCGATCGAGCCGTAGTACATCCCCAGCAGCAGGCCTGCAACCGCTGCCAGTGCGGCACCGATTACGAATGTGGCGGAAATGATGCGGTTGGTGTCGATGCCAAGCAGGTTCGCCATGCCCAGATCCTGTGACACGGCACGACAGGCGCGGCCAATGCGGGATCGGGAGATGAACAGGGAGAGAACCGTCATGCAGACCAGGGTGGTAATGAAAATGGTGATCTGCATGTAGGAAATGGATGTCTGGAACGAGTCAGCCGCACCGAAGCGAAAACCGCCTTCAATCAGATCCGGAAAGCCAACATTGCGTGACCCCTGCGCCAGGTGAACATAGTTCTGCAGAAAGATGGACATGCCGATTGCAGAAATCAGCGGGATCAGCCGGTGCTTGCCCCGGACTGGCCGGTAGGCCACCCGTTCCACCGCCCAGCCCATGGAACTGGAGACAATCATCGCGCAAATCAGTGCCACGATCAGTACCAGTGGCAACCATGCTATGCCCAGGGCCGCCAGGCCGGTAATGGCGATCAGCGCAGTGTAGGCACCGATCATGTAGATTTCACCATGGGCAAAGTTGATCATGCCGATGATGCCGTAGACCATCGTGTAACCGATGGCGATCAGGGCGTAGGTGCTCCCGATCGTCAGCCCGTTAATGAGCTGCTGGAGAAAATAGAGGAAATCCTGCATCTGTGTGAGACTCCGATAGCCTGCTCCCTCGACTGCCTGCAGGAACCCCGGGGGTGCCGGCGTACTGCGTGCAGGGTCAACAGAAGCCTAGAAAAACACCTTCTCCCGGATCGCGGTGAGAAGGTGTTCTCATGATTACCGTTTGTTAACGATTTTGGCTCAGTTTACCGGAGTTTTGCTGCCATCTGAATGCCATTCGTAGACAACAAACTCGAACGACTCCATGTCGCCCTTGCTGTCGTACTCAACGGTGCCGATTGGCGTCTGGAAGGTGCCTTCACGCAGGGCTTCGGCAACATCAAACGGATCGGTTGAACCGGCGGCTTCAATACCCTCGGCAATCAGCTGCACGGCAGAGTAGGAAGTGAGCACGAAGGGGCCGGAGGGGTCTTCGTCTTTCTCTTCAAAGGCTTTGACGAGATCCTGGTTTTCTTCCTTTTCGTCAAAGCTGGGGGGCAGTGTGACCAGCAGCCCTTCCGCCGCATCGCCGGCAATGGTGTTGATGTCCTTGTTGCCAACACCTTCCGGCCCCATGAAGACGGCGTCCAGATCAGCCGACCGCGCCTGGCGCAGGATCAGGCCCAGCTCGGGGTGGTAGCCGCCATAGTAGACGTAATCCACATCGGCCTGCTTCAGCTTGGTGATCAGGGACGAAAAGTCCTTGTCACCGGCGGTAATGCCCTCAAACATAGCGACTTCCACGCCCGCATCCTCAAGGGTGTCACGCACGGAGGTAGCGATACCTTCACCATACTGCTGCTTGTCGTGCACAACGGCGACGCGCTCAGGCTCCAGGCTGATCAGGTGCTTGCCTGCTACCGGGCCCTGCATGCTATCGAGGCCGATGGTTCGGAACACCAACTCGTAACCGCGCTCGGTGATGTCCGGGCTGGTGGAGGCAGGTGTGATCATCAGGATGCCTTCGTCCTCATAGATATCCGAGGCGGGCTGGGTGGAACTGGAGCAAAGGTGTCCCACGACATACCGGACACCTTCGTTGACCAATCGGTTGGCCACGGTTACGGCCTGTTTGGGGTCGCAGACATCATCCACTTCCACAGCTTCCAGCATTTCACCGTCCACACCGCCGTCGGCGTTGATACGCTCAATGGCCATGCGGGCACCGGAGAACTGCATGTCGCCATACTGGGCAACGGGGCCGGTCATCGGGCCGGCAATACCGATCTTGATTTCAGCGGCAGCGTGGCCTGCGCCCATTACCGCGATAGAAGTACCAATAGCAGTTACGAGTTTCTTGATTGGTGTACTCATTGGGTCTGTCCTGTTCCAGGGTTATTCTTATGTTCTCAGCGATGTAAACAAACACCACACATGCTGCCTTGTCAAGCTGCTACGTCGGGTATGTTAGCCGGAACACGTCTCGCCGGAAGTACAGCAAAGACTGTGCCGGTATGTAATATCAGGCGTCACACTACTCTTCGTCTTCCGGAAATATGAGTTTCCGGAAGCTTTCATGATCCCGCAGCTGTTCAAAGCTGGGGTCAACGGATGCGTCATCCCGGTATGCGTCGGAAATCTCAATGGCCTTCTTCAGTGTTGCCACCGCATCGTCCCACCGGCCAATCTCGGCATAGGCGCAGGCCAGCTGATAGTGGGCATGGCCGTTATCCGGAGCGAGTTTCAGGGCGCGCTGGCACAGGCTGATGGCCCAGAGGGGTTCCTGCATTTCCAGTACCGCATCGGCTTTGTAACTGAGGGCCTCCACGTCGTCCGGGCGGAGATCCAGGATGGCGTCATAGGCGGCAATCTTGTTCTGTTGGGAGGTTTCCTGGCTGGCCTTCAGCCACAGGGAGTGCACCTCGTTGGTGCGCTCGATATCCGCCTGGTTCTGGTGGATGATGTCGGATTTCTGCCTGAGCTGGTCCTCTATGAATTCCAGGCGCTTTTCGTACTCCACCACCAGTTCGTTGACCCGTTTCTCCGCGAGACTGGTGAGCTGGTTTCGCATGTCGCGAATGGAATTCCAGCCGACCATCACCAGTATGGAGGTAGCACCGGCAATCAGGTAAAAGAAATAGGTAACGGTGTCGGTGGCATAGGACATGGTTTTGTCGGCCACGGACAGTTCCTTGTCCACCACTTTTTCAATCAATTCGGCCCGGGTGTTCATCATTTCCTTGCGCAGGGCCTTGCTTTCCTCCAGCAGGTACAGCTCAACGAACGGGGTGTACATGGGCTCTTCCAGGGAATCGATGCGCTCCTGCACATCTTCCGCAGAGAGATCCTCACCCGGTTCCTGGGCCACGGCTCCCGTACTGATCAGAAGCAACAGAAAAGATGACGCAATCAAGGCGGTCAGTGGTTTCCCTTGGGAGTGATGCGGTGGCGTGTTCTGTATACCGGTATTCATCTGGCCGTGTCCGTTTTGCGGAAGTTCAACAAGGTAGTGACCTTAGCATAGTGGCTGGCGGAAAAAATGCTGGAATACGTAAAAGTGCCGGCCGGTCAGTGCAATAGCCGCTTCTTAGGTGCGCCCGGAGTTGCGGAGACTACGTCTTGCAATCTCCGGATCAAAGACCTCTAATAGTTAGTGTTATAAACAATCGGTTGGCTGTTAAGTGGAGCGATGAGTTGAACAATTATGAAGAGGTTCTGGTGGCGTTGCGCCGGGTTATCCGGGCGACGGATCTGCATTCCAAGCGCCTTAGCAAGCATGCCGGGCTGACTGGGCCCCAGCTGCTGATCATGCGGAGTATCCGCGACCTGGGCGAAGTGACGATCGGTACCATCGCGGACAAGGTCAGCCTTAGCCAGGCCACGGTCACCACGATTCTGGACCGGCTGGAACATCGCAAGCTGGTCTATCGCGTTCGCAGTACCCGGGACAAGCGCAAGGTTCACGCCCATCTGACGGAAGAGGGCGCGGGTATACTGGCCAGGGCGCCAGAGCCACTTCAGGAGGACTTCATCAAGAAGTTCCAGAGCCTCGCGGAGTGGGAGCAGACGATGATTCTGGCGTCGCTGCAGCGGGTGGCCAATATGATGGATGCGGATGACATTGATGCGTCGCCGGTGCTGGATGTGGGGCCGGTGTTGCGTGAGGATGGGTGGAAGGCCAAGGCCTGAGCTTGGGTGCCTGGTTCGGGGGTGGTGATAAATCTTCTTTGGAAAAAGAACTCGCTGCGCTCAGACACCTTTGTTCCGGCAGAAAAGGTACCCCCGCCCCGGGACCGATTCCGGCTTTGTTCCTCTGTTTGGCGTTTGTCGGATTACGGCTTCGCCTAATCCGACCTACGATGCTTTTGGATATCGCCGATTTTAGAACCGTAGGTCGGATTAGCCGAAGGCGTAATCCGACAACCGGGCCCAAATCAGTGCACCGAAGCCCCTTTCTTCGGCTTATCCCCAAAACACACCTGGAACACATCACTGTACTGCCTGGCAAAGTTCACCGTCAGGCCTTCCTTCAGGTAATCCGGCAGTTCCTCGTAATCCCCCCGGTTGGCTTCCGGCAGAATCAGGTTGCCGATTTTCTGACGTCTTGCCGCGATGACTTTCTCGCGGATGCCGCCAACGGGCAGTACCTGGCCGGTGAGGGTCAGTTCCCCGGTCATGGCGATGTTCTGCTGGGGTGCCTCGCGGCGGGCGATGGACAGCAGGGCAGTGGCCATGGTCACGCCGGCACTGGGGCCGTCCTTCGGAGTGGCGCCTTCTGGTACGTGCAGGTGCACGAAGGACTTGTCGAAGAAGGTCGGGTCGCCCTTGAATCGCTTCAGGTTTGACGACACATAGCTGTAGGCGATTTCCGCGGATTCTTTCATCACCTCGCCCAGTTGCCCGGTCAGCTTGAAGCCCCGCTGGGTGCTGTGGATGCGCGAGGCCTCGATGCTCAGGGTGGCGCCGCCCATGGCGGTCCAGGCCAGGCCGGTGACCACGCCGGTGCCCTTGAGGGATTTCTCCTTACGGAATGCCGGTTGCCCCAGGTAGGTCTGGAGGTCAGACACGCCCACCTTCACCGGTTTGTCCGGGTTTTCCAGCAACCGCACGATGCCCTTGCGGATAACCTTGTGCAGCAGTTTTTCCAGGCCGCGCACACCGGCTTCCCGGGCGTAGCCTTCGATGATCTGCTTGATGGCCGCGTCGGTGATGTTCATCTGTTTTTTCAGCAGGCCAGCCCGTTTGAGCAGCCGTGGCATCAGGTAATGCTTGGCGATGGCCAGTTTTTCCTCGGCGATGTAGCCGGACAGACGAATCACATCCATGCGGTCCAGCAGTGGCCGGGGAATGGTATCCAGCTGGTTGGCGGTGCAGATGAACAGAACCTTGGACAGGTCCATGCGCACGTCCAGGTAATGGTCCAGGAATTCCCGGTTCTGTTCCGGGTCCAGGGTTTCCAGCAGTGCGGACGCCGGATCGCCCTGGAAGGAAGCACCGATCTTGTCGATTTCATCCAGCATGATCACCGGGTTCGACACCTTTGAGTCTTTCAGCGCCTGCACGAATTTGCCGGGCATGGCGCCGATGTAGGTGCGGCGATGGCCCTTGATTTCGGCTTCGTCACGCATACCGCCCACGCTGAAACGATAGAACTTGCGGCCGAGGGCATCGGCCACTGAGTGGCCAATGGACGTCTTGCCCACGCCCGGCGGTCCGACGAGCAGCAGGATGGAGCCGCTGACTTCACCCTTGAAGGTGCCTTCGGCGAGGAACTCGACGATGCGATCCTTCACATCTTCCAGGCCGTCGTGGTCGCGGTCCAGAATGCGGCGGGCTTCGGCCAGGTCAAAGTGATCTTCAGAGGTCAATCCCCAGGGCACTTGGGTGAGCCAGTCCAGGTAATTTCGGGTTACACCGTATTCCGGCGAGCCCTGTTCCAGCACCTGGAGTTTCTGCAGCTCGTCATCAAACCGTTCCTGCACCTGTTCCGGCGGGTTGAGTTTCTCCATGCGCTCACGGAAGCGCTCGGCGTCGGCGGTCTTGTCGTCCTTGGCCATGCCCAGTTCGCGCTGGATGACTTTCAGCTGTTCCTTGAGGAAAAACTCCCGCTGGTGCTTCTGCACCTTTTCGTTCACTTCCTCGCTGATTTCGCTTTGCAGGCGGGCAACCTCCTGCTCTTTCGCCATCAGCAGCAGAACTTTTTCCATGCGCCGTAACAGGGGCACGGTATTCAGCACTTCCTGCAGTTCATGCCCGGGTGCGCTGGTCATGGAGGCGCCGAAGTCGGCCAGGGGGGAGCTGTCGTCCGGCCCGAAGCGGGACAGGTACTGTTTCACTTCCTCGCCATACAGCGGATTGGTGCGCAGCAGTTCCTTGATGGCACTGATAATGGCCAGGGTATAGGCTTTGAGCTCGTCAGCCGCTTCTTCCGGCTCTTCCGGATACTCGACCTCCACCAGGTACGGCGGCCGGCGCCGCAGCCACTGGGTAATTCGGAAGCGTTGCAGCCCCTGGGCAATGAACTGCACCTTGCCATTGTCGCCCTGGGCGTGGTGAACCCGCACTGCGCAACCAATGGTTTCCAGTTCCTCGCTGCCGGGGATGCCCTGCTCCGGGTCGCTGTCTTCCACGAAGCAGATGCCCAGCACCTTGTGGTCGGTTTCGCCCACGCGCTTGAGGGTTTCCTGCCAGGGGTTCTGGTTAACCACAATCGGCTGCACCTGGGCCGGGAAGAACGGCCGGTTGGGCACTGGCAGAACATACATGCGCCGTGGCATCTGCTGTTTCGGCAACACCAGGCTCTTGCTGTTCTCGTCCTTGCCGATGTATTCAGTCAGGTCTTCTTCGGGTGCGTCAAAAGAGTCGTTGCGGTTGTCGTCGTTCATACCGTGCGAGCATCCTCCGGGAATGTTGATCCGGGGAGCAGTGCTCCCGGGCCTATTGCCTATGTAGCGGCGCCGGGGATTATTTCAAGGCAGGACGCGGTATTTACCGCATGGCCCTGAAACCAGGCAGAAACCTTGAATTTCGGCACTCAGCCCCCAATACCAACAACATTCCGTTTATGACATTTCAGGAAACTGTTTCCAGAAAACCAATTTCAGGTGCCACCCATGAGCAACTCGCCGTACATATTTGAAGCCACCATGGACAACTTCCAGCAGGATGTAATGGAAGCGTCCTCCAGAACACCCATACTGATTGATGTCTGGGCAGAGTGGTGTGCCCCCTGCAAGCAATTGATGCCGCTGCTGGAAAAACTGGCGGATGAGTACAGGGGCGGTTTCATGCTGGCCAAGGTGAATGCCGATGAACAGCAACAGCTCACCGGTAGCCTGGGGGTGCGCAGCCTGCCCACCGTAATCCTCGTCAAGGACGGCCAGGCAGTGGACGGCTTCAATGGCGCCCTGCAGGAAAGCGAAATCCGCAAGATCCTCGACAAACACATCGAGATCCCGGAAGACGAGGAAGCCCCTTACGACAAGGCCCATCGGCTGTGGGAAGAGGGCGATGTGGAAGCAGCGCTGGCCGTTCTCACCGAAATGAACCGGAACAACCCGGAAGATCTGAAAGTACTGATCGATCTGGCCCAGCTGAAGGCAGAACTGGGCGATCTGGAAACCGCCGAACAGGTACTGGAAAGCCTGCCACCGGAAGAGAAGATGCAGCACCAGGCCAGGCAGCTGGCGGCCCGCCTGAAATTCCTCAAGGCATCTGCCGAACTACCTCCCGTTCACGAACTGGAAGATGCCCTGGACAAAGACCCGAAAGACCCGAGCGCCCTGCATCTGCTGGCCCTGCATCACATTCTCCAGGAGAACAACGCTGAAGCCATGGAACTGCTTATCCGCCTGATGCAGGTGGACAGCAAGTACAAGGATGAAGTGGCCAAAACCACGCTGATCGAGTTGTTCGATAAACTGGGCAACAATAACCCGGACGTGCGCACCTACCGGCGCAAACTCTACACTCTCATGCATTAACTGATCGAAAGGGTATCCCACATCGTAGGTCGGGTAGAGCCAAAGGCGAAACCCGACTGGTAACCTCCGATGTTAAAATTGCCTCCTCAGCCCACATGCTGCGAACTCTGTGAGCGTCCGGTCGCAAAACTTACCCGACATCACCTGATTCCCAGGCATTTGCACCGCAAGAAGCGATTCCAGAAGCTGTTCACCAGAGAGGATCTGATCACCCGCACGCTCTGGGTGTGCCGGCCCTGCCACAATGCGATCCATAACGCCCGCTCTGAATATGAGCTGGGACTGCATTTCAATACCCGGGAGAAGCTTCTTGAGGTGGAGGAGTTGAGGACATTCGTGGAATGGCTGAAAGCTAAGCCGGAGGGGTTTGTGCCGAAGAAGGGGAAGTAGGTGACGGGCTCACCTTTCTGTAAGCCCGTCGGTCTGACAGGCTTATTGACGCGTCATAAAGCCCGGTTCAATGTCGTTTTCATTATGTTGTTCAGAGGCTGGCCTTCAACGCCAGTTTCCGCTGAGTAGACCCGTGTTCCGGATTCAACAACGTTAAAACTTTCGGTAACGTTTCCATAAGTCTTGTCTTGATGAGGGTATAAAAAAACGGCCCCAATCAGGGGCCGCTTCGAAGAAACTGGAAGGCTTAACCGTTACCCTTCTTCATCTCTTCATACTCATCCTCAAAGAAGAACTTCTCCTCTCCAAGGGCCGGCTCCAGCTCATGCAGCCAGGTGGCCGTTTCGCTGTATTTGGCAAAGAACGGGCGCTGTACCCAGTCCGGGTTACGGGCCTGAATAAATCGCAGCACAAACACCTTCTCGCCGTTGATCTCGGTGATGCCCTGCACCTCGACCTTGCCGGGACCGGCGCTCATGGACGGACCACGGGCGGTGCGGGCCAGGCCGGAGACCTGCTTCATGGCCTCGCGGTAGATGTGGAATGCCTCCACCAGCGGCACTTCAAAGTAGTTCTTGGCACCCGTATCGCGCTCTACAAACATGTAGTAAGGGATGATGCCCAGCTGTACTTCCTTGTTCCACAATTTCGCCCAGTCGTCGGCGTTGTCGTTCACATGCTTGATCAGCGGGCCCTGGGCGCGGATTTCAGCACCCGTGGCGCGCAGGCGGCGGATGGCCTCTTCCGCGATATCAGTGGTGATTTCCTGCCAGTGGTTGTAATGGGCCATGATGGCCACGTGCTTGCCGGCATCCACAAGGCGGGCGAACAGGTCGATCAGCTCGTCTGCATCCTTGTCGGTCACGAAACGGTACGGCCAGAAAGTGAGGGCCTTGGTGCCGATTCGGATGGTCTGGATGTGGTCGAATTCCGGTTGCAGCAGTGGTTCCAGGTACTGCACCAGGTTCTTGGTCTTCATCACCATGGGGTCGCCACCGGTCACCAGCAGGTCGCTGACTTCGGTGTGCTGCTGCAGGTAGCCGTGCAGCTTTTCTGCTTCGGTGCTGGCCATCTTCAGGTCTTTGTCACCCACGAACTGCGCCCAGCGGAAGCAGAAGGTACAGTAGGAGTGGCAAGTCTGGCCCTGGGCCGGGAAGAACAGAACGGTTTCCCGGTATTTGTGCTGCACGCCGTCCAGCACTTCGCCGTTGAGCTCCGGCATGTTCATTTCCATCTGGCCGGCCGGGTGCGGGTTCAGTTCGTCGCGAATTTCCTTTGCGACAGCCTGAATCTCTTTCTTGTCGGCACCTTCGCGATGGAGCTTCGCCATGCGTTCGTAATGCTCGTCTTTCAGCATGCCTTTCTGGGGAAACACCAGCTGATAGATGGGGTCGTTGGGTACCTTGTCCCAGTTGATCAGCTCGTTGATCACGTACTCGTTAACACGGAAGGGCAGCACGCTGGCTACCACTTTCATTTCGAACAGCGTCTCTTCAGGGAGATTCTGGATAACGTCGATCTTGTCGAGCTGGCGGTCCGTATAGACCTTGAAGCGTCGTTCTTCGAACTCGACAGTCGGGATGCGGTTCGGGAACGTGACGATGGAGTTCATAGATCGCCCTCTTTTGGTTGTGCGCCAAATTCAGGAGGGTGGGGTTCGCCACCGCTCCGCTGGTTAAAAAACGGGCAGGCGAGTATACATAAATCCCGAAGCATTTTCAGGTCTAAATAAAATCCTTCCGTGCGGTAGGAATCCTACGACATTGGTCTGAATATGCTTGTTTGGAGATGGAAAAGGCGCCATTCTTGCGTAAGTAACCGAAATAGTCCGGTAGGGCTACAACAAAATGTCATCAAAATTGAATTTTGCCACCGAAATGTAGTAAAAATACTACGTAATATCGGGGTGGGTCAGGCACGCTGAATGCTTCAGGCCAAAAGCCAGGAAAGCAGGGTGCTTCCCGCAGTAAAACTGGCAATCATGTTCTATGCTTGTTCAAGGTAACGGACAGGCGAATACCCACAATAAAACGTTCTGCATTCCATCGCAGCTTATCGACACTGCAAGGCGCTCAGCTGCTGATCGTGGCACGCGCCGCACTTATTAATGCCAAGGGGAGGGTTTGATGTACCAGGACGATGATCCCATAGAGACCAGTGAATGGCTGGATGCGCTGGAGTCTCTGATCGAACAGGAGGGCGTTGATCGCGCCAAGTACATTCTGGAACGGCTCTCCGAACGAGCCAGCCGCGACGGCACAGAGCTGCCTTATTCCATCACCACGCCGTTCCGCAATTCCATTCCGGTAACCCAGGAAGCGCGAATGCCTGGTGATCTGTTCATGGAGCGCCGCATCCGCTCGCTGATACGCTGGAATGCCATGGCAATGGTCATGCGGGCCAACCAGCGCCCGGGTGAGCTGGGCGGGCACGTGTCCTCCTTCTCGTCGGCTGCCACCCTCTACGACGTAGGCTTCAACTACTTCTTCCACGGTGGTGATGAAAAGCGGGAATCAGACCTGGTGTATTTCCAGGGCCACTCCTCGCCGGGTATTTACGCCCGTTCCTATCTGGAAGGCCGCTTTGACGAAGAGCAGCTGGACAAGTACCGGGAAGAAGTGGACGGCAATGGCCTTTCCTCCTATCCCCACCCCTGGCTGATGCCGGATTACTGGCAGTTCCCCACGGTGTCCATGGGCCTTGGGCCGATCCAGGCCATCTATCAGGCTCACGTGATGAAGTACCTGCACAGCCGCGAGCTCATTGATATGGGCGACCGCAAGGTGTGGTGTTTCGTGGGTGACGGCGAGTGCGACGAGCCGGAAACCCTGGGTTCCATCTCCATGGCCGGCCGCGAGAACCTGAGCAACCTGATCTTCGTGGTGAACTGCAACCTGCAGCGCCTGGACGGCCCGGTTCGGGGCAACGGCAAGATCATCCAGGAACTGGAAGGTGTGTTCCGTGGTGCCGGCTGGAACGTGCTGAAAGTGGTCTGGGGCCGCATGTGGGATCCCCTGTTCGAGAAGGACAAGGACGGCCTGATGCAGCGCGTCATGGATGAGGCTGTGGACGGTGATCTGCAGAACTTCAAGAGTAACGGCCCGGCTTATACCCGCAAGAACTTCTTTGGCAAATATCCGGAGCTGTCCAAACTGGTGGAAAACCTCACCGACGAGGACATCAACAAACTGAACCGTGGTGGCCACGACCCCTACAAGGTCTACGCGGCCTATCACCATGCCATTCACAATAATGGCGGCCGGCCAACGGTTATCCTGGCCCATACCATCAAGGGTTATGGCTTTGGTACCGCCGGTGAGGCCCAGAACACGGCGCACTCCCTGAAGAAAATGGACATCGAGCAGCTGAAGGCGTTCCGCGACCGGTTTGCCGTTCCGCTCAAGGATGACGAGCTCAAGGATGTGCCTTACTACCGTCCGGCGCCTGACAGCCCGGAAATGGTGTACATGAAGAAGCGCCGCCAGGAGCTGGGTGGCTTCTACCCCAAACGCCGCAAGGATTGTCAGCCGCTGCAGACGCCGCCGCTGGATACCTTCAAGGCACTGCTGGAAGGTTCTAGTGGCCGTGAGATTTCCACCACCATGGCCTTCGTACGGCTGCTGACGGCGCTGACCAAAGACAAGCGCATCGGTAAGCGGGTCGTGCCCATCGTGCCGGATGAGGCCCGTACCTTCGGTATGGAAGGCATGTTCCGCCAGTTGGGTATCTACACATCGGAAGGCCAGAAGTACGTGCCGGAAGACCGTGACCAGATCATGTACTACAAGGAAGACAAGAAAGGTCAGATCCTTGAGGAAGGTATCAATGAGGACGGCTCCATGGCAGCCTGGATGGCGGCGGCCACGTCCTACAGCACCAACAACTTCCCGCTGATACCCTTCTATATCTTCTACTCCATGTTCGGTTTCCAGCGCGTGGGCGATCTGGCCTGGGCCTCTGGTGACATCCAGGCCCGCGGCTTCCTGATCGGTGGTACCGCGGGGCGCACCACTCTCAATGGTGAAGGGCTGCAGCACCAGGACGGTCACAGCCACATCCTGGCCCAGACCATTCCCAGCTGTAAGGCCTACGACCCGGCCTACGGCTACGAGATGGCGGTGGTGATCCAGCATGGCATCAAGGAAATGTTTGAAGACAACCAGAACGTCTTCTACTACCTGACCATCGAGAACGAAAACTACGAACAGCCCGCGATGCCGAAAGACAAGAAGGTGGAAGAGGGCATTATCAAGGGCATGTACCAGATCGAGTCTGTGGAAACCAAGGGCCGTAAGAAATCGCCCCGGGTTCAGCTGCTCGGCTCCGGTGCCATCCTTAACGAGGTGCGTTCCGCGGCCCAGTTGCTGAAGGACGATTTCGGGGTTGCCAGTGATGTCTGGAGTGTGACCAGCTTTAACGAGCTGGCCCGCGACGGTCTGCATATCGAGCGCTGGAATCGCCTGCATCCGGACGACACGCCCAAGAAGGCGTACATCACCCAGTGCCTGGAGAAGCAGCAGGGGCCGGTGGTGTCGTCCACGGACTACATCAAGCTGTTGTCCGAGCAGGTGCGTGCCTATATCCCCAAAACCTTCCTGACCCTGGGCACCGACGGCTTTGGCCGCAGTGACACCCGCGAAAAGCTGCGGAGCCATTTCGAGGTGGACCGCTACTATGTGGCGGTAACCGCGCTCTCGGCTCTGGCGCGAGACGGTGAGGTCAAGGAAGAAGTGGTTCTCGAAGCCATGCGCAAGTACGGAATCGATCGCAACAAACCGAACCCGGTGCTGAGCTAAGGAGACCGCCATGAGTGAACAGGAAATCAAGGTTCCGGATCTCGGCGGTGCAGACGAGGTCGAAGTTATTGAAATACTCGTCAGCAAGGGGGATTCGGTTGAGGAAGAAGATCCGATACTGACCGTGGAGTCCGACAAGGCCTCTGTAGAACTGCCATCACCCGGCGCCGGCAAGATCACCAAAATCACCGTCAAGGTAGGCGACAAGGTCAAGGAAGGCGACGTTGTCGGCATGATGGAGGCCAGCGGTGACGCGGGCGGCTCCGGTGATGACAAGGATTCCGGCGAAGAAGCGGCGGAATCCGGCAAGGAAGAAAAGGCCGAAACCAAATCTGAAGACACGGCTGAAAAGAAGCCTGCGCCTAAGAAATCCGGTGGTTCCCGCAAGGAAGTCGTGAAAGTGCCGGCATTGGACGGCTTCGAAAATGTGCCGATTATCGAAATCAACGTCAGTGAAGGTGACGAGATTGCCGCGGACGACCCGCTGGTAACCGTTGAATCTGACAAGGCCACCATGGAGATCCCGTCTCCCTATGCCGGCAAGATTGGCAAGATTCTGGTGTCCGAGGGCGACAAGATCTCTGAAGGCCACGACCTGGTTGAAATGACCGTAGTGGAAGAAGGCAGCGAGGACAGCGACGGGGAAGAGGCCTCTTCCGAGCCGGCACAGGCGCCCACGGGCGGCAAACAGGAAAGCAGGGCCGAGCCGAAAGGCAGCAGTGAAGAGCCAAAACCTGAGCAGCCGTCGGCCACTTACGAGCCGCCCGCGCCCGGCGCCAGGGTTCATGCCGGCCCGGCCGTGCGCAAACTCGCCCGTGAGTTCGGTGCCGACCTGGCCCGGATCAAGGGTTCAGGCCCCAAGGGCCGTATCCTGAAGGATGATGTGCAGGCCTACGTGAAGAGCCAGCTGCAGCAGACCCAGCAGGGTAGTACGGTTGCGGGTGGCGGCGGTGCCGGCATTCCCGGCGTGAAGCTGCCGGACTTCAGCCAGTTTGGCGATATCGAGCGCGAGTCCATGTCGCGGATGATGTTCGCCACCGCCAACAACATGCAGCGCAGCTGGCTGAACGTTCCCCACGTGACCCAGTTCGAGGACGCGGATATCACCGACATGGAGGATTTCCGCAAGTCCCAGAAGGCGGCGGGCGAGAAGAAGGGTGTGAAGATGACACCACTTCCGTTCCTGCTGAAGGCCTGTGCCACGGCCCTGGCGGAGCTGCCCCAGTTCAATGTGTCGCTGGATATGGACCGCAAGGAGGTGGTTCGTAAAAAGTATATTCACATTGGTATTGCGGTGGATACGCCCAACGGGTTGATGGTGCCGGTGATCCGGAATGTGGATCAGAAGGGCCTGTGGGAGCTGGCGGCCGAGAGTGCCGAGCTGGCCCAGAAGGCCCGGGACAAGCAGCTGAAACCGGCGGAGATGCAGGGTGCCTGCTTTACCATCACCAGTCTTGGTGGTATTGGCGGCACGGCGTTTACGCCGATTGTGAATACGCCGGAGGTGGCGATTCTTGGTGTCTCCAAGGCGGCGATGAAGCCGGTCTGGGACGGCAAGGATTTCCAGCCACGGCTGATGCTGCCGTTGTCGCTGTCCTACGATCACCGGGCGGTGAACGGGGCGGATGCTGCCCGGTTTACCTCTCTGTTAAGTCAGTTGCTGGGGGATATTCGTTCCCTTCTTCTCTGACTTTTGGTGATTGATCGTCCCGTAGCCTGCAGGCTAAGGGGCGGTCGCGAGGCCGGTCAGGCTATTCAGAACACGCCCGTGGATACGTCCCTGTAGGGCTCGGTCGCGCCATCCCTGGCGCTCCACGGTTCTGAATAGCCTGACCGGCCTCGCTTGTTTTAACGCTTCTGATATTCTCTTCCTGGTGTAACCCGGTTATTGGCTTGTTGGCCGCAGTTTGGCGTTAGCGATCTGCTGCCATGCTTTAACTTTTTTGATGACAAACAAAAACCCCGGCCGAAGCCGGGGTTTTTCCTGAGTTAACTTCTAAAAGGCTTAGAAGTTGTACTGGGCTGCGAACATAACACGGTTCGCGTCAGTTGAATCGCCGGCAATCGTTTCTTGGTCAAGATATGCGTATTCAACGCCCATCATGACGTTTTGGACAGGCGTCCACATGTAGTTAACCATCACGTTCTGGTTCATCTCGGCTGCTGCAGTAGTTGTCTGTCCTGCATCTACAGCGTCATCCAGATCAAGCTTGGTCATACCATAGCCCACGTTGACGGATCGACCGCCGCCCATGTCGAAGCCCATGCCAACAGAGCCGCCATAACCTTCAATTGACTCCACGCTGTCCCCGTCGAGGTAAGCGCTAGCGCCTGTATAGTTGCTGCCCGAGCGCCAGAGGTAACCGGTAGCACCATCGGAATAGTTGAGTGCGCCCTGAACGGAGATCATGTCGGTAAGAGCAAATTTCGCCGCACCGAACACGCCGTAGGAGATGACACTGTCGTCATCATCGCCATTGTCAGCTGTTACTTGCCCAACCAAAGCCGCCGCTGAGTAGGATAGACCGTCAGCAGAATCTTCTATCCGTGCAGTGAAGACCGGCATTGATGTTCTTGAATCGTCACTAACTCCGTCTGTTCCAGCAGTGTCGAGGATTGATTGCGAGAGGGGATCCTCAAGCGAGAACGACATTGCTCCGGTGGTGTAGCGAACCTGTTCAGTACGATCTTGGGCGCCTGCTGTACCCGCCAGACCGTCGAAATCCAGAACCGCAGTATTACCTACGAAACTGTTGTAGTTAGACCAGTTTCGACCCGCCATTAAGCCTTTGTATTCACCGTAGGCATGGCGTATACGTAAACTACCTGCCGCATTGCCAGTGCCGCGGAAATCACCCTCAACGGTGATCGAGGCTCCGGAAGAATGAGTTGTTTTGACACCGATCCGGCTTTGCTGGGCGTCAGCGCCGAAATGGCCTGTGACATCTTCGTCTGCTGGAGTGAATGAGCCTGCCCGCGTTGACACAGCACGATCACCGTCAAAGTCGTAGCTCATATTCAAGCGAGCAAAACCATAGAGGCTGGCCTCTACATCATCACCCACGTCCAATGTCAGGGCATGAGCATGACCTGCTACCCCCAAAATTGCTACTGCAGCCGTTGAACGAATTGCCATTCTCAGTTTGTTGCTTTGCATCTTTGTTGTCTCCACACTTATTTTTGTTGGACCCACTTCAAAGTAGTTACGAAACTGTGACATTTCAAATAAATTCTTGCATTAATTAGACGAATGTCTATACAACGAAATCGCCGGGTTAGGGGAACTTTTTGAGGATTGCGTTTATTTCACGGCGCCAGCAGGGCAGAACATCGGTTATTTCCGGTAATACGTAACGATCTCTCATGACGAAAAATACCCGTATTCTCGATTCTGCCACTTTTGCTTTCCTGGACATTGAAACCACCGGGGGCAACTCGACCCATGACCGGATAACGGAAATTGGTATCCGTTTCTGGCGTGCCGGGCAGGTGGTGGGTGAGTGGCAGACACTGATCAACCCGGAAACACGTATCTCTTCTTTTATTCAGAGCCTTACCGGCATTTCCAATGACATGGTGGCGGGTGCCCCGGTATTTGCAGACATTGCCAGTGAGCTCGAGGCGCAGCTGGAAGGTACGATCTTTGTCGCCCACAACGCCCGTTTTGACTACGGCTTTATCAAGGCCGAGTTCCGGCGTCTGGGTTTGCTGTTCTCGGCAAAAGTACTGTGCACTGTAAAACTCTCCCGCAGGCTGTACCCCGGTTTTCGTCGCCATAATATGGATGCCCTGATCGAGCGCCATGGGCTGGCCAGGGTCCAGAGGCACCGGGCCCTGGGGGATGTGTCGGCGATGATGGCTTTTTTTGACCATGCGCTGGCGGAACAGGGTGCGGGCGCCATGGAAGCTGCCATTGGTGAACTGCTGCAGCGGCCGAGTATTCCCTCCAACCTGCCTGTTGATGTTCTGCAAGACCTTCCCCGGGGGCCTGGGGTGTATCGTTTCTATGGCGAGAATGACGTACTTCTGTACGTAGGTAAAAGTACTGACATTGCCCAGCGTGTGGCCTCCCACTTCTCTGGTGACCACAATTCCAGCCGGGGCATTCGCATGTCTGAAAGCCTGAGGCGGGTGGACTGGACAGAAACCGCTGGCGAGCTGGGCGCGTTACTGCTTGAATTAAAGCAGATAAAACAGTTGAAGCCGCTGTTCAACCGGCGCTCACGGGCGGCGAAGAATCTGGTGAGCATTGAGCTGGCAGAAAATGCCCGCGGTTATCTGCAGGCGAGGCTGGTTCGGGAAATAGAGCCCCATCGCCTGGGCGATTACTTTGGGTTGTTCCGCAGCAAGAAAGACGCGGAGAAAGCGCTCAGTGGCATTGCTGCGAAGAATGACCTCTGCAACAAGCTGCTGGGGTTGGAGCCGGAACATGAAGGCCCCTGTTTTCAGCGCGCGCTTGGCCGCTGCAAGGGCGCCTGTGACGGCGGCGAGGATGTGGTGAAATACAACCTGCGGGTGCAGATTGCGTTCCACGGCCTGCGCCTGAAAACCTGGCCGTGGCGGGGGCCGGTGGCCGTGTTCGAGCACAATGCCGGAACCGGCAGAACCGACATACTGGTGGTATATAACTGGATGCACGTGGCCACACTGCATGATGAACAAGAATTACAGGATCTGTCGCTGCGAGGGCAGGCGGTCAAATTTGACCTGGATTCCTACAAGCTGGTGGTCAAGGCCCTGATGGGTCAGGATGGGCGTTCGCTGAAAGTGGTCGAGCTGGATGCGATTGGCCGGCCGGATGTGCACATGCCCTGAGTGGCGTATGATTAAACGTACCGTTTCATGTTTTTGTCTGAGAGAAACCGATGAACAGAGAACCCGTCAGCCGTGAATTATTCGATGAGGTAATGGTCCCCAACTACGCTCCGGGGGCGGTGATTCCCGTTAAAGGGGAAGGCTCCCACGTATGGGATCAGGAGGGAAAAGAATATATCGATCTGGCGGGCGGTATTGCGGTGACTTGCCTCGGGCACTCCCACCCGGGCCTGGTCAGTGCGCTGATGGAGCAGGCCGAGAAAATCTGGCACCTGTCCAATGTGATGACCAATGAACCGGCCCTGCGCCTGGCCAAGACCCTGTGTGACCTTACCTTTGCTGAGCGGGTGTTCTTCGCCAACTCCGGCGGTGAGGCCAACGAGGCGGCCTTCAAGCTGGCCCGTCGTTATGCCTGGGAGCATTTCGGCCCGGAAAAGAACGAAATCATTGCCTTCAAAAACTCTTTCCACGGTCGCACGCTGTTTACCGTCAGTGTGGGTGGCCAGCCCAAGTACCTGGAAGGTTTCGAGCCGGCCCCGGGTGGCATTCACCACGCTGACTTCAACGATCTGGAATCGGTCCGGAAGCTGATCTCGAAAGAGAAAACCTGCGCCGTGGTGGTGGAACCCATTCAGGGTGAAGGCGGCGTCATGCCCGGCGATGCCGATTTCCTGAAGGGCCTGCGCCAGCTCTGTGATGAAAATGATGCCCTGCTGGTGTTTGACGAAGTGCAGTCGGGCGTTGGCCGCACCGGCCATCTTTACGCCTACCAGATGTACGGCGTGACACCGGACATTCTTTCATCGGCCAAGGGCCTTGGCGGTGGCTTCCCGGTGGCGGCCATGCTGACCACGGAGAAAGTCGCGAAAAGCCTGGGGGTTGGCACTCACGGCAGCACCTACGGTGGTAACGCCCTGGCCTGTGCCGTTGCCCAGCGGGTGATCGATACCGTCAGCCAGCCGGATATTCTCAAGGGTGTGGCGGCCCGTTCCGACCGGTTGCGCAAGGGCATGATGGACATTGGCGAGCGCTATGGCATTTTCAGTGAGGTTCGCGGTGCGGGGCTGTTGCTGGGCTGCGTATTGACGGAAAAGTGGCAGGGCAAGGCCAAGGAGTTTCTCAACGCCGGGCTGGCGGAAGGCGTGATGGTGCTGATTGCCGGGCCCAACGTGGTGCGTCTGGCACCGTCGCTGATCATTCCGGAACCGGACATCGACGAAGCGCTCACGCGCTTTGAAGCCGGCGTCAGGAAGGTGTGCGGGCAGTAAACTTTGAATACAGCAACCAGGGGAGCCGCCTATGTGGCTGGTACGTCCGGCTCAGCCGGGTGACCTGAACGACATACTCGACATCGCCGGGGGCCAGGGCCCCCGGATGTCATCCACCCTGCCTAAAAAAGAAGAGGCGCTGTCTCACAAGATCGACCAGTCGGCACGCTCCTTTGCCGGCCGGAACAAGCCTGCCGAGCCCCGGCGTTTCCTGTTCGTGCTGGAAGATACCAGCACCGGCAAGGTTCACGGCGTATCGGGTATTGATGCCCGGGCGGGCAACGGGCAGCCTTTCTATAACTACCGTATGGACGCCCTGATCCATGCCTCCCATGAGCTGGGTATTTCCCGCCGGGTAGAGGTTCTGTATCCGTCCCACGCCCTCACTGACCATACCCTGTTGTGTTCGTTCACCATCAGGCGCGAACTTCGCGGCACTGATGCGTTCGAGTTGTTGTCCCGTGCGAGGATGCTGTTTATCGCAGGGCATCGTGACCTGTTCACGGATCACACCGTTGTGGAAATCCAGGGCGTGCAGACCGAAGACGGGGCGGTTCCCTTCTGGGACAGCCTTGGGCGGCACTTCTTCAATATGGATTTTGAAACCGCAGACCAGTATTCCGGCCTGCTGAGCAAAACGTTCATTGCCGAACTCATGCCACCCAACCCCATTTACGTCACCCTGCTGAGCAATGCGGCCCGGGAGGCCCTGGGCCAGCCCCATGAGCAGACCCGTGCAACCTTCGAACTGCTTCAGCACGAGGGATTCCGCGGTGGCTGTTACCTGGATATTTTTGATGCCGGCCCGGTACTCGAAGCCCGCACCGACACGCTCAAATCCGTGGTGACCAGCCATCCGAAAACACTGCACGCGGCGCACACCGACGACGGTGAGTTATGCCTGATTTCCGGCGGCAACGGCGAGCAGTTCCGATGCACGCTGACCCCCCTGCACGAGGCGCTGGGGGATGAGGTCAAGGTGCCGCTGAAAACCTGGCAGTGCCTGGGCAGAGGCTCTGGTGACGACGTAAGGATTACACCGCTATGAGCAGGGTTATTGCACCCGGGAGGCCGGCATGTTGCTGATCCGACCCTTACAGGAAAATGACCTGGATGCCCTGTATTCGATGGCGCAGGCGGCCGGCAAGGGCCTCACCACGCTGCCGGCAGACCGGGAGTTGTTACAGAAGAAGATCAACCATGCCCGGGAAACCTTCAACCAGCGCTGTGCCCCAGAAGCCGGGCTGTATCTTTTTGCCCTGGAGGACACCGAGCTGGGGCAATGCGTGGGTATCAGCGGTATTCAGGCCCGGGTTGGTCTGGACGAGGTGTTCTACAACTACCGGCTGAGTGTCACCGTGAATGCCTCCCGTGAGCTGGGGGTGCATGTGCGCACACCCACGTTGCACCTGTCCAATGACATGACCGACACCACCGAGATCTGTTCACTGCTGCTGTCGGGCTCCCATCGGGGCGGCGGCACCGGATTGCTGCTGTCCCGCTGCCGGTTCATGTACCTGGACGACTTCCGAAAACACTTCTCCGAAAAGGTATTCGCTGAAATGCGGGGGGTGTCTGACGGCAATGGCGAGAGCCCGCTGTGGGATGCCCTGGGGAGCAAGTTTTTTGATATGGAGTTCAGCGAAGCGGACATGCTCTCGGGCCTGGGCAACAAATCGTTTATCGCGGAGCTGATGCCGAAATACCCCATCTATCTGCCGATGCTGCCCGATGCAGCCCGCGCGGTGATCGGCCGGGTGCACGAGAACACCGTGCCTGCACTGAAAATGCTGCAGGCGGAAGGCTTCAATTTTAACGGCATGGTGGACATATTCGACGGTGGGCCGGTAGTGGAGGCTTTTATTCACAACATCCGCACCGTACGGGAAGGTATCAACCGCCATGTGATGATCCGCAAGACGCCGCTGGACATGAACGTGCCCGCTGAAGAGCAGGTGATGATATCCAACCGTTCGTTCCGGGACTTTCGGGTAACCACCATACCGGCCGAATGTATCGGGCTTGATACTGTCAGTATACCGGCTGAAGTGGCCGAGGCTCTGGAGATAGAATCCGGGGATCTTGTGCGGCTGGCCCCTTTGAAAGATACGGGAAGGAGGTAGTGACCATGGCAAACCTGACAGGCCAGTTATTTATAGACGGGCTCTGGCTCGAAGGCCACGGGGAGGTGTTTGAATCGCTCCAGCCTGTTACCGGCGAGACGGTCTGGGATGGCGTCAGCGCCAGCATTGAAGATGTGGACGCGGCGGTGCGCGAGGCCCGTTCTGCGTTTGTTGGCTGGCGCAAGCGCCCGTTTGCCGAGCGTCAGGAGATGGTGGAAAAATTCGGCAAGCTGCTGGAAGAACACAAGGAAGAGCTGGCACACCAGATCGGGCTGGAAACCGGGAAACCCCTGTGGGAATCCCGCACCGAAGTGGCAGCCATGATTGGCAAAATCGGGATCTCGGTCAGTGCCTACCATGATCGTACCGGCCACTCCGAAGCCGATGTGGCAGGTGGCCATGCGGTATTGCGCCACCGGCCCCATGGGGTGGTGGCGGTGTTCGGCCCCTACAATTTCCCCGGGCACCTGCCCAATGGCCATATAGTGCCTGCCTTGCTGGCGGGTAACACCGTGGTGTTCAAACCCAGCGAACTGACCCCCGGCGTTGCCGAGATGACGGTCAAGCTGTGGGAGAAAGCCGGTATTCCGGCCGGTGTCATCAACCTGGTGCAGGGCGGCGCGCCGGTGGGCAAGTCCCTGTCGTCGCATCCGGGTGTGGATGGCCTTTTCTTCACTGGCAGCTCTACGGTGGGGCACCTGCTGCACAAACAGTTCGGTGGCCAGCCTGAAAAGATCCTGGCACTGGAGATGGGGGGGAACAACCCGCTGATCGTGCAGAGCGTCCACGATGTGGACGGTGCCGTGCATCATGCGCTTCAGTCCGCGTTTTTGTCCGCCGGCCAGCGTTGTACCTGCGCCCGCCGGTTGCTGGTGCCCAAGGGCACCAAGGGCGATCAGTTCCTGGCGCGTTTTACCGAGGTGGTCAGCCGTATCAAGGTGGGTGAATTCGACGCCGATCCACAGCCGTTCATGGGCTCGGTGATCTCGCCGGAGGCGGCGGATAAGCTGCTGGCAGCCCAGGGTGAACTGCTGGCGCAGGGCGGCCAGTCGTTGCTGGAAATGAAACGGCTGAAAGAAGGTACCGGCCTGCTGTCGCCGGGGATTGTGGATGCCACGGGGCTGGACCTTGTGGACGAAGAATTTTTCGGCCCGTTGCTGACGGTCTACCGTTACAAGAGCTTCGACGAGGCGCTGGAACTGGCCAACAACACCCGTTACGGGCTGTCTGCCGGCATCCTGACCGATGACCACAAGCTCTATGAGCGGCTGGCAAATGAGGTGCGTGCCGGAATCGTGAACTGGAACAGGCCGCTGACCGGCGCCAGCAGCGCGGCGCCGTTCGGGGGCGTGGGTGCCAGCGGCAACCATCGCCCCAGTGCCTATTACGCAGCGGATTACTGTGCCTGGCCCATGGCTTCACTGGAAGCAAAAAAGAGTGAAGTACCGGAGAGCCTCGCACCCGGGCTGAATTTCGACTGACGGACAACTAGCAATGGCCAAGCACGCGGTAGAAGCCAACTTTGATGGCCTGGTAGGGCCGACCCACAACTACGCCGGGCTGTCCTGGGGTAACGTGGCCTCCAGGTCCAACGTTCGCTCGGTATCCAATCCGAAAGAAGCCGCCCTGCAGGGGTTGGCCAAGATGAAACGGCTGGCGGACCGGGGTTATGTGCAGGGGGTGCTTCCACCCCATGAACGTCCCCATATCCCCACCTTGCGGGCGCTGGGTTTTGGTGGTTCAGACAGCGCCGTGCTCCGGGCCGCGGCTGAACGGAGCCCGTCGATTCTGGCCGCCGCTTCGTCTGCGTCTGCCATGTGGACAGCCAACGCCGCCACCGTTTCGCCGAGTGCGGACACGGCGGACCACCGCGTACACTTCACCCCGGCCAACCTGAGCGCCAAGTTTCACCGCTCCATTGAGCATGTGGTTACCGGCAGGGCGCTGAAATCCATCTTTGCGGACGAATCCCGTTTTGCCCATCACCATGCACTGCCATCAGTCAGCCAGTTCGGCGACGAAGGCGCCGCCAACCACACCCGCCTGTGTGGCGGGTACGGCGAACCGGGTGTAGAGCTGTTCGTCTATGGCCAGATCGCCTTCAACGAACAGGCGCCGGCCCCCAGCCTTTATCCTGCCCGCCAGACCCTGGAAGCCTCACAGGCCGTTGCCCGCCTGCACGGCCTGAAAGACAACCATGTGGTCTTCGCCCAGCAGAACCCCGAGGCCATTGATGCCGGGGTCTTCCATAACGATGTGATCGCGGTGGGAAATGGCAACACCCTGTTCTACCACGAGCTGGCGTTTCTGGAGGAAGAAACGGTACTGGCCAGCATCCGCGCCCGGCTGACCGGCACGGAACTGCAAGCGGTGCGGGTCAGCAGCGATGAGGTTCCGCTGGAAGACGCGGTTGCTTCCTACCTGTTCAACAGCCAGCTACTGAACACACCGGATGGCATGATGCTGGCGGTGCCGGGCGAGTGCCGCGAGATTGAATCCGTCAGCCGTTACCTGGATGAACTGGTGGACGGCTCCGGGCCAATAACCTCGGTGGAGGTGTTTGACGTCAAACAGTCCATGCGCAACGGCGGCGGGCCGGCGTGCCTGCGGTTACGGGTGGTGCTGAACGACGATGAACTGAAAGCCATGCATCATGGGGTGTTGCTCACCGACGCGCTTTACGAGCGCCTGACCACCTGGGTGGAGGCCCATTATCGGGAGGAGCTGTCCCAGGAGGATCTGGGCGACCCGATGTTGCTCGAGGAGGTGCGGAAGGCGCTTGACGAGCTGACGGGGATACTTGCGCTCGGGTCTATCTACGATTTTCAGCTTTGAGTTGGTTTGTCGGATTACGCCTTCGGCTAATCCGACCTACCCCTTGCCGCTGATCATTGCCCGCCGTAGGTCGGATTAGCCGAAGGCGTAATCCGACAGATTTCCTAAGAAGCAATGGAAGAAGTCAGCATCTCCATGGTATGCCGAATCAGGGACTCGGCAGGAAAGCTGCCCTCAAGGCCGCTTTCGGCCATCTCGCTCTGGCACAGCATGATCACTCCGTGCAGGGCACCACGCAGGTAAAGCGCCGTTTCCACCGGATCATGGATACGGTCGCGGTTCATGGTGCCGTCTTCCAGGCCCAGATGGATGGCGCCGACCATCAGGTCCATGGTCCGGGACTTGCAGTCGAACATCTCCCCCGCAAGTTCATCATCTGCCTCCGCCATCGCCGTTGAGGCCGCCGTCAGCGCCGAAAAGTAGTCCGGTTCCTCACGGTAGAACTGGTAATACGCATCCCCCATGGCCCTGATCTGGGCCAGCCCCGTGTCAGCAGTCTGGCGAGCTTCCTCGAAGCGGCGGCACAGGCTGTGCCCGGCACGCAGCATGATGCCGCGCTGGATGGCGGCTTTATCCTTGAAGTACACATAAAGCAACGCGCGGCTGAGGGCAGCGGTGCGGGCAATGTCGTCCATGGACGTGCGTTCATAGCCCTTCTCCGAAAACGCCAGTTCCGCAGCATCCAGGATAGCGTCGTATCTGGCCTGCTTCTCTTTCTCTCTACGGGTTTTTAACGGCTCACTCATAGGGGGTTCCGGATTATTGAGACGGCCTTCTCATGATACATGGTTAGAGATAAAAGCCGATTATTGACAAATTGTCAAAGAATGACATTATGTCGGATAATAACATTTTGTCCATCGGATGGGCGATAAACACAACATCATGAACATGGAAGAGAGGACATCTCGATGAACACCATCCGGCACCCTGTCATCTTCGCCGTTGCGGCGTTTGCTGTTCTCCTTGTCAGTGGCTGTAAATCCAGTGAGCCGGCTCCGGACCGGGGCGTTGCCCCCGTTACCGTGCGCGTGGCTGAAGTAACCGGTGGCCAGACAGAAGGTGTGTCACTTCGTTTTTCCGGCATTGTGCGGCCTGCCCAGCGGGCTACGTTGACGTTCCAGGTCAGCGGTACCCTTCGCGAGCGGGCTGTTGAACTGGGGCAGACCGTTAAAACCGGTGATCTGCTGGCGCGGGTATACAACCCGGCCCTGGAACCCGCCCGGGACTCTGCGGCCGCGCGCCTGGCAGAACTCAAAACCCAGTACGATCAGGCGGAGAGGGAGTGGGAGCGTTCGCGCAAGCTCCATGAACGTGGGGTGGTTTCCGAGCAGGCACTGGAACAGTTGGCGTCGAAACGCGACAGCCTGAGGTCCAGCGTGGCGACGGCGGAAGCGTCCCTGGCGGAAGCCTCCCGGCTGTACCGGGAAAGTGAACTCAGGGCGCCCTTCGATGGCCGGGTTGAAGCCTTGCTGGTCGAGCGGGATGAGTTTGTGGCATCCGGGCAGCCGGTGATGCGGCTGTCCTCCCCGGAGGGCCGGGAGGTGGAAGTGCGGGTGCCCGCGTACATGCTCAACCATGTCACTCTGGGGCAACTGTTACCGGTATGGTCAGTACAGGATCGCAATCGCCCGCCGGAAACCGGTTCCATTGTGGAAATTGCCCAGCCCGGCGGGGTTCGCGGTGAGCTGCATCCGGTACTGGTCAGCCTGCCGGCAGACACCCTCGAACCCGGCGAGCCGGTAGAGGTGGGGATTACACCCAGCGAAACCGTTGCCACAACCGTGCCCTTGCTTTCAGTCATGAAATCCAACGGCGGGGCCAGTGTGTTCCGCGTTTCCGACGGTATTGCCCGCAGGGTGCCGGTGACGGTTCAGCGGATTATCGGTGAGCGGGTGGTGGTGGATGCGGCGGATCTTGCTGCCAGTGATCAGGTGGTATTTGCCGGCATGACGCGGATTTCCGACGGCGATGCGGTGGAGATTCGCTGATGTCACTGCGCCTGCTGAACTTTCAACGCTTGCTGGGCATGGTTGTCACCATGCTCTGTATTCTGGGCATTGCGGCCTACAGCACGATGCCGCGCCAGGAAGACCCCACCTTTCCCTACCGGGCCGGCCTGATCACCATCAATTATCCCGGTGCCAGTGCCGAAGCCGTTGAACGGCTGGTGCTTCAGCCGCTGTCGGATGAGCTGCGCCAGGTGGAGGAGGTGGACTTCTCCCAGGCCACCGCGCGCACCGGCGTTGCGGTCATCAACGTACGCCTGAACGACACTATCTACGATACCGATTCCGCGTGGGACCGTGTGCGCCAGGCCATGGAACGGGCAAGGCTGGATTTCCCGGACGATGTCGGGCAGATGGTGCTGGATGACCGCTTGATCGATATTCCCGCCATCATACTGGCGGTCAGCGGTTCCGGTTCGGTAACGGATCTGAGCGATGTGGCTGAACGGCTGAAGCAGAACCTGTCGGATATCCCCGGTGTGTCCCGCATTGAGCTGGAGGCCGATGCGGACGAGCAGATTACCCTGGCACTGGACGACGCCGCCATGTACCGGCTGGGTATATCCCCGGCACGGGTTCTGGACACCCTTGCCCGCCGCAACCAGACCACCCCGGGTGGTTTCATCGTGGCGGATGGCCGTCGCCTGTCGGTCTTGCCCAACAGCGAGTTCACCAGTGTGGAGGCTATCCGTGCCACACCGATCGAGTTGCCGGACGGCTCCCAGGTGCCCTTGGCGGCTGCTGCGGAAGTGTGGCGGGGCCCCGCCGAGCCCCGGCAGCCGGAAGCCTGGTACGACGGTGAACGGGTGGTGCTGGTGTCCATGATCATGGAAGAGGGCAGTACCGATGCTATCCGTTTTGGCGAACGTGTTCGTGAACGACTGGCGACAATACGGGATGAATTCGCCCCCTACGAGATTCGCGAGATGTTTTTCCAGCCGGACAAGGTGGAGGAACGTCTGGATAACCTGGCCTGGAGCCTGGTGATGTCGGTGATCATCATTGTGGCGGTGGTGTTTACCGGCATGGGTATCCGCATGGGTATCCTGGTGGCGTCGATCCTGCCCATGGTGGCGCTGATCAGTATCGGCCTGTATGACCTGGGCGGAGGGGTGCTGCACCAGATTGCCGTGATCGGCATGGTGATCTCGCTGGGTATACTGATTGATAACGCCATCGTGATTGTGGAGAGCATCCAGGGTTACCTGGATGACGGCATGCGCCGGCTGGACGCCCTGAAACGGTCGGTGCGGGAACTTGCAGGGCCCTTGGGAGCCTCCACGGGAACCACCATCGCCGCCTTCATGCCGTTGTTGCTCTCCAAGGGTGGCACGGCGGACTTCACCCGCGGCGTGCCGGTGATGATCATGCTCACCCTGTCGGTCAGTTATCTGCTGGCCATCTCTGCCGTGCCGCTGCTGGCGGCCCGTTTTCTCAAACCCCGCAAGGTCAGTGCCCGGGAAGACAGGCTGATCGGCCTGTCCCGTTTCCTGGGTGGCCTGGTTGCCAGGCGGCCCGGCACGCTGATCCTTGCCGGTACAGCCCTGGTGGTATTCAGCCTGGCGCTGACACCCTTCATGAAACAGCAGTTTTTCCCCAATGCCGATCGCCCGCAAGTGGTGGTTGAGTTGTATATGCCCGAAGGCACGGACCAGGAGCGTACCGCCAGTGTGGCCGCAGACCTGGAGCGGGCCATCCGCACCCGCCCGGAAGCACTCAAGGTGCACCGGTTTACCGGATTTACCGGCCCCAGTTTCTACTACAACCTGCAGCGGGAACCCCAGGCACCGAATCGTGGCCGTATCGTGATCTCAACGCCCACCCTGGAAGACACCACCGGGCTGGTCCAGTGGATACGGGAATACGCCGGGCAGGAAATGCCGGAGTTGCAGGTCACTGCGGGCATTCTCGGCCAGGGGCCGCCACGGGCCGCCCCGGTGGAAATCCGGGTTTACCATGCCAGTGATGAAACCCGGGCCCGGGCGGTGGAGCAGCTGTTTGCCGCCCTGCGCAGTGTGGAGGGTACGGTGGATGTGCGCCATGACCTGGATATGGGTGTGCCGAGCATTGGCATCAACGTGGATGACGCCAGTGCCGCCCGTTATGGCCTGAACCGTTCGGATGTGGCCCGCAGCCTCTATGGTCAGAGTTTTGGTGTGGTGGCGGAACAGTATCGTCAGGAAAAGGATCCCATTCCCCTGATACTGCGCTCCCGGGAAGGCACCAGCCTGTCGTTGCCCAGATTGTTGTCGGTGAATATCTACAACGATCAGGGTGACGCGGTACCCCTGTCGGCGATTGCCTCGGTGGAGACGTCCTGGGAATCGGCTGCCCGCTACCAGCGCAATGGTACCGGGGTGAACACGGTGTGGTCCAACCTGCTGACCGGCTACAGCTTCAGCCAGGCCCTGGAAGGCCTTGATGATGTGCTGGAAGACAATCCGCTGCCTTCGGGCACCCGCATGGAAATGGGTGGTGATGCCGAGGGCTCCGGTGATGCCAACAATGCCCTGCTGACTACGGCTCCCATCGGTATATTGCTGTTGCTGTTCTTCCTGCTGATACAGTTCAATTCTTTCCGTCGCGTCGGAATTATCCTGCTCACCGTGCCACTGGCGACGGTGGGTATTTTCCCGGGGCTGGTATTTTCCGGCTCGCCGTTCGGTTTTCAGTCGCTGCTGGGTGTGATTGCGCTGGTGGGCATCGTGGTGAACAACGCCATTGTGCTGCTGGATGTGATGGACCGGCAACTGGAGCAGGGAGATACCATCCGTGATGCGGTTCGCAAGGCAGTGGAAAAACGCACCCGGCCGATCCTGCTGACAACAGCCACCACCGTTGCCGGTCTGTTGCCGCTGGCGTTCTCCAGCTCAACCCTCTGGCCGCCCATGGCCTGGGCTATCATTTCCGGGTTGCTGGCTTCGACGGTGCTGACGCTGCTGGTGGTGCCTTCCGTGTGCACCCGGGTGATCCGGTGCAAGGAGGCAGAGCCGGAGAATGCGCCGGCATAGGATGCTGTCGGGCTATGTCCGTTGCCGGATCATCAGGCCGACCCGCTGGCCCACAGGCACGTGGCGATTCGGGAAGACGATGCCTTCGGGGCGGTCCCCCACCCTGTAGCAGGTGGTATCGTCTTCCCAGATGACGGTACCCGGGTCGAACAGGGTGAAATTGGCGACATCGTCCGGCACGTGGAAGCGGAAACTGTCGCCGGTGTTGAGAATCTCATGCACCACCTCGAAGATGGTTATACCATCCGATGGCTTGCTCCCTTGCGGTGGTTTTTCGCCCTTCATCCGCCGGCGCAGAGCGTTGGCAATTCCGCTGAACCGGCCAAGATCGTTCTCCCCGAATGGCCGCACCTTGCCAAGCTCCACCGTAAAACTCTCTGCCCCGAGCGTGGTTGAGGAAAACGAGGCAAACGTCGTTCCTTCCCGGTGCTGCAGCAGCAGGGTGTCCACGTCCGCTTCCAGTAAAAAATCGATCTGGCTTGCCGGAATATTCCGTCCTTCTACAAACGGGTAGAGCGCGAACTTCTCCCGCAGGGAAGGGCGAATAGCGGTATGCAGGTCATAGTGGCAGAGATTGGCAGGATGTCTCGAGGCAAACGCCTCACAGGCCCGTTCCAGCGACCACGCACGCTCTGCCTCGGGCAGACCCCGGTATTCGGGTTTGCGATGGGCACCACCGAACAGCCGGTTGAGATTCACATCAATGAAGCGGGCATTGGCGCCCATGGCCGGGGGGTTTCCGAGTATCAGCAGCACCGGGCAGGCCAGTTGCCATTTCCCGTCCATCAGCTCGTTCAGCAGGTTGTTCAGAACTTCAATGGGCGCAGTTTCGTTGCCATGAACGCCGGCGGAAACAATCAGTGATTCGCTGTTGGGGTTGGAACGGCCGGATGGCGGTTCCAGGTACAGCAACCCGGAATCCTGAAGCTGAAGCCCGGTACCATCGTCCAGCACCACTACCTGTTCGGACGAGGCGTGCTCCGCAGTGGACAGGGTGTGGGACAGCCAGTCGCGACCGGGGCCAAACAGCAACTCACGTATGCTCATGTGATTCCCGGCCTCCCTTGCGCTCGAATAGTATCAGCCGGTCACCGGCCGCTGATGCCGTAACAGATAGTTTTCCAGCTTGCGGAATGCAAATACCAGCAGGAAGGTCAGTGCCATGTAGAGCAGCGCCACAAAAATAAACGCCTCAAAGGGGGCGTAGAAGCGGGAATAGATATTCCGTGCCGCTCCGGTCAGGTCCACCAGGGTTACCACGCTGGCAATGGCACTGGCGTGAAGCATGAAAATGACTTCGTTGGAGTAGGCCTGAACTGCCCGCCGGGCGGCGCTGGGCATGATGATGCGCCGCATGCGCAATGCCCAGCTCATACCGTAAGCCTTGGCTGCCTCGATCTCACCGCTGGGTGTTGCCACAATTGCACCGCGAATGATTTCCGTGGTGTAGGCCGCCGTATTCAGGGTGAATGCCAGCAGGGCCGGGTAGAAGGCTTCCCGGAAGATGTCCCACCAGAAGGTCTGCTGTATACCCTCTATCTGTGCAAGGCCGTAGTAAATGATGTAGAGCTGGACCAGCAGCGGCGTGCCACGGAAAACGTAGGTGTACAGCCATACCGGGGTATTGATCAGCGGGTTCTTGGATGTCCGCATGATGGCCAGCGGCACCGCGAGTACCAGGCCGAGAATCAGCGACAGGAACACCAGTTGCACGGTGAGGACCATGCCTTCCCAGTATTCCATGATGGTCGACGCGGTAAAGATGTCGTTGCGGTTGAGCAATTCAGCGATAAATTCCGGCATGGTTCAGGTCCCCTGCACCACGCCGACATTGGCGCGCTTGGTGAGCCACTTGATGAACAGCTCGGAACCGGCAGTCAGGCTGAGATAGACAAAGGCAACCGGAATAAAGAAATGGAATGGCATACGCTCCGCCTTGGCGGCCTCCTCTGCCACGCGCACCATATCGGTCAGGCCGATAATGGATACCAGTGCGGTGGTTTTCAGCAGCACCTGCCAGTTATTGCCAATACCGGGCAGGGCATGACGCAGCATCTGCGGAAAGATGATTCGGTGGAATGTACGCCAGCGGCTGAAGCCATAGGCACGGGCAGCTTCTATCTGGCCGCTTTCCACCGCCAGAAAGGCGCCCCGGAAGGTCTCTGCCATATAGGCGCCGAAAATCAGGCCGATGGTGAGAACGCCGGCAATAAAGGGGTCGAACTGGAAAAAGAAATCCACCCCATGGGCGTCATACAGATAATCCGACAGGTTGTTAACAGCCACCTGACCGCCGTAGTAAAACAGGAGCATCATCACCAGGTCGGGCACGCCACGGATCAGGGTGGTGTAGGTGGTGGCGACCCCTATGGCGACACGGCTTTTGGACAATTTGGCAGAGGCGCCGATCAGCCCGAGAATCACCGCCAGGGTAAGGGAGAGGAAGGCCAGTTCAATGGTCACTACCGCCCCTTCCAACAGGGCCGGCCCGTAGCCTTTCAAGTCGATCATTGGAGCGTCCGGTAATCAGGGGCAGCCACAGCGGCTGCCCCTCGGTCTGTTTTACATCTTGATGTCGTAATCGAAGTACTTTTCCATGATGGTGTCGTACGTACCATCTTCCTTCAGGGTCGCCAGGGCCGCATTCACTTCGTCGGCCAGGTCCTTGTCACGCTTGCGCATGGCAACGCCTACACCTTCACCCAGCTTGACCGGTTCGCCGACTTCCTTGAAGCCGTCTTTGCTCAGCACGGTCTGCTCACCGACCGGGTAGTCCACAAAGACCACATCCAGGCGCTCGCCTTCAAGGTCCAGGACCATGTCGTCCGCGGTGGTGTAGCGTTTGATGGAAACCACGCCGCCCATTTCCTCGGTAACATAGGTGTCCATGGTGGTGCCACGCTGAACGCCAACGGTCATACCCTCCATGGCTTCCATGTCGGTCACGTCGGTGTCGAAGCTTTCAGGGCCGAACCAGCCGCCCGGGGTGTTGTAGTACGGATCCGAGAACAGTACCCGCTCAGCACGCTCCGGGGTGATGGACATGGAGGACATGATCAGGTCGAACTTCCGTGCCAGCAGGCCCGGAATCATACCGTCCCATGCCTGGATGACGAACTCGCAGTTGGCGCCCATCTCTTCACACATGGCTTCGGCCAGTTCCACTTCAAAACCGGTCAGTTCACCGTCTTCGTCTTTGTACTCGAACGGCTCGTAGGGCACATCGAACGCGATGCGAAGATCACGTTCCTGGGCGTGAGCAACGCCGGCCATCATGGCCAGGGCAACGCTTGCTGCAACAATCAGTTTTCTCATGAGTCACTTCTCCAGTCGTTATTTGCCTTGTGGGCTTTATTATCGGCAGTGGCCTGCCTTTCTGCTGATTTCAAGATAGCACGCACATCAGAACTTGGGAGCCAGAAACTGCCTCATTCGTTCCGAGTCCGGGTTGTCGAATACCTTGTCCGGTGTGCCTTGCTCCTCGATCACACCCTGATGCAAGAACAGGACCTGAGTCGACACATCCCGGGCAAAAGACATTTCGTGGGTGACCACGATCATGGTTCTGCCTTCTTCGGCCAGGTTCTGCATGACTCGCAACACTTCGCCGACCAGCTCCGGGTCAAGGGCGGAGGTTGGCTCGTCAAACAGCATGACTTCCGGTTCCATCGCCAGTGCCCTGGCAATGGCTGCCCGCTGCTGCTGGCCGCCGGACATCTGGGCCGGGTAGTAGTCCTTGCGTTCATAGATGCCCACCTTGTTCAGGTAGGCTTCAGCCCGTTCGATGGCTTCTTTTTTGGGAACCTTGAGGACGTGAACCGGGGCTTCAATGATGTTCTCCATAACGGTCATGTGCGACCAGAGATTGAAACTCTGGAACACCATGGACAGCCGGGCGCGGATCAGCTCAACCTGCCTGTTGTCGGCAGGTACACGCTCACCTTTGCGGTTGGTTGTGAACCGAATCGGGTCGCCGTGCACGATAATGTCGCCGGATGTGGGGGTTTCCAGCATGTTGATGCAGCGCAGAAAGGTACTTTTACCGGAGCCGGAGCTACCGATCAGGGATACGACATCGCCTTTTCTTGTTTCCAGTGAAATACCCTTGAGTACTTCCAGCTGGTCGAAGGTCTTGTGGATATCCCTGCAGATCAGAGGCGCTGTTTCCGCCATAGATGGCTCCTGAGGCTTTCTCGATAAAGGCGCAAGTTTTACGGACAGTGGTCTGGAAAATCAATCCCCGGGAGAGGGGTTTTGTCGTTTTTATCCCTGGTCCGCTGATTTAAGTGTGGATGAACGCAGCAACTATGCAAGCCGTTCGCCAATTATCAATTCTGTGTGGTCGAAGCCCCTGATTCTGGTGTATTGGCGGGCATTCTTAAAATGGATGTACCCTGCTGTTCAATATCGTGCATGGCGTCCCTGACAAAGCGCACGTGTTCCATTGCGATGCGTTTGGAGGCTTGCGGTTTTCTGGCCATTATCGCCCTATAAATGCGCTTGTGATGCCGGGAAATTGCTTTACGCAACTCTTCCTGTGGATTCAGATTCGCAACGGATGCCTGTACCGTCAATAGCATAAGGTTCTTGAGTCCGCTGAGAACATGCACCAGCACCGGGTTGTGGGAGGCTTCTACAATAGCCTGGTGAAAGCTGTGATCGGGATCGGCGTTGGTGAGGGGATTGGTCTGCTCCAGGGCTTCGTAGGCCCTGGTGATGCGGTGAAGATCCAGGTCGGTGGCGCGCTCTGCCGCCAGGTAAGCGGCCTGGCCCTCGAGTTGCTCCCGTACTTCCAGCAGGTCATAGAGGGTTCGCGGGTGGCCGTTGAACATCTGCTGTAGCGGGCTGTCGCCAGTGCTACCCTCGTCAACGGGCACGATGCGGGCGACAAACGAACCCTTTCCATGCCTGGTCTCAATGACGCCACGGCCCTGCAGCTCATGCAGAGACTCGCGAATAATGGCGCGTGATACACCAAGGCGGGTCGCCAGTTGTCGTTCCGATGGCATTTTCTGTCCCGGAGTCAGGCCACCATCAAGAATCAGCTGTTCAAGTCGAAAGGAAATATCCTGAGCGATTGCCATGGTTTTACCTGCCAGTGCTTACTGGACTGACCAGTTATTTCTATGGATTCGATAATTCTGAAAACATCTTCCGGGGGCCTAAATATGGCTCATTACGCCGCATTCGTCCATCGGGCGGTTGTAAAACTGGTCTGACCACTGGCCATTACTCTGGACTAAAGGCAGCCAGACGACGACTATCGTAATCATTACGTGTATCACGGCTTGTTGAGAAGCACTAACCACTGGTTCAAGCCTGAATGAGGAGGAAGCATTTATGTTGACAGTTACAAGGCTCGACCTGGCAGATGCCAGGCTATTGATCGAAGGCGCTGCCCAGAAGGCACGGGAAATCGGCGTGCCCATGTGCATCGCCATTACCGATGAGTCCGGGAACCTGATTGCCTTTGAGCGTATGGACGGTGGCAAGATTTCAAGCGTGACTATCGCCCAGGACAAGTCGTTCACTGCGTCGGCGGCCAAGAAAGCCACCCACGATTACAACGCAGGCAATGTGCCTGGCAAGCTGGGGTTCGGAATCCACACCGAGGTGGGTGGCCGTATAAGCTCGGTAGGTGGCGGATTGCCGGTTATCGTCGACGGTGAGGTCGTCGGCGGCATCGGTCTCAGCTCCGGCACACCCCAGCAGGATATGGATTGTGCCCAGGCCGGCATCGATTATTTTGAAACCAAACGTGGTTGATGGTTGTCACAATCACAGCGTTCCAGAACCAGAGGCTGATATGACCACCACGCCGAAAATCAGCAGAGCGGAGCTGGCAGAACAGTTCCGCGCCTTTATCGACCCGGATTTCGTCATTACCGACGACGAAACCATGAAGCCCTACGAATGCGACGGCATGTCCATGTACTGCGAGATGCCCATGCTCGTGGTGCTGCCGGAAACCGCAGAGCAGGTGCAGCGGGTGATGCGCATCTGTAACGAGCACCATGTGCCGGTAGTGGCCCGTGGTGCCGGGACGGGCCTCAGTGCCGGCGCCATGCCCCACAAGGAAGGTGTGGTATTGTCGCTGGCCAAGTTCAACCGCATCCTGGACATAGACCCACTGGCGCGGACCGCCAGGCTGCAGCCCGGCGTCCGGAACCTGGCCATCAGCGAGGAAGCCGCGGAATTCGGCCTTTACTATGGCCCGGATCCTTCCTCCCAGATTGCCTGCACCATCGGTGGCAATGTGGCCGAGAACTCCGGCGGTGTGCACTGCCTGAAGTACGGCCTGACGGTACATAACATCCTCAGTGTGGAAATGATCACCGCCGAGGGCGAGCGCGTGACCATAGGCAGCGATGCCCTGGACGTGTGCGGCATGGACCTGCTGGCACTGATGACCGGCTCCGAGGGGTTGCTGGGCATCGTCACCGAAGTAAAGGTCAAACTGCTGCCGAAACCGGAAGTGGCCCAGGTGGTCATGGCAGGCTTTGACAGCGTGCAGAAGGCCGGCGATGCGGTGGGTGGCATCATTTCCCATGGCATCATTCCCGGTGGCCTGGAAATGATGGATGGCCATGCCATTATTGCCGCCGACGATTTCGCCCAGGCAGGCTACCCGCGGGAAGCCAAGGCGCTGCTGCTGTGCGAAGTGGACGGCACGGAAGAGGAAGTGCATGAGCACATCGCACAGGCTGAAGCATTGTTCCGCGAACTGGGTGCCACCTCGGTGAAAACCTCCCAGAGCGAGGAGGAGCGCGCGCTGCTGTGGAAGGGCCGCAAGTCCGCCTTCCCGGCGGTGGGTCGAATTTCGCCGGATTATTACTGCATGGACGGTACCATCCCGCGGCGGTACCTGGCCCATGTGCTGCTGGAAATGGAAAAAATGTCGGAGGAATTCGGGCTGAGAGTGGCCAACGTATTCCACGCCGGCGACGGCAACCTGCACCCGCTGATCCTGTTTGATGCCAACGTCCCCGGCGAGTTCGAACGCACCGAGGCCTTTGGTGGCCGCATCCTCAATCTCTGCGTGGAGGTGGGTGGCTGCATCACCGGCGAGCACGGTGTGGGCGTGGAAAAAATCCGCCAGATGGCCGTGCAGTTCAACGATGAGGAGCTGCAGCAGTTCCATGATGTGAAGGCGGCTTTCGATCCATCCGGTATCCTCAACCCCGGCAAGGGCGTACCCGCCCTGCGTTTCTGCCAGGAGTACCGGTCCCTGGAACACAAACAACACGAGCATGAGACGGTGGAAGCTGCCCATGGCTGATATTGCTGACAAGCTGAAAGAGCAGATTCTTCAGGCCCGCCAGTCGGGCCGAAAACTGAACATTGAAGGTGGCGGCACCAAAACCTTTATGGGGCGTGCTGCCGATACCGATGCCGATACCCTGAAAATGGCGGAACACACCGGCATCGTTGAATACCACCCGGTGGAACTGGTATTGACCGCCCGCGCGGGCACACCCCTTGCGGAAATCGAAGCCACCCTGGCTGAAGAAGGCCAGTGCCTGCACTTCGAACCCCCGAGGTTCGGTGACGCTTCCACCCTGGGCGGCACCCTGGCCTGCAATCTCTCTGGCCCGGCACGCCCCTGGTCCGGTTCGGTGCGGGACCAGGTGCTGGGCATCCGACTGCTCAACGGTAAGGGTGAACACCTGCGTTTTGGCGGCCAGGTCATGAAAAACGTCGCCGGCTACGACACCTCACGGCTCCAGGCCGGCGCCATGGGAACCCTGGGTGCCATAACCGAAATCAGCCTCAAGGTCATGCCAAAACCGGCCATGTCTCTCACCCTGGTACAGGACATGGCACTGGAGGATGTTATCCAGTACATGAACAGCCGCGCCAAAGAATCCAAGCCCATCACCGGCGCGGCCTGGGTGGACGGCAAAGTATATCTCCGCCTCGCCGGCGCCAAATCCGCCGTGGAAGCCACCGCTGAAAAATGGTCTGGCGAGGTGATGGAGCAGGGGGACGATTTCTGGCGCCAGCTCCAGCATATGCAGCATGAGTTTTTCGCCGGGGAACAGCCCCTGTGGCGTTTCTCCGTAGGCTCCACCGCCACCAACCCGGACCTGGACGGCCCCTGGCTGATCGACTGGGCCGGCTCCCAGCGCTGGTATCGCAGCGAAGCCGACATCGCCCAACTGGAAACCCTGGCCCAGCGTGCCGGCGGCCAGGTAAGCCTGTTCCGCGGCGGTGACCGCACGGACGAAGTCATGCATCACCAGCCCCGGGCTTTAAAGGAAATCCAGCGCCGGCTGAAGGCCTCGTTCGATCCCGACGGTATTTTTAACCCGGGAAGGTTGTATAGCTGGCTATGACAGGGAGTTTGGAGTTGGCGGAGAGGCAGGGAGCCCCCTTCCGGAACACGCTCCTGCGGCACATCCATGTGACGCTTGAGCTCCGCCATCCATGGCTCCGCACAGTTCCGGAAGGGGGCTCCCTGCCTCTCCGCATCGGAATTCTGGTCTGGCGGCCAGTAAAGAAATTTGGGAGCTGGCGGGGTAGGGCTATCTGAAATTGTGCGGAGCCATGGATGGCGGAGCCCAAGCGCCCATGGATGGGCTCGCAGCGTATTTCAGATAGCCCTACCCCGACAGCTCAAGCACCAAAGTTGATAAGCAGGTAAACCATGCAAACCAATCTAGTCCAACAATTCGCCAACACAGCAGAAGGCCAGGAAGCCGAGTCCATCCTGCGGGCCTGCGTACACTGCGGCTTCTGCACCGCCACCTGCCCGACGTACCAGGAACTGAACGACGAACGCGACGGCCCCCGCGGCCGCATCTACCTGATGAAAATGTTCCTGGAAGGCGAAGAAGTCACCGAAAAATCCCGGGAACACCTGGACCGCTGCCTCACCTGCCGCAGCTGCGAAACCACCTGCCCCTCAGGCGTCAAATACGGCCGGCTGGTGGACATCAGCCGGGGCCTCATGGAAAAAGAGATGCCCCGCGCGCCCAAAGAACGCTGGATACGTTGGGGGCTCGGGCGAGTCATTCCCAACAGGAAACTGTTCGGATTGCTGCTGCGCATGGGCCAGATGTTCCGCCCCGTGTTGCCGCAAAAGCTGCGCACCAAAGTGCCGCCAAGAAAGCAGGCCAGACCCTGGCCGGCAGCGAGCCACGAACGCATCGTGCTAGCCCTGGCCGGCTGTGTTCAGCCCTCAGCCACGCCCAACACCAACGCCGCCGCGGCACGCGTGCTCGACAAGCTCGGTATCACCATGGTGGAGGCACCGGAAGCCGGTTGTTGTGGCGCCGTAAACCATCACCTCTCGGAACATGACAAGGCCCTCGACGCCATGCGCCGCAACATCGACGCCTGGTGGCCCGCCATTGATGCCGGCGCCGAGGCCATCATCATGACGGCCTCCGGTTGTGGTGCCATGGTGCAGGATTATGGCCACCTCTTGCGTGATGACCCGGTATACGCTGCCAAGGCGCAGAAGGTCAGCGACATGACTATCGACCTGGGTGCCTTTCTGCTCCAGCAGGACCTGGAAAAGCTCGAGGTTCCCAAGGGTGCCGGCAAGGTCGCGTTCCACTGCCCCTGCACCCTTCAGCACGCCATGCAACAGAGCGGAGTTGTGGACCAGGTGCTACGCAAGGCAGGGATCGAACTGGCGAATACCAAAGAGAAGCACCTGTGCTGCGGTTCCGCCGGCACATACTCTATCCTCCAGCCGGAGCTCAGCCAGCGCCTGCTGAACAACAAGCTCAAGGCCCTGACCGTGGACAACCCGGACCGCATAGTAACCGCCAATATCGGTTGCCAGATGCACCTGGAAACCAAAGCGCAGGTGCCGGTTCAGCACTGGATTGAGTTGCTGGATACCTGAACTGTGCCCTGGCACGCTCCACTCGCCTGTGGTTTTGTTTATAATGCCCGCGCTATCAAACAAACCACAGGGAGTGGACATCAATGCCATGGAGGCAGATTGCAGTTTTCGTATGTGTATTTATCCCCGCCGTTTCCGCCGCAGAGGTTTATACCTGGATTGATGACCAGGGAGTGGCTCATTTTACCGACATCAAACCGGAAGACCGGGCGCATGAGCCGGTGGAGCTCCGCCGCCCGTCATTGATTCCCATGCGGGAGAACATTCCCCGGGGCAAGCGGGTCAGTACCATCAACCGCCAGATCAATCGTAGCCTTGGTGCCAAAGGTGATACTGCACGGAAAACTGACGGACAACGGAAAGCAAGAGAGTTGGAGCGCAAAGAGGTGCGCTGTAACGGCTACAGGGAGCGGCTGAACAACATCCAGCAACAGTTGCGGGCCGGTTACTCCAACGACCAGGGCAATCGCCTGCGCCGCCAGCGACGGCAAGTCAGCCAGAAGCTGTCGCGGGAATGCATGCTTGGCTGAGTTGCCGGCGGTGCCTGGCTGCCTTATGGCGTAAAGGTCGTTGAGATCAGGTAGGCAGTATAGGCCAGGAAACAGGCCACTAGCAGGCCACCTTCCATTCGGTTAATCCGCCCCGGTTTGCGGAATCCATAGCCGAATACAAACAGCGAAAGGGTGAGAGCGGACATGACCGCAATGTCGCGGTAGAACACCTCCGGCGCCACCGCCATGGGGCTGATTGTCCCGGCAATGCCCACAACCGCGAGGGTATTGAACAGGTTTGAACCCAGGATGTTGCCCAGGGCAATATCATGCTCACCCTTGCGGGCGGCGATCACCGAGGATGCCAGTTCCGGCAGGGAAGTGCCCACCGCGACAATGGTCAGGCCAATAATAAGATCACTCACCCCAAAGCCCTGGGCAACATCAACCGCTCCCCACACCAGCATGCGCGAGCTGATGATCAGCAGTACCAGGCCGGCAACCAGCCACAGCACCGCGCTGCGAAGAGGCATGAATCGGTGGCTCATCTCCTCGGCGATCTCTGCGCCCAGAGCATCGGCTTTCTGGGTCATGCCCTGACGAATCGACCAGGCCATCAGAACGAAAAATACGCCCAGCAGCACAAGGGCGTCCGTTAATGTCAGCATACCATCCCATAACTGCCAGGCTGCCAGGGCGGTAACGCCCGTGAGTATCGGCAACTCCTTGCGCATTACCTGGGACTGGACAGCAATGGGGCTGATCAGTGCGGTAATGCCAAGGATCAGCGCAATGTTGGTAATGTTGGAGCCATAGGCATTGCCCAGCGCCAGCCCCGGGTTGCCCTGGCTGGCTGCCAGCGCCGAGACCACCATTTCCGGTGCCGAGGTGCCGAAACCGACCACCACCATGCCGATCAGCAGCGGCGGCATACCGAAATGCCCGGCTACCGCAGCGGAACCCTCGACAAAACGCCCTGCACTCCATACCAGCAATGCAAGACCCATCAGAATGGCCAGAAACGGGAGAAGCATAGTTGTTCCCTTGTAAGTGTCAGAATTGATCCTGGTCAGGATTTGTACAGGCCATGGAGCCCATACTCAGAAAGATGGACTGTGCCATCAGCAAGCCACTGTGCAAAGGAGACGCCACGTGACTGATGAAAAAACACCCTCCCAAAATCCCGAGGAAGACCTGGCAACGCGATTTCCCACAGCTTACACCATCCTGTTCCTGCTTATCATTCTGGTGGCAGCGCTGACCTGGATTATTCCGGCAGGGCAGTATGAACGGTCAATGAACGAAGAAGTCGGGCGTGAAGTAGCGGTACCCGGCACCTATGAAACCGTCGACCCCAACCCCCAGGGTTTTGTTGATGTGATGCTGGCCCCCACGGCGGGCTTCTATGACCCGGACAGTTACGCGGCCAACGCCATTGACGTGGCCCTTTTCATCCTTTTTCTCGGCGGGTTCCTGGGCGTGATGAACGCCACCGGCGCCATCGACACGGGCATTCGCAGCGCCATGCACCGGCTGGAAGGGCGTGAGATATGGATGATTCCAATCCTCATGACGTTATTTGCACTTGGGGGTACGACCTACGGCATGGCAGAGGAGACCCTGGCTTTCTATGCCATCCTGATTCCGGTGATCATTTCGGCCGGGTATGACGCGGTTACCGGTGTCGCCATCATTCTTGTGGGTGCCGGTATCGGTGTACTGGGGTCGACTATCAACCCCTTTGCAACCGTCATTGCCTCCAACGCCGCTGAAATCCCCTTTACTGACGGCATTGTGCTGCGGTTTGTGCTTCTTGTAGGTGGTCTCATTATCTGTGCAGCCTATGTTATGCGCTATGCCCACCGGGTCAAGGCGGATCCGTCCTGCTCAGTGGTTGCCAGGCAGAGGGATGCGCATCGCAAGCTTTTCCTCAAGGGTCATGATGAGCTGGAAGATTTCGCGCTGACAGGCACCCAGAAAATTGCCCTGATCATCTTCGCGCTTACCTTCATCGTGATGATCTGGGGTGTATCCTCCCAGGGCTGGTGGATGGCCAGGATGGGGGCGCTTTTCTTTGGCTCCGCCATCGTGATTGGCATCATTGCCCGCCTGGGTGAGAAAAAGCTGACCAGCAGTTTTGTGGATGGCGCCCGTGACCTGCTCGGCGTGGCCCTGGTAGTCGGCCTGGCCCGTGGCATTGTGGTGATCATGGAGCAGGGCATGATTGCCGATACCATCCTGCATAGTGCCGAGACCACTCTCGGTGGTTTGCCGGAACTGGCCTTTATCAACCTGATGTTCTGGATAGAAGTGGGCATGAGTTTCTTCGTGCCTTCGTCATCGGGCCTGGCAGTGCTGTCAATGCCAATCCTTGCTCCGCTGGCGGACTTTGCCAACGTGGGGCGTGATCTGGTGGTTACGGCGTTCCAGTCAGCGAACGGGCTGGTAAACCTGATTAACCCCACCTTCGCCGTGGTGGTTGGCGGCCTTGCCATCGGCCGTGTCTCTTACGACCGCTGGCTGGCCTTTATCTGGCCCCTGTTATTGATTCTTACCGTGTTTATTACTGTGGTGATCAGCATCGGTGCGTTCCTGTAACTCTTTCCGAAACTCAAGGCAAAGGAGCATGCGACATGGCCGAGCACACTCTTGGTGTTCATTCCGAGACCGGAACCCTGCGGCAGGTCATCGTCTGCCGCCCGGGGCTTGCCCATCGGCGGCTGACACCCTCCAACTGCGATGCACTGCTGTTTGATGATGTTTTCTGGGTCAAGCAGGCCCAGAAAGACCACGATGTATTCGCCGGGCTGATGCGCGACCGGGGCGTGGATGTACTGGATGTCAACGAACTGCTGGCGGACACCCTGGATATCCCGGAGGCGAGGGCCTGGATTCTGGACAACCGCATCACCTGGAACCACATCGGGGTGGGCATGGTCTCCGACCTTCGTGCCTGGATGGATGAGCTGCCGGGCCAGACTCTGGCGGAGTTCCTGATTGGTGGCCTGGAGGTAAGTGACCTGCCATTTGATCCTTCCGGGCTGTTTGGCAACCACCTGGGGCCCCACGGGTTCGTGCTGCCACCACTGCCGAACTTCCTGTTCACCAGGGATAACAGCGCCTGGATCTACGGCGGAGTCACCCTGAACCCCATGTACTGGGCGGCGCGCAAACCGGAAACCCTGCTGATGAGCGCGATCTACCGGTTCCACCCGATATTCGCCGGCAAGGTCAACGTGCATTGGGGCGATCCTCTCAGGGATCATGCCCTGGCCACCCTCGAAGGTGGAGACATCATGCCGGTCGGCAATGGCGCGTTGCTGGTGGGCATGGGCGAGCGCTCCTCCCCCCAGGCGATCGGACAACTGGCCAGGGCCCTTTTCGACAGCGGCACTGCTGACCGGGTAATCGCCTGCCAGATCCCGAAGACCCGTTCCGCCATGCACCTGGATACGGTCTTTACATTCTGCGGCGGCAATGTGGTGACCACCTTCAAGGAGGTGGCCGACGAAATGGTCTGTTACGACCTGCGACCGGGCAAGGGCAGCAAACACCTGGCGTTTCACCAGGACCCGCGGCCCCTGTTTGATGTGGTGGCGGATGTGCTGGGCTATGCCTCACTGGAAGTGGTTCCAACCGGCGGCGACACCCCCGCTGAACGGGAGCGTGAGCAGTGGAACGATGGCAACAACGTGCTGGCACTGAGCCCGGGCGTGGTAATTGGTTACGACCGCAATGATGACACCAACGCGGCTCTGGATGCAGCCGGCATTGAGGTGCTGGCCATACCCGGCGCAGAGCTTGGCCGGGGAAGGGGCGGTGGACGCTGCATGAGCTGCCCGACCATTCGCGACGCCATCTGACAAGGAAGGAGCAACATTATGGCTTTCAATCTCAGGAACCGGCATTTTCTGACCCTGCGGGACTTTTCGCCCCGGGAGATCGGCTTTCTGCTCAAGTTATCCGCCGACCTGAAAACTGCAAAGTATGCCGGCACGGAAGTGCCGCGGTTACAGGGCAAGGACATCGCGCTGATTTTCGAAAAGAACTCCACCCGCACCCGGGTGGGGTTTGAAGTGGCGGCCTTTGACCAGGGTGCCAGGGTCACCTACCTGGGGCCGACGGGCACCCATATCGGCCACAAGGAATCGGTGAAGGATACCGCCCGCGTGCTGGGCCGTGTGTATGACGCCATCGAGTATCGGGGCTTCGGCCAGGCCGTTGTGGAAGAGCTGGCGCAGTACGCCGGGGTGCCCGTCTACAATGGCTTGACCAATGAGTTTCACCCTACCCAGATCCTGGCTGACTTTCTGACCATGCAGGAAAATATCGAGAAGCCCCTGCGGGACGTGGCCTATGTCTTCATCGGCGATGCCGCCAATAACATGGGGGACAGCCTGCTGATAGGTGGCGCCAAGATGGGTATGGATGTGCGGCTGTGCGCCCCGGAGGCCTGCTGGCCCAGCGAGGCGATTCAGAAGGAAGCTCAGGCCATTGCCGATGAAACCGGCGCACGAATCATGATCACTGACGATATCGACGCTGCCGTTGCAGGTGTGGATTTTGTCTATACCGACGTGTGGGTGTCCATGGGCGAACCCAGGGAGAAGTGGGCGGAACGCATCAAGCTGTTGCAGCCCTACCAGGTTAACGCCGCCCTGATGGAGAAAACCGGCAACCCCCGGGTGAAATTCATGCACTGCCTGCCGGCGTTTCACAACACCGAAACGACAGTTGGCAAGGAGATGCAGGCAGAGTTCGGCATCGACGCCATGGAAGTGACCGACGACGTCTTCGAAAGCCCGGCCTCCATTGTGTTTGATCAGGCGGAAAACAGGATGCACACCATCAAGGCGGTGCTCGTCGCCACGCTGGGAGCCTGACAGGAGGAGTCTGACATGCTTGTGGTAGCAGCCCTTGGAGGTAATGCCCTGTTGCGGCGTGGAGAGCCCCTGACGGCCCAGGCCCAGCGCACCAATGTGAAAATTGCCGCTGAATCCCTGGCAGAGATTGTCCGGGCCGGTCACCAACTGGTTATCACCCACGGCAACGGCCCCCAGGTAGGTCTGCTGGCCCTGCAGGGCGCTGCCTACAAACCGGAAGAGGCCTACCCTCTGGATGTGCTCGGTGCCGAAACCGAGGGCATGATCGGCTACATCATCGAACAGGAACTGGAAAATGCCCTGGGCCATGACCGGCCCGTGGCAACCCTGCTCACCCAGGTACTGGTGGACCAGGACGATCCGGCCTTTCGCCATCCCACGAAATTTGTCGGGCCGGTGTACGACCGGGAAGAAGCCGAGACCAAAGCGGAAGCGGCCGGCTGGCAGATTGCACAGGACGGTGACAAGTGGCGGCGGGTAGTGCCCTCGCCGAAGCCCCTGGAGATTCCCGATATGCGGGTGCTGCAGTTGCTGCTGGAGCAGGGCGTTGTCGTGATCTGCGCCGGAGGTGGCGGTATCCCCGTTCTGCGGCGGGACGACGGCAGCATGATTGGCGTGGAGGCTGTCATCGACAAGGATGCCGCCAGTGCGCTCCTGGCCCGTCAACTGGGTGCGGATGCATTGCTGCTGCTGACCGATGTAGATGCCATCTACCGTGACTTTGGCAAAGACACCGCTTCACCAATCCCGGAGCTGACTGTGGCCGATGCCGGGAAACTGGATCTGCCCGCCGGCTCCATGGGGCCGAAATTGTCGGCGGCAAGCAGCTTCGCGGAAAGTGGAGGCCTCAGTGGTATTGGCAGGCTGGAAGACGCGCTGGCCATTCTTGAGCGCAGGGCGGGCACTTGTGTTGTCGGATAGTGGAGCTCCGTAGGTCATTGCATGCATGTGCTATGGTTTATGTCGGAGTCTTCAGTTTTTGTAGGCTCGTCCGGTGGTATTGACCTGAGTCAACGGGCCGGGGTCTGCGTCAGTGATACGTTGGTAATGCAACCAATTCAAACGGAGAAAGCATCATGGCGAAAGGTAATTCAAACATCGTGGTCGCTTGTGACGGTTCGGATCATTCATTACATGCCGCAAAAATGGCCGCCAACATGGCCAAAGTGACGGGCAAGCCACTCAAACTGTTAGCCGTCTTTCCGGGTACCAGGTTAGAGAAACTGGTTGTCAGCGGGGTGTGGCCGACTGAACTTGAAAAAGAGGCCGAAGAGTACGGCCGCAAAATATTCGATGCCGCAAAGGAAACTGTGAGTGGCATAGCCGAGCCTTCTGAAGAAATCCTTCTCAAAGGTGACCCTGCCAAGGAAATCATCGAATATCTTGAAGAGCACCCGGGCTCCCACTTGTATCTGGGAAGACGCGGCCATTCAATGGTGCGAAGCCTTACCCTTGGCAGTATCAGCGAAAAGGTTGTCAGGCACGCTACCGGGCCGGTTACCGTTGTGAGCGAATAACATCGCTTTTGATGAGTGGCAGAAACAACAAAGCCCGCTGATTAGCGGGCTTTGTTGTTGAATATGATGGTGCCCGGAGGCGGAATCGAACCACCGACACGGGGATTTTCAATCCCCTGCTCTACCAACTGAGCTATCCGGGCGCGTTGCGGTACTGCTGTGCAACGGGGCGCTATTAAACCGGTTTAGGTTGCCTGAGTCAAGGCTGTTCCGGGAAAATTTTAACAGGCGCTTCCGCAGGTTGGGTGGGCTTAATTCTCCGGTGGCACATACCCTTCGGCCTTGTCGAAAGGCTCGTTGTTAAAAAAGCGTTCCATCTGTGCCTGCAGGTACTTGCGGGTGTTCGGGTCCATCAGGCTCAGGTGCTTTTCGTTGATCAGCATGGTCTGCTGGGCCTGCCATTCTTCCCATGCTTTCTTGCTGATGTTCTCGTAGATGTCTTCACCTTTTTTGCCGGGCATGGGCGGGAAGTCCAGCCCTTCGAGTTCTTCCTGGTATTTGCGACAGAATACGGTGCGGCTCATGTCTGCTCCTGTTTGGAGATGGTCTTGCGGAATCTGCAGGGATGATAACAGATCATCGGGCAGGCGCATTGACGGATGCCAGTTCAGATCAGGATGGTCTGTTCCGGTGAGGTCAGCAGGGTTCGAATCGGAGCGGGCAGGCCCAGGGTGAGGGCTTCGTCCCGGTGGATCCAGCGCCGGTTTTCGTTATCACAGACCCCGGAGGGGCTGGTTACTGTCAGCCGCGCGGGCTGGATGTGCAGGTGGTAGTGGCTGAAGGTGTGGCGGAAGCTGCTGTTGAGCTGCGGTTCACTGCAGTTGAAGCCGAAGGCCTGTTCGCAGGCTTCTGGCAGTTCCTCCGGGCCGTAGGTCGGGTCCAGTTCCGGCAGGCTCCAGAGCCCGCCCCAGATGCCGGAGGGTGGCCTGCGCTCGAGCAGGATGCGCCCGTGATGGTCTTCCAGTATCACCATCCAGGTGGTTTTTTCCGGCTTTGCCTTCCTGGGCTTTGACCCGGGGTAGAGGCTGGTTTCACCCCTGGCGTAGGCTTCGCATCCTGTCTGCAGCGGACAATTTTCGCAGGCCGGCCGGCTGCGGCTGCAGACCATGGCTCCGAGGTCCATGATGGCCTGGGTGTAGTCGCGGATGCGCTCGTGGGGCGTGTGCTCTTCAGCGCGTTTCCAGAGTTGGTTCAGTACACTGGTTTGGCCGGGCCAGCCGGGGATGGCGTGGTAGCGGGCCAGTACCCGTTTTACATTGCCATCCAGTATGGCGGCCCGTTGCTGGTAGGCCTGGGCGAGAATGGCTGCGGCAGTGGAGCGGCCGATCCCCGGCAGGGCTTCCAGTTGTTCCTGGTCTGCGGGAAATTCCCCGCCATGGAGTTCAACAACCTGTCGGGCGGCTTTCTGCAGGTTACGGGCGCGGGCGTAATAGCCCAGGCCGGACCAGTGGCTGAGCACGTCGTCCACTGGCGCTTCAGCCAGGGCTTTCACATCCGGGAAACGTTCCATGAAGGCCTGGAAATAGGGGATAACAGTTGTGACCTGGGTCTGCTGCAGCATGATCTCCGAAACCCACACGCGGTAGGGGTTGCGGTCATGGTGCCACGGCAGGTCGTGCCTGCCGTAGCGGTCATACCAATTCAGTAGCTTGCGGGCGAAACCGTCGCTCATCTGCCAAACAGGCCTTTGACTGCGTCTTTGATTTTGTCACCGTCTTCACCCAGGCGTTTGTCGATCTCCTCGCGTGCCTTTTCTTCGGCCTTCTCTTTTGCCCGGTCGGTTTCTTCATCTACTTTCTTGCGGGCCGCATTTGCCGCGATGGTCTTGAGGGTGTCGCGGAAACGGGAGCCGTCGAAGGAACACAGGCCAGCCGGGTCCTCGGCAAAATCGCCACGGCACTCTACAGGGATGACCACATCTTCCACGTACTCGGTTACCCGGCAGGCTTCATCACGGTGAATCTCGCCAACGACACGTAAGCCGATTTCATAATCCAGGTCGGAGGCTGCCAGGTCCACGGTGCCGTCGCCTTCCAGTCTCATGCCCGCAAGGGCCGCCACCAGATCGGTGTTGTTCAGGGTGTTGCCATCGATCTTGAACGTGCCTTTCATGTCATTGAACGGTGTACTGGTGCCCCAGTCCGACGTGCTCAGGCTTTCCTGGTTGACCATGGCAATACCCTGGCAGGCCATGCGGGTCAGATTCATCCGGGTGAACTCACCCTCCGCCAGATTGAAACTGATCTCGCCATCGGCGTTACTGCGCAGGGCAGAGATGCGGTTGCCGGTGGTCTCGACGTTCACCGACATGTTGGCGCCACCGGAAAGCATGTCCACCTCGGCCAGATCTGTCAGCAGTGGCAGTGTCTGAACATTACTGATGTCCTTGGTGATGGTCCATTTCGGGTTGTCTGAGCGGGCATCCAGGGTGGCATTGGCCGCAAACGAGCCGTCGTAAAGCTTGCCGCTGAAGTCTTCAACTTTCAGTACACCGTCGCGGGCCGTAATCACGGACTTGATCTCATTGATAGTGAGATTGCTCACGATCAGCTCACCCAGCCCGAGGTTGATGTCCAGTGCCAGTGAACGGAGCGTTTCCAGCGGCAGCAGGTCGCCTTCTTCCGCGGAGCCGCCCCCCTGCGGAGCCTCCTCCTCTGCGGCTTCTTCATCTTCATCGCTGGCAGGTGGCAGATAGCGGTCTGCATTAATGGCATCGCCCTGCAGATCAAGGCCGATGGCACTGTTGGCGAGGCCATAGCTGGCGCCACCCTGGAAGGTGGTGTCGTCCAGGCTGAAGGTGAGGTCGCTCAGCTCTACGGTGCCGGCAGGGCCGCCGATATTGGTGGAGAAGGCGATGGCCTTCATCACATCCGGGTCTTCGGTTTCAATGGCAGGCTGACCAAGGGCATCAAGCAGGGATTTCAGGGAGAACTCGTCAATGCTCAGGCTGCCCTCAAGCTGTGGCTTGTCACCAAAGCCGTTAACAGACAGGTCGGTATTCATGGTCAGATCAGCCAGGCTGGCGGTAAAACCGCTCAGGGTTGCGGTCTCATTCTCAAGGTTGGCTTCCAGTGAGCCGGCAAGTTCGGCCCGAACGGATTCGCCGCCAAGTGGCTCACCGCTCATATCAAAGATGGCTTCGAGGCCCGATACGCCAAACTCGTTCAGGTCTTCGTTGGCGGCAAGGCGGGCACTGATGTCGCCAACCACCTCAAATTCAGGCTGGTTGGTGGCGAAGCGGAAGCCAATGTTCAGAGGGAAGCTGGAACCAAGGGTAATTTCGCTGGCCGTTACGGTGAAGTCTTCAAGTGTCACGGACTGGCCAGTGGTTTTGTCTTCGTAATGCACTTGCGCATTACTGATTTCAACGTTTTCAACATTGAAATTCAGTGGCTCCTGATCGCCTTCGCTGTCGGCAGCCGCCTCCTCAGAAGGTTGCGCTTCCTCTTCTTCAGCCGGTTCGCCCTCTGGCATGATTCGCGTCCAGTTACCAGAGCCGTTTTCATCGACCGAGAGGCGGGCATCAAGGCCACTGAGCAGGAAGGTTTCCACCTGTGGCGACATGGTCACCAGTGACCAGAAGCTGACCTGAGCGACGAGCTGATCAAGCTTTACCAGGCGCTCATCCTCAAGGGTTGCCTCAACATCGTTAAGTTCCAGCCCCAGCGGAATAAACGACCAGCCGATATCGCCGGAAAGAATCAGATCAAGATTGGTGCTGTCCTCTACCACCTTTTCTATCTGCGGCTTGTAGGTGTTGGGATCGATGACGGCGATGGCGATTGCCACTGCTGCAATGGCAAGGATAACAAGGCCGACAATGGCGTATGCCACATAGCGAACAGCTTTCATGATTCTGGCGTCCTTCCGTTAGTTCGTGTCCGGTTACTGGGCAGATGACTAGCCCAAGCATAACCCAGGGGTAACAAAATAAAAGCCTGGATGTATGACAATACGGTAGTGATCAGCCAAAATAGGCCCCTTATTTCTACACAACAATGTAAAGCGCGTCTTACAAAGATAAAAAGGAGCAAGCAGTGGCTATAACTGTCTCAATCGAGCTGAACCGTGAGCTGGATATGCCGGCCGGATATGACAAGGTTTTTGACCTGCTGGCGGATGTTCCTGCCTCGGCAAGCCATTTCCCCAAGGTGCAGAACCTGGTGGACCTGGGCGACAACACCTACCGCTGGGAAATGGAAAAGGTCGGCGTGGACAAGCATGCCATCCAGTCCATTTACGCCTGTAAGTATTACGCCGACAAAGACAACGGCAAGATCACATGGGAGCCGGTGAAAGGTGAGGGTAATGGCGTTGTGAAAGGCTCCTGGACCCTCAAGGCAAAAGACGACAACACCACCTCGGTGAAATTCCAGACCAGCGCCGAGCTGACCGTGCCACTGCCCAGCCTGCTGAAGCTGGCGATCAGCCCCGTGATCAAGCACGAGTTCAACAGCCTGGTGGATACCTACATGAACAACCTGAAGAAAGCCTTCTGATGGTTGCGGCTATCATCGCCATAAAGCCCATTGCGGGACGCAGGGAAGCATAAAAGGTATAATACGCGCAGACACTTTTCCGGCATCTGCCGATTGATGACTTGGGAGCCCCCATGGCCGAACGCAAGGCTCGGGTAGAAAGAAATACCCTGGAAACACAGATCACCGTCGAGATCGACCTCGATGGCACCGGCAAATCGAGCTTCGACACCGGTGTGCCTTTCCTGGAACACATGATGGACCAGATCGCCCGCCACGGGCTGGTGGACCTGAACATCGTGTCGAAAGGCGACCTGCACATCGACGACCACCACACCGTGGAAGACATCGGCATCACCCTGGGCCAGGCCTTCAAGCAGGCCGTGGGTGACAAAAAAGGCATCCGCCGTTACGGCCATGCCTACGTGCCGCTGGACGAAGCCCTTTCCCGCGTGGTCATCGACCTGTCCGGCCGCCCCGGCCTGATGATGGATGTGCCTTACACACGCGGTGCCGTGGGTGGTTTCGACGTGGACCTGTTCGAGGAATTCTTCCATGGCTTTGTGAACCACTCCATGGTCACCCTGCACATCGACAACCTGAAGGGCAAGAACACCCACCACCAGATCGAAACCGTGTTCAAGGCCTTCGGCCGCGCCCTGCGCATGGCTATTGAAATGGACGAACGCATGGCAGGCATAACTCCGTCCACCAAGGGGTCGCTGTAAGCGATCCCGAAAACCACGATCCAGGAAGTCTCTCTTCACATGAAAACCGTTGCCATCATCGACTACGGCATGGGTAACCTTCATTCCGTCAGCAAGGCTGTCGAACACGTAGCGCCGGACAACCGCGTGCTGGTCACCGACAACGCCGACCAGATCCGCAGCGCAGACCGGGTGATACTTCCCGGCGTCGGCGCCATCCGCGACTGCATGGCAGAAATCCGCCGCCTGGGCATCGACGACCTGGTGAAGGAAGTCTCCGCCGACCGGCCGCTGCTGGGCATCTGCGTTGGCATGCAGGCCCTGATGTCCCGCAGCGAAGAAAACGGCTGGGTGGACTGCATCGGCCTGTTCGAGTCGGAAGTCCGCTTCTTCGGCGACAACCTCACGGAAAACGGCGAACGCCTGAAAGTGCCCCACATGGGCTGGAACGAAGTCCACCAGACCATGGACCACCCTCTGTGGCACGACATCCCCGACGGCGACCGCTTCTATTTCGTGCACAGTTACTACGCCGAAGCAGCCGGCAACCCCGATATCGCCGGCCGCACCCACTACGGTGTCGACCTGGCGGCGGCGGTGGCCAGAGACAACATCTTTGCGGTGCAGTTCCACCCTGAAAAAAGTGCCAGGGCAGGGCTGCAGTTACTGAAAAACTTTACCAACTGGACCGGAAAATGCTGATCATCCCGGCAATAGACCTCAAAGACGGCAAGTGCGTAAGACTGCGCCAGGGCCGCATGGACGACTCCACCGTATTCGGTGACGACCCTGTTGATATGGCAACCCGCTGGGTAGACGCTGGCGCCCGTCGCCTCCACCTGGTGGACCTGAATGGCGCCTTCGCCGGCGAACCCGTCAACGGCGAAATTGTCCAGGCCATCGCCCGCAAGTACCCGAACCTGCCCATCCAGATCGGTGGCGGCATCCGCTCCGCCGAAACCATCGAGGCCTACCTCAAAGCCGGCGTACAGTGGGTGATTATCGGTACCAAAGCCGTCAAGGAGCCGGAATTCGTCACCGAAATGTGCAAACAGTTCCCTGGCCACATTATCGTCGGCCTCGACGCCAAAGACGGCCGCGTTGCCACCGACGGCTGGGCCGAAGTTTCCGAAGTCATGGCCACCGACCTGGCCAGGCGCTTTGCCAACGACGGCGTCGAAGCCATCGTCTACACCGATATCAGCCGCGACGGCATGATGCAGGGTGTGAACGTTGAAGCCACTGCTGCACTGGCGGAAGAAGGCGGCATACCCGTGATTGCCTCCGGCGGCGTGACCAACATGGACGACCTCAAGCGCCTGGCAACCGTTGCCGACAAGGGCATACTGGGCGCCATCACCGGCCGGGCCATCTACGAAGGCACGCTGGATGTGGCCGAAGCCCAGGCCTTCTGTGACAGCCTGAAGGGGTAAGACGATATGGCACTGGCAAAGCGCATTATTCCCTGCCTCGATGTGGACAAGGGCCGCGTGGTAAAAGGCGTCAACTTCGTCGACATCCGCGATGCCGGCGATCCGGTGGAAGTGGCCCGCAAGTATAACGAGCAGGGTGCCGACGAAATCACCTTCCTGGACATTACTGCCAGCCACGAAAGCCGTGATACCACCTACGAAACCGTCGAGCGCATGGCCGCCGAAGTATTTATCCCGCTCACCGTGGGCGGGGGTGTGCGCACCGTGGAAGACATCCGCAAGCTGCTGAACGCCGGTGCCGACAAGGTATCCATCAACACCGCTGCAGTCTTCAATCCGGAATTTGTCCGCGAGGCCGCCGACCGCTTTGGCAGCCAGTGCATTGTCGTGGCCATTGATGCCAAGCGGGTCAGTGCTGAAGGGGAAGAGCCGCGCTGGGAAATTTTCACCCACGGCGGCCGCAAGCCCACGGGGCTGGACGCCGTGGAATGGGCCTGCAAGATGACGGCCATGGGTGCCGGCGAGCTGCTGCTGACCAGTATGGACCGGGATGGCACCAAGGTGGGTTTTGATCTGGGGCTCACACGCGCCATCAGCGATGCGGTATCGGTGCCGGTCATTGCGTCAGGTGGGGTTGGCGAACTTCAGCATCTGGCGGATGGTGTCACGGAAGGCCGGGCGGATGCGGTGCTGGCGGCGTCGATCTTCCATTTCGGGCAGCATACGATTCCTGAGGCCAAGGCGTTTATGAAGGCGCAGGGGATTGAAGTTCGGGATTAGGCCGGGAGTGGGTTTGTCGGATTACGGCTTTGCCTAATCCGACCTACCTTGTTTTGCCAATGCTGGGCGAATTGCCCGTTTCTCTCCTTCCGCAAACATCGGCCGATTACCATTTCTCATGGCCCACACGCCACTGACGGTGGCGATGGCTATGCCTTCCTCGTCCAGCTCCGGCAAGCGCTTTTCCAGATAATCCACGGTTACGGTGTGAGGATGGCCGATGCCGACGGCGCTGCCATTTTCCTTTGCCCGCTTGATCAGCAGCCGGAACTGCTTGTCGACATATTCCTCGCTCTGCTCATGGTCAAGAAACACATCACGGGTGAGGGTGGGTATACGGTAGGCGGCGGCCACGTCGCCGGCAATGGACGAAGCAATGGTGCGGCTGTCAACGAAATAGACCGGGTAGTGGTCAAGCTCTGCCATTACCCAGTCCATGGCGTCCAGTTGCTGGGTGAGCAGGCTGCCCATGTGGTTATTTACACCACGAACATGGGGAATGGACTGAAGCGCACGGCGTAGCGTTGTTGCCATGCTGTCCTTGTCCATGCCCGGGCTAAGGCCGCCAGGCCCAAGGCCAATATTGCGGGTATTGGCCATGGGAGCATGAAGCATGATTTCCTTCTGCTGCCGGTGGGCCTGCTCCGCCAGTTCAGTGGTGTGCCGGCGGTATGGCAGGAACGCCAGGGTGATGGGCTGGTCCAGAGCTATCAGCCTTTTGCCCTCTGCCAGGTTATGCCCCATGTCATCAATGATGATGGCTATGGTAGGTGGCACCTGGTGCGAATCACCCCGCTCTTCCCCGGAGCCGGCGGGCGATACCACCGCGAGGATGGCTGCAATCAGCGTTGCTGGTGCTTTCAATCCGCGCTTTCCTGTTCCGGCTTGTCACGCTTGTTCAGAATCCCCAGCCCCTTGAGAAGGTTCAGCGCCGAGCGCAGCTGGTAATCCCTGCTTGCAGGGGTGCCTTCGGCTTTCTCTTCTGCGGCTTCCTGGTTTTCATCCTGACCTTCAAGGTGACCGCTGAGATCCGCTTCGGTAAAGAACGGCTGTCCATCCAGTTCAGTGAGTTCGGCCGGCTTCACTTCGATGTCCGGTTTGATGCCCTTGGCCTGGATGGAGCGACCATCAGGTGTGTAGTAACGGGCAGTGGTCATTTTGATGGCATGGGTCTCATCCAGCGGGATAACCGTTTGCACGCTGCCCTTGCCGAACGACTGGGTGCCCATGACCACCGCGCGTTCGTGATCCTGCAGTGCGCCCGCCAGAATTTCCGAAGCCGACGCGGAGCCGCCGTTGATCAGCACCACAATGGGCGTGTCCGGCATCATGTCACCGGGTTCGGCGTTGAAGCGCAAGCGCGAACTCTGGATGCGTCCCTCGGTATAGACGATCAAACCTTCATCAAGCAGGGCGTCAGCCGATTCAACGGCTGCCTGGAGTATGCCGCCGGGATTGTTGCGCAGATCAATGATCAGGCCGTCCAGATCGCTGCCATGCTCTGATTCGAGGTCCTCAAGGGCCTTGGTGAACTGGGAACCGGTATCCGCCTGGAACTGGGTGATCCGTACATAGCCATACCCGTTCTCGATGATGCGTGATTTGATGCTGGTGACCTTGATGACATCCCGCTCGACATCGATCTCGATGGGTGCGGATTCACCTTCGCGCATAATGGTGAGCGTGAGCACGGTACCGGGTTTGCCGCGCATGAGTTTGACGGCTTCTTCCAGTGACATACCCTTGACCGGCTGGTCCCCCAGTTTGATGATCAGGTCGCCTGCCTGCACGCCGGCTTTCTGGGCGGGGGTATCGTCAATAGGGGAAATAACCTTCACAAACCCGTCTTCCATACCCACTTCAATACCCAGGCCGCCGAACTCACCGGAGGTGCTTTCCTCCAGTTGCTCGTAATCTTTCGGTGCCAGGTAGGTGGAGTGCGGGTCAAGCTCCGAGAGCATGCCCTTGATGGCGCTCTCAAGAAGCTCGCGGTCATCCACTTCTTCCACGTAGGCGTCCTTGATGCGCCCGAAGACTTCGGCAAACTTGCGCAGGTCATCGAGGGGTAACTGCTCTTCCGGGTCCGGAAGTTCAATTTCAACCTGTTCGCCGTGCTGGATGCCTTCAAGCAGGCGCCGTGTTTCTTCATCGGTTTCCTGAGCGTGAATCAGGCCGGGCAGGGCGGTCAGGCAGGCGGCAAGGGCGAGTGCGCTGATGGTTGCGGCGTGGTTAAAACGTCTTACCCGTCTCATTCACATATCCTGTGTTGTTCCGATGGCTGGTTGATTCCCGAGTATTGCCGGACAGTATGGCGTTACCAGACTGATTTGTCAGCCTTTAGGGTATCACGAACAGTACACTACCGGTTGCCGAGCCAGCTCCGGGGGTTGTCCGGTTTTCCGTTGCGGCGGATTTCGAAATACACGGCCGGATCGTCTGTACCTCCGGTGCGCCCTGCCTGGGCAATGGCCTCACCGGCTTCCACCCAGTCGCCGGGACTGGTGTAGAGGCTGCTGCTGTGGCCGTAAAGGGTCATGTAACCGTCACCGTGGTCCAGAATGGTCATCAGGCCAAAACCCCGTAACCAGTTGGCAAATACCACCCGGCCATAATGCACCGCCTTGACGTCACTTTCTTCGTCGGTGGCGATCAGCAGGCCATTGTAGCGAAGCTTGCCACTGGCATAGCTGTCGCCAAAGTTACTGGCAACCTTTCCATCCGCAGGCCACGGCAGCTTGTTTTTGAGTGACTCGAACGGGTCCGACTCGTTGGGCGTGGGGATGTTGGCGATGGCCTCTTCCACTTCTTTCAGCAGTTTCTCCAGCCGTTTGCGATCTGACTCCAGCTCTTCGCGCTCGCTCCGGCGGTCACTGATATCCGATTTCAGTGCGGCGAGAGTCTCTTGGCGTTCGCTCTTGCTGGCAGTGAGTTCCTGCTGGCGGTTGGCAACATCCTGTTCAAGCCCGGCCAGACGCTCCCGGCCTGCTCGGACCTGTTCCTGGGTTTCTTTGAGCTGGCGGAGATTGGCGGCAAAGGTCTCCAGCCGGTCGAGGGTATCGCGGCTGAGATACTCGTAGTAGGTCATGGTGCGGGCAATCTTGTCCGGGTCAATCTCATTGAGCAGGACTTTGACCGCAGGCGCATCGCCCTCCATCCAGGCGGCGCGGATCTGTTTCTTCAGGCTGTCGCGCTGGCTTTCCAGGGTGCGGGCCAGTTCTGATTCTTCCTTGCCAAGCTCGGTCAGGCGCTGCTGCTGTTCCCGGGCCTGCTCCTGCAACTCCCTGCGTTCGCGGGTGAGGCGGCCGATTTCCTGTTCCAGCCGCGACAGCTGGCGCTCCAGTTCAGAGCGATCCTCTTCGGCGTCGGCAAGCCATTCGTCGATACCAGCGATCTCTTCCCTGAGTGCTTTTATCTGGCCAGGCGTGACCTGTTGCTCCGCCAGCGCCGGTGTGGCAGCCGCAAGCAGCGCCAGCACCAGCCACAGACGAGCAATCAATCGATCTCCACCAGGCTGTGACCTGTCATCTCTGCCGGTTTTTCAAGGCCCATCAGGGTCAGCAGGCTTGGTGCCACATCGCTGAGGCTGCCGTCGTCCTTGAGGGATACCTTGCGGGGGCCGATATACACCAGAGGCACCGGGCCAATGGTATGGGCGGTGTGAACCTGGCCGGAGTTGGGGTCTGTCATCTGTTCGCAGTTGCCGTGATCCGCGGTAATCAGCGCTTCCCCGCCCACTTCTTCAAGGGCTTCGGCAATGCGTGAAATACATTGATCAATGCACTCGGCGGCCTTGATGGCAGCATCCAGTTTGCCGGTGTGGCCTACCATGTCGCCATTGGCATAGTTGCATACCACCAGGTCGTACTTGCCGCTCTTGATCGCTTCTACCAGCTTGTCAGTTACTTCCGGCGCGCTCATCTCCGGTTGCAGGTCGTAGGTGGCAACTTTCGGCGATGGCACCAGGATGCGATCCTCACCCTCGAATGGCGTTTCCATCCCGCCGTTAAAGAAGAAGGTAACGTGGGCGTATTTCTCTGTTTCAGCAATCCGCAGTTGGGTCTTGCCCTGGTTGGCTACGTATTCGCCCAGGCCGTTGGTCAGTTGCTCCGGCGGATAGGCGCAGGCGGTTTTGATGTCGGCGGCGTATTCGGTGAGCATGACAAAGTCGGCAAGCTCAGGGTGTTTGCGGCGCTCGAAGCCGTCGAAGTCCTTTTCCACAAAGCAGCGTGTCATTTCCCGGGCGCGGTCAGCGCGGAAATTCATGAAGATCACGGTGTCGCCATCGTCGATGGTGCCTTCCGTGTCGCCGCTGGCCCGGATGCGGGTCGCCTTCACGAACTCGTCGTTTTCACCGCGCTCATAGGCCTGTTCCAGCGCAGTCACCGGATCTGCTGCGGTAAACTCGGCCTCTCCCAGGGTCATTACATTGTACGCTTCTTCAACGCGGTCCCATCGGTTGTCCCGGTCCATTGCGTAGTAGCGGCCAACAATAGAGGCCACCCGGCCAACGCCAAGATTCTTCAGCTTGGTGGCGGCTTTTTCCAGTGACGCCCTGGCGCTACGCGGCGGCATGTCGCGGCCATCGAGGAAGGCGTGTATGTAGACCTCCTTTGCACCACGCCCGGCTGCCATCTCGGCAGCCGCAAGGATGTGGTCTTCGTGGCTGTGAACGCCGCCGGGGGAGAGGAGCCCCATCAGATGGACCGCGTGGCCACTGCCAATTGCCTTGTCCATGGCTGCGCAGAGGGTGGGGTTTTGCGTAAAAGTACCTTCTTCCACGTCTTTGTCGATACGTGTCAGGCTCTGGTAAACCACCCGTCCGGCGCCAAGATTCATATGGCCGACTTCAGAGTTGCCCATCTGCCCCTGGGGCAGGCCAACGAACATTCCGGAGGTGTTGATCAGCGTTTTTGGCTGATTTTTCCATAGCTTATCCCAGAATGGCGTATTGGCGTTGCTGATGGCATTATCTTCGGCCGGGTCACGGTGACCCCAGCCGTCAAGAATAATCAGTGCAGTAGGCTTACGCGTGGCAGTCATCACTTAATCCGATGGTAGTTTGGTAAATTTACTAAAACGAACATTGATTCTAAACAGTTTCACACCCGCCGGCCACCCTGGTTATCTTCTGTCAGTGGGGAAGGGTGTGTATAATCCCGCCACAAACTATTCAGCAAGGTGTTTTCATGGAAAGGGTGTTCGAATTCGCGGTTAACCATTACATTCTGGTGTCTCTGTTTGTCGCTTTCCTGCTTGCCATACTGGTGCTGGAATCCCGCCGTGGTGGTGCGAAAATCTCGGCGCAGGGGGCAGTCAATCTGATCAACCGCGATGAAGCTGTTGTTGTCGATATCCGTGACCGTAAGGATTTTAACGAGGGCCGGATTACCGGTGCAATCAATATTCCCCTCAATAGTATCAAAAGCCGCGCCTCGGAGCTGAAGAAGTTCAAGGACAAGCAGATCATTGTTGCCGACAAGATGGGCCAGCATTCCGCCATGGCCGTCAAGCAGCTGAAGGCTGAAGGTTATAACAATGTGGTTCGCCTGAATGGTGGTATTGCCGACTGGAAAGGCAGCAACCTGCCACTGGTGAAAAAGTAACGGGTTACCCGGGCCTTGAACTGAAGGGTAAACTGTCGCACTGTTTCACATCAGCAGGCGGAGCCAGGCATTAAACTGTTCCGGCAGCATTCAATATAATAATGGGCCCTGGTTGCCCCCTTAATCGAAGAAAGGACTGAAAATGGCTGAAAATGAGCAGGCCGCAGCAGGCAACGAAAACCAGACGCAACCTCAGTTTGCACTTCAGCGTATTTACGTGAAGGACCTGTCGTTCGAGTCTCCGAACTCACCGACGGTGTTTCAGGATCAGTGGAAGCCCCAGGTGAACCTGGATCTGAATACGTCCCATAACAAGGTCAGCGACAATCAGTACGAAGTGGTTCTGTCCCTGACAGTGACGGCGAAAGTCGATGAAAAGGTCGCCTACATCGTCGAGATCCAGCAGGCAGGGGTTTTCCTGGTGAAGGGTATTGAAGGCCCGCAACTGGGCCAGATGCTGGGTGCCTATTGCCCGAATATCCTGTTCCCATACGCACGCGAAGCGATCGATGGCGTAGTGAACAAGGGCAGCTTCCCGGCGCTGATGCTGGCACCGGTCAATTTCGATGCCATCTACGCCCAGGCATTGAAGCGAAAGCAGGACGAAGCTGCCGGCGAATCCAAGGAAGAGCAGACACACTGATTCTGCTTTTCTCGTACGTTAAAGAAACCCCATTCGTGCGCACGCCGGTGGGGTTTTCCTATTCTGGCCATTCCGACTTGATGCCCTCCTGGATCATCCTCTGGAACTCTCCACCTGATCGCATTTCTTCAAGTGAATCTGACAGGCAGGGAATATCTCCTTTGCGGGATTCGTGTACCCAGTGATAGAGCGGAGACTCCAGTAGCGGTTCGCCGATCACCAGTTCCGGATTGTGGTGCTGCGCAGCCAGGGCGTCCCATTCCAGGGTGAGCGCTACATCAATTCGCTGGCGGTTGAGCAGGCTGACCAGTTGAAAGGTGTCGCTGGTAGCAACCTGTGTGCTGTCTTCCGGTAGAACAGCGGCAATCATTCGGTAGCCATTTAGGAAGCCAATACGTTGCCCGGTCAGCCCGGCGAACGCTTCGGCGGATTCTTTGTTGCGAAACAGGGGTACCAGCCTGGCGTCTGCAATAGCAACATCAAGTCGAAGCAGGGGGGCATTTTCCTTTACGGCCATGGGGATGCGTGCCAGTTCGCCGTCAGACTGGCTTTTCTCTGCCATCATCACGGCACGCGCCGCAGGAACGTCAAGATAACTGATGTTGAGGTCGCAGCTCTCATAGAGGCGTCTGACAAATTTTTTACCAATGCCGACAGACACTTCGGAGGTAGTAGAGGGTGTGGTTATAACCCTGGTGTGGGTATCCTTTCCGTCAGTGTCGCTATTTTCCGCATTGGCTTTCCCCAAAAACAGTAACAGCAGCGTGCCAAAGATAGCGGTCTTCGCCGCTTTGCCCCGACAATCAAGCCCCTTCAAAATCAAACTGCCTCCATGCTTCATAGACCACCAGAGCAACCGTATTTGACAGGTTAAGGCTGCGGCTTTCCGGGCGCATTGGCACTCTCAGGCAATGCGCTTCCGGAAGTGCCTGGCGAATGGCCGATGGCAGGCCCCGGGTTTCCGGGCCAAACATCAGGTAATCGCCGTGCTGGTATGTCACTTCATGATAGCCACGGGAGCCCTTGGTGGTCAGCCCGAACAGGCGCGATGGCCGTTCGCTGTCCAGAAAGCTCTGGTAGTCCGGGTGAACCGTGACCGTTGCATACTCACTGTAGTCCAGGCCGGCCCGCCGCATCTGTTTGTCTTCCAGGGTGAACCCCAGGGGTTCAATCAGGTGCAGGCGGCAGCCGGTGTTGGCGCAGAGCCTGATAATGTTGCCAGTATTTGGTGGTATTTCAGGTTCGTACAGCACCACATTCAGCATTGGATGATCATCGCTCCACAGCGAGGGCCACACCCATGCCGCCGCCAATACAGAGCGTCGCCAGCCCCTTCTTGACATCCCGGCGGGCCATCTCATGCAGCAGGCTGACCAGAATCCGGCATCCGGATGCCCCGATCGGATGGCCCAGTGCAATGGCACCACCATTGACGTTGACCTTTGCCGTATCCCAGCCGAGATCCCGGTTAACGGAAATGGCCTGGGCCGCAAAGGCCTCGTTGGCTTCCACCAGGTCCAGATCGTCAATCGACCAGCCGGCCAGCTTCAGGCAGCGCTGACTGGCGGGGATCGGGCCGGTACCCATAATGGTGGGGTCTACACCGGCACTGGCATGGGCCCGGATGGTGGCCAAAGGCGTCAGGCCCAGTTCCCTGGCTTTATCGGCGCTGCATACGATCACTGCCGCGGCGCCATCGTTCAGGGAAGACGCATTTCCTGCGGTGACAGTTCCATCCTTTTTGAACGCCGGGCGAAGTTTTGCCAGGCCCTCAGCGGTGACACCGGCCCGGGGGTTCTCGTCCTTGTCCACCACCAGTGGGTCACCCTTGCGCTGGGGAATGGTCACAGGAACAATCTGGCTGTCGAAATACCCGGCGTCCATGGCGGCTACGGCCTTTTGCTGGGAAGCAGCCGCAAACTGGTCCTGCTCTTCCCGGGAGATGCCGTACTTTTCCACGATGTTTTCCGCAGTCACGCCCATGTGGTAGTCGTTGAAGGCGTCCCACAGGCCGTCGGAAATCATGGTGTCCACCATGTTCCAGTTACCCATGCGCTGGCCATTACGGCTGTTCGGGAGCACGTGGGGTGCCTGGCTCATGCTTTCCTGGCCGCCGGCGATCATCAGTTCGGCGTCGCCGCAACGGATGGCCTGAACCGCCATATGTACCGCCTTGAGCCCGGAGCCGCAGACCTTGTTGATGGTCATGGCCGGTACGGATGCCGGAATGCCGGCGTTAATGGACGCCTGGCGTGCAGGGTTCTGGCCGCAGCCGGCTGTCAGCACCTGGCCAAGAACCACTTCATTGACCTGGTCAGCGGCAACACCGGATTCCTCGAGCAGGGCTTTGATAACAGCGCTGCCAAGCTGGTCGGCGCGAAGGCTGGATAGCCCGCCGCCGAAGCTGCCGACGGCGGTACGTTTGGCGGCTACGATAACAACATCACGCATGGGTTTTCTCCGGTTCTCGGGCAGGATTTGAAAGCTGTATACATTGTATCGGAAAGCCGGAATGGGCCAAAGCAGGCAATTGTAATCTGCCTACATATCAAGGCTGCGGCCACCGTCCACCGCCAGGATCTGGCCGGTGACAAAAGGCGCATCACAGAGCAGAAAGGCAATGGCGCCGGCAATGTCTTCCGGTGCACCGGTGCGGGCCAGCGGGGTCCGGGCCAGTATGCTTTGCTGATATCGCTCATCAACCGCTGCATCGCCTTCGGGCCAGAGGATGGCGCCCGGAGACACGCCGTTAACCCTGACTTCCGGAGCCAGGTCTTTTGCCCAGGACAGGGTCAGTGACGCCAGGCCGGACTTGCTGGCGCAATACAGGGGATGGTCTGCCAGTGGGCGCTGGCTGTAGATATCAATCAGGTTAACGATGGCGCCCCGGGACTGTTGCAGCGCCGGCAGGCAGGCCTTGCCCAGAAAGAAAGGGGCCCGCAGGTTGGTGTTCATGATGGCATCCCAGTCATCCGGGCTGGCCCGGGTTGTGGGGTTGGGATAGAAAACAGAGGCATTGTTGACCAGTCCGTCCAGCCGGCCCCAGGCATCTATGGCTTCGGCAGCCAGCGTCTCTGCCTGCCCTGGCTCGGCAAGATCAGCCCCGAAGGTAACGGCGGAATCTTCCCTGATGGTGTTCAGCTCTTCGCGGAGCGCATGGGCCTGATCTGCACGGGAACGGTAGTGAATGACGATGTTCCAGCCGCGCTGGTGGAGGTGCCGCGCTGTGTGGGCTCCGAGGCGGTGGGCAGCTCCTGTAATCAGTACAACGGGGGTTGGTGACGCCATAGTGTGTCTCACTTTTACTGGTGGGCCGCTGAAATACGCCGCAAACGCTCATTCTGGATTGCCCGGCCCAGGTCTTTTCCCTGGTACCCCTGTGCCATCAGTTCCCGCGGCTGAACACCCGTCGCAGCCTGCTGTGCCGATTCCAGCCAGCCCAGCTTGTGCTGTTCGGTATCGGGCAGGGCGCAGCTCAGGACCTGTAGCAATTCAGTGAATCGGTCCTCACGGCGCCACACGTCGGCTTCGTCCAGTACCGCGAGCAGTGCGTCAGCCTGATGGCAGGGCATGGATCGGATCGTCGGGATAAGGCTGGTGGTGAGCCGGGCCAGGTTCTGGCAGTCGTTCGGGGCCTTGAGCTCCGCTGCCCGTTGACGGGCAGCGGCTGGCGTCAGCGGGCACATCAGTGCTGCAAACCGGATACTGGTCGTGCCCTTGTTGATATGGGTACACCGCAACGCTGACATCGCGGCTGCAAAGGCGTCATCCTGTTCCAGTTCCGGAATGATGGTCGCCAGTGCCCCGCAGTCCCGAAGAATCTGGAAGAAGATACCGGGTTCGTTTTCATGCAGCGCCCGCTGGATTTCCTGCCAGACCCGTTCCGGTACCAGGTGCTCCACTTCCCCCTCATTGACCATTTTCCGCATCAGGGACATGGTTGTTTCCGCCACCGTAAAACCGAGGGGGTGCAGGCGGGCCGCGAATCGGGCGGTGCGAAGAATCCGCAGCGGGTCCTCGGCAAAGGCTTCAGACACATGGCGCAGGCTGCGGGCCTGGATATCTTTGCTGCCGCCAAAGGGATCCACCAGTTCACCGTCGGTGGTTTTCGCCATGGCATTGATGGTCAGATCCCGCCGTCTGAGGTCGTCTTCCAGGGTAACGTCCGGGGCGCTGTAGACAGCAAAACCATGATAGCCCCGGCCCTGTTTCCGCTCCGTGCGTGCCAGGGCATATTCTTCCCCGGTTTTCGGGTGCAGGAATACCGGGAAGTCCGCACCTACCTGTTTGAATCCCTGTCGGAGCATGTCATCCGGTGTCGCGCCGGTGACCACCCAGTCCCGGTCTTTCACCGGCAGGCCAAGAAGTTCATCGCGTACTGCGCCGCCAACCAGGTAGATGTTCATGGGCCAGGTATTACTCCTTCAGGGACGTTGCAGAGGGGATTATCAGGGTAAGCCCCGGAACTGGCAAACCGCACAGCCATAAAAAAGCCCGGCGTATTGCCGGGCTCATTCAGAACGACTTCAGGTTCCGGGTCAGAAGGCAGCGCCAAGCTCGATGGCAGCGCCAACGTCCGCGTCGCTTACCAGTGCGCCGATGTCGAGCCGGGCACCGAACGGCGACAGGCCAATACCGGCGGTAAACTGGGTGTCTTCCTCGATACCGTCGTTATCATCGTTGCTGGCCAGGTTCTGGCGCACACCCACGCGAAGCTGGGCGTAACGGAAGGCATCGAATTCCGCACCAAGGGCAAGCCACTGGGTATCATCCTCGTAGCCAAAGGCTTCTTTCTTGGTCAGGTCCATTTCCGCGGTCACCACATGGAAGTCGCCTTTGTGGGCGATGCCGGCGGTGACCATCGGGTCCAGTTCCAGCGTTCGCTCTTCTTCATCTATGCGGTTTGCGGCAGAGTCCAATTCCATGGGGATAAGATGTTTGACCGCAACCCCTGCATTCCATTGATGTTGCTCTCCAAAAGCGTAAGCCGCACCTATGTCCAGGTTGAAGCCGCTTTTATCAGTTTCATAGTTATCATCGTCAGACTCATCGTCTTCGAAGTCGGCAATGCTTTCCGTATATTGGAAAGTTCGGAGTTGCATGTATTTTGGGGAGATGCCCAGCAAGAGGCTACTGCCATTTTCCAACTCGAATGCACGGGCGAAACTGATGCCTGCTTCGGCTACTGCTGATGCCAGAACACGACCTCTGGATTCCAGGTTGTCTAGGTCAGTGTCTTCCGGGTCTATTGATCCATCGACGATACTCTGAAGAGTGCTTTCATCATCATTGTCAAATTCGCCACGCACTGTGGCTGTTAGGTTACCGTTGGTAAAGAATCCGACAGATAGAGAAGGGCTTGGAACAGCAATCGCAAGCCCTAGCCCTGCATTAACACGAATAGTGTCTTCGTCGAATCCCCTTAATTGGCCGAGCAGATCGTTGGCAATATCACGGGCTTCGTTTTGCAGCTGGGAAGCCTCTGCAGGGTCACTCCCTTCTATTGCATTGATTTGCAAAGATAAGTCATCAAACCGGTCAATTGTGTCCTGAATATCATCAATCTGGTCAATGGTTTCCTCTTCGTCAGCAAAGCGTGCATTGACGGAAGGCAGAATAAGGCCAAAGTCGTCGGACCATTCGTGGTGTTCTGCTGCCATCATGGCCGGGTTGGAGGCGCCTGCCGCTGCCGGATGAGCAATGGCGACACCGGTGCCACCCATGGCAAAGGAACGCGACGACATAAACGTTTGCGGGCTGGCCAGGGCAGAAGTGGTTGCGATGGAGAGGCCGATGGCCAGAGAAAGCTTGGTCAGACGGTTTTCGGTCATGATGGATCCTGATAATGCATTTGTATTGTCGGTTATGAGATTACGCAGAGTTAAGACTAATCCAGTTGCTGCGCTGACACACAGGTGATGCGGTAACGGTTTGTTTTCCTAATGTAAATGGCGGAGGTTTTTTGCCGCTCTGGCGGGATGAAACCGGTGGTATCGGGTGCGGTGTTATGAATTTCAGCCAGTTACAAAGGTTGGCGCGAATTTTTCATAGAGGCTTTGAACTGACGTATTTTCGGAGAATCGACATGACCCTGCGGTGGATACTGATACCTGCGCTGGTGGTGGCAACAATTGGCTGTGCCCCGATCGGGCAAAACCGGAACACCGGTGACTCACGGGAACAGGCCGAGCTGGATCCGATCACGGTGAGGGTCAGCGGGTTCGGGACCTATGAAGAGGTGTCGAAGGATCGCCTCAATACCCGCAAGCGCCTCCTGGCCCGCCGGGCATCCCAGCTGGACGCCTACCGCAACCTTGCAGAGCGGGTGTATGGCACGGTGATCTATGGCAGCTCCACGGTGAACGATTTCGTACTGCAGAACGATATGTTCCGCACCTATGTGGACAGCTACATTCGCGGTGCCAAGATGGTTGCTGTAAATGAACATAGCGATGGCGTGGTGGAAACCGTCATGGAACTGAAGCTGGAGCCCAGATTCCGCGCCTGTGTATCCCGGGTATCCGACCGTGAAGTCCAGGATCTGTGCCCGATTCCCATGCCAAGGGGGAACGACAGCGCCGGTGATGTGCAGAGCCGCGGTGTGGACTCCCTTTACTACCTTGATTGAGAGACACATTCTTCATGAAGCTGGCGATTCTGGTTATTACAGCGCTGTTGTTCGCGGCCAATGTTCAGGCTGTTGTGCTGGAAGGTGTCGGGCACGCCACCATCCATAACGATGATCTGGACAGTGCCCGTCAGGAAGCCAGAAAAGCTGCATTGCGGGATGTATCGCTGCAGTATGAAGCGAAAATCAGCAGCCGTGACACCATGGAAGACGGTGTGGTTACCGAGTCCCGCCTTCAGGTGGCATCGTCTTCCAGGGCCCGGTCGGTAAAAGTGGTGGACGAATATCGCCGTGGCAATCTGCTGCGGATTACCGTGCGGGCGGATATGTCCGAAAGCGGCAGCTGTCAGGCCGGAGATGCCGCCGGCCTGAAAAAACGTGTGGCCGTGACAGGATTTCCGATGGTGTACCCGGACCAGGCCCGGATTGGCCGCATTGATGACGCCGGCGAAATCTTGCCGCAATTGTTGCAGGCGGATCTCAGGGAAAGTGGTGACCTCCAGGTGTTCGGCGCCACGACCCAGCGCCTGTTCAGTGATCTTCTGAACGCGCCAACACAGCAGAAATTCAACAATCGCCTCACCAACGTGATTGAGGTGGCGCGGGAGCTGGGCGTGCAGTTTGTAGTCGCCGGTGTGATCCGTGATGTGGGGGTATCGGACCCGGATGCCTGGGGCAGTTCAGTTATCAAGCGCATGCAGCGAGGCATAGGGGCGGTGAACCAGAACCGCCGGTTTGTGGCGGATCTTATGGTCTATGATGGGTTCAGTGGTGCCCCGGTATACCAGGAGCGTTTTGCCACGGAAGCGCAATGGGATGCCGGCCCTGGCTCCTCTGACGGCTTTGGTTCCGCCGGCTTCCAGGAAACCCGTTATGGCCGAGCCGTCAAAGGTCTGATGGGGGATATGGCGTCTGCGGTAAACAATGCCCTGGCATGCCAGCCATTCATTACCCGGGTCACCCGTGTGGACGGTCGCAAGGTAATACTCGACTCCGGAGCCACGGCGGGATTAAGGCCAGGTGATGAACTGAAACTCTATCGCAGTGCCAGCTTCTTCGATTCGCCGGGGGCGACCCCGGAGCTGCAGGACAGCCGCACGACCATGACCGTGAACAACGTCCATCCGGAATTCAGCAATGGCGAAATTCCGGTTTCTGGCGGGCAGATCAATATTCAGCGGGATGATGTGGCCATCGTCTGGTAGAGATTCCGGCCACTGCTTTCAGGCTGCCGCGGTTTCAGCGGCGATATCGCGGATCTTGCCAACCATGGCCCGAAGCCCATTGCCACGGGTGGGGGAGATGTGGCGGAACAGGTCCAGCTGCTCGAACAGCTCGTCAATATCCGTGGCCAGCAGGTCCCTCGGGGTTTTGCCATTCAGTGCCACGAGAATAATGGCGGCAAGGCCGCGAACGATAATCGCGTCGGAATCAATCAGCAGGTACAGTTTGCCGCTGTCTTCATCGTAGTGATGAATCAGCCACACCTGGCTCTGGCAGCCGTGTACGTAGTTCTCTTCCGTGCGCTCATCATCGGGAAAGGCGGGTAGTTGCTTGCCCAGGTCAATGATAAAGGCGTAACGCTCTTCCCAGTCGTCCAGGAATTCGAAGCCATCCAGCACGTCTTCCAGAGTGGTGGTTTGTCCCAATGGGTTGTTCAGAAAGTCCTGTGCGGAGGCGGTCATTTACAGCATCCCCAGTTCAAGCTTGGCTTCGTCGGTGAGCATGTCGTTGTTCCAGGGGGGATCGAACGTGAGTTCAACCGTTACCTTGTCCACATTGGGGACATGCTCGAGCTTGGTCTTGACGTCCTCGGTGATCACCGGGCCCATGCCGCAACCGGCAGCGGTGAGGGTCATCAGGACGTAGACATGGTTGCCGTCTTCGGTGCCATTCTCAATCTTGCAGTCGTAGATCAGGCCAAGGTCCACCACGTTCACCGGAATTTCCGGGTCATAGCAGTTGCGCATGGCTTCCCAGACCTGATTCTCGTTCACGGTGCCGTCTTCGGGTGTTTCGAAGCTGCTTTCCAGGGGCTTCTTGCCGAGGGCATCGGCATTGTGGCCCTCAATGCGAGCGAGATTGCCATTCACGGCAACGGTGAAACTGCCGCCCAGTGACTGTGTGATGGTCACGAAGGTATCCGCCGGAATCATGATTTCCGTGCCGGTGGGCACCAGGCGTGCCTCTACTTCGCGTTTGGTCAGGACCACTTCCCGTTCTTGCATGCCGTTTGGGGCCTCGTTTGCTCTGTCTTTTGTCGGATTACGGCTTCGCCTAATCCGACCTACGTTTGGTCTCGGGGAAGTGCCGGTCACCTTCCAGGACACGCTGTGAATACGTCCCTGTACGCTCGACAAAAACATCCATGTTTTTGACGGCCCTGGAAGGTGACCGGCACTTCCCCTCTTACTCCCCGAATTTCAACAATCGCCTCCAAATGTAGGTCGGATTAGGCGAAGCCGTAATCCGACATCAGGGCTTCAGGCAACCGTAAAACTCTCCCCGCATCCACATTCAGCGGTGGCATTCGGATTCCGGAACTGGAACAGAGAATTAACCCCCTCAGTCACGAAATCAATCTCGATGCCGTTTACCAGCGGCAAGTGCTCTTCCTTGACGAAGAGATCCACGCCGTCGATATGGAACACCTTGTCGTCCGCACCGGCCTCTTCCACCCACTGGGTTTCATACTTGAAGCCGGAGCAGCCGCTTTTCTTGATGGCCAGGCGGATACCTTTCGCCTCAGGCCGCTTGTCCAGTTGTTTGCGTACGTGTTTCACCGCGGTCGGCGTCATGGTGACGGCAACGGTTGGTGTGTAGACTTCGGCTGTCATGTTTCCACCTCCATCAGGCAAACAGGCGCTGGATTTTCTGCAGGGCAGTGAACAATTGTTCCACTTCCTCCAGCGTATTGTAGAACGCAAAGGACGCCCGTGCTGTACCGGGAACCCCGTAAAAGTCCATCAGTGGCATGGCACAATGGTGGCCAGTGCGAATGGCGATGCCCTGCTGATCCAGCAGCGTGCCTATATCACTGGGGTGCAGGCCGGCGATTTTAAAGGACATCACAGGCACTTTGTTGCTGGCGGTGCCGATGATCTCCATACCCGGAACAGTTTCCACCAGTTCGTTGGCGCGTTTGAGCAGTGCGACTTCTGCCGCTTCCATTCCGGCGCGGTCCAGGCTGCCCAGGTAATTGATTGCAGCGCCCAGGCCCACCGCTTCCGCAATGGCCGGGGTTCCCGCCTCGAACTTGTAGGGCAGGGTGTTCCAGGTGGTGCGTTCGAAGGAGACTCGCTCGATCATCTCGCCGCCGCCCTGGTAAGGAGGCATTTCCTCGAGCAGCCTGGCCTTGCCGTAGAGTACCCCGATGCCGGTAGGGCCGAACAGTTTGTGGGATGAAAACACGTAAAAGTCGCAATCCAGTGCCTGCACATCCGGCTGGAAGTGCGGCACGGCCTGGGCGCCGTCAATCAGCGTAATCACGCCAAGGGCTTTGGCCTGTTCAATCAGTGATGCAATTGGATTGACGGTGCCCAGCACGTTGGAAACCTGGGTCAGTGCCAGTATCCGGGTACGGTCGCCCAGAAGACTCCTGAACGAGTCCAGGTCCAGCTCCCCTTGCGGGGTGACCTGAATGGGAACCACCCTGGCGCCAGTTCGCTCGGCAATCATCTGCCAGGGCACGATATTGGCGTGGTGCTCCATGTGGCTGACAAGGATTTCATCGCCCGGTTTCAGGCGCCCTGCCAGCCCGTTGGCCACGAGGTTGATGGCCTCGGTGGTGCCACGGGTCCAGATGATCTCTTTCGTGCTGTCGGCGTTCAGGAAGCCACGAACGGTCTCCCGTGCTCCTTCAAATGCACTGGTGGCCCGGTCACCCAGGGTGTGGGCACCCCGGTGTACATTGGAGTGCATTTCCCGGTAATACCGATCCATGGCGTCCAGCACGGCAATGGGCTTCTGGGCCGAAGCGCCGTTGTCCAGATACACGAGGGGCTTGCCGTTGATCTGCTGATCAAGAATCGGGAAGTCCCGGCGGACAGCATCGACGTCAAACGCCGCTTTGTCAGCCTGTTTTGCCACGGAAAGGTCTGTCATAACCGGTCAGGCCTCCTGGAATGTCTGGTCAAAAAACTCATTCAGCCGTAGCTGGGCAGCATCTTTGACTGCCTGAACCGGGATCTGTTCAACCAGTTCGTTAATGAATGCCATAGTCAAAAGGGTATTGGCCTCACGGCGACCAATGCCGCGGGACACCAGGTAAAACAGTGATATCTTGTCCAGTTGGCCAATGGTGGCGCCGTGGGCGCACTTGACGTCGTCCGCGTAGATTTCCAGCTCCGGCTTGGTGTCTATCTCGGCGCCGGTAGAGAGCAACAGGTTCTTGTTGTTCATGTTCGCGTTCGACTTCTGGGCATCCTCGTGGATATGGATGCGGCCATTGAAAACCGCATGGGACTCACCTGCGGCAATATTGCGATACGTCTCTTCGCTGTCGCAGTGGGCGGCCACATGTTCGATGGAGGTGTGGTTGTCATAGTGCTGCTTGCCCTGGGTTACCACCACGCCATTGAGCTTGCACTCGCCGCCTTCGCCTTCCAGGCGAACCATCAGGTCATGACGGCGCAGGGGGCCGCCGAAGCCGACACAGTGGCTCTCAAAGCGTGAATTGGCGGCCTGGCGAACACCGGTGGCGCCGATGTGCTGAACGTTTTCCCCTTCCATGACCAGGCGAACGCTGGTGACATTGGCACCATCTGCCAGCATGAATTCGGTGACCGAATTGACCATGACCGGTTCGTCACCGCTGGAGAGATATTCCTCCACCAGGGTAATCTGGCTGTGACGTGCCGCATCCACATAGATTCGCGGATAGGCAGAACCCGAGGCCGTGCCGGTCACTTCATGCACGATGAACAGGGGCTGGTCGAGCACGGCTTCCTTGTCGAGGCGGATATACAGGCCATCTTCGAAGCGAGCAGAGTTCAGCCGCGCCATCTGCACAGCCCGGGTGTCGAGGGTGTTGTCCAGGCGCTCTGCAAGGGCGGCGGCATCGTTGTCGTCAAGATCGCCGAAACGCTGAATAAGAATGCCGTCCAGGTCCGGAAAATCCGACGCTTCCGGAACCATGACACCATTACGGAAAACCACCCGGTAACCGGGCAGCGACAGGCTCAGGCCATCCTTGCCGGTTGCGGGCAGGGAAGCGGCCAGACCGTCTGTCAGCTTCAGGTGCCGGCTGGAGTACTTCCAGTTTTCGGTCTTGCGGGTCGGCAATGGCATGTCCACCAGAGCAGTGCCCCGCTGTTTGCGCAGCTCAAGCAATGGCGCAGGCAGTGAGTGCCCGCCCGGCTCAAGAAAGGCGCTGGAAAGCGTTGGTGCTGGTTTCATTCAACGGCCTCCTTAGCTGGCTGCACTGGGTGTGGCTTCTTCGTCTTTCACGCCGAGCCAGCCGTAACCGCGCTCTTCCAGCTCCAGGGCCAGTTCACGGCCGCCGGACTTGACGATCCTGCCACCGGCCAGAACGTGCACATAGTCCGGCACGATGTAATTCAGCAGGCGCTGGTAGTGAGTCACCATCAGAATGGCCCGGTCTTCCGCACGCAGGGCGTTCACGCCCTTGGAAACCACCTGCAGGGCGTCGATGTCCAGGCCGGAATCGGTCTCGTCCAGAATCGCCAGCTTGGGCTGCAGCAACAGTGCCTGGAGAATCTCGTTACGCTTCTTCTCGCCACCGGAGAAGCCTTCGTTGACGCCGCGCTTGAGGAACGCCGGGTCCAGATCCACCTGTTTGGAAACCTCGCGGGCCAGCTTCATGAACTCCGCCGCATTCATCTCCGGCTCGCCACGGTGCGTTCGCATGGCGTTGACGGCGGTACGCAGGAACTGGAGGTTGCTGACACCAGGAATCTCCACCGGGTACTGGAACGCGAGGAAGATGCCTTCACGGGCACGCTCTTCGGTTTCCAGGTCCAGCAGGTTCTCACCGTTCAGGGTGATCTCGCCCTCGGTTACCTCAAAGGTCTCATTGCCTGCAAGCACCTGGGACAGCGTACTCTTGCCCGAGCCGTTCGGGCCCATAATGGCATGAACTTCCCCGGCTTTGATTTCCAGGTTGATGCCCTTGAGGATTTCTTCGCCCTCAACGGATGCGTGCAGGTTCTTGATGCTCAGCATTTGTGGCTTCTCTCTTTTAACCGTCTGAATTCTTGCGCCTTGGGCTGACTTCCAACTGTGGAGGAGTCAGCCCTCGGGCAGGCCCTTCCGGGATACGCTGTGAATACGTCCCTGTACGCTCGAAAAAATCATCCCTGATTTTTACGATCCCGGAAGGGCCTGCCCGATGGCTTCCGCATACTTTTGTGTTTGCCGTCCGAAGTAAGACAACTCCGTCTCGGTGGACTGTTTTCTGTTGGTGCCCGCCCAAAGTCTGGGTCAGAGAGCAGGTTGGGTCTTCCGGGACCCTAAAAAACAAGGATGTTTTTTAGGAGCCTACATGGACGTATTAACGGCGTGTCCCGGAAGACCCAACCTGCTCGCTGACCTCCACCCAAACCAACGGGGCAAAGGCCGGCGAACCAAAAAGTTAACCCACAGACCCCTCAAGACTAACCTCAAGCAACTTGCCAGCCTCTACTGCGAACTCCATAGGCAGCTCCTTGAAGACCTCTTTACAGAAGCCGTTCACAATCATGGAGACTGCCTGCTCCGGGTCGATACCGCGCTGGCGGCAGAGGAACATCTGCTCGTCGCTGACCTTGGAGGTGGTCGCCTCGTGCTCAACGATGGCCGACTTGTTCTTGCTCTCGATGTACGGGAAGGTGTGGGCACCGCAGCGGTCGCCGATCAGCAGCGAGTCGCACTGGGTGTAGTTGCGCGCACCTTCCGCACCGGGGCCGAATTTCACCAGGCCGCGGTAGGCGTTGGAGCTCTTACCGGCTGAAATACCCTTGGAGATGATCGTGCTGGACGTGTTCTTGCCCAAGTGAATCATCTTGGTGCCGGTATCGGCCTGCTGGTAGTTGTTGGTCAGTGCCACCGAGTAGAACTCGCCAACACTGTTGTCACCGCGCAGTACACAGCTCGGGTACTTCCAGGTCACGGCGGAGCCGGTCTCTACCTGGGTCCAGGAGATCTTGGAGTTCTTGCCGATGGCGGCGCCACGCTTGGTAACGAAGTTGAAGATGCCGCCCTTGCCGTTCTCATCGCCCGGATACCAGTTCTGGACGGTTGAATACTTGATCTGGGCGTCGTCCAGGGCAACCAGTTCCACCACTGCCGCGTGCAGCTGGTTCTCGTCACGCATGGGGGCGGTACAGCCTTCCAGGTAGCTTACGTAGCTGCTGTCTTCGGCAATGATAAGGGTTCGCTCGAACTGGCCGGTATTCGCCGCGTTGATGCGGAAGTAGGTGGACAGTTCCATGGGGCAGCGCACACCCTTCGGCACATACACAAAGGTGCCATCGGAGAACACGGCGGAGTTCAGCCCGGCGAAGAAGTTGTCGCCAGCGGGAACGACTGAGCCCAGGTATTTTTTCACCAGCTCCGGGTAATCCTGGATGGCTTCAGAAATGGAGCAGAAGATCACCCCGGCCTTGGCCAGCGGCTCCTTGAAGGTGGTCGCTACAGAAACCGAGTCGAAGACCGCATCGACGGCCACACCCGCGAGCTTCTCGCGCTCGTGCAGGGGAATACCCAGCTTTTCATAGGTTCTGAGCAGCTCCGGATCCACTTCGTCCAGGCTCTGGGGCATGTCTTCCGGGCGCTTGGGCGCGGAGTAGTAGGAAATCGAGTTGTAGTCGATTTTCGGGTAACCCACATGGGCCCAGTCGGGCTCGTCCATTTCCAGCCAGCGACGGTAGGCTTTCAGGCGCCACTCCAGCATCCACTCCGGCTCTTTCTTGATGCCGGAAAGGCGGGCAATCACGTCTTCGTTCAGGCCGGGTTCGAACGTGTCGGATTCGATGTTTGTCACGAATCCGTGTTCGTATTCCCGTTTGATCAGCTCGTTCACCTCTTTATCGGTGGTCGCCATGATCGTCGCTCCGTATTCTCTCATCTTGGGCCTTGCGGGCCCCTGGTGTCGCCTGCAGCCTTGCGTGGGCGGCTGCCGGGCGGATGTCGTAAGTTCTGGTGTTGCAGTGGTCGTCTACCTGGTAGATACGCCCTGCAATCGGTTATTGGATGACGGATTTCAGGCTGCCCTGTTGATAATCAAGGGCAATATCCGTTTCTTCTGGTGAGTGAGTATACAATACCAGAGTAAAATAGTCAGGTATTAAATTGCATGTCCGCTGATTATACCTTAATCGGCCCTTGGGGCACTAAGGAGGTAGTAATCGGACTGATAGCCTAGCCCTCTGCAAGACTGTTGCATTTGTGCATGGCATCCGGTGGGCCTTCCTCCAGAAACACGCCGTAAACCCGTCCATGGGGGCTCGGCATTGCCATCCCTGGCAATGCACGGTTCCTGGAGGAAGACCCACCGGATGCCCGATAGCAGTTGCTTGCCTCTGCCGCTTTTGTCGGAACTGCTCCGGCTGATGGTTGCGCCGTCGAAAAACTTTACACCTTGCAGAAAAGTTGGCAGATCGGTCGGCGTAGGTGCGGTAAGGCTCTGAAGTGAATGGATTTATCTTTGAGAACTGCGTCACGCGAAAAAGTGTCAGAATTTTCTACATATTGGCCTCCGCTAAAAGTGAACTCCTGATAAAGATGATTAAAAACATGTACTTGGAGCTACTGGTTTAATATTTGCTGAACTCGCTCCCGCATTTAAGGTGCAAAACAAAAACCTCTTATGGAGTGCGAGATATGAAGTGTCTGAAATCGGCGGTGCTGGCTCTTTTGACCGCTTGTGTTGCTTTGCCCGCAAACGCTGCCATCTGGCAGATTGGTTGGGATTCGCTGGATGACGGCGGGCTTGAGCTGTTTGCGCTGTCAACGGATTCCAATGATCAGGGCAGTTATGATGACTTTGAAGCTTACCCTTCCTGGTTCCAACTGGATGATCAGAAAGTTGATTTTATTCCCGATGCTGTTGTGTATCTGGATGGCTGTTTCGATTTAGGAGGGGCAGCCGGCACCTGTAACAGTGACTGGAATGGTCTTGGCCTTGATGGCGTTGTAACGGCGCCAACCAATGGAAACTTCACGGGTTCGTACGGGAAATACACCTCCGTGAGTGTGAGCGCGGATGCCCTGGCAGCAATGGGCTACTCGGCCGGTTTGAACGAGGTGGTTCTGGACGTGTTCAGTGGCGCATACACGTGGGCCCCCCGGGATTATACGGGCCTGCCAGCTGCGAACATCACGTTGGCTTCCAGTGTGGCTTCGGTTCCTGAGCCTCAGACCCTGGCACTGTTTGCCTTGGGCCTGGCAGGCATGGGTGTCCGATACCGGAGGGCGCGAAGATAAGCGGGGCCTGATACGGGCGCCGCTGGTGCGCCCGTACCTTTTGGTTAATTCCTTCCGTAATAAATAAGCTACCCGACCGTTGGCAGAATTCTGGTCAGGTAACTGTGTTCCAGCTTTTTCGGTATGCCGGCAGGGCGAGGGATCCGCACGATGTGACCGCTTCCGGGCGCGACGTCCATGGTCTTGCCCTCTCTGTTTTCCATCGCTTGTGCCGAGAATTGCTGGTTTCCTGACGGTGTTACAAGTTCCAGCAGGTCCCCGGGGGCAAACCGGTTCTTCACATTGATGGTCAGCCAGCGGTCATCCACGTCAGTAATGGTGCCGACCACCTGCTGGCTGCCGTTCAGGGAGGAGCCCTGTTCGTAGTTCTGGTATTCCTGGGGCACGTGCCGGCGCAGGAAGCCTTCGGTGTAGCCGCGGTTGGAGAGGGCTTCGAGCTGGTCCATCAGGTTCATGTCGAAGGCTTTGCCCTGGGCAGCGTCGTCGATGGCGCGGCGGTAGGCCTGGGTGGTGCGGGCGACGTAGTAGGTGCTTTTGGTGCGGCCTTCGATTTTCAGGGAGTGGATGCCCATTTTGGTCAGCTCTGCCACGTGCTGGACGGCGCGGAGGTCTTTGGAGTTCATGATGTAGGTGCCGTGTTCGTCCTCGTAGGCGGGTATGTAGCTGCCGGCGCGGTTGGGTTCTTCCAGCAGGATTTCTTTTGGCTCTGCGGTTTGCACCCCGCTGCTGGCTGAAGTGGCGATGAGGTCGCCGGTCTGGTCGTGGCTGTGGGCTACCTCTTTGTAATTCCAGCGGCAGGCATTGGTGCAGGCGCCCTGGTTGGCGTCGCGGTGGTTCATGTAGCCGGACAGCAGGCAGCGGCCGGAGTAGGCCATGCAGAGGGCGCCATGGACGAAGACTTCCAGTTCCATGCCCGGCACTTTCTCGCGGATGTCGCGGATTTCGTCCAGGGCCAGTTCCCGGGAGAGGATGACGCGGCTGATGCCCTGTCTTCTCCAGAATTCCACCGTTGCCCAGTTCACGGCGTTGGCCTGAACGGAAAGGTGTATGGGTTGGTCTGGCCACTTTTCACGCACCAGCATGATCAGGCCGGGGTCGGACATGATAAGGGCGTCGGGCTTGTATTCCAGTACTGGTTCCAGGTCCCGGAGGTAGCTGCGAACCTTGTCGTTGTGGGGAGCGATGTTGGAAACCAGATAAAACTGCTTGCCCAGTTCGTGGGCACGGGTGATGCCTGCACCCAGGGCAGCAATATTCTTGAAACTGTTGTTCCTTACCCTCAGTGAATAGCGCGGCTGGCCGGCATAGACGGCATCAGCGCCGTAGGCAAAGGCGGTTTCAAGATGTTCGGCAGTGCCTGCTGGGGCAAGCAGTTCTGGAGTGTGCATCGGGGCTCCGGGTAAGGCGATCGGTTTGTCGGAATCTGAAAACGGGTCATCTTGCCTTACCGAATGGTTTTTTCCCTTGATGCGGCTCAAGACTGGATATGGTTATTTTCGGCTAACATGTGTACGCTGACGTCCACAGGTTCTGAATGCCTGTAGTGAAATATCAGGAGCAGGAAACATGCAATCAGATCAGATGGAGTCCATCGCGACGAAGGCACCGTTCAGTGCGCGAGTGACTTCGTTGATTGCCGGACATCTGGAACGTGGTCGGGTGGGGGTGGAAGCCGTTGCCGCCCAGCTGCACATGAGCCGGCATACGCTTCACAAAAGGCTGAAACAGGAAAACCTGACGTTTGCGGCCTTGCTGGAGGAGATCCGCCGCGAGCGCGCTCTGGCCTACCTGAACGACCGCAGCAAGTCCCTGGTGGAGATCGCGGAGCAACTGGGATTTTCGGAACTCAGCGCGTTCAGTCGCGCTTTCAAGCGCTGGATGGGAAAGTCGCCGGGGGCCTATCGCTCCATGGCGGCGTGAGGGAATCAGACACCGGGGCTGCGAATGCGCAGGCCCCGGGGCCTTTTTCCGTCGATCAGGCCTTCTTGAAGATCAGCGTGCCGTTGGTGCCGCCGAAGCCGAAGCTGTTGCTCATTACCAGGGGCAGGTCCACGTTGTCCTGCCGTTCCCGCACGATGGGATAGCCCTCGGCGCCTTCATCGAGGTTTTCGATGTTGGCGGACGGGGCGATAAAGTTCCCCCGCTGCATGATCAGGCTGTAGATGGCCTCGTGTACACCGGCGGCACCCAGGGCGTGGCCACACAGCGGCTTGGTGGAACTCAGAGGCGGTATCTTGTCGCCAAAGGTTTCCTTCAGTGCCTTCAGTTCGGTGACATCCCCGGCCGGCGTACTGGTGCCGTGGGTGTTGATGTAGCTGATGTCGCCGTCCACGTTCTTCATGGCCTGCTGCATGCAGCGAACAGCACCTTCACCGCTCGGGGCGACCATGTCAGCACCGTCCGAGGTTGCACCGAAACCGACCAGTTCAGCCAGGATATTGGCGCCGCGGGCCTCCGCGTGCTCCAGCGCTTCCAGCACCAGTATGCCGCCGCCACCGGAAATCACGAAGCCGTCCCTGTCCCTGTCGTAGGTGCGGGAGGCGGATCCGGGGGTGTCGTTGTACTTGGTGGACAGCGCACCCATGGCGTCAAACATCAGGCTAAGCGTCCAGTGGATGTCTTCGCCGCCACCGGCAAACATCACATCCTGGCGACCAAGGGCAATCAGGTCCCCGGCGTGGCCGATGGAGTGGGCGCTGGTTGCACAGGCTGAGGTGATGCCATAGTTGACGCCGGTAATACCGAAGGCCGTGGCCAGGGAAGCATTAATGGCGCTGCCCATGGTGCGCGGCACGCGGTATGGGCCAACACGGCGGATGCCCTTGGCGCGATGGGTATCAATAGCGTCCATCAGCTCCACGGTTGAGGCGCCACCAGCCCCGGTGATCACGCCGGTGGAGTTGGCGCGGATCTGCTCGTCTGTCAGCCCCGCCTGCGCAATGGCTTCTTTCATCGCCAGATAGGTATAGGCGGAAGCCGGGCACATGAACCTCATGAGCTTGCGGTCAATCAGCTCCGGCAGGTTCAGGTCGATCTGTCCGCAGACATGGCTGCGCAGGCCGTTGTCCTTGGCTTCCTGACTGAAACCAATGCCTGGAATGGATTCCCGCAGAGACCGGGTTACTTCGTCTTGATTGGTTCCTAGGCTGGAGACAATCCCCATGCCGGTAATAACAACGCGACGCATTTAATGGCTCCTAGAAGTCATCCGTAGAATTGAACATGCCAACTTTCAGGTCTTTGGCGGTGTAGATCTCGCGGCCATCCACCTCCATGCGGGCATCGGCGATTGCCATGGTCAGCTTGCGGCGAACCACTCTCTTGATGTCCAGATGGTAGCGAACCAGCTTGTTCGTTGGCAGCACCTGGCCGGTAAATTTCACCTCGCCAGCACCCAGGGCACGACCTTTTCCTTCACCGCCAGTGGCTGCCAGGAAAAAGCCCACCAGTTGCCACATGGCATCCAGGCCAAGGCAGCCGGGCATGACGGGGTCGTCGACAAAATGAACCTTGAAGAACCACAGGTCCGGGTTGATATCCAACTCGGCAACGATGCTGCCCTTGCCATAGGGCCCGTCGGTTTCGCTGAAATGGGTTATGCGATCCATCATCAGCATTTCGTCGATGGGCAGCCGCATCTTGCCTGGAAAAAGCGTGCCGTGCCCGCAGGCAATCAAATCGGCCTTGTCAAAGTGATCGGGGGTCATAGTGCCATTGTCCCTGTTACAAAATGGTTTCTTATACTTTAGCTGTTATTCCCCATATGGCTATTGACCATTGGTTGCAGTTTTCAGGAAAAGGGCCTGAAGCGGTTGATGGTCATCAAGGTGTTTTTCCGGGTTTCTGGTTATTTTTCAGGCTGATCCTGAAAGATACAAGGAGCTGCCATATGCCAGCCACGAATGAAGCCTGGGGCGAGCTGAGTCGCCAGGGCGGGCGCGTAAGTGCCAAGCTGAAGCGCAGAACAGATCACAGTCCGGCGAAGGTCTGGGCAATGCTTACCAATCCGGTAAACCTGGCCAACTGGCTGGCCCCGGGTACTGTCGAGCAGTGGCAGGGGGGAGCGGTGAAAATCGATTTCGGGCAAAGTGGTTCAGCGATTGACAGTTATGTTCGCGCGATCAGGCCGGAGCGGCTGCTGGAATACTCCTGGAGCGCGGGCAACGAGCCGCAAAGGCCGATACGCTGGAACCTGGTTCCGGACGATGAGGGAACAACGGTAGAACTGACCCTGCTGTTGCCGGACGACGATCGGGTCGCCATTTCCTGTGCCGGCTGGGACGCGCACCTGGAAATGCTGATGGCGTCGCTGGAGGGCATTCACATTCACTTCCCGGCCGATCGATTCCGTGAGGCGCGGGCCGCTTTCGATTTGATGGTGGAAGAAGAGCCGGTCACCTGACCCGCTCTTCCCGACCCTTTTCGCCCCAGGGGCTCAACCCTCCTTTCCGTCTGGCCGGGGTGACGCCAGTATCCGGGTGTAGCGTCCCAGGAACAGCCCAAAGGCAATGACCCACAGCAGCGAACTTACACCCACACCCGCGTGCCAGGGCATGGCGTCAAACGCCGTGATAACCCGGATCAGCGCGGCCAGTTGAATCATCACAAAAGCGGTCACCATGCCCCGTGGAAGGACCAGGGGGCGACCGGTATGGCCAAGCGCAACCCGGGCTATGACCCCCAGAATCAGGCAACCTACGGCGCCGGTGCCGGCCGCATGTGTCCAGGCGCTGGCAGGCCAGCCTGCCAGGATGGAGCCGGCAAGCAGTAACAGTGCGACGGGTACCCAGAGTATTGACAGGTGCAGTACCCAGAGCAATGGCTCCTTGCGGAACAGCCAGCCCTTCCAGCCGGCCAGTCGCACCAGCATCAGTGCGGCAGCGGTTATGGCCAGGATGGCCGTTATGCTCTGCCAGCCAGACACCAGTGACGCCATCAGCAATACCATGTTGAACAGGACTGCCATATCCAGGGCGGGAACCATTTTAACCTGTGTGGCGTCCAGGCCCCGCTGGCGCAGCCAGCCGGCTGAAAACGCAGGGGTGATGCGGCCGCCAATAATGCTGATCAGTGCCATGGCCATGATCAGGGCGCCGTAGCTGAAGGCTGGATCAAGCCGGGTCACAAAGCCGATCTGCATCAGCCAGAGTAGCCCGAGAACCACCAGGATCATCAGTTGCCGCTTCTGTCTGGCATGCCATACACGCCAGCCGGCATCCAGCATGACCAGGGGCAGAAAGGCAAGATTCACACCGTGGACCAGCCAGTCAGGAAGGCCAGCGCCAAATGCCAGTAACAGCCGGCCAGCGAGCCAGACGCCCCATAGCAGAACCAGGCGCAAGCCGTGAGTTCGCTCGGTTTGAGTCCATACACAGACCGCGGTCAGCAGAAAGCCGGCAATAGCAGCGGACAGGAAGCCGAAAAGCATTTCATGCTGGTGCCAGAAAAGGCCCGGCATGGCCAGTGGCAGTTGAATGGCGCCACTGACCTGGAGAACCCAGACCGGTATGGTCAGCATGGCCAGTATGGTCATGGAGAGGAAGAAAATACGAAACGGGTAGCCGAACAACTGACGGATACTTGCGCCTCCGGCAGTTTCGGCGAGGGGGACAGCCTGCATGACAGTAACTCCACTGGCGTTCAGAATATAACGTGTATATTAGATAAATGTTTGTTGGAATAACATACCCACCAGGCGGTAGTTTTGCGTACAATGCGGCTATCGATCTGATTCCCAATGGATTAATTTATGAGCACTTACCTGATTCTGAAAAGCGTCCACATGCTTGCAGCCTACCTGACCGTAGTGCTGTTCTCCCTGCGGCTGTTGCTGGATGCGGTGGGCAAACCCGACTGGCGCAAGACACCGTTACGCTGGATTCCCCATGCCAATGATACGATTCTGCTGGTGGCGGCCATCAGCCTGCTTTTCGTTACGCCCTGGATGCCCTTTGTTCACGGCTGGCTGACGGCGAAGATATTCCTGCTGGTCGGCTACATTGTGGCTGGCGTATTCGCATTGAAACAGACCCGCAGCCTGCAGGTGAGGCTGATCGCCTCTGTGCTGGCGCTGGTCCAGATCATGGCCATCTTCCACCTGGCTATCGCCAAACCCTTCTGAAGTGCCGATCCGGGGGGCTAACGCTCCCCGGACTTCCCTGATACCTGCTTCGTCAATTCCTGCAACTGTTCCTGTACCGCTTGCAACTGGCGGGCAATCTCGTCCCGCTCGTCATGGGCCTTCTGTGCCTGCTTGGCGTTCTGTTCTTCGCTCATGACCTCCAGAATTGCACCAATCATCATGTTCAGGAACACAAAGGCGGTGAGGAAGATAAACGTGAGGTAGTAGATCCAGCTCAGCGGATACTGCTCCATGGTGTCGTACATCACGTCTGTCCAGTCCTCGAAGGTGGCAATGCGGAACAGGGTCAGCATGGCAATGGATACATCACCCCAAAGGAACTCGTCCACCTTCGCAAAGAACATGGAGCCCATGGCCGCGTAGATATAGAAGATGATGAACATCAGCAGGGCGATGTAGCCCATGCGGGGAATGGCTTTGAGCAGGGAATTGATCAGGAACCGCAGTTCCGGCACCACGGAAATCAGCCGCAGCACCCGGAATACCCGCAACAGCCGGCCCAACAGGACCGCATCAGAGTTGTCCAGCGGGATAAGACTGCCAACCACAACAATGGTATCGAACAGGTTCCAGCCATCCCTCAGAAAGCGCTTTTTATCGGGGCAGGCGGCGAACCGGAACAGGATTTCCAGCAAAAAGAAAATGGTGATGGCATTGTCCATCACGGCCAGTGAACCCTCCACCAGTGGTGGCAGCTCATAGGTCTTGGCGCCAATGGTCAGCGCGGACAGGATGATGATGCCAATCACAACGCTCTGGAATATCCGGCTGGACTCAATCCGGCGCAGTTGCTCGAATCCGGTTGCAGGGCTTGTTTGGGGTGACATGAAAAACAATAGCTCCAGGCAGTTTGTGGAGCCTGAATTCTAAAGCGAGTGAGGCGGGTTGGATACACTGCACACAAAAAAGCCCCCGGATGTGCCGGGGGCAGTGATAGCGCAAGTGATCAGGACTGGGATGTGGGTTTGTTGGCGCGTCACTTCAGCGGCGGATGGCCATCTTTGAGCGGTGCGTTGCCCTTCACTGGCCGGTTCAGCGGATAGAACAACTGGGGCGAGGCCAGTTCCGGCAGGTCGGTCTTGGATTCGTGGGCCGCCCATTCAACCCTTTCCGCCGAACGGATGGCGTAGTGCATCCAGGCCAGTGCCGCAGCCACAATCACGAACATCAGCATGAAGCTGCTTTGCCAGATTCCGGTCAGGTCATTGAGGGCGCCGAACATCAGCGGCAGCAGGAAGCCCCCCAGGCCGCCTATCATGCCGACAACGCCACCGACAGCACCCACATGGGTGGGGTAGTACACCGGAATATGCTTGTACACTGCCGCCTTGCCCAGTGACATGAAGAAGCCAAGGATAAAGGTGAGAATCACGAACGGTATCAGGCCCACCTCGAGGAAAAATCGGATATCCCCGTCTATGCCGTGCACCACGTATTCGGTCGGGGGATAGCTCAGCAGGAAGGTGCAGATCACCGACGCAATGAATGTCCAGTACATGACCCGGCGGGCGCCGAAGCGGTCCGACATCCAGCCTCCGAGGATTCGGAATAACGAGGCAGGGATGGTATAGAGGGCGGCAATCATGCCAGCGGTTTTGACATTCAGCCCGTAAACGCCGATCAGGTAGTGAGGCAGCCACAAAGCCAGGGCGACAAAAGCACCGAAAACGAAGAAATAATACAGCGCAAAACGCCATACCCGCAGTTCTTTCAGCGGGGCCATCTGCTCAAGAAACGATTGCGACTGTTTACGGGCGCGTTCCTTCGCCAGGGGGTCTTCCTTGGCGAGCAGGATGAACAGGATCCCCATGACGGCAAGTACCGTTGCATAAACCTGGGCAGTGCCCTGCCAGCCGAGGGCTACCAACAGAAAAGGCGCGCCGAAATTGGTTACTGCCGCGCCCACATTCCCTGCACCGAATATCCCCAGTGCCGTACCCTGGCGCTCCCGTTCGAACCACGCGGCGGTGTAGGTCACACCCACGATGAACGAACCGCCGGCCAGACCCACGCCGAGTGCCCCCACCAGCAACATCAGGTAGCTGTTGGCAAACGTGAGCAGATACACACACGCAGAGGTGGTCAGCATCAGTACCCCGAATACCCATCGGCCGCCGTAACGATCGGTCCAGATGCCCAGGAAAAGCCGGCTGATGGAGCCGGTCAGAATCGGCGTCGCCATCAGCAGGCCCAGCTGGGTATCCGAAAGCCCGAAATCCTGGCGAATCTTGATGCCAATAATGGAAAAGATGGTCCAGACCGCAAAGCAAAGGGTGAAGGCAAACGTGGATATGCCCAGCGCCCGGTACTGTTCGTGCTTCGATACGCTGTTTTCCATGATGAATCCCCTCCCGCAGCAAGCTGCAAATACAGTTTTTTGACTGTATCCCGCCGGCCCCCCGGAGCTACTTGAACAATATCAAGAACGGCCGCTGCGCCGCGGTGGCATTGGAGGTACCCCTTCAAGGCAGGTGGAGGTACGCGTTTGCGGGCTGAAACCGGGGGAGGTGATATCGCCGCCATGTCTCTGGTGGGGTACCCGGCACTGGGTTTGATGCATATCAAGTTCCGGCAGTGGGCAATTGTGGGCTAATGCTGACAAATATTAAGCCTGCGATGGGTTCGCAGTGGCAAAACGGGTCTGGAGCTTACGATGAAAATCATGATTGCCTACGACGGTTCGAGAAATGCCAGGCTGGCCCTGGCGCAAACCATCACCATGTTTCGGGATCTGAAACCGCAGATCACCCTGGTCGCGGTGGCGGAAAACCCCCGTGACATTACCTCGGGAAATGAAGATTTCTTCCAGCAGGAAGTGGATGAGCTCAAACAGCATCTGGCAGAGGCCCTGGAGGTCTGCGCGAAAGAAGAGATTGGTGCTGAAACCCTGATGCTGGAGGGCGATGCCCGCAAGATGCTGCTGTTTGCGGCAGAGAAGAAAATCCGCCCTGACATGCTGGTGATCGCCCGCCACAGCCACGAGCCTGATGGCGGCTTCATTGCCCGATCCCTGACCTATTTCGTGGATGAGCTGGATTACATGACCTTTGGCAGTGTGAGTTCGTTTCTCGCGCGCCGGGTACAGTGCCCGTTGCTCATCCTCCCCAGCCTTTAATAACCCTTGAATAATAGCCCCGGAGGCTGAAATGAAAGTCGCAGACGTATTCCGCGTCCGCAATCCGGAAATCAGGGCACTGCACCTGACCTGGATTGCCTTCTTTATTACCTTCTATGTCTGGTTCAACATGGCGCCGCTGGCGTCCAGCATGTTGAAAAGTGTGGACTGGCTGACCAAGGATGATATCCGCCTGTTTGCCATCTGTAACGTGGCCCTGACCATTCCCGCCCGCATCATTGTGGGCATGGCCCTGGACCGGTTCGGCCCGCGCCGGGTGTTCTCGGTACTGATGGTATTGATGGCCATCCCCGCGCTGGTGTTTGCTTTCGGTACCACCATGATGCAGCTGCTGGTCAGCCGTCTGGTTCTGAGCTCCATCGGCGCCAGCTTCGTTGTTGGTATTCACATGACAGCGATGTGGTTCAAACCCCGGGATATTGGCTTCGCCGAGGGTTTCTATGCTGGCTGGGGTAACTTTGGTTCCGCTGCTGCGGCCATCTCGCTGCCCACCATTGCCCTGCATATGTATGGCGGCGAAGACGGCTGGCGTTGGGCCATTGCCCAGAGCGCCATCTTCATGGCGGCATACGGCGTTTACTACTGGTTTGCCATCACCGACGGCCCTGTGGGCACCGTTCACCGCAAGCCCCGCAAGGCCATTGCGCTGGAAGTCAGCACCTGGGGCGACATGATCAAGCTTATCCTGTGGACCATTCCTCTGGTGGGTGTACTGGCTATCCTGGTGTGGCGTATCCAGAGCATGGGATACATCGGTACCACCGGAGCGCTGATCTGCTACGGTATCATCGTTACGATCGTGATCTACCAGATCATCCAGATCCTGCGGGTGAACATTCCCATTCTCAAAAAAGGTGTGCCTGAGGACGACAAGTACCCGTTCAATAGCGTGGCGGCCCTGAACAGTACCTATTTCGCCAACTTTGGTGCCGAGCTGGCGGTGGTGTCCATGCTGCCCATGTTCTTCGAGGAAACCTGGAGCCTGAGTGCAGCTGCCGCCGGCATGATCGCAGCGTCGTTTGCGTTCGTGAATCTGCTGGCGCGTCCCATGGGTGGCATGGTCTCGGATCGCATGGGTAACCGCCGTTTCGTCATGCTGGCCTACATGTTCGGTATCTCAATCGGATTCGCGCTGATGGGCTTCATGAACTCCAGCTGGCCGCTGATCATCGCTGTTGCGATTACCGTATTCACTTCCTTCTTCGTGCAGGGGGCTGAGGGCGCCACCTTCGGCATTATTCCCTCCATCAAGCGCCGTCTGACCGGACAGATTTCCGGAATGGCCGGTGCCTACGGTAATGTCGGTGCAGTGGTGTACCTCACCATCTTCACCTTCGTTACGCCCACGCAGTTCTTCTACATCATCGCCGCAGGCGCCTTCATCAGCTGGGTTCTGTGCCTGATGTGGCTGAAAGAGCCCGAGTCTGGATTTGCGGAAGAGTACCAGGTGTCTTCTGTTGACCTTCAGATCGAAGAGGAGGAACGCCGGAAGCAGGCTTCAGCAGCGGCTGGCTAATTACCGCTGGCAAGTTGACCTGCATCAGAACCCGCCCGGAGCAATCCCGGCGGGTTTTTTGTATTCTGGTGCAGGGCATCCGTCCCGAAACTCAAGGGGAAAGCTATGGGAGTACTGGAGCGCTGGTCCGGCTGGCTCGGCGCATTGCTGGCCATTGTGGTATTGGTGGCCCTGTGGCAGATCTTCTGGCAGGACGACAGTCTGGAGGCTCGTGATATACGTGGCCGTACGCCGCTGATTGTGGCTGCGGAGGAGGGCGATGCAGAAGAGGTGCGCAGGCTGGTTGGCAAAGGCGCGCGAATCGATGCCGGTGACGACTGCAACTGGACAGCAATGATGCGGGCCGCGGCTGGCGGACACATGGATATACTGACGTATCTGCTGGATAACGGGGCGGACATCAACCATCTGGAGAAAACCGGCTATACGGCACTGATGGCGGCTGTCGTGAACAACCGCCCTGAGGCCGCCAGCGTGCTTGTCGAGCGTGGGGCCGAGCTGGATGTTCAGGAAAAAGAGAACGGCCAGACAGCGCTTATGTGGGCGGTCAGAAATCGCAATCCGGAGCTGGTGAGACTTCTGTTGTCAGCAGGGGCCGATACCGACATCGAAAACACAAAGGGGCAGACGGCAAAGGATCTGGCCCTGATGGCCAGTGCAGAAGAAGAGGGAGAAGTGATAGAGCGTGTCCGCGAAGCTCTCGGATGTGGCGGCGAACCGGAGGAGAGAGGAGAGAATCAGGACTGAAAAAACCGGCCCCTGGGGGCCGGCAAGTAGTATCTGATCGTCTTACGGTTTCATCAGGGATTCTTGATGTACGCATTCTTGCGCAGATAGAACCACCAGTTCACCACCAGGCAGACTGCGTAGAACACTGCAAATCCATACATGGCCACTTCCGGTGTGCCGGCCTGGATTTCCTGGCCCATCACCCGGGGCGCGATGAACGCACCGTAGGCGGCTACAGCAGAGGTCCAGCCAAGTACCGGGCCCTTCTGCTGCTGGTCGAAGATCACCCCGATGCTGCGGAAGGTGGAGCCGTTGCCGATACCGCTGGCAGCGAAAAGTACGATGAACAGGATCAGGAACAACGCGAAGTAGCTGTTGGGATCGGTTGAATTGTAGGCCAGCATCATCACGTAGCCGGTTGCCACAGAGGCCACCACCATGATGACCGAGATGATCTGGGTGACGATGGAGCCGCCCATCTTGTCGGAAATCCAGCCGCCCACCGGGCGGATCAGGGCGCCCACGAATGGGCCCATCCAGGCCCAGGTGAGGGCGCTCGGGGCATCGGGATTGCTGACACGGGTCATGGTTCCGTCCGCTGTCGCTTCCATCATGTTGCCGAAGATAACGCTGATGGACAGCGGCAGTGCTGCCGAGAAGCCGATGAACGAGCCGAAGGTAAGAATGTACAGCACCGTCATGGACCAGGTGTGCTTGTTGCGGAAGATGGCAAACTGTTTTTCGATGTTGGGTTTGATATCCCCGGGGATGAGACGCAGCAGCACCAGTGTGAGGACAATGGTCAGCGGCAAAGCGACCCACATATTCAGGATATCCAGGGCCCAGACACCGGCCACGGAGGTCAGGATACCGACCCCGTAAAGGCCGAGAATCTTGCCGAAGGCGGAGGCCGGGCTACCTGGGTTGGGCGTCACCACCTTGAGGTTGTTCATGCCAAACCAGCCCGCGAAGGCCAGTGGAACGAGGAACACCAGCCAGATAAAGCCGGCGTTCTGGATCCAGGTCTCGGTGCCCGCTTCAATTCGTCCGATCAGGGTTCCGCTGGAGCTTTCCAGCTCCATGGGCCCACCGGCGACTGCGCCAAAAATACCGACTGTCATCACCAATGGAATCAGGATCTGCATGGTGGTAACGCCGAAGTTACCCAGCCCGGCGTTCATGCCCAGACCAAAACCCTGTTTGCTTTTCGGGTAGAAGGCACTGATGTTGCTCATGGAGCACGCAAAGTTGCCGCCGCCTATCCCGGACAGCAGCGCCAGCGCCTGGAAGACAATGAACGGAGTGTCCGGGTTCATCAGTGCAATGCCGGTGCCCAGGGCTGGAATCATCAGCAGGGCAGTGGTCAGGAATACCGTATTGCGGCCGCCGGCAATCTTGATCATGAAGGACGCGGGGATTCGCAGGGTGGCGCCCGAAAGCCCGGCAATGGCGCTCAGGGTGAATAGTTGATCAACCGAGAAAGGAAAGCCCAGGTTTTTCATCTGGGTGGTGATCATCCCCCACATCAACCAGACCGCAAAGCCCATCAGCAGGCTGGGGATGGAAATCCACAGGTTGCGGGAGGCGATGCGCTTGCCTTCCTTTTCCCAGAACTCCTCGTTTTCGACATCCCAGTGTTCGATGTCGGCGTTGGTTTTGGCCATAGTGACTGCTCCTTGAGTTGCTGACCCCGAGCCACGCAAACGGTGGCGCTTGGGCTATGGGAGCTATTCTGCAAAGGGGAGGTGCCTGGTAATCATGACAAATATCAAGGACAAAGTCGCAGGATCCTTTGCCGGATTTCCGGTGCTTCAGTAGCCTGTGATCGGCTCTATAAAGTCTTTTAAAAACAGTTGCTTGAGGTGGTGATACAACTGAGGGAGTAGTTGGTCGGACCCTGTGGCGCAGTGGAGGTAGCTCCTCATTTCCGGCGCTTCTGGTCGTGACGAAACAGCATGACAAGCTGTATTGCGACCAGGCCATAAGCCGTTGACCAGCACACTGCCGATATCCAGAGCAGTTCAGGATGCGCGAACGCGGTGTCGCCCGCCTGAAATCTCGCCAGCACCGCAATTGCCATGGCGACCGCCGTGCCCAGGACTTGCCAGGCGGGAGGAAAGGTGCGCCTGGCCCTTTGCCAGGCCAGCCTCAGCATAACGCTGACGGAAAGGGTGCCAAGAGCGCCAATGGTAATGACATGCAACGCTGGCAGCAGCGCGGTGCCCTGCAGAAGACCGGCAGCTGTGGCAGCAGCCCCCACCGCCAGCCAGAGGTAGCCGAGGGCCAGAACCAGCAGATCCGGCCGATCCCCGCAGTGCCAGAGCTTCCAGCGTATGGCACGGATTATGATCAGAATGGCAGCGCATCCAAGGGCAAGGCCGGTGGCCGGATCCGCAGGCGGAATAAGCGACAGCAGCAATGCCACTGGCAGAATCAGCAGGAGTCCTCCCTCGATCCGTGGTTGCACTCTTGCTTCCAGGGGAATACCGCGCTTTTCCAGGGTACCTGCCACGGCCGGGGCTATGATTCTGCCACCCATGAAGGCCATCAGCAGTAACAGACCAATAATTGCAGCAATCAATACGCGACGGGTGTCGGCCACTGCAAGTGTGATATCGAGGGGGGCGTCAGCAACCAACCAGTAGGCCAGCGACAGCAGGCACAGAACCAGTATCAACGGGCCGGCAATCCGGTTACGCCATTTCTTGGCGGCCTGGAATCGCGGCACGACATGGCGGGCGAGTAACAGGGCGAAGGCCGGGCTCAGTAACTGGGATATCAGGTTCTCGGGTGCCACGGCCCAGCAAAAGCGGGCGACAAGCCAGAGCAGGAATAGCGGGCCCAGCACACGCCAGGGCTGGGGGCCGAGGGTATAACCGGCAATCAGTGCCAGGCTGAAGCCGAAGATCAGCTCGTGGCCATGGCCGGCTCCTGCGAGTCCCGCTGGCCAGCCGCTGCCCGAAAGAGTGCTGTATATGGATAAGGGCACGGCAAGGGCTGCCAGCATCGAAGCGGCGGGAAAGAAAAGCCAGAACGAATGAATGTTTTTACGGGGCCTGGCCGGGTTGTCTGAAGTCATCTCGTGTCCTTGACCCTCGCCTGCCCCGGTACTATCAATGAAAATACATGGGCCACATTTTGAAGGTGGATTATGAATATTTCAAATATTGTCCGTCTGCCGTTTTCCGGCAATGGTGCCTGGGCCGAGTTACGTAGCTATAACCTGTCTATCCCGTTTCTTGCCTGGGTGATCGTAGTCCCGATGTCCTTTTTGCCACCGGTGCTGCTCTACTACGCGGGGACGCATTATGGAGACAGCTTTATACAGGGGTTTGGTGGCAAGGAATGGCGCTTCATTACCACGATCCTGTTTCTGGCCGAACTGCTGACGTTCTTTGTCATGGGATGGCTGATTCAGGCAGTGCTGGATGGCCATAAACTGAAAATCAGTTATCAGGATGCCTATCTTCTGGCGGCCATAGCCCCGCTGCCGCTCTGGCTGTCATCGCTGGCCCTGCTGGTTCCGGTGCTGGCGGTAAGCGTCGTTGCGGTGTTTGCCGGACTGTTCCTGTCCTGTGCACTGGTATACCAGGGGGTGCGATCCCTGTGTCATCTCAGTGACAATGATGTCGTGGCCATGTCGGCCACCTACACGATCATGGCTGCATCCGTGCTGGCATGGGGTGTACTGATGGGGTTGGTCTGGGCATTCTGATCAGGCGGCGTGTGGAAGCACGCCATAATAGATGGCACTGAAGTGCAGGGCACTGCCACCGATCACGAACAGGTGCCAGATGGCATGCATGTAGGGAATGCGATCGGCCAGGTAGAAAACCACTCCGGCGGTATAGACCACGCCGCCGGCAATGGTGAGGTACAACGCTGTTTCACTCAGGTTTGCCACCAGGTCTGATGAGGCAAATGTGATCAGCCAGCCCATTGCAATGTAAATCCCCACCCTCGCAAGTTTGAACCGGTTTCGGAAGATAACCTTGAGCACCACGCCGGTAATGGCCAGGGACCAGATAATGGCAAACAGGGTCCAGCCGGTGGTACCCCGCATATTGACCAGCAGAAACGGTGTATAGGTGCCAGCGATCAGCAGGAAGATGGCGCAGTGGTCGAGGGTTTTGAATATCGCTCGCAGCCTCGGATGCCGGGCACCGTGATAAAGCGCTGAAGACAGGTAGAGCAGTATCAGCGATGCGCCGAAAATGCTGAAGCTTACAATTTTCCACATGTCGCCCGACTGGCTGGCTGCCATGATCAGGGCGGCAGTTCCGATAACGCTGAGAATGGCGCCCAGCCCGTGGCTGGCGCTGTTCAGCCATTCCTCTATGCGGTGGTGAGCAGATTCCGTGGCGGAGCCGGTCGCTTTCATCAACGTGTTTCCCCTGTCAGTCATGACGCTACGGTACTTCAGCGTACACGTGTACGCAATGGCAGAAATGTGACAGGCCCGTGAGATTGATCAGAAATTCTGAACAAGCCGGATGAAATCTTCCGGTTTTTCGATATCCGGCCAGAGAGTAGGCTTTAACCATCAATCAACTGCAACAGGCAGGAGGCTCTGGGCTATGGCAAAAGTTCTTGTTCTTTATTACTCCATGTACGGCCACATCGAAACCATGGCCAACACCGTCGCCGAGGGCGCGAAGGGTGTTGCCGGCGCTGAGGTCACCGTCAAACGTGTTCCGGAGACCATGCCGGAAGACGCATTCAAGGGCGCGGGCGGAAAAACCGACCAGGGCGCGCCGGTAGCCGATCCGAAAGAGCTGGCTGACTACGATGCTGTGATCTTCGGCACCCCGACGCGGTTTGGCAACATGGCCGGCCAGATGCGTACATTCCTGGATCAGACGGGAGGACTCTGGGCCGGTGGTAAACTCCACGGCAAGGTCGCCAGTGTGTTCACCTCAACCGGAACCGGAGGCGGGCAGGAGCACACCATCAGCTCGTTCTGGACCACGCTGGCCCATCACGGCATGGTGATTGTGCCGCTGGGTTATGGCATCCCGGAGTTTTTCGATATTTCAGAAATGAACGGTGGCACACCTTATGGTGCCTCCACCATCGCAGGCGGCGATGGCTCCCGCCAGCCAAGCAAGAAAGAACTGACCATCGCCCGCTACCAGGGCAAACATGTGGCTGAACTGGCCGTCAAACTGCACGGCTGAAAGCTAAGCATTTCGAGAGCGTTGAGCGTTTTGTTGGGTAACCCGCTATAGCTGGTTGCCCTTTTTTGTGCCTGTTTTCAGTCGTGAGAAGGTTGCCGGTACAACACCCAGCCACGACGCCAGCTGGTTGTCTGGCACTCTCTTCACCAGTTCGGGATATTCCTCCAACAGTAACAGGTATCGCTCCCGGGCAGACATGGTGTGTTTGCGGAATTCCCGCATGCTGGTCAGTTCTGCTATTTCTTCTGTCAGCACCAGGGCGAAACGCGGCCAGAGTCCTTCTCCGTGAGACTGGATCGCGGACCGGAAGGCTGCGAAGTCGGCGACCCACAGTGTAGCCGGAGTGCTGGCTGTCAGGCACAGTGTGTTACGCACTGTACGGCTGCGCCCGAAAACCGGCCAGACCATGTCGCCCTCGGCAAAGAAATGATGCACGGAGACCCTGCCATTAGGTGCTTCCCGGAACAGTCGCATAATGCCGTACTGAATCAGATAAACGTTTGCCCAGGGGGTGTCATGTTTCTCCAGAGTGGTTTCGGCGTCCACCCTGCGTTGGTGGAACAGTCGGGCCAGGTCTGCCAGAAACCGTGCATCCGGATCCTTTTCGTGGCCTGCGAGACGAATACCGAATATTCGGCTCAGTCCGTTAAGCAGGGCCGTCGATTCAGGTGCGGAGTCTTGCTGGATGATGTCATGATTGTTTTCTCCCAGCATGCAAGGTGCAGAGGATACGTTTGGCCTGAGGACGCTACTCATGGTGTTGACCCTGTTATAAGTGTCAGGCCAATTATTGTATCAAAAAAACATCTTTTTAAATGACTTAAATCATTAAGACTTACAGGGGGGGATCAATAAAAGCGTAGAGCGTCCGATAATGCTAGACTCTGCAGCTTTATCCTGGCCTGCCTACTGTTTCAACGGAGCTTTCATGGCTGCCGCATTCGCCCTGTTTCTCAAGCTGATTCCGCTCTACGTGACGGTAGCGCTGGGGTGGCTCGCCCGCCGCTATCTGGAGGCCAGCGGCAAGCATATTGCGGGGATCATGCTCTATATCATGACGCCGTCGGTGGTGTTCTCGGGTGTGATGGCAGCGCCGCTGTCCACGGAGGTTATCCTGCTTCCGGTGCTGACATTCGGCTTGTGCACGGTTATTGGCGTGGCGCACCTCTGGCTGGCACGGCGCTTTATCACTGATGGCAGTGCCAGCCTGATGCCGTTGTCCGTCGGCACCGGCAATACTGGCTACTTCGGCATCCCGGTGGCGCTGTTGCTGTTCGGGCAGGATGGACTGGCGCTCTACATTGTCTGCATGCTCGGTACCACCCTGTTCGAGAATTCCGTGGGCTTTTACCTGGCGGCGCGGGGCCGGTACAGCCTGAAGGATTCGCTGGTGCGGGTGGCAAGGTTGCCGTCGGTTTATGCTTTCGGGCTGGCGGTCATGCTGAACCTTTCCGGTTTCAGCATTCCCGATGTCTTTACCCCGCTGTTTGATAACCTGCGTGGTGCCTACAGCGTCCTGGGTATGATGATTATCGGCATGGGCATTGTCAGTTTGCGCGGGCTGGCGGGTAACCCGCGCTTCACCGGGCTGGCCTTCTTCGGCAAGTTCGTGTCCTGGCCGTTGGTGGCCCTGGCCTTCTGGTGGCTGGATGCCAGCGTTTTCGGTATCTACCACCTGGCGGTCTATCAGGCCATTTTCCTGATTTCCATCACCCCCATTGCCGCCAATACCGTGGTAATTGCCACCCTGCTGGATACCGCACCGAAACAGGCGGCGGGAACGGCGTTGCTCAGTACCTTGTTTGCCCTGGCTTTCATTCCTGTGATGGTGGCACTGGTTCTGCCATAAACGCCTGACTGTCGAGCTCCGCACGCGCCCCCCGGATATCCCGGTGGGCATGTCGCACCACGCTGATGCCCGCAGTAATTGCCAGGCCGCCCATAACCCCGGCTACGGCCAGGTCCGGCCAGGCGCTACCGGTGCCGAATACTCCCAGGGCAGCCACCATGACGGCAATGTTACTGATGGCATCGTTGCGACTACACAGCCATACCGAGCGCATATCCGAGTCACCCTCCCGGAACCTGAACAACATGAGCGCCACGCCGACGTTGGCCACCAGCGCCAGGAAGCCGACGGCCCCCATGGTCATCGCTTCCGGGGTAATACCGCTTTGCATCACCCAGATTGCGCGGCCCAACACGGCAATGCCGAACACGGTCATGGTAATGCCTTTCACCATGGCGGCCCGGCCACGCCAGAGCATGCCCATGGAAAGTACCGACAGTGACAGGAGGTAGTTGGCGCTGTCGCCGAAGAAGTCGATGGCATCCGCCATCAGTGACACGGACCCGGACTGAAGGCTGGCAAAGCCCTCCACCAGGAACATTGAAAGATTGACCCAAAGTGCAATCCAAAGGGCTTTGCGAAAGCCCGGTGCGGGTGATTTGGGTTCGGGGGCAGAACAGCTGCTACACGCCATGAATACCTCCTGTTATCAGAACGCATTCATTAAAAACCCTGTAGCAACTACAGAGTCAACGTGGTCCAGGCAAGAAATTATTGACCCGTGCCCGGGGTGTGGTGATGTGTCCCGGGAACATGGTTGTGGCCACTATCAGGCAGCTCATCCACGGTTTCGGATGTGAGCCCCCCGAGGATGCCGCATTCGCTGACGGTGCGGCCTTCCGAGCAGGCCTGCTGAAGTTGTTCCAGGGTATCTTCCAGGCTTGCCAGTTCCCGCAGGCGCTCGCGGACATGGGTGAGATGGCGCGCCAGCAGGGCATCCACTTCGCTGCAGTCGGCGTCCGGCTGGTCAGCCAGGCGAATCAGTTCGCGGATTTCGTCCTGGGCCATGTCCAGGTTTCGGCAACGCCTGATGAACAACAGGCGATCCAGATGGCTTTGCCGGTAGTGCCGGTAGCCACTGGCTTCACGCTCCGGCTCGGGGACCAGCCCGATCTTCTCGTAGTAACGAATGGTTTCCACCGGAATGCCGGTGGCTTTCGAGATTTCACCGATTTTCACTGTCTGTTGCCTCTGTCGACTCCCGGAAGGCAAACCATGGCTTTGAGCCCTCCCTGCGAACCGATACTGAATGAAAGGTTACCATCATAGCGCTCGGCGATCTCCCGTGCGATGGCCAGCCCGAGGCCGTGCCCCGGTATCTGTTCATCCAGCCGCATGCCGCGGGTTCCCAGTGTGGGAAGTGCCTCGGTATTGACCCCGGGGCCGTCATCTTCAACGGTAATGACCAACTGGTTCCCCGTTTCCACAAGGGACACCACAGCGCTATGAGCAGCCCACTTGCCGGCGTTATCCAGCAGGTTGCCGAGGATCTCGTTCAGGTCATGCTCTTCGACAGGCCAGCGGGTTTCAGGCCTTAGTTCGGTCTCCAGTTCAAAGTTTTTATCGGGATACAGACGCCCCAGCATCCACAACAGATCCCGGGCCTGGCTGACCGGAGTTGCGGCTTTACCTGCCTGAGGGCCGGCGAGCCGGCTGCGGCGCATTTCGCTCTCCAGCTGGAGGTCGATATCGGACAGCCGCCGGGCGAGCTGCCGGCGCATGTCCGGATCCAGGCTCCGGGTGTCGTCTTCGAGTACCTGGCGAACGGCAGACACTGGTGTTTTTATGCTATGGGACAGATTGGCCAGTGCTTCCCGGGATCGGGTCAGGCGTTGATCGAGGGTATCAAGAAGCTGGTTCAGCTGGCTGACCAGGGGGCGGAATTCCGCCGGGGCTTCTACATCCAGGCGGTTATTGGCACCGGTTTGCAGGGACCTGAGTCCGTGCTCAAGCTGGCTAACAGAACGAAGTGACAGCCGGATGGCAAGCCATATGGCGAGTAACAGTAAAACCAGCAAAATACCGGATACCACCGCGGTCCATAAGTGGAGTTCCTGCTGGCTCTGCTGCAGTGTGCTCAGATCTTCGGCTACCACAATCACCACAGTTTCACCGTCCAGTGTCAGTGCCTTGCGGTAGGCCAGGAACTCCGCGACGGCGGAGCCGGTTTCGCGGACAAAGCCGCTTCGAGCATCCGCCAGCAGGGGCTCCAATGCCGGTGTCCAGAGTTCCGGTGAACTGTGCACCCGTTCACCAACACGCAGGGCAAAGGCGTGATGGAACACCTCTTCAAAATAATCCCCCTCGGCAATATTGCGAATCTCTTCAGGGCCGGACTGACGCAACTGGTGCTCCAGAAAAGCTACTTCGTCCTGCAAACGGTCTTCCACGAACTCCCGGGCCATACGCTCCAGCAACAGACCGTGGACGAGCCAGGCTGCTGTCATCAGTACGATTGCTGCAGGCAGCAACAAGGTAAGCAGGCTCTTGCGAATGGAACGCCCGGGGTCAGTCCACAGCATTGAAAAGGTACCCCTGACCGCGACGGGTGGTAATCGCTTCCGCCCCGGTGATTTTACGCAAACGGCGCACGTAGGCTTCGATGGTGTTATCGCTGGGGCTGTCGTTCAGGTTATACAGCTGTTCCAGCAACTGCTCCTTGGAGAACACCTGGCCGGGGCGGCTCATCAGGCATCGCAAAAGCCGAAATTCCGTGCCGGTGAGGGAATGTTCCTTTCCATCGGGTGTCTGCAGGCACTGGCGGTATTCATCCAGCATGAAACCACCAGCGGTCAGTTTCGCCTCCACGCGACCTTCGCTGCGGCGAATCAGGGCGTTTAGCCGGGCCAGAAGCTCCTCGGTCTTGAAGGGTTTGGCGAGATAGTCGTCTGCACCGGCTTTGAGACCATTCACTTTGTCCTGCCAGTCGCCGCGGGCTGTCAGAATCAGTACCGGCATCGTCAGTTTATAGAAGCGCCAGCTTTTCAGGACATCCAGACCGTTGCCGTCGGGTAATCCCAGGTCCAGTACAACAGCCCGATAGTTCTCCTGTTTGCCGAGCTGAAGCGCCTGTTTGAAGGTGCCGGCTTCATCCACCGTGAAACCGGCTGCGGTTAGCTGCCGATTCAGGCTTTCGGCAATGAGGGTGTCGTCTTCCACCAGTAACAGTCGCATCAGGATTCCTGCGTTTGGGGTCTGTTGAAATTCAGGCGCATCTGCTGAATGTAACCTGAAAAAGCATTCATCGGAAAATTCAGCAAGAATTCAGGTTGCCGGGGCAGACTTGGGCTCAATATCCATGGGTCTATCCACTATTGGGAGAACAAGCATGAAGTCGATCCTCAGGAATGCAATGCTGCCGGCTATCGCGCTGGCGCTTTCACCTGGTGTCCATGCTGCCGGAGAGCACGGCGGCCACCATGGCGGTGACAGCATCGGCGAGCCGGGCAAGGCTGAGGATGTCAGTCGCACCATTGATGTCACCATGCTGGACAACTATTACGAGCCCGAGTCCATCTCCGTCAAGCCCGGCGAGACCATCCGTTTCCGGGTGAAGAACGACGGTGCCATGGTGCATGAATTCAACATCGGTACAGCCGACATGCACGAAGCCCATCAGGAAGAAATGGAAATGATGGTTGAGCACGGCGTCATCAAGGGAGACAAGATTGACGAAGATATGATGAAAATGGACATGGGCGACGGCAAAACCATGGAACACGACGACCCCAACAGCGTGCTGATGGAGCCGGGTGAGACCAGAGAAATTATCTGGACCTTCACCGAAGCCACTGACCTTGAGTTTGCCTGCAATGTGCCGGGCCACTACCAGTCCGGCATGTACGGCGATATTGATTTTGAATAAGCGGGTTTACTCCATGAATAAGCGAATCCTGGCCGCCATTCTCGGTGGTTTTGTCTCTGTGGCGGTCCACGCCGGCGAGTACGACATTTCTGTTGACCGGGTCCAGATCGACACCGGCGATTTCGTCAAGGAAGGTATTGGTTACAATGGCGCTTCTCCCGGGCCCACCTTGCGGTTCAAGGAAGGGGAAGAGGTCACCATCAATGTGACCAACAACCTGGACGAAATGACCTCGATCCACTGGCATGGCCTGATTCTGCCCTTCGAGCAGGACGGTGTGCCGGGTATCAGTTTTCCCGGTATCAAACCCGGGGAAACCTTTACCTACAGGTTTCCGATAACCCAGGCCGGCACCTACTGGTTTCACAGCCACTCCGGCTTCCAGGAACCCAATGGGGCCTATGGCGCCATCGTAATCGAGCCCGAAGGACGGGAACCCTTCCGGTATGACCGGGAATATGTGGTGCAGCTCACCGACAAGCATCCACACTCCGGCGACCGCATCATGCGTAACCTGAAAATGTCCGCCGATTACTACAACCGCCAGCAGCAGACGGTGGGGGATTTCATTGACGAAGCCGGTGAGAAAGGCTTCATGGCCACATTGAAGGACCGGATGATGTGGGGCGATATGCGCATGATGAAGGCGGATATCGAGGATGTTCAGGGCTTCACCGGACTGATCAACGGAAAGGGGCCGGAGCAGAACTGGACAGGAACGTTTGAGGAGGGTGACCGGATTCGCCTGCGCTTCATCAACTCCTCTGCGATGACCTATTTTGATATTCGTATCCCGGGGCTGGAAATGACCGTCGTTCAGGCCGACGGTAACAACGTGCAGCCGGTGAACGTGGATGAATTCCGCATTGGTGTGGCGGAAACCTACGATGTGATCGTTCACATCAAGGACAAGGAGGCCTATACCATCTTCGCCGAATCCATGGGCCGCTCTGGCTTTGCCCGGGGCACCCTGGCACCGGAAGAAGGCATGACGGCGGACGTGCCGGAAGTGCGCGACGCACCGCTGCTGACCATGGCGGATATGGCCGGGCACATGGATCACGGTGATATGAACCATGATGACATGGACGACATGGATCACAGTGACATGAACGAGGATGAGATGAAGGGCATGGACCACAGTGCCATGGGCCATGGGGATATGGACCATGGAGAGAAATCGGGCCTGCCGGAAGATCCGTTCTATGCCAAGGGTAGCGGGCTGATACCCACCGCCAGTAATGGTGGCAAATTCCTGTCCTATCAGGACCTGAAAGCTCAAAAGCCTCTGTATGAAGACCGCGAGCCAACCCGGGAAATCGAGCTGCGCCTGACCGGCAACATGGAGCGCTATGAATGGAGCATCAACGGCGTCAAATACGAGGATGCCGACCCCATCGTGCTGCAATACGGTGAGCGGGTTCGCTTCAAGTTCGTCAACGAAACCATGATGACCCACCCCATGCACCTGCACGGCATGTGGTCAATTCTCGACGTGGGAGAAGGCAAGTGGAATCCCCTGAAGCACGTGATCAGCGTTGCGCCTGCCACCACCGTGTACATGGAAACCGAGGTGGATGCGCCGGGTGAGTGGGCCTTCCACTGCCATCTGTCCTACCATGCCGCGGCCGGTATGTTCCGCAAGATCGTGGTTGAAGGTGGGCCGGACGATGAAGTGGCAACCGATGAAAAGGCTGACAAGGGAGGTGATGCATGAATCGGACGCACAGCCCGAAGACCTGCCGATGGAACCGTGGGCTGGCGGCACTGCCCCTGATCGCGGCGGCTGCGTTCCAGGCCCATGCCAGTGACGATATGGCAGTGGCCGCCCATAGTGCCGGGGCCCTGTGGGGCGTCAGCGCCGAGAAACTGGAGTACCGGTATAGCGATTCCGATGAGGAACTGGCGGTGCTGGAAGGCGACGCTTTCTACGGCAGCGACGAGCTCAAGTTCCGCTGGCTGTTCGAGGGCGAGTGGGAGGAAGCCCATAACGCCTGGGAAACCCTGGAAAACCAGTTTGTGGCTCAGGTGCCGGTGGATGAGTTCTGGGATGCCAAGGCAGGTATCCGTGTAGATACCCCAGAAGGAGAGGATCGAGTGTATGGTGTGCTCGGGCTCACCGGCCTGGCGCCCTACTGGTTCGAGGTGGACACCAACCTTTATGTCAGCGATGAAGGCGATGCCTCGGCGGATTTCGAGGCTGAATACGAACTGCTGATTACCAACTACTGGATTGTGTCCGCCAGCTTTGAAACCCTGGTGGCCTTTTCCGAAGACCGGGAAATTGGCGTCGGCAAGGGCCTGAACTCCACCGAACTGGGGCTGCGCCTGAGCTATGATCTGATTGATCGCGCATTCTCGCCCTATATTGGCGTGGTGCACGAGCGCAAGTTCGGTGACACTGCAGACCTTGCCAGGGATTCCGGTGGCAGCACCGAGGACTGGTTCGCTGTTGTCGGTGCCCGGGTGATGTTCTGACCGTTGTTCGATGATCCAAGTCAAGGAGGATTCGAACGCTTCCGTTATTCTCGATTTATTCAGCCTGGATTCAGTTTCATGGTCTTTACTGAAGGTGAGGCAGTATACGCAATATAAGGAAGATCTCATGAACAGATTAAGCCGATTGGTTGTTTGCTCCATTCTAGTGGTAGCACCCGCACTGGCCTTTGCCCAGGGCAATTCCGGGCAGATGCATCGTGGTGGCATGATGGACCAGGAACAGATGGAGCAAATGAATGAAAACATGTCACGAATGCAGAACATGATGCAGGAAATGCGTAACGCAAAGTCAGATGCGGAGCGGGAGCAAATCCGGCAGAAGCACATGGAGTCCATGCAGGAGCATATGGGCATGATGCGTGGCGGAATGATGGGTAATGGCCAGGGAATGATGGGTGGCGGCCAGGGCATGAAGGATAACCAGGGCATGAAGGATAACCAGGGCGGTAAGGACAACAAGGGGAAAAACCAGTCCGACAACGGCAAGGGTAACCGTGCTGGTGGAGCTGGCATGGATGCCGAGCAGCGCCTGGAGATGATGGAAAACCGAATGAACCACATGCAGATGATGATGGAGCAGATGCTGGAAAATCAGGCCCGCGGTCAGAATACACGCTAGATCAATGAATGCTGGGAGGGGGGAAGTGGGGTCAGCGCAGCAGTCTGACCAACCCTCCGCAGCACACACATCTCCACCCGCTTGTTCCTTTCCAGAGATAGTTCCCCCGGCAGTTTCCGCCTTCCTCCTGATGTTTCAGTTTCCTGATGAACCCGTCCAATTGGATATATACCACGAGATCCCGTCGCTGGTTTCAGGCCTGATGTGGTAGGCTTTTGAGCGTCTGTGGACGTTCTCGCCGGTTTTGGACCGGCCACCGATACGGAGCATCAATGAACACAGTCGTAACAATTTCTGGCCGGGTGTTACTGCTTCTTCTGGTGTGGTGGGCGCTCACCGAGGGGGATCCGTCCGGTACCATAACCGGCCTGGTAGTGGTTGCCCTGGCCACGGTTATCTCCCTGCGCCTCTTTCCGCCCGGGGTGACGCGGATTCATCCGGTGCCATTCCTCTTCTTCGTCATGTACTTCCTGCTCCGCTCGGTAACCGCAGGCATCGACGTTGCACGCCGTTTACTGTCACCCGCGCTGCCTGTCGCCCCCGGTTATCTGGCCTTTCATGTGAACTTGCCCTCTGGTGGCCCGCGCTGGCTGCTGGCCAATACCCTGTCGCTCATGCCCGGTACTCTCAGTGTCAGCCTCGATGGCGAGCACCTGCTCCTTCATTGCCTGGATACCCGCGAGCCGGTCGAGGCGGATGTCAGGGCGGTGGAGCAGAGAGTGGCACGGATCTTCGGTCTGCCGCTGTCGGCTGGCGCCGGGCCTGCAGGAACCAGCCAATGACACTGCTCCTGAACGCCGTAGCGGCTTTCCTGCTGCTTACTTTACTGGTGGCGCTGGTGCGGATCTGGAATGGGCCCACGCCTTCAGACCGCATGCTGGCCTCGCAGCTATTCGGAACCACTGGCGTCGCGCTTTTACTGGTTCTGGCGGAAGCCCAGGGGCTGCCCGCCCTGAGAGATGTTGCTCTCATTCTGGCGCTGCTGTCGGTATTGGCCATCGTGGGGTTTGTCACGCGGGTGGTGAGGATTGACCGGAGGGAGTCGTGATGGCCGTGTTGCAGCTGATGCAGGGAGCTTTGCTGGTCACCGGATGCGTGTTTTTTGCCATCGGAACCCTGGGCCTGTTTCGCTTTTCAGAGACACTTACGCGGATTCACGCACTCACCAAAGTGGATAACCTTGGGCTGGGGTTTGTTGTGCTGGCCCTGCTGTTGGATCTGCCGTCACTGGCGGTAGGGCTGAAGATTGTGCTGATCTGGGTAGTGGCACTGGCGGCCAGCGCCACCTCCGCCCACCTGATAGCCCGGGCCGTCCGGTCGCAGGAGCAGGGGCGGCAAGAAGGGAGGAAAACCCGTGACTGAGTGGTTGCTGGATGGGCTGCTGGTGATTGCCCTGGTGATTACCGCTGTGGCGGCCCTTTTATCCCGGGATCTGTTCCGTGCGGTTGTAGTGTTTATCGCTTTCGGGCTGCTGATGACGGTTGCCTGGGTCAGATTGCAGGCACCCGATATTGCCCTGGCCGAGGCGGCTATCGGCGCGGGGCTGACCGGCGTCCTGCTACTGGATGCTGTCAGTCACCTCGGCAGTAAACGCCCGGGCAAGCGTACGCAGGAGGGCGGCGAGCAATGATCCAGGCTCTGCGCATTTCTGCTATTGCTATCGCATGCCTCATGTTCGTGGCTGGCCTGGCCGCCAGCATCTGGGCCATCGCCGGTAACCCTTTGCCCGAAAGCCTGCCGCAGCTGCTCAGCGAAAACATGAGCCGTAGTGGGGTTGAACACCCGGTTACGGCGGTGCTGCTCAATTTCCGCAGTTACGACACTCTGCTTGAAATCGGGGTGCTGGTGATTGCCGGTATCGCCGGTATCTCCATGGCGAAAACCACCTCCCTTGAAGACCCGGAGTTGCGCACCTCGGATTCTCTGCTTTATGCCCTGCAGCGCTGGTTTGTGCCGTTGATGCTGGTACTGGCCGGATACCTGCTCTGGGCCGGGGCCGATCGGCCCGGTGGTGCGTTTCAGGCCGGTGCCGTGCTTGCCGCCACGGGTGTGCTGATGCGCCTGGGTGGCATTCCCATGGAGTTCATCCGCCCGGGGCTGTTGCTGCGTCTGGGTCTGGCGCTGGGCTTCACGGTGTTCTTGCTGGTGGCCCTCGCCAGTGCCATTGGCGGCGATGCCTTTCTGGCGTATCCCCCGGCTATGGCCAAAACCCTTATTGTGGTCATCGAATCGGTACTGACCCTGTCCATTGCCATGGTGTTGCTGGCGTTGTTCGTGTCTGCCCCGGTCAATGATGCTGAGGATCCCGAAGAAGGCGGTTCCTCATGACGGCGCCACTGCTGTATGCCCTGGCCGGTGCCCTGTTGTGTGGCCTCGGCCTGTTCGGCCTGCTGTGTCTGTCACACCTGCTGCGCAAGTTGCTGGCCTTCAACGTGATGGGCTCCGGCGTGTTCCTGGTGATGGTGGGCCTGCCCCAGCATCAGGGTGGGCCGGACCCGGTGCCCCAGGCCCTGGTGCTCACCGGGATAGTCGTAGCCATTGCCGCCACGGCGCTGGCGGTGGTGCTGATCCGGCGCTATTACCACCTGTCTGGGCTGACCACTCTGGATGCGGAGCCAACGTCCCGGGAGGGCGGCCAGGAATGACCTTGTGGCTGATGGCTGGCCTGTTGTTTACTCCGCTGGCCTGGGCAGTACTGACCCTGTTGACGGACTTTTCACGGGGCCGGCTGGTCAGTTGGGCGGGCATTCTGGTGCAGGTGCTGGTGTCGCTGGGCCTGTGGCTTGCGGTCGCCCGGGACGGCGGTTTCTATTACGGGCTGGGGGGCTGGGATGCGCCCCTGGGAATAGAGTTGCGGGTGGACGGGCTCGCCGTCACCTTTGTGTTGCTCACTGCGGTAGTGGCCGGCGCCTGCGGTTTGCATGCCGGAGCCTACATTGATCCGGACAAGCCCTGGCACCGGTATTTCTGGCCCCTGTTCTGGTTTCTCTGGTCCGGGCTGAATGCCGTCTGGCTTGGGGGCGATCTGTTCAACCTCTACGTGGGGCTGGAGCTGATCAGCCTGTCTGCGGTGGGTCTTGTTGCCCTGGGCGGTCAGGCTGGTGCGTTACGGGCGTCGCTTCGGTACCTGTTGGCGGCCCTGCTTGGGTCGCTGGCCTACCTGCTGGGCGTGGCGTTGATCTACGGCCAGTTCGGCACCCTGTCCATTGCCGGAGTTGCAACCTGGCTGTCTGATCACCCGGTGCCGTCAGGCTCGGGCATGGCGCTGGCCCTGATGATTGCCGGGCTGGCGCTGAAAACAGCGCTGTTTCCCTTGCACCGCTGGCTGCCCCCGGCCCATGGCATAGCCAAGTCACCGGTGAGTGCGCTGTTGTCAGCGCTGGTGGTCAAGGCATCTTTCTACATTGCTGCAAGGCTATGGCTGGAGCTGGGGCAGCCCATCGGAAGCCTGGCCGCAGCGCAACTGATCGGTCTGCTGGGTAGTGCTGCCGTGGTATGGGGCAGCTGGCTGGCGTGCCGGCAACAGCGGTTAAAGCAGGTTGTGGCCTATTCCTCGGTGGCCCAGATCGGGTACCTGTTCCTGTTGTTTCCGCTGACATTTTCGGTGTCTGAAACCGTCTCCCTCCAGGCCCAGCAGGGCATGACTCTGCAGGTAATCAGCCATGCCCTGGCGAAGGCGGCCATGTTCCTGGCGGCGGGCAACCTGATTCTGTCAGTCGGCAGTAATCGTGTGGACGCATTGGCCGGGGTCAGCCGTTTCCTGCCTTTCTCGCTGTTCTCGTTCGGGCTGGCGGGGGTGTCTTTGATGAGCCTGCCACCGTCCGGAGGGTTTGCCGCCAAGTGGTTACTGTTGCAGGCCAGCCTCGGCAGCGGCCAGTGGTGGTGGGTGCTGGTTCTGCTGGCCGGCGGTCTGTTGTCAGCGGCCTATATCTTTCGCATCTATCGCGCCTCGTTTCTGGAAAGTTCCGGAACCGACCAGTTCTTCCATCCTTCCAGAAGCCTTGAAGTCATTCCGCTGATTCTGGCCATGCTCGCCCTGGGGCTCGGGCTGGCGTCGGATCAGGTATTGACGGTGATGGCCCTGCCCTTTGAAGGGGAGGGCGCGCCATGACCCTGAACATGTGGATGCCCCTGTTCGCCCTGATGACCTCGCTGATGGCGTCACTGGTGATCTTTGTCCTGCCGGAGCAGGGATATCGCCTGCGCACAGCGGTGAACCTGGGAGCTGCATTGGTAAAGCTGGGTATTGTCGCGGTGATGGTCTGGGGCGTATTTCACGGTGTGGACTATGGCCTGAGTTTCACCATGTTGCCGGGCGTTGAGTTCGTTCTGAAAGCGGATGCGCTCTCGATGATGTTCGCGGGCCTCTCCGCCGTGCTCTGGTTTCTGACCACGATCTACGCCGTCGGGTATCTGGAAGACTCCCCCAATCGCAGCCGATTCTTCGGTTTTTTCAGCCTGTGCGTGGCCAGCACCATGGGCATTGCCCTGGCCGGTAACCTGTTTACCTTCTTCCTGTTCTACGAAATGCTGACCCTGGCCACCTATCCCCTGGTGGTGCATCGCGGTACGGAGCAGGCCCTCAGAGCGGGGCGGGCCTACGTAATCTACACCCTGACCGGTGGCGCCGTGCTGCTGCTGGCGATCGCCTGGTTGCAGGGGCTGGTCGGAGATTTGCCGTTCCGGGAGGGAGGGCATTTTGGTGACGCCGACCCGGCTCTGCACGGGTCGCTGATCCTCATCTTTGTTCTGCTCATTGCGGGGCTGGGGGTCAAGGCAGCGATCTTCCCGCTGCACGGCTGGTTGCCCCAGGCGATGGTGGCACCGGCCCCGGTGAGTGCGCTGCTGCACGCGGTGGCGGTGGTGAAAGCCGGGGCTTTCGGCATAGTGCGGGTGGTCTACGACATCTATGGCATTGAAGCCTCGGCAATGCTGGGCCTGCTGGAACCCCTGGCGTGGCTGGCGGCCTTCACCATTCTCTACGGGTCGGCGCGGGCCCTGTCCCAGGTGGATCTGAAGCGCCGGTTGGCGTTTTCCACGGTGAGCCAGGTGTCTTACATCATCCTCGGCATCTGCCTGTTCGGGCCTGTAGGAGCGACGGGCGGGCTGGTGCATCTGTTGCACCAGGGCATCATGAAAATCACCCTGTTTTTCTGCGCCGGTAACTACGCCGAAACCCTGGGCATTCATCGTATTGATGAAATGGATGGCGCCGGCCGGCGGATGCCGGGTACCTCATTGGCTTTTACCGTGGGTGCGTTCGGTATGATTGGCGCACCGCCTCTGGCCGGTTTTATTACCAAGTGGACCATGGGTACCGGTGCCCTGGCGTCCAATATGGACTGGGTCATCGGGGTGCTGGTACTCAGCAGCCTGCTCAATGCGGCGTACTTCCTGCCGATTTTGCACCGGCTCTGGTTCCGGGAACCCCGTGGCAGTTGGCCCCATGAGCGCCAGTGGGGGCGGCTGGAAACCAGTGCCTGGCTGTTCTGGCCGCCGATGCTGACAGCAGCCATGACGGTGCTGGTGGGTGTGCTGGCGTCCCTGCCGTTCAGCCCGCTGTCCTGGGCGGAACTGGTTGTGTTGAGGGCGTATTCATCATGATGGCCTTCGAATCTTTCCTGTTGCTGCTGGCGGTCTGCGTGCCACTGCTTTATCCGATCATGGCATTGGCAGGGGGGAGTGATAAGGTCATGCGCCATGCCTTGCCCCTGCTGCCGATACCGGCACTGATATTCGTGCTGGTTGCCCAGCCCGGCGGGCAGCTGGAGCTGCCCTGGCTGCTCAATGGTGGCCTCTGGGGGATGGATGAATTGCGCCGGTTGTTTTTGCTGCTGACCGCGGTGCTCTGGACCGTGGCCGGTGTCTTTGCCGTGGGTTATCTGAAAGTCCATCACCTGCGGCGCTTTTGTGTCTTCTGGGGTCTGACCCTGGCGGGTAATCTGGGCCTGACCGTGGCGGTGGACATTGCCAGCTTCTACAGTTTCTTTGCACTGATGACCTTTGCCGGCTATGGCCTGGTTGTACATGAAGGCACGGAGGAGGCCAATCGTGCCGGTCGTGTCTATCTGGCCATGGCGGTGGTGGGTGAAATGGCTATTCTTGCAGGTCTGTTACTGGCCTCGGCCGCCGCCGACAGCCAGATGCTTTCGGATATACCCGCAGCCATTGCCGAATCGCCACAGCGGGATCTGATGATTGCGTTGTTGATTGTCGGTTTCGGGGTGAAGGCCGGCTTGCCATTGCTGCATTTCTGGTTGCCAATGGCTCATCCTGTTGCCCCGACGCCCGCCAGTGCGGTGCTCAGTGGCGCCATGATCAAGGCGGGATTGCTGGGATGGCTGGTTACCCTGCCTTTTGGAGACATATCCCTGCCAGTATGGGGAACCTTGATGGTCGTTGCCGGTGCCGTGGCGTCGCTCGGTGCAGCGGCTTTGGGGGTTTGTCAGCAGCGGCCAAAGACCGTACTGGCCTATTCCAGCATCAGCCAGATGGGGTTGATGGTGCTGATGGTGGGCGCCGCCCTGGCGGACCCCCAGCGCGCCCCGGTGCTGTTGCCAGTGATTGCCCTGTACACGCTGCACCACGGCCTGGCCAAGGGGAGCCTGTTCCTGTCGGCGGGCCTGTTATTGCCCTCGGCCAGAATGCACCGAGCACTGATGTGGTTGCTGGTCGCCTTGCCTGGCCTGTCTCTGGCGGGCTTGCCGTTCACCAGCGGCGCCCTGGCCAAGCTGGCCATGAAGGAAGCTCTGGCGGAAGACAAACTTGAGTTTGCCCTGGCCGGTTATCTGTCCCCGTTGATGACCGCCGGCGCGGTCGCCACCCTGCTGCTGGTGTTACGTTATCTATGGACTCTCACAGCAAAGCTGGAAACCGGCCGGAACCCGCCGATGCTGCTGGCCGGTTGGCTGGCAGCCAGCAGTATGAGTCTGCTGGCGTTCTGGTGGATGCCCTGGAACGTTGAGGGATTGGTCAAGGCGCCGGTGTGGTTGCCGGCGCTGTATCAGGTCTGGGCGCTGATCTGGCCGATGCTGGTTGCGGTCGGCATAGCCGGTTTAACCGTGAGGGTCACCCGGTCAGTCAAACAGCGATAGCTGGTCGTCGTTGCTCTTCCAGGGTTGTTTGCCCGGTGGTTTTGGCCGTTTCTGAACCGGCTCCCTGCGGCTGCCGTGGCGCTCCAGCACCCGTTCGGTTTCCTCCCGGCTGACGTGCCGCTGGCGGAAATCCCCCACTGCCTTGCGGGCCGAGCGGGCGGCCTGCTCGTGATCGCATACCGGTGCAATATAGGTGTTGCCACCGAAGCGGCTTTTTTGTGCGGGTGTCATTAGCCACGGTGTATGGATCATCTCCGCGGGCACGCCGGCCAGTTCCGGAATCCAGCGGCGGATGAATTCGCCGTCCGGGTCCAGCTTCTGGCTTTGCAGTACCGGGTTGTAGATGCGCAGGGCGTTGATACCGGTCAGGCCGGACTGCATCTGGGCCTGGGAGTAGTGGATACCCGGCTCGAAGTCGGTGAACATCCGGGCCAGGTGCAGGGCCGGGTCGCGCCAGTGCAGCCAGAGCTGGTAACTGGCCACCGCCATCAGCATGGCCCGCATGCGGAAATTGATCCAGCCGGTGTGGTGCAGGGCACGCATGGAGGCATCCACCAATGGCCAGCCGGTCTGGCCTTCCTGCCAGCGCTGCAGGCGGTCGGAATCGTTGGGGCCGGATTTCAGGCCTTCCAGTTCCCGGTGCATGGCGCGGAACTCCAGCTCCGGTTCGTCTTCCAGTTTCTGGATAAAGTGGCAATGCCAGTGCAGGCGCGAGCGGAAGCTGGTCAGGCTTTTCTTTTTGCGGGGCAGGGTATTGCGGTGTTCGCTAGTGGCTTTCGACCACTGGTAGATCTCCCGCATGCTGACCGTGCCCCAGGCGATATGGGGGCTCAGGCGCGAACAGGCCTTGACGGCGGTCAGCGGGCTGGAAATGTTGTACTGGTAGCCAATACAGCGCCGTTCCAGAAAGGAGGCCAGCAGCCTGTCGCCCCGGGCACTGCCCCCGGCCTGCCGGTCAGGGCAGGTATCCCGGCGGCTGAATTCTGGTGACATGTCATCGGGGTGATTTATTGGCGCCAGATTAGTGGCCGGAATGGATGCCGGGGCGGCCTGGACCGGCTGCCGCATAAGCTCCGTCCACGCCCCGTCCCAGACATCCCGGTTACGGAGACGGCGTACCACGCCAAACTGGTTCCACTCCCGGAATTCAACGTTGTTCTCGCTGCACCAGCCAATGACTGCCCGGTCGCGCTCGAACGTCCACTGGCCGCCGGTTTCCTGATGGCAGAAGACCCGCTGCAGATCATGGCTGGCTTTCAGCTGCCGGAGCACGTCGGTGACCAAACCTTTACGGACAACAAGACGATTACCGGCGCGTCTCAGTTGCCCATCAAGATCTTTGAGGGAATCCTGAACGAACGCCCACTGCCGCTCGCTGGTGTCGGGCAGTTGCCAGTAATCATCCTCGACCACGTACAGGGGAATTACCGGCTCGCCCAGCCTTGCTGCCGCTGCAAGGGGAGCATGGTCCCGGGTTCTTAGGTCCCGCTTGAACCAGACCACCGTTGTCATGAAGCCTGCTTCCCGGACCGGCGGCAACGCTCACTGCAGTAGCGAACACTGTCCCAGTCCTTCGCCCACTTCTTGCGCCAGGTAAAGGGACGCTGGCACACGGGGCAGGTTTTTTCGGGGAGGTTGGGTTTCTTGTGCATCGCGCCAGTGCATTAGTGGAATGTGTCGGGAAGTCATTACGTTGCAATCGCGGCTGCGGACCTCAATGCCAGTGTTTACCAGATCTTTACGATTCAGAGGGTGCCGCTTGGCCACCTGTCCTTCTACACTGGAAAATCAGGGAGGGATAAACGGGGACAGGATATGCGTGTCGCTTTATCAATCAGAAGGCTGATGCTTATGGCCCTCCTGGGCCTGTTTGCTTTGCCGGGCGCCGCTGATGGTGCTTTCCGTTGCGGATCATCACTGGTGGATGTGGGGGATTGGCCGGTGGAGGTGGAAGAGCGCTGCGGAACGCCGGATTACGTGGCCACCTATCCGACGGCAACCGTTCCCGGTATCGGCGTTGTGGGGGAAGTTGAGCACTGGTATTACAACCCGGGCCCGCAGGGGTTCATCCGCCGTCTGGAATTCCGCAACGGTAAGCTCCAGCGGGAGCATAGCCTGGGCTATGGCTTTGCCGGAGACAGCGCCGGTGATTGTACTCCGGCAAAGCTGCAAAGCGGGCTCAGTGAGTTCGAGATGGTGTCATACTGCGGCGAACCACTTTCCCGGCGGGTTACCTGGGAATCGGTAGGCGGTTCCTCGAGAGTGGCCGGTCACTACCAGTCCGGCACTCTGGTGCCTGTGGAAGAGTGGATGTATGAAACCGGCAAGACCCAGTTCCGCCGGATCGTCAAATTGCGCAATGGCCGTGTCACCCGGGTAGAGACTGCGAAGAAGCCCCGTTAGCCACTCAGCGTGATTCCCATAGTTCTTTGTGTAAGGTCCGGAAATGGTTTTTACTGGGAGGACTATGGCATCAGGTTATTAATTCCCGGGGAGATAACATGGCGCGATTCAGCGACGGACTACCCGCACCGTCTGTATTGATATTTGACTGGCATGGGACTCTGGTGGATACCCACGACGCCATGTTCAGTGCCATGGAAGAGATGCTGCCGCAGCTGGAAGACCTGGGCCTGGTTGACAGGCTGCTGCCCGAAGATAAGTGCCGTACCGCCGACGATGCCCGCCTGGTGCGCTATATCCGGATTTTCCGTCGCCTGCACCCCCGCATCCTCGCCGAACGGCGGGTGTCCCGCACTGATATCTTCAACGCCATTTTCGGTGACGACAAGGAAGCAAAGCTGATCGCCCACAAGGCCTACAACAACTGTTACCGCAAATACTTTGGCAAGGTGAAGCCATTCCAGCAAGGCGCCTACGAATACCTGACGGCCCTGAAAGAGATGGGCATCCGGCTGGCGGTGTCCACCAACCGTAACCGGGAGTTTCTGGACAAGGAGCTGGCGATGGTGGATGAGGGTCGCTGGCGGAATCTGTTTGATGCCACGGTTTGCGCCGATGACGTTACCGAGTACAAGCCGGACCCGGAGGTGATCACTCGTGCCCTGGAGAAGCTGGGCCTGCCGGTGGACGAACGCGCCTGGTATGTGGGTGACAGTTATGTGGATATGCTCACAGCCAACCGGGCTGGCGTGTCCGGCGTATTCTATAACGGAGCCTGCTGGGAGTCGGAACGTATTGACAGCTGGTTCAGCCATCGGGATGCACCGGCAGCGATTCTCGACAGCTTCGAGGATCTGATCAACCTGCTGGCACTGCTGGAGCGGCAGGAGCCGGAAGCATTCCGGGCGACACCGGCGGAAGTCCGGCCCCGGCCCTACCCACGCCCGGAGCCTCCACAACCGCGGATTGAACCGGACTGGCACCCCGCTGTTGTCAGCCTGATCCGGCCCTCGGTGGTTCTGTTCGACTGGCACGCCACCCTGGTGGATACCCTGGATGCCATGTACCACGCGGTGGATGACATGTTCCCCGAATTCGAGGAACTGGGCCTCGTCAACCGTATGCTGGCACCTGAGGACAGCAAGACCCCGGAAGATGCCCGCCTGGTGGCCTACGTTCGTGAGTTTGCCAGGCTGCATCCCAAGGTGCGGGCGGATCGCAAAATTTCGCGCACGGATATATTTGAAGTGCTGTTCGGTGAGGATCAGGAAGCAAAACAGATCGCCCACAAGGCATTCAATCGTCACTACCGGGAGCACTACGGTTCGGTGAAAGCTTTTGAACCGAAGGTGCGGGCCGTACTGGAAGGGCTGCGACGGCTCGGTATTCAGGTGGGCGTGATCACCAACCGGGATCGGGAGTTTTTCGAACATGAGCTTGCGGCGGTGGAAGATACCGGCTGGACACACCTGTTCGATGTGAATGTCTGCGGCGATGATACGCCCCTGCGGAAGCCTCATCCGGATCAGCTTTACCTGGCAGTGCAGAAGCTGGATTACCCGCCCGATCCCAGCGTGTGGTACGTGGGGGACAGCACCACGGATGTGATTGCCGCCAAACGTGCCGGCATGACAGCAGTCTTCTTCAATGGTGCGCAGTGGGATTTACCCTGGCTGAACCGGATATTTCCTGGCACCCACAAGCACCCTGACAAGCCGGATGTGGTGGTCAATGATTTCTCGGAATTCTGGGCGCTGGTGCTGGCGTGTGAGATCGGGCCGCCGTGAGGCTACTCCGTGTCGTGGTGCCCCAGTGCACTCTCGATGTCGAGCCCCAGTGCCAGGATGCCTTTGGGAAGATTGCCAGATACCGGCCCGACCGGTGCGCTCACCGTGATCTGGAAACGGGAGGTGGAAGCATCGTAGCGGATGTCCGAGATGTAGATTGCATCCCGGCCGCTGAGGCCTGCCTCGAGATTCTCTATAACCCGGGTGAACTTGCGTTCGTCGCCCTGCCAGTAGTCGGAAGTCAGCTGGCTCATGGCAGCGAGTGTCCCGCGGTCATTGATCAGCAGTGCCTCTGTGACATATTCCCTGTGAGCCATCTTCCAGGCATGCAGGGTTCGTGAGCCGGGTAGCTCTAGGATCGCCTTTGCCAGTTCCGGGGCTTTTGTGGGAGCCAGTGCCTGCCACCTGGAGTCGAAATTCAGCACGTCTGTCAGGTTTTCCATACGCGGACCTTCATCAATGGCCTGTTGCAGATTGAGTGCGCTGTCGATTTTGCTGAACAGTTTTTCTGCAAGGGTCCTGACGTGTGCTTCCTCGTCAGCAGAGAGAGTAATCCGCCCCTCCATGCAGCCCGGGATAAACTGGTTGAACGAGGGTAGAAAACCGGGATTGTTGGCGACAAAGCTTTCGCTCAGGTAAAGGTACAGCGGGGTGTAGCGAATAAAATGCTCATGGAGGTTGTTGACGATTGATCTGTCCGGATCATGCAAATCGGTCATGGCACGTTTGTCCATGACCGCAGCGTCGATTCGGCCGCGTTTTAACAGGGCAGGTAGCTGGCTTGGCAATGAAACACTCATGAAAACATCGAATCCATTTGCCTCAAGCCAGGCTTTCTCGTTGCTGCCGTCCACTACGCCAATGCGTGCAGACTCAAGCTCGATAGCCGATTCCGTCGTGAAAAAGTACCATTTCTCAAGGCTGACAGGATTGCTTCGTTTGGCAATGGTATCCAGTTCGGTGGAGGGGTCTATGGCAAAGTAACCATCAATCAGGTTTCGTTGTAAGGAATGTACTGCCCGGTTTTGTGGTGTTATACGTATGCGTGTCGACCAGCCCGCCTGGCTGGCGGCGCAGTTTACCGTATCGACCGTCTCGCCAGTGACATTCGTAGTGCCAATTCCAGCCCGGGCCGACACCTGGTAGGGCGACGACTCAAACGTATAGAGGTTGAGTACTGGTGGCCGGGCGTGACAGACAGATATGGTAACTGTACCGATTAACCCCAGTGCCAAAGGCCGGAGATCCATGGTGACCATTGCATCCATTTTGTTAACAATACTCAACCCAGATTAGCACCCACTCGGGGCTTTTGCCTCAAGACTTTTCGACATATGCTTGCACCCACGAATAACAACAAAGGTCATTGAATGTCTGATGTTAAAGCGTCCATCCTGGTAGTCGACGACGACCTGGCCATCCGCGAGCTGTTGCACGAACACCTGTCCCGGGTGGGATACAGCGTGATGACAGCGGCCGAAGGTGATGGCATGCGCCAGGTGCTTGCCGGTTCGAGGGTGGACCTGATCGTGCTTGACGTCATGATGCCAGGGGACGATGGCTTCACGCTTTGCCGGGAAATACGTGAGCATTCCCAGGTTCCCATCATCATGCTGACGGCAAGCTCAGATGAAACGGACCGGGTGGTCGGACTGGAAATTGGCGCCGATGATTACCTGGCCAAGCCGTTCAGTGCACGAGAATTGCAGGCCAGGGTAAAGGCTCTTTTACGCCGTTCAAGTTTCAAGCGAACGGATAACCCCAGGTTCGTCCTGTTCGATCGTTGGCGTCTGGACACGCTGGCCCATGAGCTCATCCCGGAGCAGGGAAACCCCATTCCCCTGTCCGGTGCGGACTTTGCCTTGTTGCAGCTTTTTCTCTCTCATCCGAATGAGGTGCTGGACCGCGACACCATCTCCGGTGTTACCCGTGGGCGCGAGTCAATGCCACTGGACAGGGTGGTGGATGTTGCGGTCAGCCGGCTACGTCAGCGGCTGGGCGACCAGGGCCGCAACCCCAGGCTAATCAAGACGGTGCGTGGAGCAGGGTACCTGCTTGCGGCAACGGTGACCCATGTCGCGGAATGATAACGGGGCGATCGACACCGGCCGCAAGGTCTGGCGCTTGGTGCCATCGTCACTTCTTGGACGCATCCTGCTGCTGACACTGTTGGCCATGGGCGTTGCCCAGGTGGCATCCAGTGTGATCTGGGTAGGCACCTTCCGCGCCCAACAGGTAGAGGGGTTGGTGAATACTACCCGCAATCTTGCCGCTTCCGCAGCGGCAACCACACAGTTTTTCAAGTCGCTGCCGCTGGAATACCGGCATATTGTGCTGGATCAGTTACGGGATATGGGCGGCTCCCGATTTTTTGTCTCCCTCAACGATAATCGAATCGAGATGCGTGCATTGCCGGATAGCGAGCGCAAACAGCTTGTCACCGAGGAAGTCGAGGCAGTGCTCCGGAGCCGCCTGGGTAAAACCGTGAACCTGCATGTTGAATTTGTTCACCCTGATGACCTGAGAATCCTGAATACCCAGCTGCCACTGGATGCATTGCCGAAATCCTGGGCTCACTACGCACTGACCCTGGAACCCATCAAGCCGCCGGTACTGGTGACTCAGGTTGAAGTTGCCGAGGGTGATTGGCTTTATCTGGCTTCGCTGTTGCCGGCGCCCTATGTATCACTGGATGACGAGAGCATTCCCGGACAGCAGATTGTCTTTATTCTTGTGATGATCGGTGTGCTGTTTCCGGTATTGGCGTGGCTGGTGCGTCGCCAGACCCGGCCACTGCACAAACTGGCCAGAGCTGCGAGGGACCTGCCACTGGATGAGTACCAGCCGCCTCTCCGGGAGCAGGGTAGCGCTGAAATAGTGGCGGTTACCCGGGGCTTCAATGCCATGCGCCGACGGCTGCAAAGTTATATCAGCGACAGGGACCAGCTTTTCCGTGCAATCTCGCACGATCTCAAAACCCCGATAACCAGGCTGCGCCTTCGTGCCGATCTGATTGATGATGACACTATTCGTGAGCGACTCGAAAGTGATCTTCAGGAACTGGAGTTATTGGTCAAAGGTGCTCTGCAGAGCATGAAAGACACGGACATCCACGAGAATGTCGAGCTTGTTGATCTTGATGGCATGTTGCGGAAACTGGCGGATGCCTATATGGGCGACCCCCCTCTTGTTGTGGTGGAGGGAAGCTGCGCCCCATATCGTGGCAAGCCACTGGCCTTGAAGCGTTGCCTGGGTAACCTGGTGGACAATGCCGTCAAATACGGGGAGTCGGCGATCATTTGCGTGGAAGATTCTCCTGAACAGGTCATCATTCATGTCAGGGACCATGGGCCGGGTGTTCCTGACGAGGCGCTTGGCCGGATTTTTGAGCCCTATTATCGCCTCGGTCACGAGCATCGACAGGGCCATGGTCTGGGCCTCGGAATTGCCCGCAATATTGCCCAAAGCCATGGCGGTGAGCTTGAGATCTCCAACTGGTCTGGTGGTGGGCTGGAGGTGACTCTGAAGCTGCCCCGTCACTGAGTTTGCCATGTAACAATCATGTTACATGGGTCTTTCAGTTTGATACGTTCCCCTTCCGGGTATTGCCATAGACTCTGATGTTGCGAATACAACAAAAACAAGGAGTCATGATGAATACCTGTAAACCGTATTGTATGTTCAGCAATAGTGGCGCTCTGACCATACGCCGCCTGACGGTCGCCGTGACCATGGCCTCGCTGGCTGTGTTTGCCAGCCAGTTGCAGGCCGGGGAAAGCGTCGAGGACCGGCTCTCTGCCCTGGAGCAGCAGCTGGCGGAGGTCGAGCCCCATGCCCGGGGTGACGAAGGCTTTTCGTTCAACACCTACGCCCGCTCCGGGCTGCTGCTGAATAACGAGGGCAAAAGTGCCTCCGGCGGCCCCTACCTGACCCCCGCCGGCTCCGTTGGCGGTGCCGTGGGCCGGCTGGGTAACGAACCGGACACTTACCTGGAGGCCATCCTCAACTACAAGAGCGTGGCGGACAACGGCACCAGGTCCCATTACCGCCTGATGATTGCCGATTCCACCACCTCCAGCAACGACTGGACCGCGGATGACGGCGCCCTGAACGTGCGCCAGGCCTATGTGGAATTCAGCAACCTGGCCGGTTTTACCGGCATTTTCGAGAACGCCTCCCTCTGGGCCGGCAAGCGCTTCGACCGGGACCTGGATTTTGACATCCACTGGCTCGACAGTGATGTCGTTTTCCTGGCAGGCACAGGGGTGGGGCTTTACGACGTCACTTTCAGCGACGCTGTAAAGTCCAACTTCTCATTGTATGGCCGCAGCTTCCTGGATTTTCCCTCCGATCCTGACACCACCGATGGCACCTCCGACACCGACAACCTCATTCTCACAGCCAATAACTACTTCGGTAACGTCCAGTGGCTGATCAATGGCATGTCCGCTGCGGATAATGACGAGCGTGTCGTCGGGAATGTTATGGAAGCGGCTGACTCCGGCGTGCAAACCATGCTGGCTTACCACGGTGACAGCTTCTTCGGGTTATCCGAGGGCAACTTTTCCGTCGCACTGCTGCATGGCCAGGGCCTGGGTGCGGAGGTCAAGAGCCTTGGTGCCGACGGCAACCTGCATGAAGACGCCGCCAGTACGCGGATAGCCGTCTACGGTACTACGCGGCTGGGCGACAGCTGGCGGATTGCCCCGACGATCCTGGCGGAAACCAGCGAAGACCGGTATGTGGACGGGGACGAGTACCAGTGGCTCACCTTCAACACCCGCCTGGCCAACGAGCTGGGCGCCAACTTCGAGATGCAGTACGAAGCCTCCTGGCAGGTCATGGATCTAGAAACCGAGGGCTACGAAGGGCGTGGTGATGTGGATGGGGATTATGCCCGCTTTACCATCGCACCGACCTTCAAGCCACAGGTGGGTGGCTTCTGGAACCGT
>NZ_LIHP01000017.1 GCF_001314605.1 Marinobacter sp. HL-58
AAAGGGTTGAATCAAGTCACTGAATCGCCGTGGTACGTGATCCGTATGCCCGGTGATGTGGGAGGAGAGGCACCGTGAGGGGCCTCCCTATCCCGATTACACCTCCCTGATCCGGTCTTGAGTTTTGTACGGCATCGCCGTATATTCTTGTGATGCTATTCATCGAAACGTCAACGTTCACCAAGTTATTGCCGAACTACCTCACGGATGAGGAATATCGTGGGCTTCAAACCTACCTTCTACAGAAGCCGGATGCGGGAGATCTGATCAAAGGTTCGGGTGGTGTTCGTAAAGTTCGATGGGCACCGGCGGGTTCGGGAAAGAGCGGTGGTATCAGAGCTATTTATTACTGGAAGAAGTCTGACCACGAGATATGGATGCTCACGCTGTACAGTAAATCAGAGCGCGCCAGCATTCCTGGCCATACGCTCAAGCAGATAGCGGAGGCAATCAAAAATGGGTGACAGGAACCTAGGGGCAGAGATTCTTGATGGCATCAATGAAATCAAGCAGTTCAAAAAGGGCAAATTGGCTCTACGAACCCATGAGCTATCAGAGCCCTCACCGCCTAAAGTGATCAGGCTGAAGTTGAACATGTCGCAATCTGCGTTTGCCGGTCTCATGGGAGTGAGCGTGCGAACTCTTCAGGATTGGGAGCAGGGGCGCAGGGAGCCACAGGGTCCAGCGGTCGCTCTTTTGCGCATTGCTGAACAACACCCCGAAGTTTTTAATCAACTTCACTGAGCAAGGTGAGGTGTAACCAAGCCATGCACCGGATGCCAAACCCTCCGCTTCGCTGCGGTTTTGTCACCGGTGATGGCGGGCGTTAGGGCTTCCTGCGAGGCTTCTTCCAGTATCCTTACCGTTCGCACTGTTACTGGCCTAACCTCGCTCGCATCTTTGTCCGGAATTCTTCACGGCTGAGCAGTGTAGCCTTACCGCTTTCGACCTTGGCTACGCGCCGAATAATTTCATCATTCCAGGCCTGCTCAACAGAGTCGTCACGGGGGCCGTCTAGGCTCATTATGAGCTCTCGAGCCAACGCAGCACGTTCCGACTCGGAGAGAGTCGAAATCTGAGAGCGTAGGTGATTTAATGTTTCGGTAGTCATGGTGCCTCCGCGAGTGGCAATGCAACTATGCTATCCCGATTCAAAGGCCCTAACAAGGCCAGCCACGGCGACGGCTACTCCATTGCGGCTTCGCCTCCATTCCGCAGCCGCGCGTGCTGAGCGGCGTTATGCAGAGCGTTCGTCTTGACGTACGTACCTATAGGCGTACACTTGGTTAAAAGATAAACACGCAAGAGGTGCGTCATGACCGGAATCACAGCAACTGAGGCGCGCAGCAACCTATATCGGTTGATCGACGAAACCGCCGAGTCTCACCAACCAATCGTTATCATGGGGAAGCGGAACAAAGCGGTTTTGGTGTCCGAGGAAGACTGGTCTGCAATTCAGGAAACACTTTACCTGCTTTCCGTGCCAGGTATGCGAGAGTCTATTCGCGAGGGGATGGATACCCCCGTGAAGGAATGCGATGAGGAGCTGGACTGGTGACATGGAAGTTGGTTTACACCAAGCAAGCCCAGAAAGATGCAAAAAAGCTGGCCTCCAGCGGTCTCAAACCAAAAGCCCAGGAATTGTTGGCGCTTATAGCAGAAGATCCATACCGCAAGCCCCCTCCGTTTGAGAAGCTCATAGGGGATCTTGCTGGTGCCTATTCACGCCGTATCAATATTCAGCATCGGCTGGTCTACCAAGTGCTCGAGGAAGAGCGTGTGGTGAAAGTCCTCAGGCTCTGGAGCCACTACGAATAATGCATAACCAGCCGCTGTTGCCGGCAATTTTTCCACCGCTTCGCGGCTCCAAAATTGCCGCAAAGCTCGGCGTTATGCACAGGGAGAGATCGAGCACGGTGCAATTGTTTGAAACAGAGAGGTTGGTTGCAAGGAAGTTATTCCATCAGGACGTTCCGGTGCTCACGGCAATGCTCAGTGATCCGGAAGTTATGAAGTTTTCGGTTCGCGAAGTTTGCGATGAAGAAGCTATCCGGAAATTTGTTGATTGGTGCCTTGGGTGCTACGCCACTCATGGAATCGGGCCATGGGCATTCTGCGAGAAAGACTCAGGGGATTTTATCGGCTTCTGTGGCGTTGGGCCGGAGTTGGTTGGTGATGTTGAAGAAGTCAATCTAGGTTATCGCATGGCGCGCAGATTCTGGCATCAGGGGTTTGCGACAGAAGCTGTCAAAGGTGTCCTCCAGTATGCTTTCGGTCAAAAGCTCTGCGAGTCGGTAGTTGCTATCATCGAGCCGGAGCATACATCATCCGTTAGGGTGACGGAGAAGGTAGGGTTTGGAGACTACAAACTTCAAGAATTCCATAACCGACCGGTGCGGGTGTATCGAATGACGTGCGAAGACTGGGCATTGCATAACAAATTGTTGTAGTGCGTTCCGGGCCTGGCGGCCCTACACCAGACGCCTACTGCGCTCCGTTGCCGCCCATTACCACTGGCGTTAAATGCCGGTGATAGCTAAGTCCAGAGCCCCAACAATCTGGTCTCTGAAATGTGAGAGGGAACCAATGGGGCTCTTGAGGTGTTTTTCGGGCACGGAGGAAATTTGCGGAGTTAACAGCAACAACTCCTGATCCGCAAAGCTGATTTCCGGAGTGAGCCCTTGCATGGCTTCGCCACCGAAGGCAGAACGTTTGCCCAAAGGGATAACTATGCGAGTTGCCAAATCGTTCAGGAGGCTGCTCTGAATATCCACAAGGTAAGGGTAGTGAGCCTTGCTGACTTTGCTCGGGTTGGGGTATACATCGAACTTTGCCATCAGAACTCCCTGAATTCGTCGCCGAAGCATCCATGTTGTTCGACGAAATCGTTGTAACTTTTTATCGCAGCGCGATTTTCTTCAACCCATTGTGCGGCTTCGCGTTTCGAAAGCTCGTCTTTTAGAGCTCGTTCCAGGGTGGCAGACAAATTAATGTTCAGTTCCCGGGTCTTACGCAGCAGATCGCTGTTGATTGAGAGGTTCGTTGCTTTTTTGGGGGCGGCTGAATTATAGAGTTCGGCCATGAGGGCCTCCGATAAAATCTAGAATACATAGCTTGATCGTATGCGCATTGCCATGCGCATGCAAGCATTTACCCAATGGCTGTTGTCGGACGCGCCTGCGCTGGCGCTTCGGCACGCCGCAAAGCCAGGGCTTTAGCTGTGATTGCCTCACCTGAAAAGTGATACTATAGTGTCACTATCAATTTGGATCAGGGTGAGCCCATGAAAGTTGAGCTTGTTACAAACCTTAAGCGCCAAGCCACAAAAATCTTGGCAGATCTGCATCTGTCCAAAGAGCCGGTACTGATCACTGAACATGGCCAGCCATCCGCTTATCTTGTTGATGTACAGGATTACGAGTTCATGCAGCGCCGGCTTGAGCTGCTTGAGGAGCTCTCACGAGGAGAGCGTGCTGTACTTGAGGGAAGAACGTACAGCCAAAGTGAGGCCAGGGAGAAAATGAGTAAATGGCTGAAGTAATCTGGACTGAGCCGGCTCTTCAAGAATTAAACGCAATCGCAGAGTACATTGCTCTGGACAATCCTGACGCTGCAAGCCGGCTGGTAGAAGAAGTTTTCGATAAAACCGACCGTTTGGAAGATTTTCCCCAATCTGGGCGCATTCCTCCAGAGCTCCCTAATTCGGTGTACAGGGAGGTGGTGGTTCCACCGTGTCGCATTTTTTATCGTGAGGATGAGAAACGGGTTCTCCTCCTCTATGTCATGCGAGAAGAGCGGCAGCTTCGTGCGTACATGCTTGGGAACAGCTAACCAGGCGCGTCACCCGGATGCCCTTGTCTGCGCTTCGCTACGTCAAGGTCACCGGTGCGCTCTGCGTTAGCAAGATGCCAATATCCACCCGTGTCACCATTGAATGACACGTGAACGAGAGGTTTCCTGTGAAAACAATAGGTTTGATCGGAGGAATGAGCTGGGAGTCTACTCAGACTTATTACCGGATGATAAACCAGAAAGTGAGAAACCAGCTTGGCGGGCTTCATTCGGCAAAACTTGTTCTTTACAGCGTGGATTTCGCCGAGATTGAGGCGTTGCAGCACCAGGGTGATTGGCAGGCAACGGCGGAAATACTTGGTTCAGCGGGCCGGGCGCTTGAATCAGCAGGCGCAGAATTTCTGGTTCTCTGTACAAACACGATGCATAAAGTCGCTTCCCGGATTGAAGAGGCAGTAAGCATCCCTCTTCTTCATATAGCAGACGCTACGGCCAGTGTGCTGGAAAAGGATGGGGTAACCTGTGTGGGCCTTCTGGGAACAAGGTTTACCATGGAGCAAGAGTTTTATATTGATCGTCTCCGGGGCCATGGTGTTCAGGTTGTCGTGCCAGATGCGGCCCAAAGAGAGTGTGTTCATTCTGTGATCTACACGGAGTTGTGCCGGGGTGTCGTTGAATCTGATTCAAAAACCGCATATCTGGATATCGTCGCATCATTGTCTGAACGCGGTGCTCAGGGAGTCATCCTAGGGTGTACGGAGATAGGGCTTCTGATCCAGGGCACGGATACACAGGTCCAGCTTTACGACACGACAGAAATACATGCCGACCAGGCAGTTCAGTTTGCCTTGGGCAGGCGTGCTGGCGGCAGCCGCAGTAGCAGCAGGACTTCCCCGAAATTGTCGAAGGGTTGATGCCACATACCAAGACGAAGGGCGGTAAAAACTGGATAATGGCGAGCATTCAGGGCCGCAGCGCGCCAAATTCTCCAATCCGGATACTTCGTCATGGAAATCAACGTCAATTTTCTCGACAACCTCAGGCTTGAAGCCAAGTTTGACGATTTCACTGTCGTTACCGACCAGCCCATCCGCTACAAGGGTGACGGGTCGGCACCCAGCCCCTTCGATTATTTTCTCGCATCTTCAGCCCTGTGCGCGGCTTATTTTGTTCGCGTTTACTGTCTGGCGCGGGACATTCCCACCGAGAATATCCGTCTGTCCCAGAACAACATTGTTGATCCGGAAAATCGCTACAACCAGATTTTCAAGATCCAGGTGGAATTGCCGGAAGATATCTCCGACAAGGACCGGCAGGGCATTCTGCGTTCCATTGATCGCTGTACCGTCAAGAAGGTGGTGCAAACAGGCCCGACATTCGAGATTGAAACCGTCGAGAACCTGGGGGCCGATGCCCAGGCGTTGCTGATGACCAGGCCGGAGGGTGGCACCAATACCTATATCGAAGGCAAGGATCTGCCCCTGGAGCAGACCATCGCCAACATGACCCGGATCCTTGAGGATCTGGGGATGAAAATCGAGATTGCGTCCTGGCGCAATATCGTGCCTCACGTGTGGTCCCTGCATATCCGCGATGCAGCGTCGCCCATGTGTTTTACCAACGGCAAGGGCGCCACAAAGGAAAGCGCACTGTGTTCTGCCCTCGGTGAATTCATTGAGCGGCTGAACTGTAATTTCTTCTATAACGACCAGTTTTTCGGGGAAGACATAGCCAACAGTGAATTCGTCCACTACCCGAACGAAAAGTGGTTCAAGCCCGACCCCGAAGACGAGTTGCCGGAAGGTATTCTGGATGATCATTGCCTGGCCATATATGACCCGGAAGGCGAGCTGTGTGGTTCCAACCTGATCGATACCAATTCCGGCAAGACGGAACGGGGGATTGTGTCGCTGCCGTTCGTGCGCCAGTCCGATGGCGAGGTGGTTTATTTCCCTTCCAACCTGATCGAGAACCTGTACCTCAGCAATGGTATGAGTGCGGGTAACACGCTGCATGAAGCCCAGGTGCAGTGCCTGTCGGAAATCTTTGAGAGGGCGGTGAAGAAGCAGATTATCGAGGAAGAGATTGCACTGCCGGACGTGCCCCGGGAGGTGCTGGAAAAGTATCCGGACATTCTGGAAGGTGTGGAAGCTCTGGAAGCGCAGGGCTTTCCCACCCTGGTCAAGGATGCGTCTCTGGGCGGCCGGTTTCCGGTGATGTGCGTCACTCTGATGAACCCCCGAACCGGTGGCGTGTTCGCTTCATTCGGTGCTCACCCCAGCCTGGAAGTGGCCCTGGAGCGCAGCCTTACGGAGTTGCTTCAAGGCCGGAGTTTTGAAGGTCTGAACGACGTGCCGCCGCCCACGTTCAACAGCCTTGCGGTAACAGAACCCAATAACTTTGTGGAACACTTTATTGATTCCACCGGTGTGGTGTCCTGGCGTTTCTTCAGCGCCAGGTCGGACTATGAATTCTGCGAGTGGGATTTCTCCGGCACCAACCAGGAAGAGGCGGCGTGCCTGTTCGGAATACTCGCGGAGCTGGAGAAGGAAGTCTATGTTGCGGTTTATGAAGAACTGGGGGCTCCTGTATGTCGTATTCTTGTTCCCGGGTATTCGGAGGTCTATCCCGCGGATGATCTGATCTGGGACAACACCAACAAGGCTCTGGACTACCGTGAAGATATTCTGAACCTGCACACCCTCAGCGACGACCAGTTGAGGGGCCTGGTGGAGCGCCTGGAAGAGAGCCAGATGGACGACTACACCGACATCATTACCCTGATCGGTATCGAGTTTGACGAGAATACGGTCTGGGGCCAGCTCACGATTCTTGAGCTCAAGCTGCTGATCTACCTGGCTCTTCAGCAGCACGAGGAAGCTCTGGAAAGGGTAGAAGCCTTCCTGCAGTTCAACGACAACACAGTGGAGCGCAACCTGTTCTACCGGGCAGTCAATGCGGTGCTGGAGATTACCCTTGATGATGAGTTGGAGCTGGAAGACTATCTGGTCAACCTTCAGCGAATGTTTGGTGAGGAAACCATGGATGCCGTGGTAGGCTCGGTCAATGGTAGTGTTCGGTTCCATGGCCTGACCCCGACCAACATGCAGCTGGACGGCCTGGATAAGCACCTGCGTCTGGTAGAGAGCTATAAAAAGCTGCATGCGGCCCGTGCACGAGGTAACGCTCATTCTGTGGAGTAAGGCTTTATGAAGAATCCCGTTCTGGTAACGATGCTTCTGGCAGCGTTGAGCTTCAGCGCTTCGGCTCAGGATGTCGATTACGACAAGCGCAATATGCATATTTTTTGCGCAAGCCATCTGACACTGCTCAGTGACTCACTCACCGAGAAAGGTGAAGAATACAAGGCATTGGTTTTCATATCTGACGCCCATGGCGACGAAGCGAGGAAGATGGGCGCAACTGACAAGCAGTTTTCCGATGTAAACAAGTATCTGAAAACCGTACGTAGCAGCAATAAAGGGAAGTGGAGCAGGCTGACTTCCCGCAGCCGGGAAGTTTGCTTCCCCGAATCCTGAATGTACCGAAATTCGCAGTACCTTAATGTGAGGATGATTGAATGACTGATGCCAGCTACACGCCCCCGAAGGTATGGAAATGGGACGCCGAGAGCGGTGGAGCCTTCTCGAAAATCAATCGACCGATTGCAGGCCCTACCCATGAAAAGGAGTTGCCGGTCGGGAAGCATCCGTTCCAGCTTTATTCACTGGCAACCCCAAATGGGATAAAAGCCACCATTATGTTCGAGGAGTTGCTGGAGAAAGGCATCAAAGAGGCAGAGTATGATGCCTGGCTGATCCGCATTACCGAAGGCGACCAGTTTGGCAGCGGCTTTGTGAAGGTGAATCCCAACTCCAAGATCCCGGCGATGATGGATCACACTCACTCGCCGGCTGTTCGTGTGTTCGAGTCCGGTTCCATTCTGCTTTACCTGGCAGAAAAGTTCGGTGAGTTCCTGCCGAAAGACATTGTTGCCCGCACCGAAACCATGAACTGGCTGTTCTGGCAGATGGGCAGTGCGCCTTTCCTGGGCGGCGGATTTGGCCATTTCTATGCATACGCACCGGAAAAATACGAGTACCCGATTAATCGTTACACCATGGAAGTGAAGCGCCAGCTGGATGTGCTGAATCGTCAACTGGCGGATAACCGTTATATCGCAGGGGATGAATACACCATCGCTGATGTGGCCATCTGGCCCTGGTATGGTGCGCTGGTTAAAAACAGGGTCTACGAGGCGGCCGAGTTCCTTGAGGCGCATACCTACACCAACGTCGTGCGCTGGGCTGACGAAATCGGGGCACGTCCGGCCGTCAAGCGCGGGCTGATGGTAAACCGCACCTGGGGTGAAGAGAGCAAACAGCTGCATGAAAGGCACGACGCCAGTGACTTCGAACTGCGGACCCAGGACAAGCTGGAGCCTGCCGGAGAAAAATAATGGCTGCACCTGCCCCCTGGTGGAAAGTGGTTCTGGCATTCGTGGTTGCCGTGGTGGTGGGCTCGGTGCTCGGCAGCCTTGCCCAGACCCAGTTCAACCTGCAGGCGCTGGAAGGCCTGGGCGTTGACATTGGTGCCGCCACCCGGCTGGAAACCACTGCTCTTGATCTGATCAATTTTGCACCTTTATACGCCATTCTGTTCGGAACAAGCCTTCTGTGTTCCCTGGGAGTTGCAGGGTTGGTGGTCAGGCAGACAGGGAATTCCGGCCGTTACTGGTTGTACCCGGTTGCTGCGGCGGTGGGGCTCTGGCTGACTTTGATCATTGTGAATACCCTGGCGCCAATGCCCACGCTTATTGCTGCAACACGGAGTACGGGAGGCTTGATGGCTATGCTGGCAACAGCTGTGGTATCCGGCTGGCTGTTTGCGGTGCTGGTTGGCCGTTCCGTGAGCCGGGGGCAGGGGATCTCTGCCATGCCGGCCCTGGCGATCATGCTGGCAGGCGGTCTGGTATTGCCGGAATCGGATGCAGTGGCAGACGAGCAGCCCGGCTACAATATCGAGACACTGGCCCGGGGTCTGGAGCATCCCTGGTCGCTGGCGTTCCTGCCTGATGGTCGGATGCTGGTTACCGAAAGGCCAGGCAGGCTGCGGATACTGACAGCTGAAGGCGAGCTGCTGCCGGATGCCGTGGATGGTGTGCCGGAAGTCTTTGCCTCGGCGCAGGCCGGGCTTTTCGATGTGCTTCCAGCCGGTGACTTCGAGAAGACCGGTATGATTTACCTGAGCTATGCCTGTGGTACGCCGGAGGCCAATCATGCCTGCCTGGCCAGGGGAAAACTTGTCGACCGGGGCCTGGAGAATGTCACCGAGATATTCCGCGTTCAGCCGGCCAAGGAGGGGAACGCCCATTATGGGGGCCGCCTGGCATGGTTGCCGGACAACACGCTGGTGCTTACTCTGGGGGATGGTTTTGATTACCGTGAGCAGGCCCAGCGCCGGGAGAACCATATTGGCAGTATTGTTCGCCTGAACCCGGATGGCAGCGTGCCGGAGGACAACCCGTTTGCCGGCTCCGGGCAATATCAGGGCGAAATATACAGCTATGGCCATCGCAATGTGCAGGGACTGGTCTACGATGATGAGCAGGACCGACTGATTGCCCATGAACACGGGCCCCGCGGCAGTGACGAGATCAATGTCATCCGCCCGGGCGCCAATTACGGCTGGCCCGTTACCACCCACGGGCTGGATTATACCGGCGCACGGGTGACACCGTTCCAGCAACGGGATGGTATCGAGCCACCGTTGTTGCACTGGACGCCTTCCATTGCGCCGTCCGGCATGACGCTGTATACCGGTGAACTGTTTCCCCGGTGGCAGGGTGAGTTGCTGGTCGGGGGGCTGGTGACCAGGCAGGTGCATCGGGTTCGCCTGGAAAATGGCCAGGCGAGGGAAGTGGGTGTTCTGTTCGGAGAGCTGGAAGAACGCATCCGGGATGTGCGCACCGGCCCGGATGGTGCGGTTTACCTGCTTACCGACAGTGATGATGGCCGTGTTCTGAAAGTAACACCGGAGTAGAAAGGAAGCCCATGTCTGACCTGAAAGACCCGAGAGTTCTGTTTGCCGCTGAGCGAACCCTGCTGGCATGGAACCGCACCAGCCTGTCCTTTATTGCGTTCGGCTTTCTGATCGAGCGGGCGGGCCTGCTACTGCATGTTCTGGCGCCCGACAGCGTGGGCGTGATCAACGCCATGCTGGGATTCTGGATTGGTATTCTGTTTATCCTGCTCGGGGCCTTTGCTGCCGTGTGGTCTTCACGCCAGTTCCGCGCCCTGTTGCGTACCCTCAGCCCGGCAGAGTTCCCGGCCGGATACGGGTTCCGCTGGGGCCTGGCCGTCAACATGGTTGTGGCGTTCCTGGGGCTTGTGCTGGTAGGCGCCTTGTTTATCGGCCGCGGGTAGGGCCCCACCCGCGGCAGGTTGTTGTGCCTTGCTGTTATCGTGGCCTGCGGTCACCCTCCATGATCTTGGCCACGAAGACGGCTTTGCCGTACTCCTCGAATGACCATTTCATGGTATCCGACAGCACCCGCATGACCTCATCATACTCCCCGAATATTTCCGTGCTCATGCGCCCGGGATAGACTTCCAGCCCGCTATTCTCCAGCCGTTCGATAAGCGCCCGGATGGGTGGTTTGTAGTCGTCTGCGAGCGGGTAGCAACTCAATTGCACTGATAAGAACATAAAACCTCCCGGGTTCAGTAACCCATGGCTGACGATGTGCTACGGCGAGGGTCTGCACCGCCGTGCAGGGTTCCCTCGTTATCGATCAGTATGCTCTGGATGGCCCCCATGGCGCTACCAGGCACTACCTCATGGCCCTTGTCCTCCAGCAACCGGACGGTGTCGGGGCTGATGCCCTGTTCAATGAGGATTTCATCCGGTAGCCACTGGTGGTGGATTCTCGGTGCGCTGACCGCAGACTGAATGTTCATGTCATGATCAATCACATTCAGCAGTACCTGCAAGGTGGTGGTAATGATTCTGGAGCCACCGGGGCTGCCGGTCACCAGGAAGTTCTTGCCATCACGCCTGACAATGGTGGGCGACATGGAGCTCAGCATGCGCTTGCCCGGTTCCACTTTGTTGGCTTCGCCGCCGATGAGCCCGTAGGCGTTGGGTTCACCGGGTTTGGCACTGAAATCGTCCATCTCGTTGTTGAGCAGAAAGCCGGCCCCGGTAACTGTGATACCGGAGCCATAACTGAAGTTGATGGTGTAGGTGTTGGAAACGGCATTGCCCCAGCGATCGACAATGGAAAAATGGGTGGTTTCCGGGCTCTCCCAGGCGCCCGGATCCCCGGCGCGGATGTCCGACGCTGGCCGTGCCCTGTCCGGGTCGATGGTTTTGCGTAAGGATTCGCCATAGGCCTTGCTGATCAGGCCGTCCAGGGGCACCTCCACGAAATCCGTATCGCCCAGGTATTCCGCACGGTCGGCATAGGCCAGTTTCATGGCTTCAGCCATGTGGTGGATGCCGGCAGCGGAATTATGGCCAAAGTCCGAGAGTGGGAAGCCCTCGAGAATATTGAGAATCTGCACGATGTGAGTTCCGCCGGAAGAGGGCGGCGACATGGAATAGATGTCGTGGTCACGATAGCTGCCATGGACCGGCTGGCGGACCTGGGGCCGATAGTTTTTCAGGTCGTCCAGGGTGATCAGGCCGTTGTGGCGTTCCATTTCGTCCACAATCAGTTGCGCGGTCTTGCCTTCGTAGAAGCCGTCGATACCCTCATCGGCAATGCGCTGGAGGGTCTTGGCCAGTTCTGGCTGCCGGAAGCGTTCTCCCGGTTGCCAGGCAGAGCCGTCTTCCTTATAGAAGGTATCCAGTGTGGCGGGCCATCGTTGCAGCCGTTCACGGGCCTGTTCAAGCCCCTCGGTGAAGCGGTCGGGTACGTTGAACCCGTCCCGGGCCAGCCTGATTGCCGGTGCCAGTGCCTCCTCCAGGGAAAGCGTGCCATGCCGTTCCAGTGCCATGGCAAGACCGGCGACGGTGCCGGGCACGCCGGCTGCCTTGTGGGTGAAGCGACTGCGGTCCGGCACCACGTTGCCGTCTTCATCCTGGAACATGGTTTCCGTGGCAGCTGCAGGAGCTGTTTCCCGGTAATCGATGGCTTCCACGGCGCCTCCGTTGCCGGGCGCGTAAAGCATGAAACCGCCACCGCCGATGTTGCCGGATCGTGGCTGGGTAACAGCCAGGGCAAATCCGGCGGTCACTGCTGCATCCATGGCGTTTCCGCCGTCTTTGAGAACTTCCAGCGCCACTTCGCTTGCCAGCGTATGGCTGGTGGCAACCATTCCGTTCTTTGCCTTGACCGGGTGATGCCGCTCACCCTCGAGAATGGCGTCCCCTGCAGCCGGTTGCAGCGGCAAAAGCAATGCCAGGGCGATGAGCAGCCTGGTGGCCAGTGAGTGGCCCGGAACGGGTTTTTCTGTGCAAGCCTGTAGGGGGTGTCTGTCCATGTTATGGTGCCTCGTTTCTGATGCTCAGATAGGCTATCATAGCCGGTCATTTTTCAGGGTGTGAACCTGCACGCCCGCTTTCCCGGATCAGATTAAGGAAAGGCTTCCATGGAGCATACCTATCGTCTTGTGATTTCCTGCCCGGACCGGGTCGGAATCGTCGCCAAGGTCAGTAACTTCCTTTCGACCTACAATGGCTGGATTACCGAGGCGAGCCACCACTCGGATACCCAGACAGGCTGGTTCTTCATGCGGCATGAGATCAAGGCCGATTCGATTCCGTTCGGGCTTGAACAGTTCCGCATCGCTTTCGAGCCGATAGCCCGCGAGTTTGACATGAACTGGCACATTGCCGATTCGGCTCGTCCCAAGAAAGTGATCCTGATGTGCAGCAAGGAATCCCACTGCGTGGCAGATCTTCTACACCGCTGGCACAGCAAGGAGATCAATGCCGAGATCGTAGCCGTTATCTCCAATCACGAGGATCTCAGGCGCATGGTGGAGTGGCATGACATACCCTACCACTATATCCCCGTGGACAAGACCAACCGTGATGAGGCCTTCGGCGAGGTTGACGGCCTGATTGAAGGGTATGAAGCCGATGTGGTTGTCCTGGCCCGATACATGCAGATATTGCCCGCAAGCCTGTGTGAGAAGTATTCAGGCAAGGTGATCAATATCCATCACAGTTTTCTGCCTTCCTTTGCCGGTGCCCGGCCATACCACCAGGCCTATAGCCGGGGTGTGAAGCTGATCGGTGCTACCTGCCACTACGTGACGCAGGATCTGGACGAAGGCCCCATTATCGAGCAGGACGTCATTCGCGTCAGTCACAGCGACTCGATAGAAGACCTGGTGCGCCTGGGCAAGGATGTGGAGAAAAACGCCCTGTCACGGGGTCTGAGGGCACACATTGAAGACCGTGTGATCACCTACGAAAACAAGACCGTGGTTTTTGACTGACAGGCACCGCCATATGCCCCGCTAAGAGGTTGAATGTGGTAGTATTGGCCGCTTGTTAAAGAATAACTATGGGGCGCTCTGAAGGGCCCTGAAACGACTTCCAGCAAATGCAAAGGAACCTTTCTCGATGGGTGAGTTAGCCAAAGAGATCCTGCCGGTAAATATTGAAGACGAGCTGAAACAGTCCTACCTCGATTACGCCATGAGCGTTATCGTTGGCCGTGCACTTCCCGACGTGCGGGACGGCCTCAAGCCGGTGCACCGTCGTGTGCTGTTTGCCATGTCCGAGCTCAATAACGACTGGAACAAGGCTTACAAGAAGTCCGCCCGTGTGGTGGGTGACGTTATCGGTAAATACCATCCCCACGGTGATTCCGCTGTTTACGACACCATTGTCCGTATGGCCCAGCCCTTCTCCCTGCGGTATCCGCTGGTGGACGGCCAGGGCAACTTTGGCTCCATCGACGGTGATAACGCAGCCGCCATGCGTTACACCGAGATCCGCATGGAGAAGATCGCCCACTCCCTGCTGGCGGATCTGGAAAAGGAAACGGTTGATTTCGTACCCAACTACGACGGTACCGAACAGATCCCGGAAGTGCTTCCCACACGGGTTCCGAACCTGCTGGTGAATGGTTCCTCCGGTATTGCCGTCGGTATGGCAACGAACATTCCGCCCCACAACCTCACGGAAATCGTCAATGGCTGTCTGGCACTGATCGACAACCCGGACATGACCATTGACGATCTCATGGAGCATATTCCGGGGCCGGATTTCCCGACAGAAGGCATAATCAACGGCCGCGCCGGCATTGTCGAGGCGTACCGTACCGGCCGTGGGCGCATCTATATCCGTGCCCGCCATGAAATCGAGCACGACAAGAAAACCAACCGCGACGCCATCATTATTACCGAGCTGCCGTACCAGCTGAACAAGGCGCGGCTGATCGAGAAAATTGCAGAGCTGGTCAAAGAAAAGCGCCTGGAAGGTATTTCCGAGCTGCGGGACGAGTCCAACAAGGAAGGTATCCGGGTAGTGATCGAGCTGCGTCGCGGCGAGAACCCGGATGTCATCGTCAACAACCTGTTTGCCCATACCCAGCTCCAGACAGTCTTCGGCATCAACATGGTTGCCCTGATCAACGGCGAGCCGAAGATCCTGAACCTGAAGGAAATGCTGGACGCGTTTGTTCGCCACCGCCGGGAAGTGGTAACGCGCCGGACGATTTTTGAACTGCGCAAAGCCCGTGAACGTGGCCATATCCTTGAAGGCCTGACGGTTGCACTGGCGAATATTGACGAGATTATTGCCCTGATCAAGGCTTCCCCGGCTGCGGCCGAGGCGAAAGAAAAGCTGATGGCCCAGGGCTGGGCGCCGGGTGATGTGCTGGCCATGCTTGAGCGCGCCGGTGAGGATGCCTGCCGCCCGGACGACCTGCCGGAAGCCTATGGCCTGCGTAATGGCCTGTACCATCTTTCCCCGGAACAGGCCCAGGCAATCCTGGATCTGCGCCTGCATCGCCTGACCGGTCTCGAGACCGAGAAGCTGCAGAACGAATACAAGGAGATCCTCGAAAAGATTGCTGATCTGCTCGAGATTCTTGGCGACCCGGACCGTTTGATGCAGGTTATCCGTGAAGAACTGGAAGCCATTGTCACCGAGTTTGGTGACAAGCGCCTGACTGAAATTACCAGCTCCAAGCGTGACCTGACGATCGCCGATCTGATCGACGAGGAAGATCTGGTGGTGACCATCTCCCATGGCGGTTACGCCAAGACCCAGGCCGTTGAGGACTACCAGGCCCAGCGCCGTGGTGGCCGGGGCAAGGCCGCGACGTCCATGAAAGACGAGGATTTCGTCGAGAAGCTGCTGGTAGCCAACTCCCATGACACGATTCTGTGTTTCTCCAACCGGGGCAAGGTGTACTGGCTGAGGGTATTCGAGATTCCCCGTGCCAGCCGTGCGTCACGTGGGCGCCCGATGGTCAATATCCTGCCGCTGGAAGAAGGTGAGCGCATCACAACCTTCCTGCCGGTACGTGATTACCCGGAAGACCAGTACGTGCTGATGGCAACATCCGCCGGTGTGGTCAAGAAAACCCCGCTGCCGAACTTCTCCCGTCCGCGCAGCAGTGGCCTGATCGCGTTGAATCTCGACGAGGGCGACACCCTGGTTGGCGCGGCCATCACCAGGGGTGACGCGGAAGTCATGCTGTTCTCCTCGGCGGGCAAGGCCGTTCGCTTTAACGAAGAAGCAGTACGTCCCATGAGCCGGACAGCCCGTGGTGTTCGTGGTATCAAGATGCCGGAAGGGCATCATGTTGTGTCGCTGATCATTCCCCAGGAGGGTGGAGTGCTGCTGACCGCCAGTGAAAACGGTTATGGCAAGCGCACGACGTTCGACGAATTCCCGACCTACAGCCGTGGCAGCCAGGGCGTGATTGCCATGCAGTGTTCCGAGCGTAACGGTAACCTGGTAACGGCATTGCAGCTGTTCGAGGGCGATGAAATGATGCTGATCTCGGACAAGGGCACGCTGGTACGTACCCGCACCGACGAAGTATCGGTTCTGAGCCGTAATACCCAGGGTGTTCGCCTGATCAAGCTGAGCCAGGAAGATGAGCGCCTGGTGGGTGTAGAGCGAATTGCTGAAACCGATGCCGAAGAGGTAGACGGTGAGGAAATGCCGGAAGCCCCGGGGGATAACCCGGACGACTCAGGTAGCGCAGAAGAGGGTGCCGGCGAGGAATAGGCCGGCATCTCAATTGGCAGGAATTGAGAGATCACAGGATCATGACCAGGGCGTATAACTTTTGTGCAGGCCCGGCAACCTTGCCGGAGCCCGTGCTGCAACAGGCGCGGGACGAAATGCTGGACTGGCGCGGCAGCGGGATGTCGGTGATGGAAATGAGCCATCGCAGTGATGAGTTCGTGGAAATCGCTGAAACTGCCGAGAGGGATCTCCGGGAACTGGCCGGCGTGTCAGATGACTATGCCGTGCTCTTTATGCAGGGTGGTGCGTCCAGCCAGTTCGCGACCATTCCGTTGAATCTGTTGGGCGACAAGGCTTCTGCGGACTATGTGAACACCGGCATCTGGTCGAAAAAGGCCATTGCCGAGGCCAGCCGTTATGCGCAGGTAAACGTGGTGGCCAGCAGCGAAGCCGATGGATTCACCAGCATTCCCGACCAGGGGGTCTGGAACACCAGTGCCGATGCGGCCTACCTGCACTACACGCCGAATGAAACCATCGGCGGCCTGGAATTCGATTTCGTGCCCGACAGCGGTTCCGTGCCACTGGTTGCGGATATGTCGTCTACCATGCTGTCGCGGCCACTGGATGTGTCGAAGTTCGGCCTGGTCTACGCCGGTGCCCAGAAAAACATTGGCCCCTCGGGGCTGGTGGTGGTGATTATCCGCAAGGATCTGCTGGGCAAAGCGCTCAGGATCACGCCAACGATGATGAACTATCAGGTGATTGCCGATAACGGCTCCATGTACAACACCCCGGCAACCTATTCCTGGTACCTGGCCGGGCTGGTGTTCAAGTGGCTGAAACAGCAGGGTGGCGTCAGCGCCATGGGTGAGATCAACCGTCGCAAGGCCAGCAAGCTTTATGGGTTTATCGACGAGAATGATTTCTATGCCAATCCCATCGCCCCGCGTTTTCGTTCCTGGATGAACGTGCCTTTCACCCTGGCGGACGAGGCATTGAACGATGACTTCCTGCAGGGGGCCAACGAGCGCGGCTTGCTGAATCTCAAGGGGCATCGCTCCGTGGGCGGTATGCGAGCCAGTATATACAACGCCATGCCGGAAGCCGGTGTTGATGCGTTGATTGATTACATGACCGAATTTGCGAAGGAGCTGGGCTGATCATGAGCGCTGATGAGCAGGCCCGCCTGGGGCAGTTAAGGGAAGAGATTGACCGGCTGGACCGGGAGATCATGGACCTGATCAGCAAGCGTGCGGAATGCGCCCAGGAAGTGGCTAGGGTGAAGATGGAAGCCAATCCCGGTCAGGATGTGTTCTTCTACCGTCCGGAGCGGGAAGCCCAGGTATTGCGGCGCATCAAGGAAAGCAATCCGGGCCCGCTCTCGGGCGAGGAAATGGCGCGGCTGTTCCGGGAAATCATGTCTGCCTGCCTTGCCCTGGAAAAACCCATGCATATTGCTTTCCTGGGGCCCATCGGTACCTTTACCCAGGCGGCGGCGCTCAAGCACTTCGGGCATTCCGTGGTGAGTGTGCCATTGCCGGCCATTGATGCGGTGTTCCGTGAGGTGGAATCCGGTGCGGCGCACTATGGCGTGGTTCCGGTGGAGAATTCCACCGAGGGCATGATCAACCATACCCTTGATATGTTCATGTCGTCACCGCTGAAAATCTGTGGCGAAGTCCAGCTGCGTATTCATCACCACCTGATGGTGTCACCAAAGCACAAGGGCCAGGAGATTGTCCGCATCTACTCCCATCAGCAGTCCTTTGCCCAATGCCGGCAATGGCTGGATGCGCACCGCTACGGCATCGAGCGGGTCACGGTCAGCAGCAATGCCGAGGCGGCCCGGCGCGCGGCGGAAGAGCCGGGCACGGCCGCCATCGCCGGCGATATGGCCGCGGAGCTGTATGGTCTCGAGATGCTCGCCACCCGCATCGAAGATCGGCCGGACAACACCACCCGCTTCCTGATTATCGGACGCGAGGAAGTGCCGGCCAGCGGAAACGACAAGACTTCTATCCTGGTGTCCATGCGCAACAAGCCCGGTGCGCTATACCAGTTGCTGGAGCCATTCCACAGGCACGGCCTGAGCCTGACCCGTATTGAAACCCGGCCATCGCCAAGCGGTACCTGGGCGTACGTGTTCTATATCGATTTCGAGGGCCATGTGGATGACGAACAGGTCAGCAAGGTGCTTTCCGAGATTGATGAGGAAGCGGTGGAATTGAAGCGCCTGGGTTCCTATCCCATAGGGGTTCTGTAACAAAACACGATTTGCCGAGGAAGGGTGAGATGTCGATTGATTACCAAAGTCTGGCGGTCAGAGGCGTGCAGGCGTTATCCCCTTACCAGCCGGGCAAGCCGATTGATGAGCTGGCTCGGGAACTGGATCTTGACCCGGACAGCATCATCAAGCTGGCGAGCAACGAAAACCCGTTGGGGCCCAGTTCGAAAGCGCTTGCGGCCGTCAGGGAAACCCTGAATGACCTCTGCCGTTACCCGGATGGCAATGGGTTCGAGCTGAAGCAGGCGCTGTCAGCACGATATGGGATCCGGCCGTCGCAGATTACCCTGGGTAACGGCTCCAACGACGTTCTGGAAGTGATCACCCGATGCTTTGCCGATCAGGCTTCCGAAGTGGTGTTTTCCCAGTACGCTTTCGCGGTTTATCCGCTGGTGACTCAGGCCATCGGGGCCACGGGCGTGTCGGTTCCCGCCCGGGATTATGGCCATGATCTGGATGCCATGGCCGCGGCTGTCACCGGGCGCACCAGGCTGGTATTCGTGGCCAATCCCAATAATCCTACCGGTACGGTGCACGGGGCGGAGGCCATTGAGCGCTTCCTGGCCAGTATCCCCGAACAGGTACTGGTGGTTCTGGATGAAGCCTATTGCGAGTACCTTCAGGGTGACGGCTATGTGGATGGTATCTCGCTCCTTGAGCGTTTTCCCAACCTGATCGTCACCCGTACCTTCTCCAAGGCCTGGGGGCTGGCATCCCTGCGGGTTGGCTATAGCATCAGTTCCCCTGAAATTGCGAATGTTCTCAACCGGGTGCGTCAGCCTTTTAACGTGGATTCTCTCGCTCTGGCCGCTGCCACTGCGGTGCTGGGTGACGAGTCCTACCTGCAGCGCTCCCGGGAGGTGAATGCCCGGGGCATGGCGCAGCTGGAGTCTGCCTTCAAGGAACTGGGGCTGGACTATATTCCCTCTGCCGGCAATTTCATTGCGGTTGACGTGGGAGAGCAGGCCGGACAGATCAATCAGTTGTTGTTGGAGCAGGGGGTGATTGTCAGACCGGTTGCGGGCTATGGCATGCCCCGGCACTTGCGGGTGTCCATCGGCCTGCCCGAGGAGAATGACCGTTTTATCGAATCCCTGGCGCGCGCCCTGGATACTGTGTCGGCCTCCGAGTTCGGGCAGGGAGCTTAAGGTGTCTGACGTCCAGCCACTGTTTCAGCGCGTTGCGGTGATCGGCCTGGGCCTGATCGGTGGTTCACTGGCAAGGGCCATTCGTGATAACGGCCTTGCCGTCAGTGTTGTCGGCGCTGACAAGCGTGAGGATGAGCTGGCCCTTGGCAGGGAGCTGGGTATTATTGATGAGGCCGCCGCCTCTGTTGCCGAAGCGGTTGCCGGGAGTGATCTGGTGGTGCTGGCGGTGCCGGTAAAGGCGACCAGGGCAGTGCTGGAACAGATCCGGCCGCATCTGGGCAGTAATGCCGTGCTCACGGATGTGGGCAGCACCAAAACCAGTTTCGTGAACGATGTCATCGAGGTGTTTGGTGAGCTGCCTGCAAAGGTGATCCCCGGCCACCCCATTGCCGGTTCCGAGAAAAGTGGCATTCGGGCGGCGGACCCCGGCCTTTTTGCCAACCACAAGGTCATTCTGACCCCGGCGGATAACGTCAGCCAGACAGACCTCGAGAAGCTGAAAGCGCTCTGGGAAGGCTGTGGTGCGACTGTGCTGACCATGTCCGTGGCCTATCACGACGAGGTGCTGGCCGCCACGAGTCACCTGCCACACCTGATCGCTTTCTCACTGGTAGACACCCTGGCCGGCGAAGACGAAAATCTGGATATATTCCGCTACGCAGCGGGCGGTTTCAGGGACTTCACCCGGATTGCAGCCAGCGACCCGGTAATGTGGCACGACATATTTCTATCCAACCGTGAAGCGGTGCTGCGGGTGATAGACCATTTCACCCACGATCTGGATCAGCTCCGCACCGCCATTGCCGATCAGGACAGTGCAACTCTGTTACGGGTTTTCAGTCGCGCCAAAGCGGCGCGGGAACATTTTTCAAAGATGCTTTCAGGACAGGCTTACGTGACAAACAACAGTCAGAAACAGGTAACGTTCCGTCTTCAGCCCGGTGGCCGCATTGCCGGCGAGATCCGTGTGCCGGGCGACAAATCCATTTCCCACCGTTCCATCATGCTCGGTGCCCTCGCGGATGGCATCACTGAAGTGAAGGGTTTCCTGGAAGGGGAGGACAGCCTCGCCACCCTCCAGGCCTTTCGTGATATGGGTGTGACCATTGAAGGGCCCGACGAAGGTTTTGTGCGCATTCATGGTGTTGGTATCAATGGCCTTCAGGCGCCCCGGGGCCCGCTCTACCTGGGCAACTCCGGTACCGCCATGCGCCTGTTTTCCGGGTTGCTGGCTGCCCAGCCTTTCGACTCGGAACTCACCGGTGACGAGAGCCTGTCCAAGCGCCCCATGGGCCGCGTGGCGGACCCTCTGCGGGCCATGGGCGCGGTGATTGATACCGCCGAAGGCGGCAGGCCACCGCTCAAAATCCGCGGTGGTCATGCCCTGACCGGCATCCACTATGAGATGCCGGTGGCCAGTGCCCAGGTAAAATCCTGCCTGTTGCTTGCGGGGCTCTATGCCGAGGGTGTCACTTCGGTGACCGAGCCGGCGCCAACCCGGGACCACACCGAGCGCATGCTGGAAGGTTTCGGCTATCATGTCCACCGTGACATGGCTACGGCCAGCGTGACCGGGGGTGGGCGCCTGACCGCAACTGCCATTGATGTACCTGCGGATATCTCCTCCGCCGCGTTCTTCCTGGTAGCTGCCAGTATCGCTCCGGATTCGGACCTCACCATTCGTCATGTGGGCATGAATCCGACCCGCGTCGGCGTTATCAACATCCTTCGCATGATGGGGGCCAATATTGAAGTGCTGGAGGAGCGCGTCATCGGTGGCGAACCGGTTGCCGATCTTCGTGTTCGTTCCGCGGATCTCAAGGGTATTGATATCCCGGAAGACCAGGTGCCCCTGGCGATTGACGAGTTCCCGGTGCTGTTCATCGCCGCCGTATGCGCGGAGGGCAGAACCGTCCTGCGTGGGGCCGAGGAGCTACGCGTCAAGGAAAGCGATCGGATCCAGGTAATGGCTGATGGCCTGGACGCCCTGGGAGTGGAAACCACTGTCACGCCGGATGGCATTATTATTGATGGTGGCCAGACCATGGGCGGCGGCTCCGTGAACAGTCACGGTGACCACCGGATAGCCATGGCGTTCTCGGTGGCGTCCCTGCGGGCCAGTGGCAGCATCGAAGTAACCGATTGCGCCAACGTTGCCACGTCGTTCCCCGATTTCGTGGAGCTGGCGAAGCGCACCGGTATCAATATCTCGGCCGAGGGAGCCTAGTCGTGGCTGAAAGTAAGGCACCGGTTATTACCGTGGATGGCCCGGGCGGCTCCGGCAAGGGCACCGTTACCCAGATGCTGGCCCGCAAGCTGGGCTGGCACCTGCTCGATAGCGGGGCGCTTTATCGTCTTACCGCCCTGGCAGCCGAGCGGAAGGGGGTTTCACTGGATGATGAGCCGGCACTGGTGGAACTCGCCGCCAATCTGGATGTATCGTTCGAGCCCACACCCCCCGGCGAGCCGGCGAAGGTGCTTCTGGGTGGTGTTGATGTGACCGCAGATATACGTACAGAAACCTGTGGCGATAATGCCTCGAAGGTGGCGGTCATGCAGCCTGTTCGCGATGCGCTCTTGCAGCGCCAGCGTGACTTCCGCAAGCCCCCGGGGCTGGTTGCCGACGGTCGCGATATGGGTACGGTGGTGTTTCCTGACGCTCCGGTGAAGATATTTCTCACCGCCAGTGCCGAGGAGCGTGCGCAAAGACGTTACAGCCAGTTGAAGGACGCTGGGGTCGATGTTAATATTGACGCCCTTTTAGAGGAGATACGGGTGCGCGATGAGCGGGACATGAACCGCGCCGCCGCCCCGCTTAAGCCTGCAGACGATGCGCAAGTCATTGATTCGACAGGTTTGAGTATAGAAGAGGTGCTAGTCAGGGTTATGGCCGCAGCAGGTCAGGCCTGACTACACCTTTTTGTCGTTGAAATTCCGGATTCGGCGTTATCGGCCAGCCACTGGCTGGATCCGGATTGAAACTAACAGACCGTGTTGCTGGTAGCACGGAGTAAACTTGCGTTGATCACATAGGACACATAATGAGCGAGAGCTTTGCGGATCTTTTTGAAGAAAGCCTGAAAGAAATTGACATGCAACCAGGTTCCATCGTCCAGGGAACCGTCGTTGATGTTGATAACGACTGGGTCACCGTTAACGCCGGGCTGAAGTCCGAAGGCGTTATCCCCGCCTCCCAGTTCCTCAACGAAAAAGGCGAGTTGGAAGTTGCTATTGGCGACGTTGTTGACGTAGCTCTCGACGCTGTTGAAGACGGCTTCGGCGAAACCCGTCTGTCCCGTGAGAAAGCCAAGCGTGCAGAAGCCTGGAAGGTACTCGAGAAGTCCTTCGAAGCTGAAGAAGTGGTTAAGGGTGTTATCAATGGTAAGGTCAAGGGCGGTTTCACCGTCGATCTGGCCGGCATCCGTGCCTTCCTGCCGGGCTCTCTGGTAGATGTTCGTCCGGTTCGCGACACCGCGCACCTGGAGAACAAGGAACTCGAATTCAAGGTTATCAAGCTCGACCAGAAGCGTAATAACGTGGTTGTTTCCCGCCGCGCCGTTCTGGAAGCTGAAAACAGTGCCGAGCGTGAAGCTCTGCTCGAAACCCTGACCGAAGGTCTGGAAATCAAGGGTATCGTCAAGAACCTGACTGACTACGGCGCGTTCGTGGATCTCGGTGGTGTTGACGGCCTGCTGCACATTACCGATATGGCCTGGAAGCGTATCAAGCATCCGAGCGAAATCGTCAATGTCGGTGACGAGATCAACGTCAAGGTTCTGAAGTTTGACCGTGAGCGTAACCGCGTATCACTGGGTCTGAAGCAGCTGGGCGAAGATCCCTGGGTCGATATCAAGGGTCGTTATCCGGAAGGCACCAAGGTTACTGCACGTGTAACCAACCTGACCGATTATGGCTGCTTCGCTGAGCTTGAAGAAGGCGTTGAAGGCCTGGTTCACGTGTCCGAAATGGACTGGACCAACAAGAACATCCATCCGTCCAAGGTCGTTCAGGTTGGCGACGAAGTGGGCGTGATGATTCTGGATATCGACGAAGAGCGTCGTCGTATCTCCCTGGGTATCAAGCAGTGCGTTGCCAACCCCTGGGAAGATTTCTCCAGCAGGTTCAACAAGGGCGACCGTATCTCCGGCAAGATCAAGTCAATCACTGACTTCGGTATCTTCATCGGCCTGGACGGTGGCATTGATGGACTGGTTCACCTGTCAGACATCAGCTGGAACGAGACTGGCGAAGAAGCCGTTCGTGAATACAAGAAGGGCGACGAAGTTGAAACCGTCATCCTGTCTGTTGATCCCGAGCGTGAGCGTATCTCCCTGGGCATCAAGCAGCTGGAAAGCGATCCATTCGCCGAGTTTGTACAGCTGAACGACAAGGGCTCCATCGTGAAGGGCACGGTATCTGCGGTTGACGCCAAGGCAGCCACCATCACCCTGAACGACGAAGTTGAAGCGGTACTGAAAGCCTCCGAAATCAGCCGTGACCGTGTTGAAGACGCACGCAACGCCCTGAACGAAGGTGATGAAGTTGAAGCGAAGATCATCAGCATCGATCGCAAGAACCGCGTTATCAACCTGTCTGTGAAGTCCAAAGACGTTGAAGATGACAAGCAGGCACTGGAAGGTGTACGTGCGAAAACCGCTGAATCTTCCTCTGGTGCGACCACCATCGGTGATCTCATCAAGGAGCAGATGCAGCAGCAAAACGCCAACAAGGAATAAGATTTCCGGTTGGTATGAAAAAAACGGGCTCTAAGAGCCCGTTTTTTTTGTGTTTTTTACTGGTTTGGCTAAACTAGAGGCATGGAGCTGGTAACCGGCTATCCGATAATAATGTAAAGAGGGATGAGCCCAATGACGAAATCTGAACTGGTGGAGCTGATTGCGTCCAAACAGACGCAGCTTTCAGTGAAGGATGTGGAGCTGGCTGTAAAAACCATTATCGAACACATGTCCCAGTCTCTGGCGGATGGCCAGCGGATCGAGATTCGTGGGTTCGGCAGTTTTTCTTTGCACCACCGCGCTGCCAGAACCGGGCGAAATCCCAAAACGGGTGAGGCTGTTCAGTTACCGGCTAAATTTGTTCCGCACTTCAAGCCTGGCAAGGAGTTGCGGGAACAGGTTAATGACAGCCTGAAAAAGGGTTTCTGATTACCCTGACAGGGAAAGACTTTAACCAGGTCCTGATATAAACACTCAGGTCCGCTTGGAGTGTTGCAACTATGGCCGGATTACAGAAGGTCCTTCTCATTCTGCTGGTGTTGTTTCTGGTTCTGGTAGCACTGGTTTTCTCCCTTAATAATCAGATGGCTGTGTCCCTCAACTTCCTGCTTTTTGAAACCCAGCCCCATGGTGTTGCGGTCTGGATTATTATGTCCTTTGTGATCGGCGCTTTGATCGGAGTTCTGATTACCATGCTTGCAACCGTTCGCACATCGGTTTCCCGCCGTAACCTCGAGAAACGACTTGCTCGTACCGAGCAGGCATTGGAGAAATCCAGGGCCCAGAACGACCGGACGCTTTAATGGATATAGTGCTTCAGTGGCTGCTGCTCACGGTTGCGGTAGCTGCAGGTTGGTTTGTCGGGCGTATGGGCAACAGCAGAGACCGCTCCAAAACGCCCATTTCGGATGAAGAATCGGTCAAGGATCGCCTGCAGTTTCTGTTTACCAACTATTCCGATCAGGCCGTTGAGAACTTTGTTCAGTCCCTGGCGGTGAACAAGGAAACGGTGGGCCTGCACCTGTCTATCGGTGCGCATTTTCGCCACAAGGGCGAAACCGACCGGGCTATTCTTATTCACCAGAACCTCCTGGCTCGACCTGAGCTGCCGCCGCGTTACTCCCAGCAGGTCACCTATGAGCTGGCCATTGACTACCTGAACGCGGGCCTGCTGGACCGGGCCGAAGCCTTGCTTCATCAGCTGATGGGCGACCGCGAGTATGGTCGTAAAGCCTCACTGCAGCTTATCGAGCTTTACCAGCAGGAGAAAGAGTGGGGCAAGGCCGGCCAGGTGGCCAGAACCCTGACCACCGGCGACAATGACCCGGGCATGCACAAGATGCTGGCTTACATCACCTGTGAACTGGCTGAAGATGCCCTCAAGCACGATGACCGCTGGATGGCGCAGAAACAGACCAGGGAAGCGCTGGAGTACGATGCGTCCTGCGTAAGGGCCACGTTCATCATGATGAAGCTTCTGGTTCGCCAGGGTAGTTACAAGGATGCGGCCAATCAGAGCCTGAAAGTGTTCGATCAGAATCCCGAGTTTGGCTCCGAAGCCGTGGACCGGTTAATGAAGCTTGAGCGGGAACACGGTGATGTCGGGCGCCTGTCCAAAAAGCTGGGAAAATTCTACGAATCCTGGCCCAGCACCAGCCTGTTGCTGGCACTGGTGGAGTCGGTTGAACGCACCTCGGGGCGGATGGCGGCTATTGAATTGCTACGCCGCGAACTGGAGGTACGTCCCAGTGTGCGGGGGCTGTTACGCCTGGTGGAACTGGCCGGCTATGAAAAGGGCATGACTACCGACGAAGGCCGTCTGGTCAGCCGTATCGGCCACCTGATACTGGCCAACCGTCCGGTGTATCGCTGCGTTAACTGCGGCTTCTCGGGCCAGCAACTTCACTGGCTTTGCCCGAGCTGCAAGCAATGGGAAACCGTTCGCCCGATTCAGGGTGTGGAAGCCGAATAATCCGATTACACGACATTCTGCAGGAAACTGACTGTGCAAACCCCCGATAACCCCCGAATCATTGTTGCCCTGGATTTCCCGTCAGACCAACCGGCCCTGGCGCTGGTTGACCAGCTGGACCCGTCGAAATGCCGTCTGAAAGTCGGCAAGGAGCTTTTTACTCGCTCCGGTCCCGGGCTGGTCCGGGATCTCCAGAACCGCGGATTTGATGTGTTCCTGGATCTTAAATTCCACGATATTCCCAATACCACCTCTGCTGCAGTGGCGGCCGCAGCGGATCTGGGTGTGTGGATGGTGAACGTGCATGCATCGGGCGGTGAAAAGATGATGACGGCTTGCCGCGACCGCCTGGAAAGCTTTGGCAGGGACCGGCCGTTGCTGATCGCGGTTACCGTGCTGACCAGCATGGACGCGGCCGACCTTGCCGGCATCGGCATCACCGATTCCCCGGAGGCCCAGGTCTCGCGCCTGGCAACCCTGACCCGCAACTGCGGCCTGGACGGCGTAGTGTGCTCAGCACAGGAGGCCCCGGGCTTAAAAGCAGAGCAGGGCGCCGAGTTCAAGCTCGTCACCCCTGGCATCCGCCCGTTGTCCGCCGACAAGGGCGACCAGCAACGCATCATGACCCCCACGGATGCCATCAACGCCGGTTCTGACTACCTGGTCATCGGCCGACCGATAACCCAGGCGGCGGATCCTCTGGCTGCTCTGGAAGCTATTCATACTGAGGTGATTGGTCTCTAAATCGTCTGTTCCTGGTTTAGTCTGGCCCTAGCCTGCTGGTTTGTTGCCTCGGTGCGGTGGGGGCGCCCTCACAAAAACCGCTTCGAGTACATCCATGTACGCTTGGGCTCCGCCATCCATGGCTCCGCACATTTTTGTGAGGGCGCCCCCACCGCACCGGTTTAAACATTTCAGATATCGCCGTAGGCATGACGTAGGTCGGATTAGCGAAGCGTAATCCGACAAATGATGGCTCACTCACAAATCGAACGTGCCTATGGTTTGTCGGATTACGGCTTCGCCTAATCCGACCTACATCATTTGTCGCGATAACTCTAGAGGCCGGAATCGGCGGGGAAGGAAGTCCTACCCCGCCGTGGCACCACAGTGACCAGGCTGGGCCCGAAGCCAAATCAAAAGAACCAGAACGAAAAAAGCCGCCAATCCAGTGGACTAGCGGCTTTTCGGAATAGTGGCTCCCCGAGCTGGGCTCGAACCAGCGACAAACGGATTAACAGTCCGTTGCTCTACCAACTGAGCTATCGGGGAACGTCGTCTTGTGACGAGGCGCGTATATTAAGGTTACCCCACGGCCTCGTCAACCCCTTGCCAGAAATTTTAGCCGAGGGCCTTTTGCAAACGCTCAATGGCCTGCTTCAGTGTGTCCAGGCTGGTTGCGAAACTCAGGCGCATGTGGCCCGGAGCGCCGAAGGCGGAGCCTGGTACCAGGGCAACGCCTGCTTCTTTCAGCAGTTTCTCCGCGAACTCAACGTCGTTGCTGACGTCGGAATCCGCATCAATGGCCCCCTGGAAACTCGGGAACACATAGAAGGTACCGTCGCCATGCAGGCATTCAACGCCGGGCAGGGCGTTCAGGGCTTCCACCAGGTAGTCATGACGTTCCTTGAACGCGGTGACCATCTCCTGCACACAATCCTGCGGGCCGTCCAGGGCGGCTGTCGCGGCTGCCTGGGAAATGGACGCCGGGTTGGAGGTGCTCTGGGACTGGATCTTCTTCATGGCACCGATGATCTTCGCCGGGCCTGCGGCATAGCCGATGCGCCAGCCGGTCATAGAGTAGGCCTTGGAAACGCCATTCAGCACGAAGGTGCGGTCATACAGCTCCGGAGTGGCGTTCAGGATGTTGCAGAACGGTTGGCCGGTCCACAGTATGGGCTCGTACATATCATCCGTGGCAATCATGATGTTCGGGTGCTTCTTCAGCACCTCGCCGATCGCCTTCAGCTCGTCCATGCTGTAGGCCATGCCACTTGGGTTGGACGGGCTGTTGATCACGAATAGTCGGGTGCGCTCGGTAATGGCGTTTTCCAGCTGTTCCGGGGTGATCTTGAAGCGGGTTTCCGCGCCGGTTTCGATGATCACCGGCTTGCCTTCGGCTACCAGCACCATGTCCGGGTAGGAGACCCAGTAGGGGGCCGGGATGATGGCTTCGTCACCCTTGTTCAGGGTGGCCAGGGCGAGGTTGAAAAAGCTCTGTTTGCCACCACTGGATACCAGTATCTGGTTGGCTTCGTAGTCCAGGCCGTTGTCCCGTTTGAACTTCGCGATGATCGCCTTCTTGAGGGCGGGCGTACCATCCACGGCAGTGTATTTGGTCTGGCCGTTGTTGATGGCCTCAATGGCTGCCTGTTTGATGTGGTCCGGTGTGTCGAAGTCCGGCTCGCCGGCGCCAAGGCCGATGATATCCTGGCCGGCCGCGCGCAATTCCGCCGCCTTGTTGGTAACCGCGAGGGTGGGAGATGGCTTGATTGCCTGTACTCGGCTGGAAAGTTGAAGGTCCAAACTTGCGCTCCTTAAAGCTGCGTCTGATAGGTATCCGGCGGCCAGGGGGTAGTGGTTTTCACCAGTATCGGGCCGCCTTGAATGGCACAGATGGTATCATGAAGCTTGCGTGACGATAAGTTTCTCTGCAGATTGCAACCTTTGCCATTGGCACTTTAACTCACTGTCCAACTCGACATTGAATGAACGGAGGACATCCCCCGACTATGGCCACTTCAGAAACCGGCGCGCTCATGAAAGACGGTGCGTTCAAGGTGGATTCCCCGTTTCAGCCTGCCGGGGATCAGCCCAAAGCGATTGAAGAACTGGTGGATGGTATTCACTCGGGCCTGGCGCACCAGACCCTGCTGGGGGTTACGGGCTCGGGCAAGACCTTCACCATCGCCAATGTCATCCAGCAGGTGCAGCGGCCAACCATCATCATGGCCCATAACAAGACCCTGGCGGCCCAGTTGTACGGGGAGTTCCGGGAGTTCTTTCCGGACAATGCCGTGGAATACTTCGTTTCCTATTACGACTACTATCAGCCGGAAGCCTATGTACCGTCTTCCGATACCTTTATCGAGAAAGACGCCTCCATCAACGAGCATATCGAGCAGATGCGCCTGTCTGCCACCAAGGCGTTACTCGAGCGCCCGGACGCCATCATCGTGGCCACGGTATCTTCTATCTATGGTCTGGGTGATCCCCAGTCCTACCTGAAAATGATGCTGCACCTGGACCGGGGCGACCAGATCGACCAGCGCTACATTCTCCGCCGCCTGGCCGAGTTGCAGTACACCCGCAACGATGTGGAATTCCACCGGGCCAATTACCGGGTGCGTGGCGATGTGATCGACGTGTTCCCGGCGGAATCCGAGAAAGAGGCCATTCGCATCGAGCTGTTTGACGACGAAGTGGAAAACCTGAGTTACTTCGACCCGCTCACGGGCGAAGTCCTGCGCCGGGTTCCCCGGGTCACCATCTATCCCAAGTCCCACTACGTCACGCCCCGGCAGACGGTGCTGGATGCGGTCGAGCACATCAAGGTGGAGCTGGACAGCCGCCTGCAGCAGTTGCGGGACAACAACCGGTTGGTGGAAGCCCAGCGTCTGGAGGAGCGTACCCGCTACGACATCGAGATGATGCTGGAGCTGGGTTACTGCAACGGCATCGAGAACTACTCCCGCTACCTCTCAGGTCGTCAGCCGGGAGAGGCACCGCCCACGCTGTTTGACTACCTGCCGCCCAACGCGCTGCTGGTGGTGGACGAATCCCACGTCACCATTCCCCAGATCGGCGCCATGTACAAGGGCGACCGCTCCCGCAAGGAGACCCTGGTGGAATACGGCTTCCGGTTGCCATCGGCCCTGGACAACCGGCCCATGCGATTTGACGAGTGGGAACGGATTGCACCACAGATGCTGTTCGTCTCCGCCACCCCTGGCAATTACGAAGCGGAACATTCAGGGCAGGTGGTGGAGCAGGTGGTCCGGCCCACCGGCCTGCTGGACCCGGAAATCGAAGTGCGACCGGCCTCCACCCAGGTGGACGACCTGCTCTCGGAAATCCGTCTGCGCACGAATGTGAACGAAAGGGTGCTGGTCACTACCCTGACCAAGCGTATGGCGGAAGATCTCACGGACTTCCTGATGGAGCACGACATCCGCGTGCGTTACCTGCACTCGGACATCGATACAGTCGAGCGGGTGGAAATCATCCGGGACCTGCGCAGGGGGGAGTTTGATGTTCTGGTGGGCATCAACCTGCTGCGTGAGGGCCTGGATATGCCGGAAGTGTCTCTTGTGTCTATTCTGGATGCCGACAAGGAAGGCTTCCTGCGTTCCGAGCGCTCTCTCATCCAGACCATCGGCCGTGCGGCTCGTAACCTCCATGGCAAGGCTATTCTGTACGGCGACCGTATCACCGGCTCCATGCAGCGGGCCATTGACGAAACCGAACGCCGCCGGGCGAAGCAGACGGCCCATAACGAAGAGCACGGTATTACGCCCCAGGGCCTGAACAAGAAGATTGCCGATATCATGGAAGGCGCCGGTGGCGGCAGCGGCCGCGGTCGCCGCAAGGCAGAGCGCCCGGGCGAGAAGGCCGCCGAGGAAGCGGAGCGTTACCGCGCGAAGACTGGCAACCGCTCTCCGGAGGAGATTCTCAAGGAGATCACCCGCCTGGAAGACGACATGTACAAGGCCGCCGCCGACCTGGATTTTGAGACGGCTGCGCGGTTACGGGATGATATTTCGGAGCTTAAAGAGGCGGCTTTGCGGACTGGCTAATTCGTGCCTATGTAGCCTGTTGCTTATGTGGCTTCGCCCTGCCGGGCACCCCTTGCAAAACACGCCCGTGAATACGTCCCTGTAGGGCTCGGTCGCGCCATCCCTGGCGCTCCACGGTTTTGCAAGGGGTGCCCGGCAGTGCTTGTTCCAACATCGGAGTTATCGCCTTGGGTGCACTGCTTGGTTCACGTAGGTCGGATTAGGCGAAGCCGTAATCCGACAAATGGTGGTCCACGAAAAGACTAAACGTGCCTACGGATTGTCGGATTACGCTTCGCTAATCCGACCTACGTTTATCGGCCTTAACCATCGCGATATCCCCAATGTGCAAACGCACGAGACGGGGGAACCTGTTCAGGAACGTGGAGCGCCAGGGATGGCGCGACCGAGCCCTACATGGACGTATTCACGGGCGTTTCCTGAACAGGTTCCCCCGCCTCGTGCAGCCCGGCAACTCGCAGGCTACTAAGGCAGACTACGCACCACGCTTGGGCCCAACAATAACCGCCGCCTGCAAAGGCTGGTTCTTGCCATAGCGGGACATGCGGTCGAAGACGCGGCGGTCCACCGGGAGGTACTGCTTGTCGGCGACGGTTTCGCCGATGTCGGTGTCGATCTCCGGGTCGTGGAGGTAGACAAACTGGTCGTCAATGGCGCAGACAGTGACCCAGTGGGGCACGCGGCTGCGGTTCAGTTGCCAGGTGCTGATCAGGATCACCGGAACACGGCCATCGTGGAGTGCCGCCTGAAGGCCGTCCAGGGTCAGCGGGTCGTGGTGGAGTTCGATGCCGGTCTGGCCGATATCATGCAGGAAACCCTCGTGCACCAGTTCCAGTACCCGTTTCTTGTCGTCATTGCGAACCGTGTCCTTGAACAGAGCCCCTTCCTTGCTGATATAGGCGCTGGCATGGAAACCCCGGTGCCAGGCGGCCAGCGCCAGGCCGTGGGGGCCGCAGCCGCCGTGGCCGGCGAGCATGAAGATGGTGGTGGCTTCGCGCCAGAGTTTCAGTTCTTCCAGGGTGGTCATGGGCTGCTGTTCATCCAGCGTGGCCATTGCCATGATCAGGGCGGCCGGGCCGCAGGAGAATTCGGTGGTCTGGGGGTAGTAGGGCACGGCGGGGAATTCCCGTGACGGGGCGTAGTAGAGGATACGCCGCTCGAAGCGCAGGGCAGTGCCGTGGTCTTCGTAGTAGTCCCGGTAGGTGCCGAACTGGCGATAGCCCAGGCGTCGGTACAGGCGGATGGCAGCTGCGTTGTCTTCCCGAACTTCCAGGCGCATCACGATACGGCCGGCGTCGGCCGCGGCGGTTTCGGCCTCGCGAACCAGTTGCTCGCCAATGTTACGGCCCCGCTCTGATGGTGCCACGGCAATGGAATAGATTCGTGCCAGCCTGGTAGCTGCACTCATCAGCACCAGGCAGTAACCGACCAGTTCCTCTCCATCCACCGCAACAATCAGCCTGTCACGGGGCATGTCCAGAAAGCGGCGGAAGCTGCGTCGGGAAATCCGGTCTTCACTGAAGCAGCGATTTTCCAGTTTTACCAGAGCATCCAGGTCTTCACTGGTGGCGTGACGGAATCGAAGTGCTGTCATGGTTAAAGGCTCTGGATAACGCAAAAGTGGCGGCTTGGCCGGATTCATTGGTGGCGGCTATTATGAGTGAGTGCCGACCTCGCCGGAAGCAGGCAAACATGAGTAAAAGCACGCATTTGCTGCTAATTGTAGACCAGTGCTTTCCGGCGTATGGTTGCGACATTCAGCAGGCGTCGCCATTACGGAGTCGTCCTGTTATTCATCTGTTATCCGGCTTCGCTTCAAGGAGGAGCGCCGCTGATGTCACGTTTACTGATTGTTGTTGACCGGGCCAGGGACTGGGCACCTTATTACCCCAGCGAAGATGTGCTGACATTTGATCAGTATCTTCAGTTTACCGCGCCGGCCTCCAGCCGGGTACGGGTTATTAACCTGTGCCAGAGTGCCCGTTACCTCAGCCGGGGCTATTATTGCTCGTTACTGGCCGAGGCCCGTGGCCACCATGTTGTCCCCTCGGTCATGACACTGAATGATCTCAGCCGCAAGGGGCTGTTCTCCCTGCAGCTGGATGAACTGGATGACAGCGTCATTAACTGGCTTGAGGCTTCGGCCTCCGAAATCGAGCCTGCCGGAGACAACAGCCATGCCACTCATGAAGTGCGCATCCGTACCTACTTCGGCCAGGCGGCCCACGCCGACCTGAAGCCGGTTGCACGGGCGCTGTTTGACCGTTTTCCGTGCCCGATTCTCGAGGTTGTGTTCCGGCGGCGTAAAACCTGGCAGATCGCTTCCATGAAGCCCGGCTGTCCGGCCGACCTGAAGGGGAAGGAGCAGGACGATTTTGCCGCGGCGTTTGACCGGTTCAGCAGCATGGTCTGGCGCAAGCCCCGTACCCGTCGCCGCTATCGCTTTGATCTGGCGATGCTGGTGAACGAGGAAGAAGAGATGCCACCGAGCGACAAGGAGGCGCTGGGCAAATTCGAGAAGGCCGGCCGTAAGCTTGGTATCAACGTTGAGCAGATCAACCGGCGCGATTATATGCGGCTGCCGGAGTACGACGGCCTGTTTATTCGCGAGACCACGGCCATCGACCATCACACCTACCGTTTTGCCCGTAAGGCTGAAGCCGAGGGGATGGTGGTGATTGATGACCCCGTGTCCATCCTGCGTTGCACGAACAAAGTGTATCTGGCGGATCTTCTGAAAAATAACAAGATCCCGACCCCCAGAACCCTGATCCTCTCCAAGGACCAGAAGGACAGCGCCGAGCAGGTCATCCGTGAGCTTGGCTTTCCGGCGGTTATCAAGATCCCGGACGGTGCCTTCTCAAGGGGGATTACCAAGGCAGAGGATGAAAAGACATTGCGCGCGGGCCTGAAGGAGCTGTTCAAGCAGTCTGCGCTGGTGCTGGCCCAGGAATACCTTTACACCGACTATGACTGGCGTATTGGTGTGCTCGGCGGCCGTGCCATCTATGCCTGCAAGTATTTCATGGTTCAGGGACACTGGCAGATCTACCAGCACGGTGGTGCCGAAGTGGACAGTGGCGGCTTTGAGACCATGCCTACCTACGAGGTTCCGAGGAACGTGATTCAGGCGGCCCTGAACGCCACCCGGCTGATCGGTAACGGGTTATACGGTGTGGATATCAAGCAGTCCGGTAACCGGGTGGCGGTGATTGAGGTGAACGACAACCCCAGCATTGATGCCGGTGTGGAAGACCGCTTCCTGGGAGGCGAGTTGTACACGCTGATCATGCAGGAATTCCTGTCCCGCATGGAAGACAATCGCCGCCGTTAGTGATGTTCCGTGTGGGCATGCCAGATGCGCAGGCTTCCGAACCAGGGGTAGTGCTCCAGCTCCCGGCTGATCCGGCGGGCATCAGGCAGGGGTTCGGTTTCGGGGATCTCCATAAATAGTTCCATGTGAACCTTGTTGCGCAGATAGTGGAGCCGGAGCCGGCTGTCAGGGGGCAGCCTGTCAATATGCCGGCTTAATAACTCGCGGATTTCTTCTCGGCCGGGTAACTGCTCCGAAGTCTGGGGGTGGTCTTCGTCATTCTCGGCATCGATATGGAAATTGATGTCGAGAATATTGTCGAGCTGCTCCCGCATGGCGGACACCATCTGCATCCCGATCTGATGCCCTTCCGATACACTGATTTCCGGCCGCACCACCAGGTGCACGTCCAGCATTATGTCGTGGCCCATGCGGCGGCTGCGGAGCTCGTGTACGTTCCGCACGCCATCGATAGCCAAGGCGGTTTCCTTGAGCAGCTTTGTGTCCTCCGGGGACAGGCCGGTGTCGACCAGCTCCTTGACGCTGTCCCAGGTAAACTTCCAGCCAATGTGGATAATGATGACGGAAATAACCACGGCGGCCAGCACATCAAGCCAGATGTAGCCGAGCATGGCGCCCATTGTGGAGAAGAGTACGATCACTGAGGAAAAGGCATCGGTACGACTGTGCCAGGCGTTGGCAATGATGAGGTCCGAGCGAATTCTGATGCCTATGTGACGGGTGTAGCGGTAGATCCATTCCTTGCTGCCTACGGATACGGCAGCGGCTACCAGTACGGGCCACTCCGGAAGATCCGTGGCGCCTTCTCCCATAAGGCGAAGGGTATTGTCCCACGCCAGTGCCGCACCGACCGCAATCAGGAAACTGCCCAGCACCATGGTGCCCATTGTCTCGATACGCTGATGGCCATAGGGGTGGTCGGCATCAGGCCCCTGTCGGGATACGCGCATGACACCCAATACCACAAAATCCGACATCACATCGCTGAACGAGTGAATGCCGTCGACTACCAAGGCCTGGGAATGGAAGAGGGCACCGCCGATGATCTTGATGACGCCCAGAACGGCATCCAGAATCATGCCGATGATGGTGACTCTGGAGGCCGCTCTGCGTTCCTCTGAGAGGTTTACCTGTTGTTTTGCGGATTGGCTCCGGTGTTCTTTCATTCTTTTGCTCCGGCGGCTGAGAAGGCCAGTATAACGACGTTATCGGCAAGTGCTTCAGGCCATTCGTCAACACCTGGCCTGGATTTTTATGCACATTGCCGGGGAAAGACTCTAAAGTAACATCTGGTGTTCCCTGTGCTTTCCCATGGATAAAAACAAGTATAACCTATTGATATATATATAAAAATAAACTGGTTAAAAATTGATCAATCTGTAGGCTGGCGCGGATATCAAGGGTTCGACGGCGTTGCCCAGCAATTTTCAACAGGGTTATCCACAGATTCCGTGGAAAAGGTCACAACACCTTAACGCTACAGACATTTAGCCGTCATATAAGCGGTGTAGGGCGATGCTGTGGAAAAGTTCCGGTATACTCCGCGTCATTCTCGAACAGGGAGATCCTCTATGTATGGCATTATGCGCGAATTGCTGTTCCGACTGCCACCGGAAACCGCCCATAATCTGACCCTGTCTGGCCTGGATCTGGCTGGAAAACTTGGTCTACTAAAGGCTTTTGTGTCCCGGCCGGACCCATTACCCGTGCGGGTGATGGGGCTGGATTTTCCCAATCCGGTGGGGCTGGCTGCAGGCCTGGACAAGAATGCCGATCATCTCGATGCGCTGGGCGCGCTGGGTTTCGGTTTTATCGAGGTGGGCACTGTTACGCCTCTTGCCCAGCCGGGCAACCCCAGACCGCGCATGTTTCGGCTCCCCGAGCATCAGGCGCTCATTAACAGGATGGGTTTCAACAACCAGGGTCTTGAACACCTGATTGAGCGCGTGGATAAAAAGCATTATTCCGGTGTTCTTGGAATCAATGTGGGTAAAAACAAGGTAACACCCAACGAGGAATCCGAGTCGGATTACCGTAAGGGCATAGCGGCGGTCTACTCCCGTGCCGACTACATTACTGTGAATGTGTCGTCCCCCAATACGCCGGGTTTGCGGGATCTGCAGTTTGGCGATTCGCTGAAAGGCCTCATGCATGCCATCAAGGATGAACAGGCCCGCTGTGAAAAGGAGCATGGCCGTTACGTGCCGCTGGCGGTAAAAATTGCCCCGGATATGGACGACGAGGGTATCCGGTTCGTTGCCGGGGCACTGAAAGAGTCAGGGCTTGATGGCGTTATTGCAACCAATACCACCATCAGCCGTGATGCTGTCGCCGGGCACCGGTATGCAGAAGAGGCGGGTGGCCTCAGTGGTGCACCGGTACGGGAGCCTTCAACACGGGTGATCGAGGCGCTTTATGCAGAGTTGGGTGAATCCTTGCCGATTATCGGGGTAGGCGGCATTACCGACGGTGACAGCGCGGCGGCAAAGATCCGGGCCGGGGCGAAGCTGGTGCAGATATACACAGGCTTTATCTATCGTGGGCCGGCACTTATCCGGGAGTCGGTTGAAGCAATTCGCCGGTTGGGGTGAAAGCAATCTGAAAACGGTGGGGCCAGAAATAGAGTGGGCCCGCTTAGCGGGCCCGTGCGGGGAATTTACCCCGTGGCGCTTCATCGCATGATACGGGTCGGGAGGACCCGTTTGGGTTGCTCTGAGTACTGCGTCAAATTGTGTGTTGTTGAAAGATCAGATTAAAGATTCGGGGCTTTGGCAAACAGCGTCATGCCGTTACGTTTGCCAGCTTGTGGATGCCGGATACGCCGGTCATGCCCTCCCATTGATCTGTGCGGCCTTCTCGCCACCCGTTAAGCCATTCCTGGCGTACTTCTGGTTGTTCCAACGGGCAGCTGTCTTTTGCTTTACCGGACACGCCGGCCAGATAACCCCGTTTGAATGCACGAGCGTACATATCTCTTTTCTGTCTTTTCATGCCGTTCCTCACTGATGGATTAACAGAACAAGCGTGTACACATCTGCAGTGGCCGAGACTGGGGCAACCCTTCCGGGGTAACCCACTATTGTCAGGTATGGCCAGAGCAGTCAGGATCCTGTTAACAGAGAGCCTTTTTTCGGGCTCCCGGAACGACGCGTCACTTACAAGGTAAGACCAAGCCGCCGCCGTTGTACACTATTTATTTCATCTATATGAAGCTTCTCTTATAGTTGTGTGACATAACGAACCGGGTAAAACCCGGGATAATGCGCTATGCCACGACTTTAGCCACACCAGAAACGACTCAGGAGTCGAACGTGTCAGACCTTAACTTTTTTGTAACCTGCCCAAAGGGCCTGGAGTATCTGCTGGAGGACGAGCTGCGTACCTTCGGTATGGACCCGGTCCGGAACGCACCGGCAGGTGTCTGGGCCAACGGCACCCTGGAGAGCGGCTACCGGGCCTGCCTGTGGTCGAGGCTGGCAAACCGGGTGATCCTTCACCTTGCGGATGTGGACGCCACTTCCGGCGATCAGATGCTCGGTGGCGTCACGGACCTGGAGTGGCAACAGCACATACCTGTCAACGGCAGCTTTCGCGTCAACTTTGTGGGCCAGAACGAGGCCATTCGCAACACTCAGTTTGGCGCCCAGCGTGTCAAGGATGGCATTGTCGACCGTTTGCGCAGTGCCAGCGGCGAGCGGCCCTCGGTGGATGCTAAAAATCCTGACGTCACCGTGTCTGCCCGCCTGAATCGCGGTACCTTGTCTGTGGGCATAGATCTGAGCGGTGACAGCCTGCACAAGCGGGGCTACCGCACGGAAAAGGGGGCGGCGCCACTGAAGGAAAACCTGGCGGCAGCCCTATTGATGCGGTGCGGGTGGCCCGAGCTGGCGAAGGCGGGTGGTGACTTTGTCGATCCCATGTGTGGTTCCGGCACCCTGGTGATTGAAGCTGCCATGATGGCGCTGGACCTGGCCCCCGGTCGCAAGCGGGAGCGCTTCGGTTTTGAGCGCTGGCTGGGCCACCAGCCGGACCTGTGGCTGGCGTTGCGCCAGGAGGCCGAGAAACGGGCCTACGAGGGCAGGCAGGGCATCGATGGCCGGGTGCCCATCTTCATGGGGTTTGACCAGGACCGGGCTGTGATACAGACCGCCAGGAATAATCTCCAGCGTGCGGGCCTTGAGAGTATCGTGAACGTTGAACAACGGGCTGTAAGCGCATTCTCCCGCGGTGAGGACTGGGCAGCCAGGGGGCTGGTGCTGGTGAACCCCCCCTATGGCGAGCGCCTGAGCGAGCGCAAGGAGCTGGGTAGTCTTTACAGGAGCCTGGGCGAAGCCGTGAAGTCCGAGTTACCGGGCTGGCGGCTCGGAATATTCACCGGCGCGCCTGAATACGGTAAATCCATTGGCCTGCGCAGCTACAAGCAGTACCGGTTGTACAACGGCAAGTTACCGGCACAGTTGCTGCTGTTCAATGTGGACGATGTCAGTGCCATGACGCCACGGGAACCGGATGTGCCCGGCCAAGTCACTCCCAGGATTACCAACGAAAAACGCGCCGCCATGCTGCGCAATCGTCTGAAGAAGAACCTGAAAACCGTAGGCCAGTGGGCCCGCAAGCAGGGTATTGGTAGCTATCGCCTTTATGACGCGGATATGCCGGAGTTCGCCCTTGCCATCGATATCTATGAAGGCCGTGTACACGTACAGGAATATGCAGCCCCCAAGTCAGTGGATGAACGCTCCGCCCGGGAACGGCTGGCAGAGGCGCTGGCGGTGATTCCCGAGGCTATCGGCGTGGATCGCGAGGCGATGGTGTGCAAGCAGCGCCAGAGGCAGTCCGGCACCAGCCAGTACGAAAAACAGGCAGCCAGTGGCGAGTTTTTCAATGTTCACGAGCATGGCTGTGTACTGAAGGTGAACCTGAAGGATTACCTGGATACCGGCCTGTTTCTTGACCATCGGCCGGTGCGGCACTGGATTCAGCAGCATGCCGCGGGCAAACGGTTCCTGAATCTGTTCTGCTATACCGGAGCGGCCACGGTTCATGCCGTGGTGGGTGGTGCAACCCGGTCACTGAGCCTGGATATGTCAAAAACCTATGTGAACTGGGCGCAGGAGAATCTGGCGCTGAATGGGGCGGATGCCTCCCATCACAGGGTCGAGCAGGCAGATTGCCTGGAATGGCTGGCAGCGGGGCCAACCCCCGACCAGCGGTTTGACCTGATCTTCATGGACCCGCCCACCTTCTCCAATTCGGCGAGGATGGCTGGAGTGCTGGATATCCAGAAAGATCACGGGCGGATGATCCGGCAGGCAATGCAGCGGCTGACGTCCGAGGGGTTACTGATTTTCTCGACAAACTTCCGGCGGTTCCGTCTGGATGAGAACCTGCAGGAAGAGTTCGCCATTGAAGAGGTAACCCGCGATACGCTCGACCGGGATTTTCAGCGCAATGCCAGGATTCACCGTTGCTGGCATATCAGAACTCATATCTGATACCGGTTGAGAACTGGAAGGTGTTGGCGCCGGTTTCGGTATCTTCGAAAAGCCTGCCGCCTTCCAGCACGATGAATCCGCTATCAATCACCTCGAAATCCAGGCCCACCAGCCAGCTGACACTGAAGGAACTGTCCGGGTACTCGTCAGCAAGCGAGGCGTAGGGGGAGCGGTCTTCAGGATCCGCCTCCCGGGCCTCGCCGAGGGGGGTTAGCCGGGCTTCACCCTGTACATGGGAGAAGCCGAACTGTGCGTAAGCGTTGGCGTAGTCGGTAATCGGGTAATGGCCACCGATGTACCAGCTGGCGAAGTATTCGATGTCCAGCTCCAGCTCTTTATCGATTTCACCGGTTGTCGTGCCTGCACCAGCGCGGATTTCCACATGGAAATGATCGGAAATATGGGTGCCCAGTACCATCGAGCCGGTGGAGGAGTTGGTTGTCTCCAGCGTGTTTCGGCCCACGGAGCGGTGGTTGAGAATGCTGCCCAGAAGCCCGATGTAGGTCATGCCCTCCCGGGATTGTTTGTCCTGGGCCGTGGCGGTTGTTGTTGTCAGCAGGGCCGCTGTGAGCAGGGCAGCCGTGGGGATATCTCGCAACAGCGTGTTCATTGTTATCGGGCTTCCTGGCATTGTCGGATTCCGACAGATTCTGCCTTCTGTAACTGTTTGTTACGTCGACACAAGTCACAGTTCGCCCTGCTCGGCGAGTTATAGAATTGGGGTTAGTCGAAAAGGCCCTCTTCCCGGGCTATCAGGAGCAGCGCATAAACGCCGTTTTCCGGCAACTGGGGTTCCAGGCCTTCGTCTGACAACAACTGGCGGCGGCGGTCGTCCAGATCTTCCCGGGGCATGGTGGTGATGAGTTCCTCAACGCCAGCGATTTCGAAGGGGGCATCCATGCTGACGGCGGTGAAAATAAGATCCACCAGGATTTCATCCGGGTCCATGCCGTCTACGTAAACGGTCTGGTCGGGCAGATCCTGATGGAGTTCGTGAGCCAGTTCTATCAGCGGTACGCCCTGTTCTTCCAGATAGAGCAGGTCAATATCGCCCAGATCGGCGTCTTCGGGGATCCATTCATCGGCCGGGGCAATAACGACGGTTTTCATCTGGCCGTCTTCCAGGGACCAGGCCATGGCCACGGGAAACAGCACGTCGTCGGTCTGGCAGTATTCGATATCGAGAAAACGCGGTGCGGGCAAGGTACACTCTCCGGTTAGCCGGGCTGCACCAGGGCAGCCGTTTGGTACGGATATGACGTCGGGCGCCATCATGCCATACTGGCGCCGCAATTATCAGTTTATCAGGGACATCATGGAACACGCTGAATTTAACAACGAACTGCTTGGATTTCTCAATTCTTCACCGACTCCATGGCACGCGGTCGCCACCATGAAACAGCGTCTGGACAAGGCCGGTTTCCGTGCCCTCGACGAAAAAGACGACTGGGACCTGGAGGCTGGCCAGGGCTACTACGCCATTCGCAACGGCTCATCCATTGTCGCCTTCCGTACCGGCCGCCGGAACGTGGCGGAATCGGGTATTCGTATGGTGGGCGCCCACACTGACAGCCCGTGCCTGAAGGTAAAGCCGAACCCGGAACTGCGCCGAAAGGGGTTTTTCCAGCTGGGCGTGGAAGTCTACGGCGGGGTGCTGCTCAACCCCTGGTTTGACCGTGACCTGTCCCTGGCGGGGCGGATTACCTATGTGGATGAGTCCGGCCGGGTGAACGACACTCTGGTCGATTTCCGCAAAGCCGTAGCCTATATCCCCAGCCTGGCCATCCATCTGGACCGGGAGGCCAACAGTAACCGCACTGTCAATCCCCAGACGGATCTGCCTCCGGTGCTGATGCAGGTGCCGGAGGACGATACCACCCGTTTTGTGGATCTGCTTGCCAAACAGCTTTCGGAAGAGCAACCGGGCGTTCGTGTGCGAAAGATCCTGGGCTACGAACTGGGTTTCTACGATGCCCAGCCCGCTTCGCTGGTGGGGTTGCGGGACGAGTTTATTGCCTCGGCCAGGCTGGATAACCTGCTCAGCTGTTATATCGGGCTGCAGGCCCTGATCGAATCTTCCGGTGATGAGCCGGCCCTGCTGGTGTGCAATGATCATGAAGAAGTGGGCAGTATGTCCGCGGAAGGTGCTCAGGGCCCGTTCCTGTCCGCCGTTCTGGACCGCTGGTGTGGAGCGGGCAGGGCAAGAGCCATTGCCCGATCGATGATGATCTCGGCTGACAACGCCCACGGTATCCACCCCAATTACATGGACAAGCATGACGAAAACCATGGCCCTGTTCTCAATCAGGGGCCGGTGATCAAGGTCAATCACAACCAGCGCTATGCCACCAACAGCCGCTCTGCGGCCCTGTATCGCCATATCAGTGACGAGCTGGATCTGCCATACCAGACGTTTGTGGTGCGCAGCGATATGGGCTGTGGCAGCACCATTGGCCCGTTGACGGCTGGCAACCTGGGGGTGACAACGCTGGATATCGGTGTGCCGCAGTTTGGCATGCATTCGATTCGGGAGCTGGCCGGAACCAGGGACGGGGTAACTCTGTTCAGGGTGCTGCAGGCGTTCATGCAGCGGGGAGAGGTGCTGTAAGTGGCTCCCCGAGCTGGGCTCGAACCAGCGACAAACGGATTAACAGTCCGTTGCTCTACCAACTGAGCTATCGGGGAACAAAGTCGGAATGGCGCGCATGATAGGGATTTTCCCGGGTGGCGTCAAGCCCATGAATTGAAAGGTTAAATCTTGCACTACCAGCATTCGGATTACAGACCACCGCCCTGGCTGCGCAATGGCCACATTCAATCGATATGGCCGACACTGTTTCGCAAGGTGGCCCTTGCCGAGCCGGAGCGTGAGGTGTTGCCCACCGATGATGATGACGAGTTACACCTTGACTGGTATCGCCAGGGCAGTGATCGCCTGGCGGTGTTGTCCCATGGCCTGGAGGGCCACAGCCGTCGGCCCTATATGCTGGGTCTGGCCCGCGCCCTGCTGAATGAAGGATGGGATGTACTGGCCTGGAATTTCCGCTCCTGTGGCGGTGTGATGAACCATCAGCCCCGCTTTTACCACAGCGGGGCAACCGGTGACCTGGATCAGGTCGTCCGGCATGGCCTGAGCAAGGGATACAACACGGCCTTCCTCTCTGGCTTCAGCATGGGGGGCAACCTGACCCTGCTGTATCTGGGCCAGCAGTCAGAACGTGTGGACAGCCGCATCTGCGGTGCCATCACCTATTCCGTGCCCTGTGACCTCGCTGGCAGTGCCGATACCCTGGCTTTGCCCAGCCGTCGCATATACATGCAGCGTTTTCTGCGGGACCTGCGTGTAAAAATGGAAGAGAAATCCCGGCGATTTCCGGATCTCATCACTACCGAAGGCTTTGAGTCGATTCGAAGCTTTCATGAGTTTGACGATCGCTACACCGCTCCTTTACACGGTTTCCGGGATGCCAGGGATTACTGGGCGAACTGCTCGGCGTTGTGGAGACTAAAAGACATCCGGGTGCCGTCGCTGATCGTCAATGCCGGCGACGATCCGTTCCTGTCCCGACAGTGTTTTCCCGAATCCCGTTCGGAACTCGGGGCCCATGTCCGTCTGGAGTCTCCCCGCTGGGGCGGGCACGTGGGCTTTGTGGAACATGCCCGGGATGGTTATTACTGGTCGGAACGCCGGGCTGTCGCCCATGCCGGTGCAATTCTCACCTGACAGCAATGGTTTATTGGCGCAGCATGGGTTCCAGTACCGGCCACACGTTGTCCAGCAGCCGGCCCTGGGCCTCGGCGGTGGGATGGATATCATCATCCTGCATCATGCCCTCCTGGTCGTAGATGCCATCCAGGAAAAAGGGCAGAAGTTCGGTTTCCTGTTCCTCGGCCAACTCGGGATAGATGTCGGCAAAGGCGCGGGTATAGCGCTGGCCATAATTGGGAGGAATCTGCATGCCCACGAGCAGGGCTCGGGCACCGGCGTCATTGACCTGTTCAATCATGCTGGCCAGGTTCTGGCGGATGACATCGGGCGGGAAGCCACGCAGTCCGTCGTTGCCACCAAGTTCGAGAATAACGATATCAGGCTGGTTCTTGTCCAGCAGTCGCGGCAAGCGCCGCAGGCCGCCGTCGGTGGTTTCTCCGCTGATGCTGGCGTTGACCACCTGCCACTGATCAAGGCCTTCCTCTTCGAGGCGCTCCTCCAGCAGCGCTACCCAGGCCTCCTCGGTCTGCACGCCATAGGCGGCGCTGAGGCTGTCACCGAATATCATCAGGGTGTTCTGGCTGGCCTGCGCTTGCGCACAGACACAAATTAAAGCGAGGAAAACTATTGATCTCAGGCGTAAAAGTACCGTATTCATGAAGGACCTGTTCCAAATACAACCGTTGCGGAGAGCCAGTGAGCGACTTAAGTGATCACAAACCTGAAAGCCGGCGCCCCATGCTGAAGGTCAGTAACCTGACGCACAAGGTAAGCCTGGAAACTGATACGTTGACGATCTTGCAGGGGGTCAGTCTGGAAATCAACCGCGGTGAATCCGTGGCGATTGTCGGGCGCTCCGGTTCCGGGAAGACCACCTTGCTGGGGCTCCTGGCGGGGCTGGACACACCCTCGGAGGGCACTGTTGAACTGGATGGCTCCGTGATCAGTCAGCTCAGTGAGGATGAACGGGCCAAGCTCCGTTCCCGCCGGGTCGGCTTTGTATTCCAGTCGTTCCAGTTATTGCCCGCACTGACGGCGCTTGAAAACGTGATGTTGCCCCTGGAACTTGGCGGTTTTGACAGCCCGGCAGCAAAGGCCCGGGAACTGCTTGAACGGGTCGGCCTTGGTGAGCGGCTTTACCACACGCCCAGGCAGCTTTCCGGCGGCGAGCAGCAGCGTGTTGCCATCGCCAGGGCCTTCGCCTCGGAACCGGCCATCCTGTTTGCCGATGAACCCACCGGCAACCTGGACAACCGCACCGGCGCCGATGTGTCAGACCTGCTGATGACCCTGAACCGGGAACAGGGCACCACTCTGGTGATGGTCACCCACGATGAGCGGCTTGCCGCCCGTTGTGGCCGGCAGTTCAATATTGAAGCCGGCATACTGACAGAACCCTCATCGGCCCAGCAGCAGGAAACGGTGAACTGATGGCAGCGTCGAAGAAACTGATGTCGGTCCGGCGCGACTGGCGTGAAAGGGACGTTCGCGTTGTTCTGTCCGCGTTGATCATTGCCGTTGCCACGGTTGCCACCATTGCGCTGTTCGCCAGTCAGTTGCAACGCACGCTGGTGTCCTCCGCGAGTTCCTTTCTCGCCGCAGACCGGCAACTGGAAGCGGAAAACGGCCGCCCGGTTCCGGAAGCCTGGTTACAAGAAGCACAACAGCGGGGCCTTGAAACCGCCCGCATGGTGGAATTCTCAACCATGGTATACGGGGCTGATAATTTCCAGCTGGTGTCCATCAAGGCAGTGAACAACGAGTACCCGCTGCGTGGCCAGGTGGAATACCAGGAGGGTGCCGATGCGCCCAGGCAGACCGTCGGCCATGGACCCGGGCCGGGAGAGGTCTGGGTGAATCCACGCCTGCTGCGGTTACTGGAACTAGAGGTCGGCGACAGCCTGGAAGTGGGTAATCACGAGCTGACCATCTCGGGTCTGCTGGTGCGCGAACCGGATGGCGGCTTCCGCATGTCTTCACTGGCTCCACGGGTCATGATGCACGTGGACGACGTGGAACCCACCGGTGTGATCCAGGAGGGCAGCCGTGTTGAGTATGTGTACCTGTTTGCTGGCGAAGAAGCCGCTCTCGATAACTATTACAGCTGGCTGCAACCCCGGCTGGAACCCAGTCATGAATGGGAGGGTGTGCGCGATGGCGAAACCTTCTCCCAGTCCCTTGAGCGGGCCGAACGCTTCCTGTTGCTGGGTGGCAGCCTGGCCGTCATGCTGGCGGCGGTGGCCGTTGCCGTGGCCAGCCGCCAGTATGCGCTTTCCCAGAGAGACACCGTCGCACTGCTGAAAACCCTGGGTGTCAGCAGCAAAGGTATCGGCCGGCTTTACCTGCGGAGGCTGGCACTATGGGGTGTTGTTGGTGCTGTTGGCGGGCTTCTGGTGGCCCTGCCTCTGTATTGGCTGCTGTCCAGTGTGCTGGGAGACGTGCTGGAGCAGCAGATCGATTACCAGCTCGATCCCAATGCACTGGCACCGGCGCTGTTGACGGCGCTGGTCTCTCTGTTTGCCTTTGCCTATCCCCCCATACGCCGGCTGCGGAATGTCCCGGCCATGCGGGTATTGCGGAGTCAGCCGGGTGAATCCGGCCGTGAAGCCATTCCGGACCTCGTCATTGCTGTGGTGGCAGTGTTTGGCCTGGTGTGGATGTACGCCCGTGAAGTTTCACTGGTGCTGTCACTGCTGGGCGGGCTGGCATTGCTGCTGGGCACACTCGCCCTGCTGGGCTGGTTGCTGGTCAGTACCCTGCGCAGGATCAGTGGCGGAGGTAATGCCTGGAGGCTGGCACTTGTGGGGCTGTACCGACATCGCCGGGCAAGTCTGTCCCAGATAGCCGTGTTTGCCATGACTCTGATGCTGGCAGCGACGCTGATTCTGGTAAGGACATCATTGCTGGACGACTGGCAGGCACAGTTACCCGACGATACCCCGAACCACTTCCTGATCAATATCTCGCCTCAGGCGGTGGATGAAGTCGATGAATTCTGGTCAGAGCGGGGGCACCCGCTGGAACAGTTGTACCCGATGGTCCGTGGCCGCCTCACCGAGTTGAACGGGCAGCCAGTCAAGGAAGCCGTCACCAAGGAAGAGCGGGTAGGTGCCCTGAACCGGGAGCTTAACCTGACCTGGATGGACCAGTTACCGGACGACAATAAGATTGTGGCGGGAGAGTGGTTCGCAGACGGCCAGAAAGACGGTGTATCCATTGAGGCGGAGCTGGCCGGCAAACTCGGGGTCAAAGTGGGTGACGAACTTGGCTTTACCATTGGTTCGGATACGGTGACGGAAACCGTAACCAGTATCCGCACTGTGCAGTGGGACAGCATGAAGCCCAACTTCTACATGGCCTTTCCACCAGGTGGCGGGCTGGAGGACATGCCCGCAACCTGGATTACGGCGTTCTTCCTGCCTTCGGGTATGAAAGGGGAGCTCAACGAATTCTCCCGCAGATTTCCCACGGTCTCGGTGCTGGAAATTGACCACGTGATTGAACGCATTCAGGAAATTGTGCGTCAGGTGACCCAGGCCATCGAAGCGATACTGGCGCTGATTCTTGCAGCTGCCCTGGTGGTCATGGCGGCGGTGGTCAGCGCAACCATGCAGGATCGTCAACGGGAGGGGGCGTTGTTACGAACCCTTGGGGGCAGGCAGTCGCTGCTGGTGAGAAGCACCATGCTGGAGTTTGCCTTGCTGGGCTTCTTTGCCGGAATTCTCGGGGTTGCAGCGGCAGAGGGCGCTGTATGGGCGTTGCAGTTCAGGATGTTTGAGGGGGAGTTCCGCTGGCACTGGCAGGCCATTCTGCCTATTCCGCTGCTCAGTGCCCTGGTGCTGGCGCTGTTCGGACGCTGGCAGCTGAAGCCGGTATTGAGCGTGTCACCCATGTTGTTGCTCAGGCGGCTGGAATAGAGGCAGGGCGGCGGAGCCATGCGGGAGTTAGCGGTAGTTCGACAGGATTTCGTCCAGCTCGCCGCTCTCCCGCATCGTTTCAAGCTCATGGTTGAAGTCTTCGGCAAAGTCTTCCCAGTCCTTTCTGAGCATCACCCGGAAGCCGTATTCGCTCAGGGTTTCAGGGGTGCTGCGAAACTCTGTCTGCATGTTTTCTTTCATCAGAATCCACCGGCCAACAAGGCGGTCAGCAACGGCGGCATCCATGTCGTCGCCATGGAGCACATAGTCGAACATGTCTTTATCGCGGGACACATCAAAGCGCCGGATCTTGCCGGATTCGAAATGGGGCTGCAGGGCCGGGTAGTGGTAGCCCAGGTGGGTCACCAGTGTATGTGAAAACAGGTCTTCGGGTGTTTCAAATTCCAGGTCCGAGTCTTTGGGTACGAACAGTACCTCCTCGATATCCACCACGGGGTCGGTAAAGGCATAGTCATCCGGGTTGTCTGTCCATTCCTTTGCCCGGGTGGTGGCGTCGATGTAACCCTCCGCAAGCATCTGGTCCACACGTTTGCGGGGTATCTTTTCGGGTACCACCCGGTAATCCAGCCTGCTGGCAATCTTTGTGACCACATCCCACATGATGCCGGATTGCCTGCCGTTCTCGCTGATCAGGTAGGGTGGGTAGCCATTGGGGGAAACATTAAACCGGATAACACGTTCACTCTCACCGGGGGCGGTATCCTCGGTAGCGAGTGTGTCTGTGCCAGACCCGAAAGCGAACAGAAAGGTAAGCGAGGCAATGGCTACCGGCAGGCGCCGGCTGGAGGATGCATTGTGCATAGATGCAAGGCCCTGATTTCATCAAAAGATCTGACCCGGCTACATCCCTGCCAGTGAGAAGGAATTGTCACTTTTTCCATTATTGATTTCAATGATTTCAATAGAATGTTTTCGTCAACCTTTGCAAAAGCCGGAGCCCGCAAAGCCCCGGCAACCGGTGTTATCCGGCTGCCGGGGCGGTAGGCTCAGGCCCAGGCTGTTTTCAGAACGGCCCGGGCATCCTCAAGTGTGACTTCTTTCGGATTGAACATCATGGAGCCGTCATCCATGGCCAGTTCGGCAATGGTATCCAGTTGGTGTTCCTCTACGCTGCCGGTCTCCTTCAGGGTTCGGGGAAGCTTGCAGCGTTTGTAGAGCTCATCCCGCAGCTTGCGGAGTGCGGAAATGCTCGCTTCGGCACGGCGGCTGGCCGGCGTGCTGGAATACACTTCCGGGCCTTCCAGATACAGCAGGAGCTCCCCCAGGGGTTCACGGATGGTTTCCAGGTTGTACTCCAGCACATAGGGCAGGTACAGGCTCATACACAGGCCATGGGGCAGGTGACAGATAGCACCGGTGGCATGGCCCAGCGCATGAACCAGGCCGACCATGGAATTGGAAAAGGCAATGCCGGCCATGGTGGAAGCCTGGGCCAGTTCCAGCCGGTTGTCCCGGTCCTTCGGGTTATCCATCACCTTAAGCAGCGATTTACTGATTTTCTTGATTGCCGCCGTTGCATAGGCATCACTGAGCGGGTTCTTGGCCATGCAGGTAAAGGCTTCGGTGGCATGGGTCATGGCATCCATTGCGGTTGCCGCGGTGATGTGCGGCGGCAACGTCAGCGTCATCCGCGGGTCAATGACTGCCGCATTGGGCAACAGGAATGACGACGTGAACGGCAGCTTCACTGACTTGGCGGTATCTGTAATAACCGCCACAGAGGTGACCTCTGACCCGGTACCCGCGGTTGTGGGAACCACCAGAAATGGCTTCAACGGGTGTTTGATAACGCCCGCGCCACTGTACTTTGCAATGTCGTCACCGCCTTCAGAGACCAGAATGTTCACGGCCTTGGCGGTATCAATGGCGGAGCCGCCGCCTACTGCAATCAGGGAATCGCACTTTTCCCGGCGATAGATGCCGGCGATGTCTTTCACCACCCCGGTGGAGGAGTCCGGTGGCACATCGTCGTAGATACTGATGATTTCCAGCCCACTCTCTTCGCAGGCAGCAAGTACCGGGTCCAGGAGGCCGGCGGCACGAACGCCTTTGTCCGTGACAATCATCGGGCGTTTCGCACCCAGGCCGGTCAGCTCATAGGGAATGTGCTCCAGAGCCGCTTTGCCGGCAATCACCTTAACCGGGCAGAAAAACTCATAGTATTGATTGGTCATTATGCTCTCACCGTCTCGACGAAATTGGTTGCTACCTTGAGGTAAATACGAGCTGCACTGAGAAGTTTTTCGGGCAGGTGCAGGTTCGAGGGGTATTCCTTTACGGCCCTTTCCGCCACCAGCCTGGGCAGGATAAAGGTTTCCAGCCGGTTCAGAATCCGGGTCATGCGGATGGCGTAACTGATATCCCCGTCCACCAGCATGCGGTCGTTGGCAAAGGCGACGGATGTCTTCTCCTGGAACGACAGCACCAGGAAGGCGTGGGCGATATGTTTGAACTGGATGGACAGGTCCACCGGGCGGGGGGCTGAATCACCGTGGTAATGAAAACGGCCGTCGCCGGTGTGCTCAACGATCAGCCGTGAGCCATCCGGCATCACCATCATTTCAAACAGGAAGCCCTCGGGCAGGGCCCGGGCTTCCTTCTGTACAGAGGCATCTATTTCGCTGACAGCCTGAAGCGCACGCCCCATGACTTGGAACATAAGCTCTACATAAAGCCGGCGGGCCTGAAAGACCATCGGCTGGATACGTTTCGCGAGCATGGCAATCGTCCGGTTGTTGTTTCGATACCTCGATTTTTAGAGTTATTGCTCTAAAAGTCAATGCGGACGATGACGTTAATTCTCCGTCAGCCGGGCCAGTTTCTGTTTTGCTTCCTCGGCGATATCACCTTCAGCCTTCGCTGCGGTGCTGTAATACTGGATGGCGTCGTCCCGGCGATTCTGCTTGACCGAAATATCACCGAGGCGCAGATAGGCAATGGAGGTCGGGACGGTTTCGTTGGCTTTGTTCAGGCGCTCTTTTGCCTTGTCCAGTTTGTTAAGCGCCAGGGCATTGAGGCCGCTGTGCAACTGGTAGGTGAACATTTCCGGGTAAAGGGAGGTGGCCTTGTCGAAGTCGGCCTCGGCTTTTTCCGGCTCGTCCCGTGCCTTGTATATCTGGCCACGCAGGGAATAGAACGCAGCTTCTTCCGGCTCGATCTTGATGGCCTCGTTGATTTTTGCAATGGCCTCATCGAACTTGTCGTCGCTCGCCAGTTTCATGGCTTCGTCATGGGCGTCGTAGGCAGGTTGCCGGCTGCGCAGGAATTCGGTTTTCTTCTGGTATTCCTCGCGCCCGCGGAAGCCCCCGGCGCCAATGTCGTCAACGAGTTTCTGGTTTTCGTTAACACGTTTCTGTGAAGGTGGGTGAGTGGCAAACATGCCCTCGATAAAGCTGGTTTCGCGGCCTTCGGAGAGCTTCACAAAGAGCTCCTGAAGTTCCACGGCCGCCTGAGGATCATAGCCGGCTTCCTTCATGTATCGTATGCCGAAATGATCTGACTCAAGCTCATCACCCTGGCTGTACTGTGCAAGGGCAAGCTGGGCACCCATGGCTGCGCCCCCCATGATCAGGCCTGCCCATTCATTATCTGAAAGCGCAAAGCCCAGCCCGGCCACGCCGGCGCTGATCAGCATTCCCTGTTGCATGCGCTGAACGCTATGCCTTGCAGCCGCATGGACGATTTCGTGCCCGAGCACGGAGGCCAGCTGGGCTTCATCATCAAATTCTGTCAGCAGGCCACGATTGATTGCGATCTTGCCGCCCGGCAGTGCCCAGGCATTGGGCACACTGCTGTTCAACACCACAAATTCGTAGGGAAGGTCCGGGCGGTCGCTGACTTTCGCCAGCTTCTGGCCCACTTCCTCAACGTATCGGTTCAGATCCGGGTCCAGGTAGAAACGGCCGCCCTGGGTTTGCTGGGTGGGCTTGTACTGCTCACTGCCGATGGACAGTTCCTGGCTTTCGGGAATCAGCGACAACTGCTTTTTGCCGGTAACCGGGTTTACAGCGCATCCGGAAAGGATGGCCAGCATGATCACGATGGTGAGGTATCGAAATCCAGCAGAGATGTTCACGGATAGTGCTCCTTGGTCTGTGTCCCCTGGCGAGTCCTTCGGATGGTTAAAATCGCCCTGTCAGTCAATGGTACCTTTATAGCATACCCACCCGGCAGGCTGCGTTACTTCAGTGCGTTGCCACCCGTATGGAGGCCCTGGCACTGTTGCGTTATCATTGCCCCCTGTTTACTCCTCTGTTCAGCCATTGACACCCGGAACTCCTCCCACTCGTACGTGATCTGACGAGCCAGACTTTATGAAAAATTCCATACGAAAGGACCGGGTTCGCCGGTTCATCGGAACCCTTAACCAGGGCCGCGAGCTGGGCCTGACCGTCACATCGGCGAAAGAGGAACAGCTTACCCTGTGCCTTCCGTACAGCGATCGGATAATCGGCAACCCGGATACCGGCGTGATTCACGGTGGCGCCATCACCACACTGATGGATACCGCTTCCGGCTCGGTCATCATGTGTGCACTGGAGGATTTCGAGCTGTGCCCGACGCTGGACCTGCGGGTGGACTACATGCGCCCGGCCGAGCCTCACAAGCCGGTGTATGCCCGGGCCGAAACCTACAGGATTACCCGCAATATTATCTTCACCCGTTGTGAGGCGTTTCAGGAGCCGGGCGAGACCATCGCCAATTGTGTGGGTACTTTCATGCGCATCGGCAAGGAGGCAACGCCCAAATCCTTCCGTGACCTGATTACCGGAGGCGAAGAATGACCAATCCGGAAATCCTCCGTTACACCCAGGAAACCGGTGATTTCTCCCGCATGCTGGAAAGCATCCCTTACGCCCGCTTCATCGGCCTGGAATGCGAACGGTTTGGCGACGACCTGATCTTCCGTCTGCCGAAGAAGGAAGAGAACCTGGGCAACCCGATTCTGCCTGCGATTCATGGTGGTGTGATCGGTGGGTTTATGGAGCTGTCGGCGGTTATCTACCTGATGATGTCCCAGGAGACCCTGCGCATGCCCCGTATCGTTGATTTTTCCCTGGATTACCTGCGGGCCGGCCTGAACCGGGAAACCTTCGCAGAATGCCAGCTCACCCGCCAGGGCAATCGCGTTGCCAACGTGATGATCACCGCCTGGCAGAAATCCCGCTCCCAGCCCATCGCCACGGCCCGGGCCCACTTCCTGCTGGCGGACTGAATTCGCCCTTTTGGGGTTGAAATACCGCCTGTTACCCCCATTTCTGAGATCAGTTATTCAGGCATTGGTGCAGGCAAGCAGTTGAGGAAGTATTTACGAAACACGCCTCGAGACGTCCCTGTGCGGCTCGGGCTCCGCCATCCATGGCTCCGCACGGTTTCGTAAATCCTTCCTCAACTGCTCGCTCCAGATCCGTGCCATAACCGGTTTTACTCAAAAGTCGGGCGGTGTGGGTACGAAGCCCTGTCCAAAACCCTGCGGAGCCATGGATGGCGGAGCGGAGCGTACAGGGACGTATCCACAGCGTGTTTTGGACAGGGCTTCGTACCCGCACCGCTCCACCGAACCAGACCGAACTAAACAAAGCAGGAGACAAAACAAGCCATGACGGTTGAATCGCAAAAAGAGACGCTCGGGTTTCAGACAGAGGTCAAGCAGCTGCTTAACCTGATGATCCACTCACTGTATTCCAACAAGGAAATCTTCCTTCGTGAGCTGATTTCGAACGCTTCAGACGCCGAAGACAAGTTGCGTTTCGCTGCCCTCAAAGACGACAGCCTGTTCGAGAACGATCCGGAGCTGAAAATACGCCTGGACTATGACGCCGAGAAGAATACCGTCACTCTCGCTGATAACGGTATCGGCATGACCCGGGACGATGTAATCCAGAACCTGGGCACCATCGCCCGGTCCGGCACCGCCGAGTTTCTCAAGCAGCTTTCCGGAGACGAAAAGAAAGACAGCAAGCTGATCGGTCAGTTCGGTGTGGGCTTCTATTCCTCTTTTATCGTGGCCGATTCGGTGGAGGTCTTTACCCGCCGTGCCGGTGCGCCTGCTGAAGAAGGTGTGCACTGGGAGTCCAAAGGCGACGGTGAGTTCACGATCGAGAATGTCGACCTGCCAGAACGCGGTACAAAAATTGTCCTCCACCTGAAGGATGACGCCAAAGAGTTTGCCGACGGCTTCCGCCTGCGCAATCTGGTGAAGAAATACTCCGATCATATTTCCTTCCCCGTGGTCATGAAGTCCGAATCCGAGGAAGAGGGCGAAAAAGGCAAGGATGAGACCGTCAATGACGCCACTGCCCTGTGGACACTGTCCCGCAGCGAGATCAAGGATGACGAATACAAGGAGTTCTACAAACACATCGCCCATGACTTTGAAGACCCGCTGACCTGGTCCCACAACAAGGTGGAAGGCAAGCTGGATTACACCAGCCTGCTGTACATTCCCGGCCGTGCACCGTTTGACCTGTACAACCGGGAAGCCCCCCGTGGCCTGAAGCTGTACGTGCAGCGCGTGTTCATCATGGATGACGCCGAGCAGTTCCTGCCCCTGTACCTGCGCTTTACCAAGGGCGTGATTGATTCCAATGACCTGTCGCTGAACGTGTCCCGTGAGATTCTGCAGAATGACAGCACGGTGGACAGCATCCGCACGGCGGTGACCAAGCGGGTTCTGGACATGCTCTCCAAGCTCGCCAAGAAAGAGCCAGAGAAGTACCAGCAGTTCTGGAACGAATTTGGCACCGTACTCAAGGAAGGCCCGGCAGAGGACTTCAGCAACCGCGAGAAGATTGGCGGTCTGCTGCGGTTTGCTTCCACGCATACCGGTGAGAAAACCCAGAATGTGTCTCTGGACGAGTACATCGGCCGCATGAAGGAAGGCCAGAACAAGATCTACTACATCACTGCAGACTCATTCATGGCCGCCAAGAGCAGCCCGCACCTGGAAGTATTCCGCAAGAAGGGCGTTGAGGTGCTGATCCTCTCGGATCGCATAGACGAGTGGATGATGGGCTACCTGAACGAGTACGACGGCAAGCAGTTCCAGGACGTTGCCCGGGGTGATCTGGACCTGGGCGATGTGGAAACCGAGGAAGACAAGAAGCACAAGGAAGAAGCGGCCGAGGAGCACAAGGATCTGTTGGAGCGTATCAAGACCGCTCTGGAAGACCGGGTTCAGGAGGTACGGGTTACCAATCGCCTGACTGATTCACCAGCCTGTCTGGTGGTGGGCGACTTCGACATGGGTGCCCAGATGAAGAAGATCATGGAAGCCGCTGGCCAGAAGGTTCCGGACAGCAAGCCGATCTTTGAAATCAATGTGGATCATCCGCTGGTCCAGCGCCTGGAGAAAGAGCAGGGCGAAGACCGCTTCAAGGAGCTGTCCGCAGTCCTGCTGGACCAGGCCACACTGGCCAGCGGCGAGCAGCTGCAGGATCCGGGCGCGTACGTCAGCCGCCTGAACCGGCTGCTGCTTGAACTGGCCAACTAAGGCCTGATCACGCAGGTCGGATGTAGGTCGGATTAGCGAAGCGTAATCCGACAAAACTGGCGTACATCTCGGGCTTCGGTTGTTGGATTACGCTTCGCTAATCCGACCTACGTTAATGCAACCTGCGATCAAGTTTTCATGCAGCAAATCATTGTGGACGTCGAGATCAGCCCTGATGAGTGGATAAAGCTCTATCAGGGCGTTGCCACTGATGTCCGAACCACGGCCCGGGACGGGCGCTCTGTCCGCTTCCCGGCCCGTATCCTCTCCCGCTTTTACCTCAAGGACGGCATTCGCGGCAGCTTCCGTATTCTGTTCGATGACGCCGGAAAGTTCGTGTCTATCGAAAGGCTCTGACCTTTCGCACTGCTCTATCTATTGATAAAAGCTTTCAGAAATTTATTTTTAATTAATTGTATTAAGCTTTCCTTTGCGCGTTAACGTATAACCGTTCTCGTTGGGCAGGAGCATATCCATGTCAGATCTATTGTGCTCGAAACGCCCGCGGTAGATCCGATAGGCAATCACTATTCGGGACATAAGAAATACTCAGAGCAGAGCGCTTTTTCTGTCCTATAGTTAGTGTTGCCCGACTCAAAGTAGTGCGTTTTTGCCAAACCGAATGAGGAGAGAGGAATGACCGATAACAACAGCCAGGGTGGTAAGTGTCCTGTAATGCATGGCTCGAACACCCAGGAAAAGGCCGACGTAAGTGCCAATTGGTGGCCTGAGAATCTAAACCTGGACATCCTGCACCAGCACGACCGAAAGACTAATCCGCTTGGTGAGGATTTTGACTATCGGGAAGAGGTCAAAAAGCTCGATTACGAAGCCCTTGAAAAGGACATGCACGAGCTGATGACCAACAGCCAGGAGTGGTGGCCTGCAGACTGGGGCCATTACGGCGGCTTGATGATCCGCCTTGCCTGGCACGCAGCGGGTACTTATCGGCTGGCAGATGGCCGCGGTGGTGCGGGCACCGGAAACCAGCGATTTGCACCGATCAACTCCTGGCCGGATAACGGTAACCTCGACAAGGCACGGCGCCTGTTGTGGCCGCTGAAGAAAAAGTACGGCAACAAGGTAAGCTGGGGCGATCTGTTCATTCTGGCGGGCAACGTTGCTTACGAATCCTTCGGCTTCAAGACCTTCGGTTTCTCCTATGGCCGCGAGGACATCTGGCACCCGGAGAAAGACATTTACTGGGGTGCGGAAAAGGAATGGCTGGCGCCGTCAGACAGCCGTTATGAGAATCTCGATAAACCCGACACCATGGAAAATCCGCTTGCTGCGGTCCAGATGGGTCTGATTTACGTCAACCCTGAAGGCGTGAATGGTGTGCCCGATCCGCAGAAGACCGCTGAACAGGTACGCGTTACCTTTGCCCGTATGGCAATGGATGACGAAGAAACTGTCGCACTGACCGCTGGTGGTCACACCGTTGGTAAAACCCACGGTAACGGTGATGCTGAGGCGCTTGGTCCAGAGCCCGAAGGTGCCGACGTTCACGAGCAGGGACTTGGCTGGCGCAACCCGCACCTTGATGGCAAGGCCACCAATGCTGTTACCTCAGGCATCGAGGGTGCGTGGACAACGAACCCGACACAATTCGACATGGGCTATTTCGATCTCCTGTTCGGGTACGAGTGGGAACTGAAGAAGAGCCCTGCAGGCGCCCAGCAGTGGGAGCCGATCGACATCAAGGAAGAGCACAAACCGGTCGATACCACTGACCCATCGATTCGCCGTAATCCGATCATGACCGATGCGGACATGGCGATGAAGGTGGACCCGAAGTACCGTGCAATCTGCGAGAAGTTCATGGCAGATCCGGAGTACTTCAAGGACTGTTTCGCCCGCGCCTGGTTCAAGCTGACCCACCGCGATATGGGGCCGAAGTCCCGCTATATCGGTCCGGACGTACCGGCTGAAGACCTGATCTGGCAGGATCCCGTACCGCAGGGCGAGACCAATTACATTGAAGAGGTGGTCAAGGAGAAGATTGCTGAGGCCAACCTGAGCATCAATGAGCTGGTCTGCACCGCCTGGGACAGTGCCCGCACCTACCGTGGTTCAGACATGCGTGGCGGTGCCAACGGTGCCCGTATTCGCCTGGCGCCCCAGAAGGACTGGGAAGGTAACGAGCCGGATCGCCTGGCCAAGGTGCTGAAGGTCTACGAAAAGATCTCGGCCGACACCGGTGCCAGCATCGCGGATGTTATCGTGCTGGGTGGCAACCTGGGCATCGAGATGGCGGCGAAGGCTGCCGGCCATGAGGTTCATGTGCCGTTCCTGAAAGGCCGTGGCGACGCTACGGACGAAATGACCGACGCCGAGTCCTTCGATCCGCTGGAGCCGCTGGCTGATGGCTTCCGCAACTGGCAGAAGAAGGACTATGTGGTCAAGCCCGAAGAAATGCTGCTGGACCGTGCCCAACTGATGGGACTGACAGCGCCGGAAATGACCGTCCTGATGGGTGGCATGCGAGTACTTGGTACCAACCATGGTGGCAGCAAGCATGGCGTGTTCACGGATCGCGTAGGTCAGCTGACCAACGACTTTTTCGTGAACCTGACCGACATGGCCAACACCTGGGAGCCGACTGGCAAGAACTCGTACAACATCGTGGATCGCAAGAACGGCAACACCAAGTTCACCGCGACCCGTGTTGATCTGGTGTTCGGTTCCAACTCCATCCTCCGCTCCTATGCCGAGGTGTACGCCCAGGACGACGCTAAAGAGAAGTTCGTGAAGGACTTCGTTGCCGCCTGGACCAAGGTCATGAACGCCGATCGTTTCGACGTCAAGAAGTAAGACCTGCCGACGACTGGGCACCCCGGTAACGGGGTGCCCGTCTACCAACTTCCCGCCAAATTACTTACAATCCGCCCCGCCTGATTTTTGATCAGCCTCAATCTACACAGATAGCCTTGTTACCGGAGCATCCATGCGCATCATCCTCGCCCCTATGGAAGGGCTGGTCGACGCACCCATCCGTGAAACCCTGACCCAGGTCGGTGGTATTGACCGGTGCGTGACGGAATTCATTCGCGTAACCCACGGCATGCTGCCACCCAGGGTGTTCTACAAGTACGCTCCGGAACTCCATAATCAGTCGCTTACCCGGGCAGGCATACCCGTGGCTGTCCAGTTGCTGGGGTCAGACCCCGACCAGATGGCCCGTCATGGCGTAAAAGCCGCTGAGCTGGGCGCAACCCGGGTGGACATCAACTTCGGCTGCCCCGCCAAAACCGTCAACAAACACAAGGGCGGTTGTGTACTGATGCGTGAACCGGAACTGATGCACGGGATAGTTGCTTCGGTACGTCAGGCGGTGCCGTCAAACGTGCCGGTCACCGCCAAAATGCGTCTGGGGTACGATGATCGCTCCATGGGCGTTGCCTGTGCCCAGGCACTGGAAGCCGCCGGCGCGGAGGAAATCGTCATCCACGCCCGTAGCAAGGTGGATGGATACAAGCCGCCTGCATACTGGGAGGAAATTGCCCGGGCCCGGGAAGCGGTGAAAACCCACATCATTGCCAACGGTGAAATATGGACCGTCGCCGATTACTGGCGTTGCCGCGACGTGTCCGGCTGCGAAGATGTGATGATCGGCCGCGGTCTGATTGCCCGCCCGGACCTGGCCCGACAGATCAAAGCCAGCCAGCAGGGCAGGGTCGTACCGGATATGACCTGGCCGGAAGCCGTTGCACTGGTTCGTGAATACGCCACCGTTTTACAGGGCTGGCTGGAAGACCGCTATGTAACCGGCCGTATCAAGCAATGGCTCAATTTCCTGCGCCAGGGCTTTGTGGAGGCGGAAGCCCTGTGGCCAGAGGCCCGCAAGATCCGCCAGGTGGCTCCCATGATGGCCTGTCTTGAGAAACCGGTGTCCGAAACACGAACCCGCGCTGCCTGACGTTATCTTCTTACCCCGATTCCCTCTGCGGTCTACACTGGTACCAACGGCGTTGCCTTTCGTATCAGTACAGGGACCAACAATAAACGAGATAAAAAAGGGGGGTACAACATGTCACCAGGTTCTGTTCGAAATACCCTGGCTGTTGCGGGGGCAGCTGGCTGCCTGATGCTCGCCGCAGCTTTGCCGGCCAAGGCGAGTGAGCATGTGGTCAAGGTCACGCCGCTTGGCAGCCACGATGGTGAATTCTGCAGCCGCGATCGGGCGCTGGTATTTGAAGATCCGAATGGCACGCGCATTCTGTATGACGCGGGCCGGACGGTTGCCGGGCCGGAGGACCCCCGTCTGGGCGACATTGATGTGATTCTTGTCTCTCATATGCACGGTGACCACGTGGGCGATCAGCGCATTCGTGAGACCAACCAGGGCAGTTGCGCATCCCCGGACACCGGAGTATCAACACTGCCGCAATCCAACACAGTCGATATTGCCGTCAAGAAGAATTCAAAGATCGTCACCGGCAGTGAAATGCCGGCATTTTTTGCGGCCAAACTGAAAGATAACGGTGGTGATGCCGCAAACTCCCTGCTGGTGCGTTTCGGTGGCGAGCGCGAAGTGGGTGGTGTGGCGATCACGACCGTTCCGGCGGTTCACAGTAACGGCGTTGCCCCGTCATTCCTGACAGGGCCGCTGGCGGAACACCTCAAAGCCGCTGGCGTAGGGGCCAGTGTTGGGCCGCCTACCGGCTATGTGCTGACTTTCTCCAACGGGCTGGTGGTGTATCTGTCTGGCGATACCGGCATCACCGCCGAACAGAAACTGGTGGTGAACGAGCATTATGGCGCCGAACTGGTCGTAATGAATATCGGTGACACCTTCACCACCGGGCCAAAAGAAGCGGCCTATGTGATCAATGACCTGATCCGTCCGAAGGCGGTGATCGCGTCCCATGCCAATGAAGCGGCCACGGAAAAGGGCAAGGTGCGCGAAGATACGCGCACCGGAGAGTTTGTCAGCCTGTCTTCAGTGCCGGTGCATGTGCCTCTCAGCGGGAAAACCTTGAGCTTTGACGCCGATGCAGGTTGCACCGAAGGGTGCTAGATCCGAAGGCTGACTCGGGGTCAGCCTTCCTCCATGTCCGCTGAGTAGCGCCCCAGGGTTGCCAGGCTGTTGAGTTTTGCCCTTTTCAGCAGGGCTGTCTGGGCCGCTGCCTTGTTTGAGGAAATGCCGGCCCAGGCTTTCTGTGCCGGCTCCTGAAGGGCTCGGCCGTATGAAAAGCTCAATACCCAGGGCTGGGATGCGCCGCTGTTGATGGCGTTGAGGTTGAGGGTGGCTTCCTCGGGTGTCTGGCCGCCGGACAGGAAATTGATGCCGGGAACCGCTGCCGGCACCACTCGCCGGAATACCCGCAAGGTATGCTCTGCGACCTCTTCGGGGCTGGCTTTCTGGCCGTTGGCATTGCCGGGGGTGACCATGCTTGGCTTGAGAATCATGGTTTCCGGTTCAACCCGGTGGCGTCGCAGGGCCCGGAACACTTCGCCAATCACCGCCTCATTGACATCGGCGCTGCGCTCAATGGTGTGGCTGCCGTTAATTAGCACTTCCGGCTCCACGATCGGCACAATGCCGCAGGACTGACAGATTGCCGCATACCGGGCCAGCACCTCGGCATTGGCCTCAATCGCCGCGAGACTGGGGTTCATATCGGTGATGTGGTAAACGTTCCGCCATTTGGCAAACCGTGCCCCCAGCTCCTTGTACTGTTCCAGCCGCTGGGCCAGGCCGTCCAGGCCTTCGGTAATCTCGTCACCCGGTGCATTCACCATCGGGCCCTTGCCCTTGTCTACCTTGATGCCGGGAATGACACCCTGGCTGGCGGCAATCGATGGCAGCGGCTTGCCGTCGTCGGATTTCTGGCCCAGGGTTTCTTCAAAGAGAATCACGCCACTGACGAAGTCGCCCAGCCCCGCCGTGTCCAGCAGCAGGTTGCGGTATTCGCGGCGTTTTTCTTCGCTGGATTCAACACCAACCGCCTTGAACCGTTTGGCGATGGTTGGGTGGCTTTCATCCGCCGCGAGTATTCCCTTGCCGGGCTGAACCAGTTCCCGGATTGTGGCGTCAAGTTCTTCCTGAATGGTCATAGTGAGCTCCTGATTGATCCGTAACGGTCTGAGCGTGAATTTGCGCTGTTATCTCATTGTAGACGGTGATTCGCGCTCTGGAATTTGATCTGGGCTAAGGCAAAATCGGATGCTGTGAATTAGGCTGTGAGTGATAACAACAGTAAACAGGGAATGGGTGAAAATGAAAACCGTTGTCAGTGTCAGCCAGGGATCCACCGAGTACGACTACGACCTTGAAACCGAGTTCCTGGGGCAGCCCTTCCGCATTATCCGCATAGGTACGGACGGCGATCTTTCCAGGGCGGAAGCGGCGCTTGAATCGGTTCACTCACAGGCAGACGCCATCGGCCTGAGCATGATTCATGATCACTACGAAGTGGGCCGGGAGCAACTGGAACACCCGGACACTGCCCGTCTGGAAGCCTGTGTGCCTGACAAACCGGTTACCACAGGCGCCGGCCTGCGCGCGATTCTTCAGGAGTGGGCGGTACGGCATACGCAATCGGAGCTGGGGCATTTCTTTGATAACGCCCGGGTGCTGTTCATGAACGGCCAGGCCGGATATCGCATAGCCAAAGCCCTTTCCGAGCATACGGATAACCTGTTCTTCGCCGACCCATACACCGATTTCGGTGTGCCCAGGATGCTGACATCACTGAAGCAGCTGGAAACCTATACCTCACTGACGGCTCCGATCATGTTCAGGCCGTCAGCGGTAAAAGCCATCGAGACCATCCTGCGGACACCGCTGTACCGGCTGGGTGAGGGGCTTGTCAAAGGCTCCCTGCACCATGCGGTTTCCGAGGCCCATGTTATTGTCGCGGCCATCGGCGATCTGGAGCATTTCACCCACAAGGAACTGGATGGCAAAACAGTCATCACCTCCCGGGTAACCGAAACCGCACTCGACTGGATGCGTTCCCGCCGTGTCGCCATGGTGGTTGACTACAGCCCCTGGCTGGAAGGCCGGCCGGTGGGTGTCAACGTGATGGAAGCGATGATCAGCGCAGCGCTTTCCCGGACGCCGGAGCAACTGGGGCCGGATGACTTCCTGGATGTCATCCAGAGCCTTGGTATCGAGCCCCGGATTCTGTACCCGAACGGTTATCGCCGGGTAAACCGGTTCGCCTTTGTGATTCATCCGCTCTCGCAACAGTACCTCACCAAGACCCCACCGCTGGACTGGATTGCAAGTGTGTCGCCGCCAGCGGTGATGAACCTGGTGGAAAAGGCCATCGCCTATACGCCGCCGTTTATCTATTCAAAGATTTCCGGCATCCGGTCGCCCACCGGCGATGAAGTGGAGGGGTGGCTGATCACCGTGGGGGGGACACCCCGGGAAATCATGGCCCACGGGCCGGAGTTCACCTATTCGAGGCTGCTGCAGGCCGCGAATCTGGCGAAGAAAATGGGCGCCCAGGTGATGGGGCTGGGAGCCTTCACCAAAGTGGTGGGGGATGCCGGCATTACCGTGGCGAAGCGGGCACCGTTGCCGATCACCACCGGAAACAGCTACAGCGCCTCTGGCGCGCTCTGGGCCGCCCATGATGCCATGAAGAAAATAGGGCGGGTGAGTATCGGCCCCAGCGGGAAAGTCGCCGGCAAGGCCATGGTGGTTGGCGCAACCGGTGCCATTGGCTCTGTATGCGCACGCCTGCTGGCCAAAGCGGTGGATGAAATCTATCTGGCCGCGCCAGAGCCTGCCAAACTGCTGGCGCTGAAAGAAAGCATCGAGCAGGAAACACCGGGGGCCATTGTGCATGTGGCCGGCTCTGCAGAGCGGGATCTGGCGGAGATGGATATGATCGTTACTGCCACCTCCGGTGCGGGCAAGCGCATTCTGGACATCATGAAGGTAAAACCGGGCTGCGTGATCACAGATGTTGCCCGGCCGCTGGACATTCCAGCCGAAGACGTGGCCCGGCGACCGGATGTTCTGGTGATCGAGTCCGGAGAAATCCAGCTGCCGGGGGAAGTCCGCATGAAGGACATCGGCCTGCCCAGGGGCATCGCCTACGCCTGTCTGGCGGAGACCATCGTGTTGGCGCTGGAAGGGCGGTTCGAAAACTTTACCCTCGGCCGTAATATCGAGTGGGAGAAGGTGCGGGAAATCTACAAGCTGGGCCTGAAACACGGCATGAAGCTGGCCGCCATCTCCGGGGTGAATGGTGTATTCACCGAGGAAGATTTCGAACGCGTGCGAACCCTGGCAGCCAGCAAAGATACTCAGGCAGAGGAATCAACCACGCCGGCCTAAGGGCCCTCCTTGCCGACCTGGTCCTTGTCGAACTGGTTGTGGGTACCGTCACAGTAGGGAGCGTTGCCGGTATACTTGCACTGGCAGAGCACCGCATCCTCGTCTTTCTCCGCCACGAAGCTTTTGGGCTTGAAACCGGTTCCCTTGTGGGAACCGTCACAGAAGGGTTGATCCCCGGAGCGCCCGCAGGTGCAGAACAGGTACTTCTCGTCCTTTTTCAGTGTCACTTTCCTGGGTTTGTTGTCTGCGATGACCGGATTGCTCATGAGGTGGCTCCTTTCTGATTTCACAAAGTTACGCCAGTGCCCGGGTATTGGATTGTAAGGCCCTTAAAGGCCCTGGGCACCCCGTCGCAGCCAGTCGTGCACAAAGGCAAGCTTCTGGCGCGCGAAGCTGGAGAGTACGAACGGATACAGGTCCGACAGCCCCATGGAGCGGTTCACGTGGTTCACCCCTACGGCAATAGAGGCGGCAATGTGAATCAGGCGCTGGGCATCGGGTTCTGAATAGGGATCCCAGCCGGGGCCCGGGACTTCCGGCGAGGTCAGGCCGGACGCTACGAAACTGTCGGTCAGGTCCGTCAGGTGCAGCAAGTGCGCAGCCGTCTCGGCCCAGTCTTCATGGGGATGGGCAGAGGCGTAGCTGGTCAGGTAATACCGCTTCCAGTCCTGCGGTGGGCCATTCTCGTAGTGGTGCTGCAGTGCGCCGGGGTAGCTGATCCGTTCATCACCGAACATGGCCCGGAAGGCGTCCATGAAATCCTCGCGCAGGCTGAGCCGCCACCACAGCATGTGGGAAATCTCGTGGCGCATATGGCCAATCATGGTCCGGTAGGGCTCTTCCAGCGCTTCCCGCCGGGCGGTTCGCAACACGGGGTCCGCCTCGGCCACACTGATGGTGACGACACCCTGGGCATGGCCCATGGGCACGGGCGTGGGGCCCTCGGCCAGCATGTGGAAAACCGGCCGTGCACCGGGATCTTCCGGCCGGAACCAGTGCCAGCGCCCCAGGTTATCAATTGCCCAGCGCTTGGCCGCCTCGGTTTTGGCCCAGTTAGGAATGGCATTGGGAATGGACGGATCCGGCGCCAGCGCTGTCATGGCACAGGAACGACAGAAAGCACCTTGTTCGGGCGCAATCCAGTTGCAGCCAATTACATCCCGATTGGCGCAGAATGGCGGCATGGGCAGGAACGCCCTTGCCTGGGGGTCATAAGCGACAGGGGTTCCGTCAGCGGTGGCAAGATTATCAAACCAGAGTGAGCCGGAACCGACCGGGTTTGCGAATACGCGCATAAATAAGTCATCCAGCTGAGTGAAGTTTCAGTATAGGAGCTGCCGGAGCGCAGTGTCGAACCTGATGGCTACCCCGGCGAGCTATTCCTGTTTTTTCCATGCCAGAACCGGGCAATGGCAGGCTTCACGCTAACGCCATGTACCAGGATCGACAGGGCGACCACAACCAGGGTCAGGTGAATCAGCTCCAGGGCTATGTCTTCCGGCAGTCCATGCTGGATGGCGTACATCAGGTAATAGAGTGACCCGATACCCCGAACACCAAACCATCCGGCCATGTTACGCAGGCGAGCGGGTGTTCCGCTCCCCAACATGCCCAGATGAACACTGACAGGGCGGGCAACAAAGAAAAGGAAAGCTGCGAAGCCGACTGCCCGCCAGCTCCATGAATCCCAGAACAGTGAACCACCAATCAGCAGAACCAGCACAATCTCGGCCAGTTTTTCGAGGTGTTCATTGAAGACAAGGGAGCTTTGATGAATGTGCGCAATGGGCTGGGGCGGATCACCCGGCTTTGTCTCTCCGGATGTAGCGTCGGAATAGCTCTGCTTCAGCCCTGTCAGCTTCAGTTCTGTGTGCCGCAAGGCCACGGCAGCGCTGAAGACCGCCAGGAAACCCCAGGCGTCTACCAGCAGGCTGATGCCATAGGCGAACGCGATCAGCCCGAGCCCCAGAAAGCTCTCCATGAACTCGGTGCCGGAATAGGTGGTGCGCATCTTATGCACGAGCCAGCCCACGCCAATGCCCGCCAGAATGCCAATGCCAATGCCAGCACCTGTGGCCCATACCACATCCAGTGCCAGCCAACGCCAGCCACTGTCGCCCAGGTCGTGCAGCCCCAGCAGTCCCAGACCCAGCATCACAAAGGGAAAGGCACTGCCATCGTTGATTCCCGCCTCGCAGGTCAATCCGAACCGCAGCTGGTCCGGGTCATCGGCGTGCCGAATCTGTACTTCCGTGGCCAGCACGGGGTCTGTGGGGGCCACCACGGCACCGAGCAAAACGGCAGCACCAAGGGGCAGGGCAAGCCAGTAGTAACCAAAGAGGGTGACCAGGCCGACCGTCAGTGCCATTGACACAACAGCCAGCCTGAGCGGCGTGCGCCAGCGCCTGAACGTGACCGGTGCGGGCATTTTTACACCGGTACAGTAGAGTGAGATGAGGACCGCGATCTCTGTCAGTAATTCCAGTAGCGCGGATTCTTCCAGGGGATTGAAATGAAACAGGTTCAATCCCATTGGCCCGACCACGAATCCGATGCACAGATACACAATGGCCGAGGTGGCTGGCACGGTTTTGATGTAGGAGGCGGTAAAGCCCACTACCAGCAGCAGTGAGCCAAGTAATATGAACCAGGTAGCTGTGGTCATGGTTAACTCAGTGTTGATGTGGTTTCGTCAGGGCCTGATGACTATTACGGCACGCAACCATGCACCCTTTATCGGGTATTTGCCAGCCGATAACCCGGTACTTTGTTTACGTTTCGGTAATCACCGGCGCAGTGGTAGCGTGAGTAAAGAGCCCAGGCGCTGATCGTCCGCCTCGGCAAACTCCGCAAGACCGAATGAGTCGGGTTCCGGGTGCCGCCGGGGGCAGGTGAAAGTGCCAAACACTCTGTCCCAGATCGTCAATACCTCGCCAAAGTTGGAGTCCGTCTGGGGCTGGAGCCTGGAATGGTGGAATTGGTGGGAACCCGGGGTGACGAAAACAAGGTTGATCAGGGATTCTGCGCGGGCATCCAGGCGAATGTTCGAGTGCGCCAGCAGTTGGGTTACTTTCAGAGCGACCACATAGGGGATTACCTGCAATGGCGTCAGTGACAGCGTCGCCATGACAATATAGATAACCACCAAGCTGACGATCACTTCCCCCGGGTGATGCCGAAACGTGGTGGAAAAATCCAGCTCGAGATCACAGTGGTGAATCCGATGCAGGCGCCAGAGTGCTCTGAAATGATGATGGGCACGGTGGAGCCAGTAGCTGGCCAGATCCAGGATCAGGAAGGCAATCAGCGCTCCGGCGATCGGGTGCAGGGAAGAAGAGGAAGACGCTGGCAGCAGCAGAACCGGAATCAGAACCGGAGATGCCAGAAGAACCGCTTCATTGATAAACCCCAGGCTCAGGTTGTTAAACCAGCGGTCAAAGCGATCATGGATAAGCGCCCTTCGGGAGAAACGACACTCTGCCGCGAGAATCAGCGGAATGCAGATCAGATAAAGAATCTGGTAGGTGGCCATGGCTCTCTATCCGGGGCAGTCAGGTCAGCGTCCCTGCTGTATTGTCCCTTGGTCTTCTCACAGCCCCTGCTACTTACGGAATTTCCGGGCGATAAAGAGGGCGGCCACGCTGGCTGCGAACAGGCCCAACATGCCGGGTTCAGGAACCACTACCGCGGTTCCTGCCATTGCTGAGGTAGAAAGCAGTGAAACGGTGAGTCCGGTCATCAGGTTTTTCATAGCGAATCTTCCATGTAATGGATTCAGTATGGAAGCAGCATATTTCAGGCCAGAGGTGTAGATGCACACAGAATCAATGATCTGTATTTTTTGGAAAATGGGAGGTGTAAAAATATCCGGCGGTTTGGAGGCAACTTGTTGCGTCAACGGAACAGGTATGTCCCCTTATCATGGGTTTTCTATGCTAGATTAGGAACTGTTAAGTGAGCGGTAACGCCGGGTAGTTCAAGCAGTCACCGAAACAGGTAGTGTTTTCACTAACCACAATATCTCAGAAGAGATTTAAATGACTGATACACCTGGACCACTGCACAACAGGCTGCTTGCAGCACTGTCGGAAGATGCCCGGCAGCGAATATTTCCGAAACTGAAGCCAGTAGAAATGTCGCTTGGTGACGTTATCTATGAGTCTGGCCAGACCATAGACTATGTCTACTTTCCGGTGGACTGCATTATTTCCCTGCTGTACGTAATGATGAACGGTGCTTCTGCCGAGATTTCAGTAGTGGGAAGAGAGGGCATGGCCGGCGTTGCCGTTGTGATGGGTGGTGAAAGCACGCCGAACCGGTTGATTGTGCAGAGCCATGGGCATGCCTATAGAATGCCCGCTGCCGAACTGAAACAGGAATTCAACGATTATTCGGAAGTTCGCGTTCTCACGTTGCGTTTTACCCAGGCACTTATCACCCAGATGTCCCAGACGGCTGTGTGCAACCGCCACCACTCCATCGACCAGCAACTGTGCCGCTGGTTGCTGCTGTCCCTCGATCGCCTGGAAAGCAATACACTGAATATGACCCAGGAACTGATCGCCAACATGCTCGGCGTGCGCCGTGAGGGCGTGACTGAAGCGGCGGGCAAACTCCAGAAAAAGGGAATTATCACTTACCAGCGCGGACATATCACGGTGATCGACCGTGCGAAAATGGAGTCGTTGAGCTGCGAATGTTACGCCGTAGTTAAACGTGAAACAGACCGTCTGGAAGCCACAAGTGCAAACCTTCAGGCGGTTCGTCCGTGATTCGGTATCGGGGCATCCCGTAATTTGTTCCTGCGCTGTTTGCGCGATGTCTTGACCCGATACATGGCAGCGTCCGCGTGGGGCAGCAATGCCTCCAGTGTTTCGCCATCGTTGGGGAACAGGCTTATACCGACGCTGAGTTTGACTGAGGGCTTATAACCACCAACCCGCAACAGGTCGGCCGCGGCTTCTCGTACCTTGTCGACCACGGCAAAAGCCTGTTCATGTTCTGTCAGGTCGCTTAACAGCACGACAAATTCATCGCCGCCATGCCGGCACACGTGATCCGTGGCACGCACACAGCCCAGCAGCCTTTGCCCCAGCGCTTTCAGGATCTCGTCGCCGACGCTGTGGCCCAGGGTGTCATTCACTTCCTTGAAATTGTCCAGATCGATGAACAACATCACCATTTTCTTGCCGTGCCTGCGGGCCAGTGCTGCTGCCTGCTCGAAGCGCTCTGCGAAGGCGTAGCGGTTAAGTAGGCCCGTGAGCGAATCATGTTGCGCCAGATACGCCATTCTGGCGGTTGTTTCGGCGGAATAGCGGGAATCATGAAACTTGATCAGCGCGCCAATTACCTCGCCGTTCGCGTTGTAGAGTGGAGTGGCTGCATCTTCGATGGCCAGCTCACTACCGTCGCGTGTTCTGAGCAAAGAGCTGTTATGCAAATCAACCGCCAGGCCACTGTCCATAACATGGTGCGCGAGATTGGCCCTGGTTACCCGGGTAGCCACGTCAATGACCCGGAATATCTCGTCCAGAGGCCGGCCGATCGCCTCCTTGCGGCTGAATCCGGTCAGCTTTTCCGCCGCGCGGTTCATGTAGGTGATCGTTGCCTGGGTATCCGTACCCAGTACGGCATCGCCAACAAAATCGAGTATTGCATCCGCCCACTGGTTGTCCACGCAGGAAGTCTCTTTTCTGTTGGTGGCCGTGAGTTTCGTGTTCTGCGATTCACCATTGCAACCAGCGCTGTTCACGCCGTTGCCGCTTTTTCGAGCCGCAACAGGCACAAAAGGTATTGTCCTGGATGATCCCAACATGGCTGTGATCCCTAGTTCTCGATAATGACTTCGACGCGGCGGTTCTGTTGACGTCCGGTTGCAGAGTCATTGCTGGCAACCGGGCGATCAAAGCCCAGCCCGGATACATCCAGCCGGCGGCTCTGCACGCCATGGTCAATCAGATAACGGCGCACCGACTCGGCTCGTTGCCTTGAAAGCGTCTGGTTGAACTGTGCGCTGCCAACGTTATCCGTGTGGCCTTCAATCAGAACATTCCTGTCCGGGTATTCATTGAGAAAGTCCACGAGCTTTTCCAGGTTGCGGTTGGAGCCGCCCTGAAGCTCGGCGCTGCCAGTGGCAAACAATACGTCTCCCAGAGTCAGCACGAGGCCACGCTCGGTGGCTTCGGCCTCAAGCTCGTCAATCTGTCTCTGCATTTCCTCGGCGGCTTTTTCTGACATGGCCGCCGCCGCAGACTCGGAGCTGCGTGCGCTTTCCGCATCTGCACGGGCGCTGTCTGCCTCAAGCGTGCGGGCAGCAAGCCTGGCGGCATCCCGCTGCTCAGCCAGGAGCTGCCGGTCTGCTTCTGCCTTGCGGGTGGTGGCTTTTGCCCTGGCGATTTCCACCATGCGGTCCGCCATGTAAACGCGGTGGTCAGCTAGCTCGGCTTCGTCTTTGTCAACCGGCTGTTCAGCCAGTTCGACAGCGGCTTCTGCATCGCGAAGCTCGGTGCGAGCGTTATTGGCCATGTCGGGATTACGCTGCAGTTCCGTCAGCTTTTCACGTACATCCAGTGCAGCGGGTGGGGTTTCGGGCGCCATGGCGCACGCAGTCAGCAATAACGAGGACAATACGATCGTAGCGCCGGCTTTGCCGCCAAACGGTTTTTTCAGTAACGATATGGTATTCATTTCTGCTCTCCCTGCCGCCCCATTTCCACATCCAGGGCATCGGCATCGCGCTCGAACTGGCGATTGATTTCCGTTGCCTTGGCGGCCTGTGTTCTTGCAATGGCCAGTTCAGCGGCCACCCGCGCCTGCTGCGCCAGTTGGTCAGCCTCGGTCATGGCTTCTTCGGCCACGGCTTTCTCCGCCATGACGAGCATTGCGCGGGCTTCTTCCAGCTCCGCAGGGGCGTATTGCCTTGCGTCTGCCTGCTCGGCACTTTCGATCGCGTCGTTTGCGGCATTCAAAGACTCTTCAGGGGGTAAGGGTGCCGAAGCACAGGCCACCAGTAGTGATACCAGTGCGAGGCCGAAAATCAGTGGCATTCGTCGGCCTGGGAAGTGAAAGATCTTCATAGCGATGCTCCCGGTTAATCCGGAGCTATCAGGTACCCCCTTTGGGGGCCAGATACTTGCGAATCGATTGCGCTCGCAGACTCTCCTTATTTCACTGAATTTAACAATTTGGCGCCAGTGTTTCGGTACGCTAACGCACACAGGGCGCTGAATCTGATGTTTATGTTACCGCCACTGTCTAAAGCCTGTTGTGCGGAGTAGTATGAATAGCAGTAACGGCTGAAAAGCCTTAACAAGGAGCCACTAATGACAACCATCGAGGAGATGTCCTGGGCCGAGAACCGGGCCCACCTGCGCGATTACGCCGAAGCGCTGATCAGCGATGGGGCTGCTGCTGCATCCAGAATCGGGGGTGGAGCTCTGGGGGTTGAGGCCCTGGAACTTCTGTACCGACGGGCCAGCAACCCTGATTTTGCCGCCGATGCGTTGAAGCTCCTTCACGAGCTGCAGACCCACCAGGTAGAACTTGATATTCTGCTTGAACAGATCCAGGCCAGCGAATCCGAACTGACCGAGGAACTGGCCCATTATCAGACGCTTTACAAGCTCGCCCCGATGGCCTACCTGGTGGTATCCCGCAATGGCCGGGTTGTTGAAAGTAACGCGGCCGCGTGCAGTCTGTTGGGTTTTGCGCCGGAACATTCGGAAGAGCAAACACTGACCCAGTACCTGGCATCCCCGGGGCGTGCCGATGTGGCAAATATGATTGAGTCGCTCAAGGTCCCGGGTTCAACCGGAACCTGCACCGCGCAACTTGCCGGACAACCGGAACTCCATCTGTCGATCAGGGCCAGCCTGAGCCCGTCCGGAGATAACGTCTTGATGGTGGTTTCCCCTTGTCCGGTGCCTGACACTGACTCCGCCCTGACCTGATGCGTATTGTAGGTATCGGAGCATCCGCTGGCGGCCTTGCAGCACTTGAGGACTTTTTCCGCCACACGCCAGCGGATACCGGGATGGCGTTTATCGTTGTTCAGCATCTGGACCCGACCCAGAAAGCCCTGTTGCCGGAACTGCTGCAACGGTTTACCGACATGCCGGTTCAGGAAGCCCGGCAAGACCAGCACATCCAGCCCAATACCGTTTATGTTATCCCTTCCAACGCTGAGCTAACGGTGACGGATAATCTGCTGAAACTGCAGCAGCCCCGTGAGCCAAGGGGGATGCGCTTACCGATCAACGTGTTGTTTTCCTCACTGGCCAGCGCCCGGAGCGAACGGGCCATTGCTGTTGTACTTTCAGGAATGGGTTCTGACGGCACACTGGGCCTGCAGGCCATCAGGGCCACCGGCGGACTTGCCGTTGTACAGGAACCGGGTTCCGCGGAGTTTGATGCCATGCCGCTAAGTGCCATCGCTGCCGGTTGCGCGGATATCGTTGCCCCGGCCAGCGAACTTCCCGGGCGGATACTGTCTTACAATACCCACGTTACCGAACCGGACGAGAGTAAGCCCCCGGCCAGGTCGCTGGAGCCCATCGATGCGATTATCGGGATACTACAACAGAATACCCGGCACGACTTTTCTCTTTACAAGCCCAGTACGCTGTTGCGGAGAATAGAACGCCGTATGGCGATTCATGGCATCGCGACCATGCCTGACTACATTCGATACCTGGAAGAGAACAGCCAGGAAGTGCAGTTGCTGTTCAAGGAATTGCTGATAGGGGTAACTTCCTTTTTCCGCGACCCTGATGCCTGGGATTATCTTTGCAAGGAAGCGCTGCCGGCGCTGATTGAACGGAATCGGAGTGGCACGGGCCTGAGAGCATGGGTTGTGGGCTGCTCCACTGGTGAAGAGGCCTATTCCCTGGCGATGGTAATCACCGAAGTTCTGGAGCAGGTGAAGCCGAAGCAGGATATCGGCTTCCAGATTTTCGCTTCGGATCTGAGCCTCGAGGCCATAGCCGTAGCCCGTGCTGGTCGATACCCTGAAAGCATCGAAGCACAGGTATCGAAACAGAGGCTTGCCCGTTTCTTCACCAGAAGCGATAACGGTTACCAGATCAATCAGCCCATCCGCGACAAGGTTCTGTTTGCCCAGCATGACGTTATTCTGGACCCGCCGTTCACAAAGCTTGACCTGCTTGCCTGTCGCAATCTGCTGATTTATTTCGACCCCATGCTGCAGCGTCGGCTGCTGCCATTGTTTCACTACAGCCTGCGGGAGAATGGCCTGCTGATGCTGGGCAATTCGGAGACCGTGGGCAGGCTGAACCATCTGTTTGAGCCCCTGAAGCAGAGACTGCGCCTTTACCGAAGGTTGCCGCACGATTCCATCAGCGGCTCCAGTTTCCTTTTAAAGTCCTTTCCTCCGTTATCCACTCTATCCAAGGAGCAACCCGTGCCTGTGCCCACCGTTCCCCACAAGGGCAGCGAGAACCTGCAAACTGCTGCCGATCATCTGTTGTTGCAGGTGTATGCTCCGGCGGCAGTGGTGCTGAACCGGGATGCCGACATCGTCTATATCAGTGGGCGCACCGGCAAGTATCTTGAGCCGGCGGCCGGCAAAGCCAACTGGAATATCCATGCCATGGCGCGGGAGGGGTTGCGTACACCCCTGTATACAGCGTTGAAACAGGCGGCGGCCCAGCGCGAACCGGTGGAGCTCCACAATGTGGCCGTCGAGACTGGGGCAGGGGTGCAGCATGTGGATGTAACGGTACAGGCGCTGAGCGACCCCGCAGCGCTTAAAGGCATGACCATGGTGGTATTCCGTGAGGCACCCGCCGTCGCCCGGAGCAAACGCTCAAAGCGGTCCCCGGCAGCGGTCAACGACCAGTCGGAGGAAATCCTCAGGTACCAGCAGGCCATCGAGCAGCTGAGCGAAGAAGCCAGGCTCTCCAGGGAAGAGCTTCAGGCCTCCAATGAAGAACTGCAATCCACCAACGAGGAACTCCAGTCTGCAAATGAAGAACTGACCTCGTCCAAGGAGGAAATGCAGTCGATGAACGAAGAGTTGCAGACCATCAATGCCGAATTGCAGGCCAAACTGGACGACCTGGCGCTGGCACAAAGCGACATGCAGAATGTGCTCAACAGCATTGAAATTGCCATTCTGTTCATGGACCAGAATCTGAATGTGCGCCGCTACACCGCCCGGGCATCCAACATTATCAGCCTGCGGGAAAGCGATGTTGGGCGTCCTCTCAGTGAGCTGACCACCATCCTCGACTACCCGGAGCTGGAAGAGGATGCACGGGAGACGCTCAATACCCTTGTGGTTTGTGAAAAGCAGATTGCAACCAACGATGGCCGCTGGTTTTCTATCCGGATCATTCCTTACCGCCGGCTCGACAACGTCATTGACGGCGTGGTTATGACCATGGTCGACATTACCGACACGAAAGAACTGGAATCGAGCTTGCGTAAAGAGTCCGCGTCGCCGCCGAGCTCACGCTAGGCTCGCCCCTCTTGGTGTTTTAGCGAACAGACCGGCCGGTTCTCCCGGGGTACTTTGAAACCTCATCCTGAATCTGATGTTGAGCCTTAGTTCAGACCGTTCCCGGCAATGAAGCCGGAATGGGGAAAGCCGTGATGAGGCGACAGGTCGGAGCATTTTCTCTGGCTTGCATACCCGATTCGAGGAGAATCCAATGAAAACACTACATTCACTTGCCTTTTATGCACTGGTCACACCGGCAATAGCCCTGGGTTCAGGCGCTGTGTTTGCAGAACAAACTGACGACAAGGATGCTGCTATGGAGGAAAAGAGCACCCAGGATGACCAGAAAATGAGCGATCAGTCCGGCATGAAAAGTGAGAGCTATATGGACTCTGTGCCGGCCGGCGGTATACAGGCGAGTGACCTGATCAGCGCCGAGATCAGAACCAATGATGAAGAGGAAGTGGGTTCGGTGACTGACCTGATTATTGACAAGGATGGCAAGGTTGCTGCCGTGGTAGTCGGGGTTGGCGGATTCCTGGGCCTGGCTGAGAAAGACGTCGCGATTGGCTGGGATGATGTAACCATGTCACGCGCCACGGACGATTCTGAGGAGCTGGACCTTCGCATTAACATGACTCGTGATGATCTGAACGCTGCGCCGAGTTATGAAGATATGAGTGAGTGAAAGCCAGGTCCACCCATGAATGTCAGGGTGGATTGATTAAACGGGAGGGGCCTCTGTCCTGAATTCAGGGGCCGAAAATTCAGCATTCCGGCGCACAGCGTTGATATCTTCCTGAAGCGACATGGAGTGCTCCGAACGTGCCAGAGCCATTCGTGAATGCTTTCTGGCAGCGGCGGTCATCGCATCGTCATCAGTTTCCGCCAGAGCCCGGAGAGCTTTCTGCAGTCGAATGGACACTTCAACCATGCCCGCTCCGTCGCGGGCAATTGCGGTAAAGGCATCGTCAAACAAGTCATCGATCACCAGCTCCGGAACCGATACGCGGTTATAAGCGATCGCCTGCAACCTGTCCCCTTCACGCGGGGATTGCCAGAGCGTAAACAGTCGCACCAGTGTGCCAATGACGTTGATTGCAGTTCCAGGGTCATTGATGCCAGGCGACAGCGCCTTGTCGGCGATCTCTGACAACGCAAGAAGCCCGAAGCGGGGATCATCTTCAAAGGTACGGCTTGAGCCAATGGTGAAGGCGCCTGCGAAAGCATCCGGCCTGAACGCTTCGCCCAGCTTAATATCCCCCTCGATACAAAGCAGTGGCCGGTGTCCGCTCACAAATGCGCCCGGAAGTGCCTCCACCGTTACGTGGCAATCGAGAGCTTCCGCGCAGGATTGTAACGTCTCCAGATCAATATGCTGGACATAGCCAACCGTCGAAGAAAATACCGGAACACCGTTGTCAGCAGCCGGGTGAGGGGAGGCGGTCAGTGCACCGAGCGTGGGGGAGTGCCGGCGACGGTCCAGTGCTTCGCCCGCTGCCCTCTCCGCTTTCTCAATGGTATTGACCACTCTGCCGAGCCGGGCAATCCTGTCCACCCAGCGAACGAACGTGATGATGACAATGGCGAACACCAGAAGGGTGAGCGTGAAGATCGCAAACCGGCCGGCAGCGTCAAACATGTCATTCTGAACGGTTATCAGGGAAACAATACTGAAGATGAAGGCGCCTATAAACGCAGACAATGCGTTCTGGGTAACATCATCAGCGATCACCAGTGGTATCGAGCGAGGTGTACCGCCGGCGCTGGCCGATGCGTAGGCGGCAACCATGGAGCCCACGGCAAAGGTCGCAATAACCAGCATGCTCGAAGCCATGATGGACAGCAGTGACTTGATGGATTCCGGGGTAATGTCGGGCACCACACTGGCAAGACCCATATCGTCAGCCAGCATGGCGATGAATGTGCCGCTAACAGAAAGCACGCAAAGTACCAGTGGCTTGACCCACAAACGCTCGCTCAACCGATTGATAATAAAGCGCAGTTTGTCCCATCCACTGAATATCATCTTGTTGGTCCTGCTGGCTGTCGTTAATGAATTTTCAGGATTGCCCTGACCCCTGGTATCAGCTTTCAGTAAACAATCCCTTACCAAACTACAACCGATAACTGTAATGGTTGCCAGTATTCTGTTCCGATGAATCGAGTCCTGGTATGGCGGAAACGCCGCTTTCCCTTCGGGTATATCATCAGAGCACTGACAGTGGCTGCACTCTTGCCACTGTCGCTCCCATTGCTTGCTGCAGACGCGAAAGACGGGTATCGGCTGCTTGAACTGGAAGGCTCCAAAGTCAAATGGGGTGAGCAGACGCTAGGTGTCGGAGCGAGCATCAGCTACGCCTTTGCTGACGAAACAATGCGGTTTGACGATGCGCGCAACTGTGGTGTTCTGGCCCCCATGAAAGCGCTTTCGGGCGAGGACCTGCCCTTCGAGACGCTGGTGCGCGAGACGGCAGCGGCGTTTCAGGTATGGGAGCGTGCTGCCGATCTCTCTTTTCATCGGGTTGCGGATGCCCGGGATGCGGATATCATTCTCGGAGCGCAGGGCCAGCCGCGCCGGCGGGCTTTCGCCAACGTATCCTACGCACCTGATGAGAAAGAGGGCGTGCGCACCATCACCCAGTCGCTGGTGTGCCTGAACCCCGAACAGAAATGGAAAGTCGGGTTTGGTGGCGATAAGGAAGTCTACGACATTCGCTACACGCTGATTCATGAGATTGGTCATGCCGTTGGCCTGGACCATCCCGGCCCATCCGGGCAGCTGATGGGGTTTCGCTATACGGAAGACTTCCCCGGGCTGCAGCCCGGGGATCTGCTTGGCATCCGGCGGCTCTACGGGCGCGGAGCCAGTGGCAGCCAACTTGCCGATGGCCCGGGTGGTCACATTCAATAGCAAAAGCTCTTCAAGGCTCTCAGGTGGTGGTTTTACTGGTCCCACTCCTGCGGATCAATAGCGTACAAGGCTTCGCTGTCAAGGGAGTTCTCCGAATACTGCAGAGTTGAATGGGCTTCCACCCAGGTGCCGGTGTGTTCCTGCATCAGGAAATTTTTCGGAGATTGCTCCGGTGTTTCCGCGAAGATCAGGCTGAACACAAGGACGTGCAGGGCACCAATGATTTTCCCGAGAATCCAGACAAGGAACACCAGGGTGCCCATCAGGGTGATTGTATTGATGGTGGCGAAAGCGTAGCGGAATGTCCGTTGCTTGCCGGACTGAAAATCGACAGGCGTTATCCTCTCGGATTTCATGAGTTTCCCTCTCTTTTATGCGTCTCACCAACCTATTGGCGGCCCGTGAGCCCTGGGCGCGGTTCTCAGGTTGCGAAACTGTCACTCCAGCTTGAGTGTGGCCGGGTTCCTTGTCAGTGCGCTGGCGCACCTAACAATGTCTTTGTGCCTATTCGCCGAGCTGAGTGAGGGAAGGGCACCGATCAGGCACCGGATCATCGAAAAGATCGAGGTTCAGAGAAGGTCGGGAGAAGGGTGGCGCTGTTTTCCCCGGCGGGCCTGGCCCATGCTATACCGTTTACCGCCATCCCGTTTTGCCACATACATGGCATCGTCGGCGTGCCGAATCAGGTGCAGGTCGTCGTGGCCGTGCTCAGGGTATATCGCAATGCCCAGGCTGGGGGCGGTATTGAGTGTTTCCCCATCTACGTTGTATGGCTCGCTCAGCGTGGCGATAATTTTATCCGCTACCACAGTAGCGTCTGTCGGTTCGCTGATGCCGTCCAGCAGAACGGCGAATTCGTCGCCGCCCAGGCGGCCAATGGTATCGGAGTCCCGCACACTCCGGATGAGGCGGTGGGCGACTTCCCTAAGCAGATGGTCACCCGTGGTATGGCCAAAGGTGTCGTTGATCTCCTTGAACCTGTCCATGTCCAGATAAAGCACTGCCAGCTTGGTTGAATCCCTTGCGGCCTTTTTCAGCGCAATTTGCAGACGATCCAGGAACAGCGCCCGGTTGGGCAGTTCCGTCAATTGGTCGTGCTGGGCAAGGTATTCCAGGCGGGAGTACATCTGCTTGCGCTCGGTAATATCCCGGGCGACGCCTATTCGCACCTGCTCTTCCTCCAGCCATTGGGTAGCCCACATGATCTGGACAATATGGCCGTCTTTATGCACATAGCGATTTTCATGATCGGTGGAGGGCTGGCCTGAATTGATACGTTCGACGACTGTCCGGGTAATGGAATGATCGTCCGGGTGTATGAATTCAAAGACGCTCCGGCCGATCATCTCATCGGGCCGGTAGCCGAAAACCCGTTCGCTGGCGGCACTGACAGACAGAAAACGACCCTCTATATCCACCACGCAGACTACGTCCAGGAGCAGATCCAGAAGCTTGTCGTTAGGTATGGGGGGATTTTTGTTCATGACGCTAACTATACTGCCAGGCATGCCGGCTTAGCCAGTGGGGGGAGAATGTTTAACAATTGGCCAGACCTGGTGTTGAGCTTACCTGCCACCGGCAACATCCAGAAAGGTTCCTGTCACATAGGTTGCCTCATCTGATAACAACCAGGCGATGGCGTTGGCAACTTCCTCCGGTTGTCCGCCCCGTTTGAGGGGAATGGACGGCGTCAGCCTGTCAACCCGGCCGGGTTCGCCACCATCAGCGTGGATATCGGTATGAATGAATCCGGGGCGAACCCCGTTGATACGAATATTTCGCTCCGCAGCTTCAACAGACAATCCCCTGGTAAGCGCGTCCATGGCGGCTTTGGAGGCGGCGTAATCCACGTATTCGAACGGTGAGCCCGTGCGAGCAGCCAGAGAGGAGACGTTCACGATCGCACCACCATCAGGCATGCGACGCATGGCTTCGCGACAGCACAGGAAGCAACTGGTCGTATTGGTGGTCATTACCCGGTTGAATCGTTCCACATCCATATCCACCAACCGGGACTGCGTGAACAGCACGCCCACGTTATTCACCAGGGCGGTTACCGGCCCGAGAGCCTTTTCCGTTGCATCAAACAGGGCAATAACGTCATGCTCCTGGCTGACGTCTGCCTGACAGGCAAGGGCGCTACCGCCTTGATCGGTAATCTCTGAAACCACGGCCTCCGCCTGGCTCGCACCGGAGCGATAGTTTACGCATACTGAGTAACCTCTGGCGGCCAGAAGCCTTGCTGTGGCGGCTCCGATACCGCGGCTGGAACCGGTGACGATAGCAACTTTGTTCATGGCTTATACTCGGTTGGGTGCATCTGGTCCTCCTGAGCGCAGCACCCGCCTTACAAGCACCGGACCAATCAGCTCAAAAATGATCGTTGAGGCGACCACTACCGGAAGAATGGTGTCACGCAGCTCCGGGAACCTCTCGGCTGCCAGCAAGGCCATGCCGATGGCCACGCCGGCCTGTGGTGTCAGCGCCAGGCCAATATTCCGGGGAAGCGCCTGGTGCCTTGCGCGATCGAACATTACCGCAACAAAGCCGCCGAACAGCCGGCCGGCCAGTCTCAGAAGAATATAGGCGAGCGTGAGAAGTATTGCATCGTCCGCTTTGTACAGATCAATACTTGCCCCGGATAGCACGAAGAAAAACACCAGAAATGGCCATTCAATGTGCTCGATTTCCCGGAATGACCGGGTATGGTGATAGGACAGGTTGGCGACCAGGCAACCGGCGACCATGGACGCCAGCAGCGCGGAAACCTCGAGCAATGAGGAAAGCCCGGCCAGCAGAAGTATCAGTGCAATGGCTTCAACCTGCGTGGGTTCTCCCGGCCGGAGGCGCCCGGTAAGCCAGGCGGCGGGCAGGCCAATGGCGAGGCCGATCAGTATTGCGCCACCCAGCTCCCAGAAGGCATGCAGCAGGGCCATTTGGCCATCGCCGCCCAGCACCCAGCCCAGCACGGCCATGCTCAACCCGAAAACGACGATACCCCAGCCATCATCAATCGCGACAATGCCCAGCAGGACGCCGGGTAGTAGCCCGGTACTCCTGTTCTCCCTGACGGTTTCACGCACAGCGGCGGGGTCGGTTGCCACTGAAATAGCGGCCAGTGATACAGCAACCACCAGAGGAAACCCGAGCAACATCAGCCCGGCTCCTACCAGAACGCCGCCGCCGATAATCACGAACAGTGATATAACCAGTATCAGCGGGCCGGTATTGCGCAGCCGGTCTGCCTTCAATTCGCTACCCAGCAGAAATGCGACCATCACCAGGGCCAGCTGGATCAGTGGCTCACTCAGACCACCGAGCAAGTCGCCGTTCCTGTCGCCAAGCCACACCTGTTGCACGAAGGCAATGCCAAGGCCCACGAGCATCAGAATGGAAATTCTCGGGATGCTGGTGCGCCTGGCAACGGTGTCGGCAAAAATGCTGGCAGACAGGATGACCCCCAACAGAATAATGTTCAGGGTGGACCGGGAAGGGTCCGCAGGTAGCCAGCCCGGCAGGTGATCAATCAACGGCACATTGTCTCTCCTGTTGGCCCTGAGTGCACCGTGGGGGACAAACGACTGCGTTCAGTAGCAGGAGTTTGGCGAAGAATCCGGGTTGATTTCCCCGGCCACTTCCTCGGGATCAATACCATGGCTGACCAGGACCTCCCTCACAAAATTCACCTGGGCCAGGATCCTGTCGGCATCGTCGCCATATTCGAAACGATTGATCTCCACCGGCTGGGGCATGAAGGTGAAGGCGGTTTTCAGGGCGGTGAGGGTGTCTGGGTCTGCCATAAAAGTAACCTCTATCGTGTGTGCCTGGGATGAATTCCGGCCTGATATCATAGTGGAAAGCAGTGTCGTGAACAGCCCCGCATCCGTTCTCAGGCTGGCAGGTGCGCCAGTGGCAACGGCGATTGGGGTTTAACCGTCTGAATTGCGAAGTTACTGCGAATATCACGAACACCCGGCAACTTGAGCAGTGTCGTGGTCAGAAAGTTCTCATAGGCGCGGAGATCCGGCACCACCACCTGTAACATGAAGTCGGACTCCCCGGAGACGAGGTGCGCCATAACCACTTCCGGTAAAACACTGACCGCTTCGCGAAACGCCTCTGCTTCTTTCTCCCGGTGGCGCTCGACCTTGATGCCCACGAATACGGTGAGCCCAAGCCCTACCTGTTCCTGATCCAGCACGGCACTGTAACCCTTTATGACGCCCCTTTCTTCCAGGAGGCGTACCCGGCGTGAACAGGGAGACGGGGATAGGCCGATCTCCGCTGCCAGATCGATGTTCGGCATGCGGCCGTCAGCCTGCAGTTTTTCCAGAATTTTCCGGTCAAATCGATCTAGCTTGTCAGTTGGCATAATTGTCATTATTTGACTGTTGAGTTGGTGATAGTGACTAAATACTAGTCATCCTGTGGCTCAGAAAGCAACCTTTCGCTACCGGGGCGTCGGTATACTTATTGTCTCGGTTCAGGGAAAACACCACGGATATGAACGAATTATTCCTGTTCTCTACCGCCCTTGTTGCAATCTATCTGGCTCCCGGCCCGGATATGATTCTGGTTCTCGGTACAACCGTGAGGGATGGGCAGAGGCAAGCCATTGCCACGGCTGCGGGGCTTGCAGTGGCACGCTCGATACATGTGTTGCTGGCGGCGGTTGGGCTTGCGGCGCTTTTTGACTCGCAGCCCTGGAGTTATCACACGGTTCGCCTGCTCGGTGCTGCCTATCTGCTTTACCTGGGCTGGCAGTTTCTGCGCAACAGTGGTGCCTTGCCAGAACAGAGCGCTCTGGCGGCTGGCAATAAAAGGCGAGGTTACCTGGCAGCCTTCCGGCGTGGATTGGCAACGAACCTGCTCAACCCGAAGTCTCTGATCTTCTGCTCTGTGCTGCTCCCCCAGTTCATTCACCCGGAGCTTTCCGGTGTGGCGGAGCAATTTGCAGTTCTGGCAGTGATACTGGTTCTGACCGGCTTTGCTTTTGACCTTGCCTTTGCGTTCCTCGGCAGGGGATTGTGGGCACTGACAGCCGGGAATGCCCGGTATCAGAAAGTCCAGAACAACGTCTTCGCTTTGCTGATGATGGGCATCGGGCTGAAGGTGGCCCTTTCCTAGAGCCGCCAGGTAAGGCGCCCTGTCCGGAGCGGGTTATTTCCCGGCCAGAATCCAGCTAGCCGCTTTCTCCGCAATCATCAGTGTCGGCGAGTTCGTATTGCCGCTGGTAATGGTGGGCATCACGCCAGCGTCCACAACCCTCAACCCGGAAACACCCCTCACTTTCAGGTGAGAATCCACAACGGCCATGGGGTCATCCGCCCGGCCCATCCGGGTGGTACCGACAGGATGGAAGATGGTGGTGCCAATGTCGCCGGCCAGGCGGGCCAGTTCGTCGTCGGTCTGGTACTCAACGCCCGGTTTGAATTCTTCCGGCCGGTATCGGGCGAACGCCTGCTGCTCCGCAATACGGCGGGTAACCCGCAGGGAATCGGCGGCTACCTTGCGATCTTCCTCGGTGTTCAGGTAGTTCGGGGCGATCACAGGCGCTTCCCTCGGGTCGCTGCTGCGAATACGGACCGTGCCGCGGCTGCCGGGGTTGAGGTTGCACACACTGGCGGTGATTGCCGGGAACTCGTGCAAGGGCTGACCGAAGGCATCCAGGCTCAGGGGCTGAACATGGTACTGGATGTTGGCGTAGTCATATTCCTCCGAGCTGCGGGTGAACGCACATAGCTGTGACGGTGCCATACTCATGGGGCCGGAGCGCTTGAACAGGTATTCCAGGCCAATCCGCGCCTTGCCGAACATGGAGTGGATCATTGTATTGAGGGTTTTGGCGCCATGGAGCTTGTACACTGACCGAATCTGCAGATGGTCCTGCAGGTTTTCGCCGACGCCCGGCAAATCCGCGACAACAGGAATGTTGTGTTGCTTCAGAAGATCGGCAGGGCCGATTCCGGAAACCTGCAACAACTGCGGTGAGCCGATGGAGCCGGCAGACAGGATGACTTCCTTCGCAGCCAGGGCCTCAACTTCATCACCGCCTGCCCTGGCGACCCTGACCCCCGTGCAGCGGGGCTGTCCATCTTCCGCAGCCGTTGTGTTCAAAGCCAGTACCTGGGTGGAGTGCCAGAGCGTAAGGTTGCCCCGGCTGATGGCACTGCGAAGAAACGCCTTGGACGTATTCCAGCGCCAGCCGGATCGTTGGTTGACCTCGAAGTAATCGACACCTTCGTTGTCACCCCGGTTGAAGTCATGGGTGCGGGGAATACCGGCTTGCACTGCCGCCTCGGCGAAATCCTCCAGTACCTGCCATTTCAGGCGCTGGTGTTCGATGCGCCACTCGCCGCCGTGGCCATGGAATTTTTTGTGGTCGGGGTCGGCATCGCTGCCTTCATCTAGCCGGTAGTGGTCCTCGTGGCGCATAAAATCCGGCAGGCAGTTTTCCCAGTTCCAGGCCTCGTCGCCGGTCACTTCCGCCCAGTGGTTGTAATCCCGGGCCTGGCCACGGATATAGAGCATGCCATTGATGCTGGAGCACCCGCCCAGGGTTTTGCCCCTTGGATAGATCAGCGAGCGCCCGTTGAGCCCGGGAACGGCGTCGGTACGAAAGCGCCAGTCGGTGCGGGGATTATCAATGCAGTAAAGGTATCCCACCGGAATGTGGATCCAGTGATAGGTATCCCTGCCCCCCGCCTCGATCAGCAGCACCCGGTTATCCGGGTTCTCGCTGAGGCGGTTGGCCAGCAGGCAACCAGCCGTGCCGGCACCCACCACAATGTAATCAAATTCCGTTGCCTGTCCTTTGGCTTTGTTATTGTCGGACATGCTCAAACCTCGTGGCGTTAATTTCGGCCTGTGGGCAGACGCCTGCCTGGAAAGGCTGAGAATAGCCTAAAAGCACCACAGCCGCCATTGGGCAGGTATCCACGACCAGTTACAGAGGTGCTGGCATCTCGGTTTTCCACGGTCCCTGCGCCTTGTAACCATGGGCTGCAATGCTCAGCCTTGTGGGTAATATTGTTTTCGATAAGAGGTGGGCCAGTTATCATGGAACCCGTTACCAAGAAACCCTGCATCGACATCTGCGAATTCAACAAAAAGGCCGTCTGTAAGGCCTGTGGCCGCACCAGGCAGGAGAAGAAAGAGTGGAAACAGCTCTCCGCTGATGAAAAGCAGGCAATCTGGACGCGGATTCTTGATTCCCATGGTTCTGGCAAGGGTAAGCATCCGAAAGCGTTGCGGGAGCTTTATGAAAAAGCCAGACGCAAGCAGCGCAAGAAGAGCTGAGCCCGCTGACTTATTCCCCCGCCCGCAGAAGCCGCCAGTGCCAGGGCTCGAATTTGATGCCGTTGTTATCCTCTTCCGGGTAGGAGAGCTTGAAACAGTAATCCGCCGCGTTTTCCTCAAGCCACCTGAATGCTCTGGTTTCGGCAAAGGCCTCAGTGAAAGGCTCCACGTCCGTGGTCATGAAATCGAGGGCATCGCCTGTGTGATGCTCACTGAAGCCGGGAGGTGTGCTGGTTTTCAGGACAGTTTCAATGGTCTCGCCGTTTTTCAGTCTGTCGCGTAGCAGCTGCTCCTGATGCTCCAGGGAGCGAAAAGCGGAAACCAGCGTGAGGGTTACGTCATCGACCATGGCGGCGGCCTGCATCTCCCTCCAGGCATCCCGGGCCTCACGGGACATGAAAAACACTCCCTGACCGGGGTCGATATCCGCGACAACCAGATCGTCCTGCTGTATCTGAAGACTCAGCCCCCTGTTTTTTATAGAGGTGTCCGAAATGCCCAGGCCGGTATTGATTGCCTCCACGCGGGCCCGGTAATCAGCGGAGGGGTCGGGCAGGGCATCGGCCTCACAGCGTGGTTCTGCCAGACTGGCCAGGGGGACCAGCAAAAGCAGCAGGGCCGGACGACAACGGTTGATCAACGGGTATACTCCTGTCATGCGCACTCAGGTAAGGCAGAAAATATACCAGCCCCGGCCGCCTCATGCTCATTACGAGCGTACTTCTGATTTAATGCCTTACAGTTCCATGGCAGCAACCCGTCCTCGAAAAAGGTGCTTTTGTGTCTCTGATCGCCTTTACCACGCTGTTCATTGGCGGGCAGGGGGTTTCCCTCTGGCTCACCCCTCTGCTGCTGAGCTGGCTGTTTGCGGCGTGGGGCCAAAGCAGTGGAGAACAGTGGCTTTGCCGATCGTAACTTTGCCCGGCGGCTGGCGCTGAAGCTGCCGGCCGGCGACCTGTGGTGGCTGGGCGCGCTGGTGGCCGGCACGGTCAGTTCGCTGGCCCTGCTGGCAGGGCTGATACCGACACTGAGGGCCATGCGGTTGAATCCCGTGCTTTTGCTGCGGGATGGGTGAGCGGGTCAGCTGCCCGCCATCCCTGAATCCATCATCCTCTGAATCTCCTCCCCGGTATAACCGCACTCCGCCAACAGGGTGCGGGTGTGCTCGCCGAGGCGTGGCGCGCCCTGCCAGTGCTGATCCGGCGTTGCTGAAAACCGGGACGGGCCACGGGTCTGGCGGATGAGGCCGGCCTGTGGGTGATCGTAGTTTACCAGCAGGTCGTTCGCCTTAACCTGGGGATGGTCCAGCATCTGGGTGCGGGTCAGGACCGGGGCGCAGGGCACCTGTTCCTCTTCCAGCCTGGCCAGCCAGTGTTCGGCAGAGTCGGTGCGGATAACGGACTGGATCAGGTCAAGCCGGGCATCGATGTTCTGCTGGCGCAGTTCTGCGGTCAGAAACCTGGGATCCTTGGCCCATTCCGGCCGGTTCAGGGCGCGGATGATCGCCTGCCACTCGCGGTCATTCTGCACAGCGATGGTAATGTATCCGGTGGTGGTTTCGTAGATCAGGTCCTGGAAGCTGGCGGCTTCCTGCTGTGGCAACTCTGTATGCACAAAGGTCTGGCTGCCCATGTCGGAACTCCACAGGAACGCAATGATTGCATCCAGCATGGATAGCCGCACATGCTGGCCTTCACCGGTTCGTTCACGGGCAAAGAGGGCTGCAGTAATGGCCTGGGCCGCGGTCACGCCGGTGAGCTTGTCTGGCAGTATGGTTCTGACCAGCTGTGGGCGCCGCTCATCTGCTCCGGCCTGCACAGTGGCCAGTCCGGACAGGCCCTGAATCAACGGGTCGTAAACCGGGCGCCGGGAATAGGGGCCGGTATCCCCGAAACCACTGATCGACACCATGATCAGGTTGGGAGCCACCTTGCGTAACTCGTCCTCACCCAGGCCCATTCGCTCAATAACCCCCGGGCGAAAGTTCTGTACAAATACATCGGCCGTGGCTACCAGTTTTAACAGCGCCTCTCGCCCCTGTGGCTCCTTCAGGTTAAGCGCAACAGACTTCTTGTTGCGGTTGTTATTGAGAAACAGCACCGACATATCGCCCTGACGGTTGGCTGCAGAGCGGGTGAAATCGCCCCCCGCCGGGTTCTCGACCTTGATGACTTCCGCGCCCTGATCGGCCAGTATCATGGTGGCCAGGGGGCCGGATATCATGGCTGTCAGGTCGATAATACGGATCCCAGTGAGAGGAGCGGTCATTCTTTCACATCCATGAATCGCCGGGCCCATTCCCGGTTCTCCTCAAGGGTAGAGTAGCGAGTCGACAACTCGGAGGCGGTGAGAGTACCTTCGGAGACCCCGCGCTGTTCCCGCAGCCAGTCGTAGGTTGCTTTAATGGCGGCAAAATAGGCCCCGTGGCCGTTCACCACGATGCGCACACCATTGGCGATCAGTCTTTGGTGGTCCTCCAGCTGGGGGTTATCGAAGGCCACAAGCATCACGGGAACCGACACATGGCTGCTGATGGCTTCCAGGTGCTCGAAATCCCGGATGCCAACCATGCAGAGCCCGTCTGCTCCTGCGGCTTCGTAAGCCACAACCCGTTCGATGGTATCGTCAATACTGAGTTCGCCAGCATTGGTACGGGCGAAGATAGCCATGGCGGGATCAATGCGGGCTTCCAGGGCCGCCTCAATCTTGCCCACGGCTTCATCCAGTGGAATCAGGTCCGTTGATTTACGTCCGTACTTGGCCGGCAGCAGGGTGTCCTCGATGGTCAGGGCGGCGACACCGGCCCGCTCGAGTTCCGTGATTGTGCGCATCACATTGAGCGCATTGCCGTAGCCATGATCCGCATCGGCGATAATCGGCAACCGGGCGACACGCCCGATACGGGTTGCCTGTTCGGTAAATTCACTGAGGGTGATCAACGCAAAATCCGGAGCCGCCAGTACCTGCAGGGAGGCCACAGAGCCGCCAAAAATGCCTACTTCAAAGCCGAGGTCCGCGGCAATCCGGGCAGACATGGGGTCAAAGGTCGAGGCTGTGTAATAGCAGTCCCTGGTGTCCAGAAGCGCGCGAAACTCTTTGCGAAGGTCGTGCTGGGAAGGGGTTGCCATGCCAATGCTCCTTGAAACAACGGGGGCCAATTGCCCGCAAAACAGGAAGGACTGAAAGTATAGCCGGCTTACCTGGGTTCATCCTGTGCAGTCAGGCCTGCAGTTGTTACCGGGAAGCCGCCGAAGGCAGATTGCCACCGAGCATGTTTTCAACCACAGCGGCATTATAGAAGGCTTCGACCGTCTGTATCTTATCGTCCCGGACCCGGAACCAGACCGCAAGGCGCACATCCCCGATGAGTTCAAAGTGGGTCTGGTAATCCAGAATCGCAAACACGTGTTCCCCGTCGGCACTTAGCTGGCGGACGATCAGGTCTTTCTGAATGGCGGCCATGCCGAACTGATAGCCAAGCATGTCATCCCGGTTCAGGAAGCGCATGTTCGGCCCCACGTATTCAAACCCCTCCTCTACCAGCAAGGCCTTGGCCTCATCAAACCGCTGGGCATGGATGTCGGCGATAAACTGCGCAACGATGTCTTTTGGCTGCATTGTCAGGCTCCGGGTGTCTCAGCATTCATGGTGCTTTCCGCTATGACGGATTGCGCTTGGAGGTTGTGACTATCTTACACGGATTGATTTGGCGGCGATGCTCCACATTAGTCTTTGCCTACCTTCCCGTTATTGCCTGTGGGTGACCGGGTTCCGGAGGAAAGAAGCTGTGTCAAATCTGTAACAGCAGTGTCGAAAAACTTTACACATCATGTTTTTCCATCTGCAGGCGCAATCGACAGGGTACGGAAACAGAAGCTAAAAGATTGCTATGGCCCCTTTAATGCAGGTTTTTAATTGATGGTTGGTTTTTGTGTTTCGAGTGAAAAGGCCGTGGTATTGACCTTTCTCCAAGAGGCGACAGAGATACTTGAAACCTGGAAACGGACGTTCCCTAAAGTCGCTTCATCGAGGTGTTGTATGTTCAAGAAAACGCATGAATCAGGTCTGGCAATAACAATCCTGGGCGCCAGTTTATTGGTAAGTGCCTGTGGCGGCGGAGGTGGGGGCGGAAGCGATTCAACCAGTTCCAGCAGCTTAGGCGGTGATGTCACAGGGCTGAAAGCCGGCCTGTATGAAACAGAGATAACCCGTACTAAGCTCGACTCTGCTACCCAAACGGCGGTGAGTTATCTCAGCCCGACAGGAGCCCTCACAACGGTCTTCCTTAAAGGTGCCGGGCTTTCGTTTGGAACGTTGGAATTTGATGGTTCCGATATCAGCGGAACCAGTAGTGACTATCGTCAGCTGGACCCTGACGAACGCGACCCTGAAGGCTTTGTCGAGAAAAAAGATGACGAGCAGGGGACAATAAGCGGAACCGTCGAATCGCGAGAGTCTGGCAGGTTTACGACGGCCGACGCGGAAGGCGAAATCGATACGAAAGTGAAACTGAAGCGGCAAAACACGATCAGCGATATTGGAGTATCACTGGAGGAATTGGCCGGCACTTATACAACGGAGGATTCCGGGGTCGCCCTTACCGTGGAAGCAGATGGTACAGTGAACGCCGAGTATTACAAGAAAACCACCGGTTGCCACCTCCAGGGAATCCAAACCCTCTCTGTGCCCGACACTTCAATCAACATGTTTGAAATTGCCTACACCATGTCCGAATGCAACGACGAATACAAACATCGAAATGGTGACTACACGGGCCGCGGCTTTCTCGGGCCGGCCGAAAACCAGCAAATGGTATTTGCAGCCCAAAACGGGACGGTGGCCATGCAGTTTGACGGCACCCGGTAGGCTGGACGGGGTGGGCTCTCCAGAGAGGAACCACCCCTTTCGCGGGTTACAACAGGGCTCCATTAACAATAGCCCGTAACTCCTGGCGGATCGGGTAGGTCGACGAGGGGATCAGCTGTGTCATGAAGATCATCACCAGCTCCTCTACGGGATCGATAAAAAAGTTGGTGCTTGCCAGGCCACCCCAGCCATACTCGCCAACCGATCCGTTGATGTGGGATTTGGCGACATCGGTCTTTACCGAAAAGCCCAGGCCGAAGCCACTCCCGGCATAAGGTGTCTCGCTGAACGCACCGACGGAAAGGCCGGGCAGGTCCTGATTGCCGGGCAGATGGTTACGGCGCATGAACTCCAGGGTTTTCCGGCCAATAATTCGCCGCCCCCCAAACTGTCCACCCTGACAGAGTGCCTGGGCGAAGTGGAAATAGTCGTCAATGGTGGAAACCAGCCCGCCACCGCCAGACATAAACTCTCTTTTACTCCGGAAAGGGGACGTCTGCGGATCATCCTGCAGCTTGAGCTGATCGACGGGGTCGTACTGATAGCAGGCGGCAAAGCGGTCAAGCTGCTCGTCACGAACCCGAAAGCCGGTGTCAGGCATGTCCAGAGGTTCAAAGATATGCTCGCGCAGGTACTCATCGAATGGCTTGTCAGCCAGCAACTGCACCAGGTAACCCAGCACGTCCGTGCTGACCGAATAGTTCCAGGCCGTACCCGGTGAGAACTCCAGCGGCAATTCTGCCAGCTGATTGACCAGGGCTTCCAGCGTCATGCTGCGGCTGCCATCCAGCTTCAGTTCACGGTAGGCAGCATCGACGTTGGTGCGATTCATGAATCCGTAGGTCAGGCCCGACATATGCGTGAACAGATCGCGAATGGTCATGGTGGTGGTTGCAGGTGTGGTCAGGAAATCGGGATAGACACCGCTCTTATAAACCCGCAGGTTCTTCCAGGCCGGAATATACTTGTGTACGGGATCATCCAGCAGAAACCGCCCCTGCTCATAAAGCTGCATCATGGCAATCGAGGTGATCGGCTTGGTCATGGAATAAATGCGGAAAACCGTATCCCTGCAGACAGGTTTGTTGCGCTCCAGATCCATCATCCCCTGGGCTTTCACATAGGCAATTTCACCGTGCCGTGCCACCAGTGTCAGCGCACCGGGCAATTTTCCGGGCTTGATGTAGCGGCGTTCAAGGTGGTTTTCAATATGAGAGAGATGGTCTGCTGAGAGGCCGGCGACCTGTCTGGATTCTGTCATATCTTTTCTGCCTTGTTTGCCATAGATGTGATCCTGACGTGCTGTCACAGGGTTCCGGACAACGGATCCTCAATACTAGCTGATGTGTTCCCAAGAGTACTGGGAAAAAGTTCAAACCAAAAGCCGTCCGGCCAGGCGCTCCTGCTGGGCCCTGACCGCCTCAGTGAGAAAATCCATCAGGGCATGAATCCTCACCACGCCCCGCAAATCCGGGTGCACCTGCCAAGCACAGCAGGCCGTGGGTTGAGAGAGCAGAAATGCGAACCTGAAACCTCCTTTTTGTCCGAAGCAGCTAAGCTATACTGAAGTAACGGTGTCGTCGATCAGATGTGCTGGATTGTGCCGTGACTGAATGCCGGAATCAGGGAGGGGCTAATGGACGGGGAGGATATCGTTCGCCGGAACAACGTCCATCTTGAAGGCAGAGGTGCTCGCACCGTGATGCTCGCCCACGGGTTTGGCTGCGACCAGACCATGTGGAGGTATCTGACACCCCGGTTGAGTGCGCATTTCAGGCTGGTGCTGTTTGATTATGTTGGCTCCGGCGGCTCGCAAATGTCCGCCTTTGATCCCCAGCGTTACGGGACACTGGAAGGCTACGCCAAAGATATCCTGGACATCTGCCGGGCGCTTGAACTGCAGGACGTGATTCTTGTGGGGCATTCTGTCAGCAGCATCATCGGGCTGCTTGCGGCCCAGTCCAACCCGGCCTTCTTCTCGCGTCTGGTGCTGATCTGTCCGTCTCCATGCTTTCTGAACATCCCGCCGGACTATTCCGGTGGTTTTGAGCGCGAGGATCTCCAGGAACTGCTCGACCTGATGGAGAAGAATTACCTGGGATGGGCCAGTTTCATGGCTCCCCTGGTGATGGGCCCTGAAGCACCGCCGGATCTGGTGGATGAGCTGAACCGGAGTTTCTGCGCAACGGATGTCCGGGCAGCGAGAGCCTTTGCCCGCGCAACGTTCCTTTCCGATTACCGCCACATCCTCGGCGACACCAGACATCCAGCGCTGATACTGCAAAGCGAAACCGACACCCTGGCCCAGCCAAACGTTGGCCGTTATATGCATGAGCATATGCCTGGCAGTACATTTTCCCTGATTCAGGCGGAGGGTCATTGCCTGCACATGACGCACGCGGCTGAAGTGGCTGAGGCCATTATTGGCTTCTGCCATGAGCGGGGTGGCTGAATGCAGCAGGTGCCGGCCAGAGAGACCGAAAAATTCCCCTGTGGCTGCCTGATTACCACCGGCCCGGGCCAGCCCGGCGAACGCAAAATCCTGTTCGCCAATGCGTACTTTTATGGCCGGCTGGGTTTCGAAGAGGGCGCGCTGGTGGGGCGCGCAGTCACCTCCCTGCTTACGCCCGCTTCCGGTATCATCTTTGACAGCTACATGCTGCCGATGCTCAAGCACGAAGGGAAAGTGGAAGAAATCCTGCTTGAAATCCTCATCCCTGAAAACCGGCGAGTTCCCGTGGTGGTGAATGCGATTATGGACCAGCCGGGAGACGGGTATATCTACTGGAGCCTGTTCCGGGCCGTTCAGCGTAACCGGCTTTACAACGAACTGAACAAGGCCCGGGATATGGCCGAGCAGGCCAACAGGGCCAAATCCCGATTCCTGTCGAGCATGAGCCACGAGCTGCGCACCCCGATGAACGCCATTCTTGGTTTCAGCCAGAATATGGAGGCCGACCCCTCACTGCCCGACAGGCACCGCAGCCAGGTCGCTGAAATCATCAAGGCCGGCAATCACCTGCTGGAACTGATCAACGACGTTCTGGATCTGGCCCGGGTGGAAGCGGGACAAGTCGATCTGTCACTGGAAAACGTTGACGTCAACAAGGCGATCGAAGACGTCCTGGGGCTGGTAAAACCCCTGTCCGAACACCGTGAAATACAGTGCCGGATGACGTCCCCGGAAAGCCTGTGGGTAAGAGCCGACCGCACCCGTCTGAAGCAGGCGCTGGTAAACCTTGTCTCCAACGCCATCAAGTACAACCGCAGAGGGGGCGAAGTAAACGTGGCCGTTGAGCGCACCCGGGACGACGGCCAGCGCCGGGTGAGGGTGGCCGTCACCGACACCGGGCAGGGCATAGCCCCCGAGGACCTGCCCGGGCTGACCAGCCCATTCAACCGCCTGCCACAGGCAGACAGCCATATCGAAGGCACGGGTATCGGGCTGACCATTACCCGCCAGATCATCGAAGCCATGGAGGGCAGGCTGGGTATTTCAAGCGAGTTGGGTGTTGGCAGCACCTTCTGGATTGAACTGCCGGAGTGCCCGCCGGAACCCCGGGCCTCTCCACCGCCGGCGGAAAAACCGGCTGCAGAAATGACCGCATCGGAGCAACAGCCCTGCACAGTACTCTACATCGAGGATAACCCCGTTAACCTCAAAGTGGTGGAGCTGTTCATCCGCCGCCATGGAAAGGCCCACATGGTGCCTGCGGAATCCCCGGAGAAAGGCATCGAACTGGCTGCAACCGTGAAGCCGGCGCTGGTCCTGCTCGACATCAGCATGCCCCGCATGGATGGCTACCAGGTATTGAAAGCACTCAAGGAAAAACCGGAGCTGAGCGATACACCCATCATTGCCATGACCGGCTTTGCCTTGCCGGAGGAGGTTGAGCGGGGCAAGGCCGCAGGCTTTGATGACTACCTGACCAAGCCCATCAGAATGAACCAGTTTTTTGAGGTTCTGGACCAGTATCTGCCACAGCTAACGTGATGGTACCCCGGTTTTCGCCGAGAAACCCTGGCCGATCTAGTCACCGAAGCTGGTCGTGTCGGGCAAGGTCATTGGAACGTATCAGGGCCCGCACCCGGGACACGTATTCCTCTCCCTGCGCAGAATAATCTTCAAGGCCCTTCGCCAATGCGGTTCCGGTCACCGGTTCATCCTTGCTGCGCAGGTCTTCACGAATACGTCGCAATGGTGCGTAGCCCCTGTGTCGGTTCAGGTTTCGCATGTAGGCTTCGACGGATTCCTCGGCCGAGGCGAACACTGCGACTTCATAGTCTTCGTTCGGGGGGCGCTCCTCCGGTACCAGCCCGCAGCCTTTTTCAAAACACCATTGCCCGAAGAAATTATTGCCTTCGCGGGCAAAGCCGGATGTCCCCCAGGCACTTTCCTTGGCTGCCTGGGCAAGCGCCAGAGAGGGCGGGATTACATCCACCCGCCGCAACAGGCGCTTCCAGTCATCCGGGGAGCCCGGCTCAAAATCCTCGATGCCGTATTCGGCCGCAACGTCCTGAATGTCATTGCTGCTCCAGCCATCCACTGCCTCAGGATCGTCCTGCCATTGTGCGAGCTTTTTTCTGATTGCCAGAATTTCACTATTACGCTCCTTCACAAGGGGAAGAAAAAAGCTGAAAAAAGCCTCTTTGCGCTTTTCGACCGATTCATACCTGGTGAAGTCCGGGACGGCCCAGACCTGAGCCGAAAACAGCATGGCGATTGCCATGAACGCCGGATACCTGGCTCGCGGCCTGAATAACGGGATTGTTTTAAGCATTCACGCTCCTTTTGGTTGACTCACAGGGCTCAGCTTTCAGAAATTCGCTTACATTGCCCTTGCGAACAATCCAAAGGGCATGGCCTTCAACACGTAACTGAGCGGTGTCCAGGGCCACCAGGGCACATAGGCGCGGCGCTTTTCGGAATCGATGGCTTTCACCAGTGCCTTCACGCCGGTTTCCAGGTCCACCCGGAAGGGGGCATTCTTCGTGTCACGGTTGATATCGGTCAGAATATAGCCGGGCATAATGTTACTGACGTTGATGGGTTTGCCTTTGGTATCCAGTTGCAGGCCCTCCGCCAGCGATGCCACAGCGGCCTTGGTAGCCGCGTACACGTTGATAGCGCCCCGGAAACCGCGAATGCCGCTGACTGAAGACATCAGCACCAGGTGGCCGCTGTTCTGTTCCCGGAAAATCTCCATGGCCGCCTCGCTCTGGGCCAGGGCGCCGATAAAGTTGGTTTCCGCGGTGTGGCGGTTGGCGGCAAAGTGTCCGCGCCCAACCGGCTGGGAACTGCCGATGCCTGCGTTCACGACAACCCGGTCAAGACTGCCCAGCTCATCCCTGAAACCCCGGAAAACCGCGAATACCTGATCGTAGTCGCACACATCCAGGCCCCGGACCAGCACCCGTATGTTTGGGTAGGCCTGTTGCAATTCACGCTGCAGCGCTTCCAGTTTGTCGGCCCGCCGGGCACAGAGCGCGAGATTGCAGCCCTTTGCCGCCCATTCGCGGGCCATACCTTCACCGAGCCCGGAACTGGCGCCGGTAATCAGAATGTTCTTTCGCATGGTTGATGCCTTGGATGGATAAGGTTGTTTGTCACCAGACTAGCATGATTGGGTTTCCCGGCCCGAAACGAAATAGTCCAGGCCGGCATATGTACTGAGATCTGTTTTCCCAAATGGTCCATATAATAGAAAAAATAAGCATCTTCTTGGGCACCCATTGCCCGGTAGCACGCAGGAAAAATTCCCCATGAAAAAAATTACAAGCTCACTGTTGATTATGTTCCTACAGACCTTTTTATTTCAAACAGCCTTGGCGCAAGATGAAAACAAGGCTCTGGTTCCATTGCCCTCACTCGACGACTTTACCCGAGGTGAGGACGGCTGGGGGTTCGGGCTAGGTCTCACTATTGAATATGAAACCGCCTACGAAGGATCGGACGAATTTGAATTTGAGCTCCAGCCTGCAGGCGCCGTGCAGTGGCGTAAAGGGGATAACATCTTCTACTGGGCCGGTGAAGCACTAGGCTGGCGTGGCCTCCCTGCTGATACCTGGTTACTCGAAGCCCTTGTGGGCTTTGATGAGGGCCGTGAAGAAAGTGATTCCGACAAGGGCTATCTGGACGGACTTGGTGACGGCGATGAAGGGGTTGAACTCGTATTGCAGGCACGCCATACGTTCAGCGCCGACTGGCGTTACTGGCTGGTTGGTCGAGTGGTGACCGGCGAAAACGGCAACCTGGGCCTGTTTGGCGTAGGCCGCCGCTTCGGTGACCAAATCGACGGCACCGGGTCCGAGATTAACCTTGTTGGGGTATTTCACGATAGCGAATTCGCCAATAAAGACTTCGGCATCAACGCCGAGCAAGCAGCTGCATCGGGGTTGGACGAAACCAGATTGAGCAGTGGGCTCCGCTCCGTTGGGGTCGATTACAATTACCGTCACAACATCAACGATAATTGGCAGATCTACGGCGAAGCACTCTACGAGTACTACAGTAGCGACGTTCGCTCCAGCCCAATCGCCCGCAGCAATTACGAGGCCGAAATAGGCGTCGGGTTCATTTACATCTTCTAGGTTGGTTAACGTTGTCCTGCTGCGCGTGTGCGGGTACCAGATAACCGCCGCGCGCTCGACCTTACTTGCGATGAAGCTCCCTGTAGCGTTCCTCGAGTTCGGCACGAATGGCACGGCGCTCCTTACCGTTGGCAAATCGCCGGATCTGATCATCGGTGCGTGGAGTCAGCTGCGGCACCGGGACGGCCTTGCCGTTGTCATCAACGGCCACCATGGTAAAAAAGCAGCTGTTGCTGTGACGAACCAACTTGTTGCGGATATTCTCGGTGACCACCTTGATGCCGATCTCCATGGAGGTGCGGCCGGTGTAGTTCACACTCGCCAGGAAGGTGACCAGCTCGCCAACGTGGATGGGCTGGAGGAACATCACCTGGTCGACGGACAGGGTAACAACATAGGTCCCCGCGTAACGGCTGGCGCAGGCATAGGCGACTTCATCCAGATACTTCAGCAGGGTGCCGCCGTGCACATTGCCGGAGAAATTGGATTTGTCCGGCGTCATCAGGACGGTCATGCTCAGGGTTGCTGTATTGTTTTCCATGGTGCTTCTCTGGTGGTTTACTGTGCAGTATAGGCGCCATTCGCCGGATTCGTCGCTTACCGCAGTTGGCTGTCCTTGCTGCCACGGCGGTTAATGCCGCCTGAATAGGTCTCCTGCTTCTCAAGAGTCGACTGACACGCAACACACAACCGAACCCCGGGTATTGCCTTGCGGCGGGGCTCCGGAATGGCACTGCCACACTCTTCACAATAAACGGCGCTCTCACCGCTCACCAGTTGGCTGCGTGCGCGTTGCACCGCATCATCAACGCTGGCATCAATCTGATCCTGAACGGCGCCATCCTTTGACCATCCACCTGCCATATAGCATTCTCCAGTGGTTGAGTGAATGATGCAGTCGGGTAACCTTGAATGCCCGGCTAGCTTGCTGCTACGAATCGGCCTCGTAACTGATTAAATCCACATCCGCTGCCTGCCTACGCAAAGGAACCAGCGCCTGATACGCGGCGGAGTCGTGCCATTTGACCAAGGACTCCATATCCGGGAAGCGGATTACCACAGTATCCGTATGGGGGTGTTGTCCGCTCAGTACCTTCGCCCCTGTGCCGCGAAGCACAAGTTCGGCACCCCAGGGCGTCAGGGTCTCGGGGACCCGCTTGCGGTATTCTTCCCATTTACCTGGGTCTTTTACGGTGATCTGGCCGATTACGTAGGCTGTCACTGCTTTTTCACCTTGGTTCTTGTTGATGACTTTCTGGCCCGGAGCGCCGCATCGAACGCGAGAGCCGCCCATTCCTTCGCCTGTTCGGGATCCTCGAAAATGCTCTCCGGTGCCATGTAGTAAGACATTTTAATCATGGCATCATTTTTCTGGTACTCGAACGGCTCCAACCCAAGCTCTATAAACCGACCAACCGATTCCCCGTCGACCTTCAAATACAGTACATCATCGGCGACGAGACCAAACATCAGGCCATCGTGGTATACACCGTAGCCTCCGAACATGCGCCGAACCGAGACAGGGCCAAATTGGCAAAATACATCGTTGAGGTTTTCGACGAATTCGCTCATCTGATCTTCTGTCCTGAAGCCGGGTTGCAGCGGTTCAATGCCTCTCGTATGAAATCTGCCTTGGCCGCAGTCTGGATGACTGATTTCATTAAAAGTTATCATTTGGGCTCTTATGCTCAAACGTTGCCTGCTACTTGCGGAGTAAACATTATGCCGTTTGACAGCCAATATACACCTGAATCCATAACTCTGGAGGAGGTGACCCATAGCCAGGGCCCCTTATTGTTAGAGTTCGGCACAAACTGGTGTGGCTTCTGCCAGGCAGCGCAGCCACACATAAAGGCCGCCATGGAAAGCTATCCCGGGGTTGAACACGTGAAGGTAGAGGATGGAAAAGGACGCCGGCTGGGCCGGGCGTTTGGCGTGAAACTGTGGCCGTCGCTGATTTTCCTGAAGGATGGAAAAGAGATCACACGGCTGGTTCGCCCGGACAACCGTAGTGACATCGAAGACTCACTGACCAAGATCCAGTAAGTGCTTCAGCATGGAAGTAATTAAAGCGGCGTGTTTTCGTCGCTCGCTCATCGCTTTTCCAGTTGTTTCAGGAACAGCACGATGGCCGGTGGCGCGTGAGCCACCCCAAAGGCCGTTAAAAAGGCCGCCAGACCGCCGCCTTCTTCAGCGCGCATGTAAACGCCTGAGATAACCCAGGCAAAGCCAGCCGCCACCAAAACCAATAGTACGTGGCCAAGCAAGCGCTGAGGAAGAGGCTTTACCTGACGGTATAGCTGCCAGTGGGCATACCCCGCCGTCGCGAGGGTTGCCAGAACCAAAACCAGTGCCAAAATAAGGCGCAAGTGCTTCTCCTCGGTAAACCCGAACCACTCAAACACAACCTATCAGGCTAGTGGTCGAGGCTGTTAGCTTTCTGAGAACTAAATGTTGTCAGCAAGGCGTTTAAGGGATTCGCCATCAAGGAAATCGGAGTCAATCTTCAGCAGCTTTGAATCTTCGCCAATAACAAACAGGAAGGCCTTGTTCCCGTGGTCAGAGTAGGCGAGGGAATAGGTATCCTGTGACCAGGTCGCCACATCCCGGCCAACGACAAAGTTCTCTTGCATGGCTTGGATCAACGCCTGATCGCACTCGGCTGCATTTGTCTCGAAAAAAACAGCCTCAAAAAATGTGCCTACGGGGCAGCCGTAATTCACCGTTTGATCATCGGTCATGTCCGAAAACGCGAGGAACTGTTTGCCGGGCTCATCGCCATATCGGAATACCAGCATGTTCTGGCTGTCGCCAATATCACCAACAACGGTGAAGCCTGCCGGGATGTTGAATCTCAAATCGGAAAAAACGACTTCGATGTGATCACCAGCTTGAACTCCAAAGGACAGAATTAAAGCAACAGCGGCCAATCCAATCTTGAACATATCAAATTCCCTTTAGTGCCATGTGGATTTCAGAGCGGAAGTTCTGGCTGACCTGAAGCTTGCAGATGTGATAAGTCTCGCTATTGCCGGTAGCGATATTTTTACCAATACCCGCCACTTGCTTCACGATATAAGTAATGCCGGGCTTACCACCGCTAGGCCTTGGTACCAGGTCCATGGATGCTGAGCACGATTGCGACTCGGATACTGCGGTATAGACGACCTCAGCGGATCGTTCATTGACGGATTCAGGTGAGGCAGTACCATCACCCCAGAAAAAGTTGATGGCGGCAGAGACGTACTCACGGTCACTGTGATCCATGATCCAATTCCTTTTGTGCATTGACAGATAATGTCCTCCTGGACGGTTTGAACGTTAGCAAATGATGGTCGCTGGCACCAGTCGATCTGAGATCTCAACGCCCGCAGCAGGGGGGCTCAGGAATGGAGGCGAAGCCGCGATGTTCCGCAGAACAGATCTGTCCAGGTTTTCCCCTGGTTAAATCCTGCCCAAGGCAAGCTGAACCGCCTGCTCGGCATGTATTTCTGTAGTGTCATAGAGTTGGACATCTGTATCCGAGCCCTGGATCAAAAGACCTATCTCCGTGCACCCCAAGATTACCCCTTGAGCACCGCGCTCTGCCAATGATGCCACTACATCCAGATACATGGTTTTTGAATCAGACTTGACCACACCCCGGCACAATTCATTGTAAATCACAGAATGAATACACTCTCTTTGGGGCTCATCTGGCACAACAACCCGTATACCATGGTCCTGTAGGCGACCAAGATAAAACGTCTGCTCCATCGTAAATCTTGTCCCCAGAAGCCCTACACAGGTTACCCCGTCCTTTTTGAGCACGTTGGCCGTGGCGTCTGCGATGTGAAGAAGGGGGATGCTTACTGCCCGTTCAATTTGGGGGGCGACTTTATGCATCGTGTTCGTACAGAGAACCAGAAATTCCGCTCCTGCCGATTCAACCGACCGCGCGGCTGAGCCAAGTATTTCCGCTGTTGCCTGCCAATCCCCCTGGTGCTGCAACGCCTCAATCTCAGCAAAATCCACGCTGTAGAGAACGAGCCTTGCTGAATGGAGCCCGCCGAGATCGTCTCTTACTTTCTGGTTTAGCAGCCGGTAGTAAGTCTGAGTTGACTCCCAGCTCATTCCGCCGATCAGACCAATGGTTTTCATGGGGAACCTCCGTGTTGGTATCTCGATTTAACGCCCGCATTTGCGGCTGGTTTGGAGCGCAGCGGAAAACCAGTCCGACAACATGCGCTTGCTAGCTTTTATTTCCCATGATGATGCTTGTGGTGATTTCCGTGCCCAGCACGGTTGTAGCCTCTCAGATCCATATACTCAGATATCTGTTCATCATTGAGAATTTCAGTCTGCTGCAAATGCGCACCGAGATGGACTGCACGCAAACGGGATTCAATATTGCCAATATCTTCCACAAGCTTCGACAAGGATGATTCGTCGATCTTCTTGCTTCTGAATGCCTCATCAAGTGCACGCTCTGCTGCCACCAGATCAGCACCTATGTCTTTGGCGGAATCTTCCATTTGGGAGAATATGACTTCGGTCTCTCTCCGCTGATCGGCTGAAAGCGACAGCTCTTCGCTGAGCTCGAGCACATGAGCAGGACCTGGGTACCCGCTCAGTTCCGCTGCCTTTGCGTAACCCATACCTTTTCCAGACAATAGACCGTCAACCTCTGCATTTGACAAGGATTTAATTTCTCGGGCTTCTTCGCCAATATAAGGGGAGCTTTCAGAAGCTAGAGATTTTCCTCCTAGCATCGCCAATATCATTACGAAAACGGCTGTCATTTTGCTACTCATTCGATCTCCATTGTTTCGCCAGAAAGCTAACGCCTCAAACACCGGCGCGGCTTTGCTGCGTTGGACTTACTCCGGGGTAAGTCCAATCATAGGCTAGGAGTGTCTACCGCACCGGGGTAAGTCCAGAGTTATCGATGCGTGTCTACTGAAGTGGGGGAAGTGCAGAACGAATTTGATGCACTGGTTAAATGCTCACAAACTCCGATGCCTAGCCCAGATACTGGAGTGGAAAAACTCCACGTCATCACCGATGTCTAGGTCATCGAATGCATCTGGGTCATCAATGAACCGGCTTACAGTACCCTCGTAAGAATTTCCGTTGATGGTATCGACGGTGACATTTACTCTACTTCCATCAACCTTGAGCGTTACCTCATCACCAGGCTCGATAGTTTGCGACAGGCTCGTTCCGGGCTCATAGTCGCCGGAATACATGAGCCCTGAGTCGTCGTCTGAACGATAATCAAATTCCATGGCTGCCCCTCCGATTGATGATCAGTGTTGTGAGCTTTTAACACCGGAGCGCACCGGCGCACTTTAGTGCGTCCGAGTGGCACGATTTGTTATGAAAACATCGAGTTCACGGCCAGTAACTTCTTCCCAGTCGCCTCGACTGTGGAACTCCCCTCGCGGACATAGGCTATATCACCAACAAAAGACACTTCTTTTTGTTTGGGTACCCTCACACGAATAACCGTATTTCCTCGATACTCGATTGTATCTACCTGGCTTAGGATCTGACTTTTTAGCGGTTCAGATAACTGAGACTCTCTTACCGCAGACAACACCTTTGCCACATAGCTTTCTAGATCACATCCCAAATGTCCAAGCTCGCGATCTATTCCAACCACATATCTCTCACCAACCTTGACAGGCTTTATGTCGTCCAAGTCTTTTATCCGGTCTGAGTCCGCCTGATTATCGGCCACGCCCAAGAAAAGAAATCCATTCTCATCTGGTCCAACGTTTGCAATACCACAAATGGTCTCAATCACTCGAGGAAGAAGCTTTTTGTCCTGTTTTCTCGCAGGCGAAAGATCAACGATCCCTTGCTTGCATTCATATCTTGAAGTTTCAATCTTCGACCTTCTCAACGAATTCTCTAGGTCAAGGGCCAAGCCTGCGCCATGCTTCAAAAGAGGAGGATCCTTTTTAACAAAGAACTTCTGTATAAGGCCTTTTGTAATGGATACGTTTCGAACACGGTCATCTGTCTTCGAATACTTTGCGGTCGTACGCATTGTACGTTGCAACCCGGATATTGCATCCATGATTGCCTTGTAATTATCAGGCGTTTTTTCTTCTTTTACTACGATTTCGTGCAACGCTAAAAAAAGACTAAAAAAAGCTGCCTTAATAGGATTCGTAGATTTTGGATTAATAGCACGTCGGAGTGCATTTTGCCCGGAGTCAACATTCTCTATGATTTCATTCAAGACTGAGAATGTAACCTTGATTTCTTGTCTGACCCTATTTTCACCATAGGTCGCCAGCGATGACCTTATGTCTTTATAAACCTGAGTTTCCGAATTGTAGATATCATCTAGCAAGTCTTTGCTTTTTGCAATCGGACTTCCAAAAATCAAAGAAGCAATGACATCTGCTATCATTTCCTCGTCTTCGCTATCCCTAAGTTGTTTTACCCATAAAACGCCTTGTTTACACCAAAATATTTCCTCTGCTTTTAACTTATAACCAAGATCGAGCCGTGAGGAGTCGATGCTAATTTCCGGCATGTCAGCCAGGGGCAAAGTATCTTGCGATGAGTCACCACGCACTTCGGAGGATATAACTCTTACAAGATTAGAAAAAGAATCAGTCATTCCTGCTTGCCGTTTTTCTTGCCAACTTAACTGACGTCCGCCAGAGTTGATTCGTGCAAAAACATCCGTTACCTGAGCATCATCTTCAGCAGGAAATATCGTTACCGCTAATTGATAATCGAGATAATTGGCGCACTTGTCGGGAGCTAAAAGGTCGATATCAGACTCAAGAGCTGGAAAAAGTCCAGCGTCCTGTGCTTGCTTGGCTCTAGAAAACTCCCTCACGTCGAAGTACTCCCCATTCAATGCAAAGCCATTCTCTATATATGAAAAAATAGCATTCAGCCTCTGCATTCCATCAAGGATTTCGTATCGGGACTTTCCTTTTTCTTCAGCCAAAAGAATTAATGGGATAGGGTAATCATTTATGATGCTGTCAATCAAAGACTGCTTTTCTTCTAAGGTCCATACTAGTTTTCGTTGATACTTTCGATTGACCTCAATCTTGTCATCTCGATATAGGCGATAAGCTTCCTGTATGCTCATACCTCTCGGAGTAATGCTCATTATTTATTCCTTATTTTTCCTCATAACAGTAACTAGACCGACTCCAAATCCGCGACACAAATTTGACCGCTTCATTATTGCGCTGAATAGAATCGCCATCCCTTTGATATGTTCTCAAAATAGCCACAAAAACAGCGTATTGAAAGCCAACCAGACAACCCTTCTTTATCAACTCTCCGCAATAACGAAGCGGTCACATTTCCGGTCAAAATGAAGCCTTCTCGATTTTCGCAATATTAAAGCGATCAAATAATTCCGGCCGCCAGTAATAAAAAAGGCCCGAAGCTTTCACCCCGGGCCTTCTCATCACTCATCGCGGTCAATCACCTCAACCGCACTTACTATCGCCACAAGACAGGCACGTCGCGCACCCGTCCATCACAATCACCGCCTTGGTGCTGCACTTGCCGCACATGGTGGCGTTGGGCGGGAAGTCGCTGGCTTTGTCGTCGTTCGTTGCCGTGCTGTGGCTGGCTTCGAATTCGGCGCGTTTTTCGGCGAGGATGCGCTTGGTGGTTTCGCTCATTTCCTCGCTTTCCATCAGGCCGATGGCCTTCAGGTGCTTTTCGATCACGGCGCCGATTTCGGCTACCAGGGACGGCATGAACACGCCGCCTTTCTTGAAGTAGCCGCCGTTGGGGTCGTACACGCTGCGCAGTTCTTCCACCAGGAAGGTCACGTCGCCACCCTTGCGGAATACCGCGGAGATAACGCGGGTGAGGGCGATGACCCACTGGAAGTGTTCCATGGACTTGGAGTTGATGAACACTTCGTACGGCTGCCGGCTTTCGTGGTCGGTGCCTTCGTTGAGCAGGATGTCGTTGATGGTGATGTACATCGCGTGCTCGGCCACCGGCGGCTTGATCTTGTAGGTGGTGCCCAGCAGGAAGTCTGGCCGTTCGATGTATTCGTTCATCTGAACAGGTTTGATTTCCTGGGGCGCCGCTGGCTGCGTTGCTTCAGGGTCGGCTTTCTTGACGCGGTAGCCGACGATTTTGTTGCTGATTTTAACTGTCATGGTCTTGTGTCCTGTGTCGGTTGTACCGGATCAATATTTGCCGTAGGTGCCTTCTTTAAGCGCATCGAAGAGGTTCGCGGCGTTGTGGATTTCGCCGTCGTACTCCACTTCTTCGTTGCCTTTGAGGGTCACTTTGCTGCCATCGTCCAGGGTGAACTCGTACAGGGTGTTTTCCAGATCTTTTTCCTGGACGAGTACGCCCTGGAACGCTTCCGGGTTGAAGCGGAAGGTGGTGCAACCCTTCAGGCCCTTGTCGTAGGCGTACATGTAGATGTCTTTGAAGTCCTTGTACGCAAAGTCCTGGGGCACGTTGGCGGTCTTGGAGATGGAGGAATCCACCCACAGCTGTGCGGCGGCCTGGATGTCCACGTGCTGCGCCGGTGTCACGTCTTCAGACGTGGTGAAGTAGGGCGGCAGGCGCTTGTCTTCTTCTTCGGAGAAGGGCATGGCACCGGGGTTGACCAGGTGGCGGTAGGCCAGCAGCTCGAAGGAGAATACGTCGACTTTTTCCTTGGTCTTGCGCCCTTCGCGGATGATGTTGCGCGCGTAGTGGTGCGAGAAGCTCGGCTCGATACCGTTACTGGCGTTGTTGGCCAGTGACAGGCTGATGGTGCCGGTGGGCGCGATGGAGGTGTGGTGGGTGAAGCGGCCACCTTTCTCGGCCAGTTTTTCCACCAGTTCCGGCTCCACGCCGGCAATCCGCTGCATGTACTTGCTGTATTTGGCGTGCAGTACCTTGCCCTTGAGCTTGTCGCCCAGTTTGTAGCCGTCTTCAGCCAGCTGCGGGCACTTGGTCAGCATCTTGGGGGTGATTTCAAACTCGTCGTCCATGATGGGCGCCGGGCCTTTCTCTTCGGCCAGGGCCAGGGACTGGCGCCAGCCTTCCACGGCCATTTCGCGCACAACCTCTTCGGTGAACTGTACAGACTCTTCCGAGCCGTAGGGCATGCGCAGCATGGCGAGGGTGGAACCCAGGCCCAGGATGCCCATGCCGTGGCGGCGCTTGTAGGTGATTTCGTGGCGCTGTTCTTCCAGCGGCAGGCCGTTGATTTCCACCACGTTGTCCAGCATGCGGGTGAAGATGGCCACTACCTTGCGGTATTTCTCATAGTTGAAGCTGGCCTTGTCGGTGAACGGGTAGTCCACGAACATGGTCAGGTTCACAGAGCCCAGCAGGCAGCTGCCGTATGGGGGCAGGGGCTGCTCGCCACAGGGGTTGGTGGCGCGGATGTCTTCGCAGAACCAGTTGTTGTTCATCTGGTTGACCTTGTCGATCAGGATGAAGCCCGGCTCGGCGTAGTCATAGGTGCTGGTCATGATGGTGTCCCAGATGAACTGGGCTTTCAGGGTGCGGTAGATCTTGCACGCTACCATGCCGTCGTCGTTGACCACGTAGCCTTTCTGGATCGGGAAGTCGCGGTACACAAACTGGCTGCTGTCGGACAGGTCCAGGCCTTCGTCTTCCACTTCTTTCTGGGTGACGGGGAAAGACAGGTGCCAGTCGTCGCCATTGCGTACGGCTTCGATAAAGTCTTCAGTGATCAGCAGCGACAGATTGAACTGGCGCAGGCGGCCGTCTTCACGCTTGGCCTGGATGAAGTCGATCACGTCCGGGTGGTGTACGTCGAAGGTGGCCATCTGTGCGCCACGGCGGCCACCGGCGGACGACACCGTGAAGCACATGCGGTCGAAGATATCCATGAACGACAGCGGGCCGGAGGTGGTGGCCCCGGCGCCGGCGACATAGGCACCTTTCGGGCGCAGGGTGGAAAACTCATAACCAATGCCACAGCCTGCTTTCAGGGTCAGGCCGGCTTCGTGGTTTTTCTCCAGGATGTCGTTCATGGAATCCTGAACGGAGCCGGAAACGGTACAGTTAATGGTGGACGTAGCCGGTTTATGGGCTTCCGCGCCTGCGTTGGAGGTAATGCGGCCCGCCGGGATGGCACCGTGGCGAAGGGCCCAGACGAACTCCTTCTTGTACTTGGCGCGGTCGGCCTTGTTTTCTACCTGGGCGAGGGCAGTGGCAACACGCTCGTAGGTTGCCTCGATGTCCTTGTCGACCGGCTCACCGGTCTTGGTTTTGAGTTGGTACTTGCTGTTCCAGATGTCCAGCGAAGCTTCCTGCATTGGAATTGTTGTTATCACTGCCTGTGCTTTAGCGTTCATTGCCACCCTCAGATATCCGGTCTGTCTTTTTTGATGGTCGCTGCCTACTGCAGCCGGCCATACCCCATGTGTTTCGTCAGATTTGCGCAGCCCGCAAGGCTGTCTTGCTTCAGATCAGCGTAAACACTAGATCTGGTGTTTTTCGTGCCTGCCGCCTGGCCTCGGACAGAGCCTGGCGGCGGGTTTCAGGAAAAGAGGCTCACCCTGTGCTTGCTGGCACGTCTCTTGTGCTCCGCGTTGTGTCTGGCGGGCCAGAAAACCCTATATATGGGTGAATATGGAATGAGTATAACAGGATATAGTGGTCTGTGAATAAGAAGTCAACTATAGACTGCGGCTGAAAGCGTAAGAAAATCAATGGCGGAAACCTTGAAAATCGTGAAATACCTGTGAAAACGCCGTCTTGAGCGGTATTGCGAGAAACCACTAGATGTTGTGGTTAAAAACTGTGCAGAAAAAACCTGAATAAAAGTTAACTAAGTCAATTAAATGTGACCGGTGCACGTACCCGATTTTTACCTGTCGCTAAAGTAGATGCGTGGAGTCGTAACTGGTAGTGGCCCACAGGAAGTGAAAACTACTATAAAGGGAACAGAACAATGAAAGGCCTGAAACGAACACTGCTTGCGCTGGGCGTCGCAGGGTTGCCTGCTGCCGCAATGGCAGACATAGAAATGCTGGACGACAGCGCGATGGGTGATATCACCGGCCAGGCCGGTGTAACCATTGAGCTGGAAACAAAGCTGAACATTGATCGCTTTATCTATACCGATGAAGGGTCTCTGGAAATCAACGATATCTTCGTTGGTGGTACCAATCGCAGCGATATGTTCTCCGAACTGGGCGTTAACCTGATGGGTAGTACTGCCCAGGAAAATGACCTGTTGGACAACATTCGTATCGAGATCGATATCCTGAGCGACGGGGATGCTCTCATCAACGTTCTGCCCCAGACCTTCGGCGCGGTTGATATGCGTATTTCAACCGGCGCATGGAATCTGACCGGCACCAGTAACAGCACCACCGTTCTGGATAATTTCCAGGCTGACATGGTGATGGGCGGCGCCAATATCGAAATCGACACGGCAACGGATAATCTGAACTTCCGCGCAGACATCGCGATTGACGACATGGACTTTGATATGCCGTTCATCGCGCTGGGAATCGAGGACTTGTCCCTCACCGGTGCTGATTACGATCCCGTGCGTAACAAGAACATTCCGGACCTGTTCGCGAAGGTGGACCTGGATATCTATAAGCGCCAGAACTCGCAGGGTGTAGACAGCCTGGCGATTGATATGGATGAGTTTCGTGCAGACATCACCATGGGTGGTGTGATTGTAGGCGGAACCTCTATTGGTCGCGTGTTTATGGATGACCTGGCCGTAACCAATACCCGGATGCTGGTATACGGCCACTAGGCCTTATCCTGGCAGACAGGTGCGGCGGGGCCGTCGGACGGTTCCCGCCGTATTCGTCCTTAACCCAGCAGCAGGCTGTCGTCGGTAATTTCCAGCCCGCGCTGTTTCTCGAACAGCTCCAGAAGATCCTTTACTTCCAGCCCTTCCCGGTCCTTGCCGGCAATATCGAACACCACCTGGCCCTGGTGCAGCATCACCGTGCGGTCGCCGACTTCCAGCGCCTGCTTCATGCTGTGGGTCACCATCAGTGCAGTGAGTTTCTGTTCTTCGATGATCTGCGTGGTCAGGTCCAGCACGAAGGAGGCGGTTTTCGGGTCCAGCGCTGCGGTGTGTTCATCCAGCAGCAGGATGGCCGAAGGTGTCAGGCTGGCCATCAGCAGGCTGACGGCCTGGCGCTGGCCGCCGGAGAGCAGGCCCATCTTGTCGCCAAGGCGTTTTTCCAGGCCCAGGTTGAGTGATGCCAGGCTGGTTCTGAACTGGTCCATGTAACGGGCTTTTACCGCCGAGCTCAGCCCGCGGCGTTGCCCGCGCTTGATGGCCAGTGCCAGGTTCTCTTCAATGCTCAGGCCTTCGCAGGTGCCGGCCAGTGGGTCCTGGAACACCCGCGCCACGCGGCCGGCCCGTTTGTAGGTGGGCAGCTTGGTGACATCCTGGTTGTCCACGATGATCTTGCCGCTGTCCACCATGACTTCGCCGGCCAGGGCGTTCAGGAACGTGGATTTGCCTGCGCCGTTACTGCCGATAACCGTGACGAATTCGCCCTGGTTGACCGTCAGGCTCATACCGCGAAGGGCAGGGTTCTCAAGGGGCGTACCCTTGCCAAAGGTCAGTTTCAGATCGGTTGCGGTAATCATGATTAACCTCCCTTCAGGCCTTGTCGCGGGTGAGTCGCGCGGCAACGGATGTGCGCACACCCGGCAGCACGATGGCCAGGGTGACAAGCACCGCGGTGATCAGGTTCAGATCCTGGGATTGCAGGCCCAGGAAGTCTGCATTCAGGGCCAGCGCGATGGCCAGCCGGTAGATGATGGCGCCGATCACACAGGCAAGCAGGGCCCGTATTACCGTGGAGGGTGTGAGAACGGCTTCACCACCAATCAGCGAGGCCAGGCCAATCACGATCACGCCTACGCCCATGGTTACGTCTGCCGCGCCCTGGCTCTGGGCAAACAGGGCCCCGGCCAGGCCCACCAGGCCGTTGGACAGAGCAACGCCCAGAACGATCATGGCGCCGGTGGCAATACCTTGGGCCCGGGCCATTCTGGGGTTGGCGCCGGTGGCACGCATGGCCAGGCCGGTCTCGGATTTCATGAAACGCCAAAGCAGTACCAGGCCAACCAACACCACAATAGTGAACAGCACGACGGGTACCTGGTGATATTCCAGGTCCAGGCTGTACCAGGGCGTCAGTACGGTTTCTTCCGAAAGCAGTGCCACGTTGGGCCGGCCCATGATGCGCAGGTTCACCGAATACAGCGCAATCATGGTGAGGATGGAGGCCAGCAGATTCAGGATGTTGAGCTTGACGTTCAGCAGCGCTGTGACCGCGCCGGCACCCATACCGGCTATGACAGCGGCACCGGTTGCCAGCCAGGGATTGAAACCTTCGATAATCAGCATGGCCGCAACCGCGGCACCGAGTGGAAAGCTACCGTCTACCGTCAGGTCCGGAAAATCAAGCACCCGAAAGGAGAGATAGATACCAAAGGCGACCAGGCCATAGATAAGGCCGGTTTCAACTGCACCGTAAAAGGCAATATTACTGAGCATGGGATAGGTTCACCGTAATTGGAAACGGGCCGCCCTTGTGAGGCAGCCCGTCAACAGTGTGTTACTTGTCGCTGTTTACGACTTTCTTGGCTTCGCTGATCAGGTCGTCAGACAGGGTAATGCCCATACGCTCTGCCGCAGCGGGGTTTACAAACAGGTCCAGAGTGTCGACGGATTCCACATCCATCTCGCCGGGGTTGGCGCCTTCCAGGATGCGGACCACCATGGCACCGGTCTGGCGCCCGTGGTCGTAGTAGTCGAATCCGAGTGCGGCAACAGCACCGCGGTCGACGGTAGCGGTGTCGGCGGCAAATACCGGGATGCTGGCGCGCTCACCCACGGAGATGACGGCTTCAACGGCACTGATCACCGTGTTGTCGGTCGTCAGATAGATTGCATCTGCCTTGTCCACCAGGGAGCGCGCGGCACCCAGCACTTCGGAGGTTTTGGTGGCAGCGGCTTTGACCAGTTCCAGGCCGCGGGCTTCCAGGCGTTCCTCGAGCAGTTCTACCAGGGCCACGGCATTGGCTTCACCGGGGTTGTAGACAGTGCCGATTCGTTTGGCGTCAGGAACCACGCGCTCGAGCAGGTCAAGGTGACGCTCGATGGGCAGCATATCGGTTACACCGGTAATGTTGGCGCCGGGGGCCTCCATGGTTTTGACCAGCTTGGCGCCCACGGGATCTGTCACGGCTGAAAACACCACGGGGGTATTACGGGCAGCGGCTGCCATGGTCTGGGCCGATGGGGTGGCGATGGCAACAATAACGTCCGGGCTTTCACCGACGAACTTGCGGGCGATCTGTGAGGCAATCGCTGAGTTACCCTGGGCGCTTTCGTGCATGATGCGCAGGTTGTCGCCGTCTTTATATCCCTGTTCTTCCAGTTCGTCCCTGACTCCCTGATACACCGCATCCAGTGCGGGATGTTCCACTATCTGGGTGATGGCAACGACGCGCTGTTCATCAGCCTGGGCAATGGCTGCCAGTGACAGCAGGGCCGTGCCCAGCAGAGTACGCAGAATTCTGTTGGCCATGGGCCGGTCTCCAGAGTCAGTTCACAAAGATTATGGCGCGACCGGTATGTCGAACGCCCGTTTGATAACGGGGCGGAAGTTTATCACAGGCCATTGGCTTGCGGGGTAAGGGAAGATACCTTAATGGTCAATTTCAGAAGGGTAATCTGTCGCTAGAATGCAGGGGATGGGGAATAGTATTAGTTCCATCACGTTTTGACTGTTGTGAATGTGTTGAAATATCCTACCAAAGTCGAATACGCATAACCCCTTACAAGAAAACCGATAATTCAAATAACGCACTGCAAGGAAGGTCCATGGACACCACCAACAAACTCCCACTTGATATGCTTTATCACTGGGAAACCGCCAAGGCGGACTCCCTTTATATGACCCAGCCAATCGGCGACGGTAAAGTCGTCGAGTACACCTGGAAGCGTGCGGTAGACGAAGCCCGTCGCATGGCCTCCTATCTGAAGTCCCTGAACCTGCCGGAAAAAAGCCGGGTGGGGATTATCTCCAAGAACTGCGCCCAGTGGATTATGTCTGACTGGGCCATCTGGATGGCCGGCCACATTTCCGTACCCCTGTACCCGACGCTCAATGCCGACACCGTGAACTACATCCTGAACCACAGTGAGTGTGAGGTTCTGTTCGTAGGCAAACTGGACGACTGGGACATGATGAAGTCCGGTGTTCCGGAATCCGTGCGTTGTGTGTCCTACCCGCTGAGCCCGCCCAACGATTTTGAAACCTGGGACGATATCGTGGGCAAGTTTCCGCCGCTGGCAGAGAACACCCGGCGGGATGCCGATGAACTGGCCACCATCGTCTATACCTCTGGCAGTACCGGCCGCCCGAAGGGCGTGATGCTGAGTTTTGGCAACATGGCGTTTGCTGCCGCTGGCGGCATGCAGGTGCTGGATGTCAGCCCTAATGAGCGCATGCTTTCGTACCTGCCGCTGGCCCACGTCTTCGAGCGCACATTTGTAGAACTGTCCTCTCTGTACGCGGGTTACCAGTTATTTTTCGCTGAATCCCTGGATACCTTTGTGCAGGACCTGCAGCGGGCGCAGCCAACGTTGTTCCTTTCCGTGCCACGCCTGTGGGTGAAATTCCAGCACGGTGTGCTGCAGAAGCTGCCAAAAGAGAAGCTGGACAAGCTTCTGAAGATTCCCCTGGTGAACAAACTGATCAAGAAGAAGGTGCTCAAGGGCCTTGGCCTGGACAAGGTGAAGCTGGCAGGCAGTGGGTCCGCACCCCTGTCCAACGATGTGCTGGACTGGTACCGCAACCTGGGGCTGGAACTGCTGGAAGGCTACGGCATGTCTGAAAACTTCGCCTATTCCCATATGAACAAGCCGGGCCGCTCCCGTACCGGTTATGTGGGTGAAGCCCTGCCGGGCGTGGAAGTGAAGATCAGTGATGAAGGTGAGGTGCTGGTGAAGAGCCCGGCCACCATGATGGGTTACTACAAGGATGAGGAGAAAACCCGCGAGACCTTTACCGAGGATGGCTTCCTGAAGACCGGTGACAAAGGCGAAATCGACGAGATGGGCCGTCTGAAACTGACTGGCCGTATCAAGGAAATCTTCAAGACCAGCAAGGGCAAGTACATCGCGCCTGCGCCAATCGAGAACCGCCTGATGTCCCACGAGGCTATCGAAATGGTGTGCGTGTCCGGTGCCAACCAGACTCAGCCCCATGCACTGGTCATGCTGGGTGAGGAGATCCGCCCGAAGATGGCCGATGAAGCCTTCCGCAAGGAAATTGAAGCCAGCTTCAAGCAGCTGATCGCTGATGTGAATAAAACTGTCGATCCGCACGAGCAACTTGCGTTTATTACTGTAGTCAGTGACGAGTGGTCTATCGAGAACAGCTTCCTGACGCCCACGCTGAAGCTCAAGCGCAATGTTGTTGAGGATGCCTACCAGGAAAAGGTCGATAGCTGGTACGCCAAGCGCGAGCCTGTCATCTGGCAGTAAACCGACGATAGTCGCATAGGGAAAGCGCTGAAACGGGCATAAACTGAGGACATATTCAGGAGGGAATATGACTCAGTTAGCCCGGTTTCAGAAACGCATCCACACCATGATCCCGCTCTCGGAAGCCCTGGGTGTTGAATTGCTTTCCTATGACGGCCACGCACTTCTGGTTCGGGCGCCGCTCGAGCCCAATCATAACCATCAGGGAACCGGTTTTGGCGGCAGTGTCTATTCTGTTGCGGTGATTTCGGCCTGGGGCCTTGTCGAGCTGGTCTTGTCCGACCTGGGCCTGGCCGGCAACGTGGTTATACAGGTTGGCGAAATCGAGCATATCGAACCGGTTGACTGTGACTTCTACGCCCTGTGCCGCCTCCCCGGCGGCGAGATTCCGGACAGATTCCGCAAGAGCCTGGCGCGCCATGGTAAAGGGCGGTTGTCATTGATTGCCGAGGTATACTGTGGCGAGCCCTCAACGGAGCCGGTCGGTGAACCCGTGGCCGTGTTCCAGGGGCGCTTTGTAGTGCAGGGTGCCCATTCCAGACCGGTTCTCTAGCCCCGCCGTTGCCTGCCTCATGGCATCAGCTGATGGAGCGGGTTCCGGATATGGACTTGCTCATCAGGATAATCGGTATGATTCCCGCAAGGACAATGACCAGTGCAGGCAATGCGCTGCGTGCCAGTTGTTCGTCCGAGGCAAACTGATACACATAGGTTGCCAGCGTTTCGAAGTTGAACGGCCGCAGAATCAAGGTGGCGGGCAACTCCTTCATGACATCCACGAAGACCACCAGTGCCGCAGTGATCAGGGTGCCCCGGAGTATCGGGAGATGAACCTTGACCAGGGTCTGTCCTGGTGAATGCCCCAGGGACCTGGACGCCATATCCATGCTTGGCGTGATTTTCTGCAGGGCACTCTCCACGCTGCCGGCCGATACCGCCAGGAAGCGCACTGTGTAGGCAAACACCAGGGCAAAGGCAGAGCCGCTGAGCAGCAAACCGCTGCTGATGCCAAAGGTATCCCGCAGCATGCCGTCCACCCAGTTGTCAAAGCCCGCCAGGGGTACAATCACGCCGACCGCAAGCACCGCACCGGGCATGGCGTAACCGAGGCTGGAGAGCCGCATCATGACTTGCATGCCCCGTGTGTCATGAAGCCGGCGGCTGTAGGCGAGGGTTACGCCGATGACCAGCGTGGTCAGGGCCGCGGTGCCGGAAAGGAACAGGCTGTTCAGGGTGTTGCGGATAAAATCTGTGTTCCAGCTTTCGTCAAAGTATTCCCAGGCATACTGCCCAAGGGTGATGGCTGGCAGCAGGAAACCGAAGATAACGGGCAGTGCACAGACAGCCACACAGATCATCTGGCGCGGGAATGACATGGTGAAGCGCCGAATCGGGTCCCGGTTGTCCCGCGCCGCGAACTGTTGCTGCTTGCGTCGGGAATAGCGTTCAAGGGTGACCAGGATAACCACAAAAGCCAGCATGGTAGTGGCGATTTGTGCGGCACCGCCAAGGTTGCCCAGGTTCATCCAGGTGTCGAACAGGCCAGCGGTCAGGGTCTGTACCGCGAAGAAATCCACGGTACCGAAATCGTTCAGTGTTTCCATCAGTGCCAGCGAGAGGCCAACGGCAACCGCAGGCCTGGCAATGGGCAGTACTACCCGGAAAAAGGTGCTGAGTGCCGAGTGTCCCAGGCTGCGGCTGACTGCAAACAGCGACGGTGACTGTTCCAGAAATGCCGCCCGTGCCAGCAGGTAGACGTAGGGGTAAAGCACCAGGCCTATCATCAGGATGGCGCCTTCCAGGCTGCGTATTTCCGGGAACCAGTAATCGGCGGCGTTCCGCCACCCGAACCACTCCCGCAGCGTGGTCTGAACCGGCCCGGCATAATCCAGCAGGCTGGTGTATACATAGGCGATAACGTAGGCCGGCACGGCGAAGGGCAGCAGCATGGCCCACTCGAAAAATCTCCGCCCAGGGAATTCGCACATGGTGACTGTCCAGGCGGTCGCAAGGCCAATGACCAGGGTAATTACGGCAACGCCCGCCATCAGTTTGAGCGTGGTGGATACATATCGGGGCAGGGTGGTATCCAGCAGGTGAGGCCAGATGTTTTCTTCGGGAAACAGGGCAAGTATTACAACAGACAGCACCGGGAGCACCACAATGGCCGTGGTGAGTGCTGCAGTGACCAGCCAGCGTTTTGAAGTCCGTTTGGCAAGCAGCGGGCTTTCGGTTCCGGTCTCGTCCGCGGTAATGGCCTCTGTCATAGGTTCCCTTCGGGTTGATGAAAATGCAGGGCCGCGATTGTACAAAAAAGCCGGGACCAACGTCCCGGCTTTTTTGGTGTGAAGCGCTTAGTCGTCGTAGTCGACGCGATCCACCATGCGTACTGCTGCGTTGCGGTTGTCTGCGATTTCCTGCAGGGACAGGTCATCGGGATTGATCTCACCCCACTCGGCAACAATGCCGGACGGCTTGACTTCCGGGTTGGCAGGGTACTCGGTGTTGGCCTCGGCGTAGATCTGCTGGGCTTTGGCCGTCGACAGGAATTCCATCAGGCGAATGGCATTGTCGCGGTTCGGAGCGCTGTTGGTCAGTGCAATACCGCTAACGTTGATGTGGGTGCCCCGGCCATCGGCATTCGGAAATACCAGGCGCACAGCTTCTGCCTGTTCACGCTGATTCTCGTCGTTCAGCATGTTGCCATAGTAGTAGCTGTTACCAATGGCGATATCGCATTCGCCGGCATGGATAGCCTTGATCTGGTCACGGTCGCCACCCTGGGGTTTGCGGGCCAGATTGTCTTTCAGGCCTGTCAGCCACTCCTCGGCTTTCTCCTCACCATGATGCGCGATCATGGATGAGAACAGAGCGACGTTGTAGGGATGCTTGCCGCTGCGTGTACAGATGCGATCATTCCACTTGTCGTCGGCCAGGTCTTCGTAGGTCGCGATCTCACCTTCCTCAACGCGTTCCTTGGAAGCAAAGATCAGTCGCCCGCGGGTGGTCAGCGCGTACCACTTGCCTTCCGGATGGCGAAGGTTTTCCGGAATGTTCTTCTCAAGTGTGTCGTTCTCTACGCCTTGCACCAGGTCACGATCAACCAGTTCACTCAGGCGGGAGATGTCCACTGTCATCACCAGATCCGCCGGGCTGTTACGGCCTTCGCGCTCAAGGCGCTCTGCGAGCCCGTTCTTGGCGAATACCACGTTGGTCTCAATGCCGGTTTCCTCTTCAAAGGCCTCCAGCAGGGGCTCAAGCAGGTAAGCCTGGCGGTAGGAGTAGATGTTGACTTCTCCATCGGCACTGGCCTGCATTGGCAGGGCACAGGCTACAGCAACAGCAGATGCGGCAAGTTTCAGGCGCATGGTGTACTTTCCTTTTTCTGGTAAACGTTGTTTTGCTGAACGGGATTGAGAGTCAGCAATGTTTAAAAACAACAACCATTCTCATTTCTGTTCACGCCGGTGTCAATATGCCGGTGCCATATTCTTTTCAAAATGGTGCTATGCTTCGGAAGACTATAAAAACTATGCAAAAAGTGGTGGGAACACAGACTATGGTTGGGAATGATCGCAGAATACACAACCGCACGGCGATGAGTGCAAAGGTCCGGGTGACTCATGAAGAACTGGGTGAGTTCGTGTTCTCGACCAGAGATATATCCGACGGCGGTGTTTTTGTGGTGGTCGACACCGAGCCGTTTGCGCCTTCGATTGGCGACAGGGTTCAGGTGCAGGTTCAGGGCCTGCCAGTGCCTGCACCGGTTCTGGATATGGTGGTGGTAAGAGAGACCAATGATGGTTTCGGGCTGCAGTTCGCAGACCAATAACACGGAGGTAATCACCATGAAAAATCGCGGTTTATTGCGCACGCTTGGTCTGCCTGTTGCGGTGATACCGCTCCTGCTGAGCGGGTGCGCTTCCTATTACAGTCACTATGCGGTGTTTCCGGCTGAAAACTCCAAAGGGGAAGACCGCCAGGTAAAACTCACCTGGCAGACCGCGGAATACCCCGACTGGTGGATCGTGGGGGATAAATCCACGCCCATCACCATTGAAACCCAGTGCAGTACCCGAAAGTGGCGACTGGTGGACAGTAGCCACAGTGAGGCCGATGAAGCGGACTGCGGTGGTGGCATCCGCGCCTGTGGTGTGCAGGGAGAAGATGTTGTTGCCGGCAATGGTGAGCCTGCAGGGCCGGATACCCGGTGTATGGCGGTTAATCCCGACAACACAGACGCCCTGATCACGGATATGGGGTCATCCCTGGATCTGCTGGTGTCCTGCAAGCCAGTGAACACGGCCCGCGGTAGTGGCGATGACAGTGAGAATATCGACTATATCCGCGCGTCGTCGGTTCCCTATACCGTTTATAGCCGCAAGTCTCCGCGAGGCAGGCTCGACTCCCGCCCCCCTGACCTGAATGACAGTGTCTGTGAGAGTGACGAATAATTTTCTGACAATCTGTTTAATTGTGAGGGTTGTCACGTTGCTACACTTTGTTTCCCGTTGATAGTTTTCGTTACCCTCTGTCGCTTTCGGGTTACTTCGCACTACAAAAATGTAATGGACTCTTCCACGGGGGGCGTCACAATAGTGATTATCGATTCGTTCACGTGTAGAGGTGTCCCGTGGGAGTCCGTCAAAAGAAAATCGCTGTCCACGATCTCGAAATCGGCATGTTTGTGTCTGATCTGGATCGCCCGTGGCACCAGACACCATTCCCTATCCAGGGTTTCCACATCCGTACCCAGGAAGATATCCGTTCTCTGGTCACCTACTGCAAATGGGTGGTCATTGATGTAGCGGAAACCCGTGAAAGCATTGAACAGAATAAGCCCGGCACCCGTTTTCTTGCCGGCAGGCAGCAGGGCAAGGGCAACAGCCGCGAGGCCGTGCAGCTGCCCCCGCTGAGCATCAAGGACCCGGTCAGCTATGAAAACGTGACCACCATGAAGAAAGAGCTCAAGGTCTCAAGAAAGGTGATGATGGACGCCGAGGCCTCTCTTCACCGGGTATTCGAGTCTGTAGAGAAAGGTGATGCCCCGGACCTGAGGGATGTGGCAACCGTTACTCGTCGTATGGTTGCCAGTGCGGTCCGTAACCCGGACGCGCTGCTCTGGCTGAGCCGAACCCGCCAGCATGACAATTACACCTATCGGCATTCCCTGAATACCGCTGTATGGGCACTGGTATGTGGGCGTCAGCTGGGCCTGAATGAAGGCCTTCTGAACCATCTCGGGCTGGGTTGTCTGTTGTCGCAGATAGGGAAGCTGGAGCTGCCGGACCATATCCTCCGTAACGAAGGCAAACTGCAGGCCGAGGACTTCGCCATTTACCGCAGTTATGTGGAGAAGGGCGTGGCGAAACTGGCAGACACGGGGGTTTCCAGGGCGGTTGTCAGTGTCGTTCAGGGACATCGTGAGCGCCACAATGGCTCCGGATTTCCCGAGGGCGTGCGTGGCGACAGGATTCCGCTGCTGGCGAAGGTGGCGGGCCTGGCAGAGTATTTTGAAACCCTTATTGGCCCCCGGGACACGTCAGAGCCGATGACACCGGCCCGTGCCGTGAATCTGCTTTACGAGATGCGCAACATCGAATTCCAGGAAGACCTGGCCGAGCAGTTCATTCAGGCCATCGGTATCTATCCGACCGGAAGCCTGGTTGAACTTACCGATGGCCAGCGCGGTGTGGTGGTATCCCATACACCTGAACGCCGCCTGTGGCCAAAAGTGATGGTGATGACGGATCGTGATCACCATCCCCTCCGGTCTGCCCGGATTGTGGACCTGGCAAAGTACAATGAAGGCCGCAGTGCGCCCGAGACCCTTGCCATCGCAGAGTGCCTGCCACACGGCACGGAAGGGCTCCACCCCGAACACTATGATGTGACCGGCGCCGAATCCCGCTGGAGCTTTTCACGGATTGTCGGCGCCTGAGGGCGCCGGCAAAGCGGGTTACTCGATAATGACCCGAAGCTGCTTCTTGACCCAGCGATAGGTGTCATCCGGGCGGAAATTGACCAGCACTTCCGATTCCCCTCCGGATTCCCCGTCAATAAAGTAATCAACGGACGCCGATTGCCAGCCAAAGGAATGGATGACGACGTCCCGCTCCCGGGTGCTTATGGCTTCAATGTCCGCCAACTGGGGTTCCCCGGCTATTTTCCTGACCCGGACGGTTTTGATGGCAGTGTCGGACTCGGGGAATGACACCACATCATCGTCCAGGTAATAGCGGTTGCCCAGGCGGGTTGTAATGGCGTCCAGTTCCCGGGTGAGATAGATTCTGGCGTCCTCCGCATCCGCGTCTTCCAGGCTCCGTACCGAGTTCAGAATCCGGTCACGTTTGTTTTCCAGGTCTTCCTGGTATTCAACGTTCTCATCCCGTTCGTCAGCGTCTTCAGGCCGTTCGGGGGCGGCTTCGATTTCTTCCTCGGTTGGCGGGTCTTCGCACAGTTCATCGCCTTCCGGGTAGAAGCAGATGCGTTGCAGCAACTGGTTAGCAGGAGAGAGCTCTTCGCCGCTGGCAGTGAATTCGTCCTCGGGGACGTTGAAGTCGATGGGGGCATCCAGTTCCGGTAATGCGGCGTTCAGTTGGGTAATGACACGTTCCCGGATGTCGATGCCTTCACCGTCGGACATATTGAGATCCCAGTTCAGTGCCAGCAGGAATCGGGTGAGGTTGATCAGCGGCACTTCCCGGATCAGTTGCTGCTCGGTTATCCGGTGGCTTTGCAGTCCTTCATCCGTGGTGCCCGGGATCTGCAACGCGGCCCGCAGGTCCGGAAAGAATTCCAGGGGAGTCACCACTGGCAAAACGGGTACGCCTTCCGCCAGTGGCAGATCACCTACCTTCAGGGTGAGCGTTTCACCGGGATAGTAACGAAAATGGCCTTCGCTGTCGGTTGTGCCATTCCGGCTGGCTGTAGAGTAGGCCAGGCCCGAGATGCCGGCGGGCGTGATCTGGCCCGTGCGTGAATCATCACCGCTGTCGCTGCTGTCCCCGTCGAAGCAGCCGGCCAGCAACAGGACCGGGACCAGAGGCAATAAAGCAGACTTGAAGTGAACGGATCTCATGGCAGCGCGTACATTCCCTGACGTTTTGGCCTGCGTTGCAGAGCCTTTGTAAATTGTTGTAACCGGCATTATAAGGAGGCCAATGCCGCCATATCGGGAAACCTGTCGCAGTTTGGGGTTTTAGTGATTTCACGCCGCCCGTGCCCAGTACCTTGAATTTCTCTTTCCGGGCCACAACTTATAGCTACCTGTTTTTTTGTTCCTCTGGATTCAATATGACCAACGCACTGGAAATTGAAGGTCTGGTCAAGACCTATGGCGACGGCTTTCAGGCCCTCAAGGGTATTGACCTGCATGTGGCCGAAGGCGACTTCTTCGCGCTGCTTGGCCCGAACGGGGCGGGCAAGTCCACTACGCTGGGGGTTGTCTGTTCGCTGGTGAACAAAAGTGCCGGCAAGGTCAGGGTGTTCGGCTCTGACATAGATACCCATCTATCCGATGCCAAGCTGAACCTGGGTGTCGTGCCCCAGGAGTTCAACTTCAATCAGTTCGAAAAAGTATTCGATATAGTCACCACCCAGGCGGGTTACTACGGTATTCCGCTGAAGAAAGCATCGCAATCGGCCGAGAAGTACCTGCGTCAGCTGGGGCTGTGGGACAAGCGGGACACCCCGGCAAGGATGCTGTCCGGGGGCATGAAGCGGCGCCTGATGATTGCCAGGGCACTGGTGCACGAGCCGAAACTGCTGATCCTGGATGAACCCACTGCCGGGGTGGATATCGAGTTACGGCGTTCCATGTGGACGTTCCTTGAGCAAATGAACCGCCAGGGCACCACCATCATTCTGACGACCCATTACCTGGAAGAGGCGGAAGCTCTCTGTCGCAATATCGCCATCATTGATCACGGCCGCATTTTGAAGAACACCAGCAAGCGGGCGCTGTTGCAGCAACTGAACCTGGAAACCTTTGTTCTGGATACCGAAGAGCCGCTGTCGGAGGCCCCGCTTCTTGAGGGGTTTGCCACCAGCCTGGATGACGAGGGGGCACTGGTTGTGGATGTAGAGAAGGGCCAGAGCCTGAACGGCGTGTTTATTCAGTTGGAGGCTCACAACATCCGTGTCGTCAGTATGCGCACCAAGGCCAACCGGCTGGAGGAGCTGTTCATTCGCATGGTGGAGGATAACAACACCGGTGCCGCCAGGGAGGGAGATGCGGCATGAGAACAGATGCGATGCTGACAGCCTATAAAACCATCGTGGTCCGTGAAATCCGCCGGTTCACGAGGATATGGCCACAGACCCTGTTACCGCCTGCAGTAACCATGACGCTGTACTTTATCATTTTCGGTAACCTCATCGGCTCGCGGATCGGGGCGATGGGCGGTTTCGACTATATGTCGTTTATCGTGCCCGGGCTGATCATGATGTCGGTGATTACCAGCTCCTACGCCAATGTGGTGTCGTCCTTCTTTTCCATGAAGTTCCAGCGCAGCATTGAGGAGCTGCTGGTATCCCCGGTGCCCAACTGGATCATTCTGGCGGGCTATGTCACCGGAGGGATGTCCCGGGGGCTGGGCATTGGCCTGATTGTCACCCTGTTGTCCCTGGGCTTCACCCAACTGTCCATCCATCATCTGCCGATGGTCATACTGACGGTTTTTCTCACCTCGGCCCTGTTCTCGCTGGGTGGATTTATCAATGCCATGCTGGCGACCAAGTTCGATGACATTTCCATTGTGCCAACGTTCGTACTGACGCCGCTGACGTACCTGGGTGGGGTGTTCTACTCCATCGACATGTTGCCCGGCTTCTGGCAGGGCGTGTCGATGATCAACCCGATCCTCTACATGGTGAACGCATTCCGGTACGGCATTCTCGGGGTGTCGGATGTCAATCCGTACGTTGCCCTTGGTATGATTCTGATGTTTATTGCCATTCTGTCTGCCATTTCCCTGCGCATGCTGGCGCGCGGCAAGGGCATTCGTCACTGATGTCTGGTTCCAGGATTGATCATGGCCCTTATTGATGCCCCGCTGGGCAAGTCCAGCGACTATCCGGATGCTTACGATCCGGAACTGTTGTTCCCCGTCGCCAGGGAGGAGAACCGCCGCCGTATCGGTCTGGACGACGGGCGCTGGCCGTGGTTCGGTGAGGATCTCTGGCAGGCCTGGGAAATTTCCTGGCTCAGGCCCGGTGGTGTTCCTGCCGTGGCGTGGGCGGAAATTCGCGTGCCGGCGGCGTCGCCGTCCATCATCGAATCCAAGTCCCTGAAGTTATACCTGAATTCCCTGAACCAGACGGTGTTTTCCTCGGCTGACCAGGTCAGTCGTGTTATATCCCGCGACCTTTCCAGCGCCAGTGGCGCCTCGGTTACCGTGGAGCTGCACAGCGTGGACCAGGGCGCGCGGGCAGTCGGTCGGCCGGAAGGTTTCGTGCTGATCGACGATGAGGAAGTGGATTCAGTGGCTTACGAATACAGCCCGGACAGTCTTCTGGCCAGGGGCGAAGTGATTTCGGAAAAGCTTTGCTCGCACCTGCTGAAGAGCAACTGCCCGGTAACCGGCCAGCCGGACTGGGCAACCGTGCTGGTGGACTATACCGGCCCGGCTATTGATCGGGCGGGGTTGCTCGGTTACATCGTCAGTTTCCGCCAGAAACAGGATTTTCACGAGCACTGCGTTGAAACCATCTTTACCGACCTGATGGCCCGTTGTAAGCCGGAATATCTGTCGGTCTGCGCTCGGTATACGCGCCGGGGAGGGCTGGATATCAACCCGTGGCGCAGTACAGCACCGGAGGATGCAGCCGGGCCGCGGCTGATCAGGCAGTAGTCGATCAGGAATCCTCTTCCTGGCGCAGGCGGTCGGCGGCGTCCTCGAGTGCGGAAAGGATGGATTCACGTTCCTGTTCGGTGATCTTCTCCGAGTCCAGATACATCGCAAAGCCGCTGTGTTCATGTTCAAGGAAGCTGCGATTGGGGCCCATGTCCCGGCGGAAGTCCACAACCTCGTAGATGGAAACCGGGCGCCCGAAGCCTTTTACGGTGATCTCGCCCTTGTCCCGGCACATGATGCGGTCTTTGACCAGCGAGAAGGTTTCGTAGGAGATCAGGATTTCGCCGGGTTCGGCGAGGGATTCCAGGCGGCTGGCCAGGTTCACTTCCTTGCCGATGATGGTGTAGTCCATGCGGTTCTCGGCGCCGAAGTTGCCCACGGTGGTGTAGCCGGTGCTGATACCCATGCGGATTTCCAGCGGCGTCTTGATGCCCTGGCTGCGCCATTTCTGGCGCATGATCTTCATGTGCTTGCGCATCTCCACGGCCATGGACACACAGGCGAAGGCGTCTTCCCTCTGGCCCCGGCTGGTGGGGTCACCGAAGAATATCATGATGGAATCACCGACAAACTTGTCGATGGTGCCACCGTACTTGAGAGCCACTTCAGACATTTCGTTGAAGTAGTGGTTCAGCAGTTCGGTCAGTGCTTCCGGCTCCATTTCCTCGGACAGTTCGGTAAAGCCCTTGATGTCCGAGAAAAACACGGCCAGCTTCTTGCGCTGGGTTTCCAGCCGTACATCGCGCTCACCGGTAAAGATGGACTGCCATACCTGGGGTGAGAGGTACTTGGACAGTTTGTGGGAAAGCGCAATGGATTGTTCCCGTTGATTCTGAATCTGGGTTTTTGCCATCATCAGGGCGCGGGCCTGCTGGTGCGAATAGAAAGCAGTCATGCAGATATAGAGCCCTGTCGCCAGTATGGCGATGATGCTGGTGATCAATGGCGACTGGAGAGAGTCTGCCGGGCCGACGACCGCTACGCCAATGGCACAACTGGCCGCCATGATAACCGTGCCGAACAGCCACTGGCGGATGCCACCAACGATCAGGCAGCTGAACATCAGCATCAGGGCGACGGCCACGGAGGGTATGGCAATCAGCCCGATGCAACCGATAAAGCCTCCCCCGATGGCGCAGTCCACCAGCAGCATCTTCTGGCGTATGCGGGGCGAGTTGCGGAGGAAGGTTTTGCGGGTAAGCTGGTGAGCAATATGCGGCCAGGTCAGCGCCCCGGCCAGCAGCCACAGCATCCACAGGCCGAATACATCCTGCAGGACGCCCGAGACAATAATGCCCGCGGTGGCGGTGTAGGCCAGAATCCTGCCGTTATAATCCGGCATGGGAGGTATGGCGACAGGGTTATTCTGCGAATCCAGTACAGCAGATTTGCTGGCGCTGGAACTGGCGTTACGCAGATCAATCGGGGCGCTCATCATGTCAGAAGCGAATCCTGGCATTTGCGAAAGGGTTGCTGTTGGCTCATAAAGCGTCTACCGGTTTATTTGTCATTGTTCGGGTAGATAGTACTTTTTTATTGTGGAAAGTACTTAGACTAAAGACTAACAGTAATACATCTGTCCCACAATTCGTATGGTAGTTCAGGCCTGATCCGACGGCATGCGCCCCCAACAAGGCGAGAAGATATGACTGCAGTAATGGATGCATTGATGAATCGTGCTTCGGAACCGCGCCTGTGTGCGCCGGCTCCGGATGCGCAAACTCTGGAAAAAGCCTTTGCCTGTGCCGCCAGGGCACCGGATCACGCACTTTTGCGGCCCTGGCGTTATCTGGTCATTGAAGGCGAGGAGGCGCTTGCCGCGTTGGGGGATCTGTTTGTATCCACCTGCAGCGCCGATGCGTCTGACAAAGAGCGGGAGAAGCTTCGAAACAAAGCCACAAGAGCCCCGATGATTATCGTGGGCATCGCATCCCACAGTAATCATCCAAAGGTACCGGAGATTGAACAGACCATGTCGGCTGCCGTTGGCATGGGCTATCTGCTCCTGGCCCTGGAAGCTGCCGGTTACGGCGCTATGTGGCGAACCGGTGGCCTGGCCTACCATCCGGAGGTGGCACGCGGCCTGGGGCTGGATGACCATGAAATTATCACCGGATTCCTTTACACCGGCAGTATCAGTTCAAACAAACCGCCAGTGCCCAGACCACACCAGACGGAGTTCGTCCGCCGCTGGCCGCAATCCTGACCGTAGCGCCTTGCCCCTGCCGCTTCAGGTGGGGGGAAATCCCTTGCCGCTCTGCCTGCCGCGATATCTGCTATTTCGGCTCGAATCCCGCTACAGCCCATGCCCCGCAACAACTCCCCAAAACTGGCACTGCGATTGCTTTTACTCCTGCATGAAGCATAACCGGCAATATGAATAACGCCGGGTGCAGGAATCGGAGGCAATATGGCTATTTCCCTGGACAAGGCATTGGGCATTCACCAGCACTCGCTGGAAGGGCGGGTCAAGCGTGCGGAGGTGCTGGCCAACAATCTCGCTAACGCTGACACACCGGGCTACAAGGCGCGGGATATCGACTTTCAGGCGATGATGAAAAAAGCCCAGGAAGGCATGGAAAGCGGGCTTGGCATGAACCGTACCCATGCATCGCATATGGACACCTCTTCCATGGGCCAGGACAGCGAACTGCTGTACCGGGTTCCCGATCAGCCGTCGGTGGATGGCAATACAGTGGACGCCCAGCAGGAGCAGACCCGTTTCATGCGTAATGCCATGGATTACCAGGCCAGTTTCCAGTTCCTGAACGGAAAAGTCACCGGCATCAAAAAGGCACTCTCGGGTCAGTGATCCGGGCGCAGTCACCTAACTGAGGAGCAACACCATGTCACTGGGTAGCATTTTCGATATCGCCGGGTCCGGCATGACAGCCCAGTCGCTGCGGCTGAACACTACTGCGTCCAACATTGCCAACGCCGAGACCGCCAGTTCCAGTACGGAAGAGACGTATCGCGCACGCAAGCCGGTATTCGCCGCCATTCAGCAGGCGATGCTGAATCCCTCACAGCAGGGCCAGGCTTTTGGCAGCGAAGAGGGGTCTGGTGCCGGGGTGAGAGTGGAAGGCGTTGTTGAGAGTGATGCCGAGCTGCAGATGCGATACGAGCCAGATCATCCAGCGGCCAATGAAGAGGGGTATGTGTTCTACCCCAACGTGAACGTGGTCGAAGAAATGGCGGACATGATGTCTTCATCCCGGAGCTTCCAGATGAATGTGGACATTATGAACAGCGCCAAATCCATGATGCAGCGCATCCTGACCCTGGGTCAGCAGTAACAACCGAGCGAGGATTGAACCATGAGCGCAATTAACCCGGCAGACGCTTCGGATGTGCTGAGCAAATATCGCGTGGAGCAGGAGCAGGGCACCAAAGGCAGCAGTGAGCTCGGCAAGAATGAGTTCATGGAGCTGATGATTGCCCAGCTGAAGAACCAGAACCCGCTGGAGCCCCAGGAGAACGGCGAGTTTATCTCCCAGCTGGCGCAGTTCAGTTCACTCGAGGAGATGCAAGGCCTCTCCGGTAGCGTGGATGACGTGGCAAGCCAGTTCCGCTCTACCCAGGCGCTTCAGGCATCGGCCATGGTGGGCCGTACCGTGCTGGCGCCCTCATCCGTGGGCATCCTGGGGGCTGAGGGTGAAATTTCCGGAAACGTGGAAGTCCCCAACAGTACCGGCAGTCTCCGCATTTCCATTGAGAACCAGGCCGGGGAACGTGTGCGGCAGATCGATATGGGTGCTCAGCAGGCCGGTGTTACAGGGTTCAGTTGGGACGGTAAGGACGGCAACGGCAACAGTTTGCCTCCCGGTCCTTATAAGGTAGTCGCCGAGGCATCCACTCCGGACGGCCCCGAACAGTTAGGCACCATGCTCAGTGCGAACGTCGATAGCGTGTCGCTGGGCAAGGGCGGAAATATCACGCTGAACCTGGCAGGCATGGGCTCCATCGCTCTGTCGGATGTTGAGCAGGTTAATTGATACCGGTGAATTAGCACGAGGTGAAGTATGGCTTTCAACACAGGTCTTAGCGGCTTAAGGGCATCATCGGTTGATCTTGACGTAACCGGTAACAACATATCCAACGCCAGCACGGTGGGGTTCAAGGGCAGCAAGGCCGAGTTTGGTGACCTTTACGCCAGTGGCTTTCTGGGCTCCGGCAGCAACCCCATTGGTGACGGTGTCCGGGTGCAGGACGTCAAGCAGTCCTTTGGCCAGGGTAATATCAGTTTCACCGACAATGGCCTGGACATGGCCATCGACGGCGATGGCTTTTTTGTTCTTAACAATGGCGGTGAGGTTCGTTACTCCCGTGCCGGCCAGTTTGGCATCGATAAAGACGGGTTTGTTACCAATAACCAGAACATGCGGGTTCAGGGTTTTGTTGCCGATGATGATGGCAACCTGTCTGGCATCCAGGATGACTTGCAGATTGAAACCGATAACCTGGCACCCAAACGCACGACCAACCTGCGTTCTGACCTGAACCTGGATTCCCGCGAGTCTGTGTTGGAAAGCCAGGTGAGAAACTGGAACTCGCTGAGTGTAGATGATCTAAGGGATGAGAGTGTCACCTTTGAGTATGATGGTCAGTCCAGCACCATCGATATTGATGCGGATGAGGCTGTTAGCGATATCGTTGGCAAACTCCAGTCTGCGTCCGGAGTGTCGGCATCGGCTGCGACGTCTCTTCCGGTCGGTGATATGTCGGATGCCGATTTTTCAACCTTTCGATTGACGGTTGGTGACGAGAGTTCGCCAAGAGACATCGACCTGGATGGGGTCACGACAGTTGAAGAGCTTGAATCCAGGATCAGGCAAATATCGGATCAGTCGATATCCGCGTCGGTTGATGAAGATGGTGTGTTGAGCATTACGCACAACTCGGGCGAGACGCTTCGGGCTGAGTATGAAAACGATTCAGACCCTGACTTTGATGAATCGGCAACAGGCGTTGTCTCAATAAATACCGACCGTACAGTTACCGGTGTGGACTCAACATCAACGACAGTTGCAGAGGCCTTTAACGTAGCTCCAGAGCGGATAAACGCTTTCAACCCTCAGGACCAGCGTACATACAATCACGCAACATCCACGACCATCTATGACAGCCTGGGCAACTCCCACGATATGACCCAGTTCTTTGTGAAGCAGCCGTCGCCGGGTGGTGGCGTGGGTACCAGCGAATGGTCGGTGTACACCCAGATTGACGGTGAGTTTGTTGGTGGAACAGATGAAACTCCACACAGGGCCCGTTTTAACCAGGACGGTGAATTACAATCGGTGAATGGCGACCCCAATGGGGAAATCCTGATTGATGACTGGACGCCCAAGGATGCCGACGGTACGCCGAACGGAGCGGACGGTCCTCCCGCTGACGGAGAAGAAATAACCACTCCCATTCCGGATCCACCTACAAGCTCGGCTTTTGTGCTGGACCTGGGTAATACCACCCAGTATGGCAGCGAATTCGGGGTGAATGATCAGCAACAGAACGGTTATGCAACCGGTCGATTGTCCGGGCTGGATGTGTCAGACGAGGGTGTGCTGTTTGCCCGGTATACAAACGGGCAGTCCAAGTCACTGGGGCAGGTGGCGCTGGCTTCATTCAACAATACCAATGGCCTGTCTCCGGTGGGTGAAACCACCTGGGTGGAAACTTTCGAGTCTGGACAGCCTATTATCGGCGCTCCGGACACCGGAACCCTGGGCTCCATCAATGCCAGTTCCGTCGAGGAATCCAACGTGGATTTGTCCGAGGAACTGGTCAACCTGATCATTGCCCAGCGCAATTACCAGGCTAATGCCAAAACCATCGAAACCTCCGATGCCGTCACCCAGACGATCATCAACCTCCGCTAACCCTGAATACTGAACATGGCACAACTCCTGCTTTAACACTGGAAAGACTGGTAACAGTCAAAATTCCGGCAGGAGTTTTCCCATGGACAAGTCCCTCTATATCGGCATGTCTGGCGCCAAGCAGAACATGCTTTCCCAGCAGGCCCATGCCAACAATCTGGCCAACGTAAGCACCACTGGCTTCAAGCGGGATTTTGCCCAGGCCCGCAGTATGCCGGTATTCGGTGAGCACCATCCCACCCGGGCCTACGCCATGGCTGAGAGGCCCGGTACCGATCTTTCCGCCGGTGCGTTGCAGGATACCGGTCGCAAGCTGGACATTGCCGTTGAAGGTGATGGCTGGCTGGCGGTTCAGAACCAGCAGGGTGAGGAAGTCTTCACCCGTTCCGGCAGCATGCAGATTGATGTCAACGGTATGGTGCGCCTGTCCAGCGGCGAAATGGTCATGGGGAATGGCGGCCCGGTCGCGCTGCCACCTTTCGACAACGTGGAAATTGGTGCTGACGGCACGATTTCGATCGTTCCCGTGGGCGGTCCCCCAGACCAGCTGGTGGAAGTTGACCGCCTCAAGCTTGTCAATCCACCGCCCGAAGTTCTGGAGAAAGGTGAGGACGGCTTTATTCGCCGTAAGGCCGATGAGGCACTGGATGGCCCCGAGCCCCCGGATGGAAACATGAAGGTAGCTTCGGGATTTCTGGAAAGCTCCAATGTGAATGCCGTTGAAGAGATGATTTCCAACCTGCAGCTTTCCCGTCAGTACGAGATGCAGGTGAAGGTAATGACCACGGCCAACGAGAATTCCGAGGCTTCGGCACGACTGTTGCAGAATCTCTGATAAACCTATTGAACATCGTCCGGGTGGGCGGGAAAGCGGCAAAATTCGGCCGCATCAAGGCAGCCCCGGCAAGGAGTAGATGACATGCATCCAGCACTTTGGGTCAGCAAAACCGGGTTGAGCGCACAGGACACCAACATGTCCACCATTTCCAACAACCTGGCTAACGTGAATACCACCGGTTTCAAGCGGGACCGTGCGGTGTTTCAGGACCTGCTGTATCAGATCGACCGGCAGCCCGGTGGCCTGAATACCCAGAACTCGGAACTGCCGTCCGGCCTTCAGTTGGGTACTGGTGTGCGTATCGTGGGCACCGCCAAGCAGTTTTCCCAGGGTAATCTGGAAGTCACCGAGCAGCCCCTGGATATCGCGGTAAACGGCCGTGGTTTCATGCAGATACTGCTGCCGGATGGCCAGATTGCCTACACCCGTGACGGTCAGTTCCAGCTCAATTCCGACGGCGATATCGTCAACCCGGACGGTTATACCCTCGAGCCCAATATCAACGTGCCGGAAAACGCCACCAAGGTCACCATCGGCAAGGACGGAACGGTATCAGCGGTGACTGATGACCAGGCGGCTCCGGTGAACCTGGGAGAGATCACATTGGTGGACTTCACCAACCCCCAGGGGCTGCAGGCCATCGGTAACAACCTGTACAAGGCGACCAATGCCAGCGGCGACCCCGCTGAAGGCGAGCCCGGTATCGGCGGCCTGGGCACCGTTGAACAGGGTATGGTCGAGTCTTCCAACGTGGAAGTGGTGGAGGAGCTGGTGAACATGATCACCACCCAGCGCGCCTATGAAATGAACTCGAAAGTGGTTTCGGCAACGGACCAGATGCTGCAGTTCATCACGAACAATATTGGTTAACCGGCAGCAGCGAGCAGGAGGGGCAACCATGACATCCATTATCTCTGACAGACCAGGCCGACATGGCGCCGGCACCCTGGCGGTGGTCCTGGCGCTGGTTGTGCTTCAGGGCTGTACTGCCATGAGCCGCCCCCGGGCAATGCCCGATGATCCGGCCTATTCCCCTGTTCGAGCCGAGGCCATGATGCAGCGGGATCCGGAGTCCGGAGCTATCTACCAGTCATCGAGAAACTACAGCCTTTACGGTGACACGGTCGCACTGAACGTCGGCGATATTCTGACCGTTACCCTGGAGGAATCCACCCAGGCCAGCAAGAACGCCGAAAGCAGCATCAACAAGGACAATGAAATTTCCATGCTGGACCCCCGTATTCTGGGCAAGGACAACCTTGGTGTGGACACAGACATTGATCTGGAACGTGATTTCGAGGGCCAGGCGGAAGCGGATCAGAGTAACAGCCTTAACGGCAATATCACCGTTACCGTGACAGAAGTGCTGCCCAACGGGATTCTGCACATTCGCGGTGAAAAGTGGCTTTCGCTGACCAACGGTGATGAGTACATCCGCCTGACCGGACTGGTTCGTCCCCAGGATATTTCCCCGGATAATACCGTAGCGTCCAATCGCATCGCTGATGCGCGCATCGCCTATGGCGGCACCGGTGACTTTGACCAGGCCAATCAGATGGGCTGGCTGGCACGCTTCTTCAACAGTGAGTGGTTCCCGCTATGAAAATGCTGAGGTTCGGGATACTGGTAATAGCGCTGTCGGTTGTAGCTGCACCGGTACTGGCGGACCGGTTGAAGGATCTGGCCCGTATCAAGGGTGTGCGCAGCAATCAGCTTGTTGGTTACGGCCTGGTGGTTGGCCTGGACGGTACCGGCGACAAGGCGCCTTTTACCAACCAGACGTTCCGCAACATGATGAATCAGTTCGGTATCACGCTGCCGCAGGGGGTAGACCCCAATCTCGCCAATGTGGCGGCGGTGACCGTAACCGCTAACCTGCCACCGTTCGCCAAACCGGGGCAGGAGCTGGATATTACTGTTTCGTCCATCGGCAATGCGGACAGCCTCCGTGGCGGCACGCTATTGATGACACCGATGAAAGGTGCTGATGACCAGGTGTATGCCATGGCCCAGGGCAGCCTGGTGGTTGGCGGTTTTGGTGCCGAGGGGGCGGACGGTTCACGTATCACGGTCAATGTACCCAGTGTTGGCCGCATACCCAACGGTGCCACCATTGAACAGGAGGTGACCTCACCCTTTACCAGGGGCGATACCATCACCTTCAACCTGATGCGTCCGGATTTCACCACCGCCCGGCGGGTGGTGGAAGCCATCAATGACCAGCTGGGGCCGGATATGGCCTATGCCCACGACGCAACAGCGGTATCGGTCAAGGCACCCCGCGATCCGTCCCAGCGAGTGAGCTTTCTTTCCATTCTTGAAAACATCGATGTGGATCCCGCAGAGGAAGCTGCCAAGGTGGTGATCAACAGCCGTACCGGCACCATTGTTGTCGGGAAAAACGTCAAGGTGAGTCCTGCTGCGGTCACTCACGGCAACCTTACGGTGACCATCGAAGAGAATCCGGAAGTGGAGCAGCCCAACCCCTTTACCGATGCGGATGCAGAGGTAGAGCCTGATTCCCAGATCGCGATTACCGAAGAACCGGCAAGAATGTTCCAGTTCGGTCCGGCTGTCACACTGAACGAGATTGTGCAGGCGGTGAACCAGGTAGGTGCTGCGCCGGGTGATGTTATGGCTGTTCTGGAAGCACTCAAGCAGGCCGGCGCTCTGCGGGCCGAGCTGATTGTTATATAGGTGGCGTGATGCAGGATTACAGTCTCCAGAAAGCACAGGTCTATACCGATTTTGACGGGCTCAACTCCATCAAGAGCCGGGCCCGGACAGACAAGGATGCGGCACTGCTTGAGGTTGCGAAGCAGTTCGAGGGCCTGTTCCTGTCGGAAATGGTGAAATCCATGCGCAAGGCTGGCGATGTGTTCGCGGAAGGCAATTATCTCAACAGCAGCCAGTCGGAATTCTATCAGGAAATGTTCGACAGCCAGCTCAGCCTCACATTATCGCAGAAACAGGGTACCGGGCTCTCTGAAGCACTGGTCCGGCAGTTAAGCCGGCAGATTCCGGGTATGACCGAGGAAGGTAAACCCTTGGCGGCTCACAAGGCGGAGCTGGCGGATTACGACCGCAATGTGCCCGTGCTGTCGCCACGCCTTCCTGAGCAGGTGGACAAGGTGAACCGGGTGGCCGAAATGCCGGCACCGGCCGTGAAGCCGGAAACGGGCGCAACCCTGCCAGACCGGTTCGAATCGCCGGAGCAGTTTGTTCGAGAACTCTTGCCCGTGGCTGAACGGGTGGCTGAACAAAGCGGCATCAACCCCAGGCTGATGATTGCCCAGGCAGCACTGGAAACCGGCTGGGGCCGGCACATGATTGAAGGTGACGGCGGTTCGCCCAGCTTTAACCTGTTCGGCATCAAGGCAGATCAGCGCTGGCAGGGCGGTTCCGTGGATATTGCCACGACGGAATTCCGTGAAGGTGTGCCGATGAATGAGCGGGCGGCGTTCAGGGCGTATCCGGATTATGAATCCAGCTTCCGGGATTACGTGTCGTTCCTTGAGTCCAATCCCCGCTACCGGGATGTGCTGGCCGCCGCCGACGACCCCGATCAGTTTGCCAGCAAGCTCCAGGAAGCCGGTTATGCCACTGATCCGAACTACGGTGCCAAGATTCGCCGCATCATGAACAACGACTCCATGACAACATTGTCCATGGGTTCCCGCGGGGCTGAGGAGTAACGGTTATGGCAGGGCTCATCAATACCGGTCTTACCGGCATCCTCGGCCACCAGACGGCGCTGAATACCACCGGCAATAACATCACCAATGCCAACACGCCCGGGTACAGCCGTCAGGAAGTTCAGTTTGAAACCCAGCCGGCGCAGCGCTCCGGCGCCGGTTCCGTGGGCACGGGTGTCAATGTTACCGATATCCGCCGTCTGGCCAACGAGTTTCTTACCCAGCAGGTGCGTGAGGACACAACACTGGCCGGGGAACAGGAAACCCTGAACTCCGAATTGTCACGCCTCGATAACCTTCTGGGTGGTGAGTCCACGGGCCTGAGCAATGCCCTCAATAATTTCTTCGCCAGCCTGCAGAATGCCGCTGAAGATCCGGCCTCGCTGCCACAGCGGCAACTGGTGCTCAGCGAAGCGCAACAGGTGGTTAACCGTTTCGAGGCGCTCAACCAGGAGTTCATCCAGCAGCGGGAGTCAGTCAAGACCCAGAAGCAGCAGGGGGTCAAAGATGCCAATACGCTGCTCAAGAGCATCGCGGAACTGAACAATGCGATATCAGAGTCGCCGGGGCTGGCCCAGGGGCGGGAGCCCAATGAACTGCTGGATAAGCGTGACGAAAAGCTCAGAGAACTGTCCGAACTGGTTAATATCAGAGTCTCGCAGGCTGAAGGCAGCCAGGTCAATGTCTCCCTGCGTAACGGGCAATCCCTGGTGGTCGGCGATGAAGCCGCGCAACTCGGTACCCGCGAAAATTCCGAAGACCCCACCAGTCTGGAATTCATTCTGACTACCGGTGGGCGGACTCTGAACGTCGACAGTCAGATCAATGGCGGTAAACTGGGTGGTTTGCGCCGCTTTGAATCGGAAGGTCTGCAGCCGGCGTTTGATGAGCTGGGAAGGGTGGCCATTGCGCTCTCCGACACGGTCAATCACCAGCATGAAATCGGTATGGATCTTGATGGTGAGCTGGGTGGCCTGTTTTTCAGCGATATCAACTCGGAATCGGCACAGCGTGGCCGGGTCATCGCCAATGCCGATAATGGGGCGCCGCGCGATGCCCAACTGGCCGTCGAAATTATCGACAGTTCGGAGTTGGAGGCCGGAAGCTGGTCGCTGGAGTTCGGCGGCGACGGACGCAACTTTGAACTGGTGGACAGGGCCACAGGCAAGGTGGTCAACCAGGGCCGTCTGCCAGACCCGGTCCAGTCCGAGATATCCATGCCCGGATTCAATATCCGTGTTGAAGGCGGCACGTTCAATGCCGGTGACAAGTTTCTGATCCAGCCCACGCGACAGGCGGCAGCCAATATTGACCTGAAAGTGGACCGCGAGGAAGATCTCGCCTTCGCCAGCCCGGTGAGGGCAGAGGGTGCGGATGCCAACACCGGCGATGCCAGCATTAACCAGGGCAAAATGCTCAACGTGCGGGACCCGTTCACCAACTCGCTGCTCAGTAACTTTCGTCAGGAGGGCGAGCTGGATCCGCCACTGGATATCCGCTTCCGTGAAGATGGCGGCGAGCTTGTTTACGATGTTTTTGATGCAAACGCCGCCCCCGGCGATCCGCCGCTTATTGAGGGTGATGCCGGAGCAACCCCCCCGGTCAATGTGTTCGAGCCAGGCATCTCCAACAAGCTGTTTACCGAGGATCCGCGCTCACCGGATTACTTTGGCTTCCAGTTTGAAATATCCGGCAACCCCAGGCCCGGTGATTCCTTCGTTATCGATTACAACACCAACGGGGTGTCGGACAACCGTAATGCCGAATTCCTGGCTGCTCTGGGCACCAAGAATACCCTCAATAATGGCAGCCAGAGTTTTTCAGAAGGGTATGCCGGCCTGGTTGAAGATATTGGCGTGAAAACCCGGCAGAGCCAGCTGGACAAGGATGCTGGTAAAACGCTGCTGGAGCAGTCCACCAATCAGCGGGAATCGGTGTCAGGTGTCAACCTGGATGAAGAGGCCGGCAGGCTGATCCAGTACCAGGCCGCTTACAATGCGTCCGCTCAGGTAATGAGTGTGGCCCAGGATTTGTTCAATACCCTGTTACAGAGTTTCCGGTAACAGCGCGAGGTGATGTGACATGATCAGAATTTCATCACAGCAGATCTTTTCCGGCGGCATTAACCGGATGCAGGATCTGAACAGTAACCTGAACCAGACCCAGGAGCAGCTGTCCACCGGTAAACGGGTGAACAAGCCATCAGATGACCCTGTCGCGGCAGCACGGATTCTCAAGCTGGACCAGGAGCTGTCTCGCATCGAAACGTATCAGCGTAACGCCGGGCTTGCCGAGAACCGGCTGCAACAGGAAGAGAGCACCCTGGGCGACTCACTGGATGTTATCCAGCGGGTACGCGAGCTGACGGTCCAGGCGGGTAACGGGTCCCTTTCGGCGAATGACCGCAAGTCCATTTCTTCGGAAATCAAGGAACGGCTGGGCCAGCTGGCTAATATCTCCAATACGCGGGACGCTTCCGGCGAGTATATTTTCAGTGGTTTTCAGGGCAACAACCCGGCCTTTGCCAAGAATGAATCCGGAAACTGGGAATACCAGGGGGATGAAGGGCAGCGGGTGCTGGAAATTGATGACGGTGTAACGGTGCCTATCAGCGACCACGGCAAGGGCATTTTCTCGACCATTCCGGCGGCGGTATCTGCAGAACCTGGCGGGACAAACACCGGAGATGGCCGAATTGATCAGGTTCGTGTCGTGGATAACAGCGCTTTCTCGGCTGTATCTCCGGATGATATTGAAATTACCGTGGACACCGGTACCAACACCCTCACAGCAGTCACTGATACCGGGGATGTTCTTGTCGGGCCACCCGGTATTCCCTACGAATCTGGCGAACCGTTTGAAATCGCGGGAGTTCGGGCAACCATCTCGGATGCGGAGGACGGCGACACCTTTACCATCCGCGCTGGTGAAAAGCAGTCGGTGTTTGCGACCTTCGAAAACCTGATTGACGGTCTGGATACCCTTGATAAGGGAACGCCGGAAGGGCAGGCGGCCTATGATGACCTGATCGCCGCCTCCCTACAGAACCTGGACAACGCCCAGGAGAGCATCGTCAAGAAGCAAACGGAACTGGGTGGTCGCCTGAACGCCGTGGAATCCACCAGGTCCTTTCTGGAGGACTCTTCCGTCTACAGCGAGGATATCCGCTCGGAACTGAGGGATGTGGATTATGCAGAAGCCATCAGCAACCTGAGCTTCCAGAGCTTTGTCTTGCAGGCGGCCCAGCAGTCATTTGCGCAGGTTTCCAGGCTGTCCCTGTTTGATCGGCTATAGAATCACCCGGGGCGCCGTTGAACCAACTACGGCGCTTATATTGCTTTCAGAATCAACCTCAGTATAATCCCCCACACTCTCCGATGGCGGCGTGGTGAAATTGGTAGACACGACGGATTCAAAATCCGTTGGGGTAAAACCCGTGGCGGTTCGAGTCCGCCCGCCGCTACCATTAACAAGCCGCTCAATGCGGTGTCTTGAACAGTCCATTCAATGAATGTCTCCGATTTTCACTTTGAACTGCCGGATGAACTCATCGCCCGGTATCCACTCAAAGAGCGAAGCGCATCACGTCTGCTGAGCCTTGATGGTTTGTCCGGCACCGTTGCCCATCGGCAATTCGCTGACCTGACAGACCTGCTTCAGCCCGGGGACCTGCTCGTCTTCAACAACACCAGAGTCATACCGGCCCGGTTATTCGCCAGGAAAGAAACCGGCGGCCAGGTGGAAGTGCTGGTGGAGCGACTGCTCGGGGAACATGAACTGCTTGCCCATGTGAAGGCGTCCAAGGCGCTGAAGCCGGGGCAGCGTATCCTTCTGGAGGACGGGACTCCGATGCTTATGAAGCAGCGGGAGGATGCCCTGTTTCATCTGGTATGTGACAGCAGCGAGCCTTTGCTCGAACTGCTCGATCGCATCGGGCACATGCCCCTTCCTCCTTATGTTGACCGCCCGGACGAATCCACGGACCGGGAGCGTTACCAGACGGTCTATGCGAAAGAATCCGGTGCCGTGGCGGCCCCGACAGCGGGGCTGCATTTCGACGAAGGAATTCTCGCGAAGCTCGCGGCCCGGGGTATTGAAAGTACTTTTGTAACGCTTCATGTGGGCGCCGGTACCTTTCAGCCCGTGCGGGTCGAACAGATTGAAAACCATATAATGCACAGCGAAGTGGCCCATGTTCCGGAAGCAGCCGTCGCCGCCGTTGAGGCGGCGCGGGCCCGGGGTGGCCGTGTGGTTGCGGTAGGAACCACCTCGGTGCGCTCGCTGGAGTCGGCCAGCCGGGGCGGGGTGCTCAAGCCGTTCAGGGGCGAAACGGATATCTTTATATACCCCGGTTACCGGTTCCAGTGTGTCGATGCCATGGTGACCAACTTTCATTTGCCGGAATCAACGCTGATCATGCTGGTCAGCGCTTTTGCAGGCTATGAGAATGTGATGTCCGCCTACCGCGACGCCGTTGCGGAACGATACCGTTTTTTCAGTTACGGTGATGCCATGTTCATTACCGGGCAGGAGCCCAGTCTGGGCGCTCTCAAATGCTATGCCGGGGAAGGGCATCCGGAATCCGGAGAAGAATCATGACAGACCAGTGCTTTATGTCTTTCGAGAAGCTTGGGGAAGACGGCCGTGCCCGGCGCGGACGCCTGACCTTTCCCCGTGGCACGGTAGAAACGCCGGCTTTCATGCCCGTGGGCACCTACGGCACTGTCAAGGGAATGTTGCCACGGGACATCAAGGACATTGGTGCGGAAATCATTCTGGGTAACACGTTTCACCTGATGTTACGGCCAGGCACCGAGGTGGTGAAGGCTCATGGCGATCTGCACGATTTTACCCAGTGGCAGGGGCCGATCCTGACCGATTCCGGTGGCTTCCAGGTGTTCAGCCTTGGGGAAATGCGCAAGATAACCGAGGCGGGAGTAACCTTCCGCTCACCGGTGGATGGCTCACCGGTGGAGCTTTCACCGGAAATCGCTATGCAGGTCCAGCGTGACCTGGGTTCGGATATCGTCATGATCTTCGATGAGTGCACGCCTTACCCGGCCACGGAGAAGCAGGCCAATGAGTCAATGGAACTGTCCCTGCGCTGGGCTGAGCGCAGCAAAGAGGCGCACGCGGGTAACCCGGCGGCACTGTTCGGTATTGTGCAGGGTGGCATGTATGAGTCCCTGAGAGAACGTTCACTGCAGGGGCTTACCGATATCGGTTTCGATGGCTACGCCATCGGTGGCCTGTCTGTGGGTGAGCCCAAAGAGGACATGATCCGTATTCTCGACCACCTGCCACCAAAGATGCCGGAAGACCGCCCCCGTTACCTTATGGGCGTTGGCCGACCGGAAGACCTGGTAGAGGCAGTTCGCCGTGGCGTGGATATGTTCGACTGTGTAATGCCCACCCGGAATGCCCGTAACGGTTATCTGTTTACCTCCACCGGCATTGTGAAGATCCGCAATGCGCGACATCGTCATGACACCTCGCCGCTGGATACTGAATGTGACTGTTATACCTGTAACAATTTTTCGAGAAGTTATCTGCATCATCTGGATAAATGTGGAGAAATGCTCGGCTCGCAACTGAACACCATTCATAATCTGCGTTACTACCAGAACGTGATGGCCGGATTGCGTGGCGCAATTGAAGCAGGTACATTGTCGGACTTTATTAGTGACTTCTACGCCCGCCGGGGTGAAACGGTGCCGCCAATGGCGCAGTAACCACGGGGCGTGCCGGTTGTGAACCGCTATCTGAACTTTTCTTATCAAACGGAGATAATCAATGAAATCGATCAAGTTACTTGTTGCTGCGCTCTTTGCTGTTATGCCGGCACTGGCCATGGCACAGGATCCCGGTGCCCAGGGCATGGGCGTGATGGGGCAGGTGATCTTCTTCGCCGGCTTTATTCTGATTTTCTACTTCCTGATCTGGCGCCCGCAGTCCAAGCGTGCAAAAGAGCATAAAGCACTGATGGCTGGCCTGAACAAAGGTGATGAAGTGGTTACCTCCGGTGGCATGGCCGGCAAGATCACCAAGGTCAGCGATGATTTTATCGTGGTCGAGGTCGCCGATAACGTTGAAGTCAAGGTTCAGAAAGTTGCTGTAGCAGCTGCACTTCCGAAAGGAACTCTGAAGGACATCTGATCGACCGGTTTTCGACTCAGGTCTGAATTTGCCAAGCTGAAACTTCACAGCCGGTCTTTGGGCCGGCTTAAAGGGCCCCCATGCTGAACAAGTATCCACTCTGGAAAAATCTGATCATCCTGATTGCGCTCGCGATCGGGTTTATCTATGCCTTACCCAATGTGTTTCCTGACGACTATGCCGTGCAGATTACCGGTGCCCGGAGCAGCACCGATGTTGATCAGAGAATCCTGGAAAGGGCGGTTGATGCGCTCGAAGCAGAGGGTATAGAGATCAAGGCTTCCGAGATGCAGGATCGGGATGCCCTGATCCGTTTGACCGGTGCCGAAGACCAGTTAAAGGCAAGGCCGATCGTCCAGGACGCACTTGGACAGGATTATCTGGTAGCACTGAATATGTCTCCTTCCACCCCGGATTGGCTGAAAAGCCTGGGAGCCGGGCCCATGAAGCTGGGCCTGGATCTTCGAGGTGGTGTTCACTTCCTGCTGGAGGTGGATATGGAAACGGCGGTTGAGCAGCGCCTGGAGTCGATGTCGAGCCAGATCAAGCGGGAACTCCGGGATGAGCGCGTGCGTTATCGCGGCGGGGATGTTGAAGGTGATCGTTCCATTTCTCTTATCTTCCGCGATGAAGATTCCCGCAGTGAAGCCTTCAGCCTGGTCCGCGACCAGTACGACGAGTTCACCATGGACGAAGAGCAGGGTGAGGACGGCGAGTACCGTCTGGTTCTCACCCTGTCGGAATCGGAAATCCAGTCAATCCAGGACTACGCCATTGAGCAGAACCTGACCACCATACGGAATCGTGTCAACGAACTCGGGGTGGCGGAACCGCTTGTGCAGCGTCAGGGCGCGGACCGGATTATCGTCGAGCTGCCAGGTGTCCAGGATACCGCAGCCGCAAAACGTGTGCTTGGTGCCACCGCCAATCTGGAATTCCGCCTTGAGGCCCGGCAGGACGAGTCCACCGCCAACACTGAAAAGTTCGAGTTTCGTGACGAGCCCAATCGCGATGCCCGCCTCGAGCGTGATGTGATTGTCACCGGTGACAACGTTTCCAATGCCCAGCAGGCGTTCGACGAAAACGGCACGCCGCAGGTCAACATCAGCATGGACTCGGTGGGCGGTGACCTGATGAACCGGGCAACCCGCAATGCCATTGGTCGTCGCATGGCGGTGCTGTTTATCGAGTACCGCACGGAAACGGAAGAAGTGGTTGAGGATGGCGAAACCAAGACCGTTGACAAACGGGTTGTAGAGAAAGGCATCATCAGCCTTGCAACAATCCAGTCGGCGTTGGGCAGCAGCTTCCGCATTACCGGGCTTGATTCAATTCCGGAAGCGTCGGAACTGGCACTGCTGCTGCGAGCGGGCTCCCTTGCCGCACCGATGTATTTTGTTCAGGAACGGACCATCGGCCCGAGCCTGGGGCAGAAGAACATAGATGCCGGCATGATGTCCGTGTTACTGGGCTTTGTGCTTGTGCTGGCTTACATGGCGATTTATTACCGTGGCTTCGGCATGATTGCCAACATTGCCCTGACACTTAACCTGACGCTGCTGGTTGCCTGTATGTCGATTCTGTCAGCAACACTGACACTACCGGGTATAGCCGGTATTGTGCTGACAGTTGGTATAGCGGTCGACGCCAACGTGTTGATCTTCGAACGTATAAGGGAAGAATTGAAGGCCGGGATACCACCACAGTCGGCCATTAATGCCGGTTACTCCCGGGCCTTTGTGTCAATTTTCGATGCCAATATAACCACCTTGTTGGTTGCGGTGATCCTGTTTGCCATGGGCTCCGGCCCGGTGAAAGGGTTCGCGATAACGCTGTCCATCGGTATTCTCACGTCGATGTTCACCGGGCTGATGGTCAGTCGCAGCATCGTAAATCTCGTATACGGCGGTCGAAAGATCGAAAAGCTGTCGATCGGAGGGAAGCTGGCCAATGTCTGAAGCTGAGAAGAAACCAATTGATTTCATGGGCTTTCGGAAGATCGCTTCCGTTCTGTCCATTGCCCTGGTGGTCATTGCTATTGCACTGCTGGCGACACGTGGCCTGAATCTCGGGCTCGATTTTACCGGAGGCACTTCGGTAGAGGTTGAGTATCAGGAAGCGCCACCGCTGGACGATGTTCGTGAAACCCTTGAAGAGGCGGGGTACGAGAAGTTCGTGGTGCAGAATTTCGGTTCTGATACCACGGTTCTGGTGCGCTTGGCCGAGACTGGCAACGATGAGTTGGCTACAGAGGTAACCGAAGCTCTGAAAGCCTCCGGTGAAGAACTAGAACTGGTCAGTTCGGAGTTCGTTGGCTCCCAGGTGGGAGAAGAACTCAAGGAAGACAGTGGCCTGGGGATGTTGATCGCCCTGGCGGTTGTGCTGATCTATGTTGGCATGCGTTTCCAGTTCAAGTTTGGCATTGCCTCGGTGGTGCCGCTGGCCCACGACGTGATCATCGTGCTTGGCGTATTTTCACTGTTCCAGTGGACATTCGACCTGAGCGTGCTGGCGGCACTGCTTGCGGTTATCGGCTATTCCCTCAACGACACCATCGTTGTGGCGGACCGGATTCGCGAGAACTTCCGCAAGATGCGGGAGGGAGACTCCCAGCATGTGATCAATGAGTCTGTCCATCAGACCATCGGCCGGACCATCAATACATCCGGTACCACGCTTGTGGTTCTTCTGGCTCTTTATTTCTTTGGTGGCGAGGCCATTAACAACTTTGCGGTGGCATTGATCATCGGCGTTGTGGTGGGTACCTATTCGTCCATTTACGTTGCCGCCAACATGCTGATCGCACTTGGTGTTGCCCGTGAGGATCTGATTGTGCCGCCGAAGGAAGGCCTGGCCGGGCAGGAACAGGAAGAAGAGCAACCACCCGAATGGCTTAACCGGATGTAATTCATTCAGGTAAAAAAAAGCCGCAACCCCGGAAGGTGTTGCGGCTTTTTTGTGCCTGGCGGAATCAGCGCGGCAAACGACCCCGGAACGGATGAAGGACTTTCAGAACTTCACGGAACAGCTTGGGGTTGGCAACAATGAGCTGTTTGGCCTTCTCGGTTGAAGGGTTGCCTGAGAAGTCGCCGGTCAGGGCGCCGGATTCCAGCGCCAGGGTAACGCCGATGGCAAGATCTGCTGGCTCCGGGCGGAATATAACCGCAGCGTCCAGATGGCCGGAAGCAACCCGGGCAATATCCAGTGCAACGCAACCGGCAGTGCGGAACATGCTGCTGTCGCGGGCCAGAAGGGAAGCCATTTCGCCCCACATCAGCGGGTCATCTCCATGGCGGGTCTGGTCCAGCAGATTGCTGACCACGGCCGCGCGGTCGGCGTGCTTGACTTCGCTGGTGCGTACGCGCCGGCTGTTCAGGGCAGCGCCGTGACCACGGCTGGCGGAGTACTCTTCACCGGTGATCGGATTGATCAGCAGCAGATTCTCGGTGCGGTTGTTCTTTTTCTGCAGCAGTGCCAGTGCGAAATCCGGAATGCCACGCAAAAAGTTTTCACGCCCGAGTACGGGAAATATGTGCCAGCTCTTGTCATTGCCGTCGGCGTCCGCTTCGTTAAGCGGTGCGATCACGTGGTCCTTGTAGGCCTTTTCGAGCTGCTCGGAAAAATTGTCGTAAACCGACTGCTCGACGCGCTCCAGTTGCTTGCGGCGGTCTTCGCGGTCGCCATTGGGTTCCTGGCGTTCGAAGTGTGCTTTCAGATAGTCGGACCCCTGACGCGCGACGCGCAGGGCCATTTTAATAGCTGGTTGCATCTGAGTGTTCATTATCCGGGTGTGTGAAGGGCGCATAGCATATCAAAAACTGCCGTTGCTTGTACGTTTTTCGACTCCGCAATGTCACTGATGGCGCTGTATCGGGGCTTTTCCGGAGAGGCAGGGCCGTGGTGAAATCTGCTATCATGCGCGCCTTTGCGGATTTCTGAAGAGATACGAGCGCCATGCACAAGTCAGCGATGCCCCAGGAGGGCACCGACACCTTTGACAACCAGATCAGGATCGTTCTGGTTGAAACCTCTCATTCCGGCAATATCGGAGCCGTTGCGAGGGCGATGAAAAACATGGCGCTGGGTAGTCTCTGGCTGGTCAATCCGGCGTCTTTCCCGGATGAAACGTCTTATGCCCGTGCGGCGGGCGCCTCGGATGTTCTGGATAATGCGCGGGTTGTCGCTTCGCTTGATGAAGCGATTGCCGACTGCGTCTGTGTGATGGGTACCAGTGCCCGTGGCCGCAAGGTACCCTGGCCGGTTATTGCACCTCCGGATGCCGCAGCAAAGGCAGCGGAGCATTCCGGTGCCGGGCCGGTAGCCCTGGTATTCGGCCGCGAGAATCATGGTCTGAGTAACGAGGAGTTGCAGCGCTGCCACTTCCACATCCATATTCCTTCGAATCCTGACTACAGTTCCCTGAATCTTTCCATGGCGGTTCAGGTGATGTGTTATGAATTGCGCATGCATTATCTGCGTGGGCTTGAAGGTGGCGACGGCAGCCCATATCTCAAGCCCATGGCGGCGCCCGGTGACCCGGGCTGGGATGTGCCTCCGGCACCGGTCCGGGATGTCGAGGGTTTCTTCGAGCACCTCGAACAGGTTCTGGTGGACGTTGATTTCCATCGCCGTGAGAAGCCCGGTCTGCTGATGACGCGGTTGCGCCGCCTGTTCCAGAGAGCGAAACTGGATCAGACGGAAATCAGCATTCTTCGGGGCGTCCTGACAGCTGTGCAGAAAACCGCTGGCAGGGACAGCACCGGATCAACAACTTCAAAGGCTGGTTCCACAGCCGGTGAACAGGAATAGGGTTATGTTTCAACGATTAAGGGAAGATGTGAACAGTGTGTTTCATCGCGATCCCGCAGCTCGTAACACCTTTGAGGTTCTGACCAACTACCCGGGCCTTCATGCTCTCCTGTGTCACCGGTTCTCCCACTGGCTGTGGAATCTCGGGCTCAAGTGGCTGGCCCGTACCTTCTCGACGATTGCCCGGTGGCTGACGGGTATCGAGATCCATCCCGGCGCCACCATCGGCCGTCGCTTCTTTATTGATCACGGTATGGGTGTGGTCATTGGGGAAACCACGGTAATTGGCGACGACGTGACGCTTTACCAGGGCGTAACCCTGGGCGGCACCAGCTGGAACAAGGGCAAGCGGCATCCCACGTTGGGCGATGGTGTTGTAGTGGGAGCCGGTGCGAAGATTCTCGGGCCATTCGAGGTTGGGGCCGGCGCGAAAATCGGCTCCAATTCGGTGGTCACCAAGGCGGTTCCGGAGGGGGCTACCGTGGTTGGTATTCCCGGACGTGTGGTGGTCAAACGTAAGGATGAAGACAGCGTTCGCCGCAAGGAAATGGAAGAGCGCATGGGGTTCGATGCCTATGGTGTGACCGAAGAGATGCCGGATCCCGTTGCCCGCGCCATGCGCAGCCTGCTGGATCACATGCATGCGGTAGACGACCGGATCGAGAATATGTGCAAGGCACTCAGGAAGGTGAACAGTGAGTATCAGAACGGAGAACTGCCGCCATTGCACGAGGAGGATTTTGACTGCGTGCGGGACGATGAGCCCACCCAGCGGTGAATACTTGACTGAAATGGTAGGTCAATTCATACTCGGCTCTGTTAAAGCCTAATCAATCCCTGACCGGGGCTGACATTATGAGACTGACTACCAAAGGCCGCTACGCGGTGACGGCTATGCTGGATCTGGCCCTTCACGGGGACCAGGGGCCGGTCAGTCTGGCAGATATTTCTGCCCGGCAGGAGATTTCCCTCTCGTATCTCGAGCAGTTGTTTTCCCGCCTCCGCCGTCACAAGCTGGTGACCAGTATCCGGGGGCCAGGTGGTGGCTACCGGCTGAGCCGCGAACCCGATGCCGTCTTTATCGCGGAGGTCGTGGATGCGGTCAGCGAATCCCTGGATACCACCCGGTGCGGTAACAAGGGTGATTGCCAGAATGGCGAGAAATGCCTGACCCACCATCTGTGGTCTGATCTCAGTGAGCAGATCCATCAGTTTCTGAGCGACATCAGCCTCGGTGACCTGATGAGGAAGCGGGAGATCCAGGTGGTTGCCAGTCGGCAGAACAGGCGCCATTCCGAAGGCGATTCACAGACGATTAACACCGAGCGCCTCACGGATCAGGCGCCGGCCTGAACGAAGTTCCTGAAAATCCTATGAAAAAGCCTGTCTACATGGATTATGCGGCGACAACGCCCGTGGATCCTGTTGTTGCCGAAGAAATGTGCAAATACCTCACGCTCGATGGCGTTTTCGGTAATCCCGCTTCCCGTACCCATGCCTATGGCTGGCAGGCTGAGGCCGCCGTTGAGGGTGCCCGCCGGCAGGTTGCCGGTCTCATTCATGCTGATCCACGGGAAATTGTCTGGACATCCGGCGCCACGGAATCCGATAACCTGGCCATCAAGGGCGCAGTGGCCGGTCGTGACAACCCCCATATTGTGACCTCTGTCGTTGAGCACAAGGCGGTTCTGGATACCTGTAAATGGCTGGAACAGCAGGGTGTCAGTGTTACCTGGCTCAAACCGGGGAGTGATGGGCGTATTGCACCGGATCAGGTGGCAAGCGCACTCCGGGATAATACGGTGCTGGTAAGCCTGATGATGGTGAATAACGAGCTGGGCTGTCAGACTGACGTCGCTGCGATAGGCACCCTGTTGCGCGAGCGCGGCGTGCTCTTTCATGTGGATGCGGCCCAGGCAGCCGGTAAAACCGAAGTGGATGTCAGCACTGCGCCGGTTGATCTGCTTTCCTTGTCTGGCCACAAGGTATATGGCCCGAAAGGTATCGGGGCGCTTTATGTCCGCCGCTCGCCGGATGTGCGGATCGAGGCCCAGATTCACGGTGGCGGTCACGAGCGGGGAATGCGCTCTGGTACCTTGCCAACCCACCAGATCGTGGGCATGGGTAAGGCATTTGAGCTGGCCAGTGAACTGCTTGAGCAGGACAAGGCCTTGCTGGAAGACCTGCGCCATCGCTTTCTGCAAGGGCTTGAAAGCCTTGATGGCGTGGCGCTTAACGGCAGTGACCGGCACCGGGTTCCGGGCATTATCAACCTGTCATTCGACGGAGTGGATGCGGAGTCACTGATGCTGGGGCTGAGGGAGCTGGCAGTTTCATCCGGCTCTGCCTGTGCCTCGGCGACCATCGAGCCGTCATTTGTGCTGAAAGGTATCGGGCTGGATGATGAGCAGGCTCACCGGGCCCTCCGGTTTTCTTTCGGGCGTTTTTCCACACCGGAGGAGGTTGACTTCGCTGCTGCGCAAATCGTTGACGTTGTTACCCGTCTCCGTTCAGTGCGGTAGGCAGTTGCCTCCGGACTGCGTATAATCCCAACCCTGAAATTTTTCTGAACCTGAATGGAGACAGATCATGGCAAATGAGCGCACGCTCTCGATTATCAAGCCCGACGCAGTTGCAAAAAATGTGATCGGTGAGATTTACACCCGTTTTGAAAAGGCAGGCCTGACCATTGTTGCCGCGAAGATGATGCATCTGACCCAGGAGCAGGCGGAAGGTTTCTATGCCGAGCACAGGGAGCGTCCGTTTTTCAATGACCTGGTTGCGTTCATGACATCCGGGCCGGTCGTTGTTCAGGTTCTGGAAGGTGAAGGTGCTATCCTGAAAAACCGTGACCTGATGGGCGCTACCAACCCGAAAGAAGCCGAAGCCGGCACCATCCGCGCCGATTTCGCATCGTCCATCGATGCCAACGCCGTTCACGGTTCAGATTCCGCTGCTTCAGCAGAGCGTGAAATCGCGTACTTTTTCAACGACAGCGAAATCTGCCCGAGGGGCTGAGTTCACTGTCCCGGGCCGGAAGCAGTTCCGGCCCGGATTGGTTATCTGATCGAGGTTATTCAATGACAGCTGTTGCTGAGAAAACCAACCTTCTGGGAATGCCGAAGGCCAAGATGGAGGCTTTCTTCGAATCCCTGGGGGAGAAGCGTTTCCGTGCAACACAGGTGTTGCAGTGGATTCATCAGCGAGGTGCCGATGACTTCGATCAAATGACCAATATGAGCAAGGTGCTGCGGGAAAAGCTGAAGGAAGTGGCCGAGATTCGCGGGCCCGAGGTGGTCTACGATGAGTCGTCAAAGGATGGCACCCGCAAGTGGGTCATGCGCATGGATAACGGCAACAGTGTCGAAACCGTGCTGATTCCCGACGGTGAGCGCGGTACCTTGTGCGTTTCCTCCCAGATTGGCTGCAGCCTGGATTGCACATTCTGTTCAACCGGCAAGCGTGGGTTCAACCGTAATCTGACCGCGGCCGAGATCATCGGCCAGGTTTGGGTGGCCCGCAAGGCATTCATGCCGTTCGAGCCCGGCCCGGATCGTCCGATCACCAATGTGGTGATGATGGGTATGGGAGAGCCGCTGCTGAATTTCGACAACGTGGTCGATGCCATGAACCTGATGATGGAAGACCTGGCCTACGGTATTTCCAAACGGCGGGTTACGGTGAGTACCTCGGGGGTGGTTCCGGCGCTGGATCGGTTGGGGGAAGTTACCGATGTTTCACTGGCCATTTCACTTCATGCCCCCAATGATGAACTGCGTAACCAATTGGTACCGCTGAATAAAAAGTACCCGATTGCGGAATTGCTGGCGGCAACACGGCGCTATCTGGCGCGTCTGCCAGACAAGCGAAAGGCCACCATCGAGTATACGGTGATTGAAGGTGTGAACGACCAGCCGGAGCATGCGCGGGAGCTGGCGGTGGTTTTGCGGGGGCTGCCCTGCAAGATCAACCTGATACCATTCAACCCGTTTCCGGAGAGCGATTTCCGGCGGCCGAGCATGAATGCCACCCGTCGTTTCCAGGCGGTCCTGAACGAGGCAGGCTATATTGCAACCGTAAGGACTACCCGAGGGGATGATATTGATGCCGCTTGCGGACAACTCGTTGGCCGGGTAGAAGACCGGACCAGGAGGAGTCAGCGTTACATACAGGTGCACCAGGTCAGTCCATGAATCCGGGTGAGGCTCTCACCCCCGAATACGAGAGGAATCGCCAACTGTGACATCTGAACCAGTGACTAAGGTACGGGCTGTATTTGCCATGGTATTGCTGGCATTGCTGGTCACAGGCTGTGTGACCAACACCGATAGCCGGTTCGCCCGGGAAGCCGATCGCGACAAGGCGGTCAAGAATTACGTTGAGTTGGCAACGGCTTATATCGGTCAGGACAACACAGATCGGGCGCGGAATCACCTCGACCGTGCCCTGGAACTTGACCCGGACAACCCGGGTGCTCTGGCCGCCATGGGCATGGTGTATCAATCGGAGGGCGAGCCGGAACTGGCAGAGCGATCCTTCAAGGATGCCCTGAGCAGTGATTCGGACTACACCCGTGGGCGGGTCTACTATGGCGCCTTTCTCTACAGTGAACGTCGGTTTGAAGATGCCCGCGACCAGTTCCTCGCTGCGTCCAGAGATACGGGTTACGGTGAAAGGGCATCGGTATTTTTCAATCTCGGGCTTACCGAGGAGCGGGTAGATAATCTTGAGGGCGCAATCAAGGCCTATCGTCGTGCGGTCGAGTTGTCCCGCGGCGACGCCAGGTCGCTGCTCGCGTTATCTCGCACACTGGTAGAGTCGGGTGAATATCAGGCGGCGTCCCGCCACTACAGTCGCCTTATGTCCCTGATGCAGCGGAACAGAAACCTTCGCCATTCACCGGAAAGCCTTTATACCGGAATTCGTATTGCTAACCATTTCGGTGACCGGGATCAGGCATCAAGTCTCGGATTGCAGCTGAAGAACAACTTTCCGAACTCTGTCGAATATCAACAATACAGGGTGATGACGTCAAATGGACAGTGATGACGCACAACAGCCAGTGGTGAGTGAGCCCGCGGGCCGGCAACTCAGGCGCGCGCGGGAGCAGAAGGGGCTGAGTGTCTCGGCTGTGGCTGACGCACAGCACCTGCGACCAGCGGTGATCCATGCCATTGAGGATGGTGACTACGAACAGATTGACAGTGAACTGTTCCTCAAGGGCTATGTCAGAACCTATGCAAAACAGGTGGGTCTTGACGCGGATGCCGTGATTGCAACCCTTGACGAGGAACTTGAACCCCTGCGCCAACAGAAAGCACAGGCGGAAGAGTTGAATCCCCTGGTTGATATTGAACGTCGCAGGCGCCAGAAACGCCGGGTGGCAAAACTTCTCTTTTTTATCCTCATTATTGCCTTTGTGGCGTTCATTGGTCTTCGTTTCCTGGATACCATGGATACCAGTACGACAGATGAGGATGCAGGCAGCGCCGATCCCGCATCCGATATGAGCGAACCAGCGGAGCCAGAACCGGAATCCGGGCAGCAGCAGCCAGAGCCTGACAGTCAATCTTCCGCAGGGAGCAGTGACACTGAAGAACAACCCGAGGTAGCTGCCGGCCAATCCGAAGCTGGTGCGGCGGAGGACGATCTCGCAGAGGATGATTCCTCCAATGCTGGCGTGAGCGAAGCAGAGCCTTCTGCTGATCTGGAAGAGATCCCCCTGGTGACAGCCAGCGAGTCCGGTGAGGCAGACAGATCAACGCCGGAAACAGATTCATCCTCTTCTGATGACCCTGACCCGAGCCGGATACCCGTGGTAACCAGCAACACCGAGCCAGCACTGGAAGAGAGCGCCCAAACCGGCGAGACAGCCAGTAGTGCCCGTCTGGAAATGTCATTCAGCGATGAGTGCTGGGTGCAGGTGACGGACTCTTCGGGTAACCGCCTCGTGGGTTCCCTGCAGCGGGAGGGTGACCGAATCGATGTGTCTGGCAGGGTACCTGTCCAGGTCATCGTGGGCGCGGTTGATGCGATCGAATCCATACGCTTTGACGGGGAGCCGGTAAACATGTCCGGTTTCCGGGTTGTCAATAATCGTGCAGAATTTACGCTGGATATCTGACAGTTACGAACACACTTTCCCCTGGTTAGCAGGCTATGAATCACGAATCTCCGATCAAAAGACGTAAATCCCGCCAGATAATGGTGGGAGATGTTCCGGTAGGTGGCGACGCTCCGATTGCTGTTCAGAGCATGACCAATACCAACACCTGCGACGTGGAAGCAACTGTCGGCCAGATCCGTGCGCTGCAGGAGGCCGGTGCTGACATCGTTCGGGTATCCGTGCCCAGCATGGATGCGGCCGAGGCTTTTGGCAAAATACGCTCATTGGTCTCTCTGCCGCTGGTGGCCGATATCCACTTTGATCACCGGATTGCTCTCAGGGTTGCTGAACTCGGTGTCGACTGCCTGCGGATCAACCCGGGCAATATCGGCCGCGATGACCGTGTCAGTGCCGTGATCAGTGCCGCCCGTGACCGTAACATTCCGATCCGCATCGGGGTGAATGCCGGGTCACTGGAAAAAGCGCTGCAGCGTAAGTACGGTGAGCCGACAGCTGAAGCGCTGGTGGAATCCGCCATGCGCCACATCGACATCCTCGACAAGCATGACTTCCAGGACTTCAAGGTCAGCCTCAAGGCCTCCGAAGTGTTTATGACCGTGGCCGCGTATCGCCAGATTGCCGCGCAGATTGAACAGCCGCTTCATCTGGGAATCACCGAGGCCGGTGGTTTCCGGTCGGGTACCGTCAAGTCGTCCATTGGCCTGGGCATGCTGTTGATGGACGGTATCGGCGACACAATCCGGGTATCGCTGGCAGCGGATCCGGTGCAGGAGATCAAGGTCGGCTTTGATATCCTCAAGAGCCTTCGTCTGCGCAGTCGCGGCATCAATTTCGTTGCCTGCCCCAGCTGCTCTCGCCAGAATTTCGATGTTATCCAGACCATGAATGATCTGGAGGCCCGGCTGGAAGATGTGAACGAATCACTGGATGTGGCCATTATCGGCTGTATCGTTAACGGGCCGGGTGAGGCCAAGGTGGCTGATCTCGGGCTGACCGGCGGCAGCCCGAAAAACCTGTTCTACATGTCCGGCAAGCCCAACCAGAAACTCGATAATGCCAATCTGACCGACGACCTGGAGCGATTGATCCGCGAGGAAGTTGCCCGTCGCAAGGAAAAGGAAGACGCGATCATTACCCGCTCGACAGACTGAGTGCAGATCGCCAAATCACTGAAACAGATAAGGTAGTAACTTGGCTAAGATCCAGGCAATTCGCGGGATGAACGACATCCTGCCAGAACAGACGCCGGTTTGGCAGTTTGTGGAAGACACGGTGAGGCGGGTACTCTCGCAATACGGTTACCAGGAAATCCGCATGCCGGTGGTCGAACAGACCGACCTGTTCAAACGCTCGATCGGTGAAGTGACGGATATCGTCGAGAAGGAAATGTATACCTTCGAGGATCGCAATGGCGACAGCCTGACCCTGCGTCCGGAAGGTACTGCGGGCTGTGTCCGCGCCGCGGAAGAGCATGGCCTGCTTTTCAACCAGACCCGTCGCCTGTGGTATACCGGGCCGATGTTCCGTCACGAGCGCCCACAGAAGGGCCGCTATCGTCAGTTCCATCAGATTGGCGTGGAATGTTTTGGCATGGCCGGGCCGGATATTGACGCGGAACTGCTGATTCTGACCGCCCGGCTCTGGCGTGAGCTCGGGCTGGGAGAGCATACCCGGCTGGAGATCAACTCCATTGGCACATCCGCCGCCCGGCGTGAATACCGGGAAGCCCTGGTGGCCTACCTATCCGATTATCGCGATCAACTGGACGACGACAGCCAGCGCCGCCTGTCCTCCAACCCATTGCGGATTCTGGACAGCAAGAATCCCGCGACTCAGCAACTGCTGGAGGATGCTCCCAGTCTGGACGATTACCTGGACCAGGAATCTGTGGAGCACTTCCGGACACTTCGCGCGCTGCTGGACGCGGCCGGTGTCGCGTACACTGTCAATCCGCGACTGGTGCGCGGGCTTGATTACTATGGCAAAACCGTATTCGAGTGGATTACCGACAGTCTCGGCGCACAGGGAACCGTATGTGCCGGTGGCCGTTACGACGGGCTGGTAGAGCAGCTCGGTGGCAAGCCCACCTTTGCCGTGGGCTTTGCCCTGGGCCTTGAGCGGCTGATTCTGCTGCTGGAGACTCTTGATCTTGTTCCCTCCAGTGCCAACGGCAATGTGGATGTGTATGTGACGGCCATGGGCGATGCAGCGGTGGCACCCGCGCTGGCACTGGGTGAAACTCTGCGTTCGGCCTTGCCCGAAGCCCGGATCATGGTTCATTGTGGCGGCGGCAGCTTCAAGAGCCAGATGAAAAAGGCAGACCGTAGTGGGGCCCGGTACGCCGTGATCCTGGGTGAGAACGAACTGGCAAACGGCACGGCCGCATTGAAACCTCTGCGGTCTGATGAACCCCAACAGGAGATTGCCCAAGCTGAACTTGCGGGCGCACTGGAAAATTTGCTGGCCCGCTGATGGCGGGTCGACGGGCGACAGGCACAAATATCATTTATTACAGGAGTCACCATGGCTGAAATTCGTACTGAGGAAGAAACGGTCCAGGCAATAAAGGACTGGTGGAAGAAAAACGGCAGCTCCCTCCTGATCGGTATTGCGGCGGCACTGGCCATCGTATTCGGCTGGCAGGCCTGGCAGAACCATCAGACGCAGCAACGGACAGAAGCTGCCTCCCAGTTTGCCGACCTGATTAACGCCTACAGCGATGAGAGTGACGAGAACCGTGCCGAAACCGTGGCCTACATAGCGGAGACTCTGCGGGATGAATACAGCGACAGTGCCTTCGCCATCTACGGCATGCTGATGCTGGCCCGGCAACAGATCATGGATCAGGATGATGCCGGGGCGGCCATAGAATCCCTGACCTGGGCCCGGGACAAAGCGGACGAATCCGGCCCGCTGGCGCTGGTCATCCGTAACCGGCTGGCGCGTGCCCAGTTTGCGGCAGAGCAGTATGACGAGGCCCTGAGCACCCTTGAGAGTGTGGACGATGCCGGCAGTTTCAGTGCCGTATTCACCGAGCTGAAAGGGGATATTCTGCTTGCTCAGGGAGATCGTGAAGGTGCACGGGATGCCTACCTGGCAGCCCGTGAACAGACTCAGCAGGGCCGTAGCGGCATTCTTGAACTGAAGCTGTCGGATCTCGGCGTAGGGGAGGGTGCCTGATGCCCATTTTGTCTTTCGGGCAGATACGTTGCGTTCCACTGGCTGGCCTGCTGGTTCTGGCGTTGCTGGCCGGTTGCAGCTCCACGGATACCTTTGAACAGCCCGCGCCGGTTCCGGAGATTTCCGCGAATGTCGAGCTGAAGAACGTGTGGACCATGAACGTCGGTGATGGCCATGATGACAATTTCATCTATCTGGCGCCGCTGAATGCCGGTAATACGATCTATGCCGCATCGGCCGACGGTGAGATCTGGGCTGTTGATCCTGAAAATGGAGAGGTGGCCTGGTATCAGGACCTTGAAGAGGACATCAGCGCCGGCATAGGTGGTGATCAGGGTAACCTATACCTTGTCACCCGCGATGCCCAGCTAAAAGCACTGTCTCGGCAGGACGGCACCGAGCTCTGGGAGCAGTCACTGCCAAACGAAGCGCTGGCCTCACCCCAGTCAAATGGTCGTCTTACGGTGGTTCAGACCATTGACGGTAAGGTGTTGGCATTCAATACCAGTGACGGCGAGAAGGTCTGGCAGTACGACAGCGATGTACCTGTGCTTTCCATGCGGGCTGCCGCGTCGCCGCTTGTTGGCGCCGACCTGGTTCTGGCGTCACTGGCGAACGGCAAACTGATGGCCATCTCCACGGAGACCGGACAGCCAGTGTGGCAATATGACGTCGGTCAGCCCCAGGGGCGGACCGAGCTGGAAAGGCTGGTGGACGTTGCCGGAGAACCACTGATTCTGGAAAGCGCGGCCATGGTGGTTGGCTATCAGGGCAAACTGGCCCTGGTTGACCTGCAGAGCGGCCAGGAAATCTGGAGCCGCAAGGCCTCCAGCCTGCAGTCACCCATGATTGGTGGCGGTAAAATTTTCATTGCCGGTGCCAATGGCGACATTACCGCGTACCGGGGCAACGACCGGCGTGAACTGTGGGTTCAGGACAAGTTGTCCTGGCGCCAGCCTACCCAGCCAATCGTCTTCGATGATTACCTGCTGGTTGGTGACTACGAGGGCTATATTCACATGTTATCACTGGAAGACGGCAGCCTTCAGGGTCAACTGGAATTTGACGACGAGGGTTTGAGGGTGCCTTTCCAGCGGTTGCAGAACGGAAACCTTCTGGTTTACGGCAATAGCGGTAAAATGTCTGTTCTTGAAATCCGGGAGCGCGACTGAGCGCTCCTTTCCGGCCATCTCGCTGTGAAGCGCTGGCCCTGTTCACTGTGTAGCGAAAGATTATGACCCCTGTAATTGCACTTGTCGGGCGTCCCAACGTTGGCAAGTCGACACTGTTTAACCAGATGACGCGATCCCGGGATGCGCTTGTTGCGGATTTCCCCGGTCTGACCCGCGACCGTAAATACGGTGAGGGCAATTACGAGGGCCAGCGGTTTATTGTCATCGACACCGGCGGCCTCACGGGGGGCGAGGAAGGTCTTGATGCTGAAATGGCCCGTCAGTCCATGCAGGCGGTTGAAGAGGCCGACATCGTGCTGTTCCTGGTGGACGGCAAGGCCGGCCTGAATGGTGGTGACGAGCTTATCGCAGACCATTTGCGCAAAACCGGTAAACGGGCACACCTGGTGGTCAACAAGACCGACGGGCAGGACCCGGATATTGCGGCCTCGGATTTCCACGGACTCGGTTTCCAGTCAACCTTCCTGATTGCTGCGTCCCACAACCGGGGCATTCGCTCGATGCTGGAGGAGCTGTTGCCCTCGGAGGAGGAGCGGGAAGCCCAGGACAGGGCGGATCGTTACCCCGGTATCCGGATCGGTATCGTCGGGCGCCCGAATGTGGGCAAATCCACGCTGGTCAACCGCATGCTGGGTGAGGACCGGGTTGTGGTGTTCGACATGCCCGGTACCACCAGGGACAGCGTTTACATCCCTTACGAGCGTATGGATCGTCAGTACACGCTCATTGATACGGCGGGTGTGCGCCGTCGCAAGAACGTCAGCGAAACGGTTGAGAAGTTCTCCATCATCAAGACGCTGCAGGCGATTGACGATGCCCATGTGGTCATTCTGGTTATCGATGCCCGGGAAGGGCTGGTGGACCAGGATCTTCACCTGATCGGCTTCGTGCTGGATGCGGGCCGTTCCCTGGTCATTGCCATCAACAAATGGGATGGCATGGACCCCGAAGACAAGGCACGGGTGAAAGAACAGGTTCAACGTCGCCTGGACTTCCTCGATTACGCCGACAAGCATTATATTTCGGCACTTCATGGCTCCGGCGTTGGCGTCATGTACGATTCGGTTCATGACTGTTACGAATCCGCCATGGCAAAATGGCCGACGAATCGCCTCACGGCCATCCTTCAGGATGCCACTGCGCAGCATCAGCCTCCCCTGGTGCAGGGGCGGCGTATCAAGCTCCGTTATGCCCATCAGGGTGGCTCCAACCCTCCGGTCATTGTGGTGCACGGTAACCAGACGGATGCCTTGCCGGGAGCCTACAAGCGTTACCTGGAGAATACGTTCCGCAAGGTACTGAAGGTAAACGGCTCACCCATTCGTTTTGAGTTCCGCTCCAGTGAGAACCCGTTCGCCAACAAGGTGAGCCGCCTGACACCCCGCCAGAAGGTAAAGCAGGACAACGACCTGAAAAAAGGCCGGCCGGTGAAGAAGAAAGCGAGAATGAAGAGCAAGAAACGCTGATCCTGCCGTGGGCAGGGCTGATCGGTCAGATCAGCCCTGCGTCCTCAACCTGTTTGGCCTGTACCGCGGTAATGGCAATGGTAAAGACGATGTCTTCCACCAGTGCACCCCGGGAAAGATCATTGACCGGTTTTCTCAGGCCCTGGAGCATGGGGCCAATACTGACCACGTTGGCGCTCCGCTGAACCGCCTTGTACGTGGTGTTGCCGGTATTCAGGTCGGGGAAGATAAATACCGTGGCCTTGCCGGCAACCTTGCTGTCCGGCGCCTTGCTTCTGGCGACACTCTCTATGGCGGCGGCATCGTATTGCAGGGGGCCGTCGATCAGCAGGTCAGGGCGCCTTTCCCGGGCGATTCTGGTGGCCTCCCTTACCTTATCCACGTCCTTGCCACTGCCGGATTTGCCGGTGCTGTAACTGATCATTGCCACCACCGGTTCAATACCGAAAGCCTCTGCTGAACCGGCGCTCTGGATGGCTATGTCCGCCAACTCCTCCGCGTTCGGATCCGGATTGATGGCGCAATCACCATAGACGACCACCTGCTGTGGCAACAGCATAAAGAAGACCGAGGACACCACTTTTGCGTGGTCGTGGGTCTTGATCAGCTGCATTGCCGGCCGAACCGTATTGGCGGTCGTGTGTATTGCACCGGACACCAGCCCGTCGGCCCTGTCTTCGGCCACCATCATGGTTCCGAGCACCACGTTATCCTCCAGCATGGCTTCGGCCATGTCTGGGGTCAGGCCCTTGTGCTTCCTGAGCCTGACCATGGGCTCAACATAGTCCCCGCGAACCTCGGACGGGTCAACCACCTCCATGTCATCAGGTAAATCGAGGCCCTGGGAACGGGCCACGTTGGCGATATCATTACGGTCACCGAGCATGATGCAGTGCGCCAGCTTGCGTTGATGGCAGATGATCGCTGCCTGTACCGTGCGAGGCTCATTACCTTCAGGCAGCACGATGCGTTTGGCCGCTGCCCTGGCTCGCTCCGACAGCAAATAGCGGAAGGCGGGTGGCGATAACCGGCTCTGGCGCTCCACTTTCAGGTGTTCCCTGAGCCATTCGGCGTCGATGCGGGTTGCCACTGCCTCCATGGCCTTTTCGATCCGCCCGGGATCATCAACCGGGATCGCCGGTGACAGGTTGGCTAACCGGTGGGCCGTTTCATAGGTATTGGTCTCGGCTTTCATCACCGGCAGTCCGGTTTCCAGGGCCCGGCGACACAGATCAATCACCCGGTCGTCGGGCATCAGTCCCCCGGTGAGCATCAGGCCGGCCAGGGGCACGCCATTGAGTGCGGCTACCGCGGTGGTCACAATGATGTCTTCGCGGTCTCCCGGTGTGACCATGAGTGTGCCCGGTCGCAGCGTATCCACCATATTGCGGATGGTGCGGGCGCTGACAGTTACCTTCTGAACCCGCCGGCTGTGCATCTCGCCCTCATGAAGTACCTCGCACTTCATTTCGCGGACAATATCGGACACCCGTGACGCCAGAAGCTCCGGTTGCCACGGAATGGTCGCCAGCAGCCGATAGCGACCCTGGCTGAATACCCTGCAGGCCTGGCCATAATCTATCGTTTCTTCAGTGGCCCGGGAGTTTACCCTGGGGGTAAATCCCGACTGTTCGGGTTCGCCCACTTTGTTGAGGACCACGCCGATCACTTCCGGGTCAGAGGGGCTCGAGAACAACCTGGCATAGAATTCCAGTTCTTCGTCGAGGGTTTGCGGGTCTGTGTTGCCGGGAGTGCTGACCAGAATCACTTCGGAGCCCAGGTTGCGGGCCACTTCCACGTTCAGTCTTGCGATATAGGCTTCACTCCGGTCCGGCACCAGACCTTCGATGATGACAACATCAACGGTATTGGCCACCTTCTGGTATTCACCAACGATGGTTTCAAGCAGTTGGTCGGCCTTGCCGGTATTGAGGAGTTTCTGGGCCTCCTTCAGGTTCATGGGCTCGGGTGGTTCAAGATGACTGCGGGCACGAACGAATGCAACCGACGTGTCTTCGCCACCATTATGATGGGCCTCGCCCTGATGGACGGACTGGCGGAATGGTTTGTAAAATCCGACGCTGACGCCCACCCGTTCGAGGGCGCGGAGCAGCCCCAGGCAGACAGAGGTCAGCCCCGAATTCAGGGATGTGGGCGCAATGTAGAGATTCTTGGCCATTAAAGGCTCCGTGGAGTGGTTCGTGTTTAATCGGCGATTCCGGGTCCTGCCGCCGCCAGGGCTTCCCTGGCTATTACAAGTTCCTCGTTGGTGGGTATGACCAGAACGCGAAACTGGCTGTCAGCTCCTTCGATCTGACCGTCGCTGATGCTGCCGTGCTGGTCGTTCAGTTCGTCGTCGATGGTGAATCCGAACAGTGTCAGGTGCGCCAGGGTTTTCCTGCGAACCAGACTGCTGTTCTCGCCAATGCCGCCTGTGAATACAAGTGCATCAAGCTGAGTCAGAGACGCCATCATGGCGCCAATGTAGCGGGCGAGCCGGAAGCAGAAAACATCAATGGCTGTCTGAGAAGGTTCGTGGCCGTGATCCGCCAGTTCGCAGAGGGTGCGCATATCGTTGGTCTGGCCAGACAACCCGAGCAGGCCACTGTCATTGTTCAGGAGCCGGTGAACTTCCTGTGACGCCATCCCTTTGACGGAGAGGAAATCAAACAGTCCCGGGTCCACATCGCCACTGCGTGTTCCCATCACAAGGCCTTCCAGGGGAGTGAGTCCCATACTGGTGTCCACACTGATTCCGTCACGGATGGCCGTTATGCTGCAGCCATTTCCGAGATGCGCTGAAATGATGGAAGTTGTGGCCTGTGTTTTACCCAGAATCCGGGCGGACTCGTTTACCATGAACTGGTGGCTGGTACCGTGAAAACCGTAACGCCGGACACCCCAGTCTCTGTATAACTGAAGCGGAACAGCGTAGAGATAGGCTTTACGGGGCAAGGTCTGATGAAAGGCCGTGTCGAACACGGCCGCCTGGGGAACTCCGGGGAACAGGGCAGTCGTGGCCTCGATACCAGCCAGGTTAACCGGGTTATGAAGTGGCGCCAGGTCCGCGCAGTCTTTGATGGCAGCCAGCACATTGTCGTTGATCAGCGCTGCCTTGCGAAAGGTTTCACCGCCATGGACAACCCGATGCCCGATGGCGGCGGGTACATCATCGAGCAATCCGCAGCCCTGCAGTGCGCTGGTCAGTGCATTCAGCGCCTCTTTGTGGCCCGCCCCGGCCGGCAGGCGGACAGGCTCCTGTCGTCCTTGCAGGGTGGCGAAGGCATCGTCTTTGCCAAGCCGTTCAGCAAGGCCACTGGCCAGCTTGTTCAGCTGCTGGTCAAACAGGGCAATCTTGAGGGATGAGCTGCCACAATTGATGACAAGTATCGTTCCGTCCATTATGAACCCGTTCTAATCGGTGGTGTGTCAGCGGACGCGATGGTTGGTTCTGAGCCATTCATGGAAGGCATCTTCGGGAAGCGGGCGGCTGTAGAAGTATCCCTGGGAAAAGTCGCAGCCCTCCTGCTTCAGGAAGTGGGTCTGTGCCTCTTCCTCGACGCCCTCTGCAATCACCCTCAAGCCAAGGCTATGGGCCATATTGATGATGGCTTTCACCAGGGATGCATCGTCCTTCTCTTTTATGACGTCCTGAATAAAGGATTTGTCGATCTTCAGGGTATCAAAGGGATAGCTCTTCAGGTAGCTGAGTGCGGAGTAACCGGTACCGAAATCATCCACCGACAGGCGGATGCCGGATTGATCCAGTTGCCGGAGTATATCGGCTGTTTCGATGGTGTTGTCCAGTATCAGGCGCTCGGTAATCTCCAGCTCCAGTTGCTGGGGCTCCAGCCCACTGGTTTCCAGGGCGTTCATCACGGTGTAGATAAACCCCGGGTCCCGGAACTGGCGGGGCGAGACATTCACTGAGATGCCAATGCTGGTGCCCGTGGTTTCCTTCCAGCGCATGGCCGCAAGGCAGGCTTCCTGGAGAACCCACTCACCAATGGGGGTGATCAGTCCTGTTTCCTCTGCAAGGGGAATAAACCGATCCGGCATCACCATGCCCAGGCCTGGATTGTTCCAGCGCAGAAGGGCCTCCGCCGAGCAGAGCTCACCGGAATCAGTATGCACAATCGGCTGGTAATAGAGTTCAAATTCGTTCTGTTCCAGGGCCCGGCGCATCAGTGACTCCATCTGCAGCCGTTCGTGTGACACTTCCGTCATCTCCGGCGCAAAGTGTGCATAGGAGCTCTTGCCCTTGTGCTTGGCCTGGTACATGGCAGCGTCGGCATGTTGGAGCAGGGTGCCGCTGTTATCCGAGTCATTGGGGAAAATCGCGATGCCGATACTGGTGGTAACAAACACTTCCTGGCCGTTGAGCAGGTAGGGGGGCGCAAAGGTCTTGAGGATTCGCTCCGCTACCTGGGAGGTGGCTTCCGGCCCGGTCAGGCCAGGCAGTATGACGAGAAACTCGTCGCCCCCCAGCCGGGCTACCGTGCTGGTGCCACGCAGACAGCTTGATATGCGCCTGGCGGCCTCGATCAGGAGGTTGTCGCCTGCATCGTGGCCGAGGGTATCGTTAATGTGCTTGAAGTTGTCGAGATCCAGGAACATGACACCCACCAGGGAGCTTTCCCGCCGGGCCTGGGCAAGGGCCAGTTTCAGCCGGTCAAGCGCCAGCATCCGGTTGGGGAGCCCGGTGAGAATGTCGTAGTTGGCCTGCCGCAGCAGCTGTTGCTCATAGCGTTTGCGGATACTGATGTCCTCGCCGAGGATCAGATAGCCGGTTGCCTCACCATTGGAGTTCTTTATGGGCGTGACGATGAGCTGTTCCCAGAATCGCTCACCGTTCCTCCGGATGCTGTTGATTTCACCCTGCCAGACGCCAACACGCTGCACCTGGAGGCGGATGGACTGCCACAGTTGCCGGTTTTCCCGGTGGGCGTGGGCGTCTTCGGAGAGCACGCCCGGGTGTTTGCCGATAATGGCATCGGCGTCATAGCCGGTGAGCTGCGTAAACTTGTGGTTTGCAAACTCGATGCGCCACTGGCGGTCGCAGATAAGAACGGACGAGGGGCTCTGCTCGATTGCTTTGGAGAATTTGCGGATTTCCTCGGCGTCCCGCTCCTGGCGCTCCAGATCGTCATTGAGCCTCTGCCGCATCTGATTGATGGCGTCCGTGACCTGGGCCAGCTCATCGTTGGCGTATAAAGCGGTGTCCGGGCGGTCCAGCCGCAGTGGCCGGGAAAGGTTGGCAAGGGAGAAGTTGCGGGCATAGTTGGCCATGGTGCTGAGATGGCGGGCCACGAAATACTGAAAAATCCAGATAATCAGTATTGATACAAAGAAGGTTTTGAAGAACTGGGTCGTCAGCACCACCACAACTTTCTGCCGCATATCGGAATACACCCGTCTCAGATCGGCGGTCACTGTCAGCTGGCCCAGGGTGAACATCTCGTCGCCCTGGTGGGTCAGATCGAAGGAATGACTGGTGGTCTTTGTATCCCGGGGAATCTCGCCCATGACAAGTTCCGAATCCGGCTCGATCTTGAGCCGGATATGGACAATATCCGGAAGGCTCAGAATGCCTTCCAGCTGGGTCTGGAGCAGTTTCTGGTCCAGCGCCCACAGGCTTCGCGCCAGGCTGGAGGTATAGCCGGTTTCGATGACCTGCATACGCCGGTCAATCTGGGACAGGTCTTTTCGGTAGTCGGAGTAGATCTGGGCAGCTGACGAAATCAGCGTAAACACCGAACTGAACAGCAGGATATACGCGAGTAGCCGGAAGGACAGCGGGGACCCGGTTCGAAATCGTTGCAGGCGAGTCAGCAGTTTTTGCATGTCCTTATACTTCGGCCGCGCAAGGAGGTTTGGTAACAATTGGTCCGTTTACGTTCTCAGGACTATAGCAGCTGTTTCTTGCAAATGCTTTGCAAATACAGGAATTACCGAGAGAAATGTGGCGCGGTTCAGAATTCTGGCAGCCAGCGAGCCGTCATCGTCGTTGACGCAGATCAATATGCTGTCGGGGTGGTGGGCGTAATCTGGATACAGTTAATCAGGATTGTCCGGAGGAGTTGGCCATGTATACCGATGCAGTTGTTATTGCAGGAATTGTAACCGTATTACTGATGGTGGGTTTTTTTGTCGGCGTCGGAGTATTCGTTCTCAAGGACGCAAAGCATCAGCTGGGGGATCACGGGAGGCATTCAGAAGCATCAGCTCGTGATGGGCACAAGCGCTAGATGAGAAGTTGGCGTCCCCTAGGGGGTTCGAACCCCTGTTGCCGCCGTGAAAGGGCGGAGTCCTAGGCCACTAGACGAAGGGGACGCATCGCTTCAAAACCTTGCCTCGTCGAGGTGGCGCGTATATTAAGTAAGGATATGCGGGCTGTCAAACGGTTTTTGGAAAAAATACCAGTTTACCCCAAGGGGTTAACGGTTTACCTCAGTATCTGGTCGCATCTGCAAGGGCCGGGCCGAGATTCGCAAACCGGAAACGGAAGCCTTCTGCCTCAAGGCGTTCGGGTATGGCCATTTGTCCGGTCAGCAGCAGCCGTGACATTTCGCCCAGCGCAACCTTGAGGACCGGCGCAGGGGCCGGGAAGATGGCGGGCCGGCCAAGAACGCCTGCCAGGCATTTGGTGAACTGCCGGTTGGTAACCGGGTTGGGGCTGACAACATTGTAGGCTCCGCGTGCGGTGTCGGTGTTCATCATCCACACCAGGGCGGCAACCACATCGTCACGATGCACCCACGGCATGTACTGGTGGCCGTTGCCAAGACGCCCGCCAAGTCCGAGCTTGAAAGGCAGTAACATGCGTTGAAGGAATCCTCCACCTGGCCCGGCCACAACACCGGTGCGGGACAGGCAAACCCGCACACCTGCAGGCTCCAGTCTCAGGGCAGCCTGTTCCCAGTCGCTGCACAAACGGTGGCTAAATTCATCGTGGGGCGGTGTATCCTCGGTGACGCGGTGGCTGCCCTGATCACCGTAAAAGCCAACAGCCGAACCCGACACCAGAACAGCCGGAAGTGTCTTCCAGCTCCTGATAACGTCCACGAGCTGGTTGGTAAGGTCAATACGGCTGTCTCGCAGTTCCTGCTTGCGGTTTTCGGACCATCGCTTGTCGGCAATCCCTTCCCCTGCAAGGTTGATCACGGCATCGAACCCTCCTTGGTCTCTGAGCTGTTCCAGCTCGTTCACCGATTCCACCCGTCCACACAGTGACTGAACATTGGCTGCCGGCTGCCGGCTCAGAATCGTGAGCTCATGACCGTCGGCAATCAGTGTCTGGCAGAGCAACTGGCCAATAAAACCGGTGCCTCCGGTAACCAGAATCCGTTTTTCCATTACCATCCACTCCTTTTGTCTTGCCATGCTAATCGTTCAGGGGGCAATCCGGTTGTTGATCATCATGCCGGGTGTTTGTGGCGTTCAAGTTCCTGGTTAACAACATCACGAATCGCATTGCCCAGTTGCGGATTCTCGCCGATCGGGGGTGCCAGGGTAATGGTGACACCATGAGTGGCTTGAAGCTCTTCGATCATTCCCGGTACGTCTTTTCTCAGGTGACGGCCTGCCGCCAGGAAAAGCGGAATGATGGTATAGGCGGTAATGCCTTCCTTCTTGCCCTTTGAGATAATGGTATCGAGTGAAGGTTCTGCCAGTTCCATGTAGGCAATGCGGGAGCCGGCCACAGACTCAAGGGTTGGTGTCGCGAGTTTTTCAAAGGTCTGGCACCAGCGCTGGTCACTGCTTCCGTGGGCAAGAAGGATGATTCTGGGGTCGTCAGTCATAATGTCTCCTGGTATGACCAAAAGCCGGTTGGTTATCGTAAAGTGTAGCAGTGCCGGCACCAATGCCGGCCTGTGGTAATGCAACAGGGTAAACCATATGTTCGATTGGAAAGAGATTCTGGATTTCTGGTTTGGTGAACTGGATGAACACGGGTTGCCGGACAGTGAGCACCGCAATCGCTGGTTCCGTTCTTCCCGGGCCTTTGATCAGGAGATTCGCCGGCGTTTTATTTCCATGGTGCTGTTTGCCTCGGAAGACGGATTGCGGCACTGGCGAAGCATACCGGGCGGTGCTCTGGCCGAGATTATTCTGCTGGATCAGTTCACTCGCAACATTCACCGGGGCGGGGCACTGGCGTTCGACAATGACAAGCTTGCCATCCGGCTGTGCAAGGCAGCCATGCGCAATGGTCATGACATGGCATTGCCCGCGGTTCAGCGCGCGTTTCTTTACATGCCCCTGCAGCATTCGGAAAAAATGGAAGACCAGAATCTTTCCGTGGATTGCTACGAGCAGCTGGCGACGGCAACAAACGGCATAGCCGGCGATTTCATGGGAAGTTTCCTTCAGTCTGCCAGGGACCACCAGGAGATTATCCGGACCTTTGGCCGTTTTCCACACCGCAACCGGGCGTTAAAGAGACAGTCCACTGCCGAAGAGGAAGCCTACCTGGAGACAGGTAAGCGTTTCGGACAGTAATCCGCTGCCGGCAGTCGTCGCAAAAAACCGAAGTGCCAAGCCCATCAATGTTTCACCGCGCCCGATACGGCAGAATTTGCAAAAACCAACAATAAAACGCCGGGCCGGACTGTTCCGAATCAGGGCAGCAACGGACGGCCGTCGAAACAGGGAAAATGAACCATGGTGCAGGCACAGTTGCCGGAAGCCAGTGTCCGGAGCGAGTTGCCGGAGAATCGATCACTTCGCCAGTCCATTCGCTACAGTGGCCGTAAGACAACGCGGGCCAAAAGCGAACAGCGTCGTCTGGAAATCCTGGAAGCGACGCTGCGCATTGCCGCGCGTGACGGGCTCCGGGGTATCAAGCACCGGGCAGTGGCACGGGAAGCCGGTGTGCCCCTGGCCGCCACAACTTACTATTTTCGCGATATCCATGAACTGATCAGCGACTCCTTCATGCTGTTCGCCGAGAAAGCCAGAGACAACCTCAATGCTTTCTACGACACCATCAACCTGGTGCTGGACACCCTTCCGAACGAAACCCTGCGCCGCGGGGGCGCACATCGTCGGGAGTTGACTTCAAGGCTCTCAGCAATCTCCACTGCCTATCTCCATGAGCAGTTCACCAAGCGCCGGCAACAGGTGCTGGCGGAACAGGTTTTTCTCATGGAAGCACTGCGTGACAGGCGTCTTGCCGGGCTGGCACGAGTCTATCGTGAAGCCTGGACGGCCGGGCTGCGTCAGATACTGGAGCGCCTGGATTCACCATCACCGGACAGGGACGCAGGGCTGCTGGTCAATGTGACACTGGGAATGGGGTACGAAAGCCTGCTTAATGATCAGGAGGTGGACTTTGAGACCCTCTCGGAAACGGTCGAGAGGGTCATCTGCCTGGTTCTGGAGTGTCCAGAAGAGTGATCAGCCGGTGATCACGCTGATAGCCGTCCCTGCGGAATTGCAGGCGATGGTTCTTGTCGATGTATGCCGTGCGATAAGTCATCAGAACCGGGACGCTGCGGGGCAGATGAACATTCCGGGGTTCGCCGCTGGAGTAACTGCCCGTGGCAACGGTCTCGGTTCGCCAGTCGTGGAGGCTGAACAACAGGCCGGCCAGTGTTTCTGCCCCTTCAACCCTTACGCAGCCGTGGCTGTAGAAGCGTTCCGTGCTCTGGAACAGATTTCCTGCAGGGGTGTCATGCAGATAGACCGCATAGGGGTTGGAAAAACGGATAACCACCGAACCCAGAGGGTTTGCAGGCCCGGGCTGCTGTTGCAGACGCACACCTGCTGGTGAGGCCCAGTCCACCTGATCCGGCGCCAGCTCATTGCCTGAATGGTCCAGAACGCGAAGGTTGTGATCTTCCAGATAATCCGGGTCTCGGCGGATCCGGGGTAATTTGTTCTCCATGAAAATTGACGTGGGAATGTTCCAGGCGGGATTGCGGGTGACATGGGTTATCAGGGAACGGACCTCCGGTGTTTCACGGCCGGGTTTGCCGACCTGAACCCGCCCGCTCCAGACAGCCTTTCCCTCGTCATAGAGTGTTGCTTCCGCTCCGGCGATATCAATCACCAGTCCTCTGTGCAGGGGGGCGTTAAAAGGCCATCTCAGGCGCTCGAGGTTGGCCCGAAGGGTATCGATCAGTTCGCCTGGCGGCCTGTTCAGGGCTTCAAGTGTCGACCTGCCGGCCCGGCCGTCCGGATAAAGATTAAAATCCCGCTGGAAACTGCGAACTGCGTTGGCAACTGCTGCATCGTAGGCTTCCGGGTTCCCGTCATCTTGCGGAGGATCGTCAAGGTAGCCCTGGGCCCTGAGGCGTTGCTTCAGGTGCGGGACTCTTGGATCCTCTGATCCTTCCTTCAGCGTCGGGCCTGCTTCAATCAACGGCCACCACGATGGGTAGTCCTGTAGTGCCTGACGGTAAACCTGCAACAGTGCCGGATAGTCGGGGTTCTCCGGGCGGGCAAGCTCAAATGCCTGCTTTGGTGAATTGCCGGCTTCAGCCAGCAGGCCGGAAAGGGCTTCCTGGTGACGGGGAGGGGGCATCAATGGTGATTGCCAGGTGATGCCCCGGGCCTGAGGGTCTATCCTGCCAAATTTCAGATCAAGCAACGCCCGGTGAAAGGTCGTTTCTGCCAGTTGATTTTCACAGTCAGAAAGACTGCCCCACAGCGAAAGGTGTTCCCGGATTGTCACCAGTTCCCTGAGGGAATACAGGTCGGGGTGGAGCCCGTGCCGGTACAGATTTCTGAGCCCGTCGATGAGTTCGTCAAGGCGCTCGCTGTCTGACCAGTCGGCTGCCATTCCGGTTGTCTCGCACCTGAGGAGGTCATCGCCATGCACGGCGGCAGCCGGGGCGCTGAACGAAAACAGAAGGGTTGCCAACAGCGCGATCCCGCCGCGTTGCCCTGTGTGCTGAATTGTATAAATAGTGTACATCATGACGGACATCCACAATTTCCCTGTTAGAATGCGCGACACTTCTGATCATTGGCCAGGCCGCTGGCCGGACCGGTGGGCAAACCCGGTCTTATCTTTTGTGTGACAGCCGGTGAGGAACCGTTAATGCACGTTGCCTGTTTCAGACGATACCTTGTTTTCACCTTCGCGATAATGTCGGTTTTCTTGTTCGCCGCTGAAAGCACTGCCGATGACTTTGACAGCGAAACCTTCAGAAAATTATCGGCCGAGGCACCGGAACTGAACGCAATGGTGCTTGAAAAAGCATTACAGGCATCCCGTTGCGCGGTCAGTAACGGTATCAGCGTACCAGAACGGCTGGCAGTCATTGACTTTTCTCTGCCATCAGCCAGACAACGCCTCTGGATATTTGACCTGAAAGAGCATCGGCTCCTGCTTCGGGATCTGGTTGCCCATGGCAAGAACTCCGGTATGACGAGTCCCAGCATGTTCTCGAATATCGAGGGTAGTCATCAGTCCAGCATCGGGCTGTTCAGAGCCCAGGAATCCTACCGTGGAAAGCACGGCTACTCCCTTCGCCTTGATGGCCTCGAGCCCGGTATTAACGACCTGGCACGCCAGCGGGCCATTGTCATTCATGGAGCAGACTATGTGAACGAGGACTGGGTCCGCGATTACGGCCGAATCGGACGCAGCCATGGCTGCCCGGCGGTGGGGCGAGACGTTATCCGCCAGGTGGTCGATAATCTCAAGGGAGGCCAGTTGGTGTTCAAATATTATCCGGACGAGCAATGGTTGCAGTCATCCGGCCTGTTGAACTGCGAGAAGGGGCAGGTTGCAGACAGCAAGGCGCCTTCGGGTAGCCGAAGCTGAGCTCAGTTGCGATAACAGGCAACACTATTTACTGGCAAAAAACAGTTGACGGACAATGACGAATCCGTAGAATACGCGTCCGTTGATCAAGCGGGAATAGCTCAGTTGGTAGAGCACAACCTTGCCAAGGTTGGGGTCGCGAGTTCGAATCTCGTTTCCCGCTCCATTTCATGATCATCGCCACTTTGCCTCACTCTCGCTCCAGCCTTCTTCACCAATCAGCGGTACGAACCTGACGCCACCCAGGTCTTCAGTCTGTGTTTTAGCAGCAGCAACGCGGGTAACCCGTAAAAGCTGTTGCCGGTGTTGGTCCGGGCCTGCCGGAATCACCAGGCGCCCGCCTATGACCAGCTGGCTGACCAGGGATTTCGGAACATCGGGCCCGCCTGCCGTTACCACAATAGCGTCATACGGGGCGTGTTCCGGCCAGCCAAGCGTGCCATCGCCGCAAAGAACCGCAACATTGTCATAGCCAAGCTCTTCCAGTCGTTCAGCGGCATGGTCCGCCAGTAACGGGTAGCGCTCGATCGTGTAAACCTGCTTCACAATACTGGCCAGAACAGCCGCGGCGTAGCCAGAGCCGGTGCCGATTTCCAGCACTTTATCATCCGGCCCGAGCTGCATTGCTTCTGTCATCAGGGCCACGATGTAGGGCTGGGAAATGGTCTGCCCTTCCTCGATTGGCAGCGGGGAGTCCCTGTAGGCAGAATCAACCAGGTCACGGCCAACAAATGCCTCCCTCGGAACGGTCGCCATTGCTTTGAGGACCCGCTTGTCACTGATACCCCTTGCTTCCAGTAAATCAAGGAATTGCTGTTTATCTTTGCGTTGGAACAGTTCCCTGGTCATGTCGGATCTCCCCGTCTTCCTCTTCGCTGCAGCCCCGGCCCGGCTTTGTCGGGTATACTCCGTGATCATGATTTTATCACTACCCATGTTACGGGGGCGCCATGCGGGTACATTCATTATACGTCTATCCGGTCAAATCCCTGGCCGGAATTCAGGTTACTTCCTTTCGTATGGATGATTTCGGGCCGGAAGGCGATCGGCGATGGATGATTGTGGATGCGGACCGGGAGTTTGTTACCCAGCGCAGCAACCCGGAACTGGCCCGGATAACAACCCGGTTGGCGGCGGGGCAGGTGTTCATCGATATCCCGGGGGAAGGGGAGTTCGCGCTCGTTCCGGGCCAGGAGGAATGCCGGGTAAGAGTCTGGCGGGACTGGGCCAAAGGGGTATACGGTGGCCAGGAGGCCTCCGGGGCCCTGTCCAGGTATTGCGGCCAGAACCTGCGATTCGTCTACATGCCTGATGATACTTTTCGCCGCGTTGATGCCAGCCGGGTTACCGAGTATCGTCGGGTCAGTTTCGCTGATGGCTTTCCATTCCTGATCACCAACCTTGCTTCGTTGGAAGAGCTGAATTGTCGGTTGGCCACGGCAGTGGAAATGCGCCGTTTCAGGCCCAATATCGTAGTAGATGGTGCCAGGCCGTGGGAGGAAGACAACTGGAAAGCGTTGTCTGTCGGCAGTTTCGAATTCAGCCTGGTAAAACCCTGCTCACGATGCGTCATGACCACCATAGACCCCGACGCCGGCACCAAATCGGCCGATCTGCAGCCACTGCGTGAACTCGGCACCTACCGGCGAACGCCAGACGGTGTGATCTTCGGAATGAATGCCATTCATGAATCAGCCGGGGAGATCCATGTGGGAAACCCGGTGACCCTTTTATCGACTGTAACCACGGAGAATCTGTAACGTGCCATTGTTAACGCTGGATGCCGTATCCCTGGCCTTTGGCATGCAGCCATTGCTTGACCAGGCCTCCATGACCATGGAGCCCGGAGAACGTGTTTGTCTTCTTGGACGAAACGGGGAAGGAAAATCCACCTTGCTGAAAATTGTCACCGGCGAGGTGGTGCCGGATGCTGGCACGGTGAGACTGGAAGACGGCGCGAAGCTGTCGGTATTGCCCCAGAATCTCCCGGTGAACGATACACGGACTGCCTATGAAGCGGTATCCGGTGCGTTTCCGGAAACCGGAGACCTGCTGGCGGAATTCCACCAGTTGTCCCAGAATGCGGATGAAGCCAGCCTTGACCGGATGATGAAGGTCCAGGAGCGCCTGGAAGCGCTTGATGGCTGGCGCCTTGACCAGAAGGTCGGCGCCATTCTCGCGCAGTACGGCATCGATCCGGATCAGCGGCTGAATACGCTTTCCGGTGGGTGGCAGAGGCGCGTACTGCTGGCCCGCGCACTGGTTACAGAGCCGGATGTACTGCTGCTGGACGAACCGACCAACCATCTTGATGTGCCGGCCATTGCCTGGCTGGAAGAGGCCCTGTCCCAGTTCCGCGGTGCGATACTCTTTGTCAGCCACGACCGGGCCTTTATCCGCAGGCTGGCAACCCGGATTGTGGAGCTTGACCGCGGCCACCTGGTGAGCTTTGCCGCCACCTATGACCGCTATCTGGACCTCAAGGAAAAGGCGCTGGAAGAAGAGGAGCGCCAGAATGCCCTGTTCGACAAGCGCCTGAAGCAGGAAGAAGCCTGGATACGCCAGGGCATCAAGGCGCGCAGAACCCGCAACATGGGCCGGGTGCGGGCGCTCAAGGCCATGCGGGAGGAGCGGCGCCAGCGGCGCGAACGCGGGGGCACAGCCAGCTTCTCGGTGGAGGATGCTGCCCGATCCGGAAAGCTGGTGGTTGAAGCCCGTGATGCCGGGTTCTCCTACCCTGATGGCACTCCGGTTATCCGGGATATGAACATGACGGTGCTGAGGGGTGACAAGATCGGCCTGGTTGGCGAAAACGGAACTGGTAAAACCACGCTGGTTCGCCTGCTTCTGGGGGACCTGAAGCCCACCGAAGGCCAAATCCGTTTGGGCACCAATCTTCAGGTTGCCTATTTTGATCAGCTTCGCGGTGAGCTGGATCTGGAACGCAACGCCCTGGATAACCTTTCTGAAGGGCGCGAGTTCATTGAAATCAACGGCCAGAGCAAGCACGTACTGGGGTATTTGCAGGAATTTCTGTTCAGTCCGGAACGCGCCCGCTCCCCCGTGCGTGTATTTTCCGGTGGCGAACGGGCACGGTTGCTGCTTGCCAAGCTGTTCAGCAAACCGGCGAATATTCTGGTACTGGACGAACCCACCAACGATCTGGACGTGGAAACCCTGGAGTTGCTGGAGTCCCGTCTGGTGGAGTTTGCCGGTACTGTCGTTGTGATCAGTCACGACCGGGAGTTTCTCGACAATGTGGCGACCGACACCGTATTTCTGGATGGCTCTGGTAAAGTAGCCGAGTTTGTCGGTGGATATACCGACTGGCGACGGCAGGGTGGCCGGTTTCCTTCCGAGGGAGGAAATCGCAAGGCGACAAAGCCGCCAGGGAATGACAGGCCGGCGCCAGCTGCAGAGCCGGCGCCGGTAACGTCCGGTACCGGATCGGCGAAGGCAAAGCCCGCCAAACTGAGCTACAAACTGAAACTCGAACTGGAACAGCTACCGGGCCAGATCGAAGAACTGGAGAGCGAGTTGGAAGATCTTCGACAACGGATTTCGGACCCGGAGTTCTATTCCGGCCCTGCGGACAGCGTATCCGCAACCCTTGCAGATCTTGCCGATAAGGAAGCCCGTCTGGAAAAGATAATTGAGCGGTGGATGGAGCTGGAGGAACAGGCTGATCAATGAACGTAACATACCAATTCAGATTTGAAGACAAGCGGTCCGTGGAGTTCAGGGTCACGGACCAACCGGCAGACGCGAAAGGCAAGCTGCCGGCGTGGACGAGGCTGGAGCACTGCCAGTGCACCAACTGCCCCCTGAAAGCAGCGGATTCGCCCCAGTGCCCGGCTGCAGTAGAGATACTGCCGGTGGTCAACGAATTCCAGGCTGAAGACGCCTATCAGAAGGTGGACGTGATTGTTACCGATGACCGCAGGACCTATTCCAAATCCACTACCCTGGAGGAGGCGCTACGCTCTCTCCTTGGTCTTAAAATGGCCACCAGTGGGTGCCCGGTGTTGTCTGAACTGAAATCCATGGCGGTGCATCACCTGCCGTTTGCCAGCAATGACGAGTTCATCATGAGAAGTGTTTCCCATTACCTGCTCGAGCAGTATCTGGCGAAACGCAATCACCAGGAACCGGACTGGGATCTGAAAGGGCTGGTGGAAAGGAATCAACGCCTGCAGCTGGTGAATCAGGCCCTGTGGCAGCGCATTCATTCGGTCTGCAAGGGTGACAGCAACCTCAAAGCACTGTTGAACTTCTTCTCCATGGCCTCCAGTGTCAGCTTTTCCCTGGAAAGCCAGCTGCGCAAGCTGGAGGCTAAAATGCGGGGGGATGGCGCCCTGTAAGGCGCCATCCGTCAATGTCGGTAAGGATTACTTGATCCGAACTGCCAGCACGTCGCACACGGTTCCATGCAGAACGCCATTGGCAGTGGAGCCAAGAAGCAGCTGAAATCCCCTGCGCCCGTGGCTTCCCACAATCACCAGATCCACGTTCTGTTCTTTCGACAGGCGGTGGATTTCCGACTCGGGGCGGCCAACGGTCACTACCTGGTTGTCCCTGGATATTCCGTATTGATCGCCGTACTGTGCAAGCTGATCCTTGGCTGCCTTGTCCAGTTGATCCTGGAGTTCCGTCAGGTCCATGGGAATATCACCACCATAAGCGTAGCCCACGGGCTCCACCACGTGTGCCAGCATGAGTTGTGCACCATGGGCCTTGCTGACTTCCACGGCCTTTTCAAGAACCTGTGGGGCTTCTTCTGTCAGATCAATGGCCACCAGAATTTTTTGATAGATTGACATCGCATCGCTCCTTCGCGGATGAAGTCTGTATCGGGGCTTATCCAGGAAACACTGTACTCCAAAAGTGTAAACGAATACTGACGAGCATCAAATCAATCAGGTATCAGGCGTCTTCCCTTAACAGGTCAATGGTAGTGGCCAGGCCCTTCAGAATGCCTTTGGAATAGCGGTCAATCACAAATGCAACGTTGTTGTCGTTGTAGTTGATGTAGGAGCCGCGGATAAATTCCCACTTTGATGTCAGATCATTGAGCGTTTTTTTCAGCTGCCCCTCGGCATTACCTTCGGAGACCTCGGCAATGAGGAGATCGAATTCTCTTGCCTGCTCATCAAGTGCCATGTCGTCCGATGAGCCCTGGAAGGTCTGGGAAACCGACGAGTGTGTGCGGGCGGAATACTTGGCCATCATCTGCGCCATGGTAACTGCTGCGGAGCGAGCGGCCTCAATCCTGTTGTTGATCTCCGTTTCCGAGCTTTCCTGGGCCACGGCGTACATTTCAGTCGCGACCTGGCTCATCATCAGTGCCTGGTTGGCCATGTCGGAAACCAGGCGCAGGTCCGGGTAACCGGTGTTGCGCACATCGTTGATGTTGCTGCGCATCAGGTCTTTAAACTTATCGAATTCCACGTTGAGGCTTTCAACCTGGTCGGAGGACAGAACACCGGCGGTGCTGTCTGCGACCGAGTTCATGGAGTCATTGGCTTCGTTGATGGCGGCAACAATTTCGTTCAGGGTTTCTGTGTCACCCGATGAACTGAAACGGTAGTAGGCATCCAGTGCCATGTAATTACTGATGCGGAAGTTGTGCAGGTCGTAGAGAAAGCCGTCCCCTCCGTCTTCCTGTGCACGAACAGTGAACGAAGTAATCAGCAACAGTATCAGGGCGGTTACAAGTGAGCGTACCCGCAGGCGAGCGTCTTTCATCGGATGGGTCTCCGTAAGGCTGTTTTATTATTGTGGACTAAAGTCTTAATCCGAAGGTAAAGTAACTGGGCCGGCCAATCAAGCAGTTTTGCGGGGCGGGGCAGGGGTAAATGTAAACAAATTTAAAATTTACGTGATGAACTTCCTGTTTCTTCTGCATACATCGTTGTAGTTGCTTGATAAACAACAATTCCATTCCCCTCCAGAGGCCGTTCGGCTGATCATTCGGAGGCAGGCCGGGTTGATTCTTCCAGAAACAAATTGACAAACGAGCTGTTTTTTTTCATCGTGTCATCCCACGATTCAAACGACTGTATGAATTCTGGATCGGTTGATCGGGGTAGTGATCAAAAATAGTGACCGAAATCTCGCTGCATCAGCGGCCGTTAGGCGAACGCTTGTGCGGCTGTTACAGCAGTTCCAAACACAGACTGGAGATCAGTTGATGATTTACGAAGGTAAAGCCATCACGGTTAAAGAGATCGAAGGCGGGATCGCTCAGTTGAACTTTGACTTGCAGGGCGAGTCAGTGAACAAGTTCAACCGTCTGACGATTGAAGAGCTCCGCGCCGCGACTGACAAGCTGGAAGCGAAGAAAGGCCTGAAGGGCCTGGTCGTTACCAGCTCCAAGGACAGTTTTATTGTTGGTGCCGATATTACTGAATTCACCGACCTGTTCGCAGGGCCGGAAGAAGACCTGGTTGCCAACAACCTGAAAGCCAACGAAGTATTCAGCGCTATTGAAGATCTGCCTTTTCCCACCGTGACCGCGATCAACGGTATGGCCCTGGGTGGCGGCTTCGAAATGTGCCTGGCTACCGATTACCGGGTAATGGACAAGAAGGCGAAAGTAGGCCTTCCGGAAGTGAAGCTGGGCATTTTCCCGGGCTTCGGCGGCACTGTTCGGCTGTCACGCCTCGTTGGTGTTGATTATGCCGTGGAGTGGATCTGTGGCGGCACCGAGAACCGTGCCGACAAGGCCCTGAAAGTTGGCGCCGTGGACGCAGTTCTTGAGTCTGACCAGCTGGTAGAGGCAGCCGTAGGCATCATCAATCAGTGCAACGAAGGCAAGCTGGACTACCAGGCCCGTCGTGAAGAGAAGAAGGGCAAGATCAAGCTGAATGCCATGGAAAGCATGATGGCGTTCGAGATCTCCAAGGCGTTCGTGGCCGGCCAGGCCGGCAAGAACTACCCGGCGCCGGTTGAGGCCATCAAGGTGATGCAGAAGCACGCCGGTCTGACCCGTGACAAGGCAATCGAGGTTGAGGCCAAGGGCTTCGCCAAGATGGCCAAGACCAATGTGGCCGCGTGCCTGGTTGGTTTGTTCCTGAATGACCAGGAGCTGAAGAAAAAGGCCAAGGCCTGGGAAAAAGAGGCCAACGAGGTGAAGCTGGCGGCCGTATTGGGCGCTGGTATCATGGGCGGTGGCGTTGCTTTCCAGTCTGCACTCAAAGGCACACCTATCCTGATGAAGGATATCAATCAGGATGGCATCGCTCTTGGCCTGAAAGAAGCCAAGAAGCTGCTGACCAAGCGCATCGACAAGGGCAAGATGAAGCCCGACCAGATGGCGGACGTTCTGAACAACATCACGCCCACACTGAACTACGGCGATTTCAAGAACGTCGACCTGGTGGTCGAAGCTGTTGTTGAAAACCCGAAAGTAAAAGATGCGGTTCTGCGTGAGACCGAGGACAACGTTCGCGAAGACGCGATTCTGACTTCCAACACCTCCACCATTTCCATCGACCTTCTGGCCAAGAACCTGAAGCGTCCGGAAAACTTCTGCGGCATGCATTTCTTCAACCCGGTACACATGATGCCGCTGGTTGAGGTCATTCGTGGCAAGAAGACCAGTGACCGCGCTATCGCGACCACTGTTGCCTACGCCAAGGCAATGGGCAAGACCCCGATCGTAGTCAACGACTGCCCAGGCTTCCTGGTTAACCGGGTGTTGTTCCCGTACTTCGGTGGTTTCTCCGGCCTTGTTCGTGACGGCGCTGATTTCCAGCACGTCGACAAGGTGATGGAGAAGTTCGGCTGGCCCATGGGCCCGGCCTACCTGCTGGATGTGGTTGGCATGGACACTGCCAAACACGCCAACGAGGTGATGGCAGAAGGTTTCCCCGAGCGCATGAAGGCCGACTTCAAGTCTGCCGTGGAAGTGATGTTCGAGAACAACCGTTATGGCCAGAAGAACGACAAGGGTTTCTACAAGTATGAGACCGACCGGAAAGGTAAGCAGAAAAAGGTTGTAGACGAAGAGACCTACAAGCTGATCGAGCCGGTTGTTCAGGGTAAGAACGATTTCAGTGACGAGGATATCATCGCCCGGATGATGATTCCGCTGTGCCTGGAAACTGTTCGCTGCCTCGAAGACGGCATCGTCGAAGATCCGGCTGATGCCGACATGGGCCTGATCTTCGGTATCGGCTTCCCGCCGTTCCGTGGTGGTGCCCTGCGTTATATCGACGATATGGGTGTGGACAAGTTCGTCGAGCTGGCAGACAAGTTTGCAGATCTTGGTCCCCTGTACCACCCGACCGAGAAGCTGCGTGAAATGGCCAAGACTGGCGAAAAGTTCTTTGGCTAACCCTGAACGAGATTTCCGAACGGAGAAAGAACTATGAGCCTTAATCCGAGAGACGTTGTCGTCGTCGATTGCGTGCGGACTC
>NZ_LIHP01000020.1 GCF_001314605.1 Marinobacter sp. HL-58
AAGTCCTGGGGATCAACCCTTTTTAATGATCGCTTCGGCAATGTTCGAGGGAGCTTCCATATAGCGGGAGAACTCCATCGCATAAGACGCCCGACCCTGCGTTGCAGAACGCAGATCAGTGGCGTAACCGAACATCTCCGACAACGGAACCTCGGCACGGATGGTCTTGCCCGAAGGGCCGTCTTCCATACCCTGCACCAGGCCACGGCGACGGTTAAGGTCGCCTACAACGTCACCCATGTAATCTTCAGGAGTGACAACCTCAACCCGCATCAGCGGCTCAAGCAGGGCCGGATTGGCTTCCAGCGCCCCTTTCTTCATGGCCATGGAGCCAGCAACCTTGAACGCCATCTCGTTGGAGTCCACGTCGTGGTAAGAGCCATCGTACAGCGTGGCCTTGATCCGCAGCAGCGGGTAACCGGCCAGACAGCCATTCTGCATCTGCTCGTGAATACCCTGCTGAACAGCAGGAATGTATTCCTTGGGAACCACACCACCAACGATTTCATTCACGAAGATAAAGTTCTCGCCATCTTCATCGTCGAGAGGCAGCGGCTCAAGCTTGAGCTTGACGTGACCATACTGACCACGACCACCAGACTGGCGAACAAACTTGCCTTCCACATCCACAGCCTTGCGGATGCATTCACGATAGGCCACCTGAGGCTTACCGATGTTGGCTTCAACCTTGAACTCGCGACGCATACGGTCAACGATGATGTCCAGGTGGAGCTCACCCATACCGGAGATAATGGTCTGGCCGGACTCTTCGTCAGTCCGCACGCGGAATGACGGGTCTTCCTGGGCCAGCTTGCCAAGGGCCACGCCCATTTTCTCCTGATCCGCCTTGGATTTCGGCTCGACGGCTACGGAAATAACCGGCTCCGGGAATTCCATGCGCTCCAGGATGATCTTGTGGTTTTCGTCGCACAGGGTATCACCGGTAGTGACACTCTTGAGGCCGATTGCCGCAGCGATATCACCCGCAAGAACTTCCTTGATTTCCTGCCGATCCTTGGAGTGCATCTGAACCATACGGCCGACACGCTCTTTCTTACCCTTCACAGAGTTGTAAACAGCGTTACCGGATTCCAGCTTACCGGAGTAAACACGGAAGAAGGTCAGGGTACCAACGAACGGGTCAGTGGCAATCTTGAACGCGAGCGCGGAGAAAGGAGCGTCGTCATCTGCCTGACGGGTCTCTTCGGTGCCGTCTTCGTCCACTTCACCACGGATCGCCTTGACTTCATCAGGCGCCGGCAGGAACTCGATAACCGAGTCCAGTACCGCCTGTACACCCTTGTTCTTGAACGCGGAGCCGCAGGTAGCAACAACGATCTCGTTGGCAAGCGTACGGATACGCAGACCTTTCTTGATATCGTCGATGTTCAGCTCGCCGTCTTCAAGGTAGCGCTCCATCAGCTCTTCGTTGGCTTCTGCAGCAGCTTCCATCATCTCTTCACGGTACTTGGCCACCTGATCGACCATATCCTCCGGAACATCACGCTGGTCGTAGGTAGCACCTGCGTCGTCCTCGTTCCAGTAGATCGCCTTGTTACGGATCAGGTCGATCACGCCGGCGAAGTCCTCTTCAGCACCAATCGGCAGCTGAATGGGAACGGCATTCGCACCCAGGCGGTTCTTGATCTGGGCAACAACACGCAGGAAGTCTGCGCCAGCACGGTCCATCTTGTTGACGAACACCATGCGGGGCACTTCGTACTTGTTGGCCTGGCGCCATACAGTCTCGGACTGCGGCTCAACACCTGAGGAACCACAGAACACCACGACCGCACCGTCGAGTACGCGCAGCGAGCGCTCTACTTCGATAGTAAAGTCAACGTGTCCCGGGGTGTCGATGATGTTGATACGGTGCTCGGGGTACTGCTTGTCCATGCCCTGCCAGAAACAGGTGGTTGCAGCAGACGTGATGGTAATACCACGCTCCTGCTCCTGCTCCATCCAGTCCATGGTTGCAGCGCCATCATGAACCTCACCGATTTTGTGGGAAATACCTGTATAGAACAGGACCCGCTCGGTGGTTGTGGTCTTGCCCGCATCAACGTGCGCACAAATACCAATGTTTCTGTATCTCTTGATCGGAGTCTTGCGTGCCACTGTATGAACCTCGGCTGATTAGAAACGGAAGTGAGAGAACGCCTTGTTGGCTTCTGCCATGCGATGAACGTCTTCGCGCTTCTTAACAGCGGAGCCCTTGCTATCAGCGGCATCCAGGATTTCACCTGCCAGACGCTGCGCCATGGACTTTTCACCACGCTTCCGTGAATATTCTACGAGCCAGCGCATGGCCAGCGCGTTCTGACGGGAAGGCCGTACTTCAACAGGCACCTGGTAGGTAGCACCACCCACACGACGGGACTTTACCTCGACCATCGGCTGGATGTTTTCCAGGGCCTTCTCGAACATCTCGATCGGCTCTTCCTTGGACTTGTCGGCAACGATATCGAGCGCGCCATAAACAATGCGCTCAGCAACAGCTTTTTTGCCACTTTCCATCACATGGTTGATGAACTTGGCCAGCCGTGCACTGCCGAATTTGGGATCCGGGATAATTTCCCGTTTTGCTGCAACTCTTCTTCTAGGCATCGATAAGCCCTTATCTATTAAAAGGTCTTCAGGAACCCCTGAGATAGCATCAGCTACTCAGCCTTACTCTTACCGTTCTACGTAGCAACGATAAAAGACACCCGTGTGGGACATCAGGACTTGGGTCGTTTTGCACCGTACTTGGAGCGGCCCTGCTTACGGTTCTGCACACCCTGGGTGTCCAGTGTTCCGCGAACAGTGTGATAGCGCACACCCGGAAGGTCTTTAACACGACCGCCGCGGATCAGCACAACACTGTGCTCCTGAAGGTTGTGACCTTCACCACCAATGTATGAGGAAACCTCGTAGCCGTTGGTCAGACGAACACGGCACACTTTACGCAGTGCTGAGTTCGGCTTCTTCGGCGTTGTGGTGTATACACGAGTACACACACCACGGCGCTGAGGGCAGGCCTGCAGAGCAGGAACGTCGCTCTTGGCTGCCTTGCGTTTACGAGGCTTACGCACCAACTGATTAATCGTTGCCATGTAAGCAAACTCCAAAAAACCGTATCAATGAAACTTACCCCCGACGGGCGGGGGTAAAATTTGAGGGTCGCAAGTGTAAGCCCGCGCCCCCGAACAGTCAAGATGACTGATCTCTTTTTAACCACCCGCGGCGTACGTAACTACCGGCGGGTGGCGGTGCCGGCCAACTCAGCTTTCGCGGTTAAGCTCGGCACTCAGAGCTTCTTCAACGTCCGCCGCGGTCACGCCCTGCTCTTCCAGCTCGCGCTTACGCTTGCGCTCCGCGTGGTAGGCAAGACCGGTACCGGCCGGAATCAGGCGACCAACCACCACGTTTTCCTTCAGGCCGCGGAGGTAGTCCCGCTTGCCGGTGACGGCGCCTTCGGTCAGAACCCGGGTAGTTTCCTGGAACGACGCCGCGGAAATGAAGGACTCCGTTGCCAGAGAAGCCTTGGTAATGCCGAGTAACAGGCGCTCGCACTTCGCAGGCTCCTTGTCAGCGGCTATCGCTTTCTCGTTCTCTTCCATGAACTGGGTGATCTCGACCTGATCACCACCGAGCAGGTTGGTGTCGCCGGCGTCGGTGATTTCAACCTTGCGCAGCATCTGGCGAACGATCACCTCGATGTGCTTGTCGTTGATCACAACACCCTGCAGACGGTAAACGTCCTGGATTTCGTTGGTGATGTACTTCGCCAGCTCCACAACGCCCAGCAGACGCAGGATATCATGGGGATTGGACGGACCATCGGAGATAACCTCGCCCTTCTCGACCGTCTCACCTTCGAACACGTTCATCTGGCGATGCTTCGGAATCAGAACCTCATACGGGTCTGCATCCTTCGGCGTAATCACCAGACGCTTCTTGCCCTTGGTTTCCTTGCCGAACGACACCACACCACTGACTTCCGCCAGGATGGAGGATTCTTTCGGACGACGGGCCTCGAACAGGTCGGCAACCCGTGGAAGACCACCGGTGATATCCCGGGTCTTCGAGCTTTCCTGCGGAATACGTGCAACCACATCGCCCAGCTCGACCCTGGCACCATTGGCCATGGTCACCAGCGCGTTCGCCGGCAGGAAGAAGATGGCGGTGCCGCCACCCGGCAGCTCGACATCGTTACCCTTCTCGTCAATCAGCTGGATGGCAGGACGGATGTCCTTACCAGCAGCCGGACGTTCCTTGGGATCGATCACTTCCATGGTGGACAGGCCGGTCAGCTCGTCGGTCTGGGTGCGGACAGTGATGCCCTGATCCATATTGACGAAGCGGACAGTACCTTCGGCCTCGGCGATGATCGGGTGAGTGTGCGGATCCCATTTGGCGACCGCAACGCCCGCCTCGACCGAATCACCATGCTTGACCGACAGCACGGCGCCATAGGGAAGCTTGTACCACTCACGCTCACGACCCTGCTCATCGGCAATTGCCAGCGCGGACGAGCGGGAAATAACCACCAGGGAGCCGTCGCTCTTTTCGATGGACTTCAGGTTGTGCAGACGAACCGTGCCGCCGTGCTTGACCTGAATGTTGTCCACTGCAGATGCCCGGCTTGCCGCACCACCAATGTGGAAGGTACGCATGGTGAGCTGGGTACCCGGCTCACCGATGGACTGTGCCGCGATAACGCCCACAGCTTCGCCCACGTTGACCTGATGGCCACGGGCAAGGTCACGGCCGTAACACTTCGAACAGATGCCATGACGGGTTTCACAGGTAATCGCGGAACGAACCCAGACCTCGTCCACACCGGCACGCTCAAGCGCTTCAACTGCCTTCTCATCCAGCAAGGTACCCGCTTCAACAACCGCGTTGTCCTTGTCGGTGGGCGTATAGGCAGCACGTGCGGTAACACGACCAAGCACACGATCACCCAGAGGCACAACCACGTCGCCGCCCTCGATATGAGGCGTCATCAGCAGGCCTTCTTCGGTGCCACAATCGGTTTCGGTAACCACCAGATCCTGGGACACGTCAACCAGACGGCGGGTCAGGTAACCGGAGTTGGCGGTCTTCAGTGCCGTATCCGCCAGACCCTTACGGGCACCGTGGGTGGAGATGAAGTACTGGAGTACGTTCAGACCCTCACGGAAGTTCGCAGTGATCGGCGTCTCGATGATGGACCCGTCCGGCTTGGCCATCAGGCCACGCATACCCGCCAACTGACGGATCTGGGCGGCGGAACCCCGGGCGCCGGAATCGGCCATCATATAGACCGAGTTGAACGACTCCTGCATTTCGAATTCGCCGTCTTCGCCCTTGACCGGCTGACCGTCAGGACCGATAACCTGTTCTTTCGACAGGCGCTCCATCATGGCCTTGGACACTTTGTCGTTGGCGCGGGACCAGATATCGATAACCTTGTTGTACTTCTCGCCCTGGGTCAGCAGACCGGACGCGTACTGGGTTTCGATGTCTTTAACTTCCTCGGATGCGGCATCCACCAGCTCGTACTTCTCCGGGGGAATCTCGAAGTCGTTGAAACCGATCGAGATACCGGAAACCGTGGCATAGTGGTAACCCATATACATGAGCTGGTCGGCGAAGATAACGGTATCCTTCAGGCCGGCATCACGGTAACAGGTGTTGATCAGATTGGAGATTGCCTTCTTGACCATGGGCTTGTTGACCAGGTCGAAAGACAGCCCGTCGGGCACAATATCAAACAACAGGGCACGGCCGACGGTGGTATCAACAATCTTGTACTGCTCAGTACGCTCGCCATCTTCCTGGATGGCCACTTCCTTAACACGCACCTTGACGATGGCCTGAAGGTCAACCTTGCCGGCGCCGTAAGCGCGATGAGCCTCTTTGACGTCCGCGAACACCATGCCTTCACCGAGGGCACTCTTACGCTCACGGGTCATGTAGTACAGACCCAGAACCACGTCCTGGGACGGTACAATGATCGGCTCGCCGTTCGCGGGCGACAGCACGTTGTTGGTGGACATCATCAACGCACGGGCTTCGAGCTGGGCTTCCAGGGTCAGCGGTACGTGGACCGCCATCTGGTCACCGTCGAAGTCGGCGTTGTAGGCAGCACACACCAGCGGGTGCAGCTGGATCGCCTTGCCTTCAATCAATACCGGCTCGAACGCCTGGATACCCAGACGGTGAAGAGTCGGCGCCCGGTTCAGCATGATCGGGTGCTCGCGGATGACCTCGTCCAGGATGTCCCAGACCACGCCTTCCTCACGCTCGACCATCTTCTTGGCGGCCTTGATGGTGGTCGCCAGGCCACGATGCTCCAGCTTGGAGAAAATAAACGGCTTGAACAGCTCCAGGGCCATCTTCTTGGGAAGACCACACTGGTGCAGGCGCAGGTATGGACCAACCACGATCACGGAACGACCGGAGTAGTCCACCCGCTTGCCGAGCAGGTTCTGACGGAAGCGGCCCTGCTTGCCCTTGATCATGTCTGCCAGGGACTTCAGCGGGCGCTTGTTGGTGCCAGTGATGGCACGGCCACGGCGACCGTTGTCCAGCAGTGCGTCGACGGCTTCCTGCAGCATCCGCTTCTCGTTACGCACAATGATGTCCGGAGCGTTCAGCTCCAGCAGGCGCTTGAGGCGGTTGTTACGGTTGATAACCCGGCGATACAGATCGTTCAGGTCAGAGGTGGCAAAACGGCCACCGTCCAGCGGAACCAGCGGACGCAGATCCGGCGGCAGAACCGGCAGCACGGTCATGACCATGTCGCCCGGCTTGTTGCCGGAGTACAGGAACGCCTCAAGAATCTTCAGGCGCTTGCTGAACTTCTTGATCTTGGTCTCGGAGTTGGTCTGGGGAATCTCTTCCCGCAGGGCTTCAACCTCGGCCTGCAGATCAATACCTTCGAGCAGTTCCTGGACGGCTTCGGCACCCATGCGGGCGTCGAACTCATCACCGAACTCTTCCAGGGCTTCGTAGTATTGCTCGTCGTTCAGCAGCTGCCCTTTCTCCAGGGTCGTCATGCCCGGCTCGATCACGATGAAGGATTCGAAATACAGAACCCGTTCAATATCGCGCAGGGTCATGTCCAGCATCAGACCGATGCGGGACGGCAGTGATTTCAGGAACCAGATGTGGGCGACCGGGCTGGCGAGCTCGATGTGACCCATGCGCTCACGGCGCACACTGGCCAGTGCCACTTCAACACCACACTTCTCGCAGATAACACCGCGGTGCTTGAGGCGCTTGTACTTGCCGCACAGGCACTCGTAATCCTTGATCGGGCCGAAGATCTTGGCACAGAAAAGACCGTCACGCTCAGGCTTGAACGTACGGTAGTTGATGGTCTCAGGCTTTTTGACCTCACCAAAAGACCATGAACGGATCATGTCAGGCGACGCCAGGCCAATACGGATGGCGTCAAATTCCTGCTTCTGGTTCTGGTTTTTGAGAAGATTCAGCAAATCTTTCATCAGTAACAGCTCCGGATGGCGTTATTCTCGGGCGGGTACCGACCGGTACCCGCTCACGCTGCCAAAAACAATTCGGCTCAGTCGGATTCCAGCTCGATGTCGATACCCAGCGAGCGGATTTCCTTGACCAGAACATTGAAGGACTCGGGCATGCCCGGCTCCATGCGATGATCACCATCGACAATGTTCTTGTACATCTTGGTCCGACCATTCACATCATCAGACTTCACGGTAAGCATTTCCTGCAGCGTATACGCCGCACCGTAAGCCTCGAGGGCCCACACTTCCATCTCACCGAAGCGCTGACCACCGAACTGTGCCTTACCACCCAGCGGCTGCTGGGTAACCAGGCTGTACGAACCGGTGGAACGAGCGTGCATCTTGTCGTCGATCAGGTGGTTCAGCTTGAGAATGTACATGTAGCCAACAGTCACCGGACGGTCAAACTCGTCGCCGGTACGGCCGTCATACAGTACAGTCTGGCCAGTGGTACTGAGACCGGCCAGCTCAAGCATACGCTTGACCTCAGCTTCCTTGGCACCGTCGAACACCGGCGTTGCCATGGGAACACCCGAACGCAGATTGTTGGCCAGCGCCAGGATCTCCTTGTCACTCAGCGAATCCAGGTCCACATGGGTGACCTCATCCGAGTGGTTGTAGATCTCATCCAGCAGGCTGCGAAGCTCAGCAACCTTGCGCTGCTCATCCAGCATCTGGCTGATGCGCTCACCCAGACCTTTGGCGGCGGCACCCAGATGGGTCTCAAGCACCTGACCAACGTTCATCCGCGACGGAACACCCAGCGGGTTCAGAACGATGTCAACGGTGTTGCCGAACTCGTCGTAAGGCATGTCCTCAATCGGCATAACCGCTGAGATAACACCCTTGTTACCGTGACGGCCGGCCATCTTGTCACCCGGCTGAATCCGACGCTTGATGGCAAGGTAAACCTTGACAATCTTGAGCACGCCCGGGGCAAGGTCATCGCCCTGCTGCAGCTTGCCTTTCTTGTCGTCAAAGCGCGCCTCATGCTCCTTCTTGCGATCCTCAAGGCCCTGCTCGGACTTCTCAAGCAGCTCGTTCAGCGTCTCGTCCTTCATGCGCAGCTTGAACCAGTCGTCCCGCGGCAACTCCGCCAGGTAGGACTCGTCAAGCTTGGCACCTTTCTTCAGGCCCGGCCCGCTGATGACTTCCTGCCCTTTCAGGGCATTGGTCAGACGTTCGAACGTGGCACCTTCAACAATGCGGTACTCGTCCTTCAGGTCCTTGCGGTACTCGTCCAGCTGCTCTTTCTCGATGGACTGGGCGCGGGTGTCCTTCTCGATGCCGTCACGGGTAAAGACCTGTACGTCAATAACCGTACCACGGGTGCCGGTGGGCACTCGTGAGGACGTATCTTTCACGTCCGACGCCTTCTCACCGAAGATGGCACGCAGGAGCTTCTCCTCCGGTGTCAGCTGGGTCTCGCCCTTCGGCGTCACCTTGCCAACGAGGATATCGCCAGGACCAACTTCCGCGCCGATATAGACAATACCGGACTCATCCAGCTTGGACAGCGCACTTTCACCAACGTTCGGAATATCCGCGGTGATTTCTTCGCTACCCAGCTTGGTATCCCGGGCCACACAGGTCAGTTCCTGGATGTGGATTGTGGTCAGGCGGTCTTCCTGAACCACTTTCTCGGAGATGAGGATGGAGTCCTCGAAGTTGTAACCGTTCCAGGGCATGAACGCGATGCGCATGTTCTGGCCCAGGGCCAGCTCACCCAGGTCCACCGAGGGACCATCGGCCAGCACGTCACCACGGGCAATTTCGTCGCCCTGGTTAACGATGGAGCGCTGGTTGATACAGGTGTTCTGGTTGGAGCGGGTGTACTTGGTGAGGTTGTAGATATCCACACCAGCATCACCAGCTTCGGTTTCGTCGTCATTAACACGCACAACAATGCGGGCCGCATCAACGCTTTCAATCACACCACCACGACGGGCCGTCACACAGACACCGGAGTCCTGCGCCACGGTGCGCTCAACACCGGTACCTACCAGAGGCACCTGTGAACGCAGGGTCGGAACTGCCTGGCGCTGCATGTTGGAGCCCATCAGTGCGCGGTTGGCGTCATCGTGCTCCAGGAACGGAATCAGCGAGGCTGCAACCGAAACCACCTGGCGCGGGGAAACGTCCATGAAATTGACGTTCTCCGGCGGCGTCACGGTGAATTCGTTCTGGTGGCGAACCGTAACCAGCTCGTCAGACAGACGCTTGTTCTCGTCCATTGCCGCACTGGCCTGGGCGATGATGTAGTTGCTCTCTTCAATAGCCGAGAGATACACCACTTCGTCTGTTACCAGACCGTCCACAACCTTCCGGTACGGGCTCTCAAGGAAACCGTAGGAGTTGGAACGGGCATAGGTTGCCAGTGAGTTGATCAGGCCGATGTTCGGGCCTTCCGGGGTCTCGATGGGACAGACGCGACCATAGTGGGTCGGGTGTACGTCACGAACCTCGAAGCCGGCACGCTCACGGGTCAGGCCGCCCGGCCCAAGAGCCGAAATACGGCGCTTGTGAGTCACTTCCGACAACGGGTTGTTCTGGTCCATGAACTGGGACAGCTGGCTGGAACCGAAAAACTCTTTCACGGCTGCCGCAACCGGCTTGGCGTTGATCAGGTCCTGAGGCATCAGGCCTTCGCTTTCCGCCAGGCTCAGGCGCTCCCGCACTGCACGCTCAACACGCACCAGACCAACACGGAACTGGTTTTCAGCCATTTCACCGACACAACGAACGCGACGGTTACCCAGGTTGTCAATGTCGTCCACCTGGCCCTGGCCGTTACGGATATCAATCAGCGTCTTGAGCACATCGATGATGTCCTCGTGGGTCAGCGTGCCTTCACCGGTGCTTTCCTCACGGCGCAGCCTGCGATTCAGCTTCATGCGGCCAACGGAGGACAGGTCATAACGCTCTTCGGAGAAGAACAGGTTATTGAACAGGTTCTCAGCCGATTCCTTGGTGGGCGGCTCGCCCGGGCGCATCATGCGATAGATCTCGACCAGCGCCTCCAACGGGGTACGGGTCGGGTCGATACGCAGCGTGTCCGACATGAACGGACCACAATCAAGATCGTTGGTGTACAGGGTTTCAATTTCTTTGACGCCTGCATCCAGGATTTTGGTAACCACTTCTTCTGTCAACTCGGTGTTACACTCAACCAGCACTTCGCCGGTCTTGGTATCCACCATGTCCTTCGCCAGTACACGGCCGTAGAGGTACTCGGTCGGCACCTCAAGCTCGGTCAGGCCGGCTTTTTCAAGCTGCTTGATGTGGCGAGCGGTAATCCGGCGACCTTCCTCGACGATGACATTGCCTTTCTTGTCCTTGATATCGAACGTTGCGATATCACCGCGCAGGCGGCTTGGGACCAGTTCCAGCTTGCATACTTCAGGGCCGATACCGAATTTACTGGTATCAAAGAACATCTCCAGCATCTGCTCGGAGTTGTACCCGAGCGCACGCAGAAGGATTGACGCAGGCAGTTTCCGGCGACGGTCAATACGAACAAAGACCGAGTCCTTGGCATCGAACTCGAAATCCAGCCAGGAACCACGGTAAGGAATCACACGGGCGGAATACAGCAGCTTGCCTGACGAGTGAGTCTTGCCCTTGTCGTGATCGAAGAACACACCAGGTGAACGGTGGAGCTGGGAAACGATAACCCGCTCGGTACCGTTGATAACGAAGGTACCGTTCTCGGTCATCAGGGGCATTTCGCCCATGTAGACTTCCTGCTCTTTAATATCCTTGATCGCCTTGTTGGACGATTCCTTATCATAAATGATAAGTCTTACTTTAACCCGCAGCGGTGCTGCGTAGGTTACGCCCCTAAGCTGGCATTCCTTGACGTCAAATACCGGCTCGCCGATGCGGTAACTCACGTATTCGAGTGCGGCGTTGCCAGAATAACTGACAATCGGGAATACGGATTTGAATGCTGCGTGGAGACCGGTTTCCCGACGATTTTCGGGCGCGGCTTCACTTTGGAGGAAGTCCCGGAACGAATCCAGCTGTATAGACAGCAAATAGGGAACATCCATCACGGACGGCAATTTACTAAAATCTTTGCGAATCCGCTTTTTCTCAGTATAGGAGTAAGTCATCTGCATTCCCCAGCTTTAGACCTGATACCTGGTATCAAGAAGCAACCATTTTCATGCTTCGGGGCCGAATTGCTCGGCTTACTGCGCCGTCTTGAACAAGACTCTCGCTGTAGGTTATAGATTCTGACAGCACCACAGGATCGGCGTTCAGAGTCTATAGCATATACAACAGAAAAAGGCCGGTGGCACACGGCCACCAGCCCGTCCATGCTTAACGCACGGTTTCGATCAACAGCCAACTCTTACTTAAGCTCAACAGAAGCGCCTGCTTCCTCAAGCTTCTTCTTGGCTTCTTCAGCGTCGCTCTTGCTAGCTGCTTCCTTGATTACGGAAGGAGCGCTGTCGACCATTTCCTTGGCTTCTTTCAGACCCAGGCCAGTCAGTTCACGAACGGCCTTGATAACGTTTACTTTCTTCTCACCAGGTCCGGTAAGAACAACGTCAAACTCAGTCTGCTCTTCAGCAGCGGCGGCTTCGCCACCGGCAGCAGCAGGTGCGGCGGCTACAGCGGCAGCTGCAGATACACCGAATTTCTCTTCCATTGCTTCAACCAGCGCAACAACGTCCATTACGCTCATTTCAGCAATTGCGTTCAAAATGTCTTCGTTAGACAGAGCCATGACTTTCTCCCAAAAATATAAAAATGGTGTTCAACAGAATCAAGCAGCTTCTTGCTTCTGGTCTCGAACTGCCGCTACAGCACGGGTCACTTTGGTTGGTACTTCGTTCAGTGTCCGCGCCAGCTTGGTGATTGGTGCCTGTGTTACTGCGGCCAGCATCGTCAACGCCTCGTGGCGTGTCGGCAGCTTGGCAAGGCGATCGATCTGGTCTGCGCCCATCAGCTCACCGCCGACAGCCAGGCCCTTGATCTCGAATGCCTCTTTCTCTTTGGCGAAATCCTTCAGCAGGCGTGCAGCCGCACCCGGATCTTCCATTGAGAACGCCAGAATCGTCGGGCCGACCAGTGCCTCATCGATGCACTCGAACTCGGTACCGCGGATCGCGATCTTCGCCAGGTTGTTACGAACAACCTTCAGAAGAACGTTCTCGGCACGGGCCTTTGCTCGCAGGGCCGTCATGTCACCGGAAGTGACACCACGGTAGTCAGCCATAACAACAGACAGAGCACCACCGGCAGTCTCGTTGACTTCAGCGACGATCGCTTTCTTGTCTTCGAGTCTAATTGCCACTGGATTTCTCCTCGATTTCGCCGGGTCTATCCCGGCAAACCCACAAATACCCCTTGCGGGGCTCCTAACGGTGTTTGGGTTCAGAGAGAACGTCTTCACACCGTCTGCGCAGGCGTTGCTTTAACCCTTCCAGCCACTTTTCCGAAAAAAAGAGCTTCAGGGGCCTGCGGTCTTTGACAGCCTTGGCTTCCGCCCAGACTACAAAGTAACTACCGACCGCTCGCTCAGATGTTCAGAGCGCTCTGGTCGATAGTCAGGCCAGGACCCATCGTCGACGACAGGGTTACCTTCTTGAGGTAAACACCTTTCGAGGAAGACGGCTTGGCCTTTTTCAGGTCCGCGATCAGAGCCTCAAGGTTTTCCTTGATGTTCTGCGCAGAGAATTCAACATTACCCATCGGCGCATGGATGATACCGTTCTTGTCAGTACGGTAACGAACCTGGCCCGCCTTGGCGTTCTTGACGGCAGTCTCAACGTCCGGGGTAACAGTGCCAACCTTCGGGTTCGGCATCAGGCCGCGGGGACCAAGAATCTGGCCCAGCTGACCAACAACACGCATGGCGTCCGGAGTGGCGATAACCACATCGAAATCCATGTTGCCTTTTTTAACTTCTTCCGCCAGGTCATCCATACCGACGATATCGGCACCGGCGGCGGTTGCCTTCTCCGCATTGGCACCCTGGGTAAAGACCGCTACACGAACGGTTTTGCCGGTGCCGTGCGGCAGTACAGTGCTGCTACGTACAACCTGGTCAGATTTACGTGCATCTACACCAAGGTTAATTGCAACATCAACGGATTCCTTGAACTTGACGTTTTCGCCCAGCTCAACCAGCAGTGCTACTGCTTCATCAACAGAATAGGCGCGGGTGGAATCCACTTTTTCACGAATCAGCTTCTGACGCTTGCTAAGCTTTGCCATGTTACAGGCCCTCCACGTTCAGGCCCATGCTACGGGCAGTTCCGGCAATGGTACGTACCGCCGCATCCATATCGGCTGCAGTCAGATCCGGCTCTTTGGTCCTGGCGATTTCTTCCAGCTGGTCACGGGTAACAGTACCGACCTTGTCGGTATTCGGACGACCAGAGCCGCTCTTGATGCCGGCCGCCTTCTTCAGCAGCACAGGTGCAGGCGGAGTTTTGGTGATAAAGGTAAAGCTGCGATCACTGTATACGGTAATAACCGTCGGGATCGGCAGGCCCGGCTCCATATCCTGGGTCTGGGCGTTGAACGCTTTACAGAACTCCATGATATTCACGCCGCGCTGACCCAGTGCGGGACCAACCGGGGGACTCGGGTTGGCCTTGCCGGCAGCAACCTGAAGCTTGATGTACGCGTCAATCTTCTTAGCCATGATTTTTCTCCTGTGGGTTCGAACGCCTTTCGGCTCCCCTGTATTTACAACTGCCAGTAGCAGACACAAAAAGCCCGCGTCGCCATAGCGCGCGAGCTCTCAGCATGTAAGGTTGCCGCTCAGTCTTTTTCGACCTGCCCGAACTCCAGCTCTACCGGAGTTGAACGACCGAAAATCAGCACGGCAACCTTGACCCGACTCTTGTCGTAGTCAACTTCTTCAACAACGCCATTGAAGTCTGCAAAGGGACCTTCAGTGACGCGAACAATTTCGCCCGGCTCAAACAGAGTCTTCGGCTTGGGCTTGTCTGCCCCGCTTTCGACCCGACGAAGAATCGCTTCGGCTTCCTTCTCCGTAATCGGCGCCGGCTTGTCCTTGGTTCCACCAATGAAACCCAGAACTTTTGGCGTATTCTTGACCAGGTGCCAGGTGGCGTCATCCATATCCATCTGCACAAGAACGTAACCGGGATAAAACTTGCGCTCACTCTTGCGCTTTTTCCCGTCACGCATCTCAACGACTTCTTCCGTCGGCACCAGAACTTCGCCGAACTTGTCTTCCATGCCGTCGAGAGCGATACGCTCCCTGAGAGTGCGCATCACCTGCTTTTCGAAGCCAGAATACGCATGAACCACGTACCAGCGCTTAGCCATTGCCCACTCCTGTTACCCGATAACTCCGGAGACCAGCCAACTGATCAACGAATCCATACCCCACAGCATCAACGCCACAACCAACACAAACACAACGACGATGGCTGTAGTCTGGATCAGCTCCGGCCTGGTGGGCCATACGACCTTCCGGATTTCAACCCTGGCTTCCTTGAGCAGGGTCGCGAAACGCCGACCACGCTCGGTTTGGAGCGCCACAAAAGCAGCGACCAGAGCAAGAGCTACGAGAGCCAGCACCCGATACAGCAGTGACTCGGCACTAAAATACTGATTGCCAACAACACCGATGGCAATCAGGACAAATACAACCAGCCACTTTACTGCATCGAAGCCACTGGTCGAACGATCGGCTTTTGACTCCATAGGAATCAGCTTATGTATCCGGATGTTAAAAAATGGCAGGCCAGGAGGGAATCGAACCCCCAACCTGCGGTTTTGGAGACCGCTGCTCTGCCAATTGAGCTACTGGCCTGCACCGAAACAACTCAGCGCACTTACTTCGAGTTATTACTCAAAAAGAGCAATTACTCGATGATCTTGGAGACTACGCCGGCACCAACGGTACGGCCGCCTTCACGAATCGCGAAGCGCAGGCCATCTTCCATGGCGATCGGAGCAAT
>NZ_LIHP01000014.1 GCF_001314605.1 Marinobacter sp. HL-58
CAAGAAACACACAAATAACGGGAAAATAGTGTCTGAATCTTCGATTTTTTGCCGGTTAAACCCAAGATCGGCAAATATCAGCAGTTATTCAGACCTTCCATAAAGGAAGATAAAATGTATGAACTAAATGAAATCGATATTAATAAGGTAAGCGGCGGTTCTTCAGAACTTGTAATAGCCGCTGGCTCTCTCGCTACTACACTTTCTCGCGGTAATCCAATTCTAGCATCGGCAACAGCAGGCTATACCATGGGGACAGCCATCCATAATAAATATGGAAGTCAAATCAACGATTGGGTTTGGGATAGTACCCAGCAGGCCAGCCAGTTAAGCCAATCCAACCCCCACACAGGACGAGCGTTCTGATCAAAAGAAGAATTGCGGTGCGTGACCCGTGGTCACGCACCGCGAAAAAGTTCTGTGAGGTGCTACTTGAAAAGTAAGAGATATAACATTCAAGCAATAAAAGGGCTTGGATATGTAAGTTTACTGTTAGCTACCATCGGAATAATTGTTAGCTTAATTGATTCCACCAGCCAAAATTCGGATCTAATTGCCTATATAGGACTGATAATTTTGGGATCTGCACTAAATATTGTTGCCAACGAATTGGCTGAGCTGAGAAAGTAGAATGTCTTTCTATTAAATTCGAAGTCGCCCATGCTTCATTCAGTTGACCATGGGCGACTATTTCAGCTTAGTAAAGCTTCATAAGCGATTTCTTTGCAAACGGCTCAACTTCGGCAATACGGCCTTCTTTCACTTTCACCAGCCACTCCGGGTCCTGCAGCAGGGCCCGGCCAACGGCAATCAGCTCGAACTCCTTGTTGTTCATGCGCTCTACCAGTTCATCGATACCGGACTGCTCCACCGCTTCCTTCTTGCTGGCAAAGGTGCCGCTGATGAAATCCTCGGTCAGGCCGACGCTGCCGACTGACATGGTGGGTTTGCCGGACAGCTTCTGGGTCCAGCCCGCCAGGTTGAGGTTGGAGCCCTCGAATTCCGGCTCCCAGAAACGGCGGGTGGAGGCATGGAAAATATCAACGCCGGCTTCAACCAGCGGCTTCAGGAACTGCTCGAGCTCTTCCGGGCTGTTCACCAGTTTCGCCTCGTAGTCCTGCTGTTTCCACTGGGAGAAGCGCAGCATGATGGGGAAGTCCGGGCCCACGCGGTAACGCACGGCTTCGATGATCTCCACCACGAAGCGCAGACGATTCTCCATGCTGCCGCCGTACTCGTCATCACGCTGGTTGGTGCCCTCCCACAGGAACTGGTCCAGCAGGTAGCCATGGGCGCCATGAATCTCTACACCGTCGAAACCAAGGGCCTTGGCGTCCTGGGCGGCGTCAGCGAATGCATTCACTACATCGGCGATATCTTCCACGGTCATGGCCTTGCCATTGGGCTTGCCCGGCGCGAACAGGCCGGACGGGCTGTAGCCAGGTACCGAAGGGTCCGGCTCCGTGCCTTCCTTGCGCACCGCCCCCACATGCCATAGCTGGGGGAAGATGGCGCCACCGGCTTCATGAACGGCATCGACAACGTCTTTCCAGCCGGCAAGGGCCTTGTCGCCATGGAAAAAGGGTACGTTCGGGTAACCGTTGGCACCCGGGTGGTTGACGGTCGTGCCCTCGGTGATCAGCAGGCCAACACCACCTTCGGCGCGGCGCCGGTAGTAATCCACCACCTGCTCATTGGGTGCATTGCCCGGAGAGAAGTTGCGGGTCATCGGGGCCATGGCAACGCGATTGCGCAGGGTCAGGTTATGGATTTCAAAGGGCTCAAACAAAGGGCCAAGATTCATGCTCATGGTAATTCGCAACCTCACTAATCTGGTTTCTTTAAGCAACCTTATTGAATCTGGTTTTAAAATGCAACCCTATTCGGTAGACTGCACGTTATGGCCAGAAAACGTTTTGATGATTCGAGTTGCTCCGTCGCCCGGGCCCTGAACGAAGTCGGGGACTGGTGGTCTTTGCTTGTGGTGCTGCACGCCATGTATGGCACCCGCCGCTTTGTCGACTTCCAGCAGGAACTGGGCATTGCCCGGAATATTCTTTGTGACCGGCTGGCACGCCTGGTGGATAACGAGGTGCTGAAAAAAGTGGAGGTGGGCGAACACGGTTCACGCTTCGAGTATCGCCTGACCGAAAAAGGCCGGGACCTCTTTCCTATCGTCATTGCCCTGCGCCAGTGGGGTGATAAATGGAACCCGGCACCGGACCAGGAACCCCTGGATCTGCGGGACCGCGAAACTGGTAGAACCATCCGCCCTGTGGAAGTTCAGGATGCCGACGGCAAGCCACTCACGGTTCGTGATGTGTTCGTCCCGGAAGAAAACAATGCCAGAAGCCCGTCAGGCAGCAAAAAGAAAGCAGGCTGACAAGCCGTACTGGTACTCACTTCTGACAATTTTTTGAGCTGAATCAATCTCCCGGTGAACTTGGTGCTCCGGCTCCGGTTCACTTGCGCTATATCAAGTTTACTTTCTCCGTTGCCATTAATCTGAGTTCATCTTTTATTAAGGTTCAAGGAGAAAAATATGTCCCGTACATTCAAGCTTGGTGTTCTTGCTGCAGCGGTTATGGCAGCGGCCCCTGCTGCTCAGGCTTTTGAGGCTGGCGATTTCATTCTGCGTGCTGGTGTTGCGCATGTGGCGCCGGATGACTCTAGTGATGTCATTACTATCAATGGCGATCGCGTTCTCGGAGACCAGCGGGTTGCGGTAGATTCCAATTCCCAGCTGGGCATTCGTGCCACTTATATGGCCACTAGTAATCTGGGAATCGGTGTTCTTGCTGCTACACCATTCAAGCACGATATTACTGGCAAAGGTGGGGTCCTTGATGGAGAAGACGCTGGCGAGACCAAACACCTTCCGCCGACGGTTACGTTACAATACTTCCCCATGGCAAGCTCCTCCAATTTCCAACCATATGCAGGCGTGGGCGTGAACTACACTACATTCTTTGAGGAAAAAACCGGGCTTGGAGAGCTTGAGTTGGATGATAGCGTAGGCGCAGCAGTTGAAGTGGGAATGGATTACATGCTTAGCGACAATTTCGGTTTGAATGCCGCTGTCTGGTGGGCTGACATCAATTCAGATGCCCAGATTACGCTCGCAGACGGCACCGAAACCGATGAATTCGAAGTTGAAATCGACCCCATGGTCTACATGGTAGGCTTCACCTACAAGTTCTGATAAACGTAAACACCAAAAACCTCACTACCGTGAGGTTTTTGGATGGTACGTCCTCCAGTGCGGGGCCTGCGGGCCCCGCTTTTTTATGGAGAAAGCTGAATCAGGCGCTTTCGCGCTGGGGCGAGCGCCGTGCCTGGCCACCGCTGGCATTCTGGCTGCGGCCACCACTCCGGCCGCCCGGCTTGCCACCGAAGCTGCGACCATTGCCGGCAGGTTTGCCGTTGCCACCACCGTTACCGTTGCGATTACGGGCACGACTCGGGTCCGCCTTGGCCTTGGGCTTCAGCGGAAGATTATTGGTAGGCTCAAAGCCATCCATTGACTTGCGCGGCAACTGCTTCTTCAGCAGGCGTTCGATACCCGCCAGCATCTTGCCTTCATCAGCACTGACCAGGGACAGCGCGTGACCGCTCTCGCCGGCACGACCGGTACGGCCAATACGGTGAACATAATCTTCCGGCACGTTAGGCAGCTCGAAGTTCACCACCTGGGGCAACTGTTTGATATCCAGGCCGCGAGCGGCGATATCAGTGGCCACCAGAACACGCACTTCGCCCTGCTTGAAGTCCGCCAGCGCACGGGTGCGGGCACCCTGTGACTTGTTGCCGTGGATCGCGGCAGCGGTAATACCGTCACGCTCCAGCTTCTGGGTCAGGCGGTTGGCACCATGCTTGGTACGGGTAAACACCAGCACCTGCTCCCAGCCATTGTCACGCACCAGTTTGCTCAACAGGGCGGTTTTCTGGCTCTGGTCAACCGGGTAAACAGACTGTTTGATGCTCTCTGCCGCAGTGTTACGGGCGGCGACTTCAACCTGGACCGGGTTATCCAGCAGGCCTTCGGCCAGCGTGCGGATCTCGTTGGAGAAGGTAGCGGAGAACAGCAGGTTCTGTCGCTTGGCCGGCAGCAGCGCAAGAATCTTGCGGATGTCACGGATAAAGCCCATGTCCAGCATGCGATCGGCTTCGTCCAGAACCAGAATTTCCACTTCATTGAAGCGAACGGCGTTCTGCTGATACAGATCCATCAACCGGCCGGGTGTAGCCACCAGCACGTCCAGGCCCTTGCGCAGCTTCATCATCTGCGGATTGATTTTCACACCACCGAAAACCACGGCGGACTTGGTGGGCATATACCTGCTGTACAGGGCCACACTGTCGTGTACCTGCGCTGCCAGCTCGCGGGTGGGAGCCAGAATCAGTACGCGCGGGCCTTTGCCGGTGCGGGGGTTCTCCGCAAGACGCTGCAATAGTGGCAGGGTGAAGCCTGCGGTTTTACCGGTGCCCGTCTGGGCAGCCGCCATCACGTCCCTGCCGGAAAGTACGGCGGGAATCGCTTTCGCCTGAATCGGAGAAGGTGTTTCGTAACCCTGGTCGGTAGTGGCACGGACCAGCTGCTCGGACAAACCGAGTGAAGAAAAACTCATATAAGATCAACTCTTGATTATTCTGCCTCCACGAACACCGTTTTTGGCGAATGCGGGCAGATGCCATGAAGATTCATGGAATAAAAGACGACTACAGTCACACTCCGTTAACGGGGCGACGTCCTCTGACAGGTCGTATGGATGGTTCGCACTGGGCTAAAAGCCTTGAACTGCGGAAATCCCTAGAGGCAGGATGAACGAAACGGTAACAGAGGGTCGGGGAAATAGCCATAGGTGGTTTTGAGTAGGGTGCTTTTTATTTTTCAGTGAAAAAGGGAACTCCCATCCATGTCACCGGTCACTAGCCGCCATACCCTGATCAAAACCCACCCGATGACCGGAGAAGTCGTGCTGAGCCTAGGCGTTGGTCCCTTCAGCTTTTCAATAGGACATGTCCTGCTGATTCTGGCTTTTATCATTGCCCTGATCGTCGGGGCATTGGCCGGGCGCAAACACAATCAACCGATAACCGGTTCCCTGGCCGATATTTTCCTCGTCGCCATGGTCGGTGCCCGGGCCGGATTCGTGGTCCGCTACTCCGAACATTATCAGGGCGACTGGCTGGGCATTATCGACATTCGCGATGGTGGCTTCGATGTGGTCTCAGGCCTGGTGCTGGCGCTGATCTTCACCGGCTACCTGCTGTGGCGACGCAGCAACATCCGGCGGCCACTGGGATACGCAGTCGCCGCCGGCCTGATGACATGGGCCTTCACCACCGGCGTCATCACATTGATCAACAACCAGACCCGGGGACTGCCGGACGTTGCCCTGACCGATCTGGACGATCAACCGGTCAGCCTTGACTCCCTTACCCGGGGGCAACCCACGGTGGTAAACCTCTGGGCCACCTGGTGTCCGCCCTGCATCCGCGAGATGCCGGTACTGGAAGACGCCCAGGGCCGCTACCCCGGGGTCAACTTTGTCTTTGCCAACCAGGGTGAGGATCCGGAAACCATCAGCCGGTTTCTCAGCGAACAGAATCTGGATCTTGACCACGTGCTCAGTGACCGCCAGGGCGGCTTCGGCCGTGCCACCGGCAGCCAGGGCCTGCCGACCACCCTGTTCTACAACGCCCGGGGCAAACTGGTGGACAGCCACATGGGCGAACTTTCCAGAGCCAGCCTGGCCCGGGGCCTTGAGCGCTTCGACGCCAGCCATCTCGAATCATCAGCTTCAAAGGAGGTAACATCCCGATGACCCAGCCCCCGCTACGACGCCTGTTGCAAAGCGCCCTGATCTCCACCGCGTTTTTTGCAGCCAGTGTTCAGGCACAGGACTATCCGCCCGCCATCCAGAAACTGGAACAGCAGGGGGTGAAAGTGATCGAAAGCTTTGACGCACCCGGAGGCATGACCGGTTATGTTGGCGAAATGCAGGGCCGTTCGCTGGCCTTCTATCTGACACCCGATGGCGATCACGTGATTGTTGGCACCATGATGGACGAGGAGGGTAAAAACCTCAGCCAGGCCAGCATCCAGGAACTTGTCGAAGGCCCCAGGTTCGAAAATGCCTGGCCGGAACTGGAAGACAGCCAATGGGTCCTGGACGGTGACGAAAACGCCGACATCGTCATTTATACCTTCACCGACCCCAATTGCCCCTACTGCTATCGTTTCCGCCAGCAGGCGGAGCCCTGGATAGAGGCCGGAAAGGTACAGTTGCGCCATATCATGGTGGGTATTCTTAAAGAGGACAGCCTGACCAAAGCAGCCACCATTCTCGGTAGCGAAAATCCGGAAGAGGCCTTGCACGAACATCACGAGTCATTCGAGCAGGGAGGCATCGAGGTAGACCGCGAGCGGGTCAGTGCTGCCCACCTCGAGGTGAAAGCCAACAACAGCCTGATGCAGGAACTGGGCCTACAGGCAACACCCAGCACCCTCTACAAGGGAGAAGACGGCAAGGTCTCCATGGTGCAGGGCATGCCCAATCCACAGGCAATGGAACGGATGATGGGCCCGCGCCCCTGAACTCACTGGATTCCCGCTGACAGGATGGCGGGAATCCCCTTCATCATTCCGTGGCAGCTTTGGCAAAGCCGGCAAGCGCACCCTTCACTTTTTCAATCACCTCATCGCAGCCTTCAATGTTATGGCGCTTTTTGAGGTATTCCGGGTCGTTGTATGCCAGCCAGACGTTGCCCTCGCTGTCTTCCCATATCAAAGCTTTCTGCGGCAGATCGATAGCGACACTCCGGGCACACTGCATCAGTGGCGTACCCACCTTGGGGTTCCCGAAAATCACCACCTCGGTGGGACGCAGATCCAGCCCCGCCTTGTCAGCACCTTCTGCGTGGTTGATGCGATTCATCACCGTCATGCCCTTGTCTTCCAGGGCAGAAACCAGCTTGTCGGCCGTCTCCCCGGCACTGTGACTGCTTCTTACCTCTACCATGCCCTCTGCTGCCATTGCGGACAGCGGAAGAGCCAGTACCAACACCGCTACCAGACCCCTGAATACCGAAACCATTGATGTCTCCTTATGTTTGAACGACTGTTCACAGGATAGGTCATTATGCAGCGAACTGCTTGTGCATATCCTCAGTAGACCTTTTCCGCCCCTTCCGGGCGGGTCTTGAAGCGCTTGTGCAGCCACAGGTACTGGTCTGGCTGTTCAGTGATGGTTTCTTCGATATAGCGGCTCCAGGTTTCGGTGTCCTTTTGCTTGTCTGCGCCGAAGTGCTCCTGGATGGGGGAAAACGTGACCCTGTAGCTGCCATCCGGCATGCGCAGATGGCTGACGCACAGAACCGAGGCCCCGGATACACGGGCAATATAACTGGGAGAGCTGATACACCCCGCCTCCACACCGAAAAACGGCACAAACAGCTCGGTCTTCTTACCGAAATCCTGATCACAGGCGAACCAGACTTCACCACCCTTCTTCAGGAACGACACCAGTGGCCGAAGCTCCCGCTTGGTAAAGGGCCGAATTCCGAAATGCCGCCGGCGACCGTTTTCAATCATTCGGTCAATCACAGGGTTGTTGTTCGGACGGTACATGTAACCCGGCTTGTTCAGGTGGCAGGCAATCAGTGGCAACGCAAAGTCGAAAATACTGTAGTGCCCGCCGATCAGAAGCACCCCCTTGCCTCTGGCCTGAGCCTCTCTCAGGTGCTCCAGCCCGTGAACTTCGGCGCCCTCGCAATAACCCGACATATCCCGCCACCAGGCATGAATGCTTTCCAGAAAACCACGGGTACAGGCCACGAAATTATCACGCACCAGCTGTTCGCGGGCCGTTTCGTCCAGATCCGGAAAACAGGTGGCGATATTGGTATTGGCCACTCTGGCCCTGGATTTCAGTTTACCTTCCAGAAAACAGCCCAGCCGCCGGCCAAGGCGCTGCTTGACCGTCATCGGCAACAGGGAAAGCAGATACAGTGTGAACACGAGGAGCCACGAGGGCCAGAACGCAGGGTGCCACAGGGGCCTGCTGTTCTTGTTGTTACTGGAGGACATACATCTTTGCCTGTTGAAAATCGAGTAAGGAGCCTGCCATACAATACAGACAAAGTGTACATCCGAATGTGAACGGGCAGGGACTGAACCGGCCTCAGGAACCGAACAGGGCAGACTTCAGAGGCCGCAGAAAACCGGTCCGGCTCGTCGCATCTTCCACTGGCCGAATACCATCGAATTCCATATGCCCGTCTTCAATCGGATCAAATCTCAGGGTTTTCACGTCTGCCAGGTAATTCTGGGTGACCTTCCAGGGGCCATGGGAACCCTGGCGTGGCAGGCGGTCATCCGCACGGCGAATGTATCCTGAATCCAGCCCGCCCATCACCGTGCCTTCGCCACGGCTGTCGCCGGTATCCCTGGGCACACAGACCCGGTTGCCATGGGCATCCATATAGTTCAGAAGACGGCACAGGTACTCCGCGGCAATATCCACTTTCAGGGTCCAGGAAATATTGGTGTAACCGAAAATCATGCCGGCGTTGGGCACGCCCTCGACCATCACATTCTTGTAGATGATCTTGTCCCGCAGAACCACGGGCTGGCCATCAACCACCAGATCCATACCCCCGAGCATCTGGATATCCAGCCCCGTGGCCGGAATGATGATATCCGCCGCCAGCTCCTGGCCGGATTTCAGGCGGATACCCTGCTCCGTGAAGCTCTCGATATGATCCGTCACCACCGATGCCTTGCCGGCGCGGATGGCGCCGAACAGATCCCCATCCTTGACCACGCAAAGGCGCTGATCCCAGGGATTGTAACTGGGGGAGAAATGGCTCATATCGGCCTTGCCATCCAGTTGCCGGCGCACAAGGCTCAGCATCAGCCGGCGCATGATCCCCGGATTCTTGCGGGAGCGGTTATACAGAAAACGGGCAACCGCCACATTCCGGGCCCGGGTCAGGCGATAGGCCAGTTTTGCCGGCAGCATTCGCTGGAAAAACATCGCCAACCTGTCCTTTGACGGCAGCGGCATCAGATAGGAGGGCGAACGCTGCAGCATGGTGACGTGTTCAGCTTCTTCCGCCATGGTGGGCACCAGCGTTATGGCGGTGGCACCGCTGCCAATCACCACCACGCGCTTGCCGGCGTAGTCCAGGTGTTCCGGCCAGTGCTGGGGGTGCACAATCTGGCCCTGGAAGTTGTCCTCGCCGGAAAAGTCGGGCTTGTAACCGGCGTCATAATTGTAATAACCCGTGCAGCCAATCATGAACCCGGCGGTGAAGGTGAGGAGCTCGCCTGTGGCCTCTTTCACTGCCGTCAGTGTCCAGCACCTGTCAGTGCCTGACCATTCAGCCCGTTTCACCGCAATACCATAGTGGATGTGCTTTTCGATATCGTTTTCCGATGCGGTTTCACTCACGTACTGCTTGATGGCAGGACCGTCTGCCAGCACCTTGCCACTGGTCCAGGGGCGGAAGTTATAGCCGAAGGTGTACATGTCGGAGTCGGAACGGATGCCGGGATAACGGAAAAGATCCCAAGTGCCACCCAGGGACTCCCGGCGCTCAAGAATGGTAAAGGACTTGCCCGGGCACTCCCGCTTGAGATGAGAGGCCATACCGATGCCGGACACACCGGCACCGACAATCAATACATCCACATGTTCCCTGTTCATAACTACCCTTTGCCGGCAACCAATAACGCCCATTCTGCCCTTTCATCGAGACATTCGTCGGAACCCATTTCAAATTCCCGACAAATCCACGGCCGATTTTCATAAATGGTGCACATGAAGGTATCCCGGTCTATCGCAGAGCACCAGCCGTCCTCCAGCCTCAGCATGGTTTCCCCACCCCATTCATCCACAGCTATATGCCGCCCGGGAACCCCCGTGTCGGAAATTATCATGACTTCCAGCCGGCAACAACAGGCCTGACAATTGGAACAGGAGATGTCGGGGGCTGTTATATCTTTGATGGGGATGGTCATGCTTGCTTGGTCATGCATTCTCTACCTGAACAAGTACAAACTTGTTCCCATACAAATCCACGAAGTGAGCAGAAATTGCTCCGTCAGCCTCTATCGGCTGCTCCAGGAACTGAACCCCCGATCCTTGCAGCCGATCAAACTCATTGTAGAAGTTATCTGTATAGAGGACTCCAATAGGTTGGTCGCCCGCCTGCTGACCAACAACAGCTACATCCTTCTCGGTTTCTGCTTTCAACAGCCATACGCCGGCGTCCCTCTGGCTTGGAAAGCACAAATGAACGAAGCGACGCTCTCCAGCCTCAAAATCCGTCGAAAGAACCAGACCAAGCTTTTCAACATAAAACTCCAGAGCCTCCTCATAGTCGTATACAAGGATGACGATCCTTCCAAAAGTGATCACTACTGCCTCCTGCCAGATGATTAACTGATTCTTTGGAACAACGATAACGGTCCCTGGCCCAATCCAAAACAACGCAAGGGATTCACGGCTTCTTTCACCAGAGAGGTGACAGTGGCTAACAAGGGGCCAAGGTTCTCAACCGACCGACCTGGCAGAGCATCCAGAGATCGGACCGCAGTTAATGGAGACACGATCAAATAGCCGGGAACCGCACAGGAATAACAGTGCTCGACTAAAAAATCCTCTGATCGTCCAATCTCGAAATTCATCAAGCTCTACTCGTACAACGCTCCGCTAATGTGCGCCGCCTGCGGCGTCACCATTGAGCGGCTTGTTAGCAGATTCTGCCTGAAGACGCTCCACCAGCCACACTTTGATGATCGATTGGCGGGTAACGCCAATGCGCGCAGCCTCACGATCCAACGACTCCACAACCCAAGCGGGGAAATCGACGTTGATTCGCTTGTGTTCCTGGTTAACGCGGCGAGCAGAGGAAAGGTCCAGGTCATCAACAATATCTTCCTGACCTTCCTCAAATTTTTTGTCGAAGTCTTTAGCTTTCATAGAGCTCAACCTCCTTCTAACGGGAACGTCTGACTGAAATCAGACGAATACGAGCATCCCTGTATGTGACGACAGCCGACCAGTGCTTTTCATCAATCTTGCCTATCAGCAAAAACATCGGCTCATCCTCTGATTTTGCGCGGATCTCCAGCATGTAAGGGTCTTTCCACAGCCCTTGGGCAGCAACGAAATCTATACCGTGCTTGTCCAGATTGGCCTGGCTTTTGGCTTAGTCGAATTCAAACTCGTCCATGAGTACAAATCATTTCTTTTTTACTCAATTCGCAAGATTTGGAAGGAAGATGTAGCTGCTAACGCAAAGCACAGCAGCGCGAGTTTACGAGCGTCCGGCGGCCAACGGCCGCGCACTGCTGCGCCTTGTTACGAGTGATACTCCATGATGAGCTCAGGGTGCCCGGTATGCTCATCGATTTGCTCTCCAAGTAAAGTGAACCCGTGTTTCTCATAGAACTTGATGCTCGGAGTATTTTCTTTGTAAACAGTGAGCTGTAAGCTCTCCCGCCTATTCTTAGCATCATCAAGCAAGACTGAGCCCAACCCCTTGCCCTGCGAGCTTGGTGCCACAAAAATCGCAGCAAGATTGTTCTCGTATAGGCTATAGAACCCAACGACTTCTCCCTCAGCTTCATACACGAGCGTCTCCGATGCAGGGATGTATACCTCACGCATCTCGCTAATCTTCGATTTCCAAAACGCAGATTCGATGAAGTCATGGACTTTGATCGATGCAGACAGCCAGATTGCCAGGATTTGATCGATATCGGCTGCCCGATAATCGCGAATCATTTGGTTGCTCCCTAGAACTCGTAACGTGTTGGTTTAGCGGCGCACATGTAGCGCAGCGAAATGGGCGTCTGGTGTAGGGCCGGAGGCCCGGAACGTACTACAACAATTTGTTAAGTGATTCCTGGCTCTCAGGGCCGCCCTCCAATCGAACGCTCTCTGCAGATTCTTGCTCCCATGGCGCAGCAGATGCTGTATGGAGGTGAACAGAAACCCTTGATGCAGCCAATTCATCGAGCAAACCGGCTGGAACCCAAACCATCTCGGTGCCCCGCAGGCTATTCGGAACCGGACTCCCACAGCTCGAACAAAAATCGCTCCGGAAACCGCTTGGCTTTTGGTACGACCGGATCTCGCTTTGACCTGAAATCCAACGAAAACTAGAACCCTGCACAAACGTGGCAGCGTTAGCGGCTGCCCCTGTTGCCTTACGGCACAGCGAGCAATGACATTGGTAGAGATTCCGGATCTCTTCATCAATTTCGAATTTCACGGTTCCGCAGAGACATTCACCTTGCATCGTTCAATCCTTTGACACTTAACGCGGAGCGAAGCGGTGGCCCGTCAGAGACCTCCGCCTTACGGGAATGGTTATGTGATTCCTAGACCAGTAGATAGGTTTACCAATACTGGGGATCATTGAATGCCTCAACGCAACAGGCCTGTCCCAGTGGGAGCTCAAGACTGCCTCCATCCAAAGACTGCCCCAGCCAACCCTCTGGATGGGCTAGTTTAAACGGCGCTTCCGCAACCTCTTGAGCTACGTGTTCGAAACCCACTTTTGAATAGTAGTTCGGATCACCATAGGTAAAAATGAATTCGACACCCAGTTCACGTAAGCGCTTAATGCCAATATTAATCAGTTTTTGGCCAATGCCTTTGCCCTGATGGTCTGTTTCAATGGCTACCGGTGACAACATAAAAGCCTTTATGGGGGAGCCGAACGACAATCTCGTGAAAAAGATACAGCCGACTATCTGTCCTTGCTCCGCAGCGATGAACCCGAAAATGTCATCGGTTTTGCTCCCGTTCATCAACTTATGCACCAAATGCCCAATCAGCTTTCCCTCGGGTTCACCTTCTGAATCAGAGAACGTCCGGGTAAAAAGAGCCTCGATTTCCAGTCGATCAAACTCGTTATACTTCGAGAATTTCATGCCTTAGGAGCCCTATGGAGAACAGTTCGCATTCACACATAACGCCAGCCATAAGCGGCGGCCCAACAGGGGCGTCCGGTGGAGGGCCATTAGCCCAGTACAGACTTAATGGCATTGTTATAGTGGTTACTTATTTACCCTGAGACATTCAGTGTAAACTGATGGAAAACCGATCCCACCGCGCCGGTCAATGTTCTGCTGATCTCGATGTTTACCGACCTGTTTGATTAACGCTTTACCAATTCTTTCGCCTGCGTTCTCACATGCTGCCGACGAAGTGAACCCATCAACAGTTTGCATTTGAACATCGGGCATAGAGCCGCCCCTCTCTGCAACGATGTGCATAGTGAGCACCAAAACCCATTCGATCACGAAGACTCCTTAATCCCTATAACGTCAGCCAGCATGCGCGGCTACGGAATGGAGGCGAAGCCGCAATGCCGTAGGCGTCGCGTGCCTGCGCTTGTATGGATAATTCCTGCCGTGTTTGGGTAAATTGAGGCCCACCCCCAGTGGCCGCTGGGGGCCTTCATGCAGCAGCTCGATGCCTGCAAGGTTCCT
>NZ_LIHP01000013.1 GCF_001314605.1 Marinobacter sp. HL-58
GTTGGAGACCTGGTCCATGGTGCCTTCGGCCAGTACGCTGCCCTGGTGCAGCACGGTGACTTTGCGGGCGATGGAGCGCACGAAGCCCATGTCGTGCTCCACCACCACCACGGACTGTTTGCCGGCCAGGCTGGTGAGCAGTTCGGCGGTGCGTTCCATTTCCTGTTCGGTCATGCCCGCTACGGGTTCGTCCACCAGCAGCAGCCGGGGTTTCTGCATCAGCAGCATGCCGATTTCCAGCCACTGTTTCTGGCCGTGGGAGAGGATGCCCGCCGGTTTGTCCCGCAGTTGATGCAGGCCGACGGTTTCCAGCACTTCGTCGATGCCGTCCCGGTATTCGTGTTTCATGATGGCGGTCAGGGTGGGCAGGATGCGTTTGTCGGTGGCCATGGCCAGTTCCAGGTTTTCGAACACGGTGAGTGCTTCGAACACCGTGGGCTTCTGGAACTTGCGGCCGATGCCCAGGCTGGCAATGTCCGGCTCGTTCATGGTGAGCAGGTTGTGGCGGCTGCCGAACCATACCGAGCCGGTGTCCGGCGTGGTTTTCCCGGTGATGATGTCCATCATGGTGGTTTTGCCCGCGCCGTTGGGGCCGATGATGCAGCGCAGTTCACCGTCGTCCACGGTCAGGTTCAGGTTGTTGATGGCCTTAAAGCCGTCAAAGCTCACGTTTACATCTTCCAGGTACAGGATGGGCCCATGGCGGACGTCCACCGGGGACGCCACCGGGGTCAGGAAGTTGAAGACGCGATCGCGGTTGGAAATCTCCTCGATAATGCTCATGCGGTGGCCTCCCTGGCGGGTGTAGGTTCGGGATCGCTGCTGTCGCTTCCGTCAGAGCCGTCATCCTTGCGTTTACGGCGGCTGGCCAGCAGGCCGGCAATGCCTTTGGGCAGGAACACGGTTACCAGCACAAACAGGCCACCCAGGGCGAACAGCCAGGCGTCCGGCATCACGCCGGTGAACACGGTTTTGGCGTAGTTCACCAGGATGGCGCCGATGACGGCCCCGTAGAGGGTTGCACGGCCGCCCAGGGCTACCCACACCACGATTTCGATGGAGAACAGCGGCGAGAATTCGCTGGGGTTGATGATGCCCACTTGCGGTACGTACAGGGCCCCGGCCACGCCCGCCAGCATGGCGGACACCACGAACACGAACAGTTGCACCCGTTCCACCCGGTAACCCAGGAAGCGGGTGCGGGCCTCGGCGTCGCGACAGGCGATGCTTACCCGGCCCAGTTTGCTGGCCACGATGCCCCGGCAGATCACATAGCCGATGGCCAGGGCGATGCCGGTGGCGATGAACAGCCCCAGCCGGGTGGCGTCCGTGCGCAGATTGAAGCCGAGGATATCGCGGAAGTCGGTCAGGCCGTTGTTGCCGCCGAAGCCCATCTCGTTACGGAAGAAGGCGAGCATCAGGGCAAAGGTCAGTGCCTGGGTGATGATGGACAGGTACACCCCGGTCACCCGTGAGCGGAAGGCCAGGAAACCGAATACCAGCGCCAGCAGGCCCGGTGCCAGCAGCACCATGATGAAGGCGAACCAGGCCATGTCGAAGCCCAGCCAGTACCAGGGCAGTTCGTCCCAGTTCAGGAACACCATGAAGTCCGGCAGTACCGGGTCGCCATAGGTGCCGCGGTCGCCGATCTGGCGCATCAGGTACATACCCATGGCGTAGCCGCCGAGAGCAAAGAAGGCGCCGTGGCCCAGGCTGAGGATACCGAGGTAACCCCACACCAGGTCCACCGCCACCGCCAGCAGTGCATAGCACAGGTACTTGCCCAGCAGGGTGACGGTGTAGGCGCTGACATGCAGGGCGCTGTCCTGGGGCATGGCGACGTGCAATACCGTCACAACAACCATGGCCGCAAAGAGAACGCCCAGGAAGATCTGCGTGGAGCGTTCACGCAAGGGTCTTGTTAACCACATACCTTAACCCTCCGCTGCACGGCCCTTTTGCGGGAAGAGTCCGCGCGGGCGTTTCTGGATGAACAGGATGATGAAGACCAGCACGATGATCTTCGCGAGTACGGCACCGGCCCAGGGTTCCAGCAGCTGGTTGATGGTGCCCAGTGACAGCCCGGCAATCAGCGTGCCCCAGAGGTTACCCACGCCGCCGAACACCACCACCATGAAGGAGTCGATGATGTAGTTCTGGCCCAGGTTGGGGCCCACGTTGGTGAGCTGGGACAGCGCCACACCTGCCAGGCCGGCAACGCCGGAGCCGAGGGCGAAGGTCATGATGTCTACCCGGGTCGCGCGGATGCCCATGGAGCGGGCCATGTTGCGATTCTGGGTGACGGCGCGCACTTCCAGGCCCAGGCGGGTTCTGCGCATGATCAGCATCAGCGCGGCGAAGACCACCAGGGCAAAGCCCAGCACGTACATGCGGTTGAGGGTCAGGGACAAGGCGTCGTTGACGACGATGGAACCGCTCATCCATTCCGGCGTGACCACGGTGCGGTTCTGGGGTGAAATCACCGTGCGCACCAGCTGCTGCAGGATCAGGCTGATGCCGAAGGTGGCCAGCAGGGTTTCCAGGGGACGGCCCTTGAGAAACTGGATCACGCTGCGTTCGATGATGATGCCGGCGGTGGCCGCCACCATGAAGCCGGCGGGTATGGACAGGATCAACGCCAGGCCGGGCTGGTCGGGTAACATTTGCTGCATGCCCCAGGTGGTGTAGGCACCCAGCATGATCAGCTCCCCGTGGGCCATGTTGATCACGCCCATCACGCCGAAGGTGATGGCCAGGCCGATGGCCGCCAGCACCAGCACCGAGCCGAGGCTTAAACCGAAATAGAGGGTCTCGGCGGCTTTGTTCAGTTTGAGTTTCTGTTCGATGGTTTCCAGGGCGGCCTTTGCCTTGGTGGCCAGCTCCGGATCGTCGCTGTCGGCGGCGTTGTTCAGGGCGGCGCGGGCACGGCTGTGGAGGCTGCCGGCGAGCACGTCCACCGCTTCAATGTCGCCTTCTCCCACCCGGTAAATGGCCAGTGCCGCTTCGATGCGCTCGCGCACCTTCGGGTCTTCTTCCAGTTCCAGGCGTTCTTCCAGGGGCGCCACGATGGGGGCTTCAACCTTGCCCATCATGCTCTCTGCCGAGGCCAGGCGTATGTCGCGGTCTTCGGCGTCCAGGTCCAGCATGGCTTTGATGCCATCAAGCTGACCCCGGATAAGGTTGTTCACGGGAATCCGGTCAAGCTCGCGGCGGGAAATCTCGCCAAGGTCTTCCCCGGTCAGCGCGTCGGAAATGGTCCAGTCCAGGCCGCGATTGTTCAGCACAACCACGATCCGGCCGGTGTCCTTTACCTGGCTCAGGCGGTTGTTGCCGTAGGCGTCCAGCCAGCTTCTGGCGCGCACATCACCACTGGTGGCGATGGCATTGATGGCGTCCTCGATCTGGGCCGGCCGCGCGTCTGCCAGGTTGCCCAGCAATGTCTGGCCCGGGTCATTGTCCTGGGCATGGACAGCCGGGAAGACCGTCATTGTGATGGCGATAAGCAGTAGCGTGAGCGATCGGATGATGCTCATGGTTCCATCCTGTTTTATTGAAATGGTGCGGGGGAAAACGTCGGGGGCGGCATGGCCACCCCCGTTTTCAGGCCTTATTCAGCGTCTTCAGCGGCCATTTCGCCGGCAGAGGCACCGCACTTGCCGGTTTTGGTGTTGAAGGTTCCGCAGAACAGGGGCTTGCGCCAGTCAGCGATCATGTCGCGGGAGCCGGGCAGGAAGTCAGACCAGGCATCGCCGGCCACGGTGGACGGGGTCTCCCAGACGACGGAGAACTGGCCGTTGTCCTGGATCTCGCCAATCAGCACCGGCTTGGTGATGTGGTGGTTGGGCATCATGGCGGCGTAGCCACCGGTCAGGTTGGGTACGCTCACGCCGATGATGGCGTCCTTCACCGCATCCACGTCGGTGGTGCCGGCTTTTTTCACCGCTTCCACATACATGTTGAAGCCGATGTAGTGGGCTTCCATGGGGTCGTTGGTGACGGCTTCGTCATCACCGGTATGCTCGATCCACTCGTCGATGAAGTCGTAGTTGGCGTCGCTGTCCACGCTCATGAAGTAGTTCCAGGCAGCCAGGTGGCCAACCAGCGGGCCGGTGTCGATACCGGAGAGCTCCTGCTCACCCACGGAGAAGGCAACCACCGGGATGTCGGAAGCAGAGATGCCCTGATTGCCCAGCTCGCGGTAGAAAGGCACGTTGGCGTCGCCATTGATGGTGGATACCACGGCGGTTTTCTTGCCGGCGGAGCCGAAGTCCTTGATGTCAGAAACGATGTTCTGCCAGTCGGAATGGCCGAAGGGCGTGTAGTTGATCATGATGTCTTCTTTCGCCACGCCCTGATCCATCAGGTAGGTCTCGAGGATCTTGTTGGTGGTGCGCGGGTAGACGTAGTCGGTGCCGGCCAGTACCCAGCGCTCGACGCCGATTTCATTCATCAGGTAGTTCACCGCCGGAATCGCCTGCTGGTTGGGCGCAGCACCGGTGTAGAACACGTTCTCGGAAGATTCTTCACCTTCGTACTGAACCGGATAGAACAGCAGGCCATTCAGCTCTTCCACCACCGGCAGCACGGACTTGCGGGAAACCGAGGTCCAGTTGCCGAAGATCACGTCCACTTCTTCCTGGGCCAGCAGCTCTCGGGCTTTCTCAGCAAACAGGGGCCAGTCAGAGGCAGGGTCAACGACTACGGCTTCCATCTTGCGGCCCAGGACACCACCTTCGGCGTTCTGCTTTTCAATCAGCATTTCAACGGTGTCTTTCAGGACCGTTTCACTGATCGCCATGGTGCCGGAGAGGGAGTGAAGGATACCGACCTTGATGGGATCTTCCTCGGCAACGGCCGAGAGGGATATAGAGAGGGCCAGCGCTGAAAGGCCAAGTTTCACGTATTTTCTAATGGTCATGTTGTGCGTCCTTGTTTACAGGTTGATTCGTGCCAGTTGCTTTGAGTAAACGCATCCCCTGCACTGCATCAGCCGTTCCAGCTTTCACCAATTCCATTACAAAACAGCAATTTATCTAGTATACAAGCTATCCGCACATGCCCTGTGCGGGTTTTCGGGCGCATAAATTCCCGGTTTCCAGGCCTTTTTCTGGTGCGTTCGCCCATCAATAGTGCACCTTTAAAATACCGCCTTTCTCTCCACACCTTTTTAACAAACTGTTTTCAAAGGTATTTCTAAAACCATTCCCGAATGGCACGGGCATTGCCATTGCTCATGTATACAAGTTGACAACGCACATGAGGAAGAACCATGCCCGCAACACTCGGATGGACCATTGAGGACTGGCGGAAAGCCTATCAATCCGGCGCCAGGCCGGAAGAACTGCTTGGCGAACTGGTCGCCGGCCTGGATAAAACCGACAACGCCTGGATTGCACTATCAGGTAGCACAGAGTTGCAGGCGGCGCTGTTCGACCTGGAGGGGACGCTTAACAAGATCGGCGGCGATATCAGCCGCCTGCCGCTTTATGGTGTTCCGTTTGCGGCGAAGGACAATATTGACGCCCACGGATTTGAAACCACCGCCGGCTGCCCGGCCTATGCCTATTCGCCAGAGGAAGACGCCACCGTTATTGCCCGGCTTAAGGCCGCCGGTGCCGTGTTGATAGGCAAGACCAACCTCGACCAGTTTGCTACCGGGTTGGTGGGCACACGCTCTCCTTATGGGGCGGTGGCCAATGCCTTCAAGCCGGAGGTGGTCAGCGGTGGTTCCAGTTCCGGTTCCGCGTCTGTGGTTGCCCGCGGCCTGGTGCCCTTTGCACTGGGTACAGACACCGCCGGCTCCGGCCGGGTACCTGCGGGGCTTAACAATCTGGTCGGGCTGAAGCCTACCAAGGGGCTGTTCAGTATCCACGGCGTGGTGCCGGCATGTCGGTCCCTGGATTGCGTGTCCGTTTTTGCTCTGACGGTTAACGACGCCGGTCTGGTGGCCGATGCCATGGCCGGGTTCGATGCCGACGATGCCTTTTCCCGCAGGGCGCCCTATGCGCTGCCTCTTGATGGTCCGGCCATTCGCCGCCCCGGCCCGATCAAACGCCTGGCCATTCCCGAGCACCCGCAATGGTTTGGTGACCAGCAGGCGGAGGCGGCCTGGAATACCGCCGTCAGCCTTTGGCGTCAGCAGGATGTGGAGCTGGTGCCGCTGGACTTCAGCCCCATGCTGGAACTGGCTGCCCTGCTGTATGAAGGCCCCTGGGTGGCCGAGCGCCACGCTGCCGTGGAGTCCTTCATGGCCAGCCATGGCGACGATATGAACCCGGTGGTCAGAGGCATTATCGCCAACGCCGGCAAGTTCACCGCCACCGATACCTTCGGGGCCCAGTACCGCAAGGAAGAACTGCTGCGCCAGATCGATGAATTACTGGCCGATGTGGACGCACTGCTGGTGCCTACCGCACCCACGGCGCCGACGATCGACGCGGTGAACGCCGACCCGATCACCCTCAACAGTCAGTTGGGCACCTATACCAATTTTGTGAACCTGGCGGACTTCAGCGCCCTGGCCATTCCCGCCGGCTTCCGGGACGACGGCCTGCCCTTCGGCGTCACCCTGATCAGCGGCGCCTGGAAAGATACCGAGCTGCAACACCTGGCCTGCCAGTGGCTGAACGCCCATCCCACTCCTTTGGGCGCCACGGACAAACCCCGCCCGGAAGAAACGCCCGGCGCGGAAATATCCACACCCACCATTCAGGTGGCGGTCGTCGGCGCCCACCTCAGCGGCATGCCCCTGAACACCCAGCTTACCGAGCGATCTTCGGTGTTGGTCGAGCAGACCACCACCTCCGCCAACTACCGCCTCTATGCCCTGCCCAACACCACCCCGCCCAAGCCCGGGCTGAAGCGGGTCGCACCGGGCGAAGGTGAGCAAATCATCGTGGAAGTCTGGCAAATGCCCGCCGCCGCCTTCGGCTCCTTCGTGGACCTGATCCCGGCGCCGCTGGGCATAGGCAATGTGGAGCTTGCGGATGGGCGCTGGGTTAACGGGTTTATCTGCGAGGGGTACGGGTTCGAGGGGGCCCGGGATGTGACCGAGTTTGGGGGTTGGCGGGCTTTTGTTGGTTCTGCGGGGTCTGCCGGGGTCTGACCCTGCGGGTCTGACCCCATAGAAATTGACCAAGACGAGCCTACCTCCGAGTTCAGACCTCGGGGGCATGAGCAAGCTAGGGGTATACGCGGCCTGGTCAGCACGTTTGGGGTCAGACCCGCAGGGTCAGACCCCGGAGTCCGCCGCAAAAGTATCGCATCGGGGTCAGACCCGGCGGGTCTGACCCCACCTACTCCATTAAAAGGAGATATCGGAAAATGTTCACCAAAGTACTAATCGCCAACCGAGGCGAAATCGCGGTCCGCACCATTCGCACCCTCAAGGCCATGGGCGTTGGCAGTGTGGCCGTCTATTCCCACCAGGACCGCCACAGCCTGCACGTTGCCCTGGCAGATGAATCGGTAGCCCTGACCGGCAATGGCGCCAGTGAAACCTATCTGGACAAGGCCCAGATTCTGTCCGCCGCCAAACACACCGGCGCCGAGGCGATTATTCCGGGGTATGGCTTTCTGTCCGAGAACGCCGACTTTGCCGAGGCCTGCGAGGCCGATGGCATTGCCTTTATCGGCCCCACGCCCGACCAGATGCGCGAGTTCGGCCTGAAGCACCGGGCGCGGGAACTGGCGGAAGCCGCCGGCGTGCCCCTGGCGCCGGGCAGCGGGCTGCTGGACAGTCTTGATGAAGCCGTAACCGTAGCCAACAAACTCGGCTACCCGGTGATGCTGAAAAGCACCGCCGGTGGTGGCGGCATCGGCCTGACCCGCTGCAACAGCGAAGCGGAACTGCGGGAGGCCTTCGAAACCGTGCGCCGCCAGGGCCAGAGCTTCTTTAACGACAGTGGTGTATTCCTGGAGCGTTTCATCGCCAGGGCCCGCCATGTGGAAGTGCAGATGTTCGGTGATGGCGAGGGTAATGTGGTGGCCCTGGGTGAGCGGGATTGTTCCCTCCAGCGCCGCAACCAGAAGGTGGTGGAGGAAACCCCCGCGCCGAATCTGCCGGCCGCTACCCGCCAGAAAATGCTGGATGCCGCCGTCTCCCTCGGCCAGTCGGTGAACTACCGTTCCGCCGGCACCGTGGAATACATCTACGACGCGGACCGGGATGAATTCTACTTCCTGGAAGTGAATACCCGCTTACAGGTTGAGCACCCGGTAACCGAGTCTGTCACTGGTCTGGACCTGATCGAGTGGATGCTCGGGATCGCCGCCGGCGAGAGCCCGGACCTGGCCAATTTCCAGCCGGAGCTGAACGGCGCTTCCATGGAAGTGCGTATCTACGCAGAAGATCCTTTGAAGGATTTCCAGCCCTCCCCGGGTGAACTGACCGACGTGCACTGGCCGGAAGAAGGCGTGCGCGTGGACACCTGGGTGGAAGATGGCAGTGAAGTCTCTGCTCACTACGACCCGATGATCGCCAAGCTGATCGTCCACGGCAAGGATCGCGCCGATGCCCTGGCCAAGCTCAAAGCCGCCCTGGCGGAAACCCGGCTGATGGGCATTGCCACCAACCTGGACTATCTGCGCCAGGTGGTCGCCCAGCAGAGCTTTGCCGATGGCATTGTCTCCACCCGTGCGCTGGAAAGCTTCGAGTTCAGGCCCTCTGTGGCGGAAGTGATCAAACCCGGCACCTACACCACGGTGCAGGATTATCCCGGCCGCGTGGGCTACTGGAATATCGGCGTGCCGCCTTCCGGCCCTATGGATGACTACGCCTTCCGCATCGCCAACCGAATCGTGGGCAACCACCACGAAGCGGCGGGGCTGGAAGCCACGCTGATCGGCCCGAGCCTGAAGTTCCACAAGGATTCGGTAGTGGCTCTGACCGGTGCGCTGACCGAAGCCACACTGGACGACAAGGCGATTGAGTTCTGGAAACCCATCACCGTAAAAGCCGGCCAGGTTTTGGCCGTGGGCAAGGCCATCAAGGGCTGCCGAACCTACCTGGCGGTGCGTGGCGGCTTCGATGTACCGGTGTACCTGGGCAGCCGTGCCACCTTCGCCCTGGGCCAGTTCGGCGGCCACGGCGGCCGGCCCCTGCGCCCCGGTGACATGCTGGGCATCAGCCAGATCAGCCTGCCCGCCTGCACCACCACGGCACCGACACACGATCCCGCACCGGCAGACCCGGACCTGATCCCGGACTACCCGGACCACTGGGAAATCGGCGTACTCTATGGCCCCCACGGTGCCCCGGATTTCTTCACGGAAAAGTCCATCGAAAAATTCTTCGAGCAGGACTGGGAAGTGCACTACAACTCCAACCGCCTGGGCATCCGCCTGAACGGCCCCAAGCCGGAGTTTACCCGCGCCGACGGCGGCGAGGCGGGCCTGCATCCGTCCAACATTCACGACTGTGAATACGCCATCGGCTCCATCAACTTCACCGGGGATATGCCGGTCATCCTGACAAAAGATGGCCCCAGCCTGGGCGGATTCGTATGCCCGGTGACCATTGCCAAAGCCGAGCTGTGGAAAGTCGGCCAGGTCAAACCCGGCGACACCATCCGCTTTGTGGCCATTGATAACGACACCGCGGTGAAACTCTCGGAGCGCCAGGAACTGGCCATCAAGAGTTTGATGGCACCGCCACAGGTGAAGCTGGTGGCACCGGACCTGGCACCGCTGAACGGCATCTCCGCCACCATCCTCGCCCACCTGGAAGAAACCGACGGCCGCCCGGAAGTGGCGTACCGCCAGGCCGGCGACCAGTACATCCTGCTGGAATACGGCCCCAACGTGATGGACCTGGGCGTGCGAATGCGCATCCATGCCCTGATGGAAGCCATCGCCGACGTGCAACCGGCAGGCCTGCTGGAGCTGTCACCGGGCGTGCGTTCCCTGCAGCTTCGTTATGACGCACGGATTCTTACCCAGCAGGCGCTGATGGAATACCTGCTCGACCTGGAAGCCACCCTGCCACCCACGGACGAACTGAAAGTCCGCAGCCGGGTGATTCATCTGCCCATGGCCTTCGAGGACAGCGCCACCCTGGAAGCGGTGGACAAATACCGCCAGTCGGTCCGCGATACCGCCCCCTGGCTGCCCAACAACGTGGACTTCATGCAACGCATCAACGGCCTGCCCAGCCGGGAAGCTGTCCGGGACATCCTGTTCTCCGCCAGATACCTGGTACTGGGCCTGGGTGACGTCTACCTGGGCGCACCCTGCGCTGTGCCCCTGGACCCACGGCACCGGATGCTCACCTCAAAGTACAACCCGGCCCGCACCTACACCGCCGAGGGCACCGTGGGCATCGGCGGCGTGTACATGTGCATCTACGGCATGGACTCCCCCGGCGGCTACCAGCTCGTCGGCCGCACCCTGCCGATCTGGAACAAATACCTGAAGAACCCCCAGTTCGCCGAAGGCGCCCCCTGGCTGCTGCGGTTCTTTGACCAGGTGTGCTACTACCCGGTGACCGAAGCCGAACTGGACGAAATGCGCGACCAGTTCCGCGCCGGCCAGTTAACGGTGAAAATCGAGGAAGAAACCTTCGACCTCAAATCCCACCAGGCCTTCCTGGACGCCAACGCGGACTCCATCGCCGAATTCCGCAAACTGCAGCAGGCGGCCTACGCCAAAGAGGTGGCCCTGTGGAAAGACAGCGAAGCCGAGGAGCTGGACAAACTGGCCAAGGCACCGCCGAAGGCGGATGTGTCTGACCTGGCGAAGTTCGGTGAGCTGGTAAGCGCTGAGATTGCCGGTAACATCTGGAAGTGCCTGGTGAAAACCGGTGATACGGTATCGGAGGGTGATCCGCTGGTCATTGTGGAGGCCATGAAAATGGAGTTCGAAATCAACGCCACCCACAGCGGCGAGATCAGCGCCCTGCACGTTGAGCCTGGCAAGGCTGTGACTCCCGGGGAGCCTTTGTTGAGTATCAAGGTCTGACTTTGGTGCTTTTCTCCGCTGGTCTCTGACTTCGGAGTAGCGCCGATGGGGGAAGGGGTGTCCCAGACACGCCGTGAACCCATCCATGGGGGCTTGAGCGCAGCATCCCTGCTGCGCACAGTCTGGGACACCCCTTCCCCCACCGGCTTCTCGGAGTTTGGTGAATGCTGTTTGAGAAAAACCAAGTGTTTGTTCGTAATCAAGGCTGCACTGAACAAACGACTACCCCCAAACCTGCGACTAGGATTTCTTGCAGGCCACGGGAGTCGGGACGGATGGCGGGGTGAGGGTTTCAAAAGTGTGCGCAGCAAGGATGCTGCGCTCAAGTCCCCATGGATGGGTTCACGACGTCTTTTGAAACCCTCACCCCGCCAGCCGGCCCAGCGGCCATGCACCGCACCAAGAGGCCCCGCATATAAAGGAAAGAGCATGGCAACAAAAACCAAAAGAAAAGAGTCCATGGCAGACAGGGTTTACGAAGCCCTGAAGGACGACATCTTTGAGTTTCGGCTGATCCCCGGCGACAAATTCAGCGAGGGCGATGTGGGAACGCGCCTGAATGCCAGCCGGACACCCGTACGGGAGGCGCTATACCGCTTGCAGCGGGAAGGCTTCGTGGAAGTGCTGTTCCGCAGCGGCTGGCAGGTGAAACCGTTTGATTTCCAGCAAGTGGAAGAACTCTACGACCTGCGCATCACCCTCGAACGGGCCGCGATGCACAAGATCTGCCAGTTGCAGGAAATGCCACAGACCGTAAGAACCCTCACCGCCATCTGGAACCCCGACCACCCCTCCGAGCGCGCCGTTGGCAGCACCGTGCGGGCACTGGATGAAAGCTTCCATTGTGACCTGGTGGCCGCCGCCGGCAACCGGGAAATGACGCGAATCCACCGGGAAATCACCGACCGCCTGCGAATCATCCGCCGGCTGGACTTCACCCGGGACGACCGCATAGACGCCACCTACCGGGAACACGCCGAAATACTCGAAGCCATTCGTGCAGGCCATGCCGTGGAGGCGGCGGACCGGTTGACACGCCATATCCGCATCAGCCAGAAGGCCGTACGGGAAATCACCATGGAGAAGATCCGGGAGGCGGCAGAAGCCCATCAGTCAGCGTTCAGAGACACAGGCGAAACTCCCGCAAAAACTTGAACTTACATTCATTGTTAGCGCCATGAATTTGATTACAAATCTGTAAGAGATATCGCACAGACCACGGAGCGATTGTCCGATTTGCCGAGAACCGATCCCACGTAGAATGGTCGGCGTCAAGGATGAAAAGCCGGCAAGGAAAAGCTGGCTCAGGGATGCGAATTCAGGGAATCGAATTCAGGGAAGACCACTCCACGGATCAGGAATTGCCCAGGGAACAGGGCCTACAGGGACGAACCACAGGGAAGACGCGCACAGGATGGTGCGCAGCCTGAAGGATCAGGCACGGGGTCAGCCACGGATACAGGATCACATGGAATGTGTTCCTGTCCGTGCACTACTCCATCCTCGCAGTTTGCTTCTTCTTGAATCCGGCCAGCTCCGTCGCTTTTACGTCCTGACCAATAATCAGAAACGTAAATCCACTCTCAGGAGCCAACCAAAATGAAACGTACCTCTTTCATGGCCATGATGGTCCTGCTGTTCAGCCTGTTTACCGGTTTTGCCCATGCCGAGCCTGCCACCATCAATATCAACACTGCAGACATCGAGACCCTGACCAGCCTGAACGGCATTGGTGAAGCCAAAGCCGAAGCCATCGTCAACTACCGCGATGCCAACGGTCCTTTCCAGTCCAGCGAAGAACTGACCAAAGTGAAAGGTATTGGTGAGCTCACCGTTGAGAAGAACGCCGAGCGCCTGACCGTCAAGTAAGCCCGTCGGGCAGCGGCTTCTGTCCGCTGCCCTCCATGCCGGATATCTTCCCATAAAGTCGTCTGGTAACAACCGGTTTGCCACCCTATCATTGAGTGTTACATCCGATAATCTCGAGTGGCGGCACTATGGTTGATCCCATCAAGATGTACCCGGCGAAACCTTCCAAAGTCTACTTCTACGCCACCTGCCTGGTGGACATGTTCTATCCGGATGCAGGCATGGCCGGCGTGCAGTTGCTGGAGCGGGAAGGCATTGAGGTGATCTACCCGGAGGACCAGACCTGCTGCGGCCAGCCCGCCTATACCTCCGGCTACCATGACGAAGCCCGCGCGGTTGCCCGGGCGCAGCTTGGGCTGTTTCCGGAGGACTACCCGATTGTGGTGCCCTCAGGCTCCTGTGGCGGCATGATGCGCAAGCATTACCCCGACCTGTTCAAGGACACCACCGACGATGTAAAAGCGGCGGAAATTGCCGGCCGGGTATGGGAGCTGACGGATTTCCTGTTGAACGTCTGCCACATCAAACTGGAAGACCTGGGGGAGCCCACCACCGTGGCCATGCACACCTCCTGCTCCGCCCGCCGGGAAATGGGCGTGGCGGAAGTGGGGCCGAAGCTGCTGGGGCAGCTTAAAAACGTGAACCTGGTGGAACAGGTGCGGGCCGAGGAATGCTGTGGTTTCGGCGGCACCTTTGCCGTGCGCCACCCGGAGATTTCCGGCGCCATGGTCAGTGAAAAAGTGGACACCCTGGTGAATACCGGCGCCAAGGATTTTGTCACCACGGACTGCGGCTGCCTGATGAACATTGCCGGCTACGCCGAGAAAAACCACAAGCCCATGGACGGCCAGCACATTCTGAGTTTCCTCTGGGAACGCACCGGCGGCAACAGGAGCAAACCATGAGCGAGACAGCACAGCCCACCCCTCCGCAATCCGCCCATCACATCGATGTGAAGGAATTCCACCCGCGGGCACGGGCGGCCATTCACAACCCGCAGATTCGCCAGAACTTCCGCAAGGCGATGGACGGCCTGATGACCAAGCGCAAGTCCGCGTTCGAGGGCTGGGACCTGGAAGCCCTGCGGGACCTGGGCGCCAACATTCGGCTGCGGGCCCTGGCCAACCTGCCGGACCTGCTGGAGCAGCTGGAACAGAAGCTGACCGAGAACGGCATCAAGGTGCACTGGGCCAGCGACGGCGACGAGGCCTGCGAGATTGTGCGGGATATCTGCATCGCCCGTGATGCCAAGACTGTCATCAAAGGCAAGTCCATGGTGTCGGAGGAAATGGAGCTGAACCATTACCTCGGGGAACACGGCATCGAAGCCCTGGAATCGGATCTGGGCGAGTACATTGTGCAACTGGCGGATGAAACGCCGTCCCACATCATTATGCCGGCCATCCACAAGAATACCAGCGAGATTTCCCAGCTCTTGCACGACAAGACCGGCACCGATCTCTCCAACGATGTGGAATACCTGACTGCCAACGCCCGCCTGCAGCTGCGGGAGAAGTTCATGAACGCGGATGTGGGTGTATCCGGGGTGAATTTCGCCGTCGCCGAAACCGGTACCCTGTGCCTGGTGGAGAACGAGGGCAACGGACGCATGACCACCACGGTGCCCCCCTGCCATATTGCAGTGACCGGCATCGAGAAGGTGGTGCCCAACCTGGAAGACGTCACCGGGCTGCTGGCACTGCTGACCCGGTCCGCCACCGGCCAGCACATCACCACCTACTTCAACATGATTTCCGGCCCCCGCAAGGCGGACGAGATGGACGGGCCGGAAGAGGTCCACGTGGTGCTGGTGGATAACGGCCGCTCCACCATCTACCAGGACGACGAATTGCTGGACACCCTGCGCTGTATCCGTTGTGGCGCCTGTATGAATCACTGTCCGGTGTATACCCGCGTGGGCGGCCATGCCTATGGCACCACCTACCCCGGCCCCATCGGCGCAATCCTGATGCCCCACATGGTGGGCCTGGACGAGGGGCGGCACCTGCCTACGGCGTCGAGCCTATGTGGCGCCTGTGGCGAAGTCTGCCCGGTGAAGATCCCCATACCGGACCTGCTGGTGCGTTTGCGGCAGGAGTCCGTGGACGGCGACAAGCTGCACCCTGCCAAGGTTAGTGGCCATGGTGCCAAACGCGGCGCTATGGAGGCCCTGATCTGGAAGGGCTGGAGCTGGATGCATGCTCGCCCCGGCCTGTACCGGATGGGCACCAGCCTGGGCGCCCGCTTCCGCAAGCTACAGCCGGGTAAGCTCGGCGGCTGGACGCAATATCGCACGGCGCCGAAGCTGGCCGCCAAAACCCTCCATGAACGGATGAAGGAGCGCAGCCAGTGAGTTCCCGGGACACTATCCTCCAGCGCCTTCGCAACCGTACCGGGGGCGAACTGACGGCTCCGGAATGCGATTTCTCCGTGCTCAAGCGGCCGGACTGGACCACCGCTGAAAAGCTGGACATGTTCGAACGCACCATTGAGTCCGTCCACGGTGAGGTGCACCGCACCACCGAGGCAGGCTGGATCGACCGGCTGGCAGAAATCCTGCAATCCCGTGGCGCCCAGACTTTGTTGATCGCCAAGGAACACGAGATCGGCAAGGCCCTGAAAACCGCCACGCAGAACCGTGAAGATTTGCCGCAACTGCTGGTGTACGACGAGCCGGTGGAAAGCTGGCAGGAAGCCCTGTTCACGGAAGTGGATGCCGGCATTACCTCCACCCGTGGCGGTATCGCTGAAACCGGGTCGCTGATTCTTTGGCCGTCAGTGGATGAACCACGGCTGATGAGCCTGGTGCCGCCCATCCATATTGCGGTGCTGAAGGCCAGCGAGCTTTACACCACCTTCCACGAAGCCATGCACTCCCAGAACTGGGCGGCTGGCATGCCGACCAATGCGCTGTTAATCTCCGGACCATCAAAGACCGCCGACATCGAGCAGACCCTCGCTTACGGTGTCCATGGTCCCAAGGAACTCATCGTACTGGTTATTGAATGATCCGAGGCGCATTACTGATCGCCCTGGCCGCCCTGCTCTGGGCGACCACGGGTATTGTGGCAAAATTCCTGTTCACCGGCACCGAACTGCAGGCGGTCACCCTGGCCTTCCTGCGGCTGGCCGTCGCCCTGCCGTTCTTCTTTGTGCTGATGCGCAGGGAGCAGCGTGCTTCTTCCAGAAGCGCCACACCGGCTGTGAAGCTCAACCGCAAGGTGCTGATTCCGCTACTGGCCCTGGGATGCTTCCAGGCGGTGTACCAGGGCAGCTACCTGCTGGCGGTGGATATGACCGGTGCCGGCATTGCCACCCTGATTGCCCTGTGCCTGGCTCCGGTGCTGGTGGCCATTCTGGCGGCGCCTCTTCTGGGCGAGAAACCCGGGCTGGTGACGGTACTGGCGCTGGTTGCCGCCATCGCCGGCACCGCCATGCTGGTGATCAGTGACATGGACAGCGCCGGCAAGCTGCGCCTGGGCGGCATACTGATGGCGGTTCTGGCAGCCTTCGTTTATGCTGGTTTCACCCTGACCAGCCGCCATACCTCCACCGGCACGCCGGTATTCACCACGGCTTTTATCTGCTTTTTTACCGCTGCCCTGATCCTTTTGCCGGCGGTGGCCATCAGCACCGGTTTCGAGGGCCTGCGAAGCTTTGAATTCAGGCACTGGCTGATGGTGGTTTATATCGGTGTCGTGCCCACATGTCTGGGCTACCTGAGCTTCTTTACCGGTATGAAAACCACGCCGGCGACGCTTTCCAGCATTATTGTGACCCTGGAGCCGCTGTTTGTGGCCTTGCTGGCCTGGATGATTCTGGGGGAGGAACTCGGGGTTATCGGTATGGCAGGGGCGCTGATTCTGACAGCGGCGGTTATCGTGGCGTCACAGAGCAGTGCCGGGAAAAAACCCGGCACTGCCTGAACCGGCTTATGCTTCTTCTGCTTCCCGGCGCTGCTTTTCAAGCATGTTCGGCTGCAGGATTTCGATCCAGTAGCCGTCCGGGTCCTTGATGAAGGCCAGGCCTTTCATCTTGCCGTCGTCCGGCTTCTTGACGAATTCCACGCCCAGCTTTTCCAGCCTGTCGCAGGCGTAATAGACATCAGGCACCGCAATACCAATGTGGCCGAAGCCCTGGGGTTCGTCGTTACCATTGTGGTAGCTGAAGTCGTCGTCGTTTTCGGTGCCCCAGTTGTGGGTCAGCTCCAGCATGGCTTCGCGGCCGAAGATGAAGGTGGTGCGGTGGGCGTCGTCGTTGGGCACCATGTTGGCCTGGCGGTCGTCGAGGTAGGCCAGGAAGTAGAGGGTGAATTTCATTTCGGGGAAGTCGAGTTTCCTGACGAGGCGCATGCCCATGATCCGGGTGTAGAAGTCCATGGAGCGCTCGGGGTCTTTGATGCGCATCATGGTCTGGTTGAAGACGTAGCCTTCGGTTTCCGGGACTGGGGCTTCGTGCAGGCCTGGGGCTTGTTCGAAGTGTTTGGGCATGGGGGCTCCCTTTTTTATGGGTTCAGGATTCAACTTATATACTTGCGTGCGTTACGGGGGGATTTCAAGGGCCAAAAAAAAGACCCCACAGTCAGAGACACAAACCTGTGGGGCCTTTGGAACTTTTTATTGCCTGCTTTTGATTGCTTGCCGGGGGGCTGGTCCGAGCGGCTATGCCCCTCCCAGACACGCCGTGAACCCATCCATGGGGGCTTGAGCGCAGCATCCCTGCTGCGCACAGTCTGGGAGGGGCATAGCCGCTCGGACCGATCTGACTTTTCAGGTAACGCCTTCAGTTTTTTGCAAATTTGCTTTAGACCAACTGGTGTTCTTCGCCTTCGTAATAGGCTTCCACCCTCGGATTCATCACCTTTTTCCACAGCGGCGGGATCATTGCCAGGACGACCATGGCGGCATAACCGGCCGGGAGTTGGGGGGCAACGTCGTGGTGGCGGAGGACCTGGTAGCGGCGTTTGGCCCAGGCGTGGTGGTCGCTGTGGCGTTGGAGATGGAACAGGAACACGTTGGTGAGGAAGTAGTTGGAGTTCCAGCTGTGTTCCGGGCCGGTGCGTTCGTAGCGGCCGTTTTCGAGTTTGCGGCGGTGGAGGCCGTAGTGTTCCAGGTAGTTGACGATTTCAAGCAGGTTGAGGGCGATGAAGCTCTGGCCCAGGAAGAAGGCGGCGCCGAGCCAGCCGAAGGTGATGGTGAAGGCTGCCAGTGCCACGGCGCTGATGCTGTACCACCAGATGAGTTCGTTGCGCCAGCTGAAGGCGCTGTGGCCTTTTTTATGCAGGCGTTTGGCTTCCAGTTTCCAGGCGTTCATGAAGTTGCGGGCGTAGGCCTGGGGCAGGAAGTTGTAGAGGGACTGGTTGTAGCGGGAGGAAGAGGCGTCTTCCGGGGTGGAGACGTGCACGTGGTGGCCGCGCAGGTGTTCCACCTTGAAGCCGGCGTAGCACACCAGGGACAGCAGAAGGCCGCCGGCCCAGGTTTCCAGTTTGCCGTCTTTGTGGATGAGTTCATGGGCGACGTTGATGCCCAGCCCTCCGACGATACCGACGGAGAATATCCAGCCGATGCCGCCGGCCACATTGAAGATGCCGGAGGCCAGCACGAACATGCTCCACACCAGCAGCACTACAAACAAAGCCACCCAGCCCAGGGTGATGAACTTGTAGAACACTTCTTGGTTCATACGGGGCGTGTCCACTTCCTCATCCGGGTTGAGAGCGTCTTTGCCCAGCAGCAGATCGAGGATGGGGATGATGCCGAACACCACCACCGGAACGCCCCAGGCGAACAGGTTTACCCAGCCGGTGGCGTGCCCGGCCGCCAGCAATAAAGGCGGCAGCGCCAGGGGCACCATGGCGATCAGATAGCTGTATTTCTTGAGTGTCAGCAGCACCTTGCGTCGTGTGGCTTTGGTGCCCAGGGTCAATGGTTTGGTACTCACGGGTCTTCCCTCATTGGCTGTTGCATTGGATCTTGGTGATCGCTTTTTGTTATCTGCATTATTGTCCTACAATCTTGCAGTCGTCAACCCGTTATCGTTATTTTTTGATCAATATCAGGTCTGGCTCGCAGTAACTTCCTGACAATCCAAGACTAAATGCCTGTGATAAACTCATGACCACATCCACAATCGCTGGCGGTTTGCCAGTTGCGGTATCGGGCCGCTTACTTCGCCCTGTTCAGAGAGCCTTTATGGATTTCCAGGTCCCCAACACCCTTGCCGAGCAAATCGCCAACTACCTCGCCGAGCGCATCATGACCGGGCAAATCCGGCCTGGTGAGCGTTTGCATGAGGCCACTACCGCCAACGAGCTGAAGGTGAGCCGGGCGTCGGTGAAGGAGGCGTTGTACACCCTGGAGCGCTGGCACCTGATCGAGATCACCCCGCGCAAGGGTGCCTCCGCCACCAGGCTGGATGCGGTGCATGCATCCGAGCTTTACGACGTGTACATGCATCTGCTGATCATGCTGGCGCGGCGGTTGTGTGAACGTTGGCAGGAGAGCGACAAGGCCAGTCTGTTGACGGCTGTGGAAAAGGTCACCAGCCAGATGCAGCGGAAGGACGCCAATATCACTGCGATTGTGGAGGCAAGTTTCGGGGTAATGGAGGTGTGCTGCGAGGTGGTGGGCAACCCCTACCTCACCGAAGCCCTGACCAACTTCAAGCCTGCCGTGAGCCGGGCTTACTATCTCAGTGCGGATCGCTACCGGCAGGATCTGGACCGTACCGGGCTATTCTTTACCCGCCTGACCCGGGCCATCCTGGCAAGGGATGCGGATGAATCCGAGGTACTGGTTGCAGAGTTCGGCGCCCACCAGAAAGAGCTGATCCAACAGGCACTGGCCCCTTCGGCCTGACCGGGTCTGTGCGTTGAGTCACAGAATCCCGTGGCTATCCCGCCTATCGTAACACTCTGTAACAAACCTTTTTTCCCGCTGCACTGGTTATGCTGTCCCCTGCGGCCAATGGATAACTCTGACCGGGCAAAACACCGGCATAACAATAACGATCGGGGCCACCATGACACGTCGAAACGCCCGCAAGCGCCTGAAACATTGCATGCCTGCCGTGGGCAGGTATTTCACCCTGAGCCTTGCCGCCAGCCTGTCACTGCCTGTAATGGCGGATTTCAGGCCTCTGGATGACAGCAGCCTGGGTGAAGCCACCGGCCAGACCGGTGTCACCATCGAGATGGAGACCAAGGTCGAGATGGACCGCCTGAGCTGGACCGACGAAGGTTCACTGAACGTGGATGGCATCCGCCTCTCCGGCCATGACGACACGGTATTGGACAACCTCAAGTTCACCCTGGATATCGCCGGGCAGGACGAAGTGCTCACCCACGGCTTCTCGGAAATTGCCCGCCGTGCCGATGCCGGCCTGCTGGACACCTCCAACCCCGATGTGGCCGATGCCCTGGCCCGCTACGCTGTGGGTGGTGGTTACGGCAAACAGTTCGACAGCGGGGACCTGGTGATTCACCTGGGCGCCACGGATTATGGCGACCCGACCAGCCTGGAGGATTACCTGCAGGCCGTGGATTTTGAACTGGCGGTCGACAGTGTGGAGGCCTCCGGCTCCGGCGGCACCGCCAGCCTGTTCTCCAATGTCATGCTGCAGGGCTATCTCGGCCCTACCGACCTGGTGATCCGCAACCAGGGTGACAACACCCATACGCTGGACAACGGTAACGAAGTCTCTGGCTCGGAACTGCAGATCGACACCCACTTTGAAATCACCGACGGCAGCCTGGACTGGGATGCAGCCGATGTGATCCTGCTGTTCAACTTTGCCGCGGTTGGCATTGAGGGGCTGCAGATTCACAACCGCCGGGGCGATGACACCCTGGGGCATTTCGGCATGGCCAGCGCCACAGCGAAACTCTCCCGGGGCACCAGCGCCGCTTCCGGCAAGGAAGGCCTGTCCATTCACGAGGTGGACTTCCGTGCTGATATCGATATGCCGGTATTCAAGATCGGCGGCACCAGCATCGGCTCGGTACAGTTCACGGACTTTGCCATCAAGAACACCAACATGATGGTGTATGGCCACTAGACAAGCAGCCCTGCCTCAACAGTACACTGCCCGTCTCTGACGGCGGGCCGTTAATTCCCCGAATTTCTGATCAATAGTATCAACGGCCCCCAGGCTGCGGTGGTCTTTTCTTTCATTCCCATATTTCTGCTTATTCTTGACGTCCCGGAAATCCAGCCACTGCCAGTCAGGCCCGGACGAGGTAGACTAGCTGACAAGGCAGCGAAGGGAAGCCCAATGACAAGACGTCATCCGTTAAAAGTCCTGTTCTACATCAATCTCGCGGTTGTGGTGCTGCTGATCGGGTACAAGGGCTACCTGAACTTTTTCGAGCCCGAGTTCGAGGCTCTGCACACGGAACAGGTAGCTCGAATCAGTGACAGACTGTCCGGTGCCGATGGTTTCAGTTTTGCGGTGGTGGGCAACATCAACAACTCCGTGGGCATTTTCGAGGACCGTATGATTCCGGTTCTCAACCAGGCTGGCCTGGACTTTGTGATTTCCGCGGGCAACGCCGTCAGCGGCGGCGGGGAAGACAAGTACCGCGCCATCCAGGGCACCCTCTCCCACCTGGAGATTCCCTACCTGCTGACCTTCGGCGCGAAGGAGCACGATAACTTCGGCAGTTACCGGTTCTACGACCACTTCGGCCCCCATTTCTTCAGTATCAGGGCCGGCGACGCGCGGCTGATCTTCCTCGACAGTACCGGCAAGACCCCCTGGCAATGGCAGATTCGCTGGTTGGATGACCTGCTGAGCCAGGAACCCGACAGGCTGCAATTTCTGTTCGTCGGCCACCCCCCGCTGGAACCGGAGCATGAGGCTCCTTTCCAGCAGGCGGATGATTTCCTGCAACCTCCCGAGTTCCGGGACGCCCTGCTTGATGCCATAGACCGGCACAATGTGGATATGGTTTTCTCCGCGAACCTGGCACTGTATTCAGACCAGGTCCGGAACAGTACACGCTTTATCACCACCGGCGGTGCCGGCGGCCTGGTAATGAACGACGACACCAGCTTTTATCATTACGTGCGGGTGGATGTGGACGAAGATGGTGACATCACCCACTCGATGGAACGCCTGGAGGCAGGTCAGAACCCGATACTGAGTACGCTGGAATCTCTCTGGTTCTTTATCTATTCACTGTTCTATGTCGGCTACGTGAACTTTATCCTGCTGGTCAGCGTGTTTGCGCTAATCAGCATCCGGCTCTATACCGCCATCTTCGTGGCGAAGGACTACTACCCGGACTACGACCTGGATCCGCAGCCCTGGCTGTCGCTGCCGCTCCGGGTTGCCATGTTCACTAACAACTACCTGCCGTTCATTGGCGGCGTGCCTATCTCTATTGCCCGTTTGCGCAAGGGCCTGGAGGCCCTGGGGGACATCGTTCTCATTATTTCTCCACGCTACCGGGATCAACCAGGGGGCGAGACCCACGTAATCCGGGTTCCCTCCCTGCTGGCCATGGGTGAGAGACGGGAGTTCCGGCTGGCGAATATTTTCCTGGCCAGAATCCGCAAGCAGGTACGGGCATTCAGGCCAGATATTATCCACCTTCACCACCCCTTCTGGCTCGGCTGGCTGGGGCTGTTTATCGCCCGGCGCCTGAAGGTGCCGGCGGTTTACACCTACCACACCCGCCTGGAGCACTATGCACATTTCGTCCCTCTGCCCGGCAACCTGTTCCGCAACCTGATCTCCCATGAACTGGTCAAACGCTTCGCCAACCGCTGCGACGGTGTCATTGTGCCCACCTACTCCACCGAGGAGTACCTGCGGATGATCGGCGTCAGGAGCCCGGTGTTCGTGCAGCCGACAGGTATTGAATACCGGCAGCTCCAGGAGGTTGATGAGAAGGATGTCCGCAAGCTGCGGGAGTCCCTGGATATTGGCGATGAAATCGTATTTATCAGCGTGTCGCGGCTGTCCAACGAGAAGAACATTGATTTCATGATCGATGCGATTGCCGAACTGCGCCGGCGCAGCGAGCGCCCGTTCCGCTTCCTGATGATTGGAGACGGCCACCAGCGTGAGCGTCTGCAGCAGCGCATCGACGAACTGGAGCTGCAGGACTGCTTTACACTGGTCGGTTCCATACCGCCAGACGACATGGCTATCTGGTACCACCTGGGTGATGCCTTCCTGTTTGCCTCAAAGTCGGAAACCCAGGGCATGGTTATCCTGGAAGCCATGGCGGCAGGCCTGCCCGTGGTGGCCGTGCGCTCCAGCGGTATTGATGATGTGGTGCGGCACGGCTTCAACGGGTTCAAAACGCCGGAGAAACAGGACCAGTGGTGTGAATGTGCCAGGCAACTGCTGGAAGATGATTCCCTGCGCAGGGAACTTGCAGCCCATGCCCAGGAATTCGCCGCGGATTATTCGGTGGAGCAGTTTGCACAGGATGTACGTGAGATCTACGCCCTGACCCTGGCGCAATTCGCTTCCCGGTGAACAACAGAATGCGTCACTTTCATCACCGGGCATGATCGGTTTAGACTGGAAAAACGTACTTGATAAGTACTTTTTCAGACCGGAGACAGACAGTGACAGGCATTCCCGTTGGTATCAGCACCTGCCTGCTGGGCAAGGAAGTCCGCCATGACGGCGGGCACAAGCATTCCCGCTTCTGCACCCAGGTGCTTGCACGGCACTTCGACTTCCGCTCCATCTGCCCGGAGCTTGAAGCCGGCCTGGGTGTGCCCCGGCCAGCCATTCACCTGCGGGAATACCCTGACGGCCTGAAGCTGATCGAAACCAAAGGCTCCGCAGACCACACCGACGCCATGCAGGGCTTTATCGAACAGGTGATCCCCACCCTTGCTGACCTGAGGGGTTACATCCTGATGGCAAAGTCCCCGAGTTGTGGCATGGAACGCATCAAGGTGCACAATGCCGATGGCAATGTGACCCGCCGCGATGGCAGGGGCATGTTTGCCGAGGCCCTGATGCGCCACTATCCGCTGATGCCCGTGGAGGAAGAAGGCCGCCTGAACGACGATACACTGCGGGAGAACTTCATTGAACGGGTTTTCGCCTACGACGACTGGATCCAGAACGTGGCCGGCGAGAAACTGACAGCCAGGGCCCTGATCGAATTCCACACCCGCCACAAGTTCCAGTTGCTGGCTCACTCCGAGAAAATCTACCGCCAGCTTGGCCCCATGCTCGGGGACCTGAAATCGGAACCGCTGCAGGACATCGCTGACCGCTACATTGCGTTGTTCATGGAGGCGATGACCCTGCGGGTGAGCCGGGGCTCCCATGTGAACGCCATGCAGCACCTGATGGGCTACCTGCGGGATTCCATGGCGGATGAGGACCGCAAGGTACTGATGGAACAGGTCGAAGCGTACCACCGGGGTGAAGTGCCCCTGGTGGTACCCATGACGTTACTGCGGATGGCCCAGCGGCGGGAGCCGGTGGACTACCTCCACACCCAGAAATACCTGACCCCCTACCCGGACGAGCTGGGGCTCAGGAACAGGGTCTAGCGCCCGGCTTCAGAAGCCGTACAGCAGTGATAGGGAAATCTCTGTATCGGTGTCATCCGAGCCTGCGGGCTCGTCGGACACATGCTGTACGCGGTAAGCCGCTTTCATGGAAAGATTGCCAACAACCGTTGCCTGCACTGAGGTTTCGGACTCTGTCTCCGTGTTGTTCTCGTCCAGGCCGATTTCAGTGCTCAGCTTCTGGCGAAACAGGGCATTCTCGGAGAGCGCATAATCGAACTGGCCAGCCAGGCGGGTGATGGCTTCTTCCTCGTCCCGATTGCCGTCTTCATCCGGCTCTTCCAGTTTGTTGAACCGGTAACCGGCACCGGCCGACAGATCGAGGAAAGAACGCTCCCCTCGTTGCCACACCCGGTTACCATAACCCGAGGTGAGGGACGACTGAAAGTCATACCCGGAGAACCGTTCGTCCTCGTAGGAACCACGAACAAACAGGTACTGACTACCCTCGAATTTATAGTCCGACTGCAGGTTGCCCCTGTATTTCTCTGTGGTGGTCTCATCCTCGGACTCGGAAAACGCCGAACGAAATTCACCACTGTTCCGCCATTCAGCCACCTCATGTACCAGCGCCAGGCGGCTGTTGATGTCGGTTTCCTCGGAATTGCCGGAAGTGATCAGAACGCCGAGTTCAGCCTCTCCCTCCCAGTCTTCGAATTCATCACCCACTACCATCGGTGATACGGCTAACGAGACAATCGCAAGGGTTGTTCTGAACTGCATGAATTCTCCTTGTTTGTGCTTTTGCTGTCAGGATTTCGCGCGACGCTCACCAAGGGCGCTCTTGCGGGCCTGCTGCTCGCGCTCTGCCTTCTTGCGCGCCTTACGCTCCGCGATGATGCGCGCGGCTTCACCACCGACGTGGGCTTCACCGCGCTGCTCTGCCAGCCGCATCTGCCGCTCGCGTTCGGCAAACCGGGCTTTCTGCTCGTCTGTCAGGGAGTCAATACACCGGTGGCAGCTCACACCCTGCTCGTACTCGGGGCGCTGCTTGTCTTCTTCGGTGATTGGCCGGCGACACGCATGGCACTGGTCGTACTCCCCCCGTTCCAGTTTGTGGTTAACGGTTACCCTGTCATCGAATACAAAGCACTCACCCTGCCACAGGCTCTGGGATTCCGGCACTTCTTCCAGGTACCGGAGAATGCCTCCCTTCAGGTGGTACACCTCGTCAAAACCCTGTTCTTTCAGGAATGCCGTGGATTTTTCGCAACGGATTCCTCCCGTACAGAACATGGCAACCTTTTTGTGCTTCGCCGGATCCAGGTTTTCCTTCACGTATTCCGGAAACTCCCGGAAGGTATCCGTGGCAGGGTTCCTGGCGTTCCTGAAGGTGCCGATCTCCACCTCGTACTGGTTGCGGGTATCCACTACCAATACGTCCGGGTCCGAGATCAGATCATTCCATTCCCCGGGGTCGACATAGGTGCCAACGATCCGCTTCGGATCGATGCCTTCCACGCCCATGGTGACAATCTCCTTCTTGAGCTTCACCTTGGTGCGTTTGAAGGGCTGGATATCCACAAAGGATTCCTTGTAGTCGATACCTTCAAACCGCTCATCGGCATCCAGCCAGCTGCGGATGGCATCCACCCCCTCCCGGCTGCCGGCAATGGTGCCGTTGATGCCCTCGCGCGCAAGCAGCAATGTGCCGTGCACGTCTTTCTCAAGCATCAGGTCCAGCAGTGGCTGGCGAAGGGCTTTGTAATCATTCAGAACTGCGAACTTGTACAGTGCGCAGACAACAACATCCTGGCTCATGAGTCTGGTTTCTCCTGCGGGCCGGACCGTAAATCCGGAGCATGGTTAATAATCGCCGTGGGCGCGAGGGCGCCATTCTAACGAATCCGGCCGCAGGAAGGTATTACGGGGAATTACTGTACTTAATCCGCCAGTTCACGCTCGACGACTGCTGACAGCTGCCCCCATCCGGGACGGGTCAGGCGGATGTTGTCGACAAGTACTGTGGGCGTGCTGGTTACTCTGAGACGCATGGCCACCCGGCGGCTTTCCTCGATGTCGTCCACGTGCAGATCGGTGTCCATGCAACGGCGGAAACGACGCTCATCCAGCCCCAGATCGTCAGCATAGCGGGTGAAGGTGTCGACCGGGCTGCCGGAACCGCTCCATTCGGCCTGCATGTCGAACAGTTCGTCGTGCATTTCCCAGTAGGCACCCTGATCGCCGGCACATCGTGCGGCGTGGGCGGCTGGCATGGCGTTGTCGTGCTGTTGCAGTGGCAGGTCGAAATAGACAAAACGCACCTGGCCGGATTCAACGTATTCCTGCTTCAATTGCTGGCTGGCATCCAGAAAGCGGGCGCAGGCGGGGCACTGGTAATCTGCGAACTCCCGAACAACCACCGGGGCGTCTTCGTCACCAATGGATACTCCGTAACGGTCAAGTTCTGCTGGAAACGGATCAGCGTTCGCGTCGGCCACCGGTAAATCATCCGACGTTGGAGTGGGGCTGGCGGTCAGGAAAAAGACGGCGGCGGCGACAAAAACCAGTACTGCGACCCCAAGCCCAATGTACAGCGGCTTGCGGCCTTTTTTCCCCTGGGGCGGCGGTGCACCGGTTTCTTTTCTTCTTTTCGCTTCGCCCATGGTAAAGCTCCTTGTTGTTTATTCGTTCTTGATCATTTTCAGGCGGTAGTGAGCACGCTAAGATCCTTTATATCGTACAAAAGTTCCAACTAAAATTAAGGAATTCTCATGGCGTTACCCGAATCACTGAAGCTGTCTCTCCATCTTCCGCTAGTGGCGGCCCCCATGTTCCTGATCTCCGGCCCGGAAATGGCGCTGGCATGTTGCAAACAGGGAATCGTTGGCAGTTTTCCTGCACTGAACCAGCGCACCAGCGAAGATTTCGAGAAATGGGTGATTCAGATGAACCAGGGGCTGGAAGACCTCCGTCAGACCCACCCGGATCAGAAAATTGCGCCCTACGCCGTTAACCTGATCGTTCACCGCACCAACCCGCGCTGGGAAGCGGATCTGGAGCTGTGCGTCAAACACCGGGTTCCCATTGTGATTACTTCCCTCGGTGCCGCCACACGCGTAACTGAAGCCGTGCACAGTTACGGCGGCCTGGTTTTCCACGACGTGACCAACCAGAAGCATGCCCGCAAGGCTGCAGAAGCCGGAGTGGATGGCATTATCGCGGTTTCAGCCGGTGCAGGCGGCCATGCCGGAACCATTAATCCGTTTGTGCTGGTGCACGAAATCCGCGAGGTATTCGACGGTGTGATCCTCCTCGCCGGCGGACTCTCCAAAGGTGAAGACATCCTCGCCGCCCAGGCCATGGGCGCGGACCTTTGCTATATGGGCACCCGGTTTATCAACACCACCGAATCCCGGGCCGAGGCCGCCTATCAGAAGATGATTATCGAGGCGGTCTCCGGCGATATCATCCACACTCCGGCGGTTTCAGGCATTCCCGCCAACTTCATGCGCCAGAGCCTGGAAGCTGCCGGATACCCGATGGACAAGCTGAACCAGCCCGGCAAGCTTGATTATGGCGAGAAACTGAAACCGGTGGACGACGAAGCAAAGGCATGGAAAACAGTCTGGTCCGCTGGCCAGGGAGTTAGCCAGATCACGGACGTTGTTGCTGTCAGTGAATTGGTAGAAAGACTGAGCAGGGAATACCAGCAAGCCCGATCACGGGTCTGTGGCTGAAGCTATGGGTGCGGGATTTGCACCGGCCTCCAATCCAGCTGCCGGTGCAATCAAGTGGGGAAACGATCAATCATCGTCGTCTTCTTCGAGTTCAATCTCATCGACGAACAGAATTCCATTGCTGTTTTGCTGGTAAGAAACCTCGACAAGCGGGATTTCTCCCTGATCGGCCAACGACTGTAGTTCGCTCTGACTGGTATCAAACTCAGTATCTAGACCGAACCGGATGCTCACGCCAAGCACATCGATTCCGTTGTTATCCATCCTCCGCAAACCACCAACAAGTTCGAACTGATCATCAGCAACATCATCATCCACTTCGATCTTGAATGCTTCGAGGTAAACGTTGCCATCGGCCGTAACCCGCTCAATACCGCTGACTTCAACCTCCTCCGGTCCACCAAGTTGCTGAAAACTGATGCTCGGATCGTCATCACCTATGACGGCCGTCAGGGGCGTCACCTGAACCAGAACCCCACCGATACGGAAGGTCTGATCAGTCGTATTGACGCTGTTGGCCGCGATGCGCCCCTCAACCTCGGATTCGCCTTCCCGGAGCTCTATTTCATCAGCCTCAACCGTACCATCGCTCAGAAACTCACCTTCAACCTGGATCAGTAGATCGGGAACCAGATCATCTTCGGACAGACCATCATCAAACTCTGTTTCACTGGTGACACGAACGACCAGGCCATTGATCTCGAAAGTCCTGTCGCCTGAATCGAACGCCCGACTGACCGGCCCGGCGAATTCAATATCGTCGTCATCACCCCTCCGATACCGGCGAAGATCGTCTTCCCTGATTTCACGGGCGAAGAGCACATTGTCATTGAAATTGCCTTCCACCTGAATGTAAGTTCCATCGGCAAGGTCAGAAATATCAATACCATCGAAGTTCGTGTCACCGTCGGAATCACACTCGACAGAGATATTTCCGATTTCAAACGTACACAGGTCCCGATTCAGATTGGCGATCTCTCCCTCAAGCTCAATCTCGTTTTCCGGGTCGAAGACCTCTGAGGCAGCATCGTCACGCACACGCACCAGGCTCGCGCGGAATTCTCCGTTTGGCAGCCTCCAGGCACTTATCCTGGCGAAATCATCATCAGCCAGCTCCGTCACCTGCTTGCCCTTGACCACTGTCTGTTTATCAACATGCACAATAAGACCATACATGCTGACCGTGGCGGTCTTGGTTGCGATATCCCAGGGCTGAGTAACAACGATCTCACCCCTGAGTGTGTCGTCATACTCAACGCTAGCAGCCTCACCAGTGCCATCATCCCGCCACTCTCCATCAACCCGCAGGATCATGCCCTCATCAAGTTCGGACTCAAAGCCGATACCATCGTCACTGTTCACAGCGCGATTTGGAATGTCATCGGTATCAAACCTGACCCCATTCACAAACACGCTGCCAAAACCCGAAACCGGCCCAACGCTGGACCCTGTTCCGCGAATGCCACCATCCGCGATATCAAGACCATCGCTGCCTCCGCCGCCACCGCATGCGGTCAGAATGCCAATGGTCAATGCACTCAGCGAAAAACGGGCAACTGACTGAATGGATGTCGGGTTCATTTCTGTTTCTCCCTGCCCGTACCCGGGCCAACATTAAGCTGGGGAAGCCGGTTATTATTTCCGTTTACCTTCAGGATCTGGCTGAACCGGATCTTCAAAGTAGAAAATACCCACTCCGGTTCGCACTGAATCCCCCGATACCTTGCCTTTGCCGTGGCTGGCTATGTCCCTGTCATGGGGGCCAAGCCATTTGTCGAGCTGTTCAAGCATGGTCTGGGACTGTTCCGCCGCATAACGGCGCCAGCGGGCCATGACTTCCGGAGGTATGTTGTTGTATACCAGTGTTCTCTGGAACAGGGGTTGGCTGTCGCCCTCGCTCCCTGTGAGATTATGATCAATGGTCGCTATAAGATCTGATACGTCCTCGCCGAAGATCTGGAGCATTTCTTCGCTGTCGCCGGCGGGCACGTATGCCCTTTGACGCAGTGCCAGAGTGCCCGATGCTTCGGCTTCAACAACCCCCACCCTCTCCAGTTCCTCCAGCACTGCCCGCGGTGTCATATCGCCGCTATAGCGTCTCACCAGTTCGCTGAAGCTAAGCGGGCCATCGAAGGGTAACTCCGCGGGCTCGCCATCACCGGCCTGGAACGCGGCATCATGAACCCAGCCGGAAACCACGCGCGAGGCGCGATTTTCATAGCGGGCGCCACGGCTGCCATCCTGTTCACCAGCCAGAATCTCACGCTGTTTTTTCACTTCCTTGCGTGTAAGCCCGGTCATCACCGCAGCGCGTGAATCTGTCGGTTTTCTGCGTTCGTCGGCGAAGTCTTCCAGGGCTGCATCCACATAGGCGCGCTTGACCAGCTCTGCGAACTCGGCAAACGGGATACCGTTGCGCAAAAGCAGGCGTGCCAGGGGGCGCATAATGCGGTACAGCGCCCTGTGCAGGGGATTGCTGTTGGAATGTTTCATATTTGGGATTGTATTCCCATAGCGGCGTCAAAACCAGAAAGCAGGCCCGGAAACACCCGGGCCAGCCTGGCAAACCCTGCTCAGTCGTCTTGCTCGATCTCTTCGATGACATAGTCACCGCCGGAATTGAGGAAGTACTCCACTTCCACCTGGTTACCCACGCGGATTTCGGAAATATCCTCGTCACCCTGCAACAGGGTAAGGCCAAGAACCGTGACCGAGTCGGAAGTAACAGCCGTTACCCGTCCTTCCATTTCGAATTGGTCATCATCATCGTCTTCACGCTCGATCTTGATGGCTTCCAGGTAACCGCCGTCGGAAGAACGCTGAATGCCTTCCACTTCGATAAAATCGCCCGTCCGCAGGCTTTCAATATCCTGGATTCTCATGGAAATCCGGTCGTCGTCATCGTCATCATCGTCGTCTTCAATCAACGTGTTACCTGTGAGAACCACACGTACGCCACTGACTGTCAGCTCGTTATCGTCCCTGGACTCGATGACGCCTTCCAGCTCCGCATCACCGTCCCGGGGTTCGATTTCTTCAGCAACCAGAACGCCGTTGCGGAAATCGCCCTCGACTTTCACCAGCAGGCCATCGCCCAGATCGCTTTCCCGCAGGCCATCATCGAACTCGGTTCCGCTGTTCACCTGCACCGTGATGCCGTTGAGCCGGAACTGCCGGGCCGATTCGTCATAGTCACCGGAAATGGCACCGGCAATCTCGACATCGTCGTCGTCATCGAAAAGATCATCCTCGTCATCAATTTCTTCGGCGATCAGAACACCCCCTTCGATATGGCCCTCAACCTCGACAATCAGCCCATTGGCCAGGTCATCCCTGTCCAGGTCATCGTCAAACTCGGCGCTTTGATAATTCACCTCGATGCCATTAATCCGGAAGGTCTGTAACTGGGTATCCAGATCGGTGATTTCGCCTTCGATCTCAACTTCGTTCTGGTCATCAAAATCATCGCCGGCAAGCCTGGCACCAACAAAGCTGGCCCGGAAACTGCCATCTTCCAGGCGCCATGCACTGACCCGAACCCGATACGTATCAGCGCCGGCACTTGCCAGCGTCTCGGGTGTTGCACCTTTGAACACCGTCTGGTCATCAATGCGGATATTCTGCCCGGCGACCTGCAGGGAACCGATGCCTTCCAGATCATCCCAGCTTGCGGACTGCAGCAGGCCACGAACGCTGTCGTCGTAATCGAGGCGATCCGCCTCCCCGCGGCCATCATCACCCCAGCGGCCACGAACCTTGAGGATCATGCCCTTCTCGAGCTGGGTTTCCCGCTCGATGCCGTCGTCACTGTTAACACTGCCGTTCGTATCAAACCGTGTGCCGTTGACATATACACTGCCAAAACCGGACACCGGCCCCACGCTGGTTCCCGAGGATGTGGTGTCACTGCTGGAAGAGCCGGAACCACCGCCGCCACAGGCCACAAGCGATCCCGCTACTGCGGTTGTCATTGCCAGTCTGATTGCTGTTGTTAAAGGATTGCGCTTCATCGTCTTTCTCCAGGGTTGTTCTTTCCGTGACACCAGCACCGGACACCCGCCGGCATGTACCGCGCTTTGATTTGGGATTAATTTCCCAAGGCTGTAATTGGGAATTTATTCCCATTTATGGGAAGTGTCCAGTTTTTGATCATGAATAATTTGTGAACTTTCCCGCCCCAGGGGCGTAAGCTACTGAACAGACGAATGAAAACAGGGGAAAAATAATGCTGGGATTTTTGAAGGGCGATCCGAAGAAAAAGCTACAGAAACAGTATGAAGCCAAGCTTCAAGAAGCGCTGCATGCCCAGCGCAACGGCGACCTGCGCACCCATGGCACGCTAATGGAAGAAGCCGAAAAGATTTATGCGGAGCTGCAGAAGCTGGGGAAGGAGTAGATTTTTAGCGTGGCGGGTGGATCGGCTGGCACACCCCTGTTCAAAACACGCCCGTAAATACGTCCATGTAGGGCTCGGTCGCGCCGTCCCTGGCGCTCCACGGTTTTGAACAGGGGTGCGCCAGCCGACCTTCTGACTATGTCTCGCCTAAAAACTGCCTTAGTTGCCGGTTTAACCGATCAACTTCCCGCCTCATTTCCTGAACCTCATCAAGCAGCTCCAATGACATGGCAAGGCCGGGCAGGTTCATCTTCAAATCCCTTTGCAAACGTTGAGCTTTGCGCAAACGGGCCAGGGCTTCCAGATCGAATTGCCATTGCCGCGCCTCCGGCGACTCCTCCACCGGCGCAATGACACCGTAGTTCACCAGTTTGATCACAAATTCGGCATGGCAGTCCCCACGCTCGCACACTTCACGCAAGGTGAATGTTGCGGTTGGTTCCACCAGTTCGACGCTCAGAATCCGGTCTTTGTCAGTCATCCTTCACCCCGCTCACACATGCAGCTTGCTACGTGGATTGAACCCTTTTTCTGCCTCGGCCAGCTTCCTGTAAAGCTCCTCGGCTTCTTCAGAGTGTCGTTCCGGCATCACGATCTGCAAGACCACCAGCTGGTCTCCCGGATGCTTGCCAGGCAGCCCCTTGCCTTTGAGCCGCAGCTTGCGGCCACTGGAGGAGCCCTTGGGCACTTTCACATTCACCTTTGAGCCCACGGTTGGCACCGTAACCGAAGCGCCGAGAGCGGCTTCCCAGGGTGCAATCGGGACAGTGACAATGATATCCCTGCCTTCAACAGTGAACAGGGGATGCGGCGCGTATTCCACCTCGATAAACAGGTCGCCGTTCTCCGCACCACCAATCCCGGGAGCACCCTGGCCTTTCAGGCGGATGTGCTGCCCTTCTTTCATGCCCGCCGGTATCTTCACGTTCAGGGTTTTCTGGCGCGGAATGATCCGGCCCTTGGCATCTGCCTCCTGGACGTTGAAAGACACCTGCTTCTCGCAGCCATGAAACGCTTCTTCCAGGAACAGGGCTATTTTGGCGTGAACGTCTTCCCCACGCATTCTCATGGAGTGGCGCTGGCCACCAAACCCTGACCCGAAACCACCACCCGCGCGACGGCCACCACCGAAGATTTCCTCAAAGAAGTCACTGAACTGCCGCGCATCGGCCTCGGTGTAACCACCGCCACCAAAACCAGACGCGCTCTCCCAACCGGGAGGCGGCTCGAAGGACCCGTCTTTGCGGGTGCCATACTTTCTCAGTTGGTCGTATTCAGCCCTTTTTTCAGGGTCTTTCAGTACTTCATAGGCCTCACCGACGTCTTTGAATTTGTCGGATGCGTCGGTCTCCTTGCTGACATCCGGATGGTATTTCCGGGCCAGCTTGCGGTAGGCCTTTTTGATTTCCTCGGGGGAGGCAGACTCGCTCACACCGAGTACGGCGTAATAGTCTTTGAAGTCCATTCTATTCCTCACACCTGTTCAGAGTATTGAGCTTTTGCTCGGTTATTACCTCTATATTTGATGAGGAAGCTCAAATTACAAGGTGTGGTTGTATCAGAATTGATGCGTATCAGTTCGTAGAGAGGAGTCTGCCTGGATTCCTGACACCTAGCCTGTCAGCACAGCGGGTACCGCAAAGGCGGGGCACTCTTCCGGGACACGCTGTAAATACGTCCATGTACGCTCGACAAAAACATCCATGTTTTTGACGTTCCCGGAAGAGTGCCCCGCCTTCGCTTGTTCTGAACCTTCAGATATTTCTGGCTTTGCAAGTATCTGAGATGGCGATATGCGATATCACCGAGGTATCTCAAGCACTGGTGGGAGGGACTGCTCAGAAATGTGGAGCGCCAGGGATGGCGCGACCAAGCCCTACATGGATGTATTTACGGGCGTTTTCTGAGCAGTCCCTCCCACCAGTGCAAGCCCGCCAGGCCAGTAGGCTACAAAAGAGGGGCTAACTCCAAAGCTTACTTCACCTTGGGATCCAGCTCACCAGAGGCATAACGCTCGAACATGCGCTCAAGGTTAACCGGTTTGATCTTGCTGGCATTGCCGGCACATCCGAAGGCTTCGTAACGAGCAATGCACACGTCGGTCATCGCCTTCATGGTTTCCTTCAGGAACTTGCGCGGGTCGAACTCGGCCGGGTTCTGGGCCAGGAAGCGGCGGACCGCGCCGGTGCTGGCCAGGCGCAGGTCGGTGTCGATGTTGACCTTGCGAACGCCGTGCTTGATACCTTCCACGATTTCCTCAACCGGCACGCCGTAGGTTTCCGGAATCTCACCACCGTACTGGTTGATGATTTCCAGCCACTCCTGGGGCACGGAGCTGGAACCGTGCATGACCAGGTGGGTGTCCGGAATGCGGGCATGGATGGCCTTGATCTGGTCGATGGCCAGGATGTCACCGGTGGGCGGACGGGTGAACTTGTAGGCGCCGTGGCTGGTGCCGATGGCGATGGCCAGGGCGTCCACGTGGGTTTTCTTGACGAAGTCCGCCGCTTCTTCCGGATCGGTCAGCATCTGACTGTGGTCCAGGGTGCCTTCGGCGCCAATGCCATCTTCTTCACCGGCCTGCCCTGTTTCCAGGGAACCCAGGCAGCCCAGTTCGCCTTCAACCGACACACCACAGGCATGGGCCATTTCCACGGTGCGACGGGTGACATCCACGTTGTAGTCGTAGTCGGTCGGGGTTTTGCCATCTTCTCCAAGAGAGCCGTCCATCATTACAGAGCTGAAGCCCAACTGGATGGAACGCTGACATACGGACGGACTGGTACCGTGATCCTGGTGCATGACCACCGGAATATGAGGAAACTCCTCAATGGCCGCCAGGATCAGGTGGCGCAGGAAGGGGGCACCGGCGTATTTGCGGGCACCGGCGGAGGCCTGGACAATCACCGGAGAGTCGGTTTTGTCCGCCGCTTCCATAATCGCGCGCATCTGCTCCAGATTGTTCACGTTAAACGCCGGCACACCGTAACCATGCTCCGCGGCGTGGTCCAGCATCTGCCGCATTGAAATCAGGGCCATGGGGTCTGTCTCCTTGGTTATTTAATGTCTTTGGCAGGCTCTGTGTTTGGAGTCTGCTGCGGAGGGCCGAGAAGCTCTTCCGGGACACGCCGTAAATACGTCCCTGTAGGCTCGTAAAAAACATCCATGTTTTTTACGGTCCCGGAAGAGCTTCTCGGCCCTCCTTGCGATTCGAAGTTGTGTGCTATGCGCCACGCTCTTCAAGTACAGCAACAGCTGGCAGTGTTTTGCCTTCCACAAACTCGAGGAAAGCACCGCCACCGGTAGAGATGTACGAGATTTTGTCACTCACACCGTACTTGTCAACGGCGGCGACGGTATCACCACCACCGGCCAGTGAGAAAGCCTCGCTTTCGGCGATGGCATGGGCCAGGGCTTTGGTGCCGTTGCCAAACTGATCGAACTCGAACACGCCGACCGGGCCGTTCCACAGGATGGTTTTGGAGGACTTCAGCAGACCGGCGAATTTGGAGGCGGTTTCAGGGCCCACATCCAGAATCATGTCGTCTTCGGTGACGTCGTCGATGTTCTTAACCGTCGCTTCAGCGGTTTCCGCAAACTCACTGGCAACGACCACATCAACCGGCAGCGGGATTTCAACACGGGAGGCGATTTCCCGGGCGGTTTCGATCAGGTCGTGCTCGCACAGGGACTTGCCAACGGGATGGCCGGCCGCTGCCAGGAAGGTGTTGGCGATGCCGCCACCGACAATGATGGAGTCGCAGACTTTTTCCAGGGCGTTCAGAACGTCCAGCTTGGTGGAGACCTTGGAGCCGCCGACGATGGCGACCACCGGCTTGGCCGGGTTATCCAGTGCCTTGCCGAGTGCTTCCAGTTCCGCCGCCAGCAGCGGGCCGGCGCAGGCTTCAGGGGCAAAGCGGGCGACACCGTGGGTGGAGGCCTGGGCGCGGTGGGCGGTGCCGAAGGCGTCCATCACGTACACATCGCACAGGGCGGCGTACTTTCTGGAAAGGGCTTCGTCGTCTTTCTTTTCGCCCTTGTTGAAGCGTACGTTTTCAAACAGGACCACTTCGCCGTCGGCCACTTCAACGCCGTCCAGATAATCGGTAATCAGGCGTACTTCTTCACCCAGCACCTTGCTGAGGTGGTCTGCTACCGGCTTCATGGAGGAGGCTTCGTCATAAACACCTTCTTCCGGACGGCCCAGGTGTGACATCAGCATCACTTTGGCACCGGCGTCCTTGGCTGCCTTGATGGTGGGCAGGGAGGCGCGGATGCGGGCGTCGCTGGAGACTTTGCCGTTCTTTACCGGTACGTTCAGATCTTCACGAATCAGTACTCGCTTGCCTGCGAGGTTCAGATCGGTCATTCGTTTGATAGCCATTATATTCTTCCCTTGTTCAGATCTTGTGCACTTGAATCGGGTCTGGGTGTCGGGTTACGGCTTCGCCTAACCCGACCTACAAACTGCGCTCTAATCGACGTACCGTAGGTCGGATTAGGCGAAGCCGTAATCCGACAATCAGCCACTGGTTTTTTCCAACCAGCAACGGCTGACATCCAGCATCCGGTTGGCAAACCCCCACTCGTTATCAAACCAGCACAGCACCTTCACCATGGTGCCGCCGGTTACGCGCGTCTGGCCCCCGTCCACGATGCCGGAGTGGGCGTCGTGGTTGAAATCGGAGCTGGCCAGCAGCTCGTCGGTGTAGCCCAGAATGCGTTTCAATGGGCCGTGGGCGGCGTCTTTTAACAGTTTATTCACCGCCTCAACCGAGGTGCGTTCGCGAACGTTCACCACCATATCGATCGCCGATACGTTCATGGTGGGCACACGCATGGCCACGGAGCTGAACCTGCCCTCCATATGCGGCAACAGCCGTTCAATGCCCCTGGCCAGGCCGGTTTCCACCGGGACGATGTTGTGCAGTGCACTGCGGGTGCGGCGCAGGTCCTGGTGGTGATAAGCGTCAATCACCGGCTGGTCGTTCATCGCTGCGTGGATGGTTGTGGTGCTGCCCTGCTCTACGCCGAAAGCCTCGTCCAGCACCCGTATAACCGGCACCAGGCAGTTGGTGGTGCAGGAGGCTGCAGCAACAATGCGGTCGGTCTCGATCAGCTGGTCCTGGTTCACGCCGAATACCACCGTGCGGTCCACATCGGACTCCGCCGGCTGGGAGAACAGCAGGCGCTGAGCCCCGGACTTGAGGTGCTGCTCTGCCGTGGCGCGATCGGTGAAGGCGCCGGAGCATTCCAGCACCAGGTCGATACCAAGTTCGCCCCAGGGCAGCTCCGATGGGTCCGCCTTGCGAACCACGCGGATGCGATCTCCGTTCACGATCAGGGCATCGCCCTGTACTTCTATCTCACCCTGGAATCGACCATGGGTGGAATCGTACCGGGTCAGGTGCGCGATGGTATCGATATCCGCCAGCTCGTTAATCGCGACCACCTGCAGGTGATCGCGAAAACCGTTCTCGTAAAGTGCGCGCAGGACGCACTGGCCAATACGGCCGTATCCATTGATGGCGATGCGATACGGTGCAGCAGTGCTCATCAGGCTTCCAGCAGCTCCGAAGCTACGGCAATGATGTTGTCCACGGTGAAGCCGAACTCCTTGAACAGGTCGCCCGCCGGTGCGGATTCACCGAAGGTGCTCATGCCCACCACGCGGCCATCCAGGCCGACGTACTTGTACCAGTAGTCTTCGATGGCGGCTTCGATGGCAACGCGATTGGTCACTTCCAGCGGCAGCACTTCCTGCTTGTAGGCAGCGCTCTGGGCATCGAAGGTATCGGTGGATGGCATGGAAACAACACGTACCTTGTTGCCTTTCTCACGCAACGCAGTGGCTGCGTCCTGGGCCAGCCCTACTTCGCCGCCGGTGGCGATGAGGATCAGGTCCGGCGTGCCATCGCTGTCGGACAGGATGTAACCGCCCCTGGCGATGTTGGCCAGTTGCTCTGAGTCACGCTGCTGGTGAGGCAGACCCTGACGTGAAAATACCAGGGCGGTGGGGCCATCGGTACGCTCAAGCGCTGCTTTCCAGGCAACGGCGGATTCCACGGCATCCGCCGGGCGCCAGGTGCTCATGTTAGGTGTGGTGCGCAGGCTGGCCAGCTGCTCGACGGGCTGGTGGGTAGGGCCGTCTTCGCCCAGACCAATGGAGTCGTGGGTGAACACATAGATGGAGCGCTGTTTCATCAGTGCCGCCATGCGCACCGCGTTACGGCAGTATTCCATGAAGATCAGGAAGGTGGCGCCGTAGGGCACGAGGCCACCGTGCAGGGCTACGCCATTCATGATGGCAGCCATGCCGAATTCGCGAACACCGTAGTAAACGTAGTTGCCACTGGCGTCGTCTTTGGTCAGCGGCTTGCTGCCATTCCAGATGGTGAGGTTGGAGCCGGCCAGGTCGGCGGAGCCGCCAAGCAGTTCCGGCAGCATCGGGCCGTAGGCATTCAGAGTATTCTGGGAGGCCTTGCGGCTGGCAATGGTTTCGCCCTTGTCCTGGCACTCCTGGATGTAGGCCTGGGCCTTCTCAGAGAAGTCCGCCGGCAGTTCGCCGGCCATACGGCGTTTGAACTCTGCCGCAAGCTCCGGCTCGGCTTTCTCGTAGGCGGCGAAGGCCTGTTCCCATTCGGACTGCGCAGCAGCGCCTTTTTCGCGAGCATCCCAGGCGCTGTAGATTTCTGACGGAATCTCGAAGGCGCCGTGGTTCCAGCCCAGTTTTTCGCGGGTCAGTGCAATTTCGTCTTCGCCCAGGGCTGCGCCGTGGCAGGCTTCGGTGCCCTGCTTGTTGGGGGAGCCAAAGCCAATAATGGTCTTGCAGCAGATCAGTGTGGGCTGGGTGGTGTTGGCTCGACCGGCTTCGATTGCTGCGCGCACGGCTTCCGGGTTATGGCCGTCCACTTCCGGAATCACCTGCCAGCCATAGGACTCGAAACGCTTTGGCGTATCGTCGGTGAACCAGCCGTCCACTTCACCGTCGATGGAAATGCCGTTGTCGTCATAGAACATGATCAGTTTGCCGAGGCCCAGGGTGCCGGCAAGGGAGGACACTTCGTGGGAGATACCTTCCATCAGGCAGCCATCACCCAGGAAGGCATAGGTGTAGTGATCAACAATGTTGTGACCGGGACGGTTGAACTGCTCGGCCAGAGTCTTCTCCGCCAGCGCAAAACCAACCGCATTGGCGATGCCCTGACCCAGCGGGCCGGTGGTGGTTTCAACGCCGGGGGTATAACCGTACTCAGGGTGGCCCGGGGTTTTGGAGTGCAACTGACGGAAGTTCTTGATGTCGTCGATGGAAACGTCGTAACCGCTCAGGTGCAGCAGGGAATACTGCAACATGGAGCCATGGCCATTGGACAGCACAAACCGGTCGCGGTTGGCCCACTTGGGGTTGGCGGGGTTGTGTCTGAGGAAATCATTCCATAGAACCTCGGCGATGTCCGCCATACCCATGGGCGCGCCCGGGTGGCCGGATTTGGCTTTCTGAACCGCATCCATGCTCAGCGCGCGAATGGCGTTGGCGAGATCTGTGCGAGACGGCATTGACGTTTTCTCCAGTTTTGGTCGGCAAAAAGGTGAACACTAAAAAAGAAGGCGCGTATTTTCGCCGATTAGTGACCACCGGGGCAAATCGGCGACGTTCTTTTTTCTCCTGTTTCCTGCGACAGGTTTTTATGGCGGTTATTTCGCCTGACTTTTCAAACAGATCCAACTCTATATCAATTTTTTTTGATATAGATATTGATTGCGCGACCGGAGATCCCTAAACTTCTCCCCATGACATCCATGACCACGCATACCAACGAGCTTCCCTCCGTGGACGCACTGGCACCGATCTTCAAGGCAAGCGGTGACCCTCTGCGCCTGGAGATATTGCGTGTGTTGCGCCGGGACACTTTCGGCGTACTGGAACTGAGCCAGCTTTTCGATATGCGCCAGTCCGGCATGAGCCATCACCTGAAAGTGATGCACAGGGCCGGGCTGCTGGAACCCCAGCGCGAGGGCAACGCCATCTTCTACCGGCGTCCCCTGAACCTGGAAAGCGACAAGCTCACGGACCAGACCATCCGGCAGGTGTTTGAAACCGTGGACCGCATTCCCCTGCCGGAACACCTGCAGGTGAAGATCGAGGCCATCCGCAACCAGCGCGCCGACCAGTCACAGGCGTTTTTCGCCCGCTACGCCGAGAAATTCCGCGAGCAGCAGGAGCTGATTGCAGCATTTGAACTCTATGCAGAGCCGGTGGCCGACCTGATCCGCAACCGCTCGATCCGCCACACCTGGAAAACCGCCCTGGAAATCGGGCCGGGGGAAGGCGCCTTCCTGCCGGTACTCGCGGATATCTGTGAGCACGTGGTGGCGCTGGACAACTCCCGCGACATGCTGGCCAAGGCCACACGCACCTGCATCGACGAACGCCTGAACAACGTCGACCTGATAGAAGGGGTCACCGACAACCTGCTGGCACGGGGTGACGACTTCGACCTGGTGGTGGCAAACATGGTTCTGCACCACGTACCCAGCCCTGCGGACATCTTCCTGGACGCGTCGGCCCTGATGAGCACCGGGGCCTGCCTGGTCATCAGCGACCTGTGCAGCCATGACCAGGACTGGGCCAAGGAAAACTGCGGCGACCTTTGGCTGGGCTTTGAACCGGAAGAACTGACCAACTGGGCAACGGAGGCCGGGCTGACCCCTGGCGAGTCCCTGTTTATCGGCCTGCGTAACGGGTTCCAGGTGCAGGTAAGAGAATTCTGGAAGAACCCCGAGCCCGCCTGAAGGCGGAAATCAAAACTGTATCAATTTTTTTTGATATAGAATTATGCACACTCGGAAAACTGATTTAGGATATCCACACAAACACAGCCGGCCGTAACAGAAGATCCACCGCTGGCGCGAATTTGCAACGCTCACAGAGGAGCAACCCTATGTCTGATTACAGCATCTTTACTTCCGAATCGGTCTCAGAAGGCCATCCTGACAAACTGGCAGACCAGATTTCCGATGCCGTACTCGATGCCATCCTCGTGGACGACCCCCATGCGCGGGTTGCCTGTGAAACCATGGTAAAAACCGGTGTTGCCATCGTTGGCGGTGAAATCACCACCAGCGCCTGGGTTGACCTGGAAGACCTGGTTCGTGGCGTGATCAAGGACATTGGCTACACCTCCTCTACCGTCGGCTACGACGGCGACACCTGCGGCATTATCAACATCATCGGCAAGCAATCCGTTGACATTGCCCAGGGCGTTGACCGCCAGAAGCCGGAGGACCAGGGCGCAGGCGACCAGGGCCTGATGTTCGGCTACGCCAGCAACGAAACCGACGTACTCATGCCGGCACCGATCACCTTTTCGCACCGCCTAGTCCAGCGCCAGGCCGAAGCCCGCAAGAGCGGCCTGCTGCCCTGGCTGCGCCCGGATGCGAAAAGCCAGGTCACCTGCCGCTACGAGAACGGCCAGGTTTCCGGCATCGACGCAGTGGTACTGTCTACCCAGCATGATGAAGACGTGTCCCAGGCGGACCTGAAAGAAGCGGTGATGGAACTGATTGTCAAACACGCCCTGCCGGCGGAACTGTTGCACAAGGACACCCAGTTCCACATCAACCCCACCGGCAAGTTCGTCATCGGCGGCCCGGTTGGCGACTGTGGCCTGACCGGCCGCAAGATCATTGTCGACACCTACGGCGGCATGGCCCGCCACGGCGGTGGTGCATTCTCCGGCAAGGACCCGTCCAAGGTTGATCGTTCAGCGGCCTACGCCGGCCGTTATGTGGCCAAAAACATCGTCGCTGCCGGCCTTGCCGACAAGTGCGAGATCCAGGTGTCCTACGCCATCGGCGTGGCGCAGCCGACGTCGATTTCTCTGAACACGTTCGGCACTGGCAAGATCAGCGACGACAAGATCATCCAGCTGGTCCGCGAGCATTTCGACCTGCGTCCGTACGCGATCACCAACATGCTGGACCTGCTGCACCCGATGTACCGGGCTACTGCGGCCTACGGCCACTTCGGCCGCGAGCCGGTTGAGATGACCGTTGGCGGTAAAACGTTTACCTCGTTCCCATGGGAGAAGACGGACCGGGCAGACCTTCTTAAGGATGCTGCTGGTATTTGATTTGGGCCTTGGCTTGGGCTTGGGCTTGGGTTAGCCCGCCACGATTGGGGGTGGCGGTGCTGAGATAACCCTTTCATGGACACGCTACAAGCACGTCCGTGTGCGCTTGGGGTCGGCCATCCTTGGCCTCCCACAGTCCATGAAAGGGTTACCTCACCACCGCTTCGCATTGTGGTGCGGGCTTTTCGAAACAAGCGAAATGGACCTTTTGTGTCTCCAGGCACTGATTTCGATGGAGACAATTTTTAAAGGCCAAATTAAGGGCCTTGGTCGTACAAGAGACGGCCATCACCAAAATTTTAACGAGGCGGTGGGGGGATTCTCTCCCCGGAATGTGGGAGGCCATGGATGGCCGACCCCAAGCGCACATGGATGTGCTCGTAGCGTTTCCGGGGAGAGAATCCCCCCACCGCCGACGCACCAAAATTCAGAGGCAAGGGACGATAACTCCCAGGCCGAAAGTTCAAAAAACGGGAGAACACCATGAGCACTCCGGCAGAAAAACTGAAAAACTTCGATGACTACAAAGTCCGTGATATTTCACTCGCTGACTGGGGCCGCAAGGAAATCAGCATTGCCGAAGGCGAAATGCCCGCGCTGATGAAGCTCCGCGATAAGTACAAGGGCGAGCAGCCCCTGAAAGGCGCCAACATCATGGGCTGTATCCACATGACGATACAGACCGCCGTGCTGATTGAAACACTCATCGAACTGGGCGCCAACGTGCGCTGGTCTTCGTGCAACATCTTCTCCACCCAGGACCAGGCCGCCGCTGCCATCGCTGCGCAGGGCATTCCCGTGTTCGCCTGGAAAGGCGAAACCGACGAGGAATACGATTGGTGTCTGGAACGCACCGTAGGTGCCGACGTGGACGGCTGGGAACCCAACATGATTCTGGATGACGGCGGCGACCTGACGGCGCTGCTCCATGAGAAGTATCCGGAAGTCCTGGCCAACTGCCACGGCGTAACCGAGGAAACCACCACCGGCGTGCATCGCCTGCAGGAAATGCTGCGGGACGGCAAGCTGAAGGTTCCGGCCATCAACGTGAACGATGCCGTCACCAAGGCCAAGAACGACAACAAGTATGGTTGTCGCCACAGCCTGAACGACGCCATCAAGCGTGGCACCGACCACCTGATGGCCGGCAAGAAAGCCCTGGTCATCGGTTACGGCGACGTGGGCAAGGGCTCTGCGGCTTCCCTGCGCCAGGAAGGCATGATCGTGAAGGTTACCGAAGCGGATCCGATCTGTGCCATGCAGGCCTGCATGGACGGTTTCGAGGTGGTGTCTCCCTATATCGACGGCGTGAACACCGGTACCGAAGCGGGCGTCGACAAGGCGCTGCTGCAGACCACCGACCTGCTGGTCACTACCACCGGCAACATGAATGTATGTGACGCCAACATGCTCAAGGCGCTCAAGAGTGGTGCCGTTGTGTGCAATATCGGCCACTTCGATAACGAAATCGACACCGCCTTCATGCGCAAGAACTGGGAATGGGACGAGGTCAAGCCGCAGGTGCACGTGGTGTACCGCGACAAGGCCACCAACGACCACCTGATCCTGCTCTCCGAAGGCCGCCTGGTGAATCTAGGTAACGCCACCGGCCACCCCTCACGGATCATGGACGGCTCCTTCGCCAACCAGGTGCTGGCGCAGATGTATCTTTTCGAGCGCAAGTTTGCAGACCTTCCGGAAGATGCGCGCGCCAAGGGTGTCTATGTTCAGGTGCTGCCGAAGGAGCTGGACGAGGAAGTCGCCCGCGCCATGGTGGAAGGTTTTGGTGGCGTGATCACCAAAATGACCCCGGAGCAGGCGAAATACATTGGTGTACCGGTCGAAGGCCCGTACAAACCTGAAACCTACAAGTACTGATCAGGTAGCAGAATGGAAACCCAGAAACAGTTCAAACGCCGCTTCAGCTTTGAGTTTTTCCCGCCCAAGACCGACAAGGGCTGGGAGAAGTTGCAGGGCGTGCGGAATCAGCTGGCGGAGGTTGATCCGGATTTTTTCTCGGTCACCTTCGGTGCCGGCGGCTCCACCCGGGACCGCACCGTGCAGACGGTGCTGGACCTGCACAAACGGGGTGTATCCACTGCGCCGCACCTGTCCTGCGTGGGAGCCACCCGCGACGGCATTGCGGAACTGCTGGATATTTATCGTGAAAACGGGGTCAATCGGATCGTTGCCCTGCGGGGGGACATGCCTTCAGGTATGGGGGCCGCCGGTGAGCTGCGCTATGCCAATGAGTTGGTGAGCTTCATCCGCGAGCACAGCGGCGATACCTTCAACCTTGAAGTGGCGGCCTACCCGGAGTTTCATCCGCAAGCCCGCACTGCCGAAGACGATCTGAAGAACTTCGCCCGCAAGGTGGAAGCCGGCGCCAACAGCGCCATCACCCAGTACTTCTTCAATGCGGACAGCTACTTCTACTTTATTGACCGGCTGGAAAAGATGGGCGTTACCATTCCGGTGGTGCCGGGCATCATGCCCATCGTCAACTTCTCCAACCTGACCCGCTTCTCGGATATGTGCGGCGCGGAAATCCCCCGCTGGATCCGCAAACAGCTGGAAGCCTACGGCGATGACAGCGACAGTATCCGGAAATTTGGCGAGGAAGTGGTCTCTGAAATGTGCGAACGGCTACTGGCATCTGGTGCCCCGGGGCTGCATTTCTACACCCTCAACCAGGCAGAGCCCAGCCTGCGGATCTGGCACAATCTCGGGCTGGACAACCGGGACAAGATTTCGTTTTGATGAAATTATGCCGTGATGGTCTATAGTCAGAGACGTTGCAAGTATAAATCACAGTATAGGAGACTGTATGAAAACCTCATGGTTTAAAACACTTGGTACCGCTCTCGTTGTATCTGTCGCCAGTACCGGCCTCCAGGCCGAAACTCTCAAGGCAGTCACCGATCCCAGTTTCGTTCCGTTTGAAATGCAGAATGACGAAGGGGAAATGGTTGGTTTTGACATGGATATCCTGGCAGAGGTCGCCGAGCGTGCCGGCTTCGAGTACGACCTCAAGACCATGGATTTCAACGGCATCATCCCCGCCCTACAGAGTGGCAACGTCGACCTGGCCATTGCGGGCATCACCATCACCGAGAAGCGCGAGGAAGTCGTCGATTTCTCCGACCCCTACTACGATTCTGGTCTGCGCATCCTGGTGAGCAAGGATAATGACGACATCAAGGAATTCGACGACCTCGAGGGCAAGAAGGTCGGCACCAAGACCGGTAGCACCAGCTACGACTACCTGAAAAAGAATCTGGAAGAGAATGATGACGTCACGCCGTATCCGGGCAGCTCAGACATGTACATGGCGCTGATGTCCGGCAGTGTGGACGCGGTGTTCTACGATGCCCCCAACGTCGGCTATTTCGCCAGCACCAAGGGTGAAGGCAGGGTGAAAACCGTTGGTGACCTGTACGAGGGCCAACAGTACGGTATCGCACTCAAGGAGGGCAGCGAATGGGTAGAAAAAGTCAACGAAGCCCTCAAGGAGATGAAGGACGACGGCACCTACGACGAAATCCACGAGGAGTGGTTCGGCGAAAAGGCTGATTAAGCCGTCACTACCCGAACCAACGACGCCAGCCAGCGGTCAAGACGCTCGCTGGCGTTTTTCTGTCCTTCTTAAACGGAGATTCCACCGTGGAGTTTGAATTCGAGTTTGACTGGGAAGCGATGTTCAAGTCGATTCCCCACCTGCTGGAAGGGCTTCCCTACACACTAATGATCTCCTTCGGCGGCCTCGCCATCGGGTTTGTCCTGGGCATTATCTTTGGACTCCTCAGCATCAACAAAAACCGCCTTCTGAGCTGGCCGGCCACCGCCTATATCGAGATTTTCCGCGGCACCCCCATACTGGTACAGGTACTGTTTATCTTCTACGGCCTGCCGGACATCATCGGCACCTCCGTAAACCCCCTGGTGGCCGGCATCGCGGCAATCGCGCTCAACTCAGGCGCCTATATTTCGGAAGTGGTCCGGGGTGGCGTCCAGTCCATCGACCGCGGCCAGACCGAGGCAGGCCTGTCCCTTGGCCTCTCCCGCAGGCAGACCTTCTGGAGCATTGTCTGGCCCCAGGCGTTCCGGCGCATGATTCCACCGCTGGGTAACCAGGCCATTGTCAGCATCAAGGACACCTCCCTGTTCTCCGTCATCGGGGTGGGTGAACTGGTACGGCAGGGCCAGGTCTACATTGCCAACACCTTCACCGCCTTCGAAGTCTACTTTGCCATTGCGGTGCTTTACCTGATGATAACCCTGTCCCTGTCGCTGCTGCTTCGCGTTATTGAGCGGCGCGGGCTGGTTTCGGTCTGAGGAGAGCAAGGCTCATGTCAAAAACCCCAGAAAACCCAATATCGGAAACCCCGATTGTGCGCATGGCCGGGCTGAACAAATACTTCGGCGACCTCCATGTGCTGAAAGAAGTCGATCTCACGGTGACCCAGGGCGAAGTAGTGGTCATTATCGGCGCCAGCGGCTCGGGGAAATCCACCCTCATTCGCTGCATCAATGGCCTGGAGCCGTTTCAGGGTGGCACCCTGGAAGTGGACGGCCAACCTATGGCCACCAACGGCACTGACCAGCAGACTCTGTTTACCATCCGCAAGGAAGTGGGAATGGTATTCCAGCAGTTCAACCTGTTCCCACACCTGACGGTGAAAAAGAACATCATGCTGGCCCCCATGAAGGTCAAACAAGAACCGGAAGTGATCGCCAACGCTACCGCCGAACGGCTGCTTAACCGCGTGGGTATCGGTAATCAGGCGGACAAATACCCCAGCCAGCTGTCCGGTGGCCAGCAGCAGCGGGTGGCCATCGCCCGTTCCCTGGCCATGGAACCGCGGCTGATGTTGTTCGACGAACCCACCTCCGCCCTGGACCCGGAAATGATCGGCGAAGTGCTGGACGTCATGCGGGAACTGGCCAAGGAAGGCATGACCATGATGGTGGTCACCCACGAAATGGGCTTCGCCCGGGAAGTGGCCGACCGGGTGATCTACATCCACGAAGGCAAGATTGTCGAGGAAGGCAAGCCGGCGGATGTGTTCGACAACCCGCAGAACGAACGCACCCAGGCGTTCCTGAGCCGGGTGTTGGCGCACTGAGTAAAACGCAGCCCCCGAAACCGGGGGCTTTTTCTTGAATGCCTTCCGCCAAACCGCAACAATGCCCTCCAAACCGATCAACCAACCGGCGGCCCGCAGTGTCACCGCCGGCACAGGATGCAGTATTCTCCATGGCCAAAGCCCCAAGTAAAAAAACCACCAAAAGCTTCGAACAAACCCTCTGGGATACCGCCGACAAACTGCGCGGCACGGTGGAATCCTCCGAGTACAAGCACGTAGTACTCAGCCTGATCTTCCTGAAATTTGTCAGCGACAAATTCGAGGAGCGCAAACAGGCGCTGATTGATGAAGGCCAGGGCAGCTACGTGGACATGGTGGAGTTCTACGCCATGAAAAACGTGTTCTACCTGCCGCCGGAAGCGCGCTGGAATTTTATCCAGAAGAACGCCAAGCAGGACGACATCGCCCTGAAGATCGATACGGCGCTGTCCACCATCGAGAAAACCAACAAATCCCTGCGCGGTGCCCTGCCGGACAACTATTTCTCCCGCCTGGGCATCGACGCCAGCAAACTGGCGGCGCTGATTGATTCCATCGACAACATCGACACGGTGGAAGACCGGGAGCAGGACGTCGTCGGCCGGGTGTACGAATACTTCCTCGGCAAGTTCGCCGCCACCGAAGGCAAGGGCGGCGGCGAGTTCTACACTCCCAAGTGCATCGTCAACCTGCTGGCCGAAATGATCGAGCCGTTCCAGGGCAAGATCTACGATCCGTGTTGTGGTTCCGGCGGCATGTTCGTGCAGTCCATCAAGTTCGTGGAAAGCCACCAGGGCAACCAGAAAGACATCTCCATCTACGGCCAGGAGTACACCGCCACCACCTACAAACTGGCCAAGATGAACCTCGCCATTCGTGGCATTGCCGGCAACCTGGGGGATGTGCCCGCAGACAGCTTCTTCAAGGACCAGCACCCGGACCTGAAGGCGGACTTCATCATGGCCAACCCGCCCTTCAACATGGACCAGTGGCGCGCAAGCGACGAACTCACCGACGACCCCCGCTGGGCCGGCTATGAGGTACCGCCCACCGGCAACGCCAACTACGCCTGGATTCTGCACATGATTGCCAAACTGTCCGAACACGGCACCGCCGGGTTCGTGATGGCCAACGGCTCCATGTCCACCAACACCAAGGGCGAAGGCGCCATCCGCCAGAAGATCATCGAGAACGACCTGGTGGACTGCATGATCGCCCTGCCCGGCCAGTTGTTCTACACCACCCAGATACCCGTGTGCCTGTGGTTCCTCACCAAAAACAAAAAGGCCCAGACTATCCCCGGCCACAGCGACAGCAACCACCGCAACCGGGAAGGCGAAACCCTGTTCATCGACGCCCGCAACATGGGCAGCATGATCAGCCGCGTGCACAAGGAACTCACCCCAGACGATGTTGCCCACGTCGCCCGCACCTACCACGCCTGGCGCGGCGAGGCGAAGGATGGCGACTACGAGGACGTGCCGGGCTTCTGCAAAGCCGTCACCCTCGACGACATCAAGGCCAATGATTATGTGCTCACCCCCGGCCGCTACGTGGGCGCTGCGGAGATTGAGGATGACGGCGTGCCGTTTGAGGTGAAGATGGCGGAGCTGAGCCAGATGCTGTATCGGCAGATGGCTGAGGGGGAGAAGTTGGATAAGGTGATCCGGGGGAATTTGGAGGAGTTGGGTTATGGGCAGTGAGTGGCCAACTTCATCACTGGGGAAAACCTGTTACATCACTGATGGTGCACACGCAAAAGTTGAGCGACAAAAACGAGGTGTCCTCTACCTGACCTCGAAGAATTTCGGCCAAGGACAAATTAAGCTCGATAACGCTGATTACATCTCCCAGGAGGATTTTAATCGACTCTTCACTGATACCAAAAAATCCCAGCGGAGATTGCGCAATGGTGATGTTCTAACCGGAATAATCGGAACATTCGGGAATGCTTACCGCTATAGGCATGATGATTATTTTGGAATCTCCAGCTCCGTTGCCATCCTGCGACCAAATCCAGATATTCTAGATTCAGATTTTCTCTACTACGTAATCACCAGCGAAACTTTCAAGCGAACGGTCGCAGCCTACAAGGGGGGATCCGTTCAAGGATATACCAACATTGCGACGTTGAAGACTCTCCCTATACCTCTGCCAGACTTGACTTCGCAAAGACAAATCGCCGCACTCCTTAGCGGACTGGACGAAAAAATCTCCCTGAACCACCAAATCAACACCACCCTCGAATCCATGGCCCAGGCCCTGTTCAAAAGCTGGTTCGTGGACTTCGACCCGGTGATCGACAACGCCCTGGCCGCCGGCAACCCCATCCCCGAGGAACTCAAAGCCCGCGCCGACGCCAGAACCGCCCTCGGCGACCAGCGCAAGCCCCTGCCCGACCACATCCGCCAGCAGTTCCCGGACCGGTTTGTGCTGACGGAGGAAATGGGGTGGGTGCCGGAGGGGTGGGAAGTAAATCCCATCGGCTCTTTAATCGAACTCGCCTATGGGAAATCTTTACCAGCAACCAAGCGTAAGGAAGGAAATGTGCCTGTTTATGGTTCCGGCGGTTTATCGGGATACCACAACACCCATCTAGTCTAGGGGCCGAGTGTTATTGTCGGGAGAAAAGGCACGGTCGGCTCGCTGTATTGGGTGGAAGAGGATTGCTTCCCCATTGATACCGTATTCTATGTTGTTAACAAGTCACATCTTCCACTTCACTGGGTATATCAGGCTTTTCAGCTAGTAGACATTAAATCTATGGGCGCGGATTCTGCTGTTCCCGGAGTCAATAGGAATGTCGTTTACGCGAGAAAATTAACCGTTCCACCGAAAGGAGCCGTAGACCAGTTTGCTGTGCATATCGATGTCATCTTCGCCCGGTGTAAATCATTACGAGATGAAAGTCGTGCGCTCATGGACTTGCGAGACACCCTCCTCCCCAAACTCCTCTCCGGCGAACTGCGGATTCCAGAGGCGGAGCAGGAAGTCGCGGAAGCACTCTAAAATAGAGCACATTTCACGCCGGTGAAACCGAACCGAAAAACGCAGCTCGGCCCGCTAATCGTATTTTGACAAATCCCAAATTCGGCATTATTGTGTCTATTAATGAACACAATATTTTGTGCATTTATTTGATTAAAATTGCCTTAATTATTTTGAGAGAGGGTTCGTCATGGAAACTCGCGCCATCCTGGCGGAGAAATCCGTAAGCATCTCTGCGTTACGCAACAATCCTGCGCAGTATTTTGGCGATCAACCGGTTGCCGTTCTGAACCACAACAAGCCTGCGGGCTACATGATTGGCGCTGAACTCTTCGAAGAAATGATGAAGCTGATTGGCGACAAGGAAGCAGCCCGTGCGTTTCGTGGCCGTTTCCGGCCATCCGGGGCCGAGCTGGCTGAGTACTGCAAGCGCGGCGCCAAAGCCCTGGAAGAGGCCAAGCCTGAGGATCTGGAGGAATTCACCCGGTGGTAGCGGTATTCACGTCCAAAATCATCGAGGATTCGATGCCGGAAGGACAACTAAAGGATCTGGTGGAAGACTTCAGGGAATACAAGTCGACAGGACGCCGCCCCGAAAATTTTGGACGTGATGTAGCCTACGACAGTGATGTAACGCTCAAGATCGTTCGGGAAGAGGAAGTTCAGCACATTCACCTGAAGGACGCTGAATCGAATTGGCCTGTCAGGGCAATGCAATTCCAGATGACCAGCGACTGCCACTTGCTCTATTGTCCGGGAGCAATGAACGACGATCACTATCTGCTGATCGCTATCCTGGAGCCCGACGCTCATCGACTCGCTCGGGATAACAACGTCATGCATCGCGTTGGAGAGATGGCTGAGAGATTCCGGAACGTGTATTAACTGCCCGTTGCGAGCTGGATAGTTAGTGAGCGGCAAAGTCGAGGATTCTGCCTTCGTCAGTGTGGAGAGTTACCTCAATACCGTCGCCCGCCAGGTTAGTAACGGTCTCCTCGAAAGCCTCCCGTCGAATATCACGAGCTTGGCCGGGTTCCGGGCCTTTCACCGGGAATAACACCGGGCCTTTAAGCAGGTGCCGCTTACGCAACTGGTCGACTTTCAGCTTCCACCGGTCGCCGTGTTCAATGATTGCAGTAGAATCGGTCTGTCCCAAGAACAACGGCTTGATAACCTTGATGGCGTCACCATCCTTTTGTTCAACAAATGGGAAGGTAACACCATAAAGCTGATCTTCGATTCGGCGTTTTGTAAAACGCCGAGCCAGATCTCGCTGTTCGAGGAGTTTCTTTACACCCTTCTCAAGAATGGTTTCCTGATACTCCCTGGTGACGAAGTTCCTGCCAACGTAAAATTTATAGAGTTCAGCTAAGGCATGCTCCGGATTCTCCGCCAGAACTACCCGCTGCTCGCTGAACCGCACAATGGTCTCACGGGGTCGGATCAGCTCCTGAAACAGGCCTTTATGGAATCCATATTCCCGGTCGTTGTCACCAAACTCGCTGATCTGCTCCTTCAGCATCGCCTGCACTCTGTGCAGCTCAACCTCCAGATTCGCCATGGTTTTCAGATATAGCCCTCTGTCCAGCTCCTCAAAAAACTGGGTGATACGGGCATGTTTTTTCCGAAGAAGTTTAAAGCCCAGGTAGCGAGTTTTCGGCGCCCACAGTAAAATACCGACGTTGGCGAACTCGCCCGTCTCGATATAAGGCATAAACCGCACGATGGCGTATTGGCAAGCTAGCCTGGTCATTTCCAGTTCCAAAAGTTTTCACTACGAAAACGCTGTAAGTGTTTCAGGAATGAATCCGGATCAAAATCCAGCTTCATCGTCATTTCCGGATCTCTGTAAAACCACTCTTCGGGGATGGCCTGGACGATATTATCCCACTCCGTCAAGGCCTGTTCCATCCTTTCAGTATAGTGCTGCCGCTCGATCAAGTCATCGAATACGACCGGCGCACTGTCCTTGAAGGCATGGTACCGAAGGAAATCGTCAGCATCGAATTCTGGGTCAAATGACTGATTGTGATCAATAACCACGAGGCGCTGCGCATCCGGCTCCCAAAAGAGATTCGGATTACCACTGTTCTCAGTCAGCATGCGATCCACATTCAAAATCCACCAATCAAATACAAGGACTGCTGTTCGCAGCTCAACGGGTACTTCACTCACCTGCGAAAACGCCAGTTCCGTCACTATCTGCTCTTGCGACCCAAACGCAGGGCCTGAGCCGAGATCGGCAGCATCATTTGCCGTCATTAACTCGGCTAACTCATCGGAGACAGACACAATTCTGAAGGGCGCCAGCGGAATGCCAAAGATCAGTGCAAGATTGCCCGCGATCCATTCCTTGATCTGGCTGTCCCGGCCCGCGCCAAAGCCTTTGACGAAATAGACATTGCCATCATCCCCTCTGCAGATAAAAGGCCGCGTCATTCCATGCTCTGAGCGACGCATAACCTCGACTATCTCGACTTCAGGCAGCTGGACGCTCGACACAGGTGTGAAATTCCCTTTTTACTTGGTGGTGACCACAATACATGGAATCAAAGGACTCATTGATACAATTCAACCGTATCCCATATTCTCTTCTTGAGAAAGTGCGAATAGCTCTGTGAGTGCATTTCATCACTCATTGTAAAGCGGTGGCCCGTGACTCATAACCACATGAAAAATGATAACTATCTTATTTCATCGCAAATCGAAGCTGGTCGCCAAACGGTGTCAACAGAGCTGGAAACCAGAAATCCATGATCCGCCTCCACTGCACTCAAAAGCTCTTGGCAAAACTGCCCCTGGATCCTTCCGATCGACTTAAGAGAAAAGCAATACTCCCGTATGCCGCCAACGATGAGGCCGAGAGCCTTCTTAGTGGCTGGCACGCCAACCTGGTCACCATTCAGCGCCGCAACTGTGTGTTGTTTGTTCATGACACCACTCGTTTCCCGGTGCTGGCGACTTGCCTGACAAAACCGGATTTCGCGCAGCTGGACTGGTGGTTCCAGGATGCTCTGATGAACATCCTGCTCAAGTCCGGTGCCGATAGCGCGCACATGGATGCCGCGGCAAACGCGCTCTCGCACCTGGTTTGCGACTCGCAATGCGACCGATCAGTGCAGGCCACCATGAATCAGATGAAGCAGGATCTGGAGCATCAGATCTGGTATGACAATCTCTCGATCAACGATCTGGCTCCGCACAGCACCGGTGCCTGGTTGGCGGAGCGGCCCTGCACGGTAAAGGGCGTGAAAGGCTGTGTCTGGCCAAAGCGGGCGATGCTGGGATTGTTGGAACAATGCTAAACCACAGATTCTCCTTCCTGACATTCTCAATGCGAGGTATCAACCGGATTATGGCGCAAATCAGCGAGGCCATACGCCCGAGGCTCTGCCGATTTAACTCAAGCAGGGCTCGTCGTCGGGCTCAAAATGGCATGAAATAAACAAGCGAGTAATAACTGACAGCAGCAATCAATGCTGAGATCAGCAGCCCCATTGACGTCAGCAAGGCAACAGTGGCCACGATGGCTAAAGAAATCGTCGCTGCGAGAGGCTCCTGGGCCAATTCGCTGTAGAAAATATAGACAACAAAATTGATGAAGACCGCTGACGGAACCGCCTGCTCCACATAAACCTTCCAGGATGGGGCAAGCTCAAACCGTAGTAACACCGGTAAAACCCTGACTATTAAACTGGTTGCAAACAGCGCGAGAATAGCCAGGGTTGCAGCGTTATTCATAGCCTGGCCCTGGCGAGCAGGATTGACGTCACGATGATGCCAGGCACCCAAAAGTAGACCGGTCCCAGCGAATATATCAGCACCAAAGCAACAGCCAGACAGAGGACTACTGCTCCCACCCGGGATGCGGAAAACCGGTCATCGACAAATATCCGCAACCTGAGCTGGCTTACCGAAAGAAATACCAGCACTGCGCTGGCCGAAAACCCCAGATTGACATTATCCCCAAGCCAGGGAAGATGAAGGGATTGCCCCAACGCCGCCCCTAGCAACGCTGACAGAACCCATGTGATAAAAATGATGCTCCGGATCAAGAAAACAGTCTGAGGGCCGTCCTTTGGACTTTCGGTTGCATAGGCTTCATCCCCTAACATGTGAGCCGTAAGGTATCGGCTCACTTTTCTATGCGGTAGTCTGCCAGAGGAGACGTAAGCAATCGGAAAATAACGGCTGTTTATAGAAGCAGTGACGAAGAGCATGGTTAAAAACCCCGAGCCGGACTGGGAGAGCGGCAACACCGCAAACTGCCCGCTTCCTGAGAAGCCAAGTACGCTTACAAGTAGCACGTCCAGAATGCTCCAGTCAGCTTGGTTCGCTATAAAACCAAACAGCATGCTGACTGGAGCCACTGCTAACGCTGGCGGCACGACTCGGGATAGAACACGGGGCTCCCCCAGTGTTCCTTTTGCCCCCTCACAGCTAACGCTCACGCATTCCACCCGGCCTACAATCGCTCAGCATAGCTCCAAGCCTCTTGCTCGTTTCTCATGAGCAGGTCCGTACGCCCGATTTTCCCATTTATTGATTTCGACAACCCAGATATCGCGATAACCGGTGCTCCCCTCTTCAGGCTCAATATTTGTTGCGTAATGAACGTACTGCTCATCATCAATAATGATCGCTTCGTTCTCCTTTAGCTCATGCCTGAAAACCACTTTACCTGTGTTGGGATTAATTACTTGAGTCTCACCCCCTACAACGTTCTCTCTGGCGGCAACAGCAATCACGCTAAATTGATGGCCATCTCTATGGGGGCCCTCGGGCACCGTAACCCCACGATACTCCTCATTGGCAATGACCCGGATCTGATTAACATTCAGGTGGAAGATTTGCCCCGTATCCACGGGTAACTCCTGCATAATGCAAGACATCAGTGGCGAAGGATCTATCGTTAACTGCTCTCTGTATCTCAGAACGCCACCTGCTTCTTTCAGCTTTATATATTCGGGAGATTGAATGTAACGCCTCTTCGGAAGCAATCCGAATATCCACTCACCTTCCTCGAAGTATCCAAAATACTGTGACAATCTTATTTTTCTCAGTCGCCCCATGCTGTGACAGTCTCTGGGAAGCTCGTCAAAAGAGGCTATGATTTCATGAGACAGTGCAGGGGTTTTTACAACACAAAAACCATTATTCACGTACTGGTCATTTGCAAATTTCAAATCAGGCTTGGTTAACGACATGTTCATGATTAGGCCTCCGCTGCCCTTTCTTCAAGATCAAAAGTCGCAATCTCGTGTGGCTTCAATGACTCGATGTGTTTCTTGGTGATACCCCTATAAAACTCACAGGCAGCAGGTTCAACTACATCAACCGCGTCGTACTTTTTCTCCAGAGGCCCTAAGCAAAGCCCGCCACAGAATCCTTCAATTTCACAGCCTTTACAAAACTCGGGGTTGTTACGCCGCAACCGTGCGTGGCTGAGATACTCCTCCGAATCCAGAATTCGCTCCTCATCGGATATATTTCCCAGCAGAGTGGAGCCCGCCTTACATGAAAATACGGACCCGTTTGGCTCAATGCTAAATTGCGCACCTTTCGCTGAGCAGTTTTTAAACCCTCGGTCAGCAACTACGTCAAACCCCAGCATCACCTGGAAGATCTGGTGCCAGTACCCTGTCAGAACGACGCCCCGAGATCGTCCGTACTCAACTACCCGCCAAAGGCGGTCTACAATATTTTGCGTACCAAACTCGGAATAAAATGTGGGGTCAAAGTCTACAACGACTCCTATTTCACGTGCCCCAACGTCAACAGCCAGATCCACAATTGATTCATTGAAGTCATTCCATGTGTCTGAGGTCAAAGCCGAATTGATCGCTACACGGTTGTTGTACTTTCTCAACATTCTGAACCCGTCCATTACAACAGGAGTGCTGTCATCTCCGTTTTTGAGAGGACGGTTCGGACTCGTTGGAGAATCAAAACTCACACAAACAGCAACATTATATTTTGAGAACGTTTCCGAAACTTCTTTTGTTATTAGAGAACCATTAGTAACCGTGGAATAATTTATTATTATGTCGTGATTTTCGCCATTGCCAAAGTGCTCAAGAACCGCCTTCACTGTTCGCCAGTTCAACAGCGGCTCGCCGCCAAAGAATTGGACCATCACCTCTCTGACGCCAGCAGACTTTGCAACGGCCAATGAAGATTCCACATAGGAAACGCCATCTCCCGGCTTCATTGCTCGATTTTTAGGATCATACTGATGCTCCAAGCGCTCCTTGGACGCGTAGATGGAGTCTTCGATATTTACTTTTATGCCTTCTCTGGCAATTATTCTGGATTCGTCTACCCGATTAAAATCATCCTCTGCAGAAAGCTCTTTCCCCTGAACACCTTCAAAACAATAGGTACAACCAAAATTGCAAGCATTAGCGAGTATTAGCTGAATAACGTTGATCTTCTTTTCAACGGCGGGCCAGACGTCTTCTTTACTTTCAGTCTCGCTCCCATTCTTCACAATCAACCGTCGCGCAATGAGTTGCTGTATCAACTCCTCAGAGCGGTCACTTGCTTCTATATCCATGAAGTCATTTGATAAATATTTCGGAGCTGAGAAACTTTCCAGTAATTTTTTACTGTTGCCATCCAAAAAGCATAGTCCACCAAGCTGCCTGTGGTATGCAGCATAGCGATCACCTACCTTGTTTAAAATGACATCCTTTGAAAGCGCATAGCGACTATTAGCCATATCAATACCTAACCAATTTCCAGCTTTTAAATAACGAGGTAACGCATTCACATACGCTACCTCGAGTACCAATGGTGATTACTTGGTCAGTTTGGTTTTCAACTTGGTTGAGCCGAGTGAAGCTCCAACTGTACCGCCGACTGTTCCACCTACGGTTCCTCCAACAGTACCGCCAACCGTGCCACCCACTGTTCCTCCAACAGTGCCGCCGACAGTTCCACCGATCGTTGAAATATTCTGGTTCATAGTCACTTTCCTTTTCTTTATGGATTTGCACTAAGCACAGAACTATCTCCGTGCTCTTATTTGCGCTCTTTTTGAGCACAAATCCTTGTGCCAGGCCCAACATAATCAATGTTAAAAAGTTCAAGGCATCCGGCTATTCAGTTGCCAGCATAGAACTGAGTGCGGGCCATAATCTTGAAAGATCGTGCAGAAAAGGGGTTTTGAAATGAGGAGAGGATCACAGAATTCTGCGTTGGTTCAGCGAAGCATTCTGAGCCACCGAGCCGGGGTTATGCCGTAGGCCCGCGTGAAGTGATTGGTAAAATGGCTCTGATCACTAAAACCAACCGTAACGGCAACTTCTGCAAGCGATGAACCGCACTGCATCAGTTCACGAGCTTTATCCAGCCGGCGCATGGTTAAGTAGCGGTAGGGGCTTGTACCAAAAAGGCTGCGGAAGTCCCTGGCGAGCCCCCAGCGATCCCGGCCAGTAACAGCCTCGAGTTCATCCATTGTGATTGCTGCGTTCAATGAGTCATGCATAAATTCTCTAGCCCGCTGAGCAGCGGCAATATTCAGCTTCTTGCGTTTCATGGGATTACCTGCGGCTGCAGCCAATGCTTGCGCCAGATCGAATATGCAGTCCGCTTCCTCCAGGTAATCCAAGGGTTGATCCAAATTCTGCAGAAGCGCACTGGAGGCGGCCATCAAGCGTGGATCCTGAGAAAGCCCACCTGGAATATAAGGCAAGGGCCTTCCGCCCAACACCTCTTGAAGCAAGGCGGGTTCGACGTACATTATTCGGTATCTGAAGCCTTCATCAGTTCCCGCCTCTCCGTCGTGGAGTTCGTCGGGATAAATGGCAATCGTTCCGCCGGGAAGACTATTTCGCAAACTTCCCCGATAGCGGAAGTTGTGAACTCCCGAAAGTGTATGGCCGATTGCATAGGTGTCGTGGCGATGGGGGGTGTAACCGGTGCCCACAAAATAGGCTTCGAGGCGATCCAGAGAAGCCGCCTTTTCCCCGCGTCTCACCCAGTCACCCCTTCGGATCTGTGATGACATTTATTACTTCCCTGTCTGAAACTGCGCTTTTTACGTGGGCCTTGTACCAGTATGCCGATGGGAGCATTCCTAGCTTCCAGGAGGCTTCGCCTTATCCTATACACAAACAGTTGAGAGGCCAAATTACCCGATCTCACAATGTGATACCGTCGAGCAGGCAAAAAATGACTACAATCCGGTAACATGCTAATAAATCCTACGGATAAGCCACCCCGGGACGCCAGATCGCGCAGTAAGGATAGGGAATGCCCAAGTTCACCGAGGACAAACTGGAACAGGCTATCATCACCCTGCTAGGTGAGCAGGGGTTTCCGTATACACCCGGCCCTTCCCTTTCCCGATCCCCCAGCGATGTTCTGATCCGTGACGACCTGCGTTCTTTTCTGGCCTGCCGATACGCCTCCGACGGCATCACCGACCATGAAATCACCACGATCATCCACCGGCTGGACACGCTTTCTGCTGCTGACCTTTATTCCTCCAATAAAACCATTCACAAATGGGTGGCCGACGGCTTTTTGCTGAAACGGGAAGATCACACGCAAAAAGACCTCTACATTCAGTTGCTGGACTACGCAGGGCTGCCTGAACAGCGCCAGCCAGAGCCTGGAGATGTGGACACGTTCGTCGCGGACGATGGTGAGGGCTACCATACCGGCGGCAATATCTATCGGGTGGTCAACCAATTGGAGATTGAAGGGCTGGAGAAGCGCATTCCCGATGCCATTCTCTACATCAACGGTCTGCCGCTGGTGGTGTTCGAGTTCAAGAGCGCAACCCGTGAGAACGCCACCATCCACGATGCCTGGAAGCAGCTCACCGTTCGTTACGCTCGTGATATTCCGGAACTGATGAAGTACAACGCGCTGTGTGTGATCAGCGATGGTGTTAACTCTCGCCTTGGCTCACTGTTCGCGCCCTACGAGTACTTTTATACCTGGCGCAAGGTGACCGGTAACGAATCCATCGAGCAGGATGGCATCAATGCGCTGCACACGATGATTCAGGGGTTGTTCGACCACAACCGGCTGCGCGACGTCATCCGGCATTTCATCTACTTCCCGGACAAATCCCACCGGGAAGAGAAAATCGTTTGCCGGTACCCGCAGTTCTATGCCGCCGGCAAGCTGTTCCAGAACATTCTGGAGCACCGTAAGCCGGAGGGTGACGGCAAAGGCGGCACCTATTTCGGGGCCACCGGCTGCGGCAAGAGCTTTACCATGCTGTTTCTCACCCGCCTACTGATGAAAAGCGTGGATTTTGAAAGCCCCACCATTGTGCTGATCACGGACAGAACCGATCTGGACGACCAGCTCTCGGGCCAGTTCACCAACGCCAAGGAATACATCGGTGACCAGACGGTGATCAGTGTGGAAAGCCGCAGTCATTTGCGGGAACTGCTGAAGGGGCGCACCAGTGGCGGGGTTTTTCTGACCACGATTCACAAGTTCACGGAAGACACCGAACTGCTCACAGATCGCTACAACGTGATCTGCATTTCCGATGAGGCCCACCGCAGCCAGATCAACCTGGACCAGAAGATCCGGGTAACGGAGAACGGTGTCAGGCGTACCTTCGGCTTTGCCAAATACCTGCACGATTCATTGCCAAACGCCACCTATGTCGGCTTCACCGGCACCCCCGTTGACGCCACCCTGGATGTCTTTGGCGAGGTGGTGGACAGCTACACCATGACCGAATCGGTGAAGGACGAAATCACCGTACCCATTGTGTATGAAGGCCGGGCCGCCCGGGTGATTCTCGACAATGAAAAATTGCAGGAAATCGAGGCCTACTACGACCAGTGTGCGGAAGACGGCGCCAGCGACTACCAGATCGAAGAAAGCAAGAAAGCCAGCGCCAACATGAGTGTGATTCTGGGTGATCCGGACCGTTTGCGAGCTCTGGCGAAAGACTTTGTGCACCACTATGAGCGACGGGTGAACGAAGGGGCAACCGTTAAAGGCAAGGCGATGTTCGTGTGCAGCAAGCGAGAGATCGCCTACAACTTCTGGCAGGAACTGATTGCGCTTCGGCCCCAGTGGAATGAGGTGATGATGTGTGAACCCGGGGCCAACCTTTCTGAAAAGAACCGCAAAGAGATCAAGCCCATGGAGCGGGTCAAACTGATCATGACCCGGGGCAAGGATGATCCCAAAGCACTCTGGGACATGCTCGGCACAGCGGACTATCGCAAGGAGTTGGACCGCCAGTTCAAGAGCGCCAAGTCCAATTTCAAGATCGCCATTGTGGTGGATATGTGGCTCACCGGTTTTGATGTGCCTTTCCTGGATACCCTCTACATCGACAAGCCCATTCAGCGCCACAACCTGATCCAGACCATTTCCCGGGTCAACCGCAAATTCGAGGGAAAACGCAAAGGCCTGGTGGTGGACTACATCGGCATCAAGAAGCAGATGAACCTTGCCCTGGCCCACTACAACAAGGCCGACCAGCAGAACATCGAAGAAATCGAACAATCGATCACTGTGGTGAAAGACCACCTGGACCTGCTTGGCAAACTGTTTCACAAGTTTGATGCCCGCCCGTATTACGAGGGTAGCCCGGTGCAACAGCTGAACTGCCTGAACCAGGCCGCCGAGTTCGCCCAACTTACCGACAAGATCGAAAAACGCTTTATGGCTTTGGTGAAACGCCTGAAAGCGGCCTATGACATTTGCAGTGGCTCAGAGCGTGTAACCCAGGCCGAGCGGGACCGTATTCATTTCTATCTGGCCGTTCGCTCCATTGTGTTCAAACTGACCCGAGGCCATGCACCTGACACCGCCCAGATGAACGCGAAGGTGCGGGAGATGATGACGGAGGCCCTGAAAGCCGATGGCGTGGAGGAGATTTTCAGGCTCGGCGAGGATGGTGCCGAGGCGCGGAACATTTTTGACGATGACTATCTGGCCAAGATCGAGAAGATCAAGCTGCCCAACACCAAAATCAAACTGTTGCAGCAATTGCTGGCGAAGGCCATCGAGGATTTCAAGCGGGTCAATAAAGCTCGCGGTGTCGACTTCTCGAAGCAGCTTCAGGCGCTGGTAGAGAAATACAACGAACGAAAAGAAGCAGACGTGCTGAGGGGAGAGGTTGTAGAGGATTTCACCGACGAGATTATCGAGCGCTACATGGGCATGATTCAGGCCCTGAAACATGAAGTTGGCTCCTTTAAGGAGCTGGGGATCGACCTGGAAGTCAAAGCCTTTTACGACATCCTCAAGGGCCTGGCAGCCAAATATGACTTCACCTACCCCGAAGAGAAGCTTCTCCCCCTTTCTGAAGCGGTGAAGGCTGTGGTGGACGATAAGATTAAATATACGGACTGGAACCAACGAGAAGACATCAAGGCCGAACTGAAGGTGGACCTCATACTGTTGCTAGGGAAGCATGGCTATCCTCCCATTGACCGGGATGAGGTCTACAGGGAAATCTTTGAACAGGCAGAAAACTTCAAGAAATACCATCCCTCCACCTCATAACAACTGGCGGGTGATCCTGTACTCTTTCTCGATCTTGGTATGGGAATCATCCGCCAGAAACCGCGCAATTTTCTTGCCCAGTAAAGGCACTTCGCACAGGACGTTCAGGGTAACGTAATTGATGCACGCCTGGTCTGTGCCCTGAAGGCGCATGTTACCCTTGATCTTCGCCGGTACCCCTTCGATCCGCACCCGGAATTCACAGTGCCATTCGCCGTCGTCCTTGCGGAACCAGTGTTCTTCCTGGCGCACCCGATTCCACTCCTTGTGAAAGCTGGAAAGAATGCCCGGTACGTCGGTGGACGCCATCATCTCCCGCTCCACCACCACCTTGGCGGACTGTTCGTCACGGGTCAGTTCCGGTACCCGCACGTTGCGGGAACCCAGCCGCTCGTTCTTCGCCTGGATATGGCCTTCATCGAAAAAAGCCCCCAGCACCTGCTCCAGGCCGGCATTGTAAGGATGCTCAATTTCCACTTGCATCAGTCGTCTCCAGAATGGTTTCAGGCCATTCTGGAGCCCGCCATGCCGGTCGGCATTGGCCCATGAGTCAAAGGCAGATGGCATAGTGGCCAGCAGCCGCCGTTAACTGTAATATCCGCACAGGTTAACAGCCGAGCATTCACAACCTGAGCGTCCGACGGAGATTTATCATGCGCAATGCTGACCTCGTCGCCCGCGGCCTTAAATCCGTGTGGCATCCCTGTACCCAGATGAAAGACCACGAAGGTACTTTGCCACTGGTTCCGATCAAGCGGGGCGAGGGTGTATGGCTGGAGGATTTCGAGAACAACCGCTATATCGACGCGGTAAGCTCCTGGTGGGTCAACCTGTTCGGCCACTCCAACCCCAGGATCAATGCCGCCATCCAGGAACAGATCGGCCAGCTTGAGCATGTCATCCTGGCAGGATTTACCCATGAGCCGGTGGTTAACCTGTCCGAGCGCCTTATTGAAGTGACTCCTGAAGGCCTCAACAAGTGTTTCTATGCCGACAATGGTTCTTCTGCCATCGAAGCGGCGCTCAAGATGAGCTTCCATTACTGGAAAAACCACGGCAAGCCGGGCAAGAAAAACTTCGTCAACCTGAGCAACAGCTATCACGGGGAAACCCTGGGCGCCCTGGCGCTTGGCGATGTGTCCCTCTACAAGGACACCTACCAGCCGTTGCTGATGGAGGTGCTCACCGCGCCGTCGCCGGACGCCTTTAACAAGGAACCGGGCGAGACGGACGAGGAATACGCCCTGCGCCAGTTTGAAGCCATGGACAGGTTGCTGGCTGAAAAACACGATGAAATCTGCGCCGTGGTGGTGGAGCCCCTGATCCAGTGTGCAGGCGGCATGCGCATGCATCACCCCGTCTACCACACCAGGCTGCGGGAAGCCTGCGACCGCTACGGCGTTCACCTGATTGCCGATGAAATCGCCGTGGGCTTTGGCCGTACCGGTACCCTGTTCGCCTGCGAACAATCCGGCATCACCCCGGACTTCATGTGCCTCTCCAAGGGCCTGACCGCCGGCTACCTGCCGCTGTCTGTTGTACTCACTACCGATAACGTCTACAACGCCTTCTACGACGACTACGAAACCCTGAAGGCCTTCCTGCACAGCCACAGCTACACCGGCAACCCCATCGGCTGCGCGGTGGCCCTGGCCACCCTGGACATCTTCCGGAACGACAACGTGATCGAGAACAACAAGCGCCTGAGCGCCTGCATGGCAGACTCCGTGGCCCACCTGGCGGACCACCCCAACGTCGGCGATATCCGCCAGCACGGCATGACCCTGGCGGTGGAAATGGTAAAGAACAAGGCCACCAAAGAACCCTTCCCCTGGCAGGAACGCCGCGGCATCCGGGTTTACCAGCATGCGCTTACCCGCCAGTCGCTGTTGCGCCCCCTGGGTAACGTGGTCTATTTTATGCCACCTTACGTGATCACCGAAGAACAGATCCGCCACCTGGCGCAAGTTGCCACCGAAGGCATCGAAATCGCAGTACGGGACTGACAGAAACCACCATGCGAATTCCCCGCATCTACACAGACTCCCCCCTCCGCGAGGGGGGCAGCGCCGAACTGGACGACAACGCAGCGCAACACGTCGGCCGCGTACTGCGCATGCAGCCGGGGCAGGACCTGCTGCTGTTCAACGGCGACGGCAACGACTACCCCGCCATAATCACCGAATCCGGTAAAAAACGGGTTGCGGTCGAAGTGGGCAGCCCCGTGGCAAACACCACCGAATCCCCCCTCGACATCGTCCTGGGCCAGACCCTCTCCAAGGGCGACCGCATGGACTACGCCGTGCAGAAAGCCGTGGAAATGGGCGTCACCCGCATCGTGCCCCTGACCACCGAACGCTGCGAGGTAAAACTCAGGGGCGACCGGGAGGACAAACGCCTGCGCCACTGGCAATCCATCGCCACCAGCGCCGCCGAACAATGCGGCCGCGCCCGGGTGCCCGAGATATTGCCAGTGATGCCCCTGGCGGACTGGTTCGAACACACCGGTGACTGCGACCTGCGCCTGGTCCTCCACCACCGCACCGAACAGTCCCTGAACACCCTGGCCAAACCCGCCTGCATCGCCCTGATGATCGGCCCCGAAGGCGGCCTAAGCCCGGAAGAAATCAACGCCGCCGAAACCGCCGGCTTCCTGCCGGTCGCCCTGGGCCCGCGGGTCCTCAGAACCGAAACTGCGCCAGTGGCGGCTATGGCCCTGTGTCAGTGGCTTTGGGGAGACATCGGAAGCTGATAACTTCCGACCGTGCCGCCGTCTCAGGCCGGCAGGTAAGTCATTGACAGAAGCATTGTCTGACAACATGATCCTTGTCGAGAAAAAAGCGTCGAGGACAGCTTCGTAGTCGGGGCTGCATTACGGGGAGGCGTTTCCAAAACTGTGCGGAGCCATGGATGGCGGAGCCCAAGCGCCACATGGATGTGCTTGAGCGTGTTTTGGAAACGCCTCCCCGTAATGCAGCAAACTCCAGAACACAAAAAGCGAACACCGGATGACAAGCCTGCTAAGCAACCCAGAATTCTGGCAATACCTCAGTATCCCGGTTATTGCCGCCCTGATCGGCTGGACCACCAACTGGCTGGCCATCAAAATGACCTTCTACCCGCTGGAATTCATAGGCAAGCCCCCCTTGCTGGGCTGGCAAGGCATCATCCCCTCCAAGGCCCGCAAAATGGCCGCCATCAGCGTCGACGCCACCATCTCCAAGATTGGCACCGTCCAGGAAATCTTCCAGCAGATAGATCCCCAGGTACTCGCCGCCCACATCATCTACACCGTCGAACCCCGCACCGAAGAATACGTCGACGAACTGATGCTCAAGGAATACCCCACCTTCTGGGAAAACCTGCCAGCCTCCGCCAGAAACATGGTCTACGACCGGGTACGCAAATCCACGCCCCAGCTGGTGGACAACCTGGTGGGCGATGTCGCGGATAACATCGAAGCCCTACTGGACATAAAAAGCATGGTTATCGAACGGCTGGCAAAAGACAAACGGCTGCTGAACCGCATATTTATCGAATGTGGCGAAGTGGAATTCCGCTTTATCATCAACTCCGGCTTCTACTTCGGCTTCCTGTTCGGCCTTGTGCAGATGGGCGTCTGGTACTTCTACCAGAACTGGTGGGTGCTGCCCTTCTTCGGCCTGCTGGTGGGCTGGGCCACCAACTGGATTGCGCTGAACGTGATTTTCCGCCCGTTGCATGAGAAAAAAATCGGACCGCTCCGGCTTCAGGGGCTGTTCCTCAAACGCCAGCAGGAAGTGGCCGAATCCTTCTGCCACATCGTGACCCACGAGATCCTCACCGTAGGAAACATCATCAACGCCATTCTGGAAGGCCCGAAAGGCGATCGGGCCCGAAACATGGTCAAGAAACACATCAAACCACTCGTGGACGAAACCGCCGGCATGGGCAAGGCCCTGACCCAGATGGCATTCGGCCCCACAGGGTTCGCCACCCTGAAGAACCAGGTGGGCCAGAAGGCCATCGAGATCTCCCAAACCTCGTTCAACAACCCCGTCTTCGAAACAGACCGGGCAAGAGCGGTGGAGAGCATCATGGTTGAACGCATGATTGCCCTTTCGTCAGAGGAGTTCCAGGACCTTCTGCGCCCCTGCTTCCAGGAAGATGAGATCAAACTGATCCTGGTGGGCGCTTTCCTCGGGTTCGCAGCCGGTATCTGCCAACTGATCTTTGTGTTTGGCGGCTCGATTCTCTGACATCCGATGCAGAAAAACCTCCGGTTCTATGCCAGTTTACGCTGGGCATAATGACTGCCGGCCTCTATACTCCGGACATACGGGTATGTATTTCCCGGCGACTATTCTTTCCCGGAGGCATCGGATGCCAGGCTTCATTTCCTGGATTTCAGGATTATTCACGTCCCACAAACCGGTAACCCTGTCAGCACCTGAATCCCGCCTGCTCAACCCCGCCAGTTCAATTGAAGACAGCCTGGCGACAGACCCGGCACTTGTTGACCAGCTGGAAGAGCATCTGTTCTGCTGGCTGCTGGATTCGCCTCCTGCCGCCTTGCGATCAGAACCCGGGCAATGGGACGACATTCTGGACACGCTGCACAAACGGATTACCAGTCAGGAGCTGGAAGAATTACCCCGCCAGCCGATGACCCTGCCAATGCTGATGCGGGCACTCTCCGATGACAAATCGGACCGGAACCATCTGACCGAAATCATCCTCAACGATGCGGCGCTGACAGACCAGCTGCTACAGATTGCCAACAGCCCCTATTTCAGGCCCGGCGACCAGACCATTGATTCCGTTGATCAGGCGGTTTTTGTGTTGGGCCTTGACGGGATTCGCAACGTTATCTCAGCTGCGATCATGCGGCCAATGATGGCGGCAAGAAACAGCCGGGAAGCGCTTTTTGCCCAGCGGGTGTGGCGCTGGGGACTGACCTGCGCCCGAAGCGCCGAGCTGATTGCCAAAATCCAGGGCCAGGATTCCAGCGTCTATTTCATGGCAGGACTACTGCCAGCGCTTTCGTATATTACCCTCAGAAGGGAGTTGCAGCGGATTTGCCGGTTGGAACCGGGAATGACGGAACCACCCCCTTCACTGATACATGCCGCCCTGTCCCGCTACCAGTGGGCCACATCGCAACTGCTGGCAAACGAGTGGAACCTTCCGCCCAAGTACCATGCCCAGTTACTGGCGGCAGAGCGCCCCGCGCCAAAGCAGACTCACAGCCCGCTGAACGACGGTATTATCGTGGGCACCCGGGAGGTACTGCGCCATGCACACCAGCGCAATATGCCCGAGGAAGATGTGCTGCGTATCATTCACATCTCCGGTGAGCAGTTTACGCGGGTACGCAGAATCATCCTTGATGTTCTGGAAGCTGGCGCCAAAGCCCGCGCCTAGCTTTTGTTCCTTTCTTCCTCTTCCTGCCTCAACAATTCAGCGAAGGTAACGGATTCGTCTTCCGGTGCCTGGGCCAGAAGGCGCCGGGGAACCAGGTAAGGCAGGCGGTCAACCACCCGGTCCTCATCATGGCGAATAGCGTCCAGAACGCCCCCGATGGTAATCCGGTCCAGCGACTGCGCAGGCACCAGGCAATCACCGTTGCGACCCGCCAGCGCCAACAGGCGCGCACGAATCAGCTTGTCGCTGACTCCCCGGGTCACTTCCCCGGGCACCCGGAGTTTCTGCTCAATTTCCTCCTGCTGGGGAGCAGGCCGCCCTTCACTGAAAGGTTTTGCTACCAGCCACATCAGCGCCAGACCGGTTTTTTCAAGCAGTTCCGGCGACATCCTGACCTGGCTGCGCTTGGCCACCGCACCGGGATTCTGCAGATAAAATGCGATACTTGAACCCAGCAGCAAGATAATCCAGTTCAGGTATAGCCAGATCAGCAGGATGATGCCGATGGCGAAACTGGAATAGATCGCTGCGTACTTGGCGGAACCCGCGACAAAAGAGGCGAACAGCATGCCCGCCGCCTGCCACGAGATGCCGGCTATCAGGCCACCTATCAGGGCATAGCGGAGCTTTACCCTGGTGTTGGGAATAAACACATACACAAAGGTGAATGCACAAACCACCAGCATGAAAGGCGTGAAACGCGTGGCGAAGATAATCGCCGACCCCAGCGGTTCCACTTCCATCAACGCCTGCACGAATGCCGAGGAGAAAATGGTGGCGCTGATGCCTATGGCCGACACCATCAACAGTGGGCCAATCATGATCACGCTGAGATAGTTGCTGAAACGCTGGGCCATGGAACGCATATCCGGCACCCGCCAGATCATGTTGAAGGAGCGCTCGATTTTCTGGACCAGCGAGATCACGGTGTAGACCAGTAGTGCCAGGCCCACCGAACCGAGCACCCCGACCTTCATGTTGTCCACGAAGCCCAGAATCTGCTCGGCAAGCTGCATGCCCTGCGGCCCCATGGGTTCGAAAAACTGGTAGAGGAAAGGCTCCATGCGCTGGTGAACCCCCAGCGCCTTGAGTACAGAAAAACTCAACGCCAGCAACGGTACGATACTCAGTAGCGTGGTATACACCAGGCTCATGGCATGCAGGGTCAGGTTACCGGCAATGATATCCCGCACCAGCGCGTAGGCGGTACGGCCGGTTTTGTAGAGCCAGGTCCATGGCCAGCTTTGCGGCGGGTTGGGATTGGCCAGAATCCAGGTTTCAGCGGCCTGGAGCCGGTCTTTGAATTGAACAGAAGCCACACAACGTCCTGTTTGCCAGAGTTTTGTACAGGTTATCAGTCAGATACCAATTCTCAACAGAGTATGGCCGATTGCCAGACATTTGCGAGGCTTTTGTTCCTAATCCGCCGCACGGGCCAGATTGCCAGCAGTAATCTCCACAATCCGCTGCCGTGCTTCCCGGCTTGCCCACGCCGAATGCGGCGTCACAATCAGGTTGGGAATATCGTCCGCCAGCAAGGGATTGCCGTTACGAGGCGGTTCCTCCGTCAGCACATCAAAACCGGCACCGCCGATGATCCCCGCTCTCAAGGCATCCGCCAGGGCCTGTTCGTCCACCAGGCCGCCACGGCTGGTGTTGATCAGCAGTGCCTCCTTTTTCATCATCTTGAGTTCGCGGGCTCCGATCATATGCCGTGTCTCGTCTGTCAGCAGGCAATGCAGTGACAGCACATCCACCTGTGGCAGCAGCTCATCCATGGGAATCCGGGCAAAACCGTCCACCTCACCCGCCGGCTGCCCCGGCCGGGCCCCCAGCAGAATCTTCATGCCGAACGCCTTGGCCCGTTCCACGACCCCCTGGCCCAGATCGCCGTACCCCACAACCCCCAGCGTACGCCCTTCCAGCTCCATAATCGGGTGGTCCATCAGACAGAACATCGAACTCTGCCCCCAGCGCCCGGCCCGCACATCCCTGTCGTAATCCAGCAACCGCGTCGCCAGCGCCAGCATCAGCGCCATGGTGTGCTGCGCCACCGTGGAACGCCCGTAATTGGTCACATTCATCACCCGCACCCCGCACTCCTTCGCCGCGGCCTGATCAATGTTATTCAGCCCCGTGGCCACCACCGCAACCGTCTTCAGCTCCGGACAGGCCTCAAAATGCTCCCGCGACAACACCACCTTGTTCACCAGCACCGTATCAAATCCCCGGATACGCTCCTGCACCTGCTCCGGCGACGTTCGCGGGTACTTCGTCATCTCCCCCGTCACTGCCTCTATGGGCGAAAGGTCCACATCATTGCCCAGTGTGTCTGCATCCAGAAATACGGCTTTCATTCGTCGGTCCTTATCCATTTCAACAGTATTTAGTCAGTTCTATGGCTGATCCCCGTGGAGGTTTGCACCCCGGGTTTGAGGTATCTTCGGGGCGATGTGTCACAGACCGTGCATTGCCATGGATGGCAATGCCGAGCCCCCAGGGATGGGTTCACGGCGTGTCTGTGACGCATCGTCCCGAAGATGCCCCGCACCAAGCCAGACTTCCAATAGCAGCCAATAGCCCCCAAGATTAAGTTAGACTGAACCCATCCGCCAATCAGCGAAAGGTGAAAGCAATGGAACACGAATTCTGGCACGAACGCTGGGCCAAAAAAGAAATTGGCTTCCACGAGGGCACCGTCAACAAATACCTCTACGACCACTGGCCCGAACTGGCCGGCAAAGGCACCGGCACCGTCTTCGTCCCCCTGTGCGGCAAGGCCCACGACATGTGGTGGCTCCACGACCGCGGCCACCCCGTCATAGGCGTGGAACTCAGTGAAATCGCCTGCAAGGACTTCTTCGAGGAAGGCGGCGAAAAAGCCAAAGTTCACCCGGGCGAGCCCTTCATCACATTCAAACACGACGACCTGGAACTCTGGTGTGGGGATTTTTTCCAGCTGGTGCCAGACGACCTGAAACACGTCAGCCTGGTTTATGACCGTGCCGCACTGATTGCCCTGCCCCCTCACATGCGCAAGGATTACGTCGAACACCTGACCGCCATCATCCCGGAAGGCACCCGGATCCTGCTGATTACCCTGGATTACGCCACCGAGATCAAGGGCCCTCCGTTCAATGTCAGCGATGACGAAGTCCGGGAACTTTACGCTGGCGATTACGACATCGAACACATCCTGACGAACACCCTGGCCAAAGACCACCCCTTCACCAAACGCAGGGGCCTGGACGGTGCTACCGAGAGCGTTTTCCGCCTCAGAAAACTCTGACAGCATCCGTAACAGCCAGCCCCGGGGGAAAGTCGAACCTTGCACTTTCCCCCGCGCACAGATACATCCGCCCCTCTTTCCGATACACAATTTAATGAACCTTAACCTATCTCCCCCTGTCCAAGTCCCGAAGCTTGAACTAAGCTCAAAGTAACCAGACCGACATAAACGCGACAGCGTAATCCGGTCCGGTACTCCCTATACTTCCACCCATAACCATAATCACCGCCGAGAAAGGCGGAGCCAATAGCAACGGGGATTTTAAGTGAATTGAGAGCAGTCTCTTCACAGATTAAGCGAGCAAGCGAGGGGCCATCTATGAGCATCATGCAGCACTTCAAAGACCGGTATGAAGCAACTCAGGAGGAGGAATACACTCTTGAGGAATACCTGGAGATCTGCAAAAAGGACCCAGCGGCGTATGCCACCGCCGCCGAACGGATGTTGTTGGCAATTGGTGAGCCGGAGCATGTCGATACATCCCGCGACTCCCGGCTGTCCCGTATTTTTTCCAACAAGGTTATCAAGCGCTATCCGGAGTTTGCCGAGTTCTATGGCATGGAAGAAGCGGTTGAGAACATTGTCTCCTTCTTCCGCCATGCCGCACAGGGCCTGGAAGAGAAGAAACAGATCCTTTACCTGCTCGGCCCCGTTGGTGGCGGTAAGTCTTCACTGGCTGAAAAGCTCAAGTCGCTGATGCAGAAAGTCCCCTTCTATGCCATTAAAGGCTCACCGGTGAACGAGTCGCCCCTGGGCCTTTTCGACCCGGCGGAAGATGCTGCCATCCTGGAAGAGGAGTACGGCATTCCGCCACGCTACCTCAAGTCCATCATGTCGCCCTGGGCGGTGAAACGCCTGCATGAATACGGCGGCGATATCAGCCAGTTCCGGGTAGTGAAGATGTACCCGTCGGTTCTGGACCAAGTCGGCGTATCCAAGACCGAGCCCGGGGATGACAATAACCAGGACATTTCGGCGCTGGTCGGCAAGGTGAACATCCGCATGCTGGAGGATTATTCCCAGGATGACCCGGACGCCTACAGCTTCAGCGGTGGCCTGTGCAAGGCCAACCAGGGCCTGATGGAATTCGTGGAGATGTTCAAGGCTCCCATCAAGGTACTGCACCCGCTGCTGACCGCTACCCAGGAAGGCAACTACAACACCACGGAGGGCATGGGTTCCGTGCCTTTCGACGGCATTATTTTGGCCCACTCCAACGAGTCCGAGTGGCAGACGTTCCGCAACAACAAGCATAACGAGGCCTTCCTGGACCGGGTCTACATCGTCAAGGTGCCCTATTGCCTGCGTGTTACCGAAGAGATTGATATCTACCGCAAGCTGCTGCGCGACAGTTCCCTGTCCGGCGCGCCCTGTGCCCCGGACACGCTCGACATGCTGGCCCAGTTCTCGATTCTGTCACGGCTCAAGGAGCCGGAAAATTCCAGCATTTTCTCCAAGATGCGTGTCTACGATGGCCAGAACATCAAGGATACCGACCCCAAGGCCAAGTCGATCCAGGAATACCGGGATGCCGCCGGGGTGAATGAGGGCATGGACGGGCTGTCGACCCGCTTTGCGTTCAAGATCCTGTCGAAAGTGTTCAACTTCGATACCACCGAAGTCGCCGCCAACCCGGTCCACCTGCTGTATGTGCTTGAAAAACAGATCGAACAGGAGCAGTTCCAGGCAGAAACCCAGGACCGCTACCTGCGGTTCATCAAGGAGTTCCTGGCGCCCCATTATGTGGAATTCATCGGCAAGGAAATCCAGACCGCGTACCTGGAAAGCTACAGCGAGTATGGTCAGAACCTGTTCGACCGCTATGTAACCTATGCGGACTTCTGGATTCAGGACCAGGAATACCGCGATCCGGAAACCGGCGAGATCCTCGACCGCTCGTCCATCAATGACGAGCTGGAGAAGATCGAAAAGCCGGCAGGTATCAGCAATCCGAAGGATTTCCGCAACGAAGTGGTCAACTTCGTGCTGCGGGCACGGGCGAACAACCAGGGTCGAAACCCGTCCTGGCTCAGCTATGAAAAACTGCGCAGCGTGATCGAGAAGAAAATGTTCTCCAACACGGAGGATCTGCTGCCGGTTATCTCCTTCAATCCGAAGGCCAGCCAGGAAGATCAGAACAAACACAAGCAGTTCGTCGAGCGTATGGTCGATCGAGGCTACACGGAGAAACAGGTCCGCCTCCTTGCGGAATGGTACCTGCGGGTTCGTAAGTCTCAATAAGTCAGCCCACATGCGCTGAACTGGAGTGAAACTATGGGTATGACCCACGTAGTCGACCGGCGACTGAACGGGAAAAACAAAAGTGCGGTGAACCGGGAACGGTTCCTGCGCCGCTACCGCCACCACATCAAGAAGGCGGTGGCGGACGCGGTTCATCGCCGTTCCATTACCGACATAGAGCGCGGCGAAAACGTCAGTATTCCATCCCGGGATACCGACGAGCCGATTTTCCATCACGGCCAGGGCGGCAAACGGGAGGTTGTCCACCCGGGCAACAAGGAGTTTGTTGCTGGCGATACCGTTCCCAAGCCTCAGGGTGGTGGCGGCGGAGGCCAGGGTCAGGGCCAGGCCAGCCCCGACGGCGAAGGCATGGACGAGTTTGCCTTCCAGATTACCCAGGAAGAGTTCCTGGATTTTCTGTTCGATGACCTGGAGCTGCCCAACCTTGCCCGCAAGAAACTGAAAGATACCGAGGCGTTCAAGTACGTTCGCTCTGGTTTCTCCACGCAGGGGGTTCCCGCCAAACTGGATGTGGTGCGCTCGTTGCGAGGCGCTCATGCCCGGCGATTGGGCCTTGGTGGTGCCCGCAAGAAGAAGATCCGCGATCTGGAAAAACAGCTGGCCGCCCTGAAAGAGGCCCCGGAAGACCTGGACCCGGCATTCAGCCATGAGGATCAGATCAAGGCACTGGAGGACGAAATTGCAGAGCTCCGGGCCAATGTACGGCGTATTCCCTTCATTGACGAGATCGACCTGCGGTACCGCCAGCATCTGAAGAAGCCACAACCAGCCACCAGTGCTGTGATGTTCTGCCTGATGGATGTGTCCGGGTCCATGACCCAGATGCACAAGGATATTGCCAAGCGCTTCTTTATTCTGTTGTACCTGTTCCTCAAGAAGAACTACAAGAAGATCGAAGTGGTCTTCATCCGCCACCACACCAGTGCCAAGGAAGTGGACGAGGAAGAGTTCTTCTATTCACGGGAAACCGGGGGCACCATTGTTTCCAGTGCCCTGAAGCTGATGCACAAGATTATCGAATCCCGCTATTCCCCCGCGGAGTGGAACATCTACGCAGCCCAGGCCTCGGACGGCGACAACTGGAACGATGACTCCCCCATTTGCAGCAAACTTCTGGCCGACAGCATCCTGCCGCTGGTGCAGTACTACGCCTATGTGGAGATCACGCCCCAGGATCACCAGATGCTGTGGTACGAATACGAGAAGATCCAGGAGCGATTCCCCCAGAGCTTCGCCCTGCAGCAGATCGCCGACCCAGGTGAGATCTATCCGGTCTTCCGCCAGTTGTTCGAGAGGAAAGCCGCATGACCGACACCATCGACAGACCCAACGAGCCGAGAACCCGGGAACCGATTTCCACCAGTTCGGAGTGGACGTTTCCTCTGCTGGAAAAATACGACGAGGAAATTGCCAAATGCGCGGCGGAGTTCGGGCTGGACACCTACCCCAACCAGGTGGAAGTGATCAGTGCCGAACAGATGATGGATGCCTACAGCTCCGTGGGTATGCCGGTGGGTTACCACCACTGGTCGTTTGGCAAGCAGTTCCTGTCCACTTCCAAGGGCTACCAGCGGGGGCAGATGGGGCTGGCGTACGAGATTGTCATCAACTCCAACCCCTGCATCGCCTACCTGATGGAAGAGAACACCCTGCCCATGCAGGCCCTGGTGATTGCCCATGCCTCCTACGGCCACAACTCGTTCTTCAAGGGCAATTACCTGTTCCGCACCTGGACCGATGCCAGCGCAATTATTGACTACCTGGTGTTTGCTCGGGATTACGTGGCCGAATGCGAGGAACGCTACGGGCTGGACGCGGTTGAGCAAATCCTGGATTCCTGCCATGCATTGATGAACTATGGGGTGGACCGTTACAAACGCCCCGCGCCCATTTCCGCGGCCGAAGAGGCCCGCCGGCAAAAGGAGCGGGAGGAGTACCAGCAACGCCGGCTGAATGACCTGTGGCGAACCATTCCGAAAATGGGCGAGGACGAAGACACCGTCAAACGCCGGCAGCGTTACCCGGAAGAGCCGCAGGAAAATATTCTCTACTTTATTGAAAAGAACGCGCCGCTACTGGAAACGTGGCAGCGGGAGATCATCCGTATCGTGCGCAAGCTGGCGCAGTATTTCTACCCGCAGCGCCAGACCCAGGTCATGAACGAGGGCTGGGCCACCTTCTGGCACTACACACTGCTGCACCGCATGTACGACAAGGGCCTGGTGAACGACGGCTTTATGCTGGAGTTCCTGCAAAGCCATTCCGCGGTGGTCTACCAGCCGCCTTTTGACAGCCCCTGGTACTCGGGCATCAATCCGTACACCCTGGGCTTCTCGATCTTCACGGACCTGCGGCGTATCTGCGAAAACCCGACTGACGAGGACCGGGAGTGGTTCCCGGATATTGCCGGTACCGACTGGGTGGAAACCCTGCATTTCGCCATGAGGAACTTCAAGGATGAGAGCTTTATCCAGCAGTTCCTGTCACCCAAGGTCATGCGTGATATGAAATTCTTCGCCATCCAGAACGATGACGAAGAAGACGTATACCGGATCACCGCCATCCACGACGACCCCGGTTACCGCACGCTGAGGGAAAAACTGGCGCGCCAGTACAACCTCAGTTATCGCGAGCCCAATATCCAGGTGTGGAATGTCGATGTGCGGGGTGATCGTTCGCTGACCCTGAGGCACATTCCCGTGGACCGGGTCCCCCTGGGTGACGACACCGATGAAGTACTGCGCCATGTGCACCGGTTGTGGGGCTTTGATGTGCACCTGGAAAGTGTGGACGACGGCCAGTTAGTGGACGAAGCCCACTGCCCGCCAAGGGAACTTGAGGAGGACTGAGTCTGGAGCCCGGGGGTAAATTCGGGCCGGTACTCGCCGGCCCGGTTCTACGTCACTCCTCACCGGACTCGATCGTTCTATGGCTGGTCACACGGGAGCCAGTTTCGCTGGCTGTGCGGATCTTTAACGGAGAGCAGCCGCTACTGGACCGCACGGCGGCCGAGTCAGAGGTTGTTCAGTTGAGGATTGGCACCCGCGCCTGGCTGAACCTGCTGACCATCGCACCGGACCCCACCCTTCCCCGGGATATCCGGCTGGACTACGACCTGGGGCTTACCAGCGACCAACCGGACACAGCCCGGTGGATCCGCGACTGGGCTCCACATCTTTGCCCTGAAGGACGGGAGCGCCCGGGCTTCACCCTCAAATCGAAACTGGACCGCATACTCCATGGCTCCTGCCGAAGGCCGCACCATCCCGCCCGGGACGGGCTGGTCCGTGTGGACGAGGAACTGCACAAGGCGGAACAGCTGGAAGAGGTTCCCGCCCTGCTGCTGATGACCGGTGATCAGGTCTACGTCGATGACGTGGCCGGCCCCATGCTGCATGCCATCCAGTGCGTCATTCACCAGTTGGGCCTGTACCAGGAAATACTGGAAGGCGCCTCAATCAGTCACAGCAGAGAACTTACCTCGATGGCGGATGCCTATTACCATCGGGATAAACTGTTGCCGGAATCCGAATTCAACGAAGACCTGACCGAGCGTTTCTTCGGCGGCGTCCGGAAGCCCGTTTTCACCACCGCCAATGCCGGCAATCACCTGATCTCCTTTGCCGAGGTGATGGCCATGTATCTGCTGGTGTGGTCGCCGGAACCATGGGCCCTGGTCACCGACGCCGAACCGGTGGATGACCCGGACGAGCTGGCGCGCTACCGGAAAGAACAGGCCGCCATCGACGACTTCCGCAGAAGCCTGCCCCGGGCAGCGCGCGCCTTGGCCAACGTCCCCGTGTACATGATCTTTGATGATCATGACGTTACGGATGACTGGAACCTCTCGGCCCTGTGGGAAACCACCGCCTACGAACACCCCTTTTCCCGGCGCATCATCGGCAATGCCCTGCTGGGGTATCTTTTGTGCCAGGGCTGGGGCAACCAGCCAACGCATTTCCGGGAACTGATCGAACATTGCCAGAAACTGTTCGAGTCCAGCAACCGACAACACGAACTGGACAAGGCCGGCCAGGACGAGCTGATCGACCGGCTGTTTCACTTCCACCACTGGCATTACAGCCTGCCCACCTCACCCAGGCTGGTGGTACTGGACACCCGCACCCATCGCTGGCGCAGTGAAATCCGCCGTAGCCATCCGTCCGGCCTGATGGACTGGGAATCACTGACCGATTTCCAGCACGAAATCCTGGGCGAGGACGCTGTGGTGGTGGTATCGCCAGCCCCCATGTTCGGGGTGAAGCTGATCGAGATTATCCAGCGGGTTTTCACCTTCTTCGGCAAGCCCCTGCTGGTGGACGCAGAAAACTGGATGGCACACCGGGGCGCCGCCAATGTGTTGCTGAATATCTTCGGCCACCCCCGGACGCCACGACATTTCGTAATTCTCTCAGGGGATGTCCACTATTCGTTCGCCTATGACGTGCGGCTGCGCCACGAGCAGAACGGTCCCCATGTCTGGCAGATCACCAGCAGCGGCATCAAGAATGAATTCCCCAATTCCCTGTTGGAGTGGCTGGACCGCCTCAATCGCTGGCTGTTCGCTCCCTGGTCTCCCCTGAACTGGTTCACCAAGAGGCGGCGCATGTGGATTTCCCCCAGACTGCCCGAAGGCCGCGAGGCCGGTGAACGGCTCTGGAATGGTGCAGGCATCGGAGAGGTGAGACTGAATGATGAAGGCGAACCCACCGCCATCCGGCAACTGGACTCCGGAGGCGGGGGTACGGTTTTTCAGCAGCGGATCAATGACGACTGATCAGGCATTGACCGAGGGCAGACCCGACAGGGCCATGGCCAGTTCCTGTTCGTCGTATTCGTGGTCGCTCAGTTCTCCGGCGAAGTAGGAGGTATAGGCTGCCATATCGAAATGGCCATGGCCGCAGAGGTTGAACAGAATCACCTCTTCCTTGCCTTCTCGCTTGCAGCGCAGGGCTTCGTCGATCGCACCCTTGACCGCATGATTGGCCTCCGGAGCCGGCACGATACCCTCGTTCTTCGCAAACAGAACACCCGCTTCGAAGCACTCACGCTGGGTGTAGGACACCGCCTCAAACAGCCCCAGTTCCTTGGCATGGGACACCATGGGTGCCATGCCGTGATAGCGCAGCCCCCCGGCATGGAAGCCCGGCGGAGTGAAGCCTGACCCCAGGGTGTGCATCTTGGTAAGCGGCGTCATGTGCGCGGTATCGCCGTAATCATAGGCGTACTTGCCTCGGGTCAGGGTCGGACAGGCTGACGGTTCCACCGCCACAATCCGTGATTTCTGCCCGCCGCGCAGCGCATGGCCCATGAACGGGAACGCAATGCCGGCAAAGTTGGAGCCGCCACCGGTGCAGCCAACGATGACATCCGGCCAGCAGTCCGCCATTTCCATCTGCTGCATGGACTCCAGGCCAATGATGCTCTGGTGCAGCAATACATGATTGAGCACGGACCCCAGCGCGTACTTGGTGTTCGGATCCTGGACCGCCAGTTCCACCGCCTCGGAAATGGCGATGCCGAGGCTGCCGTTGTGGTCCGGTGTCTCCGCCAGCACCTTGCGCCCGAATTCTGTCAGCTCCGAGGGTGAGGCCACACATTTGGCACCGTAGGTTTCCATCACTGCCCGGCGATAGGGCTTCTGGTTGTAGGAAACCCGCACCTGGAATACGGTCACGTCCATATCAAACAGCGAGCCGGCGAACGACAGCGACGTGCCCCACTGGCCGGCACCGGTTTCGGTGGTGAGCGTGCGAATGCCGGCTTCGCGATTATAGAATGCCTGGGGAATCGCCGTATTGGGCTTGTGACTGCCCGCCGGGCTCACCCCCTCGTACTTGTAGAAAATCTTGGCGGGTGTGCCAAGCGCTTTCTCGAGCCGGTGGGCCCGGTACAAAGGCGCCGGGCGCCAGAGTTTGTAGACATCCCGCACCGGTTCGGGAATTTCGATTTCCCGCTCGGTGGTCACTTCCTGTTCAATCAGCGACATGGGAAACAGCGGCTCGAGATCAGAGGGCCCGACCGGCTGCTGCGTCCCGGGGTGCAGCACTGCCGGCAGCGGCTCCGGAAAATCTGCCTGCAGGTTGTACCAGTACTTCGGCATCTGGCTTTCTTCGAGAAGAAACTTGGTTTGCATGATTAAGGGTACCCTGAGATTCGTGTTGTTATCGCCTGTCAGAATACCCATTCCAGGCCGGCATAAAAAGTTCTTCCCGGTGCAGGCTCGAAGTACCCCCGCTCTTCCACGGGCCTGTCCGCATTGGCATTGATGCGGATATTACTGAAGTAGTCCTCATCCAGCAGGTTGCGGACACCACCGTACAGGTTGAGACTCTGGCGACCGAGGCGGAGGGTGTCACCGACCCGGACTCCCAGCAACCAATAGTCACTGACTTTGGTCTGGTTGCTGTTTTCAGCGTAAAGATCGCCTACATACTGCCATTCCAGCGCAGCAAACCGCTGGTCGGCGCCACGCCATTCCACTTCCGTAACCCACTGCTCACGAGGCAGGCCAGGGAGCCGGTTGCCATCGGCATCATTACCCTGTTCATCGTCGAAATCCCTCAGCTTGTAATCCGCAAGAGTTAGGGCGCTGGTTACCCGCCAGCTGTAGGACATGTCCCAGTTCACACCAAGCTCCACGCCGTTGCGCTCCGTGCGCCCGGCATTTTCGTAGAAGGTGCGGTTGTCTGACTCGAAAGGCAGGATTTCATCGTCCACCCGGATTGAAAACAGCGCCAGATCATAACTCAGCCCCTGCCCGACGCTGCCCCGCATGCCTATCTCCCGGTTAAGGGCCTGTTGCGGCTCGATGTCGGGATTGAACCCACCGCTACCATCAGGATTGGCAAATTCGGTAAAGGTGGGAGACTCGAACGCCGTGCCGATGGTTGCATACAATTGCTGGCGAGGGGCAAGCCGGTAACTGATACCGGCAAACCCGCTGAACTCCTCATAGGTGCGGCTGCCGGAATCGTCCCCGTCATCCAGTCTGTCGTCGTCCACGGACAGCCTGAGGCGGTCAAAACGGGTGCCGACAGACAGGTTGAAGCGATCAGTCATGGCCAGATCGCCCTGAGCGAACACTGCCGCTGTGGTGGCATTCTGGGTTTCCTCCTGGGTCTGTCCTGTGACATCGCCGCTGAAAGCCACCGCGTAGCGGCGACGATCGTCGGACTGGCGGTGCAGATCCGCACCTACCACCCAGGTCAGTGGCCGCCCTGCGAGCTCGCTGTCTTGCTGATAATCCGTGCTGATGCCGTAGAATTGTCGGTCGTAGGCAATCAGGCTGGGGCCGGGAAAGGGTAGTTGTTGCCTGAAATCACGGCGGGTGAAGAAGGTGCTGACGGTCAGCTCCCCGGCGCCAACGGCGGGGGTTTCATAAAGCAGCCCGAGCGTTTGCTGGTCAACTTCCTGCCCGGCATCAAGCCGTTTGGCCAGCGGCGTGGCCTGGCTGCGGTCCGCTTCCACCTGCTCCGCGGTGAGGCCACCGGGGTCCTCGGCTTGTGGCGTATGCAGCATGTTAAGGGTGGCCGTCAGCCGCTGGCCATCGCTCCATTCATGGGAGAGGCGGCCATTGAACAGGCCCTTCTCCACCTCACTCTGTTCACGGTAACCGTTATAGCCAAGCCATGACAGGGTGGCGATTCCACTTGTATCACCCCGGGTACCGTTGGCCTGGGCTGTGGTCTTGTAATAATCATCACTTCCCACATCTTGGCGTAGCCGCGCGCCAGGCGGCTGGTCGTCTCCACGGGCAGTGGTGATGTCAATCACGCCGCCGGACGCATTTCCATACTGAACCGACGAGGGCCCGCGAATCACCTCGATGCGCCGGGCGGAATCCAGATCCACGGCGTCAATCTGGGACTGGCCATCCGGCAAGGTGTAGGGAATGCCATCAACCTGTATACGGATACCCCGTATGCCAAAAGGCGACCGGGCACCGAACCCCCGGGTGGAAAGACGAAGGTTCTGGGCAAAGTTATAGCGGTTCTGGAAAAACAGGCCGGGAACCGTATCCAGGGATTCATCCAGCTGCAGCCGCTGCTGGCCCTCCTGAATGTCCGGGGTGTCTGTGACGGAGACTGCAGCAGGGGTTTCGTAAAGATCCCTCACCAACCGGGGCGATGTGACCTCGATGACGGTTTCATCAGGCTCACTGTTATCCTGTGCGCGAGCCATGGCTGATGCGCCCATGGCCACCAGCACGGAACAGGCCACTACCAACGTCCTTTGAATGATCACCCCTACCCCCTGAACTTTTATTCGATGGTTACCCTGTAAATTGAATACGAGGTTAGTACGGGTTTGTATGAGATTTTGAACCTCCCGGAGTCACACTTTGGTGCTGCACCAAACGGATGCGTTTCTAGATACCAATCAGGTCCACCAGCCAGGGGACTATCAGGGCCGTGGCAAAGGCAGAAAGCGCCATGGCCAGGCCGGAAAAAGCACCCATCTGGGAACTGACCTGAAACGCCCGTGCGGTACCGATGCCGTGGGAGGCCACCCCCATGGCAATGCCTTTGACACTGTCGTCGGTGATGCGCATCCACTCAAACAGCTTGGTGCCGAGTACCGCGCCGACAATACCCGTCGCCACCACCAGGACGGCAGTCAACGAGGGAATGCCACCGATGGTTTCTGCAATACCCATGGCCACCGGAGCGGTCGCGGATTTCGGTGCCAGGGACATCTGGATTTCCCGCGACCCGCCAAGCAACCACGCCAGGGCAATGGAACTGCCAGCGGCAATGACCACACCGCTTACCAGGGATATCGTCACCGGCAACCAGAGCTGACGCAGGCGGGAAAACTGCTGATACAGGGGAACCGCGAGCGCAACGGTCGCCGGGCCCAGCAGAAAGTGGACGAACTGCCCGCCTTCAAAGTACTCGTCGTATTCCGTGCCGGTGGCCAGAAGAAAGGCAATCAGCAGTGCCACCGACGTAACCACCGGATTGGCCAGGGGGTTCGAGTGAGCCTTCAGGTACAGGCGATAGGCAAGCCCGTAGGCCACCAGCGTGATGGTCAGCCCCAGCAGCGGTGATGCGGAAAGATAAACCCAGATATCCCTGATGGCTGGCTCATTCATTACCTTGCCCTCCCCCCTTTTCAGGCCGGACAAACCATCGGGTGGTCACCTGCATGATGCCGGCGGTGGCAACCATGGTAATAATGGTGGAGAGAAGCAGGGTCAGCGTGATCGGCAGCCATTCGTCGGCGATGCGGCTAAAATGGGCCATCATGCCAACCCCGGCCGGGACAAACAGCAGGGACAGATGGCTCAATAATGCGGATGACGCATTCTGCAGTGGTTCCGGCGTCCGGCCCCGGATCATCAGGGTCAGGAAGAGCATGACCATGCCCAGCACCGGCCCGGGAATAGGCACGGCTAACAGGCGAACGGTGACTTCACCCACCAGTTGATAGACCAGCAGCAGCGTCATCCCGTTGAGAAAATTCATGGTGTTGCTCCTTTGTATCTACCCGACCGTGGTCCCGGGTGGTGGCTTCGCAATGATCGGGGCGGGAATGATTTTCCGGCCATAGGCGGCCAGCAGGAAACCGATCGGAAACATTAGCACCCCGTAAACCGCTGCAGGAATCGACATGGCGCTGGACTCCAGCAGCGTCAGGGTCACCAGCAAGGCAATGGTACTGTTCTTGATGCCCAGCTCGACAGCGACTGCGATGGATTCACGCTGTGTTAACCCGGCCACCCTGCCTGCCAGGAGGCCGAGGAAGATGCCCGCCAGATTCAGTAACAGCGTTGCCGGGCCCGCCTGGCGGAGCAGATCCCAGATCTGGTCACGGACGCCCCAGACCAGTCCCACAACCAGCAGTGCCAGAACCACGCCTCCGAATACGCTTACCGCGCTTTCAGCCCGGCGGGACAATTCCGGCGCCCGGGTACGAAATACCATACCTACCGCCACCGGGAACAACACGATACCAATCAGCATGCCCACTGTGCGGCCTACCGGCAACGTGATGGATTCTTCCGTTCCCGCATACAGCTGCAGGGCATAGTTTGTAAGGATCGGCAGAGTGATGATGGTAATGAGGCTGGCCGTCACTGTCAGCACAATCGACAGGGCGATATTTCCCCGTGCCAGTAACACGAACAGGTTGGACGTCGTACCACCGGGACAGGCGGCAATAATCACAAGACCCACCGCAATGGCGGCCGGAAGATCAAGCATGGAGGCCAGTGCAAAGGCAATCAGGGGCATCAGCAGTATCTGGGCAATGGTTCCCACAATCATGCCTTTGGGGTAGACCGCCACCTGCCTGAAGTCCCTCACAGTCAGGGTCATTCCGATACCGATCATGATTATAAACAGGGCGATCGGCAGCCCGGCGGAAATCAGGGGACTGGACTCCACAGTGCCTCCAGGGATTGTTGTTTTAATGAAGTTAGCCAGCTAAAGAAAATACCACAAGCAAAACCAAAGCAGTGAACCCGGATTCGCAACAACATGTAATGCAAGACCCCGGGTTTCCGGGTTATGCCACCGCAAAAAAGTGAAACCTTTCGCTTCGTTCATCGTGTGATTATCCCTGTTGTTGCGTATACTTGCGGACAACAACTATGCGAACCCAAACGCATATCACGACATGCAGTTTGGCATAAAAAAACGCAAGAGGACGATGAATGAAACGCCTGGGAACACTGGACGCATCCTGGCTGGCGGTGGAGTCAGAAGACACCCCGATGCACGTTGGCAACCTGCAGATTTTTTCGCTTCCGGAAGGTGCACCGGAAACCTTTCTCAGAGACATGCTTGCCCGCATGAAAGCGGATGCTGACGTCGCACCGCCCTGGTGTTACAAGCTGGCATTTTCCGGTTTTCTGGGGCGACTGATAGCCCCCTCCTGGAAGGTCGACAAAAAGCTGGACCTGGATTATCACGTACGTCATTCGGCGCTGCCCCGTCCCGGCAGTGAACGGGAACTGGGTATCCTGGTGTCACGACTGCACTCCAACCCCCTGGATTTTTCCCGGCCGCTGTGGGAATGCCATATTATCGAGGGGCTGGAAAATAACCGCTTTGCGCTGTACACCAAGATGCACCATTCGATGATTGATGGCATCAGTGGTGTCCGGCTGATGCAGCGGGTGCTGAGCAAGGACCCGCACGAAATCAACATGCTGCCACCCTGGTCAGTACGTCCAGACCGCACCCGGGGCAGCAAAACCGACGACGAAGCCAGTATTACCGCCGCACTTTCCCAGGCCAAAGACGCTCTGAAACTGCAGGCCGATATGGCCCCACGCCTGTGGGACGCCATGAACCGCCTGATTCATTCCGCCCGGCACCCGGAGGAAGGCCTGACGGCACCCTTCGCGGGGCCGCTGTCTGCCCTCAACCACCGGGTGACCGGGCAGCGGCGGTTCGCAACTCAGCACTATCAGCTGGAACGCATAAAAAAGCTGAGCCAGGCCTCCAATGCCTCCCTCAATGACATCGTACTGTATCTGTGCGGCACGGCCCTGCGCCGCTTCCTGCTGGAACAGGATGGCCTGCCGGAGACCCCACTGACAGCGGGAATTCCGGTGAATATCCGCCCTTCTGACGACCAGGGCACGGGCACGCAGATCAGCTTCATGATTGCCTCTCTGGCAACCAATGAAGCGGACCCGCTGACACGGCTGTCGCATATCAAGCAATCCACCCGGCGGGCAAAACAGCACCTGCAGAAGCTGCCCCGCAAGGCACTGACCCAGTACACCATGCTGCTGATGTCGCCCTACATCCTGCAATTGATGTCGGGAATGGGCGGGCGCATGCGGCCGGTTTTCAACGTGACCATTTCCAATGTGCCGGGGCCCGAGGAGACGCTCTACTATGAAGGCGCGCGGCTTGAGGCCATGTACCCGGTGTCGCTGATCGCCCATGGCGGTGCACTGAACATCACCTGCCTGAGCTACTCCGGTTCCCTGAACTTCGGCTTCACGGGTTGCCGCGACACCTTGCCCAGCATGCAGAAACTGGCGGTCTATACCGGTGAAGCCTTGGATGAGCTTGAAAGCCTGATTCTGCCACCGCCCGGCAAATCCGCACCCGCAGGAAAAGCCAGGTCGGCCACCAGGGCCCGAAGAGCACCCCGAAAAAAAAACTGAATCAAAAACCTGAAGAGAATAAACCAGTAATTGGAGAGGCATGCGGGACGATGCCAGTCAGGGCTGGCTTTTCCAGTTAGCAGCACCGACAAAAATCAGCTGCAGGAAGCGGGCGGTTCGCTTTCTGACCTGCTCCTCCTGGTATTCATCATCCGGTGATATGGTCAGGATGTCGGTCAGGCTGAAGGCCACACTGCGCACCACCAGGTCACAGGTCAGGTCCAGGTCGGCATCGCTCAGGTGATCGGCCAGCTTCAGCCGGCGCAGGTCGTTGGCCAGTTCGCTGGCAAAAAATCGCATTTCGCTGCGAATACCTTCCTGCACTGCCCGGCTTTCCCCCGCCAGCCCCTGGGCCATGAACATGAAAAAAGCACGATTGTTCTGGGCGTGGGTAATGAAGATTCCCACGGACTCATCAATCAGCTTGTCCGCCTGCAGGACATTGGCCCGGGCCTCCCGCATCATGCGCCTGAGCACCAGCCCCAGCTCATCCACCAGCTGCAGGCCCAGGTCGTCCATATTGCGGAAATGCCGGTAGAAGGATGTCGGCACCACTCCGGCCTGCCGTGTGACCTCCCGAATGCCCAGGCTGGCAAAGTGCCGGCCCTTGCCCACCAAGGTCAGCGCCGCGTTCATCAGTTTCTCACGGGTTTCCCCCGGCTTGGGTCGTTTTCTCTCTGCCATGGCCCCACGAAAGCTCACATGTTGATTACAAGACAACAAGTGTACACATCCAGTCGAAAAAAATAACCTGAACCTGTCATATTGGGCCAGGATGAAAACACTGATTGCCCGCCCCCCTGCCCAAGTGTACAGTCGTACACATTAGTGAACACTTGTACACATCAGTACACAGGAGCGCGATTATGATAGCCGTACTGGAAAAGTCATCAACACTGCACTGGCTGGGCCGGCAGCTTTTTAACCGGGACGACCCGGCTGCCTTTTTTGATCCCCTGCTGGAGCGGGTCAATCCCATGTGGGTGAAGCAGTACACCCCTGCCCGGGTTGCGGCAATCTATAACGAAACCTCCGATACCAAAACCTTTGTGGTGGCACCTGCCGGGCGCTGGAAAGGTTTCGAGGCCGGCCAGCATGTCAACATCAGCGTGGATATTGATGGCGTGCGCCGCAACCGGACCTTCAGCCTCTCCAGCTCACCATTACAGTGGCAGACCGATGGCACGGTCACCCTGACCATCAAGCGCTTGCCCGGAGGGCTGGTAACCAACTGGATGCACGATCACCTTGAGCCGGGCGCCGTAGTGGGCCTTGGCGACGCCTTCGGAGACTTCCGTATCCCGAATCCCGAGGAGCCGGCCCTGTACATTGCCGGCGGCAGCGGTATTACCCCGGTGTTGAGCCAGCTGGAAACCATGGCGGCGTCGGACTATCGCTCGCCGGTGACGCTGCTCTATTACGTGCGTACCCAGGCGGACATTATCGCCGCCGAGAAACTGCGTGCCCTGGCGGCTCGCTGGCCCGCATTCACGCTGAAGATCTTTACCACCGACGAGTCCGAGCCGCAGTTACTCTGCGAGGATCACCTGGCTGACGTACCCGGCCTGCCTGCCAGACGCTGCTACCTCTGTGGCCCGAAAGGCCTGATGGACCTGGCGAATGACCTTCTGTACCGCAGGGGCATCAGCGAAGACCGGGTTCACAGCACCTTTTTCTCGGCGCCGGCGGCGACGCTGGATACCGACAGCCTTGGTGGCGCCGTGCACTTCGAGCGCAGCAACCTGGATGTCTCATCCGAGGGCGATGCAGTGCTGCTGGAGATCGCCGAAGCGGCAAAGCTGTCACCCCGCTACGGCTGCCGTATGGGTATCTGCCACCAGTGCAGCTGCCGCAAGACCAGCGGCACCGTGGTCAACCGCCTGACCGGAAAAGCCTCCGGGCCGGGTGATGAAAGCATTCAGCTTTGTGTCTCTGTACCCCGCGGGCCGGTGTCCATCGATATCTGACCGGCTCGCCCACAAGGCCTGAACCCATTATTCGCAGAGCCGTCTGACGATTCTGCAAGGAGCACACCATGAAGAAAATGAACGAAACACAGCTCAAAGAACTGGAACAGGATCTGGACACCATCCGTGACCAGGTGCTTGCCGACCTGGGTGAACGGGATGCCCGTTACATCCGAAAAATTGTACGACTGCACCGCACTCTGGAAGTTGGTGGGCGGGTACTGATGCCCTTCGGATTCATTCCGCCAGTGTTTGTGGCCGCCACTGCAGCGCTGGGCATTTCCAAAATCATCGAGAATATGGAAATCGGCCACAACGTCATGCACGGCCAGTACGACTGGATGAACGACCCCTCACTGCATTCGCAGACCTATGAGTGGGACACCGTGTGTACCGGCGATTCCTGGCGCCGCACCCACAACTATGAGCACCACACCTACACCAACATCATCGGCAAGGACCGTGACTACGGCTACGCCCTGTTGCGCCTGAGCGATGACGACAAGTGGAAGCCGGCCCACAGCCTGCAGTTTATCAATTACGTGCTGCTGAGCGTGTTCTTCCAGTGGGGCGTGGGGCTTCACGAACTGGAGTCCGAGCGCATACGCCGGCGGGAAATTTCGGTGCGTGAGAAGATTCCGTTCCTGAAGGATTTTTTCCGTAAAGGTGGCCGCCAGGCCTTCAAGGACTATGTATTCTTTCCACTGGTCACCTTCCCGGTCGCACCGGTGGTACTGGCCGGAAACATCGGCGCCAACCTGATCCGCAACCTGTGGTCATCCACGGTGATTTTCTGTGGCCACTTCACCCAGGATGCGGAAACGTTCACCGAAGAGGAATGCGAAGGCGAGAGCAAGGGGCACTGGTACCTGCGCCAGCTCACCGGTTCGAGCAACTTCACCGGCGGCAAGTGGGTGCATGTGCTCAGTGGCCACCTGAGCTATCAGGTAGAGCATCACATCTTTCCGGACCTGCCGGCCCACCGTTACCCGGAGATCTCGGAACAGGTGCAGGCGGTGTGCAGGAAACATGGCATTCCCTACAACACCGGGACCTTTGCCAAACAATACTCCACAGTTCTGAAGCGGATACTCGGGTATTCACTGCCGGACCGGATGCGGAACAGACTGCTGCCGGAATTCAGTAACCCGGCAACTCAGCCCTGATCGGAGGAAATCTCTCCGGCAGTGGCACTGGCGCAATCCCTGTACTTCAGGGTATTGCGCCCGCCCTGTTTGGCTTCATACAAAGCTTCATCGGCCGCGCCTATCAACTCGGCAGGCTCAAAACGTTGACGCGCGGCCGCTGTGGCCACACCGATGCTCACGGTTACCGGCACCGGTTTGTCGTTCCAGCAAAACCTGAGGGCTTCATCAACCCGGCGGCGGATACGCTCTGCCATACAGCGTGCGCCCTTTGAATCCGTATCGGGAAGAATCACCGCAAACTCCTCCCCTCCATAACGGGCCACAATGTCCGCCCCCCGGTTTACACTGGCAGAAATGGCGTCGGCAATCTTTCTGAGACAGTCATCCCCTGCCTGGTGTCCCAGGGAATCATTCAGGTCCTTGAACCTGTCCACATCAACCATCAGCAGGGACAACGGCCCACTGCGACTGCATCGGGCAGTTTCCTCGCACAGCCGCTCATCGAAATAACGGCGGTTGAATACACCTGTCAGGCCGTCCGTTGAACTGAGGGCCTCCAGTTGGCGGTTCGCCACTTCCAGCTCCGATGTTCGCTCGGAAACCCGCTGCTCCAGGCGGTGTGTCATATCTTCCTGAATCTGCTGGTTCTCCAGCATCAACAGGCGCATCCGGTCAGCCAGTGCCAGCGACAGCAGGATCACCTCGAAGGCAGAACCAATTTGAATCGCATAGTCGGTAACAAAGTTTGCGGGCATCAGGCCAAAGGTCTTCAGGGTATAAAGAATCATCCCTGACAGCAGCGCCGACCAGGCGATCATGAAATAGCGCGCTGGCTTGAAATTCCGGTACAGGCAGATGGCGCCCGCCACCAGGATAAAAAGCACTGAGACAGATGCCATGAATGTGGTCACCCGTATGACCGGCCCATAGTCGGGCCAGAACAGCGAGGCCAGCGCCATTATCGGGAAGAACAGCATGAAGCCCACGAATATCCGCTCCAGCCGCGGAGCGTTTACTTTCAGGGCAAGGAAAGACTTGGAAAAACCAAGGATGCTGAACATTCCCATGGCGATCAGGAATGATATCGCCCGGTTGTTCCACCAGGTGGCCTCGGGCCAGAGATGCTCGAACGAAAGCCCGTTGAGCGTAAACTGGAGAAGCCCATAGAAGACAATGTAGGACACGTACCAGAGGTAGTTCTTGTCTCGGATCGACACGAAAATAAGCAGATTGAAAGCGGCCATGCAGAACAGCAGGCCATAGTAGACTCCCAGGATAAAACGCTCCTGGTGATCCGCCGCGCTGAAGGCTTCGTTTTCCCAGAGGGTCAGCTGCATCTGAACCGCGCCGGACGTGGTGACCCGGAGAAAGACATCGGTGGCCTCTCCCCGGGGGAGATCGAACGAGAAATTGATATTGTGGTGTTTGCGGCCACGGGTTGCGAAAGGTATGGAATCCCCTGCCTGTTGCCGCTCAATTCGACCGTCTTCCCTGAGGAAATACACCTCCATGCGGTCAATTATCGGATAAAGCCCTTCAAGCACCCAGCGCTGATTGGGATTGCTGCGGTTTTCAATCCGGGTATGGAACCAGTATGCAGAGTCGGTAAAACCGAAATTGTAGGCTTCGTCCGGCTGTTCAACAGACGCGATATCCGGCCAGTCCGATAGAATATCCTCAATGCCGTACTCGCCGGAAGCATCTTCGTAGTAGGTAAGATGGCGGGATATGTCCACCCGGTCGCTGTCCCGATCCAGAACCACGGGAAATGGATCCGTGATCCCGCTGCTTGCAGAGGCAACCCCGGGCATAGCCAGCAGAAACAGAAGATTGACAATGACAAACAACCGCAAAGCCGGTCCCCTTTTGTTGTCGTAATCAGGGCTTGGTATTGCGCCTCACTGACTGACAGTCTAGCGGATCCGGCTAAGCGGGAATGCTTAAAGATGTCTCAAAACGGTAAGTTTTTGTTCCCGCCGCAGCTCGTAGGAGACAAGACCTGCGGCGGGAATCAGGCAATCTGCAACAAACGTAGCAACTGGGGGCGATGCTGATCCTGGATGACGTCTGCCAGGGTGTACTTGTCGAGGGTTTCAAGGAAGGCCGTGAGCGCTTCCCCGAGCATGGACTTCAGGCCACACACCGGCGTGATCCGACAGGCATTCTTGGACGAGAAACATTCAACGATGTTGAGATCCTGCTCGGTCTCCCGCACCAGGATTCCGATGTTGATGTCTGCCGGCGCCCTGTGTAAACGCATGCCACCCTTTTTGCCCCGAACGGTCTCTATATAACCCTTCTTGTTGAGCTGGTGTACCACCTTCATCAGGTGATTCTTGGAGATGTCATAGCTGTCGGCAATCTCCTGGATGGTTGCCAGTTCGTCACCCTGCACTGCGAGGTAAATCAGAACGCGCAGGGAATAGTCGGTGTAACGGGTGATATGCATTCATCAACTCCAATACTACAGATGCGTCGTCAGCACGAAGCACGCGTTAAGAGATAACAGGCGAGACCGGAAAACATCAGGCCTGTCACGACCAGCACCACCGGTGCCGCACCAGTGAAAAAAAGTACGGACCAACTCACACAAAGCATCAGACAGGCCAGCCACTTTCCCTTGACAGGGATCGCACGCTTCCGGCGCCAATTGTCTATGGCCGGGCCAAATGTCTCATGGTTTTCCAGCCAGGCCGCAAAAGCCGGTGACCCTTTACTGGCCGACCAGGCAGCAAGCAGAACGAATGGTGTGGTCGGCAACAGGGGCAGGACAACACCGATAGCAGCCAATGCGATACTTGTATACGCAAGGATTCTGAAACCGGTTCTTCCGGACAAGGAATTCATTGGCATCTTCTCTCGAAAGCCACTGCGAGATCTGTCGCTATTCTACCGATAATCAGTGCACAGGTCTTCCCAACTGCTTCAGTGACACCAGCCTGGCGATGTACGCGATCTTGATTCCGGTGGCAAATATCAGGGTTCCGATATGGGCAGCTATCTGTCCTGCAAGCGGCAGGGTACTGGCAAAAGGATAAGCCAGTAATACCGTTGCCAGCAGCCCCACAGTAGAGGTAAGCAAAGCGCTGTTGGCATAACCAAGCAACCTGTCCATTCCTCCTCCTTAACATACATACTTAATATATATTAAAGATAAACCCAATTGCCGGAGATGGCAACACCCTCTGCATCCCTTTCGCAATGACTATTCTGCCTGGCCAGGGTCACCTCAAATAGGTACCCCTAAAGAAAAATGTAAAAGGGTTACATTTATTTTTTATAGATGTATTATTTATGCTTCTTTAATGACAGGGAGACCACTATGAACCTTCATGACCTGACACTGGGCGAGATTGCACGGGACACTATCGATGACTACCGCAGGGGAGCAAACCATGGCTAAATACCGTCGCCTCTGGTTTTTACTGATTGGTATCGTGGGGGTCACCTTCACGCTGCTGGGGTATTTCGGTGCCGAGGTCTACCGCGAAGCACCACCGATTCCCGACAGGGTTGTGTCTGCCAATGGCGACCTGCTGATGACGGAGGAAAGCATTCTCGACGGCCAGACAGCCTGGCAATCCGTCGGCGGTATGCAGCTTGGTTCCATCTGGGGTCACGGGGCCTACCAGGCGCCGGACTGGACGGCGGACTGGCTGCACCGGGAACTGGAAACCTGGCTGGAGATTGCCGCACAGGAAGAGTATGGACGGGACTGGCACAGCCTCAGTGGCCAGGAACAGAATGCCCTGAAGTACGACCTGAAATCCGAGTACCGAGACAACACTTACGACGATGCAACAAGCACCCTGCAACTCTCCGAGCGCAGGACGGCCGCCATTGCCGAAACTGCAGACTATTACAGCAGGCTGTTCAGTGATGCGCCGGAGCTGCAGTCCACCCGCTCAAACTACGCCATGAAGGAGAACACCCTGCCCAGCGCCGAGCGCCGTGAGCAGATGACCGAGTTCTTCTTCTGGACCGCCTGGGCTGCCGCTACCGAGCGCCCCGGCAGCGATGTTACCTACACCAATAACTGGCCCCACGAGCCACTGATCGACAACAAGCCGAGCGCTGAAAACGTGGTCTGGTCACTAATCAGTGTGGTTCTTCTGATTGCCGGTGTGGGCGGCCTGATCTGGGCCTGGGCCTTCCTCCGCAAGGAGGATGAGGAACCGGAAGCTCCCGCCCGGGACCCTCTCAGTTCCGTCGGGCTCACACCTTCCCAGAAAGCATTGGGGAAATACCTGGTGCTGGTGGTCGGGCTGTTTACCTTCCAGGTGATGCTTGGCGGCTTTACCGCCCACTACACTGTGGAAGGCCAGAGCTTCTACGGCATCAACACTTCTGAATGGTTCCCCTACTCCCTGATGCGCACCTGGCACATCCAGGCTGCCATGTTCTGGATCGCTACCGGCTTCCTGGCTGCTGGGCTGTTCCTTGCGCCCATCATCAATGGCGGCAAGGACCCGAAATTCCAGAAACTGGGTGTCGACGTGCTGTTCTGGGCACTGGTGGCTGTGGTGGGCGGATCCTTTATCGGCAACTTCTTCGCCATCAACCAGATCATGCCGGCCAACCTCAGCTTCATGCTCGGCCATCAGGGTTACGAGTACGTGGACCTGGGCCGCCTCTGGCAGATCGGCAAATTCCTGGGCATCGTGTTCTGGCTGGTGCTGATGCTTCGCGGCATTGTTCCCGCCCTGCGCCAGCCCGGCGACAAGAACCTGCTGGCGCTGCTCACCGCATCGGTGGTGGCCATCGGCCTGTTCTATGGTGCCGGGTTCTTCTACGGTGAGCGCACTCATATTTCCATCATGGAATACTGGCGATGGTGGATTGTCCACCTGTGGGTAGAAGGCTTCTTTGAAGTGTTCGCTACCACTGCGCTGGCCTTTATCTTCTGCAGCATGGGCCTTGTGTCCCGCACCGTGGCCACCTCGGCGAGCCTGGCGTCCGCCAGCCTGTTCATGCTCGGCGGTGTACCGGGAACCTTCCATCACCTGTATTTCTCCGGCACCACAACACCGGTAATGGCGGTGGGCGCTACCTTCAGCGCCCTGGAAGTGGTGCCGCTGGTGGTGCTCGGTTACGAGGCCTGGGAGAACTGGAGACTGAAAACCCGCGCGCCCTGGATGGAAAATATCCGTTGGCCGCTGATTTTCTTCGTGGCTGTTGCCTTCTGGAACATGCTGGGCGCAGGGGTACTCGGGTTCATGATCAACCCGCCCATCGCGCTGTATTACATCCAGGGCCTGAACACCACGCCCACCCATGCCCACGCGGCACTGTTCGGTGTCTACGGCTTCCTGGCACTGGGCTTCGCCTTGATGATCCTGCGCTACATCCGGCCGCGAATCGTCTTCGATGAGCGGCTGATGAAAGTGGGCTTCTGGTGGCTGAACATTGGTCTGGTACTGATGCTGTTCACCAGCCTCCTGCCCGTCGGCATCATCCAGTTCGTGGCCAGCGCCAGCGAGGGCCTGTGGTATGCCCGCAGTGAAGCCTTCATGCAGAGCGATATCCTGCAGACCCTGCGCTGGATAAGGACCATTGGCGACGTTGTATTTATCGTTGGTGCCCTGGCTGTCAGCTGGCAGGTGGTGAAAGGGGTGTTCTTCCCGGACCTGGAGCCTGTAGAAACTGCGCCGGAGGGAATAGTGAGCGAGCAGGCGTAATCCGCTTGTGTTTTCGCAACGGGGCCAATTCTGGCCCCGTTTTTGTTTCTCTTGAAGGATTACCCCGCGGGAGGTATCGGAATGATTGATCCATTCTGCGATACTTGGTCTACAATTGACGATAAAACGAACAAGACCGCTGTAACAGGATTATATCCATGCCAGAGAACACGCTGACAGACCGTTTTGGCCGCACCGTGAATTATGTGCGCCTGTCCGTTACCGATCGGTGCGATTTCCGCTGCGTGTATTGCATGGCCGAAGAAATGACGTTCCTGCCCCGCCAGCAAGTGCTGACTCTTGAAGAAATTGCCCGCGTGGCGAGAACGTTTGTATCCGTGGGAACCGAGAAGATCCGGCTGACCGGGGGCGAGCCCCTGGTGCGCAAGGACATTCTCGAGCTGGTCAAAGAGATTGGCAGCTACGGTCTGCGGGATTTTGCCATGACCACGAACGGCAGCCAGCTGCCCACCATGGCAGAGCCCTTGCGCAAGGCCGGGCTCAAGCGCCTGAATATCAGCCTGGATTCCCTGGATGCGGACAGGTTTCACCGCATTACCCGTACCGGTCGGCTGAGCCAGGTGCTGGATGGTATTGATGCTGCCAGAGACGCCGGTTTTGAGGGTATCAAGCTCAATGCGGTGGTCATGAAGGGTGGCAATGATCACGAGGTGCCGGATCTGGTTGAATTTGCCCGCAGGAAGAACGTGGACATTACCTTTATCGAGGAAATGCCGCTGGGTGAAATCTCGGAGCATGATCGCGGCCAGGTGCTATGTACCAGTGACGAGGTGCGGGATATCATTTCCCGGCACCATGAACTGGTGCCCACCCCCGAGGACTCCGGCGGGCCTGCCCGTTATTTCCGGATGCCGGACAGCGACACGCGGGTTGGTTTTATTTCCCCGCACTCCCATAATTTCTGTTCTACCTGTAATCGTGTTCGGGTGACTGTCGAGGGGCGTCTGCTGCTTTGTCTTGGCAATGAGCACTCGGTGGATCTGCGCCGGGTTCTGCGGGGTCATCCGGTGACCGATGACAAGCTGCGTGAAACCATCATCAATGCCATGGATCTGAAGCCTGAGCGGCATCACTTTTCTTCGGATGGTGATGTTCAGATTCTGCGGTTTATGAATATGACTGGCGGCTGAGGGTCTGGCTCGGAGGTAACGCCTGGAGCTTCTGGCCCGGAGTTCACGCCCGGAGCTGCTGACTCGGAGGTGACACCCGGAAGTGGGTGGGCCCTCCGGGATACGCTGTGAATACATCCCTGTACGCTCGACAAAATCATCCATGATTTTGACGATCCCGGAGGGCCCACCCACTCCCGGGCTTATGCGACCTTAGTGTTCGTGGTTGTTCCCCTCTTCATTCATTCCCATGTCTGTATCATGGCCCTGTTCTGCGGTCAGATGCTGCATGGTTACATCTTTGAACTGGACGACGTCTCCCCCGAACTCGCTGGCAAAGTCTTTCGCCGACGTCTCTTCGGCAAACGAGGCCAAAGTCGGCCCCATGGCTCCAGTACGCTCTGACCCCACCACAAAGAAGGCTTCCCGCGCGTCAATCAGAGCGGTGTCTTCCGGGTGTTCCCAGTCCGTTTGTGCCATGTCGTGGACGTAGAGGGTATGGTCGCGTTTGGCGTTTTCGGGTTGGAGTGCCCAGGAGAACATGTCGCGGGTTGAACAGAACTTACGCACCTCCTGCTCCCTGACGGTTATGGCTTCCCCCTTCGGGCCGGGAAAACCGAGGATGACCATGCCGCAGACGTGGCATTCGTCGCCGGATTCGATATGAACCGGGTCGGGCTTTTCGGTGGTCTGTTCTTCGGAGCCGGAGCAACCGGTGAGAAACACGGCCATCAGGGCCGCTGCAGACAATGCTTTGAAACTGACAGTACGCATGAGGATCTCCGGATCAGATTCGGCGGCGGCGGAACAGAGCCCACGCGCCGGCAAGAGGGGTAACAAACCAGAGCACCAGGGCAAACCATAGTCCGGCGGCACCGACGGGCAGGTCTTTTCCGAGGCTCAGTACCCCGCTCAGTTGGGCACCGTCACCGAAGGCGACGATGTTGAGCAGGCGATAGATGTCGGTGGGGTTAAGCATCAGTAGCCATGGCAACAGCTCAGGGCTGAGTTTGCCCTCGCTGGCCACCAGGGTGCCCAGCAGCATCAGGTCGAATACCAGTACAAAGAAGAACCAGATGCCCAGGGCCATGCCTGCGGCTATGGGCTTTTCGCTGACCCGTACACTGATCATGTAGGCCAGTGCGATGAAGCCCCAGCCCAGCAGGATGGAGGAGAGGATAAACCGGAACATGGCCGCTGCCAGGGCGCCAACCCCGACATCTTCCACCAGCAGGGCGATAGCCACACCGGCCACGCCAAAGCCGATCAGCGTGGCGAATGCCAGGGTCAGGCCATGGCCGAGAAACTTTCCGAACAACAGCTGGCCGCGGCTCAGTGGATAGGTCATCAGAAGCAGCAGCGTGCCCCCTTCTTCCTCGCCGACGATGGCGTCATAGGCCAGCAGCAGCGCTATCAGGGGAATCAGGAAAATACCCAGGCTGGCGAGGCTGGCAATGGTTGCAGGGGTAGAAGCGTATCCCACCTGCCCGGAGGCAGCCGCACCAAACCAGGCGATGCCCAGGGCCAGGATGGCAAAAACCAGGGCAATGGCCATCAACCAGCGGTTGCGCAGGCTGTCACTGAGTTCTTTACGGGCGATGGTCCAGATGCTGTTCACTGGGCACCTCCACGATGGGCCAGGCCACCGGAGCCGATAAAGTGCACGTAGATGTCCTCCAGGGTGGGTTGATGAATCCCCAGGTCCTGCACTTCACCGGAGTCCAGCAGGGCCTGGATCAGTGCCATTTTCTCCGACGGCCGTACGTCCACCTGCAGGCGCCCGTTGCCTTTCTTGATCATCAGCCCGTTGCCCGCCGAGGCCCCGGCGATGGCCTGCTCCAGCGCCGTTGTGCCATTGGCCGGTTCGATGGAGAGGGTCACCGGCATATTCGCCTGCCGGCGCAGGGACGCAAGATCGCCCACCGCTTTAACCGCACCATCGGTAAGAATTGCCGCGCGATCAATATAGGGCTCCACACCGGGAAGCACATGGGAACAAAGCACAATGCCGGTTCCCTCGTCCCGTAACTTACGAAGCAATCGATACAGGTCTGCGGTAGCCACCGGGTCCAACCCCACTGTGGGCTCGTCCAGCATCAGCAGTTTCGGTTTCCCCAGCAACGCCTGGGCCAGCCCCAGACGCTGGCGCATGCCTTTGGAATAGGTCTTCACCCGCGCGTTCACGGCATCGCCAAGGCCCACCTGCTCCAGCAACTCCGGCACCTGCTTCAGCGGTGCACCCTTCAGACGGGCAAAGTGGTTCAGAATCTCCCGGCCGGTGAGCTGGGGGTAGAACATCACGTTCTCTGGCAGGTAACCGATATGCTGGGTGACATGGGGGTCCCCGGCCTCGCCATCGAGCACGGAGACCTTGCCCTGATTCGGTGTCATCAAGCCGAGAATCAGCTTGATGCAGGTGGTTTTGCCGGCGCCGTTGTGGCCAAACAGCCCCAGGATTTCCCCGGGCTCCAGGCGCAGATCAACGCCGTTCAGCACCAGGGCCTTGTCGTACCGGTAACTCACATTTTCAAGACGGAAACAGCTCATCAGGACTCCGGTCGTATTGATTCAGGCTGGCTCATCAGCGGGTGTGAATCACTGACACCGGCGGCCTTGACCACAGGAAACGCATCCTGCACCCAGCGCAGGGTATCCACCGCCGGGCTGAACATCAGCACCTTGGCTTCCGGATAGGTCCACAGCAGCCGGTCCACATTGTCATTGGGCTCATAGGCCACATCGCCGATACCATCCTGGTTGCGATCCCATCCCAGGTAATCACTCCAGTAATTGCCCCGCCCCTCCTTCGACCACTCCTGGGTACGGGTGGCCACATACTTCACCTGGCGCTGGTTATCCACGAACGCATTACTGAAGACCTCGTTCTCTTCCGATCCCGCCGTCAGATGAATCCCGATGTTGCTGTCCCTGAACACATTGTTCTCAAAAGTGTTATGCAGCGAGTTATAGATAAACACCGCCTTGCCCTCTGCCCCGGAAATCGAAATACCCGCTGTCTGGCCCTGGGAGACCCCGGTGACCACATTACCCCGCAGCTCGGAATTGGTGATGAAATTCATCAGAATGCCGTAGTTCTCGTCATTCTCGGAGCGGTTGTTGAACACCTTCAGGTACTTGCTCTGCATCAACGCATACCCCGTCCGCGTGCCCCGGGTGACGTTGCCTTCCAGCAGATTGTGCATCGAATACATGTAATGAATGCCGTAACGCAGATCCGTCATCAGATTGTTGCGGATCTCATTGTTATTGGCGGTCTCAATATAAATCGCATCCCGGGTCTGACTGATGTCATTGCCTTCAATCAACGCTCCGGTGGTGTTGAAAAGATGAATGCCATTACCCCGATCCTGAGACCGGATACTCACATCCCCCCGTACCCGGTTATCCCTGACCGTCACATCTTTCGTTGCATCCAGCCAGATCCCGAACGCAGGCCCCGACAGACGGTTCCTTTCAACCACCGCCCCGGAAGCCTCCCTGGCCACAAAAATTCCTGCATCCAGCGTGTTCAGGTCATCCCCCCAGTTACGCACCTCACAACCGGAAAACGTCACCTTCTCCGCCAGAATATCCACAGCGTTACCCTCATTCCCGCCGTCGATCACCGTATCGGCATGACAGGACACCGTCACATCGGGCACGCGAAGATCCAGCGACGAGAGTTTCTCGGGAGGCAACTCAAAGACAGCACCGGGTTCCAGTGCATCAAGCTGTTCCTGCAGATCCGCATTCGCGGTCAGCGATAACAGGGCGACTGTCAGGGCCACTCCATAACGCAAAAGTTGGTACATCAATATCTCTGTCTGAGGTAAAAGTGAGAAGCCGGCACCCAAGGCCGGCAAGCCAAGAGGAGACTGCTTTCCAAAACTGTGCGGAGCCATGGATGGCGGAGCTCAAGCGCCCCATGGACGGGCTTGAGCGTGTTTTGGAAAGCAGTCTCCTCTTGGTTTGCTTCTCCCAAGCCGGAACTCCCTTAGAGGGAGTCCCGGCTCAGAATCAAGCCCAAATCAGGCTTTCTCGACCAACATGCGTCCACCCATCTCCATGTGTAGCGCATGACAGAACCAACTGCAGTAGTACCAGTAAACCCCCGGCTTACCCGCCGTAAAGGTCACCGACGCCGTCTGCTGCGGACTGATCTCCATACTCACACCATGGTTCACCATAACAAACCCGTGAGACACATCCTCAATGGAATCCAGGTTGGTCACATACACCGTAACCTCATCCCCTTCCTTGACCTTGAACTCCGTCGTCCCGTACTGCGGCGCAACAGAAGTCATGTAAACACGCACTTTGTTGCCGTCACGGACCACCTCATTGGCGCCTTCCAGAGTGATACCATCCTTCTCTGCCTGGGCACGGGCGCTGGCGAACGACGGGTCGTCACGATCGTAGATCTTCTTGGTCTTGATCTGATCACGACGAATCAGGATACAGTCGTGAGGCTCCGCAAACGCCGGGCCATCGTGAACCAGCTTCATCTCCTCGCCGGAAATATCAATCAGCTGATCATTCTCCGGATGTAGAGGCCCTACTGGCAGGAAGCGGTCCTTGGAGAACTTGGACAGAACCACCAGCCACTTGCCATCCGCATCGCGGGATTCAGTCAGTGACGCATGGTTGTGCCCTGGCTGATAATGCACATCCAGCTTCTGACGGATGTAATTGGTCTTCTCACCGTTGTAATCCTTGATAGCGTCTGCGATGTTCCACTTACACACCTGGCTGTCGATAAACAGTGTGGTGTAGGCGTTGCCACGGCCATCAAAGGTGGTGTGCAGAGGCCCGAGGCCCAGCTCCGGCTCGGCGACAATGGTGTCACGCAATTCGATCTTGTCATCAAACAGATCATCCAGCTTGTCGATCTGGATAACGGAGCAGGTCGGCGACAGCTTGCCGTTGGCGATGAAGTACTTGCCGTCCGGAGAAGTATTCAGACCATGCGGGTTCTTGGGCACAGGAATGTAGCGGGTGAACTCGGAATCACCGCGGCCGTCCACGACAGGTACCTCGGAATCGCCGATGGTCTTGAACTTACCAGCCTTGACAGCTGCCTCGATACGTTCAACGTTGAACACCACCACCCAGTCTCGATCATTACGCATGGTGCCTTCGAGGGTTGCTGACTTCTCCGAGTTATAGCAAGTAGAGGCTGCGTATTTGCCAGTGTAATCAGCATCCATGTTATCCAGATTACCATCAACGATGACCTGCCAAGCCATCTCCATGGTATCTGCATCGATCGCGTTCCACATGGTGTAGCTGTTTTCCAGGCTGTAATCACTGCCATCATTAGGATGCGGGATCACGAATTCGGCATTGCAGAACACGTACTTGGTGCGCGGCACTTTCTGTAACCGCAGACCGTGAATGGCCTGGACATTGGGGATATGGGTGATTTTATCCGTCTTCATGATGTCGAGGCGGATACGCGCTACCCGGGTATTAGCCTTATCGTTAATAAACAGGTACTTGCCGTCGTAACGCCCGTCTTCCATAGAAATATGAGGGTGGTGACAGTCACCGTTCAGGTAGGTGTTGTCGTGTCCCAATACGTCCTTGCTTTCATTGGTAATACCCCAGCCGGTGGCAGAATCCACGTTGAACACCGGAATGCGCATCAGCTCACGCATCGAGGGCACGCCCAGGACACGAACCTCGCCCTGGTGGCCACCACTCCAGAAACCATAATATTCATCCAGTTCACCGGGGCCCACGTGAACCTTGTTCTGTGCGTCCTTGACCGCAGCGGCCCAGGACTCCCGGGTCATCACGGCGCCACCAAGGCCCGTTGCGCCCACGGCACCAGCCAATGCGGTTGCACCAAGGAATTTACGGCGGCTCAGGCCGCTCTCTTCCGGTGCGCTGCTCTCAAGTTCTTCTCTTTTTTTCATAGCGTCCAACTCCGTTGTTGGTCATGGCGGTATTGCATTTTTTTACTGCTTTTTCTCAGGTCACCTGGGTAACCGGTATCTGTTCCGGATGGCCCGGTGCGTTATGGCCACGGCGTTTGCCACGGCGTTTTACAATCAACGGTGGGCATTTCTTGTCATCGAAGTAGGTCATCTGGCAGTCCAGGCAGTAATGACACTCCTGGTAATTGATGGTGCCGTCAGGGTGAATGGCCTGAACCTCGCATTCGTGTTCGCACAGGCGGCAGGGGTGGCCGCATTCCTTGCGGCGTTTCAGCCAGTCAAATACCCGCAGTTTGGTGGGCAGCGCCAGGGCCGCACCCAGAGGACACATGTAGCGGCAGAAGACCTTGCGGGTGAACAGATTCACCACGATCAACAGCACTGCATAGGTAACGAAGGGCCAGCTGCGGTCGAATCGCAGGGTGATGGCCGTCTTGAAGGGCTCTATTTCAGCCATTTTCTCGGCAGTCGCGAGGGAATCCAGTGAGACGCCAAACAGCACCAGCAGGACGATGTACTTGATGGCCCATAGCCGCTCATGAACAGCAAACGGTACGGTGTACTGGGGCACCTTGAGCTTGCGGGCAATTTCGTTCACCAGTTCCTGTAGTGCGCCGAACGGGCAGAGCCAGCCACAGTAGACGGCCCGTCCCCATAGCAGGACGATACCGGCGACCGTCGCCCAGAGAATGAATATCACCGGGTCAACCAGGAAAGTTTCCCACTGGAATCCACTGATCAGGCTGTTCACAAAGGTCAGCACATTCACGATGGACAGCTGGCCCAGGGCATACCAACCGATGAAAAACAGGGTATAGGTCAGAAATGCATGACGTATCCAGCGGGTTATCTTCGGTTTCTTGACCAGCCAGTCCTGGAAGAACAGGATGAACATGAGCACACCAATACCGATACCCAGAACAATGATCTGGAACTGGCGCTGATACCAGACCTGCACCCACATGGGCTGGGTTTCCAGCCACTCTTCCTCTGTCATTTCAGGTTCTGCCCGGGTGTAATACTGATCCGGCAACTGGTATTCCAGCGGAAACACTTCGAACTCGCTGTCCAGGGGGCCTGTCTGGCGCTTGACCGACAATTCCAGTGACCAGGGTGTCCCTGGATCAAACTCATACTTCTGGCGAATAATGAAGATCGACATTTCAGAAAACTCCGGAATGTCGCTGGCAGCGATGTCGCTCAAGCGGTGATGGTCCAGGTCGCGAAAGTTGAAGGTGTCGCCAAACTGACGCACCTGTATGCGATCAAAAATTCCTCCGCGTACGTAGCCGGATCCTTTGAAGGAATAGTCGCCACTGGCCATGACTGCGATGGCGTGCTCCCCCTCTTCCAGCTCGGACATCAGCCACTTGTACTGGTTTTCGCCCAGCAGATTTTTGCCGATGGTGGGGGCGTTCAGGTAGCCGGTATAAAGGTCAATCAGCGCATCGTCGCGCTCCTCAGGTGCGGCTTCATCAACACCTTCCGCTTCGGTCCCTTTGAACGCGTCGTCCGCCTGACCCCGAGTCACCAATAAACGACGCACTGAACCGTCACCGGTCAGCTCTTCCCAGCTTTTTTCCGTGAATTCTCCGGTGCGGAGTTCCGCCATCGGCGGCCGGGAGCTGCTTCCTCCTTCAACCAGACCCAGCTCGGCGCCGACCCGGTGGGCCGTTTTCATGATGACTTCATTGATGACCATGACCGTAACCGTGGCTCCCGAGAGGCCATCGACAGATACCCGCGTGTCTGACGAGCGGCCACCTACGGTGACTCTCTGGTCAGCCGCCAGCCCGGTGTACTGATCGGTAAATACATCCAGCTTGCTCTCTGGAATGCCGATCAGAAGAATCGGCTCATCGTGGGCAATGACCCTGGTTGCCTTGATGGTGCCCTCGGTATCCAGCACCACAATGGCGTTCAGGGGTTTGCCGGAATAGGCAGGCGTCTGCACAAAGTCCAGGGTCTGATAGGCGTATCCCAGAAGCTCGTCGTCTCGGCGAAGCTCCTGGATTGCGCGGTTATCCTCCCGGGGAGATATGTCGTCCACCGAAGGGAAGGCTTTCTGGATTATCTGCCGGGCAGCCAGCGGCCCATACTTCTCCGGGGATTCGGCCAGCACACCCGTCACCGGGATCAGGCCCAGGCATAAAACTCCGAGAGTCAATATGGCAGCACGCTGAAGAGAACTCACGACACCCCCCTGGGGACACCTGCATGAACGGAACGGTAACAACGGCGAAATACTAGTATTTCGATGCTTGCGGAGATTTGATATTTCTCACTGGCAACAGGCAGATACATAAAAAACCAGCCAACGTAACAAAAGTCTGAAATACCCCTTAATGAGGACTACCCCAAAGCAACGGCCTGGCCACTCCGGTCCAGTGGCAGGTAGTTGCCAATGTGGCCGAGGCGGATTGACTCCACCATCATGGTGAGGGGTTGTTGTGCTTCGTCGGACGATGGCTTCATACCACCACGCCCGGACATCGCTGCGACAAAAACCACATCCCAGGCCTGCCCTGTCTCCCGGGACTCTTCCACGAGTGCCTCAAAATCACTGACTTCATCGAGCGCCTTGTCAACACAGACTACCGGCGTCAGGGCGCCCCCCTCCCCATTGGCAAAGGCGGCTTTTTCAGCTTCTGATGCGTCGTCCGGCAATTCTGCCCGGCAGAACACGAATAACAGGCGCTGGGGATTGGCTTCCGCATCAGCGGCTTTGAGTAAATCGGTGTAACTGGAGATCATTTCAGGGTTCCTGCCTTGCATGCTTACTGGCTGATCTGGATGAGTCGCGCCGGATCAGAGATGAACAAGCGGCTGCGGTTAACCCGCACAAGCCCGTTGGATTTCAGCTCTGCCAGGATTCGCGAAAATGTTTCCGGCTGCATGGCCAGGCGAGAGGCCACGAGGCACTTTGGCAGTGGCAGCTCTACTTCTCCGCCCTCCTCCGCACCACTGGGCAACAGATCGATCAGGTAACGGATCAGGCGATCACGGGCGCTCTGTACGGTCATGATTTCCAGGTCGTGGAAACGTGCAACGGCGCGCTTGGCATAGTGGCGCAGTGCCGCCTGGGTATACTCGGGCTTTCTTTCCAGCAGATCCTGGTAAACCTTGACGGGGATCATCAATACTTCGCTGGATTTGAGTGCCTCGGCGTAGCAGGCGTAACGGGCCGGGTCGGCGTAGATCATGACTTCGGCAAAACAGTCGCCAGGGGCGATGCTGTCCAGCGTGCGGTCAATACCGGAGGCATCAAGGCGATACAGACGAAGCCTGCCGGAGACCACATAGAAGAAGTGGTGGGCGGGCATGTCCTGGCGATACAGCAACTGGTGATGGCCAAGCCTGAGGCGCCTGGACTGGTGCAACAGTTCGGTGAGGTCGTCGTCGCTCAGTGACGAGAAGAGTGCATGCTGGCGCATGGGTGCCAGTGCATCATCGTCTTCAACGGGTTTGTTGACGGCAACCAGTACGGGCTTGCTGTAGCGTGTTTCGGCGGTTTGTAGTAATGCCATTTTTTTGCCCCCTGCATTATTAATGCATTTCATATCTGGTTTTATAGTAGTGGGGGTTGGGGAGGAAATCGCTCCCCCGTTGGGGGTAGTTTGGGGGTTATTACGGAGTAATTGATTTACCTCAAAGAAGAGGTTTTCTTCATGAGCTCTGGCGCACAGGCTGATGGGGTACCTCCTTCCCAAAACACGCTCAAGCCCATCCATGGGGCGCTTGGGCTCCGCCCCTCAGCGCTTATTGCTCCTGCGTCGCGCTGAGGGTCCTGGGCTGGCCATCCATGGCCAGCCCGTGAAGAGCTATTCGCTCTTCACCCATGGCTCCGCACAGTTTTGGAAAGGGGGATTCCACCAGCCTCCAGAGTTTAGGGGGGCCGCTTTACTGCATCAGTGGTGAGTCCGGGATTTCGAGGTCTACGCCTTCCACACCAGTTTCCGCAGCAAGAACCTGCAGGTACTGGCGGAACGCCCGTCTGGTAACACTTTCGCTCAGGTACTGACGTATCTGCGGCTTGACGTGCTCGTAGGGCAGTTGTTCGCCGTCGATTCGCTGGTCAACGCGTACAATGTGCCAGCCGTAGCGGGTTTCGATGAGTTCCGGGTTGAGGCCTTCCTGGAGGGAGAGGACCGGGCGTTCGAATTCTTCGACGGTCTGGCCTTTGCTGATCTGGCCGAGGCTGCCGCCCTGGTGGCGGGATTCGCAGGCGGAGTATTGTTTGGCCAGGTCGGTGAAGCGGGCGCGGCCGTCGAGCAGGGAGGTCAATAGCTGTCGGCCTGCTTCTTCCTGGCGCATGCGTTCCTGGACGTCGTCCGGGGCGGCGGCGAGGAGGATGTGGCTGACGGCCATCAGTGTGGGGCTGCGGAAGCGGCCGGGGTTGGCGGCGTAGAAGCGCTCGCAGTCCTGCTCGCTGGGGTCGGGGACGTTGAGTTCCTGTTCCAGTACGCGGGCGATGCGGTCTTCTTCGTCGGCGATGTCGTCCATTTGCAGGCGGCTGGCCTGTTGCAGGAGGAGCTCGCGGATGACGAGGCTTTTGGCGGCTTCGTGCCAGGCTTCTGCAACTTCCTCGGCCGGGTGGTGTTGCATCTCCCGGGCGATGTCGTCTTCGTGGATGAGGGTCTCACCCACGTACACCGGCGGGAACTGGTTTCTGGGTTTTTCGGCGTTGCCGACGGGGATAAGTTGCATGATGGTTACCTTTTGATCTGGTTGTCGGATTACGCTTCGCTAATCCGACCTACTTTTTTTGGGCATTGTGCTGGGCTTGTCGGATTACGGCTGCGCCTAATCCGACCTACGCTTGGGGTTTCGGGCCCGGGTAGGTCGGATTAGCGTGGCCCCGCCACGCGTAATCCGACACCTTCACCGTCACCTCAATTCACACCATCAGGCCCGCTTGCGCACCACCTGGTACTTCCGCCCGAAATACTCCACCGGCACGCTGAGCATGTGCACCAGGCGGGTGAACGGGAAGAGCACGAAGATGGTCAGGCCCAGGAAGATGTGGGTCTTGTAGATCCAGTGCACATCGGCGATATAGTCCGCGACACCACCCTGCAGGGTGAAGATGCCCTGGGCCCAGGCGGAGAACTTGAGCATGGTGCTGCCATCCAGGTGTCCCATGGTGGGCAGGATGGTGAGCATGCCCAGTACCAGTTGTACCACCAGAATGATGATGATCATGTTGTCGGCAAAGGTGCTGCTGGCACTGACACGGGGATCAGTCAGCCGGCGCCATGCCAGCATGCCGCCTCCGATGATGGCCATGATGCCTGCGATACCACCGACGACGATGGCAAGAATCTGCTTGGTGCCGGGCGTCATGAATGGTTCATAGAACGCATGCGGGGTCAGCAGACCCACCAGGTGACCGAAGAAGATCACCAGCACGCCGACGTGGAACAGCACGCTGGCCATGACCATGTTTTTCTTGCGAAGCATCTGGCTGGAATGCGCCTTCCAGGTGAATTGCCCATGGTCGTACCGCGCCCAGGTGCCGATGATCAGCACGGCAAGGGCGATGTATGGATAAACTCCGAATAACAGTGTGTTCAGGTAAGACATTGTCGTTTCCTCCTGCGCCGTCAGGCGCGCCCCGCCTGACGGGGTGTTGCGTCCGTCATCAGCTGATCACTCAGGTGGATGGTCTGGGTCTGTTCCAGCTCGCGGCGGCGCTGGCCTACAACGCCGCCGGTTGCGCAGGAACTGCCCTGATCGTCCACAAACTTAACCATTTCTTCTTCCCACACCTTGTCCAGAGCCTCCGGCGTGTCATCGCGCTCTTCCGAGGCCACGATCTGTGCCAGCTCCTGGCGGTTCGCCTCACGACCGGACAGCACCAGGAGGGAATCCATAAGCACGTGATAGACACTCTCACGCTGGTACAGCCTTTCGCCCAGAAGCCCGAGGATGTGATGAATATCTTCCAGCCAGTTCCTGATCTCTTCCCAGGGCCGGGTGGAGAGATACTCCAGGAACAGCGGCAGGTAGTCCGGCAGCTCCTTCGCATCGATCTCCAGACCATTGGCGCGGTATTGCTCCATCAGGTCCACCATCGCCTGGCCACGGTCACGGGATTCACCGTGCACGTGCTCGAACAGCAGCAGGGACGTTGCCCTGCCCTTGTCGAAAGTGCCCACATAGTTTTCCTGCATGTCCAGCAGATCGCCGTCGCACACCAGGTCTATGCACCGCAGCAGTTGCTCCTTGTTCTGCCTTGGCAGCCGGTTGTCTTCGAGAACCGTTGCTACCAGTGCGTCTTTGGAGGCCTGAAGTTCGTCCGTGGGGTACTCGAGCACCCGTGCTATTACTTTTAAAAGTTGCATGTCGGCCTCCTTATTCCTGTAGCTGCTTCGGGTCAACCTGTTTCACGGTAGACAGTTTCTGAACCATGCTGGTGGTCTGATTGCGGCCACCGAACATGTTGAACTCGCTGTCGCCGTTGCAACCGTCGCCGAAGCTGAACCCGCAACCGCCGCGCTCGCCGTGGGCGTCCGGAAAAGCTTCCTTCGCCAGCTCGCGATGGCTGGTGGGGATCACGAAGCGGTCCTCGTAGTTGGCAATGGCCAGGTAACGGTACATTTCGTCAGCCTGGGCTTTGGTTAGCCCGGCTTCCTGCAGTGCCCGCAGGTCTTCCTTGCCTTCCACGGTTTCCGCGCGCTTGTACAGGCGCATGGCCATGATCCGCTTGAGGGCACGAACAACCGGCTTCTCATCGCCAGCTGTCAACAGATTGGCCAGGTACTTGACCGGAATCCGCAGGCTTTCGATCTTCGGCAGGATGCCGTCAAATTCGACCTTGCCGGCTTCCGCCGCAGACTGGATCGGGCTCAGGGGCGGCACGTACCAGACCATGGGCAGGGTGCGGTATTCCGGGTGCAGCGGCAGGGCCAGTTTCCAGTCCACGGCCATCTTGTACACCGGGCTTTGCTGGGCGGCTTCGATGACGTTCATCGGGATGCCGTCTTTCTTCGCCTGCTCGATCACTTTCGGGTCGAACGGGTCCAGGAAGATTTCCAGCTGCTTTTCGTACAGCTCGTGCTCGCCCGGTGTGCTGGCCACTTCCTCGATGCGGTCTGCGTCATACAGCAGCACGCCCAGGTAGCGAATCCGGCCAACACAGGTCTCGGAGCAGACGGTCGGCAGCCCCGCTTCGATCCGCGGGTAGCAGAAGATGCACTTCTCGGACTTGCCAGTCTTCCAGTTGAAGTAGATCTTCTTGTACGGGCAGCCGGAGACACACATCCGCCAGCCGCGGCACTTGTCCTGGTCGATCAGGACGATACCGTCTTCTTCACGCTTGTAGATGGCACCACTCGGGCAGCTGGCGACACAGGCCGGGTTAAGGCAGTGCTCGCACAGGCGCGGCAGGTACATCATGAAGGTGTTCTCGAACTGGCCGTAGATATCTGCCTGCACCTGGTCAAAGTTCTTGTCCTTGCGGCGCTTGGCAAATTCGGTACCGAGAATCTCTTCCCAGTTCGGGCCCCATTCGATTTTCTGCATGCGCTGGCCGGAAATCAGCGAGCGCGGCCGTGCAACCGGCTGGTGCTTGCTGTCGCCGGCGGTGTGCAGGTGCTGATAATCGAAATCAAACGGCTCGTAATAGTCATCGATTTCCGGCAGGTCCGGGTTGGCGAAGATGTTCGCCAACACCCGGAAACGCCCGCCGATTTTCGGACGGATCTTGCCGGAGCTGTCGCGCATCCAGCCGCCCTTCCACTTGTCCTGGTTCTCCCACTCTTTCGGGTAGCCGATACCGGGCTTGGTTTCGACGTTGTTGAACCAGGCGTACTCCATGCCTTCACGGCTGGTCCATACGTTTTTGCAGGTCACTGAACAGGTGTGACAACCAATGCACTTGTCCAGGTTCAGTACCATGCCGACTTGGGAACGGATTTTCATTTTACAGCCTCCTGAACAGTGTCATTGCCTTCGCCATCGAGCCAGTCGATGTTGTGCATCTTGCGCACCACCACGAACTCGTCGCGGTTGGAACCTACGGTGCCGTAGTAGTTGAAGCCGTAGGAATACTGGGCGTAACCGCCGATCATGTGGGTCGGTTTCGGACATACCCGGGTGACCGAGTTGTGAATACCGCCACGAGTACCGGTTATTTCCGAGCCCGGAATGTTCACAATCCGCTCCTGGGCGTGGTACATCATCACCATGCCGGGCATGACCCGCTGGCTCACCACCGCCCGGGCCGCAATGGCGCCGTTGGCGTTGAACAGTTCGATCCAGTCGTTGTCCTCGATAGCCAGCTCTTTGGCATCGTCCTCACTCAGCCACACAATCGGGCCACCGCGGGACAGGGTCAGCATCAGCAGGTTATCGCTGTAGGTGCTGTGGATGCCCCACTTCTGGTGCGGCGTGATCCAGTTCAGCGCTTTCTCGGCGTTACCGTTGCTGCGCTGGTTCAGCATGCTGCTGACCGTCTTGGTGTTGATGGGCGGACGGTACACCAGCAGGCTCTCACCGAAGGCGCGCATCCACTCATGGTCCTGGTAGAACTGCTGACGGCCGGTCAGGGTGCGCCAGGGGATCAGCTCGTGGACGTTGGTGTAGCCGGCGTTGTAGGACACATGCTCGTCTTCCAGGCCAGACCAGGTCGGGCTGGAGATGATCTTGCGCGGCTGCGCCACGATGTCCCGGAAGCGGATCTTTTCCTCTTCCTTGTTCTTCGCCAGGTGTGTGTGATCCAGGCCGGTCATTTCCGACAGCGCCGCCCAGGCTTTCACGGCAACCTGGCCGTTGGTTTCCGGCGCCAGGGTCAGAATCACCTCGGCCGCATCGATGGCGGATTCGATCTTCGGCCGGCCGTCGTTGGCACCGCCGATATGGGTGTAGTTCAGCTCCTTCAGGAAGTTCACTTCCTTCTCGGTGTTCCAGTTGATGCCCTTGCCACCGTTACCCAGCTTGTCCATCAGCGGCCCAAGGGAGGTAAAGCGTGCATAGGTATTCGGGTAGTCACGCTCAACGGTGATGAAGTTGGGCGCCGTCTTGCCCGGAATCAGCTCGCACTCGCCCCGCTTCCAGTCCTTCACATCAAAGGCCTGGCCCAGTTCCGCCGGCGCATCGTGGAGCAGCGGCAGGGTGACCACGTCTTTCTCGACACCCAGGTGACCCTCGGTGGCTTTGGAGAACGCCTTGGCAATGCCCTTGTAGATTTCCCAGTCGCTACGCGCTTCCCAGGCCGGATCAGTGGCGGCGGTCAGCGGGTGAATGAACGGGTGCATGTCCGAGGTATTCAGGTCGTTCTTCTCGTACCAGGTGGCGGTCGGCAGAACGATGTCGGAATACAGACAGGTGGTGGACATGCGGAAGTCCAGGGTGACCAGCAGGTCGAGCTTGCCTTCCGGCGCCTCGTCGTGCCATTTCACTTCGGTGGGTTTGGCACCGCCCTGTTCGCCAAGGTCCTTGCCCTGCAGGCCGCTCTTGGTACCCAACAGGTACTTGAGCATGTACTCGTGGCCCTTGCCGGAGGAACCCAGCAGGTTTGAGCGCCACACAAACAGGTTGCGCGGGCAGTTCTGCTTGGCTTCCGGGTCTTCGCTGGCGAACGCCAGGGAGCCGTCTTTCATGGACTGGGCCACGTAATCGGAGACTTCCATACCCGCTTTCTCGGCTTCCGCGGCAATACCCAACGGATTGCGGTTCAGCTGCGGTGCGGACGGCAACCAGCCCATGCGCTCGGCACGTACGTTGTAGTCAATCAGGCTGCCACCGAATTTGGACTTGTCCGCCAGCGGCGACAGGATCTCGTCCACACCCAGTTTCTCGTAGCGCCACTGGCCGGAGTGGGCGTAGAAGAAGGAGGTGGAGTTCATGTGGCGTGGTGGGCGCTGCCAGTCCAGGCCGAAGGCCAGGGGCTGCCAGCCGGTCTGCGGGCGCAGTTTCTCCTGGCCGACATAGTGGGCCCAGCCGCCACCGCTCTGGCCGATACAGCCACATAGGATCAGCATGTTGATCAGGCCACGGTAGTTCATGTCCATGTGGTACCAGTGGTTCATACCGGCACCGACGATGACCATGGAACGGCCTTTGGTCTTGTCGGCGTTGTCGGCGAATTCACGGGCAATACGGATTACCTTGTCGGCGGGGACGCCGGTGATTTTTTCCTGCCAGGCCGGGGTGTAGGGCTTCACTTCGTCGTAGGAAGTGGCGCCGTCGTCATCCCCCAGGCCACGGCTGATGCCGTAGTTGGCAACCATCAGGTCATAAACGGTGACCACGCGACCTTCGGAACCATCCGCCAGCTGAACCTTGCGGGAGCCCAGCTTGTGCTTGAGGATGTCCTTGATCTCGACATGCTTGAAGTGGTCGTGCTCGATACCGCCAAAGTACGGGAAGGCCACATCAACGACGTCGTCGTGCTTTTCGACCATGGACAGCTGCAGCTCAACATCGTTGCTGCTTGCAGTCTGCTTGAGGTTCCACTTGCCCTTCTCACCCCAGCGATAGCCGATGGAGCCGTTGGGTGCGGTCAGCTGGTTGGTTTTCTCGTCGATGGCAATGGTTTTCCACTCGGGGTTGTTCTCTTCCCCGAGGCCATCCACCAGGTCACTGGCACGCAGGAAGCGGCCCGGCACGTAGCTGCCATCGTCCTTCTCTTCCAGCATGACCAGGTAGGGCATGTCGGTGTAGCGGCGTACGTAGTCGGTAAAGTACTCGCTGGGCTTGTCAACGTGGAATTCCTTCAGAATCACGTGGCCCATGGCCATGCCCAGAGCGGCGTCGGTGCCCTGCTTGGGGTTCAGCCACTCATCAGACAGCTTGGAAACTTCCGCGTAGTCCGGAGTAATGGCAACGGTCTTGGTGCCCTTGTAACGCACTTCGGTGAAGAAGTGGGCGTCCGGGGTACGGGTCTGGGGTACGTTGGAGCCCCAGGCGATGATGTAGCCGGAGTTGTACCAGTCGGCGGACTCGGGCACGTCGGTCTGCTCGCCCCAGGTCTGCGGGGAAGCCGGTGGCAGGTCGCAGTACCAGTCGTAGAAGCTCATGCACACGCCACCGATCATGGACAGGTAACGGCTGCCGGCGGCGTAGGACACCATGGACATGGCGGGAATCGGCGAGAAGCCGATGATGCGGTCAGGGCCATACTGCTTGGCGGTGTAGACGTTGGATGCCGCGATCAGCTCGTTGACTTCATCCCAGCTGGAGCGAACAAAACCGCCCATGCCACGGCGAGGCTTGTACTCGGCGGTTTTCTTGGGGTCTTCCACGATGGAAGCCCAGGCGTCCACCGGATCGTTGTGCTGCATCTTCGCGGAACGCCAGAGCTTCATCAGATGCTTGCGCATAAGCGGATACTTCAGGCGGTTGGCGCTGTACATGTACCAGGAATAGCTGGCACCACGGGGGCAGCCGCGGGGCTCGTGGTTGGGCAGATCCGGACGGGTGCGGGGATAGTCGGTCTGCTGGGTTTCCCAGGTGACCAGACCGTTCTTGACGTAGATCTTCCAGCTGCAGGAGCCGGTGCAGTTGACGCCATGGGTGGAACGCACAACCTTGTCGTGCTGCCAGCGCTGGCGGTAGCTGTCTTCCCACTCGCGGCTGACTTCGTGGGTTTCGCCGTGGCCGTTGGCGAACGGCTCACGCGTTTTCCTGAAGTAATTCAGTTTGTCGATCAAATGACTCATGGTCTCTCTCTCCATCTGCCCGTCTACCGGATCGGTGTTCTGATACGGCTCCGATTTGAGACCATTGTGTGGGAGAAAAACCCTGAAATCTGCGTGGTTACCCCGTCATAACCGGGTTCTACCACCGAGGTGGTAGTGCGCCTATACACCCTTGTGTAACAGGGCCTGACGCTCCTAACGACGGTTGTCATGAGCGAAATAAAGCAGGCTGGCCGCCAGCAGCAGGAATAGAATCATGAACATGGCCGTACCCACACCAACCCAGTGGATCACGGCACCAAAAAGCACCGGCAGCAGGAAAGCCACCAGGCAGGCAGTGAAAAGCAACAATCCGGCAGCGAACGCAGCTGCCTCCCGGTTTTCCCCGATCACCAACCGTTGCAGCCCCCCCATGGCCGAGCCCAGAGCTATACCAAGCAATACGATGAAGAAAGCTTCCAGGAAGAGCGGCAGTGCAACCTCCACCGCGATCACAGACTCGATTCCCTGAACGAACAGTGTCATCGGCGGATATGACAGCACAAACAAGGCCACCAGAGAGCCTCCCAGCGACCGCACTACCACCGGGCCAGCTCCGTAACGGTCTGACAGCCCTCCCCCCGCAATCTGGGCCAGGGCGCCAGGGATCACAAACCACAGGGCCAGGCGGGCGCCGGTCTCCATGGTCAACAGAAAGCGGGAAGACATGAAGTCGGGTAACCACAGGGCCAGGGAGAAGAAGCTCCCCGCCACGACGCCGAAATACAAATACTGTCGCCATACCCGGGGGCTGTCAAGGCGGCGCAATAATGCCCGGGCGCTGGTTTCAACATCGGGATCGCCGCGGGCATCCGAGTCCTCGGTCAGTAACAGCAACAGGGACGCCACCAATAAAAGCACAATAAGATAGGCAAGCGGCACACCCTCCCAGGAGAAGGCCTGCATGATCAGGGGAACGAGATAGTAGTTCAATCCGGCACCGGTCACCCCTGCGCCGAATATGCCCAATACCAGCCCCATATGCCGGGCCGATGCGTGGCAGGTCACAAACTGAAGGCCAGCGCTGTAGAATCCGCCAGCAAGGCCCAGGCCTGCGGCTACAAGCAGATACCCCGTCAAGGTTTCCACTACCAGCAACAACGCCATACAGACGGCGAGGCCGAACAGGCAGGCAATCATGATTCGCCTGGCCCCTGATTTCTGGGCCGCGATGCCGGCTGGTACCGCCAACAAGGCACCCGCAGCCATGGGCATGGCCAATAACAGGCCAAATTCCAGGCTACCCAGAGCCAGGGCATTTCTCAGATGGGCGCCCGCCACGGCAAAGATGGTCCAGCACCCGGCAGAAATAACAAAGCCAACCACTGCCAGTGGAAGCACCACTGCCAGAGATGTCAGTCTGTCGTTATCATCCATGGAAGAAAGCTGCATCGGATTGCCCACCAGAAACCAATTTCCAGTTTCCAGCTTTGCCCTGTAAAGGGTCAAAGACTATGATGGGAGATCGACTATCGGGGTAATTGACTATCCTCAAGGAGGTACATTCCGGGGGAAAACCGTCAGAATTGCCGCCACATTTGCTACTCCCAGCTAAGAGATCAGATGACACGTAATAGCCCCCTGGTTAAGCGTATCGCCATCGTTGTTGGCGCCGTTGCCCTGACGGCCATGGTCAGCATGGCCACTACCCTTGGTGTTTCACGCAGCATCGAGGGTAATGCGACAGCCATCAATGTGGCCGGTTCGCTGCGCATGGGTGCTTACGAGCTTCTTGCCCGCTCCGCCGCAGACCCCGCAGACAACCATGCCGATACGTTTATGGCCAGGCTCGATGCCTATGAGGCACGCATGGCTCATCCGGGGTTTATCAGGGCAATCCCCGCTGCCGATGACCACCCGCTGACGCAACAACATACGGCCATGGAATCGCTGTGGCAGGAGGAACTCCGGCCGGCACTGATTGCCCATGCACCAGACAGCACACGGGTAACGGAAGACCTGATAACGACTACAGAGCGCTACGTAACGAAAGTGGACGAACTGGTCAACATGCTGGAGCATCGGACTGAGGCTCGTGTCGACCTGTTGCACCTGATTCAGATAATCAGCCTGGTTTTCTCGATACTGATCATTTTCGGGCTGTTTCTGGACATCAAGAAGCGGGTACTGCGCCCACTCCGCAAGCTGGTGGATATCGCTGTGGCGGTCGGCGAGCGGGATTTCTCCCGCAAGGCCAATCTGAAAGGTTCGGATGAGCTGTCTCAGCTCGGTAGCGCCTTTGACCAGATGACCAGTCAGTTAGCGCTCAGCTATCACGAGCTGAGGGAAGATGCGATGGCAAAAACCCGTGAACTGGAGAAAAGCCACGCCGCCCTTGAACTGCTCCACTCTTCCAGCCGTTCCCTGTTCGCCAATCACGATCTTTGCAGCGGGGCTATCCCCATGCTGCAGGAGCTGGAACAGCTCCTGGGCATCGGCCCGATCCGGCTGTTCCTCCACGACAGGAATTCCAGCGAGCCCGTGGAAGCCATCACCACCTCCACGAAAGAGCGGCCCTTCTATTGCAAGGATCACGATTGCGATGCCTGCCTGGTAACCCCGGAGGTTTTCGACGAGCTGCCAACCGAGGGTAATGATGGCCGCAGATTGCTGCTGCCCATCCGCACGCCCGGCCAATTACTGGGCACTCTGGAAGTCTGGTACCCGGTCAGCAAGGGACTCTCCCAGACCGCACGTCGCTTGTTGGAAACGCTGAGCGACCAGCTCGCTACCGCCATATTCCTGGAGCGCCAGATTACCGAAGAGCAGCAGCTTACCCTGGCAGAGGAGCGTACGGTGATTGCCAGGGAGCTTCACGATTCCCTGGCCCAGTCCCTGTCCTATCTGAAAATGCAGGTCGCACGGCTACGCCGCCTGGATATTGCCGGTGAGCACGAGAAGATCCACAACGACATACTGGAAGAACTGAGCACTGGCCTGAACAGCGCCTATCGCCAACTGCGGGAGCTGCTGACGACTTTCCGGCTGAAACTGGACACCCCGGACCTGGCCACGGCCTTGCGGCAAACCGCAGCAGAATTCTCGGAGCGAATGGGCAGTGAAGTAAAACTGGAATACCGCCTGCCGCCGCAGACACTGTCACCCAACGAGGAAATCCATACCCTGCAGATCGTCCGGGAAGGGCTGGCCAATGCCGTAAAACACTCCGAAGCATCGGAGATTATCGTGCAGGTTCTGTTTGAATCTCCCCGGGTTCAGGTCAGAATACTTGATAACGGTAAAGGGCTGCCGCCCGGGGACCAGCCCGCACAGCACTATGGCCTGATTATCATGCAGGACCGGGCCCGCACCCTTGGAGGGAAGGTCAACGTCACCAATCGTGACAGCGGCGGCGTGGAAGTGGCGCTGAGCTTTGTGCCCAAGAGCAGACACCTGATTACATCCGAAGCCGCCAGCGGCTGACGGTTGCCACACTACTTCAAATAATGAGAGGAACCATGTCGGATTCACCAGCAAGCATTCTGTTGATCGATGATCACCCTTTACTTCGTCAGGGCATAAAACAACTGATTGAAATGGAAGATGACATGCAGGTGGTTGGCGAAGCCAGCAACGCGGCTGACGGTATCCGCCTGGCCCGGGAGCTGGAACCGGACCTGATTCTCATGGATCTCAACATGCCGGAAATGAACGGCATTGAGGCGCTGAAGAAACTGCGGGAAGAAAGCATCAGCTCCCGCATTGTCATGTTCACCGTGTCCGACCACGAAGACGACGTGGTGGATGCCCTGAGGGCGGGTGCTGACGGCTATCTGCTGAAGGATATGGAGCCGGAGGACATGATCAGACAGCTGCACGACGCCGCAGTAGGCAAGATGGTCATCAGCGACCGCCTGACCGCACTTCTGGCCCAGGCGCTGCGTTCCCAGAAACCGCAACAGGCATCCCGCCCGGATTTTGACAGCCTGACCCCACGGGAAAAGGATATCCTGCGCCTGATTGCCGAGGGCCTGTCCAACAAGATGATTGGCCGCAAGCTCGACATCAGCGATGGCACCGTAAAGGTTCACGTCAAACATCTGCTGAAGAAGCTGAACCTGCGCTCCCGGGTTGAAGTTGCCGTATGGGCGGTAGAGGAAGGCCTGCACAAGGGCTGAGTTATATCAAATCAATGAGCCATGGTTTCCGTTAATCTGTGCAGGTTTTCTCGCCGCCCGGAGTAAGCCATGGCACTTTCCCTGCCTTCCATTGGATCGCTGAACAGCCCGCTTCTTGACCAGTCCCTGGCCGTTCTCAGGGAGTATCTCCCCTCGCCTGCTCCCCTGCTTGAAGCCATAGACCGGCGCATTCCGGTTCCGCTCAAGCAACTGGCCGCTGAAGAGCCGCTGAATCGGCTTTTTTCAACCGCTATTGCTGATGGTGAGTTCGATGATTTTGAAGGACGCCGGATCCGGCTGGAAATCAACGGCGGGCAACCCGGCGTTACCATTGGATTCTGGGCCGGCAGGCTGCGCATCCTCGATGGCCCCGGGGAAGCCACTATCCGGGGCTCCCTGGGGGCGTTCAAAACGCTGGCAGAGCGCCGGCAAGACCCTGACCAACTCTTCTTTCAGCGCCGACTGGTCATCGAAGGAGATACAGAACTCGGGCTGGGGCTGAAAAACCTGCTGGACAGTCTGGAGTGGGATTTCACAATCCGCGGGTTTCTGTTTCAGATCAGCCCCAGCTCCAGTCGCGCTTCCTCTGCCAGATAGTCACGGGCTTGCGGTGTTACTTCAGCGTTGATGTCCACGAGCCACCTCACCTTTTCTGCGTTTTTCACGGTCCCGCTTGATCTTGTTGGCGTTGCATTCATTACTCACAAGATCCAGCCATCGCAGGTGCTGGTCCCAGACTTTGTCTTTAATACGCTCCGGCTTGTTACAGGTCATCGCTACCTCCCGATTTGCCGAGAAAATGAGAACGGTTCTTGACACTCATTAAAATGTATTATATATATATCTTAAAGCAAGAGAGGAGGATCAGCAATGAATTACCAGGACATAATCGGCAACTGCCATGAAACCACCGTCGCCCAACTGGCCAGCCGGTGCCCCGAGACTCTGGATGTATTCCGCAAGTACGTTCCGGAAATTGACGCTCACCGCCAGACAACCGTCGACATCGTCGCATCCATCGCCGACGTAAAGCCGCAGCAGTTGTGTCAGGAACTGTTTGATACGGTGATGGAACACACACCCCTTGAAGAACTGGACACGGATGTACTGCTGGAGCTCATATCAAGGAACTATGATGCCGGCCACCTTGAGCAATTGCCCAGGCTGCACCGGCTTGCCCGTAAAATCGAGGCAGTACACAGGGCGAATCCGGACACCCCCAAGGGCATAACGCTGGCCATCAAAAAGCTGGAGCACATTCTGGTTGATCACATAGAACGGGAGAACGCCTATGTTCTGAAACGGATGGAGCATGATCAGCCACCCAACCCGGACACACCGATCGCCCAGATGAACGAGGAGCACTCCATTATCAAGAGACAGCTCAAAAAACTGCGCAAGATGACTCGGGACTACCGGGCTCCGGAGTCCGCATGCCGGTCCTGGAAACGGTTCTACCGGGAACTGAAAGCGCTGGACTTCAGGTTGTCCGAGCAGATTTATCTGGAACGGGACGTTTTATTCCCGAGGTTCCAGTTCTGAGAGGAGAATCAGCAATGAACTATCAACAACCAACAGTTGAAGACATGGACACAGACGTGCTGCTGGAGCTCATTTTAAGGGGCGGCTTTACCTGAACCGAAATCTGCTGCCCACAAGATTTCAGTTCCGACAGGAGGAAAGAATCATGGCGTTCAAACAACTGAAACACCTTTTAGCACCTGACTGGGCCGGCTCCAGTGTTCATATCCGCCGATTGACCTGAGTGAAGTGAGTGTGACGGCACAACGTAAATAGTCTGCTAAGGTTTACCTGACACTCTTTTTTTGTACAAAAGGCGCCAGCATGTCCAGCTTCACAGTTCGACTCTACCGCTACAACCCGGAACAGGATGAAGTGCCTCACAATCAGGATGTCGAGGTTGGCGACGAGTACCGGAACCGCATGGTGCTGGATGTTCTGGAGCACCTGAAAACCCGAGACCCTACCCTGACGTTCCGCCGCTCCTGCCGGGAAGGCGTTTGTGGCTCCGACGGGCTGAGCATTAATGGTCGCAATGGACTGGGTTGTATTACCAACGTCGCGGATGCCCTGGGTAAAAAGAATGTCCTGGAGATTCGGCCGCTTCCGGGTATGCCCGTGATCCGGGACCTGGTGGTTGACCAGTCACTGTTTTTCAAGCAATACGAGCGGGTTATGCCCTGGCTGATCAACGATACCCCGAACCCCGCAATTGAGAGACTGCAAAGCCCGGAGGACCGCGCAAAGCTGGACGGATTATACGAGTGCATTCTCTGTGCCTGTTGCACTTCCGCCTGTCCCTCCTGGTGGTGGAACCCGGAAAAGTACATCGGGCCATCGGGGCTGTTACAGGCTTACCGGTTTCTGTCAGATTCCCGGGATACGGCTACGAGAGAGCGCCTGGAAAAACTGGAAGACCCGTTCAGCGTGTTTCGCTGCCGCGGCATTGGCAACTGCACAGCCTACTGCCCAAAAGGACTCAACCCCATGAAGGCTATTGGCCACATCAAGGCCATGCTGGTTCGGGATCAGGTCTGAATTATTTTGATCCGCCCAGAGCACTTGATTTATCTTCAAGAAGACAGAGTAGACCTCTGATAGTCTGCGGGAACATCTTTTCTTCCCGAGGATTAGCAATGGCAGACAATCCCCGCAGCCCTGACTGGAACCCCCGCGCCGATGAGGTTCTGGGTGACCAGATACACGCCTACGACGCCATGCGCGCAGAGTGCCCGGTCGCATGGAGTGATTACCAGCACTGGACGTTATTCAGGCATGGCGATGTCTTGCGGGTGCTGGAAGACCACCAGACTTTCAGCAGTGCGGCATCCAGCCATCTTTCGGTCCCCAACGGCATGGATCCGCCCGAGCACACGCCTTACCGACAGGTCATCGAGCCCTATTTCTCTCCACAGGCCATGAGCCAGTTCGAGCCAACCTGTCGCGACATCGCCCGCAATCTGGTCAATAACCTGCCGGATGGTCGGCCGTTCGATGTTGTTGAAGAGTTCAGCAGAGCCTTCGCCCTGCAGATTCAGTGCGCGTTTATGGGGTGGCCCGACGCCCTTCACGAACCTTTGCGGGAATGGGTTCTGAAAAACCACCAGGCGACCCTGGCCCGTGATCGGAAGGCCCTGGCTGACGTTGCCCATGAGTTCGACGGTTACATTCACGACCTGCTGGAAACCCGACGCCGGGCCGGAGCCGACGCCCCCAGAGACGTCACCACCTCACTGATGGAAGAGACCGTCAATGGCCGAACCATGACCGATGAGGAGCTCACCAGCCTTCTGCGGAACTGGACTGTGGGTGAACTGGGCACAATCAGCTCCAGTGTCTCCATTCTTTTAAGCTACCTGGCTCAGCATCCGGACCTCAGACAGAGCCTGGCCAATGATTCCGTCGCGCTGCCGGACGCGATCGATGAGATACTGCGTATGGACGCACCCCTGATGTCCAACCGCCGGATTACAACCCGGAATGTAGAGGTTGGCGGAAGAAAGATTCCCGCCGGTGAGAAAATCACCATCCTGTGGGCGTCGGCCAATCGCGACGAGAGCGTTTTCGGTGATCCCGATGCGTTTTGCCCACACAAGAACCGTGACCACAACCTGCTCTACGGCGCGGGCGTTCATGTGTGCCCCGGCGCACCTCTGGCGAGGATGGAACTCAGGGTTCTGATGGAGGAATTTCTTTCTGCTGTCGAAACGCTGGAGCCTGCTCCTGACCAACAACCTGAGCGTGCGGTTTTCCCGACGGGTGGTTTCAGTTTTCTACCAATGGTTATTGGAAAATCACAGGAAGGTTCCCGCAATGTGAGGTAAGGTTTCTGTTCCGGATCAAAATCTGTCCACCGGTTTCGAACCGACCCTGGAGACGGGGCGGAACCCACAAACGAGGAAATCTAATGGATAAACATGACAGCTAACTCCCCAAAACCTTCGTTGCCTTCAGCGAACGGTTTCCAGAGCTTCAGGAAGCACACAAACAGCTCGGTAAAACCCTTGCCGATGCCGGACCTCTGGATGAAAAAATGCGGGCATTGGTAAAGCTGGGCATCTGCGTAGGTGCCGGGCGCAAATCAGCCTTGCAGTCCCACATTCGCCGCAGCCTGGAATTAGGCCTCACACGCGAGGAAATTGAGCACGCGCTGGTGCTGGGTATGAACACATTAGGCTTTCCGGCAACAGTTGCTGCCTGGCAGTGGGCTCAAGAAGCACTCAGCCAGGAATAAAAAGGTTGCGCTTAGACTACTACCAAGACGCAGAACCTGGCGGACCAAGCGTTTGCCGAAAATCGCCTCAGCTGACCGGCCGTTCCTCTTTCAGGCCCATCTTTTTGAGGATCATCATGGCCGGGCACCACTTGGTGAACGAAGACTGGATAAGGTTAAGCGCAATAAATCCGGTAAAGAACAGCCAGTAAGGGCTGACATAGTGGGCGAGAAGAATGGATATCAGGGTGAATACACCCGCCATCAGGCGAAGGCCTTCGTTGATGGTCATAACGCACCTCCTTGAGGGGACAAGCGTATACCATTTACCCATTGCCACTGTTTGGCAATGACACAGATCAGTTTCGGGGCAGCGGTCACCGATGAGTGTATGCAGTGCTCAGCCTTCATACAAACGCGCCCCAGCCAACCTGCATAAAACCAGTATTGCAAAAACTGCTTGTCTGTCACAATATAAAGTAATTAATTACTTTCTTTTTTGAGACACCCATGGAAACGACCCCGGAATCCGCGAAGCGAGCCTACCAAAGCACCGAACTGCGCCAGTCCGCCACCGTCGAAGCGGTCATTGAGCTATGTGCAGAGCAGGACCCGGCCACTCTTACCACGGCCCGGATTGCCGATGAAGTGGGCCTGTCACAGGGCGCCCTGTTCAAGCATTTCCCCAACAAGAGCCGGCTCTGGGAAGCGGTGGCCGGCTGGGTGGCGAAGCAGCTGACAAGCCAGGTCTTCGGTGAGGCGGAACGGCATGAACTCGCCGACCAGGCCCTGGAGGCCATGTTCCTCGCCCATGTGGGCTTTATCGCCAGGCACCCGGGCATTCCGCGCCTGATGCTGGGGGAACTGCAAAAGCCGGGTAACGGCCCTGCGAAAACCATCATCCGCCAGACCCTCGCCCGTTACCGCAAGAAAGTGGTCGGACTCCTGGATCTCGGCATTCAACAGGAACGCTTTGGTCCCGGCATCGATACGGAAGCTGCTGCGGTGCTATACATCGGTGCCATTCAGGGGCTGGTGGTTCAGGCCATGGTCAGCGGCGAGATTCATACCATTGAACGTACGGCGCCTCGAATCTTCAAACTGTACCGAGCCGGCCTGCAGGAGATGCCCGATGAACCGGAAAGATAAACTGACTCTTGCCCTCGCCCTGGTCGCCGGTATCGCCTTTGTCGTAATCATGGTGAAGCTCAAGCAGCCACCGGAACGGGTGGAGGCGCAGGCAACCGCCACGCCCGTCCGGATCATGGAAGTGACCTTGCAGGATTTCCGCACCGAAGCCCGGGGCTATGGGCAGGTGCTGCCGGCTCGCAGCTGGAACGCGGTGGCCAACGTGGGAGGACGGGTTATCTGGAAACACCCGGAGCTGGAAAGCGGCAACCTGATCCCCGAGGGTACCCGGCTGCTTCAGATCGACCCTACCCGTTACGAACTGGCCGAAGCCTCGGCCAGGGCGGATCTGGCAGGCATAGAAGCCGAGTTGCGACAACTGGATCAGGAAGAAAGTAATACCAGTGAGTTGCTGAAGCTGGAAGAACGCCGGCTAGACCTGGCCAGGCGGGAACTGGAGCGAGCCAAAACCCTGAACGAAAGGGGCGCGCTGTCTGAAACCCGATACGACGAGCAACAGCGGGCCACCCTGCAGCAGGAACAGGCGGTTCAGAGCCTGAGAAACCAGCTGAATCTGATTCCGGTCAGGCGGGATACCCTGGAAGCCCGCAGGGCCAGAACGGAATCGGCCCTGGCCGGCGCCCGGGAAGACCTGGAAGACACCCGCTTTGAAGCACCCTGGGACCTGCGGGTACACCAGGCCGATATCGACACCGGCCAGCACGTCAGCCCGGGCCAGGCCCTGTTCATTGCCGACGACATAACCCGGGCTGAAGCCACGGTGCAACTGGAAGTGTCGGAACTGCGCCGGGTGCTGTCACAACTGTCGGACGCCAGCGTGCCCGAGCCCGGTGCCGACACCACCAACAGCTTCACCGACTTTCACGATCAATTACCCCTGGATGACCTGCACATCCGGGTAACGCCCACCAACGTGCCGGATGCCCACTGGCCCGGCAAACTTACCCGCGTTACCAGCAGTCTTGATCCGGCGACACGCACGGTTCAGGCGGTGATCTCGGTGGAAGAGCCTTATCGCAACGCCAATCCCCCGGCCCGCCCGCCGCTGGTTCGAAACATGTTCGTGCAGGCCAGTATTTCCGCCAACTCGCCGGAGCCGGTTGTCGTGATCCCCGCCAGCGCCGTCCACCAGGGTTTGGTGTACCTGGCTGATGAAGACGATCGCCTGCAGCGCCGGGAGGTCACAGTCGCCTGGCAGCAGGAGGACCTTGCAGTAATCAGTGAAGGCCTGCATCCGGGGGAGCTACTGGTCCTGGATGACCTGGTACCTGCCATCGATGGCAGTCTGCTGGCTCCGGGAGACCAACCATGATCCGCTGGTTTGCCGGCCACCCCACCGCGGGTAACCTGCTGCTGATCCTGATCCTGGCAGCGGGGCTGTTTGCCGCGCCCAACCTGACCCGGGAAACCTTCCCGGACTACCTGCCGCCAGAAGTCAGCATCACCATGGAATACCGTGGTGCCACCGCCGCGGATGTGGAAGAGGCCATCTGCCAGCGCATAGGTGAGGCACTGCAGCGGGTGGATTACATGAAGGAAGTCTCCTGCACGGCCCGGGACAACCAGGCCCGGACCATCGCCAGCATGGAGGCGGCGGGTGACATGGGGCGGTTTCTGGACGATATTCGCACTGAAATCGAAGCCCTGACCGATCTACCTGAAGAAGCCGAAGACCCGGTTATCCGGCAGCTTTACCGCACCGACCTGGTAGCCGCCATCGCCGTCACCGGCCCGATGAGTTTCGCCCACCTGGAAAGTTATACCAACCAGCTGGAAGACCGGCTGCTTGCCATTGATGGCGTTGCGGATGTCATACCCGTAGGGCTATCCCAGCGCCAGTGGCAGGTGGAAGTCTCCCGGGATCAGCTGCGCCAGTATGGCCTGGGGGTTCAGGATATCGCCCGTGCGATTACCGGCCAGAACGTCGACATGCCCCTGGGCACCCTGGAAACCGATAGCCAGGATATCCAGCTGCGATTCGTGGATGAAAGGCGCTCTCTGGCCGATCTGGCCAACCTGCCAGTGCTCGGTGGCGAAGCCGGCGCCGTTCTCACCCTCGGGGATCTTGCCACCCTTACCGAAGCCCACGAGCGTGACGAAGAGCGGGCTGAATTCAATGGCCAGCGGGCCATCATCCTGGAGGTGCACAAAAACCGTCATGACGATGCCCTGCGGGTAATGGATGCACTGGAAGCATTCATTGCGGAAGAAACGGCACGGCGCGACGGCACGGTCACCCTGGAGATCACCCAGGACATGACCTCCATCGTCAAGGACCGCCTGCAAATGCTGGTCGGCAACGGCATTACCGGGTTGCTGCTGGTGGGCCTGGTAATGGCGCTGTTTTTCCGGCCCCGGCTGGCCTTCTGGGCCCTGTTCGGTCTTCCCGCCGCCTTTGCCGGTGCATTTGTAATGATGGTGCTGACCGGGCTGTCCCTCAACATGATCACCCTGGTGGCCCTGCTGATGGCCATCGGCATCGTGATGGACGACTCAGTGGTTATTACCGAGAACATCGCCCGCCGGGCCAGTGAAGGCGCCACCCCTCTGGAAGCCGCAGCCAGCGGTACCCTGGAAATTCTTCCCGGGGTTATTTCGTCGTTCCTGACCACCGTTTCGGTGTTTATTCCACTGGCGTTTCTGGCCGGCGAACTGGGTTCGGTACTGGAAGTACTCCCGGTGGTCTTGATTGCTGCCCTAGCGGCCTCACTGATCGAGGCCTTCTGGATACTCCCCCATCACCTGAAAAGTGGCCTGGGCAAGGGCCGGGGCCAATCCGTCTCGCGCTTTCGTGAAAGGTTCGACCGGGGCTTTGAAGCCGCCAGGGAGAAAGTCGGGCAAATGGCTGATGCCGCCATCCGTTTCCGGTACGGTGTGCTGGCCGCCATTCTGGTTATCCTGCTCGGATCGGTGGGGCTGATGGCCGGGGGTTATGTGCGTATGGAAGCCATGCCGGAAATCGACGGCGACGTGCTGGAAGCCAGGGTACTGATGCCCCAGGGCACTCCCCTTCACCGTACCAGTGACATCACCGATCGTATCACCGAAGCCATGCTCCGGCTGAGCGACGAATACGCTCCAGAACAGCCCGATGGTCAGGCCCTTGTGCGCAACATCCAGACCCGCTTCAACCAGCACGCCGCGGCTGGCGAGAAAGGCGCCCACGTGGCAACCGTCATGGCTGACCTGCTCACCGCGGAAAACCGCACCGTTGATCTGGCCACGTTAACCGACCGTTGGTATGAAGAAATCGGAGACATTCCCGGCATCATCGCCCTGAATATTCAGGAGCCTGGGTTCGGCCCGGCAGGCGTTCCCATTGAAATCCGCCTCCAGGGCAGTGACCTGGACCAGCTGAAACAGGCAGCCCGGCATCTGGGCGATGAAATTGCCAGCTACAGCGGCACCTTCAATGTGCTGGACGACCTGCGCCCCGGTAAACCCCAACGCACACTCAAGCTGAAAGACAGTGCCCTGGCCCTGGGCCTGAATGCCAGCGATGTGGCCAGCCAGGTCCGCACCGGGTTGCTGGGCGACATTGTCGATACCGTCCAGATTGGTGACCAGCACATCGAAATCCTGGTACGCCAGAGCAGCGCCGAGCGCACCACCCGCGCATTTCTGGAAGATACGGTCATTACTGCCAGGAACGGTCAGATGATCCCGCTAGGGGAAGTGGCGGAGATTACCGACGACCGCCAGTGGGCACAGGTGACCCGCATCAACGGTCAACGCACAGTGACGGTCTCGGCCGATGTAAACGGCCAGATAACCAACGCCGACGCCATTGTTACCGACCTACAGAAGCAGGTGTTCCCGGAGCTCCGGGAACAGTGGCCGGATATCACCCTGCAGGTGGAAGGCCAGACTGCCCGCTCCCGTGAAACCGGCCAGTCCATCGCCCGGGGGCTGCTGATAGGGCTGCTGGGCATCTTCCTGATTCTGTCGTTCCAGTTCCGCAGCTACCTGGAACCACTGATTGTAATGATCTCCATTCCGGTTGCCTTTATGGGCTCGGTCTGGGGCCATTTGTTGATGGGGTACAACCTCTCCATGCCCTCACTGATCGGTGCGGCCTCCCTGGCCGGCATTGTGGTGAACAACGCCATCCTGCTGGTGCAGTTCATCAAAGCCTACCGGGAACAGGGCATGAGTGCCGGGGAAGCCGCCGGTGCTGCCAGCCGAAACCGCTTCCGTGCCATCCTGATCACCACCAGCACCACCGTGGCCGGCCTTCTGCCGTTGCTGGCCGAAACCAGCACCCAGGCCATGGCAGTGATTCCGCTGGTGATTTCCGTGGTCTTCGGCCTGCTGGTTTCCACCATTGTGGTTTTGCTGGCGCTTCCGGCACTGTACGCGATTCTTGATGATCTGGGCTGGGCCAAAACCGTGGAGTCATGAGCGGGAAAGCCAGGTACGCCCGATCCTGCGTACGATTCAGACGCCGACCAGTTCCATCCCCGGCTTGCCGTACCAGTATCCGTTGCAGGGTGGCGCCTCCACCAACTGCAGCGGATCGGTGGCCGGTACCTCACCACGGCGAACCTGATCGAAGCGTTTGACCACCTCATCCATACCCAGATGCTCCGGGCTCAGACGGACGGTAGACACGCCCATGCGCTCCATATCCGGTAACTCCCGCATCAGGTCGTAGCGCGAACCAGAGAGTGTGGAGATACCATTCAGCCGGAACAGCTCCTGGGACTCCCGGGAACGCAGTTCCATGCCGTCCGGGTGCTCAATGCATCGGAACTCGCAGTTGTCCTTGGGCAGGTTGTAATGGCGCGCGGTAAAGCAGCGCGAGGACCAGGCCAAAGGCAGGAACCCCCAGGCAAACACTTCGGCTGGCAAGTCCAGGCCCTCTTCTTTCAGCCCCCTGATGAGCTGATCCAGGGTTTCCCGGCCCAGCTCCACCGGCAGGTTCCAGCCCTTCAGGCCCTGCTTCGCCAGTACCCTGAGTGTAGCCACGTTGTAGATGTTCATGGACGGGCCGGTGACAAAAGGAATACCGTTCCGGATCGCCACCTGCAGGGCGCTCTGGTCATTGGCCTCCACCATGAATTCGTTCTGGTCGCAGATCCGGCGCAGGCGCCTCAAATCCGCTTCGGATTCAATCAGCGTCTGGGTGGATAGCACCACCTCCTTGCCGCAGGCTTTCAGGTCGCGGGCCAGGTCGAACCAGTCGTCGGGCTTCAGCTCGCGCCGGCGGGAACACACGGCTTCCCCCAGGTAGATGGTGTCCACCGGCCACTCGGCGGCATTGGCGTAGAAATCGAAAACGGTTTGTTTGGACCAGAACCAGAGGATCGGCCCCAGGGATAGCTTCATCATGGCTGCTGAAACCTTATTTCCATTTGCGATGATAGGCACCCAGGGTAGTCAGACCACCCTCGGAAAGACCAGAGAGGGTATTGCGCCATAGAGGCTCAACAGTAAACATGCCCGGATTGGCCGCCAGGTTGTCCAGGGCGTGACGCCAGGTGCGCGCCACGTCAGCAATATAGGCCGGGCTGCGCTGGCGACCCTCGATTTTCACGGCACTGATTCCCAGCGCCTGCAGTTCCGGCAACAGGTCCAGGGTGTTCAGGCTCACCGGCTCCTCGATGGCATGGTAAACATTGCCCTCCACCTCGAACCGGCCTTTGCACAGGGTCGGGTAACCTGCCGACTCCCCTTTGCCGTAGCGGTCAATCAGCACGTCGTTCAGGCGTGATTCCAGGCCCTGGGGCGTTTCCTGCCAACGCACGGCTTTGGCGGGGGAACAGGCTCCGCGGGTATTGGGTGATTCATCGGTGAGATAGGACGACAGGTAACACCGCCCTTCCGCCATGATGCACAGGCTGCCAAAGGCAAACACCTCCAGCTCAACCGGGCTGTGCTTCGCCACGCCACGCACCTGGTCCAGGGACAGAACCCGGGGCAATACGGCACGGCGGATATCAAAGGTGTTCTTGTAGAAAGACAGGGCTTCGTAACTGGTGGCAGAGCCCTGAACGGAAAGATGGCGGGGAATATCGGGATGACGGTTGGCGGCATAGTCCAGCAGGCCCATATCCGCGAGGATAATGGCATCGACGCCCAGGCTGGCAGCACGGTCGACAGCGCCTTTCCACATTTCCCAGCCTTCGGGCTGAGGATAGGTGTTGATGGCACAGAAAACGCGGGTGCCCCGCTGGTGGGCATAGTCGATGCCTTCAGCGGCGCGCTTGTCGTTGAAATTCAGGCCTGCAAACTGACGGGCATTGGTACTGTCCCGAAAGCCGAAGTAGACCGCATCGGCGCCGTTATCCACAGCCGTTTTCATGGCCGGAAGGCTACCGGCCGGGCAGACAAGTTCCATGATTTTCTCCGCTGCAAGGGTTGCCGGCACCTTAGCGGGAACGGCTCCGTGCTGCCTTGACCTTTGTCAGCGGGACTTCCTGGCAGACAGTGACTACTTGCTGTTAAAGAACTCTTTAACCTGCTTTTTGGCCTCTTCACGGGTTATGGCATAACGTTCCTGAACCAGCCCCGTAAGCTTTTCCTCACGGCCTTCGGCTTCCAGCAGCTCGTCTTCCGTCAGCTTGCCCCAGGTCATCTTGGCCTTGCCAACCTGCTGCTTCCATTTACCTTTCATTTCATCGGCATTGAATAAGCTCATGATCTCTCCCTCTTGTGGCTGGATGACAACTTCAGGCTCAGAATAACCCTTCACCAGGTGCTGGTCTGTTCGCTGACACACCCAGAATGCGAAATCCGGTCTTCTGAATACCTCCGTGGAGGTATTCTACGCACTATCCCTCACTGCCTTTTCCTACCCCGTTAAAACAGAGGCTTAACATTTAATTACAGTAACTTACAGCCCTGCAACTACCTCTACACCTACCTCGTCACGCCGATAGAATCCACCCTGCAAGCGCCGGGATAATAGCCGCAGTTTCCTACCAGACAAGGCATTGCCATGAACCTTATCAACAACCTCTCCATGCGGGGCAAGCTCATCACTCTGGTGATGCCGGCGCTGCTGGTTATCCTCTACTTTGCAGCCGAGAGCATTGCACTGAATTACGGCAAGCTCAGTGACATGCAGCAACTCCGCTCTATGGTGGAGATTGCTGAAACCGGAGATCCCCTGGCTGAAGCACTGCAGAAAGAACGCGGCAGGAGTGCGGTTTTCTTCGCCAGTCGACAGGGTACGGATGCAGCGCGCAAGGCTGAGAGGGATCTGGCTGAGCAGCGGCGACAAACGGACACCCGCCTGTCTGGTTACAGATCCGGTATCGATGCCCTGATTGCAGATACATCATTCGATACCAGTGTAGAAGCAAGCCTGAAATCTGTGAGCCAGGGGCTGGATAATCTCGACGCTCTGCGCCGTTCCGTGGATAGCCGGGGAATCAGTTCCGGGGAATCAGTTGAGCGCTATACTGCGCTGATCATGGGGCTTCTTGAGCGCATTCCCCTTATTATCCGCCAATCCACCGATCCGGAACTGACCCGTGATGTCAGCGCCTATTACGCACTTGCAGAAGTTGCCGAGATGGCGGGCCGGGAGCGCGCAGCTGGCGCTTCACTGATTCGCAGCGGCGATTTTGACCTGCCCTCCGTGCGCCGGATCGCAGAACTGGGTGGTCAGCAACAGTCCTATTTTGATCTGGCTCTGGCAATGCTGCCCACCGATCACCCATTGCGCAACACCCTGGAAAAGCAGCCAGGTTTGGCAGCCAGCCAGGCATTGGAGGAACAGCGTGAAACGCTGTTCAGCAGCCCATCCGGCATGTATGCCCTGGATGCTCCGGACTGGTTTGCCACAGCAACCGGGCGAATACAGACCCTGAACGGGATTCGCGAATCCATGCTGGCGGAAATCCGTGCACGGGCCACAAGTGGCGTAACCGAAGCCCGCAAGGATCTGATCTCGGCATCGGTAATTGCCGCGGGCGCTGTTCTGGCGGTACTGGTTCTCATGCTCCTTATCATCAGAGCCATCAGTCTGCAGATCAGAAGTCTTCTGGGTGGTGTCCAGTTTGCCATGGATAACAAGGACCTGACCCGCCAGATCGATATATCCAGCAAAGATGAAGTGGGCACTGTCGGCAAGGCGATCAACGATCTGTTCGGACATTTTGGCAAGGCCCTGCTGCAGATTGACCAGTCCAGTGTCCAACTGGCGACGGCAACCGAGGAAACCAGCTCTACTGCCGGCCAGAACTCGCACCAGGTGAAGAACCAGCAACAGCAGATCGAACAGGTGGCGGCAGCCACGGAGGAGATGTCTGCCACCTCCGAGGAAATCTCCCGCAATACCCAGCAGGTAGCTGATGCCGCCAGAAGCGCCATGGAGAAGAGCCGAACCGGTGAGGAAGTCCTGCACGGCAGCGTTCAGAGCATCCGCTCTCTGGCGGAATCGGTCCAGCGGGTCAATGAGGTTATCCGGGAACTGGAAGCTCGCAGCGGCACCATCAGCGATGTGGTGGATGTGATTCGCAAGGTAGCTGACCAGACCAACCTGCTGGCGTTGAATGCTGCCATTGAGGCCGCCCGAGCAGGTGAGCACGGACGCGGGTTCGCCGTGGTTGCCGATGAGGTTCGTACTCTGGCAAAACAGACCCACGAATCCACCACCCAGATCGAAGACATCATCAACGGCTTCCGGGACATTACCGACAGCGCCAGCCGGTCGATCTCCGAAAGCCACAAACTGGCCAATGCCACCAGCGATCAGGCCTCTGAGCTGGAGCAGACGTTCGCGGGTATCCTTACCGATGTGAACAGCATTTCGGATATGGCCAGCCAGATCGCCACTGCTTCGGAAGAACAGGTAGCCGTGACCCGGGAACTGGCGGGCAATATGGAATCTGTCAGTGAAGCCGCCATCCTGACGCTGACCGGCTCACAGGAGATCACCCAGGTCACCGGAGAACAGGCAAGGCTGGCCCGGGTACTGCAGGACCTTGCCAATGAGTTCCGGGTGCCCGCTTACAGCTGAATGTATCCGCAACTAAAAAGGGGCTGCCAGTGTTCTGGCAGCCCCTTTTTGCGTCCGGATAAAGCAGAAAACGTCAGATAATCCGGGAGAACCGCTTGCTTGCACCCTCCTTCCGGTACAGATCAAAGATCTGGCATATGGCACGAATCAGAAGCCGACCAGCGGGCTGGACCTGCAGTGCATTGCCATCATCGGCAATCAGCTCGTCCTGAACCATCGGCTTCAGGCGGCTCAGTTCGTCTGCAAAGTAGCTGTTCAGGTCTTCCTGCCATACTTCTGCGAACAGTTTGCGATCCAGCCGGAACTGGCAGATCAGCTGGCCGATGACCCAGCGGCGGATGCGATCGTCACGGGTCAGGTTGACGCCCTTGGTGATGGCCAACTGCCCGGCATCGATCGAAGCTTCCCAGGAGGGCAGATCATGGTTGTTCTGGAAGTAGGCATCGTCGGTCTGACCTATTGCGGAAACACCGAGAGAAACCAGGTCACATTCGGAATGGGTGGTGTAACCCTGGAAGTTCCGGTGCAGCCTGCCTTCCCGCTGGGCCACCGCCAGGCTGTCATCCGGCTTGGCGAAGTGGTCCATGCCGATGTATTCGTACCCTGCTTCCAGCAAACGATTGATGGTGTTGTGCAGGATGGTCAGCTTCTGCTGGGGCGTGGGCAGGGTATCCGCCAGAATCCGGGTCTGCGGGTAGAAGCGGTCCGGCAGGTGGGCGTAACTGAATACCGACAGCCGGTCCGGCGACATCTCGATGACCGCTTCCAGGGTTTCGGCAAAACTCTCCGGTGTCTGGTGCGGCAGGCCGTAGATCAGGTCCAGGTTGATGGAACGGAAACCGAGCCGGCGTGCTTCGTTGAGCACCGCCTCGGTCATTTCCCGGGGCTGGATGCGGTTGACGGCTTTCTGTACCTTGGGGTTTACGTCCTGCACACCCAGGCTGATGCGGTTGAACCCCAGGTCCCAGAGTGTCGGCAGGGTGTCCTGGTCCACTTCCCGCGGGTCGATTTCCACGCTGTAGTCGCGGTCTTCGCCGGTCTGCAGGTTGAACAGTTCCCCGTACCCGGCCATCAGGTGTTCCATGACATCCTTGGGCAGGAAGGTGGGCGTGCCGCCACCCCAGTGCAGCTGCTGCACGGGACGGTCCGGGCCAAACAGTCTGGACTGGATGGCGGCTTCCTTCAGCACGCGCTCCACATAGGGCATGGCTTTGTCGCGCTTTTTGGTGATGACTTTGTTGCAGGCGCAGTAGTAGCAAAGGTGCGCACAGAACGGCAGGTGTGTGTAGAGCGACAGTGGCCTCCCGCTGGCCTTGCTGCGGGCGGCGGCCTTGACCATTTCTTCCACCGGGTAGTTCTGGTTGAATTCGACTGCCGTCGGGTAGGAGGTGTAGCGCGGGCCGCTGAGGTCGTATCGGCGGATCAGTGCTTCGTCCCAGATAAATTCCGGCAGTGTGGATTCGGCAGATGTCAGTGTGGCGGTCGGAGTCATAGTAAACGCTCTGGGATCAATAACGGGGGTCATCCGGGAAACAGCGCCATGGTATGGCATTCCGGTGCTGCGCATTTTGATGCGTGTCAGCTGACCGATGATTTCAGTTTACCAGTCTCTGAGATGAACCACCCTTGAGCTGATGGCGTACTCTTGCTACCCCTTTAGGGGAGTATTTGGTGCCTGACACCCGGTGGGCGGAGGGGGTGTCCTGCCAAAATACGCTGTGAATACGTCCCTGTACGCTCGGCTCCGCCATCCATGGCTCCGCACGATTTTGGCAGGACACCCCCTCCGCCCACCTCACCTCCTTGCAGGACCGCCAACTGAAAAGTGGAGTACAACATCTGCCATGGCTAATCTGATTCTGGTTCTGGGCGACCAATTAACAACGGACATCAGCGCTCTGAAAGATGCTGACCGAAAGCAGGACCGGATAGTGATGGCCGAGGTCCATGACGAGGCCAGCTACACCAATCACCACAAAAAGAAAATCGTGCTGCTGTTCAGCGCCATGCGCCATTTCGCGAAGCGTCTTGAAGCCGATGGCTGGCAGGTTCACTACCAGGCTTACCACCCGGACAACCAGGCCCAAAGCCTGGAGGCGGTTGTGGCCGGTCAGCTCGAGCAGACCGGGGCGGAGAGGGTGATTACCACCGAGTGCGGGGAGTGGCGTCTGCATGAGCAGGTGAGCCAGTGGCATGAGCGGTTGGGGGTGCCGGTGGAGATTCGTCCCGATACGCGCTTTATTGCCAGTAAAGAGGAGTTCGCGAGCTGGGCCGAGGGGAGGAAAAAGCTGCGAATGGAGTTCTTCTACCGGGAAATGCGGCGAAAAACCGGGTTGTTGATGACTTCCGAGGGCAAGCCGGAAGGGGATCAATGGAATTTCGATGCCGACAATCGCCGCAAGTGGACCGGCAAGCCGCCGGCTCCGTCGCCGTTTCGGGTTGAGCCGGATGGCATTACCCGCGAGGTGATTGAACTGGTGGAGGCGCATTTTACCGATCATTTTGGCACCACGGAGGACTTTCATTTCGCGGTGACACCGGAGGATGCACAGCAGGCTCTGGATCACTTTATCGATTTTGCCCTGCCTTGCTTCGGCGACTTCCAGGATGCGATGTCGGATGACGAAGACTGGCTTTTCCATTCCATTCTGTCTCCTTACATCAACTGCGGGCTGCTGGATCCCCTGGCGGTTTGCGAGGCGGCGGCCCGGGCCTGGTATTCGGGGCGTGCGCCCATTAATGCGGTGGAGGGTTTTATCCGGCAGATTCTGGGGTGGCGTGAATTTGTGCGGGGGATCTACTGGCTGAACATGCCAGCGTATGCGGAAGAAAACCGCCTCGGCAATACCCGTGCCCTGCCCTGGTTCTACTGGACCGGGGAGACGAAGATGCGCTGCATGCACAAGGCAATCGACGCTACCCGCCGCAACGCCTACGCCCACCACATCCAGCGGCTGATGGTGACCGGCAATTTTGCACTGCTGGCCGGGGTCAAGCCGGAGGAGATCTGCGACTGGTACCTGGCAGTGTATGCCGATGCCTACGACTGGGTGGAGCTGCCCAATGTGCTGGGCATGGTGATGCATGCAGACGGCGGTTACCTGGGCTCGAAGCCCTATGCTGCCAGTGGCAAGTATATCCAGCGGATGTCGGACCACTGCAGCAACTGCCATTACAAGGTAAACGAGAGCACCGGGGAGGATGCCTGCCCGTTCAACTCGCTGTACTGGCATTTCATCGACCGTCACCGGGATGATTTTGCCAACAATCCCCGCATGGGCATGATGTACCGGAACTGGGACAAGCAGAAGCCGGAAAGGCGGGAGGCGCTGCTCCGGCGGGCCAATGATTTGCTGGCACGTCTGGAGCAGCTGTGAACAAGGGCTTCTGAAACCGTTATTGCGGACGGATGCGCTTCTCGCTTTCGGGGTCAAAGAACACGACTTTTCTCATGTCGAACATCAGTTCGGCCTCTTCGCCCCACTCCACCGGGTGTTCTGCGTCCAGCCGGCACTGCACATCAATACCGTTCAGGCGAATAACCGCGATCACATCCGGGCCCGTCGGTTCAGTGACCTCCACGGTGAATCGGCCTTCTTCCACCATCGGGTTATCCCTTTTCTGTTCGTCAGGCTGGCTTATGTGTTCCGGGCGGATGCCAAGCACCACGCGTTTGCCCACCCAGTTTTCAAGATACGCCGGCACTGGCAGTGCCAGTCTGCGGCCATCGCTTCCTTCAAGCGTAACGGACAACCCGGTGTCTGATCGGTCTATGGCCACTTCAATAAAGCTCATGGAAGGCGACCCCATGAAACTGGCGACGAACAGGTTCTCCGGCGTGTCGTAGACTTCCTTGGGAGTGCCCAGTTGCTGCAATTCTCCGTCCCTGAGGACAGCAATCCGGTCAGCCAGTGTCATGGCCTCTATCTGGTCGTGAGTGACGTAGACGATGGTGGTTCTCAGGCGCTGATGCAGCTTCTTGATCTCGGTGCGCATTTCCACCCGCAGCTTGGCGTCCAGGTTGGACAGCGGCTCGTCAAACAGGTAGATCTTCGGCCTGCGTGCCAGTGCACGCCCCATGGCCACCCGCTGTTGCTGCCCGCCGGAAAGCCGCGAGGGCTTCTTGTCCAGCAGAGGAGATATCTGCAGCAGGTCGGCCACGCGCTCCACTTCCTGTCGGACTTCCTCTTTGGGCATGCCACGAATCTTGAGGCCGAAGGCGATGTTCTCCCGCACGGACATGGTGGGATACAGCGCATAGGACTGGAACACCATGGCGATGTCCCGATCCTTTGGCTCCATGCCGGATATGTCCTCGCCGTCCACCACAATCGATCCGCCGGTAATGGTTTCCAGGCCGGCGATGCTGTTCATCAGTGTGGATTTACCACACCCGGACGGGCCGACCAGGGTCAGGAACTCGCCGGATGCGATATCAATGTTGATGCCCTTGAGCGTCTCGTCCAGGGCGCCTGCGTAGGTCTTGCGGATGTCCCGCAGTTCGAGTTGTGCCATTGTTGTTTTACCCTTTAACCGAGCCGGCCGTCAGGCCGCGTATGAAGTACTTGCCTGCCACGATATACACCACCAGCGTTGGCAGGGCGGCGATCATGGCGGCGGCCATGTCCACGTTGTATTCCTTCACCCCGGTGCTGGTGTTCACCAGATTATTCAGGGCCACCGTTATGGGTTGGCTGTCCCCGCTGGCGAAGACCACACCAAACAGGAAGTCGTTCCAGATCTGGGTGAACTGCCAGATCAGCGACACCATGAAAATCGGCGTGGACAGTGGCAACAGAATGCGAAAGAAGATGGTAAAAAACCCCGCGCCATCCAGCCTTGCGGCCTTGATCAGGGCATCGGGTATCGCCACGTAATAGTTGCGGAAAAACAGAGTAGTAAACGCCACCCCGTAGATCACATGAACCAGAACCAGCCCGGTGGTGGTATTGGCCAGGCCCAGCTTGCCCAGGGTGGCGGCCATGGGCAGCAGCACCACCTGAAACGGCACAAAGCAGCCAAACAGCAGCATGCCGAATAACAGATCAGAGCCCTTGAACTTCCACTTGGACAGCACGTAACCGTTGAAGGCACCCAGTAACGTCGAGATCAGCACTGCGGGTACCGTCATCTTGAACGAGTTCCAGAAGTAACCACTCACACCGTTGCATTGCACTCCTGTACAGGCCTCTGACCAGGCCTTGGTCCATCCCACCACGGTCCAGTCAGTGGGTAATGCCAACAGGTTACCGGTACGAATATCCAGAGGCGTCTTGAAGCTGGTGATCAGCATGATGATCAGCGGAATCAGGTACACCAGGCACGCCAACAGCAACACTCCGTAAATGGCGATCCGGCTGGGGCGGAAACCGGTACGAACCACATCAGTCATGGCGCTTCTCCCTCAGTTCGGAATACAGATAGGGCACCAGCAATGCGAGAATGGCACCGAGCATCAGCATGGCGCTGGCGGAGCCCAGGCCCATCTGGCCGCGGGTAAAGGTGTGGGAATACATGAACACCGCAGGCAGGTCGGTGGAGTAACCCGGGCCGCCGGCGGTCATCGCCATGACCAGGTCAAAGCTCTTGATGGCGATATGGGCCAGTACCATAACGGAACTGAAAAACACTGGTCGCAGGGAGGGCAGGATGATCCTGCAGTAGATCACCGGCAGGCTCGCGCCATCCACCCGCGCAGCACGAATGATTGAGGAATCCACTCCCCGCAGGCCCGCCAGGAACAACGCCATGACGAAACCAGACGCTTGCCAGACCGCCGCCATAACAATGGTGTAAATGGCAAGGTCGGAATCCACCAGCCAGTCAAAACTGAACGACGTCCATCCCCAGTCGTGCATCAGTTTTTCCAGCCCCAGGCGGGGGTTCAGAATCCACCGCCAGACAGTACCCGTCACGATCATGGACAGTGCCATGGGGTACAGGTAAATGGTACGAATCGCGCCTTCCTGACGGATACGCTGGTCGAGAAATATGGCCAGCGCCACTCCAATCAGCAGGCAGCTCACTATAAACAGCCCCCCGAAGATGGCGAGATTTTTTGACGCCACCAACCAGCGCTCGCTCTCCATCAGCTTGGCGTATTGACCAAGGCCAATGAAATCGTAACTCGGCAGAAAGCTGGAGCTGGTGAAGGAGAGCACGCCGGTCCACAGCATGTAGCCATAGATTCCGATGCCTACCAGAACAAAGGTTGGCGCCACCACCAGCTTGGGCAACCAGCGCTGCAGGCCATCCATCAGGCCAGACGATGCCCTGGCCACCCCGGCAGGGCGACGTTGAATGTGTTCCATGAGAGTTCCCCCGAATAAACCCGAAGGCCGCCCGCCGGGCGGCCTGATGCGGCACTACAGTGCGGACTGGATGGCAGCTGCCAACTGGTCCGTGGTTTTTGCCGGGTCCGGGTTTCTGTCGTTAACGAAGTTGGTCACCACGTCGAAGATCTGGCCCTGGATGTAGCTGGTGGTGGCGAGCCCGTGGGAGAAACTCGGCACCAGACCGCCATCTTCGGCGCTGGACCTGAACGTTTCCATCGACGCCTGGGCACAGGTATCGAAATCGCCCATATCCATGTCGGTACGAACCGGGATGGACCCCTTGTTCTGGTTGAACAGGGTCTGAAACTCCGGCTCCAGAATGGTACGGGCCAGGTCCTTCTGCGCCTTTATGTCATCCTCTTCCGTGAGGCTGAACATGGCGAAGGAATCCACGTTAAAGGTGAACTGGCCTTCCGTGCCCGGTGCTGGCGCACACAGGTAGTCTTCACCCGGTGTGAGGTCCGCTGCACTGAACTCACCCTTGGCCCAGTCACCCATGATCTGCATTGCCGCCTCACCCCGGATTACCATACCGGTTGCGGTGTTCCAGTCACGGCCAGCGGCGTCCTCGTCCACATAACTCATCACCCTGGCGAACTGCGAGAAAACCGTTTCCATTTTCTCGCTGTTGATCACATCCATGTCGTGGTCCACAAACGCCTTGCGGTAATCGTCCGGACCCAATTCCGCCAGGGCCACGGCATCAAATACCGTTGCGTCCTGCCAGGGCTGCCCCCCATGAGCCAGGGGAATGTAGCCTTCGGCTTTGAGCGTGTCAGCAACTTCGAAGAACTCCTCCAGCGTGGCCGGAATTTCAACGCCAGCGTCTTCCATAACCTCCGGATTCACCCATAGCCAGTTCACCCGGTGCACGTTGACGGGTACCGCCACGTATTCACCTTCATACTTCATGACATCTGAGATCATGGGAGGAATGAGCCGGTCCCAGTTTTCAGAATCGGCAACACTGTCCAGATTGGTCAGGAAACCAAGCTCTGCCCACTCACGAATGTCCAGGCCCTTGATCTGGGCCGCCGCGGGGGGATTGCCGGACACGGCCCGGGTTTTCAGGACCGTCATGGCGGCTTCCCCACCACCACCGGCTACTGCAAAATCTTTCCAGCTGTGACCCTGTTTTTCCATCATTTCTTTCAGGGCGGCAGCGGCTCTGGCTTCACCACCGGCGGTCCACCAGTGCAGAACCTCGACTTCACCGGCTTTAACAGCCGAAGCAGGCAACAGGATGGCAGACACTGCCAGGGCAGTAAGATGTCGTTTGCACTGTTTCATAAAAGCTCCTTGTTTTTGTAGTAGAAACGCTTGTCAGTATCAGAACCAGACTTCCATCTGGGTACCAAAGGTCCACTGGCTGCCGGCAAAGTCTTCCTGACCCAGGGCGTCGCCACCGTCATACTGGTTGAGCTCATCGTCCCAGGTGGA
>NZ_LIHP01000019.1 GCF_001314605.1 Marinobacter sp. HL-58
TACCTCGGCCAGCGCCCACACGAATTACTTGGTCAACTTTTTAAAGAGCGTTCGGGCTTCGAACTATCCCGATCAAGGCCGCGTATTCTACATCGAATCACCGCCTTGTCAACCGCTTTGTGAAGAAATTAAAAACTCGAAATCTTCAATTAATTCAAACGGTTGCCTTTCAATTTCTGACCCGCCTCAGGGGCGTGTCCCTCGAAAGAGATGCGTATTCTACAGAGCTCACTTGAGGTGTCAACGATTCGTTATAACTTTTTTCTCAAACCGGCAATTTAACGTCAGAACTGGGCTTTCACCGCCGCCGCTGAACGGACGGCCTTCTCTCTTGCCTGGGCTATGGAATCAGCCAATGCCAAAGCAACGCCCATTCTGCGACGCCCCCTGAGCTCGGGTTTACCAAAGAGCCTTATAAAGGTATCAGGTTCCGCCAGGGCATTTTCAACCCCTGTATAACAGACCGCATCGGAATCCCCCTCGGGAAGGATCACGGCGGACGCCGACGGCCCTTGCTGACGTATCGCCGGTATCGGTAGTCCAAGTATGGCACGGGCATGCAGGGCAAACTCCGACAGATCCTGGGACACTAATGTAACCAGCCCCGTATCATGGGGACGGGGTGAGACTTCGGAAAACCATACCTGATCGCCCCGGACAAACAGCTCTACCCCATAAACACCATAACCACCAAGGTCCGACACAACGGCTTCTGCAATCTCACGAGATCGTTCAAGGGCTTTATCGTTCATCGGTTGTGGCTGCCAGGATTCACGGTAATCACCATCTTCTTGTCGGTGCCCGATCGGATCGCAGAAGGTTATGCCATTGCGGTGCTTTACCGTCAGCAACGTTATCTCGTAATCGAAATCCACAAACCCCTCGACGATGACACGCCCCTTGCCGGCACGGCCTCCAGTCTGGGCATAGTCCCAGGCAGCATCTATATCACTGACGGTTCTGACAGTACTCTGCCCCTTGCCCGAGGAACTCATGACCGGCTTGACCACCAGCGGAAGCCCGATTTCCTCCACCGCGGCGAGATAATCTTCCCTGGATTCGGCAAACCGGTAAGGCGAGGTAGGAAGCCCCAGCTCCTCTGCGGCCAGGCGGCGAATACCTTCACGGTTCATCGTAAGGTTCACGGCTCTTGCTGTCGGGATAACCCGGTAACCTTCACTTTCGAGCTTTACCAGTTCGGGCGTGGCTATGGCCTCAATCTCGGGAACGATCAGGTGGGGCCGCTCTTGTTCAATCACCCGCCGAAGGGCCTCTCCATCCAGCATATCCACCACGTGACTGCGATGGGCCACTTGCATGGCCGGCGCATTGGCATAGCGGTCAACGGCAATAACCTCCACCCCGAACCGCTGAAGCTCGATAACCACTTCCTTTCCCAGTTCGCCGGAACCACAAAAAAGAACCCGGTAGGCGTTATCCTTGAGCGGGGTTCCAATCTTTACCGATTCAGATGCAACGGTGTCGGACATGTTTCCTGGCCCTTTCGTTAATTGATCATCACTTTCTGTTCGCGTTCGGCCACTTTTTCCAGTACCGCACGTCGCTCTTCATCAGTAAGCCGCGGCCACTGCATGATTTCATCACCAGTACGCTGGCAACCAACGCAAATATCATTCTCATCCAGCGCGCAAATGCTGACGCATGGCGAAGCTACTCTGTCTTTCCGGCTCATTGATCTGGCTCACAGGGCTTCAGGCAGTCGAGGTAGTTTCCGGCATTTTTCACATAATGCGCCGCGCTCAGCTCCAGCATTTTCTTCTGGCTGTCGTTCAGTTCGCGTTTTATCTTACCCGGAGAACCGACCACCATGGAGCCGTCCGGAACTTCCATGCCCTCCGGTATCAGGGTGTTGGCACCAATCAGGCAGTGCTTGCCAATTTTCGCCCCGTTCAACACCACCGCGTTGATTCCAATCAGGGAATAGTCTCCAATCTGGCAGCCGTGCAGCATCACCTTGTGCCCCACCGTCACGCCTTTGCCAATGGTCAGTGGCAGGCCCGGATCCGTGTGCAGAACCGATCCGTCCTGAACATTGCTTTCCGGACCAACGGTGATCAGCTCATTATCGCCACGGATAACCACGTTGAACCACACACTGGCTTTGTCCATCAGCTTGACGCTGCCGATAACACTTGCGTTGTCAGCAACAAAATGACCATCACCTTCCAGCTCGGGTTTTCGATCACCCAGCTCATAAAACATGTCAGCCTCCTTGAGGGGGTTCGAGTAGATCAATGCCGGCATCGTAGACGGCATTCAGAAAATCAACCAGGACCACAGCGGACAAGCCCCAGATCTGATACCTGTCCCAACGGTAACAGGGCACATAAAAGGTATTGTTGAGAAAGTTCAACGGGTCTGTGCGGTGGCGCTTATCTTCCAGGAAAAACTCAACAGGCACCCTGAATATACTTTCTATTTCCGCCGGATTTGCGGTCAACGGGTGATCGCCCGGCACCACGCCTACGTAAGGAGTTACCAGAATCTGATGCAAAGACATCACCTGACTTAATGGCGCGATCAACTGAACCTGTTCCGGCGGCAACCCGATTTCTTCGTGGGTCTCCCTCAAGGCGGTAGCAGCAATAGACTTGTCTTCGGGATCGCGTCTGCCTCCCGGAAAGGATACCTGCCCCCGGTGAGTACTCAGGTTTTCAGACCTCAGGGTGAAGATAATCTCAGGATTGTCGAGGTTATCGGTCACAGGAACCAGTACGCCGGCTTCGGGGTAATCGAGCGTCAGTAATCGGGGAACATAACCTGAGAGGCGTTTGGTAAGAAGATCGCGCAAAACACGGCTCCGTTTTTACATCTGGCTATTGAATGAGACGCCGGCAGCACGGATAGTTACAATTGCTACCACACATTTGCCCAGTATACGGTGAAACGAATGAAATACTGCAGTACATGCGGCCATCCTGTCGAACAACGCGTCCCCGAGGGCGACAATCGTCACCGTTATGTCTGCATCAGCTGTGAGACCATACATTACCAGAATCCCCGCATTGTGGCGGGAACGGTTCCGATCTGGCAGGGAAAGGTACTGCTGTGCCGCAGGGCCATCGAACCCCGCTATGGCTACTGGACATTGCCCGCGGGCTTTATGGAAAATTCGGAGACCACCCTTGAGGCCGCCACCCGTGAAACCCTGGAAGAAGCCCTGGCCGAGGTCACGGTGGACAACCTCTACACCATCATCCACGTCCCCCATATCGACCAGGTTCACATGTTCTACCGGGCGACCCTGACCAGTGAAAACTTCGGGGCCGGTGAAGAATCCCTGGAGACGAAGCTGTTCGATCTGGAGGAAATCCCCTGGGAAGAATTGTCATTCCCGACGGTACGTCGCACCCTGGAACTGTACCTGGAAGACGTAAAAAAGGAGCACTTCCCGGTGCATGTGGACGATATACGCTATCGCATGAAACCCCAGGGACAGTAAAGGCTACAACTCTTCCATCCGGAACACTTCGTAGGCGGGCTCTTCATAAGGATGCGACTCCTTGAGGGCCTGAACCGCGGACTTTATCAGCTCATCCCGGCAAACCAGCTCAACACGGTATTCTTCAACCTGCTCCACTTCACCGGTTTGCCCGAGAAAAGGCTTGCTACCTTCCAGCGGGCGAAACTGACCCTGCCCCTTGCACTGCCATGCACAACAATCGTAATCACCGATGCGGCCGGCACCAGATTCAAACAATGCCGCCTTGGTGGTTTCAAGGTGACTCTCTGGGACGAAATAACACATCTTGTACATAACCCGTCATCTCCCTTTTAACGTTGCGACGCAGGACCAACAATCCTGTTATCGGCGACACTCATGCGCATATTTTTTGTACAGATTAAGCAGTTAGCTACTTACCCACAGAATCTGTGGATAACTCTGGGGAAAGTTTTTGGGAACATGCCCTCACCCCCCGTAATTACTGCACTTTCGTTAAATTGGCGACAAATTCACCTACTTAATTAATTGCTTATTTATCAGTTGCTTACGCTGCCTGCACAAAAAATGAACCTGAAACCAATGCTTTGTTCACTGAACGCACAGCCATGCACCCGGAATGTGCATAAACTATTTTAGTCAAGGGAATTTTCGCACTTATAAACAGAAATTTCTCTTGAAATCCGTTGACAATTCAAGGCGCGGAAACAAAAAAGCCGGCCCAGGATCCGACACCTTATGCAGGTGCGTCCGGGCCGGCTTTGTCCACTCGGATCCGGGCCTAACCGAACCAACGTCTGGCGTTGCGGAACATACGCATCCAGGGCGCATCTTCGCCCCATTCTTTCGGGTGCCATGAGTGTTGAGAAGTGCGGAAGACCCGTTCCGGATGAGGCATCATGATCGTGACCCGTCCATCCCTGGTGGTGACACCGGTAATGCCCCCTTCGGACCCATTGGGGTTGTAGGGATAGCGTGTTGTAACCTGGCCACGGTTATCCACGTAGCGCAGGGCAACAAGTTCGTTATCCCCAAGCTGGTCCGCCGAGGTACCGGCGGAAAACTCCACCCTTCCCTCACCGTGCGCGACCGCAATCGGCATTCTGGAACCCGCCATGCCATCCATGAAAGCAGAAGGCGACGACATGACCTCTGCCATCACCAGCCTGGCCTCGAACTGTTCCGACTGATTGCGGACGAAGCGCGGCCAGCCCTCGCTGCCGGGAATCAGCTCGTGAAGATTGGACAACATCTGGCAGCCATTGCAGACACCCAACGCCAGGGTATCCTGGCGATTGAAGAATGCCGCAAACTGGTCACGAACCCGGTCACTGAAGAGGATGGACTTGGCCCAGCCCTCGCCGGCGCCCAGCACGTCACCATAGGAGAAACCACCACAGGCCACCAGGCTGTTGAAGCCTTCCAGTGAAACCCGGCCGGACAACAGGTCACTCATATGAACATCGACAGACTCAAAGCCAGCGCGGTCAAAAGCAGCCGCCATTTCGACCTGTCCATTCACGCCCTGCTCTCTCAGTACCGCAATCCTTGGCCGTGCCCCCTTGTTGATATAAGGCGCGGAAATATCTTCACTCACATCGAAGGTCAGTTCGGCATGCAGGCCGGGGTCGTCTGGCTCCAGGAGATTATCAAATTCTTCCTGTGCGCAATCCGCGTTATCACGAAGCGACTGCACCCGGTAACTGGTTTCCGCCCACAGGCGCTGGAGGTCTGCCCTTGGCCGGGCAATAACCTCCTTGCCCTCGAAGGTGTAGCGAATACAGTCGTCCTGGTTCAGGGTACCGATAACGGAGGTATGGTCACCCAGGCCTGCGGCTGAGAACTGCTGCAGCACAAAACCTGTTTCTTCACGCCTGACCTGAATAACCGCGCCCAGCTCCTCATTGAAAAGCTCGCGGGGGAACTGCGATGAGTCCTCGGCCAACCCATCCAGCTTGATATCAATCCCCGAACGTGCCGCAAAGCTCATCTCGGCCAGGGTCACAAACAGTCCGCCGTCGGAGCGATCATGATAGGCCAGCAGTTTGCCATCTTTGTTCAGGCCCTGAATCACCGCAAAGAATGCCTTGATGTCTTCCGGGTCATCCAGATCAGGTGCCACAGCACCAACATGCCGGTACACCTGCGCCAACGCAGAGCCGCCCAGGCGATTCTGGCCGGCCGCCAGGTCAATCAGAATCAGGTCCGTGTCGCCGGCATCGGTGGCCAGCTGCGGCGTCAGGGTCCGGTCAACATCAGTCACCGGAGCAAATCCGCTGATGATCAATGACAGGGGGGAGGTCACACTCTTCTGCTCACCGCTGTCTTCTTCCCATACGGTTTTCATGGACATGGAGTCCTTGCCTACCGGTATGGTGATACCCAGCGCCGGACACAGCTCCATACCGACGGCGCGAACCGTTTCATACAGGTTTTCGTCTTCGCCGGGATGGCCGGCTGCTGCCATCCAGTTCGCAGACAGACGAATGTCTGACAGCCTGGCAATGGGCGCTGCGGCAAGGTTGGTGATCACTTCACCAACAGCCATTCGCCCGGAAGCCGGCGCGTCAATGACCGCAACCGGGGTACGCTCTCCCATCGCCATGGCTTCGCCTGACTTCACATCAAATGATGAGGAAGTCACCGCGACATCGCAGACCGGCACCTGCCAGGGACCGGCCATCTGATCCCGGGCCACGAGGCCGGTAATGGTACGGTCACCAATGGTGATCAGAAAGCTCTTGGAGCCCACGGAAGGCAGACGAAGCACACGGTTGACCGCATCCCCGAGATTGATTTTGGTGGAATCGAAAATAGGCTTGGTAAATGAAGAACGTGAAACACTCCGGTGCATGCGGGGCGGCTTGCCAAAGAGAACGTCCATCGGGAGATCAACCGGACGATCATCGAAGTAGGAGTCACCGAGTTCGAGATGGTGTTCTTCTGTAGCCTCACCAATGACCGCGTAGGGGCAACGCTCACGGCGACAGAGAGCGTCAAATTTCTCCAGGTTCTCCGGCGCAACCGCCATCACATAGCGCTCCTGGGATTCGTTGCACCAGATCTCCAGTGGCGACATGCCGGGCTCATCGCTGGGAATATCCCGAAGCTCGAAGCGCCCGCCCCGGCCACCATCCTTCACCAGCTCCGGCATGGCATTGGAGAGCCCGCCGGCGCCAACGTCATGGATAAAGCAGATGGGGTTGTCGTCACCCATCTGCCAGCAACGGTCAATCACTTCCTGGCAGCGACGTTCCATTTCCGGGTTGTCACGCTGAACCGACGCAAAATCCAGGTTCTCGTTACTGGAACCGGAATCCATGGATGAGGCAGCACCGCCACCAAGGCCGATCAGCATGGACGGCCCCCCGAGGACAATCAGCTTTGCACCAACCGGTATATTGCCTTTCTCGACATGACTTGCACGGATATTGCCCAGGCCGCCAGCAATCATGATGGGTTTGTGGTAACCGCGCACTTCTTCACCGTCAGCACCCGGCACCAGCTCCTCAAAGGTTCGGAAATAACCGGTAAGATTCGGACGCCCGAACTCATTATTGAAAGCCGCACCGCCGATGGGGCCTTCAATCATGATGTCCAGCGGTGAGGCAATCCTGTCCGGCTTGCCATATCCCAGCTCCCAGGGCTGTGGATCTTCCGGAATATTCAGGTTGGAAACCGTAAACCCGGTCAGGCCAGCCTTGGGCTTGGAACCGCGGCCGGTCGCCCCTTCATCACGGATTTCACCACCGGAACCGGTCGCAGCACCCGCAGCCGGTGCGATCGCCGTGGGATGATTGTGGGTTTCCACCTTCATCAGAATGTGGATATCTTCTTCATGGTAGCGATAGACACCGGTTTCCGGCTCCGGGAAGAAACGGCCACCACGGCTGCCGGCAATCACCGAGGCGTTATCCTTGTAGGCCGAAAGCACACCTTCGCTGTTCATTTCATAGGTGTTGCGGATCATGGCGAACAGCGATTTTTCCTGGCCCTCGCCATCGATATCCCAGGACGCATTGAAAATCTTGTGTCGACAGTGCTCCGAGTTGGCCTGGGCAAACATCATCAGCTCGACGTCTGTTGGATCCCGCTCCAGATCGGAAAAGGCTTTTACCAGGTAATCAATCTCGTCTTCCGCCAGAGCCAGCCCCAGTGAGCGGTTAGCCTCCACCAGAGCCTGCCGCCCACCGGACAGCACCGGGATACGGTTGAGAGTGCGGGGCTCGTCGGTATGGAACAGCAATTCCGCTCCGCCCATCTCGTGAAACACTTTCTGGGTCATCCGGTCATGGAGTAACGCAGCAATCTTTTCCCTCTGGGTCAGCCCCAGTTTGCGGCTCGCCCTGATATAGTAGGCGGTGCCGCGCTCAATCCGCCGGATCTGCTTCAATCCACAATTGCGGGCGATATCGGTCGCCTTGCTCGACCAGGGAGAGAGAGTGCCGGGCCGTGGAACCACCAGGAACAGCACTCCGTCAGGTTCTTCAACGGGCACACTCGGCCCGTAGGTCAGCAGCCGATCCAGGACCGCCTGATCGGATTCCGAGAGCGGAGCCTCGAGATCCGTGAAGTGCATGAACTCGGCATATACATGCTCCACCTCAGGAACAATGTCCTGAATGCGGGTATGCAGTTTGCGGGAGCGGAAGGGCGAAAGCGCAGGAGCGCCGCGAAGTTCAAGCATGATCGAAACCTGTACGCGCGAAACTGGGAGCCGGGGCACGCCTCCTGTTTGCCGGAGGGTTCGGAAACAGGAAAATGCTGGCCATTCGAAAGGCCGCAATGATACTCGAAACAGGGTCCGGGATACAGCGTCAAAAAGTCATACCCGAACCATTCCATTTGACATTGTTTTGCACATTAAATGACCACTTCCATTGACCGGTCACCTCTGACCGGGGATTATTAAGAATGGAACAGGGAGTTCAGAATTTGCAAAAAACAGATTGCCAGTCACTGGGGTTTGCGCTGACAAAATACATTTGTCTGCTGGCGCTCGCCTTCGTCACTGCCGGATGCTCCAGGCCGAGCACGCTTCAGGAGATTCGCTCCGAGGGCGTGCTGCACGTCATCACCCGAAACGCACCTTCCGTTTACTTCGAGGGCCGGGACGGGCCCACCGGTTACGACTACGAGCTGGCGCAAATGTTTGCCAACGATCTGGGCGTCGAACTCAGGATTCGCGTAGCAGACGACAATACCGGCGTGCTCTCGGTGATCGACCAGGATTATGCCCATCTGGGGCTGGCCGGGCTAACTTCCCGTCCGGACTTTTCCGGCAGATATCACACCGTATCCAATGGCGTTGAAGCAGAGTCCGTGGTGGTTTACAACCGGGACACAGACCGCCCCGAATCTGTCAAGGATCTTGAAGGCCAGACCCTCCACCTGGTTGCCGACAGCAACCATCAACACAAGCTGACACAACTGCAGGCAGAGAACGAAGGCCTCAAGTGGGAAGTCCATCCGGGGCTGGATGCAGCGGGCATTCTGGCAAGGGTGGAGTCCGGCGAGTACCCGCTGGCGATCGTCTCCTCCAATGAACTCGACCTCAACCACGTGTTCTTCCCCATGGTCAAAAGCGCGTTCAGCCTGGGCGAACCCGCGGAACTGGTCTGGCTGTTCCCCGGAGAGCAGGATGAATCGCTGGCCAGGGCCGCCAAAGAATTTATCAGCAAGTTGAGAGAGTCAGGCGCATTGGCCCAGATCTCGGAACGGTTCTATGGCCATCTGGACCGCCTCAACTATGTTGGTGCACGCACGTTTGTGCACCACGTGGAAAACCGCTTGCCCAAGTACGAAGCTCTGTTCCGGGACTATGCGTCTTCCTATGATATTGACTGGCGACTGCTGGCTGCCATCGGTTACCAGGAATCCCACTGGCGGCCCAATGCCGTCTCACCCACCGGCGTGCGCGGCCTCATGATGCTGACCCGCACAACCGCCAGCCACATCGGGATCAAGAACCGGCTCGACGCCGAGGAAAGCATCCAGGGCGGAGCCAAGTATTTCACGATGGTTCATCGACAGGTGCCCGAGCGCATACCCGAGCCTGACCGCACCTGGTTTGCGCTGGCTTCATACAATGTTGGCTGGGGCCATGTGGAAGATGCTCGCCGACTGACCGAGGGCGCCGGAAAGGACCCCGACCGCTGGATGGACGTCAAGGAATTCCTGCCACTCCTTACCCAGAAGGAATGGTATTCCAAAACCCGTTTTGGCTACGCCCGTGGTCACGAACCCGTTATCTACGTGCAGAACATCCGTCGCTACTACGACGTACTCGCCTGGATGACCGAGCCCACGGAAATTGCTGAGAAACCCCAGGAGCCCTGGTTCCAGGACCTGGAGGGGATGGAAAGAATCATCCGCCCCATGGACACGCTTCCACAGGAAGAAACCCGGGCAGGTCTTCCCGGTGAGCTGGGCTTTGTTCCGCCCACACTATGATCGTTGCTCCAGCGCCGACTCGACCTGATCGGACGCAAACCCACGCCGGGCCAGGAACCGGGCCTGGCGTACCTTTTCGTCCCAGTCTTCACTGATATCACCAAGCCCGAACCGCTTCTCGCGCAGCAATGTCGCCCGCTCTGCCCACTGGGCGTCGGTCATAGTGCCGATACATTCGGGGACGGTATGAACTCCCCGTTGCTGAAGCTCCGCCAGAATTCGCAGCGGCCCATACCCGAGATCCATACGCTGGCGCGCGTAGACATCGGCAAATCGCTCATCGCTCAGCCAGCCTTCTGCTTCGTAATTGTCCAGAACCCGCTCTATTACATCGGTGTCAATCTTTCTCTGCCTGAGTTTCAGCGACAGCTCCATGCGGCTGTGCTCTCTGCGGGCCAACAACCGCAGTGCCGCTGAACGGGCCTTGTAGTCCTGATCATCCTGATTTGATGGTTTTCCCATTCTGACTCTTCCCGCAAATGCCGACAAAACGCTAGACTAGTGCCCCGACTGGCTACCCCACTCGATTCAGCTGCCCGGCCAGACCGATAAAAACAGCTGACGTACCCGGCATCCGGATTTCCGGACAAGGCCGATGTTCGGTGCAGGCTTACTTTGCCGGCACCGGGAACTGGTTTCAATATCAAAGGATAACCCCATGGCTGCATTCATCCAGAAACTGTTCAAAACCCGCAAGGCAACGACTGCGAGCCCGGCTGCGGTTCAACAACCAGCTCACGACACTGCAGAGAAGGTGAACAGACAGGATGACAGGCGCGAACAGCAACTCAGCGCTCTGAATTCCAATCCTTCCGGCGAACAGCTTGAAGAACTCGCCATAGCGGGCGTTACAGCCAGCATCCGCCTTGAGGCTGCCGAGGCGCTGACAGAAAAACCAGCACTCCAAAGGGTTCAGAAACTCGCGAAGGGAAAGGACAAGGGGGTCTATCAGGCGGTAAGACAGAAGCTGCAGCACATTCGTGATGAAGAGGAGAAGCAGCAGAAACTAGCCGAAACCATCCAGACACTTGTGCGCAACGCCTCCGAACAGGCTCGCAGTGACGACACCAAACTGTTTGAAGCCCGCCTGGAAGCACTGCTGCAGAAGTGGACCGACGTTGAAGCCAGCGCCTCGCAGGAACAGACCACCGAATTTTTGCAGGCCGTCCACCAGTGCCGTGAACGCCTCCGTGACATGCAGGCGGAAAAAGAACAGCTCAGGCAGCAGCAGGAGCAGAAAAGCCAGCGCGAAGAAACCCTGTCTCTGCTGCAAGACACCCTGGACGGCCTGAAACAGCAAGACCCGGACCAGGAACCTTCACTTGCCTCCCTGGATGCCTTGCAGAAAACCCAGGAAAACCGTTGGCTCGAGGCAACCCGGGACACCCAGGTCGACAGGCAGGAACAGAAATCCTACGAGAACCTGATGCAGTCACTGCGGGCGTACATATCCGCCGTCAAACGCCTGGGGCAGCACCGGGATGAGGTCATCGCCCTGCAGAATCCGGTTGAGGGTGAGCCCGAGGATGAATCTGCCGCCGGCAAAGCCAAGGAAATACTCGCAACGGTTGACTGGCCCAGGGATTTTCAGCGTCCCTCCATGCTGGACGCACTCTATCGCATGGCAGGCAAGCCTCGCCCGACCAAGACGGCAAAACCGGATACAGAGGAACAGCAACAGCTGGCAGAGTCACTTCGACAGACCCTGGACAAGCTGGACGCTGCACTGGAGGCCAAACAGCTGAAAGAGTCCCGCCAGCTGTTCAAGGCGGCGCAGCAGCAACTCAAACATCTTGACCATCGCCACAGCAAGTCGTTGCAGCCCAGAATTCACCTGCTGGGCGGTCAACTCCGGGAGTTAACGGACTGGCAGGGCTTTGCCACGCGCCCGAAACAGATTTCCCTTTGTGAGCAGATGGAGTACCTGGCCAATCAGCCCATTGAGCCGGAAGCCAAGGCGGAACGGATCAAGGAACTACAAAACGAATGGCGTGAGCTTGGCGGCTCCTCGGACCGTGACCTGTGGTCACGCTTCAAGAAAGCCTCAGATTTGGCCTATGAACCCTGCAAAGCCTACTTCTCGGCAAAATCAGGCCTGAAAAAAGCGAACCTGGAAACCCGGCAGACCATTTGCGAACAGCTGCGCACCTTCCTGGAAAACGCAGACTGGCACACCATCGACTGGAAAGCCGCCGAACGCATTCATCAGACCGCCAGGGAAGAATGGAAAGCCGCGTGGCCGGTTGAATTCCGTGACAACCGGCGGGTACAGAAACAGTTCGATGACCTGCTCAAGCAACTGGAAGAACCGCTGGACGAAGAGCGCAAGAAAAATGAAGCGCTCAAGCAGGAAATCGTCGAACGTGCGCAAGCCCTGATTGATCATGAGCCCCTGGGCGAGGCCATGAGCCAGGCCAAAGCCCTGCAGAATGAATGGACCGGCATTGGCATAACCCGTCATCGTGAGGACCGGAAACTCTGGCAGGCGTTTCGCAAGGCTTGCGATCAGATTTTTGCGCGTCGGGACGCCCAGAAAAACGAGCAGGAGCAACTGGCCCGGCAAGCGGATGAAAAGGCCGGACCGGTGCTTGCCGAGAGCCAGTCAGTGAATGCGGATGCCAGCGTGGAAACCATCGAGGATGCGCTGCAAAAACTCAATGCGCTGAAGAGCGAGCCGCTGTCTGCAGGCACCAAAGAGCAGGTAAGCAACGAGCGTAGCCGGCTTTCAGGCCTGATAACCAACCGCAAGCTGCGGGAGCAGATAGAAACCTGGACGCAGTGGATCAGCGCCAGATGTAATAGCACCCTTGACGGCAATGTTCTGCCCGGCCACTGGCCCGAGCTCGCCGCACAGGTCGGGCAGCCAGACCCGTCAGAGCTGGTTATCCGAGCCGAAATCCTGGCGGAAGTTCCTTCCCCTGAGGAAGACCAGGGCCGGCGCATGGAAATACAGGTACAACGTCTGGCGGAAGGAATGGGTAACGCTGACAACAGTGGCGACAAGGTGCATAAACTGGAGATGCTGATTGCAAACTGGTGCCTGGTGCAGCCCGTGGATGTGGTGAGCGAGCCTCTGGCCAGGCGGCTCAGCCTGGCACTGGAGGCAATTCTTGGCCGGGAAGGTCAGCCATCCCGCTGATGGGCCTTTACAAATGCCCTGGCCTCCCGAACGGCGGCCAGGGCCCGGGCTTTCATGCTTTCCAGTTCACCGTCGGCGAGGTAGAACATCATGTCGATACTGTGCCGATAGTATTTGGCCGGTAACCGGTTCAGGGCAACACACATCACGTCGGTCAGGTAGTCCTCGCTGTCACCTTCCTCTCTGTTTTCCTCAATGGCTTCAGCAACCAGCGGCTCGTAAAAATTATCAATGGCATCTCTCAGGGACATCGTGTTGCTCCTGCTTGTGATGTAAGTACCTGCCTATAACATAGAAGCAACCACCGTAAATGTCATGACCGGCGTGAGCAGTTTCGCCAATGGGATTGGCAGCGCACGTCATTACGCTGCGGGGTACCGAACCGCTATGGTTGACCACTGATTATGCTATTCCCGAGTCAGAGACCAACAGAGGACAGGAAATGACCACCGAAGCCTATATCTTCGACGCCGTTCGCACACCACGGGGGCGCGGCAAGAAAGACGGTTCCCTGCACAGCGTCAAGCCCATCACGCTCCTGACCATTGTGCTCAGGGCACTGCAGGAGAGAAACAGTCTTGACACTGCCCAGGTTGATGACATTGTTATGGGCTGTGTCACCGCTGTGGGTGATCAGGGCGCGGATATCGCCAAAACCGCCGCCCTGGCAGCGGACTGGGACGAAGTGGTCGCCGGCGTTACCCTGAACCGGTTTTGTGCCTCCGGGCTGGAAGCGGTGAACCTGGCGGCCATGAAAGTCCGCTCCGGCTGGGAAGATTTGGTGGTTGCCGGTGGTGTTGAGGCCATGTCCCGTGTCCCCATGGGCTCCGACGGTGGCGCCTGGGCCACCGACCCGGCCACCAACCTGCATACCGGCTTCATGCCCCAGGGTATCGGGGCGGACCTGATCGCCACCCTGGAAGGCTTCAGCCGCGAGGATGTGGACGGGTTTGCCGTGAAATCCCAGCAAAAAGCCGCCAACGCCTGGGAAAAGGGCTATTTCGCCAAGTCCATTATCCCTGTTACCGACCAGAATGGCGTCATGATCCTGGACCGGGACGAGCACGTACGGGGCAACACCACGGTGGAATCCCTGTCCGGCCTCAAGCCCTCGTTCCAGATGATGGGTGAAATGGGCTTCGATGGCGTGGCCCGGGAAAAATACCATTACGTGGAGAAGATCAATCACGTTCACCATGCCGGCAATTCCTCCGGCATTGTTGACGGTGCAACGGCCCTGCTGATTGGCAGCGAGGCCAAGGGCAAGGCCATGGGCCTGAAACCCCGGGCCCGTATCCTGGCCACCGCGGTCACCAGCACCGACCCCACCATCATGCTCACGGGGCCTGCCCCGGCAGCCCGCAAGGCACTGGCGAAAGCCGGCATGACCGCGGACCAGATCGACCTGTTCGAAGTGAACGAAGCCTTTGCCTCAGTGGTCATGCGCTTCCAGAGAGAACTGTCGGTTCCCGATGAAAAAGTGAATGTTAACGGCGGCGCCATTGCCATGGGGCACCCGCTGGGCGCCACCGGTGCCATGATCCTGGGCACCCTGCTCGACGAACTGGAGCGGAGAGAACTGCGCTACGGCCTGGCCACCCTGTGTGTGGGTGGCGGAATGGGCATTGCCACCATCATCGAGCGCGTCTGAGCCGACCACTGATTCTGAGAGGAGAACCGATTATGAGTGCCATTCACTACGACCTGGGTTCAGACCAGATCCTGACCCTGACCATCGACATGCCGGGCCAGTCTGCCAATACCATGAACGCGGACTTTCGCGCGGCCCTGACCGACACCGTCAGCAAGGTAAAAAATGATCTCGACAATATCCGTGGGATCATTGTCACCTCCGCCAAGAAAACCTTTTTCGCCGGCGGTGACCTGAAAGAGCTCCACAAGGTAACCCGGGAAGACGCAGAGATTTTTGAAGCCATGGTTAATGGCCTCAAATCCGAAATGCGGGCCCTGGAAACCAGCGGCAAACCCATTGTGGCGGCCATTAACGGCTCGGCATTGGGCGGCGGCCTGGAAATCTGCCTGGCCTGTCATCACCGCGTAGTGATGGACGACGACAAAATCCAGCTTGGCCTGCCGGAAGTGACCCTGGGCCTGCTGCCTGGCGGTGGTGGTACCCAACGGCTGCCCCGGATGATTGGCCTGGAGGCGGCCTTCCCATATCTGATGGAAGGCAGGAAAGTAAACCCGAAAGCAGCGTTGAAGGCCGGCATCGTGGATGAACTAGCATCGTCCAGGGATGACATGATGGCCAAAGCCAGGGCCTTTATCGAAGCCAATCCGAAAAGCCAGCAACCCTGGGACCAGAAAGGCTTCAGGTTCCCCGGGGGCGCCCCCCACCATCCGGCCATGGCACAGAAGCTTTCCATCGCCCCGGCCATGCTCAAACAGAAGACCAAAGGCTGCTACCCCGCGCCGGAACGCATCCTGTCTGCCGCCGTGGAAGGCGCCCAGGTGGATTTCGACAACGGCAGCCTTATTGAAACCCGCTATTTTGCCGAACTGGTCACCGGCCAGGTGGCCAAGAACATGACTGGCACCTTCTGGTTCCAGCTCAACGCCGTCAATGCAGGGGAAAGCCGTCCTGAAGGAGTGGCAAAGGAAACCTTCGGTAAAGTGGGTGTTCTTGGTGCCGGCATGATGGGCGCAGGCATCGCCTATTCGACAGCAACACGGGGCATTGAGGTGGTCCTGAAGGATGTGTCCAGCGAGAATGCCGAAAAAGGCAAGGCCTACTCGGAAAAACTGCTGGCGAAGAAGGTCAGCCGCGGGCGCATGACCGAGGAGCAGAAAACCGGGGTATTGAACCGCATCAAAGCCACCGGTTTCGCTGACGACCTTGATGGCTGTGACCTGGTGATCGAAGCGGTGTTCGAGGACAGCGACCTGAAAGCGAAGGTGACCCAAGAGGCAGAGGCCCGGCTGGCCGACAACGGCATCTTTGCCTCCAACACCTCCACCATCCCTATTACCCAACTGGCCGAGGCCTCGTCGAAGCCGGATAACTTTATCGGCCTGCACTTCTTCTCCCCGGTCGACAAGATGCAGCTGGTGGAAATCATCGTGGGGGAGAAAACCTCTGACGATACGTTGGCCCGAGCCTTCGACTACGTCCAGCAGATTGGCAAGATCCCCATTGTGGTGAACGACAGCCGCGGGTTCTTCACCTCCCGCGTGTTCGGCACCTTCGTCAATGAGGGCATTGCCATGCTGGGTGAAGGTATTCACCCGTCCAGCATCGAGAATGCCGGTGTCCTCAGTGGCATGCCCGTGGGGCCGCTGGCCATTTCCGACGAAGTCAGCCTGACCCTGATGCAACACATCCGTGATCAGAGCAAAAAAGATACGGAAGCGGCTGGCAAAACCTGGAACGCGCATCCGGCGGAAGCGGTCATCGACCAGATGGTGGGCAGCCACAACCGCAAGGGCAAGGCTGCGGGCGCCGGGTTCTACGAGTATCCGGAATCCGGCAGGAAATACCTGTGGCCGGAACTGGAGAACCTGTTTGTGGACCAGCAAAAAGCCCGTGCTACAGAGCTTCAGGATCTGAAAGACCGAATTCTGTTCATCCAGGCCATCGAGACCGTACGCTGTCTGGAAGAAGGCGTGTTGCGGACCGTTGAAGACGCCAACATTGGCAGCATCTTCGGTATCGGCTTTGCACCCTGGACCGGCGGCGCCATCCAGTTCATCAACCAGTATGGTGTGAGGGCTTTCGCAGAACGGGCAAAAGATCTCGCCGCCCGTTTCGGCGAGCGGTTCACTCCACCGGCCATGCTTCTGGAGAAAGCGGAAACCAACACAATCTTCAGCTGACCCCGCGTTGCCCTGCCGGAAACCCATCACACCGGCAGGGCCCCCTGGCATGACTGCGCAACTCAACGCTTACCAAACCTGCCCACTTCATGGACAGATTGTCACGAACCGATACTTCAACGCTATGGCAACCGGCCCTGCGCTTGCCTACAATAAAATCATGAGCCAATCCGGCGATATCCTAAAAGCGTATGGTCTTTTAACAGCGGTTGCTGCATCCACGCCCCTTCCGCTGGCCCTCGTATCGCCACCCACCGTCAGGTAACAAGCTTATGAGCATTGCGGAACGATTCATGAACCGTTGCAGCAAACCAGTGAAGGGAGGCAAGGCCGGCAAACAGGCAGCAATCCTCACACTGATGCTGGCGCTCACTCTGCCAGTATCCGCCAAGGTGGACACCGACAAGGTCTACGAGCCTGTATCACCAACCGTCGAACAGGCCCGGGCGAACATACTTATTGCCCGCCAGTTGCAGTTCACCCACTTCCGCGACATGAGTATTAACGACTCTGTGTCAGGCGACGTTTTTGATGCCTACCTGGACTACCTCGACGGCCAGCGCATCTATCTGACGGAAAAAGATATTGAAAACTTCAGTACCGTTCGCACGGGGCTCGGCTCGGCCCTGAAAACCGGCCAGTTGCAGCCAGGGTTCGACATCTACAACCTGGTGCAACAGCGCACGATACAGCGCCTGGAATTTGCCCTTGACCTGATCGATGAAGGTATCGACAAACTCGACTTCGAAGCGGATGAAAGCATCGATCTGGACCGCTCCGAAGCGGACTGGGAACCGGACGAAGAAGCTCTGGATGCCCTGTGGGTGAAGCGGATCAAGAACTCGGTGCTCTCCCAGCGCCTCAACGGTGCAGAAGACGAAGAAATTGAAGATGCCCTTCGCCGTCGTTACGAGGGCCAGTTGAAGCGCGCCTACCAGGCCCGAAGCGAAGATGCCTTCCAGGCCTATATGAATGCCTTCGCCGGTATGTGGGACCCGCACACTTCCTACTTCTCGCCACGGACCTCCGAGAACTTCAACATCAACATGAGCCTGTCGCTGGAAGGCATTGGTGCCGTGTTGCAGGCCGACAACGAATACACCAAGGTTGTGCGCCTGGTTCCCGGTGGCCCGGCATCCAAGCAGGGCCAGCTCGAACCTGCCGATCGCATTGTGTCGGTCAAACAGGAAGATGAAGACAAGCCTGTTAATGTTATCGGCTGGCGCCTCGACGAAGTGGTGGACCTTATCCGCGGGCCGCGGGAATCCACCGTTACCCTGGAGGTCATTCCGGCAGATGCCACCGACGAAACCGTGACGGAAACCATCGACATCAAACGCGACAAGGTAAAGCTGGAAGAGCAGAGCGCCAGCAAGGAAGTGATCGAGTTTGAGCGTGGCAGCGAGACTTTCCAGATCGGCGTAATCCATATCCCCACTTTCTACGCCGATTTCAAGGCAATGCAGGACGGTGATCCCGACTACAAGAGCACCACCCGTGACGTACGCAAACTGATTGATGAACTCAAGGACGAAGGCGTTGACGGTGTCGTGATGGACCTTCGCAACAACGGCGGCGGCGCTCTTCACGAAGCCAACGATCTTGTCGGCCTGTTCATCGAAAAGGGCCCCACGGTGCAGATCCGTAACTCCAACAATGACGTGCAGGTGCTGAACGACGAAGACCCGTCGGTTGCCTACGATGGCCCGCTGGTGGTCCTGGTCAATCGTATGAGCGCCTCGGCATCGGAGATCTTTGCCGGCGCCATCCAGGATTACGGCCGCGGCCTGGTTGTGGGCTCCCAGACCTTTGGCAAAGGTACCGTTCAGGCGGTACGCCCGCTGAACCACGGCCAGCTGAAAATCACCCAGAGCAAGTTCTACCGGGTATCCGGTGGGTCCACACAGCACAAGGGCGTGATTCCCGATATCGAAATCCCGTCCCGTGTCGACAAGACCCGCATCGGCGAGGACGCACTGGATCACGCCCTGCCCTGGGACCAGATCGAAGCCGTCCCTCATGCCCGCTACTTTGACTTCAGTGGTGTCATCGACGAGCTGCGTGAACGTCACGACAAACGGTTTGATGACCACCCGGAATTCCGGCTGCTGCAGAAGGAAATCGAATTTCTCGAGCAGCAACGAGAGCAAACCTCTGTAAGCCTGAACCTGGAAGACCGCAAGGAACACCAGTCACAGATCGAGCGCACGCGACTGAGCATTGCCAATGCCCGCCGTGAGATTCATGGTGACGAGCCCTTCGAAAGCCTGGACGAGCTGGATGAATGGCAGGACCAGCAGGCTGCGGACCTGGACAGCCCCGACAAAGAGATGGACTTCATTATCCACGAAGGTGGAAACATCATGGCCGACATGCTGGAATTGGATCAGCGCATGGCGTCCATCCTGAACCTGAAACAGATCACCGCTCAGGCCCAGGCGCGCTGAGCGGCCCACACTCCTCGGTGAACAGGCGTTAGCCATGGCTGACAAGGAAGAAGACCGGAAAAGGGCGCGCCTGCTTGAAGGCATGTTGATGGATGCCATGCATGCCATGAGGTCCATGGAGGAGGTCAAGCAGGTTCAGGGCCCGGAAACCCCCGGGGAAAGCAGGGAACCGGAATCCCTGATTGATCGCATTGCCGGTTTTACCGGCTCGGCCCTTCGCTTCGCCGCCAAATCGACAGATACCTCCCTGAAGGTTGGCCGTGCACTGATCAACTCCCAGGACCAGCTGCGGATGATGCTGGTGGCAGGCAATTCCCTGAAAGACATCCGCGAGGTGGCCGGGCTGACCCTGTCGGAAATGAGCGAAGCTCTGAATCTGAAGGACAAATCGGTTCTGGAAGCCATTGAAAACGGCACCACTACCCTGTCATTCGAACTGATACTGCGCCTGGCGGCATTGATAGCCCGCAACGACCCGATTCCGTTCATTCTTCGTACCACCCGCAATTACAACCCGGAAGTCTGGCGCATCCTCAACGACTGGGGTGTGGGCCGCCTGCCACTGCAGTTTGAACGGGAACGGCAGTTTATCAATATCTTCCGCAGCCACGACGACGCCCGTACCCTCTCCGACGAGGGCTTCCAGAAGGTTCTGGAGTTCACCCGTCAGAGTTTCGAGATGTCGCTGCACTTTATCGAAGAGCAGGAGCGGGAAATCGCGGAGTTGCGGGCGAAGAAGGACGAATCAGCGGAATAAGGCTCTCATTCCGGTAAGGTTCGGCGTGCTGACAACACCCTTCTCGGTTACGATCACATCAATCAGGCTCGCAGGCGTGACATCGAATACCGGGTTGAAGACCCGGACCCCGGCCGGTGCAATCGGCACTCCCCTGACCTGCCTCAGCTCCGAGCCTTCACGCTCCTCAATGGGAATATCCTTGCCGGATTCCAGCGACATATCCACAGTGCTGGACGGCGCCACCACCATGAACCCGACCTTGTGGTGGCGGGCCAGTACAGCCAGGCTGTAGGTGCCGATCTTGTTGGCAACGTCTCCGCTGGCCGTAATCCGGTCTGCCCCGACGATCACCCAGCGCACTTTACCCGCAGCCATAATCGCGGCGGCTGCGCCATCGGCATTCAGGGTAACCGGAATGCCGTCCCGCGCCAGTTCCCAGGCCGTCAGCCTGCTGCCCTGCAACCAGGGGCGCGTTTCGTCTGCAAACACATTCCTGAGCAACCCGGCCTCATGAAGCCGGCGAATCACCCCCAGCGCAGTGCCGTATCCCCCGGTGGCCAGGGCACCGGTATTACAATGGGTGAGCACCGAGAATGGTTTCTCCGCCGCCATACGATCCAGGGCATTGTCTGCCATGGCCAGGTTGGCCGCCAGATCGTCCTCGTGAATGCGAACGGCGGTTCTGGCAAGCCTATTGACGGCATCATCCAGGGAATGACACCCGGCGAATTCCCGCTCCATCTCCTGCAGAGCCCAGAACAGATTCACTGCCGTCGGCCGTGAGGCAGCCAGCTCGCGTATCGCCTGTTTTATCTCGGTTTTCCAGTCTCCACCGCCGGCATGACGGGCAGCCAGGGCCACCCCGTAGGCGGCGCTGATACCAATGGCCGGGGCACCCCGAACCACCATGTCCCGGATACACTGGGCGACACCGGAGGCACCCTCCACGGTAATCCAGTGTTCCTGGTCCGGCAGTAGACGCTGATCCAGCAGTTCCAGACTGGCCCCGTGCCAGCGCATCGCCACCGTGCCGATGGCACGCTCACCGGATGAAACAGGGGATTTGCTCATTCAGTCACTCCTGAGAGGTTACAAAGAAGCAGTATAACCGTGATAGCGCTTCAAACTCAGCCCCCAGGGTAGTTCTCGGCCCGGGTGGTCGCTATACTTTCGGGCTACATTCTTCACCCGCCCGGACGGTTCCCGGGCGCCAGTACCAGGGCAGGGTAAATGACGGCAGACACCATTACCGCAGCAGATATTCGCATCAACGCACGCTGGGTGATTCCCATTGAACCCGCCAACACGGTACTGGATCACCAGGCCATCATTGTCCAGGGCGAGCGGATTGCGGCGGTGGTTTGTCAGGAGGAAGCCGACGCCCGCTTCCGCGCCAGGGAAACCATCAACCTGCCGGATCATGTGGTACTTCCCGGCCTGATCAATATGCATGGTCATGCTGCCATGTCGCTGTTCCGGGGCCTGGCGGACGACCTGCCGCTGATGAGCTGGCTGAACGACCATATCTGGCCCGCCGAAGGGGCTTTTGTCAGCGAATCCTTCATTGCCGACGGCACCCAACTGGCCATGGCGGAGATGCTTCGTACCGGCACCACCACGTTTTCCGACATGTACTTCTTTCCGGAGATCGTTGCCCAGCTGGCCAGGGATGCCGGCATGCGGGCCCAGGTGTGCTTCCCGCTGCTGGACTTCCCCACGCCCTGGGGCTCCGGGCCGGATGAATACCTTTCCAAGGGCGAAGCATTTATTCACCAGTGGCAGGACGATCCCTTTATCATGCCAGCCATAGGCCCCCACGCTCCCTATACGGTATCCGACGAGCCACTGACCAGAGCGGTGGCGCTGTCCCGGGCAACAGGTGCCCCTATCCAGATCCACCTGCACGAAACTGCCTTTGAAGTAGCGGATGCGCTGGAGAAAACCGGCAAACGGCCGACCCAGCGAATGGCTGAACTGGATGTGCTCGGGCCGGAAACCCAGTGTGTCCACATGACCCAGATCGACGACTCGGACATACAGCTGCTGCAGCAAACCGGCGCCCGGGTCATTCACTGCCCCGAATCCAACCTCAAGCTGGCCAGCGGGCTGAGCCCGGTACAGGCATTCCGTGATGCCGGAATCACTGTTGCCATTGGCACCGACGGAGCCGCCAGCAATAATGATCTGGACCTGTTCGGCGAACTCAGCACCGCTGCCATGCTGGCCAAGGCCGTGGCGGACGACGCCACTGCCCTGTCGGCCCATGATGCGCTGGCCATGGCCACAATCCAGGGCGCAAAGGCCCTGGGGAGGGCGCACGAGCTGGGCTCGCTGGAAGCCGGCAAGCTGGCCGATATCATTGCCGTCGACCTGGGCGACCCGTTCCTGCAGCCGGTTTACGACCCGGCCTCGCACCTTGTTTACAGTAACCATGGGCGCCAGGTAAGCCATAGCTGGATCAATGGCGTACCTCAGGTACAGGAAGGCACGCTGACCCGTATTGATGTACCGGACCTGATGTTAAGGGTCCGGAGCTGGGCCGACCGTATTCGCGAACAGCAAACCAGCTGACGCCCTTTTTTCCGTTATCAGGCAGAGCCACCTATGAGTAACCAGAACGTAGATCACAATGAAATCGCAAAATTCGAGGCCCTGGCCAGCCGCTGGTGGGACCCAACCAGCGAGTTCCGCCCCCTGCACGATATCAACCCCCTGCGTCTCAACTACATCGATGAGCGCGCCCCCCTGGCGGGAAAACGGGTACTGGATGTCGGCTGTGGCGGTGGCCTGCTGTCCGAGGGAATGGCGCAGCGGGGTGCCCATGTAACCGGTATCGACATGGGCGAGGCACCACTGGCGGTGGCCAGGCTTCATGGCATGGAAAGCGGCATATCCGTGGACTACCGTCAGACCACCATAGAAGAGCTGGCAAACGACCCTGAACACGCCGGCCAGTACGATGTGGTCACCTGCCTCGAGATGCTCGAGCACGTGCCCGACCCGGCCTCTGTGGTCAGGGCCTGCGCCACCATGCTCAAGCCCGGCGGGCATCTGTTTGTGTCCACCATCAACCGCAACCCGAAATCGTTCCTGTTTGCCATCGTGGGGGCCGAGTATGTGCTCAGGTTGCTGCCCAAAGGCACACACGAGTGGCGCAAATTCATCCGCCCCTCGGAAATGTCCGACCACCTGCGCCACGCCGGGCTTGAAGTCCGGGAATTGACTGGCATGACCTACAACCCGATCACCAAGGTGTATCGCCTGGGGCGGGATGTGGACGTCAACTATATGATGCACGCCATGGATACCCGTGGGGATACTGATCCGTCGTGACCGCCTCCTCCTCAATGCCATCAACCGTTCTGTTCGACCTGGACGGCACTCTGATTGATACCGCGCCGGATTTTATCCGGTGCCTGAACGAGCTCCGGCAGGCGCACGGCTTGCCGCCGTTGCTGGCACCCCATATCCGCCGCTCGGTGTCCAATGGCGCCAGGGCGATGATCCGGGTCGGTTTTGGTCTTGAACCGGAACACCCGGACTACCTGGCAAAGCACACCGCGTTTCTCGACCTTTACGAGGCCGGTGTAGCCGTGGAAACCACCCTGTTCGAGGGGGTGGAGGGCATCCTGAACGACCTGGAGGCGCGGGGAATTCCCTGGGGCATCGTCACCAACAAACCGGTTCGCTTTGCCGCACCGCTGATACAGGCCCTGGGGCTGGAGGAGCGCTGCGCTACCCTGATCTGCCCCGATCATGTCACCCACCGCAAGCCCCACCCGGAAGCGCTGCTGCTGGCCTGCCGGGAAGTGGGGGCCAATCCGGCCGCCGGCGTCTACGTGGGTGACCATGAACGGGACATCGAAGCGGGTCGCAATGCGGGCATGAAAACCATCGCGGTTCGTTACGGTTATATCGAACAGCCAGAATGTGTTGACCTGTGGCAAGCTGACATAGTCGCCGATACCGTCAGCGACCTGGCAAAACTGTTACAATAGCGCCCCGGACAGGATGCGCTCGTACACCTGAAACAGTACTTTCTATTATTTTCCAGTAAGTTCCCAACGGAGATACAGAATGCAGGACTATCAAGCACCGGCCGACTTGCTGAAAGACCGCATCATCATGGTGACCGGTGCCGGAAGCGGCATCGGACGTGCGGCGGCAAAAGCCTATGCAGCCCATGGCGCCACTGTCATCCTGGTAGGCCGTACCGTTGCCAAACTGGAATCCGTGTATGACGAGATTGAAGCCGCCGGCTACCCGAAACCGGCCATCGTACCCCTGAACTTCGAAGGTGCGGCAGTCAAGGATTATGAAGAACTGGCGATGACCATCGAGGACAACTTTGACCATCTTGACGGCCTGCTGCATAACGCCGCCATCCTTGGCACCCGCAGCCCGATAGAGCTTTACGATCCGGAAATCTGGAACAAGGTGATGCATGTCAATGCCACCGCCCCTTTCCTGCTGAGCCGGGCAATGATCCCGTTGCTCCGCAAGTCTGACGATGCCTCTGTGATTTTCACCTCCTCAGGTGTCGGCCGCCGCGCCAAACCCTACTGGGGTGCTTATGCGGTGTCCAAGTTTGCCATTGAAGGGCTGAGCCAGATGATGTCGGAAGAGCTGGACGACGACCGGCACAATATTCGGGTGAACAGTCTCAATCCGGGCGCCACCCGTACCAATATGAGAGCAACGGCGTATCCGGCCGAAAATCCGCAGCAGAATCCGGCGCCGGAAGACCTCATGCCGGTGTATCTGTACCTGATGGGGCGGGACAGCCGGGACGTCAACGGCCAACAGATAGACGCGCAACCGAAATAAATGGAACTGATTTTTTACACCACGTCCCAGTGCCAGCTTTGCGAGCTGGCGGAAGCGCTGCTGGTGAATACTCCCATGCCGGCGCCCATCCCCGTGGATGCTGTGGACATTGCCCAGTCCGAGCAACTGGTGGAACGCTACGGCACACGGATTCCGGTACTTCGCCGTAACGACACCGGTGAGGAACTGGACTGGCCGTTTACCAGGGACCAGTTACTGAACTTTCTCCGATGAGGATTGCCCGACATGTTGATGGTTATTTCCCCTGCAAAAACGCTGGACTACGAAAGCCCGCTGGCCACCACCAAAGCCACCCAGCCGGACTTTCTGGACGATTCCTGCGAACTGGTTGACCAGCTCAAGGAACTGGAACCCCATGACATCAGCAATTTGATGGGGGTCAGTGAAAAGCTGGGCCAGCTGAACGCCGAGCGCTTCCGCACCTGGCATACGCCGTTTACACCGGACAATGCGCGGCAGGCCGTGCTGGCATTCAAAGGGGATGTCTACACCGGGCTGGACGCCGGGAGCTTCAGCGACAAGGAATTCGACATTGCCCAGAAGCGCCTGCGGATACTTTCCGGCCTCTATGGTGTACTCAAACCCCTGGACCTGATGCAGCCCTACCGCCTGGAAATGGGCACGAAATTCGAGAACCGCCGGGGCAAGGACCTGTATGCCTTCTGGTGCAGCAAGATCACCGATGAACTCAACCGCCTGCTCAAGGCTGACGACGGCGTTCTGGTCAACCTTGCCTCCAATGAGTACTTCAAGGCCGTGCGCAAGAAAGAACTGGACGCACGCCTGATCACCCCGCAGTTCAAGGACTGGAAAAACGGCCAGTACAAGATGATCAGCTTCTACGCCAAGAAGGCCCGGGGCCTGATGTGCCGCTACGCCATCCAGAACAACATCACCCAGGCTGATGATCTCAAGGGCTTTGACCTTGAGGGTTACCGTTTCAGCGAGGAGCAGTCCAGCGCAGATAACTGGGTATTCCTGCGGGACGAGCAGTAAACAGTCTGGAGTCAGCAATGAACGAAGCAGTATTTTCAGAGCTTGCCATGCTGGTATTGCTCACGGGCCTTATTGTGTGGATGGGTTTTATAGTCTGGGATCTGGCGAAGAAATCCCAGGCAGGACGATTCGGCACCATCGCGCTTTTCACCATCCTGGGTGCCGGTGTGGTGGGATTTATCGTGAAAACAGTGCTGGTTGAAATCATGCAGATCTAGCATTGCGCAGCAGTCACTTTACGGCCACTGACCGGTGGCCGTATCATCGCCTCCCTCTTTACTATCGACATCAGCCAATAACCAACAAGGACCCGGACCATGTGGTTTCGTAATGCCCGCGTATTCCGTTTTACCAAGCCATTTGAGATAACCGCCGAAGCCCTGGAGGAAAAGCTTCAGGCCGATGCCTTCAAACCCTGCGGCCCCCAGGAAACCTCACGCCAGGGCTGGGTTTCCCCCATGGGCAAACACAGCAACCTGCTGGTTCACAGTGCCGGTGGTTACCACCTGATTGCCCTGCGCAAGGAAGAAAAGCTGTTGCCCGCGTCCGTGATCAAGGAACTGGTGGACGAGAAAGCGGAGATGATCGAAGCCGAGCAACACCGCAAGGTACGACGCAAGGAAAAGGACGAACTCAAGGAAGAAGTGATGCTGGAAATGCTGCCCCGGGCATTTTCCAAGAACCGCCGCTGCTACGCCTACCTGGCCCCTGCTGATGGCGTGCTGGTGGTGGATGCCGGCTCCGCAAAACAGGCGGAAGACCTGGCCTCTACCCTGCGCAAGAGCCTGGGTTCGCTACCGGTTCGCCCTCCAGCCGTGGAACAGGCGCCTGCCTTTACCTTTACCGGCTGGCTCAATGAGTCCATTGACCTGCCCGCAAGCATCGAACTGGGCTCCGAATGCGAGCTCAAAGACCCCTCCGAGGATGGCGGCGTGGTGCGCTGCAAGGGGCTGGACCTTCAGGGTGACGAAATCCGCAGCCACCTGGATGCCGGCATGCAGGTCACCAAACTGTCCGTCACCTGGGACGACAATCTTTCATTCGTACTGGATGAGGAACTGGGTATCCGTCGGTTGAAGTTCGGCGACACGCTGCAGGAAAAACTGGACGATGTGGATGCAGACGACGCCGCTGCCCGCTTCGACGCTGCCTTTTCTCTGATGACGCTGGAGCTGGCCAGGCTGATCCCCGGCCTGCTGGAAGCACTCGGCGGAGAAGACCGCTCGGCGATCGTCGAAGAAAGCTGAGGGCGCGCCGGCAGCACAAAACTGCCGGCTGTCCGGAATTCAGTGGGACGTCTGCTCCAGGCGTTCCCGCTGCCAGTCTTTCTCCGGCTCATTCAGCACCAGGGTAAGGTCCATCACTTCCTCCTCCGGGTTGTAATGGATCTCGAAGCCCAGGTGCTCCGCCAGCCGCAACATCGGGCGGTTATCCGGCAGCACATTACCCACCATTTCCACCGTGCCTTTGGCGCGGCAGTAATCGATCATCTTCTGCATCAGGGCCACGCCCAGCCCTTCGCCTTTCATTTTATCGTGCACCATCACCGCGAATTCCGCCCGCAGGTTGTCCGCGTCGGTCCAGGTACGGACAGTGCCCAGGGTTTCCTCACCCTCGCCGTCTTCCTTTGGTGCGTTGGCGATGAAGACCATTTCCCGGTCATAGTCGATCTGTACCATCTGGGCCACGTCTTCCCGTGAGAAGTGCTTGCGGTACTGGAAGAAGCGGTAGCGAATGGATTCCGGCGACTGGAGCTCGTGAAATGCCCGGTGCGCCGGCTCGTCTTCTGCCAGAACCGGGCGGATGATCACCCGCCGGCCAGACCTGGGCAGCACTATCCACTCCTCCAGTTCCCTGGGATAGGGCTGGATGATTGGCCGACCCGGCTTGTCTGCCAGGTCAATGGCCACATTCACCGCGACGGCGCCCTGCTCATTGAACAGCAGCGGTGAAATCTCCAGACCGCGAATCTCCGGAATATCAATCACAATCTGGGACAGGGTTACCAGGGTTTCAGACACCGCGCGAATGTCTTCCTCCGGTTTCAGGCTGTGCTCTTTCAGCAGCTTGTACATGTAGGTGCGCCGCAGTAGCTCCCGCGCCAGCACCATGTTCAGTGGCGGCAGGGCTATCTGGCGGTCGGTCATCACGTTGATCTGGGCACCGGCGGCACCGCACACCACCAGTGGGCCGAACAGTTTGTCGCGGGTAATGCCGACACTGAATTCAATGCCACCCACGTGCTGGTAGGAACGCTGAACGGCAAACCCCAGGAAGCCACTGTCCGGATAGTGTTTCTTGTACTCCTCCATCAGGAAACGGCAGGAGTCCATAATGGCCCCTTCGCTGTTCAGCTTCTGCACCGTGCCCTTGTATCGGCGTTGGCCGGGGCTCAGTTCAATCAGGGGATGGCAGGACTTTTCATGAATCAGCGTAATATCCACCGGCCGCCGCTCCACGGCGAAGGCTTCGAGTACCTCTTCCATGTCATCGCAATAAATGGTGTCCACGGTATTGATTCCGTAGTCACGGATCAGGTCCCGGGCTTCCCGGTTGGAAAGATGGCTGCGCCCTGCGCGCAGGGCATTGACCACCACCCGACGGGTCTGCGTATGGTCGTCAAAGTGGTCGGTAAACGATTCCGGCGTCTCTGTCAGCAGCCGCTGCACCCGCTGGTGGCGTACATGCTGCATGAACGCGGTGACAGCCTTTTCGGGATTGAAGAACGACGGTAACCCGGCCCGGTAGAACTCATCCCGGGCATCCAGCACCGTACTCTGGCCCAGCCAGCAGGTAAATACATTGAGCCGTGTACCCTTGGACGCCTGCACCACCGCATCGGCAATCTGAAGACTGTCCTGGGTCAGGCTGGGCGCGTACATTACCAGCACGTTGGCAACTTCCGGATCCTTCGCCAGCACCTTGATGGCCCGGGCATACAGCTCTGGTGAAGCGTCATAGCCCAGGTCGATAGGATTCTTGCGAGTCCAGTAAGGCGGCAGGGACTCCGCCAGCGCAGCAATGGACTTCCCGGACAGCTCCGCCAGTTCTCCGCCAAGATGGGCCAGCCGGTCCACCGCCAGCACACCCGGGCCTACACCATTGGCCATGATTGCAAGGGTTTCCCGCCGCAAGGGCCGCATCCTTGTCAGGGTTTCAAGGGCATCAAACATCTGCCCCAGTCCATCCACACGCAGCACACCGGCGCGCTGTAACATGGCATCGTATATGGGGTCACTGCGGGTGAGCCCCGCGGGCAGTTCATGGGGAAACCATTCCGATTCCGGCACCCGGCCGCTTTTTACGGCGATCACCGGTTTGGTACGCGAAGCCACACGGACGGCCGACATGAAACGGCGCGGATTGGGAATGTTCTCTATGTGCAGAAGGATAGCGCGGGTCTGGCTGTCCTGGGCGAGGTAATCGATCAGGTCGTCATGGTCGATGTCCATGCCATCGCCGAGAGTGAGAAAGTAGGAAAACCCGACGCCCCGGGCAAAGGCCCAGTCAATCACCGAACTGGCAATGGTGCCGGACTGGCCGACGAACGCCACCTTGCCGGGAATGGCACCCATGTGGGCGTAGGTTGCGTTAAGGCTGCGGGCCGGAACCATCAGCCCGATGGTATTTGGGCCCAGCACCCGGATACCGGTTTCCCGGGCCGCATCCCGGACCGAGTACATCAACGGCTGGCCCGTCTTGCTGTGGCTCCGGGACATGCCACCGGTCATCACGATGGCCGTACGGACGCCTTCCTCCCCCAGCCTCCGGACCATTTTCGGCACGGTATCCGGGGGCGTACAGATAATCGCCAGGTCAGGGCTGAAGCCCATCCGGGAAACCTTCTTTACGCAAGGCACACCATGGACATTCTCGTAATCATTCTGGTTAACCACCAGTAACTGCCCGGGATAGCCACCACCGAGCAGGTTCCGCAACACCATACCGCCCAGGTTATCCGCCCGCTCCGAGGCGCCGACAACCACGATGGAAGAGGGATTAAAAAGGCTTTCCAGGTATCGGGTGCTCAAACTTCGCTCCTTGCTTCGGATTGACCGGGCGGATGTACATCCTATCTTAGGCGCTTGTCTGTTGATGTAAAATGGCTATCGACACCATAAGACCAAAGAAACACGGCAGCAGCGTACTATCCCTGATAATATTGAACAAAATACAAGCACAACGAGCGTTCAGGACCAGCATGACAACGGGATTTTTCTCTCACGACGATTGCATGAAACACAACATGGGGGCGGAGCATCCGGAATCCCCGGAGCGGCTTGCGGCCATTATCAGTTACCTGGCGGATACCGGCCTGGAGCAGGAGCTGGACTGGGTAAGGCCGGACGAAGCCACCCGGGACCAGTTGCTGACCGTTCACCCCGAGCGCTACCTGCACCAGCTGGACCTGATGCAACCCACCCGGGGCCGGGTGTATACCGACCCGGATACCGCGATGATGCCGGATACGCTGAGGGCAGCCCGCCTGGCAGCCGGGGCCAGCATCGAAGCGGTCGATATGGTTCTCAGCAGCCAGCTCACCAATGCTTTCGTCTGTGCCCGGCCACCGGGCCATCATGCCGAACGCAGCAGGTCCATGGGGTTCTGTTTCTATAACAACATTGCCCTGGCAGCCATGCGGGCGCTGAACTTCCATCATCTGGAGCGGGTGGCCATCATTGATTTCGATGTCCACCAGGGAAACGGCACGGTTGATATTGTCGGCGGCGATGAGCGCATTCTCATGTGCTCCAGTTTCCAGCATCCGTTCTATCCCCACTCCCACGTGCATCGGCAGGCTGAGAACATTATCAATACTCCCATCCAGGCGGGTGAGTCTGCGGACGAGTATCGTAGAATCGTGGAAGCGGCCTGGCTCAAACGGCTGCAGGATTTCCGCCCGCAGCTGGTTCTGATTTCCGCCGGTTTTGATGGCCACCGGCTGGACCCGATGGCGGAGCTGAATCTGGAAGTGGAAGACTATCGCTGGCTGACAGAAATGATCACCAGCATTGCCGCTGACTCTGCCAACGACCGGATTATCTCAACCCTTGAGGGGGGATATCATCTCAGGGCGCTGGCAGAAAGTGTGAATGCCCACCTTGAAGTGCTCAATTCCATCCGCTGATATCACCAGCGGGCTTTCAGCTGTTTGGTGAGGCCGCGTCGTAGCCATTGGCCTGCTGCAGGTCCGGCCGTTCACCCTCGCGCTGCAGGCGGATGGTGGTGCGCCGGTTATCCGCCGGACGGCCTGACGCCGGGTACTGGTCCGCATGGGCCCTGACTGTTACCAGGTCAGTATCAATGCCCTGCCCGATCAGGTAATCCGCTACCACATTGGCCCTCTCCTCGGACAATGCGCGGTTATCGATTCTGCTGCCACTGCTGTCCGTGTGGCCGTCGACGAAAATCCGCTCCACGGTTGAATCCGCCTGAACATAAGCCACTATGTTGTCCAGAAGCTCCCTGTCAGGCCCGGAAAGGCTGGTACTACCGGCAGCAAAGGGGATACGGGAACGCTTGATCTGGTCATAGTTGACCGGCAAAAGGCCTGAGGTGCAGGAACGGTATTCGGAGAAGGTGCCGGCAAAGTTGATGTTGGACACCTTCACACGAACCGGGCTGCTGTCGTACCAGGACTCGCGGGTAACTGTCGGATCCATACCTTCCAGCAGGCCCTGAACCAGAATCATGGCCTGGCGTGAATCCAGGGAAACCGGGCGACGGCTGTCGTCCACATTAACCCGGCCCACAGAACGGGGTGCGGTTCCGGGGCGCCAGGATGGTGCCTCCACCACCAGCATGCCACGGCCAGGGCGCATCACCGGCGTTTCCGACTCCAGGAAAAACGACAGGGATTCGCCAGCCTTGTGGCGGAAAACAGCCCGGCCATAACCGGGGACCTGGTGCACCAGGGTACACTCGAATACAGACTCCGACAGGTACCACTGGCTGTTCTCGATGCCGGCACCATAGGTAGCCGCCTGGGCCACATTGGCGGCAACCAGCAAAGAGCATGCACCGGAGATAACTGCACCACGCAGGAAGGCTGGGATTCGTGCCATACCATCAGTCCGTCAGAGAATGTTCACTGAGTGGTTAACGGCAACCGCAAGGCATTCTTTAGGCCATTGGCCCGAAACAATCGATGACGGCTTCTGATATAATTCCGCCAGAATTCTCAAGGGGCAACCACAGCAAAGGCCCCGGCTAGCCGGAAACTGTCAATGACCAATCAGATCACCATTACCCGCCCCGACGACTGGCACCTTCATGTCCGGGACGGTGACATTCTCAGGGATGTGGTGCCTGCCACGGCCCGCTGCTTTGGCCGCGCCATCATCATGCCCAACCTGGTACCACCGGTCACCGATGCAGAGCAGGCCATGGCCTACCGTGGCAGGATCCTGGATGCCGCCGGGGACCATGACTTTGAACCGCTGATGACTCTGTACCTGACGGAAACCACCACCGCGGAACAGATCCGCGAGGCAAAAGCCGCCGGGGTGGTTGCGGCAAAGCTCTACCCTGCCGGTGCCACGACCAATTCCGCTTCGGGCGTTACCGACATCCGCAACATCTACCCGGTACTGGAAGCCATGAGCGAGTGCGGCATGCTGCTGCTGGTCCATGGTGAGGTAACCGACCCGGAGATCGACATCTTTGACCGGGAGAAGATCTTCCTCAAGCGCGTACTGGCGCCGACGCTGGACGCTTTCCCGACACTGCGGGTTGTCCTTGAGCACATTACAACCGCAGACTCCGCCGAATTTGTTCGCAACCACCAGGGCGACAATCTCGGTGCCACCATTACCCCCCAGCACCTGATGTACAACCGCAACCACATGCTCGTTGGTGGCATCCGGCCGCACCTGTACTGCCTGCCGATTCTCAAGCGAAACCGGCACCAGCAGGCACTGAGCGACGCCATTGTCAGTGGTGACCGGCGCTTCTTCCTGGGCACCGATTCAGCGCCCCATTCGAAGGACCGGAAAGAAACCGCCTGCGGCTGTGCCGGCTGCTACTCCGCCTATAGCGCCATGTCACTGTACGCGGAGATCTTCGAGGACCTGGGCATCCTGGACAAACTGGAAGCCTTTGCCAGCTTCAATGGGGCCGACTTCTACGGCCTGCCCCGCAATACCGACACCATTACCCTGGTACGGGAAAGCTGGGAAATGCCCGCTGAACTGCCGCTGGCCGACGGCACCATTGTGCCCCTCAAAGCCGGCGAAAGCCTGAGATGGCGCCTTTCAACCGACTGATTATCCGACTTTTTACACACCAGGCTTGTTACCCTGGCCAAAGACTCCGGGAGTTTAAGTGACTGAAGAAAACAAAGAACCGCATCCCATGTCCCGCCGTTTCCGCGGATTCCTGCCTGTTGTGGTGGATGTGGAAACCGGTGGATTCAATCCCGAACAGGATGCGTTGCTGGAAATTGCCGCAGTCATTTTGACCATGGACGAAGACGGCTGGCTGAAGCGGACAGAAACCCACGTGCAGCAGATTGATCCCTTCGAAGGCGCCAACCTGGAGCAGTCAGCCCTGGACTTTACCGGCATTGACCCCTGGAGCCCCGAGCGGGAGGCCGTTCCCGAACGGGAGGGCCTGAGCGAGATATTCGGGCCGATCCGCAAGGCAGTCAAAGCCCACGACTGCAAGCGTGCGGTTCTGGTTGGGCATAACGCCACCTTTGATCACAACTTCGTATTCGCGGCCGCTCTGCGCTCGGATATCCGGCGTAATCCGTTTCATCCTTTTTCCACTTTCGATACCGCGACACTCGCGGGCCTTGCCTACGGCCACACCGTGCTGGCCCAGGCGTGCAAACTGGCCGGTATTCCGTTCAGCAACAAGGAAGCGCATTCTGCCGCCTACGACGCGGAAAAAACCGCCGACCTGTTCTGTGGCATTGTCAATCGATGGCGGGAACTGGGAGGGTTTCCTCCGCCCCTGATAAGCGAGGCGGAGGAATAGAGAGGCTACCGGCCTACCAGTAAATGCCTCGCATGATTGCCGCAAAAGCAACCTGCTCGGAAGATACCTTGGGCCGTTCTCCGGACCGGCTGCCAGCTGCGGCCGGTGAATCCGGGAACATACGGTAACCGGTGTTCATCACGATCTCGCCCATCTTCGGCGCCAGCGCCTGCAACACCTGGGCAAAGATACCCAGCCTTGTGGCAATGCGCTTGGGCCGGTAGACGATGGCGTCCACGACCATTTCCGCCGCTTCGTCCGGCGTCAGTGTGGGAACCGAATCGTAGATCTTGGTGGGCGCAATCATCGGTGTCTTTACCAGCGGCATGTTGATGGTGGTAAAGGTCACATTGCGGTCTGACCATTCCGCCGCGGCGCAACGGCTGAACGCATCCAGTGCAGACTTGGAGGCCACATAGGCGGAGAAACGCGGCGCGTTGGTCAGCACACCAATGGACGATATGTTCACCACGTGACCACGATGACGCTCCAGCATGGCCGGCGCAAAGCCCATGATCAGACGAACCGAACCGAAATAGTTCAGCTGCATGGTGCGCTCGAAATCGTGGAAACGGTCGAACGACAGCGCCAGTGAGCGACGGATCGAACGCCCGGCGTTGTTGACCAGAACATCCACATGGCCGTGGTTATCCAGCACGGTCTTCACGAAGCGGTCGCAATCGTCCATCTCGGCAAAGTCGCACTGGTAGGCGTGAACATTGCCGCCACGGGCTTCCAGCTGAGCGGCCACTTCCGCCAGCCGTTCCTTTTTACGGGCTCCGATAACCAGAATCGCGCCCGCATCGGCCAGTTTCTCGGCCGTTGCCAGACCAATGCCGGAAGTACCGCCGGTGACCACACAGACCTTGCCTTCCACCGTGCCACGCAGGGTGCGGTCCTTGAACAGGTCAGGGTCAAGGTTACGCTCCCAGTAATCCCAGATCACAGCGGCGTAGCTGTCCAGGCGCGGCACTTCAATACCGGTGCCCTTGAGAACCCGCTCGGTTTCGCGGGCATCAAATCGCGTGGGGTAGTTGATGAAAGACAGAACCGAGGGCGGAATGCCCATGTCATCCAGTACAGCCGTGGTCAGACGCTTGACCGGGGGCAGGTTCTTCAGGCTCTGGCGAATGAACGGCGGAACAAATCCGAAGATCCGTGAATCAAGACGCATGGCCATACGGGGCGCATGACCGGCTTCGGAGAAAATATTGAGAATTTCGCCAACCTTGTAGGGGTCGGAATCCACCAGATGGAAACAGTTGCCATCCTCGCCTTCCAGGTGGGCAATGTGATCCATGGCGTTCACCACGAAATCCACCGGAACAATATTCAGGCGGCCGCCTTCAATGCCAATAGTCGGCATCCACTGGGGCAGAGCATGGCGGATCTTCTGGATCATCTTGAAGAAGTAATAGGGCCCGTCAACCTTGTCCATTTCACCGGTTTTCGAGTGACCAATCACCATGCCCGGGCGATAGATCCGGAACGGAACCTTGCAGCTCTCCCGGACAACCTTTTCCGACTCGTGTTTGGTCAGCAGGTAGGGATGGTCCAGCTTTTCGGCTTCCTCGAACATATCTTCGCGGAACGTGCCCTTGAACATTCCGGCGGCGGCAATGGAGGACACATGATGAAAACAACCTGCCTCCATGGCTTCTGCCGCATTTACGGCGCTGTGCGTGCCCTCAATGTTGGTCGCCTGCTGGGCTGCTTCGTCCGCACCCATGTCGTAAACCGCTGCAAGGTGGAAAAAGTGATCAATATTACCCTTGAGCGATTTCATGGTCTTGGCATCGATACCCAGATTCGGACTGGTAAGGTCGCCGATGACTGCTTTCACCCGGGACTCATCCGCGCCCCAGCGCTCCCGCAGCTGGTTCAGTTTGTCCTGGGATTGCTCACGCACCAGAACGTAAACCGTGCCGCCGCGAGCCAGCAGTTTTTCAACGAGAAAACGGCCGATAAAACCGGTGCCACCCGTCAGAAAGTAATTCATTGATAGTCCACCCTGCTTGTTGCTCAATTGTTGTCTGTCCCTTTGTTCCCGGCTGAGGTATTAGACCAAAGTCTTATACTCTCGCGGAACGCCGGCATTGTACTTAAATGCATCCTTCATGTATTGAACTTTTTTAGAGCAATTACTCTGTAACCCTTTGTTTTTGATAGAGCAATTACTCTAACATCCGCATGAAAGGCACGCCGCAACCTGTTGGTTTGCCCGGCATGCTGAAATTGAGACTAGCACATGGTGTGCAGCCTGCCCGCAATTCCCTACCATTACAGAGATGAAATGAAACCTGTCAGGAGCAATGACATAATCGGAACCATTCATGACAGGCTCTGTCTCAATATCCCGGTTTTCGGAACTCCAGCTATGCACAAAGACGACCCCAACGCCGAGCGTTACATCGCCATCGCCCGCGCCTGCCTCAAGGCCATCAATGACACAGCCGCAGATGCCGGCAGCCGGGAACAGAAAATCCAGGCGGTTTACCAGGCCATTGACCATGCCTTCCAGGCCGAGTTCGCAGACTATCGCCAGTCTGTGGCGGTTATGGGCACGGTTCTGGAGCGCATTGCCTCGGGCCAGCTCGATGCAGATGCCGCCGCCAGCCTGGCAAAAAAAACGCTGGATCAACAACCGGAAAGCACCCGCAACGCACTGATTCACTGAACCAACTATCAGACAGAGAGGCATTATGCGCCCAGGCATTCGTGGATTTGCCATCAGTTTCCCTGCCCTGAAGGAAGCTTTGACCCTGATGCTCCTTCTGGTTTTCAGTTCGGTAGCACTGGCGGACATTGCCCCCGTCAAAAGCCCGAACGACGACAACGAGTACCGCTATGTACAGCTGGACAACCAGCTCAGGGTGCTACTGGTTTCCTCCCCTGATTCCGACAAGGCTGCCGCGTCCATGAACGTGGCCGTCGGCAGCGGCGATGACCCGGCGGACCGGGAAGGCCTCTCACACTTCCTGGAGCATATGCTGTTCCTGGGCACGGAAAAATACCCGGACCCCGGCGAATACCAGCAGTTCATCAAGAGCCACGGTGGCAGCCATAACGCCTTTACTTCATTCCAGGACACCAACTACTTTTTCGACGTGCAGGCTGAACACCTGGAAGACGCCCTCGACCGCTTTGCAGAACAGTTCTCCGCCCCCCTGTTCACGCCGGAACTGGTTGACCGTGAGCGCAGGGCGGTACATTCCGAGTTCAGCGCCATGCAGAAAGAGGATGGCCGCCGCTTGTACTCCGTCAAAAAAGCGGTCAGCAATCCCGAACACGCCTTCCATCAGTTTGCAGTGGGCAACCTGACCACCCTCGAGAATACCGAAGAGAGGCCATTGCGCCCTGACCTCATCAAGTTCTGGGAGACGCATTATTCGTCCAACCTGATGACCCTGGCCGTCTACGGGCCCCAGTCCCTGGATGAACTCGAGGCCATGGTACGCGGGCGGTTTGACCGCATTGAAAACCGGAAGCTGAATGCAAAGGTGCACGATGAGCCCCTGTTCAGCCCGGACACGCTGCCCGCCCGCCTCACGGTTGACGCATTGAAGGATATCCGCAGCCTGACCCTGACTTTCCCCATTCCGTCGCAACAGGAATACTATCGCGACAAACCGGCCAATTACGTCGCCAGCCTGCTGGGACACGAGGGCCCTGGCAGCCTTTTTGACGTACTGAAACAGGCGGGCCTGGTAGAGAGCCTCTCGGCCGGCAGTGGCATGGACACCGGCCAGGAAGCGAGCCTGGAACTGAAAATGTCGCTGACACCGGAAGGTCTTGAGAAACAGGACACCATCCTGGAGCTGACTTTTGCCTACATCGACAAGGTCCGGGAAGAGGGAATTGAGCAACGTCGTTTTGAGGAAATGCAACAGCTGGCCCAGATCGACTTCCGTTTCCGCGAGAAAAACCGGCCGGTTCAGGAAGTGATGCATCTGTCCCGACAGATGCGCCATGTGGCACCGGAGGACGTGCTCCAGGCCCCCTGGATGATGAAGGACTACGCACCGGAGCGTTACCAGGCCATTCTCGACCGACTCACGCCGGACAATGTTCTGGTTTCGGTGCTTGAGCCCGAACCAGACATAGAAGACCCCAATCTGACCGAGTGGTATGAGACCGCCTGGAAACTGAAACCGCTGGACCCGGAAGCGGCAGAAGCAACGGACAGTAACCGGATGGTTTCGAGCCTGGCGCTTCCCCTGGAGAACCCCTTTATTCCCGAGGAGCTGAGCATGATCCCCGGCTCCACCATGGAACAACCCGTCTCCCTGGGCACCGTCAGCGGCATGGACGTGTGGTACGCCCGTGATACACGGTTTGATACCCCCAAGGCCAATGTCTACCTGAGCCTGCGCAACCCGGCTACGCGAGCCTCGGCCCGCAGCAATGTGCTCTCGGAATTGCTGGTGGATGCTATCAACACCAACGTCAACGCCTGGGCCTATCCTGCTCAGCTGGCAGGGCTTGATTACAGCATCTACCCGCACCTTCGCGGCATCACCGTGCGGGTGGGCGGCTACAGCGACAAACTCCACACTCTCATGGCCCGACTGCTGACCCAGGTTGCAGACCCGGAGCTGACAGAGCAACGTTTTGAAATTGCCCGCCAGAAAATGATTGACCGGCTCCAGAACAAGGCCAAGGAACGCCCTGTTCAGCAGACATCCGAATTCATCCAGAGCCTGCTGATCGAAGGTGCCTGGAGCACCGAAGAGAAGCTTGAGGCCGCCAGGGAAGTCACCCTGGATGAGCTCAGGTCATTCTCGGAGGCTTACCTCTCACAGGTGGACCCGGTGATGCTCGCCCATGGCAACCTGACCGAAGCCTCTGCCCTCAACCTGACCAATCGCATCCACGCCATGGTGCTGGATGACAGCGACATGACAACCGTCGAGCGCAGCAAGGTGCGCGGCCTTCCTGACGGCCAGACCGATCTGCCTATCGACGTGGACCACCCGGATACGGGTTACACGCTCTATGTGCAGGGCAGGAATACCGGCTTTGAGGAAAGAGCTGCTTTCCGGCTACTGGGCCAGATCATCAGCAGCCCCTTCTACGAGGAACTGCGCACCAATCGCCAGCTTGGCTACATTGTCTATGCCACACCGTTCGAGTTGCTGGAAACACCGGCCCTGGGCTTCGTAGTGCAGTCTCCCGAGGCCAGCAGTGACGACATTGACAAGGCCGTGACGGAGTTTTCCGCAACCTTCCGGGATACGCTCTCGGATATGTCCTCAAAGGACCTTGAGCGGGAGAAACAGGCGGTTATCAGCAAACTTATGGAAAAAGACCGCCGCCTGGGGGAGATTTCGGAACGCTTCTGGCGGGAAATCGACCGGGGTCAGACAGGCTTTGACTCGCGGGAGAAACTGGCGGAAGCCATCAGGCAGGTCAGCCGGGAATCCTTGCTGGATATCCTCGACAATCAGGTGATCGAACGAAAGAGGGCCCTTCGCGTATTCACCGGTGCCGACAACCCGGATAACAGCAGCATCATTGAAACGCTGCTTGAGCGGAAAAGCGTACCGGAAGCCTGACCATTGACGGGATTCAGCCTGCAGGCTGGCCAACAAACCGGCGCCAGTCTGCAGGCTCGTCCACATCCCACTTTTCCGGAAGCACCGCAAACGACAAACCGGCCTTGGTGAGCCGGTCGCAGGTCTGTCTCAGCGCCTGGTCCGTACCCCAGGCAACATCCGCCAGCATGCGCGGCGCCAGCTTCCGTGCACCGATCAGCACATAACCGCCATCATCCGACGGCCCCAGCACCACATCCACATCGTCCAGCGCAGCAACCGCCTGGCGGACGTAATCCGCATCCACCGAGGGGCAATCGCTGCCCACGATCACGGCCTTGCCAACCTCTTCCAAACCGGACGCAAGAGCCCGGGTCATACGTTCTCCCAGCATATCTCCCTGCTGCCAGGACTGCCCGACCCCGAAATCCTCAAGCCGCTCGATAATCGGCAATGCGGCTGACGGCGCCGTATCCAGCGGCCGGTCCCAGAGAAACCGGACGTCATAACCGCTGGCCACCAGATTCTCCAGCACGGCCAGGCTCAGCCTCACATGAGCATCCATCGCCCCTTCCGCGCCAAGCTCCGGCATCAGCCGGGTTTTGACCTTGCCTGCCTCAGGCCACTTGGCGAACTGCATGACCCGTACCGAATCCGGCTCAGTTTTTCCCATTACGTACATCCGCCCGATAGGCCACAGCCAGCGATTCCGGGGACTCGCCCCGCCAATACCGCCAACGCAGCCTCCACATAAGAAAAATGGTGCGCCAGGCACCCCCCTGCTGCCATCTACGGCTGTCGGTTATTACCGGATCCTTGATGCAATAAGGCGCAGACACCGTGCGAAGCCGGTTGCAGAGCTCCACATCTTCCATTAACGGAACCGGCGCAAAACCCTGGAGCGCCCGGAATACCGGTGTGCGGACAAAAATAGCCTGGTCACCGGTGGCAATGCCCGTCAAACGGGAGCGATGGTTCATAAACCAGCTGATCACAAGGAATAACATGCGGTTGCCGCTCAGCTGCACGTCAAAACGGCCCCATTGCGCGCCGCTGGCGACAAATTGCCCGAGGCGATCAAGGGCCGAACCCGGCAACAGGGTGTCCGCGTGGAGAAAGAGCAGCACATTACCCCGTGCCGCCTCCGCCCCCGCATTCATCTGCAGCGAACGGCCCCTGCCGCCAACCAGCACGCAATCGCACCAGGGCTTCGCCAGATCCGCCGTGCCGTCGTCGCTGCCGCCGTCCACCACAATCACCTCATGACCCCCAGCACGCAGGGGCTGCAGGGTTTTCAGGAAAGCCTGAATGGTAGCCGCCTCCTGCCACACGGGAACAACCACACTCAGAGAAAGCGGTTCAGTCAAAACACCCTCCGCAAAAGAACGACGAATCCGCAACACACCTTGAGCCGCAGGCCTCAGGCCGCTATCATACCGCCGTTCTTGCAGAGATGCCCCCGTAGCTCATCTGGATAGAGCGTCCCCCTCCTAAGGGGAAGGTAGCAGGTTCGAGTCCTGCCGGGGGTACCATCCTATAATTAAAATCAATTAGTTAGATCCTAAAATCTGGATTACCCACCAACCTACCCCTCAACCCTAAAACGATCAATTTTTAGCCACAACCTTCGTTCCCCAGCCACGTAATTTCTAAGACTTGCGACCGCCATTTTCCAATAGACGCGATATCTCTCTGTTTTCAAACATATTCAAGCACACGGTCCGGCCAAAATCTATTTGCTTGCTAGAACGACGAAATGGGGTAACGTCGAAATAGGTCTCGAATGGCGTGACCAATTCAAGAAGCAAGCAGAGGATATTCCAAAATGATGAAACACTTGATTGACCAGATTACCGACCTGCTCAAACAGGCCAATGCACTGGCGGAGACTCTCGACAACTTCGAGCTGAGCAAAGCCGAAGTGCGGGTGTCGTGCTCGGACGGCACCAGCCTCGTGATCGGCGACAATCTCCAGAATTACAGCGATGGCACTACCGGTGACAGCTCCTTGTCACACCTGACACCAGCGACCGCCAGCGCGGCGAACCAGCTGGGCACTATCAAAAAGAACGTCTGGTTCTGATCGGAGGGATTCAGTATGGATTTCATGAAAAAAACCCAGAACCTAACCGCGACGCTCACCAAGGAATTCAATTGCGAGGAGATCAATCTCACCGTCCAGATGCGACGGGGAGAGGACTGGATTACGCTCGATCTCTTCCAGAATTCTGAGGAGCCAAATAAGTTCTACGCGACCGTTGACTACTCTTCCAGCCAACACGACGCGATTGGTACCGGACGAGTCCTACACTGAGACGAAATGCCCATCCTCCTATGACTAAAAGGCGAGGATGGGCATTTACGTTTGTCGCTTTAAACCTATGTCCCTCTTGGATTTCAAAAACCATCCTCCCTGGTATATGCTGAGTCTCGCTCTGTCTGTAGCTACAGCTGTGCCCCCTCGCAGAGCCGCAGTCCCAGACAACTCAGAGCACAAAGCACACAAGAAAGTTGCGGAATACAGGGACGTTCATGTCTGAATTCGATTTCAAGAAACAAGTGCAAGATTATTTCGCAAAAGGCCCCGCCATAGTACTGGGTAGCGGTGCATCAGCTGCTTATGGGATACCTGGCATGGGCCAGCTCGGCACCCACCTCATCGCTACCGTACAAACAGACGATTTGAGTGGCGAAGAGATAGAGGGATGGTCTCTGTTCTGCAAACTCCTGGAACAGGACACAGGACTTGAGGAGGCGTTACACAGAGCAAGACTCAGTACTACCATAACATCTCGCGTTGTAGAAAGTACCTGGGAACTGATATGCCCAGCAGATGAGAAAGTATTTTTGGAGGGTGTGGCGGACAATAATCGCTTTGCCCTCAGCGATCTTCTTAGACAGATCGTAAGAAGTGACATTAACGAGATATCTATAATAACAACCAATTACGACTGTCTGGCAGAATATGCCTGTGAGCAAATTAAATTGCATCACTTCACGGGGTTTTCTTTCGGCGCTCTGAGAACCATGTCTCCTAAGGGCCGGGTCAGAACTGACAAACAGGCCAACATTTGGAAAGTTCATGGCTCAATTGACTGGTTTGACGGGCCAGACAAGACAACCATTGGCCTTACTCGAAGCAGATCAATACCAGCCGCGCACGTCCCAAAGATAGTGACACCGGGCATTGAGAAATATCGACTAACCCATGGTGAACCCTTCAGAACAGTAATCCAAGAAGCTGACAGAGCAATAATGCGAGAAAAGAGCTACCTCTGCGTGGGCTTTGGATTTAACGACGAACATATTCAACCGAAGTTAAAAGATCGGTGCACAAGCGACCGCATTCCAATCACGGTCATAACCAGGGACTTAACTCAATCCGCCCGAGAATTCCTGCTCCAGGGTGATATTAAAAATTATATCGCTATTGAGCGCGGTGCCTCGGATGATGAATCAATCGTCTATAGCTCGCTTGCCGATGAACCAATCGCGGTCCAAGAGAACCTTTGGAGCCTTGACGGCTTCAACACAATCATTATTTGAGGTGACACAGGATGTCTTTATTTGAATACACGGCTGAGGATGCATTGGGTACGGTCCTGGGTGTTGACACAGGGACAGTGACAGTGGAAGTCAAAGATGCCGACCACCTTCGAAGACTTCAGGTAAACCGACTGGTCGCCCTTCAGAGTAAGCCTGGACGACACATGATTGGTTCAATTACAAACGTCACTCGTAAGCGTCTTCCAGGGTTGGATGAGGATACTGACGAAGCTCAGGAGCTAAATCTCTGTAAAATCGCGCTCATTGGGACAATGTTTAATCGTGAAGGAGAAAAACGCAATGTCTTCCGCAGAACACTGGAGAGCGTCCCCGAAATCGATGCTTTGTGCTTCGCATTGGAGGGGCAAGAACTAACCGATTTCATGAGGACGCTCGCTAGCGTCGCTGCTGATGGCAGCTCACTAAAACTAGGCACCTATACACTTGATGAAAATGCAGAGGCTTTTCTGAACGGTAATAAGTTTTTTCAGAGGCATGCATTCATTGGGGGGAGCACAGGTTCTGGAAAGTCGTGGACCACTGCAAAAATCTTGGAACAGATGTCTACTCTCGCCACGGTGAACGGAATCGTTTTTGATGTGCATGGGGAATATAAACCTCTCAAAGGAGACCGGATTCAACATCTGCGAATCGCGGGTCCGGAGGATATTGAGCAATCTAGGGGGCTGGAAGACAGTGTAATCCACCTGCCCTATTGGTTGCTTAGCTATGAGGCTTTGACATCTCTTTTTGTCGATCGGACTGATCAGAATGCCCCCAATCAGGCAATGATAATGGCACGGGAAATCAACGCATCAAAGCAGCGTTATCTCCAAAACAAAGGCAAGGATGATGTTCTTGCCAATTTCACGATCGATAGCCCCGTTCCGTTTGGGCTAGAGGAGTTTCTGGATAGCCTGCGGGAAATCAATGAAGAGATGATCCCGGGTGCCAAAGCTGGCACTACCAAACAGGGCGATTTCCACGGCAAACTTTCCAGAATGATCTCGCGGCTAGAAAATAAAACCTCTGATCGTCGACTTGGCTTCATGTTCCAAGGTGGTCCCGCGACACTGGAGTTTGATTGGTTGCAACTACTAACCGAAACGTTAATGGGTGCCGCGTCTGAGACAGCGTCAGGCGGCGTAACGATTGTGGATTTTTCAGAGGTTCCTTCGGACGTTTTACCGCTGGTGGTTTCACTTGTTGCTCGAATGGCTTTTTCGATTCAGCAATGGACGCCTCCCGATGCTCGACACCCACTTGCTATCCTGTGTGATGAGGCTCATGTCTATATGCCGCAACGAGGGCAAGCATCTTCTGCAGATAACGTTTCTCTCGATATTTTCGAGAAAATCGCTAAGGAAGGTCGAAAGTACGGTCTCGGATTAGTAGTGATTAGCCAGCGCCCTTCTGAAGTAAACAAAACACTGATCAGTCAGTGCAGCAATTTCGTCTCAATGCGATTAACCAACGCCGAGGACCAACAAGTTGTGAAGAGATTGCTTCCCGACAGCCTCGGCGGCTTCAGCGATATTCTTCCTACTTTGGATACTGGCGAAGCCCTGGTCGTGGGAGACGCAAGCCTTTTGCCAACACGAATAAGAGTGGACGAGCCATTAAATAAGCCCAACAGTGGAACCGTCGATTTCTGGACCGAATGGCAAGCGCCTGTTGCTAAAAATCGATTAAAGTCTGCTATTGATAACTGGAGAAAACAAACACTACAGTAACTCGTTAATCTATTGGGTTCTATTTAACTCAATAAGCGGTTTTGGCGCTGTCCCTTGTCCAAAAATCTGGGAAAGGGTCGGTTAACGGGTCTATCGACATCCAGCGACGATCTGACTACTTGACCATGGTATGGTATTCCCCGGGGAATACCAACTAGCTTTAAGAATATTGTCCATAGGCCAAGCTAATACACAGAATCGAAACGCTTCGAATACGTGGCCTGAGATTGGTTGTCTCAGACAACGTCACAAGGCCATCCAAGCTCGCTTAATCTTTAAATATCTGTGATTAACGCCTCACTTAGGCGAGATGATGCGAATCCAGTCCGACACAGCCTTGGAGGTCTCTTTCATATCTGGCTGCAACTCCGCTCTTTGAATCAGGCTGTCTTGCACCATTGGGTCAAATAATCCATCAGATATTTCTGCGTCATGAATCAGCAAGGTCTGCTTCCCTTGAGCAATACCAATTCCAGCCTCAATTTGATTCCATGGTGTAGACACAAATGCGGACTCTATAACCCTATGATCATCTGTCCCCATCCTATATTCGCCATCTCTTATTAGAATAGAGCGAAAGCCAAAAACAATAACCCCGGAACAACCACCAATCATTTCATTCAATTTTGTTATTACGTTTGCTGACTCGTATTCACCACGACCCAACTCAACGACATCAACCCCATCACTAACAAGCTTATACTTTACAATATCAGATATATTCTTTTGTCTTAAATCCAGAATTCCAGGCCTACTTACAAATACTTTTTTTGATTCCGCGCTTTCTGAATTCCAACAATCGAATTCAGATTCATACCCTGCCGGAAAAGTGTTTCCTTGACCGATACAGCCATCAAACTTAGCTTTATCAATATTTATCGCATCCTTAAAGTTGGCGTTGAAAATTTTTGAATTTGAAAAGTTAGCGCCGTCGAGATCTGCCCCTCTAAAATCTGTATTAAAAATGGCAGACGACTGGAAATTTGCGCCTCGAAGATTGGTGTCACGCAAAGTAGCGCCAGATAAATTTGCTTCGTAAAATTGCGCATTTTCTAAGCAAACTTCTCTTAAGCTAGCACCAGAGAGGTTTGCTTGGAAGAAGTCAGCTCTTGAAAAATCAAGAAATTTTTTCTTATCACTTATATATGCCTTAGATAGATTAACTCTTTGCAGATCAGCCTCTATCAAAAATTCATTGGGCACATACCTTAAATTGTCAGCCAAAATCTTCTGGAGGTTACTAGTTGGCATAATCTTCAGGAAAGCCGAAGTAACCTCTAAGCAGTCTTTAGCATAAGGCATTTTGTTGACGCCAAATTCAGTAGTAGAGTTTAAGAATCGGCGTAGCTGTATAGCTGCAGCAACTCTAGAGTCAGTACTACCAGAGCTTATTTGGTCAACGATACTACGAAAATGATTTCCTATTATTGCAACCTGCTCCTTAGCAACAGTTTTCTTGAACCTGTAAAGCAGAAAAAGAATTACGGGAACAGAGATAGAAACTAATGAAATTACATTAGCCAGCAAATCATCCGACAAAAACTCCAGAAAACCTTCCACTATTATTCCTTTATCATTTCAGACTGGGATAATTAATACAGTTCCCTCTGGAACCCTACAAACACTTCCCGGATATTGCCCACCGGCCCCAGCTCACGCACAGCATCACCAATACTGTGATACTTCAGCTCAATCAGCTGCGGCAGTTTATCCGGGTCTAATTCCGTCACGCCTCTGGCGACGTAATGGTCCAGCACAAACTCCAGAAATTCGTGTTGCTGATAATTATGTTGGCTATAGATTTGCTCCTTGTGAGCGGCCACACGCTCTGATCGGCTGATGGGAGGCATATTGAAAGCAATAAAGGCCAACACATCATAGATATCGCTGTTTTCGGCCTCAATCATCTTGCCGATCTCTCTCAGCTGCTCTAGGCCATAACCCTTTTCTTCAAGCCCTTCCAGCAGCTTCTTGCGGGTATCTGGCTTGCTCCAGATCTCACGCAACTTATCCTCGTTGGCAAACCACTCTGGCAAGTCACCATACAGGCGCTGGACAAAATCGGCGGCCGACATCGGCTTACCATCCGGGCTCCAGAAACTGGTGGCGCTCATGTGCTGGATCGTTCGCTCTTTGCCATCCGCCAGCTTGACTTTCACTTTCTGTTTCTTCTCACATACACACGGGCGCTCACCGCATATCCCACAAGGTTCCGGAGGTTCTTTCTCGCAAACACAAGGGCGCTGCTCGCAGACCGGGCAGGGTTTGGGTGGTTCAACGGCGCACTTGCATGGGGCTTCACCACACACGCTGCAGGGTTCGGGCGGAATTGGCTCGCCATCCCATTCCGGATCGCTGAAGTGTTCATGCGCCCGCACGAAATCATAAATGGTGAAGTAATCCTTCCCTTCAAACAGCCGCGTGCCCCTGCCAATGATCTGTTTGAACTCGATCATTGAGTTCACCGGGCGCATCAAGACAATATTGCGCACATTGCGAGCATCCACACCGGTCGAGAGCTTCTGGGAGGTAGTCAGGATGGTCGGAATGGTTTTCTCGTTGTCCTGAAACTGTTTCAGAAACCGCTCGCCCTCTGCCCCATCATCAGCCGTGACGCGCTCACAGTAATGCGGATCTTTATTGGCTTTCATTTGATTGATGAGGTCTCTAACCGCCAGAGCATGTTCCTGGGTGGCGCAGAACACGATAGTTTTTTCGCGCTGGTCGATCTGGTCCATAAACACACGGACCCGGTATTTCTCCCGCGCCTCAATCTCTATCAGCCGGTTAAAATCGGGTTCAGTGTAGCGCTTGCCCTCCTCTATCTCGCCTTCCACCACATCGTCGTCACTGGTGTAGATGTAATCATCCAGCGTGGTGGCAATCTGTTTGACCTTGAAGGGTGTCAGGTAGCCGTCGTTAATGCCTTCCTTCAGGGAATAGACATACACCGGCTCACCAAAATAGGCGTAGGTATCGGCGTTGTTATCACGCTTGGGTGTTGCGGTAAGGCCAAGCTGAACCGCGGGGCTGAAATACTCCAGAATGCCCCGCCAGTTGCTTTCATCGTTGGCACCACCCCGGTGGCACTCATCAATGATAATGAAGTCGAAAAAGTCTGGCGGGTAGTCGCCAAAGTTCGGTGCCGGATCGCCGTTTTCATCCCGACCGGTCATAAAGGTCTGGAAAATGGTGAAGAAGATACTGCCATTCTTTGGCACACGTCCCTTCTTGCGAATGGTCTCGGGATCTATGCGAACCAAAGCATCCTGTGGGAACGCAGAGAAATCATTGAACGCCTGATTGGCCAGGATGTTCCGGTCCGCCAGAAACAGAATGCGTGGCCGGCGACCGGGTTCTCCAGACATCTGGGCCGACCGGCTCCAGCGGGCATGAAACAGCTTCCAGGCGATCTGAAAGGCAATGGCGGTTTTGCCGGTGCCAGTGGCCAGGGTCAAAAGCACACGGTCGCGCCCTTCGGCAATGGCCTCCAGAGCCTGTGTGATGGCGTTATGCTGATAGTAGCGTGGCTCCCAGAAGCCACCCTTGTCTTCAAACGGCACGGCACCGAAGCGCTCACGCCAGATATTATGCTTCGCAAACGTCTCGGCCCAGAGTTCTTCTGGCGAAGGGTAGCCCTCTACCGGGCCCTCCGCACCTGTGGCCAGATCCACGCGGTAGATTCCATCACCGTTGGTGCTGTAGGCAAAACGAGCCTGCAGTCGTTCTGCATAGCGTTTGGCCTGGGCCAGCCCTTCGGTCACCGGCAGAGCACGCTTCTTGGCTTCGATAACCGCCAGCTTCTGACCTTTGTAGATCAGTACATAATCGGCAATATCCGATTGGCCACGCCGGCCGCCTCCCTGAAGCCTCCCCGGCGCAATCACTTCCCGGCGAATACGGCTGGCATCCACGACTCCCCAGCCGGCATTTTTCAGTGCCGGGTCAATCAATTCAGCGCGGGTTTCAGCTTCATTGAGTGCTGCGTGGCTCACTCACCCTCCTCGGCCAGCATGTTCATGATCAGGCGGATCATGGTATCTTTGTTTGCAGGGTCAGACTCAGCCACCAGCAGCGTCAGCGCTGCAAGCCCCACATCGTTAACCACTGGCTCTCCACGGACGTTAAACAGCCGACTGTTACGGTGGAGAAAGTCCACAAACAGAAAGGCTGCGCTGCGCTTGTTGCCATCAGCGAACGGGTGGTTCTTGATTACAAAGTACAACAAATGTGCCGCCTTTGCCTCCACACTGGGATAAGCCGGTTCCCCGAAGACGGACTGGTCCAGGTTGCCCAGCAGCGAAGCCAAGCCATCCCCCCGGTCTCGGGCGAACAGTTCCGTGGCTTCGCGACGGGCCATTAGCTCGCCCTTCAAACTATTCAGACCTGCCCGGGCCTGCTCCAGGGACGGCAATGTGCCTCCGGCCTGCGCCTGCGGATCGGTAAGCAGGCCCTCGTCGTAGCGTTGCAGAAGAAGAAAGGTCTGGGCGTAGCGGCTAACGATGTCCACCAGGCCGCGACCGCTGTCGGTATCCAGCGAGGGACTCTGGGCGGCCTTGCGAACCAGAGTCAGGGCCGCTTCCAGTTCCTGGGCGTTTTCTTCAAAGCGCTGGCGGTTCAGGGTCCAGCCCTGGGTGAGGTGCTCGCGCAGAGTACGAGTGGCCCACTGGCGAAACCGGGTCGCCCTGGTGGAATTGACGCGATAACCCACCGAAATAATAGCATCGAGATTGTAGAGTTCTATATCCCGCCTGACCCGGCGATTGCCCTCTTGTTGAACTGTTGCATTTTTTGCAACAGTTGCCTCTTTCTCCAGTTCACCCTCTTTATAGATGTTTCGCAGGTGCCTAGAAATAACCGATTTATCCCGTTCAAACACTTCAGCTAGTTGCTGCAAGCTCAACCAGACAGTCTCCTGATCGGCATCCAGGCGCACTTCGACCGCCTGATCAGCGCTTTCGTAAATGACGATGGGGGGGCTTTTTTCTTCAGTCATACCATTTCTCTATCCTTGAGACTTTTCACTTGAAACCCGTTGCATGGCCGGTGGCTTGGCTCATGCGACGGCCTCATCTAATTCTTTCTCGGCAAGATCATCTGTCAGTTCGCCGGAGAAGGCTTTTTGTAAAAGAGACTTCTTCAGCTCCGTCAACGATTCAAGCTTCTGCTTCCCCAGGCTTTCCAGTTTGCGGACTTCTGACAAGAGCATATTCAGTTTCTCACCGATCTCAACCTGTTCAGAATACGAAGGTACAAAAACTTGAATGGCCCCGAGTTTGCCGGGTGACGTATGTCGGACCTTAACACCAGAGGCGGTTTCCTGTACTGCCGACCTAAACCCGTGCGTGTTGAACTGATGGAAAAAGAAATCATTGTGCCAATCCACTCCATCTCGCACTACGACTAGACCTAGACGCTGATTGTGAAGAAATCGTCGTGATTCAGGCACCACAAGCGAGCTGCCAAGAAGACCGGCCGCTTGTTCGGTCATCGCGATCAAGAAATCATCCTTACTGAGAATGTATTCAGCCGGCGGATCGCCTATATAAAACTTGGTTTTCCTTCCTTGATCCCTAAAACCGCCCGATTCATAAAATGATCCTGGAGTTAGAACGATAAAGGGGCCCGCCTCTGCAAAGTACTCGCTCTTGAATGCAAATCCATGCTTGATGGAGCAAATATCGGACAGCGCCGACTTTCGCCAGTGAAGAGATGCTGAGGAAAAAACCGAACTCAAATAACTCTCAAACAACTCACCGGCATTTGAAAGATTCTTTTCGGTGTTGGCGATCGCCGCATCGATGCCAGTGAAGGCCTCATCGAGGATGGCGACGATACGTTTTTGTTCGCCCATAGGAGGCAAATTTACTCTTTGCGCTCTAACGTCACTATCACTCACTGCCGGATAAGATGCTCCCCTCTGCAGTTTCTCCATTGCACTCGTGAATTTTTCGCCCAAGAGCCAATAAAAGAGGTATCTGCTGAGAACATCGCGTTTCGGGCGCAGGACGAAAAAACCAGTGCTACACACTGAACCATCGAGCTCTCCATCTATTAGAGCAATTCGATTCAGGGTTGGGCGGATTGTGGCAAAAATTACGTCACCCGCTCTTACCAAGCGCCGGGCACGGCTCGGAGCGTCGCGCCCACTTAATGAGGCAGACTCGGTTACAACTAGCCTTGCTCTCGATACTGAAGACACGTCAATGTACCGAAACTTTTCTTCCGGCTTTTTTCGCGGATCACAGGTTTCAATTTTCTCCACCAGATCCGCGATTGGAACGCTCTGCCAGCTTGCCTTCATAACATCCCCCGAATCCCTTCCAAAATCTCCTCGCTCTCTTTATCCAGCGTCTCAATCTCATTGATGATCACTTCCGGATCACGGAGTGGTGCTTCCTCAGCCTTGTTCGGTTTTTTCACAGATAGGTCGAAGGTTTCCGTATCCACATCGTCGATGCTGACGGTCCAGGAATTGTCGGACTCCCCAAAATTCACCTGCCGGGCAACAAAGTCTTTCAGATCGTCATCATTCAGAGGGTTGGTTTTGCCCAGGCTGCGGCCGGGGTCGAGCTGGTAGTACCAGATGTTCTGCGTGGGTGCGCCCTTCTCGAAGAACAGCACCACGGTTTTCACGCCCGCACCGAGGAAAGTGCCGCCGGGACAATCCAGGATGGTGTGCAGGTTGCAGCTTTCCAGCAGCTCCTTGCGCAGGGCTCTGGAGGCGTTATCGGAGTTCGACAGGAAGGTGTTCTTGATCACCACCGCCGCACGACCGCCTGCCTTCAGGTATTTGATGAAGTGCTGCAGGAACAGGAACGCCGTTTCCCCGGTCTTGATGGAGAAGTTCTGCTGAATCTCTTTTCGCTCTTTGCCACCAAACGGTGGGTTGGCGAGGATAACGTCGTAGCGGTCCTTTTCCTGAATCTGGCTCAGGTCTTCAGTCAGACTGTTGGTGTGAACGATATTGGGCGTTTCGACACCGTGCAGGATCATGTTCATGATCCCGATCACATAGGGCAGACTTTTCTTTTCCTTGGCGTAGAAGGTTCGGGTCTGGAGCGTTTCCAGGTCCGCTGTTGAAAGCCGCCGATCATCGCCCTCCCCGTCCGGGCCATAGCGCAGGTAATCGTGGGCTTCACACAGGAACCCAGCAGACCCCGCTGCCGCGTCATAGATACGCTCGCCAATCCGGGGGTTGATCACTTTGATCATGGCGCGGATCAGTGGGCGTGGCGTGTAGTACTCACCACCATTTCGCCCGGCATTGCCCATGTTGCGGATTTTGGCCTCATACAAATGGGACAGCTCGTGCTTTTCCGCCTGTGAGCCGAAGCTGAGGGAGTCAATCAGCTCCAACGCATCGCGCAGGCTGTAGCCGCTGGCAAACTTGTTACGGATCTCGCCGAAGATTTCACCGATCTTGTATTCGATCGTGTCCGTTCTGGAAGCCCGCTCCTTGAAGCCACGCAGGTAGGGAAACAGCTCAAAGTTGACGTACTGGATCAGATCATCACCGGTGAGCGCGTAATCGTGGTCGAAGCTGCCATCGGCTTTCCTGGGCGCGGCCCACCTTGACCAGCGGTGGTCTTTGTCAATAATGAACTGGTAGGACTGGCCGCGCAGCTCTGCTTCCTGTGAACGTTCGAACTCCAGGTCGTCCATATACTTGAGGAATAGCATCCAGGACGTTTGCTCGGTGTAATCCAGCTCCGTTGCGCAGCCGGCCTCTTTCCAGAGGACATCATCGATATTTCTGAAGGTTTGTTCGAACATTGAATTTCCGTTTGAGAAGTGACATCCAATTGGGGCGATCCAGACGTGCAGCTTATTCAGGGCTATGCAGGATCATCACAGACTGTGATGCGACGATTCACAGGCTGCGGAGTAGAGACTGATAGTGCTTGATTCGCTGGCTTTTTCCAAGGTCGTTTCTGATCCAAGTCCAAGTCAGATACCGACAAGCTCGATGTGCAGCGAATGCTTTGATTCGAGCATCTTGAGGAACAGGGTGTCTAAACGCGTCTGGAGTGACCGGATGCCCGCCTCTTCACTGATGAATACCAGTTTGATCAGGCTCTGCTCTGGAGCCTGATACTAGTTGTAGGTGAGCACCTTCACCAGATCTTTGTAGAACTCGTGGTGGGTATTTTTGCCGGAGACTTTGAGTTCATAGGCAATCCTGGTGCCCAGATCCACCACGTCGATTCGCTCATTGTTTGCTTTGGAAACCCTTACCTCACTCAACACGCCCTCGTTACAGACTGCCGCCTGCCACTCCTTAGTAATGGTTTGCGCAGATTTTGTGTGTGCGGATACATCGCCTTCGTGAAGACGGTGCTTGAGGTGAACTGCTCTAAGAGTTTCTATGATCATCAGCTACGGTACCGCGTACCCCCAACTCGTTATTCATTTCACCCAACCTACCCTCTCGGTTTAAACCAGCCGGGCGCCGCCGACTCACTGGTTATTCTCCGGGGGAAGTCCACAGATCAGCTCCATGGGCTCGCTACTTTTTCGCGAGCTAACGCCGGAGCATTTCAAATCAGAACTGATCTTCCTCGCAGACCAAGTATTCCAGCCGGTCACTCTCCACCGCCAGCACATGAGCACAGTAGATGAATTCCCGCCAATGCAGGCTATCAACCGGATGCACGCAGCGGCCGACAATCTCCTGGTGGTCATTCAGCATGAACTCGACCACGTCGGTAGATCGATTCCGCTCCCAGGTAAGCTCTACAATTTTCTCAACAGCCAGTATCCTCACAACGTCCGAAGGGACTGCGGGGCTTATAAAAATACACTGCCCGTCGCACTCCGACAGGAGGACGGTCTGGGAGCGCTGTAATTCGCCCTCTTTGAACCAAAACCGGAGCCCGATCGTGTTCCCGGAATCGACCACATCCACCTTAAGGGTCTGTTGACCGACTTGAATTTCTTGGACTTGCCGAAGTCGTTCGAGATGTTGAGAAACGACAAAGCCTGGCGGTCGGTATTGCTTCGGGTCGTGCCTTTCATGAAACCGATCCAGTAGCGCCGTCATATCCCTCTCGACCGTTACGATTTCATCCCCCACCAGCATTTCAGCATCGTATGCCAATCGCCAAACGTTCCTGGCAGTTTGGTAAGCAAAGGTTCTATGGAGCGTGGTCCAGGACTGCTGGTGCATCAACGTCGCCAGTTCCGCATGGGATCCTATCTGGACTTGGGTTCCACGACCGTCCTGGTGATCAACTACGACTCGGGCAAGGATTTCTCCTGACGCCCTCGCTGTCGTGAGTCGAACCTCCGCTATATCGGATACCTGTCCGACCAGGTCGCTGACCTTCAGGTTAACGCTCAATGGCCAGCGACCGCGCTCACCGGACCTTACACCGAGCGCTGAGGCAATCAGTTGCTTCGCCTGATCGACGTTCGCCTGCACTTGCTCTTGAGTCTCCCTGATCTGCTGTTTGAGAAAACTTAGGTGTCCCATATCAGATCTTGGATCTACCGGATCAAAAGGACTTTCCAGGAAATCTCTTATCTGGGGCTCTATTCGGGTGCGATCGGCGATTTCGGATTCGGCAATCTCCTCCCTGTCTGAAGCGACGGTGCTTCCGATCTCATGGAGCGAGGCCATGTAACGATTAATGCTTTCCGAGAGTCGACGAATCTGAACGCGCTCAATGCTCTCCTTCACATGAGGGAAACTGACCTGTATTAAGTCATCCTCTTCCGGATCGCTGAAGCCTTCACGAGTGAGCCGCCGCTGTGCCAGTGAGCCAACGCGGTCAACTCGGCCGTTCTTCTGCTCTATGCTCACTGGCGAGCCTGATACGCCGTAGTGGACAACGCTGTCGCAGAATAGGTGTAGGTCTTCCCCTTCCTGAAACACGTTCGTGCTCACAAGTACCAATGGATACCCTGGCATACGAAACTTGCGGGCCTGGGCTGAGCGCTGCCCCGGCGCATTGGTCTCGCCCGTGGCACCAATGGTCGGGGCAATTGGGTTTAGCTGGTTACTCAGATAGCGGCGATATTCATTGGTACCCAGGTCAGAAATGCCTGGAAGGTTGGCTTTCAATATTGCCGGCAGCTCATCCGCCAGCCCCTTTAGCTCACGATAGGTGGAAAACCCGGGTACTTGGGGCTGTCGAGTTAACTCAGCAACGAAATCTTTAATCCAGCCAATGAGGACGTTGGTATTGAGATCTCCCTCTCCCTGCCTCAACCGCGACACGTAAAGATCAATCATGCCGTGGCCCGTGCGAATTACCGTCGATATAAGTGCTGTGTGTATATCGACGGTCCTCAGAAGCGCTTGGGTGTCCTCAGGTTTAGTCGAAGCTGTCGTTTCAGTCAGCCGACAAAGCACCTTTCCTAAACTTGGCAGGATTTGCCCCCTCAGCTCGTCGCTGGCCTCTAGCTCAGAGAACAATGTTGGTAAGCAGAGCTGCTCTCGAACATCCTGAGGGACTAGTGGAGCACCATCTTCCTGCGATTTCTGATGACTGAGGGAAGCTCGAAGATGATCTCGAAGTGGCGCAAAAGTGCTGTGTCCGAGTTGGTTTACCCAGGCATCCAGGAAAAACAGTTGCGACAGCCTGAATTTCCGGAGGTACTCCTGTGCCTGAACCTTTCCAAGATCAGCAAGGGACGTTTCGGTTGCAGCGGCCAAACATTGCTCGATAACTTGGCGTAGATCCACACCGCTGAAAAAACAGATGAGCTTTGCCCAATTCACCTCTAACAGAGGGCTTGCGAGGCGCGTTGGGTGCGAAAGGCTTTGCCTCACCTGATCCGGCGTTAAAAGATCTCCCCAGGTCTTCTTTTTTTGAGGCTTTGGCGCATCGCCTCGGAAGAACCAGTTGAAGAGGTTGTCGTTCTTGGGTGGCTGCCGGAGTTCCGCCTCTCCAGTGCTGCCCTCCTCCGCGAGGCCCTCATCTATGCGCTCGTCCCTGAATCGGCTGATTTCACGGTATTCGCTGATCACGCCTTGCATAGAGCTCAGTGCTTTTGGGCGATCTTGCAGGCGGAAATTCAGGTAATTGACCAGCCAGTCGTCATAGCATTCATCGAGTTTCTGCTTGAGTTCTTTGACGCTTTTCACCCGACGCACAAATACAAGCTGTTTGCGGTTCTCCTGAAAAACCGCATTGGCCAACTGCTTTGCAACGGTGTCCATTTTAGGGTGTGGCAGTGAGCGCCCTAGATTTGCATTTACATAGCTGTCGACAATAGCGCCAACCACGTTCCGGTCCTGCGCATCGCGCCCTCTATCATCGGGGTCTTCGCTATCGAACTCCACCCGGGGGGACCGAGTGGTTTCACCATAGCTCTCGAAAGATGCGAGCATCCCCATTTGAAAGGACGGAGAGCCATGCTTGTGACCAAGTGCATCGCCAACCTTCTTCTGAACCAGGGCCGTGACCAACTTCTGTTCATCCGTTTCCAGTTCAATCGCTGCCTTTTGCCCATCGCGCCACTCCGCACGGTACATATTGCGGGTGTATTCTTTGTCGCCGATTTTCAATCGGTTTAGGCGACGCACCATAAACCGGGCAATCTCTGTTTTGTCCGTTACAGACTGGGCGTTCCTTAGCAGGCCGTCCTTTCCTACCAGAGCAAGCTGGTTCCGTAGTTGTTCCAAGTTACGGTCGTAAGGCGTGGCGGAGAGCAGCAAGGCATTGCGTACGCGACGCTGAAAAGGTCTGTCCTCAGCGTTTTGGTTTTGATAGAAACCCAAGACCTGAGAAAGTACGCGGTTTCGGTCGCTGCTATCGAAATCGTGTTTGAAATTGTGGCTCTCGTCGATAACCACCAGATCAAAAGTGGGCAGCACGTAATTCAGGGCCCGGGCGAACTCGTCTTTTACCCCACGATGAGTGGGGTCGCCACCTGGGACCGAAAATGCGGGTAACATTTTCTGCAGTTTCTTGCGCTGCTCATTCCAGCTTCTGATTGCGGCCTCATCGTATTCATCGGCAGCTTTTTTCAAGCCAAAGCTAAAACTGCCATTGCGAACGAAAAAGTCAGCATAAAAGCCTGAGGCCGCTGTATGGATCAGATCTTCCAGGCTATCGCATTTAGCCACGGGGGCAGCCGGCTTGCCCTCCGGAGTACGCACTCGATAGCTAGCAGTACATACGTTTCTGTCGATAAAGCTGGCATGTTCCCGCAGCCATTTGTCCTGAACATTGGCACTCGGGCAGATATAGAGAACCCGCAGAGCCGGGTTGAAATACCGCATCAGCGCAACAACTCCGAGCGCTATGTAGGTTTTTCCCATTCCGACTTCATCGGCGAGATAACCTAACCCGATATTCTCGGTGTTGATCATGTTGAAGAGAGCAACCGCGCCACGGAGCTGGACCTCGCCGAGCGATTTGAGCTCATCCCTACCACCACTGAAATCAAGAATATGGCGTGCAGAGTCCAGGTCGAGGATGGGGTAAGGTTTCATGCGCTGGCCTCCGTTCCTTCGACCCGGTACTGCTCCAGGAATTGAGCCTCAAACCAATCGAAGAACCGGTCTCTATCAGCCTCACGCTCACTGGACAGTTTGATCAATTTGCTCTCGCGTATCTGTTGAAGAAGAGTTTCGATAAACTCCAACTGCTCTGTGACATAGGGGCGACCTGCAAATTGGGCTGATCGATAGACTTCCTTGGCACTGAGTAATAAAAGATACGCACTGACCGGATGGAGCGGCTGATCACTCTCCTCAGCGGGTTCGAGTACAGCCGCAGCTCGGCCTACTAATGTTGGTAGGCTATCCACACCAGTGCCGGTGAGGTAGTAATCCTGCTTCTTAGTTGTGGATTGCTCATTGCTGAGGTCACGTCGCAACATGCGAAATGCGTGGAACAACTCGGCATACTCGGAGAAGAACTCATTCTCCAGAGGTGCCTCCTCGATCAGGCTGGTTTCCCCTCGCTCGCCGAGTTCAAAAAGCCGTTTGACCCTTGCGTCGGTCAGCAACAGTTGACGGCGCTCCGGAGACATTCCGGCATAAATCGCAAGGATCTGTTGAGGAGACAGTGTGGCGAGCTCAGGTTGCGGTTTGTGCGACCAGTGCGTTTGCTGAAGTAAAACACGGTGCGGAGCGATTAGTTCACCGGAATCGCAAACCCGCCCAGACACGAGGATCAGGGAGCCATTGGCGAGCGCTTTCTCCAGAGCTTCGGTGTTGCCTGTGTAGTCGCTCAAAACGTTTCTGAGACGCCAGCCGGTCACTGCCGCATTGCCTACCCCATCTGGGCCGATAAGATCAATTTCGATCGGGCTTTCAGAGTCCACTGCTCCGCTCAGCGTTTTATTCAGCCAATCAAAGGTGAGGGAGATCTGAGGCCTGACACCCTCAGCTTCCTGATCCTGCTCGCCGGGTGCCGGGTCTAGGGATCTTTGGCTAACGTCCGGCAGATCGTCAGAGATGACTTCCAAGAGCAACTCGGTATCCGTAGCTACCAGAAACCCGGCTTCGACATTCTCATTGAGCGCTTTGTAGGTGAAATTCACTGACCCAACAAAGGTTAGAGCCCGATCAGCGCCAATGAAATTGAAAATCTTGGCGTGCAGTTCCCGATGAGGCTCTTTCCCTACTCCCAATGGTTCTGATGTTGTTTGCACCCAATCAGACCAGGAGACGTTCTCCAAACTATCAATGTGAGCCAAATAATCGAGGTTACAAAGCGCCTCCTGTTTGTCATCACGCGGCAACAATAGGCGCACATTACTTACGCCCAAATCCTGAAATGCCTTATGCAGATTATTCCTGGAGTCGTCGGCAAAAAATGGTGAGATAATCTCCAGTTCAACGGGCTCTTTAAGCTGGCGGATCTCTTCCGATAGAAAGTCCAGAAACCGTGTTGTACTCGATAATCCGAAATAATGAACCGGCGGTGCTTCAGGATCTACTACACAGCTGCCCAAAAATCTCTGTATTTTTGCGACAGCACCATTGCCCGACTGGAGTATCTGTTTACCTTGCAGATAGTCGAGATCCCTTTTCAATGCCTGCAGAAACTCTCCGTGACCATCGCGTTGGCCAATCTCCTCCCAGTGCTGGCATTCAATGTTATCCCACCAACCAGCCTTAGTGAGGTTATTGGAACCGGCGGATATCAGTAAGGAGTCACTTTCCCCAGCGCAGTTACCTACAAGCAGAAACGATAGCTTCGCGTGGAAAGCACGATTTCCTTCTGAAACACCGTGGCAGCCGTATTCCATCCCAGGTGAGCTTTCACCCTGAATACGGAAAATGTTCTGATCGTAAAAGACATCAATCGGCAGTTCGGCTTCCCTGAGGGATTCTCGCACCTGGAACTGTTTCACCCGCTCATCGATCGAGAATGAGCTGTTTTCTGGCAAGAGCAGAGGAACAACTTCGAGCTCAAAAAATGCGGGATCGAACGTGTAGGTGGTGAAGACAGCGGCTTTGACTGGGCGTCCTCCCAACTGCTCTTCAAGGTATTGTGATATCTGCGCATTATCCATTACGCCCCTCCAGGTTCGCTTTGGCAATGCGAAAATAGGAGCCCAGGAAGTAATCGTAGTCCCAGTCACCTAGGAGAGCCTTCTGGGACCGAAGAACAGCTGTTTCTGACTTCACTTTGACGTTGAGAATGTCGCCGTCACAGGTTACCCAGGGAGCACCGCCCCTCGCTTTCATAACGTCCGCATTTAATTTAGTGACGGCTTTCACTGCTCCCCAGTGGTTGCCAGCTTTCAGATTGTCGTTGATCTCACAAAGCGCGTTCCGTCGCGTCATCCCTTGGGGCAAAGTCTCTGGCAAGTGGTCATAGTCATAAGCTTGGCTTTCAAGCTGCTCCACTACTGAAGCAACCGGTCGATGATCCTGCGTTAGCAGGTAATAAAACACGTTGTTAGCAGCAACCAGCACACGCTCTACTCGCTGGATTTCTTCGAGATACCTCTGCAAGTCAGCTGATGCAGCGCTCTGAACTTCATTCAGGTTCTGGGCAAATCCATCGGTCAATTTGCCCTCGCTTACGAGTTTTGCGCTTACGGAGAAAAGCTCGCCTTGAACCAAGGCATTTTGGTTTTGGTGCCCACGAAGCAGGACATGAGTGAGCTTCTGTCGAACGCTTTCCTTTCGAATTGCCTCCCAAAATTGGGGTGCCAAGCGTTCACATTCATTTCGGGAAAGCTGACCGTCGACTCTGAACAGCTGAATGAATTCGTTGGAGTTGAGATCCCTCGCGATTGTTTCAGCAAGCGCCTCCCCTTCAGCCGTAAGCTTCCGATCGCTTCCTTCTGCAAGCCCGGAATCTTTAAGGGCCGAACTGTAAAGGCCCCACAATCCATAGCTTGCCTGATTGCTCAGAATTTGAGCCTTCAAGCTGATAGCTAACGACTCCGCTTGAGCTGTCATATTTTTGTGAACGCGGGTAATACCCATGATTTCTTTGCTACCGGACTGGTGCCGGAGGTAGGCGGCAAGCTGCTCGTAGCGGAGGAACGTCTCCCTGATTAGCCGCTCGCGACTGTCTTTGTCGGCATTTCCATGAATCTGGTGTGACCAATAGAACCCGAGCAGCGCAACGGTGAAGTTCTCGACGGAGCTGGTGATGGTTGTCAGGTTGCCGACTACTTTTCGGCCGAAATTGGTCCATACAAGCTCGAAACCCAGTGGGTCACGTGAACCTTTGGGTTTGGCTCGGTCATCAAGGAGTGAAAGGAAAGGCATATCGTTTCAGATCCCTCTGTTTATTATTCTGGACCCCCCGCTTTTCGTCAGAGGGTCGCGACTACTTTTTTCTCCACATCAAAGGACACTACTCCCTTTTCGAACATTCTCTGCAGACCATACGCCATCCCCTCAAGCGGTGCCTTTTCGCTGTACCCAAATCTTCGTATTTCTTCCATATAGCGCTGTATAAAGTTTCGCGCGCCAAGCGTTCGCCATTGGATTACGTGTACAAGTTCGTGAAAGTGGATACCAATATCTCTGGCCACATCTGGCAGAAGGTAGTAAGTATCTTTGTAGGTGATACCTCCGAGCTGGTCCTCGTTATCCAGAAAGTCACCCAACCCTGCTTCTCTGAGCTCCGGCATCTTTGGCATGGGGAGAGCCTTCACGACCACGAAATAGGATGAGCGGAGCAGCTCCGGGCGATAATAGCCTTCAAATTGGTGCTGTAAAACTGAACAGGGGCGGCGGTCGCTTTTGTGGGCCTCATTGATCTCATCAATCCAGGATTCCAGCAGTTCAATCATTTCCTCTCCCAAAACTTAGAACCATCCATCGGATGTTGCCAACTTCCGGACTCCAGTAGTTAGCCTGCGAATTTGACCAGTCATCAATACTGCTTTCTTCGTTAGAAATTTCCAAGGGTTCACTATCCCCTACCACCAGCATAGAATCGATAGAGTAACGGGCTGGCTGAAGGACGAGGGTTCACATGGCCAATCTAAAAGCGGACCTTGAAGGGCTTCGGGCTCAAGTCATTTCCAACGCTACCGAGCTTTTCGAAGGCGATCAGGAGATGGCGGAAAAATGGCTATCAAAACCTCTTCCTGCAATCGGTAACGAGGTGCCCATCAACTACATTGATACCTCCGAGCAAGCACAACAGCTGCTCGATATCATCGGCCGGCTCGAACACGGAGTTTGGACTTAGAAATCCTGTCTGAACGATTTCTCGGCAAAAGATGTGCACCGGTGATGCTCAAACTCCTCCCAGGTGCCCCGTAGTGTCCTCCAAATGTACCTGTAATGGACTTTCGGGGCGAGTTTCCTTTTTGCTCATCCCAGGTTATCGCTCCTAAGTACACTTGGAGTCTACTGGGAGGCCAGTAAACAATCCCGGACTGTATTCGCGCCCCACATAATGCCGCATGGTAACAGGCATCATATTGGTCTTATTGCACTAATTCTGCGTTTACGCGAGTAGACAAGCCCATTCTCGGTTCTGATAATGGGGGCTCAATCCGAGTGAGATCACTCGGCGAGGTAGCTGGCCTTCGTTAAATCTCAAACAGTACGCGAATGACCTTCAATTCTTGAACGGTCTCCTTCAGGGCAAAGCCCGATCCAAACTGCACACAGCAGCCGAGCGGAATTCATTTCCGCCAACCCAACCACCCTTCTGGGCCCCCTCATCTCTGCAAGCGACAACCGAACGTTAGAGAGATGCATTGACCTGGAGCTGGGAACCCCAGTATTTCCAATACCTCCAAGCCGGTCCTCGGACTAGAACTGGTCGAAAACCCTGACTAAAACCAGATTCGAGCGGAATCATTCCCCCGGTGCATCACCACCGGCAAGCTCGATTCGACCTGTTCGCCCCTCAGCCTGATCCACATATCAGACGCCCATCTTTTGCATTGTCACGCTGACTCCGTGACGCCTCCGCTACCCCAACGATCAGCATTCGCTGATTTGTTAGCCACGGTTCGCAATGGACAAACACTGTGCCTGCAGCGGCACGAACGACACTCCCAACGATCATAGGAGACTTCCCCATGGTTATGTATCTGACTGCGGCGACGGGGTGGAGTGTTAGCGAGGTGACCGGGCACTCATAGCCGCAGGGTTGGCCTCGCATCAGCTGCTTTCGATCTCAGACTATTTGAAGCAGGTAATTTAGCAATGAAACGGAAAACACCGCGCAGCCAGCAGCGCAATTTCGGCTACGGCAAGCAATTGCTGTATGCCTTTGTGAAGGCATTAAACGTCCTCTTTGGCCCGGACCAGCATTACGGGACGCGCCGAACTCACGGAATTCGAATCAGAATCTTCGTCGAATTCTGCCTGCGACATGGCATCCGGGATGCCCGGTATATCGATCATGAGCTTGTGGAGGCCTATGGCAGCTACCTACGTCACCGCCTGTATGATGCCTACGAGTGGGCCGATGGTAAGCGTGACACGAAGATTTCAGTGTCATATGCACACAATCTCATCTCGACGGTGAACACCTGTCTGTACGCGATGCGTCGAGATGAGAAGTTGCAATTGTCCGCTCGCAAAGCGCTCGGCGTAGCCAGGTCTAACGTCCGTAAAACTGAGATTCAGGCGGACATAGCGGATACAAAGACCGCAGCAGATCTTATGATCGCGTCCGGCCACGAGCGCGGAGCTGCCGTGGTTCTGCTATCCCGCGCCTGGGGAATGAGAGCGAATGAGTCCATTCTGCAGGACCTGAACCGGATGATGGAGGAGGTAACAGAAACCGGATCCGCCGCCATTCTTGAAGGAACAAAAGGGGGTAGACGTTGCCGAAGCCGGACAATCAAAGCAGATGAGTTTCAGCGCGAGGCACTTGAATTCGCTCTCTCCGTTCGGCCTGCAGGTTCCTCGTGTCTGCTGTCGGAAACAGACAACGCGATTAGCTTTTACCGTCGAGAGCTCGGGCGCTGCAGGAGAATCCTTAAAAAGTGCGGGATTCCTTCCTTCCGGGAATTGCGCTGTGGATTCGCTCAGGACATTTACGAAGAAATCGTGCGGGGGCCCAGCCCCCTCCGCGCCCCTATCGGGGATCGAGTACTGGATCGTATTGCCCGTGAAACGGTCGCTCGCTTGCTGGGGCATGGTCGTACCTAAGTGGCCTCTTCCTACATCGGGGGCTACTAATGAATATCCGGGACATTACGCAGCACATTAAATGGAAGAAGGGTGCCTCTGATGCGACTAAAAATTGAACGATCCAACGGATCCAGGCGATGGCAAACGCTATTGAGGTCCAGTTTCCAGAGGTCCGATACTGCAATCAGATCAAGCTGAAGCACCTGAAATATGTGAGGGAGGCCTGGTTCGACAACGAAGGCCTGGCACCGAAAACAATGGCTGATTACACCCGTGCCATGCGGCTCATGATTAAGGCTCTGGGGAAAGACCGGCATTGGTTCGGTTACCTGGGCTTGGTCCAGGACCGGATACGCGGAGGGCGGCGAGTGGTTTCACGAGTGACGAAAACCAGGTCACGAAATCGTCGATAAACGATCGTCCGATTGTTCGGGTGCGGTCCTTTGAAAAATTTCACAGGCCGAGCCCCCTCCCGGCACTGGTTCAGATTTCCGATGATCGCGTTAGGTGATGAGAGAGCTCATTGCCTGGAAAACGCAAATCCACAATCTGAACTGGAGTACCCGATGAGACACACATTCGACAGTTGCGTCAGCAAACGAACAGGCAAACCACTGGCAGCCTACGACTGTGAATATGAGGCTTGGAGCGCTTCCGACCATGCGAGCCTGTTCTACGGTCAAGAATTCACATATTACCGTTGTCCTCAATGCCAACATTGGCATCTAACCCCCAAGGAGCGATACACACCCAGTAAACCCTGCGAGTTCTGCACCGATAGCGACGGAGAAACCAAGGAGCTGTATTCAACTAAGGCGGGAGCAGAGGCTCGGGCAAAGATCATTGGTTGCGAAAACCACATTCATTTGCGGGTATATGAATGCCCCTACCAAACGGGTTGGCATCTAACCAAACAGTAGTGCCTCGCGATCCAACCCCTTAAAACACACTCAAGAACTGGAGTAGATTCCTATGTCAAAAGGTAAAGGAAGTTCTCGCCCCTCCAACGGTCATCCGGGTGGCAACTGGCCAAGCACAACCGGCCGGCCATCTGGAGGAGGCCGAGGGAATGCCCCTTCCAAGGGTAAATAGCGATGCAAGATCAGGCCGCTGAAATGTCGGCGGCCTGTTTCTGATAACAGTTCCAATATGTACTGTAGGACCCGATGGCATTGAAACATTGAAGATCTGGATGCGTAGTGAAAATTGAGGCAAGGGCCTCTTCTTCCTCATCGATCAATCGCCCCCATGCCAGCGCAACCTGAGCTTTCATCCACGCCAGATAATGGTCTGAGTCGTGGCCAGCACAGAGCCTGGCAATGAATGTTTCAAAATCGGATAAATCGGGAATCGTGCCTTTGCGCCAGCGCTTCAGCTTTCCGTACTTATGATCCGCAGGGGTTTCAGATGCACGAGAAGCAAACTCTTCCTCAGAGCAGTCTCCGGGCAAAGGCAAGTAGCTGGCCATTCGTCTATAGCTGAAGTCACCACCATTGAGCGCAGACAATCGATATTTCCAAACCTCAAATAGCCGAATTAGAGGTCTGTCCTTTTCAGACGGAGCTTCCTGAGCCGATGCTCGGGGAGCAATATCTCCCACAAATCCCTGATCGACCAACTGTTGTTTGTGCGTTTCATACGCCCCATGTGCAACAAGATAATCGGCCACGTCCAAAGCTAACTCACAGAGCAGCGTGTAGCAGAAATCGACTCGCAATTGGTGGTTAACCAAGTGCAGTATGCTCTTTCCCTTGCGCCACTCTGCGCTTTCTGGATTTCTGGCTGTGTGGTCGATCTCGGCGATCAAGAAGATGAGTTCCGGATCCACCAGGGTGTGCTTCCTCAAGAACTCTTGACCCCGTCGAATCCAGACGGTGGGGTTATGCTGTTCATTCGGTTGTCGGCTGGTCTCCTGTTTGACCCAATCGAGAAAAGCCTTCTCTTGGACCATCCGCTTCTCAAGGAAGCTGGCAACTCTGGATCCCTTGAGGGCCGAGCCAATTTTCGACTTCTCAGCACCCGCCAGTGCAGCCACCCACGAGGAGCCATTGTTCTTCAATTGGAGGCCGTTCCAGGGCTCCACTGCAGCTTCGATCAATTCTAGGAATTGCTTGTTGGGAATACTTGCGTGCCAGACGCGTTTAATTTTCATCGCGGTGCTGGGTGTTACTGGCTTCTGCTCAGCTTTCTTTAACGTGTTCAGATGCGGTGCCTTAACCCCGGCAGCATTCGCCATTGTCTTTACCAAACGGGGAAATGAGCCTGAGTCGCCGAGCGCGATTCGCAGAAAATCAGACACGTGCGGAAGGAAGAACACATCGAGTGGCGGAAGTGTAACCCTGATTCTGTTCTTCATATGCTCCTCGATACTGTGGCGACAAAGCCCTGAAATTCAGACGCTGCCACATTTGATCACATTTCAAAAGGTTTATGGCCATCATCCTCCACTAGGCTTTGAAGCGTCGATAAATCAATGTTGCTGAAGGTCAACCAACAATTAAGCCTGAGGAACGAACGTATGAAAGCCGGCATATTGGAACCCAAAAACCTCCCTCACCTTCTGGCGCTCGCCCGGGGTGCCCGAGCAGGCAACGTGGAGGCATGCAGGAATTTGGCCCGCCAGCTTGGTAACGCATCGAACGCCAAAGCGGTATTACGCCAACTCAAGCAGGAATTACATCAGGAAGAGATTGAACGAGAGAAACTGGCACTGCAGCGTCGAGCTGAGAGGGAGAAGAAACAGCGCGCTTGCTTCCCGCCAACCCACCCCCTGTTCCGAAAAAACAGGTCAACCAAGGGCCAGCGTAACCATGATGCAATGAAAAGAGCGATACTGTGTGGCGGGTTCGAAACAAACAGAACCCGCCATTAACCAATATGTTTCTGCCGTCGAATTTCTGGACCATTAACTGTCCAGACCGTCCTCATAGGCTTGCAGGTCAGCCTCTCGCCACCTCGCAGTCTTGGGGGCGAGCTTGACTGGTTTCGGAAAGCGCCCTTCACGAATCCAACGCCAGGTGGACTTGGGAGAAACGCCGTAACGATTGCTGACTTCTTTGATGCTGTAAAACACGTTATGTACCTCATTCCGATTAATTGGTACTCAATAAGTTAATCGGTAACAAGGGGCGGTTGGGGCGTGTAATTGCCAGAAAACTGCAGAAACTCAGGATTTATGGTTAATAATCCTTTTGCCGGCGTTTCCGTGGCAACTTTCCTGTGTATGCATACCTGGCGTAGGCGTTGAGCAATTGCAAGCGACGATCCAAGATCTGTTCGCTCAGATAAGCTGCGCGGGTCTCATCGCTTTCCAGATGCGCCAAACTGAGCTCGGAGACCACATCATCAAAATCTGTCTTGGCTGCAGCAAAATTCTTGAAACAGCTTCTCATTCCATGTGCACACGCGATCTTGTTATACCGAGGGTCCATAAATCCTTTGCCGCCAGCCTTCAAAGACTCTTGATGAACTGCCTTCACAGTGTTGTTCAGCGCGTTCTCGCTGATCTGCGCTTTTTCTTTGTAACCCGGAAATACGTATCGTCCGGACCGAGGCATGCTCCGGAGGATTTCTATTGCCCTTGGCACCAAAGGCACCACGTGGAGCTCATTCGGGTTCCTATTCTTCATTTTCGAGCCTGGAATCGTCCAAGTTCCCTCGTCGAGATTGATTTCCGGCCATTCAGCAAATTGAACCTCTGTCGGTCTAGCGATAGTCAGTATTTGAAATTCCAATGCTCGGGCGGGCGTCGTGTCTCGCTCCAGCAGGAATTTCATAAACTCAGGCAAGTCATGATGCCGCATCGCAGGTTTATGCTTAGTGTGATGGATACGCTTTGCCGGTGGCAGCCAGCCATCCAGATTGTCGTCCCAATCTGCAGGATTCTTCCCGGAAACCAAGTTGCGAGATGCCGCCAGCTTCCAGACTTGGGCAATAGTCTGACGAATTCTGGTGGCCGTCGGTGTTTGGGTGGTCCATAGCGGATTCAGAACTCGTACGACGTCCTCAACGGTGAGGTCGCCGATTTGGGTATCACCAATCTCCAGCAGACATCGATCAATCGACTTCCGTAGGCGGTTTCGCTGCCGCTGCGGGTTCTTGCCGCGAAAAGTGACCTCTTTAATCTTGTAATATTCCTCCGCGAGCTCTCCGAAGGTGACTTGTTTCCGCTGGCGCTCACGGTCTCTGGCCTTTCGCTCCTGATTCTGTTCAACAGGATCCACGCCATTGCGGATATCCTCCTTCTTCTGGCGGGCCTGCTCTCGCGCCTCTCCTAGGCTCACATCGGGATAGCCTCTCAGGCCAATCTCGCGACGACGGAGGCCCACCGTCGTGACCAGAAGCCAAGAGCGTGAACCGATTTCCTGTCCAGCCGCTGGCGGACGACATTGCAAAACTAGACCGTCTATCCCACCCACCCTGCCGGGGGTACCAACCACTTTTCCACCAAGACCCAAAAAATCCCGCAACCTGCCGTTTTTTATACACGTTTTAACTTATCACTAGTCCATCAGCATCCATTGATATCCATGCTCAGCCATAGTCTTTGGGGGTACAACTGGGGGTGCAAACTGAAATGACCCCACTATGGTTAGCTTTATGCCCCAAACGCTGAAGGATACCCCAGAAACTCCGCTGTGGGCTCAACCGATGTGACGGCGGCTTATCCAGTTTGAAGTTAACCACGGGTTCGCCAGTATCGGGATTGAAGGCCTATGAACATCCCGAATCCGTTCGCCAGCCTTGGCTACCCGTTTCTCCAGGCGGTATTACTGCTCATCCTGAGCCGCCGGTAATACGATCGTTGGGATATCGCCTTGTGACGCCGACCTGGCGTGTAATACTCGGCTCAACCAGCACGGTTGATAGCGCTACTGGAGAAAATGGCTACGATGGGGAACGGAACGACTACAGACCATCGAGCCGTCACCTCAGGCGGCTGTGGCAGCCGGCAGAACGCGCTTGAGAATGTCGGCCAGTGTGACCACTCCCACCATTTCCCCATCGCGCCTGACCACTGCCAGTTGAACGCTGGCCTTACGCATACGCGCCAGGGCTTCGTAAACCGGAGTTTTTGAATCGAGCACAAAAGCCTTACGGGCAACCTCGCGAGCTGGGCGGTCCTCCGGCTCAAGGAGTGTATCGCGCACATGGACTACAAGGGGTTTAAGACCTTTCGTTCCGGGAATCAGAATTCGCAGGTGGCCAGACTCCATAGCCGCGGCTCGAACGTCAGCTACCGTGGCGCTCGGGTCAACCTGAACCGGCGACTCCCCTTCGGTTACCAGGGATTCAACGGGCAGAGAGCCCAGATCGATCAGGCCGGCCAGTTGTTGCTGAATCTGGGGCTTGAGAGTACCCACCTCTCCTGAGTGCTCAACCAGTTGGCGAATGGTTTCGATGTCTTGCCCTCCGACGGCAGCACTTTCAACCGGCTCCACCCCGGAAGCCCGGACCAGGCGGTTGGCGAGCCGGTTGATCCAATTCAATAGCGGGCGTAACGGCCAGATGTATGCCCTGGCAATCAGGCCGATTGCGAGTACCGACTTTTCCGGATGCGCAATCGCCCAGGACTTGGGCGCCATCTCTCCTACCACCAGGTGCAGGAAGGTAACAACGAACAGCGCCAGACCGAACGCTGCTCCGCCGGCTGCCCAGTCTGGTAAACCCAGGGTGAGCAGAACCGGGCCGAGCCAGTAGTCGACAGCTGGCTTGGTGACCGCGCCTAGCGCAAAAGTGCAAAACGTAATACCCAGCTGTGCACCAGCCAGCATTAGCGTGAGATCGTTCATACCCCTCAGGCTAGCCCGGGCAGAGGGGCTATATGCTGCCATTTCCTCTAGCCGGTGCCGGCGCGCACCAAGCAGCGCGAACTCGATGATTACGAAGAAGCCGCTCAGGACGATAAGGGCGACAGTCACCAGGGTGACGATCAGTGGATCGTTCATTGGTCATCCTCAGTCATGGGCACTTCGACCAGTTTTACACGTACTTCCGTAGGCACATGCCGCTCGATACGCAAAACAGCTACTTCAAGCCGTCGCCGTACAGGCTCATCGGATACCAACTCGGCGGGATCTACCGGCAGATCAACATTCACAGTGTCACCTTCCGCAGGAAGGGCTCCGACCTCGGCAATCAACATACCGGCAATCGTCTCCACATCACCTCGAGGCAGGCCAAAGCCTATGGCGCGCTCAACCTCGTCAAGATGCACATCGCCCTCCATGAACCAGGTGTTGTCGCCTTCGGACACCACCGCCTCGGTGACCTCAACATCGTGCTCGTCCGTTATTTCCCCGACAATCTCCATCGCCAGGTCTTCGATAGTGAGAACGCCGGCAAAGCCGCCGTATTCATCAATGACACAGGCCAGCTGATTGGTGGAGGTCACCAAATGCTCCAGTGCATCAGGCAGCCGCATCAATGTCGGTAACACCGTCGCCGGGCGCATCACCGAGGCCACGGTATCGTCGGCCTGCCCTGCTTCCATGCGTGCAAGTACATCGGCCAGATGGACAACGCCTACCGGGGCATCGTCATCGTCAATCACCGGATAGCGGGTGTGGGCTTGCGCCATAAGACTGCGGAGTTCTTCCAGGGTAGTGTCCGGTTCGACCCAATCCACCTGTGAACGGGGCACCATCGCGTGCTCAACATCGCGTTGGGGGAAGTCCAGGATGCGATCCATCATCAACGACAGCTCAATCGGCAGATCACCGCTGTCACGGGAGTTGGCGATGATGTGCGGCAGATCGTCCTCAGACGCACTTACGTCAAGGTCATGAACCGGTTCAATTCGAACTGCGCGGAGGAGAAGATTGGCGGACTTGTCAAAGAAACTGATGATCCAGCCAAACACCGACATGTAGATCAACGTGGAGCGCGCGAGCTTACGGGAGAGTGGCTCCGGGTTGGCAATGGCAAGGTTTTTCGGATAAAGCTCGCCGGCAACCATCTGAACCACCGTCGCCACGACCAGCGCCGATACCGTACCGACGGCAATGCCGGTTTCAATCGACATCCCGGTACCCTGCAGCAGAATCCCCATGGACTCACCCACCAGCGGCTCGGCCACATAGCCTACCATCAGTCCGGTCACGGTTATTCCAAGCTGTGCGCCGGATAACATGAAGCTGGTACGTTTGGTTACTTCGAGGGCCCGCTTTGCCGAATCATCACCGGAAGCGGCTGACGCTGCTAACCTGGTTCTATCCACCGCCATGTAGGCGAATTCTTGGGCGACGAAATAGCCATTGGCCGCGATGATCGCGAGAATAATAAGGATGCCCAGCAGCAAGGTCAGGACGGTGCCAATCATCGTACCGCCCTCCCTCGATCAAAGGTGAGGAAGAACGGTCTACGTAATCGGCCGGGCTCAGGGTCCACACAGTACTCCATTGGTTACCAGAAAGGTGTTAAATATACTGGCATCTTACAAGTTCGGTCCAGTGAATATCACCCAGCAATGTTCAGCTGCCCTCTTGTTCAGGATTGGTCGTCGGGCCGGACAGGCTATAAAGCCACTCCCGCCAGATCGCGACCAACAATGCCATAAGTACGGGACCGATAAAGAGGCCAACGATACCCATCGTGGTCACGCCACCAATGAGACCGAAAAACGTGGGCAGGAAAGGCAGCTTGATCGGACCACCCACCAGCGTCGGCCGGATAGTTTTGTCGACAACAAATAGTTCGACCGATCCCCACAGAAAGAGCGCCACACCTTCAATGATGTCGCCAGTAGCCGCCAGGTAGATCGACACCAGAGTGAAAGCCAGCGGGGCACCGCCCGGAATCAATGCCATGAACCCGGTGAGAACACCAAGAGCCACTGGCGAGGGAACACCTGCGATCCAGTACGCGGTGCCCAATACAACCCCTTCTCCCAGGGCGACCAGCCCCATACCAGTGACCGTCGAGCTGACTGTCGCAGGCACCATTCGGGAAAAACGCCCCCATCGCTCACCCAGAACTGACGACCCTACCCGATCAAGCTGGGCTGCGATCACGTAGCCATCCTTGAACACGAAGAACAAGGTGATCAGCATGAACACCAGAATCAGCAGGAGATGAAATGCCTGAGTACTCAGTGCCAACAGCCAACGGTAGATATTGCCAAGTTGCTCGCCACTGAACAGAACAGCCAATTCACTGAGTGCCTGTGGCCGGTCGACATGCTCCAGCCAGTATGGAGTGAGATACTCGCCAACCAGGGGCAGGGTCCGCAACCAGTCGGGCATGGGGGCGCCATCGCGATTAGCCTCAATCAGCCACTCCACCCAACTTTTAACCTCATCGAACGCAAACGTGAAAGCCATCGACAAAGGTACGATCAGGACAACCATAACCGTTAACACAGCAATACTGGCCGCCAGCCCATCACGGCCACTGACCGCTTCATGAAGACGGCGATAGATCGGCCAGCTTGCAAAGCCGATAATCAGCGCCCCAAGAACAGGCACAAGGAACTCATGAAAGAAATACCCTGCGATAAGCAGCAGCAGGATTAATAGCCAGCGTGAGGCGGGGCTGTCGGTACGGGTAGTCAAATTCAGCTTACTCGAACGAATGGGATATACGTTTTGTGCACTCGCACCTTCCTGGATGCTGATTTGTATTGCTGGGCTTATACTAGGGCGCCGATGGGAACATAGCAATGTAACACAGGGAGCAAAAAAACCGCCGGCTACCTTTACTACAAGCTCCTCCCGAAAATTCGAGCAAAGGCGGTCGGGAGACCTCTGGATTTTTTCGGGCTTGAGGGACCCTACAACAGTGCAGACTGCAATTGGTAGGATGCGATCATTCGAATAGCTAGTTTCTGGCACCAGGACTCACCCCGGTGGCAGAACCTTTTTTTGGGGGGTATATTTGGGGACACAAAGGATATTAATATTTCTTTTATCAAATATCTTTCAACTGGTTAGCCATTGATTATAGTCCTGCCGGGGTACCATTACCCGGATACCATCCGCAATCAAAACCCGTACCTCACGCCCACTAGCCCGTAGTGCAACCAGGCGAAGGTATATACGCTGCTGTTATCTGCTCCTCCCTCTAACGTCCGGTATCCGGCCCGCAAGCTGAGATCCTCCTTCAGTTGGTAGTTAAGGCTGACGCTGGCGTCGATGGCCCGGCCCTGGGGTGCGCCCAGGCCTTCCACATCCAGTTCGGCAGACCAGCGCGGAGTCAGGAAGCGGGTTGCCTCAAAGGCCAGCAAAGGCACGAAGCCCAGATCGGGATCGTCAGCGGAGCGATCATCCTGCCGCAGACGGATGTTGGCATCGCGGATCAGCAATGAGCCACCAATCCGCAGTCGCCAGCGATCGGTCTCTCGCCAAGTGTAACGATAGCCGATCCTGTAGGTATTGAACTCGTAGCTGGCCCGGACCGCAGAGCCGGCGATGAAGGTTTCCCCGGCAAAGTTTACATCGGTGTCAAAGGTACCGGTACCGCTCGTCCGCACAGGTGCATACAGGCCTGTCACGGTGTGTCGTTCGCCCCAGTCACGTTCGAGCTTCAGGCGCAGGTATGGATCGGGGCCTTTGCCTGTCAGGTCTAGAAGGTCAAAGCGATCACCCTGGCTGTCATTGGGAATCTGAACATCGTTGCGGGTGAAACCAAGGGCACCGGTTTCTATATCCAGCGTCCAGTCCCCCATGGCAGCGGCCGAGGACACCATCAGAAGGGCAGCAACGGTGGCGCGAGCGGATTGTCTGTTCATACGAATCTGGCTCCGATGTCAGTCTCAAGCCGCGGAGGCAGGCCTGGAAAGGAGCTTATCAGAAATACATTTGACCAGCCGGATCAGAATAAACGGACGTTCCTCTGGTGAATTCATGTCCCACCCAGAATACCGAACACCAGATGGCCTGCCAGCCCCAGCAGAACGACACCAAACAGACGTTCGAACCAGATAGCTTTGCGGCGCAACAGGTGAAGCCAGCGTTGGTTCGAGAACACCCAGGTGACGAACAGGTACCAGCTACCATCGATAACCATTGCAGTAGCCGCGTAGCCCAACTTGGCGAGCATGCTGGTGTCGGTTCCCACCACCTGACTGAACAGGGCCAGGAAAAATACGGCGATCTTGGGGTTCAGAAGCACAACCAGGAAACCGTCCCGGGCGGCGCTTGCGGTTGTGGGGGCTTCCGGTAATGGTCCATCATCCCTGGGCCTGGCTAACAGACCCTTGGCGCCAAGCCATGCCAGATAGCCCGCACCACCCCACTGCAGAACTGAAAATGCAAGCGGCGACGCAGTAATGATGGCAGCCAGGCCGAGGATACTGAGAAAGGCATAAACACCTACCCCCAGCCCATGGGCGACTGCCGTAACCATGCCGTTTCTACGGCCGCCGGTCAGCGTCTGTTTCAGCACAATAGCCAGAGACGGCCCGGGAGACATGGCCCCCAGAATGCATATCGTGACAACTGTCAGCCAGGTAGCCAGATCCTATTCTCCTATTGACCCTGTAGCCACTACGGGGTTTTAAATTATCGTATCCAGATCAACAACCGGAGTGCAGGAATGAGTAAAGCGTGTGACGACCAGTGTAGCTGCGAAGTATCCGACCCGAAAAACACGCCCCCTTCCCAGAGTTCCGTGTCTTCTGCTGACTGGCTCAGCATCTACAAGGTGCCCAAAATGGACTGCCCGTCGGAAGAACGGATGATCCGTATGGTACTAGGTGGTTTCGACACCATCCAGGCGCTTTCATTCGACTTGTCCGGCCGCACACTGGAAGTTCTCCATAATGGAGACGCCGACCCCATCACCCGGAAACTGGCAACGCTTGATCTGGGAGCCTCGCTGCAGGAGACCCGCGCGGCGGATTCGGAAGCTCTCAGCGCCGGCCTGTCCTCCAAAAGCGAACAGGCTGATGAATCGGGTACCCTGTGGATACTGCTGGCCATTAACGGCCTGATGTTCCTGATTGAGATGACGATGGGCCTGATTGCCCAGTCCGCAGGGCTCATTGCCGATTCCCTGGATATGTTTGCCGACGCAGCCGTGTACGGTCTCGCACTGTACGCCGTCGGCCATGGCGTTAGAATGCAGGTGCGGGCAGCCCATGTTGCCGGCATTCTCCAGCTCATTCTTGCACTCGGGGTGCTCGTTGAGGTGGGCAGGCGTTTTCTGTTCGGCAGTGAGCCCGAGTCACTCTGGATGATGGCGATCGCATTTGTGGCCCTTGTTGCCAATACCGTTTGCCTGCTGCTTATTTACAGGCACCGGAATGGTGGTGCTCACATGAAGGCCAGCTGGATATTTTCAGCCAACGATGTGGTAATCAATCTGGGTGTTATCCTGGCCGGGGCGCTCGTTGCCTGGACCGGTTCCAATTACCCGGACCTGATTATCGGCGCCATTGTGGGCGCCATTGTATTGAATGGCGCCAGGCGCATCCTGGCGATCAAGGGGTAAACCAATGTTATCTGCTCTTGTTGTGGAAGGGGGCGCCATGCGCGGCATATTTGCGGCGGGCGTTCTCGATTCGTTCCTTGAACACCACTACCAGCCGTTTTCGCGCGCCTATGGCGTATCAGCTGGCGCCACCAATCTGATTGGCTATCTGGCGGGAGATCATGGACGTAACCACAAAATCATCACCGGCCATGCCTGCCAACCGGATTTTATTGACTGGAAACGGTTTGCGCGGGGAGGACATCTGTGTGATGTGCACTGGCTCTGGCGACAGTCCTTCAGCGACATCCCACTGAATCTGGAAAACTATCTGTCTGGAGCGACAGAACTGTGGGTTGTGACAACCTCGGCCAGAACCGGGCAAGCGCATTACTACCGGATGGATGAAAGCAATATGCACGACGTGCTGACCGCTTCCTGCGCCATACCTATCGCCTACCGGGATTATCCGATGGTAGGTGGTGAGCCCATGACCGACGGAGGTGTGGCTGACGCCATTCCGGTTTTCAAAGCCTATGAGGACGGCGCCCGAGACATTACCGTGGTGCTGTCACGCCCGCCCGGCTACCGCAAGAAACCACCAAGGTTCCCTTCCGTACCCAAACGGATATTCAGGGAATATCCAGCGTTGTCCGAGGCCACATTGCTTCGCTCAGAGCGCTACAACGCAACCCTGGAATTCATCCAGAACCCGCCTGAAGATTGCCACATCCGTGTGATTGCGCCACCGGAAGATTTTCCGGTAGGCCGCCTGACACGCAAACCGGCCCTGCTGGAACTTGGTTACCGGCAGGGCCACGAAGCGGGGCTCAATTATCTGAATTCAATCTCGCCATCATTGACCACCGGAACCACGCCTGCGCCAGCAGTGCCGTAATTTGAGGCCTATTGCTATGCCTGCTTGAAGGGTTGTTGGCCTTCAAGCGCGCTATCAAACCGGCCCATTATCAATCGCAGACAGCGCTTCGTTTACCCGGAACAGCTTTCCATTCACCTCCGGAATTCCGAAACCCTTCAACCTGGCTGTGTGCTTCTCCAGGTAGGCTCTGGCGCTGGCTTCATCCTCAAACAGGTAAATACCACCTGCTTCCTTGGTGTCCGGATTTTCCGTCCAGACCTTCCAGATAAAGCCGGGCTCCTGTGCGATGGACTCGGCAAGTTCCTTCATGGCATTAGTCATATCTCTGCCAAAGGGCCCGGGAAAGGCAAAATCAACCTGCAATAGGGTTTTCATAGCAGCCTCCTGTTTCACATCAGCATACACCCACGCATCATCTTGACCCTGCGCTGGCTCAGTTTACTGGGTTCGATCATGTTATGTACTTATTCCAGACCGGCAAGATCATCAGGGGGGCGACCAGTGAACAGACCGATTATTACCACTACCGTACTGCTTTCGATTCTTTCCATGCCGGGGCAATAACCGCCTCATTTCTGATCAAGCCGGAACTGCTCGATCGCTTTTCTCAGAGTTTCCGCCATAGCCAGCAGGTCACTGGCTATCCGGGCGGTTTCCCGGGCATCTCCGGAGGTCTGCTCCGCTGAGCGGCTGATTTCAATCACGTTGTGATTGATGGACTCGGAAACCTCGCTCTGCTCGTTGGCGGCACTTTCCATTTCCTGGTTGAGATCGGTAATTTCACGCACCGCACTGGCTATGGTCTGCAGTTCCGATTCCACGTTCAGTATCGCCTGCACCTGTTGCTCTGCCATTTCAGAGGCATGGCGCATGGTGGCCACGCAGTCCACCACTTCGCCCTTGAGGCCATTGATGGTCTTGCGGATTTCTTCGGTGGAATCCTGGGTACGCGAGGCAAGCGCCCGTACCTCGTCCGCCACCACAGAGAACCCGCGGCCATGTTCACCGGCCCTTGCCGCTTCTATGGCAGCATTCAGCGCAAGCAGATTGGTCTGGTCGGCGATATTGGAGATGACCTCCAGCATGTCGGTCATCTGGCTGGTGCGTTCATCCAGCTGCTGAATACGCTGGGCGCCACTTTGTACTTCGGTGTTCAGTGCCTCTATGCCCTCAACGGCGTTGCGGGCAAGGGTCTCGCCCTTGTTGGCGGAATCCGCGGTGTCGGCGGATTTGCGGGTGGTGTTGACGGCATTTTCCCGCACCTGAACCGCCGAGGCGGCCATTTCGGTGGTGGCGCTGGCTACCTGGTCGGTGTTGTCTCGCTGAGCCAGTACTTCACGCTCGGTGGTTTCGGCTTTGCCGGCAATACTGCGGGCGGCCTGCTCTACACGGCCGGCGTTGTCCATCACCGTATTCATGCTCTCGCGGATTCTGGCCATCATGCGGTTGAAAGCACGGGCGACTGAACCGATTTCATCATCGCGGGACACATCCAGCTCGATGGTCAGGTCGGAGTTGGCGGCAATGGTTTCCATGCTGTCGTGAAGCCGGCGCAAACGGGAGGTCACCAGCTTTCCCAGAACCGCTGCGGTCATGAAGAACGCCAGCACAAAAATCACAACCTGGATGCCGCCGCTGGTCAGAAGCTGTTGTTGCAGGCGCGCGTCCCCTTCCGCCAGTGAGTAATCAACCCGGATGGCGCCCAGAATTTCCCCCTCGCTGGCCTGATGACAGCCCAGGCAGTTCACTCCCTGGTAATCCTCCATGGCCCGGACTGGCTCGATCAGCGTGTAGACCCGCCCGTCTTCCCCATCCGAAACCTGCTCGACACGCTCACCACTTAAAGCTTTAGCTTCCAGCTCGCCGCGGGTCTGCTCGTCATCATCGCCCGAGCCGAACATTTCATTCAGCTGTTCACTGCGGATAACCCGCACATCAAGAACATCTTCCGGCGCAGTGGCCTTCTCCCTGAGCATCTGGCGATTGTTGATGGTGCCGGTAACCATCATGGTATTGAGCGCGTCAAAGTAGGACTTGGACAGGCCCTCGACATACCGCCCGGTATAGTCCTCAAGATGCTGGCGCTGGGAGTGATTGCCATACAGCAGGGTAAGAACAAGGATGAGGGAAAAGGCGCCCGCAAGGGCAAACAGCAAAACAAAACGGATGGACTGGTTTTTTCTCATAACAGCTCAGCTACGGAAAATGCAGGAATCAGTGATGCCCGGTTACGGGTGATGGGTAACCAGAGGGAACTTTAAATCACCGGGGATAAAGGTTTCATGATCCAGATCAGATGGCAGGCAATGACTCTTCCGACGATTCCACTCACCAGTGGCCCGCTTTGTGCTTAAGCAGAGACAATCGTCAAAATTTCTTCGGTGACCGCGGGAGGGGAAAGAGCCATGTCGCTGCTTACATCGCTGATCAAAGCCAGTACCCAGTTCCAGCAGGCCATGGAAAAACGCCCGTCGTCTGCGCCGGGCAACACTGCCGCAAAGCCTGCAGCGCCAGAGCCACCGGCTTCCGCCACCGATGACCGTTTCACTCTTTCAGAGCGGGCCAGTTCCGAGGCCGCGCGCCCTAAATCCGCCAGGCTCTCAATGGCGGAATACAGGCAAACCGTCGGGCAGGACCTTGCCTATATGCGGGAAACGCTGCGGCACAAACTTGCCGAGTACAAACTCAACCCGGCAACCAGCGTGGAAGTGTCAAAGGATAACGCTGGCAAGATCAGCCTGTCATCGGGAATGCCGGAACAGACCCGGGCCCGTATCGAGCAGGATCTGAATAACAGCAAACCGTTCCGGGAAGCATTCAGCCGGCTCAGCGCCAGCGAACCCACCCTGCATTTCGTGGACAACGCGCTGAAGCTGAACAAGGCCTATGGTGTGAATAACTCACTGCTGGACACCCTTGTCAGCGACAACCAGCAGTTCAACGGTCTGCAGGACCTCGCCCACCGCTATGACAGCATGCGCCAGACCGTCAGCAGCGATCAGGCCACCGGCTATTCAGACCGCAGGAACTTTGCTCTCAGCCTGAATACCCGGGCCTGATCCCGTCAGACCCGGAAAGGTTCCGGATCGCCCTTGCCCACACGGGTCACTTCCGGCGCGGGTCCGGTCATATTGACCACGGTGGTCGCCTCCAGGCCGCAGAAGCCGCCATCGATGATCAGATCCAGTTCATGCTCCAGGGCATCCCGGATATCCTCCGGGTCGGTCATCGGGTCTTCTTCCCCCGGCAGAATCAGCGTACTGCTCATGATAGGTTCACCCAGTTCCGCCAGCAGCGCCTGCACGATGGCGTTGTCCGGAACCCGCATCCCAATGGTTTTACGCTTGGGGTGCAGCAGGCGCCTTGGCACCTCACTGGTGGCATCCAGGATAAATGTGTAGGCCCCCGGGGTGAACGTTTTCAGCAGGCGGTACTGGGTGTTATCCACCTTGGCAAACACACCGATATCGGAAAGATCCCGGCACATCAGGGTGAAGTTGTGCTTGTCATCCAGCTTACGGATGCGCTTGATCCGGTCTGCCGCCTGCTTGTCATCCAACTGGCAGCCAATGGCATAGGCTGAGTCCGTGGGGTACACAATCACCCCACCCCGGCGCAGAATATCCACGGCCTGGTTGATCAGGCGTTTTTGGGGCGATACCGGGTGAATCTGGAAAAACTGGCTCATTCGCCACCTCCCTGGGCAAAGGCCGGATCCTTCTTCGAGCCACCCATGCAGTTCGGTGATTCCGGTGCTTCCTGGCCAGACGCTTCCCATTCCTGAGGCGAGTACACGTGAAGCGCCAGTGCATGCACGCCCCCGGCCATTTCCTCGGCCAGTACGCGGTAGATGGACTGGTGCCGTTTCACCTTGCCCTGCCCCTCGAATTCCGGTGCCACCAGGGTCACCTTGAAGTGGGTTTCCGAATTCGGGGGCACGTTATGTTTGTGGCTCTCGTTCTCAACCATCAGATGCTGGCTGTCGAAAGCATTTGCGAGCTTTTGCTCAATGGCTTGTTGTAAAGACATAAACAGGCCTGCTCCTGATTGAATGTGTTACGGAACAGTCTACTACACGTAGCGCTGTGTTACCTTGACAGGATCGGGACAAAGCGCCATCTTCCACCCCCAGCCGAAAACTGCTTCCGACTTATGCGCCTATATATTGCTGAAAAACCAAGCCTGGGCCGTGCTATTGCCGCCGCGCTTCCCGCCCCCCATCAGAAGGGCACGGGCTGGATTCGCTGTGGCGAGGGAAGCAATGCCTGCACCGTCAGCTGGTGCATCGGCCACCTGCTGGAACCGGCAGAGCCTGGCCAGTACGACCCTCGCTGGAAGAAATGGCGCCAGGAAGATCTGCCCCTGTTTCCCGGACGCTGGGAAGTGCATCCCAAGGACAGCGTGCGCCAGCAACTGAACGTACTTGAGTCCCTGATCCGCAAGGCAGACACCATTATCCACGCCGGCGACCCGGACCGGGAAGGGCAACTGCTGGTGGATGAGGTGATCCGATACGCCGGCGCCACCTGCCCCGTGCAGCGCATCCTGATCAATGACCTGACACCCGCCGCCGTGGCCAGGGCCATCGACAGCCCCAGGGATAACCGGGAATTCCGGCGTCTCTCCCATTCCGCCCTGGCCCGTCAGCGGGCCGACTGGCTGTATGGCATCAACCTCACCCGTTTTTACACCCTCTCTTATCAGCAGCAGGGTGAACAGGGTGTGTACTCGGTGGGGCGGGTACAAACGCCGGTGCTGGGGCTGGTGGTGGAGCGTGACAACACCATTGAGAATTTCACGCCCAGGCCCTTTTTCCGGATTCTGGCGCACTGCCATGGCGTGGATGAAGAGGCAGACCCACAAAGCTTTGCAGCACGGTGGCAGCCAGCGGAAGAATACCGCCAGTACCTGGACGAAGACGACCGGCTGCTGGACGGCGATGTGGCCCGGCAGATTGCCAACGCCGTGGAAGGCCGGCCGGGAAAGGTCACCGAAGCCCGCTTTCGGGACCGCAACGAGGCGCCTCCCCTGCCGCTGTCGCTCTCAGCGTTGCAGATAGAGGCCGGGCGACTGTTCCGCATGGGCGCGAAAGATGTCCTGGATACCGCCCAGAACCTGTACGAACGCCACCAGTTGATCACCTATCCCCGGTCGGACTGCCGGTACCTGCCCGAGGGGCACTTCGACCAGCGCCAGAAAGTACTGCAGGCCATTGGCAAGGTTGCCTCCGGCCTGGCGCCTGCCTGTGAGGCAGCGGACCTTAATCGCCGCACCGACGCATGGGATGACAAGAAAGTGGATGCCCACCACGCCATCATCCCCACCGCCCGGCAGGCCCCATCCGGGCGGCTGAGCGAAGCGGAACAGAACATCTACGGGCTGATCAGCCGGTATTACCTGATGCAGTTCAGCCCCGACGCCATTCACCGGGAAGGCAAGCTGGCGATCAGTATTGGCGAGCATGGCTTCAAGGCCACTGAAACAGCGATTGTGCAGGCGGGCTGGAAAGACCTGGAAATCCGCCAGCGGGAAGGCCGGCAGGAAGCTGCCAGGCCACCCCTGCCACGCCTGGGCAAAGGCGACCCGATACTGTGTGACTCGGTGGAAATCGCCGAGCGCAAAACCCAGCCGCCGCAGTATTTCACCGATGCCACACTGCTCTCGGCAATGACCAACATCGCCCGGTTTGTAAGCGACCCGGAGCTGCGCAAGACCCTGCGGGAAACCGATGGCCTGGGTACCGAGGCAACCCGGGCGGCCATTATTGATACCCTCTTTCGCCGCGACTACCTGTACCGGGATAAACGCCACATCCGCTCCACACCCAAGGGCAAGGCACTGATCGAGGCCCTGCCGGGGCCCATCAGCAAACCGGATATGACGGCGATATGGGAAGCAACCCTGGAAAGTATCCGCCGGGGCGAAGGCAACCCGAAACAGTTTATCGAGGACCTGAAGGAACAGATTCGCGGGTTTATCAACACTCCGGGCCCGGAAGCCGAGGCCACGCCTCTTTCGGAGGGCCAACCCCACTGCCCGAAATGCCGGGCCCCGATGCGAAAGCGAGAGGGCAAGTTCGGCGCCTTCCACGCCTGCACCCGCTTTCCGGACTGCAAGGGCACGCGGCCCATCGAAGATAACGTGCCTGAAGACGGCACCAGCAGCAAACCGGTGCCCTGCCCCCACTGTTTTTCACCGCTGGTGCGCAGAAAAGGTAAAAACGGCTGGTTCTGGGGCTGCAGTAATTTCCCCGGCTGCCGACAAACAGTAGACGACGACAACGGAAAGCCTGCGCTCCGTTTACGCAATACTACATAACGACACTGTAGTGAAATTGCAGATTTGTAATAATGTGACGTGGTTTTTAATGTCAGGAGACGTTTAATGCGTATCGCTTTGCTTGAGGACGAAACTGAACAGGCACAGCACATTCAGTCGATCCTGTCTGAACGCGGGCACCACTGTGACAGCTTTCCCTCGGGCCAGTCTTTTCTGAGTGCCGTGCTCCACCGCAGTTATGATCTGCTGGTGATGGACTGGCAGATTCCTGACATGACCGGCATCGATGTACTGGAACATGTGCGTGCCCAGCTTAACTGGCAGATACCGGTGGTATTCCTGACCCAGCGCGACAGCGAAGCTGATATTGTGCGGGCACTGGATGCCGGTGCCGACGACTATCTCTCCAAGCCGGCCCGGGAAGCGGAGCTGGTGGCACGCATCAACGCCCTGGCCCGCCGCACCAACCCGGATAACGAGAAAGAAGTGCTGGTGTACGGCCCGTTTGAAATCAATACCCAGTCACGGACCATCGCACTTCATGGTGAGGTGCTGACCCTCACCGACAAAGACTTCGACCTGACCCTGTTCCTGTTCCAGAACCAGGGCCGTCTGCTGACCCGGGAAATGCTCCTTGAGCGTGTCTGGGGCCTGGCTCGCGACATCAACACCCGTACAGTGGACACCCACATGAGCCGACTGCGGCGCAGGCTTGGCCTGAACCCCGAGAATGGGTTCCGGATCAAGACCATCTATCAGCGGGGCTACCGCCTCGAAGCCATGAAGGCCTCCGGCCCGGATGCACACGCAGTTGCCGCGGAACAGGCCTGAGATGACTCAACGCTCCAGCCGGACTCTGTTTCACGTGTTCCTGCTACTGGCCAGCGGGTGGCTTGCGCTGCCCGCGCAGGCCGAGCTGTCCATTACCCGTGGCTCCCAGGCAGGTAACGCCCTCGCGGAGTCAAACCCGATTCCCGAGTGGATTTATACCGTTCGGCCCGGAGAAAGCCTTGATGAAATCGCCGATGCACTGCTGGCGCGCAATGTATCGGCAAACCGGCTGCTTCAGCACAACGGTATTGAAAATGCGGCCACGATTGGCAGCGGCGACAGCCTGCGCATTCCGCTGGCCTGGCTTCAGCGCCAGCCCGACCCGGCACGGATTCGCTCTGTGTCAGGCCAAGTACAACTGATCTCCGGGAACGACGGCAGCAAACGCCCCCTCACCGGCGACATGCTGGTGCGGGTTGGCGATGAAATACTCTCCCATTCGGGTACCGCTACCGTAGAACTGGCGGATGGCTCGATTGTGAGAATTTCCCCGAATTCGCGCCTGGCGTTCAACCGGCTGACCCAGTACGGCAAGTCCGGCATGGTGGACACCAGGCTGCGCCTGGATCGCGGTGAAATCGAAACCCAGGTAAAACCGGTGATTGAAGGCGGCTCCCGCTTCGAGATTGAAACCCCCTCTGCCGTCGCGGCCGTCAGGGGCACCATGTTTACCCTCAGAACCGGGCCCGGCAAAACCGATCTTCGGGTTACCGAAGGGGCAGTCTCCTTTGGCCCTCCCGGCAAAACCCGCCGCATTCCTGCCGGCTACAGTGCCAGCGTCTCCACCGTTGGCGTTGGTGGCATGAGCATCCGCCAGCTGCCGCCCGCCCCGAAAATCAATCCGCTGCCACCGGAGCTCAAACAGCTGCCCGCCGAGCTGAGCTGGCAACCCAATGGGGCCAGCTCACACAGAGTTGATATATTCGACGCCGAGTCCGGCCGCTGGATGGACAGCAGCCGGGTCAATGGTGACAGCTTCAATATCGATCTGCTGGATAATGGCCGCTACGACATTCACCTGGCATCACTGGACAGCCGCGGTATTGCAGGCATGCCCGGCATCCTGAGCGTTGAGGTAGACCTGCAGGCCCGCACAGCCACCCTGGAGCAACCAGAACCCGATGCCGCAGTTAACGACGACATGCCGGAATTCCGCTGGCAGTTCCGGGGTGAGAACGAGGTGGCCCGTGTCGAGATTGCTGAGGACAAGGAATTTGGCAACCTGGTTGCCACCAGTGAATGGGCCCCGGACCAGAGCGCCCTTCCCTCACGCCCGCTTTCACCGGGGCAATACTACTGGCGAGTGGTGACTGAGGCCGGCGGCAATTCCGTGGCAACCAGCGAAACCCGCTCCCTGGTGGTAAACGGCACACTGCCACCGGTTCGCATCATCAGTGTGAACTATGTGGACAGCCAGGTACGGGTATTCTGGCAGAAAGTGGACACCGCTTCCGAGTATCGCCTGCAGCTGTCCGAGGAACCCGGCTTCAACAACATCATTAAAGAGGCTACGCTGTCGGATACTACGGCGGCCTTGCGCCTGATTCCCGGAAGGCGGTATTTTGTGCGCCTGAAAGCCCTTTCTGATGGCCCCCTTGAAAGCCGTTGGGGACCAGGGAGGGAATTGTTCCTGGAGTAATCCATTACACTCTGATACCCGATAGCAGGCCTCATGACCCGGAACTGGCTTCCAATAAAAATAACCCCGTGGACTCTGGGCCTGCCACTTCTGACCATTCTGCTTCTACTGCAGACCACTTCCATACCCCAGAGGCTGGATTTCTGGCTCTACGACACCCTTATCACCGCCAACCCGTCGCAGGCCGCTGACGACGTTGTCCTCGTCGCGATCGATGAGTTGAGCGTGGACGATCTCGGCCGCTGGCCCTGGCCCCGAACGACCCATGCGCGCCTTATCGAGAAGCTCCACGAAGCCGGCGCAAAAACCATTGTGTTCGACATCCTGTTCCCGGAATCGTCCAAAGATGATGAGGAGATGGCGCAAGCCATGCGCGAGCATGGCAACGTTATTCTGCCCTTGCATCTGTCGCCGCCATCACGCAATTACCTGATCAGTGAACAGCTACCGGTTCCGGAACTCGCTGCAGCCGCTTCAGCACTGGGCCATGCCCATGTGGAACTGGATGAAGACGGGCTGGCCAGGGGCATTTATCTTCTGAACGGTCTGGGTGACCAGTTATGGCCCAGCCTTGCACTGGCCGCCTCCGACAAAGCTCTCCCGGTACAGGAACCCGACAACATCGCGCCCTACACCAACGTGCGGCATCAATACCGGGCAGTTCCCATGGCCGGTGGTGCCGGGGCACTGCCTTCCTATTCCTACACCAAAATACTGGAACGCCCTCCGGCACCGGAGGTATTCCAGGGCAAGACCGTCTTCGTGGGCGCAACCGCGCCGGGATTCGGCGACATCCTTCCCACGCCTTTCTCCGGGCTCAATCAGCCCATGTCGGGTGTTGAGTTTCATGCCAACAGCTACTCCGCCCTGGTGAAGGACGAACTGATTTCCAGGGTATCGACCCCGGTCGCCATCGGCCTGGCACTGACCATCATCGTGATGCTTGCGTTTGCCCTGCCCCGGATGAGGCCCGCACGGACCATTCTCCTGTGCCTGGCATGCCTGGCGACGCTGCTGCTGGCACACGCATTCCTGCTGCTCTACGTCCGCCTCTGGCTGCCGGTATCTCATGCTGCCGTTATCCCACTGCTGGCCCTGCCGGTATCCAGTGCGCTCCGGCTGGCCATGACCAACCGTTTCCTTAACCGGCAACTGGACGAACTGGCACGGGGGCCCACCATGACCCTTCAGGAGCCCTCACGCCGGCATCCGCCTCAGCTGCTCAGCCACTTCCAGGCCCTGTTTCAGCCTGAAGGCTGGTTGCTGGCCGAGGGCAATGACATTATTACCGCCCACGGGCTGGATGAATCCGACATTCCACCCCTGCCGAACCCCGGTGAGTGGGTCCATATCGAGGGCCAGAGCTGGATCAGCCTCACCCGCGGCGGGCTTACCTACAAACTGGGCCTGAAGCTGCCCAACGACCTCAGCCGTGAAGCCACCCAGCGCTACCTGCGTCGCCTTCCGCTGACCGACATTCACACGCCTTCAAGCCGGCCTGGCCCCAGAGAAAACATATCCGCCCGTATTGAACGTGTGCGGCTGGCTACCGAGCGCATGAGCCAGATGCAGAAATTCATACGCCGCAGCTTCGAGCGCATGCCCGACGGCATCATCGTTACCGACGAGCTGGGTGTCATCCGGTTTGCCAACGGCCACATCGAGGAATGGTTCCGGGAACCCATGCCCAGCCTCAATGGCATGCCCCTGGCCCGGCTTCTGGAAGGTCACGACCCGAGAGAAACCCCGCCCTGGCACGAAACCGTGTCAGAAACACTGACCCTGACGCAAAGCCGCACGGTAGACCTGCGCATTCACAACAAGGATTTCCTCATCCACTTTGCGCCCTTCTCCCTGCCCGACAGCGACCAGAGCGGCATAATCGCCAACATATCGGACATCTCGGAACTGCGGGAGCAACAACGCCAGCACCGGGAGGCCATCGACTTCATCTCCCACGATGTACGCTCCCCACTGGTGTCCCAGCTGGCACTGATTGAGCAACTGAAAAGAAACCAGGGCCAGGTGGAGCCCGAGCAGCTGGATCAACTCGGCAGACTGGCCAGGCGCAGCTATCATCTGGCCGAAGAATTCGTGCAGCTGGCCAGGGCAGAGCAGTTGACCGAAACCCGCTTCTACGAATGCGAATTCCTGGCCATCGTGGAGAACGCCAGAGACAGCGTGAGCGAGCAGGCGGCGGAGAAAGGCATCCAGCTGATACTGCAGGGAACCGAAGACCTGTGGCTGAAGGGCAATGCGGAATTGCTGGAACGGGCGGTCATCAACCTGCTGACCAATGCTGTGCAGTACAGCCCCCCGGACTCCACCATCAATATCCAGGTGTTCGAGGCTGGTCATCAGGCCTGCCTGACCGTCAGCGACGAAGGGGAAGGTATTGCCCTGGAAGAACTCCCCCACCTGTTTGACCGCTATCGCCGCCAGAAAAGCAGCGAGCTATCCGGTAATCACGGCACCGGCCTGGGGCTTTCGTTCGTAAACGTGGTGGTGGAGAAGCATCGCGGCGAGATCCACGTGTATTCCCGTTTGGGGGAAGGCTCGGCCTTTACCATTAAACTGCCCGTAACGCACCATATCGGGTAACTGCAAGGCCGATACCGCTGCCTGTCAGATGGTTTTGCTGACCTGCTCTGAAGGCGCACTCACCAGACCGTCAACATCTTCCACCTGAATGGTGAAATACCAGGTTCCCTGATCCAGATTGTCCACCGTGTAGTCCATCACGGAGGCGTCATCGATGCGAACGGCCTCGGTAAGCTCATCCGGGTTCTGGCCATAATTGATCACATAACCAGACAATTCCCCCATTCTGATTCCATCCCCGTTTGCCCGGGTAGCCGGCGCATTCCAGCTAAGCGATGCGGAACGCTCACCACTCTGGCTCTGGGCAGAACTGTCTGATGAACCGCCCCCGCAGCCTGTGAGTACAACTCCCATGAAAAACGCGGCTATCCATGCCCTCGACATTTTAATGACGCGTTTCATAGCTTTTTAACACCAATATACTGTCAAGATTGTGAAATTGTATAAAACGCGGGGGAGTATCGATGTGAAGGACGTCATTATGCCAGTTAAAAAATTGTCAATTTTCTGTCAGGCTATGGTAATGAACTAGTGGAAACTACTGATAACCGGGCAATTTTTTGCCCGGTATACGTCGACAGGAAGGGAATATCGGGGACGAAAGTATGAGGGATTCAGGCAATAAGGCCGGTAAGCTCGATCCTGCCCCGGGATAACCGGACCATATCGCGCCTTTCCAGCTCTTTGAGCAGGCGGCTAACCACCTCACGGGCGGTGCCAAGCTCCACGGCGAGTTCCTGGTGGGTAATCACTACCGGCCCGCGTTTGGCACGGCCTAGCAGCCATTCCTCGAGCCGCTTGTCCATGCGGCGGAAAGCAACCTCCTCCACCAGCAGCATGAGATCGTCCAGCCGGCGACCATAAGACTCCATAATTCCCAACCGGAAGCCGGCAGACTGATCCATCAGCCGGTCAAACACACCTCGGGGAATCATCACTGCCTCCGCAGCTTCCTCGACAACCGCCTCGGCGCGATAGGCACGGCCAGTCATCAGGCAACCGATAGACAGCGTGCAAATATCATCCGCGTCCATCCGGTAGAGAACAATGCTGTGGCCCGAGACACCGGTCATCTGCACCTTGACCCTGCCACCCAGAACCAATGGTAACCCCTGGCAATGCTGCCCGGCACTGAACAGAATCTGCCCGGGAGGAAACTGCATCACCCGGGCTTTTTCCAGGGTTTCCCTGCGCAGGGTGTCATCCAGACTGTCGAGAATGCTGTGGCGGGCCATGAAACCTGATCCTGTCGGTTGGCAAAATGTGGGTTGAATGTGACTTTATCACTGAAGTCGCCGGTGACGCTGCCCTACCATAGAGTCATTACCTGACATCACCAAGGGAGAATGACAAATGACCAGAAACATGGGAACTGCAGACCGCACCATACGGGCAATCGTAGGCGTTGTATTACTGGCACTGGTATTCGTAGGGCCACAAACCGCCTGGGGCTGGATAGGCATCATCCCGCTGGCAACGGCGCTGATGGGTAACTGCCCGGCTTACTCGCTGATTGGTATCAAGACCTGCAAAAAGCAGTAGGCAAACCGGCACCCGTGCGCAACAGGGTAAGCCCCTGACGCACGGGCGCTGCCATCCGAGCACTGGAAGCTTCGCGGCTCCCCTTAACCCTGCTTTTTCATCGCCTGAATATCCCTCGGTACCACACCCAGATCACTCCACTTCTCCGGATGGCAGGTAAACAGTAGTATCTGGTGCCGGTTGGCAGCGTCGAAGAGGATGCGTTTCATGTCTTCCAGGCGGTCTGTATCACTGTGCACCAGGGTGTCGTCCAGAATCACCAGGGTTGGTCGTCCGGCTTCCTGGAGCAGGTCGGCATAGGCCAGGCGGCTGATCAGGCCCATTTGTTCGCGGGCCCCGAAGCTCAGTTCGGCAATCTGCCCCAATTCGGTTCCCCGGGTGAATGTGCCGGGCCTCAGGTGTTCATCCACTTCCAGGGTGGCTTGCGGGAACAGCAGTGACAGGTAGTGGTCCAGGTGTTTTTGCAGCGGCGCCTGCAGGCGGCGGGTCAGGGCCTGGCGTTTCTCGGTCAGCAATGTCAGCAGCAGGTCCAGGGCCTGGGCGCGGCGGTGCAGTTCCTGGTACCGGCGGTTGCACTGCTCCAGTTCGGCGATTTTCTCGTTGAGTTGTTCTTCCAGGCCTTCGGCCCCCCAGGCTTCCAGCCTTACCTGTATGTCCCGCAATTCCCGCTGGCGTTCTTCCTGGGCCTGGCGCAGGTTGCTGATACTGCGCTGGTAGCGTTCGATATCCTGCCTGAGGATGGCCGGATGGGCTTCCCTGATTTCCTGGTCACGGGCTTGAAGGGCGGCTTCCAGGCGCCCCTGCTTCTGCTCGATGTCAGCCAGCTCTGTTGACAGTTTCTGCAGTTGCTCCTGGTGCTTCGGGTTATGCACTTCGTCCTGTAGCTGCTGCCATTCGGCCCTGGCGTTGTCCCGGGTCTGGCGGCGGGTCAGCAGGTCGGTCTGATGCCGGCGCTCTTCCGCCTCGGCTTCGGCCAGTCGCGTTTCTGCTTTGGTACGCTCGGCTTCGGCGGAAGCAACGTCGGTTACCCGGGGTTGCTGGCCCGGCTGTGGGCTGTTCTGCAGTTCGGTTTTGGCTGTCTGCAGTTGCCCGTCGATTTCTTTCTGGTCCGCCAGGAGCTGATCAATGCCGCCCGCTGCAACGGACTTGAGTAGTTCGCGGGTGTGTTGCAGGGTGCGCTCCGCGGCTTCACAGGCAGTAAGCCGTTGCTCGGCCTGCTGGGTGGATGTCACCCCCAGGCTTTTCATCTGCCCGGCCAGGCCCTGTTCAAGGGTGGAGAGTCTGCGCCGGGTACTGGCCAGGTCCTCGCCACCGGGAGCAATACCCAGGGTACCAACGCCCGGAATCGCCAGGCTGGATTCCTCAAGCAGCTGCTTCTCGCCCTGCCCTTGCAAGTTTTCGTCATTCAGCGCCAGGCTGGCTCCGGGTTCCAGTTGCCAGGTCAGCCGGGTTGCGATGGTCTGCGAGCGAATGGCTTCGTCGTTCAGTTGGCGCTCGGTATTCTTCAGGGTTTTCACGGCATCGGCATCAATCTGGTTCTGCCGCGCCTGCTCCCTGGCCTGCTCCAGATCCTGCTGGTACCGCCGGGCTTTTTTCAGGTTGTCGGTCAGCGCCTGGTTCTGCTGTTCGAGCCTGCGGATTTCCTGTTCCAGCCTGGCACGGGTTTCCTGCAGGCGGGCCTGGTCCAACTGTTTTACGGCGGCGTCATAGGCGGCTTTTGCTTCCTTGACGGTGCCGGTGATGGACGGGCTGCGCGCCTCGGCCTGGTCCAGTTCCCGCTGGGCTTTATCAAGCTCCGTTCTGCGCGCCTCCAGTTTCCTGTTCAGGCTCTCCAGCTGTGCCCGGTTCTGCCGCAACAGTTGCTGGTTGCGCTGCAGGTGGGCCAGGCTTTCTCTTTCCCTGGCCTGTTCCTGCTCCAGTTTCTCCACCTGGCGGTAACGCTCCTTCGCCTGTTCAAGCTGGCGTTCGGCGTCTTCCCACGGGCGTTCCTTCTCTGTGCGCTCAAAGTCCTGGGCCAGTTTGCCCAACCGGTCCACCTGCTCCTGGTACTTCTGCACGCGGCCCTGCAGTTCGTCAATGTCCTGCTGATGCTCTTCCCGTTCTTTCTCCAGTTTCTGGTAATCACCACGGGGTTTACCGGTGGGGGTGAACAGCTCGCTCCAGCGGGCTCTGACCTGTTCGATCAGCTCGTCACCGCCAGTGCTGGCTACTTCGCCCACCAGCGCGTTGAGTGCGGATTTCAGGTGATCGCCGGCATGGGCCACCGCCTGTTCGATGTTCTGCCCGGTGCCCTGCTCTACCCACAACAGTCCCGGTACACCCCAGTGTTCGGGTTTGCTGACGCCCTTGGCGGAGAACTGGAAGCCAAGGAGTTCGGCGAGCTTTTCTTCCGCCTCATCTTCGCTGTAGCTGTCCGAGTCGATCTTCAGGTCACAGCGTTTGCGCTGGAGAAAGCTTTTCACCAGGTGCCAGGACTTGTGCCGGGCGTCAAAATCCAGGGTGATGGTTGGCGCGGCAGCGGAATCGCCCCAGGGGCGCAGGTCATCCACCGAGCTGGTCCGGTAGCGTTCGAAGAAGGCGGCGCGAATGGCCCTTACCAGCGTGCTCTTGCCGGACTCGTTGGGGCCGTGGATCAGGTTAAGGCCCGGCTGCAGGTCGTCCAGTACGAACGGCTGACGGAACTGGCGAAGCTGCTCCACCTGTAGTCTGCGGAGCTTCATTCGCTGGCCTCCTGTTTCCGGTCTTTCAGTAAGCCGGCGAGGATGGCGAGCGCATCCCGCGCTGCCTCCGCGTTGTCATCCTGCTGTCGTGTTCGCAGTTGCTCAATGACCTCCCCCACATAGCCATCGGCTTTCAGTGCTGCAATATCGTCGTCGGTGGGCGCCAGTTGTAACTCGCTGCGATCACACTGGATGCTCCGGAATCTCGCCTCAGCCACGGACAACGCGTTGACCAGCTTTTCTTCGCCGGCCAGTGTCACGGAGCCTTCCAGGCGAAGATCTACCACGGAAGGCTCAGGCAATGCCCGCAGCCTGTCCAGCAGCTGATCCAGGTCGGATTCGACGGTCAGGGTTTCTCGCCACTGGTGCCACTGGTAGCGGGCAGTTTCCACCGCCGTTACCTCCGGTACTGCTCCAGGTTCGGGCAGGTTGACGATCAGGGCGTAACCGGCACCGTTGTTCCGGAACCGCTCCGGCTCCGGGGTGCCGCTGTACCAGGTGCGCTCATCAATCTGCTTGGTGCCGTGCCAGTCGCCCAGGGCCAGGTAATCCAGCCGCGCGGTTTCTGCACGGTTCGGCAAAATGGGATTGGTGGAGTCGATCTCCTCGGGCAATAGCCCCTGCACGCTACCGTGGGCAAGACCAACCCGGCACAGGCTTTCCGGGGTTTCGGTGTTGCTGAAGGTTTCAGTGAGATCGCTGTAGGTGTTGCGTTGCGTCAGGGGTGCGCAGAGGATGGCCAGGCCCTCGGCTTCCAGGGTGATTACGCCCGGCTCCAGGGCCAGTTGAACGTTGCCCGGAACGGCGCCAAGGCGCTCTGCACGGGTCCACACGCTTTCCACCAGCGCCGCATCATGGTTTCCCGGCAGCATTACCCAGGGGCCGGTGAATTCCCTGGTGGCGTTGAAAACGCGGCGGATAGTGCGGTCGGAAACAGTCTGTGCGTCAAAGACATCCCCTGCCACCAGCACCGCATCACACTGGTGCTCATTGGCCAGGCGTGCGAGTTTTTCAATGGCCTCAAACCGGGCCTCCACCAGCGCGGCGCCATCCTCTGTTTCGAAGCGGCTGAATGCCCGCCCCATTTGCCAGTCTGCCGTGTGTAGAAACTTGGGCATACCACTTTCCCTGGATTGAGTGCGAAACCGAGGGCAATTCTAGCCGGCTTTGGCCTGTTCCCGAAACAGTGCGGCGCCAAGTGCCTGGAAATAATACAGGAAAGCGTCGTTGATCCGCTGACGCTGGGCGCCTTCCGGGTACAGACCGGCTTTCGCCTCATCAGAGTGCAGGGTACCCCTTACCAGAAAGCTGTTCCGGGGCTGGCAATCTTCCACAAAGGCTTCAAAGGCACGGGCGCAGAGCTCTTCCGGCCGGGCGTAATAAAGCACCTTCAGGGCTGAATCGGCTTTTTGTGAGGCCCGGAACAATGGACTGGGGGCGGTGCCGTTTTCATTCAGCAGGATAGCCTGAAAACAGGCATTCAACCGCTGGTTCAGGGGGTGCTCTTTCTGGCTGGCGCTGCTTAACCAACCGGCGGAGGCAAAGCCGTGCTTCTCCAGTTTGCGGAACGCCTTGCTGCCCATGTAGTGGTCGAAAGCGTGGAACCATTCATGGGCAAGGCTTCCCGCGCCGGCGTTTTTGGCCAGGGCCAGTTGCCGGGTTGCGGGGATATAGTGGGCCGCCACGCCGGGCTGGCCACCGATGCCGTATTGCAGGCCCAGAGTGCTACGGAGGGAAATAAGGATTTCCGGCCCCCGGAGAATTGCCATCAGATCACACAGCGCCTGATAGAACCGGCCAGCCGCCCTGTCACGCTCATCGGGTGTTACCCAGCGGCCGACTTCAATGCTGCGGAATTCGAACTGGCGCCTTACCGTGACAAAGGAAACCGGGCCTTGCCCTGTCATAATGACTCTCCCGCCAGGGCGCCTGAATCTCTGGCGCCACGCTGAATACTGTATATAAAGACAGCATTCTGGATGGCATCGACTGGCAGGTCAACCCCGGGCCCGGCCAACACGAACCGGGCAATCACTGACTGTACTATCTCAGGACAGGGTGCGCTTCTGGTGCGCGGCTCCACTGCTCGCGCTTGCACGCCAGGGCGTACCATTGCAGGTAGCGTAATTGGTGCAATCGCGGAGGCAGCCCCGACAGGGAAGGCGGTGCGAGGATTGTGACTCTTTGCTGGGCCCGGGTTGTGACATGGGGTACCTGTTTGGTTGGTTTGGATGCTATTGATACGGCCAATCGAGTTGTTTGGACGTCGGCTCGGTAACATTGCCGGTACTGGATGACACAGGCATTTTTTACGGACCCGAAACGCAAAAAAGGCAGACCAGTAAGTTACTGATCTGCCTTTCCTAAATATGGTAGCGGGGGCAGGATTCGAACCTACGACGGTTATGAGACTGAAGTTTATTACCCACTTTTTTTGTGCCAAATTAGTGGAAATTGCCTTAAATTGATGTATGAATTAGAGTTTCAAGAGCAACAGGCTCCGGAGACTAGGTGCATTAATGGCGAAAGACGACCACCTACATTGGCACAGGATTGAAGGCTCGGACGACAGCGATTTGACCGTAAGGCATGCTGGCTCCCATTTTGAAACGCTCAAAACCTGGGCGAAGCAACACGACGTATCCGAGATTTTTGAGGCCATTGCTCTCACTTTTGGCTTTACCGAAAACTTCACGATTATCGGTAACCTCTCGCGCGAACTGTCCGATTCAGATTCCCAGGCCATACTTACCCAATGGACTGATAACCCATACATCTATCAGCTCAACAAGCTGATCACGGCCTACAACCAAGAAATACAAATCTCTTCAGCCTTCGCTGGCATTCCCCAAGGCGTATCACGAGCCAATACCAAGAATATTCTCCGCGCTGCCGGGGCCGATATCAAGCACCAGCACTTCCTGCTCGAAATGATCGTGCAACCGTTGGCACTATCCGGTTCTGAGTCATTGGACCGCCTCCGCAAAACTCTGAGAATTTGGCTCGTCGTGCAGGCCCTTGAACGGTCGGTCGAGCATTCCTGTTACCACGACAACGAAATACGACAGGTTGCCAGCGCACTCTGTTTATACGGGCAGGACGATAAATGGAGAGCTATTGACTCAGTCCTTGCGATGTCTTTGCAGAATTGCCCGTCAGATCGTTATTCCTACGGACAGTTCTCCCTTGCGATACGGCACTCTGCCATACAATTGCTGCCTCTATATTCAGAGCCAACCCAACGCAAACAACGTCTGTTACTAAATTCCCTACAAAAGGTAGCCGAAGGTCAACGAAACCCAATCCTAACTCACCGAACAGAACGCTTGTCCGAATCCTCTTTCAGCGGGCTATTTAAGAGTAGAGACCCGTCCCTCACCCTCGACAAGCAAATTGGAGCACCCCAAGTTCTGGCTCTTTCAGACAGCGAGGGCAGCCCTGCCGGTGAAGAAGGGCCTGAGCAGCTGATCCTGTTCGACGTCAACCCGCAAGAGACTCCAGAACAGCAACAACTATCCGGCCGAAGCATTCTGCTGCAAACGGCAGAGCTATCGCATTATCTGCCATGGTCATGGGACAAGCCGCTTCCCCCGGAAACGTACCTTCTTGAGCAGTGGCTAACAAGCACCCTTGCTCACGATGAACTTCCGGAACAACTCGGCGCAGCCCTGGTATGGCTGGCGCTTCACTTTGGGCGATCTTTGGAGTTTGTATTGGAGTTCCAGATCACCGATGACGCTCAGGCGGAGTGGAGCCTCTCCAGTGACTTTGAATCAGCCCATCGCCAAACACCTAGGCGCCATAGTTCCTGGACTCCCGATAAAGCAGGTGAGATCCTCATTGAGCCATTTGAGAAATCTTTATGTACTGCCCTGCCCGATCGGATCCAGGAAATACTTCGGCAAGCGACTCAGTCGTATCAAGAGAGCTCGTCACTGCGGCGATTATGGGGGCGGACTTGCCCGCATACCCTGCAAACCTGGTTCAGACAACATGCACGTCAGCATTTTCCCAGGCTCTCCAGCGCCAAACTCGCCAATGCCCAACCTCAACGGGTTTTTGACGAACAAGGCGACCATTCTCTAGCGCGACTGATCTCCGCCCACCCTCGCAGCGCCCTTCCAGCAGCCTGCGGCTATGCCAATTGGGATATCCGGCAAGTGCAGAATGGGTTTGCGCTGCCGCTCAAGCACTCATCTACGAGCGATGAACGGGTTAACCTGCTCGGCAGCCTCCTAGCGCCGCTCGAATCGGTACTGATTGAGGGAGTTCAAGAAGGCACCAGAAGTCTCTTGGACAGCACCAAGGGGGATTCGGTCACATTCCACAACACTCTGGTGCAATACACGGTCACCGCGCTCTATGCCGCCACGGGATGCCGCCACCTTTCCGAGCCCTTTGAATCTCTCAGCCATTTTTGTGATGAGCCTCCTGCGGTCTTTATTAATGACAAAACCGAAGACGGTCTTCACAGCGGCCGAATGGTGCCCCTGGCCGATGGAGCCAGAGCGCTTGTTAGTACGTACTGTGAACACCTCCGCCATCTCCAGAAGGGTCTGGCAAATCAAGACGCGGAGCTTTCTGGTCGTATCGACCAGGTACTGCAAGGCACATCCAGTTCGCTACCATTGTTTTTCTTCCTGGACTCTTCTGGCTTATGGCATCCACTGAATGACGGAACCGTGCAGGGCGCCGGGCTATTCCAATGGCCTCTTCCCCAAAACCTGTTCCGGCACCGATTTGCCCAGCAGTTAGCACGATGTGGTGTCAATCCTGAAGTCATTGACGGCTGGATGGGACACGGTGAACGAGGGGCAATCACCTACAGCGATCATTCACCACGGTGCTGGAAGGAGGATGCTGAGCGATATCACCAGACATTGAATGACTGCTTTGACCGATTGGGTTTCTTGATTCAACTACCCGAGACAACCTACGGCGAAATCCAGGTTCAACCCCGGAGCCAGACAGACAACTACCGTGAGCCGACGCATTTCGGTCAAGCGAAGCGTCACATGGAGCGGTTGCAGGCCCGGGATCAGGCTCGCGCATTGGCCCGCAAGGATCTCGATTTGATTCTTAAAGCTAATCCACCCAACGGGGATGAGCAGCTCACCCAAACGTATGTTGATGGTGTGGTGAAAGGCATGCTCTTACGCGAGAACGGGCTACCCCATCCCCGCGCTGCCGTCCGTATGGAAGTGCTGATTCAATGGTTGGAGAGTTCGGGGCCACAGGCACGGCAATTTGTCCGCCACCGGCTGGCCCGTCTGGGGACGGAGCGTTCACTGTTCCGCAGCTCCTGCCCCCGGGCACTGCAAGTGATGCCTGAACTTCAGCGCTGGGCGAGCGAAACCAGACACGCCCTCCGCCAGAGGCGACTGTCAAAGTCCGATGGGCTGGCGCTTGCTGTCGCCTTTCTCGCCATCGAAAAACGAATATCCTATCCGCAGTTTCTGTCAGACCTGGTTCAGGGACTGAATTACCGAGTGATCCAACACAAACGACGTGTGTACCTCGAGTACAGTGAGGCACTGGAGCCTGATAACTTCGATCAGCCCGTTCAACGCCATGAAATCGACCATACCACTGCCCGACTGTTGGCGAGAGGATCGGGCATAAAGGACACAAAGGATCTCACTCGAACGCCTTGCCCCAAGCCACTGCGATCACTTCAGCATACCCTGAAAACTTTTGGACCTGAACACTGGAAGAGACAAGCAGACCTGACGCTTGCCGAGGTACTCAAGTCGTTACACCGACTTGTGGAGCAGGCCAACCTGGTCGATTTTCCTGGCATAGTCGCCGGCGCCCTGAGCGAACGAAACCCTCCGACAAGCGTCTGTTTGTACGATTACCTGCGGCTTACCGAAGGCCGCCGTTATCAAATACCGGGAAGTGACACACGCCCCCCAATTTCGGCGCCGGAAGCTTTACCAAACATCCCAGCAATGGCCTCCGCCAGCTACCCCAATGCCTTCTACGATTCATCCAAGGCGTTTTTCCGGGCGTTGCATGACATTCTGAATCGTTACACAAAAAGCTCCTCACAGGAGAGTGCCAGGAAAATCGAGCGGCACTGTAAATCCAATGCCCACGGGGTCAGCAGTGCCGTTTTAATGCTCGGTTACTGGATCGCCCATCTGGTCCGCAGAGGCAAAGGAAGACCCAATCGTACCCACAAACCCTATGCAGCCAGCTCAATAAAACGTTACCTGAGTGCACTGGCCCCGTCTTTCGGTGGCCTGGCCTATAACGCCGATCTAATGATCATGACCGATGAGGATGTCACCGAGCTGTGCGCGAGAATGCTCTCCCGGCATGCGGAAAAACAGAAGGACCTGGACTACTTTTCCGCCCGTCTCATCGAATTTTTTGACTGGGCTGGGGAGCGTGGTGTGTCGACTCCGGACTGGGATGAGCTCGATCTGGGCGGAGCACGCCGATCAGTTCGCCCCTGGCTGTTTTCAGAAGATGAATATTTGGACGCGCTTCGGATACTGCTACGCGCTGATTCGGAAGACCCGGATCGTGGCAGGCAAGCTGCCTTTGTTCTTTTTCTTGCCTTCCGATTCGGCCTTCGGGCCCAGGAGGCCTTGGGCTTGCTGCGCTCCGATTGGTGCCAATCCGGAAAACTGACCTGGGTACTGGTTCAGAGCAATGCTATTCGGTCCTTAAAAAACACCACAAACAGCCGGCGTGCGATACCCCTACTGTTCCAGTTGGACGCGATCGAACAGACACTGATTGAAACGACACTGACTCGTTATACAACCCGGTTTGCAGATGCCACCAATAAGCCAATATTAGGGGCTAACGACGGGACGCTCACACCCTTTGCTCGCTCAATTCCCACCGACATTGCGAAGGCGCTCAAACTGGCCACTGGCAATCCAAGAACGAGCCTGCATCAGGCAAGGCATGCATTCTGTAACGTATTGACCACTGCGTTGTTTGGGATTCATACACCACTGGCTGCCAATTTGTGCAAATCCATTGATCGAGAAGCCATCATACATATCATGCTGGGACAACATGAGCAGCCATCACGTCGCGGTGCGATGGCAATCGGCCGGGCACTGGGACATCAGAGCCCACGCACGCAGTTCCGCTCCTACAATCACCTCCTCACAGAGTGGGCCGATACGCTCACCCCGGTCAAATCCCACTATGCCAGCTCCATTGCAAAGGCAATTAACACCAACGACTGGGCTATTGTATCTCTGCCGGATCAAGATGTTTTGCAAACGATCTTCTCCCAAAAAGCAGAACTGACGCCTGCGATCGTGATCGAGGCTTTACGACTTATGGCACTTGGATATCCTACAAACCGGATTGAGCACCTGTTGCGTTTTGAGCCCGGGGAATTGACAGACGTTGAAACCCTGGTCGACCGAATCAATGCGGGCATTCGATTCAAGGTATTCGATCCTGAACAGGGTAAGAAGGCGTATGTCTATGGTCAGTCTCTACCGCGTTTTCTTCTTAAATCCCGACCCTCTGGCGTCTGGCCACGACTGCTGGAATTGGCTGAAAAACTGCCGCCCAGAAACCAACTGGCCAACTCTCGGCCTCTACCCTCATTGGATCAGGCCTCAAACCTCGTCGGCAGAAATGGCCATTTGCTCATGAACCTACCGAAGGAGTCATACCTCCTTCGCCTTGTTGTCGACAGCTTCGAGCTACCGGAAACCTCTTTCATGGTGATGATAAAAAGTCCGCCCAGCGCTGTCCCACGCGCTCAGAATTTACTGCTCGAAGCGCAATTCGCCCCGGCAGCTGGTGTTACGACTCAATTGGATACGTTCAATGAAGACCACAGCAAAACCTTTGGACGGGCGCGATCCTACGCTGGTCTGGTTCTAGCAAAACCGGCTATTGGCCCTCTTCACGACGGTCTTGAATTGGTTCTGGCTTACATCGCTATAGCCGCCGCTTACTGCCCGCGGAAAGGGCCAATGCAGCCTTTAGCCGACTCCCAGCCAATTTACTCGAGCTTAAACTGATCCTGATCATTTGCCGCGACCTCCCTTAACTCCAGCAGCGTGATAACCGGTTTCTTTTTTTTCGGCTCGGGCTGGCTGATCGCCTTGAACTCGAGCAGGTTTCGGTTCGCAAACGCTCGCGCGACCGTGCGCAGGAAATCCAGGTTATGACAGACAATCTCGAGGCGCCCTTTATAGGGCACCTTACCGCCATCATTTGCCGCCTTTGAAAACCAAAATATTGCCGTACTTTTTTGTTCATCAAACCCCAGCGGTCTGCCCACGCCCTCAATAGTGCCGTGCGCACTTTGCTCCAACGCCAATGGCGGCATTACGCCCTGCACGGTTATCCCATGAAGATCGGTGGCACCGAACCTCACCACAAAACCCTGGGTAATCGATTTACTCGCAAACTTCGCGGCAACGTCGCCTCCGAGCTCGTTCAAAAACAGTTTTTCCTCTTCCGTGAGAACATGGTCGGTCTCCTGCTCACCAAATGATCGCTGTGAAACCAATGCCGTGAGAATAACCTGTGCAGCCGCTCGAAAGACCATGACCTCGGCTGGTGTCGTCCCAGATCCAACGAGCCGGATGACATGGGTTGCGGGATATTCAGTACCGTCCTGGGGTTCAACCCGCAACCGAGACTCGACTGCGATTGCAGGTGTTTTTCGGAAGCTCACAAAATCATTGAGAACCCGAACCATGGTGTCTTTCAATTGTTTCTGCGACGGCAAAACCAGCGCACCCTCCTCTTCAAACTCTAGCGCACCGCCTGAATGAACCACGCTGGGCGCGCTTAATGGGTGTAGCACCAGGATGGCAGCATCGAGAGTCTGGCAGGATTTCTGGTTGGTCATAACAGTTAGCCCTTTACAATTTTCTGATCCCAGCCCGACCGCCACCTGTCTGTGCACAGTTGGCGTTAAGCTAACGCCTGAATTTCCATCAGAGCCTTAAACCAGCTCAGACCGGAATTTTGGCGAGAAGCCTAAAGTCGGGCCATTTCGGCGACACCCGTGATTTGCCGAGGTAAACCAAGGGCACCCTCAGACATATTGTTTCAGAATTGAATAAGGCAGGTTTGCAGTAAAGCGGGGTTTTTTGCGCACTTTTCGGTAACAGTGGCTAGATTTTCGAGGAGTTAGTTGACTTACACATATTTCAGAAGAGAGATCGGCTGTGGACATACGAGTCACATAGTGTCAGCTCAGCTGAAATCGCCCTGCTCAATTTTGTAAAGCACTTCCATGAGCCACCGTCTACCCTCAAAGGTATCCAGCAAACTCATGGGAACCTGATCAGCAAAAGCATGTACCGGATGACTCAGCCATTCCACGGCCTGACCACGCGATTCCCACACAGATGCGCAGTAAGATAGTACCCTTGCCAAATCGAGCACGATTTCTGACGTTCTGGCATCCAAAGCATCCGCCTGGCAGGCCGCACGTAGTTGGTGTGAAGTCATGCCAAGTGCTGTCGCAATCTCATTTTCCAAGCCGGTCTTACCCACTAGAGAGGCCAACCAGCTACCGGGTATACCCCTGCGAGCCCACTGAACAAAAGTCACAGGGTTCGAGAGCACATCTTCAGGCATGTCGCGAGAAAAGAGAGTTTCTTGCGGGCGCTCAGCCACGAGGGCAAAGTAAGGCGTGTGACTGATGTACTTGGGCATGACTTCACCGTATGGACAGGATGACTAACACAACCCTTAGCCTACAATATTCAGTACCACTTCTCATGAGGATAAATCATGGACCTCGAGATCGGGATACTCACCGCGATGGCGATCGGCATTTCTGGTGCCGGGCTGATGACCGTTTGGTGCCTCTGGTCACGCCGACTGGAACTCAGTGAACGCAAAATGGACAAAAAGTGACAGTGCTTCCAAAGGAGGAGCTATGGCCGAAAAACCGATGACTGAACACGTACTCCTACAAGACCTCAATGCCCACGCTGCCCACGCCGACGAACTGGCGCAACCGCTTTCGCAGGAGCTCACACCCTTGGAACGGCTGAAAGGCTCCGTAAAACGCTACGAGCGGCCCCTGGAGCCGGTCTGGGATGATTGGTTTGAGCCGGAGGAGCGCGTGACCGACGATTTCATGGCCGATCGGGATCAACCACCGAAAGATTTGAAGGAGTGAACGCTCCAGAAGTCCGGGCACAGCATCCTATAATATGTTGACAACAGGATTTGGGGCTGACTCAAAGATCGCACCGGAAGGAGGTGGTAAAGCGTGGTATCAGACGAAGATATGCGGAGACAACTAGCAGCGAACGTGGGCAGGGATTATCGGAAATACGTGCTGTCCGGTGACACCATGAGTAACGGTCCGACAATCCCGGAAACAAATACTACGCCGCGCACTGCGCGCCGGCCACTGACACCTGAAGAGAGGGACATCCTTGAGAGCGGTGGCGTCCGGTTCGGCGACGCTCTCGGGCACACTCGTGACGAACTCATCCACCATCAAATTCAACAAATCCAGGACGAACTTCGTACCATGATTCAGCAGGCGCTCACCCTCAACGAGGTCGCGCAACGGCTTTCCGTGTCAAAAGAGGCTGCTCTCCAGCTTCTCACGAAGAAGCACCCAGGCCTACACGCATTCAAAGCACCCAATGGAGTTCTGCTATTTCCAGGCTGGCAATTCACAGAACAAGGTCTCCTGCCGGATCTTCAGAGGATCCTGAAGCACATTGATCCAAAAGTAAGCGCACTCACCATCAACCGTTTTATGACCAGTAAACACTGCGATCTGCCACTCGACAATCGCTGCCTAAGCCCTCAGGAATGGCTTGCCTCAGGGCATGAGCCAGTAGAAGTGGAGAGGCTCGCCAGGGATATCTCGGGGCAGATATAATTCTCTTAGAGTTCATAAATATTCTGGAGCGATATGGACATGATGGCAGCCCTTATCGGCTATGGAGGCTTTGTTTTAGCCCTCTCTACAATTGGCATCATTGGCTACTGGAAAGCCGATGTTCTGGAGGCTTGGGCAAAAAGGAAACTGAAACCCTGACGTTATCAGGCTCAGCCACCACTTCAATAACGACCAAGTGGCTCCAAAGGTTTCAACCACCGCTGAGGTAAGACCCCGGGGACCGAGCAGATCGCACAAGCCAGCAGGCAGGGCGCCTTTAGTAGCCTTTAGTAATTTACTCTACTAACATAGTGGTTTATTTACTAATCTCGACTACTGGCCGCCGAGGCGCTTTATGAACGCACATGTGGACTGGCACTTTCCCCGCCGCGAACTGACAGATCAGTTTCTGTCAACCTTCGCCAGCGGTGTCTCCAACACCCTGACACTTTTTGCGCCCCGGCGCATGGGCAAGACGGAATTCATCCTCTTTGACCTTATCCCGGAAGCGCATGAACAGGGCTACCGGCCCATCTATGTGAGCTTCTGGGACAACCCCAGGAATCCCGTTACCTGTCTCAAAAAAGGTCTTGAAAGGAGCATCGGAGAAATGACCTGGCTGGAGCGCCGTCGCTGGGCGAATTCCCACCTCGGGGCTTTGAAGCTGGGTGGCGAGGTCGGAATTGATGGGACGGCGAAAGCCTCGGCCGAGGTCTCTGGTCAGAATATCCCGCCGCAGGAGGATGACCTGAGTCAGCTTCGCAGTCGATTTGAGACCTTACTGAAAGGGAAAAGGAAGATTCTGCTTTGCCTGGATGAAGTCCAGCATCTGGCCACAGACCGTGCCTTCGAACCCCTGGTGTTTTTCCTTAGGACCCTGCTGGATGAGAACCGGGATAAGCTCTATGTCGTCTATACCGGCTCTTCCCGGGATGGCCTGTATCGCCTGTTCAATCGACGGAAAGCGCCACTGTTTCGATCGTCGTCCCAGATCGACTTGCCAGAGCTGGGCTCAGGATTCGTCAAACACATGCTTGATGCTTTTGATCGGGCCACGGCCCGGACCCTGAGCTACAACAACGCCTGGAACGCTTTCCTTACCCTGAACAGGGTCCCGCGAGACTTTCGAGCCGTCATCGAAGGGATGGTGCTCTCCGGCGAAACAGACATCACCTCCGCGACCGAACGGTATCGGCAGTTCACCAGTGATGCCGATGAGTACGAGAAAACCTGGTCCCAGCTTAAGCCCATCGAGCAAGCCATCCTGGCCGTCATTGCGCAGGACATTGCCGGTCCCTACCAAGAGGAAGCCCGCCGGTTCATTGCCACCTGGCTGGGGATGTCAGAGTCTGCGGTGGCAACGCACACAATCCAGAATGCGCTGAATCGTCTTCGGGGAGAGTTCCTGGCACCGGTCGAGAAAGGGGTCTGGGTATTCGAGGACATGGATTTCAAAATCTGGGTGGCTGAGGCTTTCGCACAAGACCCGACTGAGCGCCAGACATGACGTTTCAATCCAGAAAGAAGCCGCTCTCTGGCATCAGCTACCGGGCAAGGTACAACGATGAATTAAAATCTTTAGCAACTTTTCTTGCCCAGAAGAGGCAAACTGATACCCCATCGCCTTGTAGCCTTTCTCCCGCTTTCGGAACATACGCTCAAGCATGGGCAAGCCGGTGTCCAGGTAGTCATAGACAGTGACTTCCTGCTTGCCATCGGCATCCCGGTGGATCCTGCCTGCGTACTGCGACAGCGTTCCCTTCCAGGCGATGGGCAGGGCTAAGAACAAGGTGTCCAGTCGAGGCAAGTCAAACCCTTCTCCAATGTATTTTCCGGTTGCAACGATAACCTGGGCTTCGTGTAACCTTGCTTCCGCAGCTCGGCGTTCTCTGACGCGCATCCCGCCACGCAACACCAGCGACGATACGGATTCAGCTTCCAGCAGCGATGCCAGCGTCTCAGCATGCTCTCGTCGTTCCGTGAGCAGAAGGCAGTTTGCCTGACTTTGCACACAGCGTACGACATCCTGAACAATGTCCTGATTCCGGGCGTTAGTCTCAGCAAGCCAGCGGTAAACTGACGCTATGTGAGGCCGTTCACCACCCTGAGAGAGGTCAGTGGGCGGCGTTTCGTGACGCTCCCGAACGACGACGCGTTGGACAAACTTGGAACCATGTTCAGCTGCAACTTTGTGACGAACGGGTCCGGCAACCATAAACATGATTTTTTGGTGACCATCCTGACGGTCAGGCGTTGCGGTAAGGCCTACAACATATCGGGCGCTGACTTCGTTAAGCAGCATCTCGTAACGGGGCGCCGAAATATGGTGGCATTCATCAATGATAACCTGGCCATATTGCCGGACCAGGCTCGAGACCGTATTGTCTTTCTTGTTGATCAGGCTCTGATAGGTGGCAACGTCGATCTGCTCGGTCGGTTTCTTTTTGCCTCCGCCAATCACGCCCACGGATGCGCCCTCAATGAACGTTTCCAAGCACTCCTTCCATTGATCAAGTAACTGACGACTGTGAGTGAGGATCAGCGTGTTGACCTGCCGCCTGGTCACAATGCCAATGGCGGTTACGGTTTTACCGAAAGCGGTCGGAGCATGAAGTATTCCGGTGTCATGATGGGCGAGTGCCTTGACAGCCTTCTTCTGTTCACCGCGCAACGTTGCCTTCAGGCTGATTCCGCTCAGCAGCTGGCCCCGGGTTCTGCGGTCATCGATTTCTACCGTTATCCCCTGCTCCCGCAACAATGCCTGAAGCTCATCAAAGCAGCCTCTTGGCACCGAGAGATAACCTTGCTCAATCCGGGCAGAGGATATGTAGCGAGGGATGCAGTGAGTTGAGAAACGAAGTGCTTGGGTTTTGAAAAACACGGGATTGGCAAAGCTCGCCATGCGCTTTATTCGTGCAGCCAGTTGTCCCGGTATGTCTGACAACTTCATATAAATGTGATTGGCTAGGGTGAGAGTTATGCTCTCGGGACATCCTGCAATCAACCCCGTCTCGACTGGCAAGGATTGCTCCCACGGTAACGCAACTGGCGCTGCAGCATCGGAATCAGGCTCTTTACCAACCATCTCTCGAAGCGCGTCCGGCGAAACGGTCTCTTGCCGACTGAGCAGCGCCCACTGATCCGGATGCGGATTCAGCTCATCATCGACAAACACCGTACATCCACGACTTCTCGCCTCGTGTTGAAGCGGAAGGGCAATTAAATTGCCAAAGCCACCCTCAGGCATCGTATCCTGGTTGGGGAATAAACGGTCGTAGGAATCAAAAGACAAGCCAGGGTGGCGTTCCATCGCCTTATCCAGCAGTTTGAAACCCAAAGCCCTCGCGGACCAAGCCGGAACGGCGACCGAAAAAAAGATCCATAGATGGGCACCAGCACCGGACCGGGAGATCTCTACAAGGTAAGGAATGTCTTCATCACGACAAGCCTCTGCCAGCGCACGAACGTCTGCCCGCCAGTCCTCCTTATCAAAATCGACGGCCAATAGATAACAAGAACTGTCCCGCAACAACGGATATAACCCAGCCACATGCTTGCCGGACAAATGATCATACACGGCATTGAAATCCAGGGGCTTGAACTTTTTATGCGGGCACTCCCCACATTTGATTCGGGGTTTCTGACAAATCCCCGGAACCCACTCATTCTCACAGGCGACCGCATAGCCGGAACGGCCTCCGGATCCCTGCCAACGGAACGCATAAACATCCCGTCTTCCGCGAAAGAGGTTCCGGAACAGTTCGGCTTTTTGATCAGGTGTCAGCTGCGTTGTTGTGGATCGCTGCGCAGTGGCATAAAGCTCGCTCCTTCGGGAAAGAAGGACAGCCTTTTCCCTCTCAAGCTCGGATAGCTTCAGTGCAATGGCCGAGAGTTCGTCTTCTATTCGGATACGTGCCTCCTACCCTGTGCAATCGGCCGGTTCAGTAATAGTGTAACCTGGCGGCCTTTACTTCACTGAACCTTTTGAAGGTCGGACCTGGCTGAGCTCAAAAACCCTCAATTTTATTAAGAACATCCATAGCCCGGCGCGGACACTTGTGAATATCCAGTGAACTGACTGGGCTCTCTTCATCTAGCGTCGGAACGTCACATTTCAACCAATCGCTTGCTCGGGCTGGTTCTGGCAAAACCGGCTGCCGGCTCCCCTTCATGACGGTCTTTAGTTAGTGTAGGCCTACATTTCTAGTGCAGCAGCTTACTGCCCGCGGACAGGACCGCTGTCGCCCTTACGAGAATCCGAAGCAATTCACTCGAGCTGAAATTGATCCGGGTCATTGGCTGCCACCTCCCTCAACTCCAAAAGCGTGATGACTGATTTCTTTTTTCTCGCCTCAGGCTGCCTGAGCGCTTTGAACTCGACCTGGTTGCGGTTCGCGTACGCTCCAGCTAATACGCGGAGAAAATCCAAGTTGTGGCATAAAACCTCGAGTTTCCCCGCGTTTGGCGACTCATCGTCGTCGTTAGCAGCCTTTCTGAACCAGAGAGTTGCACTGCTTTTCTGTTCATCGAAGCCTATCGGCCTGCCAACTCCCTCAATAGTGCCGTGCGCACTTTGCTTCAAGGCCAATAGCTGCATATTGCCGTGGACGTTTATCCCGTGACGGTCGTTGATACCTAACCTCACGATAAAACCCTGGGGAATCGACTTACCTGCAAACTTGGCGGCAACGCCACTCCCTAGCTCGTTCAAGTAAAACTTCTCATCTTCCGTGAGAACATGCTCCATCTCCTGCTCACCAAAAGATCGCTGCGAAACCAGTGAGCTTAGTATGAGTTGTGCAGCGGCCCGAAACACCATCACCTCGTCGGACGTAACTCCTGATCCTTCAAGCCTGATAACATGGGTAGCGGGAAATTCAGTTCGCTGCTGAGATTCAATCCTTAAGCGAGCTTCGACCGCAATACCGGGTGTTTTTCGAAAACTTACGAATTCGTTGAGGACTTTCACCATCTTGTCTTTTAGCTGCTTTTGCGCCGGTAACACCAGGGCTGTTTCACCTTCGAATTCCAATGCTCCAGCAGTGCTGATTACATGTGGTGCACTCGATGGATGCAGTACGAGGATTGAAGTATCGAGAGTTCCATAGGCGTTCTGATTGGTCATAGCGTCTGATCCTGTAAAGTTTCTTATCCCAGTCGGGCCGTCAACCGAGTCCTCAAGGTCGGCGTTATGCTAATGCTTAAATTTCAATCAAAACTTTTAACACAGTTCAGACCGGAATTGGGCGTGAAGCTCTGAGCGACGGTAAAGTCGGGTCACTTACGCGACGCTTCGGCACTGTGAAGGCCTGAAAAGCCACAGGTGAGTACTTTTTAAGGTCTGGTAAAATTAGTGCTATGGTACTTTTCATACTGAAGAGTTCGTCGGTCCCACTGGTGAAGGGGAATCTAGAAGTGCATGACGAAACATTGTTGGTCGTCGATCTGGAGGCCACCTGCTGGAAGCATCGAACGACGCCAGACGGCGAGCCCCAGGGCGTTCACAACATGGAGATCATTGAATTTGGTTGTGCATTGGCGACTCGGGCGGGAAAGTTGCTCGATAGCCGTTCCTTTCTGGTGCGCCCCACGAGATTTCCGGAGCTTAGTGACTTCTGTACGGAATTGACGAGCATTTCCCAATCAATGGTGGACGACGAGCCGTCTTACCGAGAAATCATTGATGCCCTCGACCAATGGCTTGGCCAACCTTCTGAAGACTTCATCTGGTGCAGCTGGGGAAACTACGATCGCCTGCATGTGCTGGCTGAGAGCCAAAAACATGGGCATACACCGCGTTTTATGGCGTATCCGCATCTAAATCTGAAACGGATCTGGCGTCGCACTACAGGTCAGAAGAAAAAAAATGGTTTGGCCCATGCGCTGGCATTCCACAATTTGGACTTTGAGGGTCGTCATCATCGGGGTGTAGATGATGCGCGGAATATCGTGCGGCTGCTTCCGTTTATGGACTGGTCGCTCGAGACCGAATTAGTGACGCATCCTGGAATCAAGCACCTGAAAGGCAGTGTCTCGTCGGAGCGCATTATTAGCCTTGATGCTATGGACGAGGCCACCCGAGCAAAGGCGCGACGGTTAAACATGCTCGGAAAACCGCGTAGACCCAATCCAGAAACGGCCAGGGTGACGCGTGAACTGGGAGAAAGGTAAGGTGAGAGCTTTGACGACTTGTTTCGGGATGTGGGATCCGATGAATGAAAATTGTTTGTCTATCTGACACTCATTCTTTACATCGCCGAATCCCGGGGATTCCAGACGGCGACGTTCTGATCCACGCAGGTGATTGCCTTGGGGCAGGCACTCTGGATGATGTAGAGGATCTGAATACCTGGCTCGGCACTCTACCCCACCGTCACAAGATCCTGATTGCTGGCAACCATGACGCAGCATTTCAGGAAACGCCGGATCTGGCGCGGGAGGCTCTGACCAACGCAGTTTATCTGGAAGATAGTGGTGTTGAGATAGAAGGGGTTCGGTTTTGGGGTTCGCCCTGGACGCCGTCTTTCGAGGACTGGTGGTTTATGCTGGATCGGGGGCAGCCATTGCATGAAAAGTGGAAGACTATTCCGGATAACACCGATGTATTGATTACCCATGGGCCACCGAAAAATATCGGCGACGAGGTGTCTCTGGGTTTCCGCTGTTTCAACGCTGGATGCATTGATCTGTTGCACCGAATCGACCAGCTATCGTTGCGGGCACATATCTTCGGCCACATCCACGAGGGTTACGGTGAGTACATGCGAGGCGCAATGCGGCTTATTAACGCCAGCACGTGCACCGTCCGATACAAGCCTACCAATCCACCGATTGTGCTGGATCTTGATTAGTTGGAGGACCGAAGGATGATGACTGAGGCTCTGGAACAGGAAGCGAAAGACATTATTCGGCAAGTCGCGCCTTGGGCTGGCTCAGAAAGCGCAGCCTGGACCTGGTATCGGACGACAGAGATTCCTTCCCTCGGCAATTTAACACCGGAAGATCTCGTCTCCAGCGGTCGAGGTGATGAAGTACGAGCTTACCTGGACCACCTGAATAGCGGTGGTTATTCTTGATATTGAAGACGTGCATACCCGTGAGGAAAAACATGACCGCTGTAGAACTGATAGAGCGATTGAAATCGTTGCCGCCAGAATCAACGGTTCTTGTCGAGGGTTATGAGACTGGCTATGACGATATTGTCGATCTAAAAACCCTGGACGTGGTTCGATACCGGAAAGCTCAGGAATGGGATGGCGAGTACTCAGCAGTAGACAAGTTCACTGGGGACAGAGACAAAACAATCCCTGTCACAGTGATTCTCGGGCGGCGGGGAAATTTGAGATAACGGCAATTTTATGTCCGAGAGAAAAACGTACACGCTCGAAGAGCTTCTTGTTCAATGCGACCCCGGTTCGCCCGTGCCCCCAGAGCTACTGGAATGGGAGCAGGCGGAGCCCGTGGGTTTAGAGCAGGACGTGATGGAAGGTCAGGTTAATATCCGGGAGGCGGCGCTGGCATTTGGCGAGCTGCTAAGTGACCAGTACAAAGTCGCCCAACTGATTCTGTTTGGCAGCCGGGCCCGTGGTGATTACCAGCCCGATAGCGATGCTGATGTAGCAGTAATTTTGCGTGGAGAGCCCGGTAATTTTGTCGAGACGAAACTAGCCATGGCTGGTCTCGCCTACGAAGTGCTGCTCCAGACCGGTATTCGGATTCAGCCTTTCCCAGTCTGGGAAATTGAATGGTACGAGCCAGAAGCTTATTCCAATCCTACTATTTTGCTGACCATTGCCCGGGAAGGCATCATTGTCTGTCAGTCCTGACCTCATTCCACTGTCCCTGAATGGTTTCCGCTACTGAGCTGAAACTATCCAGGTGGATTAGTGGGCTGATCTGAACTGATTCCGGAAGGCCTTTGTCGATGGCCCGAGCCCTGAAGTCGGCCAAGGTCCCAACCCGGCCTATCAGGGCTTAGGTGGTCGCCTCTGGATCATGCGCCAGGCGTTGGATGATCGCGACATAATTCACTCCACGCGGATGATGGAAAGGCTTTGGCCATACGGTCGACTGGGCGACCGCCTCCCGGTCGAGTTCCATGGGCGCCAAGTCGAAAGCTGATGCAAGATGTATGAGTCCATCCTGCTTGAGAATGGCGGTATTACGGTCATGGTTGTCGGTGTTTCCGATAGCCGTATTAATAACATCTCGGAGCAGGTATTCCACGAGCAGAACGTCGAAATCGGTATCAAGATAACCGTTCCCCCCGTCACTCGAAGTGTTCGGAATGCATTTTGCCGATGGCTTTTTCTCATGGATTCACCACTGACATTTAGCTTGTGGCTGTTGTACAAGAGCCGATCGAGAATAGGGTCCGCCACCCTCGCCTCAAAGGTCACAGAACGGGTTCTGCAGTGGTAAAGCCGGCCTTTGGATTCCGTTTATCCGATTGTATATCTAGACTGAGCTAGCTCATAAACCATTTTATGCTGAGCTCAGCGTAACCGTTCCAACTGGCTGTTCGCAGGGCCACTGCGCAGTGGCCAACGTGCGGCGGCGGTCATGACACTGATCCAGTCCGCAAAGCTGAACGGGCATGATCCCTATGACTACCTGAAGGATGCACTGATCCGCCTGCCGACGCAAAAGAACAACGCCATCGACGAGCTGTTGCCCCACAACTGGAAGCCGGCTATACCTGACAAGGTGTGATGGCCGGACGTGTATCGACTCCTCCTCTATTGCAAGCACTCTGTTTGATCATGATAAGGTACGACTGCCTACGTGTATCCGGTCTCTATAATGATGCCCTGTAGATGAGCATCGGACCCTGATGGGCTATTCGCATGGTGGTTCCCAAACGCTTACAGGAGCTTGTCGGCTCCTCGTCCGGCAGGGGTTTCCCAGCATCGGTTCTACCTGGTCGCCATCAATCAAACTGCCTTGCAATCGTGGTGGTCTTCTCCCCAAAGTTTGCCGGAGTGGTCCCTTCTCAATTTATAGCGCTGCCGCTGCCAGCCTTGGATCAAATTCCATGTCATCGCGAACCAGCGCCCAAGCCATCCGTGCCGTTTTGTTTGCCAACGCCACGGTGGACATTGGCATGCTTCCGCGCCCGAAGTGCTTTGATCCAATGACTTAGGTTGTCCTCTTTATCGTCCACGCGGCAGAGGACGGCTCGTGCTCCATGGACCAGCAACTTCCTCAGATAACCGTCGCCTCGCTTACTGATGCCGAGCAGTCGATCTGTAAGCGTCCGGCCATCACACCTTGTCAGGTATAGCCGGCTTCCAGTTGTGGGGCAACAGCTCGTCGAGGGCGCTGTTCTTTTGCGTCGGCAGGCGGGTCAGTACATCCTTCAGGTAGGCATAGGGATCATGCCCGTTCAGCTTCGCCGACTGGATCAGCGTCATGACGGCAGCCGCACGCTGACCGCTGCGCAGTGAACCGGCGAACAGCCAGTTGCTGCGCCCCAATGCCCAGGGTCGGATCTGGTTTTCCACCCAGTTGTTGTCGATGGGCACAGCGCCATCGTCCAGGTAGCGCGTCAGCGCTTCCCACCGTTTGAGGCTGTAATCCAATGCTTTGGCCGTGCCGGAACCATCCGGCACCTTCTGTCGATGCGCCAACATCCACTGATGCAGTGCGTCAGCCAGTGGTTTGGCTCTGGTTTGTCGGATTTCCCGGCGCTTATCCGGTGGCAGATCTTTGGTGTCCCGTTCGATCTCGTAGAGTCCGCCGATGTATTCCAGGGCCTTGGCGGCCAGCTCGCTCTTGTTGGCTTCATGCAAGTCGTAGAACTTGCGCCGGGCGTGGGCCATGCATCCGATTTCGGTGATGCCGTTGCCGAACCCGGCCTTGTAGCCAGCATAATCGTCGCAGACCAGCTTGCCCTGCCAGTCACCCAGGAAGGTACGGGCATGTTCACCCGCGCGGCTGGGCGCGAAGTCGTAAACAGCGGCCTTCAGATCTGAGAACGGTGTGGTGCAGTAAGCCCAAACGTAGGCCTTGTGGGTTTTCTTCTTGCCCGGGGCCAGCATGCTGACCGGCGTTTCGTCCGCATGCAGAACGCTGTGTTCCAGCAAGGCGTTTCTCAGCGCATCCACCAGGGGCTGCAATTGCACACCGCAGGCACCGACCCATTCGGCCAGGGTGGAACGCGGGATTTCGAGGCCAGCTCGGCCAAAGATGCGTTCTTGGCGGTACAGCGGCAGGTGGTCCGCGTACTTGGCCACCAGCACCTGAGCCAACAGACCAGGGGTAGGTATTCCCTTGTCGATCACTTGCGGTGGTACCGGTGCCTGGATCAGGGTTTCGCATTCGTCGCAGGCCCACTTGCCCCGGATGTGGCGCTCCACGGTGAACTCGCCGGGAACGTAATCCAGCTTCTCGCTGACATCCTCGCCAATGCGCTTGAGCTGACAACCGCAGCGGCACTGGGTGTTTTCGGGTTCGTGGTGGATCAGGGTGCGGGGTAGTTCTGGTGGCAGCGGTGTACGCTTGGGTTGCTGCTTTGGCCGGGTGGCTTTCTCCTCCTCGGTCATCGCCTGATCCAGCTCGACCTCAATGGCAGCCAGGTCGCTGTCGATCAGTTCGTCCAGCAGCTTTCCTTGAACGGCATTGAGCTGTTCACTGCGGCGGGCGAACTTGTGGCGTTTGAGAATGGCCACTTCGTGGGTCAGCTTCTCGATGATGGCATTGCTGCGCACCAACTCTCGATCCTTCCGGCCCAAGGCTTGATCCTTGGCGTCCAGCGAGTCCATCAGTTCCGTCGCCAGGGCACGGAGCTGATCTGCAGAGAGTTGGTTAATATCAGGGCGCTGAGTCATGCCCGGTAGTATGCCAAGCCCATGAGCCGTAAGCGATTCGCGGTTCTGGCTATAGCGGCATTACGGCACTTGTGGTTACAGGATGGAGATAACGCCTTCAGCGCCAATGCGCTGCCAGGGCAGGCCCTGAACCAAGGCGGATAACTGTTCCTCGGTCAGGCGCAGTTGGTCACCGCGCCAGGATTCGCCCCAATGGAACTTACCCCGGTTCAGTCGGCGGGCACACAGCCAGATGCCGAGGCCATCGTGGATCAGTACCTTCATCCGGTTGCCCCGTTTGTTGGCGAACAGGTAGGCGCAATGGGGCCGGGCCGAACCAAACACCTGAATAACTCGGGCCAGGGCCTTGTCTGGACCGGCCCGCATATCCAGCGGTTCCGTGGCCAGCCAGATCTCGTCAATGCGGATCATCCCAACAGGTCCCGCAGCAAAGCGGCACACTGATGGGCCTGCTCCGCCGGCCACTCCACCACAACCACACCGCCGGCACGGGGAATCTCGATGCGGATGGTGCTACGCTTGTCCGAGGCCGATGGGTTGGTCGGTGCTGAGGTTGCCTCTGGCAGATTGACCGGCACGAACCCAGGTGTTGTCGCCGGCGCTTTCGGCGCTCGCCGCGCCTCGCTAATCCAGCGTCGGACCATGTTGGCGTTGAGACCGTTATCCAGCGAAATTCGGGACACGGAGGCACCGGGTTTCAGGCATTGGGCAACAATCTGGGCTTTGAATTCCCGGGAAAACCGGCGACGGCGTTGGTAGGGCTTGGTTACGCTTAAGTCGTTCATGGTAAGTGATGAGATGGACGCCTCCCCTCCCGAATCGGCGTCAATTGCGCCAGACTTGAGTGTGTGAAGTCCAAGTCGAAGGATAAAGGAGGCGTCCACCATGGATATTAAGATTCTTGGGATTGATCTGGCAAAGAATGTCTTTCAGCTCTGCGCACTTAGTCCGCATGGCAAGGTGCTGTTCAACCGAGCGGTGAAGCGACCCCGGCTGCTCGACGAGATGCGGCAATTGCCGCCAACCCTCATCGCGATGGAGGTCTGTGGCGGTGCTCACTACTGGGGGCGGCTGTTCCAGACCCTGGGACATCAGGTCAGGCTGATCCCGCCGCAGCACGTGAAGCCTTTCGTCCGGGTGAACAAGAATGACGCCGGCGATGCGCTGGCGATCTGTGAAGCGGCGACCCGTCCCGGGATCCATTTTGTTCCTGTAAAGCCCCTGGCTCAGCAGGATCTGATGCTGCTGCATACGGAGCGCCAGCGCTATGTCCAGCAACGCACCGCCATCGGTAACCAGATCCGCGGGCTGGCCAGTGAGTATGGTGTCATTTTTCCGATTGGCCTGAGCGCTTTGCGTTCCGCCTTGCCCGGCGCCCTGGAAGACGCCGAGAATGGATTATCCCCTGTCGCGCGCCAGTGCCTTGCCAGGCTCTATGACGAACTCAAGCATTGGGACCATCTCATTCGTCAAGTGACCCGGGAGCTCAATGCCTTGGCAAGACAACAGCCGGCCTGGCTAGCATTGCAGGCGATCCCAGGCGTGGGTCCGCTGGTCGCCTCGGCCTTGATCGGGCGCATCGGCAACGGACACCAGTTCCGCACCGGGCGCCAGTGCGCGGCCTGGATTGGCTTGGTACCGCGACAGCGTAGTAGCGGTGGGCATCAGCAGCTCTTGGGAATCACCAAGAATGGCGACCGCTACCTCCGCACCCAGCTTATCCACGGAGCGCGAGCGATCACTACCGGTTGCAGCCGTTGGGGCTGGGATCACCCATTGGCACGCTGGGTCAACCAGCTCCGGGAACGGCGCGGCTTTAACAAGGCCGTCGTGGCACTGGCAAACAAACTGGCCAGACTGGCTTGGGCGGTTTTGTCCAAAGGAGAGGCATTCGATATGAGAAAGGCGTTTGCAACACCCTGAAATGCAGTGCTCACCCTGTGAGTTTGCAGTACCCGATGAAGCAACCGGTTATCCGTCCTTGCCAGAACCTGAAAGTGGACAAGCGTTGACTCAAACCGCTTAAGTGTATAGGTGGCAAGGCACGGAACTCATCGAGGCGCGGCGGCTAAAGCCGCCATCAAGACGCCGGATATATGTCCGCGAACCACCGCTTCATCACAAGCTACCCGTTGACTACGGGGAGACGTCCATATATGTCCACTAGAAAATAAGTGGACACTATCCTGACGTTGGCAGCGCCAGGCTCAAGATGGGATTACCGGACGCTTACGTCGATCTCGCCCCCCGGTACTATGTTGCCTGGGCGTCAGCCCTAATGACGCGGCGAAGTCACGTCCTCTATGGAATGCTTTTCCATTCCCCAGGGCCCCAGCTAGGGCGCTGGCCGTCAATGGCCCGACGCCACGCAGTGTTATCAGCTTGCTTGCGACGGGGTCTTGCTGAACACTCTGAGAAATTTGTTCGTCAAGTGAAGAAATTCGGTCGTCGAGGTGACGAAGATCCTCGGCCAGACCGTTCAAAAGATAGCGAAAGGCATCAGTCAGGCCATTCTCAGCATCTTCCAGCCAGCGGGGCAGCGCTTTGCGCAACTGCTGGATGCCGACTGGAGCAACGATTCCCTATTCACCCACAAGACCTCGGATCTGGTTAGACTTTGCTGTTCGCTGTCCTACCAATTCTTCCCGAATCCGATGAGTGGCCTAGATATCTTGCTGGGCTCCAGCCTTAACCGGCAAGAATCTCATGTGGGGGCGACCCATGGCCGCAGCATCGACCCGATCATTCTTGTTGCTCTCCACGTAAGGCTTAACAAACTGAGCAGCAACTAGTCTCACATGATACCCCGGGCTTGGAGCTGTCGCGCCCAGGGGTGGGAGGAAGCACAAGCCTCAATGCCGATTTCAGCTCCAACAGGTACGCGTCTGCATAAAGCATCCAGCCATTTCTGGCGAGAGTATTTGCCGGTCCAGATAACTTGATCATGACGGTCAACGCCATGAACATGAAAAACTGATTTTGCAATGTCGACGCCAACTCGGGTAATGGTCATGTGGAATTATCCTCACCCATCAAGATGGTGGTTTGCCTCCCCCATCATTATGGCTTGCTGACGCCGGAGTGAGGTGAGGAGGAGTCCATCCCATTGCTTACAGATCTCCAACACCCGGTAAACTGAGCATACGACGATTATTGTAGGAGAGCCATTTGTGAATATGTTCGCAGGTTTGGTCGGATTCGGCACATTCTTTTTAGCTCTTTTGTTTATTGGAATCATCGGCTACTGGAAAGCCGAGCCCCTGGAAGAATGGCTAAAAAATGCTTATCGCAAAACAAAACTGATCGCATCAAATAATGTGCGAGCAAAAAACTAAAACCAAATGCCTCGGACCAGATCCGAGACATTTGATTTGTCGAACCGGGAACACTGTGGAAGCGTCTATTAAAGGACTTCCTGTACATGGTGCTCGTTAATCGTGGGCACTCTCCTTTTGTGTCGTTACGGAACGCCATGATAACCGGCCGGTGATTGCGTCCATTCCCGCTTCGCCTTGGCGCACAGGTATACGCCAATCCTTGACGGTATCGTGAGAAGTATTTTCATCCACCGAGAGCCTGGGGTCTACCCAGCCAAAACTGGCCGAACCGGACACTTGCACCCAGTGTTCGTCTTCCTTGACCTGATAACCCTTGCTCTGCGGCAAAGCAGGCCAGTGGCTGCTCCGCGTGTTGGCTTCTACCCGATTGTCTTCGAAGCGCAAGAAAGGATTGTTATCACTGTCGTAAACGACCAAGGTCTCCTCCCCCTGATAACGGACCATAAGAGCAGGTCGTGGTGCGTCAAGCACCATCGCGCTCAGAGCATCTACATCACCCTCACTCACAATGGCCGCCTGGATAATATGATCCGGAGCCCCTTCAGAATCCGGGGCTTGGTGTGCCATCCCCGCCCCGGTCATCGTCAGAAGCACAGCGTACAACAGGCCGGAGAATACTTTTCGGAATATGAGTTTGCTATCATTCTGATTCATCACGACTCCTGATGCGGGACCGGGACCAGTCCACCCAAAGCGTCTTTCAAGTTTTCGAAAAGGCTGTCACGCTCCTCCTCAGTGACATCAGGCATCTGGTTACCGGCCGTACACTGCATTGAACCTGCAGTCTCTACTGTTATCGAAGCAGAAACCGAAGGCACGAGCCCTTCGTCGGAATTCTTACTGGCAAATAGCATGTACTTGCCGGCTGGCACAACGCTGCTGGCCTCAGGCATTCTGAGCGTAAGGTTACGACCGCTGCGGCTCTGCACAGGCAGCTCGATGGTGCGCTGGTCACTATCAACCGCGTGAGTCATTACGGTACGGCGAATCAGCAGAACCTTGTCGATATCTGCCGCTTGGTCCACCTGGATCGTAAATTTCTCACCGGGCATCAAGGCGTCGGGGGCAGCAAGAATTTCTGGCCGATCGTTGCGCATAGCGTAGGGAGGTGTGTAAATCTCGAAACTTGGGTCCCTTCCGTCATAGGGCGCCAGCCCGAAGTCTTGCAGGTCAACAAACCTTAAGTAAGCGGTATTGATTGGAGAGTGACCGCCGACCATTACCCGACCATCAGGGAGCAAAACGGCTGTATTGTGATAGGTGCGAGGGCGAATGCCAGAGGCCATTTCGGTCCAGGTGCCTTCCTCAGGATCGAATCGTTCAGCGGTTTTGATCGGCCCCTCGAGGCCGGGAGCCACGACCCCATCACGATTACCACCACTAAATACCATTACTGACCCATCTGGCATGAGCACATTGGTGCCATACCAGCGCGGCTGGTTCAAGGATCCGCTCAGACGAGATTCGTATTCAATTTCGTCACCATTAGTGCGTTCTCGGTGCCCTCTAAAGCGTTCAGATAAAGAAGACGGCCGTCATCAAGAAGAGCCAGCGTGCCCGCTGCGGGTTTGCATTCTGCCAACCCTTCAGCGTTCGTTACACACTTCTCATCGGTTTCTACCGCCTCACCATCAACGATGATTGTTGGTTCCGCGAAGGGCTCGCTAAAAGAACCGTTTTCCGAATAGTCTTCTTTAAAAGTCGGTTGGGGTTTGGAGGAATCGACCGACTGGTTATTGTCAGCAGACGAGCTTTCTTGATTCGGAGCGTTACCGGACCCAGTGTCACTATCACCATCTGATGACCCGCCGCACGCGGATAGTGCCAACGTTGCCAGGGCCAAAGCGAGAGGCCGATACAGACATTTTTTACTACCGTTCATATATTTTCCTCTGTTTTATTTTTGTACTAGGGAGACTCTGAATAAGTCTCGAAATCAGCGATAATACGGCCATCGCCAACCGCATAGGATTCGTTGCCACCATGGATCAGATCACTTTCTCCGAA
>NZ_LIHP01000015.1 GCF_001314605.1 Marinobacter sp. HL-58
AGGAACCTTGCAGGCATCGAGCTGCTGCATGAAGGCCCCCAGCGGCCACTGGGGGTGGGCCTCAATTTACCCAAACACGGCAGGAATTATCCATACAAGGCCAGGCACGGCGACGCCTACTGCATTGCGGCTCCGCCTCCATTCCGTAGCCGCGCATGCTGGCTGGCGTTAATTGCCAAGGAGAGGTATGGCTATCAGCTTCAAGGTGAATCACCCCATTACCACTGACCAATTCATCGGTTTGTTGGAGAGTTCTACCCTCGGGGAGCGTCGGCCAATCCATGACCGAGAATGTATGGAGGGGGTGGTTACCAACTCCAATCTCGTCGTGAGCGCTTGGGATGGTGATTTGTTGGTCGGTATCGCGCGCAGTGTCACGGATTTTCACTATGCCTGCTACCTGTCAGATTTGGCAGTTCATAAGAGTTATCAGCGGTCAGGAGTAGGCAAACGACTGCAGTCACTGACCCAGGAGCAACTGGGGCCGCTCTGCAAATTGATACTCATCGCTGCACCGGCAGCCAACTCGTACTATGGTCAGATTGGTTACAAGCACAATGATCGCTGCTGGGTTTTGGATGCGGGAGTGACCATTGGCAATTAACAATTCGCAACAGTACGCGGCCGGTGGCCGCCGGACGCCCTTTACGTGGCGCTTTCGTCGCCACTCCAAGGTCGCCGCTGTGCTTCGGCGTTAGCAAGTAGAAGATACATCAGAAAAATGGAGTTGTTTTGAAACCGATACCTACCGCACCAACTGATAACCTATACAAATTCGTAGCAATTTTGGGCCTCTGGATGTTTCTCGGCCTACTTGCGCTGCTTGGATGGTTTGTCTATCTGGAGTATGAGGTTAAAGATAATTCGATCGCTTCAAGCTCGTATTTTCGTTCAGTTCAGGCTCTTTCCGAGATCGAGGATCGGATGGAGTCGATCCAAACCGGTAATTTGGAAGAGAATAAGTTGGATTGGGTGCCTAAATCGTGGGATTTAGAGCAGGAAATACATGTTCTTAAAATAGCGCGAGAGAACCACTCTGAATCTGTTGCCAAGAACCAATACGCGGTCGATTCGGAAGTTGGAGAGGAGCTTCGTTACCTCAAAAACCCAGTCGCAATGGTATTCGGGATTTTTTACATAGCTTGCATGTCGTTCTGTTTTGTTATCGGCTTTTTAAGGTGGAAGCAAAAGATTCAAGACCCTGAAATCTATTTCAAAGAAAAGAATACTGAGCTCCTTGAAAAGAGTATTGAGAAATTGAATCTCGAGATACGAGCTTTAAAAGGCGAGCAGCAAAATGAAGCAAATGGGTAGCTAACCTCATTGCTAACAAGGTGGTCAACGGGACGCCAACTACGCTGCGCTCCGTTGGCGCCCATTACCACTGGCGTTATGAAGGATGACTGGGAGGTCCAGAAATGAGAAACCATGACTTTGGATAATTTTCTGCAGCTCGTTACAAATTACCTTCTACCCTTCATGGGATTACCGCTTCTCGGCGTGGTAGTTGGGGCTTGGTTAACAAACTCATTTTTTCCATTTCGATTAAAACGCAGAGAATGGCGCTGGGAAAAGGAGCTGTGGGCTAAAGAGCTATTCTTCGAAACTGTCTCTCGCATACATTTTATTGCTGATCATTATTTGAAAGGCGAGTACGAGGAACGATTTTCAATGTCTGGGCTTGGGCTTCATGAAGCCGACGAAGAGATCATGCAACTAGTTAAAGAGCTCCAATCCGTTGGCCACAAATTGAAGCTCTATTTGAGTAAGTCAGACTCAAAACTTTTTGAGGAATACCTGAGAGATAGCCAAACAGAGTATGACGCAGCCAAGGAAAGCTGGGGAATGTGGGATCAAGACGATGAGATCTCCCCAATGCAACACACGGAACATACCATCGCCGGGCAAGGGCAAGTGGCTGAAAAAGTCTTGGAGAGGTTCAAGCTATCTTCATAACCAGTGCAGGCACAGCGACGCCCATTACATTGCGCCTTCGGCTCCATTCCAAGGGCGCGCATGCTGCAAGCGTTAGAAATTGGGAGAGATCAGTATGGACCTACAAGATGCTGCTAAAGCTCGGCTCAAAGAGGTGTATCAGAATCTCTCGATTATGAGTGTCAAGCCGGCTCTCTGGTTTCTGAACGCTTTCCCGACTAATGTTCGCACAGCATCCCGGAAAAGTGGTGATAAGTATTGGTTTGATGTAACTCCAGAACTCTATGAAAAGAGACAGGTGGAATTCTTCGTATACGTTTGCGGTGATCCAAATACGATGTATGTGTTTCCCCGCTTAAACCTGGAGCACTTTGTTCGTCATGCAAGCCTTGGTGGTCAGAAACAGGTGCCAAATTTCACTATCTACACCAATAGGGATGAGCTGGAACCTGCAGGCCATGCGGATTCTTCGTTTAATATTTCAGGGTTCAGGAATGCGTTCTTTTTAATTCCGGGACACCTGAAATAGTCCAGCGAATTTTCTAACCAGGCCAGTCACGGCGACGGCTACTACATTGCGGCTTCGCCTTCATTTCATAGCCGCGCGTGCTGAGCGGCGTTAAAACTTTAGGGAGAAAGTGATCCCCCAATGGATTTATCCGTTTCACAGTATGTTGTCATCGCAGGCTTGGTTTGCGATGTAATCGGGTGCGTGCTCGTTGCCTTTGAAGTGATCAATCGTTTTAAAGGTCAGATAGTTGAGCAAAGCCAGAAGCTGGAAGATTTGGATTTCTCTAGGCCGGTGCTCACGTCGGAGTACCGAAAATGGGAGAAGTGTAAACACATTGTCATGGCAATAGGCCTGTTTTTCTTGGTTGGTGGTTTCACCCTTCAAGGAATTGGTACAGCCATTCAATAATTCAACGGTATCCTGGGTGCTCAGCGGTTTTAACAATCCGGTCAACCGGACGCCAAAAGCGTACCGCTTTTGGTTCCCTCCGCTAGCGCTCCGGCGCCGGTTACCTCAGCGTTAGCAACTACAGAAAAGGACCTTCACAGTGAGACGGTTGTTGTATTCGATCATTTTCATACTTGGTTTCATGGCGACTCTTTTGCTCGGATTAATGGCGGTTGGCCGAGCTTCTGAGTTGCTGGGACTCAGCAGTATCAGCCATGTCGTTATCGTCGCTTTGGTCGCATCGGCTGTAAGTTGGCTCATGCTTTCGTTTAGTCGGCAACGATTAGCCACTATTAACCATGCATTGGTTTCAAAGCTGCTCTCTGTCTTCTTCGGTGCAGGTGCGCTGCTAGCTGGGGGCATGGCGGCTCTTACGGCATTTATGATGGTCAGGTCAGGTTATGGTGCTAGGGAAATTGATACCATTATCTCAACGTGGCTTCTTGCCTTATCCATCTGTATTGGACCTGCAGTTGTGGCCTGCCTCACGACTCGGCATCTCACAAAAATTGCTAACCAATAGTTGTAGTACGTTCCGGGCCTCCGGCCCTACACCGGACGCCCATTTCGCTGTGCTACATGGGCGCCGCTAAACAAGGGCGTTATGTGGTGCCAACCATGCTAGAATCGCGGGTTTTGAACAATGTTTAACCACGGGTAGCCAGGACGCTACTCATTAAAGAAAGGAACTCTGACTATGAGCAATCTGATTGCCGCTTGCGTCGGCGATATGCACGTTTGCCCAATCAAAGGGCACGGCTCTTCTCCCATCATGCCCAACGGCTCCAGCATCCTTGTTGAAGGTAAACCCATTGCCCGAGTTGGCGATGTCACCGGTTGTGGTGCAGTCATTACCCAGGGTTATCCGCTGGCAATTGCTGATGGTATGCCAGTGGCCTACCTTGGGAGCCCCACCAGTCATGGTGGTTCTATTGTCAGTGGTAATCAGCGAGTAATACTTGGCGTTGCCACAACCACCGCACCCGTAGTGGATTTTGCCATGGCAGGCGCACTGGATGACAAGGGCCAACTTACTCCCGCAGCCAGAGAATTGCTGGACAAAGACCCACAGGAATTTGTGCGCAAAGCGGCACAGAAAGGCGCATTGATTGACGAAGGCGTTTCCAACGAGTCACCGGAGGACTCGCCCGAAGAAGAGAACCGCCCCAAAGTCCGGGTAGAGGCTGGCATATTTTTCGACGGCACTGGCAATAACCGCGACAACACCCAGACGTATCAGCAGCAGATGGACGAGTGTCTGACGGCCAATGCGGCCGGAGCCATCTCAGAAGAAGAATGCAGTAGTGAACTGTCGCAGATTATGGGTGGTAGCTACCTCAATGCCGAAACCAATGTGTCCAAGCTTGAGAACCTGTATCAGCGAACGGGTGGCCAGGGCGAGAATGGCGAGACCATAGTCAGGCTTTCGACCTACGTGCCTGGTGTCGGCACAAAGTCCGGTGATCCCGATGACGGTCCGAGCATGGGGCTTGGCCTTGGAGAGCAAGGCATATTGAAAAAGATTGAGGAAGGCAGTAATGATTTCGCTTTCCGATTAAGTCGTGCCGTCACCGAACCCATCGACGAACTGATCCTCGACGTGTTTGGTTTCAGCCGTGGGGCGGCCACCGCCCGGCATTTCATCAGCCGGGAGATTTATGACACCACCGGCTCTTTATACGGCGAGTATAAAGGTAGGTTGGTCAAGGCCTTCGAGCGGGAGGGAATTCCCTGGCCGAACAAGGTTACTGTCCGTTTTCTAGGGCTATTTGACACCGTTGCTGCGGTTGCCGACCTGGATAATCTCGATTTTTCTGCCCACGATGTCGATACGGGACGCATCAACGTTAACGTACAACCAGAGCATGTCGAGCGAGCCGTGCAATTTGCTGCCCGAGATGAACGCCGACACAACTTTTCACTGAACAGCCTGCGAAACGAATCCGGAAACTTACCTGAACATTTCAGCGAATGGGTGTTGCCGGGTGTTCATTCCGATATTGGTGGTGGTTACCAGGATCGTTTTCAGGAGCGTATCGAAGTTCGCCCGCCCCTCATGGTCAAAGGAAAGGATCGCCGCAATCCCGAAGCGAGTTTTGAGTTCTCCCGCATGTTGCAGGAGCGCGCACTGATTAAAAGTGAGGGCTGGATTGGGCCACTGAATCCGTTTGCCACACTGGAGATAGAACAGGAGCGCCCACGTAGTTTGCCTGGCGGAGATGTCACGCTTCGCCTGTGGCTGGATCGAGAAGTCCGGGGTGAATATTCTCGAATTCCGCTTTACCTGATGCACAAGTTAGCAGTGGATGCGGGGGTACCTTTTGATGAAATCGATCCGAAAGATTCTTCCTATGCTTTACCTCAAGAGCTTTTACCCGTTGCCAGGAACCTTGCCGCCCATGTGTGGTATGGCAATGAACTGCTGATTTCCCCGGAGTCCAAGGCACTATTGAAGCAACGGTATATCCACCACTCCGATCATTACCTGACAATGTACGTGAAAGGCGCATGGCCGATTTACCCGTTTCAGCCGGCCAAATATGGTCGACGTGTTATCCATCCAAACAAGACCAAGTGAGGAGAAGGGGGAAACGCCATGAAAATTCAATGCCTTGTGCTCAGTGTGTGCGTACTTTTGTTGTCAGGATGCTCGGAGCAGACAGCCTCCGAAGGATCAAAGCCAGGTCCCAACTCGACTTACCGGAGTATTGGTGTTGTGGCGCCTAGGCATTACGATGTCTGGGTGGACAAGTTTTATATTGAGTCCCTGTCAGCGGATATAGGTTGGCGTCGTCCATTTGGGATTGTCTCTTGTTGCTGGAAAAGCGCTCCGCTGTCCGGTGCTGAATGGCAAACCACCCCTGAACTGTTCCTGATACGTTGGTTTTCATTTGCGGAACAGCAGTCCTACGAGGCTGTGATCAAGCTGGAAAATCCAGACGAGATTGTGGAGAAAATGAAAGAGCCTGCACCGTTTGAAAGCTTCGGTGAGATCGCTGTTCGGCCTCGGGACACGCTTGTGCTGGGTCTGGCACCCGGCGGTACTGTTGTGCTCTGGATCATGAATCGTGGAGAAAATGCCATTGAGGTTGGGCGGTACCAGGCGAAACCATACGATTACCAAAAAGAAGGAGAGGACTATACTCGCCGGACTGAAACCTACCTCGAAAGAGAGGGGGACTTCCTGCAAAAAAATGGAATACGATATGACGGTTGGTGAATGAGTACTTCTGACCAATGAGCCAAGCACCACATAACCATGCCATGCACCGGATGCCAAACCCTCCGCTTCGCTCCAGCTTTGCCACCGGTGATGGCGGGCGTTAAATCAGAGAAAATGGAGTTCGATTATTCAAACTGAAGAAATTTTAGGCAAGATCGACTCGCTGGAGCAAGCAGCTGAATGGGATGCCGCAGAAAAGCTTCTCGCTGACATATTGCTCCCACTTTTCGAGAAAGAAGGTTACAAATCTACAAAGCGATCTGCACAGTACAAGGCGTCTGCAAGCGATGCAGTAAATGAATGGGATATTGTTATCAGGAAAGATGAAGACAATATCTTTCATGAGGACTCTATTGGTGTCGAAGTAAAGTTATATAAAGAGAAAAAAGTCGGTGCGGATATAGTACGTCAAACTCTTGATAGAGCTAGGTCTTCGGGGCTAAAGCGAACGTTCATATTTTGCAAAAACGGTTTCTCTAATGAGGCCATTAAAATAGCGTCAAGATACAACCCTCAAGAGTTGGAGCTTTACGATATCGAAAGCCTTAAGAATTGGGTTGTTGGGTCATTTGATAATGATGAAGAAATAAAAAATGAAATTAGCTGCATAATCAGATCCGCGTCAAAGGCATTTATAGAAGCTATAGCTAAAAACCCTCGTGCTTTAGATTCGTTAGAGTGGAGAGATCTGGAGCGTCTACTCTCAGAAGCATTCGAAGGTTTGGGTTTTTCAGTAACCCTTACTCCACCCAGTAAAGATGGTGGTAAAGATCTAATTCTTGAGTATGAAGTTTCAGGGAAGCTGAAAAGCTATGTAGTAGAAGTAAAGCACTGGAGAGCAGGTAATAAAGTTGGAGGCGATGCCGTCTCATCATTCTTAGGCGTAATCGTTAAAGAAAAACATATAGGTGGAGTTTTTATATCAACTTATGGCTACACAAAAAACGCTTTTGAGTCACTCACTAAGATACAAAGAGAGAAGTTGAAATTTGGTTCAGAATCAAAGGTTGTGTCATTGTGCAAAACCTATGTAAGAGCCAATAAAGGGTTATGGTCTCCAGAGCAAAATATTCAGAATGTACTATTTGATAATACGATTTAACCAGTACAATCACGGCGACGGTTACTCCATTGCGGCTGCGCCTCCATTCCGTAACCGCGCGTGTTGTCGGCGTTAAATGGGAGCAGGGAGCTTCGTTTGCTTTGTGATTGTGCCATTGGAGGCGTGCTCCAATAATAGCGGCCTGCGTTGGACCGAGAGGCTGAAGTTTTGATCGGATAAATTTCAAAGTTAAGCTAGAGCAAGGCGAGATCAATTTAAGGATTTGATTGAATGGACACAGCTACGCAGAAAACTAATTTCAAAGCCGTTGGGCCGTCCTTACTTTTTCTCGCCGTAGCCGGGGCGTTGATTGCCTTGCTGATACAGTCTCCAAAAGAGGCGGATTGGATTTACTACAGCCCTAAAGGGAAAATCATTGAGGGCGCGTTTTATGATCGATGCAGGGGGCGCATCACGCGGCAGTGGGGCAAATGCCGTTATATCGACATTCTCCTTGGCGCCAACGTGTCCTCGGTGACAAGTGAGCCGGAGCTCGGAGCAAATATTGATGGTGTCAAGGTTATCCAGCACTCTGATGGCAGGTGCCGTATTTTTGTCCGAAATGACGGCAAAACGGTCAGTATCCGTAATGAGAAAGGGCAAAGTAGGCCAGGCAGTGCGCGGCTGAACGCAGCAGAGAGAAGGGCCACCCCGTTGATTACTATCAGTGTGCCAAATGGTCTGGCGGAATACGACTCCCTAACCTACCGTGAACCCACTGATTTTGTCCGCTGGAAAATAGACGGTCGCGACGAGCCTTCAAGCCGGAATTATCGGAGCACAGGCTGGGCATTTATTGAAGATAAGGATCAGATTGTTGGTATGGGCTTGCTTGGCGACGATTCTGTGGGGGGCGCCGGTGTTATGTCTGTAGCAGAGGACGCATTTGAAGACAGAAGCCGTGTTGAAGCCTACGAAAAGGGTGTTATCGCCGATGCATTTGCTTGGCGGGATGATGTGTTGGCTCAGTTCAGTTCGAACCTGGACCTGGAGGTTCCGACGGACTGTGAGGCGTTGCAGCCAAGCTGAGAAACCCTCATCTAGGGAGCAGTTGAATTAAATACTGGAGGAAGGTCAGATGGACAAGCCACAGGAGTTAAATGCCAGTAATAGCCTAGGTCTAGGGCTTGAACAATCTGGTCTCCAAAATGGAAAATTGGAGTAACAGAATTTAACAATGTAGTCAACCGGACGCCAAAAGCGTACCGCTTTTGGTCCCCTCCGCTGCGCTCCGGCGCCGGTTACTATCAGCGTTAGCTCCTCAGGTCCGACGGCTGTCGTTCACATCGTCCGCAAGCCAAGCCTTGATCAGGGATTGATAGGGCATGTCCCGCTTGTTGGCTTCGATTTTGATCCGATCAAGCAAGGTTTCCGGCAACCGGAGTGAGATCGTCTTGGTTGAGGGTTTCAGC
>NZ_LIHP01000006.1 GCF_001314605.1 Marinobacter sp. HL-58
CAATTACTCGATGATCTTGGAGACTACGCCGGCACCAACGGTACGGCCGCCTTCACGAATCGCGAAGCGCAGGCCATCTTCCATGGCGATCGGAGCAATCAGGGTAACACTCATCTTCACGTTGTCACCCGGCATTACCATCTCCACACCTTCCGGCAGCTCACAGGAACCTGTGACGTCGGTGGTACGGAAGTAGAACTGCGGACGATAGCCCTTGAAGAACGGTGTATGACGACCACCTTCTTCCTTGGACAGAACGTACACTTCGCACTCGAACTTGGTGTGCGGAGTGATCGAGCCCGGAACCGCCAGAACCTGACCACGCTCAACGTCGTCACGCTTGGTACCACGCAGCAGAACACCAACGTTCTCACCAGCACGGCCTTCGTCCAGCAGCTTGCGGAACATCTCAACACCGGTACAAACGGTCTTCACGGTATCCTTGATACCGACGATTTCCACTTCGTCACCTACCTTGATGATGCCACGCTCTACACGACCGGTTACCACCGTACCGCGACCGGAGATAGAGAAAACGTCCTCGATCGGCATCAGGAACGGCTGATCAATCGCACGCTCCGGATCCGGGATGTACTCGTCCAGGGCTTCTACCAGCTTACGTACCGCGGTAGTACCCATTTCGTTGTCATCCTTACCTTCCAGCGCCATCAGCGCTGAACCGGTAATGATCGGCGTGTCGTCGCCCGGGAAGTCGTACTGGCTCAGCAGTTCGCGAACTTCCATCTCGACCAGCTCCAGCAGCTCCTCGTCATCAACCATGTCCGCCTTGTTCAGGAACACAACGATGTAAGGAACGCCAACCTGGCGGGACAGCAGGATGTGCTCACGAGTCTGCGGCATGGGGCCGTCAGCTGCGGAGCAAACCAGGATCGCACCGTCCATCTGCGCCGCACCGGTGATCATGTTCTTCACATAGTCAGCGTGGCCCGGGCAGTCTACGTGCGCGTAGTGACGTGCCGGTGAATCGTACTCAACGTGAGAAGTCGCAATGGTGATACCACGCGCCTTCTCTTCCGGCGCGTTATCGATCTGGTCGAATGCGCTGGCGCTGCCTGTACCCCACACTTCGTGACATACACGAGTCAGCGCGGCTGTCAGCGTGGTCTTGCCATGGTCTACGTGACCAATTGTGCCCACGTTTACGTGTGGCTTGTTACGCTCAAATTTTGCTTTAGACACGACCTATCTCCCTAATCAACCAGACCGTGACGTTGACCGGACAAATAATGGAGCTCATGACCGGAATTGAACCGGTGACCTCATCCTTACCAAGGATGTGCTCTACCGACTGAGCTACATGAGCGCTTTCAACACAACTACAAATTGGAGCGGGCAGCGGGAATCGAACCCGCGTCATCAGCTTGGAAGGCTGAGGTAATAGCCACTATACGATGCCCGCGAGCAATAAGTGGTGGAGGGCAGGATTCGAACCTGCGAAGCTTTCGCGTCAGATTTACAGTCTGATCCCTTTGGCCACTCGGGAACCCCTCCCGGCCAGACCCACCAATGGCGGATCTGCTTAAAACTAAAAGTGGAGCTGGCGGACGGAATCGAACCCCCGACCTGCTGATTACAAGTCAGCTGCTCTACCAACTGAGCTACGCCAGCTCACATTCGCCTCTTCAGCGAGGGCGGTATACTACGGATTTTCAGGGGCTGTTGCAACACCTTCGCAACGGCTGATTTCGACCAGGTCGAAATCGCCGGCGTATTCCGATTCCGCCGCCTCAACCGAGCCGGAATCCGGCACCAGTTCGTCCTCAAAAACGAGCGCGTAGCTTATCTGATTTCGGGGGAAGTTGGCCAGTATTGCATTGAGATTCTGGCGTTTTTTTTCAGCCAGGACTTCTTCGGCAGCCTGCTCCGACTCGAACAGGCCCAGGGAGATGGCATTTTTATTCTCGCCCCGCCTGACAAGATAGGCATCAATGCCCCGGCGCTGAAGATCCTGGAATAAAACCTGGGCCCGGTCTTCCGGCTGCGGAGGAATGATTACCCAGTGTAACGGCGATAACTCCCGCTCTTCTTCAAGGACCTCATAAGCCATTCCCGGGCTACCGAGGGAGCGGTAGGCGTCGCGCGCAGATTCTGCGGTCTCGAACCAACCCAGGCGGACACAATATAGTTGCGGCTCCGGGTCGTCTGGTACAGCGACAGGCTCAACCTGTCCCAGCCGCGGTTGTGGTGGGGGCGGCTGCTTCTCTTCAGTAACAGGCGCGTCTGTTTTGAGATCCGCGACCCGGGGCAGTACCTGTTGTTCTGACACAATGGCAATCCGTTCCGGAACAAAGGTGTCCCCGTACAACCAGAGCGCCGCGTTCGCCAGCAGCAGAACCAGGGCAAGCCACTTCATTCCGGCTCCCAGCCACTGTCAACGGCAGCGAGCCCACTCAAGACAAGGTAGGGTTCATGGACAGCAGAAAGACCTGCGCCGATCAATCCCGACGCATCCCCGCCAGTCACCACAACCCTGTCCAGCCCGAGCTCTCCGCAGTCCTGATGAATTCGGGCAACCATGGCTTCCCGTAGCCATGCCAAACCATGCTGAACACACTCTGTGGTGGAGACGCCAGGGCGTCCCTGTTCGGCATCCAGGCTATCGAAGCCGACCCTCGCCACATCCTGCCGGAGCGAACGGAGCATCATCTGTTTGCCGGGCAGGATATATCCACCCAGATGCATACCGGAACTGGCCACATAATCAACGGTGATCGCGCTGCCGGCATCCACTACCGCGAAACCGCCGCCCCCCGTTGTAAACCAGGCGCCACACATGGCATGCCAGCGATCCGCCCCCATCTTCTGCACATCGGTATAGGCATTGACCAGCGCTCCGCGCCGGCTTTCGGCCCAGTGGAAGATAACCGGAGCTCCACAGAAGGCCTTGAGCCGCGCCTGCAGGTGCCGACGTCTGTCTTCCGATATCACGGTGGAAATGGCAACGCGCTCAACTGTTCCGGCCCGGGCCGCCCAATCATTAAACATCTGGTCTGACTCGAGGGTATCAAAACCCTCGTCCAGAATTTCTCCGTCAGCCAGTAGCTGCCATTTAATACGGGTATTCCCGGCATCGATCAGCAATTTCATGACTGGACCCGCAGGCTGATCTCACCGGCCCGGACCCTGACCAGTTCGCTGCCATCGTCAATGAGGTAATTGCCGGAAGCATCTATTCCCCGGCCGGTTCCGGAAAGCTCCCCCTGGGTAGCCACCAGGGCTTTTCCGGCGAAGATATCTCTGCTCTGCCAGCGCCCGGTGAACCTGCTGAAGCCCCGCTCGGCGAACTCATCCACCGCTTCGAGAACCTTGCTGACCACCGAAGTGGCCAGATCACTTCGGCGCCAGCCTCGGTCCGGCAGGGCCATGGCAAGACTGCTCCAGGACTGGTCCACATCTGTGCTCTCTGTCATATGGACGTTCAGGCCAATTCCGGCAACCACTTGCACAACCCCTTCTTCAAGCTCTCCCTGGAGTTCTACGAGAATACCGGCAAGCTTGCTGCCACCCACGAAAATGTCGTTGGGCCATTTAAGCCCTACATCCGGCACACCCTGCTGTTCCAGCGCTTCAGCAACGGCAACCCCAAGCACCAGGCTCAGGCCATCCAGCATGGCAAAGCTGCCCTGGAACGTCAGCCCCATACTCAGGTAAAGGTTCTGCCCCCTTGGGCTTTGCCACGGCCGGCCACGCCTGCCCCGGCCGGCCGTCTGACAGTCAGCGATACACACGGGTATACGGCCGGTTCCGGATTCCCGGCGCCGTCGTACAATTTCCGCATTGGTGGAATCCACCTCATCCAGGACGCTCAGTTCGATCGCCGAACGGTGTTGGGGCGCCAGGCCCTGGATAATCCGGCTCTCATCCAGCAGGTCCATGTCGCTAAGCAGCCGATAACCTTTGCCACGAATGGTTTCTATCCGGACTCCGTCGTCCATGGCGCGGCGGATCTGCTTCCAGATTGCCGTCCGGCTGATGCCGAGACTGGCTGCAAGTGACTCACCGGAGTGAACCTGCCCGTCTGCCAGAAGGCCTAGAAGTGCTCTGGATTTCATGAAGGAATGCCCGCGTGATTGAATAGGATCAGGGCGGGATTAAACAACACGCAGACCAAAAAGACAAAGTGCCGGGCCGAAGCCGTATCGCAAATTCGGAAGATTGCCCCCTGTCGCTCAGGGAATCGGGGTTGCCGTCAGGTTTGCCTCGATATCGAAGTTCTGCATTTTCACACCGTGTACCGCGGTTTGAGCCCCTCCCGCGGGGTGTACCAGATCGACATTATTGATGGACAGCTCTTTGAAGCGGCTCCGGGCCTGAACAGCAAAACCCAGCGGCCGGTTTTCCAGGTCCGTGGCCGAAGGTGATGACACATAGCGATACCCCGCCGCTGCCGCCGGATCCATGATTTTCTCATCACCCCTGGCACCTGTTACACCCAACGCATCGGCGCCGTCGGTCTTTTTGACAACTCTGGTCTGATAGACATCGACCGACAGATCCGTACGTATCCCGAACGTATTGTCGTCCACGCCATCGCCGTCGAAATCCCCGCCGTCACTGGTGTGGATATCGTTGAGCACCAGTTGCGTTCCCGTATCGTTGACGGGATCACCACTGGCATCCTTCCGACGGCTGGTCTCCCAGGTAAAGGCATTCTTGCGGTCTTCACTGACGGCCCTGGCGAAGATCTGCTTCAGGCCAATCGTTAGCCCTTCCTCTCCCCGGGCCTCCCAGATGCCCCCCGATGCCGTGCAATCAGCAGCGGTAACGCCGGTGCCGCCGGCACAGACATCACCGGCACCACCGGGAACAATCGTCATACTGCTCCCGGTTTCATATTTCTGCACCACGAAACGACCGAAACTTGCACCTGCTTCCTTGTCACCAACACGTAAATTGCCCACATCCATGGTGCTCCAGGCCTCTCCCTTGATGATCTCGAGGCCATTTTCGGTAACATCCACTGTCGCATCGCGAATATGGGCATCATAGCTGAGATCACTGATCCACAGGCCTTTCTGTGAAATTTCACCGTCACCTTCATCATAAGGCGCGGCAATGATGGCCGCCCGCCCTTTACGGATGTGAATATCCGAGTTGATGGTCAGCCCCTCGCCGCTTGCACCACCGGCACCCAGGGTAACCTGCCCATCCAGTTCGAATTCGTAGGCCGGATAGAAACCCAGTGCCAGCAACAGTTCGGTACCGCCCTGAAGAGGTGCGTCGTCACTGCCCACTCGCAGTCCGTTGATGCGGTAGCCCGCATTGATATCCTCGAAACCGATCCTGAGGCCATCATAGAAGCGGGTGCCATTTACCTCTCCCTCCCGGGTGACATTCACCGTCACATCGCCCTGCCCCCAGGATTGCAGCCCACTGAATATGACCCGGTTTCCATCTTCGGTATAGCTCAGGTCTGCCAGTTGCAGGCTCCATTCGGTAGACAGTCTCAGCCCCTGAGGGCCGGCGTCCGGATGGCCTCCGCCCTGAACATACACCGCGTTGGTATAACTTCGACCATTGTAGGTGTGATCCCTCAGCATGAAGCTGACATTCACCTCACCGATACTCCGGCCTTCAGCGCCCATCTCGATACGGCCAAGGTTGAACTCTCCGCCCAGTGAACCCAGGGTAAAACCGAGTGCATCGCGGCCCAGCCGGTCCTTCGTGACATCCACCCGCAGGTCACGAAGACTGTAGTGGCCGGAAATATCCCGGAAGGCGAGGCGGTTACCGTCATCGTGGTAGATAAAGGAGGCACTGTTGATGGTTGTCTCATTATCCAGCCGGAAACCCTGCCCTTCCCGGCCTCCGGCAGTGATACCTGTTTTCGACGACAGATCGAACGCCCCGCTGAGACCACCGTAGCTGGGTAACGCCTGACCGGTGGAGACATCATAGGTGTTGCCATGATTTGCAGGGTTATTGCTGTAGCGGATGGCTCCAATCTCATAGGAACCGGAAATACGTGGCGCATCGAACTCCAGGGTATTGCCAACCACATCCAGAGTGACACCGAGCGCCTCAACATCAAGCGTGACATCATCAAGAAACACTTCGTTGCCATTGGTACGGTAACCCAGGCGACCACCTGTCATGGTATAGGCGGTGTCAAAGGTGTAACCGGAGGAGCCAACTGCACCCCCCGGGCTGATACGAAGGCTGCCCTCCAGGCTGTGATCAAAGAACACACCTCCCATTCCCACGCCTGGCGCACCTGCCAAACGGATATCCCCGAACTCGATCCGGCGGTCTTCAACCAGGTAGTCCAGGTTGAGCACAGCATCATCAGTGACATCCATCCTGATGACATGTGACGCTGATCCTCCCGGCCGGCTCGCCGAACCCACACGGAAATCCTCCAGGTGAACCCCTTCGCCATCATCAAAATAGGACAACCGGTCGGTGGTCATGCCCAGTTCCATCTCCAGGGTTATGCCGCTCTGGCCGCTGATATCTGCAAGATCCTCATCATCAAGGCTCTGCATCTCGGCCATTACGGGAGCCGACACGGCCAGAACCAGGGACCAGGTTATCGTCATTCCGAAGGACTGGTTTGCAATAGCGGACATATCCCTCTCCCTATGGATTGCCTGTGGGGAAAACCAGCAGGTTTCCCTCCATGATGACCTCACCCTGCATTTCCACCGACAGAATGTCCGTTTGCTGAAAACCCGGGTCTGTTGGTCTGGGCATATTGCTGCCGGCGATCTTGAACCGGACATCGTTATAACGGACGACATCCGGCAAGCCGATTTCCATTACATCACGGTTGAACAGCTCCCCATCGCCGCCGAACCCGGAGTCGATTGAACGCACCCTGAGCGTCAGGCCTTCAAACGCAAAATTGCCCCGAATCTCGTCGAGCACCATCCAGCCACCGTCAGCCTTCAGGCGATAGGCCAGCCTGGCGCCGCATTTTTTGCCCGAGTCGTTACAGCGGCCAAAATAGCTGTTCTCCATGGGGCCGCCCATTTCGTTGATGCTGATATCACCGGACAGGTAAATACCCCCCTGCCCCGATACCCGGGCCAGGTCGCCATCCTCCATGCGGTCCAGTTCGGCAACTGCCTGCGCTGCCCCGCAGGTCACCATGACTAAAAACACGGGCATCAGGTAACGTCTGTTCATGGCGCCAGGTCCCTGGTCCGGATATCAAGATGCTGGACCAGCATGCCCTCCACCCGCGCTGAACCAAAATCCCGGTCAGCCACGGAAAAATTGCCGATATGGAGATTGCTGCGGTAATCCGGGCTTGAGTAGTAGTCCTGGTAAAAATCCCAGGTATCCGCATCACTGCTGCTGCGCAACCCGTCAGCGCCAATGGAGCCCGGTGCAGGCCGGTCGATAGCAGCCACCTCCACTACGAAGTTGCCGGTACCGTCCACATCGAAAAAGACCGGCTGTAACTGATTGCCAATGGCCAGTTCCAATGCGAAATTGCTCATGGTTATCCGCGACCCACAGTCAAGGCCATCCTGGGAGCAGGCGTTAATCGATAATTCCGGCGTATGGAAATTGAGCCTGAACTGCCCCACCATCTGCTGCCGCTCATCATCCCCCCAGATCCGCAGAAAACTGCCGTCAATCACCGCGCTCTTTGCATGGATATTGATATTGGCGGAACGGTCGTCCCCAACAGCAACATTCATCTGCATACCAATATCCGGGCGTTCCCCAACAAATTCATCTGTTGCAGGGCGGCTGGAGCACACGCCACTACCCGCCACGGCACCGGAATTCATGCAATCGAAACCCATGCCCTCATCCACCAGTGCCGGGGCGGCAAATTCCAGCACGGCTTTATCCGTTATTCCGATATCGTTGCCATCGACGACATCGATTCGATAAGGATTCAGCAGGCGGCCCAGATTCACAGGGCTGAGGCTCTGGCCGTAATTGCTGCCGGATCCCGATATATAAAGGTGGTTGACGACGATTTTGACATCGCGCCCGTCGGTGCTCTTGAGACCACCAATCCTGAAAATCCTGGCCTGGTTACCGGCCGCATCCGGGGCATCCGTGCCATGGGAAAATTTGAAGTCTTCAAGAACAACACCGATGCCCTCGCCGTCAATCTCCGACAACTCCTGTTCAGTAAGATCCTGGAGTTCGGCGCTGGCTGACCCCGCGGCAAAAATAACGAGAAGCGCCGGGATGGATCGTAAAACCCGCCAACCCTCCGCCGGACGGCCGGGCAATGTGAGAAGTGCGAGCATCAGAATAACCCCCTGCCACGATCAATGTACTCCGTCCGGTAACGGTCCGTACCGTAGAGAGCCTCGTTCAGGTTGACCTCGGTTGCCCCGTTGGGGATGTTGAAAAACGCACCGGAAGTGGCCCGAATGAAGTCTTCGGGAGTCGGGTCCGTGTTCTTGACGTCTTTCAGCCAGTCGAGATCCCTGGTCTGGAATGAAATGAAGGCCCCGTCGGCCGGGCCGGTGATTCTACGTTCGTCACCAACTTCCTCGACGGTACCTATCGGAAAACTGTTGTAGATATCCAGATCGAAACAGGAGTCTATGCCCAACACCAGGCAGTCCTGCGCGTATACATAGATATCGCCGCTGCCGCAGCTGAGAAAGGAACAGTCGGGGACTTCAATCCGGGAACTGGATCCCCAGCCGATGAGGTTCTTCACCGACCAGCGAGTGAAGCCACTGGCATCCTCCAGCACAAAGCGCTCACCATTCGGGATGCCTATATGCTCTGCCCGGATCGGGTCCAGTTCACCGATATTGGGATCGCCTTCTTCGCCATAAACCAGCTCTGCTTTGGTCTGGAGCGGGCTCCCGCCCTCCAGAAGCGGAGTCAGTAACACGATCACCTGATCAAAGAAGTTTCCGCTGGAGCTGGCTTCACGCAAACCCTCGCCTCGGTCGACAATATCCACATTGACGTTGCCGGTGAGGGTTTCAATCTTACCGGAAAGAATGCCCATGGATTCGCCAAAGCCCAGGCGAAAACCGACGATTTCCCGGGCATCTTCGTCAAAGGCGAATTCAAGGAACGGGTTTTCTATATTGAATGGGACTATCTCACCCTCGCCGTAGGCGGAGCCGTCTGGCTTGAGTTGGCGTGGGGCTTTTGGGTTGCGGTCAAAGTAGGCCTGGTTATTGATGTAACCCAGGGCGAAGTCTTCGATGTAAACATCGGAAGTTCCTTCTTTCTCCCCATCTCTCTCATAACGGCCCAGCTCCAGGACATCCACATTGGTCTGGATATCAATATCCATACCCAGGTTGACCCGTGTATAGGAGGTTGCGTCAGTTTCGTCGGGGTGATATTGGCGATCAACTGAAATAAATGCCTGACCAGTCACCTCTGACATATCACTGTCGGAGATTGGCTGCAGGTCAGCCATAGCGGAGGGAGTAACGAGCGACACCGCCAACGAGAGCCAGACAACAGTTTTCATAGACATATCTCACCATGAACCGCCTTCTGCAAAGCGGTTTATTGTTTTTATGGATGAGTGTCTCTGAACACTGATGTTGCTATCGCTGGCGTTGTTATATTTTTGGCCAGTTCTTTTACAAATCTTAACGGTGTTTACGGGATGTCACTGTGAGCGGTGTCATAAATTTGGGAGGTGGGGAAGGATGACCCGGGGCAGGTTTATACCCTTGGCCAGTGCTTCGCACTGGAATGACCTACTTTGCTCAGGCCTGCGGCCTTCGGCCCTTCGGGCCCGCCGTCGCGGGGCTCCGGCGTCCTGCGCTTGCCTGCGGCAAGCTTGTCACATGGGGCCGTTGTAGTGGACAGCAGATAATCGTATCCCAAATAAAAAACCCCCAACGGCATAGCCGCTGGGGGTTTGTTATTTAGGAGCCTGACGATGACCTACTCTCACATGGGCAGAAGCCACACTACCATCGGCGCTGGTCTGTTTCACTGCTGAGTTCGGGATGGGATCAGGTGGT
>NZ_LIHP01000011.1 GCF_001314605.1 Marinobacter sp. HL-58
TACCTCGGCCAGCGCCCACACGAATTACTTGGTCAACTTTTTAAAGAGCGTTCGGGCTTCGAACTATCCCGATCAAGGCCGCGTATTCTACATCGAATCGCCGCCTTGTCAACCGCTTTGTGAAGAAATTAAAAACTCGAAATCTTCAATTAATTCAAACGGTTGCCTTTCAATTTCTGACCCGCCCCAGGGGCGTGTCCCTCGAAAGAGATGCGTATTCTACAGAGCTCACTTGAGGTGTCAACGAGCTTTTGGATATTTTCTCAAAATCCCCGGATTCCGTTCAATCCTTAACCACAACACGGGCAATTTTCTTTTTTCCCGCCTGGATGACGGAGTCATCACCGGCGGTAAACATACGCTCGTCGGTTAACTGGTCACCATTAATGTACACAGCGCCGCGAGCAAAAACGTCCTTGGCAGCCTTACCATTAGCTGCCAGCCCCGCCTCTTTAAGCAAGGACACTATGTGCAGCTCACCACGCCCGGCCAGCGAAACCTCAACCGTGGGCACATTTTCCGGGATTTCCCCCAGACCGACCCGGTTGCCCGCGGATTTGTGGGCGGTTGCAGCCGCGTCAGCGTCATGGAAACGGGTAATGATCTCTTCCGCCAGCAGTTTCTTGTAGTCCTGAGGGTTCGCCCCCTTGTCTACAGCAGCGTGAAACTCTTTCACCTCCGCCAGCGGCCGGAAACTCAACAATTCGAAGTATCGCCAGAGCAGGTCATCCGGCATGGAGAGCAACTTGGTGTACATCTCTCCTGGCGAGTCATTAACCCCCACATAGTTACCCAGGGACTTCGACATCTTCTGGACACCGTCGAGACCCTCCAGTATGGGCATGGTAAGGACAACCTGGGGCGACTGCCCGTAATGCCTCTGCAGAATACGCCCCATCAGAAGATTGAATTTCTGATCGGTTCCACCCAGCTCCACGTCCGCCTCGAGAGCGACCGAGTCATAGCCCTGCACAAGCGGATAAAGGAATTCATGAATCGCGATTGGCTGCTCTGCCCGGTAGCGTTTGGTGAAGTCGTCCCGCTCCAGCATCCGGGCCACTGTGTACTGGCCGGCCAGGCGAATCATGTCTGCCGCGGAAAGCTTGTTCATCCAGTCAGAATTGAACACCACCCGGGTTTTCGCAGGGTCCAGGATCTTGAACACCTGCTCTTTATAGCTGATGGCGTTTTGAGCCACCTGGGCCTCTGTTAATGGCGGCCGTGTTGCGCTCTTGCCGGTGGGGTCGCCGATCATCCCCGTGAAATCACCAATAAGAAAGATGACCTCATGCCCCAGATCCTGAAACTGGCGCAGCTTGTTGATCAGCACGGTATGCCCCAGGTGCAGATCAGGAGCGGTGGGATCGAACCCCGCCTTGATCCTGAGAGGACGACCCTCCTGCAGCTTTTCAATCAGCGCTTCTTCGGAAATCAACTCATCCATGCCGCGCTTGATTACGGCCAGAGCCTCATCAATAGATGCCATGAACTCCACATCCTCAATTCTGATAGTTGGGGCGGGAAGCTGGTTACAGACCTCTACAAAAGAAATCTGTGCGTTACCAGTCTCCCTGCTAAAGTATTCCTGCTCAGTATTTAAACAGGGCCGGAGATTTAAGGCGGGGGAGTATAGCAATCCTGGCCGCGGAAATCCGGTCCGTATACCAGCAACGGTAATGTTTGAAGCTGTCCTGAGCGCATTTTATACGGTAATCTGTTGGACTATACTTAAACAGCAGCTTTAATTAGGTAGTATAAACTACCGGAATGCCGATCAAAACGGATGCGACACGTGCTGAAAATGTTTCCAAAAACGCATATTACCATCGCCGCCGCGACCAGTGTTGTTGTCGCCGCAGCTATTTTAATGAGCCCGAGTGCCAGTGTTGAAGCCAACAGAATGGCATACGCACTGGACCTTGATGAAGGTACGGTAACCCAGTCGGGTAACAAGGCTGCGGCTGAAGAAACCGAACGGCAGGCTGACAGCGACAAAAACAGCCAGGGCGAGGAAAGCTCCGCATCCAGCCCTGACGTGTTGGCCTTGTCGGAAGAATCCGAACTCCCTGACGTGCTTGATACCGCTTCGGCCATGGCGGAGGCAAGCGAGCCCGACCTGGAGTGGCAGGAATACAAGATCAAGTCCGGCGACTCCCTGTCATCACTGTTCGGCAAGGCCGGCTTCAACGACGGCGTCATGCTGTCTGTGATCAATGGCGATGGCGAGGCGGACAAACTGCAGCGCCTCTACGCGGGTGAAACCATCTCCTTTGCAACTGATGACGCCGGCGACCTCGCAGCAATTGACCTGCAGCGCAACCGTCTTGAAACCCTCCGGGTAGAAAAAACCGAGGACGGCTTTACCGCAGAAACAGTCGAGCGGGAACCGGAAGTCAAACCCGCATTTGCTTCAGGTATTATCGACGGTTCGCTGTATCTTGCCGCACGGGCAGCGGGAATGACCGACAGGCTTGCCATGGACCTGGCAGGTATCTTCGGCTGGAACATCGACTTCGTCTATGACGTGCGTAAAGGTGACCGGTTCGAGGTAGTGTACGAGGAGCTTTACCTGGACGGCGAGAAATTCGACACTGGCAAAATTCTCTCTGCCCGCTTTGTAAACCAGGGGAAGGAAGTCATCGCGCTGCAATACACTGACAGCAATGGCGATACCGACTATTACAGCCCGGATGGCAGCAGCATGCGCAAGGCATTCCTGAGAACGCCAATCGATGCCCGGGTATCCTCTTCCTTTAACCTCCAGCGCAGGCACCCGGTACTGGGCGTGGTTCGCCCACACGAAGGTACCGACTATGCAGCGCCCCCGGGAACTCCAATCAAGGCGGCAGGCCATGGCAGGGTTCAATTCGCAGGATGGAAAGGCGGCTACGGCCGCACCGTGATACTCCAGCATGGCGACAATATCACCACTCTCTATGCCCACATGAAAAGTCTCGGAAAGGGCATGAAGAAGGGAGCCCGCGTCAAACAGGGACAAACCGTCGGGCATGTAGGTTCCTCCGGCATGGTAACCGGCCCTCACCTTCACTACGAATTCCGGGTGAACGGCTCCCCCAAGAACTCCCGCACGGTAAAACTTCCGGATGCCAAACCGATACCGGATAGTGAAATGGCGCGGTTCAAAACCTATGCCAACCAACAGGTTGCCAAATTCGAGGTTTTCCGCAAGGACTACCAGCAACTGGCCCTGGCCGCAGACGAATAAAACATGAAAGCCTGGATTGGACTGATGTCAGGCACCAGTATGGATGGCATAGACGCCATACTGGTGTCGTTCGGTGACCGGCGGATCGAGATCCATGCCACCCACACCACCGATTATCCTGACGACATCCGCCAGCGCCTTTGCAGCCTCAGCCAGAATCACGGTACCCCGGACGATCTTGGGGAACTGGATCACACCACCGGCTCCCTGTTTTCCCTGGCCGCAATCAGTGTCATCAAAAAATCCGGCTTCTCATCAGGCTCGATTGCAGCTATCGGCAGCCACGGACAGACGATCCGGCACCAGCCGGACGGCTCCACACCGTTTTCCATCCAGGTAGGCGACCCCGCCCTTATTGCAGAGCGTACCGGCATAACAACCGTTGCCGACTTCCGGCGCCGGGACCTGGCAGCCGGCGGACAGGGCGCCCCTCTGGTACCAGCGTTCCATAAAGCCTTTTTCAGTGCTGCCGGCGAAGATCGTTGCATCCTTAATCTTGGCGGCATTGCCAACATCACCCACCTGCCTTCGGATGAACAGACGCCGGTTACCGGATTCGATACCGGCCCAGCCAATGCGCTGATGGACGCCTGGTGCATGGACCAGACCGGACGCGGCTATGACAAGGATGGAGCCTGGGCAGCCGAAGGGAGCGTTGATCAGGGCCTGCTGGGCGATATGCTTTCCGACGCCTATTTCTCACGCCAACCGCCCAAAAGCACCGGTACCGAACGGTTCAATCTGGAGTGGCTGAAATTACAGTTGAACCGTCATCCGAACCTGTCCGGCGCCGATGTACAGAGGACATTGCTGGAGCTTACTGCCGTCACCGTGGCACAGCAAATCCCCCATTCGCCGGGGATGACCATCTTCGTGTGTGGTGGCGGTGCAAACAACCGGGTGCTGATGCGGGAACTGCAACGTACCTGCAGCCCTACCCGGATTGCGTCTACTGCAGAGCTGGGCCTGGACCCACAATGGGTGGAGCCCGCTGCATTTGCCTGGCTGGCCAGCCAGACCCTGTCGGGAAAACCCGGCAACCTTCCGGAAGTAACAGGTGCAAGCGGAGAGAGAATTCTGGGCGCGGTTTACCACGCCTGAGCGGGCGCGTCAGATCGAAAAAGAGCTGCCGCAACCGCAGGTGGAGCTGGCGTTGGGATTCTGCACAATGAACTGGGAGCCCTGCAATCCTTCCTGGTAGTCCACGGTGGCCCCCACCAGGTATTGATAACTCATGGGGTCCACCAGAAGCATTACACCATCCTTTTCGATCACGGTGTCTTCGTCGTCCTGGGCTTCGTCAAACGAGAAGCCGTACTGGAAACCCGAGCAACCACCGCCAGTGACAAACACGCGAAGCTTGAGGTCAGAGTTACCCTCTTCCTCAACAAGCTCACGTACTTTGGACACCGCGCTGTCACTGAAAAACACCGGTGTGATTGCCTGTTGCTGAACTACACTCAAGTCCGCCTCCGGTTTGCCACTAGAAATCTGACCTGATTATCGTATTCCTGACTAAAACAATCAACTATTCCTTGTCGGGCACCACCACTGCATCATTGTGGTCTTCTGCCTTGCCTTCTTCAGCAGCCGGGGCACTGATCTGGTGCTTGTCCCGCCCGAGCAGGCCTACCGGCTCGTTCTGATGAACCAGGCTGCCATTTACCGATGCCCCCATGGCCATCTCTATGAGGTTGTAATAGACGTTACCATGGATGGAGGCTTTTTCCGCCAGTTCAAGATGCGTGGAAGCATAGACATCCCCGTGCACGGTACCGTTGATGATGACATGGGGTGCAACAATATCCCCCTCAACGGAGCCCACCTCGGACACTCTGAGTACTGCGTCGCCACCTTCTTCCGCGACCACCCGGCCCCGAATGGTACCATCGACGTGAAGCCCGCCGGAAAAATGCACATCACCTTCAACCGTTGTCCGGGACGAGACCAGAGTGTCGAAGTGCCCCGTCGGACGACGCGGTTTCTGTTTCTTTTTGCCAAGCATGTCAGTTCTCCGTTAATTCATCCCAATCAAATGTTCGTTCGGCCTGGGACGACTTGTTACCTTCGGCCCGGGCGACAACCTGAAGCTCCACTGGCTCGAAGCCATCCGGGACCTCCAACCGACCCTCGATATCCTGGAAGTACCGGAAGCGGAACTTCACCCCCAGATCGTCGATATCGTCAGAAAGGTCCCTAAGGGCGATCACTTCTTTCTCGTCATCGCGCATGCCGATCACGTTCACGGCGACGACGCCAGAAATATAGCTCTTGTTATCGCCCACCTGGGTCAGTACCAGTTTGAAATTGTAAGCCCCTTCCTGTCGTGCGCCCTGCACAGACAGCCGATCAACCTGCAACCCCTTGCTGGTTTCCGAAGGTGCCATAATGTTTTTATAGAATGTCAGGTCCGCATTCAGTGATGCGATCTGCGTTTCCAGATCAACGATGGTTCTGCGGGCCTGGTTAAGGGCCTGGGCATCAATGGTTCGCCCGCGTTCAAGATTGACCAGCTCCTGACTGGTTTCGCTGTTCTGCTCCCGGAGCTGCTCAACCTGCTCCTCGAGACGGTCACGGGATTCCTCCGCGGTGGAGAAACGGAATCCGCCCTGGGCCATCCCCGTCACATACCCGAGCACCGCAGCAGTAATGGAGAATATCAGCAGGATCAGCGTGCGCCGCAACCGGTAGCCAGGCCGATGCCTGATGACAACGTATTCTTCAGCAGGTTTTCTGGGTTCGCTCACCGGACAGACCTATGGCAGCAACGCGGGCGCTTCCAGCCCCATGGTTTCCTGCAGGCCGAACATGATATTCATGTTCTGGATAGCCTGTCCCGCGGCACCTTTCACCAGGTTATCGATCACCGAAGACACGATTACAATGTTGCTCTGTTCCTGCCGGTGAAGTGCCATGCGGCAGTTATTGGCGCCGCGCACACTGCGGGTTTCCGGATGGCTGCCAAACGGCATCACGTCGACAAAAGGCTCGTCCCGGAAGCGATCCTCGAACAATGCCTGCAGGCGGTCGAAGTCAGCGGGGTTGCTCAGCTCTGCATACAGGGTGGCTTCGATACCGCGGATCATGGGAATGAGATGCGGGACAAAGGTAACCCCCACATCACCGCCGGCCGCCTGCGACAGGCCCTGACGGATTTCCGGAAGATGCCGGTGGCCCGAGGCACCGTAAGCCTTGAAGCTCTCACCCACCTCACCGTGCAGCATGCCGATCTTGCCCTGCCGGCCGGCACCGCTGGCACCGGATTTTGCATCAGCAATCAGGCGTGAGGGATCGACCAGGCCGTTCTCCAGCAGTGGCAGAAAGCCCAGCTGAACCGCTGTCGGATAACAACCGGGGTTGGCCACCAGTTGCGCGGTGCGAATCTCGTCCCTGACCACTTCCGGCAGGCCGTAGACAGCCTTTTCCGCCCACTCGGGGCTTTCGTGGGGCATGCCATACCAGTTTGCCCAGACATCCAGATCCTTCAGGCGGAAGTCGGCGGACAGATCCACCACCCGCGCACCCGCTGCCATCAGTTCCGGCATCATCCGCATGGCCACACCATGGGGAGTCGCGAAAAAGATCAGGTCACAGCTTGCCAGGGTTTTCACATCCGGCTCTGAAAACGCAAGGTCATAATGGCCGCGCAGGTTGGGGTACATATCCGCGACCGGCATGCCCGCCTCGGAACGCGAGGTGATGCAGCTGACGGTCGCCTCCGGATGAACCGCCAGGAGTCTCAGAAGTTCAACACCGGTATAACCGGTTCCACCTACAATGCCTACTTTTATCACCAGTTACTCCAGCTATAAATAAGGTTCCCGAAAGGGCAATAGTCTAACATGATAAACCAATGACTTATTGCAGCCCGACCAGCGCTGGTTACAATATCGTCAGAAAACCATTCACCTCCGGAAAACCGGCGTTCATGCGTAAATTCTGGCACAAGACCACCGAGAACCTGATCCCTGTTTTCCGCCGCCGGCTCTCCGGTGTGGACGCGCTGCCGCAACTGGCTGTTCTCGGCCTGCTGTCCGGATTATTTACCGGTGGTGTGATCCTGATTTTCCGGCTGGCAATTGAATGGCCGCTGGACTATTTCCTGCCCGGTGAAGGCTCCGAATCCTTTGAGGACCTGCACATCCTGACCCGCGCCATCCTGCCACTGGCCGGGGCCGTGGGGCTTGGTCTGTTGCTGCACAGCCTCGCCATCAACGACCGCAAGGTCGGCATCGTGCATGTCATGGAACGGCTGAACTATCACCAGGGCTACATCTCCATGCGCAGCGCCCTGGTTCAGTTCGTCACGGGTGTCGGCACAGTCGTAACCGGTCAGTCCGCTGGCCGGGAAGGGCCGGCAGTACATCTGGGCGCCGCGTTTTCAAGCCTCATGGGCCAGTGGATGCGGCTGCCCAACAACAGTATTCGCACGCTGGTCGCCTGCGGCTGCGCCGCGGCCATCTCGGCGTCGTTCAACACGCCCATTTCCGGCGTTATCTTCGCAATGGAAGTGGTGATGATGGAATACACCATTGCCGGATTCACGCCGATCATCCTGGCGTCCGTGACTGCTGCGGTGGTGAGCCAGGCCGTGTATGGTTCCGAACCTGCGTTCAGTGTGCCCCCCCTGACCATGAACTCGCTGCTGGAGATCCCCTGGATTATCGCGATCGCCATCATCATAGGGGTGGCCGCGGCGGCATTTATCCAGCTGGTGGATTCCACCGGCAAGCATCATCACCGGCCGGTATTACTGCGCCTCACCATAGCGGGACTTCTCATGGTGCCCTTTGCCGTGGTGGTGCCGGAAGTGATGGGCATCGGCTACGACACGGTCCAGTTCACCATCGACAATCAGCTGCCTTTCTGGTTATTACTGGGGGCGGGCATCGCCAAGCTGGTCATTACATCGGTCACGCTGGGCCTGGGCATGCCAAGCGGCGTAATAGGCCCCACTCTGTTCATGGGCGCAACGCTGGGGGGCGCCATGGGGCTTATTGGCGCACAGATTTTCCCTGACACAGCGTCATCGGTGGGTTTCTATGCCATGCTCGGCATGGGGGCCATGATGGGCGCCGTGCTGCAGGCTCCCCTTGCGGCACTGATGGCATTGATGGAGCTTACCCGCAACCCCAACATCATTCTGCCGGGCATGCTGGTTATCACTACCGCGAGCCTGGTAACCAGTGAGGCGTTTGGCAAGAAGTCCCTGTTCCTGACCATCCTCAAGAGCCAGGGCCTGAGTTACCAGAACTCCCCGGTCATTCAGGCACTGAGACGGGTTTCCGTTGGCGCCATCATGGACAGGAGCATTCTGCGCACCGAGCGTTTCCTGTCCCGGGACGAGGCCAGCAAGATCCTGAAATCCGAACCCAAATGGCTGGTGGTCGAGGGCAGCAGCGGGCCCACGGCCCTGCTGCCCGCCGTGGATCTCGCGCGTTACCTGGAAGATACCGAGCCAACAGCCAGCCGCGAACATGAAGACGGGGAAGAAACCCCGGAACAGATCGACCTCATGGACATTCCCGCCAATCGCCGGGATATTGCCCCGGTGCAATACCAGGCGACCCTGGAAGAGGCACTGAACGAGTTTGAGCATACCAGCGTAGAAGCCCTGTATGTGCAGCGCCACGTTGCTCCGATGATTCAGCGGGTGTATGGCGTGGTACTGAAATCCGATATCGAAAGTTACTACCAATACCGACGGAGTTAGCCAATGCTGTGGGTCAAAGCACTGCATATTATTGCCATGGTGTGCTGGTTCGCCGGCATATTCTATCTGCCCCGGCTGTTTGTCTATCACGCTGCCTGTGAAGACGAACCCGGCCGGGAGCGCTTCAAGATCATGGAGCGCAAGCTGTATCGTGGCATCACCACGCCGTCCATGGTGGCAACAGTCATTTTTGGACTCTGGCTCATCAGTTACAATGTCCAGGGCTATATGAGCCAGGGCTGGCTGCATGCCAAGCTGCTGCTGGTGGTTCTGCTGATTGTTTACCACTTCTACTGCGGGCACCTGGTGAAGGTATTCCGCGACGACAGGAACACCCGCAGCCACGTGTTCTATCGCTGGTTCAATGAGGTGCCGGTACTGGTTCTTGTCGCCGTCGTCATTCTTGCTTCTGTCAAACCATTCTGAGGAGCCTGATCATCAAACTTTATCACCGTCCTCATGTTCTTATTGTTTCCGGCCTTGATCCGTCGGGGGGAGCCGGCATCCAGGCTGACATTCAGGCCGTTACGGCCCTGGGTTGCCACCCTTTGCCAGTGCTTTCATGCCTGACCGTGCAGGATACCCGCAACGTCTATAACGCCACCGCGACAGACCCGGAGATTATCCGCCAGCAACTGGAATGTCTGGCGGCAGACTCCCCCATTCATGCCATAAAAACCGGCGCGCTGGGCAATGCCGCTGTGGTGGATGTGCTGGTGGATTTCCTGGCGGACCATCCGGAGGTGCCGCTGATTACCGATCCGGTCATCAAGGCCGCCGGCGGCGGAGACCTGGCCGACGAAGTCCTGATTGACCGCATGAAGGGTCGCCTGTTCCCCCGCGCCGAGATCATCACACCCAATGGTATCGAGCTTGCCCTGCTCGGTGGTGACAACGACGAAGCCCGTTCAGCCCTGAACCTTCTGGCGACCGGCTGCCAGTCCGTACTGGCCACCGGAGGGCATGGCGAAGGCGAGGAAATCATCAATACCCTCTATGCCCCGGACCATGAACCCCTGCACTTCTACATCGAGCGTATTGGTGGCGAGTACCATGGCACCGGCTGCACGCTGGCAGCTTCCATTGCTGCAGGCAGAGCTTCCGGGCTCTCGGTCCGTGCGGCGATAGCCCAGGCCCAGAACTATGTGCTGCGGGCCATACGGCATGCCCTGAAAGTCGGTGAGGGCCAACCGGTACCGGACCGGGGCATCCCATGGGAGAACTGAGCACCAACGCCATGGCCAAGGGGCTGCGGCCCGGCCTCTATGCCATTACCGACAGCCAGCTGTTACCGGCAGACAGGCTGCTGGCAGCGGTGGAAGCGGCACTGCGGGGCGGTGCCGTGCTGGTTCAGTACCGCGAGAAGCGGGCGCCACATCCCGAGCGTCTGCGGCAGGCCAGAAATCTGGCGACGCTGTGCAGAGAGGCAGGCGTGCCGCTGATCATCAACGACGACCCCGACCTGGCCCGGCGCTGCGGCGCGGCCGGTGTTCATCTGGGGCAATCCGACAGTTCCCTGGTTTCCGCCAGGCAACAGCTCGGCGAACATGCGATCATAGGCGCCACGTGCCATGCCGATCTGGCCCTGGCCGCAAACGCAGACCGTGACGGCGCCGACTACCTGGCCTTTGGCCGGTTTTTCAACTCGACAACCAAGCCGGATGCGCCAGCGGCAGACCCCACGGTTCTGGCCAGCGCCAGGCAGTTCGGCAAGCCGGTGACCGCCATTGGCGGCATCACCGTGGATAACGGCGAATCCCTGATCCGTGCCGGTGCCGACCAGCTGGCGGTGATTGGTGGCCTGTTCCACGGCGACCTGGCTTCCATCGAGGAACGGGCACGCCAGTTTACCCGGCTGTTTGCAGCCCATCATCCACTTTTCTCATCGTCCGTACATCAGGAGTCCTGAACCATGACCCAGTCCGAAACCCTATTCGCCGAGGCTCAGAAATACATTCCCGGAGGTGTTAATTCCCCGGTCAGAGCCTTCAAGGGAGTCGGCGGTACACCGCTGTTTTTCAAACATGCCGAGGGTGCCTACCTGTTCGATGAGGATGATCGCCGTTACATCGACTACATCGGCTCCTGGGGCCCCATGATCCTCGGCCACGGCAACCAGACCATCAAGGATGCCCTGCACGCCCAGGTAGACCAGGGCATCGGTTACGGCGCGCCTACCGCCCTTGAAACCGAGATGGCGAAGAAGGTCTGTGAGCTGGTGCCTTCCATTGACCTTGTGCGCATGGTGAATTCCGGCACCGAGGCCACCATGAGCGCCGTGCGCCTGGCCCGGGGCTATACCGGCCGAGACAAGATCGTGAAGTTCGAGGGCTGCTACCACGGCCACGTGGATTCACTGCTGGTCAAGGCCGGCTCCGGTGCCCTCACGATGGGTGTGCCCAATTCCCCGGGCATTCCCGCCAGCCTGGCGGAACACACCCTGACCCTGACCTTCAACGACATCGACAGCGTTCGGGAAACCTTTGCAAAAATGGGCGACGACATTGCCGCCATCATCGTCGAACCGGTTGCCGGCAACATGAACTGCATCCCGCCGGTACCGGGTTTCCTCGAAGGATTACGGGAAGTGTGTGACGAGCATGGCACGGTGCTGATCTTCGACGAAGTCATGACCGGTTTCCGGGTATCCCTGGGAGGCGCCCAGGGCTTTTACGGCGTCACCCCGGATCTTACCGCACTGGGCAAGGTCATCGGTGGCGGCCTGCCGGTGGGTGCGTTCGGCGGCAAGCGGGAAATCATGGAGCATATCTCTCCCCTGGGGCCGGTGTACCAGGCCGGTACACTCAGCGGAAACCCGCTGGCCATGTGCGCCGGGCTGGCGACACTGAACGCCATTTCCGAACCCGGCTTCCACGACCGCCTGACCGAGAAAACCAATGCCGTTCGCGATGGACTGAAAGAAGCTGCAGACAGCACCGGCATCCCCCTGGCGGTGCAGAGTGCCGGCGCCATGTTCGGCTTCTTTTTCACCGATGCGCCGGCCATTACCCGCTTTGACCAGGTCATGGCCTGCGATGTGGAGCGATTCAGGAAGTTCTTCCAGGGTATGCTCCGGGAAGGCGTCTATCTCGCACCCTCGGCCTTCGAGGCCGGCTTCACCAGTGCCGCCCTGACGGATGAGGACATTCACCAGACCATCGAAGCAGCACGCCGGGTAATGGCCACACTCTGACGCCTGTGACACCAGAGAAACTTCCGGGCTGCGGCCCGGAAGCCTACCGAAAACATGTCTTCTCAGGCCACACACATGAACCCCGTCACACTTTGACAGTCTCCACCCCTCCAGGGCCTCTCCTGCCGTTGACTTATTACTCCTTCTGGCCGAATTATGTGCAGATCTCATACAAAGAGATGCACTGACTGCGACCATCTAACAAAGACAAGACAGAAGTCAGCGCAAGGAAGCCATGCAGTACTGCCTTGGACTGCCTGCAAGCAGCAACCGGCATCACCTGTTAGGTCGAGCCGCAGTTTGATAACAAATACAACAGCAAACTGTAGGTGCAACAATGAAACAATGGATCAAGGCATTCGCCATGCTGGTCGTTCTGGCATGGTCAGCGCCCTCAATGGCCTGGTGGGACTCTACTCCATCCAACTACACCGACACCCGTTATCCTGTGGTGCTGGTTCACGGCATGTTCGGCTTCGACTCGATCGCCGGCGTGGATTACTGGTACGGCATCGCGGAGGACCTGCGCAAGTATGGTGCTGACGTATACACCACCCAGGTACCGGCACTGGACAGCACCATTGCCAGAGGTGAGGCATTACTCCCGCAGATCGCATCCATTGCGGCGATTCACGGCAAGGTAAACCTCATCGGCCACAGCCATGGCGGACCGACAGCACGGTATATTTCCAGGGTCAGGCCTGACCTGGTGGCCTCGGTGACTTCCGTCGGCTCACCCCACAAGGGTTCACCGGTAGCGGACCTGATCTACGGCTCGCCCGCGGAAAGCCTGGCGGCATCCCTCGGCAATGCGCTCGGCGGCCTGATCGACCTGCTGTCTGGCGGTGGCTACAACCAGGACCTGCGCTCCAGCCTCTACTCACTGACCTCCCAGGGCAGCGCCGAATTCAATAACTTTGCCCCCGCCGGCGTCCCTGCCACTGCCTGTGGTGAAGGCGCCTATTCCGCCAATGGCGTACGTTTCTATTCCTGGGGCGGAACCGGAGTACTGACCAACGTTCTGGATCCGTCGGATGCGCTGCTCGGAACCACCAGCCTGGCATTCGGCTTCAGTGCCAACGACGGCCTGGTCGGGCGTTGCAGCAACCACTTCGGCAAGGTCATTCGCGACAACTACTTCATGAACCATCTGGATGAGGTGAACCAGGCTCTTGGCCTGCACAGCCTGTTCGAAACTGACCCGAAAACGGTCTACCTGCAGCAGGCCAACCGGCTCAGAAACGCCGGCCTCTGATCTCAGGCCCTGGCCGGGAATGGACGCCCGGCCATCACATCAGAACCCCATCTCGATACCCACCATTGCCTCGCGGCGGCTGTAGTCGTAGCGCTCAATAGTGCTGCGGTTATTCACCATGTTCAGTTCCGCCAGAACCAGCCACGGGCCAGACAACTGATACTGGGCCAGCAACACACCCCTCAGACGATGGTCGGTACGGCGCTCGGAGATGATATCAGCGCCCGATAACAGCCGGTGTTCATCCTGGTAGCGGGAATGGCGGTAATCCCCCCTGGCGGACAGGGATAGCCGGGCGGTCACGTAATAGCGGGCCTCCGCCGACAACAGGTTGCGTAACGGAGACACGCTGATGAACTGTTCTCCGGCCGTCAGATCCCGGCGATCGTTAAATTCGAACTGATAACGGCCAATGAATACCCAGTTTCCGATACCTTTTTCAGCACCGGCCCCCAGGCGCAACATCTCGCCGTCGTAGGCACTGAAACCGCTCCCGCCCTGAATGGTGGAAACCGACCCGTCAATGCTGCAGTCGTATCCGTAAGCCCCGATGCCGAAGGCGCAATCGTCGGGACGATATACCGCTTCCAGCCCGAGCTGGCGTTCCAGGGTGTCGCCGCCAAACCAGGAACTGGCGAGGCTCAGAGTGGAGGTCAGCTCCCCGGCCCCCACACCCTGCTGCCAAGCTGCGCCCGTGCTGAGGTAACTGTTGTCGAATTCGGCGTTATCCGGATACTGGCGGGTGTAGGCAACGCCAAGCAGGCTGACGCCATTGCCCAGGCGGAGATTCCCGGTCGCCAGCAGATCGGCAAATCCACCACTCTGGTTACTGGAGGCATCGTCCGGTGTCCCGGCAATATTGTCATCGTAACCACCAACGGCGGCGAGGTAGCCACTGGCGTCAATACCATCGAATCGGCCGGGTTGCGCCTCATCAAGCTGACGACGTGCCAGCACCCTCACCTTTTCCGGTGACTCAGGCCCGGCTGCCTGTTCGAACCATTGCCGGGCAGCCGGTTCGTCACCGCCGGCCCGCTTCACCAGCCCGAGATTGAATCGGGCAAGATCCGCATGGGGAGTGTCCAGCAGTTCCATGAACACCGCTTCAGCCTCGTCATAACGCCCGAGCCGGAAGTAGACAACGCCAAGATTGTAGAGCAGTGACGGGGTTTCGAGGCCACTTGCCCTGGCCGTCTCAAAATGGGCCAGCGCCTCGTGAGGCTTGTCATCAGCGAAGGCCGCCACGCCGGCTTCAAAATCCGCGGACCCGGCTGAATCCTGGGCCACCAAAGGCGTGGCCGGCATCATCAGGGCAAAAAAACGAGGGCTAAACTTGAAAGGCGCAAGCCTTGCTCCGGGGTAACGGTTGTTATCCGATGGCCCACACCGGAGATCGCTCGGTTAGTGGGCCGGCAAACCCGGGAGTATAGCAAGGGAAGCAGCAGATCACCGCATCAGGAAAGCGTTATGAAAATCTGGCAGGGAGTTATGGCAGCTCGGGCCGCTCCGGGCGGTTCGATGGGTCCGGGCGATCAGGGAGCTCGGGGCGACCGCGTTGCTCGTTCCGTTCACGAACTTCCCGCGCCCGTTCGGTGGCAGTCCGAGCCGCTTCACGGCCCCGCTGACGTGCTTCGCGGGCATTTTCCGCAGGCTCTCCCGCGTTGCTGTCCCGACGCTCAAGCGCCACGGGTTCGCGCAGTTCAATCTCACGGACAACGGATTCCGTCAGGTTGGTATCGTCTGTAACCATCCGCATGGTCACGCCCATATCATCGTCCGCAACCACTGCGGCAGGTGTCAGTATCAGCAACCCGATACTTCCGAAAGCAGCCACACTCTTCCAACCCCAGGGTTTCATGATGAAGGCTCCGGCTTTCCGTTCACAGCAGCGCCATCAAGGCTGGTGCGGAATGTCTTGGTTCTGCGGCCGTCATCGAGATGAGCAACCAGCTCTCCCTCACCCGCAAACAGAATATTAAGTGGCAGATTGACCACGTTCTCACCTTTATCCAGATCCACTTTCCAGCTCAGCCGCTGATGCCCGGGGTAATCCGAAACTTCCACGTTCGGCGGCAACTCCACCGTCAGAGTGACCCCTTCAAGGGCCTCCGTTGAGCTGAAGGCCAGCCGGACATTCCGGGCAACCGGCTCGGCTACCACAGTCCTGGCATCGGCGGCCTGCTCCTCATCGGAGAGCGCCAGATCCGCACCGGAGTCCGTGCCTGATTGCCAGCCGAACCCCAACGCAATACCCACAACCAGGGCCGCCGCGACGGCACCACCGGCTACGGGGGTGCTCCAGCCATGGCCGGAAGAACCTGCCCGGGACCGCCCGCCTTTGCCTGTGGCAGCCCCCAGCACCCGTGCCTCGAATCCGGACGACGGGGACGGCACCGCCTGGGTGTCATGCAGTGAATCGAAAATGGCTTTTTCGTTATGTGCGGCGATGGAACAATCATTACACATGGCAATATGCTGCTCAATGCGGCTGGCCTGCGCCGCAGAAAGTTCGCCCCTGATCCAGGAACGCAGATTGTTCTTGCATTCGTTACACTGCATTTTCATCACCTCATTGTTCCACACGCCCGGCCTGCTGAAAAAGTTCCGGTCTCTCCAGCAGTTTTTTCTTCAGCGATGCGCGGCAACGATGAACCCTTGATTTCACCGTACCCACCGGTATTTCAAGCACCCGGGCAATGTCCTCCTGGCTCCACCCATCCACATCATGGAGCAGCATCAGTGTGCGCATATCCGGATCCAGTTCCTGAATGACCGAATCCATCACCGGCTTCAGACGCCCGGCACTGATCTGCTCCGCCAGCTCCGGAACATCCGCTGCGTAGGAATCCAGAAAGGTGGCCTGCTGATCCGGCTCCGCCACATCACTCACCGGCCGGTCCGCACGGCGGCCCCGTCGCCGCACCTGATCGATAAAATGCCGGTACAGCACCCGGTTAAGCCACGGCCGCAACTGCTCGATACCCTCCAGCTCTTCAAGCCGGGGGTAGAGTTTCACCACCACGTCCTGGACCAGGTCCTCCGCATCCTGCTGCTGCCCCGCCAGCCGGAAGGCAAAACGGTACATGGCCTCCAGATGAGGCTGGACCAGCTTTTCAAATCTTTTGGAACGGGAAGGTCTGAAGGGAAGTAATGCCAAATCCGGTTTCCGCGCGCTCGTGAATGATCAGTTGAAAGTGGAGCATAGCGGTATCGCAAGCCCAAGTATATTGCCGGGAAAATCTTCTCCTGAGGATTTATGTGCGTCTTTTAACAAATAGTAATACTCGCCAATGGAACGCGCTTACCTCTCCCGTCGTTAGGCCTGCAGCGGCATAGAAAAATGCATGCAGACCCGGATAAATCAAACAACGGAGTTTTATTATGAATCATTCTCTCAAGGTCTTTACCGTCACGGCCCTTGCCAGTGCGCTTGCCGCCTGTGGTGGCGGTGGAAGTGGCGACGGCGATTCTACTGGCACTGCATCATTTGACCTGACAGATGCTGCCGTCGACAGTGTCCAGGCAGTGAACATTACGGTGGTTGGCGTTGAATTGCAGCCTGCCGACGGGGAGAGAATCAGCTTTGATGTAGAAAATCCTGATCTTGAAAACATCAACCTCCTTGATCTCCAGAACGGCTCTGTTGAAGCTCTTTTGAGTGACCAAGAGCTTCCAGCTGGGGAGTACGAGTGGATTCGCCTGAAACTCGGCGATCAGAGCACTTTTACAGTTATTGATGATAATGGCGGCACTAATGATCTTTTCGTGCCTTCCGGTGACCAGCGCGGCCTCCAGACGTCCGGATTCGTTGTGCCAGCAGGAGGGACGGTAAACTTTACTATAGACTTTGATGTCCGAAAGTCTCTGGTAAACCCTCCCGGGCTTAACAGCTATTTGCTCAAACCTGTACTGAGGCTGGTGGACAACGCCGAAGTAGGTACCATCAAGGGCACTATTGGCCAAACACTTCTGTCGACTTGTGAAGATGCCAACTCTTACGCGGGCGGCGTATACATCTACGAAGGAAGCGACGTAACGCCAGACGATCTTGGCAGCGAGAACGAGCCATTGGTCGTTGCACCAGTGGACACAGAGTCCGGCGATTATGATTACACCGCTGCGTTCCTTCCAGCGGGTGATTACACCGTTGCATATACCTGTGACATGGATGAACGCCAAGATGAGGACGGCAACATGATTGACGAGGATCTCGATTTCACTCCTGGCGTCAATGCTGAAGTCATCGAAGGCGAAGAAACAACGGTCGATTTGACAGCTGCAGACTAATTGAAAGGCCTTGCTCATAATCCCCGCCACTGGCGGGGATTTTTTTATCTACAGACTAGCTGCCCTCTCCTCCGCCTGATCCGCCCCGGCCACATTCCCCCGGGCACGACGAATATCCGCCAGCAACAACCAGCCCGAACGCTGCAGTGCCGCATCACTGCCTGCCAGTGACAGCCCTTTCAGGGTGAACTGCTCCGCCGAGCCCAGTTGATCCAGCGCCACATAGGCTTCCGAGAGTTTGAAGTAAACTGCAGCGGAGCGTGGTGCTATGCGCTGTGCCCGCTCCAGTTGCGCGACCGCAGCCTCGGTATCGCCCTCGGCCATAAGGCTGTCTGCCCGCTGGATCAGGCTTTTGGCAGCCGGCGAGAGTACATCGCCTTCTTCCTGGTAGCTCGGTGAGCTTCGCTCTGGCTCCACCACCGGTTCCTCGGGCTGCTCGCTCTTGCGCTCGACCCTTGGTTCGTCACTTTCTTCGGTGGTTCTGGGCGGCTCCGGGGCTTCGTCGTCGGACGAGGCGCCGCCGGCGGGCACATAGATGGAACCACCACCGGGGCCGGAGGCACAGCCAGCCAGTGTAAGCGCCAGGGCAAGGAGCCCGGCATATCGGAATGTGTTCATTTTCATTGGAAGAGTCCCTCAAACCAGCCCCGTATCCGCCGCTCGATATTGCCGCCGCAGGAAACCATTTCCTGGGGCTCGCTACCGGCTATGAACGGTACAAGGCGTGCATTTTCACAGTGCTCATCAGTCAGGGCACCTTCTGCCGGATTGACCCAATGATACCCCACACCATCCGGCACCACCGGCGAGAATCCGTGCTGTGGCACCTGGCCCATAAACCGCGACCAGATCGGTAACGCACCGGTCGACCCGGTCAGTGCCGTGGGCCCGTTGTCGTCGCGGCCCACCCAGCTGACCGCAAGCAGGTCCCCGCTGAAGCCGGCAAACCAGGAATCGCGGCCATCATCGGTGGTTCCTGTCTTGCCCGCAAGTGTAAGTTCCCGCGGCACGGTACGGTATACCGATCGGCCGGTGCCTTCCTGCATGGTTTCCTGCATCACATACTGAACCAGGTGGACAGCGGCCGGGTCCGCCACCTGGTCCACTTTCAGGCTGTAGCGGGAAAGTGCTTCACCTTTCGCATCGGTCACCTGCCGGATGGTTCTCAGAGGCGTGTTGAAGCCGGAGGTTGCCAGCCCCTGATAGATCTGGGCAACCGCCACCGGTGTCATGGGTACAGAGCCCAGCAACATGGAGGGATACTCGGAGATCGCGCTGGTAACGCCGAATCCCTGGAGTGTGGATTTCACCGCGTCGATGCCCACATCGAGCCCTACACGAACAGCGGGGAAGTTATAGGACCGTGACAGGGCTTCGTGCAGTGGCACCTGGCCACGCTCTTCGCCGTCAAAGTTCTTTGGCTCCCAGCGCCGGCCATCATCGAATACAAGTGAAAAGCCCTTGTCTTCAACGGGGCTGATCAGGGTGTAGCGGTCCGGTTGCTGAAGGGCCGTCAGGTAAATAAAGGGTTTGATCAGCGAACCAATGGGGCGACGGGCATCCAGAGCCCGGTTGAAACCGGCATATTGCGGATTGCGGCCACCTACCAGGGCCAGCACTTCACCGCTGTCCCTGGATGTAACTACCAGTGCGGATTCCAGCGTGGTGTCGGAATTGCCCTCCATACGGGCCAGCATATCCTTGACGGAAAACTCAGCCGCATACTGGATGGCCGGATCCAGGGTGGTGAATATGCGCAGGCCTTCGCTTTGCAGGTCCTCCTGCTTGTAATCCCGGGCCAGGTGCCGGCGCACCAGATCAATATAGGCAGGGTAACGATTCTCCGAATAGGATGCCTGGTCCGTTACCTCAAGGGGCTGGGCGCGTGCCCTGGCGGCTTCTGCCTCACTGACCAGGCCGGTTTCCGCCATCACGTCAATTACCAGATTACGGCGGGACAGTGCCTGCTCCGGTCGGCGCCGGGGATTGTAGTAGCTGGGCCCCTTGACCATTCCCACCAGTAACGCCAGCTGATGGGCTTCGATGTCACGGAGGGACTCACCAAAATAGAACTGGCTGGCCAGGCCAAAACCGTGGATGGCCCGCGTACCCGCCTGCCCCAGGTACACCTCGTTGAGGTAGGTTTCCAGTATGTCGTCCTTCTCGTAGTGCAGCTCCAGCAACAGCGACATCAGGGCTTCGTTGCCCTTGCGCAGCAGGGTCTGCTCGCGGGTCAGGAAGAAGTTTTTTACCAGTTGCTGGGTCAGGGTGCTGCCCCCCTGCACAATCCGGCCTGCCTGAATGTTCGCCAGCATGGCCCGGGCAATAGATAGTGGAGCGACACCGTGATGGTCTTGGAACTGACGGTCTTCCACCGCCAGCAGGGTGTCGACAAACAGGTCCGGAACCTCGTCAAGCTGCACCAGTACCCGGTCCTCTTTGTGGGCGGGATAGATGCCGCCAATCTGGGCCGGTTCCAGGCGAACGATAGGAGAATCTTCGCCGGACAGCACCCTGAAATCCTGCACCCGATCCCCGTAGATGGTCAGTGACAGACGCCGGCGTGGTTCCAGCCCGTCTGTGAACAGGAACCCCCTTGTACTGATGGTAAAGTGCCCGCCGTTGCGGCGATAGGTGCCGGCCTTGCTGCCATCCCCTGCACGGTATCCGGAGAGCGCCAGTTCCCGCTCAAGCGCCCCGGAGCTGACACTGGCGCCATCGTATAGCTCCAGTGGTCGTGCATAGACCCGGGACGGCACCTCGAAACGGCGGCCTTCAAAGCGGGATGTCACCACGGCATCGAGATACACCATCCAGCCGGCAAGCAACACCACGCCGATAAAGAATACGCGGAAAAACAACCGCCAGAACCAGGGCTTGCGGGCACTCTTGCCTTTGCGACTGTTCTTTTTCGGGGATTTTCTGGGAGGGGCAGATTTTTTCATGGCGGGATTATAACGAATCCCGGCATCCCTGAGGCAGGCCATCCGTGTGTTATTTCTGTAATCTGCCCGTTATGATAGGCACAAGAAAAATCAATGAGTTCGAGGAACCCAAGGAGAGAACCGTGAGCGATGTAACTGCCGACAACCTGATTCTGGCGCTGCAGGATCCTGCGCTGTACGACCACCCGGTGAAAGAGTTTCAGGTTCTCGAAACACACATCTCCTGGGTCATCCTCACCGGCGACTACGCCTACAAGATCAAGAAGCCCATGGATTTCGGCTTTCTCGATTTCTCCACCCTGGAGCGGCGCAAGCGTTTCTGCGAGGAAGAGCTGCGCCTGAATCGTCGCCTCGCTGAAAAGCTCTACCTTGAGGTGCTTCCCATCAGCGGATCACCGGACGCCCCGGAACTCGGTGGCCATGGTGAAGCCTTCGAGTACGCCATTCGCATGCGTCAGTTCGACCAGAACGACCTGTTCGACGTGCGCCAGGAGAATGGCAAACTGGCGCCGGAGCTGCTTGCCAGCCTGGCCCGCCAGGTTGCGGATTTCCACGAAAAACAGCCGGCCGTTGCCGAAGGCAAGCCCCTGGGTACGCCGGAAGCTGTGTATGCCGCCATGCAGGAGAATTTTGACCAGATCCGGCCGATGATTGACGATGAAGCCCTGTTATCGCAGCTGGACAATCTGGAGCAGTGGACCCGCACCACCTTTGAGCGCCATTCAGCCCTGATCGCCGAGCGCCACGACGGTGGCTTTGTCCGGGAATGCCACGGTGACCTGCACCTGGCAAACATCACCGTGTATGACGGTGAAGTGACGGTGTTCGACTGCATCGAATTCAGCGAGCCCTTCCGCTGGATTGACGTGATCAATGACCTGGCCTTCCTGCTGATGGACCTGGAGTCCCGCCGCGAGCCCGAGCTGGCCAACCTGGTTCTGAACACCTACCTGGAATACCGTGGTGATTTCACCGCCCTGCCCCTGCTGCCCCTGTACAAGGCCTATCGTGCCATGGTGCGGGCCAAGATCGCCCTGTTTACCATGGGCAACCCGTCGCTGACCGAGGCCGACAAGGCGGGGCTGATGCAGCGCTATCGCGATTACGCCCAGCTGGCGGAGGATTACAGCGCCATTCCCAACCCCTATCTGCTGGCTACCACCGGGCTGTCCGCCAGCGGCAAATCCCTGGTGAGCAGCTCCATGGCCGCCGAACTGGGGCTGATCCGCCTGCGTTCGGATGTGGAGCGCAAGCGGCTGTTCGGGCTGGGGCCGCTGGACCAGAGCAAGTCACCCACCGGCGGCAACCTGTATACCGAAGAGGCCAACCAGCGCACGTATCAGCGCCTGGCGGATCTGGCGGGGGAGCTGCTGACCAGTGGCCTGCCCGTCATTGTCGATGCCGCCTGCCTGAAGCGGGCGGAGCGTGAGATGCTTGCGGAAGTGGCCGAAAGCCGAGGAATGCCGTTTGCCCTCATTCACTGTGAGGCTCCCCTGGAAAGCCGCAGGGAATGGATCCGCAAGCGCGAAGGTGATGCCTCCGAGGCCACCGAGGAACTGCTCGAGGTTCAGGAAACCTGGTTCGAACCTCTCACTACAGAAGAAAAAACCCACACCATCCATCTGCATACGGACCAGGAACACGTGGCCGAAGCCGTTGCGGACCGTATCCGCCAGCATTTTGGCCTGCCCGGGCACTAAAACGTCTACACTGAACGGAGCCCGGCTATCAGCGCCGGGCTGATGTGTATAACTATCCCGGGAGTGTAACCATGGATACAGATGCCGTTCGTCACATTGAACATCCGCTGTATGAAAAAATCCGCAACGAAGATATCGATGCATTCAATGCCGCCAGAAAGGAGCTGCCCGAGCTTCCGAGCCTGGCCCACGGTGACTTTCGGGGTCTGGACCTGCGGGGAATGGACGCAAAGGGCCTGGACCTGAGCCATGCCTATTTCCGGGGCGCGGATCTGCGTGGCATTGATTTCAGCCAGACCAATCTGGAAGGCGCGAGTATCGCCGGCGCCAAGATTTCAGGCTGTTACTTTCCGCCCCAGTTGCATTCGGATGAGATCATACTGTCTCTCAACCATGGCACACGGATGCGTTACAACATCCTGAAATGACGACGGCAACGCGCTGGCCGCTCAGGCTTCCAGGCTGACCGGCACGGCCCCGGTCAACGAGAGGTCGCCATCGGGCCCCAGCAGTGCCGCCCTGTAAGCCAGCAATTCCACGCCCGCCGCCCGGGCCTCACGCAACAGCTTGCCATAGGCCGGGTCGATATGATCCGCCGGCCGCACACTGGTGATGCCGGTATGATTAACCACAAAAAACAGCACTGCCCGCTCGCCGGCACGGGCCTGGGCCATGAGCTCCCGCAGGTGTTTCTGGCCACGGGTGGTAACGGCATCCGGGAAATAACCCCGGCCGTCCTCGCACAGGGTTACGTTCTTCACTTCCACCCAGGCATCGGCAAGGCTTTTGTGATCCGACAGGTGCAGGTCAATCCGGCTTTTCTCGGTTCCGTACCGTACCTCTGCCCTGCAGGTTCCGTAGCCCGCCAGTTCGGGGACAGTACCCTGTTCAATGGCATCGCGTGCCTGGTTATTGGGGCGGGAAGTATTGATGCAGGCCACCTGGTCCGGGGCTGTCTCGACCAGCTCCCAGGTGTATTTCAGTTTGCGCTTCGGGTTGTCACTGGCGGTCAGCCAGACCCGTGCATCTGCCGGCTGGCAACCCAGCATGGAGCCTGTATTGGGGCAGTGAGCGATCACTTCGCTGCCGTCCGGCAACAATACGTCTGCAAGAAAACGCTTGTAGCGGCGAATCAGCCTGCCTTCGATGAGAGGCGCGGGTAACTTCATTGATGACTCCATGCTAAAGTTGTTGTCACAAGGCTGGCACCCCCGGGACTAATCTGCTATTTTCCGCAAATTCCCGTTTCAGGACGAGTGCTTTTCAGGATTATAAGAGGCCGTATTCATGGCAGATACTGCAGCACAAACACGCGAGCGTTTTACCAACTTCACCCCCTATGAAATGAAAAAGGGTGAAGAGTACATGAGTGCTGACATGCTCGAGCACTTCAAGAATCTGCTCCTGCAATGGAAACAGGAGCTGATGGAAGAAGTGGATCGCACCATGCACCATATGCAGGAAGACGCCGCAAATTACGCGGATCCCAGCGACCGCGCAACCCAGGAAGAGGAATTCAGCCTGGAACTGCGCACCCGTGACCGTGAGCGCAAGCTGATCAAGAAAATTGACCAGACCATCGATCGCATCGACAAGGACGATTACGGCTTCTGCGACCAGTGCGGTGTTGAAATCGGTATCCGTCGCCTTGAGGCGCGCCCGACAGCCACACTGTGCATCGACTGCAAGACCCTCGCAGAAATCCGCGAGCGCCAGACTGGCATCTGATCAACCCCTGCCCTCTGAATGTGCTGGCCTCCGAAGCGGGGTCAGCCGTCACACATCATGAATGAATCCCGTTACCGGGGCCGCTTTGCGCCCTCTCCCACCGGCCCGCTTCACTTTGGCTCACTGGTCACCGCGGTTGCCAGCTTCCTGGAGGCCCGCAGTCACCACGGTACATGGCTGGTACGGATCGAAGACCTGGACCCCCTGCGGGAATCCCCGGAGGCTACCCGACAGATACTGGCAAGCCTTGATGCCCACGGCCTGCACTCCGACGAGCCGGTGCGTTTCCAGTCTGAACGGCATACTCATTATCAGAAGCTGATTGACCAACTGCTGGATCAGGGCCGGGCATACCGCTGCGCCTGCTCGCGCAAGGAACTGCGGGAGCACGGTGGCCGGCATCCGGCGCACTGTCGTGACGGCCACGCCAATCCCGGCGACCAGCCGTTTGCAGTGCGCTTCGCCTTGCACGATGAACACAGTGTCTGGCAGGACCAGCTACTGGGGCCCCAGTCCCAGACCGTCCACGCCGAACTGGACGACCCGGTCATCCTCCGCAAGGAAGGCTTCTATGCCTACCAGCTGGCGGTGGTTGCCGATGACATAGACCAGGACATCACGCACGTGGTCCGGGGTTCTGACCTGTTGGACATGACAGCCCAGCAACAGCAGATTGACCGGGCTCTCGGGGCCCACCCACCCCACTGGATGCACATTCCTGTCATACTTAACGAGCAGGGGCAAAAGCTCAGCAAGCAGAATCATGCCCCGGCGCTGGATGACGCGCTGGCGCAGGACAACCTGGAACAGGCCCTGGCAGCACTTGGGCAGGATATGAGCCGGTTGTCCGGCGCGCCGGACATCGATACCCTGCTAGAGCGGGCGGCAGCCGACTGGGCGCCGGAGCGGATTCACCTGACAGCCCGGTGAACGACATGTTATAAAGCTTCACACAAACGACAGTGCGGATATCATGCCTGATGTATATCTACCGTCTGGTCTTCCTTCTGGTTCTGGCCATCTACATATTCTCGCCCAACATTCTTGACTGGTGGACCTCACCCGGGAATGCCTGGTACAGCCCCTACATTATCTGGGCCGGCCTGATTGCCATCGGCTTCTGGCTGGAATGGCGACGGGATCCCAATGAGTTTTAGTGCACCCGGCCTGTTGCTGGCCAGCCTGCTGTACCTGATTCTGCTCTTCGGCATCGCATGGATTACCGAAAAGGGCGTGCTGCCCCGCAGCTGGGTCAGGCACCCTCTGGTTTACACACTGAGCCTTGGCGTCTATGCCGGTATCTGGGCGGTCTATGCCGCGGTGGGCATCGCGGCGGAATCCGGGTTCGGTTTCCTGGCCTACTATCTGGGCATCAGCGGGGCCTTTCTGCTGGCACCGGTGCTGCTCAATCCGATCATGAGGATCGGCCGCGCCTACCAGCTCACCTCCCTTGCCGACCTGTTTGCCTATCGATATCGCAGCCAGTGGGCGGGCACGCTTGTCACCATCTGCTCCGGCACGGCGATACTGGCCCTGCTGAGCATGCAGATTCAGGCGGTTTCCACCTCTGCCAGCCTGCTGGCGCCAGACACCTCTCCCCAGTTGATCAGCGTACTGTTCAGCATAACCGTGGTGCTGTTTGCCATGCTGTTCGGCACCCGGCGCAGCCAGGGATCGGAAAATCACCAGGGCCTGGTGCTTGCCATCGCCTTCGACTCCATCGTCAAGCTGCTCGCACTGCTGACCCTGGGTGGTGTGATCCTGTTTGGTGTCTTTGACGGCATGGCAGGCCTGGAAGCCTGGCTTGCAGACCAGAGCTCACCGGTCAGCTCCATGACCATGAGCATCGACGATGGCAGCTGGCGGGCACTGATGCTGATGTCCTTTGCCGGCGCCCTGGTGCTTCCTCATATGTACCACATGACCTTCAGCGAAAATCCCTCGCCCAAGGCACTGGCGAAGGCCAGCTGGGGCCTTCCCCTGTATCTGTTGCTGCTCGGCCTGCCGGTACCACTGATTCTCTGGGGTGGCCAGGCACTGTCTGCCACCACCGGCCCCGACTTCTATGCCATCGGCACGGCCCAGGCACTGCGCAGTCCGGCACTGACGCTGTTGATGTACATTGCCGGCCTGTCTGCAGCCAGCGGATTGATGATTGTCAGCACCCTGGCTCTGGCGGGCATGGTGCTGAACCACGCCGTATTGCCGTTGCGCACCCCGAAAGACCAGGGCGATATCTACCACTGGCTGCGATGGGTCAAACGGCTGCTGATTGCTGCCATCATCTTCGCGGCTCTGCTGTTTCACGAAACCCTGGGCAAGAATCTTGACCTGTCCATTCTGGGCGCCATTTCCCTGTCCGGTATGCTCCAGCTTCTGCCCGGCGCGCTGGGGGTGATCTACTGGCCTGAAGGCAATCGCCGCGGCCTGATTGCGGGCCTGATTTCCGGCCTGGCTATCTGGATCGTCACGCTGGTACTGCCTTTTTCCCACACTGCCAACCTGCTGGAATTCCTTGGCGCACCGCTGGTGCCGGACTACAGCAACTGGCACATCTTTACCTTCGTCAGTCTGACCGTAAACGTTGTGGTGTTTACGCTGATTTCGGTGCTCAGCAGCAGCACCGCCGAAGAGGCGGGTGCGGCCGAATCCTGCTCCCTGGGTGCGCTCTCCCGCCCCCAACGCCGGGAACTGCTGGCCACATCCTCAGCGGATTTCGTGAAACAGCTGGCGGTTCCGCTGGGGTTTGGTGTGGCCAGGCGGGAGGTTGAGCGGGCCCTGGCCCAGCTCAAACTGCCCAACGTGGAATACCGGCCCTACCAGCTCAGACGCCTGCGTGACCGGGTGGAAGTGAATCTTTCGGGCCTGCTTGGCCCGGCCGTGGCAAGGGACCTGGTGAAACGGCATCTGGGCTACAAACCCATGGCAAGCGGCGGCACCGCCCAGGATATTCGCTATGTGGAACGGGCCCTGGGTGACTACCAGAACCGCCTGACGGGGCTGGCCGGGGAACTGGACAACCTGCGCAGGCATTACCGCCAGACACTGCAGAACCTCCCCATTCCCGCCTGTTCCGTGGGCGAAGACGGGGAAATACTGATGTGGAACAACGCCATGGAAACCCTTACCGGCATCACCGCCGATGATGTGGTCGGCGCGCGGCTGATGGCTCTGCCGGAGCACTGGCACCTGCTGCTGGACGACTTCAACAGCGGTGAGGACCTGCATCGCTACAAACACCGCCTTGACCTGAAAGGCCGGCCCCACTGGCTGAACCTGCACAAGGCAGCCTTGAGCGGCCCGGATCACACCGAAGGTGGCAGTATTATTCTGGTGGAAGACCAGACTGAAACCCGCTTGCTGGAAGACGAACTGATGCACAGCGAGCGGCTTGCGTCGGTTGGCCGGCTGGCCGCCGGCGTTGCCCACGAGATCGGAAATCCGGTGACCGGTATCTCGTCACTGGCGCAGAATCTGAAACTGGAGACCGACGATCCGGATATCCTCTCTACGGCCGACCAGATTCAGCAGCAGACCCGTCGCATATCCACCATTCTGCAGTCGTTGATGAATTTCGCCCGTACCGGCAACCATGCCCATGCCAACCGCTATGAACCGGTGACCATTCGCCGCTGCGTGGATGAGTCCATCAATCTTTTGTCCCTCAGCGACAAGGGTATGGGCATTCACTACGTGAACGACTGCCCGGACGATCTGCTGATCCTGGGAGATGAGCAGCGCCTGGTTCAGGTGTTCATCAACCTTCTGGCCAACGCCCGGGATGCCTCGCCAATCGGTGGTGAAGTGCGCATCAGTGGAAACCGCGATGGCTACTCCGCTATTATCGAAGTCACTGACGAAGGGTCCGGCATACCTACAGAACAACTGGACCATATCTTCGAGCCTTTTTACACCACCAAGGCACCCAACAAGGGAACCGGTCTTGGGTTATCGCTGGTGTACAGCATCATTGAAGAACATTACGGCAATATACAGGTGGACAGTCCGGCAGATGCTGACCTGGGCCGGGGAACCCGTGTGCGCATGAGGTTACCCGCCTACGAACCGGACACCGGAAATACCATCAGCCAGAACCAAGGGTCGTAAAAACGTTATGCCTCGCATTCTGATCGTAGAAGATGAAGAGATAATCCGTTCAGCGGTCCGCAAGCTGCTCACCCATGCCGGCTATGACGTCGCCGACGCGGGATCGGTCGAGGAAGCTGAAGACCACGACCCCACCCGCTTTGACCTGATCATTTCCGACCTGCGGCTGCCCGGTGCACCGGGCACCGAGCTGATCAAGCGCGCACCCAACACCCCGGTGCTGATCATGACCAGCTATGCCAGCCTGCGCTCCGCCGTGGACTCCATGAAAATGGGAGCGGTGGAATACATCGCCAAGCCGTTCGATCACGACGAAATGCTGGAAGCGGTGGAAGGGATTCTCGACAGGCAGACACGGAGCGCCGGCGTGGCTGTCGACACAACCGAGCGCACCCCCGCAGGCAGCCACCCGGACAGCGATCCGGCAGCGATCATGTACGGCCACTGCGACGCCATGCAGAAGGTATTCACTCTGATCCGCAAGGTGGCCCCCACCGAGACCACGGTGCTGATCCAGGGTGAGTCCGGCACCGGCAAAGAGCTGGCCGCCAGGGCTCTGCACCTGATGAGCCCCCGCGCTGCCCGCCCGCTGATTTCAGTTAACTGTGCGGCCATTCCGGAAAGCCTGATCGAGTCAGAGCTGTTCGGCCACGAGAAAGGCTCTTTCACCGGTGCCGTTTCCGCACGCACCGGCCTGATCGAGGCGGCAGACGGCGGCAGCCTTTTCCTGGATGAAATCGGTGAATTACCCGCTGAAGCCCAGGCCCGCCTGCTGCGGGTGCTGCAGGAGGGGGAAATCCGCAAAGTGGGCTCCACCCAGAGCCGACAGGTGGATGTGCGCATGATTGCCGCAACCCACCGTAACCTCAAGGCCATGACCCGCACTGGTGAATTCCGGGAGGACCTGTTCTACCGCCTCAACGTGATGCAGGTACGCATCCCCCCCCTGCGGGAGCGCCAGGGTGACATTCTGGGACTGGCCCAGCGCTTCCTGAAGCGTCAGGGCGAGAAAATGGGCAAACCCGATCTGAACCTGACACCAGAGGCCATGCGGGCCCTGGAAAGGCACCGCTGGCCCGGCAACGTCAGGGAGCTGGAAAACGCGATCGAGCGGGCCACCATCCTGTGCGACAACGACCTGATCACCCCGTCCCTTCTGGACCTGGATGGCGAAGGTGGCGACGTCAACATTCCGGAATCCCTGGTGGAAGGGGATAACGAGCAGACCCTCTCGCGGGATGCGGAAGCCACCAGCGACCTGTCCCTGGAGGACTATTTCCAGCACTTTGTACTGGAAAACCAGGACCGTATGAGCGAAACAGAGCTTGCCCAGAAACTCGGCATCAGCCGGAAGTCCCTTTGGGAGCGGCGCCAGCGCCTGGGGATACCCCGCAAGAAAAGTTCGGGTAACTGACTACACTCCGGCGGGGGCCAACAGTGTTACCGGGAAAGTGTGAACCTGGGCTCATTTGTTACCCCGTGTTCCTCACGGTAACACCCCCGATCTAAAAAACGAGCGATCAGTAACACTCCGGACTTATACGTACTCCTCCAGCAAGATTGCAAAATACTAACTCACTGTTAATAAAGACTTTTCAAAAACTGGCACACGGACTGCACTCTATAGGGCGCACAACAACAAAAACAACAGTGATACGCAGCGCCAACAACAAGAACAAAAAGCTGTAGAAGACGTTCGGTAACAAAAACAAAAACAGAACGTGAGCGAACTGAGTGTTTTGGGTACTTTGCTTTTTAGTGGTCCCACGGCACGTGCGGGTTGTAGATGTGGAGAAGAATCGTCAACAGACGGCACAGCATTTACCTCAAAACCTGCCCGATGTCTCTGACTGCTCTGTGTATTCAAAGCTTTCCGTTTGCACTACTGAGATCCCTGTATTTGGGGATTGACAGTGGGGTAGAAAAACGAAGAAAAATCCCGGTAACAACAAAAACAATGCAGATCGTCAACGCTTTCAGGGCGGGTTCGTGAAAACGGATCCGCCTTTTGATTATCTGGCCCACCGGTTTTCCAACCGGGCCACATCTGCCCTCTGCAAGCAGTTTTCGCGCCCTTATGGCCGCCAGACGTGTGCAAATCCCGCCCAAACCGTTAAACTCTCGCTTTTGCTCATCGCAATAACGGAATTCAATGCTTAAACGACTGTTGTCATACGTTTCAGGAAACGGGAAGAAAAAACCCCGCACCTACCAGCGTCGGGAGATCCCCCGGGACCAGCACAATGTCTCCCGCTCGGCCATCAGCGAGCCGGCCAAGAAAGTCCTCAGCCGCCTGAATAACGCTGGCTATGAGGCCTACCTGGTGGGCGGCGGTGTTCGCGACATTCTGCTTGGCGGCAAGCCCAAGGATTTTGATATCGCCACCAACGCCACGCCGGAAGAAGTCCACGACCTGTTCCGGAATTCGCGGCTGATCGGACGGCGCTTCCGGATTGTCCACGTTCTGTTCGGCCGCGAAGTCATCGAAGTGACCACCTTCCGGGGCAACGCCGCTGATGCGGACGAGGAGGACGATGATGACGACCGCAGAACCAGCGAACACGGCCTGTTGTTGCGGGATAACGTCTACGGCAGCCAGGAAGAAGACGCCCTGCGCCGGGACTTTACCGTCAACGCCCTGTATTACTGCATCCGCGACTTTACCGTGGTGGACTTCGCCAACGGTATTGAAGACCTGAAAAACCGCCAGATGCGCCTGATTGGTGACCCGGAGACCCGTTACCGGGAGGACCCGGTCCGCATGCTTCGCGCGGTGCGGTTCGCCGCCAAACTCGGCTTTGATATCGAGCCGGAAACCGAGGCCCCGATCCGGGAGCTGGCGCCGCTGCTGACCCACATTCCTCCGGCCCGGTTGTTCGAAGAAGTCCTGAAACTGTTTTCCGCCGGGCACGGCGAGGCGACCTACGATCTTCTCAGCGAATACAACCTGCTGGCCCCGCTTTTCCCGGAAACGGTACAGGCCATCAACAACGGCGAGCCGGATGAGCTGATCCGCCAGGCACTGCGCAACACCGACGCCCGTATTGCCAAAGGCAAGTCCGTTACCCCCTACTTCCTGTTTGCAGCTATGCTCTGGCCGGCGCTTCAGGCGGAATGGCGCAAACGCCAGGATAACGGTGAGCCGGTGCAGCCGGCATTGCACCAGTCCATCGCCAAGGTTATTGGCCGGCAGGTGCAGGCCACTTCGATTCCCAAGCGTTTCTCCGGGCCCATGAAGGAAATCTGGGAACTGCAGATGCGCCTGCCCAGACGCCAGGGTAAACGGGCATTCGTCACCATGTCCCACCCGCGTTTCCGTGCCGCCTACGATTTCCTGCTGGTGCGGGAAGAGTCCGGTGAGATAGAGCCGGGCCTGGGCCAGTGGTGGACCGAGTTCCAGGAAACCGACGAACGCGGTCAGGAGCGCATGCTGACGCAACTGGGCAGTGATCGCCCCAGGAAGCGCCGCCGCAAGAAGCCTGCAAAAAAGGCCTGACATGACAGCCACGGACGCCTTTGTCGGGCTTGGCAGCAACATGGCAGATCCGTCTGCACAACTGGCCGGCGCCGTGGCCCGGCTGGCGGCGTTGCCCGGAACCACGCTGCTGGCGCAGTCACCGTTTTATCGCAGCAAACCGGTGGGCCCCCAGGACCAGCCCGACTTCGTCAACGGTGTCGTCTGGCTGAGCACGGAGCTTACCGCCCTGGAACTGCTGGACCAGCTGCAGGCCATCGAACAGGCCCATGGCCGCGAACGAACACAGCACTGGGGCCCGCGAACACTGGATCTGGACTTGCTGCTCTACGGCGACGAAACCATCTCCGAAGAACGCCTGACGGTTCCCCACGCCGAACTGGCCAATCGCGACTTCGTACTTCAGCCGCTGCTTGATCTGGATCCGCATCGGCGCCTGCCGGACGGCCGCAGCCTCGCGCACCTGAGGCAACACTGCCCGGACAACAGCCTGCAGAAACTCAACCCGGTGGCACGAACGCCCTTTCCGCCCGGCTGATACCATTGGCTCGGTGTGCGGCTATTGCCTCAGGCACACCCCCGGATTACCCTAAAGGCCTGAATGCCGGCATACCCCCGGCCCGGCCTGGCCCATCCACCCACAAGGCAAGGATTCTATGGCTGTTACCATCAATACCCTGCGGGATTACAAGCAGAAGGGCGAAGCCTTCTCTGTGCTGACATCCTACGATGCCACGTTTGCCCAGATCGTGAGCGAAGCTGGCGTTGACGTTATCCTGATTGGCGACTCCCTGGGCATGGTACTCCAGGGGCACGACAGCACCCTGCCCGTTACCATGGACCAGATGGTGTATCACGTGTCGTCTGTCGCCAAGGGCAATCGCGGATCACTGATCATGGCTGACATGCCGTTCATGACTTACGGCACCACGGAAGCCGCCCTGGAGAATGCAGCCGAACTGATGCGTGCCGGTGCCCACATGGTCAAGCTCGAAGGCACCGACTGGATGAAGGACACCATCCATGCCCTCAGTGAACGGGGCGTTCCGGTGTGCGCCCATCTTGGCCTGACCCCACAGTTCGTCAACAAGTTTGGCGGCTACAAGGTGCAGGGGCGCGATGAAAAGCATGCGGAACTGATGATCGAACACGCCTGTGAACTGGTTGCCGCCGGCGCCGACGTCATCCTGCTGGAGTGCGTACCCGCCCCGCTGGCCGCCCGCATCACCCAGGCCGTGCAGGCGCCTGTAATCGGCATCGGCGCCGGTGCCGATACCGACGGCCAGGTACTGGTTGTCCACGATATGCTGGGCATGACCACCGGCCGCAAGCCGCGCTTTGTGAAGGATTTCCTGGCGGAATCCGGATCCGTCAAGGGTGCTATCGAAGCCTACGTGGCCGCTGTTCGCGACCGATCATTCCCCGCCGAGGAGCATACGTTCAAGGCATGAGAACCGTCCATACGCTCAAAGAACTCCGCGCCATGCTTCGCAGCCATCGCCAGCAGGGCAAACGTATCGGGCTGGTACCCACCATGGGTAACCTGCACGAGGGCCACATCTCGCTGGTCAGAAAAGCCCGCGAGGCCGCAGATATCGTGGTCACCAGTATTTTCGTGAACCCCATGCAGTTTGGTGCAACCGAAGATCTGGATACCTATCCACGCACCTTGCTCGAAGACCAGGAACGCTTGGAAGAAGCCGGCAGCACGCTGGTGTTCGCCCCTTCCAACGAGGAAATCTATCCCCAGGGTCTGGCACGGCATACCCGCGTTATCGTGCCCGAGGTCAGTGAAGGCCATTGTGGCGCGAGCCGGCCGGGGCATTTTGAGGGCGTGGCAACGGTCGTCACCATGCTGTTCAATATGGTGCAACCCGATATCGCCGTGTTCGGAGAGAAGGATTACCAGCAACTGGCTGTTATCCGGAAGCTCACGCGGGATCTGATGATACCGGTTGAAGTCATCGGCAGCCCCACCATCCGCGAAGACGACGGGCTGGCCAAGAGCTCCCGCAATGGCTTCCTCACCGAGGATGAACGGGCCATCGCCCCCATTGTCTATCGCACCCTCAAGAACACGGCGGAACAGATCCGCAATGGCCGCAGCGATTTTTCAGCGCTGGAGCGGGAAGCCACTGAAGCCCTTAGCGAAGCCGGCCTGCGACCGGATTACTTCAACATCGCCAACAGCCTGACTCTCAAGCCGGCAAGCGCCGACGATACCGAGCTGACCCTGTTGGCGGCTGCGTTTCTGGGCACCACGCGGCTGATCGACAATCTGTCTGTAACCCGATAACCAAAACTGTCAGAAAGGATTCCATTATGTCCAAGGGCTCTGCTCCACTCACCAGCCGGCCCGAGTGGCAGGCACTGACGAGCCATCAGGCGGAACTGGAAAACACTCACATGCGGGACCTGTTTCGCAATGACCCTGACCGGGCCGACCGCTTTTTCATCAGCGGAGGTGGCCTGTCTCTGGACTATTCCCGCAATCGCATGACCGACAAAACCATGACCGGGCTGATGGCGCTGGCCAGAAGCTGTGGGGTGCCGGAACGCATCGAGGCCATGTTCCGCGGTGACGTCATCAACGTCACGGAAAAGCGCCCGGCATTGCATGTTGCCCTGAGGGACACCAGCGGCGACCCCCTCCTCGTGGATGGCACCAACATCACGCCGGAAGTGGAAACCACCCTGAACCGCATGGCACAGTTCGTGGACGACGTGCTCAGCAGGCGCTGGCTGGGCCATACCGGTAAGGCCTTTACCGATGTAGTGAGCATTGGCATTGGCGGCTCCTTCCTTGGCCCCAAGCTGGTGTCCGAGGCTCTTCGCCCTTACTGGCACGGCCAGTTGAACTGCCACTATGTGGCCAACATTGATGGTACCCAGATTGCCGAGGTGCTGCGCCGGGTCAATCCGGAAACCACCCTGTTCCTGATCCAGTCCAAATCCTTCCGTACCCAGGAAACCCTCGAGAACAGCAAGGTGGCCAGGGACTGGTTCCTGGAAAACGGGGGCAGCGGGGACCAGATCGGCAGGCACTTTGTGGCGGTCACCGCCAATACCCCGGAAGCCGTGGACTTCGGCATTTCCGAAGACAATATTTTCCCGATGTGGGACTGGGTAGGCGGGCGGTACTCGCTGTGGTCCGCCATCGGGCTGCCGGTGGCGCTGACCATCGGCATGAAGAATTTCCGGGCCCTGCTTGCCGGTGCCAACGCCATGGACCAGCACTTCCGTAACACGCCGCTGGAACAGAACCTGCCGGTGGTGATGGCCATGCTGGGCATCTGGTACAACAACTTCTGGGGCGCCGAAACCTATACCATCCTGCCCTACGATCACTACCTGCGCAGCCTGCCGGCACACCTGCAGCAGCTGGACATGGAAAGCAACGGCAAGAGTGTCAGCCAGGATGGCAAAGCGCTGGACTATCAGACTGGCCCGGTGATCTGGGGCGGCGTTGGCGCCAACGGCCAGCACGCCTTCCATCAGCTGTTACATCAGGGTACCCGGCTGATTCCGGCTGATTTTATTATCCCGCTGGAAACCCACAACAAGGTGGCCAGCCACCACGTCACGCTGTTCGCCAATTGCCTGAGCCAGTCACGGGCGCTGATGTCGGGCAAGAACCTGGAGGAGGCGAAAGCGGAGCTGCAGGCCGAGGGCATGAGCGCTGAGGAAATCGACAAGCTGGCACCCCACAAGGTCATTCCCGGCAACAAGCCCAGCAATACCCTGCTGATGGACAAGTCGACCCCGGAGACGGTCGGTGCCCTGATCGCGCTCTATGAACACCGCACCTTTGTGCAGGGCATCATCTGGGATGTGGATTCGTTTGATCAGTGGGGGGTGGAACTGGGCAAACAGATGGGCAAGGGCATCCTGGACCGCCTCACCGGGGACACTGAAGAGGGTTCCGAACCCAGTGACAGCTCAACGGACAACCTGATCCGGCTGTTCCGCTCACACCATTCGTCCTGAGCAGACGTTGCAGGGTTACCTGGCAGCGGCCCGGGAAATCAGCCGCCCCTGCCAGGTGAAATCCACCGGCCAGAGCTTCTGGTCGCGGTCGTAGGCCTGCCAAAGCGCGTCGTAGCGCTTGCCACAGACCGGGTGAACATCGGCCGGCGCTATTTCCGCCAGGGGCAGCAGAACAAAGGCGTTCTTCAGAATCTCGCCCCGGGGCAGCTCCACGCCATCAATGCTGCCGATTTCCTCATCGTAGGTGAGGATATCAAGGTCCAGGGTTCGGGCGCTGAACCTGGGCACGTCCCGCCGCCGGCCGTTGTCTGCTTCCAGCTGCTTGAAGCAGGCCGACAGCTCCGCCACGGTCAGGCCCGTGTCGACACCCACCACCAGGTTGTAGAAGGGAGAGCCGTCAAAACCGACGGACTCGCTTTCGTACACCGAGGAAATCAGCAGTTCGTCAAACCAGGTGTCCAGCGCATCCAGGGCCGCCGTAATGTAGCGCTCACGGTCGATGTTGCTGCCGATACTGATATACACCCGCGCCATCACAGGCTCCCCCGTTCAATCTTCACGCCAACCGCTGCGGCGGCCGGCACTGCCCCGGGTTTGCGAAGGGTCAGCCTCAGCCAGCGCACGCCAAACTCTGCCTGCAGCAGCCCGGCAATGCCTTCGGCGGCGGTTTCCAGCAACTGCGGGCGAGCGCTTGCCAGATAGGCCGCAACCCGCTCGCTCACCCGGGCATAGTCCAGGGCGTCGCCAACGTCGTCCGAAGCCGCGGGCACCCGGTTGTCCCAGGCCATTTCCAGATCCACCAGCAGCCGCTGACTGACCTCCCGCTCCCAGTCGTACACGCCGATGATTGCCTCAACGGCCAGACCTTCGATCAGTACACTGTCTGTCAACGGATCGATCTCCCGGGCTTACACTCTTTGCTGATTGAATAACGTACAGGCAGCGGATACTGTATAAATCCTGACCTGCTCTGTCGCGGGGCCGGCATTTTCTCATAAATGATCGGTGCGCGTCTTTGGGTCTTTACACTTTGCCGATGAACACCAACGATGAGTTATCTGAGCGATCCGGTACTGACAGTTCTGCTCTGCGCCCTGGCTTACCTGGCCGGCTCGGTGCTGTTCGCGCTGCCGGTATGCCGCGCCTGGCGCCTGCCGGATCCGCGGGCCCTCGGCTCCGGCAACCCCGGCGCCACCAATGTCTACCGCGCTGGCGGCTGGCCACCGGCGGCAGCCACCCTGCTCCTCGACGCCGCCAAAGGGTGGCTGCCGGTCTGGTTTGCCCACCAGGCAGAGCTGTCCATTCTCTCCCAGGCCATGGTGGCCCTGTGCGCCGTCACCGGGCACATGATTCCGCTGTTCTATCGCTTCAAGGGTGGGAAAGGCGTGGCAACGGCCCTTGGGGCCGGGCTGGCGCTGGCACCGGCCACCACTCTGATGCTGGCCGCCATCTGGGCACTGGTGATGTGGCGCTGGAAAATATCGGCACTGGCGTCCATCGTCGCCATTGTCAGCGGCCCGATCATCAGCGCCCTGATCGAGCCGGACACCCTGCCCCTGTTTGGCCTGCTGGCCATCCTGATTGTGGTGCGGCACCGCAACAATCTGATCCGCATGGCCCAGGGCCGCGAGCCCGGCTTTTAGTCAACGAGTCCGTTTGCCCGCGGTTCACCCACCGGCGGTAACGTGCTCATGGGCCAGCGTGGTACCGCGACGATCCGGTCACCATCCTGCTGTCCGGCTTTCATGCGCTGGCAGCCGGCATAGGCAATCATCGCTCCATTGTCGGTACAGAATTCCGGGCGGGCATAGAACACATTGGCCCGGAGTTTCCCGGTCATTGCCTCCAGCCCGGCCCGCAAGCGCTTGTTCGCACTGACCCCACCGGCGATCACCAGGCGTTTGCAGCCGGTGTGCTCCAGGGCCCGGCGGCACTTGATGGTGAGGGTATCCACCACCGCCGCCTCGAAGGCCAGGGCGATATCGGCGCGAGTCTGGTCATCCAGCTCACCGGACTTCTCTGCGGCATTGACGGTGTTGAGGGTGAAGGTCTTCAGGCCACTGAAGCTGAAATCCAGCCCCGGCCGGTCGGTCATCGGGCGCGGAAAGCGATAGCGCCCGGGGGTACCCTTCTCGGCCAGCGCGGCCACCCTCGGCCCGCCGGGGTAGTCCAGCCCAAGCATCTTGGCGGTTTTGTCAAAGGCTTCACCGGCGGCATCGTCCACGGATTCACCCAGCATTTCATACTCGCCAATGCCGTTCACCAGCACCAGCTGCGTATGGCCGCCGGAAACCAGCAAGGCTACAAAGGGGAAGGCCGGGGGATTGTCTTCCAGCATCGGCGCCAGCAGGTGGCCTTCCATGTGGTGAACACCCAGCACCGGCACACCCAGCGCAAACCCCAGAGCATGGGCCACAGAGCCCCCCACCATCAGTGCGCCCACCAGGCCCGGACCCGCGGTGTAGGTGATGCCTTCAATATCGCCCCGAACCCGGTCGGCGTCCGCCAATACCTGGTCGCACAATGGCAGCAGCTTGCGGACATGGTCGCGGGACGCCAGCTCCGGCACCACGCCACCGTAATCGGCATGCATGGCAATCTGGCTGAACAGGGCGTGCGCCAGCAACCCCTTCTCGCTGTCGTAAAGTGCAACGCCGGTTTCATCACAGGAGGTTTCAATACCGAGAATCAGCATAAATAAGGGCCACTACTCCGGGCTGGTTGAATACAGCGGGCCATTTTAGCAGAAACCCGAAACCCTCCGTCAGTTTCATCGAACAAACATTGACCTTGGCCATGGGCAGGCGCTATCATTGCCGGCCTTAAATACGCACTGGTCGAGTTTTAGCCAATCTGACCAGGTATCGAGTCGATCTGACAATCCGGTCGATCAGACAAAACAGAAACCGAATCAATCAGGTAGGTGATTTTCGAATGCCAGCTGTTAAAGTGAAAGAGAATGAACCGTTTGACGTAGCCCTTCGTCGCTTCAAGCGCTCCTGCGAAAAAGCAGGCGTTCTGTCGGAAGTACGTCGCCGTGAGCACTACGAGAAGCCGACAGCCGTGCGCAAGCGCAAGGCAGCTGCAGCCGTCAAGCGTCATCTCAAGAAGCTTCAGCGGGAACAGCGCAAGTTCGAGCGTCTGTACTAAGCTTTATCCGGACGCCGCTTGACTGCAAGCCTATAATCGCCTGTAAAGCCACAGGCTGCACAGAGCGATACCAAAATGCCGCCGAGGCCTGGCTTCGGCGGCATTTTTGGCTGTACTTGCAGGCCCGGCTCTTTCCCCGCGACCGGAGACATCATGAGTGGACTGATCCCGCAACGCTTCGTTGAAGACCTGCTTGACCGGATTGACCTGGCCGAGCTGATCGGATCACGTATCACCCTGAAAAAGGCCGGCGGAAATTACAAGGCCCGCTGCCCGTTCCATGATGAAAAAACGCCGTCTTTCAATGTTCGGCCGGACAAGGGCTTTTACCACTGCTTCGGCTGTGGCGCCCATGGCGATGCCATCAGTTTTGTCCGCGAATTTGACGGCCTCGGGTTTACCGACGCCGTAGAAGAACTGGCCCGCCGCGCCGGCATGGAAGTGCCTTACGACCAGAGCGCGCGCCAGGAAATGCAGCAGGCACGAACCCTGACCGATGCACTGGATTATGCCAGCCGCTTCTATCAGTCCGCGCTCAGGGGCCAGCAAGGCGAATTCGCCCGGGACTACCTGAAACAACGGGGCCTGGACGACAGCATTATTGAACAGTACCAGCTTGGCTACGCCCCTGGCACCGGCACGGCGCTTTTCGACAGTGCCAGCAAGGATCTGCAGGGGCCACTGATCGAAACCGGCACTGTCTCCGACCGCTACGGGCGGCCACGGGACCTGTTCCGCAACCGGGTGATGTTCCCGATCCGCAACAGCCGTGGCCGGACCATCGCCTTTGGCGGGCGCACGCTGGGTGATGACAAGGCCAAGTACATCAACTCTCCGGAGTCTGATGTTTTCCATAAAAGCCGCGAGATCTACGGCCTTTATGAAGCGAAACAGTCTATCCGCCAGCTCGACAGACTGCTTGTGGTGGAAGGGTATATGGATGTCATTGCCCTGGCGCAGAACGGTATCCACTTCGCGGTGGCAACACTGGGCACGGCAACTAACCAGGACAGCCTGGCAGCCCTGCTCAAGCAGGTAAGGCATCTGGTTTTCTGTTTTGATGGTGACCAGGCCGGTTACCGGGCGGCAGACAAGGCCATGGAAAACGCCCTGGAACTGCTCACCGACGGCCTGCATCTGCAATTCCTGATGATGCCGGACGGCGAAGACCCGGACACACTGGTACGCAAGGAAGGCCCGGAAGCCTTCCAGGAGCGTATCAACGGTGCCACGCCGCTGTCCCGCTACCTGTTCAACCGGCAGAGCGAGGGGCTGGACCTGTCACTGCCGGAAGACCGGGGCGAGCTGAAGGCAAGGGTGGAACCCCTGCTGAAGAAAATGCCCAGGAGCACCCTCAGGGACGCCATGTGGCACGAAATGCTGCGTCTCTGCGGCACCAACCGGGGGGACTGGCAGAACCGGCGCCAGCAGAACGGCAAGGGCGGTTATGGGGAGCGCCGGGTTCAGGAACAACGGATTGACGTAAAGCTGAGCAAGGACACACAGCTCTGCCTGGCCCTGCTGGAAGCACCAGACATGGCCAGCGAGATTGCCGAACTGTGCCGGAGCAGCCGCCAGTACCGGCAGGCCGGCCAGTTCGCCGGCTGGATACTGGAGAACGCGATTTCCGACAGGCGTTCACTGATCCATCACCTGGCAACGGATAACCGGGCCAGGAAACAGTTTTACAGCCTGTTCGACGGCATTGAACATGTGCCGGCAAGGGAGCAGACCCTGGCAGGCGCGCGGGAAATGCTGAATCCGAATCGGGAAGTGGCCCGCAAACAGCGCCTGGCCTCCCTGCTCTCGGAGAAGCGCAGCCTGGCCGACCTGACCGCCGAAGAACGGCAGGAACTGAAGGCGCTGACCGGGCAGAACGACGACTGAACAGCGACAGAAAAGACAGGGCCGGCGGGCCAAAAAACGCAATAACTGCAGCCGGACAGGCCACTGCACTTGAAACTTGCAGTGTTGATCACCATCTAACCATCCGGTGGCAGAGCAATAGCGTGACAGCTATAATGGCTGTTTAACTTTTTTACTTTTACCAGCGAGTTCACAGGGTGTCTATGTCAGGCAATTCGCAGAAATCACGTTTAAAAGATCTCATTGCACGAGGCAAAGAGCAAGGTTACCTGACTTACGCCGAGGTAAATGATCACCTCCCGGAAGACATTGCTGACCCGGACCAGGTCGAAGACATCATTCGCATGATCAACGACATGGGCATTCAGGTCTCTGAAGTTGCACCGGACGCAGACACACTTCTGATGACCGACGGCGATTCCACCGCCGACGAAGCCGCTGCCGCAGAAGCTGCCGCCGCACTCGCTGCCGTAGAATCCGACGCCGGCCGTACCACCGACCCGGTCCGCATGTACATGCGGGAAATGGGTACCGTGGAACTGCTGACCCGTGAGGGCGAAATCGTCATTGCCAAGCGCATCGAGGAAGGTATCCGCGATGTGATGGCGGCTGTTGCGCACTTCCCCGGCATCACCGGCACTGTCATCCAGGCCTATGACCGCATCATCGAAAACGAAGGCCGCCTCAGCGACATCGTATCCGGCTTCCTCGACCCGGACGGCGCCGAGCCGTTCATGGACGAAGACAACACGCCGGACACGTCAAGCAGCTCCGACGACTCATCCGACGATGATGACGATGACGACAGCGAAGAAGAAACCGAGAGCGGTCCGGATCCGGAAGAAACCCGGCTGCGCTTCGAACTGCTGAAAGAAAAGCTTGATGCCGCTGACGCATGCCTGGCCAAGTACGGTCGTGGCCACAAGAAAACCCAGGAAGCCCTGAACGAGTTGGGGCAGGTGTTCGCACCCTTCAAGCTGGGCAACAAGGCGTTTGACGAACTGGTCAACGTGGTTCGTTCCACCAACGACCTGGTACGTGAAAACGAGCGCGCGATCATGAAAATCTGCGTGCGCGAGTGCAAGATGCCACGCAAGGATTTCATCAAATCCTTCCCGGGCAACGAAGTCAGCCTGGACTGGGCCGAGAAGATTGCCAAGAGCAAGAAGCCCTACGCACCGCTGATTGCCGAGCGCATCGACGAAATCGTTCGCCTGCAGAAGCGCATCGCCAATATCCAGACCGAAGTGGACCTGGACGTTTCCGATATCAAGGAAATCAACCGCCGCGTATCCATCGGCGAAGCCAAGGCCCGCCGCGCCAAGAAGGAAATGGTGGAGGCCAACCTGCGTCTGGTTATCTCCATTGCCAAGAAGTACACCAACCGCGGCCTGCAGTTCCTGGATCTGATCCAGGAGGGCAACATCGGCCTGATGAAGGCCGTGGACAAGTTCGAGTACCGCCGTGGCTACAAGTTCTCCACCTACGCCACCTGGTGGATTCGTCAGGCCATCACCCGCTCCATCGCGGACCAGGCCCGCACCATCCGTATTCCGGTGCACATGATCGAAACCATCAACAAGCTCAACCGCATCTCCCGCCAGATGCTGCAGGAGATGGGCCGCGAGCCCACGCCGGAAGAGCTGGGCGAGCGCATGGAAATGCCCGAGGACAAGATCCGCAAGGTGCTGAAGATCGCCAAGGAACCGATCTCCATGGAAACCCCGATCGGTGATGACGAAGACAGCCACCTGGGGGATTTCATCGAGGACATCCAGGCCCTGTCGCCGGTCGACTCCGCTACTGCGGAAGGCCTGCGCGAAGCCACCCGCTCCGTACTCTCCGGCCTGACCGCCCGCGAGTCCAAGGTGCTGCGCATGCGCTTCGGTATCGAAATGAACACCGATCACACCCTGGAAGAAGTGGGCAAGCAGTTCGACGTGACCCGTGAACGCATCCGCCAGATCGAAGCCAAGGCCCTGCGCAAACTGCGCCATCCTTCACGCTCCGACCACCTGCGCGGCTTCATTGACGACCAGGGCAACGGATAACACCACAACAGTAGCGGGGGCCAGCCCTCACCGGTATAATGGCGCCCGCTTTGTTGCTCTCGTTCCGGCACCGCCCGGAAACGATACCCCGAAAAGCAAACCTTTAAGCAGCATCCGCTGACAAAAGGGCCTATAGCTCAGTTGGTTAGAGCAGAGGACTCATAATCCTTTGGTCCCTGGTTCGAGTCCAGGTGGGCCCACCATTTTTCAATGACTTAAACCGCTTCTTTGCCCTGTAAAACGACTATGTGTCGACGAAGTGTCAACCTGAATATCTAGCGATACCGAAAGCGGCTTATTTCAACAGCTCTATCCAGAACTCAGTGGCAGCGCTTTCATCTTGAGTCTCCAACGCACCCCTTATTCCCTGTTTCGCCCTCTCTATATCTACCAAAAACTGTTGAGCCATACTTTCGAACTGGCTTTTTATCATTGCGTTGGATTCTGATTTTCTCGATGTCAAAACACTCTGATATGAAATAACTGATTTGGTATATAATGAGCTCAGGACAGATTCTCCGACGGTATACTCACCAACATCAGGTACGGTAGCCTCAAACTCCATAGCTATGGCACAACCCCCCGTGCTTGGAATTTCGTAACCTAAGGCACTAATAACAACATCAGGAATAAAAGCGCTACCATCATTTCCATCCTGGGTTTCATATCCACTTCGAATTAGTTGAAGTTCAACTGCGTTCTTTGCACCGCTTAAGTCTGTCCAACAGCCATCGCCAACCTGGTCATCCAAATGAACGTCGAACATCTCCGCGTTCTTTAATACCAGCCAGGCTGGATCATGCCCCCACACTGAAGCATTAAGTTCCAGTTCTTCCTCTGCAACAACCCCAAAAGAAAATGGACAGAGCAAAAAACACACACTAATAATTGTTAAATTTTTCAAAACTAATCTCCCGGCTACAGTAGCGACACCAATTAAACGTAGCCTCTATCGATGGGATCTGCACGTGCGTTAACACTGAGGGAGCGCCCTTTCTCAACAACCTCTTCCAAATAATCAGGTGCAAAATGTGCGTATCTCATTGTCAACTTTAAATCCGAGCGCCCCAGTACCTTATGGAGTGCGCGGATATAGCCGCCGCTCATTAAAAAATGGCTGGCGAAAGTGGTGTCGTGGCAGATGTGGGTGAGTTGCCCCCTCGGAAGTTTGATTTCCGCTCTATCCAATGCTGACCCGAAGGCACTGTAGAAGGATTGGCACGGTAGCTCTTGGGTAACCTGGTTGTAGATTTCTTTGACAATCGGGACCGATATATACCGTTGAACGCCATAGTTCTCGAATGGCAGATGATTCCACAAAGCTAGCCATAATTATTTGCAACTATTGTAGCCACTTAAAATTTATGTCGAAAAATTTTACATGCGCCGAAAAGGGGGTAGCCATAGATCTATGATAAATAAAGACAAATTGTAATGGCGCGATTAATGCATTAGTACACCTCATAGCCGGCAACGGTGCCGATACCAAGGAGTCAAGATCAATGAACTATTTCCAACGATTCGTTTCAGCAGCATTTATCCTTTCAATCACGTCTGTTGCCAATAGTGCCGTCATCACTACACAGTTGGAGGATGTAACTAACGGCGGTGGCTTTTTTGGTGAGGTAACCTTTTCGGATTCTGGCACCGATACGGTTAATATTTCTGCAGACATCTCGGACCCAATTAACGCAGACCTTACCCAAGGTGATATTTTGGCAATCTGGTTTGATTTTGCCGACTTTAGTGCACTTTCAGGGTCTCCCACAATTACTAACGAAAATCCCTCTGGCATAGTTGTGGATTCATTTTTTGGCGAAGACTCAGTCAGCTCAAGTCTTGGAGGAAATTTAAACTTGGAAGGGACTGGCGAAACCAATTGGGATTTTGCAGTCATAACTGGAAGTGCAGGGCCAGACTTTTACCAGACGCTTAGCTTTGATTTGACGATTGACGGCTTGGACGCGAACCAATTTTCAAATCAGAGAGTAGGCATGCGCGTCCAAAGCATTCCCGAAAACTACTTCGAGGAAGGCTCATCAAAGCTGATTGGTATCGGGCGTCCACCAGTTGAAGTCCCGGAACCAGGCACTCTCGGTTTGTTGGGATTGGGCATTATTGGCCTTTTGACGGCGAGGCGTAAAGCACAGAAAAAATTGTAAGCTTCAACGTATTCATGACCGATTAAAACTCCTCGAAAGGGGAGTTTTTCTAATGTAACAGTTCATATTAGCCGCTGCCCATTACTGACCTCATTGTCAGGCGTCACAAGTGAGATTGCTCCCTCATCTGTTTTGATACCCGTCACCAGACACTCTGAAATAAAAGGCCCAATCTGTTTCGGTGGAAAATTGGTCACGGCCAGTACCTGTTTCCCCAACAGCGTCTCGGGATCGTAAAGATCGGTGATCTGGGCGCTGGATTTTCGGACACCCACCTCCGGGCCGAAATCAACTTTCAACTTGTAGGCTGGTTTTCGGGCTTCCGGAAACTCGTTTACCTCAATGATGGTTCCAATTCGCAGTTCTACTTTTTCAAAGTCTTCCCAACTGATCATTCACGACTCTCCTCGGGGATTTACGGGTAAGCACCCGGACAAGGGAAATATCAAGGCTGAATTCGTTTTGCCGAATACACTGGCATCGTATACAACTACACTGAAGTCGTTAAAAAATAACACAAGGAAACCACCATGCCCTTCTCTTCCGACCACATTGACGAACTCAACCTCCTGGCCCTGTTCGACCTGTCTTCCGCGCAGGAAGGTATCAAAGTTCATCAGCATTCGGCAGCACCGGAGATGGTTGCCGCGGCTGAGCGTCTTCACCACAAGGGACTGATTACCCAGAAAGACGGGGGTTACCTGACAAGCCTTGGCAGCGAAACCGCCGAGCATGCACAGAAAGTATTATCCGTTCTGACCAGCGGCTGAGATACCGGTTCAGTTGATATTGCGTATCCTGCCTGCCCGTTACCAAGTGGCTCCCTGGCGGAGCCTTTTGATTCCCCCCTCTGAAAACCCGCAACAGTTCACAACTCCCCGTAACAGAAAAAAACTTTTCAGGCCTCATAAGACTCTGTAATAACGTCATTTTCAAACCATCTTTGTCCGGAAGGTGGTCATTCCGACATCAAAGACTGTCAAGACAGCCAACGTCCCGATAAGACAAGAACACTACACTGCTTTCCGAACAAACGTACCAACAATGGTTCATAGCCCTCTCGCGCTCTCCGTTGGCACGGTGAAGGCCAATAACAAGACAAACGAATGGAGTGTATTTCATGGTTCTGACCTCCCGCTTTTCCCTGCGTGCGACGACACTTGCCGTTGCGGCCGCCTCGGCCGGCCTGTCACTGAACGCGTCTGCCAGTATGGGCAACCTCGGCACCACTTACGGTGTAATGCCGGTGGATGTGGCAACTGCCCAGTCACTGTCCATGTTCAATGAACAGGTGTCTGCCACCTACTACAACCCGTCTTACCTCACCAGTGATGAGCGCGGTGAGCTTACTGGCGGCATCCTCCATGCTGAACAGGAGCTGCGTTCCAGCCGCTCTGATGCGGATGGCGACATTGTTTCCGATTCCCCCAGTCAGCATGTGCTGATCGGCATGAAAACCAACCTGGCTTCCCTGACCCGCTTCAAGCATCCCATTTATCTGGGTTTCATCGCGGGCGTTGAGAAGTACGGCAAGGAAATGCTGGCCTTCTCTTCCGAGACCTCGGAAACAGGCCAGTACCTGCAGTACGGCAAAGAGCCGCTGTTTCTGAATATTGGTGGTGCCACTCCGCTCTGGCGGGGCATTTCCGGTGGTTTCTCGGTGCGTGTGACCCTGGAAGCGGCCGCACAGCTGGATGCAGTATCCACTCTGGGCGGAGAAACCAGCCGGGAGCGACTTGCGGTGAACGCCGAGCCGTCCCTGAAATCCATTCTCGGCACCACCGTTAAATGGGGTGACACCCTCTGCCCCGAAAGTGACTGTTTTCTCGACGGATGGGAGAGCGCGGTGACCTATCGCACCAAATCCTCCGCCTCCACTGCCGTGGACTCCAACATCATTGTTACCCAGACCATCCCGGACCCGGGCCTGAGCCTGGCAGTTGCGACCATTGACTCATTCCAGCCGGAAACCATCACCTTTGGCACCCAGTACAAGGGCGATGGCTGGCGGGTAGGTGGCAGCATCGAACAGCAGAACTGGTCGGAACTGGAAGATGAATTCTCCGGCGACACCATCAAGGACCAGGAAGACGTCAGTGCCTCGAACCGTATCGGCTTCGACGACATTCTCGTCCCCCGGATCGGTGGCGAATACCAGCTCAACCGTAATTTCGCGGTTCGTGGCGGCCTGGCCTATGAGGAATCCCCGCTCAAGACCACCCGCAATCCGGAGCTGAACTATCTGGACACAGACAAGATTGTGGCCGGCCTGGGTATCAGCGCGACCTATGAGCGCACCCGCCTGCTGGCCTACCCGGTACGGCTGGACCTGGGTTACCAGTACCAGCAACTGCAGGACCGGGATTTCACCATCGTCGACTTTGACGGCAATGAGCAGCAGGCCACTGCCGACGGCGACATCCATGTCATCAGCGGCTCCATCACCCTGAAGTTCTGAGGAGAAGTCTGCCATGAAGTACAACAAGACCCTGGCACTGATTCCCGCCGTGCTGCTTGCAGCCTGCGGGGGTGATGAACAATCCATCAACGAGCCTGCAAAGCCGGGCTCCGTTGTCTACTCCTATCCTGCCGACGGACAGGGCGAAGTCAGCCCCAAAGCAGACCTGGTACTGCGGTTTTCACATGCCCTTTCCGATGACGACATCGGGGGCAAGATCCGTATCAGCGACGGCGAGAATAACATCGACTTCTCGTCAGAGCCGGTTGATCAGGGGCGGAGCCTGAAGATATCTCCGGATGAAAGGCTCAGTCCCGGCACGGAATACACGGTGGAGTTCAGTGAAGAACTTGAAGCCGAAGGCGGTCGACCGATCCCGACGCCCAATGCCATCGGCCCGGACGGGATACAGTTCACGACCCGGGGCGAATTCAGCGGTATCGCGGCGCTTGATGAGCTGGGCTCCGGATTTACCGTGGCCGAGATGATCCCGTCCGAGAACAATACCTTCCGGCCCATGAACTTCTCCACGTTCCGCCTGCGCCTGACCAGGGCGGTGCATCCAGAATGGAAGGGGCGTGGCGGTGTCATCGAGCTGACAGACAGCAACGGCGACACAGTACCGGCAACCGTGCTGGTGAATGGCCGTTATATCACCATCGACCCCTGCATCGCGGACAGCCCTGAACAATGCGGCCGTGAAGACGATGTTCTGGAAGCCGGCGAGACCTATACAGTTTCCATCCGGAACCTGCCGGGTATCAATGGCGATACCCTGGAGGAGTTCAGTGAAGAGGTCACACCGCGGGACACCAGCCCGACCGTTGTGCTTTTCCAGGAAGTCATCGACTCCGGACTGAACGCCGGTGCTGACGAGGACAGCGCCCGCCGCTCCCGCCTCAACGGTGAGATTATCAATGGTGTCACCCTGAATTCCGTACTCCAGGGTATTGCTGGTCCGTCACAACAGACCGGTGGGCTGTTTGCGGAACTGGCCTATGCGCCATCGTTTGAAGCCGACGAGCCCCTGCCCCTGCGCGTACCCAAGGGCAGCGTGCTGAACAGTAGCAGCCTGGATGTGCGCATCAACGGCACGGTTCCCATCATTGATCCGGAAACCGGCCAGATCCAGAAAACCGGCAACATCAAAGTCACCATGCTGTCGGATGCCACCGGCTACCTGATGCCCAACCCCTACACGGACGACCAGAACGCCCCGCGTCACGTCAGACTGTTCATGGACGTGTCCATGAACACCGAGGAGGCGCAGCCCAATGCCTCCCTGTCCCAGGACCTGCTCGGGGTGGAGCTGTCCGGCATTGCCATCGTGGAGGATGGCGTACTGACCATCGACGCCATCGGCATGGTTGAACCCAACCTGCTGGGCCAGGAGTTCACCGACTCCACCATCGCCTTCCGCATCGAAGCCGCGACCGATTCCGAATCGGCTCTGGATGCCGCAGACCAGCGCGACGACGAACTCGCGGATACTACCGGCCCACAACTGGTGAGCTGGATGCCGGGGCCCGAAGACGCCCTGCCGGATACCCGCCAGGACATGCAGCGGCCAGGTGACCCTGTAGTGCTGAACTTTGATGAGCCGCTGGATGAGGATTCCATTGAGGGGAATGTTACCCTTGATGAAGACGGCGTTCCGTTGACCATCGAAGATGGCACACTCAGTGCCGAGGTAGACGGCACCGTACTTGTGCTGAATCCGGAAGGTGGTCTAGAACATGGCGTAGACTATACCGTCAACATCGGCGGAGTGACCGACCTTGCCGGAAATGCCGCCAGCGTCCCGGCATTGAACTTCAGCTTGCCGGAAACTGGTGATCCGGATGCAGTGACTCAGCGTTCACCGTTTGCGCTAACAACCTACCCTGGATTCCCTTGCGTAACCACTGATGTCAACCTTGGTGAGGATGGCGATCACGGCTACTGCAAAGACAAGTTGTCTGAAGAAGGGAGCGATCTGCCCGAGGATCGTGAACGGGATCGTCTGCCAATAACGACCTTACCCGCAGACAGACCGATAGTCGTCGTATTTTCACAATCCATGGACCTCGAAACGATCAATGACTCCACGTTTATTGTCGAAGAAGTCGATGATTCGGGTAATTCTGTCGAAACTGTAGCGGGAAGGATAGAGAAGAATAACCAACGCGTCCGCTTCTACCCGGAAAAGCCATGGGACGAAGGGAAGCTTTACAAATATACGCTCGTCTCTGCCCAGTTTGGTGACCCCGAGACCGAGGACGAGTCTGCCGCCGACTGCACCAGTGTAATTTGCGGTGAAAATGGTAAAGCTTTTGCAGCTTCTCATCTGCTCAGTCCGACAGCCAACGGAAGCGAATCTCTGGAGATTTTCTTCCGTGGGGACGCACAGCTGGATACTGTGTTCACACCATTGCGAAACCTGCCAATCAGGGATGCCAATTCAAACTATGAAATTGATGACTTTGAAACATTCGATTTCGAGTTTGCAGAGAATCCCGAAGGCGTGGAACAAGATCATTACGTAACACCACCCAATGCATCGCGGCTAGCCATGGCAGGCAATGCCACCGTTCTTGGCAACGACGGAGGCGAAGAACGCAACGCAAGGGTCGGATGCGATTACAGCGGGGACGACTGCCCTGAAGAAAAATTCATTTACCAGACATACGGCCTCAACACTGAAGTCGTTGGCCCTGAGATTGATCCGGAAACCGGAGAAGAGACTGGAAGGGTTAAGGTACTGCTTTATCCCACATTACTTGTCACTTCACCGGCTACCGTATTCTATAACCTCGCAGGTAAACCTTCCGAGTCTTCAACTGGCCCTCAGGTGCTGAGGATGCGATATCAAGAGAAGACAGAAGATAACCCGTTAGGTTTAGTTGAGGGCTATATCTCCGAGGGCGAGGATGGACAACCACAATTTGAAACCGAAGCACGCCTGATGCTGGATGCACCGAATCTGCATCTGCCGCTGGGAGAACTGAACCTGTTGGCACACAACCTGTTCAGTTACCCCTTTACTCTGGATCTTGAGGGAGATATTCAATTCTTCGATGATGGGCGGATGCAAATTGAACAAAGGAATATCAATAAAGAAAATCCTGCGATAGACGTTGTGGTTGCGGGCAGCAGCGATGAGTCCACAACTCTAGTCGGCCTCGTTAGTTGTCTTGGTGGGGTATTCACCGGAAGTGGAACAGATTCCTGTGATGAACTCATTGAGGGAGAGGGCTCAGCAGTAAAGCTGCCGCTAGAGATCCCTTATCACGGCCTGTACCTCAACTTCATCTCCAACCCAATCAAGGAAATCCCAGCAGAGTACTAATCTTCAGGCTCCGCTGTTCATGGCCAGCCCTCGGGCTGGCCTTTTTTGTGGCCTGAAGGGCCAACAACCAGTTTTCCCCTATCAGGCATTTCCTGCTAATCTGGTTGCCTATTGAAACCAACTCTGAAGACTCGTGGCAATCGGGTGCGGCCTTCCAAAACCGTGCGGAGCCATGGATGGCGGAGCCCGAGCGTTACATGGACGTATTTAAAGCGTGTTTTGGAAGGCCGTACCCGATTGCCGTTGCACCGGGTCAGACAATATAAAAACTGCTTGGAGAGAGAACCCATGGAAAACGGCACCCACTACCGTACCTGTCATTTGTGTGAAGCCATGTGCGGCGTAGCGATTGAGGTAAAGGATGGCCATATCGCCTCGATCAAGGGTGATGAGGACGACCCGTTAAGCCATGGGCACATCTGCCCCAAGGCCGTCGCCCTGCAGGATCTCCACGAAGACCCCGAGCGCCTGCGCAAACCTGTTCGCCGCACAGCGGATGGCTGGCAGGAAATGGAGTGGGACGACGCCTTTGACCTGGTCGCAGACCGCCTGCACAGCATACGCAGGGAATATGGCCGCAACAGCATTGGTGCCTACCTTGGCAACCCCAATGTTCACAATCACGGCTCGCTGGTTGCAACCATGCCATTCCTGCGGGCACTGGGCACACAGAACCGCTTCTCGGCCACCTCCAACGACCAGCTGCCCCACATGCTGGCCAGCCTGGAAATGTTCGGCCACCAGATTCTGTTCCCGATCCCGGATATTGACCGCACCGAACTGTTTATCTGCATTGGAGCCAACCCCATGGCCTCCAACGGCAGTCTGATGACAGTGCCGGATTTCCGCGGCCGGCTGAAAGCCCTCAGGGCGCGCGGTGGCAAAATGGTGGTGGTAGACCCCCGCCGGACCGAAACCGGCAAACTGGCCGACGAATTCCACTTTATCCGCCCCGGCACCGACGCCCTGTTACTGATGGCGATGGTGCGCACCCTGTTTGAGGAAGATCTCGTCAACCTGGGCCATGCAGAACCCTGGACCAGGGATGTCGACCTGATACGCCTGGCCTCCCTCGGGTTTACCCCGGAAGCCGTGAGTGAACACACAGGCCTGCCTGCAGCAGACATCCGCAACCTGGCCCGCCAGCTTGCCACCACACAGCGGGCCGCCCTGTATACCCGCATGGGCACCAGCACCCAGGCCTTTGGCGGTGTTGCCACCTGGCTTGCCTACGTACTGAACATACTGACCGGAAAACTGGACTGTACCGGCGGTGTGATGTTTTCCCAACCTGCGATCGACCTTATCGCCCTTGGCGGCATGTCGGGCCAGCGCGGTCACTTTGCCAAGCGCTTCAGCCGGGTGAAGAAGCTGCCGGAGTTTGGCGGTGAATATCCCTCCAGCACCATTGCAGACGAAATACTGACCCCGGGTGAGGGACAGATCCGTGCTTTTGTCACAGTTGCCGGCAACCCGGTGCTGTCCAGCCCCAATGGTGGCCGTCTTGATGAGGCGTTCAGCGGGCTGGATTTCATGGTATCGGTGGATTACTACCTCAATGAAACCACCCGACATGCGGATGTCATCCTGCCGCCCACCGCTGGTCTGGAACGCAGCCACTACGACCTGATTTTCAGCATGCTGGCCGTTCGCAATACCGCCAAATACAGCCCGGCGCTGTTCGACGCCGGCAAGGATACCCGCCATGACTGGCAGATTCTGCTGGAGCTGGCTCACCGGCTGGAGAAAAAACGCAAGGGTGGCAGGCTGCCGGTGCGGGCAGAATTGGGCTGGCGTGCCTTCAAGCAGATCGGGCCCGACCCTATTCTCGACATGATGCTGCGCGCCGGCCCCTATGGCGCCGACATTGGTCGCGCCCGCGGCCTGGTGCAGCCGGCTGTTGATCTGGTCATGGATATCCTCCCCGAGCGCCATCCGTTGCGTGGCCTTGCGAAACTCAGCCCATTGAACCGTAGCTGGCAGGATCTTCCCAAGGGCCTTTCGATCAACGCACTGAAACAGCTGCCCAACGGGGTGGACCTGGGGCCGCTTCGGCCGTGCATGCCCGGCCGGCTGTTTACCCGCGATGGCAAGGTGAACCTGGCTCCCCGGCGCTACCTGAACGATCTGGGCCGCCTGCACTCCCTGCTGTCGGCGCCCTCGCCGGAGGGACTCTTGCTGATCGGGCGCCGCCACGTGCGCAGCAATAATTCCTGGATGCATAACAACCAGCGGTTGGTTAAAGGCAAGGAGCGCTGTACCCTGATGATACATCCTCAGGATGCGGCCCGCTGTGGACTTCAGGCGGGTGATTCCGCCGAAGTCGCTTCCCCGGCGGGCAGGATTGTTTTACCGGTGGAAATCACCGACGACATCATGGCGGGTGTGGTCTCCGTGCCTCACGGCTGGGGCCACCATCGCGATGGCACCCGGCAGTCCGTCGCCGTTGCACACCCCGGGGCCAGCATCAATGATGTCATCAGTGATCAGGAAACAGATCCGCTGGTGGGTACGTCCGTACTAAACGGACAGACGGTGAACGTGAAAGTCTGGCGCGCGGAGCGTTCACGCAAACTGGCCTGAATTTCAGAACGGAGATATCTATGCCCCCGTGGCTTCAATGGACACTGATTATTGCCGGTCTTCTGGTGATCGCCTTACTGGTGGCGTTTATTGCCCGCCAGTTCCGCACCCTGCAGGACAGCAAGAAACGACAGGCCAAAACCGAAGCTTTCCAGAGAGAACGCCGGGAAAGCATGGTGGAGAGTATTCGCGTTCTGGCCATGGCTGTGGAAGAGGACCAGGTGGAATATTCCGAGGCCTGCCTGCGCATCAAGGGGCTGCTGGACCACGTAGCCCCTGAATTGCTGGCAGAGTCACCCTACCTGGTGTTCCAGGAGGTTCATGACCTGATCCAGCACATGCCTACCCACCGGGCACGCCAGGAAACCGAGGGCAGGTTCGTGGAAAAGATGGACAGGGAAAGACTGGCGGTGGAAGAGGAACACGCCGATGCCATCCGGAGAGCCGCAACGGCCATTCGGCACCACCAGTTCTGATCTCAGGGCCGGTGGCTGGCCTGGGCCCGCAGCAATACCGCATTTTTGTAACGATTTGTAACCAGTTTTCGCCGCCGAAAATATGATTAGCTTTACAAATCAATCTCTTCAGATATGACCGGAATATGACACCCCGCTCATTCACCAAACCCTGACACACCCGGCTTTTATTTCTCTCCGGATTGGCTAAGTTTAAAGCAGGACGTTGCCTTCACCGACCCTGCAACGGCCCTGTTTGTTTCTCCTGAACACGTTTGGTTTGATCTGCAACAAGCGGGTGAGCTTGCCGGCCTTCGGGCCGGCTTTTTTAGGTCCGCGGAACAGGTTTACTGGCTCATCATCCCGGCCATGGCCATGATGCTGTCCTTGTTGCGAACCAGCTCATCAAACTGCTCCTCAACCTTTTCAGGATCCAGCCCCAGGGTCTCATAGAACTCCGGGGTTACTTCTTCTCCCGGGCCCATGGCCACACCCCGCCGGGTCAATAACTGCCGGCCCAGCCATAACAGCTTTCCGTACACTGCGTGGGGGCCGGTGTAGTCCGGATTTTTCTGGTTGCGAATGGCGAGGCAGACTTCATCCGGCATACCCCAGTTCTGCATCAGCTCCGCCGCAATCTGCTCACGGGTCACGCCCAGCAGGTAGTGCTCGATCAGCGATGAGTCCAGATGAGGATTTGCCTCCAGAGAACGGCACACCAGCTTGAAGTGAGGCGGAAACACCTGGGCAAGAACCAGGTACCCGAAGTTATGCAGCAGCCCGGCAAGGTAAGCCAGGCCAAACACCGGGCGTTCACCGCGGGGCATCATGCTGGCCAGGATGCCTGCTGACTGGGCCTGCCAGATGGCTTGCTGCCAGTAGTCCACGTAACCTTCAGGATGGTCCTGGGGCTGTTTGAGCGCCCGGCCCAGTGACAGGCCCATGGCCAGGTTCATCACCAGGTCGAACCCCAGAATCCGTGATACCGCATCATGTACCGAACGCACCTGGCCGGCCGCAGCATAGAAAGACGACGACGCCCAGCTGACAACCTGGGCCGCCAGGCTGGGGTCACTTTCCACAACGTCCACCAGGTCGCCCATCACCGCGTTGGGGTTAACCCGCAAGTGAATGATCCGCTGCGCGGTTTCAGGCAGTGGCGGCAGTTCCAGGGTATCTTCAAGGCGCTGCTGGATACGAAGCGTCGTGAATCGCCGGATGGCGGAGTGCAGCTGATCCCGGTCACGTTCCGGGCTGTCCAGGTTGACGGCAATGGTGCCCGCCTCCACCGAAAACGTCCGCCTCTCGGCTGAGGCAGTAATTGCCCTGAACTCATCGCCGGGCATGACCATGCAGAGATTCTGCTCGCCCAGAACCAGCGCAACCGAGGCCAGCTCGTCCACCCGGGTATCCACCACGGTGGGCCATCCCGTCAGTGACGGCAGGGCCGGCAATTCGGTCAGCCCGGAACGCTCCCGGACACGCACCTGCTCCCGCCGCTTCATGACTCGCAGGTCACGGCCGAGTTCTTTATTCAGGGTATTGATGTCCAGCAGGTCCCCCTGACGACAGATGACCTGCAGGTTTCCCTGTTCGTCACTGAGCAGCACCATGCGCAGCAGCTCTTCGTCCATTGCCTGACTTACATCACGCAGGGAAACACCGGCTGCTGAATCACCCAGTGCCTGCCGGACTGCGACAGGTAATTCCATAAGTCTCTCCCCAAATAGTGACGGTGCCTCGCGGGGCACGGTGGTTATCGTCCAGTATAGGGCACAAACAACGACCCGACTTTGACTTCAGCCTAGTTTCCAACAGCTTTTGATGCATAACGGCTGCTGGTTATACGTCGCCGTAGCGAATTCGCTCACCCAGCCAGCGCCGAATCAGGCCATGAACCAGCGCCGGCTGTTTCATCAGGCCCGGCGCCATTTCCCGCACCGGTTCAATCCAGCCCTTGTCGCGTTCAAAATCCGCCAGGCGGAACTGCATCATGCCGGTCTGGCGGGTACCAAGAACCTCGCCGGGGCCCCGTATTTCCAGATCTTTCTCGGCGATCACGAATCCGTCCTGGCTATCTCTGAGGGCCTGCAGCCTGGCCTTGCCATTGAGCGACAGTGGCGGGTGATACATCAGCACACAGAAGCTGGCTTCTTCCCCCCGGCCAACCCGGCCCCGCAGCTGGTGCAACTGGGCCAGGCCCAGCCGCTCCGGGTTCTCGATGATAATCAGCGAGGCATTGGGCACATCCACTCCCACCTCGATGACCGTGGTGGCCACCAGCAGGTCCAGCTCACCGTTCTTGAACTGCTCCATTACCGCTGCTTTTTCCATGGTCTTGAGGCGGCCATGCACAAGGCCCACCTTCAGGTCCGGCAGACGTTCCGCCAGTTCCTGGGCAGTGACCTCTGCAGCCTGGCACTGCAACGCCTCGGACTCTTCAATCAGTGTACATACCCAGTACGCCTGGCGGCCTTCCCTGCAGGCCTTGCGAACCCGGTCAGTTACATCATCACGGCGGCTGTCCGGGATGGCAATGGTTTCAATGGGTTTACGGCCGGGAGGCAGTTCGTCGATCACCGACGTGTCCAGGTCCGCATAGGCACTCATGGCCAGGGTACGGGGAATCGGGGTTGCCGTCATGATCAACTGGTGTGGCGCCATGGTGCCGCCTACGCCTTTCTCGCGCAGGGCCAGGCGCTGGTGCACCCCGAACCGGTGTTGCTCATCCACAATGACCAGCGCCAGCCTGCTGAAGGCCACATCCTCCTGAAACAGGGCGTGGGTTCCCACGATGACGGACGCTGCCCCGTTGCCGATCTCTTCCAGAACTTCCCTGCGGCCCTTGCCCTTGATCTTGCCGGAAAGCCAGGCCACCCGGATGCCCAGGGGCTCCAGCCAGCCCTGAAAATTGTGATAGTGCTGCTCCGCCAGTATCTCGGTGGGCGCCATTAGGGCCACCTGGGTGCCGGCCCCGATTGCCTGCAATGCAGCCAGAGCCGCCACCACGGTTTTACCGGAACCCACATCCCCCTGCACCAGCCGCAACATGGGAACCGGCTGGCTCAGGTCCTGACGGATCTCGCTCATTACCTGGCGTTGAGCGCCGGTAAGGCTGAAGGGAAGCAGGTCCAGAAAGCGCTCGGGAAGATCGCCGGTGGGCAGCAGCGGCAAGGCTTCACGGGCCTGTACCTGCTGGCGCACCTGAAGCAGGCTGAGCTGATGGGCCAGCAGTTCCTCCATCACCAGCCGCTGCTGGGCCGGGTGGCGCCCTTCCATGAGCAAGTGAACCGGAGCGCTGGCCGGAGGAGAATGCACCAGTTCCACGGCCTCGGATATGCCGGGCAACTGGTAACTTGCCAGCAGTTCCGGCGGAAGCCACTCACGAATCGGGAAACGTTTCAGGTAACCCAGAGCCTGCTGGCAAAGGCTGCGCACCCGGGGCTGCTGAATCCCTTCCGTGAGGGGATAAACCGGAGTCAGCGTCGCTTCACCATGGGCCGGCATGGGCGGTGGGTTGACCTGATACTCCGGATGATAGAATTCGTATCCGGCGCGGCCCGGTCGTACTTCTCCGAAGCATCGGACCCGCGCACCCTCAGAAAGTTGATTCTTCTGGGCTGCGTTGAAATGGAAAAACCGCATCACCAGGAAACCGCTGTTGTCCTTCAGGGTTACCTGAAGGCTGCGGCGACGTCCCATTACCAGGTCGGCTTTCATCACCTCGCCTTCCACCACGCCGACATCCCCTATACGCAGGTTACCCATGGGAATAATGCGGGTGCGGTCCTCATATCGGTGCGGCAGATGAAACAGCAGGTCCTGAAGCGACCCGATGCCCAGTTTCGCGAGTTTTTCGGCCAGGGCGCTTCCTACGCCCTTCAGAGTGGTGACCGGGATGTCCTCCAGTGACGTCATATCCTGGCTCAGGCGGTAGCGGCGGCAGCCGGGGTTTCAATCTTCGCTTTCTCGATCACCCGGCACTGACTGGCAGCCAGGGACAGCACGTCAATCGCCTTGGGCCGCGGGAATGTCACACGCCAGGCCAGGGCAACGGTTCTGAAAGGCACCGGCGCCGCGAACGGGCGGACCGCCAGGATACTCTCGTCGTACTGCATGGCGGTTGCGGCGGAAAGCGGCAAAACGGTAATGCCAAGCCCGGACGCCACCATGTGGCGAATGGTTTCCAGTGAGCTGCCTTCGGTCACCAGTGAGGGAGCCGCGGCACTGGGATTACGGGTGACTGCATCCACCAGTGGCGGGCAGGATTCCAGCACCTGGTCACGGAAACAGTGGCCGGGGCCCAGCAACAGCAACTGTTCCTGGGCCAGCTCCTCCGCGGTCAGGGTATCCCGCTCGGTCAGCGGATGCCCCCCTGGCAGAAGTACCACGAAGGGCTCGTCGTACAGTGGCAGGGTCACCACCTCCGGCTCCTCGAAAGGCAGCGCGATGATGATGGCATCAAGCTCGGACTGGCGCAGTTTCTGGCGCAGGGTGGCGGTGTAGTTTTCCTCGATATAAAGAGGCATGTCCGGCGCAGCACGGCGCAGTTCGGGCAGCAGATGCGGGAACAGGTAGGGCCCGATGGTATAGATAGCCCCGACTTTCAGCGGTGCATTGAGCTGGTTCTTGCCATCCTGCGCCATGTCGCGGATAACACCCACCTGGTCCAGAACCCGCTGCGCCTGCTCGATGATCCGTTTACCGGTCTCGGTCACACGGATACTGTTCTTGCTGCGCTCGAACAGAGGGATTCCCAGCTCGTCTTCCAGTTTCTTGACCGCCACACTGAGCGTGGGCTGACTGACATGGCAGCGCTCGGCGGCGCGGCCAAAATGCCTTTCCCGTGCGAGGGTAACAACGTATCTTAACTCGGTAAGAGTCATGGTGGGCTCCGGTCAGATGTCGTCCAGCCAGGGGCGTGCCATAACGCCCTGTTAATTTATTACCCAAAGCATAAGGATTGATATTGCCTATGGCAATCACTGAACACAAGCAAACCCCACGCATTCTGGTCGCCGGCTGCGGAAAGCTCGGTGGCGCCATCGCTCAGATGCTATCCGGGCAGGCCGAGGTATTCGGTATGCGCCGCAATCCGGACCGGATTCCCCGGGGCGTCCATCCACTGGGCGCCGACCTGCTGGACCGCAAGCAGATTGAATCGGTGCTGCCGGGTGACCTGGATATCGTCATCTATTGCCTCACGCCATCCAGCTATGACAAGGAGGGTTACCGTAACGCCTACGTCCATGGCCTGGAGAATCTTGTGGCTGCCCTTGGCACACAGTCCCTGAAACGCCTGTTCTTTATCAGCAGCAGCAGTGTCTATGCCCAGAATGACGATTCCCTGGTTGATGAAACCAGCCCGACCGAGCCTGCCCGCTTCAGTGGCCAGATGGTCCTGGAAGGCGAGCAGACCGCGCTGAACAGTGGCCACCCGGCAACGGCCATCAGGTTCAGCGGCATTTACGGCCCTTCTCGCCAGCAGTTTCTGGATGCCGTGATTATCGGCCGCATGGCCCCTTCGGCTCCTGCCCCCTTCAGCAACCGGATTCACGAGGAGGATGCCGTGGCGACCGTGTGTCATCTGGTGAATCAGGCACTGGAAGGGAAGCCTCTGGAGTCCTGCTACCTCGCCAGCGACTGCGAGCCGGTACGACTGGACGAAGTGGTTGCCTGGGTGAGAGAGCAGCTGCCGTGTGCAGACCCTGCGCCCGATGCCCGCAGGGGTGGCCGCGCAGGCAGCAAGCGTTGCAGCAATAAACGCCTGCTGGCGTCCGGTTTCCGGTTCCGTTATCCGGATTTCAGGGCGGGCTACCGGGAACTGATCGCCCGTAGAACGTAAAAAGGCGGCCCACAGGAAGCCGCCTCAATGTTTTCAGCTGATGCTCTGGTCAGCTCAGCACCATAACTGCTTCCATCTCCACCGGAACACCCTTGGGCAGGGCAGCGACGCCAACGGCGGCCCGGGCCGGGTACGGCTCCTGGAAATAGGTGGCCATGATCTCGTTGACCGTGGCGAAATTGCTCAGGTCTGTCATGTAGATATTGACCTTGACGATGTCCTTGAGCTCGCCACCGCTGGCCTCACAAACGGCCTTCAGGTTTTCGAACACCTGGCGGGTCTTGGCGGCAAAGTCTCCCGCCACTACCTCCATGGTCTCCGGCACCAGCGGAATCTGCCCGGAGATGTAGACGGTGTCGCCGGCTTTGACGGCCTGGGAGTAGGTACCGATTGCCTGCGGCGCATTCTCGGTCTGGATTACAGATTTATTGGTCATGACCTTGGGGCCCTCTTTTGCAAAACGCCAATCGTCACTCCTGGGCGGCCAGCTTGTCAACACGGCAAACGTCGGAATGAAAGCCGGCCGGACCAGCCTTTTTCTCAGTGCCTTACGCGGTTGATATGGGTCACAGCGCGAATATTCCTGATGCGTCGCATGACCCTTGCCAGATGCCGGCGCCCGTTTACGTGCACCACAAGGCTGACAATACCCAGCTTGGCATTCTGTTCTTCCACATTGATGCGTTCAATGTTGCCATCCGCCATGGCCACGGCATTGGCCAGTTCGGCAATGACCCCGCGCTGGCGTTCCAGCTCGACCCGGAGTTCAACGGAAAACTCGTTGGTAATGTCCTTGGCCCACTTCAGGTGCGTCAGGCGCGCCCGGCCCTCGTCGTCTTCCGGCAAGCGGGAGCAGGTATCCGAGTGGATAACCATGCCTTTTCCGGAGTCCATGGTCCCCACCACCGGGTCCCCGGGGATAGGCTTGCAACAGCTGGCAAAACGAACCAGCAGGCCCTCGGTGCCCCGGATTGTCACCGGGCTGTTATCCGTCTTGTCCATGGCGGAAGCCGAGGCGTCTTCCGGACCATCACCTTCAGCGCTGCCGCTGACCAGTTGCCTGGCCACCAGGTAGGCCATACGATTGCCCAGCCCGATGTCACTGACCAGATCATCAAAACTTTCGACCTGGTTGTGGGTAACAACGGCCTGGATCTGCTGTTCACTGATCTTCGACAGGCTGGTTCCGAAGCCCTTGAGGGATTTCTTGAGCAGGGTTTTGCCCAGATCCAGGGATTCAGCCCGCTTCTGGTTCTTGAGCACGTGGCGAATGCTGCTGCGGGCCTTGCCGGTAACCACGAAGCTGAGCCAGGCGGGATTGGGGCGAGCCCCGGGTGCGGTAATGATTTCAACGGTCTGGCCGCTCTGCAGGGGTTGGCTCAGGGAGCCCAGGTTGCGGTTGATACGGCAGGCAACGCAGGCATTACCGATGTCGGTATGGATGGCATAGGCGAAGTCCACCGGTGTGGCCCCGCTGGGCAATTCCATGATCTTGCCCTTGGGGGTGAACACATAGATCTCGTCCGGGAACAGATCCACCTTCACGTGTTCAATGAATTCCAGGGAATCGTCTGCCCGCTCCCGCATTTCCATCAGGCCCTTCACCCAGCGGTCTACCCGCGACTGATTCACGCTGGTGACACTGGACGGCTCGTTCTTGTACATCCAGTGGGCCGCGATGCCGTTGTTGGCGATGTGCTCCATCTCCTCGGTGCGGATCTGGATTTCAATATTCACATGCATGCCGAAGAGCGTGGTATGCAGGGACTGGTAGCCATTGGCCTTGGGCATGGCAATGTAGTCCTTGAATCGGCCCGGCAATGGCTTGTAAAGGCTGTGCACCGCCCCGAGGATGCGGTAGCAGTCGTCCTCGGTGTCGGTAATGATCCGGAAGGCGTACACATCCATGATTTCATGGAAGGACTTCTGCTTGAACTTCATCTTGTTATAGATGCTGTTCAGGTGCTTTTCCCGGCCCAGAATCCGCCCCGGCAAACCACGCTCTTCCAGTTTCTCCTGCAACTTGCCGCGGATATCATCAATAATTTCCCGGTGGCTGCCCCGCAGCTTTGCCACCGCCTTGGAAATGTATTTCGAGCGCATCGGGTAAAGCGATGCGAACCCCAGGTCTTCCAGCTCGGTACAGATGGAGTGCATACCCAGGCGGTTGGCAATGGGCGCGTAGATATCGAGGGTTTCGTTGGCAATACGCTGGCGCTTTTCGTAGGGCATGGGCCCCAGGGTGCGCATGTTGTGGAGCCGGTCCGCCAGCTTGACCAGTATCACGCGGATATCCCGCGCCATGGCCAGGGTCATTTTCTGGAAGTTTTCAGCCTGGGCCTCGGCACGGGAACGGAATTCGATCTGGGTCAGCTTGCTGACTCCATCCACCAGCTCGGCCACATCTTCACCAAACTGCTCCGCCAGTGCATCCTTGGGAATGCCGGTGTCTTCAATCACATCGTGGAGCATGGCCGCCATCAGGCTCTGGTGATCCAGCTTCAGGCCGGCAAGGATACGGGCAACCGCCAGAGGATGGGTGATGTAGCGGTCACCGCTTTTGCGCATCTGCCCTTCGTGGGCTTGTTCGGCATAATAGTAGGCTCTTCGCACCTGATTGATGCGATTGGTATCGAGATAGGTGCTGAGTTCACTGGCCAGCACATCAACCGTTGCCTCTGCCGACACCGCGCCTCCGTGGGTAGACTGAATTTCAGGGATAAAAAAACCCGAATGCACGCATTCGGGTCCTTCCGAGGGTCTTCCGGTAATGCCTATAGATACACTATAAAACCGAAAGGCCAGATTTCAATGCTTTCGACGGGTTAGCAGAAAATATTCCCGCCTCACACCTTACTCGTCATCGTCCTCGGTGAGGAGATCACGGGTAATCTTGCCTTCGGCGATTTCGCGCAAAGCGATAACGGTTGGCTTATCGTTCTCTTCGGCAACCAGCGGCTCGAAGCCCTTGGTTGCAATCTGGCGGGCGCGCTTGGTGGCCAGCATAACCAGCTGGAACCGGTTATCAACGTTTTCAAGGCAATCTTCAACAGTAACTCGTGCCATAACTTCCCCGACAATAGCAAAATGACTGATTTCAGCAGACCGCGTAGTTTAATCCCACTGGTTCAATTTGTATACAGGCAATACACCCGGATCAAACGGTGGACAGCCTGGCCAGCAAACCCGCATGCCGCACCTGCTGGGTCTGCATTCGCAACCGCTGGCTGCGGACAATCGACAGCAGGTCACCAAGGGCGGTCTCGAAATCGTCGTTGACCACCAGGTAATCGAACTCCACCGCATGGGTGCACTCATCCGTTGCTTCTTTCAGGCGCCGCTCGACCACCTCGGGGGCATCGGTACCGCGCCCGGTAAGCCGTTCTTTCAAGGCTTCCGATGAAGGCGGCACGATGAAAATACTGACGCAGCCAGGCATCAGGCGGCGGATCTGCTCAGCTCCCTGCCAGTCAATTTCCAGTATTACATCCCGGCCCATGGCCAGTGTCTGTTCCACCCACACCTGGGAGGTACCGTAGTAATTGCCGAAAACATCCGCGTGCTCCAGAAACTCGCCCCGGGCAATCATCGCCTCGAACTCATCGCGGCTGACAAAGTGGTAGTTCACACCATTCTTTTCCCCCGCACGCGTGGGCCGCGTTGTGTGGGACACGGAAACACACAGTTTCCCGTCCTGCCTGAGCATTTCCGCCACCAGGCTGGTTTTACCAGCGCCGGAGGGGGCGGAAATCACATACAGCGTGCCTTGTTCTGATTCCTGGCTCATGGGGCAATCAACTCCGGAGTTTACAGATTTCAACTGGCGGAACATCCCGGCCAGCACAACACTGGTGTCCCGTCCGGACCAGACAGGACACTGGCAAGCGCGAGATTATACGGCTTTTACTCGAGGTTCTGTACCTGCTCCCGCATCTGCTCGATGAGCACTTTCAGGTCAACGGCGGCCCGGGTTACCCGGGCATCGATACTTTTGCTGCTGAGGGTGTTGGCCTCACGATTGAGCTCCTGCATCAGGAAATCCAGCCGGCGGCCGATAGCTTCATCGCCCTGAAGGGTCTCAGAAACCTCGGTAATATGGGCATCAAGCCGCTCCAGCTCTTCCGCCACGTCGCTTTTCTGGGCCAGCATCACCATTTCCTGGGCTATACGGTCCGGATCAATCTCTACCTTCGCCTGTTCAAAGCGACTCTTCAGGTGCTCTTCCTGGGCGCGAATCAGCTCCGGCATCCGCTCCCGCACCTCGGCAACCAGTTTACCCATGGTGGCCAAACGGTCTTCAAACAGGGGGCGCAGCCGCTCACCTTCCCGCTCTCTCACGGTGACCAGCTCACTCACGGTGCGCTCGAACAATTCACTCGCCGCCTTGCGGGCAGGCCCGTAATCCTGCTCGGTGGAGGCCAGCACACCCGGCCACCGGAGGATGTCCAGGGCACTGATATGTGCCGGGTTGTCGAGCATCTTGTTGATGTGATTGGCCGCCTCGTTGACCGCATGGGCCACATCTTCATTAATCTCGAACCCCTGGGACGCGGCGTCTGTCGCCTGCAGCCGCATGGCCACATCCACCTTGCCACGACGCAATTGTTTGCGAAGCTGTTCGCGGAAACTGTTCTCCAGTTCACGCAGCGCCTCGGGCAGCCGGAAGGAGGGCTCCAGGTAGCGATGGTTTACCGTGCGTATCTCGCAGGTGAGCGTACCCCAGTCCTCCTGGGTATCCTGGCGTGCAAAGGCCGTCATACTTCTGATCATGGTGACTCCGCGTTTGGAAGATGCCAATCCTCAAGTCTAGCAGGCCCACCGCCTGAACATCGAACAGAGGCCGCTGACTGCGTGTTATACTCCGCAATCTTTCGATATTGCAATCGACCGGGACACTACCCCGGACACTCACTACTGATACCAGGAATGACTATGAGACCGAGCGGAAGAACGCCGGAACAATCCCGGGATATTCGCATCACACGCCACTATACCCGCCACGCCGAAGGATCTGTGCTGGTGGAATTTGGCGACACCAGGGTGATCTGCACTGCCTCGGTTGAAAACAAGGTTCCGCCTTTCCTTCGCGGTGAAGGCAAGGGCTGGATCACCGCAGAATACGGCATGCTGCCCCGCTCCACCGGCAGCCGCATGGGCCGGGAAGCCGCCCGCGGCAAACAGGGTGGCCGCACCGTGGAAATCCAGCGCCTGATCGGCCGCTCCCTGCGTGCAGCGGTCGACCTCAGTGCACTGGGCGAGCACTCGATTACCATCGACTGTGACGTGATCCAGGCAGATGGTGGTACCCGCACGGCAGCCATCACCGGCGGCTGCGTGGCGCTGGTTGATGCGCTGAACCATCTGGTGAAAGAAGGACGCCTGAAGAAATCGCCACTGAAGCAGATGGTGGCGGCGTTTTCCGTGGGTGTTTACAAAGGCACGCCGGTGCTGGACCTGGATTACCCCGAAGACTCCGAAGCCGAGACCGATATGAACGTGATCATGACGGACCAGGGTGGTTTCATCGAGATCCAGGGGACTGCCGAGGGTGCGCCTTTCGAGCAGGAAGAGCTCGATGGCATGCTGAGGCTGGCGAAGCTGGGGATCAATCAGTTGTTTGAGGCCCAGAAGGCGGCTCTGGAAGCATAGTAATCCGAAAGCTGGCTTGTCGGATTACGCCTTTGGCTTTTATGCCCTTCACGGGTAAATCCGACCTACGGTTGGAGGCTAGCTTTGATTTCTGGGCGGGCTTGGGGAGATGGGCCTTCCCGGACCGTCTCCGGCCATGGATGGCCCATCTCCCCGAGACCGCTAACTCCGCAGTTTACTGACCGATTTCTATATCGTAATCCATGATTACCGGCGCGTGATCCGAGAACCGGGTGCTGTCATCAATCCAGCCATCGCGGATGGTCTTGCGAATACCCGGTGTCAGTAACTGGTAATCCACCCGGATACCGGCATTCCTGCGGGAACCCTCGGCCTGTTCCGGCCACCAGGTGTACTGGTTGCTCTGCTTGTTGATATCGCGAAACGCATCAACACAGCCCATTTCGTCAAACAGGCGGTCAAGCCATGCCCTTTCGTGGGGCAGGAAGCCCGAGAAATCCAGCTTGTGGTAAAGCGGGCTGGCGTCGGTTACGTGGTGAGCCGTCTGCAGGTTGGCGCAGAAGATGAACTGGCGGCGTTTGCGCAGGGTTTTCTGCATATGGAGGCCGAAGGCTTCCATGAAGTCGTCCTTGTGGTCGAGCACGGTCAGGTCGTCTTCACCAGTCAGCTCTTCCTCACGGCCCAGGGCGCAGGGCGCCAGAACACAGGCAACGGACACCTTGTCGAAATCCGCCTGGATGAACCGGCCCTCACGGTCGGCCTGCTCGTTGGCGAAACCGTACATGATGGCTTTGGGAAAATGGCGGGTGTAGATACCGACACCGCCATCCTCATTGCGCTCGCCGTCAATGAAATAGGCCTCGTAGCCTTCCGGAATGAGGTTGTAGTCCTCGATCTCGTAGGCCCGCATGCGGTGGTCCTGAACGCAGACCACGTCAGCGTCTTGCCTGGCCAGCCATTCAAAGAAACCTTTTTCAACAGCCTGGGCCAGACCGTTGACGCTGATTGTTACTACCCGCATACGTGTTTCCTGATTCGGTTTGAGTGTATGATACCGGTTTTACGAGTTAATTAAAGATCCACACCCGCCAGAAGCCCTGTCATGCACGACTATCAGCAACAGTTCATTGAATTTGCCATCCGCCGTAATGTTCTTCGATTCGGCGAATTTACGCTCAAATCCGGCCGTACCAGCCCCTACTTCTTCAATGCCGGGCTGTTCAATACCGGGGAGGACCTTGTTGAGTTAAGCAAGGCTTATGCCGCTGCACTTCAACGCAGCGGGCTGAATTATGACATTATTTTCGGGCCTGCCTATAAGGGCATACCGTTGGCAACGGTCACAGCCATGGCACTTGCCTCCGAGGGCTCCAACAAACCCTTTGCTTTCAACCGCAAGGAAAAGAAAGAGCACGGCGAGGGCGGCAATATTGTCGGCGCGCCACTGCAAGGCAAGGTGCTGATCGTCGACGACGTTATCACCGCCGGAACCGCGATACGGGAGTCGATCGGGATCATCCGCGGAGAAGGCGCAGAACCGGCGGGGGTTCTGATTGCACTTGACCGCCAGGAACGTGGCGCGGGCGAACTTTCGGCAATCCAGGAGGTCAAGAAGGAATTCGATATCCCGGTCGTCAGCATTATCACACTGGACCAGGTGCTCGACTACCTCCGGAACAGGCCCGGTTTCGACCAGCACGCCCGGCAAGTCGCTGCATACCGGGATGAGTATGGTGTCTGAAACCGGGCATGGTTTCTCGTCCAGCTTTTGTTATGCTTCCTGACACAACTTGTTATTAGTGGAGCGCCAATTTTTCACCATGAACCGTCTGACCAGGTTTTCAATCGCTGTATCTGCTGTGGCCGCGTTGGCAGTGGCTACAATCGCAGAAGCGAGAACGTACCGTTACACGGATGAAAACGGCCAGGTTGTGATCAGCAACACCATTCCCCAGGAAGCGTCAAAGCGTGGCTACGATATTCTGGGCAAGAACGGCCGTGTTATCGAAACCGTCGACCCGGAACCCACGGAAGAGGAGATCGCCGCCAGGGAAGCGGAGGAGCAGCGCAAGGCCGAAGAAGAACGGCAAATGGAGCTTGACCGCAAGCTTCTGGAGCGCTTCAGCCACCCGGATGAGGCTGTGCGCGCCATGCACCGGAAAATCCGCGAATTGCAGGGGCTGAACCAGCTAAAACGGGGCAATATTTCGGTTATCGACAGTCAGTTGGACAACGAGCAGAGCCGGGCAGCAAACCTGGAACGCTCCGGCCGTGACATCCCGGAAGCGACTCTTGAGAAAATACAGCGGCTGGAGTCCCAGATTCGGGATATCGAGCGGGAAATCAATTCGCAAAATGCCGACATCAAGGTATTAAGGGAACAGTTCGAGAAGGATATTGAACGTCTTGAAGTGATAACGGACAAGGAAAGAACCGTGCCCCTGGATCCCGACGAAGCAGACAGACAATAAACCGAGCTATCCAGCAGCCAGCATCCATATACGAAAAAGGTCACCTCAACGGGTGACCTTTCTCGTTCAGAAAACTTCGGCCTGCAAATCAGGCAGTAGCAGAAGCCTTCTTGGCAGTGCTGGTGCTCTTGCGAGCAGTGGTCTTGCGGGCTGCGGGCTTCTTCGCCTCTACGGTCTTCTTGGCTGACTGGGCAGCGTCGGACACCTCATCGGCAGCTTCGGAAACCGCGTCGGCACCTTCAGCAGCTTCTTTCTCCAGCTTGGCGACCAGATCTGCAGCGAAGTTGCCGAAACGGCTGTTCAGGGTGCGCAGCTGCTCGAACAGGTTTTCGCTGTAGCCGTAATAACGGGTACGCAGATTCTTGACGCTGTATTCGCGCGCTTCTGACTCAAGCTTTTCAGCGTATTCGAAAGGCTTGGAAGACAGCTTCTTCTGCTGCTCTTCAGCAGCATTGATGCCCTTCTCTACGATGTCCTGCAGTTGTTCCTGATAGCTCTTGAGTTTACCCATGATGGATCTCCTTAGGTTATGGATGCATTACATTAAAAGTTGCATCGTGACGGCCAGCGAATCTGTACCGACTTGTGATTACATGGGTAAGACTACGGTGAAAAATTAGAATGATCATACTAAACCCTGAATCCCTTTAATGTTTCTGGCAATCGGGGCCCATGTCCTGTTTTGCGGATGACTCACTTGATGATTTTCTCAGATTGCGCATAATCTGCGCCCTGAAATGTGTAGCCCGTCTCCCTGTTTTATTCAGGCCTCGCTTCTGCCGTATTGCAAACTGTGACAAAACCCGAGGTTGCGCTGACAACCGGATTGCGAGAGAACCATGCTACGTAAAAGACCCAGGCAATGGACTGCGGGCCTGATACGGCTCTGGAAATTATCTGTATTTGCACTGTTCCTTCTTGGACTGGCCGGTTGCCAGGAAGACTCCGGGGCAACACGGGCAGCATCTGGCCAGGCCAATGAAGTGTCTGCACAACGACTGAACAATGCCGTTTCTTCCTTCCGCGACACCCTGGGGCAGTCGGGATCCGCCAGACAGGCCCTTGCCACTGCCCCGACGTTGCGCTGGGAGGCGCCGCTGACCAGGGAGGATGGCTCCCGCCTGCATTCTGACGACATCAGCGGCTACCGCATTTATTACCGACTGCGCCACGAGGACAAATACAAGTTTATTCCGCTGCCCGGCGATGCCGGTACGGAATATCCTCTGGCAGATTTTCCCCCGGGCGCCTATGAGTTCAGCATTACCACGCTGGACGATAGCGGCCTTGAAAGCCGACGATCAGACGCGGTGATGGTTGATCTGATCTGACAGGTTACCAGCGGAAGATAACCCAGCTGGGCACCAGCATGTCGGTTTCGTCCTCGCGGATCCACCCACCACCGTCTGCAGGCACGAGGTAATACTCGGGCCCCACTTCCGGCACCACCTTGATCTCCATAAGCTGGCCATTCACCCGATACTCGTAGAACACTTCGTCGTCACCCGGGCGTATAACAATCTGGGGGCCGTCCGAAGATGGCTGATAATCGGATACCACCAGAGGTTCCCGGGGCGTCTCGACAACATCATTGTCGTCCGTGTTTTCCTGTGCCATCACCGGCATGCACATCACACCCAACACAAGACCCGGGCAGGCGATACGTTTCATTTTCATGTTACTCTTCCATTCTGTTTAAGGACGCTCTAAACCGCCCCGACACGGCCATTCAATGGCTCTGTATAGTCAGGGTTGCACAAGCCATTCAACGCTTCAATCAGAATCCGGATCCGTTTTGATATGACACAACAGCAGACTCCGCCCGTGGTTCTTGTAGACGGCTCGTCTTACCTTTTTCGTGCCTATCACGCCCTGCCACCACTGACGACCAGCAAGGGGCATCCCACCGGCGCCATCAAGGGCGTTATCAGCATGATCCGGAAGCTGGAGCAGGACTTCCCCGGCTCAAAAATGGTGGTGGTGTTTGACGCCAAGGGCAAGACTTTCCGCAACGACCTTTACGAAGACTATAAGGCAACCCGCCCGCCAATGCCCGACGACCTGGCCGTGCAGATCCAGCCGATCCACGACATGGTTCGCGCCATGGGCCTGCCCCTGTTGATTGTCAGCGGCGTGGAAGCCGACGATGTCATCGGCACTCTGGCGGACGAAGCCACCAGCAAGGGCATCGACGTGGTGGTGTCCACCGGTGATAAGGACATGGCGCAACTGGTCAGCGACCACGTCACCCTGATCAACACCATGACCGACACCCGCATGGACCGTGACGGCGTGGTGGAGAAGTTCGGCATTGCACCGGAACAGATCGTCGATTACCTGGCACTGGTGGGCGACAAGGTGGATAACATTCCCGGGGTGAACAAATGCGGCCCCAAAACCGCGGTTAAATGGCTGCAGACCTGGGGCAACCTTGATGAGATTATCGAGCACGCGGACGAGGTCAAGGGCAAGATTGGCGAGTACCTGCGGGAGGCCCGGGAAACTCTGCCCCTGAGCCGGGAACTGGCCACCATCAAAACCGATGTGGACCTGGAATTCGGGCTGGAAGACCTCAAACTCCGAAGCCAGGACGACGACAAACTCCTGGAGCTGTTCCGGGAATATGAGCTCCGGTCGTGGATTGCAGAACTGGAGAATGAGGACAACACATCCTCCGACAACCAGAGCCAGGGCAATAACAACAGCGGCTCGCCCACTCCGAAAGAAAAGAAGTACTCCATCGTCACCGACCAGAAAGAACTGGATAACTGGCTTGAACGGCTCGACAAGGCGCCCCTGTTTGCCTTCGATACCGAAACCACGAGCCTGCGCTATATGGATGCGGAGATCGTCGGAGTCTCGTTTGCCGTCGAGCCGGGTGAGGCCGCCTACGTGCCCCTGGCACACGATTACATGGGCGCGCCGGAACAACTGGACCGGGGCAAGGTACTGGAGCAACTGAAGCCGCTGCTGGAAAACCCGGAAAAGGCCAAGCTCGGGCAGAATCTCAAGTACGACAAGAACGTACTGGCCAACCATGGCATCGAACTGGAAGGGATTGCCGAGGACACCATGCTGGAGTCCTATGTACTCAATTCAGTCGCTTCACGCCATGACATGGATTCCCTGGCCATGCAGTACCTGGGCGAACAGACCACCACGTTCGAGTCCATCGCCGGCAAAGGCGCCAAGCAACTGACCTTCAACCAGATTGACCTTGAACAGGCAGGCCCCTACGCCGCCGAAGACGCCGATGTCACCCTGCGCCTGCATCAGATACTGCGCCCCCAACTGGAAAAGACCGGCCGCCTGCGGGAAGTGTATGAGAATATTGACCTGCCACTGGTGCCGGTACTGTCGCGGATGGAGCAACGGGGCGCGATGATCAGCGCCAGCACCCTCCGCAAGCACAGCCAGGAACTGGCGGAACGCATGGCGGAGCTCGAAAAGGAAGCTCACGAAGAGGCGGGCGAAACCTTCAACCTGGGTTCCCCGAAACAGCTTCAGGCGATTTTCTACGACAAGATGGGGCTGCCGGTGGTGAAGAAAACACCCAAAGGAGCGCCCTCCACAGCGGAACCGGTATTGCAGGAGCTGGCCCACGAACACGCCCTGCCCCGGCTGATCCTGGAGCACCGCAGCCTGAGCAAACTCAAATCCACCTACACCGACACCCTGCCGGAACTGATTCATCACCGCACCGGCCGGATTCACACCTCTTACCATCAGGCGGTAACAGCAACCGGCCGGCTGTCGTCTTCAGAGCCCAACCTGCAGAATATCCCCATCCGCACCGAACAGGGGCGGCGCATCCGCCAGGCATTTGTGGCGCCGGACGGCTACAAACTGGTGGCAGCGGACTACTCCCAGATCGAACTTCGGATCATGGCCCATCTGTCCGGCGACAAGGGCCTGCTGACGGCATTCGAGAAAGGCGAGGACATTCACCGGGCAACCGCTGCGGAAGTCTTTGGTGTTGCCGTTGAGGACGTGTCCGGCGACCAGCGCCGCAGTGCCAAGGCCATCAATTTCGGGCTCATTTATGGCATGTCGGCATTCGGCCTGGCCCGCCAGCTGGATGTAGGCCGCAACCAGGCCCAGGAGTACATCGACCGTTACTTCGAGCGTTACCCCGGTGTACTCAGGTATATGGACAACATCCGCAAGCAGGCCCACGACGACGGTTATGTTGAAACCCTCTACGGTCGCCGCCTTTATCTGCCGGAAATCAACGCCCGCAACAAGCAGATGCAGCAGGCTGCGGAGCGCACGGCCATCAATGCCCCCATGCAGGGAACAGCAGCAGACATCATCAAACGGGCCATGGTCAGCGTGGAAAACTGGCTGCTGGACAAGCACCCGGAAGAGGCCCGAATGATCCTGCAGGTGCATGACGAACTGATCCTGGAGGTGCAGGAGTCAGCCGTCGACAAGATCCGCGAAGGCCTTGAAAAGCGCATGTCCGCAGCGGCCAAGCTTGATGCTCCACTGTTGGTGGAAGCCGGTGTTGGCAATAACTGGGACGAAGCGCACTAGCCCGACCCGGGGCCATAATGGGGCAATTCACATCAAAATGCCCCGTTTCCGAACACTTGCTGCGTCGAAAGACGCACAACCACGACCCTTCACGATACGGCACGAAATTCGCTTGGATAAGGATTGTCGGCACCCGCCCACCCGGGCAGGTGCCAGGTTGTGACACATCTTTTCCGAGGCCGTTACCATGACATTCCTGGCATCTCAAAGAAGCTGGCTACTGGACCCTGGCCTGCTGAAGCTGGTCCACCAATGCCGGCGCCTGATTCACACTGAATTTGGCGTCAAGCTGCATCTCACCGAAGAGCACCTGGAGCAACAACTGGCCGACTACGCCCGCAAGACGCGGTCGAGCCAGCTGACCCGAACCTGGGACACACTGACCGAACAGGTACCACACCTGAAAATCGCCGAACCGGCAGAGGACGAGGAAGGCGTCAAACGGAACAACCGCGGGCAGGTTATCGCGGAGGAAAGGAAAGTTGTCGGGGAAACTGACGCTGAGGGGGACGCATCCCGGCCACAAAGATCCAAGCGGATCTATCGTGGCCAGGTCGTCGGCTGACCGCTGTACCCGGTCAGCCTCCGGCAGGCATCATCAGAACGATTTGCTGACCTGCACACCTGCGCTCCAGGCTTCGAGCTCGTATTCACTGCGATAGTTGCTCGGGTCTTCCCGGCCCGGTTGAAGCTCGGCGACCTGTGAAGGATTCTCGTGCTGGTAGTTGCGCTCATCTACCCGAGCGTCACCATCAAAGATCAGCGTGCCAGCGGCCACATCGACGGCCCAGCCACTGCTTTCATCCTTCCACTGTGCCCCAAGCGTCAGCCAGTGACGATCATTGGAGGGAATGCGGGCGGTGACGTAGTCTTCATTAACCGGAGATTCATCGAAGGCGTAACCGGTCTTGAACGCCCACTCGGGTGTAGCCTGCCAGATAGCACCAAGATTGAACTGCCAGGTGTTTTCCCATTCTTCAGTGACGTGGCTTAGTACCTCACCTTCCTGGGGAGACTGGGTAACCTCGCCACCTGTCTCACGGCTTATGACGTCCAGTTCTTCAAACCGGCTCCATTTGGCATAGGTGGCGCCGGCCAGAAGGGTGACAGTATCGGTTAACTGATGCTGTGCGCCCACGGTGACGCTTTCTGGGATCGCCAATGGCACTTCCACTTTCTCAGAGGCATTAGTCGGAGTATCTATGCCGACACCCGGGTTCACGTAATTCGTCAGATCGGCATCACCTTCGAGATTCAGTTCGGTGCCAGTCTGGGCAGTCAAGCCAAACTGGGTGCGCTCCGACATCTCGTACAGGAAGCCTACACGGAACGTAACGCCGATATCGTCCCCTTCGATATCGGCATATCCGTCACCCAAAGTACTTGAATCACCTGTACCGGAGAGACTGACTGCCGAATTATCCTGAAATTTCGTCAGCTTGCCTTCCGCATGGATGATATTGATTCCGGCCCCCATTGAAAGGCCTTCACCATTGCTGACGGAAATACTCGGCGTAAACGCGATGGCTGTCAGCTCGGTTTCATCGGCGAAGTAGCGGCCGACAAAGTCATCCTCATAGTCTGCTGCAAGACCGTACGGCGCATGAATACCAAACCCCACATCAATGGAGTCGCTGACTTCGTGGGTCATGTACAGGTTGGGAAGGACTGCCGGGTCGGCGATGTCTCCGCCCCGACTGCCGGTTACCGGAGCACCCACCTGGTTGGTGGCTTCCGCGCCTTCCCTGGCCTCCGCATCAATATCCAGTACAGCTGCGCCGAAAGACAGGTTAGTGCCAGACAACTGGCTCATGCCGGCAGGGTTGAACAGAACCGTGGTGGCGTTTTCAGGGTTGGCGGCGGTGCCGGCATTGGCGACGCCCATGGCGCTGGCGCTTTGCTCGTTCAGGGCGAAACCGCCAGCAAGTGCACTGGCCGGTGCTACTGCGGCGGCAAACGTGGCATATCGGATTGCAGAGTTAAGGTTGTACTTTTTGGTGCGCATAGATCCTCCGTATGGTGTCACGGCGGAGTATACGCATGGTCAGTCTATGGCCTCAAATGCCAACCCTACTATTTCGGGACCCTAACTAATTAATACTAAAGTCTAATTTGGCTCACTGCCGATCAATCGTCCTGGATTGACAGTTTATCGACACTCGAGGCCAGCTTGTCAGCTCCCTGGGAGTCTGCCCCCAGCTTGATCATCAGGCGCAGGTCGTTGGCGGAGTCTGCATGGGCGAGAGCGTCCTCGTACGTAATGGAGCCTTCCGCATAGAGCTGGTAAAGCGCCTGGTCAAAGGTGCGCATACCACTCTCGTTGGACTTGGACATCAGTTCCTTGAGCCTGTGCACTTCTCCCTTACGAATCAGGTCCGCCACCAGAGGCGTGTTGATCAACACCTCGATAACCGCCTTGCGGCCCTGGCCGTCCGGTGTCGGAATCAGCTGCTGGGCCACGATGGCCTTGAGGTTCAGGGACAGATCCATCCAGATCTGGTTATGCTGCTCCGGCGGGAAGAACTGGATAATCCGGTCCAGCGCCTGGTTGGCATTGTTGGCGTGCAGGGTGGCCAGGCACAGGTGGCCGGTTTCGGCGAACTGTACCGAATACTCCATGGTCTGGCGGGTACGCACCTCACCAATCAGAATAACGTCCGGGGCCTGCCTCAAGGTGTTCTTCAGCGCCACCTCGAAGCTTTCGGTATCGATGCCCACTTCCCGCTGGGTGACAATACAGCCCTGATGCTGGTGAACAAATTCGATTGGGTCTTCAATGGAAATGATGTGCCCCCGGCTGTTGCGGTTTCGGTGCCCCAACATGGCTGCCAGCGAGGTGGACTTACCGGTACCGGTAGCGCCCACGAACATGATCAGCCCCCGCTTGGTCATGGCCAGATCCTTGATGACTTCGGGCAGGGCCAGTTCGTCAATCTGGGGAATTTTCACCTCAATCCGGCGCAACACCATGCCGCAGAGGTTACGCTGGAAAAAGGCGCTGACCCGGAAACGCCCGATGCCACGGGCGCTGATGGCAAAGTTGCACTCGTGGCTTTCCTCAAACTCGGCCCGCTGCTTCTCGTTCATGGAGCCATACACAAACTCCCGGGTCTGCTCAGGCGTCAAGGCATTCTTGGTGACTGGCAGTACCTTGCCATTTACCTTCATGGACGGGGGCACACCAGCGGTTATAAAGAGATCGGAGCCGCCCTTGTCCACCATCAAACGAAGCAGTTTTTCAAATTCCATATTGTCACCTACGTTTCATGTTCTTGATGCACCCGGAGCTTGCGGGCGTGAGGCGGGCAGGCCTTCCGGGACTGTCAAAAACAGGGATGTTTTTGTCAAGCGTACAGGGACGTATTCACAGCGTGTCCCGGAAGGCCTGCCCGCCTCGCGCCTTCTCCGAGCTTCTAGAAATTATCCGGCATTTTCGCCTTCATTCTCGCAGCTTCGCGGGAAATCAGGCCTTTCTTCAACAGTTTCTCCAGGCACTGGTCCAGGGTCGTCATACCCAGGGAACCACCGGTCTGGATGGCCGAGTACATCTGGGCAATCTTGTCCTCGCGGATCAGGTTCCGGATTGCCGAGGTACCAATCATGATTTCGTGGGCCGCGATCCGGCCGCCGCCCATTTTCTTCATCAGAGTCTGCGAAATAACCGCCTGCAAAGACTCCGAGAGCATGGACCGGACCATGGACTTTTCTTCCGCCGGGAAAACGTCTACCACCCGGTCAATGGTCTTGGCCGCCGAGGTGGTGTGCAGGGTGCCGAAGACCAGGTGACCGGTTTCGGCCGCGGTCAGCGCCAGGCGGATGGTTTCCAGGTCCCGCAGCTCACCCACCAGGATGATGTCCGGGTCTTCCCGCAGCGCCGAGCGCAGGGCCTCGTTGAAGCCCAGGGTGTCACGGTGCACTTCCCGCTGGTTGAGCAGGCATTTCTTGGATTCGTGCACAAATTCGATGGGGTCCTCGATGGTGAGGATGTGCTCGTAGCGGCTGTCGTTGATGTAGTCGATCATTGCCGCCAGGGTGGTGGACTTACCGGAACCGGTCGGGCCGGTGACCAGTACCAGACCACGGGGTACCGAAGCGATGTCCTTGAACACCTGGCCCATGCCCAGGTCTTCCATGGTCAGGACTTTCGACGGGATGGTACGGAACACGGCACCGGAACCGCGGTTCTGGTTGAACGCGTTGACACGGAAGCGGGCGACGCCCGGAACCTCGAATGAAAAGTCCGTCTCCAGGAACTCTTCGTAGTCCTTGCGCTGCTTGTCGTTCATGATGTCGTAGATCAGCCCGTGGACCTCTTTGTGTTCCATGGGCGGAAGGTTGATACGGCGTACGTCGCCATCAACACGGATCATCGGAGGAAGGCCGGCAGAAAGGTGCAAGTCTGATGCGCCCTGTTTGGCCGAAAAGGCAAGCAGTTCAGTAATATCCATAGGGGTCCTCGGAAGGCTTTTTTCTTTTTTCCCGGTATGCGCCGGCTTCCGGCAGCAGGCCCCGAACAGCTTCACTTGGCATTTCAGTGACCTGCGGGTAACGTGTCAACGTATCAGTGACACACCGGAGTCAGCGGATTCTCACTATGAGCAGCATAGCAGACAACATCGGGAGCGTAACCCGACGCATACAAAAAGCAACATTGAAGGCCGGACGCAAGGCGGGGTCCGTGCATTTGCTGGCGGTAAGCAAAAAACAGTCTGTCGATGCCCTTCGTGCGGCCTACGATGCTGGCCAGCGCGCATTTGGCGAAAGCTATGTCCAGGAAGCGATGGACAAGATGGAGGCTCTTGCCGATCTCGATGCCATCGAGTGGCACTTTATTGGCCCGATCCAGTCCAACAAGACCCGCCAGATTGCCGATGCATTTCACTGGGTCCACAGCGTGGACCGCCTCAAGATCGCCCACAGACTGGATGAGCAGCGCAACAGTGCCCTTCCGCCGCTGAATGTCTGCCTGCAGGTGAATATCAACAATGAAGAGACCAAGGCTGGCTGTTCACTTGAGGAACTCACGGAACTGGCCGATGCCATCGAAGAGATGCCCAATCTTTCACTCCGTGGCCTGATGGCGATTCCGGACCCGGACCAGCCGGAGGCAGACCTCCGGGCAAGCTTCCGCAAACTGGCGAACGCCCTGAAAAAGCTCCGCCAGGATGCGCCTGCTTCCGGCCCCCTTGATACCCTGTCCATGGGCATGTCTGACGACCTGGAGATGGCCATTGAGGAAGGTTCCACGTGGGTCCGGGTCGGAACCGCACTGTTCGGCCCCCGGTAAGCGGAGGCCGATGGCCGCAGATCCTGTTATCATCACCAGCAGATCACCAACTGACCACTATTGATCCAAACGTGGAGTGAACCTTGAGCACATCACCAACGATTTCGTTTATCGGTGCAGGCAACATGGCAAGCGCCATTATTGGCGGCATGCTGGACAACGGCTTCAAGGCCGCCAACATCTGGGTCAGCGCCCCTGACGACAACCATCTTCAGTCCATCCGCAAGCAGTTCGGCGTCAGTGTCACCACCGACAACCGCTACTGCGCCCAGCAGGCGGACATGGTGGTACTGGCGGTGAAGCCGCAGGTTATGGCCAGCGTCTGTTCCGATATTGCCCCGGTAGTGCAGAACACCCGCCCGCTGATGGTGTCGATTGCCGCCGGCCTGGAAGCCGCTACTCTGGATGAATGGCTGGGTGGCGGGCTGCCGCTGGTTCGGGTAATGCCCAACACACCCTCTCTGGTGGGCAAGGGGGCAGCCGGGCTCTATGCCAATGACCAGGTAAAAGACAAGCAGAAGGCCATGGTGGAAGCGGTTTTCAACAGCATCGGTTCTGCCCTCTGGGTAGACGATGAATCGCTGCTGCATGCGGTTACTGCACTCTCCGGCAGCGGCCCCGCCTATTTCTTCCTGATGCTCGAAGCCCTTGAAGAAGCGGCCACCGAGGCCGGAATCGCCAGCGAAACGGCAAGGACACTGGCCATCCAGACCATGGCCGGCGCCGCCGAAATGGCTGGCCGCAGCGAGCATGACCCGGGCCAGCTCAAACGCAATGTGATGTCCCCCGGTGGTACAACGGAACAGGCCATCCAGACATTTGAGCAGGGTGGCCTCAGGGATCTGGTCAAAAAAGCCTATTCCGCCGCTTACAAGCGCTCCGGGGAAATGGCCAAAGAACTTGCCAAGAAACAGTAACCGATAACGGGAGACACGGCTTCATGCTGGCTGACATTCTGATCACCATACTGCTTATTGCCTCAACATTTTATCTGACGGTTGTGCTGCTGCGCTTCCTTCTGCAGCTGGCGAGAGCCGATTTTTACAATCCGATCTCGCAGTTCGCAGTCAAGGCAACCAACCCGCTGCTACGCCCCCTGCGACGCTTCATCCCGGGCTGGGGCGGCATTGACGGCGCGGCCCTGGTGCTGGCGGTTATCATCCAGGCCATCACCTTTTTCCTGATTCTGTTTGCTCTGAACAGCAGTGTTCCGTCCATTAACCCGCTTACATTGCTGAGCTGGTCGATACTGAATGTGCTGGACCTGATCGTGAAGATCTATTTCTGGTCCGTCATTGCCGTTGTGGTGGTGAGCTGGATCGCCCCGCAAAGCAACCACCCTGCCATTCAGCTGGTAGCCCAGATCACCGAGCCGGTCATGCGCCCGGTACGCAGCGTGATGCCCTCGCTTGGCGGGCTGGATCTGTCACCCATCATCGTCTTCCTGATCCTCAACGTGATTTCTGTGGTGATTGATCACATGAAAATCGCAGCCGGCATGGGCTCCATCGTCGGAATGTAGACCGCCTCTCAAAAACACAAACTGTTACACATCCGGACAATAAAACAACCTTCCCGGCAGCTGATTTATCTTGTTGAATCAGCTGCCTTTTTTTATTCTCTCACCACGCACTGGCTTTCAGGCCTTTGATGCTCCCCACAGAATTACCGGAACATTGCGGTAACATTAACTATATTTTTGCCACAACTTTACCCGACCAATGCCAAGAGCAGTCGCCCGGAAGTCGCGCAGAAGGATGGTCCGATGAACAAGCAAGGTACCCTGTCGCAGCAGGTTGAAGCCTACCACGGCTGGAAAAAGGAACTGATCAGACAGATTGGCCGCTATCGCCTTTGGCTTCAGGACAACGACCTGTTTTCCGATGATGTCAGCAACCGAATTCGCCATGGCCTGGAACTGCTGATCGAAGATGAGCTCACCATTGCCTTTGTCGGCGAATATTCCCGTGGCAAGACGGAACTGATCAACGCCCTGTTCTTCTCGGAATATGGCCAGCGCATGCTGCCTTCCCAGGCCGGCCGCACCACCATGTGCCCGACCGAGCTGTTTTTTGACCGCACCTCGAACAGTAATTACCTGCTGCTGCTTCCCATTGAAACCCGCACCGGCGAGCTCTCCCTGCAGCAACTGCGCAAGCAGCCGGAGCGCTGGGTCAAACACGACCTGGATGAGCGTGACCCGGAAATCATGCGCGAAGTGCTGGCGGAAGTGGCCCGGGTCAAGAGTGTCACTCCCCAGGAAGCCCGCAGCCTCGGCTTCGATGAAGACATGCTGGAGCATGATCGTAACCGGCCCGGCAACGTGCTGGTTCCGGCCTGGCGCAATGCCCAGATCAGCATTCGCCATCCCCTTTTTGAACGTGGTTTGCGGATTCTGGACACGCCGGGCCTGAACGCCCTCGGCTCCGAGCCGGAACTGACCATCAGCATGCTGCCCCGTGCCCATGCCATCATCTTCCTGCTCAGCGCCGACACCGGCGTTACCGCCAGTGACATGACGATCTGGAAGGAACACATCGATACCGAGCATGCGGATCATCGCGCAGGGCGCTTTGCAGTACTGAACAAGATTGATGTGCTCTGGGACGACCTGCAGGGGGAGAAACACACCCAGGAGGCCATCGACCGGGTGCGCGGCTACACCGCCGATCACCTGGGCATGCGCCAGAATGACGTTATCCCGCTGTCGGCAAAACAGGGCCTGCTGGCACGGGTCAAGGGCAACGAGGAGCTTTTCGGGCGTTCCAACCTGGGCCAGCTGGAGCAGCTGATTATCCAGCGCATCCTGATGCACAAGGAACAGCTGATCACCCAGAGCCTGATCAACGATCTGCTGGGCATGCTGCAGAACAGCCAGGCGGCGATGCAGACCCGGCTTGATGCGCTGGAAGAGGAACTGGAAGCCTGCTCCGGCGTCACCATGGACAAGGAGGCTCTGCGCCGTCTGGCGGACCGCGCCCAGCGTGACTACGACTTCTACTACAAGAAGCTGATCACCTTACGCTCCAGCCGTCGCCTGATGGATTCCCAGGGTGCCATGCTCAGGGAACTGGTAAGCGAAGACAGGTTCGAGGCCCACGCCGAGAAAATCCGCCGCAAGATGTCGAAAAGCTGGACCACCGCCGGCATGAATCATGGCATGGACCACTTTTTCGAGTTACTGGAAAGCGACCTCACCAATCTCCTCAGTGAGGGCCGGCTGGCGGAAAAAATGGTGGGTGCCATCTATCGGCGCTACAACGAGGACACCCGGGCGCGCCATCTGGAGCCGATCCCTCTGCGGGCCGGCCGCCATGTGATTGCAGTGCGGGAGCTGCGCAAGAAAGCCAGGCGGTTCCGAATCAGCCCGAAAAACCTGCTGACGGAACAGTCGCTGCTGGTTCGCCGCTTTTTCAATGTCATTGTGGAAGAAGCACGCACCCTGCACCGTCGGGTAAGGTCTGATGTCGAGCGCTGGCCCTCGGAAGCGCTCCTGCCGATCATGCAGTATTCCATGGAACAGAAACAGTTACTGGAACATCAGATCCGCCGCCTGCGGGACATGGTGCGCAGTGACCGTGACAGCCGCGCCGAACGGGAACGGTTGCAGAACACCATCACCGACCTGAAGCGACAACTGGAACTGGCCGATGCCATGCAACGGCAAATTCGCAAACCGGCACCAACCCTGATCCAGCAGAAGGTAGTCAACATTTCCGGCGCCGTCTGAGACGCGCCGGAATCGGCGGTTGCAGCCACGCAGGCCGGCCTTTAAACTGCTTGGCTGGCAATCCGCCGGCCATTTCATCGAGCCTGCCTTGTTGTGGGCTCCCCGGCGCGGCCATTGCCTCAGTCTTGTAGCAGATACTATGGACCGAACCAGGAACCTGTCGCGCCAATGCCCGATCCCTTGCCAACGGATTCTGTTGGGATAGTCACCCCGCAGACACTGCACTTCGAGACGCCAATCACCCTGGCGTGCAATCGGACACTGGAAAGTTACGATCTGGTGATCGAGACCTATGGCGAGCTCAACGCAGATGCCAGTAACGCGGTACTGATCTGTCATGCCCTCAGTGGCCACCATCATGCAGCCGGCTACCATAGCAAGGACGATCGCAAGCCCGGCTGGTGGGACAGCTGTATCGGCCCCGGCAAGCCCATCGACACCAACCGTTTCTTCGTTGTCAGCCTGAACAACCTGGGCGGCTGCCATGGCAGCACCGGGCCCAGCAGCACCAACCCGGAAACCGGCCAGCCCTATGGCCCCGACTTTCCTGTCATCACCGTTCGCGACTGGGTACACAGCCAGGCGTTGCTGGCCGACCGGCTGGGCATAGAGTGCTGGGCAGCGGTTGTTGGTGGTTCCCTTGGCGGCATGCAGGCCCTGCAGTGGAGCCTGGATTATCCTGACCGGCTGCGGCACGCTGTGGTCATCGCATCCACGCCCCGCCTGAGTGCGCAGAACATCGCTTTCAACGAAGTGGCACGGCAGGCCATCACGTCCGACCGGGAATTTCACCAGGGCCGCTATTACGAATACAACACCCTGCCCCGGCGGGGGCTGATGCTGGCACGGATGGTGGGCCATATTACCTACCTGTCCGATGCCTCGATGGGGGAAAAGTTCGGCCGTGAGCTTCGGGACCAGGCTTACAAGTTCGGTTACGATGCCGAATTCCAGGTGGAAAGCTACCTGCGCTACCAGGGCGAGCGGTTCTCGGAATCGTTTGACGCCAACACCTACCTGCTGATGACCAAGGCGCTGGACTATTTCGACCCTGCCTATGAACATGACAATGACCTGGCAAAAGCCCTGCGCGGGGCTCACTGCGAATTCCTCGTGCTTTCCTTCAGCACCGACTGGCGGTTCACCCCGGCACGCTCGGAAGAGCTGGTGAACGCCATGATCTCGGCCCGCTGCAAGGTCAGCTATGCGGAAATTGACGCACCCTGGGGCCACGATGCCTTCCTGATACCCACCCCCAGATACACCGCCATTTTCGAAGCGTACATGGATCGCGTAGCGCGGGAGGCCGGGGTATGAGAACCGACCTGAAGATCATCGAGCAATGGATCAAACCGGGCAGCCATGTACTGGACCTGGGTTGTGGCGACGGCACCCTGCTGGACTACCTGCAACGGGAAAAACAGGCCACGGGCTTTGGCCTGGAAATCAACCAGGACCACATTACCACCTGCATAGGTCGCGGCGTATCCGTGATCGAACAGAACCTGGATACCCAGGGGCTGGGCAACTTCGAGGACCACACCTTCGACACAGTGCTGATGACCCAGGCCCTGCAGGCCGTGCGCCGCCCCGACATGGTGCTTGATGAAATGCTTCGGGCTGGTCGTGAAGGCATCGTTACCTTCCCGAATTTTGCCTACTGGAAGCTGCGCTGGTACCTGATGCGCAGAGGTCGTATGCCCGAATCCGAAACTCTGCCGTATAAATGGTACAACACCCCCAACATCCACCTTTGTACCTTCAAGGATTTCGAGGCCTTGTGTTACCGCAAAGGCTTCCGCATTCTGAACCGTACAGTGGTGGACGGTGAGCATCAGGATCGCTGGCTCAGTCGCCTGTGGCCCAACATGTTGGGACAGATTGCCATTTACCGGATAACCCGGGAGGATTCATGAACAAAACGATTCAAAACCACTGGTTTGCCCTGCTGTCACTGGCCTGTCTGTTTTTTATTTCCGCCCAGAGCCATGCGGGCTCGAAGAACTTCGGCGAATACCAGGTACACTGGAGCGTGTTCCCCAGCACCTTCCTGGCACCGGAAGTGGCCCGGGACAACAATCTGAACCGTAGCAAGAGCATTGGAGTTGTGAACATCTCCATCATGCAGGAAACCGACGATGGTGGTCTGGAACCGGTGTCAGGGCAAGTGGAAGGCAAGGTCCTTAATGACGTGCAGCAGTCAAAATTCCTGGCTTTTCGCCGCATACAGGAAGGCGATGCCGTGTACTTCATTGCCGAATACCAATACAGCAATGCAGAGCTGATGACATTCCAGGTAACCGCCAGGCCAACGGGCGCAAAGCAGGATCTTCCCATCCGTTTCACACACACGCTTTTTAATGACTGATGACTGAAACCACCGACAGACTGGTTATTGCCAGCAACAACAAGGGCAAGATCGCGGAACTGGCTGATCTGCTCGCCCCCCTGGGGCTTATGCCGGTGGCCCAGGGCGAGCTCGGAGTGGGCGAAGCAGAAGAACCCGCGGTTACCTTCGTGGAAAACGCCATTCTCAAGGCCCGCCACGCTGCCCGCATTACCGGCCTGCCCGCGCTCGCAGATGATTCCGGCCTGGCGGTGGATGCACTTGGCGGCGAACCGGGTGTGCGCTCTGCGCGCTATGCTGGCGAGTCCGCCAGCGACGAGGACAATGTCCGGGCGCTGCTGGCCGCCATGGCAGGGATACCGGAACCCCGGCGTACGGCCCAGTTCCATTGTGTTCTGGTCTACCTGCGCCATGCCGATGATCCCACACCGGTCATCTGTCATGGCCGCTGGCCCGGTCACATACTGGAGCAGCCCAGGGGCGAAGGCGGCTTTGGTTACGATCCGGTTTTCCTGGTGCCGGAAACGGGAACCAGCGCCGCCGAGCTGTCCCGGGAAGACAAGGGCAGAATCAGCCATCGCGGACGGGCCCTTGCCCAGCTCCTTGATCAGCTGGGAGTCGGGGCGGCGTGACCATGCCCCTGCCGGATACCTGGCGGAACAATCCGTTACCTCCGCTGAGCCTGTACCTTCATGTTCCCTGGTGCGTGAGGAAGTGTCCCTATTGCGATTTCAACTCCCACGCGCTGACCGGCGATATTCCGGAAGAGGATTATCTCGGGGCCATCATGGAGGATCTCGCCGGCGACCTGGCGCTGGTGCAGGGCCGCAGTATCCAGACGGTGTTCATCGGCGGTGGCACGCCGTCACTGATGTCCCCGGGCTTCTATAACAATCTGTTCCGCCAGCTGGGGGAGCACCTCGAGTTCACCGACGATGCTGAAATCACCCTGGAAGCCAATCCCGGAACGGTCGAGCAAGGCCGGTTCCAGGGCTTCAGGGCGGCGGGAATCAACCGCCTGTCCATCGGCGTTCAGAGTTTTAATCCGCAGCGCCTGAAAGACCTGGGCCGCATTCACGATGACAAGGCCGCTCACCGGGCTATCGAGGCAGCCCGCAACGCCGGCTTCGACAACTTCAACCTTGACCTGATGCATGGGTTGCCAGGCCAGACACCGGAGCAGGCCATTACTGATCTGGAAGCGGCACTGGCCTGGGAGCCCCCGCACCTGTCCTGGTATCAACTGACCCTCGAACCCAACACCGAGTTCTACAGCCGGCCCCCGCAGTTACCGGACGAGGATCACCTGTGGGAAATCTATCGTCAGGGCTCGGACTTCCTGCATCAGAACGGATTCAAAGACTACGAGGTATCGGCCTGGAGCCGGCCGGGCATGGCATCCCGTCATAACCTGAATTACTGGATGTATGGCGATTACCTGGCACTTGGCGCTGGAGCCCACGGAAAGATAACCCTGCGCAATGGCGAAATCAGGCGGTTCTGGAAAACCCGTCAGCCCGGAGCCTACCTGAATCGCATTGGCAGCCGCACCGCCGGAAGTCAGACTATTGAGCCAGAAGAGCGACCTCTGGAGTTCCTGATGAACGCTCTGCGCCTGACTTCAGGGGTACCGGAAAACCTGTTTACAGAACGTACAGGTTTACCCCTGAGCACAGTTGCGGTAAAACTTGACCAATTACGAACGGAAAATCTGCTGGAACCGGGAAGAATACAGACCACGGAATCTGGTCAGCGATTCCTGAACAGCTTGCTGGAGCGCTTCCTCTGATGCCATTGCTGCGCCTTCTCACTCTGTTTCCCAGGAGGCTCAATCTGAGCCTTCTGGTAACAGCGGCCCTGCTGCTTGTTCTGACGCTGGTCAACCAGCCACTTCAGACCGGCTCGGCACCCCAGGGTATGGTCAGTTTCCAGATGGCAGCTACGGCCGACCAGTCCATGGCCATCATCCGCAGCTGGCGCCAGGATGGCATGCTGTGGGCTCATGTTTCCCTGTGGCTGGACTTTCTCTTTGTCCCCGCCTACCTGGTAACACTGATATTTCTCACCAGTCACCTGACCCGCGACCGCCCGGGCGTGCGGGAACGCACTGTGGCACGCTGGGTCAAGGCCCTGTTCGTGGCGGCAGGCACCGGCGACATCGCAGAAAACATTCTGCTGCTGAACAACATGGACCCGCCCACAGACGTGCTCAGCCTGTCTGCGACCATCTGCGCGCTTATCAAGTTTACCGGGCTGATGCTGGGAGCTGCCGGGCTGGTGATCATTCGCGCAGCCAGGCGCCACCCGCTGGCTCACGGGTAACGCCTGCAACCGCCAGTCAGTTGGTGCGGTAGAACACCAGATCCCAGACACCGTGGCCGAGGGTTTCACCGCGCTTCTCGAATTTGGTGATGGGACGATCCTCGGGGCGGGGAGAATACTGGCCCGGCTCCTGGGTATTGGCAAACCCCTCGGACTCACTCATGATTTCCATCATGTATTCCGCGTAGTTTTCCCAGTCTGTCGCCAGGTGCAGAATACCGCCCACGCGGAGCTTGTGGCGCAGACGCTGGACGAAGTCATGCTGGATCAACCGGCGTTTGTGATGCCGTTTCTTGTGCCACGGGTCCGGGAAAAACACCATTACCCTGTCCAGAACCGCGTCCGGCAGGCACAGATCAATCACGTCGTTGGCATCAATGGCGTAGATCCGGACGTTCTCCAGCCCCCTGTCTTCGATTTCCTTCAACAGGGCGCCGACGCCGGGAAGGTGTACTTCCACACCAATAAAATCCTGCTCGGGCGCCGCTTCCGCCATGTCCGCCAGGGATTTTCCCATGCCGAAGCCGATTTCCAGGTTCAGCATGTTGTCCCTTCCGAACACCTGGCGCGGATCAATCATGCCCTGTTCACGGGTCAGTCCGTATTTGGGCCAGCTGCGCTCGTAGGCCTTTTTCTGGCCTTCTGTCATTCGCCCCTGGCGAAGCACAAAACTGCGCACGCCACGGCGTGTGGTGACAGGTGAATCGCCGGAAACATCATCGTGATCGGTCATCTGACGTCCTCAACCGCCCTTTCGCGGTTCATCTTCAATGGGTTATATCGACAGTTTACCAGAGTGACTTGCTGCAGACGCCACTATACAACCAGCGTTCTGTGCCCGTCAGCCCCTCGACCGGCCGAATCCGCTTACACCGAGACCTGTGCGTTCCTGGTCTGTTGCCGGTCCAGCTTGCGGTAACCCAGGGCTTCCACCAGGTGACCATTGCCGATGCGGTCCTCCCCCTCAAGGTCGGCCAGGGTCCGTGCCACCCTGAGTATACGGTGCAACGCCCGTGCAGACAGTCCCAGCCTTTCCATGGCGGACGACAGCATGGTTTCGCCGGCCCCGTCCACCCGGCAGTGATCGTGAAGCTCACTGCCCACGAGCGACGAGTTCACGGTTCCCCGATGCATTTGCCTCTGCCGGGCCTGGTTTACCCGTTCCCGCACCGTTGCACTGGACTCTCCGTCGCCTTCGCGCTGCATCAGCACTTCGCCACTTTGCACCGGCACTTCCACATGCAGGTCGAAACGATCCAGCAATGGCCCCGATATCTTTGCCCGATACCGGAGCACCTGCTGCGGCGTACACTGGCACTCGATCGAAGGATGCCCCAGGTAACCGCAAGGGCATGGGTTCATGGCCGCCACAACCTGAAACCGCGCCGGGAAGGTTACCTGCCTGGCCGCCCGGCTGATGGCGATCTCCCCGGACTCCATGGGCTCTCTCAGCACCTCCAGCACCCGCCGCTCAAACTCCGGCAGTTCGTCAAGAAACAGCACGCCACGGTGGGCCAGCGAGATTTCCCCCGGCCGCGGACTGCTGCCACCACCCACCATGGCGACGGATGAGGCGGTATGGTGCGGCGCCCGGTAAGGAGGCCGGCACCAGTCTCCGTCCTGAACCGGTATACCGGCCACCGAATGGATACTGGCCACCTCCAGGGCGGATTCGGTGGTCAACGGTGGCAGAATCCCGGGCAGGCGGCTGGCGAGCATACTCTTGCCGGTTCCAGGCGGGCCAAACATCAACAGGTTGTGGCCGCCAGCGGCTGCGATCTCAAGCGCCCGGCGGGGCACACTCTGGCCCCGTACATCCGCCAGATCAGGACCTGGCCGGGCCCCCTGCTCCGGCACGGCAGCCGGCACCGGTGAAATACGGGCCCGTTCACACAGGTGCTCGCACACTGTCAGCACATGGCCTGCCGGCAAAACGTCATCCTGGCTCGCCAGGGCTGCCTCGGCGGCGTTGGCCTGGGGAACCAGCAACTGACGGCCTTCCTTTCGGGCAGCCAGAACAGCAGGGAGCACGCCCTTCAGAGGGCGTAATGCACCATCAAGGGACAGCTCTCCGACAAACTCGTACCGTGCGAGACTTTCAGGGGGGATCTGCCCTGACGCCGCCAGAATACCAAGGGCAATGGGCAGATCAAAGCGGCCTCCCTCTTTGGGCAGGTCAGCCGGGGCCAGGTTGATGGTTATCCTGCGGGCGGGAAATTCAAAGCCGGCGTTCAGCAAGGCACTGCGCACGCGCTCACGGCTTTCGCGGACGCCGGTTTCCGGCAGACCCACGATTGACAGCGCCGGCAGGCCACCGGACAGGTGAACTTCCACAGTAACGGACGGAGCAGATACGCCAATGCTGGCGCGGGTATGAACTACGGCAAACATGACAACCTTCCATGGTCAGGGGTACAGCGGACCAGCCGCCTGAGGGGCTTCCTGCCCTTTAACTGTTCCGGGACTGGTTCTCCAGATCGGTAACACGCTTTTCCAGCGCCTCCACCTTTTCCCGGGTTTTCATCAGTACGGCCTGCTGGGCATCAAACTCTTCACGGGTCACCAGTTCAAGCCGCGACAGCACGGTCATCACGGTGGCCCGGGCCTGGGCTTCGAAGTCCTCCCGGGCCGCTCGGGCCATATCCGGGACAAACTGGCCAAACTGGCCCTGAAGCTGGGTAAAGAAATCCTGCGGACCTTTCACAAATCACCTCACTGGCTTGAACGCTCTTGAACTCTGCCCGGCGCCGGAGCCGGTACCAAGGTCGGAAGTGTAACACATTGCCAGCCCTGCCATACTGTACCCTATCGGCAGTATAATGCGGCCGAAGCGCCTTTTAATGATTGCATCAGACTTGTGCATCATTATGGTTCACTTCGGGCAGGTCAGCCCTGTTTTGGTGCGGCCTGACGGTCCATTTTGGACCAGCATATACTTAACTTGCTGATAATATAGTTATTTTTTGCGTTGGCACACCCGATGCTAAAAGCCTTGTACGCAATCCGCACAATTGGTGTGCGAGGTGGCAGCATCCCGACCTCAACAACGGGCCGAAGAGTTCCAGATGTTGAGACGGCTTTATCAAGGAGAAAGCAATGAAACTTGTGACAGCGATCATCAAGCCTTTCAAGTTGGATGATGTCCGTGAGGCACTATCCGAGATTGGCGTTCAAGGCGTAACGGTCACTGAAGTCAAAGGCTTCGGTCGCCAGAAGGGTCATACCGAGCTCTACCGTGGCGCAGAATACGTGGTGGACTTTCTGCCCAAGGTCAAGGTTGAAGTTGCTATCGGCGACAACCTGCTGGACCAGGTCATCGAATCCATCACCAAGGCAGCCAATACCGGAAAAATCGGCGATGGCAAAATTTTCGTGACCGAACTTGAACAGGCTATCCGGATCCGAACCGGGGAAACCGGCGAAGAAGCGGTCTGATCACAGCCTGATCAACCAGACAGCCAACGCAAAAAATTTATAACTTGAAATAAGCCTCGTGCGGAGGGCTTCTCATGGAAAGCAATCTTGAACACATTTTTGAACTCCAGTATGCGCTGGATACCTTTTACTTCCTTGTGTGCGGTGCCCTGGTCATGTGGATGGCCGCAGGCTTCTCGATGCTCGAAGCAGGCCTGGTGCGTGCCAAGAACACCACTGAAATCCTGACCAAGAACGTCTCGCTGTTTGCCATAGCCTGTACGATGTACCTCATCTGCGGCTACGACATCATGTATGGTGGCGGCCTGTTCCTGAGCGGTGTTACCACGGTTGCCCAGATGGATGACGCTGCCATCGCAGGCATTATTGCGGCTTCCAACGAATCCGGTTTTGGGGACATGGGCGAGTACTCCGGTGCTTCCGATTTCTTCTTCCAGGTCGTCTTCGTGGCAACCGCCATGTCCATCGTTTCCGGTGCCGTGGCCGAGCGCATGAAGCTCTGGGCCTTCCTGGCTTTTGCTGTTGTCATGTGTGGCTTTATCTACCCGATGCAGGGCGCATGGACCTGGAACGGCGATGCGGTTTTCGGCATGTACGAGCTCAACTACTTTGACTACGCCGGCTCCGGCATCGTGCACATGGCAGGCGCGGCTGCTGCCCTGGCCGGTGTTCTTCTGCTGGGTGCCCGTAAAGGCAAGTATGGCGCGGATGGCCAGATCAAGGCGTTCCCGGGTGCAAACCTGCCGCTGGCGACACTGGGCATGTTCATCCTGTGGATGGGCTGGTTCGGCTTCAACGGCGGCTCTACCCTGAAGCTGGGTGGTATCGGTGTTGCCAACGAGGTGGCCAACGTGTTCCTGAACACAAACGCAGCCGCTTCCGGTGGTCTGATTGCTGCCCTGATCGTTGGCCGCATCCTGTTCGGCAAGGCTGACCTGACCATGGCCCTGAACGGCGCCCTGGCCGGCCTGGTAGCCATCACTGCCGAGCCTGCGGATCCGTCGCCCCTGCTGGCCACCATCATTGGTGCCATTGGCGGTATCATCGTGGTGTTCTCCATCGTGACTCTGGACAAGATGCGCATTGACGATCCTGTCGGTGCTATCTCGGTGCACGGTGTGGTTGGTATCTGGGGTATCTTCGCGGTTCTCCTGTCCGACGCAGACGCGACCTTCATGGGTCAGCTGGTTGGCATGCTCACCATCTTCATCTGGGTCTTCGTGACCAGCCTGATTGTCTGGAGCATCCTGAAGGCGGTCATGGGTATCCGGGTTTCGGAAGAGGAAGAGTACGAGGGTGTGGATCTGTCCGAGTGTGGTATGGAAGCCTATCCGGAGTTTGTCAGCACCAAGTAATATGAGCTGACACTGGATCTGAAGAGGGGCGCCTGCGGGTGCCCCTTTTTTTGACTTGAGAGTAGGTCGGATTAGGCGCAGCCGTAATCCGACACCCAGGCTTGAGAGCATGCCGGAGGTGGGAGCCCCCCCATTCCGGGATACGCTGTGAATACATCCCTGTACGCTCGACAAAAACATCCCTGTTTTTGACGATCCCGGAATGGGGGGCTCCCACCTCCTCCGCTGACTCCGGGTTAACCCTCCCCGGGAATGACTTCATCCTCCAACGCATCCACCATAAACTGCGGCATTGCCAATGCACCACGGTGGATGTCGGCATTGTAGTAACGAGTCACAAACGGCCGTTGATCCGCATCTTCTTCACGAAAATAAACCACCGGCTTTTCCTTCCCGGCCATGGTGCAGCTCCACCAGCCGGTGGGATACACCGGTTGCGGGAACGGCAGGGTGCGGACGTGGTCGAAGCCGGCCTTTTTCATGTCGTCGTGGATGGTTTTGATGATGGTGTTGGTGTGCAGCAATGGCGATTCGCTTTGCTGAACGATGATGCCGCCGTCGCGCAGGGCGATCATGCAGTCGCGGTAGAAGTCCAGCGCAAACAGGCCTTCGGCGGGGCCGACCGGGTCGGTACTGTCGATGATGATGACATCAAGGCTTTCGGGTACTGCGTCGCGTATCCACTGGATGCCGTCGCCGAAGAAGAAGTTGGCGCGGGGGTCGGTGTTGGATTCACAAAGCTCCGGGAAGTACTTTTCGGAATTGCGGGTGACCCGTTCGTCGATTTCCACCTGCCAGGCTTCTTCCACTCCGGGGTGCTTGAGGACCTCTTTCAGGGTGCCGCAGTCGCCGCCCCCTACAATGACGACTTTTTTCGGGTCCTTGTGGGTGAACAGGGCCGGATGGGTCATCATTTCGTGATAGAGGAAGTTGTCCCGTGAGGTCAGCATCACGCAACCGTCCAGCACCATCAGGTTGCCGAAGGTTTCGGTCTCCCAGATTTCCAGCTTCTGGAAGTCGGTCTGTTCTTCGTGCAGCTTCTTTTTTACTTGCAGGGAAAATGCGGTGCCCTGGTCCTGAAATATCTCTGTAAACCAGCCTTCGTTCAGTGCAGTCATTTCTTGTCTCCGGATTTACTAGTCGAGCCAGATCGTATTGAAGGTATTGTAGGTGCCGAGCCCGAACACCTAAAGGACTATCCTGCTGCAGGTCATGGTTTTTTCCGGCATGGTTCTTTCAGAGGGCTGGTGGAATCCATACAATGACCGCCATAAGCCGGCAGGTTGCCGGCTCCGGATCCAGTACAGGAAAGCACCATGAATGAGCCTACCGGCAGTACCGCCCACAAGGTGTACAACATCGCCCATTGGAGCGATGGCTATATCGATGTGAATGCCCGCGGTGAAGTGCTGATCCGCCCCGACCGGGGCCACAGTGGTGAGGATATCAACCTGCCAGACCTGACCCGGTCGCTGGTCAGCAACGGCGTGCAGTTGCCGGTGCTGATCCGGTTTACGGACATCCTCCACGATCGGGTTAACAAACTGTGCGGCGCGTTTAATGCAATGGGCCGGGAACAGGGCTACCAGGGCACTTACACAGCGGTATACCCCATCAAGGTCAATCAGCAGCGGCGGGTGGTTGAGGAACTTCTGCGTGCAGAGCCGGCCGCCAGCGACAACCAGATCGGTCTGGAAGCCGGCAGCAAGCCGGAGCTGATGGCGGTTCTGGCCCTGTCCCGGCTGCCCGGCTCGGTGATTGTCTGTAACGGCTACAAGGATCGGGAATACATCCGCCTGGCCCTGATCGGGCAGAAGCTTGGGCACCGCGTCTTTATCGTGGTGGAGAAACAGTCAGAATTGCCACTGATCCTTGAGCAGGCCCGTCGTCTGGGCGTGACACCATTAATTGGTGTACGGGCCAGGCTGGCCACCATCGGCAAGGGCAACTGGCAGAATACCGGTGGCGAAAAATCGAAATTCGGCCTGTCCGCCAGCCAGGTGCTGGACGTGGTTGAAACCCTGCGTGACGCCGGGGCCCTGGAATCCCTGCAACTGCTGCATTTCCACCTGGGCTCGCAGATTGCCAATATCCGCGACATCCAGACCGGGTTGAGAGAGTGTGCCCGCTTCTACAGTGAATTGCGCAAAATGGGCGCACCGGTCGGCACGGTTGATATCGGCGGCGGTCTCGGCGTGGACTATGAAGGCACCCGTTCCCGCAGCAGTTGTTCCATGAACTACAGCATGCATGAATACGCCTACAACGTGGTTCATATACTGCAGTCGGAATGCGACCGGGCCGGGATCCCCCACCCTGACCTCATCAGCGAATCCGGCCGGGCACTGACCGCTCACCACTCGGTACTGGTCACCAATGTGATTGACCGGGAGGTACCCGAATCACGCCCGCCGGAACAGCCCGCCGGTGATGCACCGGCGCCGCTGCAGGACCTGTGGCGGGACCTGGAGAGCCTGCGGGACAAGAAGTCTCCCCGTTCCCTGGCGGAAATCTATCATGACGTGCTTCACGCCATGGCGGATGTGCACACTCAGTTTGCCCATGGCCTGCTGTCACTGGCCGACAGGGCCCGCGCGGAAACACTCTACACCACCTGTTGCCGCGCACTTCGCGACCAGCTGAATTCGGAAAACCGCGCGCACCGGGAGATCATTGATGAACTCAATGAAAAACTGGCCGAAAAGCTGTTTGTGAACTTCTCGCTGTTCCAATCGCTGCCGGATGTGTGGGGCATCGACCAGATTTTTCCGATCATGCCCATTAACGGGCTGAATCGACCGCTTAACCGGCGCGCGGTGATTCAGGACATTACCTGCGATTCCGACGGGCGGATCGACCGCTATGTGGATGGACAGGGCATCGAAACCACTTTCCCGCTGCCGGAGGATACGCCCGAAGAGCCCATGCTCATGGGCTTTTTCATGACCGGCGCCTACCAGGAAATCCTGGGCGACATGCACAACCTGTTCGGCGACACCCATTCGGTGGATGTGCGGCGCAACAGGGATGGGGGCCATACGGTAAGCGAGCCAATCCATGGCGATACAGTAGCCAGGGTGCTGCAGTACGTAAACTTCGAACCGGCGTCTCTGCTGAGGGCCTATGAACAGAAATTTTCAGCCAGCGGACTGACGGCTGAAGAACAGGCCAACCTGCTGGAGGAGCTTGCCGGCGGGCTGGAAGGCTATACCTACCTGGAGGAATGAACCGGCTCCTGAATAAAATTTTTCGATTAACCCATCCGGGCTGATCCGGCTGTCTGCTCACCCCGTACATATCCGAACTGACAAACTCGGGGCGAGTGCATAGAATGATGAACAGAACAATTTCAAATCATGCGACAGTCAAGGAGCGTCCGGTGACCACACTGGATCAGAAACCGGCACGGGCCGAGGGCCGCAAGGATCCCTGGAGCCAGATGCTCGAGAAAGTTGGCAAGAACCAGGACCGTCAGGCTTACCATGCCCTGTTCGAGCATTTTGGCCCGCAGATCAAGTACTACGCCATGGCCAATGGCCTGGCGAGTCACGCCGAAGAACTGGTCCAGGAAGTTTTCGTGTCGATCTGGCGCCGCTCCTGCCTCTACGACTGGCGCAAGGCCGCCGCATCCACCTGGATTTTTACCATTGCCCGGAATCAGCGCATCGACATGCTGCGCAAGATGAAGCGCACCAGCGCCGAAATGCCGGTCGAGACAGAAGACCTGTGGCAGATCCCGGGTGAGAACGACGACGAGCCGGTTACGTCCCTGCACCGCCTGATGTCAGAGCGCCGGGTGAGAGAATCCCTCAGCCATCTCCCGGAAGAGCAGATTACCGTCATTGCCAAGGTTTATATGGAGAGCAAGTCACACCAGATGGTGGCCGACGAGCTTAATATACCGTTGGGTACCGTAAAAAGCCGGGTGCGCCTGGCATTGAACAAACTGAAAGTGATTTTGCAGGACCAGAACGTATGACACGGCATCATCCAGACACACTAACCCTGATGGAATACAGCGCCGGCAATCTCAGTGAGCCCCACGCGTTGTGTATTCGACTTCATCTGGACCAGTGCCCCCACTGTCGCAGCCGCGTTGACACACTCGACAGCCTGGGTGCTGTCATGATGGAGAGCCAGCCCCAGGTGGGTGTTTCATCGGACATGTTCGACTCCATCCTGTCCCGCATCGACAGCGAACCGGATATGACCGAGAAGTATATCGACGCCCAGGCCAAACGCCTGAGCCCGCTACAGAAACTTCTGGGCGACAATCTTGATGATCTGCCCTGGAAGCGCCAGCTGGGCGATGTCAGCGTGCTGGATATCAGTGAACGCTTCCCCGGCCAGAACGAACAGGTGGTGTTGCAGAAACTGGCTGCCGGCGGCAAGGCTCCGGCCCACACGCACCGGGGTGATGAAACCACGATTGTGCTGCAGGGCGCGTTTGCCGACCAGAAAGGTGTATTCAACCAGTGGGACTTCGTGGTTCTCAACCAGGAAGACGAACACAAACCGGTCGCCGTGGGTTGCGAGGATTGCATTACGCTTTCAGTGCTCAGTGCACCGGTAAAGCTTACCGGCACTTTCACCCGGTTGCTGAATCCGTTCATACGCTGAAACGGCCCGCCGTTTCAGCGCCTTTCCCATCACCAGGGTATAACGGAACCGTCCCAGCCCAGGAAGGTTCCGTTATCGTCTTCGTGAAGACCCTCCGCCAACCGCAGAATATTCCCGGCCGTCTCTTCCGGACTATGAACCTGAAGCTGCGCCAGTGAACGGGTGAATGGTTTACTCAACGGCGACAGGGTAGTGCCGGGATGAACGGCCACGCAGGCCACAGGGCGGTACTTCCTCGGTAACTCGATGGACAGGTTGCGAACCAGCATGTTCAGTGCCGCCTTGGAGCTGCGGTAGGCATACCAGCCACCAAACCCATTGTCGGTTATGGACCCGACCCTGGCAGACACGGCCAGGATACGCTTGAAACGCCGGTGGCGGAGCCAGGGAGAAATGGCCTGCACCAGCATCGCAAAACCGGTGGCGTTCACCGCAAAGGCATGGGCAAAAGCCTGTGCATCCAGGTCCTCCAGGCGCTTTTCAGGTGTCATCCCGGGGCCGTGCAGTATGCCAGCCGCATAGATGACCATATCAAGCCCTGATGCTACCGGTAACAACGCCGCCAGGCGCTCGCCGACCGCTTTGGCACTGTCGCTATCAGCGGCATCCCAGGAAATCAGGCTGACCCGGCCTGCCTGTTCCCCGCTCAGACTGACAGTCGACGGATCACGGCAAAGCCCGACGATGGAGAGCTCGGCGTCACTCTGTAACAGTTTCGTGGCCAGCGCGTGGCCAATGGCTCCGGATATTCCGGCAATCAACACCTGTTTCATAAAAACTCCCGGCTTACGGGGCCTGCCCGTTCATTGGATGATCTCTGCCTACTGATACGAAACTTCTGATCAACAGACCGGCCTTTCGGTGAACCGGAAATTAAAACGATCGTATGAATGAAAGCGTTGACACAACTACCTGCATTGAGGAGAGACTTCCATGCAATACCAGGCCCCGGCGAACGACCTTCGCTTCTTGCTGTTTGATGTCCTTGGCGCAGATAAGCTCCATGAACTGGAAAAGTACGCAGACGCCACCCCTGACCTGATTTCCGCAGTGATCGACGAGGCCGGCAAACTTGCGGCAGAAGTGATCCAGCCCACCAACCAGGTGGGTGATCGGCAGGGCTGCCAGTACAACCCGGAAACCCATGACGTCACGACACCGGACGGCTTCCGGGAGGCCTACACCAGATTCGTCGAAGGTGGCTGGACGGCGCTGGATGCACCGCTGCAGTATGGTGGCCAGGGCCTGCCCCATACCCTCAAGTTTGTCGTGGACGAGATGGTCTGTTCCACCAACCTGTCGCTGGGTATGTACCCGGGCCTGACCCATGGCGCCATCAGCGCCCTGTATGCCCACGGTTCAGAGGAACTCAAGGACACCTATCTGGAAAAGCTGATTTCCGGTGAATGGACCGGCACCATGTGCCTGACCGAGCCCCAGTGCGGCACCGACCTGGGCCTGATCCGCACCCGTGCCACCCCCAACGACGACGGCTCCTATGCCATCGAAGGCACCAAGATCTGGATCACCGGCGGAGAGCACGACCTGGTAGACAACATTGTGCACCTGGTTCTGGCCAAGCTGCCCGGGGCACCGGACACCACCAAGGGTATTTCCCTGTTCGTGGTGCCCAAGGTTCTGCCGGATTCCGGCGAGCGCAATCCGGCTTTTTGCGGCGGCCTGGAACACAAGATGGGCATCAAGGGCTCCGCCACCTGCGTGATGAACTTTGAAGGCGCCAAGGGCTGGCTGGTGGGCGAGGCCAACGACGGCATGCGCGCCATGTTCACCATGATGAACGAAGCCCGCCTGATGGTGGGCATGCAGGGGCTGGGACTGGCTGAAATGGCCTACCAGGAGAGCCTCGGCTTTGCCCGTGAACGCCTGCAAAGCCGTTCCCTCAGCGGGCCCAAGAATCCGGACGGCCCGGCCGACCCGATTATCGTACACCCCGATGTTCGCCGCATGCTGATGCGCCAGAAAGTCCTCAATGAAGGCATGCGAGCGCTGGCTCTGTTTACCGGCCACAAGCTGGACCTGTCGGTGGCCCATGGCGATGAAGCTGTTCGCGAATCGGCGGACGACCTTGTTCAATTGTTGACTCCGGTAGTGAAATCCTTCCTCACCGACGAAGGCTTCAACAATGCCAATACCGGCCTGCAGGTGCTGGGCGGTTCCGGCTTCACCACCGACTGGCCGCTGGAGCAACTGGTGCGGGACGGGCGTATCGCCCGCATCTACGAAGGCACCAACGGCATCCAGGCCATGGATCTGGTGGGACGCAAGCTCAGCCTCAAGGGCGGGCAACTGGTGCGCACCCTGTTCACGGAACTGACCGGCTACCTGAAGAACAACCCGGAGGCTCCCTACCGGGAAGAACTGAAGGGGGCCATCAAGTCCCTGGAGTCCGCCACCCTGTGGATCGCCAGCAATGCCCCCAGTGATCCGGAACAGGCCGGTGCAGCGGCAACTCCCTACCTGCGCCTCATGGCCCTGACCGTCATCGCCTATCTCTGGTCCCGCATGGCCGGCGTTGCGCAGGCACAACTGGATGCTGGCGAAGGCAACAAGCCACTGCTGGAAGGGAAACTGATCTCGGCCCGTTTCTACTTCGAGAAACTGCTGCCAGAGATTCAGTGGTTGCAGCAGGACATTGAGAGTGGAAAAGACGCTCTCATGGCCTTCGAGGATGACCACTGGGCGGCGTGACTGACTTCTCCGGTCGCGCCTGCGCACTCTGGCCGGAAATGACTGATATTTGTCAAGCCCTGACCTTCCGGGCGATAGGTTTATGGACGATACTGATGACGTTGATTAGTGTCTCTGAACTAGTCCGGCCCTACCCCCCGTCGGGTTGGGCACTTTCTTACAGGCCACGCATTGCGTGGCCTTTTTTTGTGTCTGCAATCGTGCCCTCCAATAGCCTGACCTACCAACCATTAGAGACAGCCCGCAGGCCTGGGTTACAATCGGGGCTTTTCCGCGGAGATGCAGTATGACGGGTGACGATTTCCACTTCCGCTTCGGCGGTATCGAGCGACTGTATGGCCGCCGGGCCCTGGAGCGTTTCCGTCACGCCCATATTGCCATTGTTGGCCTGGGCGGTGTCGGCTCCTGGGCAGCGGAAGCCCTCGCCCGCTCCGGTATCGGCACACTGACGCTGATCGACATGGACGACATCTGCGTGTCCAACACGAATCGTCAACTCCACGCTCTGGCAGGCCAGTATGGCCGAACCAAGACCGATGCCATGGCGGAACGCCTGCGGGGCATCAACCCGGAAGCCGATATCCGCATTCATTTCGGATTCCTGAACACCAGAAACGTCAGCGATCTGATCACGCCGGACATGTGCGGGGTGGTTGATGCCATAGACAGCGTCAAGGCCAAGGCGGGGCTGATCGCTCACTGCCAGCGGCGGAAAATCCCGTTGGTGTGTGCCGGCGGCGCAGGCGGCCAGATGGACCCGACCCAGATCCGCGTCAGCGACCTCAGCAAGACGACCCAGGACCCGCTGCTGGCAAAGGTTCGCAACCTGCTGCGGCGTGAGTACGGCTTCTCACGCAACCCCAAGCGCCGGTTTGGAATCGAAGCCGTGTACTCCCTTGAACAGCTCACGTATCCTGCGGGGGATGGTGAGGTGTGCCTCCAGAAACCAGCCACCGACGGGCCGGTGAGGCTGGACTGCGCCTCCGGTTTCGGAGCCGCCAGCCCGGTGACCGCCAGCTTTGGTTTGTTTGCCGCCGCCCGGCTTCTTTCCAGGCTTGCATGCAAGGCCGAATCAGACACCGCAGCAACCTTCCCGGCCGGACCACAGAACTAACCCATGACTCAATGGAACTGATGCCATTATGACCGTCAGCACTGTTTTTCTTCTCGCCTGCATTGGTGTGCTTTCCCTGTTCTGCCAGTGGCTGGCCTGGCGGGTTCGTATGCCCGCCATCCTGTTTCTGCTGGCCGGCGGTATTGCCGCCGGCCCGATGTTCGGATTTCTGAACCCGGAGGAAGTGTTCGGAGACCTCCTGTTCCCGGTCATTTCGCTGGCGGTCGCCATCATTCTGTTCGAAGGCAGCCTGACCCTCCGATACGAAGAAATCCGCGGTCACGGCAAGATGGTACGCAACCTGATTCCCGTCGGCTCCATCGTGACCTGCTTTATCGGCACCCTGGCCGCACGCTGGATCCTGGATGTGTCCTGGGAAGTGGCGCTGCTGTTCGGTGCCATATCCATCGTCACCGGCCCTACCGTAATTGCCCCCCTGCTGCGATCCGTCAGGCCGGATGCCAAGCTCGCCAATATCCTGCGCTGGGAGGGCATCATCATCGATCCGGTCGGTGCGCTGCTGGCGGTACTGGTGTTCGAGGGTATCGTGTCCTGGGGCCAGGGCAACGTGTTCGGCCACTCCCTGTACATCTTCGGCAAAACCCTGGCGGTGGGCTTCCTGCTCGGTGCGTTGGCCGGCTGGCTCAATGGCATTGCCCTGCGCAAACACCTGTTACCCCAGTACCTGCATAATGCCGGCACCCTGACCTTCATGCTCGGGGTCTATGCCCTGTCCAACGAGATGGCCCATGAGTCCGGCCTGCTGACGGTGACTGTGATGGGCATCTGGATGGCGAACATGAAGCAGGTACCCATCGACAGCATCCTGGAGTTCAAGGAATCCCTGAGCGTTCTGCTGATCTCCGCCCTGTTCATTATTCTTGCCGCGCGGGTTGAATTCGCGGCCATCGCCCAACTGGGCTGGGGCCTGGTGGCGGTACTGGCTCTGCTGATGCTGGTCGCCCGCCCCCTGAGTATCTTTCTGTCCGCCATCGGTACCAGCCTCAACTGGCGTGACAAACTGTTCCTGAGCTGGATTGCGCCCAGGGGTATCGTGGCCGCCGCGGTGTCTGCGCTGTTTGCCTTCCAGTTGCAGAAACTGGGTTACGAGAGTGCCGGCGCCCTGGTGCCACTGGTATTCATGCTGATCATTGCCACCGTAACCCTGCAGAGCCTCACTGCCAGACCACTGGCCAAGCTGCTGAAGGTAGCCGAGCCGGCGGAGTACGGTTTCCTTATTCTTGGCGCCAACCCGGTAGCCAGGAAGATCGCGCTGGCCCTGAAGAAACTGGAGGTGCCGGTCACCCTGGCGGACACCAGCTGGGAAAACGTCAAACAGGCGAGAATGGAAAACCTGCCGGTCTATTTTGGCAATCCGGTGTCTGAACACGCGTCAACCCATCTCGACCTGACCGGCATTGGCAATCTGCTGGTGATCTCTCCCTACAAGCACATGAACTCACTGGCGACCTATCACTTCCTGGACTGGTTCGGCAAGGGCTCGGTGCTGACACTTGCGGAAGGGGATCAGGACCAGAAAGCCAGGCATCAGACCGCCGAGAAAATCCAGATGACCCGGGGGCTGTTTGGCGGGGTAAGCTATGCCAAGCTTGCCAGCCTGGCGAGCCAGGGGTACTCGGTGAAGACCACCCAGCTCAGTGACGAGTTCACGCTCGACGACTTCCTGGAAAAATACGACCGCCAGGCCATCGTGCTATTCGTTCTGGATACCCGTGAACACATCATGCCGGTCAAGAACCTCAGCGACATCAAGCCGGAAAAAGACTGGACCCTGGTCAGCCTGGTACCACCCCAGGCACGGAAGGAACGCAAGGAGCGGGATACCGGAGAAGCCCCGGCACCCGCTCCGGGCTGAGCGGGATCAGCGGCTGCGGCAGTCAAGCACCAGTTTGCCCCTGACATGCCCGCCTTCCAGGGTGCGGTGCGCATCAGCGACCTGCTCCAGCGGGAAGGCCCCGTCGATGTGAACCCTTACATCGCCGTCTTCGATCAGCTCGGCAATTTCATCAAGATGGAAGACATCGGGGCGTACGGTCATGCCGTGGGCCCTCAGGCCCAGGGCTTCTGCGGCGGTGATGATTTCGTCCGCCGTTACCGTGGGCACGGTAACCAGCACGCCGTGCTCACTCAGGGTATGCAGTGAGCGCTTTCCCGTTTCACCACCCACCAGGTCGAGGACCACATCCAGGCCGTAGCATTCGTCAACCACATCGGTGGTGTGATAATCAATCACTTCATGAACGCCGAAAGCAGCCAGGAAATCCCGGTTGCCTGACGACGCCGTGGCAATGACGTGAGCACCCCGCTCCAGTGCGAACTGAACCGCAAAGTGCCCGACTCCGCCGGCACCAGCATGAATCAGCACTTTCTGGCCTGCTTCCAGTTCCGCCACCTCAAACAGCGCCTGCCAGGCCGTCAGCGCAGCCAGCGGCAGCGCACCGGCGGTTACCAGATCCAGTTCTTCCGGCACTATGGCCAGCTCATCGGCCCGGGCAACAGCATACTCCGAGTAACCCCCACCACTGGCCGGAAAACCCACCATGCCCATTACCCGGTCTCCCGGCACCAGGGTGGTGACATCTCGGCCAACCGCAATAACCTCCCCCGCGGCCTCAAAACCGGGCGTCCAGGGCAGCTGATCCTCGATCTGCCGCGCCACAAATCCCAGACCCTTGCGGGTTTTCCAGTCGATGGGATTCAACCCGGCACCGGCAACCCTGAACAGGACCTCTTCGGCGCCCGGCTCGGGAATCGCAGAGGACTCAATCCGGAGTACGTCGGCATCGCCGAAGCGGTCATAAACCACCTGGCGCATGGCATCGCCAGCATTCGGATCAACGGTGTTTTCCATGATGTTCTCCAGACAGCTTCAGGGACAGGACAGAATCATCTGTTCAGACTAGCAGAAAGTTCAGGGAGTGGAATCAAAGGCAGCATCAAAGCCGCGACCACCGGGCACCATGGCATCACCGAGGATGCGTGCGAACTCCGCAGGCATCCGTGAAGGTCGCTGGCTCTTCATGTTGACACAGGCGTGGGTGGACACTGCCCGCACCAGGGTCTTGCCATCGGATTCCCGTATCAGCTGGAACTGGCGCGCGGAGCGAAAGCGTCCGTCAAATCCTGTCAGCCAGGTACCGAGAATCAGCCGGTCGCCGGCATTGGCGGAAGCCAGGTAATCAATCTCTGTGCGGGTAATGGCCATGGCCTTGCCGGTTTTCTCATGCAACTCCCAGGTCATCCCCAGGCTTTCGATATGCTGCCAGCTGATTTCCTCCAGCCAGCGCACATACACCACATTGTTGGCATGCCCCAGCCTGTCAGTGTCCTCGTCACCCACCTCAATGGGCATGATGAACGGCTCGGGAAGATCCCAGTTCAGCGAATTACCCTCACTCATTGTTGCTGTCTCCCAGGCCCGGAATGGCCGCTAACGCCAACCGGCCAATACGGTCGTTGTGAAGTGAACCAAAGTAGAGGTAGCCATCATGGGGATTCACCGAGGTAATTTCCTGCAGGTGCGTACCCCGGGTATCGTGAAGGCTGGTAATCACCTCTGCCTGCTCGTCCAGCGCCACCACCAGTCCGTATTGCTGGGGCGTTGGCAGAAACCACTCAGGCAGCTTGGCCAGCAGGTCTTTCAGCCAAGGCTGACGGTGCATGGCATCAACCCGGGGGTTCCTGAGAGTGGGGAAAGCCACCCAGTAGCGGCCCTCATCGTCGACCGCCAGGTTATCCGGAAAACCCGGCAGGTTGTCGGCAAACACCTCGGCCTGGCCAGGATTCCGGCCACCGATCCAGTACTTGAGAATACGATACTTCCAGGTTTCGTTGACCAGCACGTACTCACCATCCGGGGACACCGCCACGCCGTTGGCAAAATGCAGGTTGCTCAGCAAGACCTCGGTTCGTTGCGTTTGCGGGTCATAGCGCAGAAGCCGGCCATGGGGGCGCATTTCCAGGAGATCCAGCAGGTAGTCAGGCTGGCGAAAGCGGGAACTGGCATCCGTGAAATAGATCCTGCCGTCCGGGGCGATGTCCACATCGTCGGTAAAGCGAAAGGGCAGGCCTTCCGCTTCCCGGGTCAGCAGGGTCACTGTCTTGTCCGGCGCAATGGACAGCAGGCCTTTCCAGGCATCCGCAACAATGAGATTGCCGTCACGGTCAAACACCATACCCAGGGGCCTGCCCTCCGTCTCCAACCACCTTTCAACCCGGCCATCCGGCCAGACCCGGACAATCCATCCGTCCTGGGTTCCGGTGTAGAGCACGCCGTCGTCGTCCACGGTGGTGTCTTCCGGGCCATAGACTTCTCCCCTGGCCAGCAGGTCTGCCAGCCGCAGGCGCTCATTGGGAGCCAACTCACCGGTCAGCGGCTGTGGCGAAGGCGCTTTCCAGGACTGACTGTTAATAGGCGATGGCGACAACAGAAAACCGCCCAACGCCAGAAAACCGATCAGCAAAGCTCCCAGAAGCCACTTCATAGATGATGCCTGTTCCTGTCAGATACTGTTCCGCCACCTTACCAGACGCCCGTCCCGGGCTGAACTGGCGGGCATTATTGCCAGCGGCTGCCTCCTTCGGCCGCTGCCATCATTCGGTCAGGAAGCGCCGGCACAGCGCCGCGAAACTGTCTGGTTTTTCCGCATGCAACCAGTGCCCGGTGCCGGTCATGATGCGCAGGTCGGCATTGGGAAAGAGACGACGAATCTCGTCGCGATGCTTCTCCTGGATGTAGGCGGAGTCCGCCCCCTTGATAAACAGCACCGGGCCCTCAAACGGTCCATCGCCTTCCGGCGCCAGAGCAAGTTTCGGATAACATTGCGCGATGACCGGCAGGTTAAGCCGCCAGCGATAGAGCCCCGGGTAGTCATTACGCTCGTTATCCGCGACCCGCACCAGATTTTTCAGCAGAAACTGCCTGACACCCGGCTCTTCCACGTATTCAGCCAGCAACCTGTCGGCATCCTGGCGCGAACGGATGGCACCGGTGTCAATGGCAGTCAGACCCTCCAGCACCGCATCATGACGAGGGTGATAGGTTACCGGCGCGATATCGGCAACAATGATGCGGTCGACCCGTTCCGGGGCCTGCAGCGCCAGCTGCATGGCGGTCTTGCCACCCATGGAATGGCCCAGAATGGCTGCCCTGTCCAGGCCACGGGCATCCATGTAGGCCAGTACGTCATCCGCCATGGACGGATAGTCCATGGTATCGGTATGGGGAGAGCTGCCATGATTGCGCTGGTCCAGCGCATGGATCTGCCACTGGTCCTGTAACCGCCGGCTGATCCCCCCCAGGTTCTCCAGCGACCCGAACAGGCCATGCAGCAGTATCAGTGGCGAGCCGTCGCCGGTAATGCGGTAATTGAGTTCAACACTCATGGGCAGGGTCTCCTGTAACACCGGTAAGCCGACTACATTACCATCGGTGGATACAGGCACAAGGGGAAGCAGACGGGAAAGGCCGATCCTGCAGACACAAAAAAGCCGGAGTTTCCTCCGGCATCAGGTCATGAACGTCACTATTGCCTGATCAGCAGTAGTACATGCTGTTCAGGTATTCAGCCAGTGCAGCGATATTGGAGCGCTCCAACTCGTTATGGGGTACAAAAATTTCCAGTTCCATGAAAACACCTCCGGTTACAATCAGTTCGGGTGAGAATCCTCAGTGACTTAATGCTATCGTTGTTACAGTGGCAACCCATTGACAGGCTGTCCCACAGGCTTGACATTTTGTATCAGCCTGAATGAATTCCTGTTAACCAATAAACAAAGGTGACCGTGAACGCTCCCCAGGCAGACGCCACCACATCGCCGCTGGTTGCAGCCTCAAGTACGCTGGCGCTGGTTCACTACCTGGACCGGCAAGGGGTGCTGGACCTTCCCACCGTGGAGAAGATCACCGGTTACCGTCGCAATGAACTGACGGATCCGGATCTTCGCATCGCCGCTGAAAACCACTACCGCCTGTGGGAATACGCCGAACAGGTGACCGGTGACCCGGCTGTCGGTCTGCATGCGGGCCAGGTCATTGACCCTGACCGCATGGGCCTGGTGGGCCATGTATTCTTCAATTGCGACACCCTGGGCGAAGCAGTTACCCAGTATGTCCGCCTGCACCGGCTGATCAATGAGTCGGTCACCCTCAGTTTCGAGCAGGCTGGCGACCAGGCCATTCTGACCTGGCAGGCGGATTCACCCGGCCACTACTGTCGCCAGGACATGGACCGGACACTGGCAGCGGCCCTTTGCCGCACCCGGCACTTCATTCACCCCTCGATCGCCGCCGAGTGGGCCGAAATTGCCCATCCGGAACCGTCCTACGGCAAGGAATACCAGCGCCTGCTGGGCGGGCGGGTCTATTTCGGTTCCGGCACCACCCGGCTTGCCTTCAACAGCCGGCACCTGAGCCATCCGATCCCCCACCGCAATCCCTATGTGTATTCCGCCGTTCTGAAACAGGTTAACTCGCTGCTGGCCCGCCTTCAGGGCAGGCGCACCTTTGGTCGCAAGATCCGGAGGCTGATTTCCCGGCAGATGGCCACCGAGCGGATTGATGCCGACACCCTTGCAAAGCAGTGTCATATGAGCCGGCAAACCCTCTACAGGCGACTGAAGAAAGAGGGGCTCGGATTTCACGAGCTGGTGGAGGAGGTTCGCAAGGACAAGGCCCTTCGCTACGTTGCATCGGACCATTACGCCCTGGGTGAGATTGCTTTTCTGCTGGGATTTTCCGAGCTCAGTGCCTTCAGCCGCGCCTTCAAACGCTGGACCGGCATGGCGCCCGCCCAGTACCGGGCACGCCACCAGTCCGACAACTCAGGGGCAACATCAGGATGAGCCTGCCCGACGCATCCTGGCTTGCGGTTGCCATCGGCCTGGTGTATCTGGCCGCGGCTGTTTGCATTTACCGGATACTGATGACCTACCGCACCGCCCAGGGTGCCCTTGCCTGGGTGCTGGCGCTGATCGGCCTGCCCTACATCGCCGTTCCCATGTTCCTGTTCTTTGGCCGCAACCGCTTCGGTGGCTATATCAGCGCACGCCGCACCGGTGATGCAGCACTGACCGAGCTGCTTAACCGCTTCGAGCACCAGACTGCAACGATCCGCCAACGGGACCACGAGCATTTTCATGACGAACTCAAGGTCCTTTGCAAGCTGGGCCGGCAACCCTTCACCAAAGGCAACCGGTGCGACCTGCTCAAAGACGGTGAAGCCACCTTCGAAGCGTTGTTCGATGCCATGGAAGATGCCCGCCGTTATATCCTGCTGGAATTCTATATCGTCCGCTCCGACAAGGTCGGCCAGCGCATCAAGTCGATTCTCAAACGCAAGCTCGCCCAGGGGGTCGAGGTCTGGTTTCTCTATGACGATATTGGCAGTGTCTGGCTCCCCCGGAAATACCTCAGGGAACTGGCCGCTGCCGGGGCCAGGGTTGCTTCCTTCGGAGATGGCAATGTTCGACGCCTGCGATTACAGGTGAATTTCCGCAATCACCGCAAACTGCTGGTCTGCGACGGAGAAGTCGGCTTTATCGGGGGCATTAACCTCGGGGATGAATACCTGGGCACCGCCATGGACGAGGAACCCTGGCGCGACAGCCACTGCCGCATTACCGGTCCGGCGGTAACCGGACTGCAACTGGCCTGGCTGGAGGACTGGAACTGGGCCAGCGAGGAAGTTCCGACGCTCAGCTGGACTCCTTCCATGCCGGCACGGGGCAATCAGGAGGTGCTCATTCTGCCAACCGGGCCGGCAGACACCTATGAAACCTGCACGCTGTTTTTCCTGAACTGCATCAACAATGCCCGGGAACGGATCTGGATCGCCTCACCCTATTTCGTGCCGGATTTCCAGATCATGAATGCCCTGCAGCTGGCGGCCCTCAGGGGAGTGGATGTGCGCATTATCATTCCGGAGAAATCCGACAGCCGGCTGATACGGCTTGCGGCCTACTCCTACCTGGTTCAGGCCTGCCGCGCGGGGATTGGCATCTACCGGTATCAACCCGGCTTCATGCACCAGAAAATGGTACTGGTGGATCAACGCTACGCGGCGGTGGGCACGGCCAACCTGGATAACCGGTCCATGCGGCTGAATTTCGAGATTACCGCCATCTGTACCGCCAGTGATTTCGTTGACGGGGTCGGGCAGATGCTGGAGCAGGACCTTGCCAGCTGTCGCCTGATGACGGAGCGGGATTATCAGGACCGTTCGATCCTTTTCCGTCTGGCCTGCCGGACCACCCGACTGATGGCACCACTGCTCTGAAACCGGCCACAACAACGGTGTCGGTTTCGGTATGACCATTTTCCGGACGCAAAGAATGTGAGAGTATTCCAGAACCATCGAGCCAGCACGCAGTAACGAAGCAGGACCATGACCACATTCAAGCCCCGTGAAACCCTGACCGAACAGGTTGCGCGCCACATCGAGAATCTGATTGCCTTTGGCCAGCTCCGCTCCGGTGAGCGCATCTATGAGAGTGCCATGGCGAAACAAATGGACGTTAGCCACGGCTCAATCCGCGAGGGGCTGCTGTTGCTGGAGAAACGCCACCTGGTACAGAACGTTCCTCGCAAGGGGGCATTCGTCACACCACTGGATGAGTTTTTTGTCCGCAGTCTTTACGAAGTCCTGCAACTGTACCTGACCCATACCGGCCGCAAGCTGGTACGTCAGTGGCAACCTGCCGACATGGATAAGCTTGAATCCCTCTATCAGCGCATGAAAGCCTGCCATGACAACAACGATCTGCTGGTCTTTCTGGAACTGGGCATCGAATACACCCAGGCATCCCTGGCCTATGCCGACAACTATTTCATTGTTTCCGCGATTGAGGATCTGTGGCCATCTGCCAAGCGCTGCGCCTTTGTAGCTTTCCAGCGCGGGGGAAACCGCGTACTGGAGGACAACCTGGAACACGTGCGCGAGTCTATTGACGCTATCCGGGAACATGATGAGGAGCGCCTGGCAGACATCCTCGAAAAATACGCCCAGCAGCAATGCCGGCAGGTTCTCGATGCCATTGGCAGCACTCCTGCCACCGCCTGAACCACAGCGCCTCAGTCAAACAGACGGGTAAACGAAAACCCGAGGCTCAGGTAGGCACTCCAGTCGTCCTCGTTGTTATAGGCAGTGGCAACCTGTAGCGGCCCCATAAAGGTTTCAACCCCCGCAAACACACTTCCTGACCACAACAGATTGTTCCAGCGGGCATCACCGAGCGACGACCAGGCGTTGCCGGTTTCAAAACCCACCCCGGCAAACCAGGGGACAAACGGCCCGCCGAATTCCTGCCTGGCAAAAACCCCTGCAAGTGCCGCATCTTCACCGGCCACCTCGCCCTGGCTGTAGGCCGACAACCGGCGGAACCCACCCAGCAACACCGAATTTTCAATTCCGGCCACACCCCGGGTCACGGCGCTTCCGTACAACAGGCCGGTGAGGCTGGTCTTGCGCCAGCTTGCGGTGCCCAGGGCCATAACGGTAACCGAATCAAAGTTACGGTCAGACCCCAGCCCGGGACGCTCGATCCGGCCACGGATGCCGGCAAAACCGCCGGATTCGGGAAGAAAGGTGTCATCCAGGGAATCATGAACCAGCCGCAGGTTGAGACTGCCACTCTGGATCGAGCCGGAAGGTGCCACGGGTTGCCCCACCTGCTCGTCAACCGTGGCGTACCCACGCATGTACTCGAGGCGGATTTCCCCGTTGACACCCAGCTCGGTTCCCAGGGCGAAATCGAGCTGGCGACTGGTAATATCCACCTCTGTGATGCGCTCACCCTCACCGTCGAACGCACTCAGGCTCTCCCGGAAATATTCACCCCCGAGTGTCAGAAACCGTTTGAATCCGTAGTCCAGTGGCTGAAACCATTCGGTCCGGACCCACGGCTGTGTACCCAGCTGAAGCCCTGTTGCCCACTCTCCACCCAGGGCGTTGAGGCCCGTCATGCGCAGGGACGTTGCCAGATTGAAGCGGGTCTCGTTCTCGAAGTTGTCCTCGTAACTCAGCCCGAATGAAAGATAATTCGGCCCCCAGCTTTTCTCCCGCACCCGGATCACAAGCTCGGTGCCACCTCCCTCGGCAGGCGCCAGGGCATAGGAAACGGTTTCATAGTAGCCAAGGCCATAGATACGCTTGAGATCTTCTTCCAGCGCCTGCACATCCAGCGGCTCACCGCTTTGCTGGCGGATGCGCTGGCGCAGGAAATTCCCTGCCAGCCGTGAACGGTCATCAAAACGGATACCAGTGATCAGCCCCGGACTGGACGACTTCGACTGCACACGACTGCGGTAATGGAGCCAGTCCTCTTCCCCGACACTGAGATGGCGAAGCTCACCGGCGTGTTTGCGGGCACCACTTGCGCCAAGTTCGAACAGCGCCGGCGCCTGGTAGAAATCCGCCGACGACAGGCCTTCCAGGTCCGGCCGGATCAGTATGTCCCGATCCGTCAGCAGTTCCAGCTGCTGCTCGGTGTTTCGACGCGTCATCATAGTGGTTAGCTGACCCACTACAGAATAGGCTTCGCGGATTTGCTCCCGCTCCAGCAACGGGTCGGTAATGTCCACCGCGATAATGATATCGGCCCCCAGATCCCGGGCGACGCTGACCGGCATATTGTTTGCCACACCGCCGTCTACCAGTAACCGCCCGTCCAGCGTGACCGGGGCATAGACACCGGGAATACTCATGCTGGCACGAATCGCCTCCGACAGATTACCCTTGCCGATGACCACTTCCTCTCCGGTTTCAAGGTCTGTTGCTACGGCCCGAAAGGGAATGGCAAGCTCGTCAAAGTCCTCCACCAGGGAAGCGCTGCGGGTAAGCTCGTTAAGGATGAAGCCCAGGTTCTGGCCGGCGATGATTCCCCCACCCAGGTGGAGACCGTCGGCGCGGACACCGATCCCCGGGGCCACAGGGAAACGCCAGTCCTGGCGTTTACGCCGTACCGGCTTGTAGGCGCGGCCGGGATCATCGCGAAAGCTCGATACCCAGTCCATCTGGATAAACCGCTCTTCGATATCGTGAACTTCCATTCCCGAGGCATAGAGAGCACCCACGGCAGAACCGGCACTGGTGCCCACCACGATATCCACCGGAATGTTCATTTCCTCCAGTACACGCAGCACACCGACATGGGCCATACCCTTGGCGCCGCCCCCACTGAGTACCAGCCCGACCTTCGGCCGCCCTGTTTCGGCCATCACCGGCATTGCCACCAGCACCGCGACCATCACAACCAGCAATCTCAGTGCTGACATCATTCCGCCTGCCTGTTAATGGTCGTCCGTGCGCTCTTCATCCGCCAGTGACAGGTGGGACACATCCGGGACAACCGGTGGCGGCAACTCCCGCTTGACGCCCAGTTCGGTGCCCGGAGGGGCCAGGGTCCAGTCGTCCAGATGCTGGAACATGGGGGCCGGTGCTTCCCGGTGCTCTTCGAGTGTTACCCCAACCGGATCCAGACTGAGCCCGGATCCGGAGAGAATCGCATCGACTTTCTCACCCGCCACCGGCAAACGATCGCCCGGCTCCACGGCAACCGATGAACCCGGCTTGGCGGCCCCGGGGCCCTCCTGTGACGCTCCCTGTTCCGGAGTGGTCTGCCGGGGCGATTCCTGCGCTGGTGCCCCGGCGGCAGGCGCCGGACGGGGCGGAGGCGGTGCTGCACCTTCCATGGGCTGCACATAAGCCACCATGCCATGCTTCTTCAGCACCGCCCGGTATTTTTCCGCCTGAACCTCTTCCAGCTTGTTGCGGATGACCACCGGCTGACCACTGAACATACGGTCAACCTGTTCCAGGGTGGCCTTGAACAGGTTCTTCGCATTGCTGCGGGCTGTCGCCGGGTCAGTCCCGGGCGTGCATTCACCTTTGAAAACGAGCTGGAACATGATTCTGCCTCTGCCTGTATCCGTTTTTATTCATGATAGTTGATCCTGGCGGACGCCGGAAATTCGCTGCCATCCCGCAAGGTACGCCGCAGACTGCAAACAATTGAAAAATGTGTGCATTAATCACGCAAAATAACCGATACTCTGTAATAATGATCAGTAACCAAATGTTACATATATTTACGCACCCCGACGGACTCACATCACAGGAGTGACTCCATGATTACCAGAAGCATCACCGGCACTTTGGCGCTGTTGCTGGCACTGGCTTCTCAGCCGGCTTCTGCCGGCAACCTGGACCTGCTGCTCAGCAGCGTCTTCCCGGACCAGCAAGCCACTTATATTGGCTATGAGAGCGTCGAGCGGGAAGATATACCGGCGTCCTCCCACATTGAGCGGAAATATCTGGTTGTGGACTTCCGCTTCAAGTCCGACCCTGCCAGCGACCAGTTGCAGGCCAGTGTTCACAAGGTCTGCATGGCATTGCTGAAAGACCGGGAGCTGATTCAGTCGCTCTCTGACTCCGGATACGACATGGTCGCCGTTGCCTTTGACCGCAAATCCCAGTACGACTGCCTCTGAGACCGGTTTACTGGTCCCGCCCCAACAACCGGGGGAATGCCTCCAGCGCACTGTTCACGGCGTCCAGGTTAAATGCTTCCACATCCGCCAGCAGTTTCTCCCCGTAGCGGGTCACCGAAGGCGAACGGAACCGCTGCCCCCATTCCAGTAACCGTCTGGCAAAATCCTTCATCTGTTCCGGATCACCGCTCTCCCGCACGGTTTCCCATTCGTTGCCGAAATCTCTGGCCAGTTGTTCCCGCAGCCAGCCACGCTCCTGCATACTCAGGGTCTGGGCCAGCAAACGCTCTGACTCTTCCGGCGTACCGTCCTCCCCGGCCTGCTCTTCGGTCACTTCCACCCGGGGCAGGCTGACGGTAAAGGTTGAGCCAACACCCGGCTCGCTCTCAACCTTGAGTTCACCGCCCATCATACGCACCAGTTTGCGGCTGATAGCCAGGCCCAGCCCGGTGCCACCGTAGCGACGGCTGTTCTGCCCTTCCTGCTGCTCGAACGCGTCGAAGATTTGCTCCTGTTGATCCGCGGGGATGCCAATGCCGGTGTCTGCAACCGTTACTTCCAGGCGGTACCATCGGCGCTTTTCGGTATCACTCTCTGTGGCGGAGTCTTTTATCGTGGGCTTGAGCGGCGTGGCAGTGGCACGAACCGTCACACCACCCTCGTGTGTAAACTTGATGGCATTGCCAACGAGATTGAACAGTACCTGCCTCAGCCGGGTTTCATCCAGCATCATGGCCGCGGGCATTCTGGAGCCAACACTGACCTCAAGGGAGATGCCCTGTTCCGTAGCCCGCAGATCGAATATGTGCCGCACATCGCTGAGCAGACGGCGCACCGACACCGCGGTATATTCAAGCCGCATTTTGCCAGCTTCGATACGGGACAGGTCCAGGATATCGTTGATCAGCATCAACAGGCTGCGGCTGCCCGCACGGATCGCATCCAGGTAGTTCCTCTGCTGGGGATCTTTCACCGTATTACTGAGCAAGTCACTGTAGCCGATCACCGCATTCATCGGGGTGCGGATCTCGTGGGACATGTTGGCCAGGAACTCGCTTTTCGTCAGGCTCGCCGCCTCGGCTTCACGGGCCAGGCGCTCCGCTTCCAGCTTCGCCGCCCGTAATTCGTCCTCACTTCTGCGCAACGCGTTTTCCGAACGGATCCGCTCATCGACCTCCCGGGATAATTTACGGTTCCAGTAAAGGAAGATCAGCACCACCACAATGGCAATAAGCACAATCCGGCGCACGACTGTGTAATCCGTCTCCTGTTCGATATCCAGGTGAATCCAGCGATTGTAGATTGACTCGGTTTCAGATTCGTCCAGGCTGCCCAGTGCCTTGTTGAGTATTCTCTGCAGCTCAGGCCGCTCCTTGCTGACGGCAAATCTCAATTCATACTCGTAGGGGGTAATACTGGTGATCCTGAGATTGGACAGGCCCAGGCGGGCCACGGTATAGCTCACGGCCGGAATATGCGTCACCATCACATCGAGATCCCCGTTGGACAACGCCAGCAACCCCTCTTCGATGGAGGGCACCGGATAGAGGTCAAGATCCGGATGATTGATCAGCAGATAATCGTGCCCGGCCTGACGGTTCACCACACCAACACGTTCGTCTCTGAGCTCCCGCAACTCACCGATAAATCTGCCGTCGTCGCGAATCGCCAGGGCGATGGGAACTGTCAGGTAGACGCGGCTGAACAGGAATTCATCCTGCACTCTGGGTGTGCGTGACAGTGCCGGCAGTATGTCCACATCTCCGGATCGCAACGCTGATTCGGCATCGGCGCTGTCGGACATGACTTCACGGTTGAAGCGAACATTGAGCTGTTCTTCCAGGCGTGTAACCAGGTCCGGCACAAGCCCCGCAGGCTGACCATCCTGAGTGAATTCGAAGGGCGGCCAGTCCGGCCGGAAGGCCACGTCCAGTTCGGTGTTACGCTTGAGGAATTCGTTCTCACTGGCAGACAGGGAAATGGCGCTCGTATCCTGTTCCGGCAACTCGGTTTGCAGCCACGACTGGCGAATGGCCCGGTGTTCGTTGTGGTCTATTGCCAGCACCGCCTGATTGAGAACCCGGTAGGCCTGATCTTCCCCGGACCTGACTTCAAGTACCACATCCACCGACTGATGGTTCAGCAGCGTGGCCATCGCCACTCCGTTTACCATGGCGGACTGGAGGTAATCCGAAACCACGGGAACAGGGCCCAGGAACGCATCGGCCTGACCGGACAGCAGCATACTGACCGCCTCACTGGTGCTGGCAACGGGAACCGGGGTAAAACTGTCAACCGGGTCGAGCAGGGCAAGCTGATTGGGATCATTGGTGACCAGCGCAACTCGCTCGCCTTCGAGATCCGACAGCTTGCGAATGCCTGCATCGTCGGAATTGACAAAAATGCCGTATGTCAGGCTCATCAGTGGCGAAGTAACGGCAACATCAGACGGTGCCGGCTGACGGGCAAGGCGGGTGGTCAGCCTCGCGTCCAGGGTGCCATCCCTGAGCCAATCCTCCAGCTGCGCCTCGCCGGCAGAAACCGGTTCAACTGCCACATCAAGCTTGTCCGAAATCCGGTTGAGATAGTCGACAAATATACCTGCCATCTTCCCTTCCCCGGTATCAAACGCGAGGGGGACCCGGGAGTCGTGAAGGCCGATGCGGAAAACCTCACGCCCCTGCAGCCATTGCAGATCGTCACTGCCAAGAACCGGTGCGGGTGATGGCTGGGGGGGATCCGCGGCAGACATTCCGGATACCAGCAGGCAGTACGCTACCAACAGAAAATAAAAGGCAATCCTCACTGGATATCCTCACCGGTTTGTCTACAGTTCAGGGAACCATACCCGTAAATTCTTCTGATTGCATTCAGCGGGTTACCCGATTTACGGTGAACAGACACGCAGTCATTGACCAAACGGGAGAACCAGCACAATGGACACCAGCAAGCACACGTTCAGCGCCCTTTTTGAACAGCTGGGCATACCCTCTGACAAGCAGAGCATCGAGGATTTCATTGCGAAACACTCACCCCTTCCTTCGGAAATTGCCCTGCAGGATGCCCCCTTCTGGTCCGAGAGCCAGTCCCACTTCCTGGAAGAAGGTCTGGAAGAAGACTCGGACTGGGCGGAAATCATTGATGAGCTGGACGCGCTGATGCGCCACTGATTCAACCCTCAGCGGGTTTCGACCCGCTGACAAATACCCTGTCGCGCCCGGCATCCTTGGCCAGGTAGAGAGCCCTGTCCGCACGGTCAAACGCCTCGTCCTCGTCGTCACCTTCTGCAAATTCGGCCACCCCGGCGGAAAATGTCACGGATACCGGCTCACCCCGGAAATGAAAAGGCAGTGCCGCAATGTGCTCTCTCATGCCGTCAAGAACCGATCTGGCGGTTTCCGATGGCGTTTCCGGCATCAGGACAACGAATTCCTCGCCACCAAAACGGGCGATGAAATCCGTCGTTCTGAGCCTGTCACTCAGGGCCTTGGCCACCAGCTGTAAAACCCGGTCACCGGCCTTGTGGCCGTAAGAATCATTGACCCGCTTGAAATAATCGATATCCAGCACACCAACGGTCAGTGGATGACGGTACCGCTGCCAGCGCTGGTATTCGAAGGCGAGACGCTCCTGCCAGGCTTCCCGGTTGGGCAACTGGGTCAGCACATCCCGCAACGCTTTCCGGCGCTCTTCTGCCAGTTCGTCCTTGACCTGTTCCGAGTGCGCCTCCACCGCCGCCAGTTTTTCATGCATCAGTTCCAGCTGTCGGGACAGGTTCTTCTCACGCTCCGACTCCTGGGTGCGGAAGCGCTCAACAGCACCACTGATGGATTCAATGTGCTGGCCCACCGATGCCTTCAACTGGCCGAAATCAGAACTGGATTCCACCTGTTCACCAAAACTCTGCAGCTCATCCCGGATTTCCCGATCCAGGGCCTGGGAAGCGTCCAGACGACCCGCCTGTGCCGCGGACTGATCGGAAAAACACTGTCGCAGCGACTCCAGCCGTTCATCCAGGCGCCGAAGAAAGGCTTCAAACTCTCTCTGGCTTCGGGTAACCGCGGCAATCACAAGTTCTGCAACACCGCTCAGCCCCTCACGCAGCTCATCCCAGTCATTACTGTTAAGAAGCGATTCCTGAAGCCGCCTGGCCCTGGCCTCGGACACCGGTTCAAGGGAAACCTGTCCCAGCATGTGCCCGAGCAGTTCACCAACCCGCCGGGCAATCCGCAAACGCTGCGTCGACTCCTCCGCCTCGACCTGGTCCAGCGCTGCTTCTTCCGGGCCCGAAGAAAGCGGCTCGCTGCCAGAAGATGCCTTCGGTGGACAGGTATCGCTTTCCCGGGCACCGAATAACTTGCCGAACATGCCGGTTTTGCCTGCCGGCTCCCCGGTGCCTGTCAGCCCGTTTTCAAGCACACCGGCCAGATCTGTTAGCCACGCCGTAAAGTGCAGTTGCAGGGTTTCCGGTTTGCGGAGCCTTTTCTCCAGTTCGCGAATACGACCCTTGCTGTCGGCAAACAGGCCGTGGCCGCGGAGCGTGGACAACAGCTGTTCAAGGGTCGTCCTGATACGGCGGGCGGAATCCGCTTTCTGTTCGTCCAGGGCAGACAGCTGACGATCAATCTGGTCCTGCAGCCTGTGCCAGCCCACTGAATCCGGAGCCTCATGGCGCAACTCGCTGCGCAATCGCGCCAGCATGCGATCCAGCTCCGGATTCTGCCCCTCGGCAGCCAGGCTTGTGCGAACCAGCATGCGCTGGAGCTGGTGCTTCTCGGTGCCCCAAAGGGATTCACGCTCTTCCGAGGATTCAAGCGCCTTCAGGTACTTCTCCTTCCAGTTTGAATCCGACGTCATTCAGCTATCCCCGCCTTTGTTACGGCCGCGGCGGGCACGTGGATGGCTATGGTCATAGACCTTTGCCAGATGCTGGAAATCAAGATGGGTATAGACCTGTGTGGTCGCAATGTCCGCATGGCCGAGCAATTCCTGCACCGCCCGCAGATCACCACTGGATTCCAGCATGTGACTGGCAAACGAGTGACGTAAAAGATGGGGGTACAGGCGTTGATCCGCCCCCTTGGCCAGGCCCCAGCGGCTGAGCCGCGACTGGATGCTGCGGGTGCTTAACCGGTCTCCCCGGCGGCTTACGAACAGGGCATTCTCGCCCTCGGGAGCCATGGCCGGCCGCACTCCGAGCCAGCTTTCAAGGGCTTCAAGGGCCTTTCGTCCCACCGGAAGGATCCGCTCCTTGCTGCCCTTGCCCAGTACCCGCACCTCGCCACCGCGAAGATCCACGGAGTGCAGGTCCAGCCCGGCCAGTTCCGACAGCCGCAGGCCGGATGAATACATCAGTTCGAAAATGCTCAGGTCGCGGATTTCCAGTGGGTCGTCAGGCGTGGCATCAAGCAGGTGGCTGAGCTGGTCAACGTCCGCTACCCTGGGAAGGCGGCGCCCGGCCTTCGGAGCCCGGATATCCAGGGCCGGATTATCCGTGGCCAGCCGTTCACGCAGCAGGAATTCGTAAAAGCCGCGGATCGCGGACAGGTGCCGGGCGATACTGCGCCCCCCGAGGCCCTGGCGGCTCAGCAGGGCAACGTAGCGCCGCAGGTCATGGCCGGTAATCGCCTGCAAATCCGGGGCCGGCTGTTGCCCGACCCAGTCAAGGAACCGTTTGAGGTCATCGCGATAACTGCTGCAGGTGCGCGGAGAGTGCCGCTTCTCCGAGGACAGATAACGCAGAAATCTGTCCAGCGGCTCCGAAAGCGCGGCAACCATGCCCATTTCATCAGCAGCCGGATACATGTTCAGCGAGACTCCGCCACCACATCCGTCACCGGTACTGCAGCCGTATGCCGCTGAAGGATCGGCGGCAGCAGCCGGCTCAGGGTATCGCTGATGTAGGTCAGGAAAAGTGACCCCATACTCTGGTCGAAATAGCCGGTTTCGCAGCTTCCAACCGCAAATACCCCGACCAGTTCGTCATGCCGCAAGGGCACCAGGGCGACGGAGGCAATGGGTTCTTCCCTGTCAGGGAACAGGAAGCTGCGCTCGCTTTCGCGGAACTGACCACACACCGCACGATCGCCCTCAAGCAGGCCACCGAGGCGCGCTTTGGCGACCTCCGGCGCAACCACGTGCAGAGCACCCTGTGCCGCCGCGGGCAGTTCGGAATCGGTAAACAGAATGACGGACGCCGCATCCAGGCCAAAATCACCACGGATACTGTCATCAATGGCAGCCGCCATGTCATTCAGGTTGCGGGCCTCGATCACCTGCATGAGCAGCCGCTTGCTCTTTTCAAACAGACGGTCGTTATGGCGTGCAATCGAAACCAGTTCAACCAGCTCACGGCGAAGCGTATCCCGCTGTTCCCGGAACAGGTGCACCTGACGCTCCACCAGTGATATGGCGCGGCCGCTGTCATGGGGCAATGTCAGGCTGCGCAGGAGTTCGTCCTGTTCAATGAAGAAGTCGGGATTGTCGCGCAGGTATTCTGCAACGGTTTCCGGTGTGAGCTCTCCGGCCTTCTTGTGGGCCGCTTGGTCTGTCATGCTGCTCTCCTGATGGTCAGGGCTTTGATGTAACTGGTTGGCGATGGCGATTCGGCTGCCGCTGCTGCCCCGGCCTGGAATCGGCCTGGCGGGTGTTCTTCCGACGTCGCGGGGACGGGTCTCCCGGCAGGCGAAGCTGGCCTTCAAAGACGCTGGCCGTGGGGCCATCCATCATAACAGGGGTCCCCTCACCCTGCCATTCAATCACCAGATGCCCGCCCTTGAGCTCCACATCCACCCGCGGATCAAGCAGGCCCCGCAGGCACCCTGCAACAACGGCGGCACAGGCACCACTGCCACAGGCCATGGTTTCACCGGATCCGCGCTCGAATACCCGCAAACGGGCGTGGGTACGGTCAACAATCTGCAGGAACCCGATGTTGGCCCGGGCCGGGAAGCGGGGATGATTTTCCAGCCGGGGGCCAAGTTCCAGGACCGGTGCGGTATCCACATCATCCACCAACAGCACCCCGTGGGGATTGCCCATGGACAGGGCGGTAAGCTCGACGGTATCACCGCCCACTTCCACGGTGTAGACATCCTTCCGCCGGTCGGCGGCAAAAGGAATGGCCGGGGGATTCAGCTCCGGCACCCCCATGTCCACCGTGACCATGCCGCCGCGACCAACCCTGAGCTCAATCACGCCCTTGGCGGTCTGTACCCGGATGACCTTCTTGTTGGTCAGGCGCTGGTCGCGGACAAAGCGCGCGAAACAACGGGCGCCATTGCCACACTGTTCCACTTCCGAACCGTCGCTGTTGAAGATGCGATAGCGGAAGTCCACGTCCGGCAGCCCCGGGGGCTCCACCACCAGCAGTTGGTCGAAACCGATGCCAAAATGCCGGTCTGCCAGTTCCCGGATCGTCTCGGGGCGCAGCCGGAACGGCTGACTGATGGCATCCACCACCATGAAATCATTCCCGAGACCGTGCATCTTGGTGAAGCTGAGCATGGGGCCCTGCCCGCGTCGAGCTTGACTCATAGCATCATCCCCACTCATTCCGGCAAACAGCTTTCAGGACCAAGCTGCTCGTCCAGGGTTTCCCTGCGGCGCACCACGTGCACCTGGTCGCCATCCACCATCAGTTCCGGCGGACGATTACGGGTGTTGTAGTTGGAGCTCATGACAAAACCATAGGCGCCAGCGGAGCGAACTGCCAGCAGATCCCCTGCCTGGAGTCGCATTTTGCGGTCCTTGCCCAGAAAATCGCCGGTTTCACACACCGGGCCCACCAGGTCCCAGCTCTTCTCCTCTCCATCGTTCCGGGGCGTGACCGGTATGATCGACTGCCAGGCGCTGTAGAGGGCGGGGCGGATCAGGTCATTCATCGCCGCATCAATAATGGCGAAATTCCGGTGCTCCGTGCACTTGAGGAATTCCACCCGGGTGAGAAGGATGCCGGCATTGGCGGCAATGGAGCGCCCAGGCTCCATGATCAGTTCCAGCTTCCGGTCACCAAGGCGCTCTGCCAGTGCCGTCACATAGTCCGACGGTTGTGGCGGCTGTTCCCGGTCGTAAGTGACACCCAGGCCGCCGCCCATGTCCAGGTGGCGGATCACAATGCCCTTTTCCGCCAGCGAATCAATCAGTACCAGCACGCGATCCAGGGCATCCAGGAACGGGGTTACCGAGGTCAGTTGGGAACCAATGTGGCAGTCCACACCCTGTATATCCAGGTTCGGCATGGCCGCGGCGCGCTCGTAAACGGCAGGCGCTTCGGCAATGTCGATACCGAACTTGTTTTCTTTCAGACCGGTAGAGATGTAAGGATGGGTACCGGCATCGACATCGGGATTCACCCGCAGGGAAACCGGCGCCTTCACGCCCAGCTCCCCCGCCACCTCGTTGAGCCGGTCCAGCTCGGTGTCGGATTCCACATTGAAACAGCGAACACCCGCCTCCAGCGCCCGGCGCATTTCCCAGCGCTGCTTGCCCACACCGGAGAACACGGTCTTGCCGGGCTCACCGCCGGCACGGATAACCCGCTCCAGCTCACCGGCGGAGACAATATCGAAGCCTGCTCCAAGCCGTGCCAGTACGTTCAGTACGGCGATATTGCTATTGGCTTTTACCGCGTAGCAGACAAGATGGGGACGGCCGGCCAGGGCATCATCGTACGCATGATAATGACGCTCCAGGGTGGCGCGGGAATAGACATAGGCCGGTGTGCCAAAGCGCTCGGCAATGGTTGCGACCGGTACATCTTCGGCGTACAACTCGCCGTTACGGTAATTAAAGTGATCCATGGAAATCCTGAGTCTGTTGGCGGGACACTAGCTGTCGCCGTTATCATCGTCCCGGCCCTGTTCTGTGTCGCTGGCCTGTTCAGTGGCGGTATCGTTTCCGGAAGGTGCCTCCCGATACAACGGCCCTTTCTGACCGCAGCCGGCAACAAACCCGGCCATCACCAGCAGGAACAGGATTGTCTGTACTGGCTTCATGAGAAGCTGCCCCTGTCATCTGTATGGGCGAAGTATACCTGACCGGAACCGCACCCGGCGAGACGCCAGGGGCACTGATTCGCCGGCTTACAGGTGCTGGTTCAGGGCATTCTCCAGTTCCGCACGGTAGTACAGGTACTGGATCGTCTGTATGTCCTGCTGGTAAACCCGGGGGTCGAGGTCGTGAGGCAGGTGAAGGTCGGTCAGGTACACCGGATAACGTTCAGGGCTCTGGCGCTGGGAACGAATGTAATGGGCCACCGCCGGAATCAGTTGATTGCCATACTCCTGCACCGTGAACTCCTGGTCGCCACAGAAGATGTCAAAACGGACCCGGGAATCCCCTTCCTGAATGCCGACCGCCTGCACATCAAGCCCCGGCAGGGGCAGATTACTGTCGGCATCAGGGCGACGCTCGGCACGCCACTGGCCATCGCGAAGCAACACCTCGTAACACCGGGGGCGACCGAAATCCGCTACCGCATCCAGTTGCCGCAACTGGCGACGCTCCGCCAGGTTCTCCAGAAACCGCAGTAACGGCACCAACAGATAGCGTCGGTTGACGTATCCCTGCTCCCAGGAAAACACGGAGCCAAGCTCATCGACAACCCACACCCGGGCCTTGTCACCACTGGCCCGGTAAAACACCTGGATGTTGCCGGGTTCGCTGGCATGACAGACTGTCCGCAATGGCAGGTCATCCAGCAGGGCATGGCGGTCAAACACCACCGGCACATAGGATTCCTGTGGCTTGGCCAGGTATTCCATCAGGGCTCCGCTGTTGTCCAGGGCAACAAAGCCCGGCTCGGTTCCGCTGAACCGAAGCACGAAGAAGCGCCGGTCCATCTCGATCACATAGCGCAGAGGATGAGGGCCGGCCCCACCCGCGAAGAAGTGACGCATGACATCGGTGAAAAGCTCATGAACCCGCCGCGCTATGGTGGCGCCGTGGCCCTTGTTGTGGCTGTGCACCATGATGTCAGGCAGCCGTTCCGGCGCTCCAGCCACCGAGGCCAGCACATTCTTCAGGCACTGGATCAGGGTATCACCGGCCGCGTAGTGCTGAAGACTGACCTCGTGCCAGCTGTTGAAGGTAACCTGGTCAATAGTATTCACCAGGTTTTCCCGGCCGCCACTGAAGCCCAGTGAGTCGTGCCGGGCGCTGAGCTTGTGCAGCCCCCGCTCGGTCAGGCGGGCCTGTGGGTCGAGGCCGACATTGACAAACAGCAGATTCCGCAGTGGGTGCACCGCCCTGGACAGCGCCTCCCGGCCTGCAGGTTCCACAGGAAAGGGCAGAAAGGAGCCCAGCGCATCGAGCATTTCCCGTAGCTCCGCCACGGATGCGGTACTGGTGCCGGCACGCACATTCAGACGGGTGGAACGGCTCAACAACCCGTTGCAGTAGCACCAGACCATCAGCTCGGTGAGATTTCCGGACCGGCGGATCACCGGCTGCCAGAAGGCATCCGAGGGATCCTCAAGATCCCGGTATAGCAACCAGCCTTCGTATCCTGCCGCTCCGCCCTGCTCCGACTGATGGTGAAAGGCCAGATTTTCCTCCGCCAGGGAAGGCGCCAGCCCGGGATTGATCTGCTCGATCTTGCCGGCCTTGCGCTGGAAGGCGGCATACAGCTTTCGCCCCAACAGGTTCATATCGTTACTGCTGATAGCCGCTCGGGTACCGTGGTCCCGGGCGAGACGCGACAACAGCCGGTAGCTGTGGGTCAGTTCCGCCACCACCGCCCGGCGCAATGTCACAACGTCCTCCGCACGCCAGCGGGTTCGGTTATCCAGGTTCTCCAGTTCCGCAGCCGACCAGCCCCAGTGATCAACCAGCGACTGCAACAGGCCGGTTCGCCAGCTGGAGCCCGGCTGGGCAGACCGGGTCAGGGGCAGGCCGGCTTTCAGGTAGAGACTCTGTCGCACCAGTGCCAGGCGCTCGGGAGCGTCTTCTCCCAGCAGCCAGTTCTCCAGCCGCTCGTAGAGCAAAACATAGGGATCAAGCCGGTCGGGATTGGTTTCCCCGGCATAGATTGCCGCCTTGAAAACCCGGGACAACAGCGGCTGCCCCTCGCTCCGGGCATAACATTCAATAAGCAGCAGTTTGAGAATCGATTTCCAGGGGGCATCAATGCCCTTGTACAACTGCCAGACACCAGCGCCCAGGAACTCCTCTTGCGGTATGGTCAACGCAGGCCCGAAATCAATGTACTCGTCACCCCGGATAAAACGACAGTCGATCAGCTGCCTGGCGCACTCGTCATAGCGCCCTTCATCTTCCACCGGAACCAGCCACCACAATGGGTAGCAACCTCCGAGGTGAATGCCGGTGCGATAGAATTCATCCAGCAGAAGATAATGCTGCGCGCTGCCACAGTTCTCGCCGGTGACTTCAGCGCGCTGCCGACCGGCCCGCCAGTCGGCGGCAGAAAACACGAAGACATGAAGCTCCACCCCCAGGGAAGATGCCCACTCGGAAAGATTTCCCGCCTTCCGTTCGAGGCAACGCACCCCGCGCTCGGAAAGGTCCGGGCGGTGACACAACCAGATATCCAGGTCGCTCGCCACCGAATGGCCCAATGTACCGGGGCTGCCCATCAGAAACAGGGCTTCCAGATCCGGCTTTCGTCGCCCTTCATCCTTGAGAGAGAAGGTCCGCGCCAGCCGCCTGGCCGCATTCAGCGTGGTTTCCGTAGGCCGGTAATGCCCCAGCCCGTAGGGGCAGTCGCTGTCGAGGTAACCCGGAAGCGCCGGATGGTTAAGATGAAACACCAGCGGCAGCACTTCAAGTACGGACTGTTGCCGGTAGGTCAGGGCTGAGTGGGCACGTTCCCACCGGTGCTGGTTGACAGCCACGAACCGGTCCCGCAGCCGGCGCAGCGTTTTTCGGTCTATACCCTCGTCAAAATCCAGGGCAATGGGAGCGGTATGGGTGGTCACGTCGACTCCGCGGGAGAGGTTCTTTCCGATATCATAATCAGTATGATGGACGCATCGTGGCAAAACCGGCAAAAAAATAAAAGCGGGACTACTTTTTGACACTCCCTGTAACACCCCGCGGCAAAACTGGCTGAGGTTATTGTGTCGTGAAAGAATTCTTTATCCGTCGAAACCGGTCTGACGCCCCCCCGGGCACTGAGCGCCGTACCCTGATCCGCATCAACGATGAAGGCGCCATTGTCTTTGCCGACCACCATGTGGAGTCGGTTCTGGGTTATGAAGCCAGCGAACTGGAAGGTCGCCCCGTGCAGTGCATTCTTGCCGCCCGCCAGGACGACCCCTTTGCCCCCGCCCATCGCCACCGCATTGAAAATGGCGAATCGATACTGATTACCTTCCGCCACAAAGAGGGTTTTTTCTTCACGGCCGGCCTCAGTCTGCGCATGGACATGCGCGATTCGGATCAGGCCGCCAGCGCCGGTATCAGACAGCGTGACCACTCTCCCGTTGACCACCGCCTGATACGGCTGATGGAACACTCGGCAAACCTGGGCCTGTGGGAACTGGACATCAACAGCAATGAAATGACCTGGACCGATGGCATGTATCGTCTGCTGGAGTTGCGACCCGGCAGCGACATCACGCCGGAGCAGGCTCTGTTCTATTGCCAGGCCAGCCAGGGCCGTATCCGCGCACTTATCCGGCGCTGCATCCGCAACGGCCAGCCCTTCTCGATGACCCTGGAGCTGCTGACCGCCAGGCAAAAGGTGCGTCAGGTGATGCTGACCGGTCGCGCCCTGAAAACCGGGGAACGGATTCAACGCCTGGGAGGCACCCTGATTGACCAGACCCGGGAGCAGCATCAGCTTCTTGCCCGCAGGCGAGCCGAGCAGCTAATGGGGGCCACCATCAACGCCACCGCCGATCTGGTAGTGGCGGTGGATCGTTCACTGAACCTGCTGCACTTCAACCAGGCCTTCAGCCACCAGTTCGAGCGGTCCTTCGGCCAGAAGCCGGAACCCGGCAACAACCTGGACGCCCTGCTGCAGGATTACCCCAACGAACGGCGGCTGATTGGACGGCTATGGGCCCGGGCCTTCGAGCGGGACAGCTTCGTGGTGGAAATGCCCATGGCCCAGCAGCACCAGGAACTTCCCCTGTACGAGATTCATTACCAGCGCCTGACCGACGATTCGGGTGAAGTGATTGGAGCGGTTCACGTTGCCCGTGATATCTCCGATCGGCTGCAGAACTCCTCGAGCAGTGAATACCGGATCCGGCATGACCCGGTAACGGGGCTGATGAATCGCAAGGCCTTCCTGGCCCGCCTGCAGCGCAGCCTGGAACAGAGAGCCGGGCGCGATGGCGGCGACAGCCTGCTGTATCTTGACCTGGACGGTTTTGATCACTTCAACGAGGTTGCTGGCAGTGGCACCTGCGACCGCTACCTGCGGGAGCTGGCTGGCAATCTCGGAGTCAGGGTCCGGCAACGGGATGCGCTGGCAAGACTGGCGGGGGATACCTTCGCGCTGCTGATTGAAAACTGCCCCGAGGCCCGGGCCCGCAAGATTGCCGACGGTATTCTGGAGCTCATCGGCGGATTTGTTTTCGATTGGCAGGGTAAACAGCTGCAGACAACGGCCAGTGGTGGCCTGTTGTTCCTCGAAAACGAGATGCCAATGGACCCGGAGCAACTGCTCACACAGGCGGCGGACCTGTGCCACACGGCGAAAACCTCCGGCCGGAACCGCATTCATGCCGCCCGGGCCATGTCACTGTCGATAGACGAAGGCACAACCCAGGGGGTGCTGGAACAACTCCAACGGGCACTCGACAGTGGTCATGTCAGGCTTGAATACCAGTCGCTGCGGCCGGTTGCCAGCGCCACCTGGGGCGACCATATCGAGATTCTTACCCGTATACCCGGCGAAACCCCGGACAGCCCGCCCCTCACTCCCGACGCATTCCTGCCGGTTGCTGAACGGTTTGATCTGGCCAAACGCCTTGATCGCCAGGTGATCCTTCAGACCCTGGCCTGGCTGGAGCAACATCCGCTACTGGAACCGAGGCTCAAGTACTGTGGCTTCAACCTGTCCCTGGCCAGCGTGCTGGATGACACCTTTGCCGACTTCATGGAGTCCGTGCTGAACGGCTCGTCCTTTGCCCCGGGATGTTTCTGCCTGGAAATCCGCGAAGCCCACGCCACCCAGTACCCGGATGATGTAGCCGTACTCTGCGACACCCTGCATCGCATTGGCTGCCGGGTGGCACTGGACGGGGCCGGGGCCTCGGTGGAAAGCTACGGCCTGGCGGCGAAGCTGCCCGTCGACATCATCAAACTGGACCACAAGATCATGCAACACCTGAGCGACGATCCGGTGCAGCAGGTGATGGTGGAGGCACTGCACAAGATTGCATCCGCGTCGGGAAAAGTCACGGTGGCGACCTTCATCGAGAACGACGACACCTTGCGCAAGGTGCGCACACTGGGCATTCATTATGGTCAGGGCTTCCGCCTTTACCGGCCCCGCCCCCTGGAGGAGCTGAAACCGGCAGAGGTCACCCTGACCACAGGGAAAATCGGCGGCTAGAGTGCTTTCCGGGCACGGGCCACGGCAGCACGGACCTGTCCGGGTGCCGTGCCCCCGAGGTGATTCCGTGCCTGAACCGAGCCTTCCAGGGTCAGCACATCGAATACGTCCTCGCCGATCACGTCCGAGAAGCGAGCCAGTTCTTCCGTGGTCATTTCTGACAGGTCCCGTCCTTCGGCCACACCAAAGGCCACGGCCTTGCCCACAATCTCGTGGGCATCACGAAAGGCGACGCCCTTCTTGACCAGGTAGTCCGCCAGATCCGTCGCGGTGGAGAAGCCCCGCTTGGCGGCCACCCGCATGTTGTCGGCCCGGGCCTCAATGGCGGGGATCATGTCGGCATAGGCCTTGAGGCAACCCTTGACGGTGTCCACCGTGTCGAACAGCGGCTCCTTGTCTTCCTGGTTGTCCTTGTTGTAGGCCAGCGGCTGGCTTTTCATCAGTGTCAGCAGACTGATCAGATGACCGTTCACCCGGCCGGTCTTGCCACGCACAAGCTCCGGCACATCCGGATTTTTCTTCTGGGGCATGATGGACGAACCGGTGCAGAAGCGATCCGGCAGGTCGATAAAATCAAACTGGGCGGAGGTCCAGAGCACCAGTTCCTCACTGAACCGGGACAGGTGAGTCATCAACAGGGCAGCAAAGCTGCAGAACTCGATGGCAAAGTCCCGGTCGCTGACCGAATCCAGCGAGTTCTCACTGGGACGGTCGAAGCCCAGCAGTTTCGCAGTGATGCTGCGATCAATCGGGTAGGTGGTACCGGCCAGTGCTGCGGCACCCAGGGGCATTACGTTCACCCGCTTGCGACAGTCCTGCAGCCTTTCGGCATCCCGTACCAGCATTTCGTACCAGGCCAGAAGATGATGGCCGAAGGTAACCGGCTGGGCAGTCTGCAGGTGGGTAAACCCGGGCATGATGGTCTCGGCCTCGCGCTCGGCCAGATCCAGCAGCCCCGTTTGCAGGCGCTTGAGCTCTTCGGCGATCACATCGATTTCGTCACGCAGATACAGGCGGATATCCGTGGCCACCTGGTCGTTGCGGCTGCGGCCGGTGTGAAGCTTCTTGCCGGTGACGCCGATCCGGTCCGTCAGCCGTGCCTCGATGTTCATGTGCACATCTTCCAGGCTCACCGACCACTCGAAGGTACCGGCTTCAATGTCGGCCTTGACCGCATTCAGGCCCTCAATGATGGTGTCTCGCTCTTCGGTGGTCAGCACGCCCACTTCCGCCAGCATGGTGGCATGGGCAATGGACCCGATTATATCGTGGTGATAAAGACGCTGATCAAAGCCAACGGAAGCGGTGAAACGCTCCACAAAGGCATCGGTGGGTTCGGTAAAACGACCGCCCCAGGGTTTCTCGGCGCTCTTGTTCTGATCCGTCATGGTCTATCTTTCCTGCTGACAGCCCGGCATCATTCTGCGGGAATGGGTAAATTGAACGTGGCGGGATTATAGCATTCTGCAGCTGTCCGTTGCCCTTCTCTGATTCAGGAAAACAGGATCCAGCAACAGCGGCCCAGGAACAGATTCAATGCCAGCAAGACAGAACAGGGAACAGCCGGTACCGGTACCCGTAGCGAACACCGCCGATTTTTACGTACCGGACCTGTGCCGGGTAAGGGCCGTGTTCATGCTGGTGGTGACCAGTGAACTGCTGGTACTGGTGATGTCCATTGTCCAGGCGGAGAACCACTGGATTGACTGGAACTACTTCGGGCTGCTGTCGCTTTTCGTACAATGGACCGTCCTGACCAGTGCAGCGCTGATCTGCCTGTTGCGACGATGGCTCTCGGGCCTGACCACCCTCCGTGCCACCGCCGTAATGGTCACCATCGTATTGCTGGATGTGCTGGCCTTCAGCCTGTTCGCTGACAGCGTGCTGCACCCACGTCCCGGAGTAGGGGCCTGGCAGGCGGTGGCCAAGAAACTGTTACTGGCCCTGCTGATTACCCTGATGGTGCTGCGCTACTTCTACCTGCAATTCCAGTGGCAGCAACAGCGGGAATCGGAGATGCAGGCCAGGCTGACGGCACTGCAGGCCAGGATTCATCCCCACTTCCTGTTCAACAGCATGAACACCATCGCCAGTCTGATTGCGGTGAATCCCGAGCGGGCCGAAGACGCGGTACTGGATCTTTCCGAACTGTTCCGGGCCAGCCTCCGAACCGGGGACCGCCTGATCCCGCTGGCTGCCGAGCTGGATCTGTGCCGGCGTTACCTGGCTATCGAGAAGCTGCGTCTCGAGGACCGCCTGACACTGGACTGGCACATTGAGGACGGCCTGGACCAGCAGGCCATACCGCCCCTGACCCTGCAGCCGCTGGTGGAGAATGCCATCTATCACGGTATACAGCCCCGCCCGACCGGTGGCACGGTGAAGATCGAAGGCTACAGAAAAGGACCATACGTCTATCTTCTGGTGCAGAACCCGCGACCGGCTCCCGACCACGGCAGCCATAACGGCAACCGCATCGCGCTGGCCAATATACAGTCACGCCTTCACGCCCTGTTCGGAGAACCTGCCGTGCTGAAACACAGCCATCAGAATGATATATATACCGTCACCCTTCGTCTGCCCTGGCAGAAAGCCAGTGGCAATGGTAAACCCGCAACAGGGAGCAAATAGGCAAGCATGGCCGATGCAAACAGCCGCAGCGTACTGATCGCCGACGACGAACCCCTGGCCCGGGAGCGCATCCGCAGGCTGGTAGAAGCCCTGCCAGGCTATGAAATCTGCGGTGAGGCCGGCGACGGCGAGGAGGTGCTGGGAGAGATTGCCCGGCAGGCGCCTGACATCCTGCTGCTGGACATTCGCATGCCCGGCATGGATGGCATGGAAGCCGCCGAGCGAATTGCCGCCCTGGAAGCGCCACCGGCCATCATTTTCTGCACTGCCTACGACCACTACGCCATACAGGCGTTCGACGTCCATGCAGTGGCCTATCTGCTCAAGCCGGTGCGCCGCGAAGCCCTTGCCGAAGCACTGAAACGCGCGGGCCGGGTCAATCGGGTGCAGATGCAGGCACTGGCGGAAAAAGATCCGGGTACGGATGGACAACTGGCCATCCGTACCCATCGCGGCACCGAGCTGATTGATCTGCAGAGCATCCTGTACTGCGAGGCCGACCAGAAATACGTCACCATCCACCATCTTCGCGGCGAGACAGTGACCGATTTCACCCTGAAGGAACTGGAGAACAACTATCCCCGGCACCTGCTCAGGATCCACCGTCATACCCTGGTTGGCGTGCGGTTCATCCAGGCCCTGCTGAAAACCAGTGATGGCCACAACGTCATCGATCTTACCGACCATCATGGTCGCCTGCCGGTAAGCCGGAGACACACCGCCTCGGTGAGGCAGTGGCTGAAGGAACACCGCCCGGGGTAGCCCCGCAGACCACATTGCGGAGGGACAATTGGCTCCACAATTGCCTTCACAAAGGTTACCCTTGGCATACCATTTTCCAGATCCGGCTACGAGTACCATGTCAAAACGAACCCTTCGCATTGCAACCCGCAGCAGCGCACTGGCGCTATGGCAGGCAGAATTCATCAAGTCCGAGCTGGAACGGCTCCACGACAACGTGGACGTCGAGCTGGTCAAGATCAAGACCCAGGGCGACAAGATTCTGGACGTGCCACTGGCCAAGATTGGCGGCAAGGGCCTGTTCGTCAAGGAACTGGAAGAAGCCATGCTGGCTGGCAGTGCGGACCTCGCCGTGCACTCCATGAAAGACGTGCCCATGGAGTTTCCGGAAGGCCTCGGGCTTGTAGCCATCTGCGAGCGGGAGGACCCCACCGATGCCTTCGTCAGCAATGACTTCGAGAATGTGGACGCCCTTCCCCAGGGTGCCGTGGTGGGAACCGCCAGCCTGCGCCGTGAAGCCCAGTTGCGGGCCTATCGCCCGGACCTGCAAATCCGCACCCTGCGGGGCAACGTCAACACCCGCCTGGCGAAACTGGACGCCGGCGATTACGACGCCATCGTGCTGGCCAGCTCCGGCCTTAAACGCCTGGGCTTCCACGACCGCATCCGCTACTGCCTGCCGGACAGCGTTTCCCTGCCCGCCGTCGGACAGGGCGCGCTTGGCATCGAGTGCCGGCTGGACGACGCCGAGCTGATCGCCATGCTGGAACCGCTGGACCACCGTGACAGTTCCGACCGGGTCAGGGCAGAACGAGCACTGAACCGTCGTCTGCAAGGTGGCTGCCAGGTGCCCATTGCGGCTTACGCTCTGCTGGAAGACGATGACACACTGTGGCTTCGGGGCCTGGTGGGCGCCGTGGACGGCACCCAGGTATTCCGGGTGGAAGGCCGGGCCCATCGCAGTGAAGGCGAACGCCTGGGGCGCGAGCTTGCAGAAGACCTGCTCGCCCTGGGTGCGGACAAGGTGCTGGCTGAAATCTATGGCCACACCCCGACCTGATTCGTTGCCGCTTGAGGACCGGCGGATCCTGATCTGCCGGCCACAACCGGAGGCCGACCGGCTGGCCGGGAGTTTCCGCAATGCCGGTGCCGTTGTACAGGTACTGCCCCTTATCGCACGGGAGCCTCTGCCTGAGGACCCTGCCACCCGCACGATTATCCTCAACCTGGATGAATATTCCCACGTGATTGCCGTCAGCCCCTATGCCGCCAGCCTGCTGCTGGAGTGGCTGGATACCTGGTGGCCACAGGTGCCGTCGGGCGTCCACTGGTACGGTGTCGGAGCGGGAACCGCTGCCGTCCTGGCCGGTTATGGCCTGAACACACGGCAGCCGGAATCCGGCCATAGCAGTGAGGATTTGCTACAGTTGCCTGAACTGTCCACCCTGAACCATGAGAAAGTCCTGGTCGTGCGGGGACAGGAAGGCAGGGAACTGATCCCGCAAACCCTGGAACAACGGGGCGCAAGGGTCACAGTGCTGCCACTTTATCGCCGTTACTGTCCCGACTATGATGAAACCACACTGAAAGCGATGCTGAACGACTTTTCGCCCGAGGTCATCGTCACACTGTCGGGAGAAACATTGAACAATCTCATCGCACTAAGTGAAAATACCGGCCATAATCTTGAAGAGACTTTGCTGGTCGTCCCGGTCGAGAGGATTGCCCAACAAGCACGTCTGGCCGGCCTGCGGCGAACGTGTATACCAGGAAGCCTTGCCGATAGCACAATTGTGGCTGCAGTTGCCGAACAACTTGCCAGCCCGGACGGTGGCTCCGGAAACACCAAGTAAGGATGCCCGTGACAGAATCAAAAGCACAACTGCCCGCCCCGATTGAAAAGCAACAAAAAACACGGCAACGGCTGTGGCCACTGTGGATCATCACGCTGCTGGCACTTGCCCTGGCAATAGCCCTGGCGCTCTGGAGCTGGCAGCAGTGGAATAACTACCAGTCCCTGCAGCAGTCCATCTCCAGCCTGGAAGAGGATACCGACCAGCTCGACCGGATGTATGGCCAGACCGGCAACGAGCAGAGTCAGCGCCTGCAGGCCCTGGAAGACAAACTGTCTGAACAGCGTGATCTCATTGCCACCCAGCAGCGCCAGATCGACCACAATGCCCGGGAACTGCTGGAAGCCGGTAACCGTACCCGCACCGACTGGCTGCTGGCGGAAGCCGAGTACCTGCTGCGGGTCGCCAATCAGCGCCTGATGATTGAAAAGGATATCCGGGGTGCCCTGGCGGCACTGGAGTCCGGCGACGAGGTACTGGCGGAGTCCGACGATATCGGCGTTTATCCGGTACGTCAGCAACTGGCAAAGGAAATCCTCGCGCTCAAGGGTATCGCAGACGTTGACCGCACCGGCCTCTACCTGAAGCTGGAAGCGGCTATCGACAGCGTACACCAGCTCACAGACAGCGCTCTTACCAATGACCGCGCTCCCGGTTTCGTCCCGGATGAAAACGACAGTAGCGCTGAAAACCCGGATTCCCTCCAGGGTCTGGTGGCTGAAGGCTGGGATAAAGCGAAGCACACGCTGTCGCAGGTCGTGGTGGTCCGCAGGCTTGATGAGCCGGTCAAGCCGCTGCTGTCGCCGGAGCAAAGCGCCTATGCCCGCCTCAATCTTCAGCTGATGCTGGAAGAGGCCGAACTGGCGGTACTCCGTGGCCATCAGGAACTCTATTCCCGCTCCCTTGCCAAGGCAAGCAACGCCATCAACAACTGGTACGACAGCACCAACAGCCGCATTATCGCCCTGTCCCAGAGCCTGGATGAACTCTCTGAAAAGAACGTGGACCCGGAACTGCCCGACATCAGCCGCTCCCTGGAACTGCTCAAAGCGCGGCTGGCGGGCCGGCTGGACAATGGCGATGAAGACAACCCGGAGAACAGCGGCGACGCTGAACAGGGAGATGACTCATGATCCGCATCCTGCTGGTCATCCTGATTGCCCTGCTGCTGGGCACCGGGCTGTCACTGGGGCTGCAGTACGACCTGGGTTATATCCGTATCAGCCTTGGCAACTATCTGATCGAAACCAATTTCTGGGTGGGGCTGGCGTTACTGGTGCTGCTGGTGATAGTCACCGTGCTGGCCATCAATCTGTTCCGTCGCCTGCGCCACGGCACCGGCATGGTTGCAGGCTGGCTGGCACGCAGCAACGAACGCCGTGCCCGGCGGCGTACCACCCAGGGGCTTCTGGCACTGGCCGAGGGCAACTGGCCCCGCGCGCGCAAATTGCTGACTTCCTCGGCGGAACACGCCGACACCCCATTGATCAACTATCTGGCCGCCGCCCAGGCATCGTTCGAATCCGGTGACCACGACGCTGTCGATGAATTGCTGCGCAAGGCTTTTGAAAGTACGCCCGGCTCTGACATGGCCGTGGGCATTACCCAGGCTCAGCTGCAGCTGGCTGGCAATCGCCTTGAACAGGCCCTGGCAACACTGCTGCGACTGCGCAAGCAGGCCCCCCATCATCCATTCGTGCTCAAGCTGCTGAAGAACACCTACGTGCGCCTGGAAGACTGGCGCGAGCTCGCCCGCCTGCTGCCGGAGATCCGCAAACGCAACCTGATGGAAAGCGAAGAACTGGGAAATCTGGAGCGGCTGGTGTGGCACAACCTGCTACAACGTGCCGCCGAGGAATGCCGCCGCCATTCCGGTGAGCCTTCCGCCTCCCTGGAGCCACTGACAAAGCTCTGGGATGAACTGCCGGGGTTCCTCCGCCGCGACGAACACACCATTCGCGAATATGCCCGACTGCTTGCTGATCTGGGCGATGAAGCCCAGGCGGAAACCCTCCTCCGGAAAGTGCTGCGTAACCACTGGGGTGACGACCTGATCAACCTCTACGGCCGGGTAAAAGGCCTGAAACCGGATGAACAGCTGTTGATTGCCGAGCAATGGCTGAAGGACCGACCCAATAACGCCGAACTGCTGCTGGCACTGGGCCGCCTGAGCCTGCGCAACGAACTCTGGGGCAAGGCCCGGGAGTACTTCGAAACCAGCCTGAAACTACGCCGCAGCCGCGAGACCATGGCCGAGCTTAGCCGCCTGAATGCCCATATGGGCGAGGGTGAGCATAGTGTGAAGTTGCTGATGCAGGGGCTGGTCAAAGACAGTGGCCTGCCGGATTTGCCGATGCCGAAGGCCTGATTGGGTAGGATTTGGCTGTCGGATTACGGCTTTGCCTAATCCGACCTACATTGGCTGGAGTTACGGGGAACACCCGTAGGTCGGATTAGCGCAGCGTAATCCGACATTGCAGAATCACCCCCGAGGCGCGTATTCCAGCACATCGGAGAAAAACGCTTCCTGGGGTAACCCTTCGTCCACCAGCGCATCCATCAGCGTGTAAACCATCGTCGGCGACCCACTGGCGTGGACTTCCACGTTATTCCAGTCCATACCTGAAGCCAGCACCGTGCGCACCAATTGGTCGTGGTGTCCGCTCCAGTCGTTGTCCTCGTCATCTCCTACTACCGGCAGGAAGGTGAACGGAGGCCACTCCTCCTGCCACTGCTGGGCCAGGGAGCGGAGATACATATCCTCGTGGCGACGAACGCCCCAGTATAGCTTCACCGGTTCGTTGTAGGACGTCTCCCGAAGGTAATCCACCAGGCTCTTCATCTGGGCAAAACCGGTGCCGGCTGCCACCAAAAGGAGCGGCTTCTGTGGTGCTGCAGCCAGACAGGCGCGGCCATGGGGCAGCTCAACAGTGACTTCCCCACCGGAGGTCAGAGCATCGATCACCCTCTGGGCAGAGACCCACTCCGGCGTGGCCTGGATATGCAATTCGATCAACTCTGCCGACGGGCTGCTGGCAATGGAGAAATAGCAGGGGTCGGTATCCGGCAGGTTGACCGACAGGTACTGGCCGGCATGAAACGACAGTTCCCGGCGACGGGGCAGTTGCAGTTCCACGCGGTATACATCGTGGCTGATGGAACGGACGTCCACCACCTTTGCCTGGAACTTGCGGGGCTGGTTGTCTCCGGATGCCATAACGGCGTGTATCTCCAGTTGAAGGTCACTGAGGGCCAGGGTGCGACACATCATCAGGCGCCCGGTGACCGGAATAAGTTGTTGATTACGGGTGTTCAGGGCGTCGCCACTGAGCAACCGGGCTTCACAGAGCTCGCAGACTCCGTTGCGGCAGGCGGCGGGAACGGCGATGCCCGCCTTACCTGCCTCTTCAAGCAGGGTCTCATCCGCTGCGGCGGAATACGTCAACGCAGACGGTGCCAGCCTGATACGAAAAATTTCGCCGGCCATATCAGTCGGGACGATCGGGCGTAACTTCAATCCCCAGGCTGTCCCAGATGTCATCGACACGCTTTTTGACGTCATCGGACATGGTAATGGGCGTGCCCCACTCACGGTCTGTTTCACCGGGCCACTTGCTGGTGGCATCCATGCCCATCTTCGACCCCAGCCCGGACACCGGCGAGGCGAAATCCAGGTAGTCGATCGGCGTGTTCTCCACCAGCGTTGTATCCCTGGCCGGATCCATCCGGGTTGTCATGGCCCAGATCACGTCTTTCCAGTCCCGCGCGTTCACATCGTCATCGGTGACGATCACGAACTTGGTGTACATGAACTGCCGCAGGAAAGACCATACTCCCATCATTACCCGTTTTGCATGGCCGGGGTACTGTTTCTTCATGGTCACCACTGCAAGACGGTAGGAACAGCCTTCCGGCGGAAGGTAGAAATCCACGATCTCGGGGAACTGCTTCTGCAGGATGGGGATAAACACCTCGTTCAGCGCAACTCCGAGAATGGCCGGCTCATCCGGTGGCCGACCGGTGTAGGTGCTGTGGTATATCGGGTCTTTACGGTGGGTCATGCGCTCCACGGTAAACACCGGGAACTGATCCACCTCGTTGTAATACCCGGTATGATCCCCGAACGGCCCTTCCGGAGCCATGTCATCCGGGTAGATAAAGCCTTCCAGCACGATCTCGGCACTGGCCGGCACCTGCAGATCACTGAGGCCACATTGCACCAGCTCGGTACGGCCACCCCGCAACAGTCCTGCAAAAGCATATTCCGACAACGAATCCGGCACCGGCGTTACCGCCCCCAGAATCGTGGCCGGGTCCGCACCCAGGGCAACCGCCACCGGATAGGGCTTGCCGGGGTTGGCCTTCTGGAACTCCAGAAAGTCCAGCGCACCGCCCCGGTGACTGAGCCAGCGCATGATCAGCCGGTTGCGGCCAATCACCTGCTGGCGATAGATACCCAGGTTCTGTCGCTCCTTGTGGGGGCCACGGGTAATCACCAATGGCCAGGTCACCAGCGGCCCGGCGTCCCCCGGCCAGCAGTGCTGCACCGGTATCTGGTACAGATCCACCTGATCCTTTTCAATCACCACATCCTGGCATGGCGCAGAGCGCAGCACCTTCGGGCTCATGCGCATCACCTGCCGGAACAGCGGCAGTTTCTCGATGGCGTCTTTGAAGCCTTTGGGGGGATCGGGTTCCTTGAGAAACGCGAGCAGCTTGCCGATGTCCCGCAGCGCGGTCACATTGTCCTGGCCCATACCCATGGCCACGCGGGTCGGGGTACCAAACAGGTTGGCCAGCACGGGCATGTCGTAACCCTTGGGGTTCTCGAACAACAACGCAGGACCACCTGCCCGCAGGGTGCGGTCGCAGATTTCGGTCATTTCCAGGTGGGGATCCACTTCCACTGAAATTCGCTTCAGCTCACCAAGCTTTTCAAGCTGGGATATGAAGTCCCTCAGGTCGTTGTATTTCATTGGCTGCTCCGGTTGATTCCGGCATTGTACGTGATTTTCGAATGTTCGGTTTGGATTCGCTGCCGGAAAATCAGGTGCAGGAACAGGATGGGGGATGCTTGTCCCAGACACGCCGTGAATACGTCCATGTAGGCTCCCATTTGCCATCCATGGCAAATGAGGGTCTGGGACAAGCATCCCCCACCCTGTTCAGAAAGCGCGAGTTATACGCAAGAACAACGAATCTCAAAGCGAACAGTCGGGTTTTGCAGAATCTGACTCAAAGTACGAGAGAGCAATCAGTAAGTGTGGTTCGCGCGCAATGAGTCAGATCGGCAACGCCGGGGATCGTCTCCCCGGACCGTGCATTGCCAGGGATGGCAATGCCGAGCCCCCATGGATGGGTTCACGGCGTGTCCGGGGAGACGATCCCCGGCGTTGCCAGCCCCCAAAGCTCAGTGCGCAAAGAAGGCCATAAGCAGAATCAACGCCGCTTCATCGAGTCAAAGAACTCGGCGTTGGTCTTGGTTTCCTTGAGCTTGTCCAGGAGGAACTCGATGGCCGCGGTGTCGTCGTCCATGGAGTGCAGCAGCTTGCGCAGAATCCAGATACGCTGGATATCCGCCTCACTCATCAGCAGATCCTCACGGCGGGTGCCGGAGCTGCGGATATTGATGGCAGGATAGGTGCGCTTCTCGGCAATCTTGCGATCCAGGTGGATCTCCATGTTGCCGGTGCCCTTGAACTCCTCGTAGATCACCTCGTCCATCTTGGACCCGGTGTTGACCAGCGCTGTCGCCAGGATGGTCAGGCTACCGCCCTCCTCCACGTTACGGGCAGCACCGAAGAACCGCTTCGGCTTTTCCAGGGCATGGGCGTCCACACCACCGGTCAATACCTTGCCCGAGGACGGAATCACCGTATTGTAGGCACGCGCCAGGCGAGTGATGGAGTCCAGCAGGATAACCACATCTTTCTTGTGCTCGACCAGGCGCTTGGCCTTCTCGATCACCATCTCGGCCACCTGCACGTGACGGGCCGGGGGCTCGTCGAAGGTGGAGGCGATGACTTCGCCGCGCACGGTGCGCTGCATCTCGGTCACTTCCTCGGGCCGCTCGTCAATCAGCAGTACCATCACATGGCACTCCGGATTGTTACGGGTGATGGACTGGGCAATGCTCTGCATCAGCAGCGTTTTACCGGCCTTGGGCGGAGAAACGATCAGGCCGCGCTGGCCCTTGCCAATGGGTGCCACCAGATCCAGAACACGGGAGGAGAGATCCTCGGTGCTGCCGTTACCCGCTTCAAGCATCAGGCGCTCATCGGGGAACAGCGGTGTCAGGTTCTCGAACAGTATCTTGTTACGGGCGTTATCCGGCTTGTCGAAGTTGATCTCGCTGACTTTCAACAGGGCGAAATAGCGCTCCCCGTCTTTTGGCGGGCGGATCTTGCCGGCAACCGTGTCACCGGTGCGCAGGTTGAAGCGACGGATCTGGCTCGGGGAGACGTAGATATCGTCAGGGCCGGCCAGATAGGAAGCGTCAGCAGACCGCAGAAAGCCGAAACCGTCCTGCAGAATCTCCAGTACGCCGTCACCGTAGATGTCTTCGCCGCTCTTGGCATGCTTCTTCAGGATGGTGAAGATCACATCCTGCTTGCGCGAACGGGCCAGGTTATCGAGGCCCATCTCTTGCGCAATATCGAGCAATTCGGGCATGGAATTCTGCTTGAGTTCAGTAAGATTCATAGGTTATTAGATTGTCAGGAATGGAAGTAAACGAACATTGGAATGACAGGGATGCCCCTGAACGGGTTGATCGGGTATACGTTGTCTAGGTGCTGGCCAGATGGAGCAACCGGTGTAGATGGTATCCGGAAAGGTACTAAAGCCAGAGACAGGAAGAACAACCGTTCGCCGGGCAACAGCGATCATCAGCCACCTCGTATATCAATGTCAAGTGGTGTTGCACACTTTTGGGCCTATTTCCGGTTTTCAGGCCTCCTGTACCCCACAAAATACGGCTTGCCCTCCCTCTGATGGGTTACTCCCCTTCCATTCACAGCCATCGATGCGGATACTGACAGGATGACTTTACAGACTCCGGAGTACTCCCATGAGCATCGACACCACGCGTGAAATGAAACCCCTGAACGTTGCCCTGTTAACGGTATCTGACACCCGTGGTGTGGAGGAGGACTCGTCAGGGCAGTTTCTGGAAGACAGCCTGACCGGCGCCGGACACCGGCTCATTGCCCGGCGCATTCTTCCTGATGACGTTTACCTGGTGCGTGCTCTGATGTCTGGCTGGATAGCGGACCCGGGCATCAACGTGGTGATTATCACCGGTGGCACCGGCTTTCATGAGCGCGACAGCACACCGGAAGCGGTGATCCCGCTGCTGGACAAGACCATTGAAGGTTTTGGCGAGGAATTCCGCCGCCTGTCCGCCAGTGAGATTGGCACCTCCACCATCCAGTCCCGTGCATTCGGGGGCATGGCCAATAACACCGTCATCTTCTGCCTGCCCGGTTCCACCGGCGCCTGCCGCACCGGCTGGAATGGCATCCTGAGCACACAACTGGACAGCCGCCACGGCCCCTGCAATTTCTCGGGACTGGCCCTGGGCAAGCCGGACAAGCCTTTCAGCCGTATTAACGAAGTCATTGGCGAGCGTTCGGAGCGATAATTCATGGCAAGTTCAGACCTGACCCCCGTTGACGATGCCATCAGCCGTCTGGTCACCCAGGCCCGTCCGGTTACAGACACCGAAACGGTGGCCCTTGAAAACAGCCTGGACCGGGTGCTGGCAAGGGACTACAGCGTTCCGGCAGACGTCCCCCCCGCTGACAACAGCGCGGTAGATGGTTACGCAGTGCGCGCCGGGGACGTCGCCGAAGCCACTGTGCTGCCGGTGTCTGGTCGAGTGGCCGCAGGCGAGGCACCCGGCTCCTTCCAACCCGGCACCGCCGTGCGCATTTTCACCGGTTCGGAAATTCCGGCAGGTGCGGATTCGGTGGTCATGCAGGAGCGGGTCACGGTGACCGAAGATGGCATCACCATCAATGCACCGGTCAGCGAAGGCCAGAATATTCGCCGCCGGGGGCAGGATCTGACCCAGGGTGAACTGGCACTGGCGAAGGGCACAAAGGTCCGGCCACAGGAAATGGGTCTGCTGGGCTCGATGGGTGTGGCCGAGATTGAAGTCTACAAGAAACTGAGAGTGGCCATTCTGACCACCGGTGATGAGCTGGTAGACCCGGGCCAGCCCCTGGCGCCAGGACAGATCTACAACTCCAATCGCTATACATTGCTGGGCCTGCTGGCGAAAGCCGGATGTGAGGTCGCACTCTGCGAGACCCTGGCAGACACCCGTGACGGAACCCGCAGCACCTTCGAGCGTGCGGCCGCGGAGGCCGACCTGATCATTACCAGCGGCGGCGTGTCGGTGGGTGAGGAAGACCATGTACGCGTGGTGCTGGAAGAGGCCGGCAGCCTGTCGCTGTGGCGCATGGCCATGAAACCGGGCAAACCCCTGGCTTTTGGCAGCATTGAGGGCACCCCGGTGCTGGGCCTGCCCGGCAACCCGGCCTCGGTGCTGGTTACTTTCCTGGTCGTGGGTATGCCGCTGATACGCGCCTGCCAGGGACGGCCGTCCATTTCACTCCCTGGCGAACAGATGCCCGCCGGATTTTCGGTCGGGAACCCTTCGGTTCGACGGGAGTACGTCCGCGCCCGCAAGGGTATCGGTGAGGACGGCCCTGTCGTCAACGCCTACCCCAATCAGAGCTCGGGCGTACTCAGCGCGGCCTGCTGGGCTGAAGGCCTGGCGGTAGTGCCGGAAAATACGGCCGTTGGTATTGGTGATACCATTACTTACTATTCATTTGCGGAGCTGCTGGAATAACCATGGCTGCAGATAACAACATTACCGTGAAGTTTTTCGCCCGCCTGCGGGAGGAGCTGGATACGGCCTCACTGACGGTCGAGGCCAGGCCTGGCCTGACGGCGGGCCAGCTGTTGCATGACCTGGCTGAAAGAGGGGGAAACTGGGCTCAGCTGGATGGCGCGCAGCCGGTGATGATTGCGGTCAATCAGCTGATGACCAAACCGGACAAGACATTGCACCCCGGCGATGAGGTGGCCTTTTTCCCGCCGGTAACAGGGGGCTGATGTGATTCGTATTGAGCAACAGGATTTTGATCCCGCCGAGGAATACCGGGCGCTCCGTGACAGTGGGTCCGGCACGGGTGCTATCGCGACGTTTACCGGGCTGGTCCGGGACAGCGGCGATATGGAGGGTGTGACGGGGCTGTTTCTGGAGCATTACCCCGGGATGACGGAGCAGGTTATCCAGGGGCTGATCCGTGAGGCGTCCGAACGCTGGGATGTGCGGGAGGCGCGGGTTATTCATCGGGTGGGGTATCTGCCGCTGGGTGAGCAGATTGTGTTTGTGGGGGTTTGCAGTGCCCATCGGGGGGATGCGTTTGCGGCCTGTGAGTTCATCATGGACGCTCTGAAGACGTCGGCGCCGTTCTGGAAGAAGGAGATCAGTGGCGACAGTGAGCACTGGGTTGAGCAGAAGGCTTCGGATCTGGACCGGTCGCAGAGTTGGGAGTAGTTCCTTCGGGCTTTTTTGCCAGACGGCAACTAATGCCAAGCCACCTTTCCGAAAAACGCTTTGAATACGTCCTTGTACGCTTGGGCTCCGCCATCCATGGCTCCGCACATTTTCGGAAAGGTGGCTCGGCATTACTTGCCTGGCTGGTTGCTTGCCTGAGGAGCGGCTTCCGTGCGATTTGCTCGAGGCAATAAAAAACCGCCCGTGAGGTCAACTCAGGGGCGGTTTTGACCGGTGGCGGCAATCAGAGATTGCTGTCCAGGAACGCAGCCAGCTGGGATTTGGACAGGGCGCCGACTTTGGTGGCGTCCACGTTGCCGTTTTTGAACAGCATGAGTGTGGGGATGCCGCGGATGTTGAATTTGGGCGGTGTCTGCTCGTTTTCGTCGATGTTCAGTTTGCAGACTTTCAGCTTGCCTTCGTATTCTTCGGCCATTTCTTCCAGTACCGGGGCGATCATCTTGCATGGGCCGCACCATTCTGCCCAGTAGTCCACCAGTACCGGTACGTCCGACTGCAGTACGTCCTGCTCAAAGGAGGCATCTGTAACGTTTACAATATTTCCGCTCATTTCAGTTTCCCGATTCTTGGTCATGGTAGGCGATACTTTACGCGATTGATCACGCGGATGTGAAGCGCTTCCTTTCTTCGGCATGCTTCGGATTACACTGACCCGCGGCGCACCATTGCGTTACACCACATATCGCTTATAGTAATCACAAGTCTGGCGGTTTCCGCCTGCCATCGCATTGTCGCTGGTTTTCAAACAGCCGTTGCCGGGGTGTCACCCGCGCGGTTTATCACGCTCTCTTCCCTCTTTATCAGGGCCTGGCAGAAGGAATTCAATACACGTGACGGCCAACTCCTCCGCCACCTCGCCAGAGCTGCTCGCAGCGATTGATATGGGCTCCAACAGTTTCCACATGGTGGTTGCCCGCCTTGTTCACGGTGAGATCCGCACCCTTGAGAAGATGGGCGAGAAGGTTCAGCTTGGTGCTGGCCTGGACAGGTACAACCGCCTTACCGAGGAAGCCCAGGAGCGTGCCATGGCGTGCCTCAGCCGGTTTGCCCAGAGGCTGCAGGGTATGCCACCGGAAGCGGTTCAGGTGGTAGGCACCAACGCACTCCGGGTGGCCCGTAACACCCAGGAGTTCATGGCCCGGGCGGAGGAGGTTCTGGGTTATCCGGTGGAGATCATTGCTGGCCGGGAGGAGGCCCGCCTGATCTATCTGGGCGTGTCACATACCCTGTCGGATGACAGTGGCCGGCGGCTGGTGATTGATATCGGCGGTGGCAGCACCGAGTTTATCATCGGGGAACGGTTCGAACCCCAGGACCTGGAAAGCCTGCATATGGGCTGCGTGTCGTTCCGCAACCGTTATTTTCCGGATGGCAAGATCACCCGCAAGCAGATGGACCGGGCAATAACCCATGCCGAGCAGGAATTGCTCAATATCCGCCAGCACTTCCGTAACAAGGGCTGGGAAAGCGCGGTGGGCTCATCGGGGTCGATCAAGGCCATCTCCAGCGTGCTGGCCAGCCTCAAGATCACTGACGGCATTATCACCCTCGAAGCAATGACCGAGCTCCGAAAACGCCTGGTGGATATGGGCAAGGTGGAGAAGCTCGGCGACCTGGGTGTGCGCACTGACCGCCAGAGCATTTTCCCGGCCGGGTTTGCCATTCTGATGGGGGCGTTCCAGTCGCTGCAGATCAAGGACATGACTTTTGCTGACGGCGCCCTCCGTGAAGGCCTGCTCTACGATATTGCCGGGCGGATCCAGCATGAAGATGTGCGGGAGCGCACCATCCAGGCCCTGCAGGAGCGCTATCACGTTGACCAGGAGCACGGTGCTGCCGTGGAGGAGACGGCGATTGTCGCCTGGCGACAGGTAGCCGATTCCTGGGCACTGAACACACCGGCAGACGAGGAGGTGTTACGCTGGGCCTGCCGGTTGCATGAGATCGGCCTGACCATTTCCCACAGCCAGTACCACAAGCATGGCGCCTACCTGCTGCGTTATTCCGATCTGCCCGGTTTCAGTCAGCAATTCCAGCGGGACCTGGCAACGCTGGTGCGAGGGCACCGGCGCAAGTTCTCGTCTGCGATCTTCGAGGGCCTGGCCCCGGAAGACATTCCCCGCCTGCGCTATCTCTGCGTTCTGGTGCGCCTGGCGGTATTGCTCCAGCACCCGCGCAACCACGAACAGCCACCGGAACTTCGCCTGCGCCCGTCCACCAATGGCCTGACGGTGGAGTTTCCTTCCGGCTGGCTGGATGATCGCCCACTTACCCTTGCCGACCTTGAAAACGAGCGTGACTACCTGTCCAAGCAGGATTTCACTCTGGAAGTCAAAGTCTAGGGCAACAGCTCTGCTTCGAGATCCTCCACGGTTTCGCTGGTTTCAAGCCACTCTGCTTCCACTTCGGCCAGACGGCTTTTGGCGGCGGCCTGCTGCCCCAGTAATTCCTTCAGCTTCTGTTTGCCCTGGTCGGCATACAGATCGGGGTCGGAAAGTTGCTGCTCCAGGGTCACCAGCGCAGACTGAAGCTTGTCCATTTCCTTCTCCAGCGCCGCCTGTTTCCTGCGATAGGGGCTGAGCTTCTGTCGGATCGCCGCTTCTGCCCGCTTGCGGGCCTTGCGGTCTTCGGCATTCTCACCGGCCGCAGCGCCCGCCGCCTGGGCCTGACTACTGGCCCCATCAACCCCGCCGGCTTCGCGCCTGGGTGCTTCGGTTTCATCCTTGCGCCGATCCGCCAGCCAGCGCTCATAATCTTCCAGATCACCGTCGTATTCAGTGACACGGCCGTCGTTCACCAGCCAGAAATCATCCACGGTGTTGCGCAGGAGGTGACGATCGTGGGAGACCACCACGATTGCCCCGTCGAAATTCTGCAGCGCCATGGTCAGCGCCTGCCGCATTTCCAGATCCAGGTGGTTGGTGGGCTCATCCAGCAACAGCAGATTGGGCTTCTGCCAGGCGATGACCGCCAGGGCCACCCTGGCTTTCTCGCCACCTGAGAACGAGCGGATAGGGCTCAGCGCACCGTCGCCATGAAAATCAAAGCCGCCCAGGAAGTTACGGATGCTTTGCTCAGATGCCCTGGGGGCGAGGCGCTGCAGGTGCAGGAAGGGACTGGCATCCAGATCCAGGGACTCCAGCTGGTGCTGGGCGAAATAACCTATGGCCAGGTGTTCCCCGGTGGTGCGTTCGCCCCGCAGCAGCGTGCGCTCACCCCGAAGGGCATCCATGAGCGTGGATTTGCCTGCACCATTGGGGCCCAAAAGGCCAATCCGGCTTCCCGGCAACAACGACAGGTTGATTCCCTCAAGAACCACTGTTTCGCCGTATCCGGCCGCACCGTTGCGGATGGACAGCAATGGATTGGATACCTTGTCGGCCACCGGAAACTCGAAACTGAACGGCGAGTCCACATGGGCCGGTGCGATTTTCTCCATACGCTCAAGGGCCTTGACCCTGCTCTGGGCCTGTCTCGCCTTGGTTGCCTTGGCCTTGAAACGGTCGATGAATCGCTGGATCTCGGCAATTCTGGCCTGCTGACGCTCATAACCGGCCTGCTGCTGGGCGATACGCTCACTGCGCTGGGTTTCAAAGGCTGAGTAATTACCCGTATACAGCTCCAGTTTTCGTTGATCGAAATGCACCAGATGTGTAGCCACACGATCCATGAAGTCCCGGTCATGGGAAATGAACAACAGCGTGCCTTCGTAGCGTCGAAGCCAGTTTTCCAGCCACAGGCAGGCATCCAGGTCCAGGTGGTTGGTGGGCTCGTCCAGGAGCAGCAGGTCCGAAGGGCGCATCAATGCCTGGGCCAGGTTGAGGCGAATCCGCCAGCCCCCGGAAAACGAAGAAACCGGCCGGTCAGCGTCGGCATCCGAGAACCCGAGCCCCCGCAGCAGGGATTCGGCGCGACGCGGCGCAGACCAGGCCTCGTGGACATCCAGCTCACCATGAATACGCGCAACCGCATGATCATCACCACGCTCTTCGGCAGCCGCCAGCTCTGCCTCCATTCGGCGCAGGTCGTGATCACCGTCCAGCACAAAATCCCTGGCACTGCGTGATGAGGCAGCCACTTCCTGGGCCATGTGGGCAATGCGACAGCCACCGGGTAAAGACACGCTACCCTGCTCCGGTGCAAGCTGCCCCAGCAATAACTGGAACAAACTGGATTTCCCGGCGCCATTGGCTCCGACTATTGCCACCCGCTGGCCAGGCTGAACGGTCAGGTTGACGGCTTCTAGCAACCAGACGCCACCCCGTTGTAAACTGAGATCGGTTATCGTTAGCATGACGTAATGGTATCAGGGAAAGTTGAATAGGGAACCGGCAGAGGCTCTATGTCGTGTAGTGGGGGCAAGATACCTGAGGATGCGGATCCGGAAAACCCGCTTTGGCAATTTGCCTGCCGGTTCTGGGCATTGCCCCGTGCGCAGCAAACGTGCCTGGAGCTGCAAGAGCTTGGCTGGAGTGTTACGCGGATTCTCTGTGCGGCCTGGCTGACATCCTGCAGACGCAGGTTTTCCGGGCACGAAGCTGACGCGGTAACAAGTTGGCGAAAGCAGGTGACCGAGCCGCTCAGGTCTGCGCGAAAATACATAACGAAAAACGACTCTCGCACTGCTAAGGTAAGGGAGTCCATAGCCCGCAGTGAACTTGAAGCAGAGCGGGTGGAGCTGGCACTGGCCTATCAGGCCCTGGTTTCAGATACATCCACAGGCTCGGGTGAAGAAGCCACGGCCAGTCTGGCCCGGAATAACCTTTTCGCTGCGGCACCGGAGAATACAATGGATAACGGGACCGGCAGAATGCTGGATACACTTGCCAGAGAACTGTCGACACTCTCAAATGGAGATAACAAGCCATGTTGATGAAATGGCTGATCCGGCTGGCCTTTCCCGCACTGGGTGTTCTTGTTGCGCTGATTGTCTTCGGCCTCAACGACCCGGCAACTACATCAACCACACCCGCTGAAACCGAAGCCAGCGTGGATATCCCCTCTTTTGAGGGACTGGTTCCCTCGCCCATACCCACCGAGGGACCGGATATCGTCTTCAAGTGGCAAAGCAGTGACGGTAGCTGGCATTACGCTGACAAACCACCGGCCCAGGGCCCCTGGAATGCCCTTGCCATAGAGAGAGGCGAAAACGAGCCCTTGCGCCCGCAGACCGCTGATCCGGAAACCGACTGGCAATCTCCCTACCGGGCCCCGTTTGCATTGACACCCGACACCGCGAACAACGGCAGCTAACGCTGCCGTTACTCCTCCCTTAACACTTGTTCAGTGGCATCCGGCGACAGAACCCGCTACCTTCTCTGCGTTCGTGATCATTCAACAGTAACGATAATTAAGGAACAGGCAATGAACAAAACCCTGATCGCACTGGCGGTTGCCGGTATCATGGCCGGCTGCTCATCTCCCCAGGATGCAACCCGGGACGACCCCGCACTGGACTCTACCGATGAAAAGGTAAGCTATGGCATGGGTCTGGTGATGGGAGAGCGCATGGGCAACGATCTGCCAGATCTGCAAATGGACCAGTTTCTGCAGGGCATTCAACATGGCCACGCTGGCGACGAAGAACAGACCCGCATGAGCCGCGAGGAAATCCAGGAAGCGCTGATGGCCTACCAGACCCAGCTCCAGGAGCAGGAATCGGCACAGACAGACGAACTCGCCACCAAGAACCGCGAGGCGGGTGAGGAATTCCTGGCCGAGAACGCAGAACGGGACGGTGTCGAAACCACCGATTCAGGCTTGCAGTATGAGATTCTTGAAGAGGGCGAAGGCGACAAGCCGACACCGGAAGATCGTGTCCGGGTTCACTATACAGGCGAGCTGATTTCAGGTGAGGTGTTCGACAGCTCACGGGAACGCGGTGAGCCGGTCACATTCGGCCTGAATCAGGTTATTCCGGGCTGGACCGAGGGCCTGCAGCTGATGTCTGAAGGCAGTAGGGCCAGGCTGTACATTCCCGCGGATCTGGCTTACGGCCAGGGCGGCAATCAGAGGATCGGCCCCAACGAGACGCTGATATTCGACGTGGAACTGCTGGAAATCAACCCGGAATAATGACATCACGCCGGCTTCTTCCCCCCATCATCTGTTGATGGCGGGGAAGAACCGGTACACACCGGATCACGCTGACGACATGACTTTGTCTGCGTGGGCGTTATGAAGATGCTCAATCAGATAATCTTCCATCTCAAAGCGGCTTTCCAGAGTCTCACCCAGCTCCGAGAGCTGCTGGAACAACTCGCGGACTTCGCTCTCGGTCAGTGACTGGCCATTGAGACGGTCATTGAAATTCAGTGCCGTTTCCGTGGTCTGTTCGATCTTCGGGTACAGTCTTGCGGCCAGTTCCAGGCCACCATCATTGAACTCCCTGGCTTCCTGTACCAACTGCTCGTAGATCTCGAAGTGCCCTGCTGATACGTAATCGACCAGTACCTCGCAGAGCCTCACGAATTTTTCACGCAGTGCCTCTGTTTGCGAGTAGTCCGTGGCACCGGACAAATCGCAATAGTGCACCAGCAACTCCTGCCTTTCTTTCAGCCAACGGTCAATCAGTTCGCTGACACCACCCCAACGCTCCCTGGCATTACGGCAATTATCCAACATGACGCCTATCTCCGGTTACCGGGTTCTGATTTGGTTCTTCTTGTTCTGACGAGTCTCAAGTTACCCCATGCTGACGGTCCGTCGCAACCGTTTCAGCCCTGTATCCAGCCAGACTTTTTGCGCGGCCTGAACAACAGGATGAGGCCTATGATAACCAGCAGGGTAAAAAAGACTGCGGTCCAGCCTGGGATGCTGAGCCCGAGAAAACGCCAGGTCACTTCGGCACAATCTCCCGTGCCCTTGAGAGCGGTAGCCAGCACTTCCATCCAGGGCATCACATCCAGCATATAGTCCACTGAGGGACCGCACGCCGGAACCTGGTCTGCAGGCAGGCTCTGCAGCCAGAGTTGACGACCGGCCACACCAAGGCCGGCCCCGGCGCTCAACGCCAGAAGCAGGCCGTAGATTCTGATTCCGAACCCCTGCGGGCCGTGCAGAGCTGCCAGCAGGCTGACCAGCCCCGCGGCCATGAAACCGAAGCGTTGCAGCCAGCAAAGAGGACAGGGCTCCAGCCCCATGAAGTGCTCCATGTAGAAGGCCACACCCAGCAGACCGGCGCAAACCAGAAATATCAGGAAAAAAACGGTTCTGGAATTCAAATGCGTACCTCTGATCAACATTCATGTCAGACAGTTCGTCCCGCCACAGGGGCGAGACCACCAGATGCTGCAACCCTGCATCGACCCTGCTATTCTCCCAGCAGCAATGGAGCCTGCGGGCGCCCAGCCCCTTAACCTTAACCCAATACGAACTTCAAGCCTATGACACTAAAGCCAAAGCACCTTTTACTGGCACTGCTGATCACCCTGCCCTTTGCCCCGGCAACCCTGGCCCAGGAAGAGGAAGATGCAGAACCGGAGGCCCAGGAGGAGCAGGAGCCGGGCATCACCGACTACATCGAGATGGACCCGCCTTTCGTGACCCATGTGGGCGAGCCGGGCAACAAGCTGACCTACCTCAAGGCATCTGTCACCATTCGGGCGTCCAGGGAGACCACTCGCGACGCCGTGGAAGCACACATGCCGAGGTTGCGCCACGAGCTGGTCATGCTGTTCGGGGAGCAGACGGATACCGGGCAATTGTCCGGAAACGAGAAGCAGCAGGCACTGCGTGAAGAAGCCGCCAACAGGATTAATGCGGTACTGGAAGAGCAGCAAACCGGCGAGAGCATCACCGGCGTGTTATTTACCGAATTTGTGGTGCAGAAGTAGATACCGGGCAATGGCCGCCCGGTTCAGGCAATGCGGGAAAACAGATCATCCACGGGCTGCGATTCTCTGGCAACCTGTTCGGCGTCTTCCCAACCTGCCTCCCAGGCGGCAATCACAACGTCACCCCGGTACGGGCAGCGGCTGCGGTCCATGCCCATGGAAGCAGCCATATAGCCCTGGCGGTAGGCCTTGTTCAGGGATTCCACATCCCATCCCAGCTTGATGTCTCTGGCCATGTCGGTTCTCCATTTACCTGTGCAGCCACCATCAAACGGTGCCTTTCTGCGTACAGAAATTAACAGTGCCCGCAGGGCCTGACAAACTTTTGTTACATTTCTGTGCGACAGGTCCGGAGAGAGTGTGAAACCGGGCCGGAACCACATTATTCACTTCAGGAACGCAGGTACTGCTCCAGAAATTCGGCAAAGGGCTGGTTGTCGCTTTGCTCCATGGCGGCCTGTTCTGCCAGGGAATCCCTGCTCATTTTCTCGAACGCCGCCATAACCTCATCTGGCAGGCCCTCACCCCGCAGCGTCTGCTGATGACGGCGGGAGATCTCGAGCCCCCACTCCCGGTGCCCCATACCGGAGCTTTCCATGGCATCCAGCACCCTCGCCGAAGGCACCTGGAGCGGGTCGTCCAACTTGGCCCGCTGGTCCCCAAGGGACCGACGGTAGGCATCATCGCCGTTCCAGCCGTCCAGCTGTTCCGCCAGCGGCTCCAGGCGATCCAGCAGGGCCCGGGCAGCATCACCCACGGCGATCGGCTCACCGGCACGGCATAGTCTCAGCTCCGGATTCCTGCCCCTGGCGACCACATCCTGGAAGTTGTCATCCAGGCGCTCGCATTCATCGTCGTCGATACGGGGGCTGTCAGACAGCAGGCAGTCCAGCAGAAACAGGTCCAGGAAATCAATCTGGCTTTCGTTGACCCCGACCGGAGAAAACGGGTCCAGATCCAGGCAGCGCACCTCAATGTATTCCACGCCGCGGGATTCCAGCGCCTGAATCGGCTTTTCCTCACGCTCGGTAGTCCGCTTGGGGCGCACGGCGCTGTAATACTCGTTCTCGATCTGCAGCACACTGGTATTGATCTGGATGAACTCGCCGTTGCGCCGGGTGCCGATTTCCTCATAAGGCGGCCAGGGGGTATGAATCGCCCGGGCCAGAGTGTCGGTGTAGGTCTTGAGCTCGTTGAAACAGATATTCAGCGAGGCCTGGGCATTGTTGTGATAGCCCAGGTCGCCCATGCGCAGTGAGGTGGCATCCGGGCCATACCAGGTGTCATCGCTGAACCTGGCCAGATCATGGCGCACACCCGCCACAAAGCTGGCATCCAGAGCCGGGGAGGCTCCGAACAGCAGCATCAGCAGCCAGCTGCGGCGGCGGAAGTTGCGAATCAGCCAGAAGTACTGGTCTGACTTGAAGTCCTGGAGACTTTGCTGGTTGCCAACCGCCTGCTGCCACAGGTTCCAGAAGCTGTCCGGCAGTGACAGGTTGTAATGGGCACCGGCAATGCTCTGCATCATGCGCCCGTAACGTACTGCCAGCCCCTGGCGGTAAACGTGCTTGAGACGCCCTATATTGGCTGTTCCGTATTCGGCGATGGGAATGCTTTCATCGCCGTCCAGCTCACAGGGCATGCTGGCCGCCCAGAAGACTTCGTCCCCCAGGTGATGCTGTACAAACCGGTGAATATCCCGGAGGGAGTCAAGCATGCCACGGGTGCTGTCAAACACTGGCGTAATCAGCTCCAGAAGGGCTTCGGAGTAATCCGTGGTGATACGAGGATGGGTCAGCGTGGAGCCCAGGGAGCGCGGATGCGGTGTCTGGGCAATAAAGCCGTTGCGATCGACCCGCAAGCCTTCTTTTTCCACGCCCTTTCTGAACCCTGTCCACTGACTGGCCGTGAACTGCTGAAAAAGCTGATGGCGGGATTCACCCATGAATGGCTCCTGCTTGAACGACTGCCGGGGCAACCGGCAGCCATAACGATTGTGTGAGTTGGCGCGGGTTAACGGCCGTCTTTGCGAGCTGATGCCAGCGCCTGCGCCAGTGCTCCCGCCATGGCACCCTTTTGCGGGCTGCCACTGCTTTTCTGGCGCTCATTCCTGGCAGCGGGTTTGCTCTTGCTGCCACTGCCTGCACGATGGTCTGACTTCTCGCCCGGCTGGTCATCCATACGCATGGAAAGTGCAATCCGCTTTCTCGGGATATCCACATCCATTACCTTGACCTTGACGATATCACCCGCCTTGACCACTTCCCTCGGGTCTTTTACGAAGGTGTTGGACAGCGCGGAGATATGTACCAGCCCATCCTGATGCACGCCAATATCCACGAACGCCCCGAAATTGGTAACGTTGGTAACCGAACCTTCCAATACCATGCCCGGTTTGAGATCACCGAGGGTTTCCACCCCTTCCTCAAAACTGGCAAACCGGAATTCTGGGCGCGGATCACGGCCAGGCTTTTCCAGTTCTGCAATAATATCCTTTATGGTCGGCAGACCAAACTGATCGGTCACATAGTCCTGCGGGTTCAGGGAACGCAGAAACGGGGCGTCACCGATGATGCCCTCAACCTTGCGATTATTCTTCCGGGCAATGGCTTCAACCACACCATAGGCTTCCGGGTGAACGGAGGACCGGTCCAGCGGGTTGTCGCCGCCGGCAATACGAAGGAAGCCCGCCGCCTGCTCGAAAGTCCGGTCACCCAGGCGCGACACTTTAAGCAACTGCTTGCGATCACGGAATACGCCATTGTGGTTACGGAAATCGACAATGTTCTCGGCAATGCTCTGGTTAAGTCCGGAAACCCTTGCAAGCAGGGGAATGGAGGCGGTATTCAGGTCGACACCCACGCCGTTAACACAGTCTTCCACCACCGCGTTCAGACTGCGGGCCAACTGAACCTGTGATACGTCGTGCTGATACTGACCCACGCCGATGGACTTGGGTTCAATCTTGACCAGCTCTGCCAGCGGGTCCTGCAGGCGGCGGGCGATGGATACCGCACCACGAATGGTCACGTCCAGATCCGGCAGTTCGCGGGAGGCAAACTCTGACGCGGAGTAAATCGATGCCCCGGACTCACTGACCACAATCCGCGCCAGTTTCAGTTCCGGATAACGCTTGCACAGGTCCGCCACCAGTTTTTCCGTCTCCCGGGAGGCGGTGCCGTTGCCGATGGCAATCAGCTCAATCTTGTACTGGCGACAGCAGTTGGCCAGCTGCTCGATGGACTGGTCCCACTGGTTGCGGGGTGCATGCGGGAAAATACCGCCATGGCCCACCACCTGGCCGGTGCCGTCGATGATGGCGACTTTCACACCGGTACGCAGGCCGGGGTCCAGCCCCAATGTCGGGCGGGGGCCGGCGGGCGCCAGCAACAACAGATCTTTCAGGTTGGCAGCGAACACGTTGATGGCTTCGGTTTCCGCCGCTTCCCTTACCTGCGCCATCAGGTCGGTTTCAATCTGGGTGGAGAGTTTTACCCGCCAGGTCCAGCGCACCACGTCCGACAACCAGCGATCGGCAGCGCGGCCATTATCACGGACATTCCAGCGGGCAGCGATACGCTGTTCGGCCGGATGCGGCTGGCGACGATCGTCTTCGGCATCTCCCACCACAATGGAATAGGTCAGCACGCCTTCGTTGCGGCCCCTCAGGATAGCCAGGGCGCGGTGGGAAGGGACCTTTTTCAGCGGCTCCACATGATCAAAATAATCACGGAACTTGGCGCCTTCCGTTTCCTTGCCCGCCACCACGGTGACCTTGAGCTGGCCCTGCTGCCAGATAAAATCCCGCAGGTCGCCCAGCAGCTCCGCATCCTCGGAAAAACGCTCCATGAGGATATAACGGGCGCCATCAAGCGCGGCTTTGGTGTCGGTAATGCCGGCGTCCGGGTTCAGGTAGCCCTCCGCCACCTGCTCCGGTTCCAGGGTCGGGTCGCTGTAAAGTGCATCGGCCAGGGGTTCCAGCCCAGCCTCACGGGCTATCTGGGCCTTGGTGCGCCGCTTGGGCTTGTACGGCAGGTAAAGGTCTTCCAGGCGGTTCTTGGTGTCGGCGGCGTCAATGCTCGCACGCAGCTCCTCCGTCAGTTTGCCCTGTTCATCGATGCTGTTGAGAATGGTGGAGCGGCGGTCTTCCAGCTCCCGCAGGTAACGCAGGCGATCTTCCAGCGTACGCAGCTGGCTGTCGTCCAGCGAGCCGGTCACTTCCTTGCGGTAACGGGCAATAAACGGAACCGTGGCACCACCGTCGAGCATTTCCACGGTGGCATTAACCTGCTGTTCACGAACACCCAGTTCGTCGGCAATCCGCCTGATGATACTGTTCATGCAACCTCATCTGATGCTTACGAGTCAAAGCGCAAAGGTACAGCGGGTTATTGCTGCAGGCAAGCAGACCGGGTGCGGTTGTCCAGGAATTGAACAAGGTCCTGCCATGGCATGGGGCGGGCGTAATAGTATCCCTGGATTTCGTCGCAGTGTTGCTGGCGCAGGAATTCCAGCTGGCCTTCGGTTTCCACGCCTTCAGCCACCACACTGATCTGCAGGCTGTGGGCCAGACTGATGATAGCGCGGATGATGTGTTCGGCATCCGCTGACTGCCCCAGTTCCTGGACAAAGGACTTGTCGATCTTGACCAGGGAGATGGGCAGGTGCTGCAGGTTACTGAGTGACGAGAAACCGGTACCGAAGTCATCCAGGGCAAAACTGATACCAAGCTGGTTGAGCTCCCGCAGGCATCGCTGGGCATATTCGGGATCGTGCATCATCGCACTTTCAGTCAGTTCAAGCTCCAGCAGGCTGGTGTCGATATTGGCATTGAAGATAATCCTGAAGATGGTTTCGGTCATCTTGCGGTCGTGGAACTGCCGGAATGAAAGATTCACTGCGAAGACCAGCCCCGGATGTCCCAGCTCCGAACACTCCTGCAGGCGCTTGCAGGCCTGCTCGATTACCCAGTAGCCGATAGGCACGATGAGACCACTGCGTTCGGCAACGGGAATAAATTCGTCCGGCCCCACCAGCCCCCTCTCCGGATGGTTCCAGCGCAACAGGCATTCCACCCCTCGAACTTCCTCCGTGGCCAGGTCAATCCTGGGCTGGTAGTACACCTCCAGCTCATTACCCCGCAGGGCATTGCGAAGGTCGGCCTCAAGCCGCAGCTGATACCCGGCGGTAATGTGCAACTGACGATCATAGAAGCGGTAGCTGGTGCCCGGGTCACGCTTGGCCTCGAACATGGCCCGGTTGGCACGCCGCAGGAGGTTCTCCGGGCTGTCCCCGGCTTCAGGATAGGTCGCGACACCCAGGCTGGCACTGACCACCACGTTCTGACTGTCGATACTGATAGGCTCTCCGAGGGCAGTTACAATCTTGCGGATAATCTGGGTGATATCCAGCGAGTCTTCCACCTTCTCGACAATAATGGCGAACTCGTCACCACCAATGCGCATCAGCGAATCGATACGCCGCAGGTTCTGGCGCAGGCGCTCGGCCAGTTTGAGCATGATCTGATCGCTCTTCTGGTAACCGAAGGATTCATTGAAGCTGCGAAAGTCATCGAGGTTGATGTGCAACAGGGCCAGCCGCTGGCTGGCCCGTTCAGCCCTCAGCAGCGCCTGTTGCAGGCGATCAAAAAACAGGTCGCGATTGATAAACCCGCTGGCAACCTCTCGGCCAAGCTGACCATGGGCAGACTCGGACAGCTGCTGCCGGTACCAGAGGCAACGGACCGACCGGCGCAGATTCCATCCATCCAGCGACTGACGGCAAAGATAGTCTGCCGCGCCATTGGCAAACAGCTCGGGCGCTCTCTCCGCTGCCGGCTCTGCGCTCAGGGCCAGCACCGGCTTGTCATTGCTGGACACCGAGAGGTATTGCAGGAAGGCATCTTCGGAGCCACCATGAAACACGCAGTCCCAGAGAATGACATCGAAGTGGGTATTGCGGATCAGGTCATCGCAGTCAATCAGGTCGGGACACCAGGTCAGATCCGGTTCCATTTCCCGGTCATCCGCCAGTAACGCTCCCAGCCACAGAAAATCCGAGTACTCGGGTGTCAGTACCAACAGGCGCACATGGCCGGAATTAAACGATTTTACAGCCAGGGTCATCAACAAGCGTCCCGTTCCTGGTGAGCAAACATCTCCATTCCCTCAAGAATAGCTGATAGATCCTCAAGGTACAGCAAGTCCTGCTGGTGTAGAATATCCGCTTCCTGAGTTCACCCATTTAAATCCGATTTGGCGCCCATATTTGTGAACATGCTCAACCCGCGACAAAGTGAAGCCGTTCGGTATGCAGACGGCCCCTTACTGGTACTGGCCGGTGCCGGCAGTGGCAAAACCAGCGTAATCACGCGCAAGGTGGCCTATCTGATTGAGCACCTGGGCATCCCGGGGCGGCACATTGCCGCGGTCACCTTTACCAACAAGGCAGCCCGGGAAATGAAGGAACGCGTCGGCCGCCTGGTAGACCGCAAGCTGACCCGGGGCCTGATTGTCTCCACATTCCATAACCTCGGGCTGAACATGATCCGCGAGGAACATGAACACCTGGGCTACCACCCCGGCTTCTCCATTTTCGATGCCGAAGACGCCAAGGCCCTGCTGCAGGACCTGATGATGCGGGAAGCCAGCGCGGATGCCGGCGACGAGCTGTCGGATGTCCAGATGACCATCTCGTCCTGGAAAAACGCCATGCGCAGCCCCCAGGATGCCTGGAGCCGGGCCGCGGATGAGCGGGAACAGCGCATTGCGATTATCTATCGCTACTACAACGAGTACCTCAAGGCCTACAACGCGGTTGATTTCGACGACCTGATCCTGCTGCCGGTGCAGTTGTTCCGCGACAACCCGGAGGTACTGCAGAAATGGCGCCGGAAAATCCGCTACATGCTGGTGGACGAGTACCAGGACACCAACGTGTGCCAGTACGAGCTGGTCAAACTGTTGGTGGCAGAGCGTGCCGCGTTTACCGTGGTGGGGGATGACGACCAGTCCATCTACGCCTGGCGCGGCGCGCGTCCGGAAAACCTGGCTCAGCTGAAGGAAGATTTTCCCAGCCTGAAGATCGTCAAGCTGGAGCAGAACTATCGCTCCACCGTCCGTATCCTTCGCTGCGCCAACACGGTCATCGCCAACAATCCCCACGTGTTCGAGAAGGCCCTGTGGAGCGACCACACCACCGGGGATGAACTGCGTATCGTGCGCTGCCGCAACGAAGACGCGGAAGCCGAGCGGGTGGCCACGGAAATCCTTGACCAGAAACTCAAGAAGGGCCAGGCCTTCCGGGATTTTGCGGTACTCTACCGGGGCAACCACCAGGCCCGCCTGCTGGAAATGAAGCTGCAGGCCTACCAGATTCCCTACCGCATCTCCGGCGGACAGTCGTTTTTCTCCAAGAACGAGATCAAGGACGCCATGTCCTACCTGCGGCTGCTGGTCAATCCGGACGACGATGCCGCTTTCCTGCGGGTGGTGAACGTACCCCGGCGGGAAATCGGCCCCCGAACCCTGGAACAGTTGAGCCACTATGCCCGCTCCCGCAACGTCAGCCTGTTCCGGGCGCTGGGCGATATGGGGGCGGAAACCCATGTCACCGAGAAAGGTCTCGACCGGCTGCGGCGCTTCGCCCACTGGGTGGATAACACCTGCGAGCGGTTGCACAGCGAAGATCCGATTCCGGTAATCAAGCAACTGTTCACCGATATCGAGTACGAGGAATGGCTGCACCTGCACTCCGGCTCGCCAAAGCAGGCTGAGAAACGGATGGAGAACATCTGGTACCTGGTGGAATCCATCCAGCGCATGCTCGATGACGGCAAGGGCACGGCGGACGAGATCGGCATCGAGGACGCCATCAGCCGCCTGATTCTGCGGGACATGATGGAGCAGCGGGAGGAAGAGGACGACAGCGACAAGGTCCAGTTGCTGACCCTGCACGCGTCCAAGGGCCTGGAATTTCCTCACGTGTTCATCATGGGCCTGGAAGAGGAAATCCTGCCCCACCGCTCCAGCATCGAGGAAGGCAACATCGAGGAAGAGCGGCGGCTGATGTACGTGGGCATCACCCGGGCCCGGGAAACCCTCACCCTCACCTTCGCCGCCCAGCGCAAGCAGTACGGTGAAAAACTGGAAACCATCCCCAGCCGGTTTCTGGACGAACTGCCGGAAGACGACCTGCGCTGGGAAGGCACCGGTGACCTGGATGTGGAAGCCAACCAGAAGAAAGGCAAAGCCACGCTAAGCGCGCTGCTGGGGGATCTGGGTACCTGACCACAACTCTTTGTCCGACAATATTTCAGAAAAACTGTCCGACAACTGCAACCTTTTTGACTCCTCGTCCGTGGTAGAGAGGGGTGGCTCCATCCGCCACCCCTCTCTACAAAAACAATTTCGAGGAGCAAAGGATGAGTTCAAAAGTACAACCACTCTACCGGCACATCGCCCTTGCCTTGGGCACACTGGCCCTCGCCGCCTGTGGCGGCGAATCCGACGATGATGACAACACCTCTGCCGGGAAAACCTCAGCGAATCAGCAAAGCGCTGCGGCCAATCAGGAAAGTACTGCCGCTGAAACAACGTTCAGGGAAGATTACTCACCCACCGGTGCATTCAGTGACCCGTTTGCGGAGCCCACCATTATTGTCGACGGTGAGACCGTGGAAACCGACGAAAAATGCGTGACCAACGCCGAAGGCCTGCAGGAGTGCAAACCCTCCGCCGGAACCGTGGCGCTCCTGGAGGATGGCCGCATTCTCTACCTGAATGCGCTTGAAGGTACCGAAGATGTGGAGCTCTCCATTGTTGCCGAGTTTGGTGAGGTATCCGTTAACGACCAGAGCCGGGTGCTGTCGCTGGGCGACGACGACCAGCCCGAGTGGCTGAAGCCAAGCCCGTTGCGAGCGGGAGCCAACCCCGACGGCAACGACAGTGAAACCATCTTCAACGACACCCTGCTGGATGGCACACTGGATACCGCGGATGACACCGACAAGAACGACGGTGCGCTGTTCTGCTCGGATGTAATCGGCATGGCCGATGGCAGTGTCATGGCCGTTGGTGGCACTGACTACTACACCGAGGCTGGCGCGGTGGAACTGGAAGGTATCAAGAACTCCCGCATCTTCGATGCTGAAACCAACACCTGGACCCAGACCGGCGACATGAACTACGGGCGCTGGTATCCCTCCCTGGTGACCCTGCCAGACAGCAAGGTGTTTGTGGCCAGCGGTGTGACCAAGCTGCTCAAACCCGTCTACCCGGAAGACCCGCTGAATTCGGGTCGCAACGTGGTGCAGACCGAAACCTTCGATCCGTGCAGTGGTACCTGGACCCAGAACCCGTCCACCGCCGACCGTTCGCTACCGCTGTATCCCCGCATGCACCTGCTGCCCAATGGCCATGTGCTCTACAATGCCGGCGGCCAGGCTTTCAATCCGTTTGGTGAGGGCTATGATCAGGCCTTGTGGAATATTGTGGCCACATTCAATCCGGCGGAACAGAGCTGGACCGATATCGGCTACGCCGGCCTGCCCCTGCGGCTGGACGAGGCCGGGCTGGCCGAGCTGAGCAGCACACTCAACATCACCAATCTCTCGCCGGAGCAGGGATCGTCTCTGCTGGGCGACCTGCTTGAGTCCGACGCCGACCTGCAGACCACCGCCAGCGAGCTGGACATCGACGAGGAAACACTGAAAACCGCCATTGGAGGTGGTATGCGCGGCTCCACTTCGTCCACCATGCTGCCACTCAAGCCGAACGAGAATGGTGAGTACACCGACGTTGAACTGCTAACCGCCGGCGGCGTGCCCAGCTACGCCCTGCTCACCAATCCGGGTGGATACCTGCCGACCGATCAGAGCCGTATCGACACGGTACGCACCAACGGTGACGAGATCGAATATGAATCCCGCCTGACCGAATCATTGAATCAGCCACGCTGGTATGGCACCAACGTGGTCATGCCTGATGGCACCGTCATGGTGTTCAGTGGTGGCGACCGTGACGGTGTGGCTGGACCCGGCCTGGAAGGCCCGATCATGACCGCAGAGAAGTTTGATCCCGAGACCGGCACCTGGACCGAAATGGCCATGGGCAAGCGCCCGCGCACCTACCACAACACCGCCATTCTGCTGCCGGACGGCCGGGTTCTGGTGGGTGGCCACGCGCCTATCAACACCGCGTATCTGTCTCATATCAATCTGGAAGATTTCGGCCTCTCACCCAACGACGGCCGCGACCCAAGCTTCGAGATCTATACACCGCCTTACGCCATGCGCAATGACCGCCCGGAGATTCTCTCCGCGCCGGAAACGCTGATGCCGGGCGATGAGTTCACCATCCGGGTGGACCAGGCCGAAGATATCGACAAGGTTCTGCTGACACGCCGTACGGTAATGACCCACCTGATTGACGGTGATCAGCGCACCATCGAACTGCCGGTACAAAGCCGCGAAGGCCGCAACCTGAACCTCAGGATGCCGGAAACCAGCAGCGTGGTACCTGCCGGCAAGTACATGCTGTTCGCCAGCAAGAATACCGAAGAAGGCCGTGTGCCATCAGTTTCTGCACCCATTACCGTTCAGACTGCCGAGGCAATGGAATGCAGTGCCGATACGGAAATGGCAGAGGCCAGCGCTGATTCAGACACCCTGCTCGTGCAACTCTAGGGGGAGCCATGAACGGAACTGACCAGAAGCGGCCAACCCCGAAGAGGCTGGCGGCCGTCTTTTCCGCTGCAGCGCTGATCATGGCGGAGCCAGGAATGGCTCACCAACCTCCGGGTGGCAATGCCGCCCCGGAGGCGATCACTCGCGCGACCATCGTCCACACCGGCAATATAAGCGCGATGACCGCCATGATTCTCGACGCACCGCAGCCGGCACTGATGATCCGTTATCAGGGTGATGAAACACTGACCGTTTACGACAGTGACAACAAACCCTTCCTGCGTTTCGCCCAAAGCCGGGTGGAAGCCAGTACCAGAAGCCGTCACTGGCAGACCCTGCCGCAAAGTGACATCTACGAGGCAGACGAAGACCGCCATTGGGTACAGGTCTCTGGCTCTGGCAGTTTTGGATGGGTAGACCCACGGCTGTCGGCGGATGACGATGCCGGCGAGGACAGCGTGACCGACTGGCGTATACCGCTGCAACAGGGGGACAGGGACGCGGCCATCACCGGCCGGTTATCCCGGCGGGCCCTGACCAGACAGGACACGGACGACCATCACTAACCAAAAAAGCCCCGCAGAGCGGGGCTTTTCGGTTCAATGCAGAGCAAAGAGGGCTTTTTATTCGCTCTCTTCAACCATGTACTCGACAGCCACTTCGATCTCTTCATCGGAACAGTCGGAACAGCCGCCTTTCGCGGGCATGCCTTTAAAGCCATTGATAGCGTGGTCAACCAAGGTGTCGAGGCCCTTGTCGATTCGATCCGCCCAGGCATCACTTTCACCCATGACAGGCGCGCCGGCAGCACCGGAGGCATGACAGGCGGAGCAAGCAGCATCGTAGACTTCGCTACCGGAGCGAGGCTCTGAGCTGGCCGACTCTTCGGATGCAGCCTCTTCTCCGCAGTCTTCTCCCTCCACGCAAACTTCACCGACCGGAGCGATACGGGAGCGGATTTCATCTTCAACATTTGCCATTACGGCACCTGTTGTCAGGCCGAAGCCAAGCAATACAGCAGCCAGGACTCTCTTCATCTTCACATTGCACCTCGCAATTGGGCGTTATAATAATCAGTCGACGCATTATAGCGACTGCGGCAGGGCAAAAAAACCAAACTGCAAAATGAAGTCCGATTTCAACCATTTTCGTTGCCATTTCGTAAGTCAGAAGGCCTTGCCCGGCTATTCCGGGTACCATGCACCAAACAGACTCCGAAGGTCGGAATTTATGACGGACGAGAAACCATCCCGCGCCCACCCCTGGCGTAAGCCTCTGCTTGTTACAGAGTTCTCTGCACTGGCGATACTTCTGGTTTCCATGGGCTGGTTTTCCAGCCGCACCGAAGACGGTGCTGTGCTCAGCCCTGCCTGGCTGCTGATCCCTGCAGCTGCCAGCCTGGCCGTTTTTATCAGTTTTATCGGCCTGATGTACCTGCGCTGGGTGGTGGCGGCCGCCGCCGAACGCCAGACGCGCCACAAAATTGTCTTTTCTCTGCTGGTGATCACATTGCTTGGTGTCTGGGCATATGGCATCGCCAACACATGGATCAGTCTCTCCAATACATAAGGACACGGCAATGCCAACATTATCCCCTTCACGGGCACTGCAAGCCGCCAGTTTCTTTCTTTGCCTTGGCGGCGCGACGCAAATAGCCACTGCCGCCGAAGACCAGACGGAAGCCGAGAAGAATTTCGAGGATGTGACCCCCGAAGAGTGTGCACTGATTGAAGATGGCGTACAAAGGCTGACTTGTTACGATGCCATCAACGACCCTTCAAAAGCCCGGGAGCAGGCATCCGAGGAAAAGATTGAGGCCATCGACGAAGCAACCGACGTCCTCGAATATGAGGAACTGGCGAATGCCGAGGACGAAGATGCCAGCGTTGAAAAGGTGGAGGAAGATGGCGACTCCGACAGTTCCGGGGTAATGTCTTCGATGCTTAACCGGTATGTGGCTGCCGAGAAGGCGATTTTCTCGTTCTCGGGCAGTTTTGTTGGCCACCGGCCAATGTATATCCTGCCAGCCACCTACATGAAAAATGCCAATCGGGATCCCAGCAGCCCGAGACTGGACGCGGCGAATTACGATTACGGTATCGATAATCAGGAAGCCAAGTATCAGATCAGCTTCAAGGTGCCGCTGCTGACCGGGTGGCTTGATGACCGCACCACGCTCTGGTTCGGCTACACCCAGAAGTCCTTCTGGCAGGTCTATAACACCGATGATTCGGCCCCGTTCCGGGAAACCAACTACGAACCGGAGTTCTTTCTGCGCTACGCAACTGACTACGACATTGGCCCCGGTACGCTCAGCGGCGTCTCCCTGGGTTTGAATCACGAGTCGAATGGCCAGTCTGAGCCACGTTCCCGCAGCTGGAACCGGATTGTTGCCTCTGCAGCCTACAGCTATGACCGCTGGTTATTCATGATTCAGCCCTGGTACCGGTTACCGGAGGCGTCCAGCGAAGACGACAATGAGGATATTGAGCGTTATGTGGGCCATGCGGATTATATGGCTATCTATAAGTGGAGCGAGGACAGGACGCTGTCACTGACGGTGCAGAATAATTTGCGGTCTGAAGACAACAAGACGTCTGTTGAGCTGGGGTACAGTTTTCCGATGGGGGATACCATCAAGGGGTATGGTCAGTATTTCAACGGGTATGGGGAGAGCCTGATCGATTACAATGAGCGGATTCAGCGGATTGGTATCGGGATTATGCTGAACGACTGGCTTTGATTTTTTCTGGCTTCTGGTGCAAGGCCAGTCAGGCAGGCACCCCTTTCAGAAACACGCTGTGAATACGTCCCTGTACGCTTGGGCTCCGCCATCCATGGCTCCGCACAGTTTCTGAAAGGGGCACCTGCCTGACTGCCCCCGAGCATCTGAGATAGGCCTTACTTGTTCAATCGCTCCATTTCCGCCAACAGCTCTGCCGTTTTTTCCTTCATTAACGGAATATCCCCTCTCGATTCCACATTCAGGCGAACCACCGGTTCAGTGTTGGACATGCGGAGGTTGAAGCGCCAGTCGTCGAATTCGATGCTGACGCCGTCGACGTGGGAAACGTCTTTGGCGCCGACGCTGTATTTGGCTTCAATGGCAGCGATGACTTTCGGGGGATCGGCGATGGTGCGGTTGATTTCGCCGCTGGCCGGGTAGGCTTCGATGCGGGCGTCGATGAGGGATGACAGGGTCTGGCCGGACTGGCTCAGGCGTTCGGCCACCAGCAGCCAGGGGATCATGCCGCTGTCGCAGTAGGCGAAGTCGCGGAAGTAGTGGTGGGCGCTCATTTCGCCGCCGTACACGGCGTCTTCGTCGCGCATGCGTTGTTTGATGAAGGCATGGCCGGTTTTGCTTTCGATGGCTTCGCCGCCGGCGGCCTTGACCAGGTCGATGGTGTTCCAGGTCAGCCTCGGGTCGTGGATGACCTTGCCGCCGCCGGTTTTGCGCAGGAACTGGTCTGCCAGCAGGCCGACGATGTAGTAACCCTCAATGAAGCGGCCGTTTTCGTCGAAGAAGAAGCAGCGGTCGTAATCGCCATCCCAGGCGATGCCCATGGCGGCCCCGTGTTCGATAACCGCTTCGGCGGTGGGGGCGCGGTTTTCTTCCAGGATGGGATTGGGGACGCCGTTGGGGAAGTTGCCGTCGGCTTCGTGGTGTACTTTCACGAAATCGAATGGCAGGTGCTGCTCCAGCTCGTCGATGATCAGCCCGGCGCCGCCGTTACCGGCATTGACCACGATTGTCATGGGCTTGAGCGTTCCCGCATCCACATATCCCAACAGATGATCAATGTAGGCGGTGGTCACTTCCAGCGGTTCGTATCGTCCCTGCTCCGGCGCATCGCCGAAGGGTTCCGGCACCCGGTCCCGGATGTCATTGAGGCCGTTGTCCGAGCTGATGGGACGGGAGTCCGGGCCTACCATCTTCATGCCGTTGTGGTCACGTGGGTTATGACTGGCAGTGACCATGATACCGCCGTCCATCTTGTAATGGCTGGTGGCAAAATAAACCACTTCCGTGCCACACAGACCGATGTCGAAAACGTCAGCACCAGCCGCCATGATGCCTGAGCTGAGGGCATCGGCAATTTCACGGCTGGACAGGCGGATGTCGTAGCCGACGATGACGCGTTTTGCGCCGGTGACTTCCACGTACGCGCGGCCTATGCGTTCGGCCAGCTGAGGATTGAGTTGCTCCGGCACACGGCCGCGCAGGTCGTAGGCTTTAAAGCAGGACAGGTCCATTGTCACTGTGGGTTACTCCCCTGCGGAAGACTGGAGCTGGATGTAATTCTGGATCCCCATCTTGCCGATCATGTCCAGCTGCGTTTCAAGCCAGTCAATATGCTCTTCCTCGCTGTCCAGAATGCTGCGGAACAATTCGCGGCTGGTGTAGTCCTGAACCTGCTCGCAATAGACGACGGCTTCTTTGAGGTCCTTGTGGGCAATCATTTCAAGTTTGAGGTCACAGGAAATCATCTCTTCGACATTCTCGCCGATCAGAAGCTTGTTCAGGTCCTGCAGGTTTGGAAGGCCTTCCAGAAACAGAATGCGCTCAATAAGCTGATCCGCATGCTTCATTTCATCGATAGACTCTTCATATTCCTTGTCTGCCAGCTTTGTGATCCCCCAATCCTTGTACATACGGGAATGGAGAAAATATTGGTTGATGGCGGTCAACTCGTTAGCGAGCACTTTATTGAGGAACTGGATGACTTTCTTGTCGCCCTTCATGACGGATCTCCTAGCTTGGATTTACATTCCTTACAAGGATAGCCCTTCAGAAGAGAAGAAAAAATCACAAATGGGAAAGGATTGCAGCTAATGCCAGATCAGGCCGGCTGGGCGAGCATATTTGCCATGGCCAGATAATCCGGTGTGCGGCTCTCACGAAGGATTTCTCTCGCGGTGCAGGCACAACGACCGCATTGGGTTCCCACCCCCAACTCTTTACCAAGCTGACGCATGGAACTGACACCACTATCTGCGGCTTCACGGATTTCTCGGTCTGTTACACCATGGCAAAGGCATACGTACATTCGGGTTTCTCACGGGCCGATGAAAGGTACTGATAATTATTGTCATTTGCATGCGGCTTTGCAACCCCTATGTGCACTTTTTGTGCAAATTATTGTATCCGTGCTCATCCAATACCCGTGAGGCGAAAAGCGAGCGGCAGGATCAGGGCCGTGAAAATACCGGTCAGTCCCATCCCCAGGGAGGCAAAGGCTCCCGCCATGGGCCCCAGCTCAAATGCCCTGGCGGTGCCGATTGCATGCCCGTTCAGGCCCAGTGCCAGCCCCAGGATGCGCGGGTCGGTTATGGAAAGCCAGCGGGCGAGCAAGTCAACAAACAGGGTTGCCATGATGCCGGTAATCAGCAATCCGCCCATCATCAGCGACACCGAACCGCCAAGCTGCTCGGTGATGCCGATGGCAATGGGAGCCGTCACCGACTTCGGCGCCAGCGATGCCAGCACCTCGGGAGAGGCCCCCAGCAAAGCGGCAATGACCACCGCATAAACCGCCGCCAGTGTGGCCGCCACCGGCAGGGTGAAAACAATGGGGCGCCACATTGCCCGGATGTGGTGCATCTGCTGGTACAGGGGCACACCCAGGGCCACCGTCGCCGGCCCGAGCAGGACCACCAGCCACTGGGCCCCTTCACGATAGTCACGGTAATCAATTGCCAGCACGGCGATCACCCCGCCCACCAGCATGGCGGATATCAGGATCGGCGGGAGCCATACCGGATGTTTCAGTAACCGGAACAGGCGGTTACCCGCAAAAAAGGCACCCAGTGTCAGCACAATCGCCAGCACCGGACTGGTGGACATCATGGCCAGCAGTTCCTGAAAGCGCCCGGAGAGCTCACTCATGGCTTTCACCCTTCTGGCCACTGAAACGCTGCATCAGCCAGAGCGTAGTAAGCACGCTCAGGAGCGTTCCAATCACCAGCGCCACACCCACCGCCAGCCATTGCCCGGCAAATTCATCGGCCACAAAGAACACGCCTACCACACCCGGCATGATCAGCAGCACCAGTACCGAAATCAGCGCCCGGCTTGCTCCAGCCAGGCTGTCGCTGATGGTGCCCCTGGCCATCAGTGTCAGGGTGAGCAGAATCATACCGATAACGCCGCCACTGACTGGCAATGCCAGCAACACCCTTACAGCCTCGCCGACCATAAAGTACACCGTCAGAATCAGAAAACCGCGCAACATCGCCATGGTTATTATTTCTCTGCTGAACATTTGATTTACACTGGTCCGGATAACTCCGGCCACACAACCCAGGAAGCCCAATGGCGCTCAAGGCAACTATCTTCAAGGCAACACTGAACATCGCGGATATGGACAGGCACTATTACGGTGACCACCACCTGACCGTTGCCCGCCACCCGTCGGAGAACGACGAGCGCATGATGATACGCCTGCTGGCCTTCATACTGAATGCCAGTGACACCCTGGAATTCACCAAAGGCATCAGCACCGACGACCAACCGGACCTGTGGCAGAAAAGCCTGAGCGATGAGATCGAGCTGTGGATCGAGCTTGGCCTGCCCGACGAGAGCCGCCTGCGCAAAGCCTGTAACCGGGCCGACCAGGTTATCCTCTACACCTACGGTGGCCGCGCGGTGCCCCTGTGGTGGGAGAAACATCAGGGTAAGCTGACGCGGTTCAACAACCTCACCATCGTTAACCTGTCACCGGAAGATACCGAATCCCTGGCCAGCCTTTCCGAACGTGGGATGAACCTGCAATGCACGATCCAGGACGGCACCGTCAACATCGGCAACGAGGAAACGCTTATCAGCGTGACACCCGAGCCTTTTTACCCCCGTTAAAAAATCAGTCTCCCGGGTCTACCAGAAAAGAGCAGTTTACGTTAAGGTAAACTTCAGCCAATTTTAACTAGGACCTTACCCGGTCCGCCAGGTTGGCTATACTGACATCAGCGACACCCTCACAAGGGGTGTTTTGTTCCTCAAGCCACTACCCCAGGAAGAGGATTATGACAACAACAAAAGGCAAAGTTGTTTATTCCCCGGTTTTTACCGACGGTGCGGAATTCCGTATTCCCACCTTCAAACTGCTCAAGCAGGACGGCTCGCTCTACAAGGGCGCCAAGGCCCCTGACCTGAACAAAGACAAGGCCCTGCGTATATATCGCGCCATGGTCACCACCCGGATTCTCGATGAACGCATGCTGGCCGCCCAGCGCCAGGGCCGGCTGAGTTTCTACATGCAGTGTACCGGTGAGGAAGCTGCCGTGATCGGCAGTGCCGCCGCACTGGACGACGCCGACATGATCATGGCGCAGTACCGGGAACAGGGTGCCCTCGCCTATCGCGGATTCAGCATCGACGAGTTCATGAACCAGTTGTTCGGCAACGAGCGGGACTACGGCAAAGGCCGCCAGATGCCGGTTCATTACGGTTCCAGCAAGCTCAACTACATGACCATCTCGTCACCCCTGGCCACCCAGATTCCCCAGGCCACCGGTTATGCCTATGGCCAGAAGCTGAAGGGTGAGAAACACTGCACCATCACCTATTTCGGCGAAGGCGCCGCCTCGGAAGGGGATTTCCACGCCGCCCTGAACATGGCTGCGGTTCACCGTGTTCCGGTGATTTTCCTTTGCCGCAACAACGGTTACGCCATTTCCACACCGGCCGCCGAGCAGTTCGCCGCCGATGGCGTGGCCCCCCGCGCCTATGGCTACAAGATGGATGTGATCCGGGTGGATGGTAACGACATACTCGCCATGCACGAGGCCACAAAAGCGGCCCGCAGTCTGGCGGTGGGGCACAATCGCCCGGTGCTGATCGAGGCCATGACCTATCGCCTGGCCGCACACTCCTCCTCCGACGACCCCTCCGGCTATCGCAGCAAGGACGAGGAAGCCGTGTGGCGGGAGAAAGACCCGATCCTGCGCATGCGCCTCTGGCTCGAGAAAAAGAAATGGTGGAGTGAGAACGACGAGAAGCAGCTTCAGGAGAACATGCGCCGCGAGGTGCTGGAAACCATGAAACGGGCGCAGAAACTGCCGCCACCGCCACTGGATACCCTTGTCAGCGATGTCTATGACGAGGTACCGCCGGTTCTGGCCGGGCAGTTTGAAAAACTCAAGGCCCATATCCGCCGCCACCCGGACGACTACCCGAAGAGCGCCGAACACGTGAAGGGAGGGGCCTGAGATGACACAGATGAACATGCTCCAGGCCATCAACAATGCCCTCGATACCGCCATGGCCGCCGACGAGCGGGTGCTGTGTTTCGGTGAAGACGTGGGTGTTTTCGGCGGCGTCTTCCGCGCCACCAGCAACCTGCAACAGAAATACGGCAAGGCCCGCTGCTTCAACACCCCACTGGTGGAACAGGGCATCATCGGCTTCGCCAACGGGCTGGCGGCCCAGGGTTCCGTACCGGTCGCCGAGATCCAGTTTGCCGACTACATCTTCCCGGCCTTCGACCAGATCGTGAACGAGTCTGCCAAGTTCCGCTACCGTTCCGGCAACCTGTTCAATGTGGGCGGGCTGACCATCCGCGCCCCCTATGGCGGCGGAATCGCCGGCGGGCTCTATCACTCCCAGTCACCGGAAGCGTATTTCGCCCACACACCGGGCCTGAAGATCGTGGTGCCACGCAATCCCCACCAGGCCAAGGGCCTGCTGCTGGCGGCCATACATGACCAGAACCCGACCCTGTTCTTCGAGCCCAAACGGCTCTACCGCGCTTCCGTCGGCGACGTGCCGGATGAAGACTACCGGCTGCCTTTGGGGGAAGCGGAAGTGCTCAAGGAAGGCACGGATGTGACCGTGCTGGGCTGGGGCGCCCAGATGGAAGTGATTGAACAGGCCGTGGAGGCGGCCGAGAAAGACGGCATTTCCTGTGAAGTCATCGACCTGAGAACCATCCTGCCGTGGGACGTGGAAACCGTGGCCAACTCGGTATTCAAGACCGGGCGCCTGGTGGTAACCCACGAAGCCCCGCTGACCGGCGGTTTCGCCGGGGAAATTGCGGCGACGATACAGGAGCGTTGCTTCCTGTACCTGGAATCCCCGATCGCCCGGGTGACCGGGATGGATACCCCCTTCCCGCTGGTGCTGGAGAAAGAGCACCTGCCCAATCACCTGAAGGTCTGTGAGGCCATCAGGTCGAGCGTGGAATTCTAGGTTGATATCAGGACAGGAGAGCAATCATGAGTGATTTTATACTGCCCGATATCGGCGAAGGTATCGTGGAGTGCGAACTGGTCAAATGGCTCGTCGCCGAGGGTGACATCATCGAGGAAGACCAGCCGGTGGCCGAGGTGATGACCGACAAGGCCCTGGTGGAGATTCCGGCGCCCTATAAGGGCAAGGTTACCCGCCTCTACCACAAGGAGGGCGATATCGCGAAGGTCCACGCCCCGCTGTTCGAACTGGTGGAAGAAGGTGGCGAGAGCGAGCAGAGCCCGTCGCCCCAGGCAAAAACCGATGAAGCCGCCAGCGAAGTGCCCACTGCGAAACAGCAGGCCAGCGCCAACAAACCGGACACAGACGACGCCACCGAGGACTTCATCCTCCCGGACATCGGCGAAGGCATTGTCGAGTGTGAGGTGGTGGAATGGCGCGTCGCCGAAGGTGACGAGATCGAGGAAGACCAGCCGGTGGTGGATGTGATGACCGACAAGGCCATGGTGGAAATCACCGCGCCCAAGGCCGGCCGCGTCACCAGGCTTTACCATAAACAGCAGGAGATGGCCCGGGTGCACTCCCCGCTGTTTGCGTTCATTCCCCGGGAGCGTGACGAGCCTGCCGAGGCAAAAGCGGCCTCAAAACCGGCACCGGAGCCCTCCCCGGCTACCGCAAGACCGGTCGCTACGGGAAACCGGCAACGCATTCCCGCCAGCCCCGCCGTGCGCCGACTGGTGCGGGAGCACAGCCTGAACCTGGCGGATATTGCCGGTTCCGGCAAGGATGGCCGGGTGCTGAAGGCGGACGTGCTGGCCCACCTGGATAAACCCAAGGGCCAGCAGCCGAGAGACGAATCACAGCCGGTCACCTCCGGCGAACGCAGGCGGCCGGAGCGCGAGCAGGAAGTTCGCATCGAGCCCATCAAGGGCATGAAAGCAGCGATGGCCCGCAGCATGGTCAAGTCGGCAACCACCATCCCTCATTTTATCTACAGTGAGGATATTGACGTTACCGACCTGCTCAAGTTGCGGGAGCAACTCAAGCCGGAAGCGGAAGCCCGTGGGTCCCGCCTGACGCTGATGCCCTTCTTCATGAAGTCCATGGCCCTGGCAGTTCAGGAGTTCCCGGTGCTCAACAGCCGCGTCAACGACGAGGTTACCGAGATTCACTACCTGCCCCAGTGCAATATCGGCATGGCGGTGGACGGCAAGGCGGGGCTGATGGTTCCCAACGTCAAGGGTGTTGAAAACCTCACGTTGCTGGGCATTGCCGATGAAGTCGCGCGCCTGACGGAGGCGGCCCGTTCCGGCCGTGTCAGCCAGGAGGACCTCAAGGGCGGCACCATCACCATCTCCAATATCGGCGCGCTGGGCGGCACCTATGCCTCACCCATTATCAATGCGCCGGAAGTAGCGATTGTGGCCCTGGGCCGGACCCAGAAGCTGCCACGCTTCGACGCCAACGGCCAGGTGGTGGAACGGGCCATCCTGACCGTAAGCTGGGCGGGAGACCATCGCATCATAGATGGCGGTACCATTGCGCGCTTCTGCAACCGCTGGAAAGGCTACCTGGAATCGCCGCAATCCATGCTGTTGCACATGGGCTGACGGGGCATCATGGCTGAGCAGAACACACAACTTCAGCAGTTCTACATACCTGAAGAGCAGTCGATCTACCTGCTCAGCCATGACGATGCCAAGAAGCTCAAGGACTGGGTGGCGCTGTGCGCCGACCAGCTCCGCCAACTGGGCTACCTGGACATTGAACTGATCGGCAAGGGCGCCTACGGATTTGTGTTTGCAGGCCGCCTGCCCTCACCCGACAACAAGGGCCCGGAGCACGTCTTCAAATTTACCCGCATCAACCTGCCCCAACATCTGCAGGACCGGCTGGAGGACGAGGCCTACATCCTCGAGCAGGTCCGCCACCCCAGGGTGCCCCGGCTGATTGCCTACCAGCGGGCACACAACCAGCCCATCCTGGTGATGGAACGGGCCGCCGGCCTTAACCTGGAGGAGGTTTCCCTGCGTGAAGGCCGCCTCAAACCCCGGGTGGTGATGCGCATCGCCGACCAGCTTGCGGACATCCTGCGCAACCTGCGCCGGGAGAACGGCCCAGCCGGCCGGCCCATCGTCCACGGCGACATCAAGCCCTCGAACCTGGTGTTCGATGCCAGCACCGAGAACATCGCCCTCATCGACTGGGGCTCATCCGTATTCGCGCAACTGGACGCCAACCAGCAGTTCCTTACCACCAACGTCATGGAGCTGATGTCCGACAACCTGCAGCAGACCAACGCCCGGCTGGGTGATGTCTACTTTATTGGCGAGGAGCAGCTCAATGGCGGGCTCTCGTCGCCCCGTTTCGATGAGCAGGGCGCAGCCGGCACACTCTATGCGCTGGCCTCGGGCCAGTCGTGCCGATTCGGCCACCAGGCCATTCCCGCGACCTCCCTGGGGCTACCCATGGAATTCGCCCGCATGCTCGACGGCATGCTGGCCCCGGACCCGGACACCCGCCGCAAGGCTGGTGACTACTACCTGAGCGAAATGCCCAGGATGGCGCGCACGGTGATGATTGATCTGCCCGAGCCACCCATTACGCCACTGGTGCCCGTCTGGACACGGGCCTCAGATCACGACATCGATACCGTGGTGTACAGCTCCCGCAAATCCTTCCTGCGCCAGGAAGGCGCCCCGGAAACCCTCAACGATGTAAACGACGTACAGCTGGACCGCTACTACAAGAACTTTATGCAAGGCATGGGGGAAACCGAAAAAGCTTTCCTCGCCTCCGTCAGCCGGCTGGGCCGCTACCCCGTCGAAGGCGGCCTTGCCGTGCGCTGGGAAAGCGACGGCGTGTACATAGACACGTCACTGAACCTGCACGACCCCAGGCTGAAAAACGCCTTCACCCGCGCCGTCAACAACATGGTGAACCTGGCCCAGGCCATCTACCGGCAGGGCATCTTCAAGAGCTGCCTGTTCAACGCCCGCAACACCCTGCACATCGACCGGGACGAACCGGATCAGCCCTTTGAGCCAGAGCCCGGCATGCGGCTGAAGTACGAAGTCAGCGCGGCACCGGAAGTGGAAGACGAATCCCGCGTGCACTCCTACTTCGAAGACGGCCCCGACCCGGAAGAATTCCTGGTGCTGCCGCAAACCATCATCAGCGCCCTGGAAGCCCTGAACAACATCCACCACACCGGCATGATCATCTTCGAAGCCCTGCCCCGCCACCTCAAGATCCACAGCCACTACCGGCTGCTGGACCCGGACCGGGAAGACGAATTCTCTCGCCTGCTGGACGTGATCCTCTCCTCGGTGGACAAGATCACCGGGCTGGGCGTCTCCGGCTTCATGAAAATGCCCTACAAGGACACCCGCTTCTTCCCCCACATCGAACGTTTGCCGGAACGCTACTACCCCAGAAACCCCAGGGCCGAAGCCGATTCCGCCTGAACGCAATATCCGGCCCAACCAGCGCCAAGAGGACTGGACAGAACACCCCATCACACGTAAGATTGCGCACTCGAAATTGACGCCAAAGCGTTGATATCGACAACCGCCCGTAGCTCAGCTGGATAGAGCGCTGCCCTCCGGAGGCAGAGGTCAGAGGTTCGAATCCTCTCGGGCGGGCCATATTTTTCAAGGACTTGTGTGAAAACGCAGGTCCTTTTTTATTGGCTGTGTCCAAATTGTGTCCATGGTGTGTCCGCACAAATTGGGAAGGAAATCGGGGCGATCAAAATCTGACCTTTGCACTGAACGAAACCAAAACACCTCTGAAAAAAGATTCATTGAGGGCGCTACGGTCGCAAAGCGAACATTCAGGCAGATAGACCAACCCTCACCTTTGGAGGTATTCAGCCTCCTTTTTTGGCATGTCCGCAGTAACGGGATAGAACCCCTGGTGTCGAACTTGCCGGACGGCAGGCGCTCCAGATCCAGGTCGGTCTTGAACTCGCTGTGAAACTGCTCGCTGGTGGCGTGGTCGCTGTACAGCACCATGACTTGTTGCTCACTGGCCATATCGGCGGGCAGGGACGTGATTCAGCCTTCGAGGCTGACCTCCGGCTCCAGATACAGCTGAGCGCTGGCATCGCTGGTGCGAACGGTGAACGTGACCTGATCGAAAACCATGAACGGCTCTGGGAAACCAACGGAGTGGTACATTAACCAGGTTCCTTCTTGGCCTGACATTTGAAAGTGGCCGTCCATAACCGGATATTCTGAGTCGTTCGCATCGAAATAACTGCCTCATACTCCGACTGAACTACATTTTACTGGAAGCATCAGGGAGAATTATATGAACGTCGCATTTATCGGGCTCGGGATCATGGGCAACCGCATGGCCAGCAACCTGCTCAGGCATGACGGAATTACACTGACGGTCTTTAACCGGTCTCCCGAGGCAATGGCACCGCTCAAAAGCGCCGGCAGAAACGGGTGAGCTGACATTCCTGCCGGGCGGTGAGTCCGCTGATGTGGAACAGGTCCGGCCAAATCTGTCTTCGGGCAGGCCAACAGCGCAGGCCACGGACGCGATGACTTTGCTGCGGTATTCGATTACCTGCAGACGCTCGATCACTGAATGTCCTGGAATGGCGTTCACGACTGACTCCTACCTAGTGCGGTCGCTGTTCTTTCCGGGCTCTGATATCGCTGGCTTAAGCTTCTTGATTGGCCACCACGTCATCATACAACGGTAAGGGATGCATGCTTCACGAACTGAATTTTGGCGGAATGCTGTTCAGTCCATTGTTGGTGCTGGTGCCGATGGCATTCATTTTGAGCGCTGTCACCCGGCTGGCGTTGCACCGTCTGGACCTGCGCCGCTACATTTGGAAGCAGGCATGGTTCGATGTCGCCGCGTTCGTGTGCTACCTGGCCATCATTGTTTATCTGTTTGAGGGCTAGAATTAGCCAGACGGGACACATAGGGAAGATTCATGGAAAAGCTACTGCGTGTTGGTATTACGTTGCTGGTGGTGGCGATAGCGGTTGTTGCCGGCAGTTGGGTCTGGAACCATTACCTGTATTCGCCATGGACCCGCGACGGAAGGATTCGTGCCGATGTCATCACGATTGCGCCAGATGTTTCAGGCTGGGTCACGCAACTGAGCGTGGCAAACAACCAGGCTGTAAAGCAGGGCGATCCACTCTTTACCATTGATGATACGCGCTATCTGGCGGTGTTTGCGGAAGCAAAGGCGAAGGTCGCAGAGAAACGCCTTGCTCTGGAACTTGCCAGACATAGGTACCAGAACCGACAAGAGCTGTCCGACGAACACGCCCCCATTGAGGAAGACCCGGAAACCTACCGTATTGACCGGGAGTCCGCGGAGGCCGGTCTTGAGCTCGCCAGGGCGGAACTGGAGATGGCACGTATTGATCTGGACCGCACGCAGGTGGTGGCGCCGGCAGACGGCACCATCAGCAACCTTCATCTGCGTCAGGGCAACTACGTGGATAAAGGAAAGGCAGTGCTGTCTGAGGTTAAGGCCGATTCTTTTTATGTTACCGGGTACTTTGAGGAAACCAAATTGCATAAGGTGCAGGTGGGGCAGTCTGCCCGGATTACCCTGATGGGGGGCGACCGGAAGTTGACTGGAACCGTCGTCAGCATTGCCCCGGGGGTTGCCGATATCAATACCAACAGTAACGACCAGATGCTTCCCCAGGTTCAACAGGCATTCAACTGGGTGCGGTTAGCCCAACGGATCCCGGTAGATATTGCGCTGGACCCGGTGCCGGAGGATATACATCTGAGTGCCGGGATGACGGTTTCTATCTATCTGGACTCCGAGTAGCGGGCCGGCGCATATGTCACCCCATCCGCTATTGACGCAACTCCTGACGCCGAATCGATACGCCGTGATCTTCGCCATCAAGGGCGTGGTCGCCATGGCGTTGGCGTTGCTTGTGTCGATGGCCCTGCAACTGGACAGGCCCTACTGGGCGATGGTTTCCGCGATTTTCCTGCAGATCCGCCCGGAAAGTGGGCTGGTCATCGAGAAAGCGCTCTGCCTGATCGTGGGCTCGGCGGCTGGCGGTGGCTTTGGCATTCTGGTGCTTGCGTTGCTGACACCGTATCCGCTGCTGGCGCTGGGGCTGTTAACGTTGTGGATTGGCCTGAATTCAGCCATCTCCTCCATGGTGCACAACCTCAATTATATCTATGCCTTCGCAATGGCAGGGATGACAGCCGGTCTGGTGGTTATCCTGGTGATGGCGGATGCCGGCACAACCAACAGCCAGGCGGTTTTTACAATCGCCCAGGCGCGGATCAGCGAGATTGCGACCGGCGCCGTGTGCGCCATGCTGGTCAGCCAGCTGTTATGGCCGGTAACCGTAAAAGCTGGCCTGCGTGTGAACGCCCGCAAGGTAATCAACAAAACGCTGGCATATCTCAAACTGGAGCTGGAGCCCGGGAGCTCCCACAAGCAGCGTCACCAGCATGCGGACGAGATTCTGGAAACCCTGGTGGCACTCAATGACGATTCCAGCGCCGTTACCTACGAAGGCCCGGAAGGCTCCGGCCGGAGCAGGGCAGCCCATTTGTTGTGCAACAAGGTAATGTCACTGCTGGCGGTTACTCAGATACTGGGGCGCTTCCACCGGAATCATGGCGACCTGGTATCTCCTGCGTTCAGTGAGGTGCTCAGCCAGCTGCGCCGCTACTTCGGGGAAATCGCGGAAGCAGACAGCTACCAGGAAGGTTACCGGCTTGCCCATGAGCTGCGGCGATCCTTGCTGGAGCAGCGAACCGGGTTCAGGAATGAGTCCGCCATCGTGACGCGCCTGACCAGAACGGCACTGGAGCTGGTGAGTGATCTGGTGGTGGTATTGCGGGCCTATAACGCGCTGGAAAGCCGTGACCGGACGTTGCTCAAGGCACCCATGCTGGAAACCCACCGGGATCCGCTGGTCGGATTGATCAATGGGTTTCGTACGGCCGTGATATTTGGAATCGGGGCGATAATCTGGATCCAGACGGCAAGCTCGGCGGCCCTGATGATCATGATCATGCCCGTGGTGTTTTCCGTGATGTTCGCCCGTTTCTCGCTGGCTGAGCTGACGCCTATTCTGCGCCGGGTATTGATTGGTGCAACGGTGGCGATTCCCGTGGCGCTGATCTTCGGGCTGGGCCTGTTATCTCGTGCCAGTGGCAATGTCGAACTCCTGATACTGGTTCTCGCCGGTCCTTATTTCTTTGGCCTGCTGGCCCTGGCCGATCGTGCCACGCTGCCTTACGGACTGGGCTTCTGTATTCCGTTCACCATCATCACGCAGCCCAGCAACAGCATGACATTCAATGCCGAAAGCGCGGTGAATATTGCACTGGGACTGTTCGTGGGAATCAGTATTCTCTATTGGGTGTTCAAAGTTATTACCCCGCCTGACAACCGGTTTATGCAGCGCCGCCTGCTGAAATCAACGGCCCGTGACCTGACCGCCATTGACGATCACGAAACGCCGGAAAACTGGTTTAATGGTCGTATGGGGGAGCGTCTGTTGCGGCTGGCCAATTATGATCAGAGTTCTGAAAGCAGCGAACGCTATATGACAGACCTGGGGTTCACCGGGCTTAATCTCGGGCATGTGTCCATTCGTCTGCGCAAGCTGATTCAGGATCAGCGCAGCCCCACAGTTGATACGCTTCTGAAAGAGTGGCAACAGACCCTGGCCGAAACCTACCTGTTAAGCGCCCGCGGTGTCGTGAATCCAGCGTTCCGGGAGGCGAACGCCAGGCTGCTTGAGGCGATTCACGCCCAAGGAGATCCGGATCAGAAAACGGTTATCGTCGAAGGCATGTTCGAGCGGCTGGCACTGACAATGGAGCGAACCGCCAGAACAGTGGCTGAGGCGACAGGCCAGAAGGCAGGTCCAACACCGCCACTACATGCACCGCAAGGCCAGGTGCCGGAGCCAGTCCGTAGAGTCCCTTGAAGGGGTCTCATTAATTTCTCGTTATTTCCAGGAGCCCACGACTCAGGCTGGAAAGTATTGCCTTAACGCACGCATCGAGCCGAATTCGCAGGCTGCCCAGATAGACGGTTTGCCAGGCAGGGCCGGCTGGGAACTCACCTTCTTCAACGGCTGAATGTCTGCCTCTTCGCGAACTTCGATCACAGCGTAGCCTCGAGCGTCGTCGGGGAGCTGTTCCAGATTAACGCTAAGGGTCGGAAGTGCCGTCATGTCGACTGCCAACACGAACCAGTCGCCGTTTTGACTGATCAACTTTCGGGCGCCGGGGCCTGCCACCAAAATCTTGTCCCCGCGCTCGGCTTCACTGGCTCAGGCAGAAGCTGGACCGTGGTCCTCGTGCATGACAAAATCCACGTCGATTTCTTCGGGACGCTGCTTGCGGATAGTGTAGATTCGCATCAGGGGGCGAGCGTCACCGCCTTGAAGGAACAGCAGCTTGATATAGGCACTCTTCTGCCCTTGTGGAAAATCCTCCAGCCCATCGCCGCCTAGGGTGATTCGGAGCATGTTTTTCGTCACCCACTAACGTCTTTTTACTTCAAGCTCTCTCTCCTGGGATTTAGCCAAACCGTTATCTCCTAATTGATCCATCAAATTCGCCTTTTCTCACGACACACTGCAAAACCGCGCCAGGGCCAGTATGTAAACTTCCCTCCTGGATATCCCGTACTTTTTCTTCACAGACCAAGATATGGTCTCGGGCAAAAACCGTTTCCACTTCCTCCCGATAAAACATCATGTCCGGATCACCCGGCCCTCCTGTGCCACGCCCGATCTGATCGACGGTATAGCCCTCAAGAATCAGATAGCCGCCTGGCTTGAGAGCCAGACGGGCATTCTTTAAGACCCTCTCTCTAACCGCACTGGGTGTGTGTGCAAAGATCATCACCACTGCATCGTAGGCTGATGGTAGAGGTTCATAAGTTGCCAAATCCGCTTGAATGGTGGTTAAGTTCACCTGATTCTTGAGCGCAAGTTTCTTCGCTTTCTCAAGCCCAACACTAGACAAATCCACGCATGTGACATCGTGGTTGTGACTCGCCATATAAACGGCGTTTCTCCCCTCTCCTTCCGCCAGACACAGAACAGCGCCGGATAAATCAGATAGTTCCTGGCTACACAACTGCTCGACAAGAAACTTATTTGGCTCTTCTCCATAAACATAATCGTCCTGAGCAAATCGCTCGTCCCACATATAAAGCGTCTCCAACTATGAGTATGCTTTTGCAGCCGGATCAGAGGCTCCAGGTCACACCATCCGCTTAAGAGTATCGTCGCCCTTCAAGAAATGATGAACCAGCGCCATGACAACGTGCCCTGCAACCAGCACTGAAAGAATCCATGCCAAAGGAGAATGCAACCCTCCGAGCGTTTTCGCCCAGTCCAGTTCATCACCTTTGGGCAAAATCTCGATGCCAAAGGCTGTCACCCCATAACCACCACCGAGCATCACCAAAATCCCGGTAACAGGCATCAACAAAAGGGCCAAATACAACAATCCATGGCCCGCCTTGACCAGCCCGGCCATTGAAGCGTTTGGTAAAGGTCTTCGTGCTCGCTGAAGAATCGCCCAGAACAGGCGTACGACAATTAGCACCAGGAGCAATGTTCCGATCGATATGTGCCAGGGAACGAGCGTTTGCCCAACCCAGTGCTCGCCATCAGAAATACGATCCCCGAACTTCAGAACCTGCCAGACCACGAGTAACGCCATAGACCAGTGCAAAAACTTGCTGATGGTTCCGTATCGAGTTTTGCTGTCTTTAATCATCGATCTCTTACATCCCCGAAAAGTGTTGAATTTTTAGGCTTCAGTAATATAGCTCGCACGGGAAATGCTTAGAACAGGCTATAATCTTGGGAGAGCTTTAACTGAGAGTAGGAAGTAGACATTGGACCGATATACCAGCATGCGCGTTTTTGTCCAGGCAGCCGCCCGGAGCAGTCTGTCGGCCGCGGGGCGGACATTAGGCATGTCTCCAGCTATGGCAACCAAACATATCGATTCCCTTGAGGCAAGACTTGGAGTGAAGCTGCTCCATCGGACAACCAGAGGACTGTCCCTGACCGATCCTGGTCGGGAATATCTGGAAGGATGTCAGCGCATTCTGCAGGACCTGGCCGAAGTGGAATCTGATATTTCCGCCCAGCGGCAAGAAGCAAAGGGGCGTTTGCGGATGAATGTTCCACTCTCCTTCGGGCTTAGGTTCATTGCTCCACTGATGCTCGGGTTTAGCGAGCGGTATCCGATGGTAGACGTTGAACTTGGACTGAGTGATTCGCGGGAGAATCTATTCGATGGCAACTGGGATCTGATTCTCCGCGTGGGCTATCTGGCGGACAGTGATCTTAGAGCGCGGCGCTTGGGAGATAGTCCCATGAAAGTCTGTGCGTCACCGGATTATCTGGCGAAGCACGGCACCCCTCGGCGCGTGTCTGACCTATCCAACCACAACTGCCTGAGTTATACCCTGTCTCCTTTTCAGAGCAAGGATTTCTGGGCCTTTGGTCACCAGGGTGAAATAGAGGTCCCGGTAAAGGGCAATCTCAGAGCCGACAACGGCGATGCCTTGATGGCGGCTGCCGGTCGGGGCCAAGGCATAATCTATCAACCCGAGTTCATCGTGTCGGATGCTCTAGCTAGAGGCGAACTGATACCCCTGACCCTGGACCATCCACCACTGGAGCCTGGCGGGGTCTACGTGCTGTACTCGCCTGATCGGCGGTTACCCCTGAAAGTCCGGGCAATGATTGATTACCTGATTGAGGTGTTCTGAGACAGGCGTTCTAAGACACAACGCCAGAAAAAGCGGTTTGATTCTTGCAAAGGTTGGCTTTTGAACAAAGTGAGCTGAGGTGGGATAGCCTCTGAAGGCAGCTATAACATCCAGAGTGCGGGCAACCTGATCACCAGAGATGCCGTTGGCCACAAGGATGTCTGGACACTCCTCGGTGAAGTCATCGACAATGGTCAGGCACTTGATCCACCGGCCACATATGAGGCGAAAAGGTCAGGTCGCAATCGGTTGATACTAAGGGAGCTGTGAAGCTCAATAGGCGCCCTTGATCAACTGAATGCCGGGGGTCAGGACCTCAACCCAGGCGCTTTCAAGAGCTTGCGTATGCTCGGGATCGTGTTTGCGGACGGTTTTAAGCAGAGAGCTCAGCCAGAGCTCGTACCATTCCGGCTTGATGTCGTAGTGATTCCTGTTGTGGCTCTCGCCCAACGCGCGTAACTTTCGGTCTGACATGCCTCTGGCGTGGAGGATCAGTTGCATGATTCCATTACGAAGCAGGTGTCTTTGCGCTGCCATATCAGTGTCGATAAAACGATTTTTGATTACTTCTGAACTTGACATGAAGTAATCATAGAAATCGATGAAGAAGGCGTCATTACGACAGCAGCGCCCGTAGCTCTGAAAAACAAGGTCTGTATTATTCATGATGTGATTTCATCCCTGGGGCAGAATTGCAAAAAGCGGGCATAATATACTTATTCGAAAAAGCCTTTTCCGTCAGGATTTGTAACGGATTTCTAATCGAATGTTTTGTAGGGCACGCGCAGTTCGCGAACTGTAGTTGCCCCCAGCCACCACAACACTCTACATGCGACTCCGCACAGGGCGTTTCACTCGGAATGGTTTACTTGATCTATCCATCGCACAATGATGCGAGACTCGAAGGTACTGGTTTATTTTGAAAAGCTGGTAGTGCATCGACACACCTCTGTTCGATTCGTCAGTTGCCTGTCGGCTTTGATGAGAACCTGCGTTCGACAAATCGCGACAGCGATTTGGGCGTCGGAGCAACGCGACGGCGGGGCGAAGCCCCGAGCAACGCGCACAAAGCGTTGCAAGTCCATCCTGACCCATCAAGATTTATACACACTTTGTCTCTGCCCCCCATGTCCGATTACACCGCATTTGATCGCGACGTCTTGACGCAACCAGCCAACTATGATGCAATCGTTTGCATAACTTGTACAACATCAAGTGTCATGATCTGCGTAGCCATTGATCAGTAGGGATAAAAATCGTCATCTCTCACCTGATGAACCCGGTGATTACAGTTGGTCATTCGGTAAATGATATTTTCCGAAAGCACTCTCATGCCATGAAAAGTGTGCCTCGTGACTTCTGAACTCGATGATTCGGAAAAATATCATTGTAGTTTTCAAAAGTTATTGCTTGTCAATTAGTTACGTTCACCAGTTATAGATCTCTTATTTTTAAATAAGTGATTATTTGTTTGTTCAATAATAATGACACGGATTGTCTCAGGGTATCCGAGAGGCAGAAGATATTATGAATAAAAATGCTCGCCTGCACGAACATGTGGTCATTGTTGGAGGTGGCGCCGGTGGTCTTGAGCTGGCGTCCCGCCTGTCACGTAAATATTGCCCCAGGGGCCTCAAGGTTACCCTGGTGGATTCTGAGCACACCCACATCTGGAAGCCGCTACTGCACGAGGTGGCCTCCGGTTCGCTTGACGCCAGCATCGACGAGTTAAGCTATGGCGCCCAGGCCCGCTGCGACGGTTTCGAGTTTCAGTTGGGCCCAATGGAGTCGCTTGATCGCGAGCAACAGTGCATCCGATTGGCGGCCGTGCACGGGCAGGACGGCAAGGTGCTTCTGCCGCCCCGCTCACTTTACTATGACTACCTGGTCATCGCGGTGGGGAGTGTCACTAACGACTTTGGTGTTGAGGGCGTTGCGGAACACTGCACCTTTCTGGACTGCCGTGGCGAAGCCGAGAATTTTCGCACCAGCTTCCTGGAAGCGTACCTCAAAGCCAGCAACCAGCCAGACGAACGATTGCGGGTTGCCATAGTCGGTGCGGGAGCCACAGGGGTCGAGCTTTCAGCTGAACTTTACAATGCGGCACGTGAACTTAAGACATACGGCATATCCAGACTGGATCGTGAACGGCTCGACGTCATTCTGGTTGAAGCCGGCCGCAGCATCCTACCCGCCCTGCCTGAACGAATTTCGGATGCCGCCCGAGAAGAATTGCGGAAGCTTGGCGTGGAGGTCCGCGAAGAAACCCGTGTAGCCTCCGTTACCGAGGATGGCCTGGTTACCGACAAGGGGAAATTAATCGAGGCGCAATTGAAAGTGTGGGCAGCGGGTATCCGTGCGCCGGAATTTCTAACCGGACTTGATGGCCTGGAATACAACCACATGAATCAATTGATCGTCAGCAAAGGCCTTAATACCACCAAAGATAAAAGGATATTTGCCATCGGTGATTGCGCAGCTTGCCCGAAACAGGACGGTTCCGGCAACGTGCCTCCTCGCGCCCAGGCAGCCCACCAGATGGCAGCCCATCTGTTCAGGCATTTTCCCAAGGTTCTCGCCATGGAGGATCTGCCACCCTACGAGTACAGGGATTACGGCTCACTGGTGTCGCTCAGTCGCTTTTCGACCGTTGGCAGCCTGATGGGAAATCTGACCAGTGGAAGCCTGATGGTGGAAGGACGATTGGCCCGTATCGCGTATGTTTCACTCTATCGTCTGCACCAGTTAGCCACGCATGGTTACGTCAAGACATTACTGATTACACTGGTGGCTCGTATCAACAGAGTACTCAGGCCCCGGCTAAAGCTTCACTGAAACCTGTACGCCGTATAAGCCTCCCTATTGAAGCTGCAATTCGAGGAACGTGTGATCCGGAAGAGCATGGCATCCTTCCGGACCACATTGTAAGTACTGTAGTCCTGAAGGATGCCTTGTTTTCTCGTGTTCAGGCAGGTGTCACCACGACGTGGCAATATACTGGGTCTCCAGAAACTCCTTTATACCGTCCTGGGCACCTTCACGGCCGATACCACTCTCCTTCATTCCGCCAAACGGAGCGGCCGGGTCGGATACAAAGCCACGGTTCACGCCAACAATGCCCGCGTTGAGCCTCTGGGCAATGCCCATGGCCTTGCCAACATCACGGCTGAAAACGTAGGCTGCCAGGCCATAAGGTGTGTCGTTGGCCTGCTGGATAACCGATTCCACATCCCGGAAACGCACCAGAGGCGCAACAGGGCCAAACACTTCCTGATCAAGAATGCGGGCATCCGGTTCAACATTGCTCAGCACGGTGGGCGCAAAGAAGAACCCTTCCTCGTGCAGAGTCGTGCCTCCGGTTTCAACGGTGGCGCCGTCGCTTACTGCCTCGGCAATGATGGCCTGCAGCTTGTCCAGTTCTTTACGGGAAATAATGGGGCCGACATCCACGTCAGCTTCGAGACCATTCCCCACTTTCAGGTTGGAGAACCGCTCTACCAGCCGGCTGCAGAACTCGTCGTATATGGAATCGTGAACATAAAGCCTGTTCGCAGCAATACAGGACTCACCGGCATTGCGCATTTTGGCAAGGAAGGCCCCTTCAATCGCCGTGTCGATATTTGCGTCGTCACAGACAATCAGCGGCGCGTTCCCGCCAAGCTCCATTGAGGTATTAAGGATCCGTTCAGCAGCGGAGCCAAGCAGAAGGCGCCCTACTCCCGTGCTGCCTGTGAAAGATATTTTCCGCAGCCGTGGATCCCTTACCAGGGTATCCGTCAGAGCGCCTGCGTCATCCGTTGTCAGGATATTAACGAGGCCATCCGGCACCCCGCATCTTTGCATCAGGTCTGCAAGATACATGGAGGTCAGCGGTGTCTCTTTCGGCGGTTTTACAATGACGCCGCAACCGGCCGCAATGGCCGGTGCGATTTTCCGGGTGATCATGGCCGCCGGAAAGTTCCAGGGTGTGATCAACAACGCCGTACCCACCGGCTGATGAGTCACCACAATGGTGTGCTTGCCCGAAGGTGATGGCCGCATTTCGCCCCCCAGACGCAGGGACTCCTCGCCATACCAACGAAAGAACTCCGAGGCATAATCCACCTCGCCCGCTGACTCCTTGAGGGTTTTTCCTTCTTCAAGTGTGATCAGCCTGGCAATGACGTCTTTTTCTTTCTGCATGGTGTCGAAGACGGATCGCAAGACTTCGGAGCGCTCCCGCGGGGTCAGCGCCATCCACTCCTTCGCAGCCCTGTCACAGGCATCCATAGCCAGCCTTGCATGCTCAGACGTGCAACTGGGAACAGTGGCGATGACCTTCTCGGTAGCAGGATTAACGACCTCGAATTTACCACTGGTTTCAGTGATCCACTCGCCGTTGACAAACAGCCCGTTCGGTATGCTTTGCCCGATTTCTTCAATATATTCTTTCAAACCATAGACTCCCTGATTCTGCAACTGCCTTGAGATTGGTTGCCGGTTAATACTTGTTGGCGATAAACAGTTCCTTGGACGGGAACAGCGTGATCACCTGGCAACCATCGGGGGTCACTACGACTTCCTCCTCGATACGGGCGGCACCATTACCGTCAGCCGCAGGGCAATAGGTCTCCAGCGCAAAGACCATTCCTTCCTGCAATTCGAAGGGGCTGTCAAACGATACAAGCCGACTGATAATGGGCCGCTCGTGCAGCGCCATGCCCAGACCGTGGCCAAACTGCAGGCCGAAGGCTTCCATCTCGTTGGCGAAGCCAAAGTCCGTCGCCTTGGGCCATACCGCCGCAATCTTGTCGGTGGTCATACCGGGCTTGACCAGCTCAATGGCGGAATCAATCCATTCCCGAGCCTGCTTGTAGGCATCCTCCTGCGACTTGGTAGAACTGCCGATATTCAGAGTGCGGTAGTAACAGGTGCGGTAACCCATGAATGCCTGGATGACATCAAAAAATGCCTGATCACCCGGCCGGTACATGCGATCAGTGAAGTTGTGGGGGTGCGGACAACAGCGTTCACCGGATACGGCGTTGATCGCCTCCACGTCATCGGAACCGTTGTCGTACAGGAACTTGTTAACCAGGGCCACCATCTCGTTTTCACGGGCGCCCGGGCGGAGCTTTTCTGCCAGGTGATCATAGGCACCATCCACCATCGTGGCGGCCATATTCAGCAGGGTGATTTCATCCTGGCTCTTGATCTGGCGCGCATCCAGCATGACCTGCTGCACATCCCTGATTTCCAGGCCCGCTTCCTGAAGCGCGAATAACATAGGTGGCTCGCAAACATCCACGCCAACCGGCATGTCGGCAACGCCCTCGGCTTTCAGGATATCCCGGATCTCTTCGGCAGCGCGCTTGAAAAGGCCAGCCTCCTTACCAATGGACCCTCTCAGCCCCAGCATGCCAGCACGACAACGTTCCTGCTTCAGCCAGGGTGCGTAAATGCGGTGGTGGGCGGCGGCTGAACCGAAGTCCCAGAGGTAAGGGTCGGAATTGCCGGTAAACAAGGCATAGCGACAGAACTTGTCTCGGGTCCATTCACCGATAACAGAGCTGGTGAGGTACCGGATGTTGTTGTTGTCGAAACACAGGATGGCACCGAGATCGGAGCCGGCCAGAGCTTCCCGCGCCCTGCCAGTTCTGTAGCGGTGCAGCCGGTCGTAATTTACACGTTCTTCAAAATCGACATGCATCCTGCCCGGTGCCGGTATGGGACGCCCCCAAACCCAATGAGGATCGACATCCTCGGAACGAACAATGGTTGGTTCACTCGGTTTTACTGTCTTGGCCATGACTCCTCCTCAATGCGGCGGCAAAGATAAGCCTGCTCTGGTAATGGAAACTTGCGTTCCATCTCTTCTTTGTCACACTTTAGTGCAAACGTTTGCGTAATTCAATTAAAAAGGAGACAAAGAGCATTTGCGCAATCAAGTTCGTGTATAATTCAGGGAATGTAGTATTACAGCTAAATCAAACGCAGAAGCTCACGACGTAATTTCACGTTGCTATCAAACTCCCTATCAGATACTGGATTCACGTTTTGGTACACAGGAAACGGGTAACACTTCGCGATTTGGCCGAACACCTCAATATAAATACCTCCACGGTTTCCCGCGCCTTGAGTGAGAAATCAAGTGAGATGATTTCCCCTGATGTCGTCAAACGCGTGAGAAAAGCCGCGCGGGAAATGGGCTACAAGCAGAATGCGGCCGCGTACGCCCTCAAGGTCGGAAGCACCAAGACCATTGGCATGATCATCCCGGACCTTATGAACCCCGTGTTTCCACCGATCATACGGGGGATACAGAGCGTCCTTGATCAATATGGGTACACAGCCTTTCTGGCCTACAGTCAGAACAACGAAGGCACCGCCCATACCGAAGTGGAGAGGCTTATCAGCCGGGGCGTCGACGGCATCATCTACGCGGCTGCCTTTCGCAAGGATAGCGTCGTGGAGTTGTGCAAGAGTCAGGGTGTTCCCCTGGTTCTGGTCAACCGGGTGGTCGATCAGGGTGATGTGGATACGGTAAAAGTGGACGACTCACTGGGCATCAAGATGGCAGTGGATCACCTGCTTGAGTTGGGCCACCGCAAGATTGGCTTTATTGCCGGCCCCAAGGATATCTCTGTTTCCTATATCCGGCTGCGCGCCTTCACGCGGACAATGGCGGAGCATGACCTTGAAGTGGAGCCCCACCGCATCGTGGAGGCTCATGCCCTGTCAGAAGCCGCAGGCACGCAGGCCATGTCGGTATTTCTGGGGCAGAACCCCGACGCCACCGCCGTTATCGCGTCCAATGACCTGATTGCCCTGGGCTGTTTTACCGCCCTGAAACAATTTGGCTATAGCTGTCCGAAGAGGCTGTCCATCGTGGGCTTTAACAATATGCCCTACCTCGACTGGTTTGCGACGCCGCTGACCACGGTCTCTATTCCACATTTCCAGATGGGCGAACGGGCGGCAGAGCTACTGCTCAAGCGCATAAAATCCGAGAATCTGGACTACAACGAGGAAGTGCTGCTGAAGCCGAAACTCGTCATCAGAGACTCAACCGCGCCCGTGATCCGTCCCAAGCAAAAAAGCGACGCTACATAGCGTCGCTCTACTGACACTGCCAAAGCAACGATCACACAGTCTGGCCAGTAATGGCTCTGATCAGCGTATCTTCAGTTACCTCATTGCGGTCAAAGCATTGGGTAATGCGGCCATCGTACATGGCGACAATCCGGTCACTGACGGTCAGCACCTCCGGCATTTCCGAGCTGACAACGATCACCGCCAGGCCGGATTTTGCCAGCTCCCTGATCAGATGATGGATCTCTGATTTGGAACCAACGTCAATTCCTCTGGTGGGCTCGTCAAGGATGAGGATCTTTGGCGAGGTACTTAACCATTTACCAATGACCACCTTCTGCTGATTACCACCACTGAGGTTGAGCGTTTCATATTCCCAGCCGGGGCATTTGATTCGAAGCTTTTCCATATACTCTTCGAATATGGTTCTTTCAGCAGCGGTATCTATCCAGCCGAATTTGGTAAATTTGCTGATGTTGGCCAACGTGGTGTTGTCCTTGCAGCTCATACCGAGAACAAGGCCCTGTTCCTTGCGGCTCTCCGGCACCAGGCCAAGACCATGATCGATGGCATCGCACGGGGAATTGATGACCAGGTCTTCTCCGTTGATCTGGACACTTCCGGTATCAGGCTTACGCAGACCGAAAATGGTTTCCATGACCTCGGTACGGCCAGCCCCCACCAGGCCGTAGAATCCGACGACTTCACCCACATGGACATCGAATGAAATGTCGGAATACAAACCCTCGATACCCAGGCCATCGACCTTCAGCGCCTTGTTGCCCAGTTCCGGCGGCTCATGCTCAATATCGGCATCCAGATCACGGCCGATCATGCACTGAGTCACTTCGTCTTCATTGGTTTGCGCGGTTTCAAAAGTGCCCTGGTAGGTGCCATCCCGCAGCACTGTAATGCGGTCGGAAAGTTCAAAAATCTCATCCATCCGATGCGAGATGTAGACAATGGCCGTGCCACTTTCCTTCAGCTCTCTGATAACACCAAACAGCACTACCTTTTCGTAGTCCGTCAGAGAGGCTGTGGGTTCATCGAAGACAACCACCTTGGGCTGGAACACCAGCGCGCGAGCAATTTCTACCATCTGCTGGTTGGCAATTGAAAGATGACCAAGCGGATCCGTGGGCTGGAATTTGCAGTTAAGACGCTCAAGGATCTCGCCACACCGCTGGTTCAGTTGACGATTATTGACAAGCATTCCGCCAAAACGGGGAAGGTTTCCAAGGAAAACATTCTCCGCCACGCTCATGTCCGGAACCAGGGAAAGCTCCTGGTGGATCAGCAACACGCCGTGGTCCCTTGCCTCCAGAGGACTCGACATGGTCACAAGCTGATCCTCGAGAATGACCTCACCCCCGTCCGGCTTGTAGATGCCCGCCAGTATCTTCATCAGCGTGGATTTACCAGCGCCGTTTTCACCAAGAAGGGCATGGACTTCACCTGCGCGCACATCCAGGTCCACGTTATCCAGGGCCTTTACACCCGGGAAAGATTTACTGACATTTTTCAACCTCAGTAGGGGTTTCTGGTCTGGCTGCAGGTTCGCCGATTCGTTACTTTGTGCTGTCTCGACATGCATACTCATGCTCCTACCCCTTGCCCCTGCTGCTCAGAGAAACGTTTGTCGATAAAGAGGACGATGATCAGGATGGAGCCCAGGATGATCAGCACGTAGAAGGAAGGAACCTGAAGCAGGTTCATACCATTTCTCAGAATGGCAATCGCAAGGACACCGCCAAGGGTTCCGATAATGCTGCCATAACCACCCGTAAGGCGGGTCCCTCCGAGCACCACTGCCGTTATCGTCCAGAGCTCATAATCACGACCAAGATTTGGCGTGGACGCGCCCATTTCGGTGGACAACAAAATGCCTGAGAGCGCCGCCATAAAGCCGACGAAAATGAAATTGAATAGCATATGGGGGCCAACACGAATACCCGCCTCTTTGGCAGCCGCCCTGTTACCACCAACCGCAAACACATTGCGTCCGTGAATGGTGTACTTCAGCAACAGGTGGGAAACGACCGTCATGAAGATAAAAATAAACGCCATCACAGGTATGAAAAAGACCTCGCTGGCACCGAAATCAGAATACGCCAGGTCTTGTGCGTAGAATGACTCCTCTCCGGTATATATAAAGACCAGCCCTCTCACGCCTATCATTGCACCCAGGGTGACAATGAAGGCGTCGACGCCGGTTTTCCAGGCAATAATGCCATTGAGGGCACCAATCAGAATGCCCGAAAGCAACCCGACCAGCACCGCGCCTGTTATGCCCAGCTCAGGTTGCAGCCCTACAGCGAGACTTGCCGCAAGTGCCAGGGTGGCACCGACTGACAGGTCAATATTGCCGTTGATCATCACAAATGTCATACCAAGGGCGATCAGGCCAATAGTCGATGCCTGCACCAGGATATTGGTGAAATTACCCGTATCGAAGAAATACGGTGATGCAAAGCTGAAAAATACAAAACAGGCCAGAACAAAGATCCATATCGGCTGTTTTTTTATTGAGGCAAAAAGTTTATTCATTGCATTTATCCCCGTTATAGTTCGGGTTTCAGTAAGAGCTGAACAATTTTCCGCGTTTTGCTGCTATATCGAGCCAGACTGCAGCAATGATAACCACCCAGGTGACAAGCCACTGGCTGTAGTAGGGATATCCCAACAACTGAAGGCCGTTCTGGATTAACGCAAGAATGAGTACGCCAATAACGGTTCTGACAATGCTCCCTGAACCACCAAGAAGGCTGGTTCCGCCAAGAATGACGCCCGCAAGAACCAATAACTCGTAGCCCTGACCAACGTTATTCTGGGACCCCATAACCCGTGACCCCAGAATCAGGGCAGCACAGGCAGTGGTGAACGCAGAGAGCAAATAGGTACTGAAGACAAGGCGGTTTCTGCGCAGGCCCGAGAAGAGTGCAGCGGTTCCATTACCACCAATGGCAAAAACCTTGCGGCCGAAACTGGTTTTCAGAAGCACAACCTGCAATACGATTGCTGACACTATAAATATTAACGCTGGAACCGGAATACCGAAGAGATCGCCTCGTCCGAAGATATCAAACCACGTATTTTCGTCATTGGATATATCGACATTTTTACCACCGGTGTACACCAGGGTAATACCCTGAATTGCAGACAGCATACCCAGGGTGACAATAAGAGAGTTCAATCTCAGATAGCCAATCAGGAAGCCATTGACGGACCCGATCAAAAGGGTAAATACAAACATCAGCGGGATTGCCATACCGGGCCCGACCTTGTCATGAAGATCGACCACCAGAACCGTGGCAAAAGATAGCAGGGACCCTACAGACAGATCGAGATTTCCCCCAATGACGACAAACGTTACGCCCAGTGCGATGGTTCCGATAATGGACGCCTGCATCACCACTTTGAAAAAGTTATCTGTACTGAGAAACTTGTCCGTCGTCAGTGAAAAAATAACAACACATAAGAAGAAAGCTATTGTAATACCATGCTTTCCAAAAAACTGAAGCGGTGTTATTTCTCTATTGGTTAATCCTGGTCTAAATGAATCCAGCAATGCTTTCATTATTCGACTCCACTAACTGGGGGCCCTTAATGTCAGGGACCCCCATTTATTGTCAGATATCCCGGTTCAGAAAACAGGCTTTTCAAACTCGTCCATGTTTTCACGGGTAATCTTTGGAGTGTCGAAGTAGCTCATCTTTTCGACTTCTTTGCCCTGAGCAACGGCAATAGCGGTCTCCAGCGCATTGCGCGCATCCTCTGCGGGTGACTGGTATACCGAACCATGGTATTCACCCCGAGCCATTGCTTCATAACCAACCGCGAAATTGGTCGCACCAATGAAGATCATCTCATCCGCGCGATCTTCAGATTTGGCAGCATTCAGGGCACCCACGCCCATGTTGTCGTCGCCAGCATAGACGCCATCGATCCGGTCATAACTGGTCAGGAAGTCTTCCATGGTGCGCTGTGCTTTCTCGCGATTCCAGTTACCGGGCTGTGAATCCAGAATTTTCACATCAGGACAGACTTCCGCCAGCCTGTCCTCAAAGCCTTTTTGCCGCTCTTTGGCTGTTGTGTAACCGGGCTGTCCGGTAATCTGTACAATCTCACCTTTGCCACCAAGCTGATCGCACATCATTTCCGCAGAGTAAGCACCCTGCTTTATGTTGTCCGGCCCCGAGAAGGCAGCAATCAGGGGCTGACCGGCTTCAGCAATATTGGAGTTGGTGACAACGACCGGAATCCCTGCTTCCTTCGCCCTCTTGACCGCAGGAACAACCGCCTGACCATCGGTCGGCCAGATGATGATCACATCGACCTGCTGCTGGATCAGATCCCTTACCTGGGAAATCTGGCGGGCAACATCACCACCGGCATCCAGGACCACGGTTTCCACATTGTCTGTCTCGTCAGCAGCATCCTTGAAGGCCTGCTCATAGGTAGTCTGGTAGCTGTCCACACCCACATTGTTCTGGGTAATACCAATCCTGAAAGTTTCCGCCTGCGCCATCCCTGACAATCCCAGAGTGAGGGATCCGGCGAGAAGGGAAATTTTGCCGATATGCTGGATGATTCGAACTGAACTGATCTGAACTTTCATTGTTTTGACTCCGTTGCTTGTTTTTTTACGGATATGAGAGTTATTGAAACCTCATTGTTAATCGTTGCAGACTGCAAGCAATAATGCAAACGTTTGCACTAGTTTTTTCTGTTTTTTTGGAATTGGTCATCAGTGCTGATGCCCCTCCTCCACCTGCCCTTGCTCCACAAGCAGAACTTCCGTTGTAATCAACAGTGTCGCCAGCGAAGATGCCGTCTGGAGCGCCAACCTGGTAACTTTGGTAGGGTCGATGATGCCGGACTCAAACAGGTGCTCTACGTTCCCTGTTGCAGCATTCAAACCGTAGTCGAGACTCCCTCCCCTGATATTTTCGATAATCACGCCAGGCACCAGGCCAGCATTTTCCGCAATGGTTGAGATCGGTGCTTCCAGAGCCCTGATGGTCAGTGCGTATCCGGCCGCTTCATCGGGCGTCAGTTCTGCCGGCGCACGCATTTTTTCGATCACCCTGATCAGCGATACACCGCCACCTGGTACGTATCCTTCCTCGACTGCTGCACGCGTGGCCTGGATGGCATCACCAATACGATCCTTTCTTTCTTCCAGCTCGACTTCTGTTGCTGCACCGACTTTGATAACGCCGATACCACCGGAAAGCCTCGCCTTTCGCTGCATCAGCTTTTCACGGTCGTAATCTGAAAATGCATCCGGTATCTGCTGCTTGATCTGGTCGATGCGATCTGTGATCGCATCCGGGTCACCTGCGCCATCGATAATGGTGCAGGTATCCTGGGTTATCACGACTCGCCTGGCACTGCCCAGATCCGGCTCCTGGAGGTCTGAGACGGCGACGCCCAGCTCACTTGAAACCAGCCGGGCGCCGGTCAATACGGCTATATCGGCAATCATGTTTTTACGCCGGTCACCAAAACCCGGTGATTTAACCGCCGCCACTTTTACACGGCCTTTCATGTGGTTGACGATCAGCGTAGGTAGGGTGTCATGCTCAAACTCTTCGGCAATGACCAGCAGTGGTCGCCGCTCTCTTCCGACTGTCTCCAATAACGGAACCAGGTCATTGAACGAATCGAACTTTCCATCGATCGGCAGAATCAGCGGGTTTTCCAGATCCACCGACATGCTTTTGTGGTCGTTGATGAAATGAGGCGAGGCATACCCGCGATCAAACTGCATGCCTTTGACCAGCTTCAGCTCCAGGTCAAGGCCGGTCCCATCCTCAACCGTAATGACCCCTTCAATGCCAATCTCACTCATGGCGTCAGCAATCATCTTGCCCACTGCACCATCGCCATTGGCCGAGATGGTTGCGATACGGCGGATGGACTCAGGCTCATTGCACGGCCGTGACATGGTATTGAGCGCATCGACCGCATCTTTTATTGCCTGCTCTATACCCCGTTTGATGGCAACCGGGCTCATGTTTGCCGCAACCGCCCTCATTCCCTCATTCATCAGTGCCTGAGCGAGGACCGTTGCCGTAGTGGTGCCATCGCCTACTTCTTCATTAACCCTGGATGCGACATTACGGGCAAGACGCGCCCCCGTGTCTTCTATCTCGTCGGATAACTCCGTTTCCTTCGCAACCGAAACACCGTCCTTTGTCACATAGGGCAAACGATCCTTCTTGCTGATAACCACATGACGCCCACAGGGGCCGAGCGTGGCTTTTACGGCATCGCCGAGGGTGTTGATTCCCCGCAACAGCGAGTTGCGGGCTTCCTGGTTGAACTGGATGTGCTTGGCTGACATAGCAATAGGCTCCTTGATAGTTACGGTGAAGAATCTTTACTGGTTGCGGGTCCAGGCGAGCACATCGTCGGTGTGAATAATCACTCTGCTGACACCGGCGTCCGCTACCACTTCGCCCTGCCCGGCGGCAAAGTAAACAGTGTCGCCCTTCTGAAGACCTTCAAGGCGGGTTCTGGCGTCATAACCAATCTCGACAACACATCCTTTTGGCGACTCTCCGGTGCTTCTGTGCGACATGACAATACCTTGGGCGGATTCTTGCCGTTGCTCTATCAGCTCCAACACAACGCGGTCTGGGGCGGGGTTCAGCGTCATAACAGGTTTCTCCGATTGGTAAATTCGTTGTTGTTACTTATATTTATTCCATGCAAAGGAAATTGTTCAATTCAATGTAGCGCAATCGTTTGCATTTGTAAATCCGGTTCGCTAGACTTGCTCTAACACTCGAAACCCATACAAAGACAAAAGCTGGGAGAAGTTATGGACAAGACACGTTTAAAGGGCAAGAACTGCCTGATTACCGGGGCTGCCAGAGGCATTGGTGCGGCTGTTGCGGAGCACTACGCGGCGCAAGGCGCAAAGGTCTGTGTAGCAGATATCAATCTTGAGGGGTGCCAGGAGGTTGTTTCCCGTATCAAGGAGAATGGCGGCGAAGCCATAGCGGTTACTCTGGACGTTACCAGCCGGGAACAGATGAAGGCAGCCGTCCAGGCGACCGTTGATGCGTTTGGCAGCCTGAATGTGATGCTCAATAACGCGGGCATCAACAAACCCCTGATGTTTCTTGATATCACCGAGGAAAACTGGCGCCAGATCATGGATGTGAATGGCTGGGGTTGTCTGCTCGGAATGCAGGAGGCCGCAAAGCAGATGATTGCCCAGGGCAAGGAAAACGGCCCCTATAAAATCATTAATGTCGGCTCGATTCTCAGCCGACAGGCCTTTGACGACGTCATCCCTTACTCATGCAGCAAGCATGCAGTACAGGCAATGATCAACGGTGGCGCCAAGGCACTGGTCGATCACAATATTACGGTCAACGGCTACGGACCGGGTGTTGTCAGAACGGAACTGTGGGAGCAATTGGACAAGGACCTTGTCGCCATCGGGAAATTCGAAAAGCAGGGGCAGTCGATGGACGAACTGGCCGAAAAAATGATCCTGATGAAGCGATATTCCTATCCAGAGGACATCGTGGGAACAGCCTCTTTCCTCGCCAGCAGCGAATCCGACTATATGACGGGCCAGTTGCTGATGATCGATGGCGGCATCGTACTCCAGTAAGAAAGTCGGTCTCCACGAATGTAAGCTGAATAGCGCTTCGTCGATGATGCCCTGACGCTAAACCGGCATTCCATTGTTGTTGTGTAGTGTTGTTTCTAACCCCCCTTGTCAAAGGGAGTTTGCGCCAGCATCTTGCTGGCGCTTTTTTTATTCCTCTCCTTCGATTTTAAACACTTCTGGTTAGATCCAGTGCGTCAAAACTGCCGGCCTTCCACCAAAGAACTGTGGTAAAACATCTGTTTTTTGATGCAAACGTTTGCATTATAGATCAGCTTTTGCTAAAAATTGAATGTGCAGTTGCACACCTCATGTAAACAAAAACAATTCGGAGAGAACCATGACTAGTGTGATACCGAAGGTTAGATTTAATTTTCAGAGCCTACCTGCTGTCGCTGGCGCACTTGCAATGCTTTGCACTTCAACAGTAATGGCACAGGATTCATCCGATAACAGCATGGAAGATATGCAGCGCCGGATCGCAGACCTGGAGGACAAAGTACCTCTCAGGGTCGGGGTTGGCGTAGAGACACTTTACATCCTCGCAGACAGTGACGAATCCAGCCGTGACAAGGTCGGCAACTATTTCCTCGACAAGTTCGAACTGTCCATTAACGGAGATTTCGACGGCGGGCTCTATTACCGGTCCAGATGGGATTACCAGGTTACCCAGCAGGCCTTTTTCCCGGCCTGGACCTATGCCGGGCTGGAACACAATGACGACTGGTCGACGGAAGTCGGCGTCATTATTCAACCACTTGGAGCGGGCGTGGACGGCTCCTATTACGACAACAGTTTTTTGAGTGACGTTCCGCTATGGCTGGGCCTGGCCAACAACTCCGAGCCGGGCATCAAAACCAAGTTCAAGCAGGGCAATATGGACTGGGTGTTCGCCTTTACCAAAAACGCCGAGCTGGCCAGCTCACCTACGGCCCGTTTCCGCCCTGATCTCATCGCACAAGACGACCTTTCCGAAGTGGAACTGAATAATACCTTCCACGGTGGCGGTGCCTACACAATTGACCTGGATGGAGCGAGCCTGCAACTGGGTTCCAACGGGCAATACGGCGACCTTTATAACACGGTGACAACTGAGAGCGGGGGCGAGCATTGGGCGGCAACTGCGTTTGCCAACTACAATGCCGGGGGCTTTGCATTGACTCTCCAGGGCATGGCGTACGACTACAACCTGGAAAGAGCGCCTGTGGGCGGCCCCTCAACCACGGATACTGTTTACCTGTCACAGGGCAAACCGATTCCGGCCAGTGGCAACGTCTACTCAACCCGGATTTCCTACACCATGCCAACGTCCGTTGGCGTCTTTGACACCGTCAAGTTCTATCATGATTACGATTTTCTCGACAGTGGCAGCGACGACACCATTTCTTCTGACGACACCCAGTTCAGCATTGCCGGCGTTCACCTCTCAAGGGGCGCCTTTAATACCTGGGTAAGTCTGTATAGCTCCAAGAACGCCGATTTTGCGAACGGCGGTCCTGATGACGACACATGGAACACACAGTTCACGATTGTAGGTGCTCTTTATTTCTGATCACGCTTTCTGAACCTATCACGGGCAAAGGACTGCCGTTACACATCAAACAGGGTGCTTGCCAAGACTGCAGAATCCTCAACCGATGAACTCTGGATAACTGTCATGACCTCTAAAACCAAAACCCGGACACGAACAAAGACCGCATCGAGTCTGAGCAAAGAAGAACACCTCCGGATGTATACCCAGATGGTCCGCATCCGTACTTTCGAAGACAACGCAAACCAGCTTTACCTCGCCGGCAAGATGCAGGGCCTGACCCATATGTATTCCGGTGAGGAAGCCGTTGCCGTGGGCATCTGCGAGGCACTGACCGACAGTGACCGAATCACCTCAACCCACCGGGGCCATGGGCACTGTGTCGCCAAAGGCGCCAATTACAAAGAAATGTTCTGCGAATTGCTTGGCAAGCAGGAAGGCTACTGCCGGGGCAAGGGTGGATCCATGCACATCGCCGATCAGAGCCACGGCAACCTCGGCGCCAACGCCATCGTCGGCGGTTCCATGGGTATCGCCACCGGTTCGGCGCTGCGGGCAAAACTGCTTGGCCAGGACGATGTAACCGTCTGCTTCTTTGGCGATGGTGCCACCGCCCAGGGCCTGCTCTATGAGGTCATGAACATGGCCGCTTTGTGGAAATTGCCGGTCATCTTCGCCTGTGAGAACAACGGTTATTCCGAGTACACCAAGACCGAAGAAATCGCCGCTGGCTCTATCACAGCGCGCGCCGAGGCCTTTGGCATCGAAGCATTCCAGATTGATGGCCAGGATGTTCTGGCGGTCAACGAACTCAGCAAGAAACTGGTCGCGCGCTGCCGCGACGGTGACGGACCTTTTTTCCTGGAACTGATGACCTACCGCTATCACGGCCATCACGTCGGTGACATCAACCGCGAATACTACCGCTCCAAGAAAGAAGAAGCTGACTGGAAGGAAAACCGCGACCCGATTATTCGCTTCCGAAGCTGGCTGGTGGAACAGGGCATTGCCAAAGAAGACGAGATCGAAGCCCTGAATGCCCAGATCAAACAGGACGCCAAAGAGGCTGTCGCCTATGCCGAAGCCGCCGCCTATCCGGGCCTCGAAGAGGTGGACATGCACGTTTACGCTGAAACCGACCCCGCCACGCTGCAGGCCGGGAAGTGAAGGAGATCGCCATAATGAGAGAAATCACACTGTCCCAGGCCGTCAACGAAGCACTGGCCGAGGAAATGCGCCGCGATCCCACGACTTTCATCATCGGTGAAGATGTGGCCGAAGCCGGCACACCCTTCAAGGTGTTGTCCGGGCTGGTTGAAGAGTTCGGCACCAGCCGGGTCATCGACACTCCTATTTCAGAGCCGGGTTTTGTTGGCATCGGCGTTGGCGCCGCCCTGACCGGCGCGCGCCCCATTGTGGACCTGATGTTCGGCGATTTTATCTATCTGGTGATGGACCAGCTCTGCAACCAGGCCGCCAAGCAGCATTACATGTCCGGCGGAAAGCTGAGCGTGCCCATGGTTCTGCGCACCAACCTGGGCGCTACCCGTCGATCCGGCGCCCAGCACAGCCAGTCGTTGCAGGCACTGGTTGCCCATATTCCGGGAATCAAAGTGGCTTTACCCTCCTCGGCCTATGAAGCCAAAGGGCTGATGAAAACCGCCATCCGGGACAACAACCCGGTCGTGATCATCGAAGACAAACTGATGTACCAGGACAAGGCACCGGTACCCGAGGAGGAATACCTGATTCCTTTCGGTGAGGCCAATATCAAGCGCGAAGGCAGCGACATCACTCTGATCGGCACGTCCTCCATGGTGCAGGTCGCCGAGGCCGCCGCGAAGATCCTTGAGGCAGAGGGCATCAGCGCCGAGGTGATCGACCCGCGCACCATAGTGCCGCTGGACGAAGACACCCTTTTGAAGAGCGTCCGTAAAACCAGTCGCGCCATCGTTATCGATGAGGGCCATCAGAACTATGGCATCACCGGTGAGATCGCCAGTCGCCTCAACGAGAAGGCCTTTTACTATCTTGATGCACCCGTGCTGCGCATGGGCGCAATGGATGTGCCGGTGCCCTTCAGCCCCGTGCTCGAGGATCTCACTGTACCAACACCAGAACGCGTCGCCGAGAATGCTCGCCGGCTCTGCGCGGGGGAGATGATCCATGCCGCTTGACGTCATCATGCCAGCACTCGGGATGGCGCAGGACAGCGGTGTCATCCTTGCCTGGCACAAATCACCCGGGGACCCGGTTGCAGAAGGGGACGCCCTGTTTGAAGTGGAAACCGATAAAGCCGCGATGGAAGTCGAAGCACAGGGCTCCGGCTTCCTGACTGATGTTATGGCCAAGGCCGGAGACGAAGTGCCTGTCGGGCAGGTCCTCGCACGCATTTCGGACACCCCAGAGGACACCGGAACCAAAACAGAGGCTTCCCCGGATGCATCCGGGGAAGCCGATACCCAAGCCGACCAGGCGATGCCGGAAGGTGAGCCGGTCATAATGCCCGCACTGGGCATGGCACAGGACGCTGGTCAGATCGTCGCGTGGCGCAAATCACCAGGCGATGCTGTTACCGCCAGTGATGTTCTGTTTGAGGTGGAAACCGACAAGTCCATCATGGAAGTCGAGGCGGGTCACGACGGATTCGTCGCAGCGCTTCTGGCGGAGGCTGGCGAAGAGGCACCGGTCGGTGATGTCATCGCCATCATCTCCAGTGAAAAGCCGGAAGCACCTATCCAACGCAGCCTCAAGGATCGCGGAACGGCGACACCGGCCGAAGCCGCACCAGCGCGCGAACCGGCGCCCGCCAAAGAATCACCTTCAAAAACTTCTGAATCGCGCCCGACAAAGCAGGCCGTTCCTGCAATGGGCGGGCGGATCCTGGCATCGCCCAAGGCACGGCGACTGGCACTCGAGCGAGGTCTGGATCTGACTCGACTGGCCGATCATGGGTATCCCCAGCCCTATCATGTAAAGGATCTGGAAGTTCTGGAGCGCCTGCCCACGGAAGCCGCTCCACAGCTTTCAACCGCAGCACCTGCCCGCTACCTGTCTGCTCATGTGGAGACGAATGGGTTCGACGATTTTGCTGCATGGGCTGCGAGTGAAGCCGGTCTGCCCGATGCCGGGTCGCTGTTGGCGGCGTTCGCTGGATCAAGCCTGGAGCGGGCCCATGTAACAGTAGCCCTGGAAGCATTTGGCAAGACCCGAATGTTCGCGGTGCATGGCCGGTGGCTGAGTGACGTCGCCGAAGCCGACCCGGAGGCCCGGCCTGATTTGCGGCTGCGGGACTTGCGGTTTGGTCGCCTGATTGAGGTTCAGGCGGGGCCGGAAGATACCCCGGTGCTCAGTGTCATGGCCTCGGGGGCGGGGCTGAAGCTGACGCTGGAGTGCGCTGCAGAACAACTGGATGCCTCCGCAGCCATTACCCTTCTTTCCAATTTCGCAGGTCGGATGGAGCAGCCGCTCCGTCACCTGCTCTGAGTTATGGAGCGGACGCCAATCATGACAGATATTATTGCACCACCTTCGGTTAGGGCGTTGGCCAGGGAAAAGGGCATCAACCTTGAGGAACTTGCTCGCAATCTTGGCCGTACGAATATCGTGCGAGAGGATCTTGATAACACAAGTCCAACCGCCGCCAATAGCAATACCTCCGACACCTCGCTCTGGGATGTCGATCATTCCCGCCATGGCAAGGTGCGGGAAGAGCCCATGAGCCGCTTCGCCCAGGTCGCCGCCTCAAACCTGGCTGCCGCACAGACGCACATTCCGGCAGTAACGCATCACGAGCGCGCCGATATCAGTGCCGTCGAAGCCTGGCGCCGTAAGCTGAAACCAGAGGCGCAGGCACGCGGGGTAAAGCTGACGGCGCTGGCCTTCCACGTTGTGGCACTGGCCCGCTGCCTGCAGGAATTCCCTCGCTTCAACGCTTCGCTTTCTGCTGACGGACAGACACTGGTGCTCAAAGAGTACGTGCACATCGGTATCGCTGTAGATACCGCTCATGGGCTGATGGTCCCGGTGATCCGCAATGCGGAAACCAAAGGGCTGTGGCAGATCGGCGCGGAGATCGCGGATCTGGCCGCCCGCGCGCAGAATCGTAAGATTGCCGCCGACGAAATGGGGGGTGCGTCTATGACAATCACCAACCTGGGCGGAATCGGAGGGATCGGCTTCACCCCAATCGTCAATCCTCCCGAGGTGGCCATTCTGGGACTCACTCGACCCGAAAGCATTCCCGTCTGGGATGGCGACGCTTTCCAGCCTGTCCCGATGGTTTCGGTTGACCTCAGCTATGATCATCGCGTTATCAACGGTGCTGACGCTGCGCGGTTTTCTGCGCGCTACTCATCGTTACTGTCTGATCCGCGGCGAATGATGGTATGAACAACGGTGTGGTGGTCATTCTTGGTCCAGGTTCCCCCCTCCCGTTTCCAGTGGGGGTAAAGATTGACCACCATCCAATGTACCAGGCAGTTCGATGGTCAGGGCTGAGGCCAGGTGGCAGTTGACGAAGTTTCAGATACTCAACACCCGGCCATCACGAACCGACGCCAGCACTGGCAACTGCCCCAGCAAAACCTCGTAGGGCGACCGCCCCTGAAGCACCACGCACCGGGCGGGCAACCCTTCCTCAATGCCGTACTCTTTCAGATCCAGTGCCGCAGCGCCGTTATCGGTAATCAGTTCAAGGCAGTGGTCAATCCACCCCATCCCCAGCATGTGACAGGCGTGCAGACCCACATCCAGGGTACGTAGCATGTTGCCGTTCCCCAGCGGGTACCAGGGATCGCGGATGGAATCCTGGCCGAACGCCACCTTCAGCCCGGCGTCCAGCAGTTCCGGGACACGGGTCAGACCGCGACGTTTCGGGTAACCGTCGAACCGGCCCTGCAGGTGCAGGCTCTCGGTGGGCATCGACAGGAAGCGCAGGCCGGATTTCTTCAGCAACCGGAACAGCCGGCTGCAGTAATGGTCGTTGTAGGAACCCATGGCGCAGGTGTGGCTGGCGGTGACCCGGGAGCCATAATCAAGCTTCAGTGCTTCGGCAGCCAGAACTTCCAGGAACCGGGACTCGGGGTCATCGATCTCGTCGCAGTGTACGTCTACCAGAAGGTCGTGCCTGTGGGCCAGGGCCACCAGCCATTGGACCGATTCAACACCGTAATCCCGGGTAAATTCGAAATGGGGAATGCCACCGACGACGTCCGTTCCAAGGCGCACCGCCTCCTCCATCAGCTCCTTACCCCGGGGAAATGACCAGAGGCCTTCTTGGGGAAACGCCACGATCTGGAGATCCACGGTTTCAGCCATTCGCTCACGCACCTCAAGCATGGCCTTCAGGCCGGTCAGCTTCGGGTCTGTAACATCCACATGGGTACGGACGTGCTGAATGCCATTATCGGCAAAAAGCCGCAGTGTCTGTTCGGCCCGGCCGATCACGTCGTCGCGCGTAAGGCTGGCTTTGCGCTCGGACCAGCACTCGATACCCTCGAACAGGGTGCCGCTCTGGTTCCAGCGTGGCTCGCCCGCGGTCATGGCCGCATCCAGATGGATGTGCGGCTCCACAAATGGAGGTGCGACCAGATTCCCGCCGGCGTCCAGCTGGTCTTCCCCCGCCTCTTCCGATGCATTCTGGGCAGTAATGGCACTGAACCGGCCATCGGCAATGTTCAGCCGGTACAAACCCTCACGGCCCTGCAGCCGGGCATTGATAATAGCGTTCAGATTTTCACTCATAACATCTCCATACAGGTGTCCACTGGATTGTCCTCCTCGCAACTGGATGCTCCCGAGGCCCGGGAGTTCCGGAATGTCGCGGCAGGTCAGAGGCACTTACACGGCTCCCAGAACCTGGGCCCGGCGGTCGCGCACGGCGCCACTGACCACCAGCACAACCCCGTAACTTGCCGCGGCAACCAGAACGCCCACGATCGGCGCGATCCATGGCGAGGTATAGGCCGCCGCAGAACCTATGGCGTAAGCCGCCAGGCCAGGAACGTTGAATGCGGGCAGCGTCACTGTTTCGAGGGACGGGTACTCGCGTTTGTAGCCAATGAAATAGCTGGCCATGATGACGCCCCCGATGGGCGGAATGAAGGTTCCCAGCAGCACAAGGAACGGAATAAGCCACTCGTACATACCCAGAACAGCCAGCAGGGTGCCAACGGCCGCACCAGCGACTGTCACCAACTTGCGCCGGCGGGTACGGATCATGTTGCACCCGGCAACGGCAAAGTTGTATACGGTATTATCCTGCGTTGTCCACAGATTCAGGAACAGCATGAGAATACCCAGGGTCGCCAGTCCCTGCGCCACCATGATGTCGACGATATCCGCCTGCTGGTAAACCAGTGCACCAAAAGCGCCGATCAACGTCATCAGGCCGTTGCCCAGGAAGAACGCCAGCAGAGTCGCAATCACAGCCGTTTTCCCGGATCTGGCAAAACGGGTCCAGTTGGTTGCCTGGGTGCCACCACTGACAAAGGTGCCAAACACCATGGTAATGGCAGCGGCCACCGTCATTTCATCGGAAGGGGTTATGGCAAGCAGCCCGGCGAAGCCGCCTGCGTCCGAGGTTGCGATGGTCATGCTTACGGCCACCAGGATAATCATGGCCGGTACCGCGAAGCGGGACAGCATCTCCAGGCCCTTGTAGCCGATGAACGCGGTTATACAGAAGCCGAAACCGAACACCACCATCAGTGGTGTGGTCCAGCTTTCCGGCAAGCCCGTCAGTTTGACCAGAAGAATCGCCATGGTGGCCGTACCCCACGCGTACCAGCCGATCTGGGTGAACCCGAGAATGAAATCAGATAACTTGCTCCCCAGTTCGCCAAAGGTAAACCGGGACATCAATGCGGTGTTCAGCCCGGTCCTGGCCGCGATGTAACCCAGTATGGCGGCATAGGTTCCCAGGAGGAGGTTACCCGCCGCCAGTACCAGCAGCATGGTGGAAAAATCGAACGCGACACCGATACTGCCACCGGCCCACATGGTGGCGGTGAAAAAGGTAAAGCCGAGGAGCACCAGGCCCATGGACCAGACACTGCGGCGCTGGTCCATGGGCACCGGGCTGAGCGGATAATCCTGTTCTTGAGGTGTTGTCTGTGAGGTCATTGCCTTGTCTCTCTTTGATGAAAACACGCAAGAGAGATGGCAACGTCTGTGCCATGTGGCAATTAAACCCACTCCCATGTCATGCCGCCGCAACCGCTCTTGTGCAATCTGCACAAGCACAGTGGGAACGAACGCAGACTGCCGTGGGGCCTGACCCCGTGTGGTGCAAAAACCCACACCTGAATCCACAATGGTGCGCTGCCCACGGCACCTGACTCCGGGTCAGGCAACCTCCTGCCCCCTCACCCAGGCAGCCCGAAACGTTTCCGCCGCCACGCCTGCCAGGAGCCCGAAAAACGGGTCGGCCCAGACGGTCACCAGGGCTGTGATGGCGATGACAGGCCAGCAGGACGGCCTGGCGGTCCAGAGACGCCTGGACAGCGCAAGTTTGGCAGCCGCCACAAACAGCAAGGCTCCGAGGCCAGCCATGGGCATGGCCGCAATCATTGCGAGACCGCCGGGTATGAAGGCAACCAGAAGCAAGCCTGTTCCCAGCAGAACCGGCGCCAGGCCGGTGCGGGCGCCGAAGCGATGGTGTGCGGCCACACCACCTGCTCCGTGACACATGGGCAGGGCACCAATGGGTACCAGAAAGAGATTGGCCAGGCCGGTGGACACCGACAGCCGGGCCGGCGAGACCCGTTGCGCCTGTTCGCCGAAGTAATCCCCGGCCACCAGCGCAGTCAGTACGATGGCGTTGGTCAAGGTGAGGGCCATCTGGGGAAGCACCAGCGTGGAAATGGCTTGTTGCCAGTCCTCCAGGGTCGGTAGCCCAGGCAATGAGATCACAAAGGGTTCCGCAGCCGGAAGAGTGAGCCCCGGCGCCCCCACCACCGTGCCGATTACCACTGACCCGACAAGCCCGACCAGCGCCGCTGGCCAGTCTGGCAACAGTTTCAGGGTAATGCCGAGGATCGCCAGCGTAACCACCCCCAGCGGCAGGGACGTGGCCATCAGATCAACGCTCATGAAGGCCAGCATCAACCCCAGGCCAAGCTGAAGGCCGCTTAACACCGATCTCGGAATAAGACGGGCTGCTCCATTGATCCATCCGGTCGAACCAAGAATCAGCAGGATCACGCCGATCAGCACACCACTGGCCACCAGGCTCTGGGCACTCACCTGGGTTGTCAGCAACAGTGCGGCCACCGCTTTCATGGGCTGCACGGGTATCGGCAGGCGATAGTACAGCCCCGTTGCGATGTAGAACACGGCAAATCCGAGCAGCACCGGAACCGGAGCCAATCCTGCCAACCCGATAGCCCCCAGCCCCAGGGGAATCAGGGTGCCAATATCACCCAGGGCGCCGCTGGCATCCCTCACTATCGTTTTTTGTACGGAAGGCATTCAGCCTCCTGGTTGATTTGCCTTGTTGTTGTTATTGAAGCTGTTCAGGCGTTATAGACGACCTTCCCCAGCTCACTGATATCATAACCACCCAGCGCCTCGGCGCGCTGCACGAAGCGCTCGCATCCGGCAAATGCCAGCAGGCGCTGCAGGGCCGGCTCAAAGTAATGGCGCCTGCGCATCGCCAGGTCAAAATGTTCCTGTTGCAGCGGGATAAACGCCAGCCCCTGGCGCCGCGCCGCCGCTTCGATACCCACCCCGATGTCCGCCTCGCCCTGGCGAATGGCCAAAGCGAGGTCGTCCTCGCTGAGCGACGGGTGAGCAGCCCACTCAAGGCTACTGGCATCAATGCGGTGGCGGGCCAGCAGCCCCTGCAGCAAATGGCTGACGCCGGCATCAGGCTGGCGATGGGCCACACGAAGACCGGGGCGAGCGATGTCCTCAAGTCGGGCCAGTCGATGAGGGTTATCGGCAGCCAGAAGCAGTCCCTGCTGGCGTTTTGCCCACCTGATCAGCACCAGATCCCGCATCCCGCTCAGCCCCAGCGTGGCAGGGTCATTGTAACGCTGGCTTTCGGAGTGCCAGATATGCATCCCGGCAAGCATCGCGCGCCCGTCGATCAATCGTTGTACGCCGTCGCCGCTTCCCTGGCACAGCAGGGCAAGCTCTGCATTGCTCTCCTTCACCGCCCACTCCAGCAGCGGGTCCTGACTGCCTGCAAGAACCGGCGGAATCGGAGAACTGACAGCATCGTCACCTTCCAGATGGTTCATCAGCCACAGATCTATACGCTGACGCGGGAACAATAGCTTTCCCGTCACCCGCACACAGGGAATAACGCCCTGGCTGACCAGATCGTAGACTTTGCGTTCTTTCAGCCGCAGATACTCGGCAGCTTCGGCTGTGGTCAGGTAAGCGGGAAGGGGCATGGATCTCTCCTGGCATCCGGGAATGGCATAAGGCTGTTTTAAGCTGCATAAATTTCAGCATGCTGTGCAAAGCGTAGTCAGAAACGCCACGATGCTCAATATAAAGGAGGCGGGCCCTTGGAAAATAATAATGCGTTTGAAGTGGCATTGTCGCTACTGCTCAATCTCGACGCCTCACTGTTTCAGATCGTGGCGCTGTCACTGCAGGTTTCAATTCTCGCGGTGCTGATCGCTGCAGTGCTGGGGTTCCCCCTCGGTGCGGCGGTGGCGCTTTGGCGTTTTCCCGGACGGGGCGGATTGATCGTCGTGCTCAATGCCCTGATGGGGCTGCCCCCTGTGGTGGCCGGGCTCATGGTGTATTTGCTGCTCTCGCGCGCCGGGCCTCTGGGAGACTGGGGGCTGCTGTTTACACCCAGCGCCATGATCGTTGCACAGGTTGTGCTGGTTTTGCCCATTCTGGCCGCGCTTTCCCGCCAGAAGGTAGAGGAACTTCTGGGTGAATACCGCGAGCAGTTTGTTTCCCTGGGCATGTCACGTCTACGCATGATGCCCACCCTGCTGTGGGATGCCCGTTTTGCGCTATTGACCATTCTGCTCGCCGGGTTTGGCCGCGCCAGTGCCGAGGTGGGCGCAGTGATGATGGTGGGAGGCAATATCGAGGGTGTAACGCGGGTAATGACAACCTCTATCGTACTGGAAACCGGAAAGGGCAACCTGCCCCTGGCGCTGGGACTGGGCATCGTGCTACTCACACTGGTCATGCTGGTGAACGCTGGCGTCTACTGGGTTGGCGAACTGACCAGGAGGCGGACAGGATGACCTCATTCAACGCTTCGCTCCAGGCCTCCTCCGCGCTTCTACCACCACCGGCGCTGTGTTTTGATGGCGTTACCTTCAGCCACGAAGATAAACAGTTGCTGGGGCCCTGTTCATTCAACCTGGACGGCACCGGTCCTACCCTGGTAATGGGGCCTAACGGTGCAGGAAAAAGCCTGCTTCTGAGGCTTGCTCACGGTTTGCTTGCACCCACTCAGGGACGGGTGGCGTGGTCAGGTGAGGGACGCCCCCGCCAGGCAATGGTGTTCCAGCAACCGGTGCTTTTGCGACGCTCCGCCGTGGCCAACCTCACGCACGCGCTGGCAGTGAATAACGTGCCGCGCAGGACCAGAGTGAAACTCGCGTACGATGCGCTGGAGCGTTTTGGCCTCAGCGCCAGTGCCCATACGCCCGCCCGCGTGCTCTCCGGCGGTGAACAACAGCGCCTTGCTCTGGCGCGCGCCTGGGTGCTTTCTCCGCAGGTGCTGTTTCTGGATGAACCCACTTCCGCGCTGGATCCCGCGGCCATAAAAGCCGTCGAAGCGGCCGTGCGCGAATTTCACCAGCGGGGAACCCGAATCGTGATGACCACCCACGATCTGCACCAGGCCCGGCGCCTCGCCGGCGATGTACTGTTTCTTTCTGGCGGAAAGGTACGCGAACACACCGCTGCTGAAGCCTTCTTCGACAGGCCCGTCTCGCGAGAGGCGCAAGCCTATATTGCCGGAGAACTGGTGGAGTAAAACTCTGGCACCAATCAACGGGATCAGAACAACAAGATGAAAAAAACACTACGCCTCATATTGGCAGTTATGACCAGCATGGGTTTGGCGCAGGCCGCCTACGCCGACGACTACATCACCCTGGCCTCGACCACCTCAACCGAGAATTCAGGACTGTTTGATGCCATCCTGCCGGAGTTCAAAGAAGCCACCGGAATCGAGGTGCGCGTGGTGGCCGTGGGCACCGGGCAGGCGTTTGAAATCGCCCGGCGCGGTGACGCCGACAGCCTACTGGTACACGACACCACCGGTGAGCAGCGCTTTGTCGAAAACGGCCATGCCAGTGAGCGGGTCGATGTCATGTACAACGACTTCGTGCTGATCGGCCCTGCGGACGATCCTGCCAGTATCAGCGAAGCACAGAGTGCATCCGAAGCCTTCGGGGCGATCGCCAGTGCCGAAGCGCCCTTCACGTCCCGGGGCGATGACAGCGGCACCCATCGCGCCGAGCTGCGATTCTGGGAGAACGCCGGTGTCGAACCCGACGGCGACTGGTACCGCGAACTCGGCAGTGGCATGGGGCCTACACTCAACACCGCAGCCGCCATGGATGCCTATGTCATGTCGGATCGGGCGAGCTGGGTGGCGTTCGGAAACCGTCAGAATCTGACGCTGCTTTTCGAGGGTGACGAAGTGCTGTTCAATCAATACGGAAGCTTGCTACTCTCCCGAGACAAGCATCCGCACCTGAAGCACGATCTGGCAGAACAGTGGCACAAGTGGCTTGTCTCAAAGCAGGGCCAGCAAGCCATTGCAGATTTCAGGGTCGACGGGCAACAGCTGTTTTTCCCGAATGCCAAATAGGCTAATCTCTGACAATCTGCGTAAATACTCCATTCTGCGGCGTCCCTGAAACGGCTATAACAAAAATGATGATTGATCCCCTGCTTCCCGATCCGAAAGATCCCCGACTGTCCCGCGCTGTTGAGGGCGTTGATGAACACGGTCAGTCCAAGTCCATCAGCGTGATTGAAGAGCGCCCCCTGACCATCTATCTGAACAGCCAGGAAATCGTCACCGCGATGACCATCGGCGATCATCCGGAATATCTGGCTCTGGGTTTCCTGCTGAATCAGGGGATGCTGAAAGAGACCAATCAGGTTACGAAGATTGATTACGACGAAGAACTGGACGTCGCGGTGGTCCGTACCGCCGGTATTACGGATGTAGAGGAAAAACTGGAAAAGAAAACCCGCACCTCGGGCTGCGCCGTAGGGACCGTATTTGGCGACATGATGGCCGGACTGGACGGGCTGAAGTTGCCGGACACACCGGTGCACACCAGTACCTTTTACGACCTCTCCTACCAGATCAACCATACGCCCAGCCTGTACATGGAAACCGGAGCCATTCACGGCACAGCACTTTGCCAGGGCCGCGAGATTCTCGCCTACATGGAAGATGTCGGGCGTCACAATGCGGTCGACAAAATCGCGGGCTGGATGCACCTGAACAACATCCCGGCGGCGGATAAAGTGCTCTATACCACCGGCCGCCTGACTTCAGAAATGGTGATCAAGACGTCGCTGATGGGTATCCCGACCCTGATCAGCCGGTCCGGCTTTACCGCCTGGGGCGTCGACATTGCCCGGCAGGTCGGGCTGACCCTGATCGGGCGTATGCGGGGCAGGAAATTCACCTGCCTCAGTGGCCAGCACCGCCTGGTGTTCGACCAGGATCTGTCGCAGGTTCCCGAGGAAGACAAGAAAATGCGTCGAAAAGGGGCTGAACATGACTGAGTGCGCCGTCATTCTGGCCGGTGGCCAGGCCAACCGCATGGGCGGTGGCGACAAGGGACGCTTGATGCTGGGTGACCGGTCGCTGATCCATCGTGTCATAGAGCGGATCACCCCGCAGGTCGACGCCGTGGTGTTGAACGCCAACGGGGATCCAGGCCGGTTTGATGATCTGGGTTTGCCGGTGGTGGCTGACTCGATCGGCGATTTTCCCGGCCCGCTGGCCGGTGTGCTTGCCGGTATGGACTGGGCCGCTGAACAGGGCCATGAATGGCTGATCAGCGTCGCGGCCGATACTCCCTCTTTCCCCCGGGATCTGGTTGCCCGCCTGGCGGAACACGATACCCCGGTGGTGTTGGCGGCCACGCCGGATCCGGAGCGTGGGAGACTGCCGCAACCGACCTTCGGCCGCTGGCAGGTGGCACTTCGGCATGAGCTGCGGGCCGCCCTGAATGACGGCGTGCGCAAGATTCGCCAGTGGACACAGGCTCAGGGTGAGAGTCTGGTGGTTTTTGGCGAGAATGACTTTTTCAACATCAACACACCGGAAGACCTGGCCTGGGCGGAGAAACACCTGAAGTGAACGTTATAGGCATTGTAGGCTGGAAAAATTCCGGGAAAACCACGCTGGCCGCCGCTCTGATTCGTGAACTGTCCAACCGTGGCCTGACGGTCAGCTCGATCAAGCATGCCCATCACATGGTGGATGTGGACCAGCCCGGCACCGACAGTTACAAACACCGTGATGCCGGCGCCCGCGAAGTTATCCTGGCAGGCGGTCAGCGCTTTGCCATCATGCACGAACTGCGCGGCGCCGAAGAGCCCACCCTGGACGAACTGCTGGCGCGGCTGGGCCCCTGCGACTGGGTGGTGGTCGAGGGTTTTAAGACCCGCCCACATCCCAAGATTGAAGTACACCGGCGGGAAAGCTCGCGGACGCCCCTGTATAAGGAAGACGCCAGCATTATTGCGGTGGCGGCGGACTACGCTGCGGAGTTCTCCGGCCCAGTTTTCGACCTGAACGATGTGGCTGCCATCGCTGATTTTATCCTGAGCCGCGACCTGTCATGAACGGTACAGACAACAACAGGAAAGCAATGAAACCACTTCGTAATGACTGCTTTGCCCTGCCTCCCGGGGTCAACTGGACGCCCGTGGCCGAGGCCCTGGAGCGGTTGCGCTCGCGTTTGCATCCTGTGGTGGGAGTGGACAGGGCTGTCCCGTTGTCACAGCTGAATGGCCGGATACTGGCGAATGATGTTTATGCGCCTCGCGCCCATCCCCCCAGCAACAATTCCGCGGTGGATGGCTATGCTCTTGCCGGCCCCGTAACCGACGTGCCCTGCGCCCTGCCCCTGGTTGATGGCCGCAGTGCCGCCGGTGAGCCATACACCGGCCAGGTGCCTGAGGGCCATGCTATCCGTATTCTCACAGGCGCCGTCATACCGGCCGGTACCGATACCGTCATCCTGGAGGAAGACTGTGAGGTCATCGATGGACGGTTACACCTGAACGGCACGCTGAAGGCGGGTGCCAATGCACGCAAAGCCGGTGAAGACATCAAGGCACAGGATCGGATCCTCTCTGCATCTACCCGCCTGACTCCCACCCAGATTTCAGTCCTCGCCAGTGTCGGCGTCGAGTCGGTTGATGTTTACCAGCGGCTTCGCGTGGGTGTTCTTTCGACAGGTGATGAGGTGAAGCCGGTTGGCGCGACAGTCACCGACTGGCAGATCTATGATGCAAACCGGCCGATGCTCAGCGCCCTGGTGACGCAGCTTGGCTATGAGCTGGTCGACCTTGGCCATGCACTGGACCGGGCCGAGGAGGTTAAAGCGGCCCTGGAACGAGGCGCGGAACAATGCGACCTGATCCTGACCAGCGGCGGCGTCTCCGCAGGGGATGAAGACCACGTATCGAAAACCCTGAAAGCCCATGGCGACATCAGTAACTGGCGCATCGCCATCAAACCAGGCCGGCCGCTGGCGCTGGCCATGTTCCAGGGCACGCCGGTGGTGGGCCTGCCAGGCAATCCGGTGGCGGCCTGGGTGTGCGCGTTGCGCTTTGGTGCCCCCGCGATGGCGCTGCTGGCCGGAGGGGAATGGTTCGAACCCCAGGGCTATGTCATGCCCGCCAATTTCTCCAAGAACAAAAAGCCGGGGCGCAGCGAGATGTTGCGTGCACGGGTTCGTGATGGACAGGTTGAGGTATTTGGCTCGGAAGGTTCTGGCCGGGTGACCGGCCTGGCCTGGTCCGAAGGCATGGTAGAACTGGACGAAAGCGCCCGGCAGATAGAGCCGGGAACCCCTGTGCGGTTCATTCCCTACGGCAGTTTCGGGCTCTGATACCTTCGGGGGTTATTTATTCATAGCCGCCGTGTACGGCAAAGGCCTCCAGCGAGGCATCCTGCGGCGCCCGGGAGCGGTAGGTTTCCTCAACACCCAGCTCGGTCAGCGTGCGGCTCACCATCAACAGGGTGTTCTCCTCGAAGTCCTCGCACATATGGCGCATCTGGTCGATCTCTTCGCAGGCGACTGGATAGGCAGCGTCAATATCCGGCGCCCCGTAAACCTCGACAAAGGTCTGCGCCAGGGTCTGACGTAACTGCTCCAGCTCGGCCTCGGTGATATTGCAGACACCCACAAAGCTGGCGCGGCCACCGGATTCGATGCTGTACCAGCCATTGGTAAAGGCCTGTCGGGCCTTACCCTTCAGGTCCGCCTCCGACCAGTTGGAAAACTCGAATCCGCCGGAAATGGCCCATTCGCCACTGGGGGCAGGCACTTCGTAAACATTCTCATCGGATATATCCAGTCTCAGGGTTCGGGCCAGTTTCATGTGCGCTCCGCGAATTCAATCAGACTTACTGTTTCGGTCATAACGCCCTGACGTAACAACATCCGGCCTTTCTCGTCCAGCCCGACAAAGACCCCGGATTTCGGTTGGTCAATTTCCTTGCCGAGGCTGTCACAGCGTGGCCGCCATTCGTTGTGTATGCGCTCAAAACCGTTGTCCATGAGGTAGGTCAGCCACAGTAGCGTATGTTTGGACCAGCTTTCCAGCAGTGCCATAGGGGTAACATCGCCGCACCCTTCCTCGTAGAGACAGGTCTGATTCGGGTTCTGCCCGGGGTCGTCGCTTTCCGGTATGAAAGGTATGTCGATCCCGATGACCAGCCAACTCGGATACGCCTTGGGATCAGACACATCCGTCGCAAACCGGACACTGCCGCAGAGCGCGCCGTTGACCTTGATGCGGTCGGGCCATTGGAAGAACACCGGAACTTCCGGTGGGCCCAGTGCACCCAGGCTTTCTGCCAGTCCTATCTGGGCTACATAGACGGCCTGAATAGCATCTTCCAAAGGCGTCTCCGGCGCCAACACCAGGGCTGCTCGCAGGGTATCCGCCGCCTCAGCATAAAAAATTGTACCTGAATCCACTCCCGCAATGGCCCGGCTGACGGCCTTATCAAAAGGGTCCGTGTGTTTGGGCACCACTTCGCCCGAGAGTAGCGGCGGGAACTGGGGTGATTCGATCATAGAACGGCCCGGGCGTAGACGTCTGAGGCGATAAGCTCATCGGCAATGCGTTGGAACGCCTTGGATTGCAGGCTATCCGGCTTTGATACCACAATCGGGACACCGCCGTCGGAACCGATACGGATATCCAGGTCGAGCGGAATTTCACCCAGGAACGGCGCGCCGAGCTTCTCGGCTTCAGCCCTGGCACCGCCAGACCCGAACGGATGGTGCTGTTTACCGCAACCGTCACAGACAAACGATGCCATGTTTTCGATCAGACCGAACAGCGGTACCTCCATGCGGTTGAACATGTCGATGCCTTTGCGGGCGTCCATCAGGGCAATGTCCTGGGGTGTGGAGACCACAACGGCGCCGGCCACAAAGAACTTCTGGCTCAGGGTCATCTGCACATCGCCGGTGCCCGGGGGAAGATCCACCAACAGTACATCCAGCCTGCCCCAATCCACCTGATTCATCATCTGCTCCAGGGCACCCATCAGCATCGGTCCCCGCCAGATGATGGCCTCGTCATCCGGCGTCATCAGGCCCAGGGACATCAGGGTCACGCCATGATTGCGCAGGGGCAGGATGGTATGCCCGTCGGGGCTGGACGGGCGGCCCGAAACGCCCATCATGCGGGGCTGGCTGGGGCCGTAAACGTCGGCATCCAGAAGGCCCACTTTCAGACCTTTCGAAGCCAGCGCGACCGCCAGATTGGACGCCACTGTCGACTTACCCACGCCGCCTTTGCCGGAGGCGATGGCAATGATGCGATCGATCCCCTTCGGATTTTTGTCCTGCGGCCGGGGCGCGTCGGTACCGATCAGATTACTTTTATCGGCATTAACAAATTGAACCATGTTGTATCTCGGTTAGATTTCAGCTGTCCAGATAGTCATCACCGGTGCGAATCCGGGGGCGCTCGCCACTCGCCATGGGCGCGGTGTCCCCGTGAAACTGGGATTTGACCCGACAGTCATCACACATTTTGATCAACTGGACGTTATCAGATTTGGTATACATCCAGTGTCGGTTTTCCAGTTTTTCAACGATCCGGTTGATGGTGCTGGCGACACCAAAGGGCGTGCCACACTTGATGCACTCAAACGGCTCCTCACCATGCAGGGCCCGGGCACTCAGCGCGGCTTTTGACAGATCCAGCTGGGGCTTGAGGGTGATCGCCGTCTCAGGGCAGGTGCTCTCGCAAACGCCGCACTGAACACACGCGTTTTCCGTAAACTGAACCTCTGGCCGGTCGGGATGGTCGCCCAGGGCGCCGGTGGGGCAAAGCGATACGCACGCCAGACAGAGCGTGCATTTGTCGGAGTCGATCTCAATGGCGCCATAGGGCGCGCCCAGCGGGAGGGGGATCGGCGCATCGACATTCTCCGCCATCGCGCTGACGGTCACCCGCGTGATGTCACGGCGACCGCCGACCAGCAGAACCGGCTCACTCACCCGTCCGGCATTCTCCCCGGCCTCGCCAAGTTCTTGTGCTGCAATCACGCGAACCCGGCTGGGAGAATTTCTGGTGCCTGTGAGCATGGCCTGGGCCAGTTCAATTTCCGCAGCAACCGCCCGGCGGTCTGCTTCGGTGTCCGCCAGGATCAGGACTTCCGCGTAGCCCGCGCCGAACGCGGCCATTATCTCTGCGTGGCCTATACGATCGACCTGCCCCAATCCCATCGGGATCAGATCGTCCGCCAGCCCGTCGTAGTAGCGTGCCAGGAAGGCAATCGCGTCAGCACCAGCGCCCAACGTATGGAAAACCAGACGTGGAGATTCGCCAGTGTGCTCGCGATAGACCCGCCCCATCACAGAGATGGCCTGGGTCAGTGCCTCAAAAGGGGTTTCGTTCATGGTTATGGCAGAGGTCGGGCAGACCGCTGCACAGGTTCCACAGCCGGCGCAGATATCCGAATCGATCTGTACATGTTCCCCAAAGGAAAAAATCGCCTCGGTGGAACAGACGTCCAGGCAGCGGGTGCAACCGGGCTGGTTGGCCCGTGAGTGAGCGCACAGGGAAGTTTCCAGATTGAAATAGACGGTTTTTTCGAACTCACCCACCCGATCCCTGGCCGTCAGAGCGATACGCTCCAGTTCTCCGGTTTTGTCCGGGTCAGCCCAGAAGTAGCCGTTGCGTTTTTCATGACTGGGAAATGCGGGCGCACCGCCACGCAAGTCGATAAACACATCGCACTCACTGTGGGCGGTGGCTTTGACCTCGCCATAACCGAGGTCGCCGCGGCCCGCAGGGTTCAGAGCCTGCAACTGGGAAAACTCAAGCTTGAAGTTGCCCAATGCGCCCCGGGCGGCTGTCAGGCGACCTTTGGCGACATCGTAGCCCGCGGAAGGCAGCTGAATAGGCCCGGAATCACTGACGATACAGGTAACGCCCAGCTCATCCTGCACCAATTCGGCCATCCGGATAGCCTGCTCGGTGGGGCCCACAATACAGCACACGCCGTTGGACTGAATGGTTTTCACCGGCACCATGGGCGCCGGCAACTGCGCTGCCGCTACCAGCGCTGCCTGCTTGGCGTGCACACGTTCAGGCTTGGCGCCTGGCGCACTCCAGCCGGCGCGATCCCGGATATCGATGGTGCCCAGCGGCGCGGATTTGCCGATTTCAGCCTGGACATCCTCGCCCAGACGCTCGAACAGGGCTGCCTGCTGGCCACAGGCAACGAGCAGGTCGGCATCGCCTCCCAGATGTTCGGCCGCGATCTGCATATCCTTGCCGCAGAGTTGATCAACAACGATCACCTCCCCGGCCGCCGAGGCCACTTGCAGGGCCTCCGGATTGAAAGACTGCGTTTTATCGCAGGTACACAACAGTAATGTTTTATATGCCGTCATCAGGAATTTGGCTCTTTATGGCTCTTGTAGTTGTTTTTATACGTATCAGTTTCCAATATTGTTCTTCGAGCATGCCACAGCTGTTTGCTCTTGGACAATTGGATAATTGGATAATTGATTGGGCTCTGCTAACTTCAGGGGACAATAAAGAGAAAAGCCATGAGCAGTCGCACAGAGAGTTGGAAACGAGACTTACAAGTTGGTGCAGTGGTTCGCCAGTCGCCTGGCGTGACCCGGTGGGCAAAGCACATCTGGAAACCGGTGGCAGTAATACCGGGTGCCCCCGAAGCTTTCTGGAAGGAATTGGTCCGTGAGGGTGACGTGGTCGATTACCATGCCGGCACTGTGACCATGGGACTGTTTCGTGCCGACGTAGAAGCCTACCTTGTATCTCTCAATATGACTGTTCCCTCCGTCTGGATTGTAATGGATCGCGACGAGAGCCGTCAGTCTCCTTCAGGCTGGTTCGTCAGCGCCATTACGGCGAGTGCCTATGAGGCCCAGGACGCCCTGGATAGCGGCGAAAGCATCGTCGAGCCTGTGCCGATTCCCGAGTCCATGGCGGCGTGGATCAAAGAGTTTGTCGATATGCACTACATCGAAGAACCATTCAAGAAGCGCCGCCGTAAAGAGATCAATGTCGATGGTGTTGAAGACGGCAAGGGCGATGCACGCATCCGTCAGGAGAGCGACGTCTTCCGGGCACCTTCCAACATCAAGAACCCGAGAACGCACTGATGGCCGAATCACGTCTGGCGCGCTGGTCACGCAAGAAAACCGGAGCTGGCAAAAAGGCCGAGCCATCCCCTCCTGCGCAAGTTGATTATGAGCCTTCTCCGGAAGAGCAGGAACTTGCCATAAACCAGGCCCTGCCCGAACACGAAGTGTTGGAGAAGTACGGTTTGCCCGACCCCGACGCCATCGAGCTGGGCACCGACATCAAGGGTTTTTTGCGAAAAGAAATTCCCGAACTGTTGCGCCGCAAGGCTCTGCGCGGGCTCTGGAAATCCAACCCCGTTCTCGCGGTGCTTGATGGCCTGAATGACTACGATGAGGACTATACCGACGCTGGCCTTTCAGCCAAGGCCGTCCAGACCCTTTATAAGGTAGGCCAGGGTTTTGACCGAACCCCAAAGGTTGATGAGCAAGTCGGGGAGCAGATGGAGGAGCGGGTTGCGGATCCTGAACCGGCCGTTTCGGTTGTCCCTCCGGTGGCCAGGGAGAAACCGGAGCTCGAAATCACTGATGAGCCTGCGACCGTGGTTGGTCGAGTTGAACCGGCGGCAACCAGAGGCGAAGCCCTGAGTACCGGGGCCGAGGCGGAATTGACCCCGCGTTATCGCCCCAGAATGCGTTTCGATAGTTAATTTAAGCTATGACTGTAGTGGTAATAAGCTTTCTTGCCCCGGGTTCAGGACGGGTGTATAAGATTGTGTAGCGCAAAATTCAAACAATAACGTGAAGGACAAAAACTTGGCGAACACGGCTGAAGTTCAGTGCCCCCGCTCTATCAACGATGAAGATCGTGCGCGAGCCCAGATGTATCAGTTGCTGGGTGTTTTGCTGAGCGGCCCACCCACCGGCGAACTCCTTCATGGTTTGGCATCGCTGCAGGGTGACGATACCCCCCTGGGGTCCGCCTCCAAAAAACTGGCAGCACTTGCCGAGCGCACCAAGCCACAAGACGCCGAACGGGAATACAACAACCTTTTTATCGGAATCAGTCGTGGTGAATTATTGCCCTATGCCAGTTACTACCTCACCGGGTTTCTGAACGAAAAACCCCTTGCCGATCTGCGCAGCGATCTGATGGCGCGAGGCATTAAAGCCAGCGAAGACATCAAAGAACCCGAAGATCATATCAGCACTCTGTGTGAAATCATGGCTGGCATTATTGCCGGCGATTTCGAATGCGATAGTGGTTTGGCGTCGCAAAAAGCCTTTTTTGACGCGCACCTGGCAAAGTGGGCGGCATTATTTTTTACCGATTTGGAAAAAGCGCAAACTGCGATCTTCTATACACCTGTGGGCTCGCTGGGTCGGGCCTTCATGGAGGTAGAGGCTGATGCATTTGCACTTTGACAACCGGGGTCTATCGGATCCCTTAACCCAGGTGGAGGTGTCCTATGGACAACCAACAGCGTGAAAACAGCCGTCGCCGTTTCCTGCGGATGGCCGCAATAGCAGTTCCAGCTGCCGTTGCCGTGGCCGTTGCACCGAACGCCGCAGCCGAGGCCGTCAGCAGTGACGCACCCAAAAGCAGCGGTCTACGTGACACTGAGCACACACGGAAATATTTCGAATCTGCTCGCTTTTAAGGAAACGTGAGTCATTCAAGGTTGCGAAAGGCTCTTGAATGACCGCGTTCCCGAAAGAACGAGAATAATAAAAGAGAGAGGTAGTTGATATGTTAAGGAAGAAAACCAACGGGGTAGCGAAAGGCTCCCGTGCGGGCTCTTTACTTTCATCACTCGCTGCAAAAACGATGGACCGTCGCGGGTTTTTAACGGCTTCAGGTGTCGCAGTAGGCGGCCTGGCAGCCCTGTCACTCCCGTCAACGCGTGTAAAAGCTGCAACTCCGTCGAAGGAAGGCGGGGAAGTGGTTATGAAAAAATCCGTGTGTACGCACTGCTCGGTGGGCTGCACGGTAGAGGCAGAAGTGCAGAACGGCGTCTGGACTGGCCAGGAGCCAGGATGGGACAGCCCGTTCAACCTGGGCGCCCATTGTGCCAAAGGCGCCGCCGTTCGTGAGCACGCCCACGGCGAGCGTCGACTCAAGTCGCCCATGAAAATGGTCGATGGCGAGTGGAAGAAGATCTCCTGGGAAGATGCCATAAACGAAATTGGCGACAAGATGTTGCAGATTCGTGAAGAGAGCGGTCCCGATTCGGTTTACTGGCTCGGCAGCGCAAAGCACAGCAACGAACAGGCTTACCTGTTCCGCAAGTTTGCGGGCTACTGGGGCACCAACAACGTGGATCACCAGGCCCGTATCTGTCACTCAACAACCGTCGCCGGTGTAGCCAACACCTGGGGCTACGGTGCGATGACCAACTCCTACAACGACATCCACAAGTCCAAGGCGATCTTCCTGATCGGGGGCAACCCCGCCGAAGCGCACCCGGTGTCGCTGCTACACATCCTCAAAGCCAAGGAAGAAAACAACGCCCCGCTCATTGTCTGCGACCCGCGCTTTACGCGTACGGCGGCTCACGCCGATGAGTTTGTGCGGTTCCGGCCCGGCTCGGACGTCGCGCTGATATGGGGAATCCTGTGGCACATCTTTGAAAACGGTTGGGAAGACCAGGAGTTCATCCGTACCCGGGTGTACGGCATGGAAGACATCCGTGAAGAGGTGAAGCGCTGGAACCCCGAGGAAGTTGAGCGCGTGACCGGTGCCCCTGGCGGGCAGCTCGAGCGAGTCGCCCGCACCTTGGCCAACAATCGCCCCGGCACCGTGATCTGGTGTATGGGTGGCACCCAGCACACTAACGGCAACAACAACACCCGCGCCTACTGCATACTTCAACTTGCTCTGGGCAACATGGGCGTTGCCGGTGGTGGCACCAACATCTTCCGTGGCCACGATAACGTGCAGGGCGCCACCGACTTTGGTGTTGTGGCAGACAGCCTGCCTGGATACTACGGCGTGGCCGCAGGCTCCTGGGCCCACTGGGCGCGTGTCTGGGAAGAAGACCTGGACTGGCTCAAAGGGCGTTTTGCCACCTGGGACAAAGATGGCAAATCCCGCGCCATGATGAACGAGAAAGGCATTCCGGTATCCCGCTGGATCGACGGTGTTCTGGAAGCCAAGGAAAACCTTGAGCAGCCGGACAACACCCGGGCCATGGTGCTGTGGGGTCACGCGCCCAACTCCCAGACCCGTATGCTGGAAATGAAGGAAGCCATGGAAAAACTCGACCTGCTGGTCGTGGTTGACCCCTTCCCGACCGTGTCTGCAGTGCTGCACGACCGGAAGGATGGCGCCTATCTTTTGCCGACAACCACCCAGTTCGAAACCAGCGGTTCCGTCACCGCCTCCAACCGCTCCCTGCAGTGGCGGGAGAAGGTCATAGAACCGCTGTTCGACTCCAAGGTTGACCACGAGATCATCAAACTTTTTGCCGACAAGTTCGGTTTCACTGACCGCCTGTTCCGCAACATTGCCATTGAAGGCGACGAGCCGGTAATTGAAGACATCACCCGCGAGTACAACCGTGGCATGTGGACCATCGGCTACACCGGTCAGTCGCCCGAGCGCCTGAAGCTCCACATGGCCAACCAGCACCACTTCGACAAGACCTCTCTGCGTGCCGTGGGCGGTCCCTGCGATGGTGACTTCTATGGTCTGCCATGGCCATGCTGGGGAACACCGGAGATGAATCACCCGGGCACGGCAAACCTTTACGACATGTCGTTACCGGTATCCAAGGGTGGCCTGACGTTCCGGGCACGTTTCGGTGTTGAACGCGATGGCGAGAACCTGCTGGCGGATGGCGTGTACTCCAAAGACTCCGAGATCAAGGACGGCTACCCCGAGTTCACCATGCAGATGCTGATGGACCTGGGCTGGGATGGCGACCTGACGCAGGAAGAACGCGCTGCCATTAATGATGTAGGTGGCCCCGAGGCCAACTGGAAGATTGATCTGTCCGGCGGTATACAGCGGGTGGCCATCAAGCACGAATGTGCACCCTTTGGTAACGCCAAGGCCCGCTGCGTTGTCTGGAACTTCCCGGATCCGGTGCCACTGCATCGCGAGCCGTTGTACACCAACCGCCGTGACCTCGTGGAAGACTATCCGACTTATGCCGACAAGACCTTCTGGCGGGTGCCGACGCTGTATGAGTCCATCCAGAAGAAGGACTTCAGCAGCGACTTCCCCATTATTCTGACCTCAGGCCGGCTGGTCGAGTACGAAGGTGGTGGTGACGAGACACGGTCAAACCCATGGCTGGCGGAACTGCAGCAGGAGATGTTCATCGAGGTGAATCCGCGTGATGCGAACAACCTGAACATTCGTGACGGCAATGATGTCTGGGTTTCTGGCCCCGAGGGAGGGCGAATAAGAGTCAAGGCAATGGTGACAGAACGTGTTGGCGAGGGAGTAGCCTTTATGCCGTTCCACTTTGGCGGACATCTGGAAGGTAAGGACCTGAGGGACAAATACCCCAAAGGCTCTGACCCCTATGTCCTGGGCGAATCCACTAATACCGTTCAAACATACGGGTACGACTCGGTCACGCAGATGCAAGAGACCAAGTGTACCCTGTGTTCGATCGCGCCAGCATAATAAGAGGTACATAACATGGCTCTCGAAGGACAAGCACGCGCAAAGTTTCTTTGCGATGCCGAACGCTGCATTGAATGCAATGCCTGCGTTACGGCCTGTAAGAATGAGCATGAGGTCCCCTGGGGCATCAACCGCCGCCGCGTGGTGACTGTCGATGATGGTAAACCAGGCGAGCGCTCGATCTCGGTGGCTTGCATGCACTGTTCAGACGCGCCCTGTATGGCAGTCTGTCCCACGGACTGCTTCTACCAGACCGACGACGGAATCGTATTGCACTCCAAGGATCTGTGCATTGGTTGTGGGTATTGTTTTTACGCCTGCCCCTTTGGCGCGCCCCAGTTCCCCCAGGCGGGTAACTTTGGCAGCCGGGGCAAGATGGACAAGTGCACCTTCTGTGCAGGTGGTCCGGAGGAAGACAACTCCACAACCGAGTTCAACAAGTACGGACGCAACCGTATTGCCGAGGGCAAGTTGCCCATCTGTGCGGAAATGTGCTCGACCAAAGCCCTGTTGGCCGGTGACGGCAACGAGGTGTCGGACATCTATCGCCAGCGTGTGGTGAACCGTGGTTTCGGTTCCGGCGCCTGGGGATGGGGCACGGCCTACGAGAAGAAGGGTGCCTGAGCAAGCCTGACGATTCCGGGGCTTTCGGGCCCCGGAATTGATTGAGGCAACAAATTCTTTTTGTTGGTTCCGTTGGAGTGCTTTCATGAACTTTAAACAATTCGGTGCTGCCGCCTTTGTGCTGGCGACACTGCTATTCAATCCCGGCTGGGCGCAGGACGCCCCCGAGGTTGACCGGACAAGTACCGGGGGCGCCCAAACCCTGGAAGATATCATGGCTCGTCAGAAGAAGTTGGACGTTGACGAGTCTTTCCGTTCGGAAAACCTGGGTGATCCTGACAGTGCTGCGGCAATGAGCGAGCAACTGGGGACCCAGGGCGGTACTTCTGACTCCGATAAGTGGCGTGGTATCCGGTACAACGAGAGTGAGATCACGACCCAGTCGAGAGGGCCTGCGGCCGACGTCCTGATTCAGGATGGCGGCATGCCCTGGTACGAATTGCGTGAAGGTCCGGTCATCACCTACGGCGGCCTGGCGTTGCTGGGCATCATCGCGCTACTGGCGGTGTTCTACTTTGTTCGCGGCAAAATCATGATCGACGGTGGCCCTGCCGGCACCAGGATTGAGCGGTTCAAGGCTATCGAACGTTTCGGTCACTGGTTACTTGCGGGCTCCTTCATCGCATTGGCCCTGACCGGTCTGCTTACACTTATGGGGCGCAGTTTCCTGATCCCTGTTATCGGGCACGAAGCCTTTTCGCCCCTGGCAATTGGCTCCAAGTGGCTCCACAACAATATTGCCTGGGCCTTTATGTTGGGCCTGGTGATGACATTCGTCATGTGGGTAGCGCACAACATCCCCAACAAGCTCGACTGGCAGTGGCTCAAGGCGGGCGGCGGTATCTTTACCAAATCCCATCCTTCATCAAAGAAGTTCAACGCCGGCCAGAAAATCATCTTCTGGACCGTGATGATTCTTGGTTTCTCAGTGTCACTGTCGGGCCTGTCGCTGCTGTTTCCGTTCCAGATGCCCATGTTTGCTGACACCTTTGGCGTCATAAACAGCATTCTGGGGACAGACTTCCCAACGGCTCTGGCACCCCATGAAGAGATGCAGTTGTCCAACATCTGGCACTCGATCGTGGCGTTTCTGATGATGCTCGCCATCATCGCTCACATCTATATCGGCTCGGTCGGTATGGAAGGTGCGTTTGATGCCATGGGTACCGGTCAGGTTGATCTCGAGTGGGCCCGCCAGCACCACGATCTGTGGGTGGAAGAGGTCCAGGCCAGACAGGGCAAAGGAGAATCGTCGTGAAAGTCATGCTCGCCGGATTTGTCGCCGCCCTGGTGATCGCCGCTCTCGCACCCGTCGTTCTGGACCAGTTCGGATGGTCTTCTGCCGAGCACTGGAGCAGCGAAACGAGTGTGCGGCTTGACTGATCAGTCAGAGGCAAATGAGGAGGTACACCAGATCGACGCCGTCGGCCTGGTGTGCCCTCTCCCCATCCTCCGCTTTAAAAAACGCATCCGGGATCTACCCAGCGGCACTCATGTCGATTTTCTGGCCGATGACCCCAGTGGCCGGCGGGATTTACAGGTATTCTGTGAATTGACCGGTCACAGGATCGAATGGATTCGCGAGGAGGAGGCCGGGGTTCTTCGTTATCGGGTCCACCTTGCCTAGCCGGCACCTGAAACAACAGGCAACAAAAACTTACTCTTTTTTACACTCCGTGCGCCACCGAACAGACCGCTCAACACGGAAAGCCTATTCTTGATCCAGATGAGGCGATGGAGCTGCCGATACAGGAAGTTACATCATGCGCCGCAGGGACGGTGGCGCAACCAGAATTCAGGAATCGAATGTGAAAAGGAGAAGTTGCCATGAACAATATCGTCTATATCGTCGGTGCAGTGGTTATCGTTTTGGCGATTCTCTCTTTTCTCGGATTTCGTTGAGTCTCCACACTTGAAGGCTTTTCGATCGCAGTAAGGCTTCGGACCCCCCCGGCCTGTTCTCACCGGCCATCGCCACACGGCGATGGCCGTTTTTCATATACATCCCTATCTGATCTCCAGCGACGCGGGCCATGGTGTCATCGTTGTTGCTCCCTAAACCGCCCCATAGGCGACAATCTCCACCAGCATCTCAGGCCGCGCAAACCCGGAAACAATGATCGCGGCGCGATTGGGGTACGGTTCGCTGACGTACTCGGCGTAAACCTGATTCACGGCGGTCAGGTGCTCCCGGTCGGTGACGTAGATCAGCGCCTGGGTCAGGCCGGCCATGCCGGGGCCGGCGCGCTCCAAGGTGTGTCTCAGGTTCGCCATAGTCTGCCGGGCCTGGGCCTCGATGCCCCCGGCAACCACCTGGCCAGTGGCGTCGATGGGGATCTGTGCGGTGAACAGGATACCGTTGGCACTCACGGCCCATTCCAGGGGCGCCTTCGAGCGGGGCAGTTCAGTGGCAATCGGGGTTATGGTCGGCGTTGTTGTCATTGTGATCTCGCTGTTCAGTCGTTGTCGGTGGTACCAGCACCGGCGCCACCGCGGGAGGCCTCGGTCGCTTCCACCAGCAACCGGTCGGCCAGGGACTTCATGGTTTTCCAAAGCTGGTCATCCACCTCCAGGCCTTCCACCAGGGCCCGGTCTCTCTGCAGCTCAAGGTCTTCCTCGGTTTGCCGCATAAGATTGGTCAGGGCATAGTCCGAGCGCAGGCTTGGCAGCAGATCGACATGGTTGGCCATGATCAGGGTGATGCCATCGTTCTTCTCGGTATCGTCGGGGATATCCTCAAGGCTGTAGATGCAAATCTCCGGAACCGGATGGCCGGCCCTGAAACCTACAACTTGCTCTATCAGGGGTTCGTGGGAGTTACGCCAGAAGGCGGTGACGTTCATACCGCGACGGGCCAAGCGGGACAGATAGCCGATCACCAGCACCCGGTTGTGACAGTGGCGGATCTTGGTAATCGAAAGCCCGCGTGCACGTGCCCGGGCGTATCCCAGTTCCAGCGCCAGGCTGGCATTGCCGAGGATGCTGTGGTTGTGGGCATCCAGCACGCTGAAGTCGGCGTCCTGATACACCAGTGTCGGGGGTTCGTTCGGGTCTTCCCTCAGCAGGTAGTCCAATCCCTTCTTGAGGGCCGCCGCACCACCCAGGCCATGGGCTTCCATCCAGGCGACCATTTCCGCCGCATCAATGGCATCACCCTCCTCGAACCCGATGCCGATGAAGGCCTTGCGGCCCATTCCCTGCAGTTCGTTGAAGGACACTTTCATAGTGAATCCGGCTCCGGTTCTACGGGAAAACTCCAGTCATCCAGTGCCGCCAGCCTGGCCTTGTCGGCGCCGTAGTCGCTGAACAGCTCAGAGAACAGCGGAGCACCCTGAAACAGGGTGACACGGACCCAGCGATCGGACTTGGGATCGAACCGGCTGGCACCGAAGAAAGAGAGCTTGGTACGCAACAGGTGCATGGGCTTCATGTCCCGGTGCCAGAGATTGGCCTGGATCTCGCCATAGGGGGTGGCCCCCATGGTCTGGATTCGCCGGACACATTCCTTCTGCCCCGGATGAGCCATCAGGAACTCCACCACCGAGCCCCGGGAACTACGGTCCAGAAACACATCCAGCAATTGATAGGTATTGTGTATGCGGGGGCCAATGGCCAGCGAGAGTTCCTTCTCCGCACCCGGCTCCTCGCTGCGCACCCCCAGCCGGGGTTCCTCTTTTTCCGCCGAGCGATACCAGAACCAGTAATTGTGGCCCGGATTGCCGGGTTCATAATCCAGCGCCCAGGCAAATTTTGATTCGATCATCTGTCTGAGGGTGGCGGCGCGCATTTCCGGCTGCAGTTCCAGTATTTCCTCGCAACCCAGGTCGTCCTCAGCGGCATCAATCAGATCCGGGTAGAGTTCAATAAGCAGGGTATTGATCAGCTCCTGGGCTTCCAGGGAACAGTGGTCATCGGCCCAGTCCAGCAGGTCATCCCACAGGGTCGGTGTGGCCGGTGTCTGATCCAGCCAGTGGATGACCGACTCAATGGAGGCGACCGTCGCGAGATTTCGCTGGGTTTGTTCATGGTCTTCCGTCACTGTCTCGACAAAATGCTGATGAGCCCGGCGCAGCAGTCTCATCAGACCGTGCCGGGTGCCCTCGGTGGGCCTCTGCTCACGGGCAAAAGCCAGTGCCCTTTCCCGGCAGTACACCCACTGCTGGATCAACTGCGGGTGGTTGATCAGAAACGGCGCCATGCCCAGGCCCGTGGAGTTGCCGATACCCAGGTACCGTTGCAGGGCTGCGGCCAGGGGAACGGCGGTATCGGGGGAACGACTGCAGGCGAGGTGTTCCACCTGCTGGATGGAGAAGTGGCGCAACAGGTAGACCGCAAACATCTGGGCCGAGAACGGCCGGTTAAAATCCGGGTTTTTCTGCAAACGGGCGTAGTCGGCAATGCCGAACTTGCCATTGCCGTATACCGCCGTGGTGCGATAAAGGTAACCCACACGGGTCAGCCACGCCGGGTCAGGCTGACGCCCGGAAGCAAGGGCATCCACAAAATGGTCAAAGTTGCGCAGGCTCTTGTTGGCCCGTGACAGTACCAGCAGCCTTGGGTGCTGCCGCCCGGCTTCCTGCAGTGGCACATTGGACGCCATCTGCTCCAGCAGGCTGTCACCCACCGGCCCCTCCACCAGGGCAAAGGTGACATCCCAGGCCTCGGCGATCACCCGGTCGGATCGCAGGGCAGGGTCCAGGTGCTGGGAAAAGATCACCCCGTGATAGGTGTGGTGGGGCGTCTGCAAGCGGTAGATCACCACACCATGGCCCTGGCTATCCAGCTCACGCCGAACCGTGCTGACCGTCCAGTCTTCACGGGCCATCTGGCGAACCAGGCTGCGGGCGAAGCTCAGGCGGCTGGCATGAAGGCTGCCCAGCCGCACCAGGTTCATTACCCTGGCGGCGGGGCGCAGTTTCAGCTGTGGCTGTAAATCCAACTGGGTAGCCATTCTTTAACTCCGCGAAACGTGTTCGGACGAGCCGGTTGTCTCACCCACCAGGGCCACTTCACCCTTGGGAGGCACAATGCCCTGCTCCCTTGCCATGGCATAGGCGGATTTCGGCCCTATGTAAAGTGATGGCAGCAGAATCAGGGACACAGGGATCGCCGTGATGACGATGAACTGCTGCAAGGCACTGATCTGCCCCGCCCCCATATAGAGCAGAACAGCAGCCATCAGCGCCATGGCCACGCCCCAGAAGGCGCGAACCATAGGGTCGGGATCGTCATGTCCGGCGCTGACAACGGCGATGGCGTAACTCATGGAATCGCCCGTTGTCGCCACAAAGATCGTGGTCAGCAACAGGATGGCGAGCGCCATCAGCGTACCGCCGGGCAGCGCCTGGGCGATGGTGAGTGTGGCCACATCAAACTGGAAATTATTGAGGGCTTCGGTCAGGTCGATGGCCCCCGTCAACTGGTAGAAAATCCCGGAACCGCCCAGCAGGGTGAACCAGATGGTGGTTGCCACCGGAGCCATGACGGCCACGGCCAGAATCATCTGGCGGATCGTCCTGCCACGGGAGATGCGGGCGACGAAGATGGCCATCAGGGGCCCGTAGCCCAGGAACCAGGCAAAGAAGAACACCGTCCACCACTGCATCCACCAGCCTTCGGCAGTACCGGAGGTCACTGTCGCCATGGCGAAGAAGGAAGTGACGTACTCCCCGAAGCCCTGGGTGTAGGCATTGGTCAGGAACAGAGTAGGGCCGAAGACAAAGATGACTGCTGCGATTGCCAGCGCCAGAAACACATTAAACCGGCTCAACAGCTGAATTCCCCTGTGGATACCCGTCATGGCGGAGGTCACGTAAACCCCTGCCAGCACTGCAAGTATGACCAGCTGGGTGCCGTAACCCTGGGGAAAACCGAACAACTCATGGAGGCCGAAACTGACCTGCGTGGCCAGGAACCCGATCGGCCCCACGGTGCCGGCAACCACCGCAATCACACAGGCAGCATCCACAACGCCACCAAACCAGCCATGCATTACCCGGTCACCAAAAACCGGGTAAAGCAATGTCCGGGGCTGAAGTGGCTGGCCCTTCACATAGTGGGCATGAGCCAGCACGATGGCAGACAAGGTTCCAAGAATGGCCCAGGCGAGGAACCCCCAATGCATGAAGGACTGGGCGAGGGCCGGCGCGACCGCCTCTGCCGTTCCCGCTTCGGTGCTGAATACGGGTGGCGTCACCACGAAGTGATAAACCGGCTCACCGGCAGCGAAGAACACACCACCGCCTGCCAGAAGGGTACACATAATGATGGACAGCCATTTGAACGTACTCAGCTCCGGGGTACTCCGGTTGCCCACCTTGGCACTTCCAGCCGGAGAGACCGCAACGCCCATGCCGATCAGGAAGGTCAGCAAAAGCAGAAGCTGAAAGAACGAACCCAGCGACTCCGCCGTCCATGCGAAACCACTGGAGATCAATCCGGCCGTCCACTCAATGTCATACAGTGAGAGACCAAGAAAGAGCAATATGAACCCGATGCTCAGGGCCAATACAATTGGGTCCCCCAGGCGCCGAATACCTGCTTCAGGAGTCGCGGTAGAACTGGCTGAGATTGTCATGGCGTTTACCTGTTTTTGTTGTTGGAGCTTTATTTTAGGAACAAAGATGATTCAGAACACAGCCCCTGCCTGGGGCCGTGTACCATCGGTTAATTGCCGGAGCCAGTTACGGCCCATGATCTTTTCGATTTCTTCGCGATTGAATCCCTTCAGGTGCAGGCCTTCCGCGATATTGTTGAAATGACGGTTGTCGCTGAACCAGGAAAGCGGCGCCGGCCAGCCAGCATTCGACTGACTGCCTTCACCATAATCCATGGCCTTGGTCCAGCGGCCGTTGCGCATCCAGGTCAATACCGACTCCGGCTGCCCCTGGCACAGGTCAGTGCCCAGGCCAATATGGTCGATGCCCATCAACTCCGCGGTATCAGCCACCATGCCGCAGAACTCATCCAGGGTGCAGTCCGGGCCGTTTTTCAGGTGGAACGGATACACGGAAAACCCAAGGATGCCGCCGCTTTCCGCCACCGCGCGCAATACGTCATCAGACTTGTTGCGTTTTGCGGCATGGAAACTGGCCGGGTTGGCATGGGAAATAATCACCGGCCGTTCCGACAGCTCAATGGCATCCAGGGTAGAGCGTTCCGAGCTGTGGGACATGTCGATCAACATACCGACCCGGTTCATTTCCCGGATCACCTGCTTGCCAAAGCGGGTGACGCCACTGTCCTCGGCCTCGTAACAGCCACAGGCCAGCAGGCTCTGGTTATTGTAGGTAAGCTGCATGATCATCAGCCCCAGCCGCCGCATGATGGCGACCAGGTCAATATCGTCCTCGATGGGCGAGCAGTTCTGGGCACCGAAAAAGATGCCCACGCGATGGCTTTCCCGCGCCAGCTCAATATCACTGGCCTGGCGCACCGGCATGATCAGGTCCTCATGCTCTTCGAAGCGACGCTGCCATTCGCCGAAGCGCAGCAGGGTTTCGCGGCAGTTCTCGTGATACACCAGCGTGGCGTGCACGGCATCGACACCGCCCTCACGCATCTCCTCGAAGATTGCCCGTGACCAGTTCGAGTATTGCAGCCCATCAATGGTCAGAATCGACTTTGACATGGCGGAGTCCTCAGGCCTTGATATAGCAGGTTTTAACCACGGTATAGAACTCGCGGGCATATTGGCCCTGCTCCCGTGGCCCGAAACTGGAATCCTTGCGACCGCCGAAGGGCACGTGATAATCCGTGCCGGCCGTGGCCAGGTTCACCATCACGCAGCCGGTTTCGGCGCGGGCCTTGAAGTCCGAAGCCCGCTGCAGGGAACCGGTGATCAGGCCGGCGGTCAGACCGTAGTTGGTATCGTTCAGTGTTGCCAGGGCCGTTTCGTAGTCCGGCACCCGGATCACGCAGGCCACGGGGCCGAACACCTCATCCCGGTTGATGGCCATTTCATTGGTGGTGTCGGTAAACAGGACCGGCTGCATGTAATAGCCATCACTGTCGACACGGACATCCTCGCCGCCGAACGCCAGGGTTGCGCCTTCCTGCAAGGCGACATCCACCCAGCGGCGGTTGGCGGCCAACTGGCTTTCGCTGGCGATGGGGCCGATAACCGTGCCGTCTGCCAGCGCCGGGCCAACAGTGGCCTCGGCCAGTTTGCTGGTCAGCCTGGCTACGAATTCATCATGGACCGCATCAGTGACGATCAACCGGGAGGAGGCGGTACACTTCTGCCCGGAGCCGGAATAGGCACCGGCAAACGCTGCGTCCACCGCCACGTCCAGGTCGGCGTCGTCCAGCACGATCAGTGCGTTCTTGGACCCCATTTCCAGCTGGCACTTCACCAGGTTGGATGCGGTCGCCGCTGCCACACGGCGCCCCACTTCCAGAGAACCGGTAAAGGTGATGGCCCGGACCCGCGGGCTGGTGATCAACGCCTCCCCCGCTTCCCGGCCACTGCCGGTGACCAGGTTGAAGGTCCCTGCTGGCAGCCCCTGGCGGCTGATGATTTCGGTGAGCGCCCAGGCGCTTGCCGGCACCAGATTGGCAGGCTTGAATACCACCGCATTGCCAAAGGCCAGGGCCGGGGCAATCTTCCACACCGCAGTCGCCATGGGGAAATTCCAGGGACTGATCACGCCCACAACGCCCAACGGCTCGCGGCGGGTCTCGATCTCGACGCCGGGGCGCACGGAGGCCGCCCGGTCATCAATCTGACGCAGCACTTCGGCGGCGTAATAGTGGAAGAACTGGCCGGAGCGGTACACCTCGCCCTTACCCTCTGCCAGCGGCTTGCCCTCCTCCCGCGACAGCAATTCACCCAGTTCGTCCTTGCGGGCGATGAGTTCATTGCCAATCGCCATCAGCACGCTGTAGCGGGTTTCAAGGCCGGTTTCAGCCCAGGCTTTCTGGCCCTCGCGAGCCACCTCAATGGCCTGAGTGACCTGCCCGGCGCTGGCCTGGTGATAATGGCCGATGATGTCTTTCAGGTCCGAAGGGTTCTGGTTGGGCAGCGGGGTGTTTTCGCCTTCAACCCACTCTCCACCTATATAGAGTGCGTACGTGTTTGACATGGGAGCCTCCTTGAATGGTTATCCTCAAGCCTAAACCCCTCGCGGAAATAAGGATAATCAAAAATATCGCATTTTTTATAAGTACTTCTTATACTCGGTTTAAATGTACTACCCGGCAGATGATCCATGGCAACCGAACTGAAAATCCAGCCACTGCGCTATGTGCTCGCGGTTTGTGAAGAAGGCAGCTTTCAGGGCGCCGCACTACGGCTGCATCGCAGTCAGCCGGCGCTGTCCATGGCTATTCGGGATCTGGAGGAAAAGCTGGGGCAGCCGCTTTTTGAGAAGTCCTACAAGGGCCAGCTGACGCCCTATGGAGAATATTGCCTGCCGCGCTTCCGGGAACTGGTCCAGCAGCATGACCGGCTGGCCACCGAACTGGAACATATGGCCCGGGGCCACCAGGGGCGGGTCACTCTGGCCACGGTACCATCGGTCGCCAGCCGACTGATGCCTGACTTCCTGGCGGGTTTTATCAGGGATTACCCGGGCATCAACATCAACCTGCACGACGAAAACGCCGAGTTTGTATGTCGCATGGTGGCGGGAGGCGAGGTAGACCTTGGCATCAGCAGTACCTGGGCCGACGATGAACGCCTGAGCTACACACATCTCTTCGAGGACAATATCGGCGTGGTGCTGCACCGGGACCACCCGCTGGCCGACCGGCCAAGCCTGAAATGGCAGGAACTGACGCAGGAACGTTTCATCGCCAACGGCACCTCCCGCCTTCTGAAACATACCGCTGCTGCCAGCCTGGTGGACAATAACGACTTTTACATTTCCAACATGATTTCCCTGATTGCCATGCTGGAAGCCGGCAGTGGCGTTACCACCCTGCCCCGCCTGGCCTTTCCGGTCGATAATCAGAAGTTGTGCTTTGTCCCCCTGAGCGAACCCAAACTGGTCCGCCAGATCGGCCTTATCAAGCTGGCGAACCGCACACCATCGCCCTCGGCCCAGGCATTGGAAGAGGTAATTCTGAAACAGCTGACAGGCGTAACAACCTAGGTTTTCTTGTCCTTGATCAATCCACCATTGACGGGCCTTTAAAAGCGCGTAATCTGATAATTTAACGTTGAACCAATGAAAATAAGCCCAGCCATAGAGATTACTTATATGCCAGCGGAGAAGCACGACCTGATTCACGAAATGCCCGAATCCAAAGAAGCCATTCACTACCTGAAAACCAGCAACAACCATTTCGCAAAACTGTTTGACGAGTATCATGAGATTGATCATGCCGTTCATCACTTCGAAGGTGGTGCAGCAAACACCTCTGACGAACATCTGGAAAATCTCAAGAAACAGCGCCTGAACCTGAAGGACCAGTTGTCTGGAATGATTCGCGAGTACGAGTCGTCAGCATCACAGTGAGCGAACGGTAAAACGGTAAGAAGAGGACGCTGAATCTGGCAGTCCTGGCACGATGGGCAATCAAGGAGAGCTTTATAGCCGGGCTGCTTTTTTCTGACCCAAGATGGGAAACCGGAAGTGTCGGTTGCCGCGAAAGTTCGTTGAGTATCCTGACAATACCAATCCATTAAGCCAAACAGATATCGGCAAGTCCCGGGGCTGCCATCACCGTCGTATCTCCGGTCAGGACGATGCTCAGAATTAACAAAACGCAACTGAATCAACAGTTCATTCTGAGTATCCTCCGGCCTTGTACTCTTCAGTGATGCACAAAGTCAGGACACTCATTGCAAATGACCAAGACCGATCTCGTATTCCAGAGCTATGGAAGATGCTGTAACCGCGATGCGTTTTTTGTCGACTTCTACGAATCCTTCATGGCCAGCTCGACCATCATCAGGGATCGCTTCGAGAACACGGATATGGCAGCGCAGCGCCACTTGCTTCGAAACGGCATCATGCAGCTGATCCTGCACGCACGTGGCATGTCCGACCGAAAGCTGAAAGCGCTGGGAGAAAGCCACAATCGCACCCACTACGACATCAAACCGGAATGGTATTCACTCTGGCTGGACGCCCTGATGAAGACTGTCCGTATCCATGACCCCGAATACACAAAAGAACTCGATGCTGCCTGGAGAGAGGTTTTAACCCCTGGCATTGACCTGATTCGCGGGGCATATTAAGCCCCAGGAGCACAACGTCCGTTGATGACCTACTGATCAATGCCGCGAACCAGCCCCAGGCCTATCGCCACTTGCACCAACTCGGCAAAAGAATCAACCTTCATCTTGGCCATCATGTTTGCCCGGTGGCCTTCAACAGTTTTCCGGTTGATCCCCAGTTCGTCTGCCGCTTCCTGGTTAGACAGCCCCTTGACGATCAGCTCCAGGACCTGACGCTCTCTTCTGGTGAGGCTTTCGTAGTGCTCTCTCACACGTGCCTGAGAACTACGCCGCGCGAATCTTGCCCAGTCTTTTTCCAGAGCATTGTGTACGTGATCAATCAATACCTGATCGTCAAACGGCTTCTCGATGAAAGTCATGGCCCCCTGAGTGAGGGCCGTCACTGCCATGTCCACATTGCCATGGGCCGAGATCATGATAACCGGTAGCTCAACATTGTACTCAGGCAGTTTCTTCTGCGCATTGATCCCGCTCAGCCCGGGCATCCGTACGTCCATAACAATACAACCACTTTGGCCGGTATCGAAGTCATCAAAAAACGCCAGTGCATCCTCGTAGGTCCGCACATTGAGGCCGACAGACTCAAGCAGCCACTTCAGGGAATCTCGTACGTCTGCATCATCATCAATAACAAAAACCGTTTGCGCGTCGTTGTTGGAGGTCATGAATGATCAGTCAGCAATATTCAGGGTAAATGAAAAGCACGCACCTCCCTCCGGGAGGTTGTCTGCCCATAGCTCGCCACCAAGATTCTCCACCAATGAACGACTGATGGCCAGCCCCATTCCAAGCCCTGTTTGCTTGGTTGAAAAGAAACGATCAAAAAGACGAGACATATCTGCCTCTGAAATTCCTGCGCCCTGATCTTTAACCTGCACGCGCAATTGCCGTCCCTTATCCTTCGCAACACTGATTCTTACAGTTGAAAACTGTTCAGCAGCAGGTGAGCCGCTTGCCTCAATGGCGTTGACGATCAGGTTCAGCAAGACTTGCTCCAACTGGATACGGTCACCCAACACCAGAGGCAGATCGTGGTCAATTTCAAAAACAAGCCTCACGCTGTGCCGGTCCGCCATCGATTCACAGAAATCAATCATGTCGCGGATCAGCGCCGCCAGATTGAGCTCGGTAACAACCGGCTCCTGCTTGCGGGTAAAGTCCATCATCCGGTGAACGATCTCACCGGCCCTCAATGCGGTTCGTATGCTGCGGGTAATCGGAAGCTCGATATCACTCCAGGCAAGACTCTCCTTCCCCGCGAATCGCCGTTCGATCCCTCGGAGGAAGTTCACCATCGCCGAAAGCGGCTGGTTAAGTTCATGCGCCAGGCTGGATGCCAACTCACCCATAGTCACCAGCCGACTGGCGTGATCAATGTCCGCCTGGTACTGCTTCAGCTGTTCTTCTGCAGCCTTCTTTTCTGTGAGATCGTGGGCGACGAGTGAAAAATACTCGATATCTCCATGCAATGAGCGGTGGGCCAATAGTTCAAGAAGCACTGGAATACGCCCGCCCTTGAGACTCCGCATGGTCAGCTCTCCTCGCCAGTATCCGGTTTGGCTGGCAGAGGAGAATCCCTCCTGCATTAATTGTCTTGCGTCTTTTTCCGTGAGAAAACCAGCAAGAGCCGAGGAACTGTAGTCTGTTTCCTCCAGTTCCAGGGCAACGCGGGCAGCTTCATTCAGATGCGAGATGGTGAAGTCCAGGTTCACAAAAATGACGAGATCCTGAGTACTCTCCAACACTCTGGCAAGCCGCCTGTTAGCCTTATCTGCCTTGATTCGGTGGGTCGCATCGCGGGAAACCACTAGAATTTCCCGAATCTCATTGGTATCCGGATCCCGAATGGTGCGGCTGGTACTCTCGAGCCAGGTGTAGTGACCGTCTTTGTGCCTGAATCGATAGGTATGGGTATAAAGGCCACGATCATAATTGACGGTTGGTGCCCGCAACCTGAAATCTTCCACATCGTCCGGATGGTAGAGATCATAAGCAGACATACCCACGATCTCCTCAACGCTATAGCCCAACAAATGGGTAACGGCTGGCGATGCATAGATGAACCGCCAGTCCTCTGGCGTGTGCCTCGAAATCATGTCGGTTGACTGCTCAGCCATCTCTGCCAGCAGTCGGTTGCGCTCGGCGTCGTCCGTCAACGCGGTTAGCCCCTCTTCGGGCGTCCGGGTTTTCATTGTCAAGCGTTTCTCCGATCTCGGGTTGCCTTGATTACTCTATTCTGACGATGTCAGGGGCCCCTGGCCACGCTGCTGCCGGGCCCCCTTTTACGGTCAGCGCAGAAACTCTTTACTGAAATCTTTGAACTCAGGCATATCAGAACGACGCAGCCATTCGAATCCGACCATTTCTTTCGTCACGATTGCCGCCCCCGCCTGTTCCATCCTGCGCAACGCCACTTCCGTGTCGTATGGATTTCTTGCAGAAATTGCATCGGCAACTACAAACACATCAAATCCCTTCTCAAGCAGTCTCAGTGTGGATTGCATCACACAGGCCTGAGATTCCATACCACAAAGCACAACCTGCTTACGGCCATGGGCCTGGAAGGCTGCTTCAAAACCGGGATCATCAATACAGGAAAAAAAAGTCTTGCCATGAATGCGTTCCGGCCCTACCAGCTCCTGAAGTCTCTCTTCTGTATGTCCCAAACCATCCGGATACTGCTCCGAACCGATAACCGGCACATCCATTAACCGGGCCAGGCGAACCAGCCAGCTGCAATTCTCTACCAAGCGCTCACTTTCGTATACGCCAGATAGCAAACGTGCCTGAACGTCGATCACTGCAACGATGACATTATTCTTATCCATCAACATATAACTGCCTCCTGACTTACGCCGGCCTGCGATCAACCATGTTAGTGGCAACGCCTTCTGCAACGACCGTATCGCCTACTTTGCAAACGGTTTCCAGTTTCACCCGGCGTCGTTCTTGATTGATTTCTATAACTCTGGCGGAAGCTACCACCGTGTCACCAATGTGAACCGGGGCTTTGAAACTGATCTGCTGGTCAATGTAGATCGCGCCCGGGCCAGGCAGACGGGTACCCAGTACTGCCGAGATCAGGGCAGCACTGAACATGCCATGGACGATCCGCTGCTTGAATGGCGTGGTCTCGGCGTATTCCGCGTTTATATGCACAGGATTGTCATCACCACTGATACCTGCGAACAGCACCACATCTGCCTCTGTGATGGTCTTTGCATAAAAAGACTCCATCCCAACTTCCAGATCTTCCAGATAGTAACCGTGTAATTCTCGCATTGTTTATTCCTTATGTTGATCCATGAGCTTACTAGATTACTGGTTTATGACTGTAGAACCAAGTATTTTTACTTGGTTTTTTCAAGGACCTCTGATAGCCTTCCCGCAACAACAAAGACAACACCGCTTTGCAAAGAGGGAAATGCGGTATGCAGAGTCAACCCGTAAGTATTTTCGAAAGAGCCTTCAAGAAACTGGTTCCCGGTGGCCTGGAATCAGTTAGCCGGCGTGGTGCAGACATCATGAGTATCGCCGAAGACCTACCGGAAACAGACGTTGCCATTGTCAAAGAATGGATTGAAAACTGTTTGGCGGAGAATGGTGGCCAGGTAGAAGCGCGAAACCGGGCAGCGTTGCTGGGCCGCGCCTACCTGAAACTCTCGCAAACCGGCAAGATCCGATTTTTTGGCTTGCTCTCGGAGCAGTTTGGTGTTGAAGAAAGCAGTGTTGAGAAGGCGATTGACCACTGGCATAAAGCCGACGCAAATCGGAAAACAACGGCAGCCCAGGCACTGCGCAAGGCTCTGGAGCCCAGCCGTATAGCTCTTTTGAAACAATTCAATGGCGTTCCGTCCGGAGTCAAATTTCTGGTGGACATGCGGGATGAACTGCTCAACTTCTGCAAAGACTATCCGGCCCTGAAGCCCCTTGAAACTGACCTGCGAGACCTGTTGGCCACCTGGTTCGACGTTGGCCTTCTTCAACTGGAAGAGATCAACTGGAACTCAAGTGCGGCCATGCTCGAAAAGCTCATTGCCTATGAGGCGGTGCACGCTATCAAAAGCTGGAACGACCTGAAGAATCGACTGGATTCAGACAGGCGTTGTTTCGCCTTCATACACCCAAACATGCCAGATGAGCCTTTGATTTTTGTTGAAGTCGCCCTGGTAAATGGCCTCGCCGGTAACGTGCAGAAGCTGCTGGATGAGAGTGCACCAACCCAGGATATCAATACCGCCGATACGGCAATTTTCTATTCAATCTCTAATGCCCAACGCGGACTGGCAGGCATAAGTTTTGGCAACTTCCTGATCAAGCAAGTCGTGAAACGGTTGCAGGACGAGTTCCCGCAATTGAAGCAGTTCGCCACACTGTCACCAGTTCCCGGTTTCCGTCGCTGGCTTGACAGCACACCAGCGGACAGATTGCGAGAGTTACCGGGTGGCGAGAAATGGCTCAGTTATCCACCACCAAGAGATCCCGATCCGGCAAATTTGGTAGACCCTGCCGGAGGCCAACAGGAAGCCATTATGAAGCTAGCTGCAGCCTATCTTTGCACGACCAGACCCGGAAATGGTCGCGCAATAGATCCGGTTGCACATTTCCATCTCAGCAACGGCGCACAGATTGCTCGTCTGAATTGGCTGGCGGACACCTCCGAGAAAGGCATAAGCCAATCCGCTGGGCTGATGGTGAATTATCTGTATGAGCTTCCCAAAATTGTTCACCGCAGCGAGCGGTACACCTCCATGGGGGTGATTTCACAATCATCTGCCATCAAAAAACTTCTGAAATAAACAGCGACTGAAAATGAGGAGAACACAATGACAAATCGAATTGCCGTTGTAACCGGATCTACCGGTGGGCTGGGTACCGCTATGTGTAAAGCAATGGCCAGCCAGGGTCGAAAAGTGATTGGCACGCACCTGCCTGGCAACGAGTTCACTGCTGAAGCGCAGAAATGGCAGGCTTACCTGCGAGAGGAAGGTGTTGATGTTGCAATCTACCCGCTGGACGTTACCGATTTCGAGAACTGCCAGACATTTGTCCAGACTGTAGAGAAAGAGCAGGGGCCAATCGAAATCCTTGTAAATAATGCAGGTATTACCAACGATGCTCCATTAAAGAAAATGCAGCCGGAGCAGTGGAACCAGGTCATCAACGTGAACCTGAATTCCATGTTCAATATGTGCCGCCAGGTTTTTGACGGTATGTGTGAACGCGGCTTCGGGCGGATCGTAAACGTGTCTTCCCTGAATGGTGAGAAGGGCCAGTTCGGCCAGTCCAACTATGCGGCGACTAAAGCGGGCATCTATGGCTTCACCAAATCCATCGCACTCGAAGGCGCCCGTAAAGGCGTCACTGCCAATGCGGTATCTCCGGGCTATATAGATACACCGATGGTCCGCAAGGTACCGGAGAAGGTGCTCAACACCATTGTTGAGGGCATTCCTGTCGGCCGCCTCGGCGAGCCGGAGGATATTGCCCGGGCTGTCGCATTCCTGACAGCGGATGACGCAGGCTTTGTGACTGGCACCAACATGTCAGTCAATGGCGGCCAGTACATGAGCTAAGGGGACGAACAGTGATCGAGTATAGAGCACCCACTCGGGACATGGCGTTTACCCTACAGCAGGTCGCCGGATTCTCAGAAATGGCCAAAGCCTGCGGCTACGAAGAGGCCAGCGATGACGTTGTTGCAGCCATTCTCCAAGAAGCAGCAAAATTTTCGAGTTCGGTCATTGCGCCAATCAACGCTGCCGGCGACCAGTCCGGCGTGCATCTGGAGCCGGACCACAGTGTGATAACACCGGACGGTTTTGCCGAAGCCTATCAGCAGTATGCCGATAGCGGCTGGGCCAGCCTGCAGTTTGATCCAAAGTTCGGCGGCCAGGGGCTGCCATTCTCCCTTGCCATCCCGGTTCAGGAAATGTGGCACGCCGCCAATATGGCCTGGGGGCTCTGTCCTCTGTTATCGCAAGGTGCTGTCGAAGCGCTTTCCGAGAATGCCAGCGATGCCCTCAAGCAAAAGCTCCTCCCGAAAATGATCTCGGGGCGCTGGACCGGAACCATGAACCTGACTGAACCTCAGTCAGGATCTGACCTTTCCGATATTCGCACAAAGGCGTGGCAAGATGGTGATGTCTATCGGATCAAAGGCCAGAAAATTTTCATCACCTGGGGCGAACACAACATGGCAGAGAACATCATCCACCTGGTGCTCGCCCGCCTGCCTGATGCACCCCCGGGAGTTAAAGGCATTTCCCTGTTTGCCGTCCCGAAATATCTTCCGGATGTTTCCGGCGAACCCGGCGAGCGAAACGACTGCCGTGCCGTATCGTTGGAACACAAGCTTGGGATTCACGCCAGCCCTACCTGCGTCATGAGCTATGGTGATAATGAGGGAGCCATCGGCTATCTGGTCGGTGAAGAAAACCAGGGCCTGGCATGCATGTTCACCATGATGAACAACGCGCGGCTAACAGTTGGGTTGCAAGGAGTGTCCATTTCGGAACGAGCCTACCAGCAAGCACGAGACTACGCCTTCGAGCGAACCCAGGGCACAGCACCCGGCGAACATCCGGGTGTCTCTCCAATCATCAGACACCCGGATGTTCGCCGGATGCTGATGACCATGAAGGCCCTGACAGAAGCAGCACGTGGGCTCGCGTATACCGGATGTGTTGCCGTGGATTACGCCAACACCCTGCATCTTCCCGATGGTGCCCGCGAACGCTATCAGCGTCGCGCTGACCTGCTGACACCGTTGGTAAAAGGCTGGTGTACGGAAATCGCCCAAGAAGTCACGTCGCTGGGAATCCAGGTCTATGGCGGCATGGGGTTCATTGAAGAAACCGGGATTGCTCAACACTATCGGGACGCAAGGATTCTGCCGATATACGAGGGTACCAACGGTATTCAGGCACTCGACCTCGTTGGCCGGAAGATCATTCGCAATCAGGGCAAAGCCATGGCGGAGCTGATTGATGATATGCGGCAGCTTACCGTGCCCGTTCAAAGAACCTCATCACTCACTGCCGAACGACAGGCAAGATTTGACCAGGCCGTTGCCTTCCTCGAAGATGCCACTGGCATTGTGCTCGACCGCGGTAACGACGATCAGTTTACCGGTTCTGTTGCCCATAATTATCTGATGCTCAGTGCAACCGTGACAGCAGCCTGGCTAATGCTGAAATCCACAACCGCCGCAGCGAAGCAAAGCATTGACGAGGACTCGTATGCGGCCAGCAAGCTGGCAACAACCAACTTCTTTTTTGACCACATTCTGCCGCGCAGTTCAGCCTACGTGACCGCGTTGCGATCCGGTGATGATGCCATCATGGCATTGCCGGAAATTGATTTCTGATACACCCCGGAGGTAAGTCCTCATGTACATAAACGGAGAATGGATAACCGGACGCTCCGAGTTTCCGGTCACCAACCCGGCAACGGGTGAAACCATTGGTACAGTTCCTGACTGCACCAATCAGGACATTGAGGCGGCCATTACGGCCGCCGATCGTGCTTTTATCGAATGGAAAAAAACAACGCCGTATGTTCGATCCCGGTTGTTGTATCGTGCCTGGGAACTGATGATACGCCAGAAGCGGACATTGGCGGAGCTGATGACTCGGGAACAGGGCAAACCGCTGAAAGCATCACTTAACGAAGTACAGTACGGTGCTGATTTTCTGCTTTGGTTTGCCGAAGAAGCAAAAAGACTGTACGGGCAAAGCATTCCCTCTGCCCGGGAGAATCAGCGATTTCTCGTTCAGAAATCTCCCGTGGGGGTAGTCGGTGCCATCACGCCCTGGAATTATCCGATTTCGATGATCACCCGCAAACTTGCTCCTGCCCTGGCATCAGGCTGTACTGTTATTCTCAAACCGGCTGAGAGCACACCTTTGTGCGCCAAAGCCATGATGGAAATCTTCGAAGATGCCGGGTTTCCGCCGGGAGTGGTAAACCTGCTAACCGTGCAGAACCCGGAGCCGGTGGGAAAGGCCTTCTGCACTGACCCACGAATCCGCAAACTTACATTTACTGGTTCCACTTCTGTCGGCAAAGAACTGAATGGCCTTGCAGCCGCGAATATGAAACGGGTTTCCATGGAACTTGGTGGCCACGCGCCAGCGATTGTGTTCCCGGACGCGGACCCTGTACATGCTGCCAAAGGACTCTCACTGGTAAAGTTTCTGAATACCGGACAGGCTTGCATCAGCCCCAACCGGATATTCGTGCACGAGGATCACGCAGAACCTTTCATCAGGGAACTGAGCAGCCGCGCCAATCGGCTGGTAGCAGGCAATGGCATGACGGAGGGCACAGGCCTCGGCCCACTGATCAATGAGCTTGCCATCCAGAAGGTCGACACTCAGGTGAAAGATGCCGTATCCCGTGGAGCCAGAGTGGAAACGGGCGGGCGGCGGTTGACCGATGGCGGGCTATCGGACGGCTATTTTTACGCGCCAACTGTTCTGTCTGGCGTCACCGCTGCCATGAAGATCTACCGCGATGAAACCTTCGGGCCGGTAGCACCCGTTATTACCTATCGTTCAGAGGACGATGTGATCGCGATGGCCAACGATACCGATTACGGATTGGCAGCCTATATCTATAGCAATGACATAGGTACCGCCATGCGAGCCTTCGAAGCCCTGGATTTTGGCATCATTGGCATTAACGACATTAACCCCACAAGCGCCGCAGCGCCTTTTGGTGGCATGAAGACCAGTGGTCTTGGCCGGGAAGGTGCCAAGGAGGGCCTTGAAGAGTACCTCGAAACCAAGCTTGGCGGATTCGCGATTTGAACAGCGACCTGCACTAAATAGCCCGGCATAATGCCAGGCTATTTAGTGCAGGTACAAAAAGGCCCCGGCAATCGCCAGGGGCAAAAGACTACAGCGTAAAACCCAACCCACCTCTACACTGTCAGCTCACTCCTCAGTACATGCTTTTGCAGTTTGCCAGTGGATGTTTTCGGCAAATCATCCGCAAACACTATCTTTTTGGGCACCTTGAAGCCGGCGAGGTTCGCCCGACAATGCGCCACAATATCGGCCTCTGTCAGCCCCTCGTTTCCGGCTTTCAAAGTAATGAATGCACAGGGTATTTCCCCCCAATAATCATCGGGCGCGGCTACAACGGCTGCTTCCAGAACAGCAGGATGATCGTAGAGCGCACTTTCTACCTCAAGAGTCGAAATATTCTCTCCACCGGAAATAATGATGTCTTTGGAGCGGTCTTTTATTTCCACATAGCCATCGGCATGCCAGACCCCGAGATCACCTGTATGGAACCAACCCCCTTTTAGGGATTTCGCGGTTTCCTCCGGGTTGTTCAGGTAACCCTTCATAACCGCATTACCCCGCACATAAAGCTCACCAATCGACACACCATTCTTGGGCACTGGTTCAAGTGTCACGGGATCGGCCACCATCATGTCAGCCATCGACAATGACAGGATACCCTGACGTGCCATTTTCGCCGCTTTCTTCTTGCCATCCAGAAAATGCCATTCGTCCTGGAATTCACAGATCAGGCTGGGGCCGTATGTTTCGGTAAGACCATACAAATGAACCACGTTCATACCCATGGCCTCCATGGCTTCAATAGTCGCCGCAGGGGGCGCAGCACCCCCGGTCGCTGCCGTTACCTGCTGGCTGAACGGCTTTCTGTATTCCTGAGGTGCGTTAATCAGCATGTTCAATACAACCGGCGCTGCACAGAAATGCGTCACGCCGTGCTGTGCAATGGCGCTGAAAACCGGTTGCGGCTGAGGGGCTCTTAAACAGACATGGGTTCCGGCAACAGCCGTAACAGCCCAAGGGTAACACCATCCATTACAGTGGAACATCGGCAGTGTCCAGAGATAGACGGCGCCCGAAGGCAACCCGAAGCCGATTACATTACTCAGCGCGTTCAGATGTGCACCGCGATGATGATACACAACACCTTTCGGGTTCCCTGTCGTACCGGATGTGTAATTCAATGCAATTGCCTGCCACTCGTCATCCGGCATGTCCCACACAAAATCGTCATCGCCGCTGGCAAGCAGGTCGCCATAGGTCATTTTGCCAATCAGTTCACCACCCTCAAAGTTAGGGTCGTCAACGTCCACAACTATCGGTTTTGCGTCGCAACCTGCAAGAGCTTCTCTGGAACGATCACAGTATTCCCTGTCCGTAAAGAATACTTTGGCGCGGCCATGATTCAGCATGAACGTCATGGTTTTTGCGTCAAGACGAGTATTTTGAGCATTAAGTACGGCACCGATCATCGGTACCGCAAAGTGCAGTTCCAGCATTTCGGGAATATTAGGTAACAATGCAGCCACTGTATCCCCTTTGCGGACGCCCAGTTTTCTCAGGGCAGACGCCATCTTCAGACAACGCTGATAGGTTTCCGCCCAGTTTCTCCTGATATCCCCATGAATGACCGCCGTGCGGGTCGGATGTGCCAGAGCAGTTCTCTGAATAAAGGTGATCGGGGTGAGAGGCGTATGGTTCGCCTCTTGTTTTTCCAGCCCAAGTTCAAACATATTTTCCATCGCGGTTAACCTCTTACTATTCTGTCGGACCAAGATTCTGGGTCAGCTTCGATCAGCCACGGCATCATCATCAGCAGGCTCGTCTTTATGGTGGTGCGTCGCTTCATAGGCGTCGGCAAACCAGTTTTTCTCCAGGAAGAACCAGAGTACAAGCCCGACACCAAGCCCCCAGGCCGCTCCTTTCGCCGCCAGGATGGATCCAACGATCACTGCAATACCTCGCTCAAGGTTGGTCTGACGATCCAGCATTTCTATGGCCAGATAGCCGCAAAGGTAGCCTTGGATCAGTAATGTAAGTGCCATACCGATATTGAGGCCCGGCTTGAACAGGGTTACCACTGGCACCAGAACAATCGCGATAGTCATGCCCCAGTAGATACTGGTTGCACCTCCCCAATAGCTATCCATGGCAGAGCGGGGGTTGTTCATGTAGCGATTAATTACCAGAGCCTGCCCACCCGTCCAGGCCGGGCCGGAAAGGCTGATGAACGGTGCGAAGATGCCATGCAGGAAGTTACGAATGCCTACAATGATGCTGTTACGGCGAGGACTGAAGATCAGCTTCTCGTCCTTGCGCACGCCGTCAGCATTTTTGAAAAGGGAGTCCACAACCAGAATATCGCCGAACGCAATAATATAGGCAGCCAAAGCCAGCGGTATGGCATCAATGAAGTATTGCAGAGGTGGCAATCCCAGTCCTAAGACGCTGTAATCCTGGAGGATGGTGGTAAATGGAATTGTGGTAAAACCCCACTCGATTACCGGTGTTTCCACCTCGCCAATGATCATGCCAAACACGTAGGCAATCAGGAATGGGACCGCAATGCCGTACTGAGCCACGAAACGGAAAAAACCATATCGCGCGCGCAGAGGGCTTGCTGTCTCAGAGAACAACATGAAAAAACCAAGCACTGCCCCCGTCAGAATGGTGATAGGCATAGTCCAGACACGTCCGTCATCAGCGAATTCGCCCATCACTGCGGAAATACCGGCACCTATTAAAATGCCGGATTTGAGCGACATGGGCATCTTCCGCACTAACGCATCAGCCCCTTTGAACACCCCAAGCCCAAGGAAGATGATGGCAACGGTTATCTGTAGGGCAATTAACGCCAGTATTCTGGCTTCCCCCTCTGGGTAGCCGGTCAGGAAGGCGATATAAAGAGGAATACCAGCCGTGATCCAGCCAGCAACGGCCGGGTCTCCAAAATGCGAATGCACCAGGTAGAGAATATTGTTCAGTAACACAAAGGCAACCGCTATCTCGAACGGAATACCAAGAACTGAGGTCATCAACGCAGTGATACTCAGTGGAACAACACAAAGAATCGCGCCCTGCAGTATATCCGGGATCTCTACCTTGTAATGGACGAACGGCACGCGCAATTTCAAGGTGCCTAACATGGACGGCTGCTCGCCGCCTGTTGGCCTCTTATGTAAGGACATTGTTTTTGTTCTCCATCCAACTGAATTTGAGAATGCAAAGGGAGGCACATCACCTCTCCGATAATACTAGGCATATTTACTCATTTGTTCAATGGTTTTTACTTGGTTTTTAGAGAACTACTACTTGATTTATTTGCATGCCTATCTTTTTACATACTAATTATAAGCACTTGATATATGACACTCTTGGTCCGGAATTCACGCGACAATAGTTTCAGTCGACTGGCAGGCTCCTTCTTGCCCCGATGCCACACCCCCACGCCTCATGAGGCAATATGTCACAAGCGGCATTAAACTCACTTAATCTTTTGGTATTTTTATCTTATTGTTTTTAAAGGTTTTATTTCATTTTCAGGGCATCATGGAATCCTGGCACGGGGCTTGTAAGGGATACCTTGCACTCAACAGAGGCACTGATCGAAAACAGCCTCGAATGAAGCAAAACTGTAGGAGAGTTTTTATGAACAAGCTTTTGATCTCATTGACTGCATCCATGGCACTTCTGGCCGCTGGCCCGGTACTGGCCCAGGAATCCCAGCAGAACCAGCAAAGTGGCGATGCCATGCAGGGCGAGCAAAGCGCTCCGCAGACTGATTTCAGCGATGGTGAGCTGGAGAGCTTCGTTAATGCACAGAAAGGCATCAACGACATCCGTGACGAGTACATGGAAAAAATAGAGTCTGCTGACGACCAGGCGAAAGCCCAGGAACTGCAGCAGGAAGCCAATGACGAGATGGTCGAGGTTATCCAGGGCGAAGACATGGAGATCGAGACCTATAACAGCATCGCTACTGCATACAACAGCGATCCGGAAACCCGTGAGCGCGTTGATGAAATGATGTAACAGTAACGACTGCGTTACTACAAAAAATCCCGGGGTTATGCTCCGGGATTTTTTTGTGCCATCACGACAATATCGGCATAGTCGTGTATGCGAACCAGAGGTTTTTCGGGATTCTCTGGCCGCAGATCGCGCACCTCATTTACCATCGCCCTGGCCACGGTATCCGCCTCAATGGCACGAAACCTTTCCAGTGGACCGATGAGCGCCCGGTTGATCAGGGGCATGGCTTTCATACCGAGCGCCTCGGCTGTGCGGTGTTCGTTCCTATCACCCAAAAGCAGACTGGGCTGGTAAATGGACAGGTATGGAAAGCCCAACGCTTTGATACCTTCCTCCAGTTCACCTTTAACGCGATTGTAGAAAACTCTGGATGACGGGGAAGCGGCAATGGCCGACATCAGGATAAACCCTTTCACACCCTTCGCCTGCCCTAACCCGGCGGCTTTCATGGCATAGCCATAATCCACCTTGCGAAACACCTCGGCCGAGCCGGCCTTACTGATAGTCGTGCCAAGGCAGCAGATGATGATGTCTACTTCGAACAGACTGGCGTGATCATCCAGGTGGTCAAAGTCGATCTGGTGCTGTTCGAGTTTCGGATGGCTCAGTGACAGTGGCCGACGTACCGGAGTGACCACCAACGACACCTCCTCCCTGGCCAGCAAACCGTCCAGCACCTTTCCCCCGGTCAGGCCTGTCGCACCCAATAACATGATCTTCATAGAATATTCCTCAGCCACGAAACCACCCCGGGATACCCTGATGTATCCAGAACAAACTCCTGCCCACGGGACGCACTCCTGAGATAACAGTGGTCATCATCACGTTGCCAGCGCGAGAGGTTACTGTGGAAACTCAGGGCCGAGTCCGCAGAACCCGGATAGAAACCACCTGGCAGACGCCATTGCGTCGTTAACCTTGCCTCCGGTGCCGTCAGGCGAAGCGAATCCGCCATTGTACTGAATACACCGGCCCCCGGCAGTCCCGTTGACTGTCCCTCGAGATACAGGCGGTCAGAAGCAACATACAGGGTATTGTTACGATCCGGCCGACCGTGAAAATGCGGATGATACCGCGCCCATTGCAAGTCGCCGTCCGCAATCTCATCTATCTGGTGAATGTCGCCGATCTGCAGCCACCCCCAGAGGGCATGAAAGGGCCTGGCCTGCGTGACAAACCGCCAGGCCCTGCCCTGTTTCTCCACCTCCCGGAACAGACCGAAGAAAAGAAACAGATCACCCACACCCACCTGCTGTTTACGGAGGTGGCCCTGGGCCGCACCCGTCTGGCCCAGGCATGGCCGCCAACCGGGGGCACGGGGCAACGCACCGGCAATCAGATCAGGGTCAAGATGGGCCTTGCGTGTGCCTCCTCGCCGGTCACCGGTCAGGCTGGCAACCAGATGGCCCACACTCATACCGTTATACCGGATATCCCGATACGCAATTTTCGAACCCGAGTCCGGAATCGGCAGCGTGTAAAAAGAGCCATCCGGAAATACAGGGCTGGGACAACCGCCTGCAGATGAGTCGAAGCCTTTCCGGCTCAATATCAGTTTCATAAACGTTTTTTTCAGCGCCAGGAAGAAAACGGCAACCATATCACGCCGGGCAAAAGCAGTTTACACTGACTAAAACCGCACACTGGCCCACCTGCTGATCCGACATCGATTGCCCATGACTGATTCTGCCACGTTAAACGCGCTACAGTCCGGCCTCCAGGGCTGGTTTTTTCCTGGTCTGACCGCCCTGATCTCGGTGGTGGTTACCCTGCTGGTCTTCAGGGGTGTGTTAACGGTTATCCAGCGGCTGACCCGCCGGAAAACCGTCCCGCGGCTGTTTCTTGATGCGTCCGCCCCGGCCCTGGGGATTGTTATTGCCCTGCTGGTTCTTAACGGCATCCTTGAAACCGCCTCGCCTGACCTGCCATTCCTGGGCTTCTTCCAGCACGCCGCCACGCTGCTGCTGATTGTGGCTGTTACCTGGGCCCTGGTGCGCTGCACCTCGGCCATCGGCGAGGTGATTGTCTCCCTGAATCCGGTGCTGGAAGGCCAGTGGAAGCGTGCCCGCAAGGTCGAAACGCAAACGCGGTTCCTGGTGCGGGTGCTTAATATCCTTATTATCATCGTTGGTATAGGCGGTGCGCTGGTGACCTTCGAACCGGTTCGTCACCTTGGCAGTGGCCTGCTTGCCTCAGCAGGTATTGGCGGCATCATACTGGGTTTTGCTGCCAAGCCGGTGCTTGGCAACCTGCTTGCAGGCATGCAGATTGCCCTGACCCAGCCTTTCCGTATTGATGACGTTCTCTTCGTACAGGGCGAGTGGTGCTGGGTCGAGGAAGTAACCGCCACCTATGTGGTGCTCAGGGTATGGGACCTGAGGCGGCTGGTTGTGCCCCTGCAATGGTTTATCGAGAACCCGTTCCAGAACTGGACCAGGAACGACACAGAGCTGGCCGGTACTGTATTCATTAACGTGGATTACGGCATGCCCATTGAACCGGTACGCACAGAATTCAACAGAATGCTGCAACAGTCTCCGGAATGGAACGGGAACATCAGCAATGTTCAGGTCACAGAGGCCGGGGAAACAACCATTCAGATCCGCCTGTTCATGAGCGCCATAGATTCATCGGCGCTCTGGAACCTGCGCTGTGCCATTCGCGAAGGCATGATTACCTTCATCCAGCAACATTACCCGGAACATCTGCCCAGGGTCCGTGCCAGGCTGGTTGAAAAGCCGGATCAGTGAACGACAGCTTCGCGGTTACCCGCTGGCTTCTGTTCCAATCTGATCACACCATTCGTTGAAAGATACCGTCTTTGCGCAACAAATGACGCAAAGCTGCCGCGATATGGCCGGCAATCAGCACACTCAGCGTTATGGCAAGCCACCCGTGTATATAAAACAGGCTGGCAGCCAGTTCTTCGTCCTCTGGTACAAAAGGCATGGCAGGCAGTCTGTAATCGCCCGCTATGGCCAGAGCAGGAAACGCGGTCACGCCGGCCCAGCCAAACAACGGCGTTATCACCAGCAGTATATACATCAGGTGATGCACACTCCTGGCCGCTATCTGTAAGGTGCGCGGCATCTCATCCGGGTATGGTGGGCTTTTCACCCGGATTTTCACTGCAATCCTCAGGATCATCAGTAACAGCACCGTGAAGCCGATGGTCTTGTGCACACTGTAAAGTGTGTTCGTCAACGCCCCCCAGATGTCTGCTTCCGCCCGTGACGCCATCCAGAGCCCAACGGGTATCAAGGTCAGAACCATCAGGGCCATTACCCAATGCAGTACCCGCCAGCCTGTGGGGTATTTCTGAATCTGTGGCATACACTGTCCCTCCACTGTGATGTGCCGCAGCTGTAGCGAGGTCAGTCAGACCAGGAGCCGGGCATAAATATCACCCGAAGCAAATCCATCTGCACCCGCCGCAAGCCAATGCCGGAGTGACTCCGGATTCCGCCATGAAACCCAGATAAAGCGGCGTTGCTCACCGGCAATAACATTGAACTCGTATTGGCCGAGCAGATCCAGTTCTTTCAGACATCGCAATGCCCGATCCAGGGTACCGTTTACGAACTCGAAAGACAGTGCCGGCAGCGGCTGGCTCAGCCCCGCCAGCACTTCGGCCTCAAAGCCCTCCACATCAATCTTGCAGAAGCCAGGCCTGCCATACTGCCATATCAGCTCGTCCAGGGTTGTCACCGGAACGGTAACCGAATCTTCCCAGCGCACATGCCGGAAACCGGCCGTTGTTGTACGCAGGTGTTCCCGCCAGCGGCTGTCCAGTGAAGCCACCGCGGGATTGCGCAGGCTCAGGGCCAGCTCGGCATTGCCCGGAGCCCGCCCGACAGCCAGCGACAGGCACACCACCCCCGGTTGATGCCGGGTCAGCCACCGCAGCCAGCACAGCAGCCGGGGTTGGGGCTCCACCGCCACCACCCGGGCCCCCAGCGCGGAAAATGCAGAGCTTCGGTCGCCCAGATGGGCCCCAATGTCGAAGACCAGGTCCCCCGGACCGACGAACTCACTGTAGAGTTGGCGTAAAGCCCTCTGACGACCGGGACGTCGATAGATCACCAGGGACCGTAACAGCCCCAGCCCGTGGTTCAGCTGGTCGATGATCGGACGCAAGACCACCTCCTGTTGCACTCAACCCGGGACTGACATGCTCAGTAATTGTCAGAGTAGTAGAAAAACCGGATCAGTGAACGGCAGCTTCGGTCACCCGGTCCACCAGGTAAACCAGCCCATGGTAGTCAATCCCTCCATGCCGGCTCAGGCCGATCTCACAGGTGCGGCTGGTGGAAATCCCCTCCACGCAGCCATCCACCTGGCGCGGCAGGGTGCGCAGGGCGTGGCTGTTCAGTTCCGGCACATTGAAGCCCTTGTCACCGGCAAAGGCACAGCAGTGAATATCCTCGGGAATCACCACGTTGGTGCTGCAGCGCCGGGCAATATCGATCAGACCCTGTGATTCCCCAAGGTGCTGGGTGCTGCAGGTGACATGGATGGCAATGGCGGTGTCATCAGGCTTGAAAACCAGGCGGTCCACCAGTTTTTCACGGATAAACTTCACCGGGTCGTACAGGTCAAGGCCCAGCTCCCGGGCTGCCTCCTGGATCTGCAGGGTGCAGGGGCTGGTGTCGCAATACACCGGATCCTGGCCGTTACGGGTGGCAGCCATCAGTGCATCCAGGAGTTCTGTTTTCTTGCGCTCAGCCTGTTCAGGGTAGCCTTTGGAGGCAAACGGCTGGCCACAGCAGAGGGCATCCAGGCTTTCGGGGAAAACCACCTGATAGCCACCCTTTTCCAGCAGTTGCCGGGTTTTCTCATGCAGAGGCGTCTGCTCCGAATCGCCGCTGGCCGGCCCCATCACCCGGGATACGCAGGCCTGCAAATACACCACCCTGGGCGCTCCATTATCCGGTGCCACGGCTGACGGCACAAAACGGATGGGCTGCGGCATGGACGGATCCCACTGGGGCAGCCTTTGCCCGGAGAGCTTGCGCATACCAGCGCTCAGCTTCGCCAGTCTGGGCGCCCCCAGCAGCTTCTCGGCGCCGGATGCCATGGAAAGCACGAAGCGGGCGCCACGCAACACAGCCTGGAAATGATCGGCGGCACGGTCGGCGGTGCCACTGTGGCGGGTCTGACCAGCCCTGAGCTTGCGCACCAGGTCACCGGTGTTGATATCCACCGGGCAACGCTGGGCACAGAGGCCTGTCGCAGCACAGGTGTCTATGCCGTGGTACTGGTAGGCAGCCTCCAGCTCCGAGGTATCCTTGCCGGCCCGTTTTTTGGCCTGGATATCACGCCAGATCACGATGCGCTGACGCGGTGACAGGGTCAGCCCTTCCGAGGGACACACGGGTTCACAGAAACCGCACTCGATGCACTTGTCCACCAGCGGATCGGCGGCGGGCAGCGGTTTGAGGTTTTTCAGGTGAATGTCTTTGTCGTGAGAAAGCACCACGTCCGGATTCAGCAGATTATCCGGGTCCAGCAGACCCTTGATCTTCCACATCAACTGCCAGGCATCATGCCCCCATTCCAGTTCCACAAAGGGCGCCATGTTGCGACCGGTGCCATGCTCCGCCTTGAGTGAACCGCCGAATTCAACCGCCACCAGCTGCGAGACGTCTTTCATGAAGGCGTCGTAGCGGGCCACTTCCTCGGGGTCGTCAAAGCCCTGGGGAAACACAAAGTGAAGGTTCCCTTCCAGCGCGTGACCGAAGATGATGGCATTGTCATAGCCATGCTTTACAAACAGGTCCTGAAGCCGCTTCACGCCTTCCGCCAGCTGGTCGAGAGGGAAGGTAACGTCCTCGATAATCACAGTGGTTCCGGTCGGGCGCACCGCACCTACGGCGGGGAACGTGCCCTTGCGGATAGCCCACAGAAGCTCAGACACTTTCGGGTCCGTGGTGAAATCCACTTTCTGTTCCACGGGGAAGTCCGCCAGGGCGGCCTTGATCTGAACCAGCTGCTCCTGCAGCAAATTCTGGTCGGGAGCCCGGGTCTCAATCAACAAGGCGCAGGCATCGTCCGATAATCCGTGTATCCACTCGGGAAGGCCGGGCTTGTCCTGGACCGAGCGCAGGCTGCGACGGTCCAGAAGTTCTACCGCGTCCACCGGCTGGGACCGCAGCAATGCCGCCGCACGGCAACAGCTGTCTGCATTGGTAAACACCAGCAATCCGGTCGCCTTGTTCGGGTAATCCGGCACGGTGTTGTAGGTCACCGAGCTGACAAAACCCAGGGTACCTTCGGAACCCACCATCAGGTGGGTCAGGATATCCATCGGGTCGCTGTAATCCACCAGCGCATTCAGCGACAGGCCGGTGGTGTTTTTCAGCCGGTATTTATGGCGGATGCGATCAGCCAGTTCGGTGTTGGCGCGGGTCTCGGATGCCAGCTGTTCCAGCTTCGCCAGCAGCCCGGCGTGGCTTTCCCGGAACACCTTCACACTGGCATAGTCCTCGGTATCCACCACAGCACCATCCGCCAGCACCATTCGCATACTGGCGAGGGTATGGTAGGTATTCTGGGCGGTACCGCAGCACATGCCACTGGCATTGTTGGCGACAATGCCACCGATCTTGCAGGCATTGATAGATGCGGGGTCAGGGCCGATCTTGTAGCCGTATGGCGCCAGCCAGGCATTGGCCTGGGCACCGATGATCCCCGGCTGCAGGCGGATCTGGCGTCCTTCGTTACGGATCTCATGGTCTTTCCAGTGATCACCCAGCACCAGCAGGATGGAATCGCTGATGGCCTGGCCGGACAGGCTGGTTCCGGCAGCCCGGAACGTCACCGGCGCCGCGAAGCGCCGTGCGATCTTCAGTACTCCGACAACTTCATCCTCGCTTTCCACCTTGACCACGGCCCCCGGGATCAGGCGGTAAAAGCTGGCATCCGTGCCATAGGCCAGGGTCGAGAGCGGGTCGTCATAGACCCGCTCGACCGGAATCAACTCCTTTAATGCCGAGAGAGCCTCGGAGGACAGTTTCATGAGGCTCCCATCAGAGGATCAGTGGCTCCCAGCACATAGGCCGCAATCAATGCAATCAGGCCTGTGAAGAGAATGTAGTACATGGCTGGCCAGATAGTTTTTCGCAGTGTCTGACCTTCCTTGCCCAACAGCCCGACTGTTGCTGAAGCGGCAACCACATTGTGAATCGCCACCATATTACCGGCAGCGGCACCAATGGCCTGGACCGCGACAATCAGCGCCGTTGAAAGTCCCAGCCCTTCAGCCACACCAAACTGGAACTGGCTGAACATCATGTTGGATACGGTGTTTGAACCAGCCAGGAAGGCACCCATGGCACCCACGGCCGGAGCCAGCAACGGATAGATACCGCCAACGCTGTCCGCCACCCAGGTAGCCATGGCAATGGGCATGCTGGGCAGGTCAGACATATTGACGCCGGAGTTGATCAGAATACGGACCATGGGCACGGTGAACAGCAGCACGAACCCGGCGCTGAGAATGACACCGCTGGACTCCTTCACAGCCGCCGTCAGCTCTTTTACCTGCATGCGATGGAGGAAGAAGGTCGCGATGACAATCATCATCAGAATGCCACCCGGTAGGTAAAGGGGCTCAAAACTGGTACTGACACCAGACTCGCCCATGATATCGGTTACGCCAATGGAAACCGACATGAATGCTTCTTTCACCGCCGGCACGGTACGGCTGATAACCAGTACCACACCCACCAGCACATACGGCAGCCAGGCCCGGAAGGAGCTCATGGGCTTCTTGGTCAGCTCATCGAGTTTCATTTCGATGGTACCCAGCCATTCAGAGGGCCATTCGTTACCGGGGGCAAAGTCCCAGTTGTTCTTCGGCAGCAGGAAGCCCTTGCGCGCAGCAGTGGTCACAATGGCAAGGCCAATCAGGCCACCCAGCAACGACGGGAACTCCGGACCAAGCACAACACCGGTGATGGCATAGGGCACCACGAATGCAATACCGGCGAAAATGGCAAATGGCAGAACTTCCAGTCCTTCGCGCCAGCTGCGGTTCTTGCCGAAGAAACGGGTCATCATCATCACCATGAACAGCGGCATTACAACGCCGACAATCGCGTGAATGATCGCTACTTCCGAGGTGATAATCTGCAGGTAGGTGTCCCAGTTGGAGCCCAGCTCTTCCAGCCTTTCCGTGATGCTGGATTTTTCCAGGCCGGTGTTAACACCCACAATGATCGGCGTACCCACAGCACCGAAGGAAACCGGTGTGCTCTGAACCATCATGCCCAGCATCACCGCCGCCATGGCCGGGAAGCCAATGGCAACCAGCAGGGGTGCAGCAATCGCAGCCGGCGTACCGAAGCCCGAAGCCCCCTCAATAAAACAGCCGAACAGCCAGGCAATGATAATGGCCTGGATACGACGGTCCGGGCTTATATTGGCAAATCCTGCCCGTATGGCGGTAATACCCCCCGAGTGCTTCAGCGTGTTCAGCAGCAGGATGGCACCAAAGATAATCCACAGCAGGCCGAAGGTAATACCCAGCCCCTGAAGCGTGGACGCCAGGATGCGATTGAACGACATATCCCAGGCGGTGAGACCAATCAGTGCGGTCACGATAAACACGATGGGCATGGACCGGCTGGCAGGCCAGCGCAGACCAATGAGCAAGATGCCCGCCAACAGAATTGGGGTGAAAGCCAGTAACGCGAGAAGACCGGGTGACATCAGAGGCTCCTGAATTTTATTGTTGATGAATTTGGATAATTGGTAATACCAATTTACAATGTCAGTCAAACACGATAGGGAAATTTTCCGATGACTTCAAAGCATTCAGTATAGACATTAGTCGAGTAACGCAAATCGCGGGTTATCATTCACACCGTTGCTCGGCATAATCAAGAATTGGTAAGACCAGAGGGGAACCCAGGAGCACAATGAACACCGGACGTATCTCACCACGGCGCCTTGCGGATAGCATTGTCGAAGAACTGGAAAAGATGATTCTGGAAGGGACGCTGCAGCCCGGGGAGCGGCTGCCGGCGGAGCGTGCCCTGGCTGAAAAATTCGGTGTGTCGCGCCCGTCATTGCGGGAGGCCGTACATAGACTGGCGACCAAAGGTCTTCTCATCAGCCGCCAGGGCGGCGGGCATTTTGTCTCGGAATCACTGGGGACCAGCTTTACCGACCCCCTGATCACCCTGCTGGAGGGGCATCCGGACGCCCAGAGGGATCTGCTGGAGTACCGTCGCACCCTGGAAGCAGACTGCGCCTATTACGCCGCCCTGCGGGCAACTACCATCGACAAGACCCACCTCAAGGCTGCCTACGAAACCCTGCAGGCCTGCTACGCCTCTGAGAGCGGCGGGCTGAACGAGGAAGGGGCAGCAGACGCCAGGTTCCATCTTGCCATCGCTGAAGCCAGCCACAACGCCATCCTTTTGCATACCATCCGCGGGCTCTTCAGCCTGCTGAAAACCAATGTGGTAGCCAATATCGGCGGCATGTACGCCAGGGAGAAGCAGACGCGCAGCGAGCTGATGGAACAGCATCGCCTGCTCTTTGAAGCCATTATTGAAGGCCGCGCTGAAGACGCAAGGCATTTTGCCGGCCAGCACATCCAGTACGCCCAGCAGGTGCTCTCGGAACAGCTCGAGAACCACAGGCGCCTGGAAAGGTCCCAGCGCCGGATCAGGCCAGACAAAACAGCCACTGACTCAATGACTGCGAGTGAAGCCGGCAAAATGGGCTGACCTGGTGGGGTCTGGGCAGATTCTGTGCCAGCAACCCGCCACCCAACCACGCAAGGAATGCCCATGATGTTCGGAATCGCCTGGTTCGTAATGATGTGGTTCGGGCTCTTCACCATAGCCTTGATTGCCCTGCTGGTGTTTCTGCTGCGCCGGCATGGCCCGAGACGGGAGGAACGCAGGGAGGCCACGCGCCCGCTGAAAAGCGAAGCCCACCGGCAAGTGCTCGAGAAGATTCACGGCATGCACACCGCGACTGAAGGTCTTCGTGGACGCGCTCGCGTAAAAGCGCTGCGGCAGTACATGGACAGCATGAGCGATGGCCTGGATCTGAGTTCGCAAATCCGCTCGTCCGCAAGTGGCGCCCCCAGGGGAGAATGGGTGATAGCACCGGGCGCACAGGCCAATCGCCGGATTCTCTACATTCACGGCGGTTCCTGGATCGCCGGCAGCCCCAGGAGCCATCGGGCCATCACTGACCGCCTGTCGGGGCTGGCCCAAGCCTGCGTCTTTGCTGTTGATTACCGGCTGATGCCGGAAAACCGCTACCTGGACGGCATTAACGACTGCCGACGGGCATACCGCTGGATGCTCGAGAACGGCCCTGACGGAAAGGCACCGGCGGATTTCATTGTGGTTGCCGGGGACTCTGCCGGCGGCAGCCACGCCCTGGGGCTGATTGCCTGGATACGGGACGAGGGTCTGCACAGACCCGATGCGGCCATCGCACTGTCACCCTCTACGGAATTGATGCTTACTTCCCTGGGCAGGCGTGCCAACCTGGCAACGGACCCCATGTTGGGCCCAACGGTTAAAAAGCTGTCGCGTGTTCCCCTGCCGTTACTCTGGTGGGGGACTGTCCTGGGCCTGCGGGTACTCCCCACCAGCCCGATCGCATCCCCCCTGCGCGGAAAGCTGCACAACCTGCCGCCGACACTGATTCAGGTCAGCGAATCAGAGCTGCTGCTGGAGAACGCCCAACGATATGTAAAAAAAGCACAGGCTGCCGGATCGCCAGTGGAGATTGAAACCTGGCCGGACATGGTTCATGTATGGCATCTGTTTACGCCACTGCTACCGGAGGCGGAAGAGGCCTTCGGGCGGATCGGGGCATTTCTCGCCCGGGTGGAGGCAAACGCGGGCCGTTAGTCCCGTTCGGCCCCGCGCAATATGGCGTGCAGCAGTTCCTCAGCGTCGAACTTGGTGAGGGCCTCATCCGCACCCACCTGTTTGGCATAGCTCACGCTCATTTCGCTGTTCAGCGAGGTATGCAGGATAATGTAAGGCTGTTTCAGGGCGCTGCTGTCCCGCACATTGAACGTCAGTTCATAGCCGTCCAGCCCCGGCATTTCAATGTCGCTCACCAGGATATCAATGGGCTTGCCGTCGTTATTGGCATTGATCATCAGATCCAGTGCATCCTGGCCGTTCGTGGTCACGAAATAGGTGACATCCTTGGCGTCCAGCGCATCAGACAGCTGCTTGCGTGCCACCTGGGAATCATCCACCAGCAGGATGTTCAGCCCTTTCAGAGTCTCACGCTGAACATCGGTCAGGACCACTTCAGAGGGGTTGACGGATTCCGGATACACCCGTGCGAGCAACAGCTCCACATCCAGCAACTGGACAATCTGGTCCTCAATATTCACCAGCCCGGTAATAAATGCACGGTCGCCAAGGCTTTTGGGGGGAGGCATCACATCCTTCCAGTCCGTCTCCACGATTTTGCGAACGCTGCGCACCAGAAAGCCAATTTCCTTGCGCTGTATATCGGTCACGATAATGGAGGCTGTCTTGCGCTCTTCTGCGGACAGTGGCTGAGAGCCAACCGCTGCGGCCATGTCGATCACCGGCACCGCCGCGCCACGGAAACTCATGGTGCCCACCACCGCCGAATGGCTGTGGGGCAGCTTGGTTAACGGTACAAACGGCATGATCTCGCGGATTTTCAGGGTGCCCAGCCCGAAGGGCCTGTGACTCGTCAGATAAAACAGCAACAGTTTCTGGGGGTGCTTGGTGCCCTCGGCCATAACCTTGTAACCTGTCCTGAACTTTGAGAAAAGTGTAGCAGGCCGACAATACCATGCCGGCCCAACTGAAATTGTAAGATTTTGCAGCCAGCCGCCCTGCCCGAGATGAACGCCCGATGAAGAACCTGACCTTCTCTTCCCACTACGCCAGGTCCGTCCTTTACGGCCTGGAGAAGGCCGGCGGCTATTCCGATGAACTGTTACGTAATAACGGCATTGACCCGGAATTCATTAGCTCACCACGTGCAAGGGTGCCCACGGAGCAGTTTATACGTCTGTTCCGACTGGTATGGGGCAAACTGGACGACGAATTCATGGGCCGCACGACCCGGCCCTGCCGTGTCGGGCATTTCCATCTTATGGGGTCGCTGGTGGTGCACAGTGCCAACCTGGAAGAAGTCATTCACCAGAGTATCCGCTGTTACCGGCTGTTCTCGGATGACATTGTGATCGAGCTGGACACCAGCGGCGAAGAGGTGGAGCTGAGTGTCACCCACCGCCATCCGGAGCTGGACCCGGACAACTTTCTGGTGGAGTGGCTGTTACTGGTATGGCACAGACTGGTGGGCTGGCTGATCGGGCGCAAGATTGTACTCAGCCACGCCACCTTCCAGCATGGGCTGCCAGGGTATTTCGATGAGTATCGCTTTGTATTCCCCTGCCAGTGTTACTTCAACCAGTCCCGCAACAGCCTGTTCTTCAGCCGCAACTATCTGGACATGCCGGTCACCCGGACGCCGGAAGAGCTGGACGAGTTTATCGAGAAGTCTCCCCGTAACCTGCTGATCTGGACCGATGACGACGACAGTTTCACCACCCGGGTGCGGCAGATTCTGGAGAGCGTGGATGACGAACGGCTGCCGACCCTGGAACAGGTGGCGGACCAGCTGCATATGACGGCTTATACCCTGTCACGGAAGCTGAAGGCGGAAGGCAGTTCCTATCAGAAGATCAAGGATAACCTGCGGCGGGATCAGGCAGTGATCATGCTGACCCGGCAGAACCTGACGGTGGCGGAGATCTCATCCCAGCTGGGATTTGCCGAGCCCGGTGCCTTTTCCCGTGCTTTCAAGCACTGGACCGGGCTCAGCCCACTGGCCTACCGCAAGCAGGACCAGTAGTTACACCTTTTACAGCAGTTCGATGGCTACCGCTGTTCCTTCCCCGCCACCGATGCACAGGGACGCCACACCGCGTTTGAGGCCACGCTGTTTCAGGGCGTTGATCAGGGTGATCATGATCCGCGACCCTGAAGAGCCGATGGGGTGGCCCAGGGCGCAGGCGCCGCCATGGACGTTGACCTTGTTGGCATCCAGGCCCAGCTCGTTGATGGCGGCCAGGGTGACCACGGCAAAGGCTTCGTTGATTTCGAACAGGTCCACGTCGTCACGGCTCCAGCCGGCCTTTTTCAGTACCTTTTCGATGGCACCGATGGGCGCGAGGGTAAACTCGGCCGGCAGGCGGGCGTGGGTGGCGTGGGCGATGATGCGGGCCTGGGGTGTGAGGCCGCGTTTTTCTGCTTCTTCGCGGCTGGCCAGTACCATGGCGGAGGCGCCGTCGCTGATGGAGCTGGAGTTGGCGGCGGTGACGGTGCCGTCTTTGGCGAAGGCCGGTTTGAGCTGGGGGATCTTTTCCGGTTTGGCTTTGCCGGGCTGTTCGTCGGTGTCTACCACGGTGTCGCCGCCGCGGCCGGAGACGGTCACGGGGGTGATTTCGTCGGCGAAGCCGCCGTTCCTGATGGCCGCCAGTGAGCGTTCGAGGGAGGCGATGGCGAAGTTGTCCATGGCTTCGCGGCTGATATCGTATTTGTCCGCGGTGCGCTGGGCGAATACGCCCATGAGGCCGCCTTCGTAGGCGTCTTCAAGGCCGTCGAGGAACATGGAGTCCATGACCTGGCCGTGGCCCATGCGGTAGCCGGCGCGGGCTTTGGGCAGCAGGTAGGGGGCCTGGCTCATGTTTTCCATGCCGCCAGCGATCATGATGTTGTTGGTGCCGGCTTTGATCTGGTCGTGGGCCATGATGACGGCCTGCATGCCGGAGCCGCACATTTTGTTGATGGTGGTGCAGCCGCTGGAATCGGGGATGCCGGAGGCGCGGGAGGCCTGGCGTGCGGGCGCCTGGCCCAGGCCGCCGGGCAGTACGCAGCCCATGATGACTTCCTGGATGTCTGCTGGCTGGAGGCCGCTTCTTTCGATGGCTGCCTTGATGGAGATGGCGCCCAGGTCCGGGGAACGTACGGAGCTGAGGTCGCCCATCATTCCGCCCATGGGGGTTCTGGCGGAGCCTGCTATTACTACTTCTGTGTTGCTCATGGTTTTAGTCCTCTTGATTCGGGGGCGGGCCGAGTGGCGATCATCCCATCCGGGACACGCCGTGAATACGTCCCTGTAGGCTCGTAAAAAACATCCATGTTTTTTACGGTCCCGGATGGGATGATCGCCACTCAGCCTCCAACTTGTGAGTTATCTTCCGACCTGTTTTGGCTTTTCGATTTACGCCTTTCCCAGAACAGACCTGGCAATGATTTCTTTCATAACCTCAGACGTACCGCCGTAGATTCTTTGTACCCTTGCGTCGATAAACGCTCTCGAAATCGGGTACTCGCTGGTGTAACCGTAGCCTCCGAACAACTGCAGGCAACCATCAGCAACCCGGCACTGCATTTCCGTAGCGCTGTATTTCGCCATGGAAGCCGTGGGGGCGTCGAGTTCGCCTTTTTCGTACAGGTCGATACATTCGTCCACGAAGGCGCGGTTCACGCGGCAGTCGGTTTCCATGCGGGCGATTTCGAAGCGGGTATTTTGCAGTTGGGCCAGTTTCTGGCCGAACAGTTCCCGTTCCTGGGAATAGGCGATGGTCAGGTCCAGGGCGCCGCGGGCGGCGGCGACGCCGAGGGCGCCGATGACCAGGCGTTCCCGGGGGAGTTCACGCATCAGGTACATGAAGCCCTGGCCTTCCTCGCCCAGCAGTGCCGAGGCGGGGATGCGCATGTCGGAGAAGAAGAGTTCCGAGGTGTCGCCGGAGTGCTGGCCGATTTTGTCGAGGTTGCGGCCTTTACTGTAGCCCGGCAGCGAGGTGTCTACCAGGAACAGGCTGATGCCACGGGCGCCCGCCTTGGGGTCGGTTTTGGCGGCGACGATGACCATGTCGGCGTGTTGGCCGTTGGTGATGAAGGTCTTGGAGCCGTTGAGGATGTAGTCGTCGCCGTCTTTCACGGCGCTGGTGCGGATGGCCTGGAGGTCGCTGCCGGCGCCGGGTTCGGTCATGGCGATGGCGCCGACGGCTTCGCCGGAGACCATTTTCGGCAGCCAGTGTTGGCGCTGTTCCTCGTTGCCGATGTGGCTGAGGTAGGGGGCGACGATGTCGGAGTGCACCATGACGTTGGTGGACAGGGCGCCGAAGCCCATGCGGGCCATTTCTTCGCCGACGATGACGGAGTACTGGAAGGGCGCGCCGCAGCCGCCCCAGTCTTCGGGGACGTCCACGCACAGCATGCCGGCGTTGCCCAGGGTGTTCCACAGTTCCCGGGGTACGATGCCGGATTTTTCCCAGGCTTCGTAGTGGGGCGTTACCTCGGCCTCCAGGGCCTTGATGACGGTCTCCCGGAACATCTCGAGTTCTTCTTTATCAACAACGCTGGTCATGGTGGTCTCCTGCAATTATTTGGGCGCCATGCGCAGAGCGCTGTCGAGGCGGATGACTTCGCCGTTGAGCACCGGGTTGCGCACCATCTGGTCCACCAGCATGCCGAATTCTTCCGGCTTGCCCAGGCGCTTGGGGAACGGCAGTGTGGCGGCCAGACTGTCCTGCACTTCCTGGGGCATGCCGGCCATCATCGGGGTCATGAAAATGCCCGGGGCGATGGTGTTCACGCGGATGCCTTCCCGCGCCAGTTCCCGTGCGGACTGCAATGTCATGGCGACAACACCGCCCTTGGAGGCGCTGTAGGCGGCCTGGCCGATCTGGCCTTCGAAGGCGGCCACGGAGGCGGTGGATATAATCACGCCCCGCTCGCCATCGGCATTGGGCTCGCGCTGGGCCATGTCGGCGGCGGCCAGGCGCATGATGTTGAAGGTGCCTATCAGGTTGACCTGGATAACCTTGCTGAAGTTCTCCAGGGGCATGGGGCCTTCCTTGCCGAGGATTTTGGCGGCGGGGGCGATGCCCGCGCAGTTGACGGCGATGCCGCACAGGCCGTGGGCGTCGCGGGCGGCCCTGACAGCAGCCTCTGCGCTTTCGGCGGAGGACACGTCGCATTCGATGAACACACCGCCAATATCCTTCGCTACGGCTTCGCCCTTCTCTTTCGACAGGTCGAAAATAGCAACCTTACAGCCAGCGGCGGCCAGTGCACGGGCTGCGCCTTCGCCAAGGCCGGATGCGCCACCGGTGACAATTGAGGGGACTCCCTGAAATTCCATATTGTGCTCCTGATATCAGCATCACCGGCAAAGCCCAGGAGCCCGCCGGTGAACAGTTTGAATTGGGTATGGGATCAGTCTGTCTCAGTCACCTCCTGGGCGCCATGACATAACCGGGCAGGAAATTTGATAAAAAATGACACGCCGGAGCTACTTCCATGCTCGCCCCGGCGTTTACAACTGGCGGTCACAACTTTTTCGCGTCGTCCCGCAGCACGAACTTCTGGATCTTGCCGGTATTGGTTTTTGGCAGCTCGCTGAACACAATGGTCTTGGGAATCTTGTACCCGGCCATTCGCTCCCGACAGAAGGCGATGATGTCGTCTTCGCTGACATCTCCCGCCTCCGGTTTCAGGGTCACAAATGCGCAGGGTGTCTCGCCCCATTTTTCGTCAGGCCTTGCCACCACGGCGGCTTCGAGGATATCAGGGTGGCGGTAGAGCACATCTTCCACTTCGATGGTGGAGATGTTCTCGCCACCGGAAATGATGATGTCCTTCAGCCGGTCCTTGATCTCGGCATAACCATCCGGGTGCCACACGGCCAGGTCGCCGGTATGGAACCAGCCACCCCGCAGGGCTTCGGCCGTGGCCTTGGGATTCTTCAGATATCCCTTCATCACCGTGTTACCACGCAGGAAGATCTCGCCGATGGTCTTGCCATCTTTAGGCACGGCCTCCATGGTTTCCGGATCTCCCACCATCATGCCGGCCAATGTGTGGTAGCGAACCCCCTGCCGTGCTTTTATGCGGGCACGTTCTTCCACGGGCAGGTCGTCCCATTCCAATTTCCAGGCGCAAACGGTCACCGGGCCATAAACCTCTGTAAGGCCGTAAACGTGGGTAACCTGGAAGCCCATCTCCTCAATTGCCTCAATCACCTTGGCCGGTGGCGCCGCGCCGGCAGTCATTGCCTGTACGGTATGGCTGAAACTGGACTTGGAGGCCTCTGAAGCACCCAGCAGGGTGTTCAATACTATCGGCGCACCACACATATGGCTGACCTTGTGCTCACTGATCAGCTGCAGGATCTTCTCCGGGTCCACCTTGCGCAGGCAAACATGGGTGCCAGCAAAAGCCGTAATGGTCCAGGGAAAGCACCAGCCATTGCAGTGGAACATCGGCAGTGTCCACAGGTACACCGGGTGCATGCCCATGGACCAGACCGCCTGGTTGCCCATGGCATTCTCGTAGGCCCCGCGATGGTGATAAACCACCCCTTTGGGGTTACCGGTGGTGCCGGAGGTGTAGCAGAGTGAAATCGCATCCCATTCATCCGCCGGCATCTGCCAGTCAAATTCCGGATCGCCACTGGCCAGGAAGGCCTCGTAATCCAGATCACTGATCTGGGTACCATCACCAGCAAATTCAGGGTCATTAACATCAATCAACTGCGGGGGATTATCCAGCAGGCCCATGGCTTTATTGATCACATGGCCGAATTCCCGGTCTGCAATCAGCACCTTCGCTTCGCCATGTTCCAGCATGAAGGCAACGGCCTCGGCATCCAGCCGGGTATTCAGTGCATTCAGAACCCCGCCCAGCATGGGAACGCCGAAATGACATTCCAGCATCTCAGGAATGTTCGGCATCATCGCCGCGACTGTATCCCCTTTGCCAACACCTTTAGCGGCCAGCGCCGACGCAAGACGGCGACAGCGCTCGTAGGTTTCCCGCCAGTTACGGCGGATATCGCCGTGGATGACCGCCGGGTACTCCGGATAAACACTGGCGGTACGCTCCAGGAAATCCAGCGGTGACAGGGTTGCATGGTTTGCTGCGGTGGGCTCAAGGCCCTGGTCAAAGATCGAAGTCATACCGGTCTCCTGATGTTGTTGTTCCGGATTGGTATCCTGTTCCCATGACTATAGGGCAACCGTTGCGTTTTGACACTTACACCATTCGCCGAATTTTTCCCTGCCTGTCAATCCAATTCGATCTCAAAAATACTTTACGTTTACGTAAACTTTATCTAACCTAAGTCTAAAAAAGGAAACCGCCATGGACATCAAGAAAACTTACAGCATCAGCGAGCTCGCCAAGGAGTTCGACGTCACTACCCGAAGCGTACGTTTTTACGAAGATCAGGGCCTGCTCCACCCCACCCGGCGCGGCCAGACCCGCATCTTCAGCTCGAAAGACCGGGTGCGCCTGAAACTGATCCTGCGGGGCAAGCGCATGGGGTTTTCCCTGGCGGAGACCAAAGAGCTGTTCGACCTGTGGGACGAAACCCTCAGCGGTAACGAAAAACAGCTCCTGCTGATGCTGGACACCCTGGCCCGCAAGCGGGCACAGCTTGAGCAGCAGAAAAACGACATTGCCCAGGCGGAGATGGAAATGGATACGGCAGAAGCCCGGTGTCGGGAAGCACTCGCCGAGCTACAGAAGAAAAAGCGTCAACAGGCAAAGGCTAAAAAAGAAGAGCCCGAGTCCATCGAACAAAAGTAGTGGCGGACACCCGAGCGAGCGGATATCGGTTTCCGAAACCGTGCGGAGCCATGGATGGCGGAGCCCGAGCGTACAGGGACGTATTTACAGCGTGTTTCGGAAACCGATATCCGCTCGCGAAGCCCGCGACCAACTCCAGATTTGAGAGCAAAAGGTAGCCAACAATGAAATCACAATACTCAGAGTTCAACTTCGGCCTTGGTGAGACCATCGATATGCTCCGGGAGCAGATCAACGGGTTCGCCGCCAAAGACATCGCTCCCCGCGCCGAAAGCATTGACCGGGAAAACCTATTCCCCAACGACCTGTGGAAAAAGTTCGGCGACATGGGCCTGCTGGGTATTACCGCCGACGAAGCCTACGGCGGCTCCGGCATGGGCTACCTGGCACACGTTGTGGCCATGGAAGAAATCAGCCGCGCCTCGGCCTCGGTGGGCCTTTCCTACGGTGCCCACTCCAACCTGTGCGTTAACCAGATCAACCGCAACGGCACCGACGAGCAGAAAGAAAAGTACCTGCCCAAGCTCATCAGCGGCGAACACATCGGCGCCCTGGCCATGTCCGAGCCTAACGCCGGCTCCGACGTAGTCTCCATGAAACTCAGCGCCAAGGACGCCGGCGACCACTACGTGCTCAACGGCAGCAAAATGTGGATCACCAACGGCCCCGACGCCAACGTCTACGTCATCTACGCCAAAACCGACCCGTCTGCCGGCCCCCGTGGCATCACCGCCTTTATAGTCGAGCGCGACACCCCGGGATTCACCCAGGCCCAGAAGCTGGACAAGCTGGGCATGCGCGGCTCCAACACCTGTGAGCTGGTCTTCGAAGACGCCAAGGTGCCCAAGGAAAACGTCATGGGCGGCGTGGGCAACGGCGCCAAAGTCCTGATGAGCGGCCTCGACTACGAACGCCTCGTCCTCGCCGGCGGCCCGCTGGGCATCATGCAGGCGGCCATGGACGTGGTGGTTCCCTACATCCGCGAACGCAAACAGTTCGGCCAGGCCATCGGCGAGTTTGAACTGGTACAGGGCAAGGTTGCGGACATGTACACCTTCATGAACACCGCCAAGTCCTACGTCTACATGGTCGCCATGTCCGCCGACCGCGGCAACACCACCAGAAAAGACGCTGCCGGCGCGATCCTGTATTCCGCAGAAATGGCCACCAAACTGGCCCTGGACGCCATCCAGCTGCTCGGCGGTAACGGTTACATCAACGAATACCCGACGGGCCGCCTGTTGCGTGACGCCAAACTGTACGAAATCGGCGCCGGCACGTCCGAAATCCGCCGGATGCTGATTGGTCGGGAGCTGTATCTGAACAACTAGGCCCGCTGTTCCGGGTGGAGGCGGTCGGCCGGGTAGGGCTTTCGGGAAACGCTACGAGCACATCCATGTGCGCTTGACGTAGGCCATCCTTGGCCTACGACATTCCCGAAAGCCCTACCCGGCCAACCGTCCGAACTTGGGTAGTCGCTCTCAAACAGAAGTACAGAGAGCGGCTGGCAACCAAATTCAGACGAGGGTCTGGTGGCATGGACGTATTCACGGCGTGTCCCGGAGCGCCATGCCACCAGACCCGACGCACGGACTCAGACACACGGACTAAAATGCTATGACGGTACTCCAAAGCAAAGTTAACCCAAGGTCCGAAGAATTCCAGGCCAACCAGGCCTCCATGGCAAAAGCCGTGGCCGACCTGCGGGACAAGGTAGCCACCATCCAGCAGGGCGGTGGCCCCTCCTACCAGGAACGCCACATCGCCCGCGGCAAACTGCTCCCGAGAGAGCGCATCAACCGCCTTCTGGACGACGGCTCTCCTTTTCTTGAAGTAGGCCAATTCGCCGCCTATAACGTCTACGATGAAGAAGTCCCCGCCGCTGGTGTCATCGCCGGTGTGGGCCGCGTCTCCGGCACCGAATGCATGATCATCGCCAACGACGCCACCGTCAAAGGCGGCAGCTACTACCCGCTCACGGTCAAGAAGCACCTCCGTGCCCAGGAAATCGCCCTGCAGAACCGTCTGCCCTGCATCTACCTGGTGGACTCCGGCGGCGCCAACCTGCCCAGGCAGGACGAAGTCTTCCCGGACCGCGACCACTTTGGCCGCATCTTCTACAACCAGGCCAGAATGTCCGCCGACGACATCCCCCAGATTGCTGTCGTCATGGGCCTGTGCACCGCAGGTGGCGCCTACGTACCCGCCATGGCGGACGAATCCATTATCGTGCGCAACCAGGGCACCATTTTCCTGGCCGGCCCACCACTGGTAAAAGCCGCCACCGGTGAAGTGGTCAGCGCCGAAGACCTGGGTGGCGCCGACGTCCACTGCAAAATCTCCGGCGTGGCCGACCACTACGCCGAAAACGACGCCCACGCCCTGGAAATCGCCCGGCGCTGCATCTCCAACCTCAACCGCCGCAAACCCGCGGATGTGGAGATCCGCAAACCCAGGGCGCCGCTGTTCAACGCCGAAGAAATCTACGGCATCGTCGGGACCGACCTGCGCAAACAGTTCGACGTGCGTGATGTCATCGCCCGTATCGTCGACGGCTCCGAGTTTGACGAATTCAAACGCTACTACGGCCAGACCCTGGTCACAGGCTTCGCCCATATCCACGGCTACCCGGTGGGCATCATCGCCAACAATGGCATCCTGTTCAGCGAGTCCGCCCAGAAAGGCGCGCACTTTATTGAACTGTGCTGCCAGCGCAACATCCCGCTGCTATTCCTGCAGAACATCACCGGCTTTATGGTGGGCCAGAAGCACGAGGCGGAAGGCATCGCCAAGCACGGCGCGAAGATGGTCATGGCCGTGGCCTGTGCGGAAGTGCCCAAGATTACCGTACTGATTGGCGGGTCTTTCGGCGCAGGCAACTACGGCATGTGTGGCCGCGCCTACAGCCCCGACTTCCTGTGGATGTGGCCCAACGCCCGCATTTCCGTCATGGGCGGTGAGCAGGCCGCAGGCGTACTCGCCACCGTCAAGCGTGAAGGCATGGAGCGCAAGGGCCAGGACTGGAGCACCGAAGAAGAGGCAGATTTCAAAAAGCCCATCATCGACTCCTACGAGCACCAGGGCCATCCCTACTACGCCAGCGCCCGCCTGTGGGACGACGGCGTGATCGACCCGGCCCAGACCCGTGAAGTGGTCGCCCTGAGCCTGTCCGCCACCCTCAACCGCCCGGCCAAGCCAACACGCTTCGGCGTGTTCCGCATGTGACGGAGGAGAACGCCATGACCGATCAGGAATCAGCGATTCTGCTCAGAAAGCGTAGCGAAGGCATCACCGAAGTGGTGCTGAACCGCCCGGACAAACGCAACGCGTTCGACGACGTAATCATCCAGCAACTGATCAACGCGCTGGAAAAAGTAAACGCCGACAAAGACACCAACATCGTAATCCTGCGCTCTGAAGGCAAGCACTTCTCCGCCGGGGCGGACCTTGGCTGGATGCGCCGGATGGCGGACAACACCCGCCAGGAAAACCTGGATGACTCCCGGGAACTGGCGCGGCTGATGAATACCCTGAACCATCTCGGCAAGCCGGTGATCGGCCTGGTGCAGGGTGCGGCTTTCGGCGGTGCCGTTGGCCTGGCAGCCTGCTGTGACATCGTGCTTGCCACCGAAAAAGCCAGCTTTTGCCTGAGCGAAGTCAAACTCGGCCTGATCCCCGCCGTGATCAGCCCCTACGTGGTACGCGCCATCGGTGAACGCCAGGCCCGGCGCTACTTCATTACTGCCGAAGTCTTCACCGCCCGGCAGGCCGAACATTTCGGCCTGGTACACGAAGTATGTGAAGACGTGGCTGCCATGGAACGCCGCTGCAACGAACTGCTGCTGCAGCTTGCACTCAACGGCCCCGAGGCCATGCAAGCCGCCAAGAACCTGGTGTTCGCTGTCAGCCACAAAGTCATCGGCAAAGACGTTATCGACGACACCGCACAACGCATCGCGGACATCCGGGTGGGTGCCGAAGGGCAGGAAGGGCTCAGTGCCTTCCTGAACAAGCGCAAGGCCAACTGGGTTCCGGAGGAAGACTAATGTTCAGTAAAATTTTGATCGCCAACCGCGGCGAAATCGCCTGCCGGATCATACAGACCGCCCATCGCATGGGCATCCGCGTCGTCGCCGTCTACTCGGACGCCGACGCCGACGCCCGCCACGTGGCCATGGCCGACGAAGCCTTTAACATTGGCCCCGCCCCCAGCTCCGAGAGCTACCTGAAAGCCGACAAAATCATCGAGGTGGCCAAAGAAAGCGGCGCCCAGGCGGTTCATCCCGGCTACGGTTTTCTCTCCGAGAACACCCAGTTTGCCGAGGCCTGCGAAGCCAACAACATCGTCTTCATCGGCCCGCCCTCCTCCTCTATCGCAGCCATGGGCTCCAAATCCGCCGCCAAGGCCATCATGGAAAAGGCCGGCGTGCCATTGGTGCCCGGCTACCACGGTGACGACCAGTCCCCGGACACCCTGCGCAAGGAAGCCGAGAAGTGCGGCTTCCCGCTGCTGCTGAAAGCGGTCGCCGGTGGCGGCGGTAAAGGCATGCGGGTGGTGGAACGCATGGAAGACTTCGACGATGCCCTGGCCGCCGCCAAGCGGGAGTCCAGGAACGCCTTCGGCAACCCGGACATGCTGATCGAGCGCTACCTGACCCAGCCACGGCACGTGGAAATCCAGGTGTTCTGCGACAAGAGCGGCCATGGTGTGTACCTGGCGGAACGGGACTGTTCCGTGCAGCGCCGCCACCAGAAAGTGCTGGAAGAAGCCCCGGCGCCGGGCCTCAGCGACGATACCCGCAAGGCCATGGGCGAAGCGGCGGTAAAAGCTGCCCAGGCCATCAACTACGTGGGCGCCGGCACCGTGGAATTCCTCTACGACGTGGACGGCTCCTTCTTCTTCATGGAAATGAACACCCGCCTGCAGGTAGAGCACCCGGTTACCGAGATGGTCACCGGCCAGGACCTGGTGGAATGGCAGTTGAAAGTGGCCTGGGGCGACCCGCTGCCGCTGGAACAGTCCCAGGTGAAAACCCGCGGCCACGCCCTGGAAGCCCGCATCTACGCCGAAGACCCGGACCAGGACTTCCTGCCCGCCACCGGCAACCTGCGCTACCTGAGTACTCCTGATGAGAGCGCGCATGTGCGAGTGGATACAGGCGTTACCGAAGGCGACGACATCAGCATCCACTACGACCCGATGATCGCCAAGCTTATCGTCTGGGACGAAACCCGGGACCAGGCCATCAACCGCATGGTCCAGGCCCTGGAGCACTACCGCATCGCCGGCGTGAAAACCAACATCCGCTTCCTCCACGCCCTGGCCGACGCCCAACCGTTCCGGGAAGCCGACCTGACCACCGGGTTTATCGAGGAGCACCGGGACCTGCTGTTCCCGAAATCCAAACTCGACACCCACAAGGCCCTGGTACTGGCCGCCGGCTTCGTGCTGGAACAGCGCAAATCCCGGGAAGTGATCAGCACCGACCCCTGGTCGCCCTTCGGCCGCCAGAACAGCTGGCGCATAAACTCCGAATACGCCCAACCGCTGCAGCTGCAGGTGGGTGAAGACATCCACGAACTCAAAGTGCTGGAACGGGACGACCGCTACCAGGTGTTTGTCGGCGGCAGTGTCTACAACCTCACCGCCAAACTGGACGACGACTACCTGCAGGCCGTCATCAACGGCCACCGCATCAGCATCCATGGCAACCTGCACAACGACCAGCTGGTGCTCTTCTACGAGGGTGACACCTTCCAGTGCACGGTTTACCGTGAAACCTACGGCTTCGAGGAAATGGCCGGCGAAGGCAGCCTGGCCGCCCCCATGAACGGCGCCATCGTCGCGGTGCAGGCCAAAGTGGGCGATAAAGTCACTGCCGGCCAGAGCCTGGTGATCATGGAAGCCATGAAAATGGAACATGCCATCAAGGCCCCGGCCGACGGCGTGGTCACCGACATCTTCTTCGCCGAAGGCGACCAGGTGTCTGAAGGCGCCGAACTGATCGCCATCGAAGTCACCGTCACCGCGGAAGAGGAGGCAGGCTAATGGCCTTTCCCCAAAAAGTCAGACTGGTTGAAATGAGCCCCCGGGACGGCCTGCAGAACGAGCCCGGCGCGATCATCGCCACCCCCATCAAAACCGGCCTGATCGACCGGCTGGCCGACTGTGGCCTCAACCACATCGAATCCGCCAGCTTCGTGTCCCCGAAATGGGTACCACAGATGGGCGACGCCACCGATGTCATGGCCGGCATCAAACGCAAGCCCGGCGTGCGCTACTCCGTACTCACCCCCAACCTAAAGGGCTTTGAAAACGCCCTCGCGGCCGGGGTGGACGAAGTCGCCGTCTTCGGCGCCGCGTCCGAATCCTTCAGCCAGAAAAACATCAACTGCTCCATCGCCGAAAGCCTCGAACGCTTCCTCCCGGTGATGGAAGCGGCCAAACAACACAACATCCCGGTACGGGGCTACGTATCCACCGTCCTCGGCTGCCCCTACGAAGGCGACATCGCCCCCGAACAGGTGGCCAAAGTCGCCAAGGCCCTGGCCGAACTCGGCTGCTATGAAATCTCCCTGGGCGACACCATCGGCGTGGGCACTCCGTTGAAAGCAAAACGCATGCTGGAGGCCGTCGCCGCCGAAGTACCGATCGAAAAACTCGCCGCCCACTTCCACGACACTTACGGCCAGGCACTGGCAAATCTCTACGCGGTTCTGGAAGAAGGCATTTCGGTTATCGACGCCTCCGTCGCTGGCCTTGGCGGCTGCCCCTACGCCAAGGGTGCCTCCGGCAACGTGGCAACAGAAGACGTGCTATACCTGCTTAACGGATTGGGAATAGAAACCGGCGTCGACCTGGATAAGTTAGTAGCAACCGGCGAATGGATAAGCAGCCAATTGAAACGCCAAAACGGCTCAAAAGTAGGCCAGGCCCTGGGCGGTAACTGCAAATGATCAAATGGGGAGCGGGCCCGGTTGCCCGGGACCGTAAAAAACAGGGATGTTTTTTACGAGCCTACACGGACGTATTAACGGCGTGTCCCGGGCAACCGGGCCCGCTCCCCAAAGCACTCAATTAACAGGCTAGGAGCGTTTTTCAATGAGCCAGACCAAGAATGTAGTAGCCCTGGATCTCCCAATCCCGGAGATCAAAGACATGCCAGAAGACACCCAAAAGTACTTCCAGATCTGCCAGGAAAAACTCGGCATGATCCCCAACGTACTGACCGCCTACAGCCAGAACCTCAAACAGCTCGAAGGCTTCACCCGCCTGTACAACGAACTGATGATGGGCGAAAGCGAACTGAGCAAACTTGAGCGGGAAATGGTCGCCGTCGTTGTATCGTCCGAGAACAAATGCTTCTACTGCCTGGTCGCCCACGGCGCCGCCGTACGGGTGCTGAGCGGAGACCCGCAACTGGGCGAACACATGGTAATGAATTACCGCAGCGCCAAACTCGACAGGCGCCAGCGCGCCATGCTCGATTTTGCATCGCACCTCACTCGCTCCCCGGCCACCGTCACCGAAGAACACATCCAGGCCCTGCGGGACGCCGGCCTCAGTGACCGGGGCATCTGGGACCTGAGCAACCTGATCGGTTTTTACAACATGTCCAACCGCGTGGCCATTGCCAGCGATATGCAACCAAATCCGGAATATCACAGCCAGAGTCGCTAGCAGTCAAAGTAACCTGCTTGCCCTCGACGACAAAAACAATGGAGGCAGACAATGAACCAGACTCTACCAAGCTACACCAGCGGAACCTCCGAAACCCCGCTGCTGGGCATGACCATCGGCGACATGCTTGACCGCACCGCCGCAAAATACCCGGACACCGAAGCCCTCGTTGCCCTGCACCAGGACATTCGCTGGACCTACAGGGAATTCGTTGAAAAGGTCAACGAAGCCGCCCGCGCCTTCATGGCCATCGGCGTCAAACGCGGCGACCGGGTGGGCATCTGGTCCCCCAACCGTTACGAGTGGACCGTCACCCAGTTTGCCACCGCCAAGGTGGGCGCCATCCTGGTGAACATCAACCCGGCCTACGGCGTGCACGAACTGGACTACGCCCTGAACCTGGCCGGCATCTCCGCACTGGTCACGGCGGACAGCTTCAAGACCTCAGACTACCGCAAAATGGTCTACGACCTGGCACCGGAACTGAAAGCCGCCGCCCCTGGCAAACTCAAGGCCCAGAAGGTTCCCGATCTGCGCGCCGTGATCAACCTGGACAAAGACAAGCACGACGGCATGTGGACCTGGGCCGAGTTCATTGGCTTCGCCAGCGAAGTCAGCCAGGATGAACTGGACAAGGTACAGGGCCAACTGCAGTTCGACGACCCCATCAACATCCAGTTCACCTCCGGCACCACCGGCAACCCCAAGGGCGCCACCCTCACCCACCACAACATCTTGAATAACGGATACTTCGTGGCGGAAAGCCAGCTGTTCACCGAGAAAGACCGGCTGGTCATTCCCGTGCCCCTGTACCATTGCTTCGGCATGGTCATGGGCAACCTGGGCTGCATTACCCACGGCTCCACCATGATCTACCCGGGCGAAGGCTTCGAGCCCAAATCCGTGCTGCAGGCCGTGCACCAGGAAAAAGCCACCGCCCTCTACGGCGTGCCCACCATGTTCATCGCCGAACTGGCCGAGCCGGAGTTTGAAAGCTACGACCTGTCCAGCCTGCGCACCGGCATCATGGCCGGCTCCATCTGCCCGGCGGAAGTGATGAAAAAGGTCAACGGCAAGATGAACATGAAGGAAGTACAGATCGCCTACGGCATGACCGAAACCAGCCCGGTGTCCACCCAGACCAGCTCCCTCGACCCCTTCGAGAAGCAGGTCACCACCGTGGGCCGCACCCAGCCCCACCTGGAGACCAAGATAGTCGACCCGGCCACCGGCAACGTCGTCCCCCGTGGCGAAATCGGCGAACTCTGCACCCGTGGCTACAGCGTGATGCTGAAGTACTGGAACAACGAAGAAAAAACCCGCGAAGCCATCGACGACGCCGGCTGGATGCACACCGGCGACCTGGCCACCATGGACGAAGACGGCTACATCCAGATCGTCGGCCGCATCAAGGACATGGTCATCCGCGGCGGCGAGAACATCTACCCGAAGGAAATCGAGGAATTCCTCTACACCCACCCCGCCATCGAGGAAGTCCAGGTCACCGGCATCCCCGACGACAAGTACGGCGAAGAACTCATCGCCTGGGTGAAACTGAACCCCGACGCGGACCCGGTCACCGGCGACGAACTGCGGGAATTCTGCAAGGGCAAGATCGCCCACTTCAAGATCCCGAAGAACTACAAGTTCGTGGATGAGTTCCCAATGACCGTCACCGGGAAGATCCAGAAGTTCAAGATGCGGGAGATTTCGATTGAGGAGATGGGGTTGAAGAAGTAACGCCCCTCTTCCAGTCCGTTCCTACCTCAAACCCCGGCCATGTGCCGGGGTTTGAGGTTTGTGTACTCTGCATATACGCTCTTGGGGACGCCGGAACCATGCGAGGGACTGTAGCAGTCTGGAATTATACGCGCTCCACAGGGGGAAAAGATCAGACCATGGAGGGCGTATAATTCTGGCAATAGCTATGGCGAATCTTGATTAGTTTTTGTTTTTAAAAAGTTTTATTTAAGGTCGCCTGAGCGACTGAAATTGGAATTATACGAATGGGTGATATACGAACGTGTTCGTATCTTACGCTGTTATGCACAAATGGAGACACTATGAACATCAAGGATGATTGGAAGAAGGTAAAGTCAGTTTTAGAGCAAGGTCAGGCTTCGACGGTTTACTGCTCGATTGCAACGGTTAACCCCGACGGCACACCCCACATCACGCCAGTTGGCACTGTTTTCCTTCGCGATGATCAGAGCGGGTACTTCTTTGATCACTACGCCGAGGCCTTGGGTAAAAACATCGATCAGAATCCGAATGTTTGCATTATGGCAGTCAACGCCGGTCGATTCTTCTGGCTAAGGTCTCTGCTAAAAGGCCGTTTCGTTGCTCCGCCGGGCGTGAGGCTTTATGGCAAGGTTGGACGAATGCGTGAAGCCACGCCCGAAGAGATCGAGAAGATAGAAAAACGGGTTAAGCCATCTCAGTGGATGAAGGGGGCGAGGTTGCTCTGGAGTGATTTCACCCATGTTCGAGACATTGAATTTACCCATTACAAGCCGATCACCTACCCAGTGATGATGGATGGGATGTGGCAGGAACTTGCATAACCAAGTGGTCAACGGGATGCCAACTACGCTGCGCTTCGTTGCCGCCCATTACCACCGGCGTTATGTTTCTCGCAGGGCAGGCTCAAGTCCAAGGTGATCAACAAAAGGAATAAAGTCACGATCCAGGAACAGCAGGGGTAGCTCCTTCTCTATGCAAAAGGTCGCGATGATCACGTCGGCTGTCTTTCTGATCGTGATGCCCCTTTTACGAAGTGCTCGGTAATTGTCGGCGCACTTGGCTGCCATATCGTTCCCAAACATTTCATATTGTTGCAGCGCGAGCAGGCTTTGCTTGGTCTGACGATATTGTTTGTCGTTGCGGATGCCTTGCAGGATTTCCAGAAATATGAGGTCGCCGATAGCAACCGATCCTCGGACTATCGAGGCGTCCAGCAGGTCAGTTTGCGGGTTTTTGACTCCGTTGAAGTAGTCGATCCAGACGCTGGTATCCACCAGTATCATCGGGCGCTCCGCATTTCGTCCAGGTCGCCTTCCCAGTGGATTTTACCTCGTAGCTTTCGAATCTCCTGCTGCTTGCTCAGTTGGACCAGAAGCTTCAGACCTTGCTCAACGGCTTCTTTTTTGGTTTCGTAGCCGGAGGCTTTGAGAGCTTCGGCCATCAACTCATCGTCAATGACAATGTTCGTTCTCATGGTGCACCTATGTGTATGTAAGTCGGTATCTATACACAATCTAGCACTTCAGGAAAAACATAACAATCGGCTGCACAGCGACCGATTTTCCACCGCTTCGCGGCTCCAAACCTGCGTTAGTAATAATTTGGAGGGGGAATGCTAAAACGAGGAATAGTAATCTCACCGCCCTTCGAGTCCCTCCTAACTGGAGGAATACGCTGTGGGGGTGAACCCGACCCCATTGAGCTTGGAAAATATCTTCTTTATTGGGATCAGATTGATTATACCTCCAATAATCTTGTCCACATTTCCTCTGCAGACATCGATTATTTAGAGACAACAGATGCGCTAAAAAGAACGAGGGTGGCGTTCCAGGGAAGAATCCATTCTGGCAATGGAGAGTTTTTCATCGCGGCACAAGAAGCGGCACTCAGAGAGAATCAAAGACTTGAACCCGGTGCCTGGACCTTGGCTCAGCGGATATACCTAGGGCGAAGACAACCGAAATCGCCCGTTTGGAAAGCGCCATAAAGGACCTTGATGCTTCTTTGCGTGAAAGCGGGATCAAGAGGTTCGCTGGTAATATCAGGAATACGTTCAACATGGACTTTTCGGGACTAGTTGGAAGTGGTTTAGGAGCGGCAGGGCTCCACAGCATAATTGGACTACCACCGTTGGTTGCCGGTATGACTAGTGCAGGAATAGTTTTAGGTTATAAAACGATAACCATGCCACAAGCCAACAATTGTCCGAGCGGACGGAGTTATCTTAGGAGTGTCCGGCAGAACTTCCATTACTAACAAATTGTTACAGTTCGTTCCGGGCCTGCAGGCCGTCAAGGAGAACATACCCGCGCATATCCTGAAGTCGATTCTTGAGGTATGGGAAAATGAGTAATGAGACCCTGAGTGCTGAGGAGCTTGGCAATAAGCTGCTCCAATCTGTCAAAGAAATGAAAGCGGGCAAAGCGGCGCGAATCAGTCGTGTTGAGCCTAACGAGGTTGCAGAGGCGCGCAGCAAAACTGGACTAACCCAGATTGAGTTTGCTGAGGTACTGCATATTTCTCCGCGTACCTTGCAGGAATGGGAGCAAGGTCGACGCAAACCCTCCGGCCCGGCGAAGGCTCTCATCGAGATTGCTTCCCGCCATCCAGAAGTCATCCGGGAAGACCTCAAACTCAGGGGTTAACAAGCGGCTGTTGTCGGACGCACCTACGCTGGCGCTCCGGCACGCCGAAAAGCCAGGGCGTTGGGTGCATTGAGGATCGTGTTAATGGCGTTGATCAAATTGGCGGGAGTTGCAGTTTTTATTCTGATCTCGGGCTGCACCTACGGGCCACGAGAGGAGCGAGCATCTATTGAAAATGTGACAGCACGGCCAGAGTCCCTTCAGTTCGCAGTAGCAGTAAACTATGCGCGATTCCGGCCTGCAACTGGCATAAACGCATTTCCCAATGGAGGAATACCACAGTATCTCGAACAGGCTGCCATAGTGTACCTCGTTGATGTTTCGACTGACGATATTGTGGAGATCGCCCGAATCCAGGCACCCGAGCAGTTACAAACAAGTTTTAGTTCTCACTTGACCGGTTGGAAGGGAGAACGGGTATATATTCAGTTGTCCGGTTGCCCAGGCTCTGAATGTTATGGCGACCTCATGCAGTTTCGCCATTATGAGCTCAGCTCCGAGGCGGTGCCTCGAAGTATTGAATCCCGCCCCGAGGATGTAGACCGCCCGCCCGGTATGCTCGCACGTGCGCCTGGAGAAGACATATATATGAGAGTCAGCGCTGGCTCACGAGTTATTAGTGTACGCACGGATGAATCAGAGCCTTTCGTTGATCATTACATAATTGAGAATTCTGGCGAGCTGGCCCAAACTGGGGCCAACCGAGACTTGGACTGATGACTGCCCAGCTACTTAATCGATCAGGAAACCTTCTGAAAAAAAGAAACGGATCGGGTAACCCATGTCAGAAATCGCCAACACCCCCAAGCCCCCATACTACGCCGTCATTTTCAGCAGCCACCGCACAGACGGTGACAACGGCTACGCTGAAATGGCCGAGCAAATGGTGAATCTGGCCGCTGAACAACCGGGTTTTCTGGGCATCGAATCCGCCAGGGAGTGCCTGGGCATTACGGTTTCCTATTGGGAAAGCCTTGAGGCCATCCGCAACTGGAAGCAGAACGCGGAGCATCAGGAGGCCCAGCGGCTTGGCCATCAGCAATGGTATTCCAGTTTTCGAGTGCGGATTGCGAAGGTGGACCGGGAGTACGGGATTTAAGCCATCTGACCGCATCAAAAAAATCCCACGAATGTCGAAAACCGCGATGCCCGATCGACTACTGCCCCGCGATCCGCGAGGCGGAGGACGCCCGCGAATCGTTACTTCTGGAAGTTCGTTACTGTTGATGCCAGGCCAGCGAACACGATAGTGGGCCAGCCACTTTCTCGCCGTTGGAAATTACCTCCCAAAAGATCTAGTTTTATACACAGGGAGGTGACGTGCCATGCGTCAGGAACATGTCCAGGAACCGGACGACAGCTTGCCGGAACACAGCGAAGGCATCCGGGTTGGCCGTGAGTTGCTCGCCGCCACGAAGCCCTACGTTGAAAAGTCTGCCGCCAGAAGCTGGTGGCTTGTCGGCTCAACTTTTGTTTTGATGATTGCAGCCCTGACCGCTGCCGGGCTGATCCAGTGGTGGCCTCTCAGGCTGGTGTTTTCAGTATTGGGCGCCCTGCTGATGGTGCGTACCTTCATCACCTTTCACGATTACCTGCACCGCGCAATTCTCACCAACTCCCGGGCTGCCTACTGGCTTTTCCACGCTTTTGGCGCTCTGATGCTGACACCAACGCGTTCCTGGCTTGCCAGCCATAACTATCACCACGGCCATGTGGGCCAGATTTCGGAGGCCAGCGTGGGCGCTTTTCCGCTGATAACCGCCCGCATGTGGCGGGAGGCAACGCCGTGGCAGCGATTTACCTATCGCGCCCAGCGCAACCCGCTGGTGGTGCTGCTAAGCTACCCGATTGTGTTCGGTCTCAATATTACGCTCCTACCCCTGCTGAAGAACCCCCGCAAGCACCTCGACTTTGTGGCAGCACTGGTCAGTCACTTCGCGTTGATCGCGGTGGTATGGGCGCTCGGCGGGTTCAGCATGGTGTTCTTTGTGATCCTGCTGCCCATGACCCTTGCCTCCGCGATGGGCAGCTACCTGTTTTTTGCCCAGCACAGCTTCCGGCGCATGCAGATTGCCTCCCCCGAGGCCTGGAACTATTACCGGGGGGCCATGGAGTCGTCCAGTTACATGCGGATGAACAAGGTGATGCAATGGTTTACCGGCAATATCGGCTACCACCATATTCACCACCTCAACGTTCGAATTCCCTTCTACCGCCTTCCCGAGGCGATGGCGGATATTCCCGAGCTGCAATCTCCGCTGGTAACAACCCTGGCACCCGGCGACATTGCAGACTGCTTCCGGTATGCGCTCTGGGATGAGGACAAACAGCGCATGGTGTCCTATCGGGAGGCCAATCCGGCTTGACGACACTGTCACGATTGCGGCGGTTGTCGTGACAGGGCGCGGATTTCACTGCGCAAAGCGCTGACCTCATCCCGGAGCGCGATCAGCTGTTTGGCCCCGGCCACTTCGGCGTCGTTACTTTCGGCATCGCGCCCGACGAAGAAAGTGGCAAGCGCTGCCGTCACGTAGCCAAAGACTCCAAAAGCATACAGCGCCAGAAAGCCACAGAGTAAACGCCCTTCCGCAGTCTGCGGCCAGTACTCCGAGCCCATGGTTGCCATGATCATGGCAGTCCACCACAGCGACTCGATATAGCTGTCGAGACCTCCGGGCACCTCGTTCTCAAAAGCGTACATTCCGGCTGCGCCTGCGAAGGTGACGAGTAAAGTGAGGGCGATTACATATCCGAAGCCCCGTCGGCTCAGGCTGGCGCCCAGCGCCTTCATACCGCGATTCAGGGAAGTGACGACCCGCACCAGTCTTAATCCGCGCCCCGCCCTTGCCAGGCGGAGCAACCGGAATACACGGAAAATGCGGAAGATCCGCAGGGCGGGGAGCAAAAGGGCAATCGCGGTCAGCCAGTTACCTTTCAGGTAAACGAACCTGTCCGGAGCCAGTACCAGCTTTACAGCGAAATCGATAATAAAAACGACCCAGATGGCCGTACCGAGGAAATAGAACAGCGCGCTCTCGCCCCGAACCAGCTCTACTATCAATAGCACCAGCCACACGAATGCGAGGACCAGCATGGGCGTTTCCAGCCAGCCCTCCAGACGCTGGAGCAACTCGTAACGCTCCCGTTTCAGCTTTTCTTCATCAGGGGCGTTTGCACCAGGTTTTTGTTGAGTGTCTTCCTTGCTCATCGGATATTCTCCCGTTTAACCCATCCAGGTAGGCCGGCCCCTGAATCAGCGCTTGTCAGCCTCCCGCCACCATGCTTCACTCAGCAGACGCGAACCCGCTTCCCAGGAGACTGCTTATGTCCGGCCCTGTTACTCGTTCAATACTACCATCCGGTGCCAGGCGGCTATGGCTGTCGCTGTTCGGCATCGCGATTCTGAGCGGGTGTTCGTCACTGTACTACGACACCATGGAAAAATTCGGGTATGAAAAACGCGACATCCTGGTGGACCGGGTGGAAGACGCGCGGAACAGCCAGAATGATGTTCAGGAAACTTTCCGTTCGTCTCTGGAGCGCTTCCAGAGCGTGGTGGATACGCCGGACACCGAGCTGAAGGAACAGTACGCCGAGATCAGCGATGCTTATGAAGACAGCAAGTCGAGCGCGGAAAAAGTCCGCGACCGTATCGACAAGGTGGAAGACGTCGCAGAGGCTCTTTTCGATGAATGGGAGGATGAACTTGATCAGTACGAAAGCGATTCTCTGCGTCGTAACAGCGAACAGCAGCTCGATGAAACCCGCACCCAGTACAACCAGCTGATCAGCCGCATGCACGAAGCCGAAGAACGCATGGACCCGGTTCTGCAGGCATTTCAGGATCAGGTGCTGTATCTCAAGCATAACCTCAATGCCCAGGCGATTGGCTCCCTGGAAAACGAACTGGTGAATATCCGCCAGGACGTGGATGCGCTGATTCGCAACATGGAACAATCAGTCTCGGAATCTGAGGCGTTTATCCGGCGTTTCCGCGAAGGCGGGTAACGAGCCAACACCCTCAAGGAGATGATATTCATCCCTGTTACCTCACTGCACTGGCTGGCACCCGCGAACGCGAGATCGGTGGTCGCCTTGATCTGATCGTAGTACCTGGAGGCCGCATTTACACCCATATCAGTGTGATTACTGGCGGTAGGGCTGATCAACTGGGCCAGCTGAGTCCAGGCCTCCGCAGACTGGCGGTCCTGTTGATAAGCTGTGAAAGCCGGCGACTCCGGTTCAGGGGGCTTGTCACTTAAATACACTGAGTTAAGCTGTTCATAAATGCACCAGCAAGGTAACTCAGGACTATGGGACAAACCTCGGAAAACTTCAGCAATAGGCTACCGACCATTCCCCCACTGGACCCTGACCGTGTCTCGCTTATTGAGAAGGAAGGATTGACTGTCAAACAACTGGAGCCCCTTGGCGTTGAAATATACGGTGCTGATGTTCGTTCCAGGCTGCCCGAGCCTGTCATTGAAGCCCTGGAAGTGGAAATGGCGAATCGGGGCTTCATCGTCTTTAAACATCAGGCTGGCCTGTCCGCTGATGAGCTGGTTGAAGTGAGCAAATGGTGGGGGGCTCACCAGATTCATTCCACCCATGGTGTTCATCCTGCAACGCCCGAAAGGAACAGGCACATCTTCCGCTGTTCCAACGACGCTCGCCACGGCATCCTTGGTGTTGGGCCGCAGTGGCATAACGATGGCAGTTTTGAAGCGGCCACATTCTCGCACTCGGCATACTACATGGCTCGGGCACCTGAACAGGGAGGCGGTACCCACTTTGCCCATCAGGGAGCTGCCTTTGATGTTCTTCCAAAGGAAAAGCAGGAATTCTGGGAACGCCTTGTTTCTGTCAATTCGGCTTCAAGCGTGACTCATCCGTTAGTCCACACCCACCCCATTTCCGGAAAAAAGAGCGTGTGGCTTCATCTGGGGATGACCGGTGCCGTTATCGAGAGGCTGCCGGAAGATGATTTATCAATAGATGAACTGAAAAAAGAACCAGCAACCACGGACAGATTTCGCCTGCTGACAGAAGATGAAATGAAGCAGCTATTCAATGACTATAACGATCTTATGAATGCCTCTTTCGAGAAGGGATACGGGATACGTTATCACTACGACACCGGTGACCTGCTCTACATCGACAACTGGGCAGTCGCTCACAGGGCTGCGCCTGAAGCTCATATGCCTGTCGAAAAACAGGGACTGAGGATTATGGACCGTGTCACCATCAAATCGAAGCAGGACCTGGCTCCTCACTTTGGATTGCCTCAGTACATCAATATAAACGGGCCTCATCCATTCAATAAGGATGGTGTATGGCAGGCTGGTGGTGTGGGCTTTCGGTGGAAAGATGACATCCGCCTGCAAAATTAATCCATGGCGTAAAATCAGGTCTTCCAGTCCACTGGCGCGCGAGGATCGGGCTGGCTTGGCTGCTCAGTGGCTGCAGCGTTGACATACCCCCGGTTCTGCTTTTTTTCTCTCGCTGTCGATTTCCGCCGGCACCAACCGACTACCCAGTGAAGTCACACGACAATCACTGGAGAACGACAGTATGAAATACATGTTGATGCGCAAAGCCGATGCTGACACCGAGAACGCCGTGCTACCCACCGAAGAAGTCCTGCAGGCCATGGCGGACTACAATGAGCGCATGACCCAGGCCGGCGTGTTTGCCGGCGGCGACGGTTTGCGGCCAACGCGAGAGGGTTGCCGCATTCAATTCCGCAATGGAGAGCCCACGGTTATCAACGGGCCGTTCGAGCAGACCAGCGAGCTTCTGGCGGGCTACAGTGTGCTCGAAGTGGATTCCCTCGAAGACGCCATCGCCTGGGCGAAGCAGTGGCCAAAGGAGGATGCCGGCGGCAATGCTACCCTGGAGTTACGCCGTTACTTCACCATGGAGGATTTCGAGCCCGGCCCGGCGCTGGAGAAGCATCGCGCCCAGGAAAAACTGCCCCGGGAGATGAACGTACATGTGGCCTTCGGCGGCAACTGCCGGGAAGCGATGGAATTCTATGCCGAGGTAACCGCAGGCCACCTTGAAGCCATGATTACCTACGGGAAAACTCCCGCAGCGGCGGACGTGCCCGCAGAAATGCATGACCGCATCGTCCACGCCTCCCTCAACATCCGGGGCCGCCGGCTGATGGGTGCCGATATGGGCGGTGAGTGCTATCAGCCACCCCAGGGTGCCCAGGTTCATCTTGAGTACGACACCCCCGACCAGGCGGAACGGGTTTTCCGGGCACTGTGCGAGGACGGCACGGTGATCATGCCGTTCGAGCAGACTTTCTGGGCCAACCGTTTCGGAATGACCAGGGACCGCTTTGGCATACAGTGGATGATCAGCAACGACATTGCCCAGGGCCAGTAAGGGACAACAACAGGGAGACAGGCAATGACCAAGCGCGCAAAAAACACCATATGCCTCTGGTATGACGGCGATGCCGAAGAAGCGGCACGGTTCTACGCGGAGACTTTCCCCGACTCATCGATTGACGCCGTTCACCTTGCGCCAGGAGATTACCCTTCCGGAGCGCAGGGGGATGTGTTAACAGTGGAGTTCACCGTAATGGGCATCCCCTGCCTGGGGCTCAACGGTGGCCCCACCTTCAAGCACAGTGAGGCGTTCTCGTTTCAGGTTGCCACCTGTGATCAGGAAGAAACCGATCGTTACTGGAACGCGATCATTAACAACGGCGGCGAAGCAAGCGCCTGCGGTTGGTGCAGGGACAAATGGGGTCTGTCCTGGCAGATTACGCCGGCGGTTTTAATGGAAGCGATAGCCGATCCGGACCCGGCAGCCGCCAAGCGGGCATTCGAAGCCATGATGACAATGGGCAAGATCGACATCGCCGCCATTGAGGCTGCACGGCGGCCAGTGTAAAAACCGCGATGGCCTTCCCCCGGCTTTTTCCACGCGAATAGTAGCTATACTATTGGATTCGTAACGTGGCGAGGAAGTGTCAGGGGGATCCGGAGTGATCGATCCGTGCCAGCCAACCGAATCAGAACTCCTCGACCGGATCGCCCATGCGCATCACCGTGTACTGGTGACAGGCGAATCCGGTAGCGGAAAAACCACCCTGATCCGCCGGCTGATGTCCGGGCTCTCTGTCAGGGGATGCAGCAGTTATTGCCTGAACTGCGACCCCGGCCTGCCCGCCTTCGGGGTGCCAGGCACCCTGGCGCTGGCCCGTCTCGACGGCCATGACTGGTCCGTCCTGGCCAGCGCCCCCCTGTGCACCCTGGATGCCGGCCGTTTCAGGATGCCCCTGGTGATGGCCGCCAACCGGCTGCTTTCCCTGGCACCACAAGCCCAGAAGTCCACGCTGTTCCTGGACAGCCCCGGACTGGTTCGTGGCGTCGGTGGTGCCGAATTACTCCAGGCACTGGCCGCTACGGGGCATATTGACCTGTGCCTGGTGCTGGCGCGCGAAGGCCATGCACCGCCACTGCCCGACGAGCTGGAGTCCCTGCCAGCCCGGGTTATCACCATGACCTCGCCTCCCCAGGCCCGCTCCCCGACGCGAACTCAACGGGCCCTTCAGCGTAGCAGGCTCTGGACAGAGCACCTGGGCAAGGGCGAGATCGTAACCCTGTCGCCCGGGCAGCTCACGCTGGTGGGCACGCCACCGCCCCTGGATAACCCGGGGGCCTGGCAAGGCCGCCAGGTCGCCTTGATTCACCGTAGCCAGCTTCAGGCTCTGGCCGAAGTACTGGAAGCGTCACCCTCCCTCATAAAGGTAAAAGCTGCCTGCCGGCCCGGCGATGTCGACCAGTTACTGGTGCGCGATGCCGTATACCGGGACAACCGCCTGCACACTGCCCCGAAGCGTGTTCCCGCATCAGAGCCGGCCGCTGCGTCCGCCAGCGGGGCCGCCCCGGAACCGGGAGCGTTCACCAGCATCTCCGGAGAGCCCCAGGTGAAGGTGCGGGTGGGGAGTGCCCTGGCCACCCTGGTCAATGGCGTTACCGGCGACGCCCTGTTGCAGTTGCGGATGCTGCATGAGTCCCGCAGCCTCCTATTCGACATCGGCGATACCGGCCGTATGCCACTGCGTGCGGCCCATCAGGTCAGTGATGTGTTTATCAGTCATGCCCACGCCGACCATATCGGCGGCTTCCTGTGGCTGGTCCGGTGCCGCATCGGCCATTACCCACCCTGCCGTCTGTTCGGGCCGCCGGGTTTGCATAAACACGTGTCAGGCATGGTGAATGGCATCCTTTGGGACCGGGTGGAGGATCGCGCCCCTCAGTTTATCGTCCACGAATGGTATGAAGATCATCTCAAGCGCTGGCAGGTTGTCGCCGGCAAAGCCCGCGCAGTCCCCCTGGAAGCCGTCGCCATACAGAACGGCGTTGTGCACCGCGAAGTGGGGTTTGATGTCCGTGCCACCCGGCTTGACCACCGAACCCCGGTACTGGCCTACGCCTACGAGCCCCGCTGCCAGCTAAGGGTGCGCGGTGACCAGCTGGACGCCCTCGGAGTGGCTCCCGGCCCCTGGCTGCAGCAGCTCAAACACGCCTACCTCCTCCGCCAGTTTGAACAGGTTATTTCCCTGGGAGAGGGCCGCTCCGCATCCGTGGACGAGTTGTCCCGGACCCTGCTGCTGGAGGAGCCCGGTGAGAAAATGGTGTACGCCACCGACTTCCGGGACAGCCCCGATAACGTCCGCAAGCTCAGCGAACTGGCCCGGGGCGCCCATACCCTGTTCTGCGAGGCTTCATTCCTGTGCTCCGACCGGGACCAGGCCGAGCGTACCCAGCACCTGACCACCGAGGCCTGCGCCCGCATCGCCAACCTTGCCGAGGTCCGGCAACTGGTTCCCTTTCATTTCTCCCATCGCTATGAGAAACAGCGGGAACAGGTATATGAGGAGTTGCAGCAGTTTACTGACAGGTTGCGCAGGGCCTGAGGGTGAATGCACACCAGGGCCAGGCTTGGCCGTCCGTGCGGTTTCCGTGTCGATTGCTACTATGGGTATTATCCAAAAATAGCAGCCCGGGTTCTCCTGGTAACGAACAGACAACTTCAAGGAAACAATATGAACAACGAGCCGGTTCTCTTTGCCCTGGAAGGTAGCCAGGATTTTGGTCATGCCGTGGCGTCCCAGCTCGGCGTTGGCCTGGCCGGGCATGAGAATCGTGTCTTTGACGATGGCGAACACAAATCCCGGCCACTGCAGAGTGTCAGGGGCCGGGATGTGTACATTCTCCACAGCCTGTTCGGCGATGAAACCTCGAGCGTTAACGACAAACTTCTGCGCTTGCTGTTTTTTGTCGCGACCGTTAAAGATGCCGGTGCCAAACGTGTCACCGCGCTGGTGCCGTATCTGGCCTATGCCCGCAAGGACCGGCGTGGCAAGAGCCAGGACCCGGTGACCACACGTTACGTGGCGCAACTGTTCGAAGCCATGGGCGTAGACTGTGTGGTGGCGCTGGAGGTTCACAACCAGGGCGCATTCGACAACGCCTTCCGCTGCCAGACGGTGCACCTGGAAGCCCACAGCCTGTTCGTCAACGCAATCATGGACCGTATCGGTCACGAGCCTGTGGTTATTGTTTCCCCCGATGCAGGCGGAACCAAGCGCGTGGACCGGTTCCGGGACGCCTGGGCCGACACCACGGGCGAACAGCCTCCCACCGCCTTCCTGGAAAAACGCAGGAGCGAGGGCAGGATCACCGGGGATGCCGTGGTGGGGGATATGACAGGCCGGGTTGCCATTATCGTGGACGACATGGTGGCGAGTGGCACCACCCTGCTGCGTGCCGCCGAGGCCTGCAAAAATAAAGGAGCCACCAGGGTTTTCGGGGTCATCACCCATGCACTGTTCGGGCCGGGTTCAGATCAACTTTACCGCGCGGGCGCTATGGATCAGCTCTTCATTACTGACAGCGTTACGCCCCAGCAGGCACCCCAGGGCAAGGGACAGGTTTCCGTTGTTCCGGTAGCCGTGCTGTTCGCACAGGCCGTTCGGGAGCTGCGCACGGGCTGAGCCTGATCGTGTGTGCTATCTTTATTGATGGGTTGCCAAGTTGTGGGTATGCGGTAAGAGCAGCCGATAAAGCAACAACACTGAGGTAGCCACCATGCGTATCGCAAAAGATGATATACCTGTACAGATTGATGTACCCGGTGCAAAGGCGCGTCAGCAAACCGGCTTTGGTGATGTGTCGGGCTACGGGACGATGGGAGCCGAATACTTCTCTTTCGGTGCCGGCACCGATATCACGCAGCTATTGCACGGGCTTGAGAACGACAGTTGTCAGAGTCCCCACTGGGGATATGTTGTTGACGGTGAGATCACTGCCCTGTACACGGATGGAAGTGAAGAGACATCGCGAAGCGGTGACCTGTTCTACTGGCCGCCCGGTCACAGTGTCAGGGCGGAAAAAGATACTGATATCGTGATGTTCAGCCCTCAACACGAGCATGGCGTAGTGATTGATCACATCCGGCATCAGGTTGGTGGCTGAACAGGCGCTCCTGACGATACTGCTGCATGGCGCGTTCGACGCCATGATGCAAATGGGGGAAGTCGACATAGCGACGATTGAAGCGACGTGGCGAAGATAACAGTGCGTTTTCCGTTTTGGTTGCTACTCTAGAGAGGAACCAAAATAACAAAGGAGAACACCATGTTAGATCGGGCGTCCAAACCCCTGGTGAGTCTGGTGGACAAGTATCTGCCAGACCCCTACCTGTTCGTCATCATACTCACCCTGCTGTCGTTTATTGCTGCCATGATTTTCGAGGGCCACGGTCCGGTGGCGGTTATCGAAATGTGGGGGGATGGCTTCTGGAACCTGTTGACCTTTTCCATGCAAATGCTGCTGGTGCTGGTAACCGGGTTCATGATGGCCAGTACGCCGTTGGTGCGAGGCATCCTGAACAGGATTGCAGGCCTGGCCAAAACGCCAGGGCAGGCGATTGTGCTGGTAACCTTCGTGGCTTTGATTGCCAGCTGGATCAACTGGGGCTTTGGCCTGGTCGTTGGCGCCCTGTTTGCCAAGGCCCTGGCACGACAGATCAGGGTTCACTATCCGCTGTTGATCGCCAGTGCCTATTCCGGGTTTATCGTGTGGCACGGCGGGCTTGCCGGGTCCATTCCACTGACCATCGCCACCGATGGCCACTTCACGGAAGATGTAATCGGAATTGTCGGTACCGGCGAAACCATCTTTGCGTTCTTCAACCTGGCCATCGTAGTCGCTCTTTTCATCATCGTGCCTCTGGTAAACCGGTTGATGCTGCCTGAGGAAAGGGACAGCGTTTACGCGGACCCGAAAGTACTGGACGACGAACCCGATACCGCCGTCGTAATCAACCGCCCTGCTGACCACCTGGAGAACAGCAGGATACTGTCCTGGCTGATCGGCTTCAGCGGTGTCGCGTTCATGTTCCAGTATTTCATCGACGGTGGCGGCCTGAACCTGAACATCGTGAACTTCATGTTCCTGTTCATTGCCATCATTCTGCACCAGACTCCGAAACGCCTGCTGAACAGCCTGAATGAGGCCGTCAAAGGTGGCGCCGGCATTGTTATTCAGTTTCCCTTCTACGCCGGAATCATGGGGGTAATGACAGCCTCCGGCCTGGCCGCCAGTGTTTCCGAGGGCTTTGTTTCCATCGCAAGCGCAGCGAGCCTGCCGTTCTGGAGCTTTATCAGTGCGGGGCTGGTGAACATCTTCGTGCCCTCCGGTGGCGGCCAGTGGGCGGTTCAGGCCCCGGTCATGCTGCCAGCCGCACAAGAATTGGGTGCCGACATACCAAGGGTCGCCATGGCAGTTGCCTGGGGTGATGCCTGGACCAACCTGCTACAACCGTTCTGGGCCCTGCCTGTACTGGCCATCGCCGGCCTGAAGGCCAAGGACATCATGGGCTATTGCCTGATGTTGCTGATCATAACCGGCATTATTATCAGCATTGGCCTGACCTGGCTCTAACGCTTCCCCTCCCGTGAAAGGCCCGGAGAGTTTCAGAACTCTCCGGCGCGAGCTGTTCCTGTATCTACCGTACTCTACCGCACAGACGGCGGGATGCATGGTGGCGCATTCTCTGAAGTGAAGGAAGTTCACAACATCGCAGTCTCGGAAGCGGGGCCTGGTCGCTGCAGGGATGCACTGGCCGGGAAATCGTGCTCTCCGGACTGCGCAAAGGAGTAATGCACCATGAAAAAATTCCATTCAGCAGGGATTCTGGCCGCTCTTATAGTGGCAATGCCTATGGCTGTAACAGCACAAGAGCGCGGCAGCGGCGCTTTCGGCCCCTCGGAAGGTGAGAGGGAGTTCTCCATCTCCGGAACCGGCAGCGGTGACCAGGACTTCGACAGCGGCAGTTTCGGAGTATCCGGCGACCTGGGCTGGTACCTTCGCGACAATGTGGTCCTGGGTGTTCGCCAAAGCGTGAACTACGCCAGCATTGAGGGTGAGAACCTGAAAGACGATTTCTGGAACGGCGCTACCCGGGGTTACGGTAATTTCCAGTTCGCACCCACGGAGCGCATGCGCCCCTTCCTGGGCGGTAGTCTCGGCATGATTTACGGTGACGGTGTCAAAGACGATGGTTTTGCGGGCCTTGAGGCCGGCGGCAAGTACTATGTACTGCCCAAAACCTATCTGATGGGACGGGTGGAGTACCAATGGTTCTTCAGCAACTCCGACAACGTGGATGATGCCTTCAGGGACGACGGTGCCTTCGCTTACACGCTGGGTATGGGTTACAACTTCTAGGAAAGAATCCGGGAATTACCGGGGCGTGTACAGCCCCGTGTAATACCCCGTCCATCTGTTGTGTCAAGGCGCCAGCTTGCGCTTCAATGCCCGGGAAACCGACGACGGCAGGCTTGGCAACGCACGCAGCATCCACGGCAGTACCCGGCGCTTTACGCCACTGAGTGACTCCGGAATCATCACCTCGATCAGGTGCGGCCCTGGCATGCTCAGGGCATACTCCATGGCTTTCGCCATATCTTCTGCTGTATTGACCCTTACCGCATGCACACCCATCCCCTGCGCCATTTCGGCGAAGTTCAGCACCGGGCCGCGCAAGTCCAGCTGGGATTTGGCCTTGGCACCGGTACCGGACTGTTCGGCACCGACCCGGTCCAGTTCGATATTCAGCACCGAATACGAGGCATTATTGAAGATGATGCTGGTTACGTTGAGCTGTTCCCGGGCCATACTCCACAGGGCCTGGATGGTGTACATGGCAGTGCCATCACCGATCAGGGCCAGCACCGGCCTGTCCGGGCAAGCAACGGCGGCACCAACGGCATTGGGCAGGCCCTGGCCAATGGCACCCCCGGTGAGGGTGATCAGGTCATGCCGTGGTGCGCCAGCGGTCATCACAGACAGCATCAGGCTGGAGGTAATACCCTCGTCCACAATGATGGCGTTATCGGGCATCAGGTGCCCCACCGCCTTGCAGACTTTTTCCGCCGTAAGCTTGCCTCTTGGCCGGCCGGGGCGCTGCGGGGGCTGCAGCGCCGGTTCTGCCTGGCCGGCACCGAGGGCATCAACAAGCTTGTTCAGGCTGCCGGTAATGTCCTGATCCGGTGCGGCAAGGGTGTGAACCCTGCAGGTATCGGGAACCAGGTAGCTCTGCTTGCCCGGATAGGCAAAGAAAGAGACCGGTGCCTTGGCATCTACCAGGATCAGGTGCTCGATATCCGTGAGTTGCAGCGTCGCCAGTTCTGCCAGGTAGGCCAGGCGCTCCACCGGAGGCACGCCGGCTCCCCGCTCCATCCGGGTTGGGAAGGTTTCCGCCAGCAGGGTGACTCCACTGTGTGCGGCAAGTTTTGCCGCCGCCAGCAGGCTGGGCTCACGCAATGAGTGCCCACCCATCAGCAGGGCGGTTTTCTTGCCGGAACGGATGGCGGAAGCAATAGCATCGACGGTGGCGTCATCCGCCGGGGCCGGTTTCGGTGGCGCCAGCGGTGCACTGGGCACCCCCCCTTCACCCCAGGAAACGTCTGCCGGCAGAATCAGCGTGGCGACCTGACCGGGTGCGGTCCGCGCCGCGGCGATAGCCTCGGCGGCATCCTGGCACAGGGTTTCTGTACTACTGGCGGTGCGCACAAACCCCGGTGACACGTTGCGGGCGACGGTCTCGATATCGGACTGCAGCTGGGCATCGTATTTCACGTGGTAGGTGGCGTGGTCGCCCACGATGTTTACCACCGGCACCTTGCCCTTGCGGGCATTGTGGAGGTTGGCCAGACCATTGCCCAACCCGCAACCCAGGTGCAACAGCGTGGCGGCGGGTTTGTCCGCCATGCGGGCGTAACCGTCCGCCGCACCGGTGGCCACCCCTTCGAACAGGGCAAGGACGGCCCGCATCTTTGGCTCATTATCCAGAGCGGCCACAAAGTGCATTTCACTGGTGCCGGGGTTGCTGAAGCAGACTTCAACACCCGCATCCACCAGGGTTTTCATCAAAGCTTGTGCGCCGTTTGTCATTGTTATTCTCCAGCCTTCGGGAATTCAGCTTGTGGGGATCGATCCAATTGGTCTGTGCCGATATCGGCAACTCGGGTAACGCCGGTCAGGGTCATGGCCAGCCGCAATTCCTGTTGCCAGCTTGCCAGGAGCCTGGCCAGGCCGGCCTGGCCACCTCCGGCGAGCGCCCAGGCCCAGGGACGGCCGATCATGACGCCCCGGGCACCCAGAGCCAGGGCCCGGAACACATCGATACCATTGCGAACGCCACCATCCACCAGGATCTCGCTCTGTGAACCGACGGCAGCAACAATTTCCGGGAGTTTTTCGGCACCTGAGGCAACGCCATCCAGCTGGCGACCACCATGATTGGACACCACGATTCCGTCCGCGCCTACCTGCACAGCCTGGCGGGCATCCTCTACATCCAGGATGCCCTTCAGCAGCAACTTGCCCCGCCAGTGCTGGCGTATCCATGCAATATCATCCCAGGTCACGGTGGGATCAAACTGGGTGTCGATCCATTCCTTGAACGCATCGAGGTTGCTGGCGCCGGGGACGGCATCACTGAGGTTTCCAAAGCTGAGCGGACCACCGCGCACGGCGACATCCCATAACCAGCCCGGGCGTGACAACAGCTGCTGGATTTTCAGCACCCTGGACCTGGGGCCGGTACTGGCAAGACCGTTGCGAAAGTCCCGATGGCGCATACCCGGCAAGGGCAGGTCAACGGTAAACACCAGCGTGCGACAACCGGCCGCCCAGGCCTTGTCCAGCAGCGCCTCCACCCGGCTACGGTCGCGAATCATGTAGAGCTGGAACCAGGCAGCCTCGGTAGCAGCGGCCTGAACTTCCTCCACCGGGCAGATACCCACGGTTGACAGAGTGAAGGGAATACCAGCCGTATTGGCCGCGCGTACCGCCTGAACCTCGCCACGCCGGGCCATCATGCCCGCCAACCCCAACGGAGCCAGCACCACCGGCATTGAACAGGCCTGCCCGACCAGGGTGGCCTTTGTCTCCACCCGGTCGACATTGACCAGAACCCGCTGGCGAAGCTTTATTCTTGCCCAGTCGGTTTCGTTGGCACGAAGGGTTTGCTCGTTGTTTGCGCCGCCGTCCAGGTAATCGGCGAGGAATCCGGGCAGGTGGGCACGGGCCTTTTCACGGTAGTCGTCGGCGGTAGCCGGGTAGCCGAATCTCGGGTTCATGGGCATCAGCCTCCTGCCATGATGGATCGGACCGCTGCCCGGGCAGTCATGATGCAACCGGGCAGGAAGGTGCCTTCAAGGGATCGCTTGCCGTTAGCACCTCCGCCACCAAAGCCGGCAGCTTCTCCCACGCAGTATAGGCCCTGCACAGGAACACCTTCGGCATTGAGCACGCGGCTTTGCAGGTCCGTTTGCAAGCCTCCCAGGCTCTTGCGGGTGATCAGCTGCATGCGAATGGCGATGTAGGGGCCGGCACCGGGTTTTTGCAGCGGCGCCGGCTTGCAGGTGCGCAGGCGGTCCGGTTTCCATTCCCGGGCGTGCTGGATCAGGCGGATCTGGGGATCATTATGCAGTTGGGTACCGGCGGTGAAGTTGGCATCAAAGGCATCGGCCGTGGCCTGCAGGGTGCCGGGATTGATGTCGTGTGAGCAGGTCAGGGCATTCATTTTACCGGCCAGCTCCGCCAGGCTGTCCGCTACCAGGAAATCCCGGCTTTCACGCTGCATCTGGCGAACCAGCGATTGGTTGCCCAGCAGCAGTTCTTTCACGAACAGCAGAAACTGCTTGTCCCGTATCCGGGCGTTGTGCTCGGCACCCGAGATGGCAAATTCCCTGGCGGCAATGCGCCAGTTGAGCAGGTGCCAGGTCCAGGGTTTGTCCTGTTCGGCAACACGCTGGCAGAGCCAGTGGGTATCGAAGCCGGTGACCAGAGGTTCAGGGCCGATACGTTCGCCCCGGTGGTTCAGCCACAGGGCGGATTTGCAGGGGATGGTAGACAGGCCATGGCCCGGAAAGTGCGGGTAGGGATGCGGGAACCCCGCCGCGTAGTTCCACATCTCCCCGGCATGGGTGATGCGGCCGCCAAGGCTGTCAGCAACCCAGTGATGCATGCGGCCGTCCGCGTAGGGATGGGCACCATTGAGCATGCTGGCCGGTTGTGGGCGATCGGCAGGCCAGTTGGCGCGGCACTCCCCGTGGCTGCCGTTAATGCCCCCGGTGGCCATGACCACCGACGATGCCGTCAGCCGGACCTCCTCACCGTTTGCTTCATTGATGGCTACTGCGCCACAGACTTTGCCAGCGGCATGGTCCAGTTCGGTGATGCAATGCTGATGCAGCAATGTAAGCTTGCCGGCGCTGTTTTCACGATGAAGCGCCGCCACCAGGCAACGAACCAGTTCCCGCGCCGTACCCCAGACCACATGGTAGCGGGGCAGACGATTACCATCGCCGAAGCGGCCACGCTCAACCCAGTTAACGGCCGGCAGGAACTTGATGCCCTCCTCCCGCAGCCAGTCATATACTTCCGTGCGCGAATGTTCAACGTAGTAGCGGGCCCATTGCAGCGGCCACTGGTCATCGGGAGCCAGTTCGCCGAAGCTGAGCCAGTCCTGAAGGGCCACCTCAGGTGAATCTGCAATCTTCATGCGTTCCTGAAGAGGCGTGCCCACCAGCATCATGCCACCAAAGGCCCACAGCGCCAGGCCACCCATGCGCCCGGCTGTATCCCGGTCCGCCAGAGTGACGGTTTTTCCTGCTCGCAGGGCTTCCAGGGCCGTGACAATACCCGCCAGCCCTCCGCCAACCACCAGAATATCCGAAGCAATCGTTTTCGCCATAGTCCGTGTCCGACTCGATAAAGCTCTGTTGTCAGTATTCAAGATATACCGGTACCATGGTCGACAAATTGACTTTAGAGGCCAACGAAATTGACTTTAGAGGCCACTGTTTCCATCGGCTGGGTGAATACCGTTATTGCGGCAACTCAGCGGCTTTCCGTCGACACGGGCACCCTGCTGGCAACAGCCGGTATTGCTGAAACCGCCACAGGGTATGAGCGCTGGCCCATCGACGACATTACGCGGCTGTGGCATGCGGCAGAACGCTGCACTGGTGACCCCGGTTTCGGTCTGAAAGTGGGGGCTGAATTCACTCCCATGAGCATCAGCGGGGTGGGGTTTGCGCTGCAGTCCGCCGCAACCCTCCGGGAGGCCGTGGTGATGGTTCAGCGCTTCCAGCGCCTGATCTCGGATGGCGGGCGGTTCCAGGTGCTCACAGGCGATACCGCCACCTGGCTGGTCTATCATCCCCGGCAGGGCAAGCTGGCTTTCAGCCCCCACCAGATTGAAGCCGTTCTGGCGGCGGTTGTGGGCTTCGCCAGCTGGGTAACGGGAACCAGCATGCGTCCCTTGCGGGTACAGTTCAGCCAGCCCCGGCTGGGGCCACTGCAGGGATACCAGGCGGCATTCCATTGCCCGGTTGAATTCGAACAGGCATTCAGTGGCGTGCTCATCGACAATGCGGTGCTGGACCAGCCCCTGCCCCAGGCGGACCCCCAACTGGCACAGGTGCACAAGCGCTACACCAGGGCGCGCCTGGAGGCTCTTTCCATGAACAGTGCGTCTGTTCCGGAGATCAGGCGATGGCTGTCTGCCCGGCTGGGCCCGGCTCTACCCAGGCGCTCCGAGGCAGCGGAAGCCCTGGGCATCAGTGAACGAACGCTGGCCCGAAGGCTCCGGGATCAAGGGCAGACATTCGACCGCCTGCTGGATGAAGTACGTCGCGAGCGGGCACTTCAGGCAGTAGCGGACACCCGTGCGACCCTGCCGGAGATTGCCGAGTCACTGGGTTTTGCCGAAGTCAGTACCTTCTATCGTGCCTTCAGGCGGTGGACGGGCTTGCCGCCGGTGCGATGGCGCAGGCAGCACACCGATAAACACTGTTTGACAGGCCAAGACTGATATGATGTTATCACCTGTAACATTGTTACCAGTGATAACTTATGCCTGATAACCCAGCCACACTGAAAACCAATTATCACCATGGTGACCTGCCTCAACAGGCGCACCAGCTGGCTCTGGACATTCTCCGTGAACATGGCGATACAGCTATCAGCCTGCGCGCCCTGGCCAGACAAATCGGAGTCAGCGCCCCGGCGTTGTACCGCCACTTTATCGACCGTGAAAGTCTTTTGGCAGAACTCGCCGTCACCGGCTTTGAGGCCCTGCGCGATCGCCTGGTGGCAGTGGATCAAACCAGCCCGAGGCGGGCTTTGATTGATATTGGCCTGGTGTACGTATCTTTTGCACAGCATGAACCCAACCTGTACCGGCTGATGTTTGGGGGTCGGGTGTTACCCAAGGGCGTTCACCCCCGCCTGGACAAGGCTGGCAAGGGAGCGTTTCAGGTTCTGGAAGACACCATAGCCCGGGCCAGAGACGCTGGTTACGTGAAACCCGTTCCCCTTTCATTGATGACCGCCGCGGCCTGGTCAATAGTGCACGGGCTTTCGCAGCTGACCATTGACGGCCATCTCCCCGGTGCTGAAGTGGAACCCCAGCTGGCAGAGGGCGTTATCACGCTCCTGCTGGATGGCTCAGTGGCCGACCAACAACAGAATCACAAGGACAGCAACCCATGAGCAGCCCCAAACCAAGCACCATTCGTGTTGGCCGTCGCTACCGTGCCAATCGCCTGGACGGCCCCTACGACGCCATTGTGATCGGCTCCGGAATCGGTGGGCTGACTACCGCCGCCTGCATGAGCAAACTGGGCAGGAAAGTGGTGGTGTTCGAGCAGCATTACACCGCCGGCGGCTTCACTCACAGCTACGACCGGAACGGTTACGAATGGGATGTGGGTGTTCACTATATCGGTGACGTCGGCGCAGACCATACGCTGACCAAACGCCTTTTTGACCACATCACCGATGGCCAGCTGAAATGGGCAGGCATGGACAGTCACTTCGACCGTATCTTTATTGGCAACCGCCATGTGGACCTGGTCGCCGGGCCGGACAATTTCAAGGCGGAGCTGAAAAAAGCCTTCCCTGGTGAAGAAGCTGCCATCGACACCTATCTGGACTACCTGAAGAAGGTAGCCAGGGCCATGCCCGGCCTCGTTCTCGGCAAGGTACTGCCCGACCTTGCCGCCGGCCCGCTGCGCAAGCTGGTGAATCGTGCCGCTCCGGACTACCTGAACAAGCCGACCCGGGATGTGCTGGAGAGCCTGACCGGCAATCAGGAACTGATTGCCGTGCTCACCGGCCAGTGGGGCGACAACGGCCTGCCACCGGCGGAATCCAGCTTTATCATCCACGCGCTGATTGCGCGCCATTATCTTTACGGCGGCTACTACCCCATCGGTGGTGCTTCTGAGATGGCCAGGACCATCATCCCGGTGATCCAGCAAAGTGGCGGTGAAGTCTTCACCTACGCCGACGTGAAAGAAATCCTGATCGAGAAAGGCAAGGCGGTGGGTGTGCGTATGGCAGACGGGGAAGAGGTTCGCGCGCCACTCATTATCAGCAACGCCGGTGTATTCAACACCTTCGACAAGCTGCTGCCGGAAACCGCCCCGCACCGGGATTACTACCAGCAGAAGCTGAAAACCGTGGAACGCTCCATGGCCAGCAACTGCCTGTATATTGGCCTTCAGGATACCGCCGAGAACCTGAAGCTGCCAAAGACCAACTACTGGATCTACCCCGGCCCTGACTACGAGAAACACGTCAGTGATTTCATGGCGGCGCCCGATGAAACCGATATTCCGCTGACCTACATCTCTTTTCCCTCGGCCAAAGACCCGAGCTTTGCCGAGCGATACCCCGGCCGCGCCACCATTGAGATTGTCGCCCCGGGGCCCTATGAATGGTACGAACATTGGGCCGATAAAACCTGGGGCAAACGCGGCGAAGACTACGAAGCCAGGAAAGAAGCCTACGCCCAGCGGCTGCTGGCCAAGCTGTATGAGAAATTCCCGCATCTCAAGGGCAAGGTGGATTACTACGAGCTGTCCACGCCATTGTCCACCGACTACTTCTGCCGTTACAGCAAGGGCGAGATCTATGGCCTGAACCACACCCCCAGCCGTTTCGAACAGGACTGGCTGAAGCCGAAAACCCGTATTCCGGGCCTCTATCTGACGGGCCAGGACGTGATGACCTGCGGTGTGGCCGGGGCGATGATTGGTGGCCTGCTGGCGACGGTGGCCGTCAGTGGCCTGAAGGGGTTACCGTTGGCGAAGAAGATGTTTGCAGGTTGATTGATCAGGAGGCCCCCATGCTCTGCTTCAGCTACGGATCAAACATGTCGCAACGACGACTCCGGGCCAGGGTTCCATCGGCCCGCTTTGTGGCGGTGGCAGAGCTGCCAGCACACAGGCTCCGCTTCCATAAATCCGCCGGGGACGGCTCCGCCAAGTGCGATGCCGAAGAAACCGGCAACCCGGACGACCGGGTAATTGGTGTGGTCTACAAGATCGCGGATGCAGAAAAGCCCGACCTGGACCGGCATGAGGCACTGGGATTCGGCTACGATGAAAAGCAGGTCGTGCTGAAAACCGGGACTGGCAATCTCCACGCCTGGATGTATTACGCCACCCGCATCAATAACTCACTGAAGCCCTTCCACTGGTACAAGGACCACGTGCTTATCGGTGCCCGGGAGAATCGCCTGCCCGCTGAGTACATCGCCCGGATTGAAGCCGTGGAATCTATCGATGATCCCAGGCCCGAACGACACGGGTGGGAGCTGTCGATTTACAGCAATACATAGGTTGCCGAGCTACACCCCCAGCCGATCCCGCAACGCGTAATACCAGGCCCCCAGCGCCGTTAATGGCACCCGGAACTGGCGCCCGCCGGGGAAGGGGTAATGGGGCAGGCTGGCAAAGGCATCAAAGCGCTCGGCCTGGCCCTGGATGGCCATTGCAAGAGCCTTACCTGCCACGTGGGTAAAGGTGACGCCATGGCCGGAGCAGCCCTGGGAATAGAACACGTTATCCTGCAGACGGCCCATCTGGGGCAGGCGCGACAGGGTGAGCAGGAAGTTGCCGGTCCAGGCGTAGTCGATCTTTACACCCGCCAGTTCCGGAAATGTCTTCAGCATGTTGGGGCGGATCAGCCGTTCGATATTGGCCGGGTCACGGGCGCCATAGACCACGCCGCCACCGTAGATCAGCCGCCTGTCGCCGGAGAGGCGGAAGTAATCCAGCAGGTAGTTGCAGTCTTCCACGCAGTTGTCCTGTGGCAGAAGCCGGTTTGCGATTGCCTCATCCAGCGGTTCGGTGGCGATGATCTGAGAGCCGCAGGGCATGGATTTCGCCCCCAGCTCCGGCACCAGCCTGCCCAGGTAGGCATTGCCCGCCAGCACCACGAACTCTGCCCTCACCTCGCCGTCCGCCGTCTTCACGGTTACCGTCGGGCCGGGAACAATTTCTTTGACCTCGGAATACTGGTAAATCACGCCACCCCGGGATTCCAGCGCTGCTGCCTCGCCCAATGCCAGGTTAAGGGGGTGGATGTGCCCACCGCTATGATCAATGGCGCCACCCACGTAGCGACTGGTACCAACCCGGGCGCGAATGGCGTCTCGGTCCAGAAATTCCAGTTGGTCATAGCCAAAACGCTGCCAGAGAGCCTGCTGGCTTTCCAGGTGTTTGAGCTGGCGCGGGTTCAGGGCCGCGAAGATACCGCCCTCTTTCAGGTCGCAGCGGATACGGTAATCCCGCACCCGCTGGCGGATGATCTGGCTGCCCTCGAAGGCCATGTCCGCCAGCAGGCGCAGGTGATCCGGTGTGGTCTGGCGTTCAATGCTGTCCAGATCCCGGCTGAAGCTGTTAACGATCTGGCCCCCATTCCGGCCCGACGCGCCCCAGCCTACGGTAGCGGCTTCCAGCACAACCACCCGGAAACCCGCCTCGGCCAGGAACAGGGCGGTGGATAATCCGGTATAACCGGCACCCACCACACACACATCGGCCCGGCATGTTCCCTGCAATGCAGGACGGGCAGGCGTCCGGTTGGCGGAGGCCGCATAGTAGGAAGGAACCGGGGGAAACTGGGTCATAAGGTGGCGCCAGGCAAGGTGACGGAGGGCTGTGAAGACGAGCTGAAAATATGCCCGCTGGCGCCAGTCTATGTCAGGACCCGGGATTCGGGAAGACACGTTCTTCTACCTATATCAGCGGCAGCGATTGCGCGCGAAAGTACTGCTATGATTGGCCTATTCCCTTGCCTGAGAAACACCCATGAACAAGCCCGAAGGTTCCACCACCCCCACTGACCTGGCCGGCTGGCAGGCGCTCGCCGCGACATTGAGTATAGAGGGCCGCGCCTATGTGAGCGGTCATTACCTGGGGGCCCATCAGGGTGAGACGTTTGCCTGCATCAGCCCGGTGGACGGGCGCGAGCTGGCGCAGGTTGCCAGCTGTAGCCAGGCGGATGCGGACCTTGTGGTTATGGCTGCAAGAGAGGCGTTTGAAAACGGCGTGTGGAGTCGCCTGGCGCCAGCCAAGCGCAAGGCCGTCCTGCTTCGTTTTGCCGACCTTATTGACGCCCATGGCGATGAACTGGCCCTGCTGGAAACCCTGGATATGGGCAAGCCCATCGGCCATGCCCGGGCCGTGGACGTGCCGGCCACAAGCCGCGCCATTCGCTGGACCGCGGAAGCCATCGACAAGGTATACGGTGAACTGGCCGCCACACCCCATGACCAGATCGGCATGATCTCACGGGAACCCATGGGCGTGGTGGCCGCCATCGTGCCCTGGAACTTCCCGATGATCATGGCGTCCTGGAAGATTGCCCCGGCCCTGGCCACCGGTAATTCGGTGATCCTCAAGCCGTCGGAAAAATCGCCGCTCACCGCCATTCGCCTGGCTGCCCTGGCCACCGAAGCCGGCATCCCGGCCGGTGTCTTCAACGTGCTGCCCGGTTACGGCCATACCGTCGGCAAGGCCCTGGCCCTGCATATGGATGTGGACTGCCTGGTGTTCACCGGCTCCACCAACGTGGCCAAGCAACTGATGATCTACGCCGGTCAGTCCAACATGAAGCGGGTATGGCTGGAGGCCGGTGGCAAGAGCCCGAACATTGTCTTTGCCGACGCTCCGGACCTGAGAAAAGCCGCCGCCGAGGCCGCCACGGCCATTGCCTTCAACCAGGGCGAAGTATGCACCGCCGGCAGCCGGTTGCTGGTGGAGGAGAGTATCCGTGCCGAGTTCATCGGTCTGGTGTGTGAGGCCCTGAAAACCTGGCGTCCCGGCCACCCACTGGACCCGGCGACAACCTGCGGCGCCATTGTCGACCAGGCCCAGCTGGATCGTATTATCGAGTACATCGGCATCGGCCAGACCGAAGGCGCGAAACTGGTGGAAGGTGGCCACCGGGTAATGGAGAACACCGGCGGCCTGTATGTCCAGCCCACGGTATTCGATGGGGTGAACAACCGCATGCGCATCGCCTCGGAAGAGATCTTCGGGCCGGTGCTGTCGGTGATCGGTTTCACCACCGCCGAAGAAGCCATCAAAATCGCCAACGACTCCATCTATGGTCTGGCGGCGGCGGTGTGGACGTCCAACATCAACACGGCCCACAGGGTGGCAAAAGCGTTGCGGGCAGGCAGCGTGTGGATCAACCACTACGATGGTGGCGACATGACGGCGCCTTTCGGTGGCTTCAAGCAATCCGGTAACGGCCGGGACAAGTCCCTGCATGCCTTTGACAAGTACACGGAGATCAAGGCGACCTGGCTGATGCTCGAGTAGCGCTTCCACCGGGACACAAATGCAAAACGGCGCCACTGGGGCGCCGTTTTCGTTTTCAGGAAAGCCTCAGACCGTATGCAAGTACCAGAGGTATTCCAGGTCGGAGATGGTCATCTCGAATTCCGCCAGTTCGTGCTCTTTACACGCCACGAACACATCCATGAACTCCCGCCCCAGGTATTCCTCCATTACCGACGACTGGCTCAGCTCCCGGAGGGCATCCCGCAGGTTATTCACCAGGCTGGCTTCATGCTGCTCATGGGCGTTGCCAACGGTAGCCGGTGGCGGCTCGACTCTGTTGGAAATGCCGTAATGAATGCCCGCCAGCACCGCCGCCATCAGCAGGTAGGGGTTGGCATCCGCACCCGCCACGCGGTGTTCGATACGCAATGCCTCCGGATCACCACCCGGTAACCGCAACGACGCCGTGCGATTATCCACACCCCAGGTTGCCGCGCTGGGCACATAATATTCCGGGCTGAAGCGGCGGTAGGAATTGATGTTGGGACAGAACAGCGCCATGGCATCGTTCATGGTGGCCACCAGTCCACCCACGGCCCAGCGCAGCATGTCGTTGGGCTGCTCGGCATCACCGGCAAATACATTACGGCCGTCCCTGTTCAGCAGGCTCACATGGAGATGCATGCCACTGCCGGCCTGGTCGTGATAGGGCTTCGCCATGAAGGTGGTGTCCATCTCATGGTCGTAGGCCATGTTCTTGATCAGGCGCTTGAGCAGTGTGGCGTGGTCACAGGCACGTACCGCATCGTTCACATAATGCAGGTTCACCTCGAACTGGCCGGGCGCGGATTCCGCCACCAGGGCGTCCGCCGGCAACTCCTGTTCATGGGCGGCATCCAGCACATCCGCCAGGAACTCCGCGTATTCATCCAGATCATCAATGGAGTAGGCCTGGGTGCCTGCCGGGCGCTTTCCGGAAATGGGCGACTTGGGGGGCCGCGGCCGGCCGGCCAGGTTCTCCTGGTCGATCAGGTAGAACTCCAGCTCAAAGGCCGCCACCGGGCTCAGTCCCAGTTCGTCGAAGCGTCTGACGATGTTCTGCAGCACCACCCGCGGGTCCGCGAAAAACGGCGTTTCCCGATCCAGTTCATACATGGTCAGAAGCAACTGCGCCGTGGGCCGCTTCTGCCAGGGCTCCATGGTCAGGGTACCGTCAATGGGCAGGCACACCCGGTCAGCCTCACCAATGTCCAGGCCCAGGCCGGTTTCTTCCACCGTGGTGCCCTGGATGTTCAGGGCAAAGATCGACGCAGGCATTGCAATGCCGCGCTCGAACACCTTGGCAAGAACAGACGGATCCACCCGTTTACCACGGACAATGCCATTCATATCCGGAATCAGCAGATCAACAAACTGCAGCTCGGGGTGCGCCTTGAGGAATGCGCCGGCGCTCGCAAAACCAGAACCCATAGGGAAAGCCTTCCAGAACCCAAAAAGGCCTGTGGCGAATAACCGGCACAGGAGTTTTCAACGCTCCTTTATCCTGTTTTCCGGGGCGTTTTGCAAGATAGGCACATACCACACCAGAGCCAGCAGGCACGGGATCAGCCAACCGTTACGAAAGCTGCTCCCGCGCCTTGCCTTCGCGGATATTCTCCCGGGCTTCTTCACGTTCTTCGCTATCCGCTTCCGGGACATCGTGCTCATCGGCTCTTGAGGGGCGGAAGCACAGGGTGACCAGTATCGGAAAATGATCGGAGCCAAACGGAGTCAGCCGTTCAATATGGGCCAGTGTGAAATGCTCAGTGGTAAAGGCGTGATCCAGGGGCCATCGAAGATACCAGTGTTCGGCATGAAAGGTGTTGAACATGCCGCGGCCCCGGCGCGGATCCAGCATGCCGCTGACGTTACAGAACAGCCGTGTGGTGCGGGACCAGGCGACATCGTTCAGATCCCCCGCAACAATGGCGGGATAACCACCCTCGCGGACCTGCTGGCCGACCAACAGCAATTCCGCGTCGCGCCAGAGTGATTCCTCGCTTTCACTGGGCGATGGCGGGCGGGGATGGACGGCGTGCAACTTCACCCGGTCACCACAGGGCAGCTTCAGCCAACCGTGAATCGAGGGGATATCATCCTGGATCAGGTATTTCACCTCAGCTGCTTCCATCGGCAACCGTGAATAAAGATGCATGCCGTAGAGGTTGTCCAGCGGCACCCGGATAATGGTGGGCCAGTCCCCAAACGCGGCATCCAGCTGGTCGCCCCACCACTGGTCCGATTCCAGTGTCAGCAGGACATCCGGCTTCCGTTCCCGGACCTGGCGAATCAGTCCTTCGCTATTGCGATTAGGGGTCAGTACATTGGCGATCATCAGTGTCACGCAGCGGTCCTCCTGACCCAATTCCGCCGGACGCACCTGCAGGGGCCATAGACGCGTCCACGGCAGGATCCGGTATAACTGCAACACAAGTACCAGGGCGCATGACCCAAGCACCCATCCCCGCAGGCCATCTTCTGCGAGCCAGAACGCCAGGATGGCAATCAGGGCAGCCAGGATGGCAATCTGCACCCGGGGAAACTCGCAGGCCCGTATCCACCAGTCGTGAAGGCGCACTTTTCCAAGCAGGGTTACTGCCAGCAGGACGACGGCCAGACTCAGCAGAGTGTATGTGATCAAGCGGGCCTCCTTGGCGCGGACTTCCTTTACGCCCTCACTATAAACGATGGCCGGAAGTTCTGCCCTTGTGGCGGGCCTTTCATTAACAACACAGTCCCTGCGTAATCTCCATCACATGCGTATAAACTGTTGTAAAGGAGTTCCCCCATCGTCAGGAGTGCGCCATGCCGTCCAACCCAGGAATTACTGAGCGAGTCGAGGAAATCCGGGACAAGTCGTCCGAGGCCGCTGCGGAGTCGCTGGCTAAACTGGCACCGGATGAAATTCAGTTCATCCTTTCGCGCCTGCCTCATGACCAGGCGATGGAAGTGGCGTCTCACCTGGCGGAGTCCGTCGGGGCCGATGATCTTGCCACCAAGGCCGTGCTTTCCGGGGTCGAGGAAACCATCGGGGAGCTGATGACGCCCGCGCCAGCCATTCTTCCTGCAACCCACACGGTGGCGGAGGCCCTCGCCTTTCTGGTGAAAAGCTCCGAACTGCCGGAGATCAGCTATATCTTTGCCACCGAGGCTGATCGCCTGGTTGGTGTGGTTGGCATGCGTGACCTGATTCTTGCCAAACCGTCTGAACCGTTGGCGGACATCATGATTACCAACCCTTTTGCCTTTGACATCGACACACCGATTCAGGAAGCGGTAGGCGAAGTGCTCTATCGTCACTACCCTCTCTACCCGGTTGTTGATGACACCCGTCAGGTTGTGGGTGTTGTGCATGGCTGGAAACTGTATGAGCGCATTGCCTCGGAGCTCAGTGGCCAGGCCGGCGCCCAATACGGTGTTGATAAGGAAGAACAGGTCAGCACCTCGGTATTGAAGTCCTTCCGCATGCGCCACCCGTGGTTGCTGGTCAATCTGGTCACCGCCTTCGCCGCCGCCTTTGTGGTGGGCACGTTTGAAGATACCATTACCCGGATTGTCGCGCTGGCGGCTTTCCTGCCGGTTCTGGCCGGCCAGAGCGGCAATACCGGCTGCCAGGCCCTGGCGATCACCCTGCGGGGCATGACCCTGGGCCAGTTGCGGGATTACCCGGTGCGGAATCTGCTACGCAAGGAGATCCTGTTGGGCGCCCTTAACGGCGCTGTCGTCGGTTTCATTGCCGGGGCTGCCATGTTTGCCTATGCCATAATGACGGATTCCGTCGAGCCTCTGCTACTGGGCGTGGTGATCCTGATCGCGATGATCGGCTCCTGCATTGGCAGCGGTGTTTTTGGTGTACTGGTGCCGCTGACTCTGAAGCGTTTCGGTGCCGACCCGGCTACCGCCAGCAGTATTTTCCTGACCACCTTTACCGACATCCTCGGCATGGGCCTGATGCTGTTCCTGGCTACGGCCCTCGTGCTCTAACAAAGAGAGTTTTTGATGTTTGATACTGCTCTGATGCTGCCTGAGGGCGTAGAGATACCCGACATTATAATCGGGCCCTTGTTCAATACCGCCATTCTGATCACTGTCATTATTATCCTGAGAACGTTGTCGGCGCGTTTTATTCGCCGGTCAGTGGCCTCGTCAGAGTTACGTGGCCGGTTACTGGTCAATTTCCGCAATGGTTTTCTGCTGCTCACCCTGCTGGGGCTGGTAATGATCTGGGGTGATCAGCTCCGTACTCTGGCGTTGTCGATCGTAGCTATCGCTGTGGCCTTTGTGGTGGCCACCAAAGAGCTCATTCTGTGTATCACCGGCTCAATTCTGAAAAGCGGCGCCGGGTCCTTCGATCTGGGGGATCGCATCCAGGTGAAGGAATTTCGCGGGGATGTGATTGACCAGAGCCTGCTTGCCACCACCATTCTTGAAGTCGGCCCTGGCAAAGCCAGCCACCAGCGCACAGGGCGCATGATCGTGATTCCCAATGCCCTGTTTGTTGCCGAGCCGGTGGTCAACGAAAGCTTCACCAGCAGGTATGATTTCCACGTATTCATCGTGCCCTTCAAACTGGAGGACGACTGGCAAAAAGCCAGGGAGGCCCTGCTGGTTTCCGCAATAAGCCACTGCGAGCCTTACCTCGAGCCTGCACGTGCCTATATGGAGCGGGTAGGAAATCAGCGCGGGCTCGAAGTGCCGTCCGTGGATCCGCGGGTGAGCATCCAGGTACCCGAAGCCGGCGAAATTCACCTGATCGTGCGTATTCCGGTCCAGTCCGGCCAGAAGAGTTACATGGAACAGGTGATACTTAACGACGTATTCACCAATAACGAGTTTGCCCGGGTTAAAACACTTGCCCCGGGTTCGAACCCTGAAGCCGGCGAAGCATGAGCAGGAAATACTTGATGATCTCTGTTCGCTAGCCAACACACTGGAGTGGCCCCACTTCTTTATACTGGCCCACAGGTCGGGATTAAGAAACCACTTGTGTGAATAATGCGCTCGGCACCTGATACAGCAGGGGACGCTGACATGGGGGAGGATCATGAGATTATCAGATTTCATTCGGGCCGATATCGAGCCCATCCTTCAAGAATGGGACACCTTTGCCAAAACGCTGTTTCATGCCCGGGAAATGGACAAAACGGGGCGGCGGGACCACGCCCGGGAAATGCTCCTTGCCATTGCCGATGATATCGAGTCCACCCAGACCGCACCCGGGCAGGCCCCCAATTTCCGGGGCAGCGAACCAAAGAGCAAATACGACACCTGGGCCGAAGTACACGGCGGTGACCGGCAGGTCAGTGGCTTCAGCGTCAACGAGACAGTGTCGGAATTCCGGGCGCTTCGCGACAGTGTGGTATCACTCTGGAATAAAGCCTCTCCGACTATTGCCGGTCAGGACCTGCAGGACCTTACCCGGTTTCATCAGGCAGTAGACCAGGCAGTTGCCGAGTCGCTGGAGCAGTATACGACCCTGAAAGAGATGGAAACCCGGCTGTTCGGAGCCACCCTGCTGGCATCCCCGGACCCTATTTACGTCCTGGATCTCGACGGCCGGTTTATCTACGCGAATAAGGCGACAGAAGACCTGTTCACGCTGCCCATAAGCGCGCTGATTGGCAAGACCCCTCAGGATCTCGGCTTTCCGTTTGCACCGGAGTTCCAGCAACACCTGCAGCAGGTGATGACCCACAAAGCCTCCTATCGGGGTGAGTTTTCGCACCGATTTTCAGAAGCCAGTGGTGAGCACTTCGAGTATTTGCTCGCGCCTGTGGTGGATGAGGATGGCGAAACTGAAGCCACCGTCTGTATCTCCCGCGACATCACAGAACGGACACAGGCCCAGGAGAAGATCTGGCACAACGCCCATCATGACCTTTTAACAGGTCTCCCCAACCGGCGCCTGTTTCTGGATCGCCTGGATCAGGAAGTCAAACACGCCAGACGACGTAACGTCCCTCTTGCTGTCATGTTCATGGATCTCGACGGCTTCAAGGAGGTCAACGATTCGATCGGCCATGAAGTCGGAGACCGTTTGCTGTATTGCGTCGCTGAGCGCCTCGCCAGCTGTGTAAGGGAGGACGATACCGTTGCACGGCTGGGAGGCGACGAGTTCACGGTGATTCTTACCGGTGCCCGCAACAACGAGGACGCCGCGCAGGTGGCCCAGTCCATTGTTGATGCCCTGGCAAAGCCGTTTCATATTGCGGAACCACCTGTCCATATTTCAGCCAGTATCGGGATTACATTCTTCCCCCGGGATGGATCGTCACCGGACGCTCTGCTGAAAGCCGCGGACCATGCAATGTACACGGCCAAAAAATCTGCCACCAACCGGATCTGTATCTACGAGGGTCCGGAAAAGCAATAGCGGCTATGACGCCATAGCGTCGGTTAACGGACTCCCCTTCAAAGGAATGACGACATGGATCTGAAGAGCGGTTACCCCTTCTGGGCCGTCAAGAACGGTCTGATGTGCAAGTTCCCCAGGCTCAAGGCCGATATCAGCTGTGATGTGGCTGTGGTTGGTGGCGGCATTACCGGCGCCTTGATCGCAGATGAGTTGGGCAAGAACGGTTTTGACGTGGTGGTCATTGAACAGCGGGACATTGGCTGGGGGAGTTCTGCTGCCAGTACCGCGCTGTTGCAGTATGAGATTGATACCCACATGGCGGACCTGGCCCGCATGTATGGCGAATTCCAGGCGGTGCTGGCCTACAACGCCTGCGCCGATGCGATCACAGATCTGCGCGACCTTGCCAATGATCTGGGGGACGTGGATTTCGACATGCAGGAAAGCCTCTACTACGCCAGTACCCGCAGCGACAGTGAGCCCCTCCGCGAGGAGTACGAGTTGCGTATCAAGCACGGTTTCGAGGCCGAGTGGCTGGACTCGCGCAGCCTGAAGGAGCGCTTTGGCATCAAGGCTCCATGCGCGATATTGACGGCCCTCGCAGCACGCGTTGACCCCTATCGAATGGCCTCCAAACTCCTGATCCGGCTCGCCGAGCACGGCGGCAGGGTATTCGACCGCACAGAGATCCACACCATCGTACCCGATAAGGAAAGCGTGACGCTTGGCACTCCAGGGGGCCTCAGGATAGATGCCGGGCATGTGGTAATGGCGGCGGGCTACGCATCGCAAAAATGGTTAAACCAGTCCGTTTCAAAGAACCGCAGCAGCTATGCTTTTATTACGGATCCGGTCGAAACCGCCGAACTCGGCCCGCTGGCGTCAACCATGGTGTGGGAGTCCGCCCGGCCCTACCTCTATATGCGCACGACAGGTGACGGCCGACTGCTGGTTGGTGGGGATGACGACGATATCGACATCCCCGAGCGCCGCCACAGGCGTGTGGAGGGGAAGTCCAGAGGCCTGTACCGGAAAGTTGGGAAACTGTTCCCCGAGTTACCGATGACTCTGGCGTTTTCCTGGGGCGGCACCTTTGCCGAAACCGAAGATGGCCTGCCCTTCTTCGGTGCGCATACGCAATATGGCCCGCGGGTGTTGTTCGCCATGGCCTACGGCGGTAATGGTATCAGCTACAGCATGATCGGCGCCGGCCTGCTGAGAGCCATCATCGAAGACCGGCCACACCCACTGGCGGAGCTGTTCAGTTTTTCCCGCATAAGCTGAACTCTGGCGACCCTGTACGCCGAAAACGGCCGCGCTTTGCCAGATAAGGAAACCCGGGGCCTTTCCTGGTGAATAAACCTGAATAAGCACAAGCCCGGATCCGTAAGGTGAAAATTTATGTAGCACCCACAGGATTCTCGTGTTAAATATCGCGCGAGTACGGCCGGTTCCCCACCGCCGTTTCCAGGACAAGCCTCAAAGGAGCCGCGCTGCGGCCACCCTCAGCAGACCTGCACAACACCGCGTGTGTTCTGCACGCTTTGTATCCATCCCTTTTCTGTGAGGGACAACGCTCATGTTGAAGTTGTGTAAGCCAACGGCGCTGGCCGCCGCTATTGCTGTGTCATTGGGTGCGTCTTCTGCCTTGGCGGCAGAGGAAGTGCGTGTTTACAACTGGTCTGACTACATTGCCGAGGACACGCTGGAGAAATTCACTGCGGAAACCGGCATCAAGGTCATCTACGATGTCTACGACAGCAACGAGATCCTGGAAGCGGCATTGCTCTCCGGCCGTTCCGGTTATGACCTGGTGGTGCCATCGAACCATTATGTGGCCAAACAGATTTCCGCCCAGGCGTTCGAGAAGCTGGACCATTCAAAGCTGCCGAACATGGCGAACCTGAACCCGGACCTGATGGACGACCTGGAAAACGTCGACCCCGGCAGCCAGTTCTCCCTGCCCTATCTGTGGGGCACCAACGGTTATGGCTATAACGAAGGCCGTATCCGGGAAATCCTGGGTGACAGCGCCCCCACCGATTCCTGGGCCCTGGTGTTTGATCCCGAAGTCACCGGCAAACTCGCCGCCGGTGGTTGCGGCATTGCCATGCTGGATTCCGGCGAGGAAATGGTGCGTGCCGCCATGGCCTACATCGGCCTGAACCCCAACAGCAACAACGCCGAAGACATCAAAAAAGGCGGCGAGGTGATCAAGGCCATTCGCCCGAACGTCACCTATTTCCACTCCTCCCGTTACATTGGCGACCTGGCCAACGGTGACCTGTGCGTGGCCGCCGGCTATTCCGGCGACATCCTGCAGGCCGCTGCCCGCGCCGAGGAAGCCGAAAACGGCAATGTGATCCGCTACACCATCCCGAAGGAAGGTGCGGTGTTGTGGTTTGACATGATGACCATTCCGGCCGGCGCCCCGAACGTGGAAAACGCCCACACGCTGATGAACTTCCTGATGCGCCCGGAGATCATTGCGGATGTGACCAACTATGTGTGGTACGCCAACCCCAACAAGCCGGCCAACGAGTTCGTGGACCCGGAGATCCTCAGCGACACCAGCATCTACCCCACCGACGAGGTGATGAAGAAGCTGTACGTGATGGAAGGCCGGCCCCAGGACGCCCAGCGCCTGATGACCCGCACCTGGACCAACGTGAAGTCCGGTCGTTAAACGGTGGACAACGGCAACAACACCTCCGCGCAAGCGGAGGTGTTACTCCACATTGAAGGCATTTCCAAAAGCTTTGACGGCACGCTGGCCGTGGATAACGTGAGCCTGGACATCCACAAGGGCGAGATCTTCGCCCTGCTGGGTGGTTCCGGTTCCGGCAAGTCCACGCTGCTGCGTATGCTGGCGGGCTTCGAGGCGCCCAACGCCGGCCGCATTGTGCTGGACGGCCAGGATATTACCGGCCTGCCGCCCTACCTGCGGCCCACCAACATGATGTTCCAGTCCTATGCCCTGTTCCCCCACATGACGGTGGAGCAGAACATTGCCATGGGCCTGAAACAGGACAAGCTCCCCAAGGACGAGATCCGCGACCGGGTCGAGGCCATGCTGAAGCTGGTGAAGATGGAAACCTTCGGCAAGCGCAAGCCGCAGCAGCTTTCTGGCGGGCAACAACAGCGTGTGGCTCTGGCCCGCTCCCTGGCCAAGCGCCCGAAACTGCTGTTGCTGGACGAGCCCATGGGCGCGCTGGACAAGAAACTGCGCACCGAGATGCAGCTGGAACTGGTGGAGATCCTGGAAAAGGTGGGGGCCACCTGCCTGATGGTGACCCACGACCAGGAAGAGGCCATGACCATGGCCAGCCGCATTGCCATCATGGCCCAGGGCCGTATTGCCCAGGTGGGCTCGCCCATCGACATCTACGAGAGCCCGAACAGCCGCATGACAGCGGAGTTCATCGGCTCCGTGAATATTTTCGAAGCCAGGATCCTGGCTGATGAGTCCGACAGTATTACCCTGGAGAGTGCCTTGCTGGACGCTCCGGTATTTATCGACCGGGGTGTCAGCACGCCGGCGGAAAGCACGGCCACCCTGGTGGCGTTGCGCCCGGAGAAGGTCTACCTCTCGAGCGAGAAACCGGAAGGCGAGACCAACTGGAGCCGGGGCATGGTCGATAACATCGCCTACCTGGGGGATATCAGTTGCTACTACGTGCGGCTGGCCAGCGGCAAGCGAGTGCAGGCTACCATGGCCAACGTGGAGCGCCGTGGCGAAAGGCCCACCTGGGGCGACACGGTGTTCGTGTCCTGGGAAGCCTCCAGCCCCATCCTGCTGTGGAACTGATGCCGTGGCCAACAGACTGATATCCGGCCCGCTGATGGAGCGGGTGCGTGCCGTGGTATTCCACCGCAGGGTGGTCTTCGGCATTCCGTTCCTGTGGCTGCTGCTGTTTTTCCTGCTGCCCTTCGCGCTGGTGCTGAAGATCAGCTTTTCCTCGGCGGTCATGGCTATCCCGCCCTACCAGCCGGTGTTCAACTTCGTGGACAACACCTTCTCGGTGGTGGTGAATTTCAGCAACTACCTGTTCCTGCTGTCCGACAGCCTGTACATCGCCGCCTACTGGGGTTCAGTCAAGATCGCCCTGATCTCGACCCTGGTGTGCCTGCTGATCGGCTACCCCATGGCCTACGCCATGGCCCGGGCGTCGGCCCGGATGCAGATGGTGTTGTTGCTGATGGTGATGCTGCCCTCCTGGACCTCATTCCTGATCCGCGTCTACGCCTGGATGGGTATCCTCGGCAACCAGGGCCTGCTGAACAACCTGTTGATGTGGCTGGGCGCCATCGACGCCCCCCTGAAAATGCTGAACACCAACTTCGCGGTGGTGCTGGGCATTGCCTATGCCTATCTGCCTTTCATGGTGCTACCCATCTACACCAACCTGGTGAAGCTGGATGTGCGCCTGCTGGAGGCGGCCTCGGACCTGGGCTGCCGTAGCCTGACCACCTTCTGGGCCATCACCCTGCCGCTGTCGAAGGCCGGCATCATTGCCGGTTCCATGCTGGTGTTCATTCCCGCGGTGGGCGAGTTCGTGATTCCGGAACTGCTGGGCGGGCCAGACACGCTGATGATCGGCAAGGTGCTGTGGGAAGAGTTCTTCAACAACCGTGACTGGCCGGTGGCGTCTTCGTTGGCCATTGTGATGCTCGCCCTTCTGCTGATTCCCATCATCCTGTTCCACCGTTTCCAGGCACGGGAGATGGAAAAGCATGGTTAAGTCACGGCCGATGAGCTTTTCAAAAGTGATGCTGGTGCTGGGCCTGCTGTTCCTGTACCTGCCCATGCTGGTGCTGATCGTCTATTCCTTCAACGCCTCACGGCTGGTGTCGGTGTGGGCGGGTTTCTCCACCCACTGGTACGGCGAGCTGTTCCGTGACCAGCAGATCCTATCGGCAGTGTGGATGAGCCTGAGAATCGCCTTCTACTCCGCCAGCATGGCGGTGTGCCTGGGTACCCTGTGCGCGTTCGTAATGACCCGCTTCAGGCGCATCCGTGGCCGCACCCTGCTCTCCAGCATGATCAGCGCGCCCCTGGTCATGCCGGAAGTGATCACCGGCCTGTCGCTGTTGCTGCTGTTCGTACAGATGGCCCAGACTATCGGCTGGCCTACCGACCGCGGCATGGCCACCATCTGGATTGCCCATACCACCTTCTGCAGCGCCTACGTGGCCGTGGTGGTCAGCGCCCGCCTGCGGGAAGTGGACCACTCCATCGAGGAAGCGGCGATGGACCTGGGCTGCACGCCTTTGAAGACCTTTTTCGTGATCACCCTGCCGGTGATTACCCCGGCGCTGGTATCCGGCTGGCTGCTGGCTTTCACCCTGTCGCTGGATGACCTGGTGATTGCCAGTTTCGTCTCCGGTCCCGGGGCGACGACCCTGCCCATGGTGGTGTTCTCGTCCGTGCGGATGGGAGTATCACCGAAAATCAACGCGCTGGCGGCGCTGATTATTCTGGCGGTCTCGCTGATTGCGTTTATCGCCTGGTATCTGATGCGACGAAACGAGAGGCAATAACCCGCCCGGATGGAAAGCCCCCGGGAGAACCGGAGGCTTCCACCCGTGACGCTTAATGCACGTTCGCGGGATTCCGGGCGGTGATACACCAGGAACTCGAGGGCATGACAATCTGCCCGGACTTCTTGTCCTGATAGGGAGTCAGGGCCTCGCGCAGGGCTTTCTCGATTTCCGGACGCTGCTGTTCAGCGAGCTCCCCGGCCTCCCGGAAAACCTCCCCGGCCGGCCCGATGGCCAGCTGGAAGTTGATCGCGTCCTGGACGGAATCCCCAACGGTAACCGGGCCATCAACCTGCTCGAATTCTATGTCGCTGAACCCGGCAATCACCAGTTGCTTCGACACAACCTCGGTATTGGCCATGGAAAAGGGCCCCGGGCCACAGGATCTTGCGCCGTCTCCCGGCTCTGGCAGGTACCGCAGGACCACCTCCTTTGCCATTCCCAGCCAGGGATTGTGGTCGCTGCTGCGCCAGACAATGAACATCAGCTCTCCCCCTCGCCGCAGTGCCCGGCGGATGTTCTTCATGGCCCGCACGGGGTTCTCGAAAAACATCATGCCGAAGCGTGAAAAACACAGATCGAAACGACCATCAAAGGGATACCGCTCCACGTCTTCCGTAATGAATCGGATGTTGTCCAGACCCGCCTTACGGGCCTCTGAACGCGCCCTGGTCAGAAACTGATCGACGCAGTCAACGCCAAGCACATAACCGCCGGGGCCCGTCTTGCGGGCCAGCTGGATAGCTGTGTCGCCCCAGCCGCAGCCAACATCCAGAATGCGGCTACCCGGCGTCACTGCAAGACGCTCCAGAGGTATCCGGCTGTGGTAGCTCAGGCCTTCCATCAGAATATGGCGAAACCGGTCAAACTTGTCCGCCAGCGTGTCATTCCAGAACTGAACATATTCAGTTGGTTCGGTGAGTTGTGTTGCTGTCTCGCTCATGGTGTCCTCCATTGTGTTGTGCGGTAGCCCAAGGACGCACGAAAGGAATTTCTTGTTCCCGGAATTAACGAACAACTACACTGCCAGTGGCAGTACCCGCATCTGTCCCCATGGATGCGGATCAACACAAAGGGAGCTGACTATTGGATATTGCCCAGGCCTCAATGCAGTTTGATGCCGCCCTGGCAGATTTCGCCCGTGCCCGGAGCTCGTCACCGAACGCCTCCAGCCTTAACCTGCTGGAGCGGGCGCGCGTGTTGATGACACTGCCAGGCGGGTTTGATGTCCTGTATCGCCGCGTGCGGTCGCTGGAATCCGCGGGTATCTTCGGCACCAGTGACTGGTCAAAACCGGGCATACTTCAGCCTGCCCTGGCCAAGCATTCACTTCGTGAAGCCGGCGCCGTTACCACTGTTGTGGAAGCGATCAGCGAGATCCGCCTGCTGGCGGTCGTTCGGGGTGACTACTTTCATCCCGGAATTTCTTCGGAACAGGCACGGCACTTCCTGACCCAGGTAATGGCTCTGAATCTGGATCTGCTTTCCGGCACCCTCAACGAAGCCGACCGTGAAAGGCCAAAACAACTCGGGGTTATCGTACAGGGGCTCTACCAGTACCTGATATCCCATCTTGGCTACGAAAGCCTGCTGGACAGCCTGGTTGCAGAGGTCTGGCGACTATTGGAACAGGGGCCGGTGCAGGTGGACAGCATTTGCGACATGATCGGCCAGATCGCCAAATGCCTTTATGACCCGGAACTGGAGACTACGGGCACGGCTGATGCCACCCGCCTGGTACGCGCCCTGTTCGCCCCTACACCGGGCAGCCGGGAAGACCCCGGGCTGGATGTTTACCAGCTGCGGCTGACCACGATGGACGATATTGCGCTGTCTGCGGAAGCTTCGGAATTTGCCCGCAACATGCACGATACCGGGCTGGCCTCACCCTACCATGCGGTGTTTCTGAGGTTCCTGAGGAGCAGCAACGAGGATGAACTGATCCCCACCGCGCTCGGATTGACCATGACAGGGCTGGATGATTTCTATTGCTACAACCAGCTGGTCCATACCCTGATCGACGAAGCGATCCATCCGGAAACCTGCCAGGCCGTGTACGGACTCACCATGATGCTCGAACGCGGCTCGCTGTTCACACCGGCCGTGGCCCAGGCACTTTGGCGGCAGATAAAGCTCAGGCTCTCGGCGGAAACGGAACGGGCCCTGGCAGAAACGTTTGGTGATGCAGTACCACCGAGAGTGTTCCTGCTGGCGGGGGTACTCAACCTGTTAGGTCAGCCACTTGGCGTGGGCCAGGGCAACAATCCCAGTTGCCAGTCCGCAATCGGGCTGTCCATGTGGGCGGCAAACGAGGCGGATTACCTGCTTCAGGTGCTGGCCTGGGCAGCCAGGGACAATGAAGTACTGGGACGGTTTGAGGGCTGGGAAGTATCATCCAGGAACCTGGAGCCGGGCCTGGTCAAGGAAACACCGGTGGATGTAGACCCGGTCTCGCTGATCCTCATTCCCCACCTTGACCGTATTTACGGTGAAATGTGGCGCCGCTGTGAAGACCGGGACGACGATGCCCATCGCTGGATCAACCCGGAATTCTACGGCTGGTGGGTCAGCCATGGTTTCAAGGTTGTGGCGGATATCCACACCGGAGAGATCAGGGACTACGAAGGCTTCATCCGCCATTTCTATGCCAGCTACCACCCCTATTACAACGGCAACTTGCCGGTGATTCACCACCAGCCTGCCGGTATTGCAGTCACCGACAGCGCTGCCCGCTTCGTCGGCCGCCACGCCATCACCATCCAGCGAGTGGCCTTGAGCCCCACCAACGAGATGCGGGTGTATTTCTTCAACCCCAACAACGACAGCGGCCAGGACTGGGGCCAGGGCATCACCTGCTCAACAAGGGGGCATGGCGAAATAAAGGGTGAAGCATCCCTGCCAGTGGCTGAGTTTGCCTCACGCCTTTACGCATTTCATTACGACACCCTGGAGCTGGGTGACCTCAGCGCCATACCCGAAGAGGAAGTGGCACGGGTTATGGAGCTGGGGTATGGCAGCTGGGCGGCTGAGGAGGAGTCTCACTGACCTCAGCAATACCAATAGCCGTCGCATCAATTCGGTTCAGGTTCCGGGTCAGACGACAACAGCGCCAGCATTGGAGCATCGTCCGCGATCAGTGTGCGGCTGAGCCTTCGGAAGGAGTCCACGGTCATGGCATCAAGGGCTTCCTCCACTTCACCTGCCCGATCAACTGGCTCTCCCGTTTCCCGCAGGGTAGACCACCAATAGGAGGCGTACCCCTGCAAATTCTGCCTGCGTGCGCCCAATGCCTGCCGGATACCATCGCGATACTGGTCAAAGCTCTCTTCGGTGAGGTCTGGCAGCTCTTTACGGTAACGATCCAGAACTGCAGCAATTTCTTCGTCCAGCTTTCCAGGTTTCATGTCCGGGGCCTGGAGCATCAGGGTTGTTCCCCACTCCTCGTACCCTTGCAGCAAGGTGGCGAAGGCAACATAGCCCCACTGCTGTGAGTCCCTGAACTGCTGGAAGATGCGGTTGTGCAGCATCTGGGTGGTCAGCATGGTTGCGGCCATGACATCTCTGCGATCGCCGTCTACCGGGTAATAGCGGGCAGCCACCCCCGCAGGCACCCAGCCTACCCTTTGCTCAACGGGCCCGGAACGTTCAGCGGCCGGAAACCGTTCACCCAGGGGTGTCGGCTCAATCTCCAGGGTACTGGTGAATATATCAGCCAACGCCCGTGCATGTTTCTCCCGGTAGTTTCCAAGGGCCATCATCATCACTTCCGGAGCCTTCCAGAACTGGCGGTGGAAGGCCTTCATGTCTTCAACACCCAGTCCGCCGAGTTCGGCCAGTTCCTCACGGGGCCCGTTCACCCCCGGGCGCAGGCGGTTGTTAAGGGCTGTCATCATCTGTTCGAAATACTGAGCGTTTTCCAACCCGTCGACCTGAACCCTGGCTTTGGCCCGAGTCTTGCGCAACAGCTTCGGTGTGACCTCCAGGTTGTGAATGGCATCCGCCACCTGCTGCAGGAAGTCTTCCTGTTTACCGGTGAAGCCCTGGACCGACAGGCCAACACCCTGATTCATCCGGTTCACCATAAACTGGATGCCGGCATCGCTTCCGGTCTGCATCAACTCCGTCAGCTCTTCAGCCAGCATAAAGCTGTACAGCAGATTGGTGGAGGCATCCTTCAGGTTCTGTTCGATCATGGGCGATTCGATAGCAATGGTGAGAACACCGCGAGGCTCCCGGAACTCCTTGTCCTGAAGGTGCCAGATCTCAAGGCCACGGGAATCAGACAGGTTCACCGGCAGCTCCGCGGTGTTATCGGCCAGGGGGTGAACAACCTTCTCATCGTCGGTGAACGGATTCTCGCGGATGGCAAGTTTAGCGTTTACCCCCGAATCACTGTCCTTCCAGCGGGTCAAGGTGTCGTCGTCAGGGCTCACTGCCTCGTAATCAATGCCGGTCACCGGCTCAACATCCGGCAGATCTCCGAAATCACCCGCGTGGGTCACCAAAGCCTGATCCGGTGTCATATCCTTGAGGATAGAGCGCACGAGCTTTTCATCGAACGAGGACATCAGTGCGGGCGCCGTCAAAACCTCCTCTACCGGATAGCGCAGCAACGACACCGCCAGGCCGGAGACCTCCTGCATAACCTGGCCCTTGCGGGGGAAACGAAACTCCTCTTGCGCCTGCCGGCTCTGTTCTTCGTAAAGTGCCGCCAGATCCTCTGATTCACTCATTGTGTCGAGATAATCGAAGATGCTGGCAATGATACGATCCCCGGCCTTAACACCCTCCTCTGTCAAGGTCATCCGGACACTGAAAGTGGCGTAATCCGCACCCTGCAAATCCATGCCGGTGCTCAGTTCGTCAATCCAGCCCCGCTCCTTGAGAGCCGCGGCCAGACGCCCGGATTTCTTGCTGGATAACACGCGCCCCAGGAAGGTGTAGGGTTTGGTCTGGTAGAACAGGTGTTCCGGTTCTGCCTCGAAGGAAAGCTTGAGTACATCGGTGTCACCCACGGTTTGAAGCCTGGCCCGGGCGGGCAGGCCATCGTGCTCAAGCAGCGGCACCTCAGCCCCGGACGCTGTGGCAGCATCATCCTCTCCCGATTCAGCCGGCGCGAAAGACCTTTCCGCCCATTCCCGGAGCTGCTCCATCGGCTGGGGGCCCATAACCACCAATTTCATCTTGCCAGGAGTGAAATACAGGCCGTGGTAAAGGTCCAGGCGCTCCACCAGATTTTCATGGGAGACTCCTTCAAACGATTCCCGGTTACCCATCGCCATTCGCGACGCGGGATGGTCCGGATTCACCTGCTGGCGCAGAACATTCTGCATACGCCAACCCAACTGGTCCCGGCGCCCATCAAACTCGGACTGCACAATGGCAATCTCGTCGGCGACCGCATCGGGCTCAAGCGACGGCGCGATAATGAAATCGGAAAAACGGGACAGGCCTTCCTCCAGACGATCGGCACCGACCTGAAAGAAAAAGTTGGTGTGGTCCGCAGCGGTATAGGCGTTATAACTTCCCCCCGCACTGCTGATATAGTCGGTAAACCCGCCCCGGTCAGGATACTTTTCAGACCCTGAAAACAGCATGTGTTCCAACAGATGAACCAGGCCAGGGATATCCTCCGGGTCATCATCACCACCCAATGGAACCGTCAGCGCAGCACCGGCAACCGTGAGCTCGTCGTCGTGAACGAGCAACACTTCCAGACCGTTTTCCAGGGTAATATGTCGGTAGTCCCGCAAGTCGAGTTCGGGCTTTTCGATCTGTGTTTCGGCAAGGCCGGAGTGGGAGAAAAGGAGTGTAAAGAACAGGAAAAAACTGCTTAAGTGCCACCTTGGCATGGGAACCTCCGTGTAATATCTGAGTTAACAGGAAAAGGGTGCCAAGATTCAGCTCTCAGTCGGCAAATACATAAGAAAGAGCTATCCAGGCAAAAATCAGGTACAAAAATCTGTCAAACCATTTGTTCAGATGTTCATATTTTTCAAAAAACCTCAATAATCTCATGGCCTTATCGTTGCCGAATTTACCCATTAAAAACCGCGTGGCGTCTCGCAACAACCAGTACAGACCTATCGCTGTCACTATATATCTTAAGTCCATAAAATAGATCCGCTTATCTCCATATACATCTAACCTGACGGAAGAAAAATGAACACTTCTGGAAAATCCGCGCACCCAGAATGTTCCTATCTAATCTTGCTCAATAGTTTTTCATACCGTATTAGTGCTAACCCAAGTATAACGAACCATACGGCGGAGAAAATCTCAATCTGGCTCAAAAAATCCAGACCCATAGCCTCACGAAATATATGATCCAGAAAGACCGAAAGTAGAATTCCGGCTAGCGTGAAACAAATCCAGATCTTAAATAATGTGGCTGACATCGATTTCCCACCAATATTATTGAATTCAGTACTAAGTAAACATAATTGGTGCCACTGTGTGATTCAGTTAATTCCAGCTTGCTACTCCTACCAAAGACCTTACTTTATTATCACTACTAACCGCACATAAATCAGAAAGCTTTGATAATGGCTGCAACCACCGCTATTAATAGCCCAACTAGAAGCACATTACTAAATATCCATTGCCTCGCATCCAACACCTCTTTATCAGACACTTTATGCAATTCTTCCGATTTAACCCTTAAAACCAGATACCCTATAAATACTAATGGAAATATTGCAAATATCGCTAATTGATCCGTCGTGAGACCCCATATAAATGTCACCCAAAATAAAACATCAAAAAAAGTAGAATATTTTCCACCCAGCCAATTTTCAAGAATGGACTTCCCACCACAACGCTTGCATACTGCTGGTGCAAATTCAGATGCTAAGAGCGCTCGCACCACTGATATATTTGGATCGCTACAGTACGGACATTCTTTTTTTCCGTTGTTTTTTTGCATACTTAAGATAGGCTTCACTCATCTTTCGACTTATTAATCATCATAAGCTCGATAAACGTACCAATTATTACAAACAATGTAAGAAGCCAAAGAGGCACTCCCAAATAATAACTTATCAGTGAGATGATAATAACAAATATTGCCCCTGAACCACTCACAACACAACTCCTTTAAAAAAAGGGTATGCTTCCCCCTTAAAGCAGAGGGAAGCATTTTAGGTTATATATTAGAATGCCCTATTTTGCTGGGGAAGCGGGGACTCTTGAGTATCAGGAATACTTACCCCTTCATCCAGCTGTTTTGCTGCTTGATAAGTTGCATTCGGTGTAGCGACCCGTGTCGTAATTGCCTGGGTCAGCTTCTTGGAGGTGTGGTGCCTCACTAAAGCTGCACCAAACTGTATGAGCGGCAAGTAACCGCCACTTACTTGCTCAACTTCCTGCACATTCAATTCACGCATACCTATTTCTCCTTAGTCATTGGTTAAACCACTTCCATGTTGCTCCTTCGACCGGTCAATCAGGCAACAACCTGAACCTACCAATATTAATCACGATTTGCCTACCCATTAGTTTTAAAAACTGTGAAATTAATCACGTTATATAATATCCACATGGTAATCCTCCGGATAATTGACAAGGGAAACACCTTGTTATTTATAAGTTAACAGAGGCAAGCTACTGAGATTCAACGCTCATTCGGAGAATATATAGAAAGAGCTGTCCCGAAAAAAATCAGGTACAAAAATTTATCGCCCCACTTATTTATAGTTTTATTTTTTCAAAAGATATAAAAATTCTCTCCGCCTTAGAGTCACCAGACTTCACCACTAATGACAACCTATTGTGGCGTTTCTGCTTATTTTCCACCTAAGTCCCATGCACTATTGATAGCGCCGATTACTTAGGGAGACTCTGAATAAGTCTCGAAATCAGCGATAATACGGCCATCGCCAACCGCATAGGATTCGTTGCCACCATGGATCAGATCACTTTCTCCGAA
>NZ_LIHP01000008.1 GCF_001314605.1 Marinobacter sp. HL-58
GATTGATAGGGCATGTCCCGCTTGTTGGCTTCGATTTTGATCCGATCAAGCAAGGTTTCCGGCAACCGGAGTGAGATCGTCTTGGTTGAGGGTTTCAGCTTCGGGAACGATGCCGGCTTGGCCTGACTCCAATCCAGGTAATCTGTGGAATCGTGGGTTTCCCAGAACTCTCGCTCTTCTGCTTCAGTTTTAAATTCAGGCATCTTTTTTAGCTTGCTCATAAACAGCCCTCTCTTTACGGTGCATGTCGCGAGCAAAAATCACTCTGATCAGCGTACCGTTCTGCCTTAGTGTGAACGTAATGTGGAGCAGTCTCTCATCATCCGTTACACCAAGGGCGTGAAAACGGGCCTCAGTCTGGCTGTGCTTGGAGTCATCCAGCACCAGAAGTGGTTCGTTAAAGAAAATTTCTTCCGCTTCGGACTGGTTTACGCCATGTTTCTCCGCGTTCTTGCGGGAGTTGCCTTCGTCCCAGTCAAAGCCAGTAACTTGTACCCAGTTGATCATAAAAGTATATTATCAGCATATACACTGGCGTCAACAAGTGCTAACTAATGCAGGCACGGCGACGCCCTTTACATTGCGCCTTCGGCTCCATTTCAAGGGCGCGCATGCTGCAGGCGTTGAGCCTGTAGAAAAACCCCGAAATCCCCGCTCCGGTTTGATAGGATCAGGCAAACGGACAAGGAGTCGTTGGCATGCCCCGCTTCAAGGACTACAACTAAAACTACGATCAGAATGCCATGGTCGTGATCAACTACCAGGAACAGCTTCAGCCCGGCAAGGCCGGTATCAATCCCGAAATGGCTATCCGGCTCTCTATTTCTTTTGATACCTCGGCAGAAAGCTGGCTGAATCAGCAGTTCCAATATGAGCTCTGGCAGGCTGAACAGGATCGCAAAGAGCTTAACGTGAAGAAGCTTGTTGCGGCCTGAAGCAGCGACCACCTGGACACGGACTGGCTGCGTAACCTGCTAAAACGTAATCCAGCCCAGTTGGTTACAAGTCTGGTTTTCGGGTTTCCGTGGCTGGTATTGTCAGCATCAGCAGGAATCCCACCAGCAGGAAAGCGAGGATCGTGCTCATCCCCCAGCGCTGACTGTCGGTTATTGCCGTGACCCAGCCCACCAGCAATGGGCCGGCGAAGGCTGTCGCCTTGCCGGAGAAGGCGAACAGGCCAAACATCTGCGTTTGCAGGTGTGGTGGGGCAACACGGGCCAGGTGGGAGCGGCTGGCGGACTGCAGCGGTCCCACGAATATACCCAGGATCATGCCCCACACCCAGAATGCCGTGGCTCCGTCCACCACCAGGATGGCCAGCGCGCTGCTTCCCAGTCCCACCAGTGACAGCAGAATGGTGTTACGCCCGCCCAGGGCATCGTCAATCCAGGCGAAAGCAACCGCGCCCAGTCCCGCTGTTACATTCAGGGCAATGGCGAACTGCAGTACTTCCGTGGTGTTCATATCGAAGGTGCCGGCGGCGTATACACCACCGAACGTGAAGATAGTGGCGAGGCCATCGGTATAGAGCATGCGGGCGATCAGAAAACGCACGATTTCCCTGTACTGGCGTACATGGACAATGGACTCCTTCAGCTGAGTGAATCCGGCCCGGGTAGCAGCAGCCAGGTTAAGGCCGGTGGACGGCCGATCCGGAATAAAGAAGAACGCTGGCAGGGCAAACACCAGGTACCAGACAGCGACCAGAACAAAGGTGGCACGCACGTGCTCGGCCTCGTCCCGGTTCAGGTTGAAAGGATTGAAGTCAGTCTCGATAAAGCCGTACAGCGCTACCACCAGGCTCAGAACACCGCCGACATAACCGAGGCCCCAGGCCCAGCCAGACCATCGGCCGGTGCGCTCCTGGCTGGCCAGGTCCGGTAACATGGAATTGTAGAAAATGAAGGCAAATTCGGCACCGAGCGTGCCAAGGCCCACCCACAGGGCCGCTTTCCAGAACTGATCCTGGTCCGGTGTTATGGTCCAGAGCATGGCGCAGGATGCTACGCACAAAAGGGTGAAGCTGATAAACCAGGGTTTGCGGCGGCCCGACTGGTCCGCAATGGCCCCCAGGATGGGAGCCAGAATGGCAATAATGACGCCGGAAACGCCTACAATGGTACCCCAGGCCTCGGTGCCGGCCACCTCATTCTGCATAACCGATGCACTGAAATACTGGGCAAAGACAAACGTCAGGATGATGGTAAAGAACGCGCTGTTGGCCCAGTCATAAAATGCCCAGGACCATAGCGCCCGTTTGTTTTCAGGCGCACCCTGGGGTCGGGGGAGGGGCGTTTGTAGTGGCATGTGAAGCTGAACTCCTGTTCCTTGCGAGGCCGGTCCGTGCCGTGATTGTCGCCGTTATGTCCGCATTTGCCCAGCCCCGCGGGTTAAACCCCCTTCAGGTTGGCGGCCTGTTGGTGCAGGAAAACCTGCCGGATTGGGAATGAGCGCCTCGCTGCAGATGTTTGCTTGCTCTACACTCTCAGTAACTGAGGGTGGACATGGCCCTTCATTTCCTGGGTAACAGAGCATCTATGTCGCAAATTGACGATGACGGGCAGCAAAGCGGCTTCCCCGATCTGTTCCCGAAGCTGGCTTCGGGCGTGCCGGGGATATTGTTTATTTACCAGCGCAGTGCGGATGGCCTGCACCATCGCTACCCTTTTGTCAGTGACAGGGTCCGGACCCTGTTCGGGCTCGAGCCCGGGGATCTGAACCGTGATGGCCAGGTGGTATTCTCGGTGGTACATCCGGAGGATGTCGCCGGCGTTGCCGCCAGTATTGAGGAATCCGCCAGTAAACTCACACCCTGGCAGCACCAGGCAAGAATGCGTCTTGTCAGTGGTGACTATCACTGGTTCGAGTCTGATTCGATACCGGAACTACAGGCCGATGGCAGCGTGCTCTGGTATGGCCAGTTCAACGATATCCAGGCGTTCAAGGACCTGGAGTTTTCCCTGCGGGAGAGCGAGGCGGAGTTTTCCTTCCAGGCGGGTTTCCAGAAGCTGATCGCGCGCCTGTCTTCGGATTTTATCACCCGTGGTTTTGGCGACATCGATCAGAGCATTAATCAGGTACTGGAAGCGATTGGCCGGTTTTTCGGAGTGGACCGGGCCTATCTGTACAGTGTTCCCGAACAGCGTGCGGAAATGACCAATACCCACGAATGGTGCCGTGAGGGTGTGGAGTCACTCATTGACTCCCAGCAGCAGGTACCAATTGATACCTTCGCCTGGTGGCACCAGCAGATTGACCAGATGATTCTGGCGAATCGCCCGGTTTTTATCGAGGATGTGGCTGCGCTCCCGGAAGAGGCTGGTCCGGAGAAAGCCTTACTGACGGAGCAGGGGGTTTGTTCCATGTTCTGTGTGCCGGTGCGAACCAGGGGCATGGTGTCCGGTTTCTTCGGAGTGGATTCCCTGAGCCCCCGGGAATGGCGCACCGACCAGGCTGACCTGTTGATCATAGTATCCGGGTTGCTATCCGGTGCCCTGGAACGGCACCGGCTTGAAGAAGAACTCCTGAACCAGTCCATAAGAGACCCGCTGACCGGGCTTCATAACCGTCGCTATCTCTACCCCCGCCTGGATGAAATGATCGCCCTGTGGAGCCGTGAGCGGCAACCTTTCGCACTGGCTCTGTTTGACATCGATCATTTCAAGTTGGTTAACGACACCCTTGGCCATCTGGCCGGTGACTACGTGCTGAGGGAGTTCACCGGTATATTGCTTGAACATACCCGGGCCACGGATGTGGTGGCCCGTTTCGGTGGCGAGGAGTTTGTGGTGGCTTTTTCGGCAACGGACGGTGAGGCTGCAGGGGCGCTGGTGAACCGGATCATTGCGAAAGTCAGAAGTTACGATTTTGTTTTTGAAGAGCAGTGTATCCCACTGACCGTCAGCGCGGGGGTTGCAGCCGTTGGCGATGATGGTTCCACGAATCCTGCCCCGGAATCGCTGCTAGGTGCGGCGGATCACAGGCTCTACATCGCCAAAAGCGCCGGCCGTGATTGTTTCGCTAATGCATCAGGGCCATCGCGGCTATAACAAAACTTCATTTCCCTTCATATTTCATTTTAGTATATGCTTAGAACTAAATGTGAATCACCGGGAGATGAGTACCATGACTAATCCACTCGTCCAGCACTTTTTCGACGAACCCACCAATACCTTCAGTTATGTAATCAGTGATCCTGACAGCAACGCCTGTGCCATCATCGATTCCGTGCTCGATTTCGACTATGCCGCGGGCAAGACGGATGTGCGGTCCGCCAATGAGATCATTGACTACATCCGGAACAGGAACCTCAAGGTAGAGTGGATCATCGAGACCCATGTTCACGCCGATCACCTCTCCGCAGCGCCTTACCTGCACACGGAGCTTGGCGGTAAAACAGGCATCGGGGCCCATATCGTCGAGGTTCAGGAGATTTTCGGCAAAGCTTTCAACGCCGGTACCGAGTTTGCCCGGGATGGCAGCCAGTTTGATGCTTTGTTCAATGAGGGTGACACGTTCCGGATCGGTAACCTGGAAGGCCGTGTGTTGCACACGCCCGGTCACACCCCCGCATGCCTGACCTATGTTATCGGGGATGCGGCGTTCGTGGGGGATACCCTGTTCATGCCGGATTACGGCACAGCCCGTTGCGACTTCCCCGGCGGTGATGCGCGGACACTGTACCAGTCGATTCAGAAGGTCCTGGCATTGCCTCCCGAGACCCGCATTTTCCTTTGCCACGACTACAAGGCGCCGGACAGGGATGAATACCAGCACATGACCACGGTAGCGGAACAGCGCCGCCACAATATCCATGTGCATGAGGGTGTTTCCGAGGATGAATTTGTGAAAATGCGGACCGAGCGCGATGCGACACTGGATATGCCCCGGCTGATCCTGCCGTCGGTGCAGGTTAATATGCGGGCCGGGCATATGCCCCCTGCCGAGGATAACGGGCAGGTTTACCTGAAAGTCCCGGTTAACCTGTTCTGAGATTCCCGATGAATCTGAAACGCTATCTGCCCATCCTGCAATGGGCGCCAGAGTATGGCCGTGACCAGGCCACCAGTGACCTGGTGGCCGCGGTTATCGTGACGGTCATGCTCATCCCCCAGTCACTGGCCTATGCACTGCTGGCAGGCCTGCCCGCCCACGTGGGTCTGTACGCCAGTATCCTGCCGCTGGCGATCTACGCCGTGTTCGGCACCAGCCGGACCCTGTCTGTGGGCCCGGTGGCGGTTACTTCCCTGATGACCGCGGCCGCGCTGGCGCCCCTGGCGGAATCCGGTACTCCGGAATACATTGCCGGTGCGGTTCTGCTGGCGGTGATGTCGGGCCTGATGCTGACACTGATGGGCGTTCTCAGGCTCGGCTTCCTGGCCAATTTTCTCAGCCATCCGGTTATTTCAGGTTTTATCACGGCTTCCGGTATTGTCATTGCAGCCAGCCAGCTCAAGCATATTTTCGGTATTCAGGCATCCGGCCATAATCTGTTGTCGATTGGCCAGTCCCTGATAATGTCGGCAGCAGACATCAACCTGGCGACTCTGGCCGTCGGTGGCGGAGCGTTACTGTTTCTGGTACTTGCCCGAAAACGTCTGAAACCTGCGCTCATGGCCATGGGCCTGGTACCGAGAACGGCCGATATTCTCACCAAAACCGCACCCATTCTGGCGGTGCTGGTTACCACCCTGGTAGCCTGGCTGTTCCAGCTCGACTCCCAGGGTGTGCGCCTGGTGGGTGATGTTCCCCGTGGATTGCCCGATTTCACAATGCCCAGCCTGGACATGGGATTGTGGCAGCAACTGGCGGTCAGTGCCTTGCTGATCAGCGTGGTGGGTTTCGTGGAGTCGGTGTCTGTGGGCCAGACTCTGGCTGCCAAGCGGCGCCAGAGGATTGATCCGGACCAGGAACTGATAGGCCTTGGTACCGCCAACCTCGGAGCCGGTTTTTCCGGTGGCATGCCGGTAACCGGTGGTTTTTCCCGCTCTGTGGTCAATTTCGATGCCGGCGCCGAGACCCCGGCAGCCGGGGCCTACGCCGCGATGGGCATTGCCCTTGCCACCCTGTTCCTGACACCGGCCATCGCCTACCTGCCCCAGGCCACCCTGGCGGCTACCATCATCGTGGCAGTCTCCACCCTGATCGACTTTCCGGCCCTCGGCCGTACATGGCGTTATTCCCGGACGGATTTCGGCGCCATGCTCGCGACCATCGTACTGACACTGGTGCACAGCGTTGAAGCCGGCATTATCGCGGGTGTGGCCCTGTCCATCGGCCTGTTCCTGTACCGGACAAGCCGCCCCCACAGCGCAGTGATCGGCCGTGTGCCGGGTACCGAGCATTTCCGTAATGTGCTGCGGCATCAGGTTGAACTCTGCCCCAGGGTGACCTTCCTGCGGGTGGATGAAAGCCTGTATTTTGCCAACGCCCGCTTCCTGGAAGAAACCGTGATGGACCTGGTCACCCGGCAACCGGAACTGCAGGACCTGGTTCTGGTGTGCCCGGCGGTCAATCTGGTGGACGCGTCAGCCCTCGAAAGCCTGGAAGCGATCAATGAGCGGTTGACGGATGCAGGCGTCCGGCTGCATCTTTCGGACGTAAAAGGACCTGTAATGGACCGCCTCAGGGACACGGAGTTGCTGGCGGACCTTGGAGGTCAGGTTTTTCTGAGTGCCTACGAGGCCTGGCAGGTACTGACCCGGCCCTGTACCAAGGTGACTCAACGTCCGGATTCGGAGCATTCACACCATGGGAATGACAGAGAACCTGCTCTCTGCCAGCCAGTTAATTATCACCGGCCTGATATTCCTGGCGATACTGGTTAACGCTGCCCGGGGGATCAACTGGTCGGAATTTCGCCGTGACCAGGCCCTGCAACATACGTTTTTCGGGGCTGCGGTGGTTCTCGGTTTTGTCTGGCAACTGCGAGCCGGGATCTCTCCCGGCCTGTCCATCCACGTCTTCGGCATGACCCTGATTACCCTGATGATGGGCTGGCGATTGGCGGTGCTGTCGGGGTTGCTGGCATTGGTCATTACCGTCATTACCGGGCGGGAACCACTGATTGCTTTTGCCGCCAACGGCCTGGTTACGGTGATGGTGCCGGCGCTGGTCAGCCACGGCATAATGCTATGGGAGCGAAAACGGAATTTCCGGAATTTCTTTGCCTATATCTTCTTTTGCGGGTTTTTTGGTGCTGGCATTTCCGTGGCGGTGGCAGGCGTGGTGATGTGCCTGATGCTGTGGTCCGCCGGGGTGTATAGCTTCGGTGAGCTGGTCCATGAGTATCTGCGGTATCTTCCGCTCTTCATGATCCCCGAAGGCTTTGTAAACGGCGCATTTGTTACCGGCCTGATGGTGTTTCATCCGGACCGGTTGTCGACCCTGGACCAGCGTCGTTACCGCTGAGCAGCCGAGATCAGCTGGTCCAGTTTTCCGCTGCTTCCTGCCTGGACGCGGTTCCGCCATTGGCTGGCCCACTCCAGAACCTCTTTCGCTGGCATGGGGCGCGCAATTCCGTAGCCCTGCGCGCAATCGCAGCCCATGTGCCGCAGAGACTGCGCCTGCTCCATGGTTTCCACGCCCTCCGCCAGAACCGGATACGAGAAGCGCTGGGCAAGGAAAATCACACTCTCGACAATCGCCCGGTCACTGGCGTCATCCAGCATGTTGCGGACAAAACTCTGGTCGATCTTGATGCTGTCTACCGGCAATGATCGCAGGTAGGTAAGCGATGAGAAACCGGTGCCGAAATCATCAAGCGCCACCTGCAGGCCAAGGGTCCGGCAACGGGCCAGCACATTGCTGGCACGCTTGGTATCTTCCAGGGCAGTCGACTCCAGGACCTCAAGGGTGATTTGCCCCGGGTGGACCTCAGGATGACTATGGAGGTAGCTTTCCAGGTAATCGGCAAAACTGCGGTCCATCAGATGCGCTGCGCTGATGTTGATGCTGACTGCCAGGTCTTCGCCCGCTGCCTTCCAGACATTCATCTGGTGAATGGCTTCCTTGAGCACCCACTGGCCAAGTGGAACTTCCAGATGGCTGTTCTCGACCAGAGGCAGGAACTGACCCGGAGAAACCAGGCCGTGTTCGGGATGATTCCAGCGAATCAGCGTCTCGAAGCCCAGCAACTGGCAGTCGGTGAGGCGGATCTGGGGCTGGAAGAACAGCTCGAACTCTTCATTTTCCAGCGCGCGGGCAATGTCCATCAGCTGATTGCGACGGCGGCGGCGATGTTCATCGAGGCCGGGGTCGAAAAAGTGGTACTGGTTACGGCCCTTTTCTTTTGCGGAATACATGGCCTGGTCAGCATGTCGGATCAGGCCTTCGGCATCTGCACTGTCGTCCGGATAGCGGGTAATGCCCAGGCTGGCAGTCAGTGTGACACTCTCGTCTCCCAGCTCCACCGGCTCGCCGACCGTTGCTAGAATGCGCTGATAGACCGCTTCATGGTTGTCGTCGCCCTGAAGCAGAAGGGCAAATTCGTCACCACCAATCCGGGCTACCGTATCACCACTGCGCAGGGCCCGGGTCAGACGTTCCGAAAGCGTGCGCAGGGCCTGGTCACCCACAGGATGCCCGTAGCGGTCATTGATGGACTTGAAGCCATCCAGGTCCAGGTAGCAGACAGACAGGGTCCGGCGTTGCCGGTCGGCATGAATGCGGGCGCTGCGCAGGCGATCTTCCAGAAGTTGCCGGTTCGGAAGCCCGGTCAGATCATCGTAGTTGGCGGCTCGGTCCAGCTCTTTGGCGTGGTTCTTGAGCGCGGTGATATCGGAAAAGGCCGCCACGTGGTAATACTGGCCGGGTTCCTCCAGATGCACGCGGCTGATGGAGAGCAGTTCAATGTACTCTTCACCGTTCTTGCGGCGATTCCAGATTTCACCGCGCCAGTGATCGGTCTTCTCGATCGAGGTCCACATGGAACGGTAATAATCGCCGGAATGACGCCCGGAACTGAGAATCGCCGGATTCAGACCGAGGACTTCTTCCCTGCTGTAACCGGTAATTCTCGAAAACGCAGGGTTCACGTCCAGAATCCGGTTGGCCTGATCGGTAATCAGAATGGCTTCATGGCTGCGATGAAACAGGGTGGCAGCCACCAGGGCCAGACGGTCAGGGTCGATCTCGGAAGGTGGCTGTTCGGGTGTCGGGTGTCTGGGCATGAGAGTTGGTGTCTGCTATTCAGTCTGGTCAGTGAACGAACTCTCCTCCCTGTGAGACTTGGCGCAAGGGTAGCAGCTGAGCAGGTTTTCGGCGTCCGTAGTTGTCGCGACGCCCGGCGTGTTGCTCAGGGTTTTCCTCACCACATATCGTTTTCGATGAAGAAGGCATGCTACCGGAATGGCGCCATATAGCCATGGGCAATTGGTCGGTACAGATTGACGGATGTCATTTTTTTGCCAGTTTGTGGCTGGGTTTCACTGGCGCCACCGGGAATGCTTCTGCAATTTTCGCTGCAGGGTCCGGCGATGCATGTTCAGAGCTCGTGCAGTGGCCGAGACGTTACCATCGTTGTCGTTCAGTATCCGCTGTATATGTTCCCACTCCATTTCTTCCACTGACGGCGGCTCATTGCGCAGATCGGGCGGCGCATCCAGTGGTTCGAAACCCGCAAGCAGCTGATTGACCGTGACCGGTTTGCAGAGGTAGTTCACCGCACCCCGGCGCATGGCCTCAACCGCTGTGGCGATGCTGCCGTAACCCGTCAGCACCAGAACCTCCAGTTGCGGATTCAGGCTCAGGAGTTCCGGCAACAGCTGCAGGCCGCTTTCGCCAGCGAGGTTCAGGTCCAGAACGCAGCGATGGGCATCCTCCGCTGCCAGTGCTTCTCTGGCTTCCTGATGGCTTCGTGCAAGCCGGGACTCGATGCCCTGGCGACTGAGCGAGCGCTGGAGCACCTGAAGGAAGGCGTCGTCGTCATCAATAAGCAACCAGACCGGGCTTTCACTCACGCTTTGTCCTCCCGGGTAAGCTTGTCATCGGTTGTCGTCGGCAGATCAATAATCATGGTTGTGCCTTCGGAGCCAGCACGCGCTTTCAGAGTCCCCCCGAGCCGCTGGATGGTGGCATTGGACAGGAAAAGGCCAACCCCGAGGCCGTTTTCAGAACTCACCACCTGCTCGCCAAGGGAACCCTCCATCGCGGATCCAAAGCCATCGCCATGGTCCTCGATAATCAATTCCAGCCTCCCTTCGCTGTTCTCCCTGGCGCTGATCGCGACCCAGGAAGGACTGGCGGTAACGGCATTGGCAAGCAGGTTGAGAACGGCCTGATCCAGCGTGGCATCTACCGTTACCAGACACTGGGGAAACGGTTGCTGCCATTTTATCGCAGCACCGGGCCAGAGCAGAGTGGCAGACTCCCGCAGGCGCAGCAGCCAGTCCTCCGCCGGCAGGGTTTCAAACTGGGCGGTTTTCGCCTGCATGGCTGCTGCTGACAGCTGTTGCAGATGTGTGCTGCAGAGCCCGAGTTGCTGTTCCATCAAGGCAAGGTCATCGGAAAGCGGTGTGTTTTCGGGCAGGGCGGACTTCATCTCTTCCACCAGCAGAGTCATGGTGTTCAGCGGTGTGCCCAGGCGGTGGGCGACGGCAGCTGCGGACAGCCCCAGGGCGATGATCTGCTCATCCCGCAGGCGGGTTTCCCGAATCCGGGCCAGCTGGGACTGCTGCTGGCGCAGGCGACGGGCCAGTGCACCGACAACGAGAAGAAGTATTACGGCGGTTGCCGCAAAGGTCACCCACATACCGACCAGATGCAGCTGGGCCAGGTTGGCGCTGTGATGTTCATGGGTGACCGGGGTATGCCAGAGGACCAGCGAGGTATAGATTGCGATACCCGCGAGGGTAACGGCGATACTCTGACCCAGGGGCACCAGAATGATGGCCACGGCAATAGGCAGCAATAGCAGAGAAACCAGGGGGTTGGTGTAACCGCCGGTCAGGTACAGCCAGAGGCCAATAAGCAGCAGATCGACGGTCAGAACCAGGCTGACTGTCGTGGTGGACCGGGGTGGCCGACGGGTGAACCAGAGCCACGACAGAACGGCGGCCGCGGCATAGATCAGGCAAACAATCAGGGCCTCCGCACGATGCGCAAGCGCCACCATGGTTTCGGCCACGGCAATGGTTGTCAGCTGAATGGCGACAAGCGTCAGCCGCATGCCCAGCAGATATCGGGCAGCCTGTTGAAAACCGGTCTGTGAGTGGGTTAGCCATTCCATGGACGGGATTCTAGCAGCAGACACCGGGTATCGGTGGGGAAATTGCGTGGCGGATTGCCCGGGGTCAATCGGCGAAGTAACAGACGAGTTGCTGGCGGACAATATCTCCGCGCAACTGCAGCGGCCTTCGGGTCAGGTCATGCAAACGGACGGCGGCTTCTGGCGAGGGACCGGGGCCGGCTGAAGCGGAGGTTTCACCCAGATGCTCCGGGAAGTACTGGCAATGACCGTTTTCAGGGAAAAGGGCGGCATAGGCAATGCCGGTTTCCACCAGGTCCTGGAAAAAGTGCGAGCCATAGGAGAGATCCGGCACCATCTGGCCCGCTGTTTCCGACACTTCAACCAGTGCGGCTATGCCGGCAATGTCTGAAAAACGGACCGGCACGCCCAGTTCCGGGCTGCTGGTTCCCCAACGGCCGGGGCCGATCAGCAGGGTGGAGACGTTGGCGGACCGGACCTGCTCCCCCACCAGCCGGGCGACTTCAAAGCGCTGATTGATGTTGAGGTCTGCATATACGGCGGCATCGACTCGTATCACGCGCTGTATGGCCAGGTTGATATTGCCGCCCATGAAATGGCCTTCGGTACGGAACAGCAGTTTGTCTTCTGGCAGTGTGTCCGGGATGTTCACCGGCCCGGCATCGCCAACCGTGGCCAGGGGCCGGCACTGCACCAGATTGAAGGAAGGCTCGCCCCGCTGGTCCAGGTGCAGGGTGAATTCCACATCCACCGGGTGTTGGTAGCCCGCCTCCAGCGTCTGCAGCATGCGTGAAAGCCTTGAGATAAAAGCCCCCTGTTGCACCAGCGGACGGAATGTCAGGCGCCAGACCGGGCCTTCAAGGCCGATCTGTTCGGCCCGGGAGGTTGCCGCCCGATCCACTTCCGCCAGTTGGGCCATGGGCAGGGCGGTGGTGTTTTCCAGTAGCTGGCTGAGGGGGCGGGTGTTCAGGCTTCCTTCCTGGAGGTCCAGCACATCCACCAGATGCTGGGAGAAGCGGTAGGATTCGTCCTGGTTCCGGAACGGCCGGCGCATGGGCTGATCCAGTGCCATGACGCAGGCGTGATCCCCTTCTATACGATCCACCGCGCGGGTGCCCAGCCCCATCACCAGCCTGACCATGCCGGCGTCGGGGTTCATGGAGCTGTCCCAGGCAAACGTGTTGCGGGAGACGCCAACCCCTGCGGCATCGGGCAGGTAGTAGCGGCCGTGGAAGCGGCCATTGACCCGCTGGATCAGCAGGGCCATGGGTTCCTCCCACTGGTCCAGCCCCCGCTGTTGGCGGTAGCGCAGGGCATCTTCGCTCATGGATGAGGCGTAGACCTGGCGAATGGCATCCTCCAGTGCAGCCAGCCGTTGCTCTGGCGAGCCCTGGTTCACCAGGAACACACTGTCGTACTTTCCGGCGAAGGCATTGCCGAAACCGTCTTCCTGCAGGCTCGATGAACGCACCAGAATGGGATACTGGCCGTAATGATCCAGCAGCCTCTCCAGCTCGCTCCGGATTTCGTCCGGGAAGCGGCCGGCGGTAATGCCTGCTCTCAGTGCCGGGGCTTCAGTCAGGTACCCGGCTTCTGATCGTTGGCGCATGATTGATGGCCACAGGCGGTTATGCACCAGGAAGGCGTAGTAAGCGTCAGTGCCCAGATAGCTGGAGTCGTGGGGTTCCAGTTGCTGTTGCCAGAGTTCCGGGTCTTCTGTCAGCAGAATGTTCCGGGCAATCAGCATGCCTGTGGCTTTACCACCGATATAGCCGCTGCCCACCAGTCGGCTGCGAATGCCAAGCAGATCTTCCAGCGACAGATAGCGCCTTGCCAGCTCCAGAATCCGGGGTTCCCGGCTGATCAGTACCTGCAGCACCTGTTCTTTCAGGTCATTGATGCAGCTTTCATCGTTTTCGGACAGTGCCCGGCTGGCCTCCTGGAACAGCCTGTCCCAGTAATCCAGCAGTGGCTGGCGGTGCCGGTGTTCCAGCTCCAGGCTGGCCTGCAAGCGGGTAGCGTCGCTGCTGTCGGTGATGGGCTGGAAGCTGCCCGCCTGTTCCCGGTGGGGAAGGAACATGGTGGGGGATTGCCGGCGCCAGGCCTTGATCGGGTGAATCTGTACATTGTCGCCGTGGCGGTGGACATCGATCATGACCTGTGTGGTTTCGCGGATGCGATCCAGTGTCATGCGGGAATGTCTTTCAGGATGCAGGGCAAACCAGGCCACAGTGTCCAGCTCGAACAGGAGGGGGCACACCACCCGGAAGAAGTTGCCCACCATGGCGTCGGTGGCCCAGGCATTGAGCAGTTCGCTGAGGCTGTCGCACACGTAAAACGCGCCACGGCCATGCTGTTCGATCAGGTGCCAGACCCGGCTGGTGAAGCTCTCGAAGCCGCCGAGGGCGTCGATCTCGATGGTGCGCACCGAGGGGTGTTGATCAATGATCGGGGGGTGTTCACCAAAGCGCAGATAGATAATCTGGCGGCCGGAATCGGAGGCGGCATCAATAAAGGGATGCACGAACCGGCTATAATCGTTCAGGTCCGACACCCGCCAGACCACGTTATCACCGATTCGCAGACCATCCAGAACCTCGTCCAGCCCGGTCAGGCCGGTGGAAACCCGGTCATCGGGCTGGCGAGGGTCATTGCGGGTCATGGCAGGATCAGATCACGCCCATGGCGTTCATTGCCCTGGCAACCCGCAGGAAACCGGTGATGTTGGCGCCCACCACGTAGTTGCCTTCCACACCGAATTCGGCGGCGGTTTCATAACAGTTCTTGTGGATATCGATCATGATTTCCTCAAGCCGCTTCTGGGTGTAGTCGAAGGTCCAGGAGTCGCGACTGGCGTTCTGCTGCATTTCCAGTGCGGAGGTGGCGACACCGCCTGCGTTGGCAGCCTTGCCGGGACCATAGGCCAGCCTGGCGTTCTGGAAAATGTCGATGCCTTCCGGCGTGGTGGGCATGTTGGCGCCTTCGGCCACGGCGATGCAGCCGTTTTCCACCAGAGTTTTCGCATCCTTGCCATTGAGCTCATTCTGGGTGGCGCAGGGCAGAGCGACGTCGCAGGGTATGCTCCAGATATTGCCACCTTCGACGTATTTCGCGTCTTTGTGGAACTCAGTGTAGGCGCTGATGCGGCGGCGCTCCACTTCCTTGATGCGCCTGAGGGTCTGAAGGTCAATGCCCTTCTCGTGCACAACCATGCCCTGGGAATCGGAACAGGCAATAACCTTGGCGCCCAGTTCATGGGCTTTTTCGATGGCATAGATGGCCACGTTGCCGGAGCCTGACACCACCACGGTTTTGCCGTCCAGGGAATCGCCGCGGGCCTTCAGCATTTCGTGGGTGAAGAATACAGTGCCGTAGCCGGTTGCTTCGGTACGGGCGCGGCTGCCGCCCCACTCCAGGCCCTTGCCGGTAAATACACCGGACTCGTAGCGGTTGGTGATGCGCTTGTATTGCCCGAACAGATAGCCGATCTCGCGACCACCCACGCCGATATCCCCGGCGGGAACGTCGGTGTATTCACCCAGGTGGCGATACAGCTCGGTCATCAGGCTTTGACAGAAACGCATCACCTCATCGTCGGATTTGCCTTTCGGGTCAAAGTCGCTGCCGCCTTTGCCGCCACCGATCGGCAGGCCGGTCAGGGCGTTCTTGAAGATCTGTTCGAAGCCCAGGAACTTGATGATGCCCAGGTAAACGGACGGGTGAAAACGCATGCCGCCCTTGTAGGGGCCCAGGGCACTGTTGAACTCGACACGGAAGGCGCGGTTGATGTGAATCTCGCCGCGGTCGTCCTGCCAGGGTACCCGGAAAATGATCTGGCGCTCGGGTTCACAGATACGCTGGATAATCTTCTTGTCGGCAAATTCCGGATACTTCACCAGCACCGGTCCCAGGGTTTCCAGAACCTCATGGACGGCCTGGTGGAATTCACTCTCGCCGGGGTTTCGGTGCAGTACATCCTGGAAGATAGGTTCCAGTTTTTCATCAAGTTTTGCAGTCATGGGGAAGTCTCACGGAATTCGCGTATTGAAGGCTGGTTGCATAACAGCCGACCAAAAAGGCCATAGATTGCACCATAGCGGGGCGCTTATTGGCAAGCGTGGAAAGAATCAATCTATTTGAATTTTTGGAATACCCCGAAGGGGGTGCGGCATTGTGTCTCAAGCCAGGTTGAAAGCCGCCCGTTATAGTTGCGTCACTAACGGAACCGCTCCAAGGACCACCCGACGATGTTGAGAAAAAACCATCTGGCTCGCTGTATCAGCCTTGTGATGGTCGGCACTGTGGCCGCCCCCCTCGCAAACGCCCAACCTGAACAGGAAAGCCCGTTGCTGATCCGGATTACCGAGGGTCAGTCCGCCGAGGCGGCGCGGCTTTCGGAAGCTGCCATTCAGACTGAGCCGGTACAGAGGCTGTCGGCCAGCCCCGCGGTTTCGCTTTCCCGGATGGGTGGCCGGGGCCTGGATCCGGTGATTCATGGCCAGAATGAAGAACGAGTTGACGTGCTGATTGACGGCATGCGGGTGGAAGGTGCCTGTCCCAGCCGCATGGATCCACCCACCAGTCGCCTGAGTACAGCGCTCGCGCCGGTACTGGAGGTGCGCACAAGCAACAAGACCCTGCGCTGGGGTCCGATTGCCGGTGGCCAGATTGGGGCCACCACGGCGAAACCGGAATTTGCCGGCGACAACCGTACCGCAGGCCACCTCACTCTGGGTGGCTCCGACAACGGCGAAGGCAAGCTCGTGAACGGCAGTGTGGCGGTTGGCAGCAGGGACACGTTTATACGCCTGGCCGGCGGTTACGACGAAGCGGACGACTACGAGGACGGTGATGGCAACGAAGTCCGCAGTTCCTACGAAAACGCTGAAGGCCGTGTGGATGCTGCCTGGACCGCCGACAACGGTTTCTACATCAAGGGTCTGGTCAGCCGACAGGAAGAGCGGGATGTGAAGTTCCCGGGTCGGGGTATGGATGCGCCAGAAACCGACACCGATCTTTACCGCCTCGAGCTGGGTGCGCCGGTAGCCAACGGTGGCTGGAACCTGATGGCCTGGCAGGCGGATGTGGACCATGTCATGGATAACTTCAGTCTGCGTGAGTCGACGATGAAAATGCAGACCGACTCCGAGACCCTTACCCGGGGTGCCCGGCTGGTGCTGGATCAGACCATCAACCACACCAGGGATATTGCGATCGGTGTGGATGTGGAAAGCAACGAGTGGGACGCCACCATGTACAACGGAACGAATCTTGCCAACGAGGCTTCCCTGATGTGGCCTGGTGTGGAGCGGGATCGGGTGGGTGTGTTTGTGGAAGCGTTTCACCAGATCCGGGTGAATACCCGCCTGGGTGCCGGCATTCGCTATGACCGGGTCGAGATGGATGCAACCCGGGCGGATCAGACCTTCCGTCCTATGCCCGGTGGCATGATGGCCTTTTCCCCGTCTGGTCTCTACGCCTCTGCCTATGGCGTTACAGACACTGAGGCCAATGACAACAACGTCAGCGGCTTCATGACGGGAGAATGGCGTTTTTCTCCGTCCCAGTCGCTTGAAGCGACCGCCAGCCATAGCGTGCGTTCACCCAGCGTGAATGAACGCTATGTCGCCCAGAAGACCATGAAAGGCACGTGGGTGGGCAATCCGGATCTGGACACAGAAAAACACCACAAACTGGAAGTCAGCCTGCCCGGCCGGCAGGGTGACTGGACGTGGCGCCCTGCTGTATGGGTCGATCAGGTGGATGACTACGTCTATCGCTTTGAGACCCGCAACCCGGATAACACCACGGACACCCGCTACACCAACATCGACGCCCGTCTCCTGGGCGTTGAGGGTGAACTGGGATGGAGTAACGGTACCTGGAGTAGCAGTAGCAAACTGGCATCGGTTCGGGGTGAAAACCGGGATGCCGACAAGGCCCTGCCACGGATTCCACCCATCCAGTTTATCCAGACCCTGAGCTGGCACCAACGGGGCCACACCCTGAAAGCCCAGTGGCAGCTGGCACGCCGACAGGATCATGTTGACCTGGAGTCCGGGCTGGATCCAAGTACTTCGCCGGGCTATGGGGTATTCAATCTGTCTGGTACCCATCCGCTGATGGCCAATCTGAGCCTGACCTGGGCAGTGGACAATCTGTTCGACAATACCTGGGCGTACCACGTAAGCAAGGACAACCTCTCTGACAGTGGCGTATTCAGGGTGAACGAACCCGGCCGTACCGTGCGCGCGGCACTCACGGCCCGGTGGTAACGACCGATTATGGCGGTTGCCCGCCCCTCATAGCCGGCGGGTAACATTGCGCCCCGTGTGGAACCAACTCCGCCACCCGGGGCTTTTTTTTGTCCCGGCTCAATGTCAGACGTTTGCCTGCCTGCTAAACTCCGGTAATTCAAAAGAATAACCATATAACTTCCTGTGAGGTCGGCATGGGTTCTCCCGGTTTCCTTGTGATCATCCTGTCGCTTGTGTTTCCTGCACTGGCAGCGGCGCAACCTGCCTTCGAGACGGTGGAGCGCCGGTCGTTCCATGAGACCATCCATCTGGATGGCGTCATTGAAGCGGTTCAGCAAAGCACGGTGTCTGCCCAGACCAGCGGCACTGTCCGGGATCTCCCCTTCGATGTGGACGACTCGGTTGCCGCTGGTGACCTGATTGTGCAACTGGAAGACAGCGAGCAACGCTCCCGGCTGCGCCAGGCCCGGGCAGGACTGGAAGAGGCTGAAGCCTCACTTGCCGATGCGCAGCAACAATTCGGGCGGGTTGAATCGGTTTACGAACGCGGCCTGGTATCGCGCCAGGAGTTTGATCAGGCACGGAACAATCTGGCGGCAGCGCAAGCAAGGGTGGAACGGGCCAACGGAGCGGTTGCCGAGGCCGAGGAGCAGCTGTCCTACACCCGTGTGGTAGCGCCCTACGGCGGCATTCTTACCGACCGCCATGTTGAAGTGGGTGAATCGGTCAGCCCCGGCCAGCCCCTGCTCAGCGGGTTGTCCCTGGAACAGCTCCGGGTAGTGGTGGATCTGCCACAAAAGTACGCGGAGCTGGCCCGCACCGAGCGCCAGGCCCGGGTAACACTTGCGGATGGCCGGGTACTGGAAACCGGTGAGATGACCTTTTACCCCTACGCCAATCCCGAAACCCACACCTTCCGGCTGCGAATGCGGCTGAACGAACCCAACGGTGCCCTTTTCCCCGGTATGCTGGTCAAAGTTGGTGTGCCGGTTGCCCGTCGCGAAGCCCTGTGGGTTCCGGCCAGCAGCCTGATTCAGCGCAGTGAGCTGAGGGCGGTTTTTGTGCTGGATGACCAGGACCGGCCCCGCCTCCGTCAGGTTCGTATCGGTGTGCAGGAGGATGGCCGGCTCGAGATTCTCTCCGGGCTGAGCGAAGGTGAGCGGGTGGTCACCAACCCCTCCGGGCTGGTAGGCAGTGATCGGCTGAATCTGAGCACCGATTCGGAAGCGGAGGCGAATCCGTGAGCCGGGATCTTCCGCCAGTAGGCCCGTCCGGGGCCATTGCCAGGGTTTTCCAGAACAACCATCTGACACCGTTACTCGCCATCCTGGCCATTATCCTGGGTGTTCTGGCAGTGGTGGTTACCCCGAAGGAGGAAGAGCCCCAGATTGACGTCACCATGGCGGACATCATGGTGGCCTTTCCCGGCGCCAGTACCCGCGAGGTGGAAAGCGCCATCGCCACCCCCGCAGAGCAGGTGATGAGCGAGATCGAGGGCGTGGAGCATGTCTACTCGGTGTCACGGCAGGGCCAGGCCGTCATCACCGTTCAGTTCGAAGTGGGGGTGCCCCGGCAGGAAGCGCTGGTGCGGTTGTATAACCAGGTCTACTCGAACCAGGACTGGCTGCCGGCCAATCTCGGTGCCAGCCAGCCGGTGATCAAACCCAAGGGCATCGATGACGTGCCGGTAATGACCCTGACCCTGTACGATCCGGTCAACGGCCACACTGGTGAGGAGCTTACCCGCCTGGCGCACATGCTGGAAGTGGCGCTCAAGCGCGTTCCCGGCACCCGGGATGTCTATACCACCGGCGGCATCGCCGATCGGGTCGATATCCGCTTTGATCCAGCCTTGCTGGCTGGTTTCAATCTCACCGTCGACGATATTCGCAACGCGCTGGCTGCAGCCAATGCCAGCAGCCAGGAAGCCCGGGTCACGCGGGATAACGTATCCATTCCGGTGCAGGCCGGAACCCTGCTGGAATCGGTGGATGACGTCCGTCGCCTGGTGGTCGGGATGCATAACGGTTCCGCGGTGTACCTGGAAGACGTCGCTGACATCAGCCGGGGCGGTACCGTGGCGGACCAGAGCGTGATGACGGGGTTCGGGCCGGCCCATGAGGCGGGTAAAGGGGGGCAGGCAGGGGAAGTGTACCCGGCAGTGACCCTGGCCATCGCCAAGAAACCCGGTGAAAACGCCATCGACATCACCACCGCCATTGAGGAGCGGCTTGACCAGCTTCGCAATCGCGCCCTGCCAGCGGATGTGGAGGTGCTGGTCACCCGGGATTACGGCGTGACCGCGTCCCAGAAAGCCCGCAAACTCATCACCGACCTGATCTCCGCCACCCTGTGCGTAGTGTTGCTGGTGCTGGCGGCCATGGGCTGGCGACAGGCGCTTATCGTCGGTATTGCGGTGCTGATTACCCTGCTTTTGACCCTGGTGTTTTCCTGGGCCTGGGGCTTCACCCTTAACCGGGTCTCCCTGTTCGCGCTGATTTTCTCCATCGGCATACTGGTGGATGACGGCATCGTGATCACCGAGAACATCAACCGCCGGATCCGGAATTCCCGGCATGCGGTGAAAGACATCATTCCCGTTGCCGTCGATGAAGTGGGGACGCCCACCATCATGGCCAGCCTGACGATCATGGCGGCGCTGATCCCCATGGCGTTTGTCAGCGGCCTGATGGGGCCCTACATGAGTCCGATCCCGATCAACGCCTCGGCCGGCATGGTGCTGTCCCAGATCGTTGCCTTCGTGGTGGCGCCCTGGCTCGCCCTGCGGTTGCTGAAACACAAGAAAGGGGAAATGGCCGCCGAAGCGGACGAAGCCTCGAATTCCGCGGATGGGGTCAGCCCCCTGTCCCTGCGCATTTTCCGCAGTGTGCTGGGGCCTTTCCTGGGCGATCACCCCTGGCGGCGTCGATTGCTGGGGCTGGGCGTTGTGGGCCTGACGCTGGCTGCTGCCTCGTTGCCGGTCTTCCTGGCCGTTATCCTGAAAATGCTGCCGTTCGACAATAAATCCGAACTGCAGGTGGTGTTGGACATGCCCGAACGCACCCCCATGGAACAGACCCAGCGGGTGCTGATGGAAATGGGGGCCTACCTGGAAACCGTGGAGGAAGTGGCTAACTGGCAAACCTACGCGGGCACGGCCGCCCCCATAAACTTTAACGGCCTGGTGCGCCAGTATTACCTGCGCGGTGATCCTTACCACGGTGACATTCAGGTCAACCTGAGCGACGAGGAAAACCGAGAGCGGCAATCCCACGATATAGCGCAGTCGTTACGGGCACCGCTGACCGACATTGGTGAACAATACGGCGCCAGCGTGAAGATCGTGGAGGTACCCCCGGGGCCACCGGTACAGTCTCCCCTGGTGGCCGAGATCTACGCGGTGGACGAAACCCGGCGCGCAGAACTGGCCCGCAAATTGGCGGAGGACATGGCCGAAGTCGACGGGTTGGTGGATATCGACACAACCCTCGAAGCGCCAACCCGGCAATGGGAAGTGGTGGTGGACAGGGACCGTGCCGCGCGGCTGGGTGTGTCCCAGGCCCAGGTGGTGGATGCCCTGGGAACGGTCCTTGGCGGAAGCAGCGTCAGCTTCCTGCACGACGATCACGCCAAGTACCCGGTACCCATCCGGGTAATTCTGGGCGAAGGAGATAAGGCACAGCCTTCGGTGTTGCTGTCCCTGAATGTGCGCAGCCGCGACGGTCATCTGGTGCCGTTGGCCAGTATTGCCGAGGTTCGAGAGGCGGACTGGATGGGGGCGATCTACCACAAGGACCTGTTACCGGTGACCTATGTGACCGCGGATATGGCCGGTGACATCGACTCACCCCTGTATGGCATGTTCGATATGGTCGAGCGCCTGAACCAGCAGGAAGGGGCTCCGGAGCAGTATTTCATCGGCCAGCCTCCGTTGCCTGAAAAAGGCACTCTCAAATGGGACGGCGAGTGGCAGATTACCTATGAAACCTTCCGGGACATGGGCGCCGCCTACAGCGTGGGCGTGTTCATGATTTTTGTTCTGCTGGTGGCCCAGTTCCGCTCCTATATTCTGCCGCTGGTGATCATGGCGCCCATACCGCTGACGTTGATCGGTATCATGCCGGGCCATGCCCTGCTGGGGCGTGAGTTCACCGCCACCAGCATGATCGGCATGATTGCCCTGGCGGGCATTATCGTGCGTAACTCCATTTTGCTGGTGGTGTTTATCCGGCAACTGATCGATGAAGGGGTAAAGCTGGAGGAGGCCGTGGTTCTGGCGGGCGCGGTGCGGATCAAGCCTATTGCATTGACGGCCATCTCCGCGATGGTGGGTGCTTACTTTATTCTCGACGATCCGATTTTTAACGGCTTGGCAATCTCGCTGGTCTTTGGTCTGGCCATGTCCACCCTGCTGACTGTAGTTGTGGTGCCATTGCTGTATTACACCCTGGCGCGCTGCCGCTGGGTCTGATCAGGTTCGGGCCGTTACCATTGATGGAGACAGGGCAGGGACAATCTGGTTACGGCCGGCATCCTTGGCGGCATACAGGCGGGCGTCTGCCGCACGCACCAGTTCACGCAGCGTGTCACCGTCGGTTCCAAGTTCGGCAACCCCGCCACTGAGTGTCAGGCGGATCACGTTGCCGTTGATGGTCAGGGGGGTGGATGCGACGGCGATACGGATCTTTTCGGCCACTTCCAGGGCCTGTTCGCTGTTGGTATTGCTGAGGAGAATACCGAATTCCTCACCTCCCAGCCTTGCAGCCAGATCGGTCGCCCGCAGGCATTCCCTGAAAGTGCGGGCAATGTACTGAAGGGCCCGGTCGCCGGTTTCATGGCCATGGTCGTCGTTGACGTCCTTGAAGTGGTCGAGATCGAGAACCAGCACGGATATGGGCGAGTTGTATCGCCTTGCCCGGTGCTTTTCACGCTCGAAAATATCAGTGAGTCGAGCCCGGTTGGCCAGCCCGGTAAGCGGATCGGTCTGGGCAATCTTCATAAGCTGGCGCTCGGATGTCTCACGGGTCACTTCATAAACATGTGAGAAAACCAGAATACACAGGGAGATCACCGCGATATTGGTGATCGGCAGAGCCTGCATCATCTCCGGTTGATCCTGATGCCTGAACAGGAAGATGACTGCGGCAATCCCCATATAGAATAGTGAAACGGCCAGCCCGAGCCGCCGCCCCATCAACAGGTGGGAAATAATCGGTATCAGCAGCACCCACGCATGCACTGCCGATGTGGCCCGTGGCGTGGCCATGGCAAACATCATGGCGGTGAAAAATGGGAACAGGTAGGCGATGATCCAGCGTTCCAGGTGTCTCGTGTGACGGATCGCCCGGTAAACGATGATGGCATAGACACCCATTGCGATTTCAACAATGGCAAGCGGGAAGCTGCCTTTCAGGAGATTCATGGATGAGAAGAGTATGGCGCCAATGATCGTCAGAACCAGCAGAGCCTTGAGTACTGCCTTGCGGTAAGGGCGTGCCAGTTCTTTCAGGGGCTCTTTGTAGCTATCCATGCGCGAGATCTTTAGCGGCGGGGAACGGGCTGCCCCGAACCCATAAATGTGTAGACAAGATAAGCATAATCTTAAAAATGTGAATTAGATCAGATTTCCGACAAAAAGTGCGCGGATTAAGACCAAAGTCGTAGCTATATGGCAGTGGTCGGGCATGCGCTATATTGACGCACCATGCTGGAACCGGATCCAAAACCCGATTCAGGCTGTATAGTATGAAGCCCTGTTTCATCCCTTTCGACACACCCCGATTGGCCAGAGAACCATGTCTAAACGATTCATTCCCCTGTTGATACTTGCCATCGGTGTTGCCGGTTTCATCCTGCTCAAGGTTACCCGGCCGGAGCCGGAAACGGTCAGCGCCAGGGAGCGCAGCTGGCTGATCGAGGTGATGGCAGCGGCCCCGGCAACCCACACGCCGGTTTTGCCCCTGTATGGCGAGCTGGTAGCGCCGGAACAGACCACCATCACTGCCCCCCTGGCCGGGCGAATTGGAAGCCGGCCGGTGCGTGAAGGGCAGCGGGTCAAGGCGGGGGATCTGCTGGTGGCGCTGGACAACGCTGACGTTGCACCCCTGCTTGATCAGGCAGAGGCAGATGTCCAGGACCTGAAGGCCCAACTGGCTTCTGAACAGGTACGGTATGCCAATGACCAGGAGGCACTGGAGGGCGAGAAAGACATCCTGGACAACGCCTTGCGACAGTACGAGCGAACGCAGTCGCTGGTTAACCGCGACCTGTCTTCACGGGAAGCGCTGGATGCCGCCTCGGATGCCCTGGCCCGCGCCCGCCTCACAGTCACCGCGCGGCAAAGGGCCGTGGATGAGCATCCATCCCGTGTGCAAAGCCTGGAGGCGAAGCTTGCCCGGGCCCGGGCAGCGCAGGCTTCGGCGCGCCGGGATGCGGAACGAGCCACGGTAACGGCCCCCTTTGATGGCGTCGTGACCGACATCCAGGTGGCTGAGGGCGATCGCATATCACAGAATGCCCGGATGCTTTCGGTCTATCCGGACCGGGGGCTGGAACTCAGGGCCCGGGTGCCGGAGGTTTTCCGTCAGGAGTTGCTGGACGCCCTGGATTCCGGCGAGGAACTGCAGGCGGAAACCGCCGATGGCAGGCACCGTTTCACGCTTTCCGGGTTCTCCGGTACCAGTGATCCGTCGGGTACCGAGGCGATACTGACACTGAATGGTAATGCCGGGGGCCTGCGCCCGGGTGGATTATTGCCGGTAACGCTGGAACGGCCTGCCAGGAATAATGCCATTTCCATTCCCTACAGCGCGCTCTACGGAAGCGACAGTATCTACCGTATGACCGATGATTCCCGTATGCAGCGGGTCACGGTGGAACGCCTCGGGGAGGCCCGGGATTCGAATGGTGAACGCCGGGTACTGGTGTCGGCCGAGGAGCTGGAAGCCGGAGACCGGGTGATCACCACACATCTGCCCAACGCCATGACCGGGCTGAAAGTGGAGCTGGCGGATGCCGGGCCGGAGTCGGACGAATGAGGCGTCGCCGTGGTGTCATTGGTTTCTTTGTTCACCACCGGGTGGCCGCCAACCTGGTGATGCTGGTCATGCTGCTCGGGGGAACCCTGGCGCTGACCCGGATGAACATCCAGTTCTTTCCCAACTTTGCCCTGGACATCGTCAGCGTTCGGGTGGTCTGGAGCGGTGCTTCCGCGGAGGATATCGAGCAGGGCATTACCAACCCGCTGGAGCAGCGCCTGCGCAGTGTCCAGGGGTTGAAGAAGATGACATCAACCTCTGCCCAGGGGGTCTCGTCCATCACCCTGGAGTTCACCGAGAACACCAATCCCATCCAGGCCCTGGATGACGTGCGCCAGCAGGTGGATGAGTTTACCAACCTGCCAGCAGAAGCGGAGGAACCCGAGGTCACCCGGTTCGAGCGCTACGAACCCGTTGGCCGGTTGCTGGTCTACGGCGACATGGATCGCACGGAACTGCGCCAGCTGGCCTACCGGTTTGAGGATGAGCTGCTGGCAGGGGGCATTGACCGGGTTTCCATTCGCGGGTTGCCGGAGCAGCAGATCAGCATTGATGTGCCGGTGGAACGCCTGGAAGCGCTCGGTCTGTCGCTGGACCAGATTGCCGACCGGGTCGGGGCGATATCCCGCGACCTGCCGGCCGGGATGATGGGGCAACAGGATGCCACCCGGGAATTGAGATCCGTGGAACAGCGCCGCAGCCCCCAGGCCTTCGAGACCATTCCGGTGCTCAGTGACGGGCGAACCCGCCTGGACCTGGGTGATATCGCCATCATCCGCCAGGAAGCACGGGAAAGTCAGGTTAACCTGACCCGGGATGGCCACCCCGCCGTGGAGCTTCAGCTGCAACGGGCGGAGGATGGCAACTCCCTGGAAGCGGCCGGCATTCTCGAAGACTGGCTGGCGGATACCCGGCCGGTACTGCCCCCGTCGGTTGAACTGGAAGTCTATGACGAAACCTGGCAACTGCTGGACGACCGCATTTCCCTGTTGATCAAGAACGGCATGGGCGGCCTGGTCCTGGTGATTATCCTGCTTTACCTGTTCCTGCCGGGCCGGGTTGCCCTGTGGGTGGCCATTGGCATACCGACTGCTTTTCTTGCGGCGCTGGCCGTGCTCTGGGGCATCGGCGGTTCCATCAACATGATTTCCCTGTTCGCGCTGATCATGGCGCTGGGGGTGATTGTCGACGATGCCATTGTGGTGGGGGAGGACGCCGATGCCCATGCCCGCATGGGGGAGGAGTCCATCTATGCCTCGGAGGGCGCCGCCAAACGGATGGTGTGGCCGGTTCTGGCGTCGTCCCTGACCACGGTGGCAGCGTTCATGCCCCTGCTGGTGGTGGGTGGCGTGATCGGCAACATCCTGGGGGACATTCCCCTGGTGATGATCTGTGTGCTGATTGCCTCTTTGCTGGAGTGTTTTATCGTGCTGCCGGCCCACCTGCGCCATGCCTTCACCCCCGGCAAACGCAAGTCGTCCGGTCCCGGCCCCGTGGAACGCCTGCGCAAACGATTTGAAACCGGCTTTGACCGCTTCCGCGAAGGCCCCTTCCGGAGGGCCTCCCGTTATACCCTGCAGCATCGCGGCATGACCCTGGCGTCGGCCGTGGCGCTGGCTCTGGTGACAGTTGGGCTGCTGGTCGGTGGCCGGCTGGGGTTCAACTTCTTCCCAACGCCGGAGCCGTCAGTGCTCTATGCCAATGCCAGTTTCGTGGCCGGCACCAACCGGGAAACCGTGGACGACTTTGTTGCCGAAATGCAGCAGACACTGAACGAAACCGAGGAGGCGCTGGGGGGTGACCTGATTCTGCACGCCGTTGCCAACCATGGCACCACCCAGGGTGCCGAGGGCACCACACGAACCGGGGACGAACTGGGCTCCATCATGGTGGAACTGGTACCCTCGGACCGCCGCGACATCCGCAATCCGGAATTCATCACGTCCTGGCGGGATCGCCTGGACCGTCCCGCCGGCCTGGATAACCTGACCATCTCCGAGCGACAGTCCGGCCCGCCGGGCAAGGATGTGAACGTGCGGCTGACCGGTGAGAATGCCGTTGACCTGAAACGGGCGGCGGAGTCCCTCAACGAGTCGCTGCGTACCCTGCCGGGCGTACTGGATACCGAAGACGACATGCCCTGGGGGCGGGAGCAACTGATCTACCAGGTCAGCCCCTATGGAGAGGCCCTGGGGCTGACCACCAGCGACCTTGGCAACCAGCTACGGGCGGCCTTTGACGGGCGGATTGCCCAGATCTACCAGGATGGCCGGGACGAAGTAGAAGTGCGCGTGCAGCTACCCCGGGAGCAGCGGGAAAGCATGGCAACCCTGTCGCAGTTGACGGTGCGGGTGCCCGACGGGCGTTTTGTCCCCCTGGCCCAGGTCATGAACCTGGACCATCGCCAGGGTTTCCAGGCGCTTCGGCATGCCGAGGGGGACCTGGCGGTTGAAGTAACGGCGTCCCTGAATACCCGCATCAGCACCGCCGACCAGATCATTGCCAGCCTCGAGGAAGAGGTGCTGCCATCACTGGCCAGCCAGTACAACCTGCGATACAGCTTTGAAGGGCGTGCCGCGGACCAGCGGGAAACCATGGACGACATGAAAACCGGCCTGGTTATCGGCCTGGGCCTGATGTATGTGGTGCTGGCCTGGGTGTTCGCGTCCTGGAGCATGCCGGTGATTGTCATGGCCATTATTCCCTTTGCGCTGGTGGGGGCGCTGATCGGCCACTGGCTGATGGGGCTGCAACTGACCATTCTCTCGCTGTTCGGGCTGTTTGGTCTCTCCGGCATCGTGGTCAATAACGCCATCATCCTCGTCGCTTTCTATAACCAGCAGCGCAAGAAAGGCCTGGGGATTACCGATGCCCTGAACGAGGCGGCGGTTCAGCGGGTGCGGGCGGTGCTGCTCACCTCCCTGACCACCATCGGGGGCCTGCTTCCGCTGCTGTTCGAGACCTCGCTGCAGGCCCAGTTCCTGATTCCCATGGCCACGTCCATCGCGTTCGGCCTGGGGCTGTCGACATTGCTGGTGCTGGCGGTGATTCCGGCGTTGCTGTCGTACCTTGAGCAGTTCCGGGAATGGCGGGCCCGCCGCCGGGGTGAGGATCCCGAAGCCACTATTCCGCGGAGTGTGTAATGCCCGGTTGCGTGCTGGCGATTGAAGGATTGGGTAAAAGCTTCATCAGCGGTGGTCAGAACGTGCCGGTGCTGGCCGGCTTGTCCCTTGCGGTCAATGAAGGCGAATCCCTGGCGGTAATGGGGCGGTCGGGCTCGGGCAAGAGCACGCTGCTGAACTTGTTGTGCGGTCTGGAGACTCCGGATACGGGACGGATCACCATCGTGGGTGAGTCGTTCGACCACCATGGCAAGTCCGGTCCCGACGACCGCTGGGGGGAGCTGCGGCGGCGCTCCATCGGCGTGGTGTTCCAGGAAGCGAACCTGATGCCCGCCCTGTCATTGCTGGAGAATGTGCGGCTGCGGGCTTACCTGGCCGACCAGCCTGCCGGTGGTGAGCGACAATGGCTGGAGCGTCTGGGCGTGGGGGCAGAGGCCGACCGCTATCCGGATCAGGTCTCCGGTGGCCAGGCCCAGCGTGCCGCCCTGGCCATGGTCTTCGCCATGGCACCGGCGCTGATACTGGCGGACGAGCCCACAGGCAGCCTCGACCGCCACACCGCCGATGAAGTGGCCGATTGCCTGTTTGCCATGCAGCGGGACAATGGCTGCGCGCTGGTGCTGGCCACCCACGATGCCGAACTGGCGGGCCGCTGCGACCACCTGCTCGACCTGACGCAACCCGGATAGCCGTGATGCTGGTCCGCGCGTTCATCAGCCACTATCGCCGGCACCCGTTCCAGCTTCTGGCGCTGGCCCTGATGATCACACTGGCCACCATGCTCTGGACCGGCGTGACCGTGCTCACCGACCAGGCCCGCAACAGCCTGTTCCAGAGCGAGGAAGCTGTTGCCGCACGGGTTCAGGTGGTGCGCACCGATGGCCAGCCGGTCACGGTGGATGACTTTGCCTGGCTGCGCATGGCCGGTGTCTGCGTTGCGCCCTGGCTGGAAGTCCAGCGGCCACCTCCCGAGGGGCGGGTGATCGGAATCGACCCCCTGGCCCTGGGCTGCTTCGGTGAGTCGGCCCCCGGTGGCGAAGCCGGTGACCTGGACGGCGAACCGTTTATGGATATCAGCGAAGCCGCGATGCTTTCGGCCAAAGGAGCCGACAGCCAGCTTTACCTGCTGGCAGGGACTGACGACGAAAGCTTGCCGGAAACCTACGCCCTGAAGGACTTTTCACTGTCGCCGCCGACCGGCGAGCTCGCGGACAGCTTCCTGCTGAACCTGGATGCCCTCAGCCTGCTGGTATTGCTGATTACCGGTCTGCTGGTGCGCAGTGTGCACCGGCTCGGGCTGGCCCAGCGCCGGGACAGCCTGGCGCTGTTGCACCGCTTCGGGGTGCCACGACGGCGGGTACGGCAGTTGCTGGTGCTGGAACTGATGGCGTTGACTGCCCTGTGCGTGCTGCCAGGCCTCTGGCTGGGGGCGCAACTGGCCGGGGTGCTGGGCGGTGGGTTTGGCCAGGCGCTGGACAACCTGTTTGATGTGGCACTTTACGCCGGCTCTGATGAGTCACTCCCTTGGCGGGCAGCCGGAGTCATGGTGCTGCTGGTACTGGCGGTATGCCTGCTGGACTGGGTGCTGCCACGTCGCTGGCAGAATGCCGCCAGCTCCGGACGCGGTCTCCGGGTGGCAGGCCTTGTTCTGCTCGCCGGGCTGACCGGCGTGGTGCTGGCCCCGGGGCTGGGATGGGTGTTTGCGGGAACTGCCCTGGTGTTCGCCGGAGCTGGCTGGCTGACGCCGGCCTTGCTGGCAATGATGGCCCAGAGGCTGTCCGGGAGCGCCAGTGATACCGGGGTTAGCCCATTGCTCGGCTGGCGGCGCCGGGAACTGGCGGTTATGTTCCGGCAACTGGCACTACCGGTGGTGGCCCTGCAGTTTGCCGTGGCCACCGTGCTGGCGGTTCAGGCGCTGGTGACAACCTTTGAGAATACCTTTGACGACTGGCTGGCCCAGCGCCTTGAAGCGGAATTCTATGTGGAAGTGCCCGTCGGAGCCGATGCAGAACTGGGGGCAGCGCAGTTGCGGGAGCTTGAAGGCATCGGGCCATGGCATCGGGTGACCCGGGGCGAAGCGAGTATCAGCCCTGCCGACAACGACGGAAAAGGTGCCGTTACGCCTGTGGACCTGTTCGCCCTGGGGCCTGTCGGCGAACTGGTCGCGGACTGGACGCTTCTGGAAAGCTCCGCCCGGCCGTGGCAGCAACTGGCGCAGGGTGGAGTGATGATCAACGAACAGCTGGCCCGTCGCCAAAACCTGGAGGTGGGCGACACGCTTGATGTAACCATTGCAGATACCGACATCCGTGTTCCGGTTGTGGCCGTTTACGCGGATTACGGCCGGCCCGCCGGTGAAGTGCTCATCCACCGGGCACAGTTGCCGGAAGCATTCAGCGCCGGCTTCGAAAGCTTTTCCGTCAATCCAGGGGAGCGGACCATGGCAGAGATCAGCGACCGGCTGGCGGATGTGTGGGATACCAGTAATCTGACTGTCCGGGACAATGCCAGCATTCGCGCCCTGGCGTCCCGGGTGTTCGGTCAGACCTTCCTGCTCACCCGCGCCATCAGCCTGCTGACCCTGGTGCTGGCGGCCGTCGCACTGCTGATCATGGGCTGGGTCTTCTTCACCACCCGGGCGTGGTATTTCCAGCTCCTGGCGGTCTGGGGGCTGCCGGCAACGATGCTCCGGCGCCAGCTTCAACGGCTGGCGGTGACGCTGACCCTGTCGGTGACAGCCGCCGCACTGCCACTGGGTATCTGGCTGACCTGGGTGCTGGTCAGCCGCATCAATCCCCTGGCGTTTGGCTGGTCGCTGCCCATGGCGGTCTATCCCATGTTCTGGCTGGAGCTGGGGCTGGTGGCCGCTGGCATCGGCCTGGTCATCGCCCGGCTGATGCGCCGGCAACTGGAAGGGCCGACACCGCTGCCGCCTGCCAGCCGGATGACGGGAGCGGAACGATGATCGCCCGTCGGCTTATGCCCTTGCTGTTGCTGGCCCTTGCGACCGGCTGTTCCGAGCCTGACTCCCAAGCCGGCTTTGCCGGCCTGGCCGAGCAGGCAGGCGAGGCGGATGAATCCGGCTTTCTGCAACCGGAGCCCGGTGATGAGCTGGTTTTTCCGGATGACTGGGGGCCCCATCCGCAACACCGCATCGAATGGTGGTACCTCACCGCGAATCTGGAAACCGCTGACGGCGAACCCCTGGGCCTGCAATGGACCCAGTTTCGCCAGGCTCTGAAACCCCGGTCTGCCGATGCACAGCCGCCTGACGCCGAAACCTGGCCCCTGGACGCGGCCTGGATGGCCCATGGGGCGGTGTCGTTTGCGGGTGACCACTGGTTTGAGGAGAAACTGGCCCGGGGCGATGTGGGCCATGCCGGCGCTACCGCAGAACCGTTACAGGTGTGGCTGGACGACTGGCGCCTGGAAGCCGTGCAGGGCGAGGATCACTGGCGTCTGCAGGTCAACGGTGATGGCTGGAGCTATGACCTGCGCCTTGGCAATACCGGCCGCCCGGTCGCCCACGGCGACGAGGGTTTCAGCGCCAAGTCTGCCAGCGGCGAAGGGTCCATGTATTTCAGCCTGGTGGACCTTGAGATTGATGGCACGGTGACGCTGGATGGCGAATCCATGGAGGTATCCGGCAGGGGCTGGTTCGACCGGGAGTGGAGCAGCCAGTTTCTGAAAGCCGGACAGCAGGGCTGGGACTGGTTTGCCCTGCATCTGGGAGGCGGCCAGAAACTGATGGCATTCCGATTGCGTGAGGACGACGGTGCCTTTGTCTCGGGCAGCTGGATAAGCGCTGAGGGCGAGGTGATATCTCTGGGTGTTGATAATCTGACAATCACTCCGGAGACCTGGCAGGAAACGGTAGAAGGAAGGGTGCCTGTCCGTTGGCGGCTGCAGATCCCGGAACGGCAGGTGGATGTGACGATTGCGGCACCAGAGGGCAACTACTGGAATACCGGGCTTTACCCCTACTGGGAAAGCCCGGTGTCGGTTTCCGGTTCCCACGAAGGTGTGGGCTATATGGAGTTGACCGGCTACAGCGACTAGGCGGCTCAGCGAATCACTGGTGGCTGAAGGCCCTCGACCAGTTCCTGAATGCCCTGGTGCCATTGCTGACGGAGCTGATGGAAATAGTCGTTATGCTCGTCCACCCGGTCGATAAAGCAGGGCTTGAGTTGATCGTTACGGTAGATGGCCACATCCAGTGGCATGCCCACGGACAGGTTGCTTTTCATGGTGGAGTCGAAGGAGATCAGCGCGCACTGGTAGGCCCGCTCCAGGGAAGACCGATAGTTCACCACCCGGTCCAGAATCGGCTTGCCGTACTTGGATTCGCCAATCTGGAAATAGGGCGTTTCCTCGGTGGCTTCGATGAAATTGCCTTCCGGGTAGATATTGAACAGCCGTGCTTCTTCGCCCTGAATCTGGCCGCCAAGAATCAGTGAGCAGCTGAAATCCACATGATTGACCTTGCCCTCGGGATTGTCCCGGCGAATGACCTCGCGGATGGTCTTGCCCACGATTTCAGCGGTCTCGAACATGGAGGTGGTGGAAAACACGTTGGGCTCCTCGGTGCCGCCACGCTTTTCCAGCAGGCTGATCACACTCTGGCTGGTGGCAAGGTTGCCGGCAGACAATATCACCAGCTCCCGCTCCCCGGGCTTCTCAAAGACATGCATCTTGCGGAAGGTGGAGATCTGGTCAAAGCCCGCATTGGTGCGGGAGTCGGACGCGAATACCAGGCCATCGGCCAGTCGCATCGCCACACAATAGGTCATGGGGGGCTACCCTCGGGTCGTCGGAATCCGCCCAGTGTAATCCTTTCTGCAAAGAAAGCATGGGTTGGAGTGTCGATTTTTGAAAGCTTTTTGTTACTGGTTTTCTCCTGCCATGGTGACCCATGCCCGGGTGTGCAGGCTCTCCATACCACCACCACTGCGGATGCCGCGCACGGGTGCGGCGTCGCGGTAATCCAGCCCCGTTGCCAGTTTGATGTGGCTCTCGGCCACGTTGAGCAGGTTGACCACATCGAAAGTATGCCAGTTGCGGCCCAACCAGGCTTCCGCCCAGGCGTGGGTGGCCAGGTGGTGTTCGCTGTGGGTGTGGATGTAGCCGCTGACGTAACGCACCGGAACGCCGATGTGGCGGCAGCAGGAAATGAAGATATGGGTATGGTCCTGGCACACGCCGGCTTTCTGCCTGAAGGCTTCCGCTGCCGTATGGGTGACCGTGGTGACCCCGGGCATGAACTCGATATGTTCCAGAATGCGGTTCATCATTCGTACCAGGCTGCGCTTGTTGGCCGAGAACTGGCTGGCAAAAGCCTTGATGGCCTTATCCGCTTCAGTCAGCGGGGTGTGGCGTAGGAACACCTCCGGCGGAAAAGGCGAGTCGTCTTTTGTCAGTGGCTTGCCGGTCAGGTCGACCACACCCTCCGCCCGCAGGGTGATCTCTGTGACAGTCTTTTCCATGGTCATGACGGTCACCAGATTGCCGAAACCGTCGGTCATCTGGCTGGTTTCGCCGGGCGTGCTCACTCGCCATTCCTGGATTTTCTGCTGTGGCGTATTGCGGGGTGTGAGGCGCAGGTACTGGATGCTGTTTTGCATCGGCGCGTCGTAAGTGTAGGTTGTGTCATGGCGGATATTCAGTTTCATTGTTACCACCCCATGTAGTCTTTCTGGATCTGGCCGGAGATGCGCTCGATGCGCGCCAGGAAGTCGGTCAGATACTCATGCAGCCCGCGGTCTTCAATGTATTCCCGGTCGCCGAAGCGGATGTTGGCATACAGGCTGGTGGCCAGGCGCCGGGCACGGCGGGCTTCCCCGCTTTCGATCTGCTCCAGCAGGTCGGCGATTTCCTGCAGGCAGGCGTGAAGTGAACGGGGCACATCAGGCTTGAGAATCAACAGTTCGGCCACGTTCATCGGCTCGATATTGTGACCGTAGGTGTGCTGGTAGGCCTCGAAGGCTGCCAGGGAATGCAACAGGGCCGTCCACTCGAAGAAGGACTGGGTGGGGTGGCCTTCCAGGGACTTGGTGGCCATGCGATGGCGAATATCCAGTACCCTTGCGGTGGTATCGGCCCGCTCAATGAAGGTGCCCAGTCGCAGGAAGTGGAATGCGTCATTACGCAGCAATGTGCCATAGGCGGCGCCTCTGAAAACGTGAGAACGCTCCCGGGTCCAGTCGAACACGCGGCTGGCATTGGATTCGGTAACACCCTTGTGGCGCAGTTCCTTGAGCTCCATCCACGCCAGGTTGATGCTTTCCCATACATCCGCCGACAGGTTGCCCCGCACATGCAGGGCGTTGTCCCGGGCGCTGCGGATAACGCTGAATACGCTGGCGGGGTGGCGATCATCCAGCAGCAGGAAGTCGATCAGGTTCTGGGGCGTGATGTCCCCGTACAGTTCATCGAACACTTCCCGGGTGCCGGTAACCAGTAAAGGTACGGAAAGCTGTTCCTCTCGGTCTTCAGGCACGTCGATCAGTGCCATGGTCAGGCTGACATCCAACAGGCGGGCCTGGGTTTCGGCACGCTCCAGGTAACGGGCCATCCAGAACAGACTTGATGCGGCGCGGCTCAGCATTGGTCGTCCTCCAGTACCCAGGTGTCCTTGGTGCCACCGCCCTGGGAGGAATTCACCACCAGGGAGCCTTCTTTCAGGGCCACCCGGGTGAGGCCGCCGGGGACCATCTGCACCTTCTTGCCCGAGAGCACGAAGGGCCTCAGGTCCAGATGCCGGGGCGCAACGCCTTCTTCCACAAAGGTGGGGCAGGTGGACAGGCTCAGGGTGGGCTGGGCAATGTAGTTATCCGGGCGCGCTTTCAGCAGCTTGCGGAAATGGCTGATTTCCTTCTTGGTAGCCTTGGGGCCGATCAGCATGCCGTAGCCACCGGCACCCTGGGTTTCCTTGACCACCAGATCCGGCAGGTTGTCGAGGATGTAGCTCAGGTCCTTGGGTTTGCGGCCCTGCCAGGTGGGTACGTTCTTGAGTATGGGCTCCTCGCCCAGGTAGAAGCGGATCATCTCCGGCACGAAGGGGTAGATGGCCTTGTCGTCGGCAACGCCGGTGCCCATGGCATTGGCCAGCACCACGTTGCCGGTGCGGTAGGCGGCATAGAGCCCCGGAACACCAAGCATGGAGTCGGGATTGCCCGCCAGTGGATCGAGGAAGTCGTCGTCGATCCGCCGGTAGATCACATCCACCTGCTGGGGACCAATGGTAGTCTTCATGTAGACCTTGTTGTTGCGAATGAACAGGTCCGCCCCCTCCACCAGTTCGATGCCCATCTGGCGCGCCAGGAAGGCGTGCTCGAAATAGGCACTGTTGAATCGGCCGGGGGTGAGTACCACCACCGTGGGGTTGGATCTCAGGGAGGCGGCGCGGAGGGTTTCTCCCAGCAGCGCCGGGTAATGCTCCACCGGGGCAACGGGCGCCTGGGCGAACAACTCGGGGAACAGGCGCATCATCATGCGGCGGTTCTCCAGCATGTAGGATACGCCGCTGGGGCAGCGGAGGTTGTCCTCCAGCACGTAGAAGTCGCCGTCGTTGTGGCGGATCAGATCGATACCGGCAATGTGGGAATACAGGTTGCGAGGCAGTTTCAGGTTCTGCATGCCGGGCTGATACTGGGGGTTGGCAAACACCTGCTCGGCGCTGATGACCCCCGCGCGGATGATGTCAAAGTCGTGGTAGATGTCGAACAGGAAGCGGTTCAGTGCCTGTACACGCTGTCGCAGGCCGGCCTGAAGCCGTTGCCAGTCGGAGGCAGAGATGACCCTTGGAATCAGGTCAAAAGGGATCAGGCGTTCTGCTCCCTGGTCCTCTCCATACACATTGAAGGTGATGCCCAGACGCTGGAAAAGCACGTCCGCTTCCCGGCGCTTTTCCGCAAGCAGGTCTTCGTCTGACTTGATCAGCCAGTCTTCCAGCATGCGGCAGCTGGGTCTTACCCGGTTATTTTCGTCGAACAGTTCGTCGTAAATACCCTCGGGCGGGGTTTGAATCAGCATAACCATAAACCTCTCCTGAACACGCCCTCCACCGGATGTGGAAAGTCGATATCCAGCCGTTCCCATTTCAAAAGGAACAGCAAAAGGCAGGCCACCCTGGCAGCAAGCGTCGTATTTCTCGTCAGGGCTCAGGGCGGGTTATTTAAGAAAAGGCCAGCGCGGTGAAAGTGTCAATAAAAACCAGTGCCAGCCGCCAACTGCGTGCACCACAACAGAGCCGGCATATTCATGAAAGCTGCACGCCAAGCAAGGAGTGTTTTGTTTTGATGCAAAAATACGAAGGGTTATGGATTAGACAGAGCTCGAGCCCCTGAAAGTAAGACAGAAAAGGCCGGCCAGGCGAGGTTTGTGCATTTTTGCGGTGCGTTATTGGGGGTGTTGCACCGTTTTGGCTGATTGTTCTTGGAAATGTTCTTTCCACGCGGCGTACCGCAACAGGTCTGATTCCACCATTGCCAGGCAGGCAGCGACGACACCGGCGTCGTCCAGAAAGCCGATACCGATCAGTATGTCCGGGATGAGGTCCAGAGGGTTCAGAACGTAGATCAGCGCCCCGGCAATGGCAGCGATGCTTTTCCAGGGCACGTTGCGATAATTGCCCTGCCAGTAGTCCCGGAGCATGGAAAACATCAGGCGGATGTCAGTGCCGAAACGACGCAGTTTGCCGCTGTTCTTCACCTTTTCCTCAATGGCTTTCTGGCGGCCAAGCAGATTGCCCAGGTCGTCGCTTTGGACTTTGCTGGCTTCGTTGTTTAGCTGTTCGTTGGCCTTGCGGTCACTGAAAATTGCCATCGGCTGTCACCTTTACAGGATAACTTTCACACGCCATGATCCAACAAGCCCGGGTCAAAGCCAAGGGGTTTGCAGGGCGATTGGGGGACATGGTTATATTGTAATCATGGCCGATTTCGTCAAGCACAATACCACGCCGTTTCCTGATGCCCTCCTGCGGGAAGCTGAAGGCCTTGCTTTGCTGGCGGATACCCTCGGGGATGCCGGCGTCACCGCAGTGCGGGTGCCCCAGGTGCGCTCGGTGTCGAAGCAGGCGCTGGTTATCCCCAGAATCAGCCCCGGCAGGGCCACTGAGGAATCCATGGCGCAGCTGGGAGATGGCTTGGCCCGGATGCATGCGGTGCGCCAGAAGCACTACGGGCTTGAAACGGACAACCTGATTGGCCTGTCCCGGCAAACGAACGGGGTCAGCGATGATTGGGGTGACTTTTTCCTGCGGAAGCGCCTGGAGGTTCAGGTTGCCATGATCCGGGACCGGTCAGTGCGCGGGGAGTTTGAAGCCGTACTGGAGTGCCGGGGTGAGGCGCTCACAGACTTTCTGAACGAGCATTGCGCGTTCCCCAGCCTGCTTCACGGCGACCTCTGGTCCGGCAATGCGCTGTTCGATGAACAGGGTCCGTGGCTGATTGATCCGGCGGTGTATTACGGTGATCGGGAAGCGGATATCGCCATGACAGAGTTGTTCGGCGGGTTTTCACAGGCGTTCTACCAGGCCTATGACCGTGCTCTGCCGAGAACGCCGGCTTACGACACCAAGCGTGATATCTACAACCTCTACCACACCCTGAATCACTTCAACCTGTTCGGGGCTTCCTACCTCGGCGCATGCCGGCGAAATCTGGAAACCATAAGGCAGTTGTAACCTACTGGCGTTTGTACTGGGTGGGGCAATAACCTCTGGAAACGCCAGGCGGGCGCAGTGCCCTGTGCTTGGTCCTGCGCCCGCTGACACGTTTGCGCCAGAGCCGGAAGCTGCCGGGTTTCAGCTCCCGCCGCATAAGCGTGATCACGTCCTTTTCCTGCAGCCCATACAAGCTCTCGATGGCTTCAAACGGCGTACGGTCTTCCCAGGCCATTTCGATGATCCGGGAAAGATCGGATTCACTGAAGCTCACCATCTGGCTTTGTCCCACATTTCCGGGTTGGCCCAGTTGTCGGGATTGTTCCAGGCGCGCTTGTGGTTATAGCTATCGATATTGTAGGTGTAAAGCGTGAGAGGATTGTCGCCATCCCCCAATTCCGCCTGGCGTCGAAAACCCAGCCCGATAAAGTCGGTGAAAGCCCACTCGGGGTTGCCTGACACCACCACCGCTATCTGATGGGTGCCATAGTTGCGAAGCTGTCCCAGCAGCACCTCACCCTGTTCATGGCTCAGGTGTTCCAGTGTGTCAGTCACCAGCGCCAGATCCTGGGTCCGGGAGAGCGGGAAGGCTTCGTTCGGGCGGTTGCTGTCCAGCGTTGTCATTGCTGATTCGCCATGATGGTGACACCAGTGACGGCCCACCTGGCCGGCCGCTTCACCACAAACCACCAGGGTTTTCGGTTGGCAGGTATCGACGATCCGGGCCAGGGCCTGTCGGGTAGAGGTCATGATTCGGCATATCCGTTTGGGGTTAAAAGTGCAGTATCACACCGGCCAGTCGGCCGCATCAACCAGATGCAGGCCCACCGGTTGGCTGGAGTGGCCCTGCCAGCGCCGCACGAACTCGCCGTCCGGATCGAACTGTCGCGCCTGCTTTTCCAGGTTGAAGTGTCGCGGCCCCTTGGGGTCGGCGCCGACGCCGGCCAGGTACTGCCAGTTGCCGTAGTTGCTGGCAACATCGTAGTCCACCAGTTGTTCTTCAAACCAGGCAGCGCCGTAGCGCCAGTCCAGTTCCAATTCATTAACCAGGCAACTGGCGACAATCTGGCGGCTGCGGTTGCTGATATAGCCGGTCTCCCGCAACTGATTCATGGCGGCATTCACAAGCGGGTACTCGGTGCTGCCGGCGCACCAGGCCTTGAAACGATGGGGGTAGAAGGAAACCGACCGTTTTTTCTGCCGCACGCCGTCCCGGCGAAACAGTTTTGAGCCATGCTTGTTGGCGTACCAGTAAAAGTACTCCCGCCACAACAACTCGAACCAGAGCCAGTAGGTGGACTCGTTTTTTACGTGCTGGCTTTCATACCGGGCAATGGTCTCGGCCACTTCACGGGCGGACAGGGACCCATTGGCCAGCCAGGGCGAGAGACGGGAGGAACCCTCGGGTTCATCCAGCTCGTTGCGGGTGTCAATATAGGTGTCGATGCTGTGATCAACGAACAGAAACTGGTTGAGTCGTTCCAGTCCTGCGGATTCGCCTCCGGTGAATCCCACGGGATGACGGGGCTCCGCAATGGCCGGGCAGTCACCACGATTGTCTTCAGGAAAACCCGGGGCTGGCGGAAGGGCCGTCAGGGTGCGAATGCGCAGTTGTTCTGACCGGCTGTCGTCGGCTTTCTCAACCAGTTTGCGGAACTGGGAAAAGGTGTCGGGAAGTTCTGCCAGTTTCATCGGCAGCGAGCCTTCAGTAAACAGGCTCAGGGTCTCGAATTGCTGGCATATCGTTTTCGGAAGCTTGTCCTTGATCGCCTGCCACTGGCCGGCTTCCCGGGTTCCGGGCAGGCGGGAACGAATGACCCGTCCTATCTGATGGTCATGCACCAGTTCGGGGATAACATCTTCGGGCTCACCATAGGCAATATGCAGTCTCTGCCCGAGCGCTCTGAGGCTTCGTTCCAGAGTCATGAGGCTTTGCCACAGAAAACGCCAGCGATGCTCACCCATGGTCTTGCATTGGAAGGGGCCGGGCGCAAACCATTTTGGATTCACCACATACACGCACAGCAGCATGTCTGACCGGGAGGCGGCCAGCAAAGCGGCATTGTCGTGGAGCCGGAGATCGCGGGTAAACCAGTAGAGGGTTTGCACAGTCTTGTTTCCTGTCAAAAGTTAACGCTCTAGTTTCTTGATACGACCGTTAGTCAGAATAGTTTTCGCGAAGATCCGTGCCATTAAACGAAAGCACCGCTGATCGTGTCGACCAGCGGTGCTTCGGTGGGTTCACGGCATCGTGAAAAGCTTACAGCTCCTGCGCTGTCGGACGCAGAATGATTTCGTTGATGTCGACGTCGGACGGCTGTTCAATGGCATAGACAATGGCACGAGCCACGGCGTCTGAATCAATCGCCACCTTGTACAGTTCGTCCGCTGCCTGCTTGGCGTCCGGGTCCGTGATGGTGTTGGTGAGCTCGGTAGCCACCGCCCCCGGGGAGATGTTGGTGCTGCGGATCTCATCACCGGCCTCCATACGTAAGCCCTCTGAAAGCGCTTTTACGGCGTATTTGGTTGCGCAATACACCGCTGCGCCCGGGAACAGTTTGTGGCCAGCGACGGATGACAGGTTGATCACGTGACCGCTGTGCTGTTCGCGCATGGTGGGCAGCACAGCCGCGATGCCGTACATGACGCCTTTGATATTGACGTCCACCATCTGGTCCCATTCGTCGACTTTCAGTGCATCCAGCGGTGCCAGAGGCATCAGGCCGGCGTTGTTGATCAGCACATCAATCCGGCCGAAGGTGTCTTTCGCCAGGGCTGCCAGGGCTTCTACCTGTTTGCGGTCGGTGACGTCCGTGGTCTTCCATACCACTTCGGCACCCCTGGATTTCAGGTCTTCCGTCAGGGCTTTCAGGCGGTCCTCGCGGCGGGCCGCCAGTACGAGCCGGGCGCCCCTGTCTGCCAGGCGGCGTGCGGTGGCCTCGCCGAGACCACTGCTGGCGCCGGTGATAATGACCACTTTCTGGTTGATTGCGTCGTCTGTGTTGCTCATAGACATACTCCTGATTGGTTCCATTTTTTGAACTAGGCGCTGGTTTCAGGCTCAAGCTCTTTCAGCGTTGGGTAATCGGTGTAGCCACGTTCGTCGCCACCGTAAAAGGTGCTGTCGTCCCACTTGTTCAGTTCTGCATGCTGGCGGAAGCGCTCCGGCAGGTCCGGATTGGCGATGAACGGGCGACCGAAGGTCACCAGGTCACAACGGCCGCGGCTGATGCGTTTGCGGGCTTCCTCTGCGGTGTAGGCGCCGTTGGCAATGTAGGTGCCTTTGAAACCGGCCTGAATGGCGTCGATAACCTCTTCCGGGCGGCCATCGGCGTGGTTGCCCTGGAAGGAATCCTCCACCACTTCGACGTAGGCGATGCCAAGGTCGTTGAGTTTCCTGGCGAATTCGCCAAAGGTTTCAACCGGATTCTCGTCGACCATGGCGTTGAAGCTTCCGGTCGGGCTGATGCGGACGCCAACCCGGTCCTTGCCCCAGACATCAATCACCGCTTCCATCACCATCAGTGGCAGGCGCATGCGGTTTTCAAGGGAACCACCGAAGTCGTCGGTGCGGTGGTTGCTGCCGCTCTTGAGGAACTGGTCCAGCAGATAACCGTTGGCAGCGTGGACTTCGACGCCGTCGAATCCGGCCTCTTTGGCATTCCGGGCGCCCCGGCGGAACTGCTCTACGATGTCTTCCATCTCGCTGGCCTCCAGAGCCCGCGGCTCCGGAATATCCACCATGCCAGAGTCAGCGCTGATGAAGGTTTTTGCTCCTTCCGGTTTGATGGCAGAGGGCGCTACGGGCTTCTGGCCATCGGGCTGAAGTTCGGTGTGGGAGATGCGGCCAACATGCCAGAGTTGCATATGGATGCGTCCACCGGCCATGTGTACCGCGCTTGTGATCTTGCGCCAGCCTTCAATCTGCTCCGGGGAATGAATGCCGGGGGTAAAGGCGTAGCCCTTACCCTGCGGCGATACCTGGGTGGCCTCACTGATGATCAGGCCAGCCCCGGCACGCTGCTGGTAATAGGTTACGTTCATATCATTGGGCACATCGCCGGGCTGTGCGGAGCGGGCACGGGTCAGTGGCGACATGAGTACCCGGTTGGGCAAGGTCAGTGGGCCGAGTTCGTAAGGTTGAAACAGTGCATCATCTGGGTTGTTCATCAGTCATTTCCTCTGGAGTTAACAGGTTTTAATTAGACCAGTCTACTAATCACGAGTTTAAAAAAAATTCAGTGGATGCCGAGGCACTGGGAGAAGAAAACCCGGACAAAACGTTCCATGGGTTCGGTGGACTTGAGTACCTTGGCGCGCAGAATGGCGCCTTCCCAGCCTGACAGCAGGAAGCTGGCCACATCAGAGGGCACAACCGTCCGGTCAATCTCACCGGCTTCCTGGCCCTGGGCGATGCAACGCTCGAAACGCTTCTCCCAGCCGGAAAACACATTGTTGAGTCGCGTTCTGAAGGTTTCGTTCTGCCCGGACAGTTCCTGACCGAGATTGCCGATCAGGCAACCGCTGGTGTATTCACAGCTGGTGATACTTTCGAAGCCGGTGTCGAAATAGGCATACAGCCGGTCGACACACGAGCGCGTGGGATCTGTGAGAATCCGTTCGAGCTTGGCATCGTACTCTCTCGCGAAGCTATCAATCACGGCAAGGCCAAAATCGTTCTTGCTGCTAAAGTAATGGTAGAACGAGCCCTTGGGTACGCCTGCAGCGGTCAGAACCGCGTTGATGCCGGTGGCACCAAAGCCTTTCTGGCCGATGAGTTCGGCGCCGGTCTGAATGATATGGTCGCGTGTGTCTTTTGATGGCATGGTTGTTATATTAGACCGGTCGTCTACAATGCGTCAAACACGTGAAACCCGAGATGCTTTCAAATCCCGACAACATTTCAAGGAGTCTGCCAGTGATCAAATCCCGAGCTGCGGTGGCATTTGCCCCCAATAAACCGCTGGAAATTGTGGAAGTAGATGTTGCCCCACCCCAGAAAGGGGAAGTGCTGGTGCGCATCGTTGCCACTGGCGTATGCCATACCGATGCCTACACCCTTTCAGGTGCTGACTCTGAAGGCAACTTCCCGGCCATCCTGGGCCATGAGGGCGGTGGCATTGTTGAAGCCGTCGGCGAAGGCGTGACGTCCGTGGAAGTCGGCGACCACGTGATCCCTCTCTACACAGCCGAGTGTGGCAAGTGCAAGTTCTGCACGTCCGGCAAGACCAACCTGTGCAGTTCCGTTCGTGAAACCCAGGGCAAGGGTGTGATGCCGGACGGCACCTCCCGGTTTTCCTACAAGGGCGAACCCATCTATCACTACATGGGCTGCTCGACCTTCTCCGAGTACACCGTGCTGCCGGAGGTGTCCCTGGCCAAGATCCCCAAGGAAGCGCCGCTGGACAAAGTGTGCCTGCTGGGTTGTGGCGTTACCACCGGCATTGGTGCGGTACTGAACACCGCCAAGGTGGAAGAGGGCGCAACGGTGGCCATCTTCGGCCTCGGCGGAATCGGCCTGGCCGCCATCATCGGCGCCACCATGGCCAAGGCCAGCCGCATTATTGCCATCGACATCAACCCCGGCAAGTTCGATATCGCAAAACAGCTGGGCGCTACCGACGTGATGAATCCCAAGGACTACGACAAGCCAATCCAGGAAGTCATCATTGAAATGACCGACGGCGGCGTGGACTACTCCTTCGAGTGCATCGGCAACGTGGACGTGATGCGTTCAGCCCTGGAGTGCTGCCACAAGGGCTGGGGCGAATCCATCATCATCGGCGTTGCCGGCGCCGGCGAGGAAATTCGCACCCGCCCATTCCAGCTGGTCACCGGCCGGGTCTGGAAGGGGTCTGCCTTCGGCGGCGTTAAAGGCCGCACGGAACTGCCAGGCTACGTGGAAAAAGCCAAGACGGGGGACATTCCGCTGGATGTGTTCATTACCCACAACATGCCCCTTGAAGACATCAATGAGGCGTTTGAGTTGATGCATGAGGGTAAGAGTATCCGGACGGTTATTCATTTCTGATGTGGCACATGGCCCTGTATCAGTGATCCAGGGCCCGGGAGAAGTTGATGACTGCCGATAACCCTTTCCGATTCCGCTTCCGCGTCCGCTACAGCGAATGCGACGCCCAGAGTGTGGTGTTCAACGCCCGCTACGCCGACTATGTGGATATTGCCGTCAATGAGTACATCCGCGCCCTGTTCGGGGACTACCAGAACCTGCTGGATGAGGATCTTGACATCCAGGTGGTCAGCCTGACGATGAACTATCGCGCGCCGGCGCGTTTTGATGATGTGCTGGAAGCCAGAATAAAGGCAGGGCGGATTGGCAACACCTCGTTCACCGTGCACCTGGAGTTCTATCGTTATGGCGACGAGGCCCTGGTTGCCGAGGCGGACATTACCTATGTGCTGATTCAGCCGTCAAAGATGGCAAAAACGCCTGTTCCGAATACTATTCGGGAAAAACTGGAGGTGGGAGCACCCGGCGTGCTGATCAGCCACGCCGGGGAATAACGGCTGGTTCGGTTCAGTCCTCCTGAAGGGCCTGTACCACGGCCTTGGCGGTGCCTTCGGAGGAGGCCGGGTTCTGGCCGGTGATCAGTTTGCCGTCCACCACGATATGGGGCCCCCAATCGTCCCCTTTCGTGTAGGTAGCCGTGTTTTCCTTGAGCATGTCTTCCAGCAGGAAGGGCACAATGCCGCTCAGACCTACGGCTTCTTCTTCACTGTTGCTGAAGCCGGTCACCTTGCGGCCACCTACGATATTCTGCCCCGGTTTCACTTCCACATTCTTGAATACGGCCGGTGCATGGCAGACGGCACCGATAACCTTGTCCTGCTCGTAGGCGGTCTTGATCAGCGAGATACTTTTCTCGTTGTTGACCAGATCCCAGAGCGGGCCGTGACCACCGGGGTAGAAAATGGCGTCGTACTCGGTCATATCCACGTCGCCCAGCTTCTTGGTGCTGGCCAGTGACTCCTTGGCGTGGGCGTCCTGCTGGAACCGGCGGGTGGTTTCTGTCAGGGCGTCTTCGGCTTCGCTGTTCGGGTCTACCGGGGGCTGACCGCCTTTCGGGGAGGCGATGGTAATGTCGGCGCCGGCATCCCGGAAAACATAATAGGGCGCAGTGAATTCTTCCAGCCAGAACCCGGTCTTGTGACCGGTGTCTCCCATCTGGTCGTGTGAAGTAAGAACCATCAGTACTTTCATTGAGGCTGTCCTTCCTGGTTTTTAAATGAATGGGTGACCAACTGCTCTACAGGTAATCTGTTGTGACGGCCACGCGGTAAATCAACCACTTTATGCGAATCATCTACGCCAACCCACTCACGGCAGATTTGTGGATTCTGCTTACTGTTTATGAACTACACTTTCAGGGATCATGCCGCAAAGGCTGAACCCGGGTTCCGGTTCCAGGCCTCGATAATCATCTCATGGAAGGTTAGCCCCCCAGTGCGTCTTATTGTTGTCTGTTTCTCAGCGATACTGTTTCTGGCCTTTGCTGCCTCTGCAGAGGAGCGTCGCTCGGTCACTGTGGGTATTAACCATGCTCCACCATACAGGGTGACCACCGATGAAGGCCCTGCAGGTCTCTACGTGGACATATTTGACGAGATAGCCCGGCGCATAAATTGGGATATTCGCTATGTGGAAGCTCCGTTTCGCCGGATATTGCTCATGATGGAGGAGGGCACGGTCGACGTGATGCTTGGCCCCCTGAAAACCGAGGAGCGGGAGCGGGTCATGGCGTTTGTGGCGCCGGTGTTCCCGCCAGAGCGTAAACTGTTTTTCTACTACCGTGACGAAAACCGGATCGAAGAATACGAGGACCTGTACGGCAAGACAATTGGTGTTCTGGAGGGTGCCAGTTACTTCGAGGAATTTGATGCTGACGACAAGCTCGACAAAGAGCCGATTGCGCGATATGAAAACCTGATGCGAATGCTGGAAAAGGATCGCGTTGACGTGGTGGTTGCACCGGAACTGGTGGGTAAACATACCGTGAACCAGTTGGGCTCAGAAGTATCCATTTCACCCTATCAGATTCCTGGCGAGCATTCCTACATTGCGATTTCAAGAACATCACCGATGTTTTCCCACCAGGACGAGATTAACCAGGCTTTTGAACAGATTCGTCAGGAAGGCACGTATGAAAAGCTGGTAAGGGGCTATCAGGATCACGCTGAACGATGACACCGGATGAGAATGACCTGTGGTTCCTCCCGCTGGGAGGCACCGGCGAAATCGGGATGAACCTGAATCTTTATGGCCATGACGGCCGCTGGCTGATGGTGGATTGCGGCGTTACCTTCCCCAGGCCCGGCAGGATCGCTGCCGACGGTACGGTACACCACCGGGGTGAGCCGCCGGTACAGATGGCCGATCCTGCCTTTATCGCCGATCGTCGCGATCAGTTGGCAGGGCTGATCATCACCCACGCCCATGAAGATCACATTGGTGCCGTGCCCTACCTCTGGCCATTGCTGCAATGCCCGATCTATACCAGCCGTTTCACCGCCGAAATCCTGCGCAGAAAGCTCGCGGAATTCGATCTGCTGCATCGTGTCCCCATTCATGTTGTAAACGTGGGTGATCGCAGGGCGATCGGGTCCTTCGAGGTGGAATGGCTGGCCCTGACCCACTCCATTCCCGACCCCAATGCCCTGATGATCCGCACTTCGGCGGGGAATATCTTCCACAGCGGGGACTGGAAGCTGGATGACCACCCGCTGGTCGGCCACGGCTATTCCAGAAACACCTTTACCGATCTGGCAAAAGAGGGCGTGGATGCCATGGTGTGCGACTCCACCAATGCCACCGTGGAAGGCCACTCAACCTCGGAATCGGCGCTCTACAATGGCCTGCTGGAAGCCATCAAACCGGCAACCGGCCGGGTGGTTGTCACCTGCTTTGGCAGCAATATCGCCCGCCTGCATACCCTGGCCATGGTCGCCCGGGCAACCGGCCGCTATATGGGCCTGATTGGCCGTTCGCTCATCAATATGAGCAATGCCGCCAAGGCGTCCGGGCTCTGGGATACCGCCGATTCGCTGATCAATGCCTCCCATTTTGGCTATCTGCCACGCGAGGAGATGCTGGCCGTGGCCACGGGCAGCCAGGGCGAACCACGCACTGCCTTGCGCAGACTCGCCGCCGGTAATCATCCGGATTTTGAACTGGAGGCCGGGGATCGGGTAATCTTCAGCGCCCGCGCCATTCCGGGCAATGAAGAGGCGATCGAGGCACTGATCGCCAGGCTGCGAGCCATGGGTGTGTCGGTGATTACTGCCGAGGATGCCAATTTACCGATTCATGCTTCAGGTCATCCCGCTCAGGAAGAATTGGAGTTAATGTATCAGTGGGTAAGGCCTGCCATTGCCATTCCGGTCCATGGCGAGGCGACACATATGGAAACTCACGCCGGGATTGCGAAGGCAAATGGAGTGCCCAGGGCCATGGTGGGCCGAAATGGTGACCTGTTCATGATCCGTCCGGTGCCGGGGATTCGTCGCCAGATTACGGAAACCGGGCGCCTGGGGTGGGAGAAACAGGCGCTTGTCAGAGTCGAGTAAACCGATGTTGAAAGCTTTCTACAACGTTTGTGCATTGGTCGTGACCATGTTCGCGCTGGCTCCCGCAAGTGCCTCTCCGGAGCTCAACTGCAAGACGCTTACCGTGAGTGGCAACCCGGAATACCCGCCCTTGCTGTGGCGGGAATCAGCGGATGATGGCTATCTCATCGGCGCTTTACCGGCCCTTTTACGGGAAATCGTGGAACCCATGGGCCTGGAGGTTGTAGTCAGAGATCTCGGCTCCTGGGCCCGGGTTCAGCATGTGGCCAGCCTGGGAGAAATCGACATGGTAGCAGGTGCGTTTTATACCTCTGAACGCATTCGTTACATGGATTACCTGCTTCCTCCGATCACTCATCTCCCAACGGTTGTCTGGGTACCCAGGGGTGGTGAATTTGTCTATCGCCACTGGCCGGATTTGCTGGAAAAACGCGGCAGCACTCTGATCAACAACAGTTTCGGTCAGAATTTTGACCGTTATGCTGAGGAGAATCTGCGCATCGAAGGCGTACGAACCATTGAACAATCCTTCCAGATGGCACTGGCTGACCGCGTTAATTATGTTCTTTACGAATTATTGCAGGGGCAGGTGAAGCTGGAAAAGCTGGGTCTTGCCGATGATTTTGTGGCACTGGAGACGCCGATCAGCCGGGAGGGGTTGTTTTTCACCTTTGCCAAACAGTCGCCATGCAACACCGTTGAGTTGCGGGAACGTATTGCCGCGAGCCTGTCGAAACTGGTGGATGCCGGTCGGCCCGATCAGTTGACGCAGGAATTTACCCGTGTTTATACCGGGCAGGACTAGTGTCCCGCCTGGCGGGCTTTCTGAATACCAGTAATGCCAACAGGCAACTGCCCAGCACCGACACTACAACTGCCGGCCCGGCGGGTATGTCATGGCTGGCTGACAACCAGAGCCCCACACTGTGCCCCGCAAAGCATAAGGCCGAGGCCATCAGCTGGCTGTACCCTCTCAGGCAGCACAGCATCAGCGGTGCCGCGATCAGGGTTGCAAACACCACATAGACCCCCGCCAAATCCACAGTCAAGGTCACTGCCACGGCGAACAACGGAAGAAACAGTCTTGAACGGAACCGTTCGGAGCCGGTGTTGTGCCAAAGCAATACTGCCAGAGTGATGGCCGCCAGTGGCAACAGCGAGATGGTGGTAACCCAGAGCAGATCCCCGTTGAGGGTTTTCGCAAGCTGCTGGGCGCCGTGGGGGTCCTGGCTGACCACCAGTGTCGCCAGGCTGGCACCCAGCACGTAGAGCGTTCCGATCATTGCTTCCCGATAGTCGGGAACCAGTTTCAGAATCAAATGCACCATAGCCACCGCCAGCAGGGCGGACAAAAGCCCGCTGACCGGCATGCCGGCTATGGTGTGGTTGGGCATCAGGGACTGGCCGGCCAGGGAGCCCAGTGCCGCCCACTGGGCAATGGCCAGGTCTGCAAACACCACGCCCCGTTCCAGAACCCGATGGCCCAGCGGCACCAGGCACAGGGCCATCAGCAGGCTGGCCATCAATGGGGTCAAAAGCCAGAGCCAGCTAGTCATGATGGGCGGTCTCCGGCGCGTGCTCTTCCCTGTATTGCAGGAGCCGGTCAATGAGTTGGCTGACCAGTGCTGAAAGACTGTCGCTCCCGGCCTCACCTGTGACTGTGCCCGGCACGACTTCAACCGGCAGCCCGGTTTTTTTAGACAGCCATTGCGCGGGGCGCCGGTCCTGATAGCTGGCGATCAGCACCAGTTCTGCACGTTCCAGGGCCGGGTCGGAAAGCACCTTGCTCAAGTGGGAGGCACTGGGCGGCAACCCCGGCTTCGGTTCCAGGTCGATAGCTGTCTCCACCCCGAGCCAGCGCAGCAGGTACCCGAAGGTGGCGTGTTGGACCGCTACCTGTGTACCTTCCAGTTTCTCTGCGGCATCCCGCCATTGTGCCTTTTCCAGGTTCCAGCGTACCTGCCATTGCCGCTGGCGCAGGCGGACCGCGTTCTCCTGGTCCGGCGCCAGTTCGATGATCCGGTCAGCCAGGGCATCGACGATGACAGGCACCCGGTCCGGGTCAAGATGAATATGGGGGTCGCCCTCCGGGTGCACATCCCCCATGCTGCGGTCCACATGATCTTGGGGCTGGTGCAGGGTTACCTGTTCCGCGGCAAAGAACAAACCGGGCTTGCCGGGCCGGATGACACTGTTGGAAGCGCGGCTGATCAGCGCCGGCAACCACCCCGCTTCCAGGGACGCGCCCGTGCATACCGCCAGATCCGCACGCCGCATGGCGGAGATCAGGCTCGGCCTGGCTTCGATGTAGTGGGGGTCCTGCCCGGCGGAGGTTGCGGTATGAACGTCTGCATCCGGAACCAGGGCCAGAACCAGGTCCGCCCATTCCGGTTCACAGGCAAAGACGTTGAGAGCAGCCTGGGCCGGCACCATGGCTAACCCCAGCACCACGCCGGTAACGAGTCGTTTAAAAGCCATGGGCACCGTGCGCTCCGAAACTCATCACGTATTGCAGCATCACCGTGTTGTCGGCTTCCTCGAACCCATGTGCATCCTGGTGGGTGTACTGCAGCCGCACCGTTGAGAAGTGGGAGTGGGACCAGGCCAGCATCACATCCGTTTCTTTCAGCTCCTGATCGTGGAAGTGGTCGCCATGGGCTTCTTTGAGCTCCACCTGTCCGTAGCGGGCACCGGCTGACCATTGGGGGGCGAACTGGTAGACCGCTGACGCATACCAGCCCTCGTGAACGTCATCCGAGGCTGCATGTTCGTTGAGGTCGTCGACGTACAGGTACTCACCACTGAGTGTGAGCTGCTGCTGGCGGTTATTGCCGCCGGGCGCCCATTTCCAGACCAAATCGGTGATGTAGAGGTTTTCCCCGGTGTACTCGGCGCCATGGGCGTGTCCGCCGTGATCGTGGTCGTCATGCTCATGGTCATCATCACCGTGGTCTCCATGGATCTGGCGGTTATTCAGATACGAGAAGCCCGCCTGCCAACTCTGGGAACCGCCGATATCGCCCCCGAACCGCGTATTGACGGTGTACACGCCAATATCTTCCTCCCCTTCGGACAGTCTGCCGCCGTCAAAGGCTTCGGCACCGATCTGCCAGAAGAATGGGGTGGGCACCAGCAGGTTCAGTCGCAGCCCATCGTCGAAATAATGGCTGCCAAGCAGTGCCCGGTAAGCGGCGGGCCGCTCGACAAAATCGTCCTCGTGCAGGTGACGGCTGTTCAGATAGCCCACCTGGGACAGAAAGCGGCCGCCGCGAACGCTGAGGTTATAAGGCATGCCGGTGGTCTGCAGGAAAGCTTCCTCCAGCTCCAACTCGGTTTCGCCGTCGTGGTCTTCCAGCACAGCGGTCAGCCGGCCCTCAAACAGGTCGTCGATGGGTGAGGACAGGGACAGCTCGGTATGGCCCAGCCCGAAGCCTTCGTCGCGGTGCGACAGGGCCGTATGGTTCTGTTTGTAATAGCCATCAAGAATCACGCTGACATCCGGGTTCAGTTCGTTGGCCTGGATTGCGGTGAACGGAAAGGTGGCCAGCGCGAGAGCGCCGGCACAAGTGTTTAACGGTTTCATATAATCCTCTGACTGCGTGAAATGGTCTCGTGGATCGGGGTTTAGTGATCATGCTCGTCGTGGGAGTGGTCACTGTCGGGCAGTCCCAGCCATACAAGTCCGGACGCGGTGAAATCCAGGTCCATCGTGTGAATAACATCACCATCGTGGGTATCGATTTCAGTGATGGACTTGTTATTGGGGTTCATCACGAAGAGGCGATCCTCAGCCGCTGACGGAGCGATGGCCGGAGAGTCGTCTCCGTCTTCAAACGGATCGGCAACGTCAATGGTTGCGACCAGTGCCCATTCGTTCTCGGGCTGGAAAAGACGGAGCTTGCCGTCGTCACCCATGACATAAAACACCTCGCCGTGGGCATCGAAGCCCTGTGTGATGAGGCCTACGCCGTCATCAAGTACCAGTTCGCTGTAGTTGTCCGCAGCGGCTTCAGCATCGATCACGAAAAGTTGATCACCGGCAATGCCCACAAGCTCTTCAACATCGGGGTGGCCGGCCAGGGTTCCGATCCGGCTGTCATCCTCCAGTGATTCCGGATTGCCGAGCTTGGTGGCGGGGTAGCTGTCACCGTGCAGATCAATTGCCAGCACCCCGTCGCTGCAGCCGAAGGCCACGACATGGGAATTGGCGGCTGCGCCGTGGAGCCGGGAGCAGGTTTCGTTGTAGCGTTCCTCGAATTCGAAGGTGTCGTTGGCGAAACCGTAGCGCTCGATCTGGTCGGGCAGAGTGGTATCAGTGGCCGACGCATCGCGGTAGGTGACAAACAGTTTGCCATTGGCGAGCTTGGCAACCCCATGCATGTTGTTGTCGAGATCGAGGGAAGCTTCCGTGGTGCCTTCGCCGAGGGATTCGTCGGTGAACAGCGTCACTTTCGAGCTGGCGGCATCCGAGCCATCGAAGAAAACGATGCCGCGCTCTTTCCCCAGCGAGTAGTGAGTAGGGCGGTTGTCGTTCAGCGACAGGCTGAGCATAGTGGGCGTTTCTGCATAGTCGTGCATGTGGTCGCCGTGGTCTTCGGTATACAGGCCACCATCAATGAAGGAAACCAGATCGTCACCCCGCTGGATGGCGACGGCATAGCGACTGTCCGGGCTGCTGTTCAGCCTGGGTTCTTCCCCGGCCATGTCGAAGCTTGCCAGCGTTTCTCCTTCTTCAAGATCCAGAATCCGGATTGCGCCGGCACCGGTATCGAAAAGCGCCAGGCGACCGGCACTATCTATGTCTGTGTGGTCATGGGCATTGTCGTCATCCGGGCTACTGCTGCCGCCACATCCCGCGATCACCAGGGCGGACAGCGCTATCGCCAAAGCAGACCGGTGAGCCGGAAACGCTTTATGACCAGTGGTTGGATGGTTTCTAATTTTCATTGTCTAAACTCCATTTATTTAATGTTATAACGTAACGATTCTGGCAGAAATCAGAGCCAGTCCAGTGCCAGAACCAACCTCGGCTGCTCGCCCGGTTCTGGTGACCTGTGCACAAGCCCCCGCCCCTCGTTACCTACCCAGGCCTCGCCTTTCAGCAGTCCGATAGCGCCGGTCGGCAGGCGCTCTGAGTCACTGGCTCCTACCGGCTGGTCCGGCAGGGGGCCAGAGCTTTTGGGGCGGATAACCTTTTCTTCCGGCAGCCATTCGGTACCAACCCCCTGGTAGGTGCAGAGCAGTCGCACCGGTACACGGTCAACGTGAAAGCGCGGGCACATGGTTCCCTGAAGAACATGCAGTCTAAGACCAACGGCGCCGGGTTCGAACAGAACCCGAAACATGTCTACAAGTTCGTCTGCATCCGCCACCCAAGCGTCTGCTCCGTCCATTTTCAGGGCCCAGTTCGGAAGCGCCAATGCAACGCTATCTCCCTCTGAGAGGCTGACAAACCGGTCCAGTTGCCCCGCGCAGCCCGTCAGCGCTGCGGCAAATTCTGAAACCCGGGGCTGTAAAACCCGGTTCCACACCGCCAGGTTGACCTCGTCCCGAAAGATTTCAGTCAGGCATTCAGCCCGGCTGCCCATAATGGAGATTGATTTTTCGAGTGCGGCTGGCCGAATGGTCATGTCCGTTTCCTGATCTGCCGGAGTGTGGGTGGAGAAAAATCAGCTCATCGATTTCGATATTAATGTTATGTTATAACATATTAAAAGTGAACCCCGAATTTCCATTAACTGAAGACGAACCTTCAGGGAGAGACTTGAATGAGCAAAGAAAACAAACGCTTACCGGTTACTGTGCTATCCGGTTTCCTGGGGGCAGGAAAAACGACGGTATTGAACCATATCCTGAACAACCGGGAAGGTCGCCGAGTGGCGGTGATTGTCAACGACATGAGCGAAGTGAATATCGATGCCGCCCAGGTTCAGAAAGAGGTTGAATTGAACCGTGCAGAAGAAAAGCTGGTGGAAATGAGCAATGGCTGCATCTGCTGCACCCTGCGAGAGGACCTGCTCCTTGAAGTTCGGCGCCTGGCCCAGGAAGGACGGTTCGATTTCCTGGTTATCGAATCCACCGGAATTTCTGAGCCGTTGCCGGTTGCGGAAACCTTTACCTTCTCAGATGAAGACGGCACAAGCCTCTCTGATGTGGCCAGCCTGGACACAATGGTAACCGTTGTGGACGCGATGAATTTCCTCACGGATTATGATGAGGCCCAGTCCCTGCAGGAAACCGGGGAAAGTCTTGGAGAAGAAGATGAAAGAAGTGTGTCTGACCTGCTTGTTGATCAGGTGGAGTTCAGTGATGTGATACTGGTCAGCAAGACAGACCTTGCCAGCCGGGAGGATCTGGACCGTCTCAGGGGAGTGTTGCGAAGTCTCAACACAGAGGCGCAAATCCTTCCGATCCGCAACGGTGAAGTGCCTCTTGAGACAGTGCTTGGGACGGGCCTGTTCAACTTCGAAAAGGCCCAACAGGCTCCGGGATGGCTGAGAGAAATGCGGGGTGAACACATTCCCGAGACCGAGGAGTATGGCATCAGCAGTTTCGTCTACCGCGCCCGTCGTCCTTTTCATCCTGCGAAGTTTTACGAGTTTTTGCACAACCCGCAAACCGGCGGCAAACTGATTCGCTCCAAAGGCTACTTCTGGCTGGCGTCACGACCGGAATTCGCGGGCCATTGGAGCCAGGCAGGAGGGATTGCCCGGCACGGGTTTGCGGGCATGTTCTGGAAAGCGGTTCCCGAGAAAAACTGGCCAACAGACCCTGACTATCGCAAGGCCATTATGGATAGCTGGGAGGAACCGTTTGGAGACATGCGCCAGGAGCTTGTGTTCATTGGTCAGGACCTTGACCAGCAAGCCATCACCCGTCAGCTCGATGCCTGCCTTCTGGATGAAGAGCAACTGCTGGCCGGGAAGGCGTTCTGGCAGTCTCTCAATGATCCCTTTCCGGCCTGGAACTAAAGTTACACCTGGCAGCGAATAATGCCTGCGTCAGCGCGGCCAGTATCAGGTACCACTTTGCCGCTGGCCATTGCCGGATGCTGAGTCATCCCTGGCGGCAGTCGTTCGGCCATCACGGCCGGTCTGCCGTTTTAAATCCAGCCAGGCCTGAAAGATGCTGGTGGCGTTGCCGGCCAATTGGGTTGCTGTTCTGTTCATCACACCTTCTCCTCTTTGCCTGTTGCAGGCTCCGGACGCGAGACGGAAAGTCACGGCGTTTTTTGTAGATTAGCAGGCCATGCCCCAAATGCAAACGATTACCATTACAATTTTGTTGTGTGGTCGATGGTTCCTATGGTCGTTCGCTACCTATCTGTATAAACTCTGTGAAACCGGGCTTGCGTCTGATCGCGGCCCCCAATATCAGGAGGTAGCAGTAGATGGCAATCTGGACCCGAAGCATTCCCACCCTTGAGCAAATGGCGGAAGCCAGCAAGAACACGGCTGTCGCAACCATGGGTATCGAGTACGTGGAAATTGGAGACGACTACGTGATCGGCAGGATTCCGGTGGACGAGCGCACGGTACAGCCGTTTGGCATTCTCCATGGTGGCTCGTCGGTAGTGCTGGCGGAAACACTCGGCAGCATGGCCGCCAATTATTGCCTGCGTAAGGAAAGCCAGGTGGCGGTGGGGCTGGATATCAATGCCAACCACATTCGCTCTGTTACCAAAGGCTGGGTGTACGGGACGGCTCGCCCGGTTCACATCGGTGGCACAACACAGGTCTGGGAGATACGGCTGGAGAACGAGGAAGGCAAGCTGACCTGTATCTCAAGGCTGACCATGGCCGTCATCGACCGGGGCTGATACCTCCGGGGCCTTACGATTGAGTATGCCCTGCTCGATGAACTCCTTCATCACAATACCGTAGCTTTCATCCGGCACCTCCCGGGCAATCTTGTAAGGTTGCCCGGCGCTGTCCGGAATGTTTTTCAGAAGGTCCATTTCGCGGAACGTGGCCAGCGGATTCTTGTTGGCATCCCGCACCATCAGCACCCTGGGCCTGAGTTTGCTGGCACTGTGGGTGTCCACCACAATACCCACCTCCCCGTTGGTCATTTCAACGATGGACCCGGGTGGATAGACACCAACCATGCGGATAAACTCCACCGCCAGCTCGGCATCGAACTGGGAGCCTTTGTTGCGGTGGATTATCTGCAACGCCTCCATCGAGGCCCGGCCTCTGTCGTAGACCCGTGAGCTGGTAATGGCGTCGTAGGTGTCCACCAGTCCCACTATCTTGGCAAACAACGGGATCTGATGCCCGGCCAGGCCCCGGGGGTAGCCCTTGCCGTCCATTCGCTCGTGGTGTGAATAAGCCACGTCCACCGCTGAATGGGCGAGCCTGGGAAGCGCCGCCAACACATCGCGTCCGAAAGTGGTGTGGTTTTTCATCACCGCGAACTCGTCGGGAGTGAGGGCACCGGGTTTGTTCAGGATCTCGTCGTCGATGCGCATCTTGCCGACATCATGAAGCAGGCCGCACAGGGCGACATTGCGAATTTCTCCCTCCAGTAGCCCCAGATGCTTGGCAAAGGCAGCCGACAGGATTGAGACATTGATGCAATGTTCGGCGGTGTACTCGTCCTTGTTCTTGATCTTGGTCAGCAGAAGCAGGGCGTTGTCATTTCGCAGTACGCTGTCAACGCAGTTATCCACTACCTGATGTATCTGGTTCATTTCCAGGGTGCGACCGAGCCGCAGGCTGGACATGATATTCCTGGCAGTAGCTTTGGCATCGCTATAGCTCATCCGCGCCGCCGCCATTTCACGGCTGGTATCCACCTTGTTGATGTAGGTAACTTTGCGTTTCGGAACGGATGATGCGTTCTGGAAGGTGCCAGCCGAACCCGGTCTACCGGTTGCTTTGGGTTTGCTGGCAGGTGATCGCGCGAAGGACTCCGGGGCAACATGCACCCGGCCTTCGATAAATACGGTATCACATTGTTGCTGAACCGCGAGGACGTCGTCTTCGGTCTGGAGAACAAACCCCTGCAGGAGGAAGTCGGTTTCTTCCCAGGGCCGGTCCAGACGAACCACATGCATCCCGATTTGTAGCTGGGATACAGGGACTTCCGTTTCTATAATATCCTGACGGGCAGTTGGCATACTGCGTACTCTTCAAACCGGAAAGTGCTAGCTGACCGGTTTCATCCCTGGTCAGACTTTGATCACCACGACTAAAGTATGAGTGAATACGGGTTCAATGTATCGCGTGCTTTTAAAAATTTTGTCAAATGCTGTAACCAGAAGTGGCGCGTTGATATTTTGAGCCTGACACGCAGTCAGGATTGTCCGGGACGAGCTTTGACTTCCAGCGTATCGGGAATGACGCCATGAGGAATGCGAGAATCGGCGTACCATTGTGGTGGCTGGCCATGGCAGCTGCATTGACTCCGCTGGTCACCATTCATGTAACTTTCGCGGTGTCGATACTGGAGGGTTATATCTCCTGGTGCGTGCCCTACTGGGACAGTTGCACCAGCATCAGCCGCACCGGCCGCTACGGCACCGCCTACTTCATCTTCAAGGGCACCATGCTGCCCGCAGCGATTCTGGGCATTCTGTTCTGGTTTCTTAACAGCCGGTGGCTGCTGCAACTGGGCGCCAACAGCCGCGGGCGCCACTGGATTCCCTGGCTTGGCTTTGTCGCCTGTACATCGCTGGCTGCGTACACGCTGGCTCTGGGCCACGAGGGGGACGGCTTCAACCTGACCCGGCGTATCGGTGTGGTGCTCTACTTTTCGCTCACGTACATCGCGCAGTTGTTGATAAGCTCGGCACTGAGGGGGCATCCGCGCTGGCACAGAAGCGGCAAGCACCTGTTATGGCTGTGTGAGCTGGCGCTGGCTGTGGGCATATTGTCGGTCATCCTTACCGCTGTAGTACCAGATATTTACAGCCAGATGGATGATGCCTTCGAGTGGATACTGGCACTGCTGATCAACACGCACGCCATCTGGGTGGCGATACTGTGGAGACAGAGCGGGTTCCGGGCGCGTCTGTGGGCAGAGTAAGTGGCGGACTACAGTGACATCAGTCCGCGCACAAGTGCAGCAACACCGGCGATGGCAGCGATGCCAAGGATGAACGGCCTGAGGCCTTCGAATGGCATACGGTTGACCAGTTTTCCGGACAGCCAGAAACCGATCAGCACGCCCGGGAAGGTCACCGCAAACAACTTCAGTTCCCGTAGCCCAAGATAGCCCGATGCCACCAGGGCAGCGATGCTGAAGAAACTTGCCACCAGAAAGAATGCCGACATATTGGCCCGCACCAGCGGCCCCTTCTGGTTCTGGTAGATCAACGCAATCGGCGGGCCGCCCACGGCGATGATGGTGCCCATATACGTGGAGGCAGCCCCCGCCAGAATGCTGTTGCGGGCATTCAGCGCCGGACGTAAACCGGCGACACTCAGCAATACGCCCGTCAGGATCAGGATGCCGAACACAAGCTCAAATCCTTTGGGCGAAATCAGCAGCAGCGTGATGCCTGCCAGGATCGTGCCCGCAACACCACCGCCAATGGCAAAACGTACCTCGCGAATCTGCAATGCACCCCGGTTGCGCAGTAGCATGAAAACGGTCAGTACCACGGCATTGAGAACCAGGGGAGCAGGCACCAGAATCGGGCTGATCAGGAACAGCAAAGGCGCTGCAAGAACGCCGATGCCGTAACCAGCCATGCCCTGCAAACAGGCACCGGCCAATAGGGCCAGGTTGGCAAGAACGATCTGTAGCAGAGAAAGGTCCGTCACAAGCAAGCTACCTTAACAGGTGGAAGACTGTTGATATCACAGCGGCCGGGCAACTAAAACTGTTAAAATGAACCATTTACCCGGTTTCGGAACGCACAGGGAAAAGCGGATGATCGCAGCGGAAACAACAGAACATTGCCCCTGTGGCAGCAGGGAATCCTACAGCATCTGCTGCCAGCCTTATCATCGGGGCAAACCGGCACCTACCCCGGAGGCATTAATGCGCTCCAGGTATACCGCGTTTGTCCTGAACCTGTCTGATTACCTCAAGGCTACCTGGCATACCAGTACCCGGCCAGAAGCGCTCGATCTCTCGGAATCCCCCCGGTGGACATCGCTGCAGATACTGTCATCCGGGCACCAGGTGGACGACGGCAGCGTGCACTTCCGGGCCATTTATCGTGTCGGAGAGGGCTGGGGGTTTCTGGAAGAGAAATCCACTTTTGCCAGGGAAGGCGGCCGCTGGTATTACGTCAGTGGGGATACCAGCGAAGGTGCCCTCAAGCCGGGCAGGAACGAACCCTGCCCGTGCGGGAGTGGCAAGAAATATAAAGCCTGTTGCCTGTCATGACTTTTTACTCGAACGACGGCAGTTCCGGCTTTGCTACTGGCTTGCCTGCCTCCTGCCAGGCGTCGAAACCACCGGCAACAGACTGTACGTGCATATAACCCATTTCCTTGAGAGACTTTGCACTCAGGGCCGCCCGGCCCGAGTTCTTGCAGTAGCAGACAATGTTCATGTCACGGTTTTCAAATGCGGGATCATTGGTGAATTTGAACTCCAGCAGCCCCCGCGAAATATTGACCGCTCCCGGAATATGACCTGCCCGATACTCGTCGGCATCGCGCACATCCAGCAGTAAATCGGCTTTTTTGATGGCATCTTCCGCCTGATCCAGCGGGACTTCGTGGATATCCTTCTTGGCTTCGGCGACAAGATCGTGTGCAGTTTTCATGATGACTTCCTTAAAAGATGGACGTTTACGCACAGGGTAAGGCATTGGCGGGGCGACCGTCATCACTGGTGTGCCCAATTGACGCACCGGGCGCCAGGGAACTTCAGGGCATGCCATATTCGCCGGGTGGATCCGGGTAGTTTTGTGGCCCGGTCACACCTCGCAAGTGCTGCAAGCGTATTTCCGATCATAGCGCTTGTCAGCCCAGTTTTCATAAATACGTGCCGCAACCGGGTAGATGACAGGCCACAGCAGCGGTTTGAAGAAGAAGCCGAAACGGGTGTGGGACCAGGCGCGAACGTTGGCCGGCAGGCCCACTACCCAGTCGCCTTCACCGGTCAGCAGGTGAAGCCGGCGAAGCAAAGCCTCCCGATCGGGCAGCATACCCTTGCGGTTTCGCTGAGCATGGATATCGGCAAAGATCAGGTCACCCCGCTGCAGTTTTCTCAGGGTGCCGATTTCCCTCGAGCACAGGGGGCATTGGCCGTCATAGAACAGAGTGTCCATCAAGATCTCCAAAAGTCAGTATCTCATCCCGTACGCTGGTTTTTTCGGCGCCGAGACTGGCAATCAGGTTGTTCAGGCCTGCCACGGATTCCAGCATTCCCGGCTCTGTTGAAATGCTGTCGCGAAATGCCTGCAACATGTCGATCTGCACATGCAGGTCCTGAAAATCACCGAATCGTTGCTGGTATCGTTTGAGCTCCTTCAGCATGTCCCCGAAGGCAGGTTTGTCCAGCTCAGCCAGGTAACGTATACGCTTCAGAAGCTTTCTCAGGGTGTGCACTGCTTCATCCGGTGACTCGTGATTCAGCTGTCGCAACAGACTGTTGTACCGTTCTATACGCTTGTTAAGAGCGTTCCGGATGTCTCCGGTTGCCAGCTTCCGGGTTATTTTTTTGAAATGGCGTGAGGTAATAAGGTTGGACCAGTGGTCCATATCCTTGTGGTATTTTCTACTGGTCAGGCGTCTGACCAATTTCAGGTGCTCTCTGTTTGCCAGGTTTTCGAAATAGCTGTGGGCGCCGGAACTGGCAAGGGCTTTGCCGTACTCTGGTTGCTGTAGCCAGTGCTCCAGGTCACCCAGAAAGACGTGCAGGTCACGAAGGTGGCTGGTGGCGCGGGCGTGTCTTTTCAGCGTCTTTACCGCCTTTCGTACTTCAGCGTCAGCACTGATCTCGTTGACGGACTCGGTGATGGCGCGGCTGCGGCGAATCGCAATACGGTACTGGTGAAGAAACTCGTCGTCGTAGCCCCGAATAACTCCCGCCTCCAGATCACGCATTCGCTGATACTGGTGTTGCAGGGCCTCGGGAATATGCCGGGCCAGGGGAGAATCGGCCGCGGTCATGATCTTTTTTCGTTTGCGATTGAACTGTTTGTAGCTGATATCTTTCGGCGTAAGAAACTGTTCCAGCCGGCCCGTATTTTTCGCCAGTCTGTCCCAGCGTTTTATGGGTAAGGAAATGTGCATGAAGCCGCAGGTTGGAATATTTTCCGGAGGGTGTTTCAGCAGGAAGCCCGCCAGATCCTCCAGGGCCGGATTGTGCCCGATGAGCGTTATGCTGTCTTCTTCCCGGCCGCGTAGCCAGTCAAGCAGTACCTCGTGATTGAAGGTGTAAATGACAGGTGCAATATGCACATTCTCCCGGGAATCCTGCGGCATCAAACCTTCCAGGGTTTGGATAGCCCGGGTTGCATTGCTGCAATAGACGGCACCTTTAAGGGCACCTTCGGCCCTGACTGCCTTGCCCATGGGGCCCAGCTGGTTCAGTCCGCGGTTATTGAGGGGGCGCTCATGGTCCCGGAGGCTGTCATCGGACCAGCTGGATTTGGCATGGCGAATCAGATACAGGTGTTTCATCTGCACCTCGGCAGCGGCTTTCGTGGCAACTCGTCTGATGGATTGGTCGTTGGATACTAGACCTTTAGTCTAACCCTGGTTCAAGTTCTCCGCAGCTTGGCCGACAACACTTCTAACAAATAAACCCAGTACATTAATGGCTTGTGGCGATCTCCGCGGGATTCGCCTCCATTCGTTTACATCGCCGATACAAACTGGAACACACCACAGCTTCAGGTTGTGGATAATCACGCGAAATATTCAATTGTTCGGAGTAATCCTTTATGACATTACTGAGCAGGCTACGCATACGCTCCCGCCTTTTGCTGGGTGTTCTCGTGCCAGTACTTGTTACGGCGGCCAGCCTTGCCTGGATTACTGTTGACGAGATCAAAACCGGCGGCGAAGCCGAGCTTGAGCGCCTGGAGGCCAGCCTGCTTGATTCGCGGAAGGAGGGGCTGAAGAACCTGGTAGACACGGCCCGCTCAATCATCATGGAAGCCAAGAATGATCCGGAACTGTCGGATGCAGAGGCTCGCGAGGAAGCCCGTGATCGGTTGCGTTCCATTTCCTTCGAAGGGGGCAACTATGTGTTTGCCTATGCCCGGGATCTGGAAAACCTGGCGTATGCGCCGGATCCCTCACGGGAAGGCCCTACAACAAATCCGGACGTGCAGAAACTGGTGCGCTCCCTGTTCGATGCGGCTGAAGAAGACGGGTTTTTCGGATACGACTGGCCGAACCCCGAATCAGGCGAAGTGGAACCTAAAGTTTCCTACTCCACCATTATTTCCGATTGGGACTGGATGATCGGTACCGGAGTTTATGTCACTGATATCGATAGAGTGGTTGCCGCGGCCCGGGAAGATATTGAAGAAGAGATTGCAGAGACCCTCGGTTTTATCGTGTTGGTAACGGTGGTTGTGGTAATCATCGCGCTGCTGATTGGTATTTTTGTCGGCCGCACTGTTACTAATCCGCTGAACCAGGTGATTGCCCTGATGAAGGATATTGCAGAAGGTGAAGGCGACCTCCGCCACCGTCTGCCGGATGAAGGTAACGATGAACTTGCGGAGCTGGGTAGTCGTTTCAATGCCTTCGTCACGAAGATCCAGGACACCATTCGGGAAGTGGGAGCCACTACCGATCAGGTTGCCTCTGCCGCAGAGGAACTCAGCCGGGTAGCCAATGAAACTCGCGCCTCCGTCCAGGAGCAGGGCTCCGAGACGGATCAGATTGCTTCGGCCATCAATGAAATGGCCGCGACTATCCAGCAGATTTCCGGCAATGCCAACGAGGTGGAAAGTGCCGCTTCCGATGCGGACAGGCTGGCGCGGGATGGCGGTGAGACCATAGCCAATGCCCAGTCATCCGTTAATCAGCTGTCCGAGGAAATTGAAGCAAGCTCCACCCGCATCAGTAACCTGGCTGAGAAGACCGATGAGATTACCCAGGTTCTGGATGTGATCCACGCGGTTACCGATCAGACCAATCTGCTGGCCCTGAATGCGGCTATTGAAGCGGCCCGTGCCGGTGAGCATGGCCGTGGCTTCTCGGTGGTTGCGGACGAGGTGCGTCAGCTGGCCAAGCGCAGCGCCGAATCCGCGGACCAGATCCGCAGCATGATTGATGGTTTCGTAACCGAGTCCCGTGCGGCGGTGGAGCGGATGGACGCCTCCCGCACCCGGTCCAGTGAGACTGTTGAAAGAATCAATCACGCCACCGACGCCCTGCGTACCATCGAGAAGTCTGTGGGCCATATCCACGACCAGGTCACGCAGATTGCCACTGCGGCCGAGCAACAGAGCCAGGTGGCCGAAGAAATCAACCAGAACGTGGTGCGTATTGTCGATGCAGCGCAGCGCAGCGACACCGGTGTCACCCAGACCAATGAAGCAAGTCATGAGCTGGCACGGCTGGGTGAGAACCTGCGTGACCTGGTAGGCCAGTTCAAGGTATAGGCGTCGTTTCTCTTCTGGCGGACTGAGATTGGCGTCAGCCCGCCAGCAGGCTATGATGTGGATGATCTGATCGTTAACAAAAAAAACGGAAGCTGACCCACCATGATACTTCAAAAACTGTCCAGAATTGCGTTTGTCCTGGTGCTGGCCACCGCGAGTTCCTCGCTGGTAGCCCAGGAAACCTTCACCATCCGCCTGGCCGAAACCTGGGGCCCTAACTCCCCGATCCTGGGCGAAACGCCACGCAACATGGCTGCCATGGCCGAGAAAATGTCCGGTGGCCGGCTCAAATTCCGGATCGATTCCTCCAACAAACACAAGGCACCGTTTGGTATCTTTGATCTGGTGAAAGGCGGCCAGTACGACATGGGTCATACCGCCTCCTATTACTACAAAGGCTCAATCCCCAACGCCATGTATTTCACCACGGTGCCCTTTGGCATGATTGCGCAGGAGCAGTACGCCTGGTTCTATCACGGTGGTGGCATGGAGCTGATGGAAAAGGTCTATCGTCCCCACGGGCTGCTGTCGTTCCCCGGCGGCAACACCGGCAACCAGATGGGCGGTTGGTTCCGCGACGAAATCGAGAGCGTGGATGACCTGGACGGGTTGAAAATGCGCACCCCAGGATTTGCCGGCGAAGTCATGTCCGAGCTCGGTGTAGCGGTTACCAACATCCCGCCGGGCGAACTCTACAGCGCGCTGGAGAAAGGCACTATTGACGCCCTGGAATGGGTGGGGCCGGCACTGGACTTCAACATGGGTTTCCACCAGATTGCCAAGTATTACTACTCGGGCTGGCAAGAGCCGGGCGCGGAGGTACAGTTCCTCATCAACAAGAAAACCTGGGATAAACTGCCCGCTGAGCTGCAGGAAATTCTGCGGGTTTCGATGCGCACTGCGGCCTACGACATGTATACCCAGAGCACCCACGAAAGTGGCGTAGCCTGGGACCGTATGAAGGAAGACTATCCGGACGTGACCCACAAGACGTTCCCGCCGGAGGTCATCGAAGCCCTGCGTGAGGCAACAAATAAGCTGCTGGCCGAGGAAGCCGAGAAGGACGAACTGGCACGGGAGATTATCAACTCCCAGCGGGATTACCTGAAACAGGTACGCCAGTGGACAAACATTTCCGACAAGGCTTATCTGAACAGTATTTCCGGGGAATGAACGAAACCTTCTCTCCCTGAAGAACGTCCTCAAGGCGTTCAATCGCAAAATCGCGATGGGCTCACTGAATCTGGACATCCTGGACGGTGAGCCCCCCACCCGACGTCGTCCAATTCTGTGATTATCGTGCCCGGAGAGTGTTTAAGGGCACGGTTGTTCTATAATACAGATACTGTATTCCCTAGCGACAGGCGCCGTTACTGTATGCAGATGCTGTGCAACGCCAAGGCCGGAAGCCTGGTCCTCCTTATCATTCTGAGCTTTTGTATCGCGCAGCCGGCTTCAGCTGCCGTTGACATCACAGAGGGTTGGGAATATCGCTGGGGTGATTCCCCTTTTTCTGCTGATGGTATTCCGGAGTGGACACAGGCTGATGCTCCCGGGCAATGGCAGGCCATCGGGTTTCCATCCAACCCACCTGGCAGGGATGGGCGTGAAAACGTCTGGTATCGGGTCACGCTGCCTGCGGGCGAATGGCAGGAACCTGTCCTCTACATCTACAGTGTGGACCTGATTGTCCAGGTCTGGATGGATGGTGAGAGAATCTACCAGTACGGAACCTTCGATGATCAGGGCCGGGGGCAGTTCGAAGGATGGCCCTGGCACGCAATAGCGCTGCCAGAAGGGTTCGAAGGCAAGCAGATATACTTTCGCATTTTCTCGGATTACACCGATATAGGCTTGTGGGGAGAAGTGTCCATCATGAACAGGCCGGATCTTGTCCTGTTTATTCTGGAGAACTCCCTCGAGGCACTGGTTATTGCCGGCTTCTCGGGCCTGATTGCATTACTGGCACTGATATTCGCCCTGCTTCAGACGGAAAAGAAGAGCTTTGCCAGTATCGCTCTGTTTTCCCTGTCATCCGCACTGATGCTCCTCTCTGAAAGCCAGGCCAGCCAGTTACTTTGGAATGCGCCGCTTGCGTGGGATTTTCTGGCTGCCGGCTCCTACTACATGTTACCTGTGGCGATGGCGTTACTGTTGGAGCAATGGTTCACGGACCAGCGCCCATGGCTGATCAACCTGGTCTGGAAAATACACCTGGTGTATCTGGTTGCTGCACTTGGGCTGGCGTTAACCGGGATTGTGGACCTGTCTTCCACGTTCCCGCCTTTCGATGCACTGCTACTTGTGTCCCTGGTTACAATTGCGGTGGTGGTGGCCAGGCGTTTTCGTCAGTTACGGATTGAGCAGCAGGTCATACTGGCTACCTATGGCATATTCTGCAGTCTTTTGGTGGTGGATATGGCGGTTGCCCATGGTTTCCTCCCCTGGTGGCGGGTTCCGGTCAGCTGGGGCACGCTGATATTTTCCCTGTCGGTTGTACTGATTTCACTGTGGCACTACGCCCGGAACCAGGAGGCGTTGCATCAGTTGAACCAGTCACTGGAACAGCAGGTTGCCGAGCGAACCGAAAAGGCAGAAAAACTGGCCCGTCTTGAACAGGCCCGGGTTCGGTTGCTGACATTCGAAAATGAGAAAACCCGTATCCTCAACGACATCATTGCCGAATTGCAGGACTGTATCACCCTGAATCAGACGTTCCCGGTTCTGGCCCGCCGGCTGCCGGATCTTTGCAGCCCGCTCAGAGGAGAGCTGTATCAGAGGATTGAGGATGGCAAAGCGTATGCCTTGCTGACTCGCTGGGGTTACGCAGGGGAGCCGGAATCCCTCGCAAGGATTGAAACACCCGAGGGACCACCACCGCAAACACTGATCCCGGCCGGTTACACTGTCGATCCTGGCCAGACCTGGACGAATTGGGAAGAAGAAAGTGGTGGTTCCCTGTGCCTGTGGATCAATATCCAGACAGCAGCCGAAGGGCAGATAACCCTGGCATTGTTGTTTCTCGAGGTGCCCGAAGAAATATCTGCAAACAGCACGGACTATGGCACCGCCAGGCTCTTCCAGGCACTGAGCCAGGGGGTGCAGAAAATCGGCATCGCGCTTTCGAGCATCGGCCTGCGGGAGGAGTTGCACAAGTATTCCTATGAAGATGCACTCACAGGGCTGAAGAACCGGCGGTATTTCGATCAGCTCTTCGAGCATGAATCGGCCGTCGCCTTGCGCAGTGAACAGCCTCTGTCATTGTTGATCGTTGATATTGATCACTTCAAACAGTTCAATGACACCCATGGCCATGAGGCCGGCGACGCCGCGCTGAAGACCGTGGCGGATGTGCTGGCAAGGCATTTCCGTGACAGTGATGTGGTGTGCCGGTTCGGGGGCGAGGAGTTTGTCATCATCATGGCCGGGTCCAGCGCTGATGCGGCCTGCGAGAAGGCACGGGAGCTGGCGAAGGCGATTCGCTTGATGCCGGTGAGACACGGCGACACTGACCTGGGTCATGTCACTATCTCGGTAGGTGTTGCAAGCTGGCCGCAATGCAGCGAATCCCCGGATAGCCTGCTGGGGCTCGCCGACCGGGCGCTTTATCGAGCCAAGGAGGCCGGTCGGGACAGGGTGGAGATGTATTGAAGAGCCAGGTCACCGGGCTCTTCATACCACCAGAACGGGGCACTTGGCCTTGGAGGCGACGCGATGTGACACGCTGCCAAGCAGCATGCCGTCTTTATCGCTATGGGTGCCGCGGCTGCCAACGACGATCAGGTCTACCTCTTTGTCGTGGGCAAACTTGACGATAACACTCGAGGGCCGTCCTGCCTTGACGAAACCTCGGACCTTTACCGCCCCATTTTCCTTCGCCTTGGCCTTGGCGTGATTGACCACTTCCTTGGCATACTCCGACAGCGCCTTGTCGGGAATATCCATACCTTCGGGGCGACCAATGGACAGTGATGCCTCAAACAGGCTGTGGTGTTTGTACACACAAAGCAGGTAGATCTCGGCTTCCGTCAGTTTCTGCAGTTCAACCGCCTTGTCCATAGCCTTGAAGGAGGACTTGGATCCGTCAATGGCCACCAGGATCTTTTTGAACATGTTCTTCTCCCTGAATTCGGTCTCGACAGTTTTCAGCTGAACGCCATGTCACGCAGGAACAGTGCAATCTGCGGGAAGGCGATAATCAGCCCCGCTGCCGCTATCAGCATGAAAACGAAAGGCGGCGTGCCACGAATAACTTCCCAGTAGGGCCGTTTGAATATCGCAATGGCCGTGAATATGTCGCAGCCAAAGGGCGGTGTTGCTGAGCCTATGGCAACCTGAAGCACAATCAGTACACCAACCAGTACCGGGTCCAGGCCGGTTGCTTCGATGGCGGGCGCAAAGATCGGTGTCAGAACCAGAATCACCACAATCGGGTCCACAAACATACAGGCGATGAAGAAGGCCACACAGATGGCGATCATCACACCCACTGGGCCCGCTTCATTGACACCGGACGCTTCCAGTATGGCTTGTGGGATCTGAGCGAAGGAAATGATCCAGGAGAAACCGTTACCAACCGCCACCAGGATGAATACCACCGCGGTAATAAGGCCGGTGGACTTTGCAATTCGATAAACATCCGGAATCGACAGGGAGCGGAAAACAACGAATTCCAGGAAGAACGCATAGAGCACACAAACCGCAGCTGCTTCGGTGGGGCTGAAAATGCCGCCGTAGATACCGCCAACGATAATGACCGGGAAAAACAGTGGCCAGAGGGCCTCACGGACGGCAACGCCGCGTTCACCCCACGACGCTTTCTCTTCGGTTGGCACGTTATGACGATAGGCATAGATCAGGCAGTAAATCGAGAACATCACCAGGATCATCAGGCCGGGGCCAATGCCCGCAATGAACAGTTCGGCGATGGACGTTTCGGAAATAACCCCGTAAATAATGAAACCAATGCTGGGGGGAATCAGGAAAGCAATATCGCTGGCGTTGATGATCAGTGCCAGGGAGAAAGAATCGGAATAACCTGCCTTCAGCAGCTTTGGCCTCAGTGGAGAGCCAACCGCTACCACGGTAGCCTGGGTTGAGCCTGAAACCGCCCCGAACAGCGTACATGAGGTGGCGGTACTGATGGCCAGTCCACCCTTGATGTGGCCGATGAAGGCCATGACCATGTGGATCAGCCGGTCCGCAGACTGGCCCCGCGTCATGATGTCAGCCGCCAGTATGAACATGGGTACTGCAATCAGCGATGACGGCCGGATCCCGCCCATCATCTGCTGAACAAAGGTTTCCATCTGCCCGAAGCCGTCGAACGACATGACGAAGCCGACGACAGCCGCAGTAATCAGTGGAACCATCATCGGGAAGCCAAGCAGCAGCAGCCCGATCATTATCAGCATGAGAGTTGTCGCCATGAGCGCGTCCTTCCTTTCTTGTTCCGGGGGGTGCCGGTTCAGACTTCCGATTCAGTGTCAGCGTAACCGTCGACCACACCGGTCGAGAGGTAGACATCTTTGCTGGTGAAATTCTTTATACCGGTCAGCAGATACTGGATGCCGGTAATGGCGAAGCCTATGGGGACCCAGACATACATGATCCAGATCGGCATGTTGAGGGCAGGAAGAACTCGCCCGCGGCCGTACAGTGTTTCTATGTAGCCAAATGAGTAATAACAGAGGAAAAACATAACCACTGAAGTGAAGAAGGCGATTATGATCATCAGGACTTTGCGCCCCATGACAGGAAGTGTGTCGTAGATGGCCGACATCCGGATATGGCGTCCATGACGAGCGGCATAGCCAATCCCTGCAAAGGTAATAAGAACAATCAGAACCCGATTGATTTCGTCGGAGAAAAACAGGCCCTTGCCCAGGCCGAATCGCATGATGACATTCACGCAGGTGTTGAGGGCCATCAGTATCACACCCATTGCAAGGATGACTGCTTCGGTCTTGGCAATGGCTTCATCAATGGTTCCAAGAAAGCCTGGCAGGCCGGATTCGAATTTTCCGGTATCTTCCAGTTCTTCGATTTTTTCGACTATGTCATCCCGTTTACTTTCTGACATCTCGGGCGCTCCAGCACATTCAACCTATGACAGTGCACGTGCGGGTGTCATAGAGGCTTGTTAGAACGAAAGCAGGCCGGGCTTGGGATCCCGGCCTGTCATTGCGGTCAGTCAGACTCGACGTCTTCCAGGTCTTTCTTGAACTGTTCCAGAAGCGCCTTGCCACTCTCACCAGTCATGTTGACAAACTCTTCCTCGACCTGGGGAGCGCGATCGCGGAAGGCCTGAATCTGTTCTTCATCCAGACGGGTTATGGTCACTTCATCGCTGGCTTCCTCGATTTTCGCAAGGGCTTCGTCGGCCAGGCCATCGATGTGTTCGAGGATTTCATCATAGGCATAGTCGGCCGCCTTACGAATGAGTTCCTGATCTTCGCCAGACAGGCCATCGAAGAAGTCCTTGTTGGCCATCATTGCGGTGGTGAACCAGCCGTGGCCGGTGAAGATGAGGTTGGGAGATACCTCATACAAACCGCCGGACTCGATCCAGAAGATCGGGTTTTCCTGGCCCTGGATCATGTTGGTCTGCAGAGCACCATACACTTCGCCCCAGGGCAGTGGTGTCGGAGTGGCGCCAAAGGCGTCGTAGGTTTCCGACAACAACGGGTTGGTCATAACCCGGATCTTCTTGTTGTTCAGATCTTCCGGAGAGGTGGCTTTCTCATCCAGCGTGATGACCATCTCGCCCTCAGGATACATTTTCAGCAGTTCAAGATCTTTTTCGGCGTAAAGCTTCGGGAACTCCTCGTGGATCGCCTTGCTCTCGTTGAAAAACTCGATCACGGTTTCAAGGTCCGTCGGCAGCAGATAGGGAATGAAGAAGATCTGCGCTTCGGGAATCAGGGAACCGGTAAAGCCCGGAGATTGGTTAACAAAGTTGAGAATACCCGCCTGGGTCTGCTCCATGATGTCATCGGATTCGCCCAGCTCGCCGAAGCGGTAGATCTTCAGGGTGTGGTCCGAGTTGTCCTCGATGTATTCCTTGAATTTGTAAGCGTAGACGTCCTGAACGTCGTCTTCATACTCCTCGTGGGCGTATTTCCATTCTGCCGCAGAAAGGGAGTTGGCTGCCGTCATCGCCGCAAGGGCGAACGCTGAGATACCCGCCAGTTTTTTGAATTTGCTCAAGCTGCTCATCGTGTCTTCTCCGTTTATTTTTTGCTGCAAATTATTGTTACATTCATAAAGACTGGCAAAACAATGACATTTTCGCAAGAAATTGGCTGAATAGATTTTCAGGAATTGCCGGTCTGGCTCTGTGTGAGGTAAATATTCGGAATTAAAGAAGTATTGGGCAGATTTCGCCCTGAAACGGTGCGTTGGGGGGCGAGGCCACTCCGACGGAGTGGCATGGTCGGAGTGGCCCCTGTGAGTTATCGGGATCAGCCCTTGGGTACCCAGGTGTTGCACCAACCTTTGGCATTGACCAGTACGTCACTGAATTCCGGATGGCGACACTTGCCCCAGCCGTCCGACTCTTCGCCGGCCCAGAAAGCGCAGCCATCACACTGGCTGCCTTCCTTGTACTTTTCGTGATCGGAATCGGCGCCATCGTTGACGTAGTCCAGGGCGTGCCCGTCCTCGGCTTTGGGTGTCTCTGCTTTAGCCTGAGGAGAATGGGTCGCAAACCGTGCCAACGGAATGGCGGCTACGCCCAGTGCGGCGGTACGCAGGAATACACGGCGGCTTTCATTGACTTTGCTCATAGTGATTCTCTCTCTTCATCATTTTTTGGGTTCACTTAATTTTCTTGTTGTTTTGCACAAGCGTACAAAGTTGTTCGATAAATAGGCAAGAACGGATGACTGTGACCTGATATGGGTCAATCTGATGGCCTCTGGCCAGACTCCCGCTGGAGTTGTGATAGGCTTTCAGGTCTGATTTCCGGACAACCACGCAGAGCAGGTATGCCAGCAACGTCAACCATTCAGCCCGGCTTTCACGCCATCCATGCCAACCATCTGGAAGACCTGCGCCGGGCGGTGGTGTGGATCTGCCGCAACAGCCCCCTGCCACCGCTGGAAAGTGAAACCTTCCTGGTGCAGAGCAACGGCATTGCCCAGTGGCTGAAGCTGGCGCTGGCAGAGGATCCGTCTGAAGGCGGAAAGGGCGAGACCGGGGGCGGCATGGGTATCGCCGCCGGCATGGATTTCCTGTTTCCGGCCCGGTTTATCTGGCAGGCTTATAGGGCGGTGCTTCCATCGTCGGAGGTGCCGGAGCAATCCCCGTTCGACAAGTCCCGCCTGGTCTGGCGCCTGTTCCGCCTGTTGCCGCGGTTGATTGCCGAAGACGATGTGTTCGCGCCCCTGCACCGATTCATGGCCGGTGCGGATACTGAAACCCGGCGTTACCAGCTAGCGGGCAAGATTGCCGATCTGTTCGACCAGTACCAGGTGTTCCGCGCCGACTGGCTGGCAGACTGGGAGGCGGGGCATGACCGCCTGCAGATGGCCCGGGGCGAGCACCGTGAACTGAGGGAGGAGCTGCGCTGGCAGCCGGTACTGTGGCGCAAGCTTGTGGAGGATGTGGGGGAGTATTCGGGCACCAGCCGCTCCCGGATCCATACCCGGTTCATGGCAGAGGGGCAATCACTCGAGGCGTCCGACCGCCCCGCCGACCTGCCCCGCCGCATTGTGGTGTTTGGTGTATCGTCACTGCCGAAGCAGGCGCTGGAGGCCCTGTCGATTCTCAGCCGGGTCAGCCAGGTGGTGCTCTGTGTTCACAACCCTAGCGAGTTTTACTGGGCCGATATCATCAGCGACCGTGACCTGTTGAATGCCGCGCGCAAGCGGGGACTGACTCACCCGAAACTGTCAGCCCTGACCGATCCGGACGACCTGCACCAGCACGCCAACCCGCTGCTGGCTGCCTGGGGCAAACAGGGCCGGGACTATATCCGCCTGCTGGATGAATTCGACAACCCGGAAACCTACGACGGGCGCATTGCCACACCGGACGGACGCATTGATATTTTCACGCCACATGGTGATGCGGCACAGCCGGCGCTACTGAACCAGATCCAGAACGATATCCGCACGCTGACCTCGCAGCAGGAGATGCTGGAACAGGGTCGGACCCTGGACCCGTTCCGGGACAACTCCGTGGTGTTCCACAACGCCCACAGCCCGCAGCGGGAAGTGGAAATTCTCCACGACCAGTTGCTGGCCGCGTTCAACAGCAATCCCGACCTGCGCCCCCGGGACGTAATCGTTATGGTGCCGGATGTGGATACCTACGCACCCCACATCCAGGCGGTGTTCGGCCGCTATCCGGCGTCGTCCTCTCGCGCTATCCCGTTCACCATTTCCGACCAGGGCCAGCGCCACCGTCAACCGGTGCTGATCGCGCTGGATACCCTGATGGCCCTGCCGGAAAGCCGTTTTGGGGTCAGCGAGATCATCAGCCTGCTGGAAGTGCCGGCGGTGCGCGACCGCTTCGGTATCTCCGAAGGCGATTTGCCGCTGGTGCGCCAGTGGGTGGAGGGGGCCAACATTCGCTGGGGGCTGCACAGCGACCACCGCAGCACCCTGGATCTGCCCGCTGGCCTGGCGCGCAACACCTGGCAGGCGGGCCTGCGGCGGATGTTGCTGGGCTATGGCACCGGCCGGGATGAACCCTGGCAGGGCATTGAACCCTTTGACGAAATTGGCGGCCTTCAGGCCAGCGTCGCCGGCAACCTCTGCCGCTTTATCGACCGCCTCGAAGAGCTCTGGCACCAGCTCCGCGATACCGCCACGCCGGCAGCCTGGCTCGACCTGCTGCAGTCGATACTGGAGCGCTTCTTCAGTGACCTGTCCGACGACGAGCTGCTGCTGGTCAATCGCCTGCGCCGACAGGCGGAACAGTGGCTGCAGGATTGCGACAGTGCCGGCATGGGCGACCAGGAGCTGCCCCTCACTATTGTTCGTGAAATCCTGCTGGAAGGGCTGGAAGAAGGCGGGCTCAACCAGCGCTTCCTGGCCGGCAAGGTCAACTTCGCCACCCTGATGCCGATGCGGGCCATTCCGTTCCGGCACGTGTGCCTGCTGGGCATGAACGATGGCGACTATCCCCGCTCCCGGCCACCGGTGGACTTCGACCTCATGGCCCTGGACTACCGCCCCGGGGACCGCTCCCGCCGGGAAGACGACCGCTACCTGTTCCTGGAAGCCCTGCTGTCGGCACGGGAGCAGCTATACATCAGCTGGGTGGGGCGCAGCATCAGGGATGATTCGGAGCGGCCGCCGTCGGTGCTGGTGAGCCAGTTGCGGGATCACCTGGATGCGGTCTGGCAGGTGCCGGGGTCGGACCAGAAAGCCTCCGCAGCCCTGACTATCGAGCATCCCCTGCAGCCCTTCAGCCGCGAGTATTTCCCGGCGGAGAACCAGGGGACAGGCGAGAACGGCTCCCCGGAAGTGAACTCTGTCATGGCTGCCCGGCGGCTGTTCACCTACGACAGCGAATGGCTCAGCGCCCACCAGTCCCGGGAATCCGAAGCGGAACAGCCGGCAGTGCCCTACCTGCCACCGGTCGACCCGATCACCCTGGCTGATATCGGTACCTTCCTGAAACGGCCAGTCGAGACTTTCTACCAGCGCCGCCTTCAGGTGCGCTTTACCGATGTGGAGACCCTGGATACCGACAACGAGGCCTTCGCCATGGACGGGTTGCAGCACTGGCGGCTGGAAGACGAGCTGATCCGCCAGGCGGTGATGAAAGCCGACGGCGAGGACGAATTGCAGCAGTATATGGAGGCCTCCCTGGCCAGTATGGCCCGGCGCGGAGAACTGGGTATGGGGCTGACGGAACACGTGCTGACGCAGCAGCTGGAGGCCCGTATGCCGGACCTGCACCGGCGCTACCGGGAGGCATTGACCCTCTGGCCAGAGGCCGTGGAAGAAACTACAGGCTTCGACTACCACTTCGAGAATGGTGACAATGCCGTGGCCCTCAGCGACCGACTCGGCAACCTGCGAACCCGCCCGGACGGCAGTCTGTGCCGGGTGGTTATCGCCAGCAGCAATCTGCTTGAAGGCCCCACCAACTCCCGCCAGCTGCGTTTCCCGGCATTGCTGGACCACTGGGTGATGCACCTGGCGGGCAACCTGTGTTTCGAGGACTTCCACACCCTGGTGATTGCCAAGGAGGAAAACCGGCTGGTTACCCTGTTACCCATGGACCGCGCAGCCGCAGGCGAACATCTCAACACCATTCTTGAGTTCTGGATGCAGGGCCAGACCCGGCCACTGCCGGTGGAAGCGGGGGCTGCATTTGCCTATCTCAGGGGGCTGTATCCCGCCCGGGGTGAGGGCAGCGAAGACAGCGCATTGCAAAAAGCGTCGGACGCCTATGAAAAGGCCCTGGCCCGGGATAAAGGCTACCTGCACCGGGCCTGGCCGGATGCCGAAGAGTTGCTCGCCGGTGAGCAGTTCCCGCAACTGGTGACCGCCCTCTACGAACCACTCTGGCATGCGGAGCAAGCGGGGAGAGCCAAATGACCGGGAACGTCCGCAAACTCGACCCTTTGACCTTGCCCCTGCGTGGCAGCCAGTTGATCGAGGCCAGCGCCGGTACCGGCAAGACCTTCACCCTGGCTTTGCTCTACGTGCGCCTGGTGCTGGGTCACCGCACCGTGGAAGAGCCCCTGGGTGAGGGCCTCATGCCGCCCCACCTGCTGGTGGTGACTTTCACCGAAGCGGCCACCAAGGAACTCCGGGACCGCATACGGGCCCGCCTCACCGAAGCTGCGGCCCTGTTTGCCGAGGATCCGCAAACCGTTGACACCACTGCCACGGCGAAGGATCCACTGGTGAACTTGCGCAATGCCTGCCCGGCGGCAGACTGGCCCGCCTGTCGCCGCAAGCTCTTATTGGCGGCTGAGTGGATGGACGAAGCGGCGGTGTCCACCATCCACGGCTGGTGTAACCGCATGCTCAGCGAGCACGCCTTCGACAGCGGCAGCCTCTTCCGCCAGACCCTGGAAACCAGCCAGACCGAGCTGCTCGACGATGTGGTCCGGGATTACTGGCGCACTTTTATCTATCCCCTGCCGCCGGAACTGATGGGCGAAGTGCTGGATCACTGGCAGACCCCCGAAAGCCTGCGTAAGTCGGTCCGTAACCTGCTGCCCCACGTTGACGCCCTGCCAGCGCCGGAACAGGATCCGGTGGCCGCCGCGGAAGAAGCAAAACGCCGTCGTGAGGAGAGGCTGCGGGAACTCAAGGCGCCCTGGCCGGCCTGGTGTGACGAACTGACGGAACTGCTGGCGGAAACCAGCAAGCGCAAGCCCAAGCCCCTGCATGGCGGGACCAAAAACTCCATCCAGAAGGCAGTGGATTGCCTGAGAGAATGGGCCGCCACTGACGCGGTCGAACCCACGGGTTTTCTGTTAAAAAACCGCAGCAAGGGCTTCGATTCCCTTGAAACCGATGGCTTTGTGGAAAAGTGGACCGGCGATGACGAGCCGCCCCACCACCCGGCCATGGATGCCGTCGCGGAACTGCTGCCCGCCCTGAAAGCCATGCCAGTGGCGAAAGCGGATATTCTCAACCACGCCGCCTGCTGGATTGCCCGGCGCCTGGACAGTGAAAAACAGCGCCTGGCCAGCATGGGTTTTGATGACCTGCTCACCCGCCTGGATGAGGCGCTGGGTGGCCCCCAGGGTGGCCGGTTGGCCGAAACCATCCGCCGCCAGTTCCCGGTGGCGATGATCGACGAGTTCCAGGATACCGACCCGGTCCAGTACCGCATCTTCGACCGTATCTACCGGGTCGCCAGCAATGACCACGACACCAGCCTGCTGATGATCGGTGACCCCAAGCAGGCCATCTACGGCTTCCGCGGCGCCGATATCTACACCTACCTGGACGCGCGCCGGGCAGTCAGCAGCCGCACCTACACCCTGGGCACTAACTTCCGCAGCGCCGTGGCCATGGTGGATGGGGTTAACCGGGTGTTTGCCCGGGCCGACCAGTCCCTGCCGGAAGGGGCCTTTCTGTTCCGGGCCGGTGACGACAACCCGTTGCCCTTCAATCCGGTGAATGCCAAAGGGACCGACCGGCAGTGGTGTGTTGAGAACGAGCCCCAGCCCCCGCTGACTTTCTGGACCCTGGCGGACGAGCGGCCTGTTGCCAAGAACGCGGGCCGGGAAGACATGGCGGACGCCTGCTCGGCGGAGATTGCCCGCCTGCTGAATCTTGGTCAAAACGGCGCCGCCGGTTTCCGGGCCGAAGGCGAGCCCTTCGAGCAACTGCGGCCGGAGCACATCGCCATCCTCGTCAACAAACGCGACGAGGCGGATGCGGTGAGGCGGGCGCTGGGCCTGCGGGGGATTCGCAGTGTCTACCTGTCCGACCGCAACTCCGTATTGCAGTCCGCCCAGGCACTGGAGCTGCTGCAGTGGCTGCAGGCCTGTGCCGAGCCGGGTCAGCTGTCGCTGATCCGCGCCGCGCTGGCCACCCCCACCATGGGCCTGGCCTACCAGGACCTGGACCGTCTGCTCAGTGACGAGAATGCGCTTGACCGGGAAATCAGGCGTTTCCAGGGTTACCGCGAGCTCTGGCAACATCAGGGCGTGCTGCCCATGCTGCGCCGCCTGTTGATGGATTACGAAGTGCCCGCGAAACTGCTGGCGGGCCCTGACGGCGAGCGGGGGCTAACCGACATCCTCCATATCGCCGAGCTGCTGCAGCAGGACAGCCAGCAACTGGACGGTGAACACGCTCTGATCCATCACTACACGGAAATGCTGCGGGAGTCCGACGACGAGGATGAACACCGCACCATGCGCCTGGAAAGCGATGCGGGCCTGGTGAAGGTGGTGACGGTGCACAAGTCCAAGGGCCTGGAATACCCCCTGGTGTTCCTGCCATTCGCCACCGAATTCCGCGAGGAAAAACCAAACCAGGCCTTCATCAAGTACCACGACGATAACGGTCAACTGCAGGTATCCCTGGAACCGGATGAAGACACCCTGGCCCGGGCGGACCGGGAGCGGCTGGGGGAGGACATCCGCAAGCTCTACGTGGCCCTGACCCGCTCCCGCCATGCCACCTGGGTGGGCACGGCCGGAATCCGGGGCTGGCGCCAGAGCGGTCTCGGGTACCTGATTGGCCGCGACGCAAGTGACACCGATTCCGACCTGAGTCCCTTCCTGCAGGCCATGGCGGACGGTGAACCAGCGATACAGGTAACCCCGCTACCGGAGCCCGGTGACGAGGTCTATACCGGTGAAGAGGAGCCGGAACTCGGCAATGCCCTGGAACCGGTCCGCGAGGCCCGGGAGAACTGGTGGATTGCCAGCTATTCCGCCATCACCTACGGCGCCCGCAGTGGCTTCAGTGACGAGTTTGCACCCGCCAGCGAGGACGCGGAACAGGAGAACCTGCGGGAGGGAGAGGAGCCAGCCGAAGCGGTTATCCCCGACGACACTGCTGCCAAAGGCCCGCAGCCGTTCAACCAGCACAGCTTCCCCAGGGGCTCCGGCCCCGGCACCTTCCTGCACGACATCCTGGAGTGGTGCGCAACCCGGGGCTTCCGCCAGGTGACGGAGGAGCCCGATGAACTCCACGAACTGGTGGAACGACGCTGCAAACTGCGTAACTGGAGCGACTGGGCGGACACCCTGAAAAACTGGCTTCACACCCTGATCACCATGGACATTCCGCTGCCGGAGAGTGCTGGAAACTGCTCCCTGAAAAGCCTTGAAACCTTCCGTCCGGAGCTGGAGTTCTGGTTCGAGAGCCACCAGGTGAATACCCGGGTTATGGACGCCCTGGTTCGCCAGCATACCCTTGATGGCGAAGCCCGGCCCGAAGCCCATGAAACCACCTTCAACGGTATGCTCAAGGGCTTTATCGACCTGGTGTTCGAGCACCGGGGCCGTTACTACGTGCTGGATTACAAGTCGAACTGGCTGGGGGAGGACGACCAGGCCTACATCCCCGAGGTGATGAAACAGAAGATTCTCGACAGCCGCTACGACCTGCAGTACGTCATCTACCTGCTGGCGCTGCACCGGCTGCTGAAAGCCCGCCTGCCGGATTATGATTATGATCAACACGTGGGGGGTGCGGTGTACCTGTTCCTGCGGGGCTGCGAGTCGCCGGGTGCCGGTGCCTTCAACGAGCGGCCGCCGCGAGCACTGATCGAGGCGCTGGACCGGTTGTTCAGCGGCCAGGAGGAGGGGGCAGCATGACCCAGGAAAGTGGCTACATTCCGGACCTGTTCGACGCGCCTGAAACCGAACCCGTGCGGGCGCCAGATACCGCCGCCGAAGCCCTGGCCCTGCTGGATGACTGGGTGGAGCGGGAGTGGATCCGAGCCCTGGACCATGCCTTTGCGGCGTTTATCTGCACCATGGTCGGTGAACAGGGCGAGCGACCGTCCGCCATGCTGGCGCTGCTGGCGGCCATGGTGTCCCACCAGGTGGGGCGGGGGCATGTGTGCCTGGACGTGAATCTCCTTTGCCAGGCCACCGAACCGACACTGGTGCTGCCGCCGGAAGGAGCGAGCTCGCTGCCACCCGACAGCCTTCGGCCCTCGGACCTGTTTGCCGATGCCAGCCCGGACCAGCTTCTGGATGCCCTGCGCAGCAGCAGTGCGGTTGGCAATGGCGAACATGGCACACCCCTGGTACTGGATGGCTCGCGGCTGTACCTGCGTCGCTTCTGGCGCTACGAACAGGCCATCGCTGCGGGCATCCGCGCACGCCTGGACAATCCCCCGGTACTGGCGGACGAAGCGCTTCTGGGCGAAGCCCTGGATGCCCTGTTCGGACGCACTGACGAGCCCGACTATCAGAAAATCGCCTGTGCCCTGGCGGCCAGGAATCGCTTCAGTGTGATCACCGGTGGCCCGGGTACCGGCAAGACCACCACCGTGGTGAACCTGCTGGCGGCGTTGCAGTCGGTGGCCTGTGAGTCGGCGGGAGCAGGCGAAGCCAGCCCTTACCTGCGCATCCGTCTTGCCGCTCCCACCGGCAAGGCCGCTGCCCGGTTGAGTGAATCCATCGGCGGCGCGGTCGACAAGCTGCCCCTGGAAAACCTGCCGGGCCGGCCTGACAAATCCGCCATCCCGACCCAGGTGACCACCCTGCACCGGTTACTGGGCAGCCGGCCCGGTTCCCGCAGTTTCCGCCATGACGAAGACAACCCCCTGCCACTGGATATCCTGGTGATCGACGAAGCTTCCATGGTGGACGTGGACCTGATGGCTTCCGTCTTCGCCGCCCTGCCGGCCGGGGCGAGGTTGATCATGCTGGGGGACAAGGACCAGCTGGCCTCGGTGGACGCCGGTGCGGTGCTGGGAGAACTCTGCCAACGTGCCGAGAAGGCCCATTACCTGCCGGAGACCGCCCGCTGGCTGCAATCGGTGACCGGATGCCCGCTGCCGCCGGAACTGGTGGACCTTGAGGGCCAGCCCCTGGACCAGGGCGTGGCCATGCTGCGCAAGAGCTACCGTTTTGACGAACACAGCGGCATCGGTGTGCTGGCCTCGGCCACCAACGCCGGTCGTCTGGACCGGCGGATGGTGGATCAGTGCCGGCAGCAGTTTTTCGAAGACGTGGCCTGGCTGGCACCTGAAAAGGGTCCTCATCGCCGGGACGGGAAAGACGGCGGAGTGGCCCTGCTGGCGGACCATGCGCTTACAGGCAGCCCGGAGCGGTTCAGTAACAATGGGGTGGGGCGATTGGTCAACGATGAGCCGGTTGAGCCACCTGTGGGTTACGGGCATTATCTCCGTATTCTCAAGGATCAGAAGCCAGAGGCCGCCGTTAATGACGTGGAAGGGCGCGAGCCGTGGGATGCCTGGGCAACCGACGTGCTCAAGGCGTTCAACCACTTCAAGGTGTTGTGCGCGCTGCGCCAGGGCCCGTTCGGGGTGGAAGGGCTGAACCGGGAAATTGCCGAGCGCCTGCGCCGCGCCGGCCTGATAGACCAGATCGAGGGATGGTACGCCGGCCGCCCGGTTCTGATTACCGGAAACGACTATAATCTGGGCCTGATGAACGGCGATATCGGTGTGACCCTGAGCGTACCCTGGGATCGTGACGAGGCAGGCGAGCCGGTCGAGACCCTGCGGGTGGCCTTTCCGTCCAGCGACGGCAGCGGCACCATCCGCTGGATTTCCCCCAGCCGGCTGCAGTCCCTGGAGACCGTCTACGCCATGACGGTGCACAAGTCCCAGGGCTCGGAGTTCACCCATGCCTGCCTGGTGATCCCGGACCGGCTCACCCCGGTACTGACCCGGGAACTCGTATACACCGGCATCACCCGCGCCCGCCACTGGCTGAGCCTGGTGGTAAGCCAGGAAGGGGTGTTGAAGGAAGCCGTGGGCCGTGGTGTGATCAGGGCGTCGGGGCTGGCCAGGTTGCTGGTATGACTGTGGAGCAGCTGCGGACGAAGGTACAGGAGGAATGAATATGAAAGGAACAATATCGCCCAGGGGGCTTGTGGCAATGCTGTTCGCGGTCGTGTTGCTGGCAGGTTGTGCCGGTTCCTCCGTCTCCGATGGCCCCGGCGATATCGTCGCCATGCCGCTGACCAATACCTATTGGCAGCTGGTGTCCGTGGCCGGCGAGGAGGTTCCGGAAACTGAAAGCGAACAGAAAGCCAACATACTGTTTCTGGACGATGGCCGGGTCACCGGTTACAGCGGCTGCAACCAGTACATGGGCAAATACCAGGTGGAAGGCGAGAACCTGTTGTTTGATTCCATGAGCAGCGCCGAGAGCACCTGCGAAGACAACCTGATTGAGCAACTGCTGTTTGCCGCCTTCGCCAAGACCGTTGGCGTCAACCTGGAGGGTATCGAGCTGCGTTTGCTGGGTGAAGCCGGGGAAGAACTGGCAGTGTTCGAAGCCACCCGGATGAAATAGCCGGCCGGTCAGTCTGCGGCCAGGCAGCTGGCCATAAACTCCCTGAATTCGCTCACCAGCCGCTCCAGGCTGTTCTCCAGCCGGTGCCCGTCTGGCAGCACCAGCAGTGGCAGTTTCTGCTCGCGGGCCAGTTCGATCACCGGCATGGGCAGCACCACATCGTCATCCCAGCCGTGAATGATCTGGGTATGGCGGGCCTGTATGCGTGGGCTGGACTGGGGATAGGCAGACATCGCCAGCGCCGGCGCCAGCAGGAAACACCCCAGTACCGGTGTTTCGGCACTGGTGCGGGCGCAGACCCAGCCACCCATGCTGGAGCCGGCCAGGATGGTGCGTTCCGGTCGGGCGCCGGCTTCCGCCATGGCGTCTTTCATCTGCCGCAGGCGTTCCGCCGGGTCTTTGGTGCTGCGGTGGTCCAGCGCGATGGCTGTCACGCCGGGAAAGGTCTCGGCCTCCGCTTTCAGGGCCTGCACCTTGGTTCCGCCCGGGCCGCTTTCCAGGCCGTGGGACAGGAAGACATGTATATCAGACATGGCGGTTACCACCTCCTGTGAACGGGTTCAGTGCCGGGTCGCGGCGAGAATATCCAGTGCGTGCCGGCGTTTTTCCGGGTCGTACAGGTCCACGGTGAACATGAGTTCGTCCACCTCCACGGTTTGCAGCAATTGCTCCAGCTGTTCGCGAATGCTGTCCTCGCTGCCCAGCAACTGCAGTGAAAGGAAATCTTTCACGCCTGCCCTTTCACCACTGTTCCAGAGCCCATCCATGGATTTTACCGGCGGCCGCATCCACAGGGGCTGGCCCCGGAACAGGGACAGAATGCGCTGGTAGCTGGTGGTCGCCAGGAACCGCGCTTCCTCATCGGTGTCAGCCGGAACAGCGGGCACTGCCAGTATCACGTAGGGCTTGTCCAGCTGTTCGGAGGGCTGGAAATTGTTCCGGTAGGTCTGGATGGCCTCCCGGTACAGACGGGGCGCAAAGTGGCCGGCAAAAGCGTAGGGCAGGCCCCGCATAGCGGCGAGCTGGGCGCTGAAAAGGCTGGAACCCAGCAGCCAGATGGGCACATTGGTGCCGGCACCGGGAATGGCCTTGACCTGCTGGCCGGGCCGGAGCGGGCCCAGCAGTGTCTGCAGCCGGGCAACATCCTCGGGGAATTGCTCTGCCCCAATGCCGTCCCGGCGAAGGGCGCGGCTGGTAATGGGGTCAGTGCCCGGAGCCCGGCCCAGGCCCAGGTCAATGCGGCCCGGATACAGGCTTTCCAGGGTGCCGAACTGCTCAGCGATCACCAGCGGCGGGTGATTGGGCAGCATGACGCCGCCGGACCCTACCCGTATGGTTTCCGTCGCCCCCGCGATATGCCCCACCAGCACCGCCGTGGCGGAACTGCTGATGCCTTCCATATTGTGGTGCTCGGCCAGCCAGAATCGCTGGAAACCCAGACTTTCCGCGTGGCGGGCGTAGGCCACGCTGTTGGCCAGGGTCTGCCCCACAGAATCGCCCTCGCGCACCGAGGCGAGTTCCAGAAGGGAGTAGGGAGGGAATTGCCCATTGGATGTCTGCGACATTGAATGCTCCGGATTTGAACTATCCGGCAGCATAACAAAAGTTGTCAGCCCTGTGGTCAGATGTTTGTCGTCCACCAGCCCGGCAGCAGGGACCGTATCCGGGGTTGCAGGAAGCGGTCATCAATCAGCCAGATAACGCCCCGGTCCTCAGGGGTGCGGATAACCCTTCCGGCGGCCTGGGCCACTTTCTGCAGACCGGGAATCAGGTAGGTGTAGGCCTGGCCGGCGCTGAAGCGTTGTTCCAGCCGCTGGCGCAGGATTTCGTGCCAGGTATCGAAGGGCGGCAGGCCCAGGGTGGCCACGAAGGCGCCGATCAGCCGGTCGCCGGGCAGGTCGATGCCTTCACTGAATACGCCCCCGAGCACGGCGAAGGCAACCCCCGGATTATCGGCGCGAAAGTCATCCAGAAACGCTGTGCGCTCCTCCCCGGACATGCCCGGTTGCTGGCTGCGAACGGGAATGTCCGGGGCCAGGCTGACAAGCGTATCCCTCACCCGGTTCAGGTAGGCAAAGCTGCTGAAAAACGCCAGGTAGTTGCCGGGGCGTTCCCGGTACTGCCGAGCGATCAGTTCCGCGATGGGTGCCAGCGAACGTTCGCGGTCCTGCTGTCGAGTGCTGATATCCGGGGTGAAATGCACCTCAAGTTGATCGGCGTTGAACGGGCCAGGCAATGACTGGAAACAGGTATCCTCGGGCATGCCCAGCAGGTCCCGGTAGTAGAGGCCCGGTGACAGGGTGGCGGAGAACAGCAGGGTGCTGTCCGCGGCTTCAAATCGCGGGCTGAGAAAGTCCGCCGGGATCAGGTTCTGGATGGTCAGCTGTGCCTTGCCACGGCCGGGCCGGACCAGTTCGCACAGGGAGTGGTCGCCAAACACGTCAGCAAGCCTGGTAAACGCCAGGCTCTCGAACATCAGTTCCTGCAGGGCCAGGTCCGGCGGGTGGTCCGCCAGGTAATCGGTAATAGCGGAGACCAGCCGGTTCAGGGCACCGGTCAGATTGCCGGGCAGATTATCCAGGATGACCGGTTCCCGGCTGATGTCCGGTGCGTGGTCGCGGATCACCGATTGCCAGGCGCGGGAGACGCCGTCCAGTTTGGGTTTCAGGGCTTTGGGAGCCTGCCGCTTTATCCGCAGCAGCCGGGCCTGGCTCAGTTCCACCGAGTACATGCCCCGGGCCCGGTCCACCAGGTTGTGGGCCTCGTCGATCAGCAGGCTGGCCTTCCAGTCGTTCTGGCGCACCAGGGCATGGAGCAGGGCGGACTGGTCGAACATCCGGTTGACGTCGGCCACCACCACATCACACCAGCGCGCCATTTCCTGGGCCAGGAAATAGGGGCAGATGCCGTGGTGGCTGGCGATGTCGGCAAGCACTGGCTGGGTCAGCGCATCAGGATGGTTTGCGGCTTCGGCCCTGGCGTCGGGCAGGCGGTCAAAGAAGCCCTTGGCAAGTGGGCAGGCATCCCCATGACAGGCCTTGTCCGGGTGCTCGCAGGCATGGTCCTTGGCCACCAGTTCCAGGGTGCGCAGTGGCAGCCGGCCTGGCTGTTTCTGCCTGAGAAGATGAACCGCATCCACCGCCAGATGGCGGGCGGTGTTGCGACTGGTGAGGTAGAACAACCGGTCCTGCCCCGCCGCCGGCATGGCCATCAGGGCGGGAAACAGGGTGCCCAGGGTCTTGCCCAGGCCGGTGGGTGCTTCCAGCAGCAGTTTCCGGTTGCGGAGGCTGTTCCTGTAGACCGTTTCCGCCAGGGCGCGCTGCTGCGGTCGGAAGTCGGGAAAGGGGAACGCCAGCTGTGACAGGGCCTGGTCCCGCTGTTCACGGTGATTGGCTTCCTGTTCCGCCCAGCCTCTATAAACAGCACACAGTGCTTCCAGTTCCTGCCAGAGTTCTTCGGCGCTGGCGGTTTCGTTAACGGGGGTTTCCTTGTCCTTGCCCACGTCGTAGTAGATCAGTGACAGTTCGATCTGCTTGAGCTTTTCCTGCCGGCACAGCAGTGCCCCGTAAACTCTCAGTTGCGCCCGGTGCAAATTACGCTGGGCTTCCCGTACCCGGGACAGGTCGCCCCGGTGGGTTTTTATCTCTTCGAGCCGGCCGGCAATCGGGTCGTATCCGTCGGCGCGACCGCTGACCATCAGCCCGCCGCTCTGGCCAGCCAGGGGTACTTCGCGTTGATATCGGGGGCCACGGCGGGCCTGTACCGCGCCATGGCCGGCAATGCCCTCTTCGGAGGTGGGCGCCGGGGTGTAGCGCAGGTCCAGGTCACCCTGGCGGGCGGCGAATTCACAGAGAGTTCGCACGGCTACCTTCAGTTCACTCATCCCGCAGCTCACTCATCCCGTGGCCCCGGACCAGCGAACGTAGCAAACAGAAACGGGGATGCCGTGGCCGGCGCAGAATTCCAGCCAGCGGGTCTGGTGGTCCTGCAGGCGGTCGCCGGGGCCTTTTACTTCGATCATTTCATGGCGCCGCTCCGGGTCTGTATGGCCGGGCTGGAAGCGGATCAGGTCCGGAAAGCCGCTGCGGTGCTCCCGCAGGTTAGCCAGAAGGCGCCGGAACATTAGCTCCAGATGGCGGGCGGGAATGCACTCCAGGGCCAGTTCCAGCAGGTCTTCCGGCAGTGCCGGCCAGAATACGAAAGGGGAGGCGATGCCCTGCTTCTGTTTCCAGGTTTTGCGGATTTCGGTTTTATAGGTTCCGGCGGCCAGATGCCCCAGGCATTCATCGAACAGGGCCTGCCGGCGCTGAACAAAGTCCTCCCGGTACAGGTCCACCGGCCCGGTATGGAACGGGTGAAAGAAAGCCCCGGGAACCGGCGCAAACAGGGCGCGCCAGCACAGCAGGCCGAACAGGCCGTTGATGAGGGTGTTTTCCACATAGGCCACCGGGGCTTCCGGCTCGTTCAGGTGTTCCATGGCGACCCACTCCACCGATAGCCCGCCCGGGTTGTCCAGGGTCAGGGTGAAAGCCGTTACTGCCGGGCGTTCGGGTGGCCGGGCCCGGGGTTCCCCCAGCTTTTTCGACAGCCTTGCAAGGATGCGCTCCAGCCCCCGCTCCTCCGCGCCAAAGCGGGGCTCGGCGGCAGCAAGCGTGGCAATGTTCCAGGCCTCCTGATACCGCTTTTGCCGCTCCAGCAGCCGCAACTGCCGCAGCCGGGCTTCCCGTTGCCCGCTGCTTTCATAGGCCTTCAGCGCCAGTGTGGTGTCGCCGGCCCGCTCCGCCAGTTTGCCCAGTTCGAACAGTAGCCGACCGCGCCGGCTTTCCAGCCAGGGGTTATCCGATGCGGCGGGCACGTCCTGCCAGACCGAGTCCGGGGACTCACCTTCGTCCAGGCGCTCGCGGCAGTGGTGCATTACGAGATAACGGTCGACATCATCGCGTTCGTCAAAGGCCCGGGATTCAGTGGAAAGGGGTACCTGCTCGTATTGCTGGTGGCCCAGCTCCACCAGTACGAAATCGGACCAGCTCTGGCGGAGGTTGCCGAAGAACATCAGCCGCAGCCGGTCGAACAGGGGCATATGCTTCAGGCGCATCACGCGGGTAGGAAGGCCTTTCAGCCACTGATCCACCGGAGCGGGATCGGGGTGCAATGGTAGCAGGATGTCTTTCATCAGGCCCTTGGCGGCGTTGGCCGGCAAGCCGGCGGCGGTGATCCGGTCGGCCAGGGCCGGGCGCAATTCGGATAATGTGAACAGGCGGAAGACATCGGCCAGGGAAAGGTCCGGGGCTGCATCAACCCAGCCCATACTCGCCAGGGTTTCCGCTGCCTCCGGTACCGGGGCACCCAGTTCTGGGTAGTTGAGTTTCTCCACCCGGAACAACTCGCCGGTGCGCATCACCATGCGCGCCAGCAGCGCCCGCGCCGGCTGCTCCAGTGCCATCAGGTTATTGATAAGCCCGGTTTCTTTATCAGTCAACAGATCGCTGTGATGTTGTCGTACCCAGCGCACCACCGTCTCGAAGTTTTCGAGATAGTACAGCGGATTATCCAGGTCGGCGGTGCCTGGAACGGAGGTGTGCAGTTCTGGTGTGGACATTCTGGAAACTGTTTGACGGAGCCTTTCGTAAATGTATAACTGTGATTGATGATGCCCTATGGAGAAGCCCCGATGCGAGCCCTGATTGCTCTGTTTGCCATGATTTTCATGTGGCCTTCCGCATCACTGATGGCCGCCGAGTGCCCGGCCTTTCTGGACCACGATTTGCGCAGGCTGCATTCATCGGATTCGGTAAACCTGTGCGATGTGGCCGCCGGGAAGCCCATGCTGGTGGTTAACACCGCCAGCAGGTGTGGTTACACCGGCCAGTTCGAAGGGCTGGAAGCACTGCACAAGGAGTTCAGTGGCAAGGGCCTGGTTGTGGTCGGTTTTGCCAGTGACGATTTCCGCCAGGAAGCAGCCACCGAGGAAGAGGCTGCCAATGTCTGCTTCAAGAACTTTGGTGTCACGTTTACCATGATTGCGCCTACGGCGGTTACCGGCAGCGACGCCAACCCTGTGTTCCAGGCCATCAGCAGCCAGAGCAGTCCGCCGCGCTGGAATTTCCACAAGTACCTGTTCAATGCCCGGGGCGAAGTGGTCGATGCTTTCCCGAGCCGTGTGACGCCGGACGATCCCGAGCTCCGTGGTGCCATTGAAAAGGTTGTTGCCGACGACTGATTCCACGGCTTCAGATATCAATAACGACCGGTGGGTTCAGTGGCTTGAATCTGCCATTACAGGTGCTGGCATTGACGAACAGGCACTGGTCCATCGGCCTCTGGCCATAGCTTTCGTGGATATGTCCGAAGACATGCACCCTCAGATCCAGCCTCTTGAGTTCGCCGGTCAGATCATCGCAGCCTACAGACTGTGAATCGTTTGCGGTGATTACCTGGTCGAGAATGCCCGCCGGCGGGCCGTGAGTAATGAGTATGTCGGTGTCTGCCGGAATCTGGGCCCAGCGCTCGGCGATAGCCTCGCCCCGGGGGAGGTTGAAGGCCCAGTCGAAGAATACCGGCGTCCAGGGGCTGCCCCAGAATTTCAGGCCTTCTATCTCCACACCACTGTCCCGCAGGTAAATGGCGTTCCGGATCAGCGCTTCCGCCTCAGCCGGTTCGTCCTGCAGGCACCAGTCATGGTTGCCGGCAATCAGAATCTTGTGGCGGTGGGGTTGCTCGGAAAACCAGTTGTCCAGGTCCTCCAGTTCGTCCAGGGTGCCCACACCCAGGCAGTCGCCGGCATGAATCAGGATGTCGCCATCCGGCACCGTCACCTGGCGATGCATGCTGTGGGTATCTGATATGCAGACCAGTCTCATGACGTCTTCTCACCGGGATGGTCGGGTTTGCTGGCTGTTCCGAAAGTGCCATGTCGCCCGGCGCCGGCGGCAAATTGTCCGGCGCCCTCAATGGCCTCCTCGAAAATCACAGGATAGCCGCCAGCACCCTCTGCAGCCAGCGCATTGTCCAGGCTCATGTCCCAATGGTGAATGGCGGAGTGCCGGTCGGCGCGGAGGCATTTCTGGGGGAAACCAGCGATGTCGGCAGCTAGCGCTTCCGCGGCCGATCGTGACTTTCCATCGGCCACTATCCGGTTTGCCAGCCCCATTGATTTTGCTTCCTCTGCGCGGACCGGCCGTCCGGTGAGGATCATATCCATGGCATGGCCGTGGCCGACAATACGCGGCAGACGCACGGTTCCGCCGTCAATCAGCGGCACGCCCCAACGGCGACAGAACACCCCGAAAACGGCGGATTCTTCCGCCACGCGCATATCGCACATCAACGCCAGTTCCAGCCCTCCGGCGACGGCATAACCGGATACGGCAGCAATTACCGGTTTTGACAGGGCCATTCGGGAAGGGCCCATGGGGCCGGGTGCGGTACCGGTCGCTTCGATTTCGTTACGCCGTTGCCGATCGCCGATGGCTTCAAGATCCGCACCGGCGCAGAAATTGCCCCCTTCGCCCCAGAGAACGGCCACTTTCAGTTCGTCATTCTGTTCAAAATCGGTAAACGCCTGGCGCAGGGCATTGGCGGTTTCGCGGTCAACGGCGTTTCGTTTCTCAGGACGATTGATGATTATGGTCAGTACTGCACCGCTGGACTCGGTGTAGACGGGTGGGCGGGTCACGGGGCCTCCTGATCGTTATTGTTCTGGCAGAGATTCGCCCGAATCCTCGCCGGGACCAGGGTGGCCCCGGCGTCAGCTGCTTCAGGCGGCTTTCAGTGTCTGCATGTCAATCACGAAGCGGTACTTCACGTCACCTTTTTTCATGCGATCGTAGGCTTCGTTGATGTTTTTGATGTCGAGCATCTCCACATCACAGGTTATGCCGTGCTCGGCGCAGAAATCCAGCACTTCCTGGGTTTCCGGCATGCCGCCGATCAGTGAGCCGGCCAGTACACGGCGCTTCATCACCAGGGCTCCGGCTTGCAGGGCCGGTTCTACTGGTTCCAGCAGGCCCACCAAGATGTGGCTGCCATCATACTTCAGGCAGTTCAGGTACCGGTTCAGGTCGTGTTGTACCGGTACCGTGTCCAGCATGAAATCGAAGGATTCGGCGGCGGCTTCCATCTGGTCGTCGTCGGTGGAAATAATCACATGGTCCGCACCCTGTTTCTTTGCCTCGGCCACCTTGGCTTCGGATCGGGTAAAGATAGTGACTTCGGCGCCCAGGGCTTTGGCGAATTTCACGCCCATGTGACCAAGGCCGCCCATGCCGATTACGCCCACCTTGTCGCCTGCCTTGACGCCGTAGTGGCGAAGAGGTGAGTAGGTGGTGATGCCGGCACAGAGAATCGGGGCGGCGGAGGCGGGGTCCAGCTTCTCCGGTATCTTGACCACGAAGCGTTCGCTGACCACCACCTTGTCGGAGTAGCCGCCATAGGTAATGGAGCCGTCGTGGCGGTCCACACCATTGTAGGTGCCGGTCATGCCATCAAGGCAGTACTGCTCAAGCCCGGATTCACAGGCAGAGCAGCTGCGGCAGGAGTCCACCATACAGCCGACGCCCACGGTATCGCCAACCCTGTATTTCTTCACATCCGGACCAACAGCGGTGACCCGGCCGATGATCTCATGGCCCGGTACCACCGGGTATTCGGTCACGCCCCAGTCATTCTGGGCAAAGTGGATGTCGGTATGGCACACACCGCAGTAGTCGATTTCAATGGAGACATCGTCCGGGCGTGGGTCGCGACGATCGAAACTGAACGGGGCCAGCCCGGAGTCGGCGGATTTTGCGGCATAGGCTTTGGTATTCGCCATGGTCAGTCTGTCCTTTTTGCCGGTAAATGTGTGGGGTGATACGTATTAACTTCGGGTATGAATCAGTTTTTCAACCGCAAGCTGTTTCTGTTAAAGGAATATCATGGCCCGTTAATGGCGATGGGTGTGGCGGTAATCGGTGGGGGACTGGCCCATGACCTTCTTGAACAGTCGCGAGAAATAGTAGTTGTCGTCATAGCCCAGCAGGCTGCTGATCTGGGTGAAGGAGTGGTCGGTGGTGTCCAGTAGCTGACAGGCCTGCTCCACTTTCAGGTGCAGAAAATGCTGTATCGGGGAAACCCCGGTCAGTGCCCGGTAGCGGGTGGCGAAATGCGCCGGCGACAGGCCGCTCAGGTCCGCCAGCTGGCTGAGGGTAATGCGCTCGTCCAGGTGCTCCCGCATGAAGTTGTGGATGATATCCAGGTCCGGCTGCTGGGCGTGGCTTGCTTCGCCGACGCTCAAAGGCACGGCTGCCAGTAATTGCCGCAGGCGGTTGGCTACATGCACCAGCCCCGGGGTACGGAAACCGGTTTGCCTCACAGACAGCAGGCCGTTGAAGTCCACCAGCAACCTGGGCTGCCGCCCGATATGCTGGATGCGGATGCCATCGGTAAATCCCATATGTTCACGGAAATTCTCCGCCAGGGGCCCCGCATAATGGACCCAATGGATTGTCCATGGGTTGTCCGGCGCAGCGGTGTAGCGGTGGGCGGCCCCGGCAGGCAGAAGCACCAGATCGCCGGCGCGGACAACACAGGGTTCGTCTTCTACACTCAGGTAAGCCTCCCCCTCGGTGCAGTGGATCAGAAGATCGTCATTATGGTGTTCCCTGTGCATGTGATGGCCCGCCGCACGGCGGTAGTGGCCGAATGCCAGGGGATACAGGTCCCGGGTCAGGGGGTGCCGTGACAGGCTACGTATTACCGGGTCCGGAATGACATAACGGATACTGTCCGGCGGTACCGGCCATTGGGAGGTCCTGGTCATAATCGTTGGCTGCATTGTTCATGTAACGAAAGATAATCCATCATGGTCGAAACTTAGTCAATCATGAAGCGGCAGGTGCCTGTGCTAGGATCGATGACAACCTGAGGGCACTGACCCCTACACCTACAACAATGACAGGGAACATCACTATGAAGAACGTACCCCTTTATATCGCTGGCGAGTTTGTACAGAGCCAGACCGACCAGTGGATCGACGTTACCGATCCGGCCACCAACGAAGTTATTGCCAAGGCACCCTGTACCACCGACGCGGAAATGCGTCGTGCCATTGAAAATGCCGGCGAGGTGTTCAAGGCCTGGAAAGAAACCCCGGTTTCCGAGCGTGCCCGGGTGATGATGCGTTACCAGGCGCTGCTGAAAGAGCACCACGATGAAATTGCCGAGATCCTCTCCAGCGAAACCGGCAAGACCTTTGAGGATGCCAAGGGCGATGTCTGGCGTGGTATCGAGGTTGTGGAACATGCGGCTAACATCCCGTCCCTGATGATGGGCGAGACTGTCGAAAACGTGGCCCGCGAAATCGACACCTATTCCTACACCCAGCCCCTGGGTGTGTGTGCCGGTATTACCCCGTTCAACTTCCCGGCCATGATTCCCCTGTGGATGTTCCCTATGGCCATTGCCTGCGGTAACACCTTTATCCTCAAGCCTTCCGAGCAGGATCCGCTGACGCCCATGCGCCTGGCAGAGCTGTTCGAGGAAGCCGGTGCCCCGAAGGGTGTGTTGCAGGTGGTTCACGGTGGCAAGGAGCAGGTGGATGTACTGCTGACCGACCCGGCCATCAAGGCCGTCTCTTTTGTTGGCTCCGTGCCGGTAGGCCGTTACATCTACGAAACCGGTACCCGCAACATGAAGCGCGTCCAGAGCTTCGCCGGCGCAAAGAACCACATGGTGGTGCTGCCGGATGCGGACAAGGACCAGGTTGTGAAAGCTCTGGTCGGCGCGTCCGTGGGTGCGGCAGGCCAGCGTTGCATGGCTATTTCCGTGGCGGTTTTCGTGGGCGAGGCCCAGGCCTGGATTCCGGAAGTGAAGGAAGCCCTGGCCGCGGTCAAGCCGGGTGCCTGGAACGACAAGTCTGCCAGCTATGGCCCGATCATCAGCCGGAAAGCCAAGGAACGGGTGGAATCACTGATTACCCGTGGTGAACAGGAAGGTGCCAACCTGTTGCTGGACGGCCGCAACTGTACCGTCGACGGTCTGCCGGACGGCAACTGGGTGGGCCCGACCCTGTTCTCCGGGGTCAAGCCGGACATGGATATCTACAAGGAAGAAATCTTCGGCCCGGTGCTGTCGTGCATGGAAGTGGATACCCTGGCGGATGCCATCGCCCTGGTGAATGACAACCCCTACGGTAACGGCACCTCCATCTTTACCAGCTCCGGTGGCGCGGCACGCCGCTACCAGCACGAAATCGAAGTGGGCCAGGTGGGTATCAACGTGCCCATTCCGGTACCCCTGCCGTTCTTCTCCTTCACCGGCTGGAAGGGCTCCTTCTACGGTGACCAGCATGCCTATGGCAAGCAGGCGGTGAAGTTCTATACCGAAACCAAGACCATCACAGCCCGCTGGTTCAACAGCGATGCGGTTGCCGAAACCAACTTCTCCATCCGCATGCGGTAAGGGGAAAACATGAACTTTGATCTGACGGAAGATCAGCTGGCCTTCCGCGAAGCTGCCAAAGCCTTTGCGGAAAAGGCCATGGCGCCCCACGCGGCAAAATGGGATGCGGATCATGTGTTCCCGGTGGAAGTGATCCGCGAGGCTGGCGAAATGGGCTTCTGCGGCATCTACACCCCGGAAGCCCAGGGTGGCATGGGGCTGTCGCGGCTGGATACCAGCGTGATCGTGGAAGAGCTGGCCGCTGCCTGCCCTTCCACGGCGGCTTACATCACCATTCACAACATGGCGACCTGGATGGTGGCGCAATTCGGTAATACCGATATCCAGGAACAGATTGCCCCGAGAATGGCCAGCGGCGAGTGGCTGGGTTCCTACTGCCTGACCGAACCGGGTGCCGGCTCCGACGCCGGTAACCTGCGCACCAAGGCCACCCGGGACGGCGACAGCTACCTGCTTAACGGCAGCAAGGTGTTCATCTCCGGCGCCGGCGGTACCCAGATGCTGGTGGTGATGGCCCGTACCGGTGCGCCGGACAGCGGCCCCAAAGGCATCAGCGCCTTCGTGGTGCCCGCAGACAGCGACGGCATCCACTACGGTAAGGCGGAGGAGAAAATGGGCTGGAACAGCCAGCCCACCCGCCAGATTACCTTCGAAAATGTCCGTGTGCCGGCCAACAACCGCCTGGGTGAGGAAGGCCAGGGCTTCATGATTGCCATGAAGGGGCTGGACGGTGGACGCCTGAATATTGCCACCTGCTCCATCGGTGGAGCCCACGCGGCTCTGCTCAGATCCCGCAACTACATGCACGAACGTGAACAGTTCGGCCAGGCGCTGGCCGGCTTCCAGGCGTTGCAGTTCAAGCTGGCCGACATGGCCACCAATCTGGTAGCGGCCCGGCAGATGGTTCGCCTGGCCGCCTACCGGCTGGACCAGGGCGACCCGGAGGCCACGCTCCATTGCGCCATGGCCAAACGCTTCGCCACCGATGCCTGCTTTGAGGTGTGCAACGAGGCGCTCCAGCTCCACGGTGGATACGGCTATATCCGCGAATACCCGCTGGAACGCTATGTGCGTGACCTGAGGGTTCACCAGATTCTGGAAGGTACCAACGAAATCATGCGGCTGATCGTGGCTCGCCGGCTGCTGGAGCCGGGCGTAGCCGAGGCTATTCAATAACCGCCATCGAATAAAAAGCGAGAATGGATATGAGCGAACTGATTCAGCTGGAAAAACGCGACCACACCGCGATCCTTACCATCAATAACCCGCCGGCCAATACCTGGACGCGGGAATCCCTGAAGGCGCTGGAAGACGCCATCGAAGCGCTGAACGCGGACCGTAACATTTTTGCCCTGGTGGTCACCGGCCAGGGGGAGAAGTTCTTCTCCGCCGGTGCGGATCTCAAGAGCTTTGCTGACGGCGATATCGCCAATGCCAGTGTAATGGCCCAGGCATTCGGCCAGGCATTCAATGCCCTGAGTCGTTTCCGTGGTGTGTCCATTGCGGCGGTGAACGGTTATGCCATGGGCGGTGGCCTGGAGTGTGCCATGGCCTGTGATATCCGCATTGCTGAAGAACATGCCCAGATGGCCCTGCCGGAGGCGACCGTAGGCCTGTTGCCCTGTGCCGGCGGCACCCAGAACCTGCCCTGGCTGGTTGGTGAGGGCTGGGCCAAGCGCATGATCCTGTGCGGTGAACGCATCAAGGCTGACAAGGCATTGAGCATTGGCCTGGTGGAAGAGGTGGTGCCTTCGGGTGCATCCCTGGACAAGGCCCTGGAACTGGCGCAGATGGCTGGCAAGCAGAGCCCGTCCTCGGTGGCCCGCTGCAAGACCCTGGTGATGAGTGCCCGGGATGGCCGCAGCCACGATGATGGCTGGCGCATGGAGCGGGAGCTGTTCATTGAACTGTTCAGCACCGAAGATCAGCGGGAAGGGGTGAATGCGTTCCTTGAGAAGCGCACTCCGGAATGGAAAAACCGATAAGCCGGACGAACTATGAGCAACCAGGCCATTATTTTTGAAGAACTGGAAGCCGCCGGTGGCAGCCGTATCGGTGTCGCGCGGCTGAATGCGCCCAGGGCCATGAATGCCCTGTCGCTGGAAATGATCCATCTGCTGAAGGCGAAGCTGGATCAGTGGGCGGCCGATGACGGTATTGGAGCCGTGTGGCTGGAAGGCGAGGGCGACAAGGCCCTGTGCGCCGGTGGCGACATTGTGGCGCTTTACCGCGACATGACCGAGCCCCGCTCGGGCAACAAGTCCGCCAGTGAAGGGGAAACCTTTTTCACTGACGAGTACGAACTGGACTATCAGATTCACACCTACCCGAAACCGTTTATCGTCTGGGGCAACGGCCTTGTGATGGGCGGTGGTCTGGGCCTGATGGTGGGCGGCTCCCACCGGGTGGTCACCGAGAATTCGCGGGTGGCGATGCCGGAAGTGAGCATCGGCCTTTATCCGGATGTCGGGGCAGGCTGGTTTCTCAACAGGATGCCGGGGCGCACCGGGTTGTTCCTGGGGCTGACCGGTGCCCAGATGAACGGCGCTGATGCCCTGTTTACCGGTCTGGCTGACCGGTTCATCCGCCATGACATGCGTGATGAGGTCAAGCAGGCCCTGCAGCAGTCGACCTTCGGCGACGAAGCTCATGCGGTTGTCAGCAGGGTGTTGCGACGGTTCGAGGCTGGCTCGGCCGAGGCGATGCCCCGGGCCGTGGTGCGGGAGCACTTTGATGTCATCCAGGCACTCACCGACGGTGATTCACTGGTTGAGGTGGTGGATAAGCTGGGCCAGTACGCCGGTGAGGACCCCTGGCTGATCAAGGCGGTAAAAACCGTTGCGGCGGCATCGCCGGCTTCACTGACCCTGCACTGGCGGCACTTTCACAACACGCCCCTGGACAGCCTGTCCCAGGTGTTCGACAAGGAGCTCCACCTGTCCCTGCGCAGCCTGAAAATGGGTGAATTCGCCGAAGGCATACGGGCACTGTTGATCGACAAGGACCGGAAGCCACGCTGGCATTTTCCCACCCTGGAGAGCGTTGACCCGGAGTGGATTGACCGGTTCTTCATGAAGCCCTGAAACAAACAGAACAGACCTGATCAAATCGGATCAAAAAGCGGAGAACAATAATATGGCGACTATCACGTTTATCGGTCTTGGCAACATGGGTGGCCCAATGGCGACCAACCTCGTCAAGGCAGGCCACGCAGTCACGGTGTTTGATCTGTCCTCGGAGGCGGTCAAGGCGCTCACCAGTGCAGGTGCGAAATCCGCGGCGACCATACAGGATGCGGTGGAGGGCGCCGAAGTGGTTATCTCCATGCTGCCTGCGGGCCAGCATGTGGAGTCCGTGTATCTGGGTGAAAATGGCCTACTGAAGCAATTGCCATCCAGCACACTGGTGATCGATTCCTCCACCATTGCCCCGGAAACCGCCAAGGGCGTGGCCGAGGCAGCAGTCTCGGCGGGCATTACCTTTATGGATGCGCCGGTCTCCGGTGGGGTGGGCGGCGCCAAAGCCGGCACCCTGACCTTTATCTGTGGCGGCGAGGCGGACGCCTTCGAGCGCGCCAAGCCGATCCTCGAAGGCATGGGCAAGAACATCTTCCACGCCGGCCCCCATGGTGCCGGACAGATTGCCAAGATCTGCAACAACATGCTCCTGGCCATCCTGATGAGTGGAACCAGTGAAGCTCTGGCCCTGGGCGTGAAGAATGGACTGGATCCTGCCGTGCTTTCGGAAATCATGAAGCAGAGCTCCGGCGGCAACTGGGCACTGAATGTCTACAACCCCTGGCCCGGCGTGATGGACGGCGTGCCGGCATCCCGTGACTACGAAGGTGGTTTCCTGGTCAATCTGATGAACAAGGACCTGGGCCTGGCCCTTGATAACGCCGTTAAAAACCAGGCGCCAATCCCGATGGGATCGCTGGCCCGGAACCTGTTCGCGTTGCATGCGAGCGAAGGTAATGGAGGGCTGGACTTCTCCAGCATCCAGAAATTCTATTACCGCGAACAGGGCTGAACAGGCGGCGCCTTCAGGATTTTCCGGGCAGGGTTTTCAGCCATGCCATCGGGTTCTGAAGGCGTTTATTTTTAGCTAAAAGTTTACCTTTACGTAAACTATAGCCTGTGCTACACATTGAGAACAGAATCCGTCCACAAAAACAAAAGGAATGGACTATGAGCCTCCCGGAATACCAATCGGTCTATGACAATTTCGATCCCGCCAGTCTCGAAGCCGAGATCCTGGAGGGTAGCCTGGATACGGGCCTGAACGTCTGTACTGAAATCTGCGACAAATGGGCAGACGACCCACAGCGGGTCGCGCTGTATTATGAGAAGCCTGATGGCGGCTCCGGCAAGCTCACTTTTGCCGAGCTGAAAGAAAAGTCCGCCCGTTTTGCGAATTACCTGAAATCCCGGGGTATCGGCAAGGGCGATCGCGTTGCGGCTTTGCTGCCCCGCAGCCCTGAACTGCTTATTGTTATTGCCGGTACCCTCAGGGCCGGTGCTGTCTACCAGCCGTTGTTTACGGCATTTGGCCCCGGCGCCATCGAATACCGTTTCGAGCGTGCCCAGACCAAGCTGGTGGTGACGGATCCGGTCAACTACCCCAAGCTCACTGAAGTGAAAGACTGTGCGCCGGTGGTGTGCGTCAACGCCGCCGAGGTGAGTGGCGACATCCCGGACTTCCAGCAGATTCTGGCAGAGCAGTCGGACCAGTTCGAGCCGGTGCTGATCAAGGGCAGTGACCCCTTTCTGCAGATGTTCACGTCCGGCACCGTTGGCAAGTCCAAGGGTGTGGCGGTTCCCGCCAAGGCACTGCTGGCTTTCTATGTCTACATGAAATATGCCATCGACCTGCGGGACGATGACGTGTTCTGGAACGTGGCGGATCCCGGCTGGGCATACGGGCTTTACTATGCGGTGGTTGGCCCGCTGCTGATGGGTCATGCGACCCATTTCAACCCGGGCGCATTCACCCCGGAAACCACCTACGACATGATCCGCAAATACAAAATCACCAACCTGGCGGCGGCGCCTACCGCCTATCGGCTGCTGAAGGCCAATGATCACGTACTGCCGGAAGGTGAAAACCTGGGGCTGCGGGTGGCCAGCAGTGCCGGCGAGCCGCTGAATCCGGAAGTGGTGAACTGGATCGAACGGCGCCATTTCTGCCCGGTGAAAGACCACTATGGCCAGACCGAAACCGGCATGACCTGCTGCAACTTCCATGGCCTTGAGCACCCGGTGCGCCCGGGCTCCATGGGGTATTCGTCCCCTGGCCACAAAGTGGTTGCGCTGAATGCAAAGAACGAAGAGGTGGGTGCGGGTGAGATCGGCCAGCTGGCGGTGGATGTCAAGGCCTCGCCGCTGTTCCACTTTGACGGCTATACCTGGGGCGAAAAGGACCCCTTCGTTAACGGCTACTACCTGACCGGCGACATGGTGGTAAACCATGGTGATGGCTGCTTCTCCTTCAGCGGCCGTGATGACGACATCATCACCACAGCCGGCTACCGTGTCGGGCCGGCGGATGTGGAAAGCACCCTGCTGGAGCACAAGGCCGTGGCGGAATCCGGTGTGGTTGCCAAGCCCGACGAAAAGCGGGGCTCCATCATCAAGGCCTATGTGGTGATCAAGGGCGGACAGGAACCGGAGAGCGAAGACGCCCTCAAAGACGAGCTGCAGGAACTGGTGCGTCACCGCCTGTCTGCCCATGCTTATCCACGGGAAATCGAATTCGTGGATGAGTTGCCGAAAACCCCCAGTGGCAAGATCCAGCGCTTTGTTCTGCGCAACCAGGCGAAGGAAGAGATAAAGGGATGATCGTTACCTTCGAGGAGTTGCAGGCCTTTCTTGCCGAACAGTTTCCCCAGGGTGCCCGTTACGGCACCCTGGAGAAGCTTGGGGATGGTTGGGCGGAAATGAAGCTGGAGGTGGACGAGGAACACCTGCGCCCCGGTGGCACCGTTTCCGGGCCTGCCATGATGGGCCTGGCGGATGTGGCTCTGTATGCCGCGCTGCTGGGCAAGATTGGCCTGGTGCCGCTGGCGGTCACCAGCAATCTGAACATCAATTTCCTGCGCAAGCCGGTAGCCCACAGCCCGATTCGCGCCCGGGCGAACATGCTGCGTATCGGCAGGGCCACCGGGGTGGGTGAAGTATTCGTCCATTCCGAAGGCATGGAAGATCCGGTCGCCCATGCCACCATTACCTACAGTATTCCTGCCAGGCGGTGACGGCATGAAAGTCACCGATCTTGCGGTTCCGCTGGGTGACGGAATCAGGGTACAGGCGCAGAAGCTGAGTCACCCGAATGGACGGGGGCCAGTGCTGGTTTTTCTTCACGAGTCCCTCGGTAATATTGCCTTGTGGAAAAACTTTCCCCGCAGAGTTGCAGAGGCAAGCGGTCTCGACGCCCTGGTGTATGAACGCCAGGGCTATGGCGCGTCCAGTGACGAACCTCTGCCCCGCCCATACGATTATCTGGAGCGGGAAGGCTCGGTGTACCTGCCGCGGCTGCTGGATGCGCTGGAGATCAGAGAAGTAATTCTGGTAGGGCACAGCGATGGTGGTTCCATCGCTCTGATCGCAGCGGCTGCCCTGGGCGCGCGTGCGAAGGGACTGATTACCATGGCGGCCCATACCTGGGCGGATCATCTGACCCTGAAAGGCATTCGTGATATGCGCCGGCGTTATTCGGAGGACGGGATTCGGGAAAAACTTCTGCGCCATCACGGCGACCGCACAGACGCCCTGTTCCATGCCTGGCAGGATATCTGGCTGGACGAAGGATTTCATCAGTCACTTGATTTTACCTCCTGGCTGGACGATATCCGCTGCCCGGCTATGATCATTCAGGGGGAAGACGATGAATACGGTGTTCCGGAACAGGTGACCCGAATTGTGGATGGCATCGGAAGCCAAGCGACACCGGTTTTTATGCCCGAAACCGGCCATTCGCCCCATCTACAGCAACCAGACCGGGTGCTGCAGCTGATAGTCGACTTTGTGCGGATAGATATTGATCAAAAAAGTGCGATTTAGCATTGACGTTTACGTATACGTCAATCTAATCTGTAGGAAGAGTAAACGCACTACAATAACAAAAGGTAGAATGGCCCATGAGTGACACGTTCGTTCTGGAGACCCAAAGCCTCGTCAAAGAGTTCAAAGGCTTCGTGGCGGTCGATGACGTTAACCTGAAAGTGCAGCGTGGTCATATTCATGCTCTGATCGGTCCCAATGGTGCCGGCAAAACCACCGTATTCAATCTGCTCACCAAGTTCCTGATTCCTACCCGTGGCAAGATACTGTTCAAGGGTGAGGATATTACCTCCATGAAATCAGCGGCCATAGCCCGTAAGGGTGTGGTGCGGTCTTTCCAGATTTCCGCCGTCTTTCCTCACATGACTGCTCTGGAGAATATCCGGGTAGCTCTGCAGAGTTTCCAGGGCAATACCTTCAGCTTCTGGAAATCCGGTGCCTCCCTCAACAGCCTCAATGACCGTTGCATGGAGCTGCTCGAGAGCGTAGGCCTGGCCGATTTTGCCAATACCACCACCGTTGAACTGGCCTATGGCCGCAAACGGGCCCTGGAGCTTGCCACCACGTTGGCCATGGAGCCTGAGCTGTTACTGCTGGATGAGCCCACCCAGGGTATGGGAAGCGAAGACGTGGACAGGGTAGTGGAGCTGGTGCGCAAGGCAGCCGAAGGCCGCACTGTGCTGATGGTGGAGCACAACCTTGGCGTGGTCAGCAAACTCTGTGACCGGGTCACCGTGCTGGCCCAGGGGTCTGTGCTTACTGAGGGCAACTACCAGGAAGTGTCTGACGATCCCCGGGTTCGCGAGGTTTACATGGGCGGCACTGCCACCAAAAAGCAGGAGGCAGCGGAATGAGTAAGGCTCCTCGAAAGGAATACGAACAGCTTCGAATCTCCGGGTTGCATGCTTTTTACGGCGAGTCCCACATTCTCCATGGCATTGACCTGGAGGTTCAGCGAGGCGAACTGGTTACCCTGCTCGGGCGCAATGGCGCCGGACGCAGCACCACCCTGAAAGCCATCATGAATATGGTGGGCCGTCGTACGGGGTCCATCATGATCAACGGTGAGGAGACCATGTCCTGTGCTCCTCACCACATTGCAAGGTTGGGAGTCGGGTATTGCCCCGAACACCGGGGCATTTTTTCCGGACTTAATGTTATGGAAAACCTGACGCTCCCTCCCGTGGTACGAAGCGGCGGCATGGGGCTGGAGGAAATCTTCTCCATGTTTCCGAACCTCTACGAACGCCGCGCCAGCCAGGGTTCGAAACTGTCTGGCGGTGAACAGCAGATGCTGGCCATGGCCCGGATTCTCAGGACCGGTGCCAACATGCTGCTGCTGGATGAAATTACCGAGGGCCTGGCCCCGGTGATCGTCGAGAAGCTCGGCGATGTGCTGGTCAGGCTGAAGGAAAAAGGCCTGACCATCGTCCTTGTTGAACAGAATTTCCATTTCGCCGCACCCCTGGCGGACCGTCACTATGTGATGGAGCACGGCCAGATTGTGGAGGAGATCCGTTCCGATGAGCTTGAAGCCAAGCAGTCGTTACTGGACAGCTACCTGGGTGTCTGACCCGGGCCCTGAAGTAGAAAGTGCACCAAAAGCAACAACAACGAAACCCGAAAACCAACGCAAAGACAGTAGCGGAGAAACAACAATGACAATTACCAAAAAGCTTCTGACATCAGCGATTGCTTCAGCCATGTTTGTGGGCGGCGCCCAGGCTGAAATATCCGATAACACCGTCAAGATTGGCTACCTGGCAGACATGTCCGGTACCTACCGGGACCTCGCCGGCCCCAACGGGGAAGCTGCTTTGAGAATGGCCATCGAAGACTTTGGCGGCAAAGTCAACGGCGCGGACATTGAAGTGCTGACAGCAGACGACCGTAACAACCCGGATCAGTCGTCCAGCACCGTGCGCCGCTGGCTGGAAGATGATGATGTCGACCTGGTGGCAGGCCTGGTTGCCTCATCCGTCTCCATCGCCGTAACCAAGCTCCTGGACGGCAGCGACGCGCTGGGTATCGTCTCTGGCTCTGCCGCTTCCAGCATCACCAACGAACACTGCACACCGAACCATATCCACTATGTGTACGACACTTACCCGCTGGCCAACGGTACTGCAAAGGCTGTTGTGCAGGAAGGCGGTAAAACCTGGTACATCCTGACTGCCGACTATGCGTTCGGCCACGCGCTTGAAGGTGATGTGACCCGGGTGGTGGAGGAAAACGGCGGTGAAGTCATCGATACAAGACGACACCCGTTCCCGACGGACGATTTCTCGTCCTACATCCTGCAGGCCCAGTCTTCCGGTGCCGACGTGGTTGCCCTGGCTAACGCCGGTGCTGATACCACCAATGCCATCACCACCGCCGGTGAGTTCGGCCTGACCCAGGACGGCCAGACTCTCGCGGCGTTGCTGCTGTTCCTGACTGACGTTCATGCACTTGGTGTCGAGACCGCCCAGGGTATCCAGTTGACCACAGGCTGGTACTGGGATCTGAACGAGGAAACCCGTGAGTGGTCAGACCGCTTCATGGAAGAGACCGGTGTGCGCCCGACCATGGTCCACGCGGGTATCTACTCCAGTACCATTCAGTACCTGAATGCCGTCAAGGAAACCGGTTCCGACAAGGCCAGCGATGTGCGCAAGCAGATGATGGATACCCCCATCAATGACATGTTTGCCACCAACGGCAAGATCCGCGAAGACGGCCGCATGGTGCATGACATGTACCTGGCGGAAGTAAAAACTCCGGAAGAGTCCGAGAATGAGTGGGATCTGTACAAGATTCTCCGCACCATTCCGGGAGACGAGGCTTACCGCCCGCTTTCCGAGAGCAAGTGCTCACTCGTATCCGGTAGCTGATGTACTGAACGAAGGGCCGCCCCGCAATCCCGGCAGGGCGGTCACCGACCTGCAGAAACGCAAGCCGCATCACGTGTTTGCACTGCTTTTGGAGTTTGTAACATGACCGAGATTCTGGGAGTCCCCACGAGTGTGCTGTCCGGCCAGCTTCTGCTCGGGATTATCAACGGCTCTTTCTATGCCTTGTTGAGCCTGGGGCTGGCGGTTATCTTCGGCCTGCTCAAGATCATCAATTTCGCCCATGGTGCCATGTACATGCTCGGCGCCATGGTCACCGTTATCATGTTCAACACCATGGGCATCAACTACTGGGTGGCGTTATTTCTGGCTCCCCTTGTCGTTGGCTGCTTTGGTGTGTTGATTGAATATTTCCTGCTGCGGCGCATTGCCGGGCAGGACCACATCTACAGCCTCCTGCTGACTTTCGGTATTGCCCTGATGATCCAGGGAATCCTCACCAACATCTACGGGGTATCCGGTATGCGTTACCCCGTACCAGAAATCTTCAAGGGCGGGATCCGGCTTGATTTCATGTACCTTCCTTATTATCGCGCCTGGGTCATCTTTGTTGCTGTGATTGTCTGTTTTGGCACCTGGTTTGTGATCGAGAAAACCAAACTCGGCGCCTACCTTCGTGCGGGTACGGAAGACTCCCAGCTTATGCAGGGCTTTGGGATCAACGTGCCGCTGCTGGTAAGCATCACCTACGGCTTTGGGGTCATGCTGGCGGCGTTTGCCGGCGTGCTGGCCGCTCCCGTCTATTCTGTCAGTCCTGTGATGGGCTCGAACATTCTTATCGTGGTGTTTGCCGTGGTGGTGATCGGCGGTATGGGCTCCATTGCCGGTGCCATTACGACCGGCCTTCTGATGGGAGTCGTTGAAGGGTTCACCAAGGTGTTTTATCCCGAATTTTCGTCCGCTGTCATCTTCCTGGTGATGGTGATTGTACTGCTGATTCGCCCTTCGGGCCTGTTTGGTAAGGAGGCGTAATCGTGAGCAATTCTGAAAACCAGAGTGCACTCCAGAAAACAATGATGGGCCAGATGAAGGCGGACCAGCGCAGAAAGCTGATACTGAACCTGGTGATACTGGCACTGTTGATACTGGCGCCGGCCGTGATCTACGCCACGTTCCTGATGAAAATACTGTGTTTCGCGCTGTTTGCGGTTGCCTTCAACCTTCTGCTGGGCTTCACTGGCCTGTTGTCATTCGGTCATGCGGCGTTCCTGGCTGCAGGGGGGTATACCACCGGTTATCTGCTGTCGAGCCACACCGGGCTCACCACGGAAATGGGCATTATCGCCGGCACCGCAGCGGCGACGGTGCTGGGGCTGCTGTTTGCTGTTGTAGCGATACGGCGGCAGGGTATCTATTTTGCGATGATCACCCTGGCACTGGCCCAGCTCGTTTACTTCGTTTTTGTCCAGGCGCCCTTCACCGGCGGTGAAGATGGCCTGCACGGGGTGCCCCGTGGACATCTGTTCGGCATCATCGACCTGGAGAACAACGTCACCATGTACTACTTCGTGCTGGCGGTATTCCTGGGCGGGTATCTGCTGGTGCAACGCATTGTCAATTCCCCGTATGGGCAGGTGCTCAAGGCCATCAAGCAGAACGAGCCCCGCGCTATCTCTCTCGGCTACAACGTGGATCGCTACAAGGTGATTGCCTTTGTGATCTCAGCGGGCCTGGCGGGCTTGGCCGGTTCCCTGAAAACTGTGGTTTTCCAGTTGGCTTCTCTCAACGACGCCCATTGGCACATGTCCGGCGAAGTCATCCTCATGACACTCCTCGGCGGCACCGGCACCCTGCTCGGCCCCGTTGTAGGTGCCACCTTCGTGGTAAACCTGGAATACCAGCTTTCGCAGGGCCCGTTGGGCGACTGGGTGGACCCCATCCTGGGTGCCATCTTCGTGCTGGCGGTGATTGCCTTCCGCTCCGGTATTGTTGGGGAGATCCAGAACTTCATGAAGAAAAATCTGAGCTGACCGGGGTGTGCCGGTCAGTTTTTTGCTATCTCCTGTAGCTGGCCACCCTGCAGAACGACTACGCGGTCAGCCATGTTTATGGTCGCTTCCCGGTGAGCGATCATGATTCGGGTAATATCGAGTTTGCGAAGGTTGGCATTGACGGCGTCTTCGGTGGCGGAATCCAGGTGACTGGTTGCTTCATCCAGAAAGAGTATGCGGGGTTTTTGATACAGCGCCCGCGCCAGCAGAAGCCGTTGTTTCTGGCCACCGGAAAGCGTTGTTCCCATATCGCCCACCAGGCTGTTGTACCCCATTGGCATGGCGAGAATATCGTCATGGATGCAGGCCCATTGCGCGCATTCTTCGATTGACGACTGGTTCGGCTCCGGGTCAAAGAAGCTGATGTTGTCGGCGATGTTCCCGGACATAAGCTGATCATTTTGCATCACTGCAGCAATCTGACTTCGGTACTGCCTGAGGCCCACCTTTTCCAGATCCTGACCGTCAACGAGTAACGCTCCGTCACCCGGTTCAAGAAGCCCGAGCATAATCTTCAGCAACGTAGTTTTGCCGCAACCGGAGGGGCCGACAATGGCAATGACTTCTCCGGGCCTGACCGTCAGGTCGAGACCCTGGAAGAGAAAAGGATCGTTGGGGGAGTAGCGGTAGGCAATGTCCTGAAGCTGCAGCTTTCCCGCCAGATCCTGCTCGCCGTGCTGGGTAAGGGCGCGGGAGTCCAGGGATTTTTCGGTCGGTGTTTGGGCAATGTCGGCAATACGCTCCAGGTGCAGTCGAATCATTTTGAACTCGATGACCTTGTCGATCAGGGTGTTCGCCTTCTCGGTAAACTGCCGTTTGTAGGAAACAAACGCATACAGCATACCCACGGTCAGCGCGTTTTCCAGAATCAGATCGGCGCCGAGATAGATCACAACAATATTCTCAACCCCGAACAACACGCCGTTGGCGGTATCAAACCCGATCCGGAATTTACCAAGCCGTATGCCGGTATTGATGACATCTGCGTAGCGATTCTGCCAAAGCGTCTGACGATCAACCTCCTTTCCGAACAGTTTTATGCTCTGTATTCCCCGCACGCTTTCCATGAAATTCGACTGCTCACTGGCAGCGGCAACAATGGCTTCCTCGTTGAGGTTTCTGAACGGCCTGAACAGGGCAAGCCGGATCATCAGAAAGATAAACACCGTTAACAGGACAATCACTGCCAGCTTGGGGCTGTACAGGAATAGCAGAACGACCAGAATCAGGGACATGAGCCCATCCACAATGGCCTCAACAAACCCTGTGGTGAGAAGATCCCTCACGCTTTCCAGCGACCCAAAGCGCGATACGGTGTCGCCAATGTGACGGTTCTCGAAGTAGGCCATGGGTAGGCGAATCAGGTGGCGGAACAGGTTGTTTGCCATCTGTATATTGAGGGTATTGCTCACGATGAGGATCACATAGGAACGAAAGGCGCGTGTCGTGACTTCGATGAGCATCAGGAGGAGGAACCCCAGGGCCAGCACGCTTAGCAGTTCAGAATCGTGGCTGACAACGGCATCGTCGACCACGAGTTGCATATAGAAGGGGCTACCCAACGCAAATATCTGTAGCGCAAATGACAGCACAAGGATCTGGGCCAGCGCCCTCTTGAACCCGGTGATCCGGTCCCAGAAGTCCGAAAGGCGCATGGACAGCTTTTCGTTCTTTATCTCGAATGCTTTTGTCGGCGTCAGTTCAAGAACAATGCCGGTAAAATGCCGGGACACGGTTTCCCAGTCCAGCTCACGCTTGCCATGGGCCGGGTCGTGAATTACAACGCCCTGTTTCCCGGCTTTCCTGAGAACCACAAAGTGATTCATGTCCCAGTGGAGGATGGCGGGTGTTTTTACGTCGGTGAGTTGATCGAGCTCCACCCGCAATGCTCTGGGTGTCAGATTGATATCATCCGCCGTATCCATCAGGCTTTTGAGCGTGGCGCCCTTGAGTGAGACAGGAAAGCGGCGCCTCAGGGTGACCAGGTCATACTGATGCCCATGGTAGCCCGAGATCATGGCAAGGCAGGCCAGCCCGCATTCCGCCATTTCGGTCTGGTGAATGACCGGTAGCCGCCTGCGCCCGGAAAATCGAAGAAGTGAAACCGGAGACTGCATGTCAGAAAGTCCCTTTCAGACTGTAGAGAGGTTTTAACAGCCATTGATACAGCGGCCGCTCATCCAGATGGAGGTGGGCTTCAAAAATCATCCCCGCCTGCAGAGGGAAATCCTTTCCATAAGCCGCAACATCGTCATGGGTAAGCCTGGCCCTGGCACGATACACAGGCTCATCGAGTCTTAACGGCCCGCTGACATCCTCCGGTGAAAGGACGGTTTTTGCCACCTCACGGACCTCCGCGGAATAGGTCCCGAAACGCTGGTAGGGAAACGCATCGTAGCGCATATCCACTGACAGGCCAGGGGACAGGAAGCCGATGGCTCGTGTTGGCACAAAAAGGTCGGCTTCTAGCTGCTGTCCCTCCGGTAGAACGGCAAGCAGGGGCTGTTGCGGATTAACCCGCTGGCCTATTGATAACTGCAGTGAGGTGACCGTGCCGGTAATGGGGGCCTTTAGCGTAAACGAGCTGTCACCGTCAAACTGGATAATCTGCTGCTCGGCCCGTGCCTTTTCGGCCTCCAGTTGATCAATTTCTTCAGCCGTCTCGGCGTCCAGTGAGGCCAGTTCAAATTCCAGGGACTGCAGGTTACTTTTCTCCGTGAGCAGGGAGCGCTCAAGTTGCTCGAGGTTCTGCTGTTCGTCGAGGTAGAGCTGGTACCGGTCCTGATAATCACTCTCCGACATCAACTGTTCCTGATGAAGCGATTCCAGGGAGGCGTAGCGCTGTTTTGCAAGATCCAGCCGCTCCTGCTGGAGACTCTGCTGCTGGTCAAGTTGCGCGATTTGATCCTTGAGATTGCTGATGCGTTCGGTCAGGTGATGCCGACGATCCTCCCTGCGAACCTCGGCCCGTTCGATGCGTTGAGTGAGCAGGGATTTCTGATGCTTAAGCACATCAATCAACAGCGTGCTGACCGTTGAGCCGTTGCCGGTGGAGCGGTCCGTGGTGATCTTTGCCAGGGTGTCCCCTGCTTCCACTTCCTCTCCCGAGTCCACCAGAATATCGGTGGCGGTGCCCTGCTGATCGGGATAAACCTGCACCAGACCTGATTCGGGAACCAGATATCCCTGCACCCGCTCCTTTCGGGTGTAGTCTCCAAGTGCCAGGTAGCTCACCAGCGACACCAATACGACGCCGACGAAGGCGGTTGCCAGTTTCGTTGAAAGAGGTTGCGCAAGAATGACATCGCCCCACAGGCGATTGCGCTGATGGTTAACCGCTTCCGGCCGGAACAGTGAATGACTCATCGTTTCGCCAGCCATTGGTTGATCTGCCTGATGCGTTCTTCACCAAGTTCGCCTGTAAGGCGATAGATTCGGGCCAGGGTGGTGACATAGTCGTAACGCGCCTCGTTGAGCACATCCAGCGCTGTGAACTGTTCCCGGCGTGCCCTGAGGATGTCCACCAGATCTCGAACACCGGCTTTCTGGCCTTTTTTGGCAGCCTCGAGCGCCGTTCGTTGGGCATCAACAGCCTGGCGCCCGGCATTAATTGCCTGCCTTGTGCTTTGCAGGGCCTCGAAATTGGATTCCAGCTCGCTCATAACGTTGGTGCGTCCGAGCCTGAAGTTTTCACGGGCCTGATCGAGAAGGTGATGACTTTCCCGGCTCCGGGAGCTGGTTTGCCCACCTGAATAGATGGGCAGCTCAAGCCGAAGGGCCACGCTGGCGGTATCTGTCGTCAGGTCACCCGTGCCCGGGGGCGTTACGTCCGGGCTATCGGACAGATCACGCTGGGCACTGAGCTCCAGGGACAGGGTTGGCGCATGAGCTGACCTGGCCGCGCTGGCATTATGGCGGGCTGTCAGCTCTTCCTGCCGGGCAAGTAACAACTGAGGATTGCCGGACTCCGCTTTCGCAACGAGCGCACCAAGAGCGCCCAGCGAGTGCGTATCCGGTATCTGTCTGAGCGGAACCACCTCGTGGACGGCAACACCCGCAATCGCCTCTAGAGCCCTTAAGGCCTGAGCGTGTTCACTGCGGGCATTAACCAGTTCGACAGTCACACGGCTTTCTTCTGCCCTTGTCTCCAGTAGGTCAATGCGGGACGCAATGCCTGCCTGAAGCTGTTTCTCAATCTGTGCTTTCTGACGGCTAAGCGCATCCTGCTCCGATTGCCTGGCATCCAGTCTGCTCTGAGCCCGAAGCACTCGGAAATACCCAGTAACCAGGCGCTCGCTCAGGGATTGCAGGGCATCTGTATATTCCGTTTCCGCCTCAACGGTAAGAGACTGGCCCGCCCGAAACCGGTACCAGGCCTGCAGGTCAAAAACAGGCTGGCGGAGGTTGGCAGAGAGAACCTGCCGTGAATAGTGGTCATCCTGGGCAGAACTAAAGCCACTGATGGCCTCGGTCTGCCTTTCGTACCGCCCCTGCTCCGCAGACATGGAGAGGTTGGGCAGCAGGCCAGAGCGAGCCTGTGGCAGCGCCTCTGAAGCAGCCATTCTGGCAGCTCTTGCTGCACTCAGTTCCGGATCGTGGGTAACGGCTTGCTCAAAAAGCGTATACAGATCGGTTTTGGGCTCTGCAAGCTCGTTAGCGTTGGTGCTTCCCTGGACGATAACCAGCGACAGGGCCACTAATAAAAGCGTGGTCTTGGTTGTCACTATGTTCACCAATCCTTTGGTGTGTTGAGTCTGTGTATGTATTGATAAGCGCTATGCCGCATTGGCATATATTGATTCAGCGGCTGAGCCTAGTGATTTATCCGGAAGATTACCAAGTGGATATTATATGGCGTGATTAATCTCACAGTTTTTAAAACTAACGGGTAGGCAAAGCGTGATTATTATTGGTAGGTTCAGGTTGTTGCCTGATTGACCGGTCGAAGGAGCAACATGGAAGTAGTTTAAACAATGACTAAGGAGAAATAGGTATGCGTGAATTGAACATGTCAGAAGTTAATACTGTTAGTGGTGGCTACGGCACTCTTGGTCCAGGTGGAGGTAGTGATCCGGGGAACCAGCTAAATGATTATGGTGTAGATGCGGGCGGATTGCGATACACCCCTGAATCAACTCGCAGGAATATTGGTTTAACGGTTGGTGTAGCGGGAGCGATGTCGTCGATTCCTGCTGTACAGGCCGTATCGGCGATCTCTACACTCGCCTCTTCTTGGAACCCCTGATCCATAACTAGAAATATAAGTCAGGCTTTGCTTAGTTTTTAATTGATCGAAGCCTGACTTCAAGGAAACTTGGTATGGAAATAAAATACTCAGTTGCCGTACTTGCATTTTATATATTTTTTAAGTTTTTTTTGATTGGTTATTTGAGATGGAAGCTATTTAAAAAAAGAGCTCCATTATTATACAGGGATGAGCGTCCGGTAAGAAGGGAAATTGTTGACAAAATCGACGGTAAACATGGATTATTCTGGTCTCTAACAAAATTTATCTTAAAATATAAAGCCATTGACTATGTAATTGCTGGCTTCGTTATCGTTTCGGTTATTTATGATCAGCTAAATTGACCCGTATATTATATTCAGTCGGGAACACTGTGCTGCATATCTAAGGAAGGTCTGAATAACTGCTGATATTTGCCGATCTTGGGTTTAACCGGCAAAAAATCGAAGATTCAGACACTATTTTCCCGTTATTTGTGTGTTT
>NZ_LIHP01000005.1 GCF_001314605.1 Marinobacter sp. HL-58
GAGCACGACATGGGCTTCGTGCGCTCCATCGCCCGCAAAGTCACCGTGCTGCACCAGGGCAGCGTACTGGCCGAAGGCACCATGGACCAGGTCTCCAACGACCCGGAAGTGATCAAGGTTTACCTGGGGGAGGAGGCGTAATGCTCAAAATCAACAAACTCAACCAGTACTACGGCGAAAGCCACACCCTCTGGGACCTGGACCTGGACGTACCCCAGGGCCAGTGCACCTGCGTAATGGGCCGCAACGGCGTGGGCAAAACCACCCTGGTGAAATGCATCATGGGCGAGGAAACCACCAGCAGCGGCAGCATCGAATTCGCCGGCGACGTGGAACTGACCAGAAAGAAAATCGAAGACCGCTCCCGCCTCGGCATCGGCTACGTGCCCCAGGGAAGGCAGATATTCCCCCTGCTCACCGTGGAAGAAAACCTCCGCACCGGCCTGGCCGTGCGAGCCGACGGCAGCAAGAAAATCCCCGAGCGGGTGTACGAACTCTTCCCGGTACTGAAGGAAATGAAGAACCGCCGCGGCGGCGACCTCTCCGGCGGCCAGCAACAGCAACTGGCCATTGGTCGGGCATTGGTAATCGAGCCCAGGCTGCTGATTCTGGATGAACCGGGGGAGGGGATTCAGCCGAACATTGTGGCGCAGATTGGGGAGGTTATTCGTCGGCTTATCGAAGAAGACGGGCTGACTGTGCTGCTGGTTGAGCAGAAGTTGCCGTTTGCTCGGAAGTATGCGGATCGGTTTGCGATTATGGATCGGGGGAGGAGGGTTGCTGAGGGGGGGATTGGGGAGTTGTCTGATGAGTTGATTGCGAGCCATCTTAGGGTCTAATCATATGGCAAGAAAATCGAGCTATATTTTCTTTCTGTCAGACTAGATTGTCGTTGCTACAGCGGAAAAAGAGCTTGCACAATGAAGTGATCGATGTCAGCTTTGCTCGCTAAAGGGAGTTGGCTAGTGGTAGAGATAAGAATGATTAGAGCGAACTTGTTAGGGGATCCCCGAGCCGAAAATGATGGCGCTATGTTGGAAGCCTCTTTCCTCGAAACGCCGGACTACCGCACTCTGATTGAGGCGCCAAATGATAGATGTGTCGTTGTGGGCCGACGAGGTACAGGTAAAAGTGCTCTAGTTTATATGCTAAAAAAGCACTATCGCAGTGCACCGAAAAAGAAAGTCGTATCGCTCTCTCCAGATGAAGATCAAATGATTGGTCTTCGTTCCTCCACAAAATATTTTGGCACAGAGTTTAAAAAGCTCAGGGCTGGTTCGCGAATAATTTGGAAGTATGCATTGCTAATGGAGGCGGTTAACGTAGCAATTGGCCACCATAAAGCCCAGAAAGATCAAAATTATGTTCATTTGAAGCAAAAAAATGCGGAATGGATGCGGAGCAGGAACGGTGTCGCTGAGAGAGTTCGGAAGACGCTAAAAGACAATGTGGAGCCTGATTCGTCTGAGGAAGAGGCGATAGCGGATCTCGCATCAGGCTTACATATTCGAGATGTTGAAGATGGGCTTGGGCGCCTTTTGGATCTAACGGGTGAAGAAGTTTTTATTCTAATCGATAAGTTAGATGAAGGGTATGAGCCAGACGATACTGGTGTTGCTATAATCGACGGCATTCTTCAGGCTGCGATTGATATAAATTCCCAAGTTGATAAGGTCCATGCGACAGTTTTCATACGAGACAATATACATAGAACTCTAATTTATAAAGATCCTGACTTTTCTCGAAACATTGAAGGACAAACCCTTCGACTACATTGGGATGAAGCAGCTTTATTTAACTTGGTTTCCGCTCGTATTAAGTCAGCAATGAATTACGAGCAAGAAAGCTCTGTTAAAATTTGGAATCGAGTAACAGCAAAAGACTTGTCGGGGCAGGCAGGTTTCCGATATGTATTAAGGTTGACTCTCTACCGACCGAGGGATCTTCTAATATTACTTAATGAAGCTTTTTATACGGCTAGGAAATCGGACCGCTCTCAGATAATTAACGAAGATATTGAGGCAACTGCAAAATATATTTCTAATAATCGTTTTGAGGACTTGAAAAAAGAATATGAAGCAATTGTTCCAGGAATAAGTTTATTTCTTTCCAGGTTTAAAAATGGAAGTCCTGAAACAATACTAACTGACTTGAAGCCTCTGATTCGAAAAGTTTTAACATCAGAGCATGGTGATGTAGCTATACAGCAACAACTCGCCTTTTTTGACAACGAAGTCGATGTGATAAAGTCACTGTATAGTATAGGGTTTCTTGGAATAAGTGACAGAGAAACCGGCCATTTTGTCTTTTGTCACGATGGCCGGCAACCTGATACCGAGTTTGAAGGCTCGACGAAAGTTCTTGTCCATCCATGCTATTGGATCGCTCTGAATCTAACGAAGAACTCTCTGGATCCTGAGGATGCTGAAGAAATATATGACGAATATGATATAGAGATCAGTTCTGATAACCCATCTCGCCGGTCGCAAAAAATAGGACAACTTGAAAGCCAGCTTAGGGATATTGATGAGGGAATGACAGGCTTAGCAGAGTTCTCTGAGTGGTGTTACAAGGCTTTATCTGTAATTTACGCTGGTGCGTTGTCCGGCTTTGAAAAAAGTGAAAATGGTTTAATTGAGAATGAGAGTGAAATCGTTGCTATCAATTTAAGAAAAACTGACGCTTGGAAAAAGTTGAGTAGGGACTTTGATACGCGAGACGTTGTATTTAGGATTGTGAATAAGCGCAGTGTAGATAAAGAGAGCTACGATCGGGTTAGAAGTAGGCTTGGTGATAGATATGGGAAGCTTGGCTTTATTGTGTGCCGAGACGACGATTCGGAGCTAAGAAAGGGACGAGATTTAGATTTTGTCAGAGAGATCTATAACTCTGACCATAAAGTTATAGTTAAAGTCACAGCTAAGTGGATAATCACAAATCTTCATAAGCTTAGAAATCCTCAAAAGCATAATGAACCAGATAGATTGTTAGGTAACATTGTGAAGAGATATTTGAATATGTATCTCTAATTTATAAGCGCTATCTGAGTGTATTCTTCTGTATCTCAATGCTCTTTTTAATTCCTTGATCAGTTAAAAAGACTAAATTGTCTTCATTGCTGTCTGGTTTTACTAACTTTTTTCTTTTTAAGTCAACTATGGCTGAATAAATTTCGGCAGTTGTATTTGTTTGTGGGGCTTCATGCTTGCAATAATTAGATATTTTTAATGGTTTTTCTGGGTTAAGACTCATCGTGAATAGGATTTGTTCTTCTAGTACGTCAAGGTTTTTAATGGCATTCTCGATTCTTTTATTATCTAAGTAATTCTGCGCAAATTTGGTAGCGCTGGGTAGATAGACGAATATTAATACGAAGCCAGATAGTAGAAATGAAATTATGGAAAATTGCTCTAAGTTATAAGGCCATTTTCCGAAGCTATTGTTTAAATAGTCTGCTGTCATAAAAACAATTATAGATGACCCAAAAATAGAGAACGCTATAATTTTGAGAGCTGGGATAAGGTTCTTGTCAAGCCCTTTAATTATATCTCCCCAATTCATGCGAGCTATACTCCTGCTTTAATTAGATGTTTCACAGTGGAGGTATTAGTATTCGTCGGACTGCAGTTTATACCTCAGAAGCTATTTTTCCCAGCTTCAGGCAGCCTGAAAGCAACGTAAGCGGTCCACGAACTACACCGGAATGGTTTGCGCTGATTCCAGGGCAGCAGCTGGTCGAGATCCTCGACCATTGTCGATGAGGGTAGCTTGGTGAGTACTTCCACCACATAATAAAAATCGACAGAGATTTTTTTTCGCGGCTTCTTTGAGGGTTCAAAGCTAATCTTAGTCATTACCGACACTCTCCACACTTCGATTAATATCGGTCGCCGGCCCACAGAGAACGGATTCTGTGGTTTAAAAGCAAGGAAGTACTTATGCCAAGATGGGCCAGGGCGATTGTGCCCGGTTTTCCCCATCATATTGTCCAGCGCGGCCGTAACCGAGAAAACCCGGACGGATTTATTTTCATTTTTATTTTCATTCTTTCCGCTAGGCGCGGATGCTGAAACCAGCAATGCCTATCAGGATTTAACGGTGCAAAAGATCTGTTCAGAAGAGGCTTTATCGGAATTGCTAGAGTCCAGCCCTGCGGTGCTTCTTCTGTATGGGGGCGCAAGCTGTGGCGTCTGTCAGGCCATCAAGCCCCGGCTGGAGAAACTTGCCAGCGAGGAATTTCCAAAGCTGATTACTGCTTACATCGATTGCCAGGAAGCCGCCGGCCCGTTATGTGCGGCTCGCGCTATCTTTTCTCTGCCGGTTGTTCAGCTGTGGTTTGATGGGCAGCGATTCGCGGAGTTCGCCAGGGTATTCTCCATCGGGGATGTTCGTTCGGCGCTGGAGCGGCCTTATGGGCTTTTGCCTTAAAGCCGGATCTATTTTCTATGAGAAATTGAAAACCGGGACAGATCCATTATTGCGGTTATTTGGGTAAGCTGCCGTGCTTTTCCGGAGTCATTCCCTTCTCCCACTCAGCTTCCCCTCCTGGCGCCGGCAAAAACCGCCCAAACTCGATCATCTGGGTGGCCGGAATGTCCTGCAGATAGATCCAGACATCTTCAGCTGTGATGTCCACGATTTGGGCGATTTCTTCAAGCATCTGGCTCATCAGAGCCTGTTTGATCTCGATGCTTCTGCCCTCCCGCACCAGGCCGTGCACATACACCTGTGGCGCGGTGTTCACGCGGCCACCCACAAAGTGGTCGCCCTCATTGGCCGCATAAAACAGAACCTGGGCAAAGAACCGGGGCGCGCCGGTTTGGGCGTTGTGGGCCGCTGTGATGGCCTCGGCTATCTGTGACTTCTGTTCCGCTGAGAGAGACAGATTCGCGACCGTGACGGTGTAAGTGGGCATGGGTAACTCCTGCTATGGTTGTACGTTCGCAGTGGATCTCGCCACTATGGGAGTGATGCGGGCTTGTTTCACTATAGCAACGCTTACCTGCCTGGCGCCGGCGATTTACGCTGCCGATCATGGTGGGGCGGTTGCAGGTGAGTGAAGAGGGTGTGGTTGGTGAGATTATTGAACTGCCGGTTAGATCCTGAAGCAATGAGCTATCCTGAGACTCTCGACCCTCAAGCATGCGAGCCAAACAATGATCGAAACGCCCCAGGAATTTCAGAGCGAAGGTACAACCTGTCGCGGAGTTCTTTACACGCGGGATGCCGGCAGTAAAGGTTTACCGTATGTCGTCATGGCCCATGGTTTTGGGCTGACTCATGCCAGTGGTCTGGCACCGTTTAAAGAAGCTTTCTGCAACGCCGGTTATGCGGTCTTTGCCTTTGACTACCGCCATTTTGGTGACAGTGATGGCCAGCCACGGCAGACGCTGAGCCCTCGGAAAGAAGTGGACGATTGGCTGGCGGCACTGAATTTTGCGCGGCAACTGGATCGTATCGATGGCAGCCGCATTTGCCTGAAGGAAACCGGGACAGATCTATTTTCAGCCCCGGTTTTCCCTAACATTGTCGGCTTTTGAAACCAGGTTGCTAAACGGGCGGTATTGAGTTGAATAGACCTGGCTTTCGGATCGGGTCTTTTTCTATGCGCTACACTTCCAGACAACAGTTGTCTTCTCAACTGTCAGAGTGGGAGAGTCACAATGCAGGACTACGAACTCTATTACTGGGCCTGCCCTTTCGCGGTAATTTTATTCAACTTTTTATGGAGGAGGTTCGGGCGGATTACCGCAAGCTGGATGCCAGCGAGGTCTACCCTGATAAAACCTGAACATCCGGTACCGTCTGAAAACAACAGAAATGGACCTGGAGTCCTCTATGAAACCCGCCCAACGCCGCGACAGTTCTCTTTCCAGCCCTGATTTTGCGCGCCTGCAGGGTGTCTGGCGTTCCCAGGGTTACGGCACTGTGTTGCTGATCGAGGAAGATTGGTACACCCTTTTTGAAGAAACCAGTATCAGCTGCCTGAAGATTCATGCGGGCAGTATTGAAGAACTTGGCCACTATTACGAAGATTTGGCGGTCTCCCCTGGCGGCCAGGCGTTCAGTGCCCATCGGGTAACAGGCGTAGCACGCATCAGCTTCCGTCGTCTGAAAGGATTGCCTGCCACCGTCACTGAAAGTCACAGGCACAGGGCAAAGGATCCGCAATACAACTTTGACGTTTTCTGGCGAACCTTTCACGAGCAATACGCCCTGTTTGAACTCAAGGGTGTGGCCTGGGACCGGGCGCATCATGACTATCTTCCCCAGATTAACGGGAACACATCCCAGGAAACGCTCTTTGCCATCATGGTTGCGATGCTACGGCCCCTGAAGGATGGCCATATTCGTCTGCATTCACCCTGGGGTCATTACAGCGCAGGTGCCCAGCCGGCGCTCTTCAGGCGGCTGACACAGGAACTTGAAGACGCCAATGATGACCGGGGGCTCACCAGCTACCTGGGCGAACTCAAAGAGTCGGCGCGTGACGTGATCCATGAGGATTATCTCGCAAGCGCCGTCAGCCATGGCGGCAACCGGCTGGTGGAGTGGGGGCGCCTTAATGACCTCATCGGTTACCTGAACATCCGGGCCATGGCCGGGCAAAGCGGCAAGTCAGGCAAACCGGCTGCGGATCTCAGTGCGGTCGATAGTGTGATGAAGAGGGTGCTGGCAGATGTTGGCGAGCTCCCCAATCTGGTGATCGATCTTCGCAATAATGGTGGGGGGTACGATGGTGTCGCACTGCGCTTTGCAGCGTACCTGATGGATCGCAAACGGCTGGCTTTCACCAAGTCAGCCCGTCATGGCAATGGATTCACCGGAAAGCAGTCTGTCTATGTCACGCCTGTCGATGAGACTTACCAGGGCAACCTGTTTGTGCTGACCAGCGAGCTAACGGCCAGTGCCGCAGAGATCTTCGTGCTCTCATTGCTGCAGCATCCCCGTCTCACTCTTATTGGCGAGCCTACCCAGGGCATCCTTTCCGACACGCTCGAGCGACATCTGCCAAATGGCTGGCACCTGACGTTGTCCAATGAAATCTACCGGGCCTACGATGGTGAGATATACGAAGATGTCGGCATCCCGCCACACATCCGTCTCAAGTACCTTGGCCGAAAAGGGCGCGAGGAAGGCAAAGACCCGATGCTCGAGCGGGTAATTAAGCTGGTCGGCGGTTGATGGTCGAAGTATTAATCGCGGGGTTGGCGTTATCAGCCCATTTCGAAAAACATCTATCAACTAAGGGCTATCAAACAGACATGACGAGAAAGACATTAGGTTTAACCCAGAAACCCATTAAAGACGCCAAACCAGTGGCTGAGGAAGCCAAAGCTATGGTTGGGGTTGAGGGTGAGAGTGAGGCTGATCCACAAAAACGTTTTTTAAACGGTGTGGCTATCAATCCAACGCCGGTGATTCGTTTGGAGTCAGGTTCGGAAAAACTCACGGTGCGTGCGATGGATTTGATCACGCCGATTGGAATGGGGCAGCGAGGTTTGATCGTTGCACCGCCGGGGTCTGGAAAATCGACGATTTTAAAGGATATTTGCCAGGCGGTGGGGAAGGCGTATCCCGAGATTAAACTTTACGCGTTATTGATAGATGAGCGACCCGAAGAGGTCACTGATTTCAGGCGTAGCGTCCCGGCTGAGGTACACGCTTCTTCTTCCGATGAAAGCTATGCTCATCACGTTCGCGTTGCCGATGAGCTTCTTGATATCGCCCGCCAACAAGCTGGCGAGGGTCACAACGTGATGATTGTGATTGATTCTCT
>NZ_LIHP01000009.1 GCF_001314605.1 Marinobacter sp. HL-58
GCGTGAATGTGCGCGACGCCATCAACAACCGTCTTTTTCACCTTTTTACGGGTACGTGTACCTGGCTTTGCCATGTTTGCCTACCTGTTACTTACGAATCGGTTTGCGAGGACCTTTACGGGTGCGTGCGTTGGTCTTGGTGCGCTGGCCACGGACCGGAAGGCCATGACGATGACGCAGACCACGGTGGCATCCGAGATCCTTCAAACGCTTAATGTTCATCTGAACTTCACGACGCAAATCGCCTTCAACGGCCAGCTTGCCTACTTCTGTACGAAGTGATTCAAGCTGCTCGTCGGACAGGTCCTTGACCTTGACGTCCGGCTTGACGCCGGTTGCATCGCAAAGCTTCTGGGCTGCTGTCCGGCCGACTCCAAAGATGTAAGTCAGCGAGATAACAGCATGTTTGTGATCGGGTATATTGACACCGGCTATACGTGCCATCCAAATTACTCCGCGTTCAAAGCTTTGCTGTGTGAATTTTCCGACGAAAAGGGCGCGAAATAATAGCGCCTGACCCCACCTGAGGTCAAGCGCTATTATCCGTACCCTCTACAATGTCAGTTCCGGATCCGTATTGGATCAGCCCTGGCGTTGCTTGTGACGAGGCTCCGAGCAAATGACCCGTACCGAGCCATTGCGACGAATTACTTTGCAGTTACGGCAAATTTTCTTTACCGAAGCGCGTACTTTCATTGTCGACTCCAGTTTTCAAGGGGAACGGGTTAACCGTTCCGACCATAGCCCTTGAGATTGGATTTCTTCATCAACGAATCATATTGATGAGACATCAGGTGCGACTGAACCTGTGCCATGAAATCCATCACCACGACTACAACAATCAGCAGTGACGTGCCGCCCAGATAGAACGGTACATTCCCGGCTACCATCAGGAACTGAGGGAACAGGGAAACTGCTGCAATGTACATTGCACCGAACAGTGTCAGGCGGGTCAGTACACCGTCAATATACTTGGCGGTCTGATCGCCCGGACGGATGCCCGGTATAAACGCGCCTGAGCGCTTGAGGTTATCCGCAACTTCTTTCGGGTTGTACATCAGCGCTGTGTAGAAGAAGCAGAAGAAAACCACTGCTGCCGCAAACAGGATAATGTACAGGGGCTGGTTGGGCGCCAGTGCCTGGGAAACATCACTCAGCCATTCCATGCCTTCACCCTGGCCAAACCACTGCCCCAATGACGCCGGGAACAACAGGATGGAAGAGGCGAAGATCGGCGGAATAACACCGGCCATATTCACCTTCAACGGCAAATGGCTGGACTGCTGGGCGAATACCCGGCGACCCTGTTGCCGCTTCGCATAGTTGATGGTCAGGCGACGCTGACCACGCTCCATGAACACCACGAAGCCAACCACGGCAACCGCAAGGAGACCGATACCCAGCACCACCAGCAGGCTCATTTCACCATTTCGTGCCTGCTCCAGTGTCTGGCCAATCGCCCCGGGCAAACCGGCAACGATTCCGGCGAAGATCAGCAGCGATATACCATTGCCAATACCGCGCTCGGTGATCTGCTCACCCAGCCACATCATGAACACGGCACCACTTACGAAAGACACAACCGCCACAAAATGGAAGCTGAAGCTGTCGTTAAAGGTCACACCCTGTGATGCCAGCCCGACAGAAATACCAAAACCCTGAACCAGGGCCAGGATAACCGTACCATACCGTGTGTACTGGCTGATCTTTCGACGGCCAGCCTCGCCCTCTTTCTTCAGCTGCTCAAGCGTCGGGTTAACCGCCGTCATGAGCTGCATGATAATAGAGGCCGAGATATACGGCATGATACCAAGTGCGAAGATACTCATCCGCTCAAGCGCACCACCGGAAAACATGTTGAACATGCTCAGGATTGTGCCCTGATTCTGCTCAAACAGTGCTGCCAGGCGATCGGGGTTGATACCAGGAACCGGTATATGGGCACCTATGCGGTACACCAACAGTGCCAGGAAGACAAACCAGAGCCGCGAACGCAGCTCTGCCAGTCCTTTTCCCGCGCCCGCAGGCAATGATGCGTTCTTGGCCATTTAGTCCTCGACTCGCCTTAGTCTTCGACTTTACCGCCCGCGGCTGTGATCGCCTCGCGTGCGCCTTTGGTCACTTTAAGACCCTTGACGGTCACCGCACGGCTCAGTTCGCCGGACAGAATGACCTTCGCTTCACGAATCTCTTCGCGAACGATGTCAGCTTTTTTCAGGGCCTCGAGATCGGCAACATCGCCGTCTACTTTCGCCAGTTCGTTCAGTCGAATTTCGGCCACATAGCGCTGCTGGCGCGAGGTGAAACCAAACTTCGGCAGACGACGGGCCAACGGCTGCTGACCACCCTCGAATCCGGGCGCCACACTGCCGCCGGAACGGGCTTTCAGACCCTTGTGACCACGACCGCCGGTCTTGCCGAGGCCGCTACCGATACCGCGACCCACACGCTTGGCGGCGGGACGTGAACCAGGCTCCGGACTAAGTTCGTTCAGACGCATCTTAGTTCTCCTCTACCTGAACCAGGTAGTTAACCCGGTTGATCATGCCGCGGATGGACGGTGTATCTTCCACTTCCACGGTGTGACCGATTTTACGGAGACCCAGGCCCTTCACACACAGCTTGTGCTTGGGCTGACAGCCGATGGGGCTGCGGGTCAGTGTTACTTTGATCGTTTTTGCGTTCGCCATGACTTCAACCCAGAATCTCTTCCACGGATTTACCGCGCTTGGCTGCAATATCTTCAGGCGCTTGAGTTGCCTGGAGACCCTTGATGGTGGAACGTACCACGTTCACCGGGTTGGTAGACCCATAACACTTGGACAGTACGTTCTGCACGCCCGCGACTTCCAGTACCGCACGCATCGCACCACCGGCGATGATACCAGTACCTTCAGATGCCGGCTGCATGTAGACCTTGGAGCCACCATGCTGCGCTTTGACCGCGTACTGCAGGGTGTTTCCGTCCAGCGGAATGTCCACCATGTTCTTGCGTGCAGCTTCCATCGCTTTCTGGATCGCAACCGGCACTTCACGCGCCTTGCCACGACCGAAACCAACGCGCCCTTTACCATCACCCACTACAGTCAGTGCAGTGAAGGCAAAAATACGACCGCCTTTGACAACCTTGGCGACGCGATTGACCTGAACCAGCTTCTCCTGGAGCTCAGGCGCCTTCTGTTCGTTAACGCTCATCTTCTCCACCTCTTAGAATTGCAAGCCAGCTTCACGGGCTGCGTCGGCCAGAGCCTGGACGCGACCATGATAACGGTAACCGGAGCGGTCAAAAGCGACCTGCTCTACACCTGCTGCCTTGGCACGCTCAGCAATCAGCTGACCGACCTTTTTGGCAGCGTCCACGTTACCGGTTGCACCCTGGCGCAGGTCCTTATCCAACGTGGAGGCAGCCGCCAGCACCTTGCTGCCGTCTGCAGTCGTAACCTGGGCATACATGTGCCGGGGTGTACGGTGTACACACAGGCGGTTGGTACCCAACTTACGGATCTTCATGCGCACTTTGCGTGCGCGACGCAATCTTTCGTTATTCGCGCTCATAGTCCCGCCTTATTTCTTCTTGGCTTCTTTGCGTCTGACCTGCTCATCCGCATAACGCACACCCTTGCCCTTGTAGGGCTCTGGCGGACGGAATGCACGGATCTCAGCAGCGACCTGGCCAACCTGTTGCTTGTCGATTCCGCGAATCACAACTTCCGTATTGGACGGAGTTTCAGCGGTAATCCCCTCGGGCAGCTCATACTCAACCGGGTGTGAAAAACCCAGTGTCAGATTGAGCTTCTTACCTTGCGCCTGGGCACGGTAGCCTACGCCCGTCAGCGCGAGCTTGCGCTCGAAGCCTGTTGTCACACCGGTCACCATGTTGTTGACCAGTGCGCGGGTAGTACCAGCAAGAGCGCGGGACTGTTTGGCTCCATCACGGGGTGCGAAACGCAGAACATTCTCTTCCTGCGTCACATCAACCACGTTGTGGATGGTGAATTGAAGCGATCCCTTGGACCCCTTCACATTAATTTCCTGTCCGTTCAGCTTAACCTCAACACCGGAAGGCAGCACGACAGGATTATTGGCAACCCTGGACATGTGTATCTCCTAGAATACGGTGCAGATGACTTCGCCACCCACGCCGGCAGCACGTGCAGCGCGGTCTGTCATTACGCCCTTGGACGTAGAGACAATCGCGACTCCCAGACCACCGGATACTTTCGGCAGTTCCCCAGCGCCCTTGTACTGGCGCAGACTCGGACGGCTGACCCGCTTGATTTCCTCAATAACCGGCTTGCCACCGAAGTACTTGAGGTTAATGGTCAGCTCGGGCTTCGCGTCAGCTGAGACGGAAAAATCGGCTACGTAACCTTCGTCCTTGAGGACCTGGGCTACGGAGATCTTCATCTTTGAAGACGGCATGGCCACATCGGCCTTCTGTGCCATCTGTGCATTACGGATACGGGTAAACATATCCGCAAGCGTATCTTGCATACTCATCGGTATGAGACTCCTGATCTTTTTAGTTGTGCAGCGGCGCGCCGCACCGCTTACCAACGGGCACCTGACCTGCGGTCAGTGTACCTGCCTTACCAGCTTGCTTTGGTCAGGCCCGGAACGTCACCGCGCATGCCCGCTTCACGCAACTTGATGCGTGAAAGCTTGAACTTGCGCAGAACGCCATGGGGACGACCTGTAATCTGGCAACGATTACGAAGACGCGAGGGAGACGCATCGCGAGGAAGCTGTTGCAGCTTCATCTGTGCATCCCAACGGTCATCATCGCTGGTATTCGGGTTCTTGATAATCGCCTTGAGCTCAGCACGCTTCGCTGCATACTTCGCAACGGTTTTCTCGCGCTTGAACTCGCGGTTCTTCATGGAAACCTTAGCCATTACACTCGTTCCTTATTTCTTGAACGGAAAGCCAAAGGCTTTCAGCAGTTCGCGACCTTCATCGTCGGTACCGGCTGTGGTGGTAATGGTGATGTCAAGACCACGGATCTTGTCGACTCTGTCGTACTCGATCTCGGGGAAAATGATCTGCTCACGCACGCCCATGCTGTAGTTACCGCGACCATCGAAGGACTTGGGATTCAGACCACGGAAGTCACGAATGCGGGGTACCGCAATGTGAACCAGGCGATCAAAGAAATCCCACATACGCTCACCGCGCAGCGTAACTTTACAACCGATTGGCCAACCTTCACGGATTTTGAAACCCGCAACGGATTTACGTGCCAGGGTGACAACCGCTTTCTGTCCTGCCAGGCGCTCAAGATCCGCCACGGCATTTTCAATCAGCTTCTTGTCACCAACCGCTTCGCCGACACCCATGTTCAGGGTGATCTTTTCGATACGCGGCACCTGCATCACGTTCTTGTAACTGAACTCTTTCTGCAGGGCGGGTATCACTTCCTTACTGTACTGCTCTTTCATGTTAAGCATCGTAACCACCACCGCTTACTGGTTATCGACGACTTCTTTCGTGGACTTGAAAATCCGCACCTTGGCGCCGTCTTCCTTGATCTGGAAGCCTACGCGATCGGCCTTGCCGGTCTGCGGATTAAAAATAGCCACGTTGGAAGCCTGGATAGGTGCTTCTTTTTCGACGATGCCACCGGGGGTGCCAGCCATCGGGTTCGGCTTGGTGTGCTTCTTGATCATGTTGATCCCGGAAACAATCACCTTGCCATCGTCCTGAACCTTCAGGACTTTACCACGTTTGCCCTGGTCTTTCCCCGTAGTGACGATTACTTCGTCATCGCGTTTGATCTTTTTCATAACCGGCCTCTGGTCCTTAAAGTACTTCGGGTGCCAGTGAAATAATTTTCATGAACTTCTCATTTCGCAGTTCACGGGTAACCGGTCCGAAGATACGGGTACCAATTGGTGCGTCCTGATTGTTCAGAAGTACTGCCGCATTACCGTCGAAACGAATAAGCGACCCGTCGGGACGACGCACACCTTTACGGGTGCGTACAACGACAGCTTTCAGGACCTGGCCTTTTTTCACTTTACCGCGGGGGATGGCTTCCTTTACGGTCACCTTGATGATATCCCCAACGCTGGCGTAACGCCTGTGTGAACCGCCCAGGACCTTGATGCACATAACCTGACGTGCACCGCTGTTGTCCGCGACTTCAAGCATTGTTTGAGTCTGAATCATGGTTGTTCTCCAGCAGAAACCACTTTGCCGTTACGACAAGACTCACCGTCCGGGCGAGTTACACCTTCGATGCGCGTTCGATGACTTCCACCAGAGCCCAGCTTTTGGTCTTGGAGACCGGGCGGGTTTCCTGGATTGTAACGGTGTCACCGATGTTGCACTGATTGCTCTCGTCGTGAGCGTGAATTTTGGATGAGCGCTTCATGTACTTACCGTACAGAGGATGCTTAACCTGGCGCTCAACCAGAACCACAATGGATTTCTCCATTTTGTTGCTCACGACCTTGCCGCTCAGGGTTCTGGCAGTTTGGGTAGCTTCAGTCATGTTACTGTCCTGCCTTTTCATTCATAACCGTTTTCACGCGAGCAATGTCACGCTTCACCTTCGGTAGAAGATGAGACTGATTCAGCTGACCTGTCGCCTTACGCATGCGCAGGTTGAACTGCTCCTTCAGGAGGTCGATCAGCTCTTTGTTCAGCTCCTCGACTGACTTCTCACGCAGCTCTGTTGCTTTCATCACATCACCGTCCTCGTAACAAAGGTGGTCTGTACGGGCAGCTTGGCCGCAGCAAGAGTGAATGCATCGCGAGCGATTTCCTCGGAGACGCCTTCCATCTCATAAAGCATCCGGCCTGGCTGTATTTCAGCCACCCAATACTCGACAGAACCCTTACCTTTACCCATTCGTACTTCCAGCGGCTTACTGGAGATCGGCTTGTCCGGGAAAATCCGGATCCAGATCTTACCGCCCCGCTTGATACGACGTGTCATGGTACGACGCGCTGCTTCAATCTGGCGCGCAGTTATACGTCCACGGGTTGTCGCCTTCAATCCGTATTCACCGAAGCTCACCTTGTTAGCACGGTGAGCAAGACCGGTGTTACGGCCTTTCATTACCTTGCGAAATTTGGTGCGTTTTGGTTGCAGCATTTGAGTGCCCCTTTACTTAGAACCTTTCTTCCCAGAGGCTTTCTTGTCAGCACGGACCTGCTCCATACCACCAAGAATCTCACCTTTGAAGATCCATACCTTGACGCCGATAATGCCGTAAGTGGTCTTCGCTTCGTAGGTCGAGTAATCGATATCTGCACGCAGTGTGTGCAGCGGTACACGACCTTCGCGATACCACTCGGAACGGGCAATTTCAGCACCCCCGAGACGACCGCCTACCTGGATCTTGATGCCTTTTGCTCCCTGGCGCATGGCGTTCTGTACCGCACGCTTCATAGCGCGACGGAACATCACACGACGCTCCAGCTGACCGGCAACGTTCTGCGCGACCAGGCGGGCATCCAGGTCCGGCTTGCGGACTTCTTCGATGTTGATGTGCACAGGCACACCCATCATGTCGCTGACTTCGCGACGCAGACGGTCAACATCTTCGCCCTTCTTACCGATAACAATACCGGGGCGGGCTGTATGGATCGTGATACGGGCGTTCTGAGCAGGGCGCTCGATCACAATCTTGCTGACAGACGCCTTAACCAGACGCTTGTCGAGGAATTCGCGAACCTGAATGTCGTTCAACAGGTTGTTCGCGTATTCCGCTTTTTCCGCATACCACACTGAGTTGTGCTCTTTGATCACACCCAGGCGCATGCCGGTTGGATTTACTTTATGACCCATCTGAGCATCTCCTACTTGTCGGCGACCTTGAGGTGATATGACAGGTGCGCTTGAAAATCCGGTCAGCGCGCCCCTTGGCTCGAGCCTTGATTCGCTTGAGCGTCGGACCCTCATCCACCATGACGGTGGAAACCCGCAGATCATCTACGTCCAGACCTTCGTTGTGCTCAGCGTTGGCGATGGCAGACTCAAGAGCTTTCTTGAGAATGACAGCCGCCTTCTTAGGGCTGAAAGTCAGAATGTTCAGGGCGTCCTCAACAGCCTTGCCGCGTACTTGGTCAGCGACAAGACGCGCTTTCTGAGCTGAGAGGCGAGCGCCCTTGTACTTGGCTGCTACTTCCATTTCTATTACCTCACAATCAGCGTTTAGCTTTCTTGTCGGCCGCATGACCACGATAAGTACGCGTTGCCGCGAACTCACCCAGTTTATGACCGACCATATCTTCGGTGACATAAACCGGCACGTGCTGCTTGCCGTTGTGGACTGCAATGGTCAGGCCTACCATCTCCGGAAACACTGTCGACCGGCGTGACCAGGTTTTGATCGGTCGCTTGTCGTTGGCTTCCAGAGCTGCCTCGACCTTCTTCAACAGATGCAGGTCTATAAAAGGACCTTTCTTTAAAGAACGTGGCACAGCATTTACCTCTATGTAGTCGTTTACTTGGCTGAACGACGACGTACTATCATCTTGTCAGTACGTTTGTTCTTACGAGTCTTATGCCCTTTGGTCGGAACACCCCACGGAGTAACCGGGTGACGCCCGCCAGAGGTACGCCCTTCACCACCACCATGTGGGTGGTCAACTGGGTTCATAGCAACACCACGTACTGTTGGACGTTTACCGCGCCAACGTGATGCACCCGCTTTACCAAGCTGCTTGAGGCTGTGTTCACTGTTGGACACTTCGCCCAACGTTGCACGACAGTCAACAAGCACCTTACGCATTTCACCTGAACGCAGGCGGATAGTGGCATAAGCCCCTTCCCTTGCAACCAGCTGTACGGATGCGCCCGCGGAGCGAGCCAGCTGGGCACCTTTGCCAGGCTTGATTTCGACGCAGTGAATCACGGAACCGACCGGAATATTCCGGAGCGGAAGCGTGCTTCCTACTTTAATCGGCGCGTCGATGCCGGAGCGCACAGGATCACCGATCTGCATGCCTTTGGGAGCGATGATGTAACGACGCTCGCCATCGGCGTACTTGACCAGCGCGATGTGCGCAGAGCGGTTGGGATCATATTCCAGGCGTTCGATGACCGCCGGAATACCATCTTTTGTCCGCTTAAAGTCGATAACACGGTAGTGCTTCTTGTGGCCACCACCAATGTGACGGGTAGTGATGCGACCGAAATGGTTGCGTCCACCCGATTTACTCAATGTTTCTACCAACGGCTCGTAAGGGCGCCCCTTGTGAAGATCAGGGTTAAAGAGCTTAACAACGTGACGGCGGCCGGCAGATGTTGGCTTGGTTTTGACGATCGGCATTTTACGACCCCTTTACCTTATTCCACATCCAGAAAATCAATGTCCTGACCGTCCGCAAGCTTTACGTAAGCCTTACGAATGTCAGCACGCTTGCCGAAGCCGCGAACGGTACGCTTGAGCTTACCCTTACGGTTCAGAACCTGAACACCTTCGACGGTGACGTTGAACAGCTGCTCAACGGCTTTCTTGATCTCGGGCTTGGTAGCGTCAGGAGCTACACGAAACACAACCTGACCACTTTCCGCTACCAGAGAAGCTTTCTCTGATACGTGGGGCCCAAGAAGAACCTTGTAAATACGTTCCTGATTCATCCCAGCATCTCCTCGATTTTCTTCAGAGCGGGAACAGTCACAACGACCTTCTCGAAGGCAACCAGGCTAACCGGATCCAGGCCTGCAATGTCGCGCACATCAACGTGCGGGATATTGCGCGAGGCCAGATGCAGATTCTGCTCGACGTTGTCAGAGAGAATCAGTGCATTGGTAACACCGATGTCCTTCAGCTTGGCGTTGAATGCCTTGGTCTTGGGGCTGTCAACATTCATGTCGTCAACAACGACCAGACGTTCCTGGCGAACCAGCTCTGAAAAAATGGAGCGCATCGCTGCGCGGTACATCTTGCGGTTTACCTTCTGCTCAAAGCCACGCGGCTTGGCAGCAAAGGTAACACCACCGGAGCGCCAGATCGGGCTACGGATTGTACCGGCACGGGCACGACCTGTGCCCTTCTGGCGCCATGGCTTCTTGCCACCACCAGAAACTTCGGAACGTGTCTTTTGAGCCTTGGTACCCTGGCGTGCGCCTGCCATGTATGCAGTAACAACCTGGTGAACCAGCGACTCGTTAAAATCTTTGGCGAATGCAGCGTCGGAAACAGAGATCCCCTTGCCGCTACCTGTAATAGTCAATTCCATCGCACCGCTCCTCAGGCTTTAACTGCAGGCTTGATGACAACATTTCCGCCGGTCGCGCCCGGAACGGCACCACGAATCAGCAGAAGGTTGCGCTCGGCGTCGACACGGACGACTTGCAGGTTCTGCACAGTCACCTGCGCATTGCCCATCTGGCCCGCCATCTTTTTGCCCTTGAATACCTTGCCCGGAGTCTGGTTCTGACCGATAGAACCCGGAGCACGATGAGAAAGGGAGTTACCGTGTGTGGCGTCCTGCATGGAGAAGTTCCAGCGCTTAACACCGCCCTGGAAACCCTTACCCTTGGACTGGCCAACAGCATCAACGACCTGGCCATCTTCAAAGATGGAAGCGGTAATCTCACCGCCTGCAGCCAGCTCTTCACCTTCGCCATCGGCGAGGCGGAATTCCCACAGACCACGACCTGCCTCTACTCCGGCTTTGGCGTAATGGCCCGCTTCGCTTTTGGTCACACGAGAGGAACGACGCTTTCCAACGGTTACCTGAACCGCACGATAGCCATCGCTTTCAAGAGTTTTCAGCTGGGTAATGCGGTTGGGTTCAACCTCAATTACCGTTACGGGCACTGCTTGCCCGTCTTCCGTAAAAATACGGGTCATACCGGCCTTGCGACCGACAATTCCAATTGCCATGTTTCACCTCTTAAGTGTACGGGGCTCTCACCCTCTATGGCCTTATGACAGTTACACAGACTAACCGCGTGGTTAGCCGAGGCTGATCTGAACGTCTACACCTGCTGCCAGATCCAGCTTCATCAAAGCATCTACTGTCTTCTCTGTCGGCTCGACGATGTCCAGCAGACGCTTGTGTGTACGAATCTCGTACTGATCGCGCGCGTCTTTATTGACGTGCGGAGAGATCAGAACGGTGTACTTTTCCTTCCGCGTCGGCAGAGGGATTGGTCCACGCACTTGAGCGCCGGTCCGCTTGGCGGTATCGACAATCTCCTGCGTTGACTGGTCGATCAGGCGATAATCAAACGCCTTCAACCGGATTCGAATTTTTTGGCTTTGCATGATGCACCCAAACTCCACTCGTAGCAGCTACTTGTTAGCCGACCTTCAAAAAAAGGAGCCGCATTGTATGCATAATACCCAGCAGTGTCAACTGCGTTCAGCAGTGACGCCACCAGGTCAGATTGTGCGGCTGAAACAGAAAAAGGGGCTGAGTTTCAGCCCCTTTTTCCTCAGACCAATCGAGCCAATTACTCGATGATCTTGGAGACTACGCCGGCACCAACGGTACGGCCGCCTTCACGAATCGCGAAGCGCAGGCCATCTTCCATGGCGATCGGAGCAAT
>NZ_LIHP01000018.1 GCF_001314605.1 Marinobacter sp. HL-58
ACGGTTCCAGAAGCCACCCACCTGTGGCTTGAAGGTCGGTGCGATGGTAAAGCGGGCATAATCCCCATCCACATCACCACGCCCTTCGTAGCCCTCGGTCTCCAGATCCATCATCTGCCAGGAGGCCTCGTACTGCATCTCGAAGTTGGCCCCCAGCTCGTTGGCCAGGCGGGTGTTGAAGGTGAGCCACTGGTATTCGTCCCCTTCCACATAGCGGTCCGTGCTGGTTTCCGCCATGATCGCCGGGGCAATCCGCCAGCTATCGCTCAGGTAGGTGGTGCCGTAGACACCCAACCGGGTGCTGACGGCATCCTCATGCAGATTGCCGTCGGCACCGATGTTCTTGACCTCCGCACCCAGGCCCTGGCCGTGCAGCAGGGCAATCTTGTAGTTACCTTCCGAAACTCCGAAAAAGCTGTCGCCGTGGTAGGCCAGCATGGTATTCACACCGGTGTCGGCCGCCTCGGTCACGCCGCCCACTACACGCTCATCGTTGTCTGCCGCGGACATGCCGTTGATCATCCACTGCACATTACCGAAGTAGTTGTTGGCTGTGAGAATCAAGTTGTCGGTGTCGGAGGTGCCATCGGTGGTGTCAGGATCGGAGGGAAAATCCAGGAAGCTGCGGCCATACAGCGAGAAGTTGGACTTCACCGAATCGCTGAAGGTAACGTCGTATAGACCGGCCCCGGTGCCCGCCAGGAACACGAAATCGCTGTCGAGCCAGTGGATGTCGAAGTTGTCCCGGTCAAATCGCTTGCCGGCCCAGATGGAGGCATTCTCGAAAATACCGGTAAAACCGGCCAGGTTGCTGAATTCCACATAGGCCTGGCGAACATTCAGGGCGCCGTCATCCGCGGTCCAGTCGTTACTGGAGGTGGTGGAATCGGCAATCATCAGGCGGTAATGGGACCTGGTGCCGTTATCCGCCACGCTCTTGTAGTTGAGCATGGCTTCCAGATAGGTGTCCGGCTCGTTACCCAGCCGGCCCACGGCACCACCAACGGAGCCGGCGGGGGTCAGGTAGGGGCCGCCGGGGGCGCTTTTGCCCTCGTTATTCAGCAGCAGCCCGGAGCGGGCGTAGGTGTTGAACGAAAAGCCTTCGTCACCCCGGGCGTGGGGCTCGACCTCTGCCAGCTGCTGCTCCAGAGCAGACAGGCGGTCTTCCACGCTTTCCTGGGCCTGCAGATTTACGGAAAGGCCTGAAATCATCGCCGTGGTGACAATCGTGGCTATCGGGCGGTGGCAAGGTGTAATGCGAAATCTCATTGTTGGAACCTCATCTTGTTTTTGTAAGGTCTGATTTCCGTTCAGCGTTGAGCTGGCACTTAATGCATTAAGCTACGTGATAAAACACTCCGCTTTTCAACATTACCGCTATGACATCAATGGATCGGAGGCTTTATGCGCCGCCCAAGCTGTCGTCGTTTCTCAATCATTTTTGCCGGCCGCATTTTGGATGCACACGAACTTAAATGATTAAGTAATGACCAAAGATAATTTCGGTAGATAGGATCTGCAACCTTGAGGGGAACTTAATTTTAACTTAATTTTTCAGGCGGGAAAGCAGACCAGGCCAGGCCCGGTCTGCCGGAAGATTACGATTTCCTGGGGTCCGTGGCGCCAATCCGCTCATTGTCGCGGTGTTGATTGCGGAAGCTGATGAGGCTCTCAATGCCGGAGAAATCCACCAGATCCCGGAAATCAACCCAGTCCACCAGGCAATACAGGCAGATAGCCGGGTAGTTCCACTGGTTAAACTGACCTTCATCGACCATGGCCGCCAGGGTGCGCATCGTCATCATGATGCGCTCACGCTGGAGATTGAAAAACATCAGGTTTTCGCTGATATCAATACCGGAGCGGGAGGACAGCAGCAGGATTACCGCAGAGTCGTTGGCGGCATCAATGAGCGTCAGCTGGTTTTCCTGGTCCCAGGTCAGCGGGGCCAGGCCCTGTTTTTCACTGATGTAACGGGCAATCACGCGGGAGTCATACACCTCCTGGTCACCATCAATCAGCATGGGAATTTTCAGCGCCGGATTGTTACGCCTGAGCTCATCCCGGCCCTGGCCATAAATGTCGAGATTCACAAATTCGTAGTCGGTATCGGCCAGCAGCAACCGGATACGCCTTACGTAGGGGGATGTGGTAGAGCCTATCAGTTTCATGCAATCTCCTTGTTCGAGTGGGGTCACTCTCCGAGCAGGGTTTCAGGGGCGGCAAACTCATAGCCGGTGGCCTCTGCCACTTCCCGGAATGTCACCTTGCCCCTGTAGACATTCAGGCCATTTCGCAGGTGGTGGTCGTCTTTCATTGCCTGCTCCGGCCCCTTGTTGGCAAGGGCGGCGATAAAGGGCAGTGTTACGTTATTCAGTGCCAGTGTCGAGGTTCTGGCAACGGCCCCCGGCATATTGGCAACGCAGTAGTGAACCACGCCATCTACAACATAGGTTGGCGCATCATGAGTTGTCGGCCTGGAGGTCTCGGTGCAACCACCCTGATCGATGGCGACATCAACGATAACGCTGCCCTCCGGCATCCGGCTGACCATGTCGCGGGTGACCAGTTTGGGCGCGGACGCCCCGGGGATCAGAACCCCACCGATGACCAGGTCCGATTCAGTCACTGCTTCATCCAGGGTGGCAGCGGTGGAAAACAGGGTGCTGATCCGGTTGCCATACAGATGGTCCAGGTTCCGCAGCACATCCATATTGCGGTCCAGAACCGTCACCTGGGCGCCCAGCCCGATGGCCATGGCCACCGCATTCTGCCCGACCACACCACCGCCGATGACGGTCACCCGTGCCGGGCTGACTCCGGGAACGCCGCCTAACAAAACGCCGCGGCCACCCATGGATTTCTCCAGGCAATGGGCTCCCGCCTGTATCGACATTCGCCCCGCCACCTCCGACATAGGCGCCAGCAATGGCAATCGGCCATGACTATCGGTAACGGTTTCATAGGCGATACAGGTGGCGCCGGATTTCACCAGGTCGTCGGTCTGGGCCTGGTCCGGCGCCAGATGCAGGTAGGTGAACAGGGTGTGATCCGGCGTCAACAATGCCCTCTCGTTGGCCTGGGGCTCCTTGACCTTGACGATCATCCCGGCGGCAGCATAAATGGCAGGGCCATCATCAAGAATCTCGGCGCCGGCCTTCTGATAGTCCTCGTTACTGAACCCGATGGCTGATCCGGCGCAGGCTTCAACATAGACGCTGTGCCCGTGATTACAGAGTTCGTGAACCGCCGCGGGGGTCATCCCTACCCGGTATTCATGGTTCTTGATTTCCTTGGGTACGCCGATTTTCATGCCTTGCTCCCTGAGCCCGTCCGGTAAACAATGTGTCATCCGGTAAAGTGTAGTAAAAAGCTCTGACACCGGCAGTAGCAATTGAATGCATCGGTTCAATCGGTCCCGGCGTAAAACACCGGACAAACCAGGCAATCGACCCAAACGGAGAAGGAACACATGAAGACATACAAGCGTGCAATGGCCTCAGCCCCTCTGTCACTGGCGGCGGCTCTTGCCCTGGCAAGCGGACAGGCATCAGGCGAAATGAAGACAGAAACCGTGGAATATGAAGTCGACGGTGAAACCTTCACCGGTTACATGGCTTACGACGATGAAGCCGAGGGCAAACGCCCCGGGGTTCTTGTGGTTCACGAATGGTGGGGCCACAACGAATTTGCCCGCGAGCAGGCCGAGAAACTTGCGGCATCAGGCTACACGGCGTTCGCACTGGATATGTACGGTTCAGGCAAGCTGGCAGAACACCCTGATGATGCCGAGAACTTTATGAAGGAAGCGACAAAAGACATGGACCAGGTCAAGGCCCGGTTCATGGCTGCCAAGAACCTGCTGGAGCAGCACGACAGCGTCGACAGCAACAAGATTGCCGCTCAGGGTTATTGTTTCGGCGGAGCCGTGGTGCTGAACATGGCCCGCATGGGTGTGGATCTGGACGCGGTGGTGAGCTACCACGGTGCTCTTAGCAGCCCCATCAAGGCGGAAGCGGGAAAGGTTCAGCCCAGGATCCATGTCTATACCGGCGGGGCGGACCAGATGGTGCCTTCAGACCAGGTGTCCGGCCTGGTAAAGGAAATGCAGGACGCCGAAGCCGACCTGACCCTGGTCAGTTTCCCGAAGGTGCTGCACTCCTTCACCAACCCGGACGCCGACAAGATCTCTGACCAGTTCAACATGCCCATTGCCTATAATGAGGACGCTGCCAAACGCTCCTGGGAAGGCACCATGCGCCTGTACGAAGAAGTCTTCAACGACTAGTGTCCCGCCCTCAGAGGGCACCTTCAATGGTGCCCCTCACTTCCTCACGGACATCTTCCACCTCCCGGCCGGCTGTCGCCACCGGGGGATGAATAACGATATCAATAACGCCAGGTGAGAATGCCGCTGTGCCTTTTGGCAGACGGTCGTGGGAGCCCCGTATTGTTACCGGCAGAATGGGTAACTGGCCATCACGGGCGATCACGAAACCGCCTTTTTTGAAAGGCAACAGTTTGCCATCCCAGGATCGGGTCCCTTCCGGGAATATCAGGATACTGGTGGCCTCCGGGAGCTGCGCAACGCCCCGTTTGATGCTTTCAAGGGCATCACTGCCCCTGGCGCGGTCGATAAACAGGTTGCGTGATGTTTCCAGCGCCAGACCAAACAGGGGCACCTTGCGCAACTCTTTCTTGATCACCCAGCGATACTGCAGGCCCAGGGCCAGAACCAGAGCCGGCGGGTCAAAATAGGAGGCATGGTTGCTGAGGATAACGTAACGCTGTTTCGGATCGATATTTTCCTGTCCGGTTATACGCAGCCGAATCCCCGTCAGCTTGAGAATGCACCAGGCATAGACCTGGGTACCGTGAAAGGCGGCGTTTCCACTGCGGCCGGCAAGAGCGGCGATCACTATGGGCAGGAAAAGAATCACTGTCAGCAGTGTGGCCCAGAACAGTATCCAGACAGCTTTGAGGATTTTCAGCATACAGGGCCCTGAGCAACAGTTCGGTTTGGCTAGCGCAAGCAGCAGGGGATAAAAGATGTCATATCCCGGGTAAAATCACAAAACCCGGCCACAAAAAAAGGCAGCCGAAGCTGCCTTTTTGGCGGATACTGTTATCAGTTAGATAGCAGTAACGTTTTCCGCCTGAGGACCTTTCTGGCCCTGGGTAACGGTGAACTCAACCTGCTGGCCTTCTGCCAGGGTCTTGAAACCGCTGCCCTGAATTGCGCTGTAGTGAACGAATACGTCCGGGCCGCCTTCACGAGTGATAAAGCCAAAGCCTTTAGCTTCGTTGAAGAACTTAACAGTACCGGTAGTAGTAGACAAACTTCCTGAAATCAATCATTTTATCTTGCCGCCGGACCATCGTCATGATGACCGATCAGCGTTTACGGAAATACAGAACTCGCGGAATCAAAAACAGGACGGTCACTACTAACTGCGGAGGTACGTCTTATTCATGAATGCTTTGCTGAATCTTTCCTACGCAAATAACTCTACTCTTTGTTTTCGGGCTTGCCAACCCTATTTTTAATTTATTGCATAAGTAGTGGTACCCATCAGCCCCTGACCAGGCCAAAGGTATAAATTCCCAGTGCGGTCATGAGGATAGACCCGACAACGTGGGCCAGTATGCCGGCCAGGGCCATGCTCCATTTGCCTTCCTGGATGGCGGAGAACATTTCCAGGGAGAAGGTGGAGAAGGTGGTAAGGGCGCCACAAAGACCGGTTATGGCGAACAATCGCCATTCCGGCGCCAGGGAGGTGCCGTGGATAAAGTAGCCCATCAGCAGGCCGACGAGCCAGCCGCCGGAGAGGTTGGCGGCGAGGGTGCCATAGGGGATGGCGTGGTAGCTGCTGTTGAGCCAGAGGCCCAGGGCCCACCTCAGGTTGGCGCCTATAACGGCTCCGGCGCTTACCGCCAGGATTGAAAGCCACATTCTGCTGAGTTACCTCGTAGTCTGGTGCCTGCCGGATGTTGTGATCCCTTTCCGGGATACGCTACGAGCACATCCCTGTGCGCTTGAGTGAAGCCTTCCCTGGCTTCAGCCGCTATCGCCCTTTGTCAGGCCGGGTTGTGGTCGATCAGTGTGTCCTTGTTGCGGGCGAACTCGTCGAACGGGAAGTCGTCGACGGTCAGCATCTCCAGGACAACGGACTCGTACTGGCGCATGAATTCCGCTTCTTCCTTGGTGAAGATGTCGGCTTTCAGTGCTTCTTCAAAACGCTCTTCCGGGTGCAGCGCCTGCATCGGCAGCTGGCCTTTGGCGTAGGCCTTGGTGACCTTGCGGTAGAGCTGCTCGGCCTTGTCGTAGTCTTTCAGCAGGCTATTGTATTGCGCAACGGGATTCTCAACCGCGCCCTTGCCCTCGCCAGGCGTGGTCCAGGCACCGGCCAGCAGTTTTTCACGTACCGGGCTGTCAGTGGAGATGGCCCGGGCCAGTTTGCGGGCCAGGTCGTCGTGGGGCTTGTCCCAGCGGCGGCCCAGGGGCATGGTGATCGCACGCAGGGCCAGGGCAACCGGGCGGTTGGGCAGGTTCTGGAGGAATTCGTCCATGGCGTTCTCTGCCCGGTACAGCAACAGTGCCAGGCTGTATTCCATCAGGTCCCTTTCGCCGTCAACCGGCTGGGTTTCATGCCAGTTCTTGAGCACCATGGAGGCCAGATAGAGGTTGGCCAGCACGTCGCCGAGGCGGGCCGAGATCAGCTCGCGCATTTTCAGCTCGGAGCCCAGGGTGGTCATGGCGGCATCTGCGCACAGGCCGAAGGCGGCGCTGAAGCGGGCGACGCCCTGGGCGTATTTGCGGGCGGCGTGGTCGAAGGGTACGTCGGCTTTGCCGATGCCCAGTGCCTGGGTGAAGGCGCGGGCGGCGTTGCCGAAGATCAGGCCGGCGTGGCCGAAGAAGGCGTCGTCGAAGGCCTCGATGTCATCGTTGTCTTTCGCCGCCAGCTCTTTCAGCACGTAGGGATGACAGCGGATTGCACCCTGGCCGAAGATCATCAGGCTGCGGGTCATGATGTTGGCGCCTTCCACGGTGATGGACACCGCCGCACCGCTGAAGCCTATACCCAGGTAGTTACGGGGGCCAAGGGTGACGGTTTTACCGCCGTGGACATCCATGGCGTCGGTGAGTACCGCCCGCTGCATTTCAGTCAGGTGGTACTTGAGGATGGCGGAAGGCACAGCCGGCTTCTCGCCCTTGTCGATCATGTTGGCGGTCTGGTTGACCGCGGACTGGGCGATGTAGGTCTGTGCTGCAATGCGGGCCAGCGGCTCCTGCACGCCTTCCATGTCTGCCACGGGAGTATTGAACTGGCGTCGTATGCGGGTAAAACCGCCGGCCGTACCAACGGCATAGGCCGCGGCACCGGCCGCGCCGGATGGCAGGGTGATACAGCGCCCTACCGAGAGGCATTCAACCAGCATGCGCCAGCCCTGGCCGGCCATTTCCTGACCGCCGATGATGTAATCCAGCGGGATAAAGACATCCGTGCCCTTGATGGGACCGTTCATGAACGGTGTGCCAATGGGGCAGTGCCGGCGGCCGATTTCCATGCCTTTGGTGTTGCGGGGAATCAGCGCACAGGTAATGCCGTAATCCTTGGTGTCGCCCAGCAGGCCATCCGGGTCGAACATGCGGAAGGCCAGGCCCACCACGGTGGCAACCGGTGCCAGGGTAATCCAGCGCTTCTCGAAGTTCAGGCGCAGGCCCAGCACTTCCTTGCCCTCGAACTCGCCCTTGCAGACGATACCGGTGTCCGGCAGTGAGGTGGCATCAGAGCCGGCACGGGGGCCGGTCAGGCCGAAGCAGGGAATCTCCCGGCCATCCGCCAGACGCGGCAGGTAATGGTTCTTCTGCTCGTCGGTGCCGTATTTGACCAGCAGCTCGCCCGGGCCGAGGGAGTTGGGCACACCGACGGTAACCATCAGCATTTCATTGGCCGCCAGTTTCTGCAGCACCGCAGTCTGGGCCTTGGCAGAGAAGTGCAGGCCGCCATACTCTTCGGGGATGATCATGCCGAAAAATTTTTCTTTCTTGAGGAAATCCCACAACTCTTCAGGCAGGTCAGCACGCTCGACCGCCAGGTCCCAGGCATTACACATCGAGATGGCCTGGGTGCACTGGTTGTCCACGAACGCCTGCTCTTTCTCGGACAGGCCGGTGTTGCGGTTGATCAGCAGGCTGTGCCAGTCGGGGCGCCCGGTGAACAGCTCGCCGTCCCAGCTGACGGTGCCTGCCTCAAGGGCCACTTTCTCGGTATCGGAAACCTTGGGCGCCACCTTCTTGAACATGGCAAACACCCTCGGGGTCAGCCAGCTCTGGCGGAAGCCGGGCAGGCCCGCGAATGCCGTAACAGCCGCGCCGATAAACAGGACCGGTGCCAGCAGGCCCGACGCAAAAAACAGTGAAAGCACGCCTGTTACTACCATGACCCCGATGGCGGGTTTGGCGCCGGATTCCTTGCGCATTACGACAAGAAGCCCGGCAACAGCAACAAGAAACAGTATGAAAGTCATCATGGATACTCTCTGTCGTCCGTGGTTTAGAATGTCAGAAACTACAAATTGTTACGTTCAACCTACCTGATCAGATGAAGCCTGACCAGCAACTGGTTCACCATCAGGCAGTTACAATCACACGAATACCTTCCAGTGACAGGCTGGCCTGACCCAGCGCCGTTTCTGCGGCTGCAAGCTGCTCCCGGAAAAAATCGATTTCATCGGCCCGGATTGCCGGGTTTACCTTTTTCATTGCCTCCAGGCGACGGATTTCAGGGCCAAACACCTCCCTCACCCGTTCCAGCGCTGCCGTCCTCAGCGGCTCAAGGTGAGGCCCGGCCAGGTTTTCGGCATGATCGACCATGGTTTCAACCTGCGGACGAATCTGGGGCACGATGGCCTGGGCAGTGCGCCGGCGAATATTGGAACACATGTCGTTGAGCCTGTCGTGGGGCAGCGTTGCCGACAGGTCCCGCCCGTTCACATCCACCAGCAACCGCAGGGGTGAAACCGGGAGATAACGGGACAGCTGGAGCGACTCAGGGGCCGGACAATGCACGGTAAACAATGCCTCGAGCAGAAGCGTGCCGGCCGGCAGCGCCTTGACGGTCATACTGGCCAGGGCCGCCTTGCCGAGCCCGGAGCTGGTAACGGACTCCATTACTCCGGTCACCAGCGGGTGCTCCCAGCTCATGAAGGCCATATCCTCACGCTCCAGTGCCTGTTGCCGGCTCCAGGTCACCGTCAGCCCCTCTTCCGGCAGCTCTGTCACATGGCCCGCCTGGTACTGTTCCCCCGGGCGCAGCACATCCGCGTGCTCGGAATGGTCCTCAACATCCACACCAAGGATGTCACAGGCCTCGATCATATAATCCCGAACCAGAGCCGACTCTTCTTCGGACTCGATCTGGCTGATGAGTTCATCCGCCACCTCGGGGCGGCATGAATTGAGCTCGATCAGAGCGTCCCGGCCGTTGCGAAGCAGGGTGCGCAGGCGCTCAGCCTCTGCCTGCGAGGCTTCCAGCAAGGCTGGCAGCTGGTCACTGTCACCATCAATGGCGGCCTGCCACTGCGACGCCACATGGTCATGGACCGCAACACCCACCGAGCAGCTTTCACTGAAGGCATTCAGGCCTTCCTCGAACCACCGGTACTGGGTTTCCTGGGCGGTGCCCTGCAGGTAAGGGATGTGTATGTCGATAGTCTCGGTCTGGCCAATCCGGTCAAGCCGGCCGATCCGCTGTTCCAGCAGGTCAGGATTCGCTGGCAGGTCGAACAGGATCAGGTGATGGGCAAACTGGAAATTACGGCCTTCACTGCCGATTTCCGAACAGATCAGTGCCTGGGCACCCTGCTCTGTGTCGGCAAAATAGGCAGCGGCCCGGTCCCGTTCAATCAGGCTCAGGTGCTCGTGGAACGCGGCACTGCGAATGCCGGCCCGCAATTGCAGGTAGTCTTCCAGAGCCATGGCGGTGGAGGCATGGGCGCAGATCACCACCACCTTGGCGGGCCTGAGTCCCGAGAGGGTTTTTTCCAGCCAGGTAACCCGGGGGTCTTCCGCCAGCCACTGCTCTCCATCCACGGCGGCCTCGGGGGCCAGGCCCGCAATGCCATGACAGGCATCACCACCCCGGTAAAGCTGTGGACAGGGCAAACCCACTGGCAGCGGGTGGCGTTCCGGAAACCCCCTGATGGCGGCACGGGTATTGCGGAACAGCACGCGGCCTGTGCCGTGGCGATCAAGCAATGCCTCTATCACCGACTGCTCCGGGTCCCCGGAGGCAGCCAGCGCATCCAGTTCATCACCCAGCCAGTTCCCGAGTGCGTCCCGGTCCTGGTCCGAAAGTGAAGCCACGCCCTGCTCACGAATACGGGAGACCACCTGGTTGATCTGTTCATACTGCTTTTCTTCTTCCCTGAACGCTTCCAGGTCGTGAAACCGCGCCGGGTCCAGCAACCGCAGGCGGGCGAAGTGGCTGGCCACCCCCACCTGCTCCGGCGTTGCCGTCAGCAGCAGCAGGCCATTGCTGGCTGCCGAGAGTTGCTCAACCAGGCGATATTCCGGGCTGGCGCTTTCCGGGCTCCAGGCCAGGTGATGCGCCTCATCCACCACCATCAGGTCCCAGCCGGCGGCAATCGCATCGGCCTGGGCCTGCGCACTGCTCATCAGGAAATCCAGGCTGCACAAGGCCAGCTGCTCGCTTTCAAACGGGTTTTCATCAGCATCAGCCAGTTCCTCGTCCTCGTCCTGCAGCCCGGAGCCGTCTTTCATGGCCTCATAACGGCCCAGATCAATGATCGAAAACCGCAGGTTGAACCGGCGCAGCATTTCCACCAGCCACTGGTGCATGAGCGAGTCGGGCACCACGATCAGCACCCGCCGGGCACGACTGGTATGCAGCTGGTAGTGAAGGATCAGGCCCGCCTCAATGGTCTTGCCCAGCCCAACTTCGTCTGCCAGCAGAACCCGGGGGGCATAGCGCTTTGCCACTTCGTGGGCGATGTAGATCTGGTGTGGCAGGTGCTGGGTACGGGCGCCAATCAGGCCCTGGGCCGATGATGCCCGCAACCTGTCGAGGTGACGGGTGGTCGCCATTCTCAGGCGAAATGCTCCGTTGCGGTCAAACTGCCCGGCAAACAGGCGTTGATGGGGCGCCGAGAAATCCACTGCGCTGCTGAGCTTCACTTCGGAAACCTGGACCAGGTTTTCACTGGCGTCCTCCGCGTGGTACATCAGCACGCCGCCAATGTCCTCTACGGCACGGACCTCGTAACGCTCACCGTCAAAGGTCTCTATTTCCTCGCCAATCTGGTAGATGATTCGCGACAACGGTGCATTGTCGATGGCGTAGGTGCGCTCCTCATCCGCCGCCGGAAACCCCAGCGTCACCCGGCGCCCTGAAATATCCGTGACAATACCGAGCCCGAGCGCGGTGTCGCTGTGGCTGACCCACCGCTGGCCAATTACAAATTCCGATGTATCCAAGAAACCTCCGACAGATTTGATTCGCCTTGACGGCGTTACACGTCTTGATCCGATGGCCCGTTTTCACGAACCCAGTAAGCGGTTGCACCACACACCGCTGCAGGAACAACCACCAGGTTCAGGACCGGAACCATGGCGGCCAGCGCGACAGGCAATCCGAACCCCAGGGCGGACAGGCGGGTATCTCCCAGCAGGCGGCGCAGGGCGCGGAAGCTTACCCGGTGATTGTCCGCCGGGTAATCCACGTACTGCAGCGCCATCATCCAGCAATTGAAAATGAACCAGAGAACTGCCGCCACCAGATTGACCACCGGGATCAAACCGATAATGAACAGACCGATGGCACGGGGCAGGTAATAGATGATCTTCTGCACTTCCCGCCACAGGGCACGGGGAATGTCCCGGACAATCTGGCTCCAGCCGTCATCGGTGGTGACTTCCTGGCCGGTCAGGTGCTTTTCGGTCAGTTCTGAAAGATAGCCGTAAAACGGGGAACCAATGAGGTTGGCCACGATGACGAAGCCGTAGGCAAGCATCAGCAGTATCACCGCACCGTAGAGCAGCCAGAACAGCCAGTCCAGGCTCTGCAGCCAGGCCCAGTCCGGCAGCCACCCCATGGCAGCGGCGATCATTGCAGCGAAAAGCTCGGCCAGGAAGTAGAACAGAAGGCCAAATAACAAAACATTAATGACAAGGGGAATAACAACGAACAGTCTCAGCCCGGGCTGCCTTATCAGCCGGAATCCCTCTCCGAGATAACCCAGGCCGCGGAAAAAATTACCTTTCAACATACCTCGCAGCGCCTCAGCTTCGATGACAGTAACCGGGCGCAAAGCATATCATGTTGCAAACTCCACCACAGCCCGACGGTGTACATGGCATTTCTGACACAACGGATCCGCTTTCTGCTTGAATACCAACCATTCTGGCAGGTGATACTGGTTGTTTCCGCAGCATTCATCATGTATCTGGCAACCACCAGCGAACCCTACCCGGTCCCTTCCTCGGACAACGACAAATTCAATCACGCACTGGCCTTCCTGCAGCTGACAATCGTCACCCGTCTGGCCTGGCCCGGGCTCAGCCGGCTCTGGATCGCTCCCGGGCTACTGGCTTTCGGAGTGGCCATTGAAGTGGTTCAGGCCCAGCTTCCCTACAGAACCTTCGCGGTTGCCGACATCCTCGCTGACGCCGCAGGTATCGCCATCGGGCTGCTCCCGTTTCCGGATTTCATCAGGCGGCGTAAAGCCAATGACAAACCGTGGCAAGGTTCCGACCGGAACGGATAAACCCCTCCAGAATCAGACTTGAGACATCCACCCGGGGCCGTGTGAGATATTTCCTACAAGCCTGTAGGATCTTGCTGCGACGTTACGTGCGCTTACCTGACCAAGGGCGCCCGAAAATCACCAACTAATTGATATAAAACGTCTTATTATATTCTGGCGGCGATCCCAACGCTGCAGGCGTGCACAATTCACACGTTTGTCAGATTCCGATTGGTATAGTGATCACATCAAGGATGACAGGGAAAGGGACGACGCACAGGATGCACCCCGGCAACTGGATGCAGGGAGAGGCAAGGACACAGGGACGCCTCGCTTAAGGGATAACTAATCGGATCGCCGGCTCGGACGCCGGCACCACGGACTGGCAAGGGAAATTGGCAGCAGGATGGTTGCCTAAAGCGCAAGGATGCGACACCTGTTCCGAAAGGGGGTAGCTGAAAGGTTACCCTCTTTTTTTTTGCCTCCCGATTATCCCGCCAGGGCATCTCCGGCCCGATAGATCCGCACTCGGTTGAACTCTTCAAACTCATGCAGATCTGGCCAGGTACGGGCCTCGATTACGACCTGTTGCCGATAGCTCTCATCACCCAGATTCTTCATCCGGGAATCCGCCAGTAGCACCTGTGGTGCGGCCTCGCGGAACACAGACAGCAAAGGCCGGTTTTCCGGGTCGTAGAGCACGTCCGCTGCGGTCACTACATCAATACCGGCTGGCCGCGCGTTCCAGTCGTCACACAGTGACACCTTCACACCGTTCAGCCTGGCATTGGCTGCCGCCGCATCCAGCGCCGCCGGGTCGATATCACAGGCGATGGCTTCCCTTGCTCCGACCCTGGCGGCGGCAATTGCGACAATGCCGGAGCCCGAACCAAAATCCAGCACTGTCTGGTCCCGTACCAGATGAGGATTGGCCAGAATGTAGGCTGCAAGCACCTGACCGCTGGCCCAGCAGAACGACCAGTACGCCGGCTCGGCTACAACGGCCTGGGCTTCGTCATGACTGATCGGCCCCTCCAGCACCGAAGGATCAAACAGGTACAGGGAAATTGCCGGACATCCAGCCGGCGCCGTGGCTGCCACCCGCCCGCGGTTCAGTGTCTTTGCGAGGTGCCTGTTGAGAACGTCAGGGGTCATGACTAATCCGGAACTCCGAACCGAGAAGGCATGCATTGTATCGACAGCAAGAGCAGGCAGCATCCGCGGACGAGCAAAAAAGCAGCACGTTCGTTATACTGCGACCTCATTTTCAGCACGAACCGAAGCCTGTCATGCCGTCCAGAACCGACACCAGCGACTACCTTTCCCTGTTCCTCAATGACGTGCCACTGATGGACGTGCGGGCCCCGGTGGAGTTCAGTAAAGGCAGTTTTCCCGGTGCCATCAATGCCCCACTGATGAATGACGACGAGCGCCACAGGGTGGGCATCTGTTACAAGGAAAAGGGACAGGATGCGGCCATCGAGCTTGGCCACCAGCTGGTATCCGGAGACATCAAGGCGCAGCGCCTGGAGGCCTGGCGGCGTTTTGCCGCCCGCTATCCAGACGGCTACCTGTTCTGCTTCCGCGGGGGCCTGCGTTCGCGCCTGACCCAACAGTGGATTCGCGAGGCCGGCATTGACTATCCGCTGGTCAGCGGCGGCTACAAGGCGATGCGCCGGTTCCTGATCGACAGCCTGGAAGCACTGATTGAATCCTCGGAGTTTGTCATTCTCAGCGGCCGCACCGGTACCGGCAAGACCCGGGTACTGCAACAACTGCCCAATCCGATCGACCTGGAAGGCCTGGCCAATCACCGAGGCTCAAGCTTTGGCCGCCAGGTAACACCACAGCCATCACAGATCGATTTTGAAAACCATCTCGCCGTAGCCATGCTCAAGGCTCACCACCAAGTTGGCGGACCGGTTTACCTGGAAGACGAAAGCCGGCTGGTAGGGCGCTGTGCCCTGCCGGAAAGCCTGCGGGATCGGATGGCATCGGCCCCCCTGATGGTGCTCGACCAGCCTGTTGAGGAACGCATCCGGATCATCCGGGAGGACTATGTTGAGCAGATGGCAGCTAACTACGTCTCCCGCGACGGCGAGGAGGCCGGCTGGCTCAACTTCCGGGACTATCTCCTCAGTGCCCTGGACCGGATCCGCAAACGCCTCGGTGGTGAGCGTCACAGCCAATTGCGGCAGTTGATGGAAACCGCCCTGGACACCCAGTTCGGGACCGGCGATGTCACGGCTCATCACCGATGGATCGAATCACTGCTGAAGGACTACTACGACCCCATGTACGACTACCAGCTGAACCAGAAACAGGGGCGTATCGTTGTGCAGGGTGGGCCAGAAACCATTATCGGGTGGGCCAGACGCTGAATCCTTACGTACAGGGCCTTCAGACGAACGTGTACCCGTACCGGATTATACGTTTGTCATGAACCTCTGCTATAACACGTCGGAGGCCGAGAGTGTGGCTGCCTCCCGTGTTCCCTGTCAGATTTCAGGAAACCAGTCATCAAAACCAACAAGGAGCAACTGAATGGACGACCTTCTGGGAACCAATGTTAATGCGTCGGAACTCTGGGACCAGGCATTGGCACTGATTATGACCTACGCCCCGAAATTCGTGCTTGCCATCATCACACTGGTCATCGGTCTGTGGTTGATTAACCGCTTCGTTGCAGTGCTCGACAAGAAACTCGGGGCAAAAGACCCCACCCTGAACAAATTCCTCTGCGGCCTGATAAGCGCTGTTTTCAAGGTGATGCTGCTGATCTCGGTCGCCTCCATGATCGGCATCGCGACCACCTCGTTTATCGCCGTTATCGGTGCCGCCGGCCTCGCCATCGGCCTGGCCCTTCAGGGCAGCCTGGCCAACTTTGCAGGCGGCGTGCTGATCCTGATCTTCAAGCCCTTCAAGGTGGGGGACACCATCGAAGCCCAGGGCTTCCTGGGCGCCGTGGCCGAGATCCAGATTCTCTATACCGTGGTCAACACCTTCGACAACCGCCGCATCGTGATCCCCAACGGCAGTCTGTCCAACGCAACCCTGGTTAATGTCAGCATTTACGACAAGCGCCGCTGCGATATGACCTTCGGTATCGGATACGGTGATGACATCGACAAGGCCAAGGCCATTCTCCAGCGCCTTTTTGACGAGGACGAACGCTCTTTGAAAGACCCGGAGCCTCGTATTTGTGTGGCTGGACTGGGAGACAATTCCGTGGACCTGATGTTCCGGGCCTGGGTGGCCACTGATGACCTCTGGCCGTACTACTGGGACATGCACGAAAAAGTGAAGAAGGCGTTCGACGCCGAAGGCATCACCATCCCCTTCCCTCAGCGGGAAGTGCATGTCTACAAAACCGAGTGATTGGTATCTCAATAACACAATCGGTAACTCGCATTCTGTGCCAGCTCAACTAAGCTGACCAATAATGGCGGTGGCGACTGCCAGAGCAGCGTCACCGCCAGGCCACCGGAACCGGATCAATAAAAACCACCGGTTCCAGTACCGCTGTCATTGCTGGTAGGAGGTTGTCACTATGCCGGTACAGCAGTTGAAGGAACACCTCGACCAGGCAGGCGTGGAATACATGTGCCTGTCTCACCCCCCTGCATTTACTGCCCAGGAACTGGCTCACCACGTCAAGATTGCCGGCGACCGGGTGGTAAAAACCGTTATTATCGAACTCGACGGGAAAATGGCCATGCTGGTCATGCCCGCCACCTGGCGCATCCGCTGGGACAGGCTGACCCGCATCCTCGATACCGATTTTGTCGACCTGGCGGACGAGCAGGAATTCCAGGACCGGTTCCCCGATTGTGAGGTGGGCGCCATGCCACCTTTCGGCAACCTCTTCGATATGTCGGTTTACTGCGCCGAAGCCCTGACCAGGCAGCCGGAACTTGCCTTTGCCGCTGGCAGCCACACCGAGTCCATTCACATGAAAACCGAGGACTTCCTGAAACTGGTCCATCCGATGGTTCTGGAGCAGGGATTCGTCAGGCCGGGCGCCCAGAAACCAGCCTGGCTGAAAGGCCGTGCCCGCCGTGCAGAGTCCCTGACGGACAGCCACGCGGCCAACCTGGCGGGGTACTGACAGCTCTAACCGGTGCTGGCTTGATCCGGGCCGCTTGTCTGAGCACGCTCATCGCGTAAACTGGGCGTACCAGACAGGAACCCGATATGACCCAAGCCTTTGATGTTGTAATTGTTGGTGCCGGCATGGTCGGCGCTGCTCTTGCTGCCGGCCTCGGCCGCAGTGGCTTTCGCGTTGGCCTTGTGGATCAGGGAGGTGCACCCTCTTTTAATGCCTCACAGGCCCCTGACATACGCGTGTCCGCTCTCAGCGCAGGCAGTGAGCGTTACCTTACCGAGCTTGGTGCCTGGCACGATATACTGGCCATGCGTGCCACTCCCTATACCCGCCTGGCAGTGTGGGATGAAGCGGATCATCCGCTGAGCGGCGTGTTACCCCGCAAGATCGCCGAAGTGGTTTTTGATGCCCGTAACCTGTCCGCCAGCCACCTTGGCCATATCGTGGAAAACCGGGTCACCCAACAGGCACTCTGGACCTGCGCCGAGGAACAGCCCGGCGTCACACTGTTTGCCGGCCATGCTGTGACCAGCCTCGGTAACAACGAACACAACGCCACAGTTACGCTGGACGACGGCACGGAACTGAGTGGCGAACTGGTAGTGGGCGCAGATGGCGCCAGTTCAGGCGTCCGCAGTCTGGCCGGCATTGGTGTTACCCGGGAGCAGTACCAGCAACAGGCCATGGTGATTTCCGTTCGTTATCAGGGAGCGGTCCAGGACATCACCTGGCAGGGTTTCTACCCGAGCGGCCCCCGGGCCTTCCTGCCGCTGCATTCCGCGGGACACGGCGAAAGCTGGGCGTCTCTGGTGTGGTACGACTCGCCGGAAGAACTGGCGCGCCTGAAATCCCTGGACGACAGCATTCTGATGGCGGAAATACAGAATGCTTTTCCACCGGAACTGCCCCTGCTGACCCACATCGACACCAAAGCCAGCTTCCCGATAGCCCGCCAGCATGCCAAAACCTATGTGAACAACCGGGTGGTACTGGTGGGCGACGCGGCCCACACCATCAACCCCCTGGCCGGCCAGGGGGTTAACCTGGGCTTTCAGGACGCCCGCTGCCTGCAGTCAGTCCTGCGCGAAGCCAGACGCGCCGGCAGCGACCTGGCCGACCCGGCACGGCTGGCCGAATACGAACACCAACGCCGCCCGGCCAACCGCCGTATGATGCTGGCCATGGATGTGTTCTATCACCTGTTCAGCAACCGCACCCCGCCTCTGCATCTGTTACGCAACCTGGGCCTGGGCGCAGCCAAGGCCATGCCATTTGCCAGAAACCGGGTAGCCAAATACGCTATGGGTATCGACGACAAACTGCCCCCGGTCATCCGCCAGTTGGCGGAGCGCCTTCCGGGGCTGAAGCAACTCTAAAAGGAACCATTATGTCGGAAACCATTTTCACCAAGATCATCAACCGGGAAATCCCGGCGGATATTGTGTATGAAGACGACATCAGCCTGGCCTTCAGGGACATCAATCCCCAGGCGCCGGTGCACCTGCTGATTATCCCGAAAAAGGAAATCGCGACGATCAACGACATCGAAGAAGGCGACCGCGAACTGGTGGGCCACCTGTACTGGGTTGCCGCCAGACTGGCCAAAGAAATGGAGTTTGCAGACGACGGTTACCGCGTGGTGATGAACTGTGGGGAAAACTCCGGGCAGACGGTTTTCCATATCCACCTGCACCTGCTGGCCGGCAAACCCCTGGGCTGGCCGCCTTATACCGACAAGAAGAAGCAGGCCTGAGAATTTTTGACCTTGGGGGGAGGCAATCGGGCCGGTCCTCCTGTTTGGGACACGCTCGAGGCGTCCATGCGCGCTTAACTTTGGCCATCCATGGCCAAAGATAGATCCCAAACAGGAGGACCGGCCCGCTTGCTGGTACCTTGGTGCCAAAACTCCAACATCAACTAAAGGCGTTATCTGAGAGGTTTGTGAGGCGGGCCCGGGGGCAGTGTTCAGGAACGTGGAGCGCCAGGGATGGCGCGACCGAGCCCTACAGGGACGTATTCACGGGCGCTTCCTGAACACTGCCCCCGGGCCTGCCAAGGCATCCAACCAGCAGGCTACAGAGGCAAGAACAGAATCAGCGACCGACAACCTTCTCGGCTTCCTCAACAGGCGTATGCCGAACATCCTCGCCTTTGACCATGAAGATCACGTTCTCGGCAATGTTACAGGCGTGATCCCCCACCCGCTCCAGGGCCCGAAGAATCCACATCACCGACATGCACCGGGAGATATTGCGGGTATCCTCCATCATGAACGTCAGCAGCGTCCGCGTGGCAGCCTGGTATTCCTCATCAACCCGCTTGTCTTCCTTCATGATCCGCAGCGCCTGCTCCGAATCCAGACGGGCAAAGGCATCCAGCGCATCATGAAGCATGCTCAGCACGTGATTACTGATGTGACGAACTTCCACATAACCACGGGGCGCCTGGCCTTCCTCGGACAGCTTGATGGCAAACTTGGCAATCTTCTTGGCCTCGTCACCAACACGCTCAAGGTCGGAAACCATCTTGATCACTGCAACCACCAGCCGCAGATCCCGGGCCGTGGGCTGCCGGCGGGCGAGGATCAGGGTGGCTTCCTCGTCCATCTCGATTTCCATCTGGTCCACTTTCTTGTCCGTGGCACGCACCTCGTCCGCCAGGTGGCCGTCGTTCTCGACCAGCGCCGTGATCGCCCGCTCTACCTGGGACTCCACCAGCCCCCCCATCTCGAGGAATTCGGTTTTCAGGGCCATCAGTTCGTCATTGAACTGGTGCGAGATATGATCGCCGTAAACATCGTCCTTTTTATCTGGCATAACTTTGTTCTCCAGTATTCAATCCTGCCGGAATCAACCAAACCGACCGGTGATGTAAGATTCGGTGAGCTCATGCTCGGGTGAGGTAAACACCTTGTTGGTCTCGTTCACTTCCACCAGGTGGCCCAGATGGAAATAGGCGGTACGGTTGGATACCCGGGCCGCCTGCTGCATGGAGTGGGTGACAATAACGATAGTGTAGCTCTCCGACATCTCGGAAATCAGCTCTTCCACTTTTGCGGTGGCAATCGGGTCCAGTGCTGAGCAGGGCTCGTCCATCAGGATCACTTCCGGGCTGACCGCAATGGCGCGAGCGATGCAAAGGCGCTGCTGCTGGCCGCCAGACATTCCCGTCGCCACCGCGTCCAGCCTGTCCTTTGCTTCGTCCCAGAGCCCGGCTTTACGCAGGCTTGTTTCGACAATTTCATCCAGGTCGGCTTTGCGATTGGCCAGCCCGTGAATGCGGGGGCCATAGGCAACATTGTCGTAGATCGACTTGGGAAAGGGATTGGGCTTCTGGAAGACCATGCCCACCCGTGCACGAAGCTCTACGACATCCCGCTTCGAGGCATAGATGTCTTCATCGTCCAGCATCAGTTGGCCCTTGACACGGCAGATATCAATGCTGTCGTTCATCCGGTTCAGGCATCGCAGAAACGTGGATTTACCGCAGCCCGAGGGCCCGATAAACGAAATCACCTGATTACGCCCGATATCGAGGCTGACATCCTTGATGGCGCGGTCCTCGCCGTAGTAGACCTCAACGTTACGAAGCTTGAACTTGGGGTCTTCCACATTGGGCTTACCCACCGTTTTTCCTTCCTCGACCGGCGCCGACTGAGCGTCAGCCGCCTCATCCACCGGGTCTTTGACAGGAATGATGGTCTCTTCAGGCCTTCCGGCCTCACTGGCGATTGTTTCGTTCACACTCATAAATTTCTCCTTTACCACCGGCGCTCAAGACGCTTGCGAAGCCAGATGGCCAGTGCATTCATACTGATCATGAAGGTGAGCAGCACCATGATGCCGGCGGATGCCAGCTCGACAAACCCCTGTTCGGAGGCACTTGCCCAAAGATAAACCTGTACTGGCAACACGGTCGCCGAATCAACAAAACCTTCCGGCACATCCACGATGAAGGCAACCATACCAATCAACAGCAATGGAGCTGTTTCGCCGAGGGCCTGGGCCATACCAATGATCGAGCCAGTCAACATGCCCGGCATTGCCAGTGGTATCACATGGTGCATGACCACCTGCATCTTGGACGCGCCGACGCCCTCGGCCGCCTCACGGATGGATGGCGGCACGCTCTTGATGGCAGCACGGCTGGAGATGATGATGGTTGGCAAGGTCATCAGCGCCAGCACCATACCACCGACCAACGGCACCGAGCGGGGCATGCCGAACAGATTGATGAAAACGGCAAGACCGAGCAGGCCAAAAATGATCGATGGCACGGCCGCCAGGTTATTGATGTTTACCTCTATGAAATCGGTAAACTTGTTCTGGGGTGCGAACTCCTCCAGATAGACCGCTGCCGCGATACCAACAGGGAACGAAATCACCAGGGTTACCAGCATCGTAAACAGGGAACCCATAATGGCGCCGAGAATACCGGCGTTGGCCGGCTCCCTCGAATCGCCCCGGCTGAACAGCACGTCGTTGAAGCTGGTGCTGATAACACCCTGCTCCACCAGCTCGTCCACCCACTCCTGCTGCTTCTCTGAGAGCTTGATGCTGTAGCTAGGATTATCGGCATGTTTTACGTAGGTCGAAACCCGGTCATGGGCCAGAAAGTCGATGGTCTGCGTGGTATCCAGCAGATCAGGATTGTCCCTCAACAGATCACGAATCTCACTGGCGGCATAATTGCCAAGCAGACGGCCCAGCTGCTTTATCTCGGCCTCGCTTTCGACGTCCGGGAAATACTCCTGTAAGGAGGCAATCACCGGCGCGACAAAGTCGGCCTGGGATACCTGGTCCTTATCGGTCGGGTCGTCCAGGTACATCATCTCGGAATCGAGATTGATTTCCAGACTGACCGTGGTCTTGACGAACCCTGAGTGCCCCTTGTTGATAATGTCAGCAAAGAGAACAAACAGGGAACCCAGGGCCAGGAATATCGCCAGAATTCCATACAGCCGGAACCGGCGTTCCTTCCGATAGCGGCGCTTCAGGGAGTTGCGGACAATCTCCGCCTGAGAACTCTGATTACTCATACTGTTCCCTATACTTGCGTACAATCTTGAGAGCCACCACGTTCAGCAGCAGCGTAACGATGAACAGCAACATGCCGAGTGCAAAGGCTGACAGGGTCTTGGCGCTATCAAACTCCTGGTCGCCCACCAGCAAGGTTGCAATCTGAACAGTGACTGTCGTCACCGATTCCAGCGGGTTGGCCGTCAGGTTGGCTGCCAGCCCCGCCGCCATCACCACGATCATGGTTTCGCCGATGGCCCGGGACGCCGCCAGCAGGATGCCGCCGATAATGCCCGGCAGCGCCGCAGGGAAGATCACCTTCTTCATGGTCTCGGACTGGGTTGCCCCCAGCGCCAGGGAGCCGTCCCGCATGGTCTGGGGGACCGCATTGATCACATCGTCTGACAGCGACGATACAAACGGTACGATCATGATGCCCATAACCAGGCCTGCAGCCAACACGCTCTGGGAGGAAGCCTCAAGGCCAATCGCTTCGGCCACATCCCGGATAAAAGGCGCCACCGTCAGGGCGGCAAAGAAGCCGTAAACCACCGTTGGAATACCTGCCAGCATTTCCAGTACAGGCTTGGCCGTTGCGCGCACGCGTTTGCTGGCGTATTCCGACAGGTAAATGGCAGACAGCAGGCCAACGGGCACCGCCACGAGCAGCGCTATGGCGGAAATCAGCAGGGTACCGGTAAACAGCGGAATAACACCGAAGGCGCCCTCGGCGCCCACCTGATCCGCACGAATGGCAGTCTGGGGGCTCCAGCTCGTACTGAACAGAAATTCGGTAATTGGAATCCGGTTGAAGAAGCGTATGGTCTCCAGAATAACCGAAAACACAATACCCGCCGTGGTCAGAACCGCCAGGGCCGCACACACGAAAAAGATGCGGCGAAGGGTGGTCTCCACATTGATCCTGGCGTTGATATGTGGCGACACACGGGTCCATGCAAATGTGGCACCGGCTACGGCGACCAGCAAAACCAGGGCGGCCTTGAAGTTATGGCTCTGGTCTTCGACCGTTTCAAGCACCGATGCGGCACCGGCAATGTGCTCTGGCACAAACTCAGGATTGAGGCTGCCGTTTGCAACGTTGCTGATCTGGGAGAGAATCAGGCTGGCCTGGCCCGGGGATTCCGGCCAGGTATCGGGCGGCAGGGTCGCGATGACGATACCCTGAATCACCCGGTCTTCAAAACCAACCCAGGCCGCCAGCACCAGGAGCGAAGGAAGAGCGCACCAGAGTGCGGCGCGCGCCGCGTAGTATGTAGGAAGAGCTTTGAGGTTACGGATTCCGCCGATAGGCGCTGCGACCGCACGGGATCGCATATAGGCAAGGCCATAGGCGACCACGGCTAGAACCAGAACCAGGGGCAGAAGATTGGCCGTCTGCATAACAGTCTCTGTTTTAGTGGCTTTAAATGAACTGGGCGTCTATTTTGCCAGCTTGGCACACAAAAATATTCATTCAACTGTAACAAAAGAGCGCGGACCGTTTGGCCCGCGCTCTCGTTTCGTCATCCCTGACGTCTCTGGCCGGGCCTTACAGCTCGTTGCCAGTCATCGGTTCCAGATCTTTCGCTCGCTTGGCGATTTCCATACGCTCTTCCCGTGGCAGCGGGATCAGACCCACATCGCCCAGATAACCGTTGTCGCCCCAGGTGCCTTCGCTGGTGAACTCAGCTACGTATTCCTGGATACCTGGAACAACACCCACGTGATCGTGTTTGATGTAGAACCACAGTGAACGGGCAACCGGGTACTTGTCGCTGGAGATGTTCTCCGGCGTGGGCTCAACACCGTTGATGGTCGCTGCCTGAATCTGGCCGCTGTTTTCCATCAGGAAGCTGTAGCCAAAGATACCCACGGTTTCCTCGTCACGGGTCAGGCGCTGAACGATCAGGTTGTCGTTTTCACCAGCTTCGATGAACGGACCATCTTCGCGCATGCTGTGACAAACCGTTTCGAACTGATCTCCGTCCATGTCGGCGATCATCTCGAATTCCTTGCAGCCGCCTTCCATTGCCAGCTCGACGAACGCATCACGGGTGCCAGAAGTCGGGGGCGGACCCATCACGCTGATTTCCATATCAGGCAGGCTGGAATCGATCTCGTTCCAGTTCTCGTAGGGGTTGGCAACCAGCTTGTCACCGCCGTCAGGATCCGGAACTTCCTTGGCCAGGGCCAGGAAGATCTGCTCAAGGCTCAGGTCCATCTTGGGCGCTTCCTTGGAGTTGGCCATAACGATACCGTCGGCACCGATACGGACCTCAGTAATGTCTTTAACGCCATTGGCCTGGCAGTTGTCGAACTCACTCTTCTTCATGCGACGTGAAGCGTTGGTGATGTCCGGGTGCTGGGTGCCCACACCTTCACAGAACAGCTTCAGACCGCCGCCGGAACCGGTGGACTCCAGCTTCGGAGTCGGGAAGTCGGTGTCACGACCAAAACGCTCGGCTACCACGGTAGCGAAGGGGTAAACAGTGGAAGAACCGACAATGCTGATGGTGTCGCGAGCCATGGCCGGGGAGGATACAGCGGCGATGCTGCCTGCCAGTGCCACAGTTGTAAGGGCTGTTTTAAGTTTGATCACGTTGAGTCTCCATTCGTCTTTTTGACTTTACTTACGGGTTTGCTTCACCGATGTGTGAACAATAAAGCCACTCTGTGACAACTTTATTACAGCCCCTGAAATATAGAACAGGATGTTCAATTTTTCTTGCAGACGCCGCGCAGGCCGCTAACATGCGGGTACTAAAACAATTCCGGACCCAAAAGGTTACATCCATGACGGCGCTCGATGACGACAAACCTACTCCCAGGGGCGAATTGATCATTCAGGTCATTCCCCTGCCCTCCGACACCAACCCCAATGGTGATGTTTTCGCCGGCTGGCTGGTCAAACAGATGGATATGGCCGCAGCCACCATGGCCGGGCGTATCTCCCAGGGGCGTAACGCAACGGTTGCCATGGACAGGATGGAGTTTCTCTCCCCACTGCGGGTAGGTTCGCAGGTTGGCTGTTATGGAGAGCTGATGGAGGTTGGTCGCAGCTCGATGAAGATCAACATAGAGGTCTGGACACTGGACCGCTCGGCTAAAGCCCCTCGCAAGGTAACGGAAGGACTCTTCGTTTACGTTGCCATAGACGAGCATGGCCGGATTCGGGAAGTGCCAGACCAGGAAGCCTAGTGTCCCGTCCGGGTGTTGTCGGCAACTGAATTGTGACAACAGACTTTGCCGGAAGAATCCGTTATCACGTTGCAACGGCGGGCCAGTTCGTCCCTCAGGCGCGCTCTGGCCCGGCGGATTCTGGCTTTGGCTGCCGGTAGCGAAATACCGTTACTTGCAGCGTAATCGTCCTGGGATAACGGGCCGAGATCACAGGCCTCGAGAATATCGCGGTCATCGTCCCCGAGCGAGGGCAAAACCGCCCGGATACACACATCCAGGTCAGCCACCGGATCAGACACTGCCCTGCGATTGTCCGGCAGATGGTCCGGTACAGGCACCCAGGCCTTGCGCAGACGATGGCTGTCCGCAAGGGCATTCCTGGCCACACGGAACAGCCAGCTGCGCGGGTTCTCCAGTTCGCAGAAAGATTGCCCCTCGCGCATGGCCTTGAGAAACACATCCTGAAGCAGGTCATCGCTTTGTGCCGGCTCTTTAAGGCGGCCAAGCAGGAAGTGGCGCAGTTCCGCCTGATGATCATGCCATGCCCGCAAAACGCACTCGAACGCCATTGAGATTGCTCCCGAAAAATGTAACCCGTCCGATCTGTTTATAGGGATAAACGATCGATAAACAACATCAACCCCTGAAACAGTATCTTTTCCCGGACTGATTCGTCTTCATCATAACCGATGATATCTAATGGATCAGGAAGCTCATGCTCGACATCTTTACCGACTTTGCCAACTGGCTGACTTATAGCGTAATCGGACTGGACCCTGCCACCAGGCTTGGTACCTCCGTCCACTTTTTTATCGAAGACACCACCAAAATTCTGTTTCTGCTGGTGGTGATGATTTACGTGATCGCCCTGGCCCGCGCAGCCCTTGATCTGGAGCGGGTGCGCGCTTACATCCAGGGCAAGAATCGTTTCGCCGGTTACGCATTGGGCTCCGGCTTTGGTGCCATCACTCCGTTCTGTTCCTGCTCCAGTATTCCGCTGTTTCTGGGTTTTACCAGCGCCGGAATACCGCTGGGTATTACTATGGCCTTTCTGTTCACCTCGCCGATCATCAACGAAGTGGCGGTGATCATGCTGTGGAGCCTGCTGGGCTGGAAGTTCACACTGGCCTATGTGGTGATTGGTATGGCCGTGGGTATCATCGGCGGAATGATCCTGGACGCGATGAAGGGAGAGCGCTGGCTCAAGGATTTTGCTGCCAAGGCCTATCAGAAAGCGACACAAACAGTGAAAGAGCACCCGGAAGAGACAGCCATCCAGCCCGTTCAGAAAATGACGTTTGCTGAGCGCCATCAGTTTGCGAAAAACGAACTAACAGACATCGTTGGGCGCATCTGGAAATGGGTGCTCATCGGCGTAGGCCTCGGTGCCGCCCTGCATGGTTTTGTGCCCGATGGCTGGTTTGCTGAAAACCTGGGTTCCGGCCAGTTGTGGAGCGTACCGGCCGCCGTGCTTGCCGGGCTGCCTCTCTATTCCAATGCCACCGGTGTTATTCCGGTCATGGAGAGCCTGATCATGAAGGGCCTTCCGGTAGGTACCACGCTCGCATTCTGTATGAGTACCGTGGCGGCCAGCTTCCCCGAATTCATCATGCTCAAGCAGGTGATGACCTTCCGTCTGCTGGGGCTGATTTTCATGATCCTGCTGGCCAATTTCATGGTGGTCGGCTGGGTGATCAATGCCATCAGTCCCTGGCTGTTTACCGGGTTCTGATTCCTTCAACAATGAATGAAACATCCCACAGGAGAAGCTTATGAAACATTTCGAAGTACTGGGAACCGGCTGCAAGAAATGCGTCAACACCGCCGAAAGCATTGAGCGTATTGCCAGGGAGTTGGGTCAGACAGTGATTGTGGAGAAAGTCACCGACCCGGCAAAAATCATGGAGTACCAGGTCATGTCCACTCCGGCTGTTGCGGTTGACGGTAAAGTGGTCCACAGCGGCTCCATCCCGGAGCACGACACGATCGTTGGCTGGCTGCAATCATGACCTGACCAGGTAAGGGTTCACGTTCGTCGAACAGGCGCCGGCTTCCCCAGGAGACCGCCATCACGGCCCCGAAACCGGTGCCGACGGTGATGATCAGCATTACCAGGATCTGGTATTTCACCGCGACCGCCGGCGGGCTGCCGGCGAGAATCTGGCCGGTCATCATGCCCGGCAGGCTGACAATGCCTGCCGCGGCCATGGCGTTAATGGAGGGCATCATGCCGCTGCGCATGGCTTCTCGACGAATATCCTCGAAGGCCTGCTGCCAGGTTTGGCCCAGCATCAGACGGTTCTCGATCACCGCCCGCTGCCGCCAGGCACCCTCGTTCAAACGGTCCAGGGCCAGACTGATTCCGGTCATGGTATTGCCCAGCATCATGCCCAACAGCGGAATGGCGTATTGCGGCGTGTACCAGGGCTCCGGCCCGATAACGACCGTCAGTGCCAGCACGGTCACTGCAAAAGACGATACGAACATGGCGCCGGTACCGATACCGAATGCCCACCAGCCGTGAAGCCGCCTCCCCTGCCGCGCCACCACCTCCCGACCGGCCACCAGCAGCATGACCAGGGCCATCAGCGCAATCCAGTAAAAGGCGGCGGATGCAAACAGGGCCTCCAGCACCAGCCCGATCAGGGCCAACTGGATCACTGTGCGCAGGGCGGCAATCAGCAGGTTGCGGGTAATACCCAGGCGCGCCACATAACCCGTCGCAGCCAGGGCCAGCACCAGCAGGGCCGCCAGCCCCAATTTCCACCAGGCCAGATCAATCACTTCCATGGACAGTCTCCAGTCCGGTTCCCTGGATCCGATAGTGCGCATCCGCCACCCGGTGAATCTGGGCCCGGTCATGGGCTACCCAGAGTGTGGCGATCTCACGCCGCCGGATCTCTTCCAGCAACCAGTCCTCGATAACTTCCGTAGTGTTGCCATCGAGATTGGCGGTGGGCTCATCCAGCAACAGGGCCTCCGGTTGCATGGCCAGGGCCCGCCAGAGTGCAAGCCGCTGTCGCTCTCCCGAGGACAACCGGCTCACCGACCAGACCATCACCTCGGGCGGAAATGCCAGCGCCGGAGGCAACTGCTCGGCTGTCATGCCCGGAAAGTGGGGGCCGACTTCATCGAACCACCACTGGCTCTCGGCCGGGACCATTACCACTCGTCTACGCCACTGGTGTGCGGGAACATCCAACTGGGCGGTATCACCCAGAGAAATCCTGCCGCCGTGTGGCTCCAGGTCAGCCACGGCCCGCAGCAGACGGCTTTTGCCACTGCCGGAGGAGCCGGACAGGCAAACGACCTGCCCGGCTGGCACCACCAGAGAGACCTCGCTCAGGGCGCCGACACTGACGTTTTCCAACAAAAGTTCTGTCAAAATAGGTTCACCCGGGCATACGGAATCCACAATGGTGACACCATTGCACAGGATCTTGCCAGAAATCAGTCACACAGAGCAGACATGTATGAGCCTCCGAACCCTCACAGCGGTCCTGTTCGCCCTGACACTGCCAGCGCCGGCGGTAGCAGAGGTTGGAGTGTCGCCATTTGCAGGCTTTCGCATAAGCAGTTCGGTGGATATCGAGACCGCCGGCGCCAGCGCCGACGATCAGATCGACTTCCGGGATTCCGCCAGCCAGGGACTGGTGTTCAATTTTGATCTGGCGGAGCCCGGCAAACAGGGAGAGCTTTATTTTGGCCGGCAACGCACCTCGGCCAGGCTCGACAATGGCCTGTTCGCCCCTGGCATCGAATCCATCGACCTTACGATCTACCAACTCCAGTTCGGAGGGCTCTATTTTCCCGGCGGGAAAAGCTACGGAGGGTTTGTCTCCGGCGTGCTGGGCGTTACCCGCCTGGAAGCGGAGGACTCGAGATACGATACCCACCACCGGGCAGCGCTCTCGCTCGGTGGTGGGTACCAGTTTTTCCTGACCGAACAACTGCGCTTGAGACTGGATCTTCGCGGCATTTACACCGCCCTGAACTCGGGCGGTTCCGTGTTCTGCTCCGGCGGCTGCGAGCTCAGGTTTCGCAGCGACGGCTACTTGCAGGTGGAAGCCGGCGCTGGATTGGTCATGCGCTTCTGACGCCAATTCACGTCACTACGGGCCGCCTCTCGGGCAATAACAAAGACAGTAGCGATGCCATGGCCACCAAAGCCGATGAGATCCACAGACAGGCTTCCAGCCCGTAGGCCTGGTAAACCCAGCCGGAGAGAATGGTGCCAAGAAGCCGACCAGCTGCGTTGGACATGTAGTAGAAGCCCACATCCAGGGAAACGCCATCACCCCGGGCATAGCTGACGATCAGATAGCTGTGGAGCGACGAATTGACGGCAAACAGCACCCCGAACAACAGCAGGCCACCGATCACCACCGGCTGAGGCGACCAGCCCGCCACCAGCCCCCCGGCAATAACTGCCGGAATCAATGCCAGAGCAGCAGCCCAAAGCACCGCGCCCTTCCGGCCCTGGGAATGGCCGGTGATACCGGGCGCAACCGTCTGGATAAAGCCATAGCCGATGATCCAGCTGGCCATGAAGCCCCCCACTTGCCAGTGGTCCCAGCCGAATACCGTGGCCATATACACCGGCAGGGCCACCACAAACCACACGTCCCGGGCGCCGAACAGGAACATCCGCGCCGCTGAGAGCACGTTAATGGCGCGGCTTTTGGACAGGATTTCACTAAACTTGGGTTTGGCCTTGCTCTTGCCCAGGTCCTGCCCCAGCAGGAACAGACTGGCCAGCCACACCAGCCCCAGGGCTACTGCCATCGCAACAACCGCGCCCGTAAAGCCCGCAGCCATCAACAGCACGCCACCGAGGAAGAAGCCGACACCCTTGAGGGTGTTCTTGGAACCGGTGAGAATGGCCACCCATTTGTACAGGGTTCCCTGTTGCTCATCCGGCACCAGCAACTTGATGCCGCTCTTGGCGGACATCTTGTTGAGATCCTTGGCAATGCCGGACAGCGCCTGTGCCGCCATCACCCAGGGCACGGTGAGCATGGCCGCCGGCACCGCCAGCATACCCAGCGCGACAATCTGCAGGAAAAGCCCGATGTTCATGGTGCGGTTCAGACCCCAGCGGGCTCCCAGATAGCCTCCCACCAGGTTGGTGACCACACCGAAGAACTCGTAGAAGATGAACAACAGGGCAATTTCCAGTGGCGAGTAGCCCAGCTGGTGGAAATGCAGCACCACCAGCATCCGCAGGGCGCCGTCCGTCAGGGTGAAGGCCCAGTAGTTGCCGGTAATGACCAGGTACTGTCGGATGGCGGCGGTCATATCAGGCAGAGCCCACCCTGCGCGCCAGCTCCACGGTACGGTTGGCGTAGCCCCACTCGTTGTCGTACCAGGCGTAGATTTTCACCTGGGTGCCGTTGATCACCAGCGTGGACAGGGCATCAACGATGGACGAGCGCGGGTCGGTCTTGTAGTCGATGGACACCAGCGGGCGCTCTTCGTAGCCCAGGATGTCCCTGAGTTCTCCCTCAGCCGCCTCTTTCAGCAACCGGTTTACCGTATCGCGATCGGTCGGCGTTTCCACCTCGAAAACGCAATCGGTCAATGACGCGTTGATCAGGGGGATGCGCACCGCATGGCCATCCAGCCGCCCTTTCAGTTCGGGGAAAATCTCGATGATCGCGGTGGCGGAGCCGGTACTGGTGGGAATCAGGGAACTGCCGCAGGCCCGGGCCCGGCGCAGGTCCTTGTGGGGCGCATCAATGATGGTCTGAGTATTGGTCAGGCTGTGAATCGTGGTGATGGAGCCGTGTTTGATCCCCAGTTTCTCGTGAATCACTTTCACCACCGGTGCCAGGCAGTTGGTGGTGCACGACGCAGCGGTCACAATGCGGTCGCTGGCCGGATCGAAAATGCCGTCGTTTACACCGACGACAATATTTTTAGCACCTGCTTCCTTGACGGGGGCCGTCACAACCACCCGCTTTACGCCCTGGTCCAGATAACCCTGCAGTAATTCTACGGTTTTCATCTTGCCACTGGCTTCGATGACCAGATCGCACCCGGACCAGTCGGTCTCTCCGATGGTCTTGTTGTGGGTTACGCGGATACGCTGATCCCCGATAACGATATCATCGCCGTCCGGAGTGGCTTCCTGGCCCCAGGTGCCGTGAACACTATCGAAGTTCAGCAGGTGCGCGAGGGTGGTGGCGTCTGCACCCGGATCATTGATGGCAACAAATTCCATCTCGGGCCATCCCCACGCGGCCCTCAGCGACAGGCGGCCAATGCGGCCAAATCCGTTTATTCCTACCTTGATCTTGCTCATCTTTGCTCCTGAATCAATCTTCAAGCTGTCCAGTCAAATTGACGTTACAGTACACGCACAACAGGTCGGTCGGTCATGGCTTTCAGCCTTTCCATCTCCCGTTCTACCAATGTGGTATTACTGTCCGATGTCTCATCCAGCACCCTCATCAACCATTGCGGCATCTGCGGGTGGAGAAAATAATAAACCCACTGGCCCTGGCGCGCCGCTTCCAGGAGCCCCGCTTCTTTCAGATTAGCCAGATGTCGGCTGACCTTGGGCTGGGAGGAATCCAGTGCCGTGGTCAGTTCATGCACACAGAGTTTTTTCTGGTTTCGTATCAGCATCAGAATCGCCAGCCGCAACTCATCCCCAAGCGCCCGAAAAACACTGACCGGATTGTATTCCAGCGGGTTCAGCCCGGTTTTTTTTTGGTGCACCATGGTGAACAGACCGATACGCTCCTTCAGCTCTTTGAGCGTCAGCGCAAATGTGGCATGCCGTCCGCTGGGTACCGGGTCGGGGAAATCCCAGGCAATCTGCTGGGCCGGATCACACACTGTGCCGCACTCCCTGGACGCTTTTTCACACAACGTAATGACGTAATCCCAGTTTTTATCCCGCAGATCTTCCAGCTTCTTACTGTGCAGATCCTCCACGGCAAAGCCTGCTTCCTGTAATACCTGCAGTGCCATGGGATGTGGCTGTGCAGGCTCAGTACCTGCGCTGGCAACTTCAAATTGGTCTCCGGCCATATGTTTAAGCAAAGCCTCGGCCATCAGCGAACGGGCACTGTTGGCAGTACAGACGAACAAAACGCGCCGTTTCATATTCGTTTCTCCGAATATATTATTTTATGGATATCCGATTTTCTGGATATTAGGCCGATCCGATGGCAAAGTAAACCCTGCATTGGTGAAACAATAACCCTGTCCAACCGCAAAAATTCTGCTGTATCTTTTCGGCAGGTTATTCGTCTACCCGACAGCTATGCTTTGAACCTCAATCCGAATTCATGAACTCTGCAGGGTGATATAAAAGCGTTATGAGTAACCCAGACCTTCCGAACATTGACGGGATGCTGTTCTCGGCACCTACAGCTGACACGTTATTTGCCGACATGCCGTCCACACACCCGCCGCGGATTCTCCTGCTTTACGGTTCACTGCGGGAACGCTCGTTCAGCCGGCTCGTGGTAGAGGAGGCCGCGCGGCTGCTGGAAGCCATGGGCGCTGAAACCCGCGTGTTCAATCCTCGGGGATTGCCCCTGGCGGATGCCGAGGAAGCCACTCATCCGAAGGTTCAGGAACTGCGCGAACTGGCACAGTGGTCGGAAGGCATGGTGTGGTGCTCCCCGGAGCGCCACGGCGCCATGACCGGGATCATGAAAACCCAGATTGACTGGATTCCCCTGTCCATCGGCGGGATGCGTCCCACCCAGGGCAAGACCCTGGCGGTGATGCAAGTCTGCGGTGGCTCCCAGTCCTTCAATGCAGTGAACCAGCTGCGGGTGCTCGGTCGCTGGATGCGGATGGTGACCATCCCGAACCAGTCATCGGTACCAAAAGCCTTTATGGAGTTTGATGATAATGACCGGATGCTGCCGTCACCCTTCTACAACCGCATCGTGGACGTGATGGAGGAACTGGTGAAGTTCACGCTATTGATCCGGGACCGCAGTGACTACCTGACGGACCGGTATTCCGAGCGGATGGAAAGTGCCGAAGACGTATCGAAACGGGTCAATCAGCGATCCATGTGAGGGGGATATCATGAACATCAATACAGATGTCACTGAAGACGTAGACACCAGCGAAGGCATGGATTTGTTCGGCAAGTATCTGTCGGTCTGGGTGGCCCTGGCCATCATCGCCGGCGCGGCTCTGGAAAGTCCGCCACTGCATCGCCGCTCCCGGGACCGGTTTCCGGCCTGACCCCCAACACACCTGGATCGAACACTATGAAATTTTTGATTTTTCTTGGCTCAACCCGTGACAGTACGCCGCCCAAACCGGCGCGCCTGGGGCTTAGAGTGGCGAAAGCCCTTGAGCAGCATTTCGGCGAGGTGCTGCCAGACCACGAGGTGGAAATCATTGACCCACTGGAGTGGACATTCGACCCGGTCTTCAAACCCCATTTCGCCTACCCGCAGAGCAAGGTTCCGAAACAGCTCGACGAACTGGCCAACAAGATCAAAACGGCCGATGGCTATGTGATGGTCAGCCCGGAATACAACCATTCCATGAGCCCGGCCCTGGCGCACATGCTCAACCACTTCGGCAGCTCGCTGTTTGCCTACAAGCCCAGCCTGATTGTGACCTATTCGGCCGGGCAATGGGGTGGTGCCCGGGCAGCGGTTACCATGCGGGGATTTCTGTCCGAGCTTGGTTGTTTGCCGGTCTCTGCGATGATTCAGATTCCCGAGGCGGCCGATGTGCTGACCGAGACTGGCCAGTTTCAGACCGGCGAGAACGCCGATCGCTGGCAGAGCTATTTCCACCGCGGTAGTGCCCAACTCCTGTGGTGGGCCGAAGCTACTCACCGGCATCGTGAGCAGAGTGATCCCCACCGCGCCATCGGTGACTTCAAGCAGGATCCCAAACAACGCAACGCGCCGAATTGATGATCCGAAGAGGCGTCACAGTGGGTCAGTCAAGGAAATATGTGAATGCGCGGAAATTGAGCAAGATCAATAATTGATCATTTTTTAGCCAAAGCTTCTAGTGGAAGTTTAAATCGGTTCTATCCTTATAAAAGGCTGTGTCTGAGGAAGTCAAAACCCTCGAAGACAACAAGGAGAACAACGATGAAACTTTCCCGAAGACGCTTCCTGGCCGGCAGCGGCGCCACCGTTGCAGGGGCTGGCGCAGCGCTTGTCTGGAGCCCGGCCCAGGCAAGCGAGAGCAACCCGCAACCCGGCAAGGTCATGCTGGACTACCCTCAAACCACTATCAGCAAGGCTGGCGACCTGAAAGTCGGTCAACCTGTTTCCTTCAGCTATCCGGACACCTCTTCACCCTGTGCCCTGGTTAAAACCGGGCGCAAGACCCAGGGCGGCATAGGTCCTGACGAAGATATTGTCGCCTACAGCATCCTCTGTACCCACATGGGTTGCCCGGTGAACTATTCCGCTGAGGAACGCACCTTCAAGTGTCCCTGCCATTTCAGCGTTTTTGACTCCGAGCTCAATGGGCAGATGGTGTCTGGCCAGGCCACGGAAAACCTGCCCCGGATTCTCCTCAGTTACAGGGATTCGGATGATTCCATCGAGGCAGTTGGCGTGGAAGGTCTGATCTACGGCCGCCAGGCCAATATTCTGCCGAGCGCGTGAGGAGGGATGCATCATGTTTGAACACAAGAAGGACCGGATTGCGCTGCCACCGGCCAATGCACAGAAAACCCAGACCTGCTGCCATTTCTGCATTGTCGGTTGCGGTTACCATGTCTACAAATGGCCCGCCGACCAGGAAGGCGGGCTGGCTCCCGACCAGAATGCCCTTGGCCTTGATTTTCGCCAGCAGCTACCGGCGCTGAAAGTGACAATGACCCAGGCCATGACCAACGTTATTCAGGATGATGATGGCAGCTATCACAGGATCATGATCGTGCCGGACAACGACTGCAAAGTGAACAGCGGTCTGTCGTCCACGCGGGGTGGTCAGATGGCATCCATCATGCACTCACCACAGACACCGGTGGGCAGTCAGCGGCTGAAATACCCCCGGGTGTTTGCCGGCGATGAATGGCGGGACACCAGTTGGGATCAGGCAGTCACGCTCTATAGTCACCTGACCAAACTGATACTGGATGACGCAGGCCCCGACCAGCTGATGTTCAACCTGTTCGACCATGGCGGTGCAGGCGGCGGCTTCGAAAACACCTGGGGTACCGGCAAGCTGATTTTTACCGGTCTGGGCAGCAAAATGGTGCGGATTCACAATCGCCCTGCCTACAACTCGGAATGCCATGCTACCCGGGATATGGGCATCGGCGAGCTGAACAACAGCTATGAAGACGCCCAGATGGCGGACTGCATTTTCTCTATCGGCGCAAATGCCTATGAGACCCAGACCAACTATTTCCTCAACCACTGGCTGCCCAGCCTTCAGGGTCAGTCGACCGATAAAAAACGGGCGGTCTACGATGACGGCGAAACCATCCAGCAGACCAGGATTATCCTGGTGGATCCCCGCCGGGCGCTCACTGTCGCTCTGCTGGAACAGGCGATAGACAAGGACAACATCCTGTTTCTGGATATCGAGCCGGGCACCGATACGGCCCTTTTCAATGGCCTGCTCACCTACGTGGTTGACCAGGGCTGGCAGGATGAGGAATTTATCAAGGAGTACACGACCGGCTTCGAGGACGCGGTTAAAGCCAACCGCCTCAGCCTGGACGAGACCAGCGAAATCACCGGCATCAGTAAGGACAAGCTCATCAAGGCTGCGGAGTGGGCGTACAAGCCGAAAGCTTCCGGCCACCGGCCCCGTACCTTGCACGGGTATGAGAAGGGCATTATCTGGGGCAACGACAACTACCGCATCCAGTCCGCGCTGGTGGATCTGGTGCTGGCCACCCATAACGTGGGCCGCCGTGGCACTGGCGTGGTCCGGATGGGCGGCCATCAGGAAGGTTACTGCCGGCCACCGTATCCGGGTGGCCGTCCGGCGCCCTACGTGGACCAGGAAATCATCCAGGGCAATGGCCAGATGCTTACCGTCTGGGCCTGCAATGCCTTCCAGACGACGCTGAACGCTGAACAGTACCGCAACGAAGTCCTCCGCCGCAGTGACATTGTCAAACAGGCGATGCGCAAGGTACGCGGTGCCGGCCCGGAGGAAATGGCAAAGGTCATCCACAAAGCGGTGAAGGAAGACGGCGGCCTGTTCGTGACCGTGATCGACCTTTACGCCACCAAGTTTGCCGAGGCCGCCCACATGGTGCTGCCGGCAGCGCATACCGGCGAAATGAACCTGACCTCCATGAACGGTGAGCGGCGCTTGCGCCTGTCCGAGAAGTTCATGGATCCTCCCGGCACCGCCAAACCGGACTGTCTGATTGCTGCCGACATGGCCAACGCCCTGCGCAAGCTCTACGATGCCGAAGGCAATGCCGAGATGGCCAAGCGTTTTGAGGGTTTTGACTGGAAAACCGAGGAAGATGCCTACAATGACGGTTTCCGCCGCGCCGGCCAGTCCGGAGCACCGGATATCGACAGCCAGGGCGGATCCAACGGTCACCTGGCCACCTACGAACGGCTGCGGGCCGCCGGGAACAACGGCGTTCAGTTACCGATCAGGGAGTACAAGGATGGCAAGTTAATCGGAACGGAAATGCTGTATACCGATGGCAAGTTCGACACCGACGATGGCAAGGCGCACTTCCAGGCCTCGCCGTGGAATGGCATGCCGGATGTCGTGGAAGCGCAGCGCAAGAAGTACCGGTTCTGGATCAACAACGGCCGCACCAACCAGATCTGGCAAACCGCTTACCATGACCAGCATGTGGAATTCCGACGTGGCCGCTACCCCATGGCCCCGCTGGAAATCAATCCGGAAGACGCCAAGGACCTTGGCATCGAATCCGGCGACCTGGTGGAGCTGTTTAACGATTACGGCGCTACCACCGCCATGGCCTACCTGGAGCCGGACATCAAGCAGGGCCATGTGTTCATGGAGGCGATGTACTTCAACTCTGTGATGGGTGACCTGGTCACGCCATGGACCGACCGGAACATCATCCCTTACTACAAGGGAACCTGGGCGGATGTACGCCGTGTCGGCAGGATTGATGATTATGCTGACAGGGTAAGCTTCAAGCGCCGGCGATACGTTTAACGTCAAGCGTAAAGGCTGGCTTTGAGTGTGGCGCAGGCAGGTATCGGAACAGGCCTCAGCAGCCGTAGGTCGGATTAGCCGCAGGCGTAATCCGACAAACTGAGATAGAGCCGACACCTGATTGTCGGATTACGCCTGCGGCTAATCCGACCTACGCGGAGCCATGGATGGCGGAGCCCAGGCCAAACAGGACGTCTTGAGGCGTGTTTTAAACGGAGATACCCAACCCGTGCCTACACCAAAAGTCAGCAGGCTTCCAAAGGCGCATAGGCCAGAACCAGCCACTTGGCGCCTTCATCGAAGTTCACCTGCACCCGGGTATGGTGGCCACTGCCCTCGCTGTTCATCACAATGCCTTCACCAAACTTCGGATGCCGCACCCGCTGGCCCAGGCTGAAGCCGGACTGCTGGGCAGAGTCCTGGCTGAACATGCTTTCGTTCGGGCGCGCCATCATCGCCGGGCGGCTGACGGTGTTACGCAGCCGGACTTCCTGGATGCAGTCGCCGGGAATCTCACGAACGAACCGTGACAGGGCGTGGAACTTTTCCTGTCCGTATAAACGCCGGGATTCCGCGTAAGTAAGCACCAGCTTTTTCATGGCCCGGGTGATGCCCACGTAGGCCAGGCGGCGCTCTTCTTCCATTCGCCCCGGTTCTTCCAGGGACATGCTGTGGGGGAACAAGCCTTCCTCCACCCCGGCCAGGAACACCAGCGGGAACTCCAGGCCCTTGGCGGAATGCAGGGTCATCAGCTGCACGCAGTCTTCATTGGCCTCGGCCTGTGCTTCGCCGGCGTCCAGTGCCGCCTGGGCGATAAACTCCGACAACGGATCAACCCCCTCCTCCGCTTCAAAGTCCGACAGGGCGTTGACCAGCTCGTCCAGGTTCTCTGCCCGCGCCTGCCCTTTTTCGCCCTTTTCGTTGGCGTGGTAGTCCCGGAGGCCACTGAGCTCCAGGGTTTTCTTCATCAGCCCGTGCAGGGACGCGTCATCCACCATTTCTGTCAGGCTTTCAATAATGCCCATGAATGATTGCAGGCCCGTTTTGGCGCGGCCCTTGACCTGCCCGGCTTCCAGCAAACGCTCCGCGGATTCCCACAGGGAAATACTGCGCTCGGTAGCATAGGCCCGCATATCCGCCAGGCTCTTGGCGCCGATACCCCGCGCGGGAATGTTCACCACTCGTTCGAAGGCGGCGTCATCCCGGCGGTAATGCACCAGGCGCAGGTAGGCGATGGCGTTGCGGATTTCCTGGCGGTCATAGAACCGCAGGCCGCCATAGACCCGATAGGGAATGCCCTGGCGGATCAGGGATTCTTCCAACACCCGGGACTGGGCGTTGGAACGGTAGAGTATGGCGGACTCGCTGCGCAGGTTGCCTTCGCTGACCCAACTGCTGATGGTATCGGCGATGTAGTTGGCTTCATCCTGTTCATTGAATGCGGCATACAGGCTGATGGGCTCGCCATCGGGGCCGTCGGTCCAGAGCTCCTTGCCCAGCCGGCCCTGGTTGTTGGCGATCACGGCGTTGGCGGCTTTCAGAATCAGTTGGGTGGAGCGGTAGTTCTGCTCCAGCCGCACCAGCCGGGCATTGGGGAAATCCCGCTGGTACTGCTGGATGTTCTCGATTTTCGCCCCCCGCCAGCCGTAGATGGACTGGTCGTCGTCCCCCACCACAGTCAGTGGCACCCGGTTGCCCGCCAGAATCTGCAGCCAGGCGTATTGGATAGTGTTGGTGTCCTGGAACTCGTCCACCAGAATCTGCTGGAACCGGTTCTGGTAATGGCTCAGCAGCTCCGGGCGATGCAGCCACAGTTCATGGGAGCGCAGCAGCAACTCGCCAAAATCCACCAGCCCGCTCAGGTTGCACAGTTTCTCGTACTGGCGGTAGATCTTCAGCATGGTGGAGGTGAAGTGGTCACCGGGATTTTCCTGGATATGTTCCGCCCTCAACCCCTCGTCCTTCTGGCCGTTGATAAACCACTGGGCCTGTTTCGGCGGCCAACGGCTTTCATCAATCTGCATCTCCCGCATGACCCGCTTGATCAGGCGCAACTGGTCATCACTGTCCAGGACCTGGAAGTTCTCCGGCAGGCCGGCATCCTGGTAATGGGCCCGCAACAACCGGTGGGCAATGCCATGGAATGTGCCAAACCAAAGGCCACGGGCCGGAATATTCATCATCTGCTCGATGCGGTAACGCATCTCCTTGGCCGCCTTGTTGGTGAAGGTCACCGCCAGAATCCCCGTTGGTGGCACCTTGTCCACCTGCATCAGCCAGGCAATCCGGTGGACCAGCACCCGGGTCTTGCCACTGCCCGCACCGGCCAGCACCAGCAGATGGTCATTCTGGGCGGTTACAGCCTCGCGCTGGGCGTCGTTGAGGGCGTCGATAATGTGGGAGACATCCATAGAGATCGGTCGCTACTGGTTAAATGAACAGGTGTGGAATTATAACAGGAGAGAGGCGGGTTTGCCGGGTAGGGAGAGGTGTCGGATTACGCTTTGCTAATCCGACCTACGACTCCATAAGCCAGAAAAGCGCGGGGGAGGTTCCCCTTCAGGACTGTCTGTGGCCAGGGATGGCCACAGTCAAGCGCACAGGGATGTGCCTGTAGCGTGTCCTGAAGGGGAACCTCCCCCGTGCGACACCTCCAGACTATGAAGGCAGAAAGCTTCTGTATTAAAAGCCTCTGGGCACTGTCTGGGCTTCAACGAACTCGAACAGGCCCTCGAGGCCGCCTTCCCGGCCGATGCCGGAGGCCTTCATGCCACCGAACGGTGCTTCTGGTGTGGGGCCAGTACCGGTGTTCCAGCCACAGTGGCCAAAGCGTAGCCCGGCGGCAACCCGCTGGGCGCGTTCCGCGTCAGCGGTGAAGACATAGGACGCCAGACCGAATTCGGTGTCGTTACCGGCTTCTATGGCTTCCTCTTCGGTACGGAACAGGGCCATTGGCACCAGTGGGCCAAAGGTTTCTTCACGGTAGCAGCACATGTCCCGGTTCACATTGGTGACCACCGTCGGCGGGAAGAACAGGTGGCCTTCGCCAAGATCTGCCGGCTTCTTGCCGGCCACCAGGCCGGCACCTTTCTCCAGGGCATCTTCCAGGTGACGTTTGACCTTATCGAACCCGGCCTTGTTGATCAGCGGCCCAAGATCCACATCACCGTTGATGCCGTCACCTACCGTCATCTTGTTCACTCGCTCGGCGAGTTTCTCACCAAAGGCATCGGCCACTTTCTCGTGGACGAAAATCCGGTTGGCGCAGACACAGGTCTGGCCGCCGCCACGGAACTTGTTGGCGATCAGGTTATCGGCGGCTGCATCGAGATCCGCGTCGTCAAAGACAATAAACGGTGCGTTACCACCCAGTTCCAGGGCCAGTTTTTTCACCTGCTCGGCGGTATCCACAATCAGCTTGCGGCCCACTTCGGTGGAGCCGGTGAAGCTGAGCATGGGCACATCGGGGCTTTCGCAAAGCACCTTGCCAATCACGCTGGCCTTGCCCATCACCAGGTTGACCATGCCATCCGGCAGATCGACGTGTTTGTCCATCAGGGTAAACAGGGCAATCATCGTCAGCGGGGTTTCGCTGGCTGGCTTGATCACCGACGGGCATCCGGCCGCCAGGGCCGCCGACAGCTTCTTGGCGATCATGCCAATGGGAAAGTTCCAGGGCGTGATCAGGCCGGCAACGCCGATGGGGCGATAGTGCACAGTCCAGGTACAATCCTTCGGCTTCTCGGTCAGGGTGTGGGCATCCAGGGCCTGAATGTGTTTGGAGCAGTAGTCGAAAAATCCGGCGGCATAGTCCACCTCACCCTGGGCTTCTTTCAGGGGCTTGCCATGCTCCATGCACAGGATGCGCCCCACTTCCTCTTTATTGGCCTTGAGGGCGTCGCGGATACCTTCCAGCCACTTGCGCCGGGTTTCAATGCTGTAAGGGGTGGTCAGACGAAGTGCGGATTTGCCGGCTTCAACGGCCTCGGTCACCTCGCTTTCGGACATGGATGCCACGCTTGCAATCACCTTCCCCGTAGCCGGGTTATAGACATCGAAGGTGTTACCGTCCGGGGATTCAGACCAGCGACCGCCGATATAGCCAGTCAGCTTGGGAAGCAATGGTGACTCGATCATCTCGGCTCCTTTCAATTTTGTATGAATTCGGGTTTGCGTCAGTGTGATATGTCTCTCATAGTGGATGCAGAAACCGCTACTGTAAAGTCAGACGATGGTGTTTTGACCAGCACCCGCGGACGCCTATACTCGAAGAATGTCATTATCAGGAGGCCGGAACATGAAGGCGTTTTTTCATCCCTTGCAGGATCAGCATCTTCCCAAGACCTATTTTACCCGTGGCCAGATGCGCCAGCCTCAGGAAGTCCCTGATCGCACCGGGCAAATGCTGAATGGGCTCAAGGCCATGGGTATTCCGGTACTGCAGCCGGCAGACCAGGGTGCAGGGGCGATATCAAAGGTCCATGACCTGAGTTATTTGCGTTTCCTGGAGTCTGCCCACCGCCGCTGGTCGCAGATGGAAGACTGGGGTGACGAGGTTATTTCCAACATCTTTGTGCGCTCACCGAATGCCCTTAAAGGCATACTTGCCGAGGCGGCCCGCTACCAGGCTGACGGCAGCTGCCCGATCGGGGCGAATACCTGGGAAGCGGCCTACTGGTCTGCCCAGACCGCACTGGGGGCAGCCGATGCCCTGATTGCCGGCGAGCGCACAGCCTACGCGGTCTGTCGCCCACCGGGCCATCATGCCCGCAAGGATGCCGCCGGTGGCTTCTGCTATCTCAACAACGCCGCAATCGCTGCGGAGCACATGAAAGCCCGTTTCCCGAGGATTGCCATACTGGATACCGACATGCACCACGGCCAGGGCATCCAGGAAATCTTCTACGACCGTAGTGACGTCCTCTACGTGTCCATTCACGGCGACCCCACCAACTTCTATCCGGTGGTCAGCGGCTACGAGGACGAACGTGGTGAAGGTGACGGCCTGGGTTACAACATCAATATGCCGATGCCCCATGGCTCGTCAGAAGAGGATTTCTTCGCCAGGCTTGACGAAGCGCTGGCCGCCATTCGGCTGTTCCAGCCCGACGCGCTGATACTCCCGCTCGGGTTCGACATCTACCACAACGACCCCCAGGCCAAGGTATCGGTGTCCTCGGAAGGCTTCTGCCGCCTGGCCACTCATATCCGCCAGACCGGCCTGCCCACCCTGGTTGTGCAGGAAGGCGGCTATGATCTGGAGACCCTCAGCACCAATGTGCAGCAGTTCTTCAAGGGACTGGAAGGCTAAACCATCAGTGGGCGGGGGCGTACACCTTGATATTGGTGTGGCCCTCGGCTTTCAGGTTGCAGGCGTGCATCCGGCTCATGGTGCCGCGGTCGCAGTACAACAGGTACTGTCTGTCGGCAGGTAGCGACTGGATGCGCTCGCTCAGTTCGTAAAAGGGAATTTCCACTACCCGGTTGCTGGTCAGATGCAGAGGAGCCTGTTCGCCTTCGGAGGGATGGCGCACATCTATAATCACGTCGTTCACATCCGGGGTATGGACCAGTTCCACCTCTTCCGGTGTCCGGGTGGTTTCCAGCAGGCGGTCGACCGGCGTGTCCTGGCGGTTCGCAATGGCCTGCTCCAGCACCTGCGCGTCCATATTGGCCTCATCTTCTTCGACACGGTGAAGCTTCGCCCTGGTGGCCGGCTTGCGGGAAATCACACCACAGTATTCCGGCATGGTGCGAGCAAACGGCTCGGTGCCGATTTCCCGTGCAATATTGATGATGGCCTCCTTGTCCATGGAGATCAGGGGCCGCAGTACCACTTCGTCGCTGGCCCGGTCCACCACGTTGAGATTTGACAGGGTCTGGCTGGAGACCTGTGCGACCGCATCGCCGGTCACCAGGCCCGAGGCATTGTTAAGGGCGGCAATCTCCGAAGCGGCTTTCAGCATCTGGCGTTTGAGTACCACACCCCAGTGACGCTGGTTGACGGAACGCATGATTTCCGCCACCACGCCTTCGAAGGGCACGGAAATAAACTTGGCACCGTGGGAGGCTCCGTAACGATCCCAGATATAGTGAACCACCTGACGCACACCAATTTCATGGGCCGGGCCACCAAGACTGAAAAACAGGAAATGCGACCGCAGCCCCCGGCGCATCATCAGATACGCTGCCACGGACGAGTCGTAACCGCCGGACACCAGCGTCATCACCGTTTCCACGGCACCGAGAGGATAGCCGCCGGCACCGCGATGTTTGCGATGGGCAATGTGGTAGTCCTGGTCCTGGATCTCAATCCGAACTTCCACCTCGGGCTTGCCCAGGTCGACACCTTTGGGCGCGGACGCCTCAAAAAGCGCGGTACCAACCAGGCGCTCCAGGTCAATGGAGCGGAAATCATGGTTGCCGTGACGCCGAACCCTGACAGCAAAGGTCCTGCCACGGATACGCCCGGCAAACGCAGCCACTGCCTTTTCCGCCACGTCCTCCATGCACACCCAGGGAAAAACGCCGATCTCCTGGATAGTGGAGATACCGGGAATGCGCCGGAGTTCGTCAATGGCAGCCCCCGCCAGGCCACGACCGTCAGGGATATCCACATCCACCCTGTCCCAGGAGCCCTCCACGTGGATGTCACTGTCAATGCGTGTGAGCAGTTTACGAATGTTCTGGCGCAGATGCCGCATCTGCTGACGGCGGACAGGTTTGCTCTTGATGGCCACTTCAGGGGCGGGACGGATAAGAAGTTTCATAAATCGGACGTCTGTCGGGTAGCGTAATCACATTAAAGTGCTTAGTGTAACGGTTTCGATGCATGCCTCAAAATCAGGCATTCCCGAAGCCGGTTTAATCAGAGAAAAAGGCATCATCACGATTTCAAGGTGCCAGCAGAACATTCAGGAGCCTTACCTTTCATGACCGAGTCCACAATCAACGCCCTGGTGTCCCCGGAGGGCAGCCTGGAAATCCTCTCCACTTTTGAAGTCAATCGCCTCAAGGACAAAAGCGAAGGTGGCCTCTACCGACTGTTCCGGCAATGTGCCCTGGCGGTACTCAACACCGGCGTGGAAACCGATGACTGTAAAACCCTGATGGAAGCCCACGCAGACTTCGATGTGCGCCTGGTACCCCAGCCAAGGGGCCTGAAACTGGAACTGGTCAATGCCCCGGCCCATGCTTTCGTGGACGGACAGATGCTGCGCGCCATCCGTGAACACCTGTTTTCCGTATTGCGGGATATTATCTATTCCTATTCCATTCCCCAGTCTGCAACGGGGCTGCGCCGGGACGACCCGGAGGGCATCACCAACCTGATTTTTCATATCCTGCGCAATGCGCGGGTGCTGCAGGCCGGCCGCCACCCGGATCTGGTGGTGTGCTGGGGCGGGCACTCCATCAACGAACGGGAATACCAGTACAGCAAGGAAGTGGGGCATCAGCTGGGCCTGCGGGCCCTCAGCATCTGCACCGGCTGTGGCCCCGGTGCCATGAAAGGGCCGATGAAGGGAGCCACCATCGGCCATGCCAAGCAGAGGGTGAAAAACGGCCGCTACATTGGCCTGACGGAACCGGGCATTATTGGCGCCGAAGCGCCCAACCCCATCGTTAACGAGCTGGTGATCATGCCGGACATCGAAAAGCGCCTGGAAGCATTCGTCCGCACCGGCCATGGTGTTGTGGTCTTTCCCGGCGGCGTGGGCACGGCCGAAGAAATTCTCTATCTGCTGGGTATCCTGCTGCATCCGGACAATACAGACCTGCCCTTCCCTGTGGTCTTCACCGGCCAGCCGGAAAATGCTGAATATTTCGAGATGATCGACCAGTTCATTCGCAACGCACTGGGGGATGAAGCCGCCAACAAATACGAGATCATCATTGATGACCCGGACAGGGTGGCGCGCACCATGAAACAGGGCATGAAAGATGTGGAAACCTTCCGCCGCGCCATGCAGGACGCATACTATTTCAACTGGATGCTGAAGATTGACCCGGTATTCCAGCTGCCATTCGAACCCACTCACGAAAGCATGCGGGCCCTGGAGTTACATCGAGACCAGCCGGCCCACCTGATTGCGGCCAACCTGAGAAAGGCCTTCAGCGGCATTGTCGCCGGTAACGTCAAGGAAAGTGGCATCCGCCAGGTGCAGGAACGCGGGCCTTTCGAGATTGCCGGAGATCCGGCTCTGCTGGCACCGCTGGAAGACATGCTGAAGCAATTCGTAACACAGAACAGAATGAAATTGCCGGGCTCGAGTGCCTACGAACCCAGCTACCGGATTGTCAGCGGAGCAGCCCGGGCTGCTCCCTGACACGCGAGGGCTCTTGCCTGCCGCTAGAGACGCTTACTCGCCGCCATCGGCGGGCAGGCTTGCGTAATAAGCGGCCAGGTTGGCAATGTCTTCATCACTCAGGCCGGTGGCCTGGCCCTGCATGACGGCAGACTGACCACCGCTGCGCTGCTTGTTCTTGTAGGCCTTGAGTGAAGACACAAGGTACTGTTCGTTCTGCCCCGCCAGGTTGGGGTAGCCGGGAATGGTGGCGATGCCGTTCTTGCCATGGCAGGCGGCACAAACAGCTGCCTTGGCCTTACCCGCCTCGGCATCTGCAGCGGTTGCAACAGCAGGAACAGCTGTGCCCAGAGCAAACAGAACAGCAATGGTGTGGTATTTCAGGTTCATTGGTTTTACCCTCTCATCGTTTTGGAACCCGACAGAAAGCCTGAAGGGTGAAATCTGAACGAACTTATAGCACAGTCCGAATCAAGCACAAATGCGATAAATCAATGCATCTTGCCCGGATGCATAGCATCGCGCCATCCACGCCGGTGTATTAAAAGCGGAGAAGCAAACATGCCCATTCAGGTCCAGGAATTTGAATGCCGGGAAGGCGCCATCGGCCAGATCACCCTGGACGCTCCCGACAACCTGAATGCGCTTTCCGGGTCGATGATCGATGAGATCCAGGCCAGACTGGAACAGTGGCAGGATGCCAGCCATATCTGCATGGTGATTTTCCGGGGTGCCGGCGACCGCGCCTTCTGCGCCGGTGGCGATATCCGCGAACTTTACGGCGCACTGACGGGCACAGCAGGCAGCGCCGGAGCGGCAGACTATTTCACCCGGGAGTACCGTCTGGACTACACCATCCATCGGTTCCCCAAACCCGTCATCACCATTGCCCACGGTGCCGTCATGGGGGGTGGCGTCGGCATTCTCTCCGCGTCCCGCTACCGGCTGGTCACGCCCGACATCAGACTGGCCATGCCAGAAATCACCATTGGACTGTTCCCTGACGTGGGCGCCAGCTGGTTCCTTAACCGCTTGCCCGGCCGGCTCGGTTTGTTCATGGGCCTGACCGGCGCACGGCTGAACACTTCCGATACCTTGCGGGTCGGGCTTGCCGATATGGCCGTTCTGCCTGAACAGGCCGAGTCACTGGTGGCCCGCCTGCAGGAAGAACGCTGGACCGGTGAGGCTGCCGCCGACGACAGTCGCCTGTTCCGGCTGATAAAGCAACTGGAGCATCCGGACTACCGGGCATTGCCCGCCAGCGAACTGGCCCGCCATGAACAGAGCATTGCCAGGCTGAGCGCCGGCGACGAGTTGCCGGAGATTGTTGAAAACCTGTTATCGGCTGATATCGAGGGCGACTGGTGGCAAGCGTGTATGAACAATCTTCGCAGCGGCTGTCCGGTCACCGCCTGGCTGGTGTGGAACCAGCTTAAAAAGGCCCAGCAGATGTCCCTGAAAGACGTTTTCAGGATGGAGTTGGCGATGGCGATCCGCTGCACCCGGAGACCGGACCTGCGGGAAGGGATCCGGGCCAGGCTGATTGAAAAGGACAACAGGCCTGCCTGGTCCTTCAAAACCGTGTTAGAGGTTCCCGAAAGTGTTGTCGAGGAACACTTCCTTCCAGAACTGGATGACAGCAACGACCCCATGGGCCTGGACTGACCCGGTAGCCGTCAGATCTCCGCGCCAGCCTGAACCAGCAGCATCTCCAGGTCCTGGTTATTGCTGGCCCGGGCGATATCCAGGGCGGTGGTACCGTCAGCACCCCGGTAATTCACGTCGGCACCGGCGGCAACCAGCATTTCCGCTGTCAGCAGATCGCCCCCTTCAACGATGTGCATCAGCAGAGAGCGGCCACCCTGGCTGACATTCACATTGGCGCCGGCTGCCAGCAGTACCTTGACCACAGACAGGTGGCCGTTACGGGCAGCCTGAATCACCGGTGTTGTACCCTCACTGTCTGTCGCATTGACCCGGGCGCCGGCCGACAACAGAAGCTGAACCAGCCTGCGATGCCCCTCGCCAGCGGCAATCATCAGTGGCGTGACACCATTTGCCGGGGCCCGATCAGGGGCAGCACCTTCACTGAGCAGGAACCATGCAATCCTGTCCTCTCCCGCTTTGACAGCTGCCGCCAGCGGCGTTCCCTCTTCTGTCAGGGTATTCAGTGACGCACCAGCGGCCGCCAGTGTTTCCACCTGATCCAGGTCACCGCTGCTGACCGCAGCCATCAGTGGTGTTTCGGCAACCGATGACTGCCGCTGCTCCAGGTTGGACGGATCGCCGCCCGAGGCGCAGGCGGTTATCAAGACACTGGCAAGCAGTAACAACAGCAGTTTCGGAAGGATAAAGCCGGATCCCTGGGCCATGATGATTTCGTCTCTGTTGATTTATTTTTGCCGGTATTCTGGTCAGTAAACCCGCCAAATTAAATCGAGCTGTTCACAAGTCAGGCCGGTTTTGCAAAATATCGCGAACCAGGGCCCGCAATTCCGCTTCTCCCGCCTCCCGGCCACGACATTCACCCGCCGCCTGCAACCGGGGCCAGTGCCAGTCCTGGATGACCGCTCTCGTCCACAGACTGGCCTGAGTGCTGGCGGCCACCAATGCCACCACGCCGGGCTGCATCGTGAGTTTTTTCAGTACCGGCAGCGTTAAATCAAAGCCCCGATACCCGAGGGCAAAACTGTCCAGGTCCCTGCGGTCATCGTCATTCATGGCACAAACCGTCGGCAAGGTACCCGTGAGCCTGAGCATCAGCCCCGGCTCCGCCTCCGGCCAGTTCAGCGGCACCAGTGTGAGCCAGTGCTCAGCCAGCCGGCTACGCAAATGCGCTGTCAGCGATTTGCCTGCATCAGACACGCCGTCCAGCATCTGCAGCGGATATTCGCCACTGCTGGCCTCCCGCTTCAGCCCCAGCCGCACCGGCACCAGCCCGCAACGCTGCCAGAAGCTCACCAGAGTGGCGTTACCACCAAAGCTCGTTCCAACGCCATCCAGCCCCCGTTCCCGGGCATGGTCCCGGGCTGCGGCCACCAGCGCCTGCCCCAGCCCCCGGTTGCGCCTGTCCCCGCTCACGGCAATCCGCACCACCCGCAACAGGCGCTGGCTCGCTGCTTCGGCAAATCCACTGTGGGTGGCCAGTGACTGGGGCAGCAGGTGACCCCGCAAGCGGCGTTTTCCCAGCATCACCTGGTCCGCCAGCGCCGGGTCCAGGCCACCTTCCACCGTCGCCCAAAGTACACCGGCCAGCACGCCATTACAGGTCAGCCGCCAACTCACCGCCGCCGGGTCGTCCATCCACTGGCGCAGGTCCGCCGGCGAGGTGCGGTAATGGGCATCCACCAGCAGGCCAAATGCTTCGTTCAGTTCCTCGTCTGTTGCAGTCCCGGGGCTCCAGCGCTCAACCATAATGCCCGAGCCAGCAGGCTCTGCAGAAGGCGCTTCCGCATCCAGCAGAAACATCTGCCGCGTCAAAGGCTCCAGTGGGTCCGATGCGGCCCAGCGGATCGGCGCCGAGAGTGATGCACTGCGCCAATGGGGGGTTTCAGTATCCAGCACTGAACGAAAACGAATGGCAAAGCCACGGCCTGATCCCTCATAGCCATGCACCGTGGTGGAGAAGATCACCCTGGGCCAGCCCAGCAATACGCGCTTCAGAAGGTCTGCCGGAACCGCGGCGGCTTCATCCACCATCACCACCTCGGCTTCCGGCGTCTCGGCAAGCAACCGGTCCAGGGGCCAGTACTGAAGCCGGCCATCATTGCCCACCACAACATCATCCACAGCCATCTCCGGACCGGAGACCTGCCCGGCAGTCAGGCGGGCATGGCGGAACAGCGTTGTCACAGCGCCCGCTTCCGGAGCCGTCACCACCACACGTCGCCGGCCCTCGTTCAAAAGACGAACCGTCGCCATTCCCAGCGCTGCAGACTTGCCCCGCCCGCGATCCGCCGTCACCACCAGCGGCCGGCGCCGACGCCCCAGCCCGGTTCGGACAACGTCCTCCACCAGCGCACGCTGCTCCCCGGTGGCGCCCACCTGAAAAACCCCGTCTGGCCGTGGAACATCCGGAAGTGCCGGATTCGGATTTGTCGCAGGTTCGACGCGGATCACATCCGGATCACCTCCCAGAATTCCTGCAAGCCGCGCCGCAAAGGGATGCAAACCAGCCTCTTCCAGCCCCGTCCGCCGATAATCCGGATCCTGGAAACTCCCCCAATCCGCCAGCGGCGGCATCAGCCAGAAAAACAGGCCACCGGCCGAAAGCGTGCCCGACAGGGCCGCAAAACTGTCCGGCGGATTACCCTGCCAGCCATCCCAGACCACACAGGCCAATTCCTGGCCCAGCCAGCGACGGCCCTCCACCGGTTTAATCGGCGTCAGCGACGATTCCGGCTGATCACCAGCCGGCCCGGTCCAGACCCCGGGGGTCACCGACAGCGCCGGCAGCACCTCCCGCAGCCACCCGAGAGCGGCCCCGCGATCACCTTCCAGCAAAACCATTCGCCGCTGCCCGGCGGCCTTCAGCTCAGCTTGCAGCCTCCGCCATCGGGCCACGTCGGCCCCAGGTTTTCCGGTTTCACCCGACATGCATTCAGCTCAAATCCACTGCATGGCGTTTGAGATCTTCCAGCTTCGAATACTTCAGCGCTGTCCGATGCGTGGCTCTCAGTTTTACGCGGGGCGCACTGCCTGCCTCAAAAGCCTCCTGCCAGCGCGATGCGCACAGGCACCAGGAATCGCCTTCCTTAAGTCCCGGAAACCCGAATTCGGGTCGTGGCGTACTCAGGTCATTGCCCCTGGCGCTGGAAAACTCCAAAAATTCATCTGTGACAACAGCGCAGACAACGTGAGCTCCCAGATCATCCGGTCCAGTGTTACAACACCCATCCCGATAAAATCCGGTCTCTGGATCCATACCACATATTTCCAGGTTTTCACCCAGCACATTGACTGGTTCAGCTGTAGATGCCATGACGTCATTCTCCTGATTCAGGTAGAGGATTTGGGTGGCCGCTTCCAAAACTGTGCGGAGCCAAGGATGGCGGAGCTCAAGCGTCACATGGACGTGCTTGAGCGTGTTTTGGAAGCGGCCACCCAAATACTCCTGCAGCAAACGTGCGGTTCATGCCGTAGACAAACCATAAAACTAGCAGGATTATGCGGCACCAGTATCAGCACTACCAGCCGCCGGGTACAATACACGCCATGTCGACCCCAGCCCAAATACCCGAACCCCCCAACCTGCCTGATTACCTCACTGACGAGCAAAGGGCCATCATCACCGCCGGTTTCGAACATGCGGTGATAACGGCCGTGGCAGGCAGCGGAAAGACATCCACACTGGCCTGGCGCATCCGCTATCTGCTGGAGCAGGGGCACGACCCGAACCGCATACTGGTTCTGATGTTCAATCGCAGCGCAAGGGTGGATTTCGAACGCAAGCTGCAGGATGTGACTCGCGACAGCGGGCTTCCCCTGCCGGAGATCCGCACCTACCACGCCATGGGCCTGCGCCTTTACAAACGCTTTGTGCGGGAAGGCTTTCTGCCCGGGTTTTCCGACAAGATCCTCACCGACCAGGAAATCAGCTACCAGGCCTGGCAACTGACCCGCCGGCTGGCTCCGGAAGACCTGGCGGACGAAATCCGCCGCAACAAGAAAGATTTCGTCGAAACCGCCGTCAACTTCATCGATCTGGTGAAAACCACACTCTCCCCCGTGGAGATCGTGTTCGAGGAACTGGGCTATTCCGACAAACACCGCTACCTGATTGACCTGTTCCACAGCTTCGAGCAATGGCGCAAGTCCCAGAGCCGGATCAGTTACGCCGACATGCTCTACGAGCCGGTGATGGCCATCCATCAGAACCCGCCGTTGCAACGCCTGGTGGGCAACAAGATGGACCTGGTGCTGGTTGATGAGTATCAGGACACCAACGAAATACAGCACCTGCTGCTGCGCTACGTGGCCGGAGACCGGGCGCGGGTGACCGTGGTGGGCGACCCGGACCAGACCATCTACGAATTCCGTGGCGCCAGGCCGGACTTTATCCTCCGGCGTTTCAGCGAGGAATTCGAAAGCCCGCTGGAACAGACCCTGAGCTACACCTTCCGCTACGGCCATCAGGTTGCTCTGCTGGCCAACCACCTGATCTGCCATAACACCGGGCGCAAGGATGTGCTCTGTCACTCCCACCCGTCCACGCCGGCAACCGGAGTCACCCTGCACCACCAGGACAATGACAGCGATGTCGTTCTGAAACTGCTGCAACCCATGGATGATGCGGCCCTGGGAAACACAGCCATCCTGTTCCGGGTCTGGAGCCAGAGCGTGCCCATAGAGCTCAAGCTGCTGGCCCGGCAGGTGCCCTATCGCATCGATGCCGGCAAGGGGGCCCTGTTCAGCCGAGAGGTACAGGCCATCACCAGCCTGCTGATGGTGGTGTCCGGCCGTATTCGCAACCTGCCGGATGAAGACCGGCTCGATATTGCCCGCCAGCTGCTGCGGTTTCCCCACGTTGGCCTGAAGGAGCCCGAGCTGGAACAGCTGGCACGTTTCCTTGCGGGATTCGGAGACGGCTGGCATGAACGATTGCTTGCCATGGACTTCGACGCACTCGCTCCCATGGCAGCGAGAAAGCTTCGCAAACTGGGCGAGACGCTGGCACTGCTGGTCAGTTTCAGGGGCTCAGTGGCAGATCTGATCACCCGATATGCGGATGAAACCGAGCTCTACGAGGGTATCCGCAGTCTTGCACTGACCCACGAAACCGCCGATGAGCGCATCGAGACCATCCGCGGCTTCCGGATTTACCTGGCGGGACTGGATGTCAGCCTGGAAGGAGCCCTTGAACACCTCAAGGCCCTGAAAAAACAGGCCGGGGAAAATCGTCGCGGCGGAGCCCTGCTATCCACCATTCACCGCACCAAGGGCCTGGAATGGCCAACGGTGATCCTGCCCGGGCTGCAGGAAAAGTACCTGCCCTACAGCCCCCGCGCCCAGGACGACCCGAAGGCGTTTCTGGAGAGTGAACGACGGCTGCTCTACGTGGCCATCACCCGCACCCGGAAACAGCTGCACCTGATTACCCGCCCTTCCGGGGCGAAACCACACCTCGAAGGCGACCATGGCCCCAGCCGGTTTGTGGATGAGCTCTGCTTTCCCCTGTCCCGGGAGTTCGGGCAATGGCTGGACAAGCGCAGTGTTGACGCAGACAGTACGGTAACAACCACCGCACCCGTGACGGCAACCGGTATTCGGTATGCGTCCCGGGAGGGCGTCATTCTGAACGGCAGCAGTGAAACCCCGGAGGCACGGACAGCGCCGGTCTGGGCCAGCGCCCGTCTCAGCCACGCCATTTTCGGGGCCGGCGCTGTTATCGCCGAGGACGACAGTTCCTTTGAAGTCAGGTTTGATAATGGTGAGACTCTGAACTTCAGCAAGAAAAGCGCTCATCTCTACTTTACGGTGCCCAGCGAAGACGCCTGAGTACAATTGCCGACCCGCCATCCGCAATCATTCTTTGTGTCTTTGAATCCTGTAACGTAAATTCCACGTAAGTACGTATTAACGGAGCTTTATGAGAGAGTTACGCCAGATTTTTATCAATAACGATAACCGAACAGGAGGTTCTGCATGAACATCATGCGTCCATTGACCATCGCGGCCCTGACCGCATCCCTTGCCACACCAGCCCTTGCAGATCGCGAGCAGACCATTTACCTCAACCCTTTTGCCGGCTTCCAGCTGTTTGATGACAAGCGGGACCTGAGTGAAACGGGCACTTTCGGCATCGGAGCCGAATTCCGCTTCCACCCTAACTGGGCAGTTGAAGGCGTTTTCTCCAGGGCAGATGCCGACCGCAAATACGTAAGCGGGAGCAGCGACTTTGAAGAACTGCGCGTGGACGGTATTTATTACTTTGCCGGGCAGGAACAGGCCTGGAACCCCTACGTGTCGGCCGGCGCCGGCCACGCTGACTTCGGCGATGACGTTCTGAGCGTTCCGACTGCGGGATCCGACCATGACGAGACCCGTGTCAATGTGGGTGCCGGTTTCCGTTACAACGTCAGCGACAATGTGTCGATCCGCGCGGACCTGCGCGAATTCCACGGTATCGATGAAAGCACCTTTGACACCCAGGCTTCCCTGGGCCTGAGCTTCGCCTTCAGCCGCACCGTATCCGAATCCAGGCCTGAGCCGGCTGATGCCGATAACGATGGTGTTCCGGACAGCCGTGATCAGTGCCCCGGCACTCCGTCCGGCGTCAGCGTCGATAACAATGGTTGCGAGCGCGATGACGATGGTGATGGTGTTGCCAACAGCAAAGACGAGTGCCCGGACACACCCGCCGGTGCCAGCGTGAACAATCGTGGCTGTGAACTGGACAGCGACAACGACGGCGTTGTCGACAGCAAGGATCAGTGCCCCGACACCACCGCCGGAGCGGAAGTGGATGACACCGGCTGTGAAGGCGTTTCCGAGACCGTAGAGACCATCGAGCTGAACGTGCAGTTCCCGACCAACAGCTCGGTAATCGGTAGCAACTACGACGATGAAATCCAGAAGGTTGCGGACTTCATGCGCGACAACCCGGAAACTACCGTGGAAATTGCCGGTCACACTGACAACATGGGCGATGCAGAATACAACCGCTTCCTGTCCGAGCGTCGTGCAGAAGCCGTTGCGACCCGCCTGACCGATGCCCTGGGCATCAGCGAGGATCGCGTGGAAGCCGTCGGTTACGGTGAAGCCGAACCGACTGCCAGCAACGACACCGCCGCTGGCCGCGCAGAGAACCGTCGTGTTGAGGCACGTATCCAGGTTCGTCGTTAGGCGTTGGTCTGGTCACCATGAGATAACCCCAGTGACAAGGCGCCTCCGGGCGCCTTTCTTGTCTGCGTGTAACTGCCAGGGGCTCGAATCCCGCGGAGATTATTGTGACACCACGCCTGATCACCCTGATCCTTCTGCTGGCCGCTCCTGGCATTGCCTGGTCCCAGGTCTATCGATGCGATGCCGGTGGCGATATCCGTTTCTCTGACCAGCCCTGCGGCGAGGACTCGGAGGAAGTCAGGATCCGGGACAACCAGATTGGTGGCAGCTTTGGCCAGAACCTGCCGGCGGCGCCAGAACAGGCGGAAACCGATGAAGACCCGGAAACCGACGAAGACCGGGGCGAGGAAGGCACCTGTCGCTTCATCAACTCCACGGACCTGAGGCGATACCTGGTACGGGAGCAGGTGGTGAAGGGCATGACCAAGGAGCACGTCCGCAAAGCCTTCGGCCGGCCGCCGGAAACCTACCCCACACCCCAGGAAACCTGGGTCTACCAGACCAAGTACTACGGCAATCTCTATGAGCTGACCTATGTATATTTCCGGGATGGCTGTGTGGAAGACGTGGTCTACCGTAAACCCTGAGGGCTTATCCTGAATCACTCCTGACGGCGTCAATCAGCAGGTTGCGCGGTGTCAGCTGCCGTTCGCAGAACGTACCCACCCTGACCCGGTACCCCTGCTCCTGCAGGAACAAGGCGTAATCCAGAACCAGCCAGAGCTCCAGTGGCCGCCGGAACAGGTGCCGCACCAGCTCATGGCGGCGCACCTCCTGCAGTCGTTGCTCGCCATGGGCTTCCCAGTGTCCGAAATCTGTGTTCTGCGGCAGGTCCAGGGCTTTCTTCTTGGCGGCCCAGCGACAGAAACCGGCGAAATCACCAGAGAGCAAGCCCGGCGGATGGGACGGTACGGGCAGATAGGCGTCCACACCCCGCAACTGTCGCTGCAACCCATCAAAGCCCAACCGCCAGCAACTGACCCGGCGCGTCTGCTGCCGGACCCGTTCAGGTGCGGTGACCGTTTCCTGCACAGCCAGCCGCAAATCATTCCGGTCCAATTTCAGTACCCGCTCCCACTTCCTCGCTCCTTGCGAGAGTGGCTCGTAGTCCGGAATTTCCGTCAGATGGTAACAGCAGGGGGAGAAACTCAGACGGGGCAGGCCCTCAACCACCACACGGCTCATCAACCGGCGGTGAAGATCACCACAGGCATGGAGGGCAACGCCATGGGTGCCTCCGGGCAGACTCAGTGATTCGTCCATCACATCCTGCTGGCGCAAGGTTACCCGGTCACCGAACTTTCCGGCCAGACGGTTACCGTCGTCCACCAGTGCCCGGTTCCACTCGAGCCCGGTTATTTTGCCATCACAAAGCGGCGCCAGGGTTCTGGCCAGGTGCCCCTTGCCACAGCACCAGTCCAGCACATCGTGCTTCAGCGGACGGATAGCGGAGGCAAAAGCGCCGGATTGCAACCGCTTGCGGCCAGGCATATCAGTGGCGCGGATTTCCGGCAAGGTACTCGGCTGCTCGGGCCCGGAAGCCAGCACCGGCACCCGGGTCAGTTCACTGAACGCCTGAAGTGTCGACAATTCCCGGGACACCAGCTTTGCAAGCATGCCGGGGTCATCGTCCAGTTGCTGGCAGCCCTGGTCAGAGAGACTGGCCACCCGTTCCGCCAGCGCCGGCCACTTGAGCACCCAGGCGGGGCTCGGGTCGGTAAACGGTGCCGGCTGCCAAAGCTCACGATGCTGCACCAGCCAGTCGTTCAACTGCTGCCATCGCTGGTAAAAAGATTCAGCACCCTGGTGTAAACTCGCCACCGGAGGTAACGTCATGCAACTGGCCTTTGTACTTGTTGAACCGAAGGTTCCCGAAAACGTGGGGGCAGCCGCCCGTGCCCTTTGCACCATGGGTTTCGCGGAGCTCTGGCTGGTCAATTCGGACCTGCACACCCGCCCGGAGGCCCACTGGCTGGCCCATGGCAGCGATCATATTCTGGACAATGCGCGCATTTTCCCTGATCTGGCGGCGGTAAGAAACTCCGTAGACCTGCTGATGGGCACCTCGGCCAAGCCCCGCCACCACCGGAAGGACTGGCACGAGCCCGCGCAACTGCGGGATATCATCAGCCAAAAAGGCACTTCGGTAGCCACTGCCGCACTGGTATTCGGCCGAGAGGACCGTGGCCTGTCCAACGACGAGCTGGCACTGTGTGACCTGCTGACGGGCTTCCCCATGGCGGTTGCCTACCCCTCACTGAACCTGTCCCAGGCCGTCATGCTCTATGCCTGGGAACTGTCTGGCCTTGCCTCTGCCCCGGAGGCACCATCCGGGCCTGCTGCATCTGACGCCCGACTCGGTGCCCTGCGACAAAGACTGGAAGTACTCCTCCCGGCTCTGGATACGCCTGACGGAGGCAAACTCTCACAATGGGTGTTTCAGCGGTTGCCTTTGCTTACTGAGCGGGATGTCGGGTTTGTGCATACGCTTTGTGGGAATATCGAGCGGCGCTTAGGAGAACCTTCGGATTTGGAGAAGCAGAGGACGGGTAAGGCTTTCCAGGATACGCGGTGAATACATCCCTGTACGCTCGACAAAAACATCCATGTTTTTGTCGATCCTGGAAAGCCTTACCCGTCCTCTGCCCAGACTCGTGAGTTTGTCGTTCCCGCTCTCGGTCTGACTTTCGCTGTGCCCGCACCATGAAGACGAGCGTGTTCGGCCAACGTTGCCAAGAGTCAGACACAAGAAACTGTAGTTCCTGCTCGTACAGGCAGCTGTGAACTCCGGGAGCCGTTCCGGGGGCCCCTCACAAGATCGTCAAAAACATGGATGTTTTTGTCGAGCGTACATGGACGTATTCACAGCGTATCTTGTGAGGGGCCCCCGGAACGGCTCATCCACCCAAGGCCATAATCCAAACACTATTCGGCAAACCGTCCAGGCCGAAACGCATCCAGGCAAACCGAAGGCTCCTCGCCACCGATCAATTGGGAAATAACCGACGCACTGCCCGCCGACAAGGTCCAGCCGAAGGTACCGTGACCGGTGTTGAGGAACAGGTTTTCACGGGGACCATAGCCGATGATCGGAGGGCCGTCCGGAGTCATGGGCCGGAAACCGGTCCAGGTTTCGGCAGCGTGGAGGTCCGCACAGCCGGGGAATCGGGACTCCACGGATTTGCGGATGGTGGCCAGCCGGGCTTCGGGAATGTTGCGGTTGAAATCGGCCAGTTCCACGAACCCGGATGCCCGCAAGCGGTTGCCCAGACGGGTAGAAACCACCTTGAAGTTATCATCGTGAACGGTGGAAACCGGTGCCCGGTCAGGATCTGACAGTGGCACCGTAAAGCTATAGCCCTTGACCGGGTAGATGGGCAGTTCAAGGCCCAGCGGGCGGGTCAGCTGGCCGGACCAGCAGCCGGCGCAAATCACCACCGCGTCGGCCTCAAGCGTCTCGGCTTTCCCGTCCTTGTTGCGAACAGCAACGCCAGTCACCCGGTGATCGTTGGCAATCAGGTGCTCCGACTCCGTGTTGTAGCGCACGGTGACGCCCTTCGACTCACAGGCCCTGGCGAGTTCAACGGAGAACAGGTGGCAGTCGCCGGTGCCGTCAGTATCGTAGCTCAGGGCGCCATAGAGCGGGCCGTTGCCGGTCATTCCGGGTTCCGCCTCACGAACCTGCCCGGGGGTCAGCAACCGGGACGCGATACCAAGCTCGTTGAGCAGTTTGTGGGTCTGGCGGTAGCCCTCGAGGGCATCCGGGGTGCTGGCCAGGTGGAGGAGCCCCCGATGGTCCCCATCGAAGTGCAGGTCCAGCTCCTGTTCAAGGGCCAGAAACCGCTCGCGGCTGTGGATGCCCAGGCGGAGCATGGCGCGCTTGTTCAGGCCAAAGAGCCCTGGCGAGCGGGCATATCGCAGTGTAGAGAACAGGAACCTGAGGGATTCCATGGAAGGCGGCAGCCTCAGTTTCAGGGGCCCGTCCTTTTTGAACAGCCAGGGTATGGCCTTCATCACCATGGCCGGATCCGCCCAGGGGTAAACCACCCCATAGGAACGCTGGGCCGCGTTGCCCTTGCTGGTTTCGTTGCCGGCAATACCGTGACGTTCCAGCACCGTAACCCGGTGCCCCCTGCGATTCAGTTCATAGGCCGTGGTCATGCCCACCACGCCGCCACCGACAACAACAATGTGCATGCGCCTCTCCCTCTGATTCACTTCACGCCATTCCTGGCCAACAGGCGACGATACTCTTCCAGTACGCCCTCGTCCTCCTTCGGATAGTCCGGAGCCAGGCGCTCCAGTTGCTCGGCCAGTATGGATGCAACGATAGCCCTTGCCTGGGGCTTTCTGTCACCGGGAACAACAAACCAGGGCGCTTCCTTTGTATGGGTCGCCGCCAGGGCTTCTTCGGCGAACTTTTCATAATCACCACGTTTCTGCCAGCCATCAATATCCGATCGATCGAATTTCCAGCGTTTACGGGGCTTGTCGAGGCGTTTGAGGAGTCGCTCACGATGTTCGTCCTCGGACAGGTTGAGCCAGATCTTGATCACCGTTGTACCCTCTTCCACCAGATGGCTCTCGAAGTTCCGGATGGACTGGTAACGGTTCTTCCAGTTATAGCTGTCGGGCTCGTGAACCGGCCATACCCGCTCGGCAATCACCGCCTCGTGATGGCTTCGGTTGAATGCCACCATGTCACCGAAGCCCGGCAGGAAAGGCGTTACCCGCCAGAGGAAATCATGACGGGTTTCGGCGCCTTTGGGCCGGCTGAATGACCAGGCATGGAAGCCGGCAGGGTCGGCGTAGGTTGCCAGGGTCCGGATCAGGCTGTCTTTGCCGCTGGTGTCAGGGCCGTGGGTGATCAGCAGCACAGCTTTCGACTGGTTGGCCCACAACCGGCGCTGGTATTCACCAATCTGCTCCAGGCTGGCCTCCAGCCCGGGCAGCTTCTCATCGTTGTCCAGCAAGGTCGGGTATTCCCGGAACCGGGGCTTCTTGAGGTCGAAAAGAAAGGAACGGGCAAACGCCGATAATGTCATCAATAAAGCTCCGTGCTACTCCCTATGGAGTTAATACAGGTCAATAATCGGACAAGCTGGTAAACTGGCTCGACCAAATGTTCAGAATAGCAGCCATTAGCAGGGTTGCGTTGGAGTGTAGTGCCCGGATATGAGTAAAAAACGTCGCGAGATTCCCGTATTCGATCATCCGATTATCGAAACCCATTGCCACCTGGATTACCTCAAGGATCGCCCCCTGGAGGAAACCCTGGCCGAAGCGCAGCGGGTGAACATCGAGCGCGTGATCACGATTGCCGTCTCCCCGGACAACCTGGCCACAGTCCGGGAACTCAGCCAGGTCGCTCCCTGGGTGTACGGTACACAGGGTGTTCACCCCCATGACGCGGAAAAGTATTCAGATGCCGCGGAAGCGGAAATCCGTGCCCATGCCGGCGACGATAAAATCGTAGCGGTGGGTGAGATTGGCCTGGACTACTTCTATGACAACGCAGACCGCAGTGTTCAGCGTGAAGTTTTTCGCCGCCAGCTGCAGATTGCCTGCGACACCGACTGCCCGGTGGTGATTCACAGCCGCGAGGCCGATGACGACACCATCGAGATACTGAAAGAATTCGAAACCACCCTCAGCCGTCGCGGGGTGATTCACAGTTTCACCTCCGGCCCCGGGCTGGCGCGGTATGCGCTGGATGAAGGCTGGTGCCTGGGTTTTAACGGCATCACCACGTTCAACAAGGCGGAAAACGTGCGCGATATCGTGCGCATGGCTCCCATTGAACAGATACTGCTGGAGACGGATTCGCCCTTCCTGACCCCGGTGCCCTATCGCGGCAGGGAGAACGCACCCTTCTACATCCCGTTTGTGGCCGAGAAAATCGCCGAAGTGAAACAGTTACCGTTGGAGAACGTGTTGGCTACCACCTACGACAATAGCCTGAGAACGTTCTTCCAGCGGCAATGATCAAACGCATCCCCGTATCGGCACTGAAGGTCGGAATGTACATCACCGACCTGAACAACGACTGGATTCCACACAATACCCAGCGCCGTCGCGGTGTGATCAAAAGAGAGGAAACCATCGAGAAAATCCTCCGGATGGGGGTGGATCACGTTTATATCGATGTGTCCCGTGGTCTGGACTCCCAGGATTCGGAACCGGCCCATGAGGTTGACCGGCGAAACGAGTCGGCTCTGCAGAGTGCGGGGGAACTGAGACCTGGGGTTTACAGGCGCGTCAGTGTGGCCGAGGAAATGGTGCTCGCCCGGCAGGTACACAGCCAGGCCCAGGGCCTGGTGGGCAACCTGATGAACAGCGTGAAATTCGGCGGTGCCATTGATATCGCCCCCATCCACCAGTTGGCCGACGAGCTTCAGAGTTCGGTTTTCCGCAACGCCAACGCCCTCAGCTGCCTGGGCCGTATCCGCGAGAAAGACAACTACCTGCTGGAGCATTCCGTCAACCTCAGCGTGCTGATGTCCCTGTTCGGCAACTACCGCAAGCTGCCGGCCGACGCCCTTCACCAGACCATTGTCGGCGCCCTGCTTCATGATATCGGCAAGATCCTCACGCCGGATGAAATACTCCATAAGCCGGGAAGACTGACACCGGAGGAATTCGAGGTCATGAAAGCCCATGCCCGGCATTCCAGCGACATCCTCAGGTCAACCGAGGGCATTGGTGAGCTGACAATTGTCACCGCGGCAGAGCACCATGAGCGACTGGACGGCAGCGGCTATCCGGAAGGGCTGCAGGGGGACGAAATCTCCGTTTACGGCCGCATGGTGGCGATTACCGATGTTTATGATGCCATCACCGCCGATCGCGTATACCACAAGGGCATGACCCCGACCCAGGGCCTCAAGAAACTGCTGGAATGGAGCGGCAGCCATCTTGACCCCGGCCTGGTGAAAGAGTTTATCCGTTGCGTAGGCCTCTATCCCATTGGCTCACTGGTACTTCTGGAGAGCGGACGGCTCGGGGTGGTGGTGGAAACCAACGACGACGACCAGCGACTGCCCGTGGTCCGCGTGATGTACAACACCCGTTTCCGCCTGCCCATCACCGTGGATACGATTGATCTCTCCAGGCCGGGCACCCAGGACCGTATTCTGCGCTCCGTTGACCCGGACGAATACCGGATTGATATCCGCAAGTTTCTTGTCTGAAATCGGGCCAGATAACCGGCTACCGAACTGTTTGACGGTGATTGTCAGCCAGAGGGCGCGGAAAACCGGACATAACGGTTACGGCCCCGATGTTTGGCCTGGTACATGGCCTGGTCTGCCTGGCGAAGCAGCTGATCACCATCCAGGTTTTCAGTTTGCGGGAACAGGGTGTAACCAATACTGGCCGATACTTCCACGCTGTGGTTCGCCACCCAGACCGGTTCAGCCACCCGGCCCAGCAGGCGCGCCAGCAGGCCCTCCAGAGAGTCCTCTCGCTGGACGTTGGTCACGATAGCCGCAAATTCATCCCCGCCCAGGCGGGCCAGGGTGTCTTCTTCCCGCAGCACTGCCCGCATTCGAGAGGAAATTTCAATCAGTAGCTGATCACCCGCCTCATGGCCAAAGGCGTCATTGACCGGCTTGAATTCGTCCAGGTCGATATAGACCACCGCCAGCCTGACCCCCTGGCGGAGGGCCAGTGCCATCGCTTGCTGCAGCCGGTCGGAAAACAGAACGCGGTTCGGCAAGCCGGTCAGTGCATCGTAATGCGCCATCACCAGAAGCTTCCGCTCCTGTTCCTTGAGCCGGGTGATATCGCTGAAGATGCCTACGAAATGGGAAACTTCACCATGGTCCCCACGCACGCTACTGATGGTTACCGCGAGAATCAGGTTATCGCCGTTGTGATGCTTGCAGGCGAACTCTCCCGACCAGAAGCCCTGATTCCTGGCAGTGGAGAAAACACTGCTGCCCTCATCCAGCGGCAGCGGTGGCAAACGTCCGATGGCCCGCTTCTGGGGCCGGCCAGTGATCTCAAGATAGGCGTCATTGGCGTCAAGAACCACGCCATGGCTGTCGGTGATAAAAATCGCTTCGCGGGCATGATCAAACACACTTGCGGCCAGGCGCTGGCGTTGCTCGGCCTGTTTCCTCCTGGTGATATCATAAAGGGAGCAGAGTATGACCGGTTCGCTGTCACCTTCACCCTCAACCGGAGCCAGGGTCATGTCAACCCAGACCTCGGTTCGATCGGAGCGAAGCAACATCCATTCGCACTGTTCCACGAGGCCGCCTCTCACCCTGACGAGGGTCTGCGCCATCTTCTGGCTGGAGAGTTGCCCATCCGGCTGGTACTCCGGTGAAAAGACCGCGAGGCCCTTGCCGTGCAGTGATTCATCCGAGGCATACCGGAGCAGATCCACGGCAGCTCGGTTGGTATTGACCAATACACCTTCCCGAATCAGCAGGGCCGGCTGGGGCCAGTCACGAATGAGCCGTTTGAGTCGTTTCTGCTGCACTGCCAGTTCGCGCTTGCTCCGGCCAAGCCACAGCGAGCTGCCCAGCAGCAGAATGACCAGAACCAGAATCGTGAACACCCAGATGCGATACTGATTCAGGACATCAACCCAGGTTACCTGTGGCATCTGGTCGTAGGGGGGCACTCGAAGCGTTCGGGCCAGGTACTCCACCGACTGGTAATCCGCAGGCGGGGAAAAACCGCTTATGCCGGCAGCCGCGGCCGCTTCGTCTTCCGGCTCAAGGGCAAAGAGCGCGGAGGCGACCCGACGGACGTCTCGCTCATTAACGTGGGGCAGAGCCACCAGAGGCCACTCCGGATAGAGGCGTGTCGACACGGCGTAGGGAAACCCCGCCAGTGCCTGGTGGTTCAGTACTTTTATCTGCGCGAGTAAGTCCGGGTCTTCCAGGGCCATCTCTTCAAGAATACTGGTGCGAATGAAGCCGACGTCAGAGTCTTCCGAAAGCACCGACCGCACAACCCGATCATGGGTATCCACGAAACGAACCAGGTTCATCCGGCGGATATCAACTCCGGCATCCAGCAATTCCAGGGCCTGAGCCTGATACCCACCAAGAAAATGAACCCCCGGCGAGGCAATACTTTTACCCTGGATGTCTCCGAGGGCATCAATATCCTCCCGCTCCGCCCTGGTAAACATGACGCCGCCCAGGCTTGCGGTAGAATTGTCTCCCGAGCGCCGGACCAGGGTGGCCAGAACACCGGTCAGGCTTCTTTCACTGCGTATCTGGAGAAAATGGCTCGGATTGGTCAGGAAAAAATCCAGCCTGTTGGCGGCAACCGCTCGGCTCATCTGATCCTGGTTGAGCACTTCGAGTGTTACGTCCACTCCAGCCTCTTCCGAGAGATAGCGGACCAGCGGCTCGTATCGTTCACGGATAATGTGATCAGACCGATAGGCGAACACACCAAGCGCCAGGGTTTCCCGGGCAGGAGCAATTTCGCTTGTCAGGCATGCGGTAACAAAAGAAATTATAATCAGGATTGAGGGCCGCCAGCGAACGCTCAAGACAGCCTCCTGGGCAGAAAGGCAGGATCGCACAGGCGCCGGAATCCGGGCTCACCTGGGATCATTCCCTCACGAACCATCAGGCGGGAGAGCGAACGGGCCATGGCTTCCACCCGGCCAGAGGCAGCGAGGTAACGCTGATTTGCCGCCAGATCCGGCAGCATCACCGTTCCCAGAGCGCTCTTCACGTTCTCGGGCCGGATTCCCTGACGACTTGCCACCCGGTAAATGGAATCGTGCATACTCCGCACCAGATGACGCAAGCCGGAAAAGTGCGCTGCAACCAGGTCGCGCACTGCCCGTGGGTTCTGTTCCGCCGTGTCACGGGTCACCACGAGCACATCAAAAATGGTTTCCGGCATTTCGCTGCTGTCGAAGAGCCGGACCCCGCCCTCTTGTTCAAGCGCCGAAACCGTCGGCTCGTAACAGACAGACGCATCCACATCACCACGGGCCCAGGCCTCGGGATGCAGGTTTACCGGCAGATCAACCGTAACAATGTCATCCCGGGTGAGGCCGGCAACCTCAAGGATCTTGAGCAACAGGATACCGGAGACCCCATCCAGCTCAACCGCTATGCGCTGGCCCCTGAGATCCGCCAGTTCACTGATCCGGGGGCGAACCATCAGAACATCAGCCCCGGCAGACACATCGGCCACGGCCACGACCACCAGTTCTGTGCCCTGGGACCAGACCCTGATGGTTTCATCAAGCGTCAATGCCGCGCCGCCCAGCTCACCGGACAGCAGGCCATTCATTGAGTCCCGGGCCGAGGTACCGGTCCTGAAGGTGACCGTCTCCGGCAACCAGCCAAAGTCCCGTGCCAGATACAGTGGCTCATACCCGATCCAGGGGTGAATCCCGAAAGCCAGGGGCCCGGGTTTGCTGCAACCGGATAACCCGGCCACAGAGAGACCAGCGGCTATTGATAAACCAAGAAAGTCACGGCGCTGCATCTGGTTTCCGGGCAAGGTAGCGTTAATTAACTTTTATCAAGAAAAGTCAGCTTACTGCGTGACAGTTTACCGATACAACCGCAACATGCACTGCGGCGTATCAATTTATCCCAACGAAAGAAACACCGCCATCAACACCGGCGACAAAAACGACAACAGGAATCCGGAAGCAATGGCAACAGGCACACAAGCCAGGCCACCGCTGCTGCGGATCACCGGAAGGGTAAAGTCCATGGCCGTGGCACCGCCGTAGCCAATGGCCATGGCCGGCCGGGTGGAAATCAGCAGGGGAATGATGGCCAGGGCTATGATTTCCCGGATAACGTCATTGAGAAAGGCAACGCCACCCCAGGCAGGCCCCAGGGCATCACCGATCACAATGCCCGACAGGGAATACCATCCAAAGCCGGATGCCATGGCGAGCACGTCGTGCCAGGGCAGCCCAAGCCAGGGTATCAGCACAATGCCGGCCACCAGGGAACTGAGCGTAAGGGCCAGCGCAATGCCCAGGCCCTGTCGGTTCATCAACAGTTTGCGCAGGGACAGGCCGGCGTTACGCAACTGGATGCCGATGAAGAAAAGCAGCAGCATCAGAGCCCAGGTCGCCACCTGTTCGGCCATGGGCATATCCGGCAACAGATAAAAGCCGGCAAGCAGGCCGACCACAACCGCCACCAAAGGTTTCAGACCGGCCAGAAACAGCCGGCGATAGCCGGTGCCGACATCACCCTCCGGACGTTCAACGGTCATCGGCTGCCAGCGATGGAACAGCCACAATCCGATCATGTTTGCCACCAGCAGGACAACAACCAGCAGCAGGACCTGGGCCGCCATTCCGCCAAGCTGGGCAGACAAGCCTTCCATCTGGCCCAGACCCAGGCCCAGCAACGCCAGGATAAAATAGATCAGCCCCTCAACGGTGTAGTGGATCGCCGTCATCAGTTGACGGTTTTCCAGTGCCAGGGCAAAGCCCAGAAATAACGGTGCCAGAATCAGCAATGCGCCGGTCAGCATATAACCCTCGGGAATGGTCGTGGATAGTGCGGCAATTCAGCCGATCGGCTCGTACTGATCCGGATCGAAATGAAAGTGACCGGCACTGGCATCGCAGTCTACACGAATGGAACGGGCCAGGCGCTGGGCCATCACCGACCAGACCACGTAGTCGTGGGGCTGGGGCTGGTAATCATCTCCCATCAGTGCCCCCGCAATACTGCGCAATACGCCTTCGGCCCGGGTAATCGAACGATAGGGACCCTGGCAACGGTGCTTTTCGGGCTGGCCGTTCAACGGACCACTGAGCGCAACCAGCGCCCAGACGTCATCACCAATCGGTTTGATGAAAAGCTCCACCCGGCGCTGGTCACGAAGCATCACCAGGGAACGCAGCGGGCCACGGCCGTGGAAGTAGTGCAGTTTCACGACGTGACCACATAACAGTCAGTGAAGCACATGGCCGGACCTGTCCTGCACCAGAACCCAGGGCGCAATGACCACGGCCCAGAGTTCGGTGTTTTCCTTGTACCAGTGACGGGCCAGATCAGGCGCAACATCACCCACCTGACCGGCGTCCATCCAGCTCCTGAACCTTGCGGTGTTGTCGGCTGCCAGTTCTGCTGCAACATCCAGCAGATCCAGTTCCGGAGACACCTTCACCACATGACCACGGGCGTAATAGACCTGCAGGTCATGCCAGCTGATCCTGGAGGTTTCCAGGTTCAGTTTGCTTTTGAGTGCTTCCGGAGATTCTTTGTTAAACATGCTCAAACCTTGGACTTCCATATTTCGCGTATCCGGTCTGCCAGGGTCATGGGGTCGAATGGCTTGGGTATCACCTCTACAGCTCCCAGCTCCCGGTAGAACGCAACTTCTTCAGTTTGCACCTTGGCGGTCATGAATACCACCGGCACACTCTTCAACACAGGGTTTGCCTGCATGGCACGTAATGTCGACGGGCCATCCATGCCGGGCATCATCACATCAAGAAGGACCAGATCGGGCCCAAAATCCGGACCTTCATCAAGTGCTTCCTGCCCCGAACTACACGTTTTGAGCGAAAATCCACCCACCGTTTCCAGTGCCAGTTCAGCGACTGCCCGGATGTCTGCGTCATCCTCCACATAAAGGATTCGCTGAAGCTCTTCTGACTTCTCACCCATTGTGACTCTCCGCGTTGCTATCGCTCAAACCCAATCTGCGTAAAAGACGCAAACACTCCTCGCCAGAGCCCTCTCCATTTATCTGTAATGCGGACGCGCGCATAATCAGTTTCGACTTACTCGTCGCATCACGCGGTAAAAAGTGAACAGCACCAATTAACTCCCTCAACTGCAAGGGCAGGTGCCACTGTACCTTGAGCCGGTTACCATATCTCTGTGCCCATGTTTGCAGTTCGGCCTCAATCCGGTCATCAGATATCAAGCCGTTGCGATCGAGGCATTGTTGCATCACCTTGAGCACGGCCAACTCGCCCACGCGGCTGAGCAATGCTGCGGTGTGAACCTCAGAATGATTGGCGCCCACTCTCAGCGCAATCCGTTCAGCCTCGCCTGCTACCTTTTTGGATGTTTCGAGAAACCCGGCAGCGATTTCAGCGAGGCGGCTGTCACGCAATTGCCCGGATATATCAAGCGACAGCGCCATGGCATGCTGCAACGACCTGTCCACGCCCAGGGTTGCAATCGCATCTCTGAGATTGCGCACAGGCTCCCCCGTTTTCTGAAGCGAAGCGCTGTTGGCGACGTCAAGCAGCCGGGTCGTCAAAGCCACCTCCCCGTTCCAGCGCTCGGCAAGCTGCGACACGGAAAGATCCTCTTTGCGATCAAACAACTCAATAATCTTTGCGGCATCAAAAGCGGCCGGAAGCTGGATGATCGAGTCCATCGAACTCTGCAAGAGGTCATTGAGGTCCGGCGGCATTTCGCACTGACCAGTTGCAGGCCCCACCAATACCGTCAACCTTTCATGCAGAAATGACACATCAAACGGCTTGCTGATGTAGCCACTGATGCCATAGTGGGCAGCCTTGAGGACAGACTCCCGGTCCGAACGGCCGGAAACCATTACGATCGGAGACTGTTTGTCATTTTCCCGAACGGTTCTGACCACATCAAGACCAGAACCGTCCGGCAAGTTCCAGTCAATAATCATCAGGTCAGCCCCCTGTTTCCACCAATGCTCCAGGGCAGTTTCAACCGAGGACGTGACGAAAACCGTGCCGCCCGGATAAAGTCCGTCAACCACGGTTTCTATCAGGTCAGCGAGCAATACATCGTCTTCCAGAATCAGTGATCTCATAAGGGTCGCGCTTTAAACCTGATGAAAAACGGTAACGCCATTTCGGCCGGAAGTCTTACGCTCATACAGTGCCTGATCAGCAGCGTCCAGGGCATCGCTACCGGAGGCAAATGCATCGAGGCCAGCGATTCCGGCACTCAGAGTGACCGAAAAATTGCCTTCCGGAGTGGCGAATGACAGGTCGGCAAACGCGTTGCATATCTGGGTCAACACGTTCTGTGCTTCATCGGTTGTACACTCCGGCAGGATTACTGCGAACTCCTCCCCACCATAACGCCCTATCAGGTCCGTTGAACGCAGACGATGCCTGAGCAGGTTGGCCAGCGCCTTGATCACCGCATCACCCGCTCGGTGGCCATACTGGTCGTTCACTGACTTGAAATGATCAAGATCCAGCATCACTACGGCTGACACATGCGACATTCTCTGGCATCTGGCATGCTCGTTTACTACCTCCTGCTTGATAACGGAATGCTTCAACAGCCCCGTAAGGCTATCTTTTATCAGCAATTCGTTCAGCTGCCGGGCACGGTAACAGCGGATCTGCGCCGTCCGGACAAGGTAGTCATCAGAAACCGGTTTGGTGATGAATTCATCCGCCCCTTTGGCCAGGGCTTCGAGCTGGACGTGTTTATCCCGCTCGGATGAGAGATAGACGATGGGTAGACTCAACCACTCCGGGTCAAAGCGGATCAGCTTGGCGACTGTGGTTCCCGAGTAGGCTCCCATACGTACATCCAGGAGCATTATATCCGGGCGAAACTCCGACAGCTCGGCAAGCACGGTTTCCGGGTCATTGATCGCTCTTACACGAAAACCGGCGTTTTCAAGGACTGTGCAGTAACGGGTAGCCAGGTATTCGTCATCATCAAGAATCAGTATCCTACCGGAAACCAGTTCATTCTGGTCATTCACCAACCGCTCTATTCTTTCTGCCAGCTGCGGGGCGTCAATGGGCTCTGGAAAGAAAGCGTCCGCACCCGCGTCAGCCAGTGCGTACCGGCTTTTGAAATCATCCTGGCGCCCCATACACAAGAGCGGAGGTCTGCCTGCGCTACTTTCGGACTCGAGAGGGTCCAACACTCTCGACACCAGGGAAAGCGAGTCTTCACTGGTCACCACCGCTGTCATTCCCGGCTTTTGCTTCAGCGACACAGACCCGATATCCATTCTGGATATCAAGAATCCATAGTTAGAGAGCGCATGTTCCAGAAAAATCGCCGTTTTTTCCGGGAGCCCGCACAAAATAACTTGAATGTCCGGAGCTGACTGAACTTCATTTTTTCTCGCACGCGGCTGGCGTTGTGGTAAACGCTCTGCAGACTCAGCGGTCCCATCGAGCAGCTTACGCAGATGCTGTGCTTCAGCGATAACTTCAAGCAACTGTTGCGTCTCTTCCTCGCGGTGATCGCAATGCTTATCTGTATCAGCAGTCAGTTGCTCTGCCAACGGCTTCAAGTTTTGTTCAAGAAGGCGTGCCTGATCACCCAATGCGGTGTACCCAAAAGTCCCGGCAGAACCTGCCAGCCGGTGCAGTGTGCTGTAGGCTGATAAAATGCTTTCTGTTATGTCCGGGCGTGCCCGGTCGTCACGAGTCAGCTGGAAAGCAATTTCCGCTAACTGATCGAGTTCGCCCTCTGTTTTGCTGCGGAAACTCAATCGCAGGCGGGCGAGTTTCTCCGCGACGCCTTCTGGTGCTTTTTTGTCCATAAAAGGCCTGACACCTCAAAATTTTGGTGATACAACCACATTGATTCGGCTAATCTGTGTTCATCACAAAACATTCTCCCGCAAAAAGCAACGACGAGGCACTTCTTTGCGCTCAGGCAAATCCCTTTCCCTTGGCAGCCGGGTGGCGCTGATTGTTATCGGTGGCAGTCTGTTGACAGTTGCCGCTATCGTAGTAACCGCTTACCAGGCTCTGATTCACGACTTTGAGGACTTGCTGATCCAGCGTCAGATACTGGAGGCCGAGAGGACTTCAGAGCAGGTTGACCAGAAGCTTCAGCTCCGCCTGAATGCCCTGTCTGCTCTGGCAGGCCAACTCGCCAGCGACAATGATCTGCCAGACCCGGCCGATCTGGAGGCAGCACTGGGGCGACAAACATCACTGCACGAACTGATGCCAGCCGGGTTGCTGGTATTCGATGAAGAGGCACGTGCAGTCGCCGAGAGTATCTACGTTCCCGATCGTGTCGGCACCCAGTACCTGGATCGCCCACACTTCCAGGAGACACTGGAAACACGGCGTCCCGTAGTCAGCAAACCCATCATCGGACGGACCACGGGCAGACCGCTGCTGTCTTTTCTTGCGCCAATTGAAACGGATGATAACGACCTGCTGGGGTTTGTTGGCGGGATCCTTGATCTTGGCGAAACCAACCTGCTACCGGAGAATCGTAAATCCGGCAGCAGTGACTCACAGAGCATTGAAATAATCATTGATACGCAAAACTTTCTATACGTTGATTCCGGACAGGGCTCACAGCGTATCGAGCCGTTACCACCACCGGGCGCAGATCCCCTGACCGACGCAGCGCTGTCCGGCATGACCCTGGGCCAGATAGAGGACCAGCAGGGCCAGACCCTGCTATACGCTACCAAACACCTGCAGAGATTGGGGTGGGTATTCGTTCGTGCCGTACCCTACGAGCAGGTAACAACACCTGCGAGAGAATCGTTTGTTCGCTTTTTCGGTATCAGTTTACTGATCACCCTGGGACTGGTTGTGTTGAGCTACCTCCTTGTCAGATCCACCATGTCGCCTCTGGATCGGATGACCTCGCGAATTCAGCGAATGGCTGAACAGCCGGATTCCGCGATGCGCCTTAGAGAAACCGGCCTCCCAGAGCTCAAAAGCCTGGCCAGTGCATTCAACCGACTGCTGGAGGAGCGGGACAACCTGGCAAGACTCAAGGAACACTTCATGTCATCCGTCAGTCACGAGTTACGCACCCCCCTCACTTCCATGACTGGTGCCCTGAAACTGCTGTCTTCCGGAATCACCGGCCCGCTCAACGATAAAAGCCAGGAAATGGCCAACCTCGCACTCAGAAACGGGGAACGCTTGCAGCTGCTGATTTCCGATCTGCTGGATTTCAACAAACTCTCGAGCGGAAATCTGAAAGTTCACATCCAGAGCGAACCACTCGCACCCATTCTGGACGCTGCCATTGCTGACAACGTCACGATGGCTGCGGAGCATGCCGTGCAACTCGAAGCTGAAGCAAACGTCTCCGTCCACCTGTATTGCGACAAACACAGGGTTCGGCAGATTCTCGACAACTTCCTCAGTAACGCCATCAAGTATTCTCCGAAAAACGGGATCGTCAGGCTAACGGCGGAACGACGGGCGCCAGGGCGGGTCCGGATTACGGTCAGTGACCAGGGTTCCGGAGTGCCGGATTCTTTTGCCGACAGTGTCTTCAAGCGATTTGCGCAGGCAGAGACCGGTACCACCCGATCCGTCAAAGGCACAGGGCTGGGGCTTGCCATCAGTGATGAGCTGGCAAGGCTGATGAGTGGCGCTGTTGGCTATTACAATGATAACGGGGCACATTTCTGGGTGGACATACCGACCGCCGAAGACGCAGGTTCGACAGGAGAGCAGGCCGATGAAAGCACCTGAAACACCAGCCAACGAACCAGATCGACTGCTCGCCCTGCAGAATACGGACCTTCTGGATACGCCGCCGGAGGAGCGGTTTGACCGGTTGACGCGAATGGCGAAACTGGCGTTCAGCGTTCCCATTGCCCTGGTTTCCCTGGTTGATGAGAAAAGGCAATGGTTCAAATCCTGCCAGGGACTGGATGCCCGCCAGACATCACGGGACATTTCTTTCTGCGGGCACGCCATTCACAGCCCACAGCTTTTTATCATCGAAGACACCCATCGTGATTCCCGCTTTTCTGATAATCCACTGGTTACCGGAGCGCCCTACATTCGCTTCTATGCAGGTGCGCCACTCCACAACAAGGAGGGATACCGCCTCGGCACGCTTTGCATCATTGGAACCAGACCACAATCGCTCGATTCGGCGCAGCAGGAACTGCTCCGGGAGCTTGCCCAGTGTGCTGAAGACGAAATCAATGACTTCGAGGCGCGGGAATCCCGCCGGGAACAACTGGAAAAAACCAGGATTCTGAGCGCGCTCAACAGGCTCACTGTCGATACCTCCGGGTCCCTGGAACAAAAAATAACCATGGCTCTGGATCTGGGCCTGGGCCACCTCGGGCTGGAAACAGGCATCGTCAGCGAAATCAACGAAGAAATCTATACCATCCGATGGTTCAGGGCGCCGGACGATTCAGTCCTGACCACAGGACTATCAATACCGGTAAATCAAACCTATTGCTCACTGATGCTGGAAAAGCGGGATCACCTGGCAATCAGCCATATGGCCAATTCCGAATACCGGAACCAACCCTGCTATGCCGAGCAGGGCCTGGAGAGCTATATCGCCGCGCCCATAGAGTTTGATGGCAAGCTGTTCGGCACACTGAATTTTTCATCGGTTTCACCGAGAACGACCCCGTTTACAGACCTGGATCGCCTGTTCATCGTGGGGCTCGCCCAATGGACGGCTGCCCTTCTGCAGCAACATGTTCATGAAGATACGCTGAAGAAACTGTCGGTAAACGTGCCCGGAATGCTGTACCAGTTCCAGCGATATCCGGACGGTCGCTCACGGTTTCCCTACAGCAGCGAGGGCATATACGACATATACGGTGTTTCGCCTGAAGCTGCCAAAGAAGATGCCAGTTACGCATTCGACGCTATACATCCTGAAGATGTTGCTCACGTGACCGAGTCGATTCAGCAATCCCAGGAGTCGCTGAGTGTTTGGGAGTCCCAGTATCGAGTCAAGATATCCGGTGACAACTGGAAATGGGTCGAGGGGCGGGCCACACCAGAGCACCGACCGGACGGCAGTTCAATATGGCATGGTTTTATTGCCAATATTGACGAGCAAAAGCGTACCCAGCTGGCCCTTCAGGAGAGTGAACAGCAATTGCGTGCATTCTTCGAACTGTCTCCAATCGGCATTGTGCTGACCGACTTCTACAGTGGACAGAACCGGGATGCGAACGCAGCGTTACTGGACTGTACGGGTTACACCTATTCAGAGTTCATGGAGCTTGAATACTGGGATGTGACACCACCGGGGTATGAAAAGCACAAGCAGCAGGCCGCCAAAGATCTGAAAGAGCATGGCCGTTACGGGCCATTTGAACAGGAGATCAAGCGAAAAGACGGCGCCCTGGTACCGGTTCTTATTCAGGGCATCCTGGTAAAAAGTGTCGCTGGTGAACCTTTGATCTGGTCACTGGTAGAGGACATTTCTGAACGCAGGCGAATGGACAGGCTCAAGAGTGAGTTTATTTCCACTGTCAGCCACGAACTTCGCACACCCTTGACCTCCATCGTGGGCTCTCTGGATCTGGTCTCTTCCGGTATTGCCGGACCTCTGCCGGACAAGGCCAGAAACATGCTGGAAATCGCCACCCGCAACGGCCGCCAGCTCACTGACCTCATTAATGATTTACTGGATATCGATAAACTGGTCGCTGGAAAAATGAGTTTTCAGTTGGAACCGGCACCGCTCAGGCAAATCCTCGAAGAGGCAGCGGAGGCCAACCAGCCCCTGGGGGAGCGAAGAAACATTGCAATACGCCTGGGGACGGTGCCCGACTCTCTTTCAGTTCAGGTCGACACGCGACACATGGCCCAGGCTCTCAACAACCTGCTTTCCAACGCTATCAAATTTTCCGACCAGGGAAGTGATGTGGAGCTGTTCGCTACGGAAAAGGATGGTCTGGCAACCATTTTTGTCCGCGACTATGGAGAAGGCATCCCCAGAGAGTTTCAAGAACAGGTTTTCGACAAATTTGCGCAGGCAGATGGATCTGCAACCCGGAGCAAGGGGGGAACCGGCCTTGGGCTGGCAATCACCAGGGAGTTGATTACCCGTATGGATGGTTCAGTAGGATTCACCTCCACACCCGGAGAAGGCTCGACTTTCTGGATCAGTTTGCCTGAAAATGTCGCCTGACCACTGACTTATAAACCTTGCATCAGCAGCCAGGCGCGCCGTTTCTTCAGGCATCCAACCCTTCCAGCAAACCGGCCATATCGTCAGCATGCTCCTCTTCCTGGGCCAGGATATCCTCGATGATGCGCCTTGAGGTCGGGTCCTGGTCGCCCAGATAGCGGGCAATCTCACGGTAGCTGTCGATGGCAATCCGCTCTGCCACAAGGTCTTCCACCACCATGTCCCGGAGGGTGTCACCCTCCACAAACTCGGCATGGGACCGGGTCAGCAGGCCCTCCGGTGAGAAATTGGGCTTGCCGCCCAGCTGCACAATGCGCTCGGCAAGCCAGTCGGCGTGCTGCTGTTCCTGATCCGCATGTTCCAGGAACTCCTGGGCCGCAACATTGGCGTTGATGCCCTCCGCCCGGAAATAATGACTTTTATAGCGCAAGGTACAGACAATCTCCGTCGCCAGGGCCTCATTGAGTATGTTGACCACATTGTCACGGTTGGCGCCGTAACCCTCGGTCACGGCACCCTGCTCAATGTGTTTCCGTGCCCTCTCGCGGAGGGTTTTGACGTCTGTCAGAAACGGCTTGTCGGTCATAGTCTCCCTCTTCGTTTCTTTTGAATTCGCTTACCGGTTCTCTTTCACTGCTCTCAGGCGGTACGGAGCATCTCCCGGACCACGTAATGCAAAATACCTCCATGCCGGAAGTACACGGCCTCATTGGCGGTATCAATCCGCGACAGCAGTTCACAAGTCTCCGTGCCGCCATCCGGATAGGTTACGGTCATTTCCAGCTTCTGCCCGGGTTTGATCTCACCTGATAGCCCCTTGATGCTGATGGTTTCCTCACCCGTGAGTTTCAGGCTCTTGCGATCCACACCCTCCGGGAATTGCAGTGGCATTACCCCCATACCGATCAGGTTGGAGCGGTGAATCCGTTCATAGGATTCCGCCACCACCGCCTTAACGCCCAGCAAACGGGTGCCCTTGGCGGCCCAGTCGCGGCTGGAGCCGGTACCGTATTCCTTGCCGGCAATCACCACCAGCGGTGTGCCCTCTTCCTGATACTTCATGGCCGCATCATAGATGGGCATCTGCTCATCGGAGGGGATGTGCCTGGTGAACCCGCCTTCAACGCCATCCAGCATTTCGTTTCTGATACGCACGTTGGCAAAGGTGCCCCGCATCATGACTTCATGGTTACCACGGCGGGAACCGTAGGAGTTGAAGTCTTTCGGGTCTACTCCACGCTCCTGCAGATACTTGCCCGCAGGGCTGTCTGCCTTGAACGAGCCCGCCGGGGAGATATGGTCCGTGGTAACGGAATCCCCCAACAGGGCAAGGATGTTCGCATCCTTGATGTCATCAATCGGATCCGGCTCTTCTTTCAGCCCCTCGAAGAAGGGCGGATGCTGGATGTAGGTGGACTTGTCGGACCACTCATACACCTTGCTTTCCGGCACCTTGATGGACTTCCAGGTTTCGTCACCGTCGAACACTTCCGCATATTCCTTGCGGAACATGTCCGTTTTCACCTTCTCGACGGCCTCGGCGATTTCCTGCTGGCTCGGCCACAGGTCTTTCAGGTAAACCGGATTGCCGTCCTTGTCTTCACCCAATGGATCCTTTGAAAGATCCAGCCGCACGTTACCGGCCAGCGCGTAGGCCACCACGAGAGGGGGTGAAGCCAGCCAGTTGGTTTTCACCAGCGGGTGCACGCGCCCTTCAAAGTTACGGTTACCGGACAATACTGAAGCCACGGTGAGGTCACCATCGGCAATCGCCTTTTCAACAGCATCAGGAAGTGGGCCGGAGTTGCCGATACAGGTGGTACAGCCATAGCCCACCAGGTTGAAACCCAGCTTGTCGAGATCGTCGTCCAGGCCGGCTACTTTCAGATAGTCAGTCACCACCTTGGAACCGGGCGCCAGGGATGTTTTCACCCAGGGCTTGGTGGTCAGGCCTTTCGCCACGGCTTTCTGGGCAATCAGGCCCGCTGCCATCATAACGCTGGGGTTGGAGGTATTGGTACACGAGGTAATAGCTGCAATCACCACCGCACCCGGGTCGAGGCGGGTTTTCTGACCGTTCATTTCCATCGGCTGGCTGGCAGCGTGATGGTAGCTGTCCTGCACGCCAACGGCGGTCTGGCCGCCTTCGGATTCCAGGTTACTCTCACGGGCCTGCGCCGGGCCTTCGGCGGTTTCCATCAACAGTTCGAAAGACGCCTTCATGTTCTTCAGGGCCACACGGTCCTGAGGACGCTTGGGCCCGGCCAGGCTGGCTTCAACCTCGCCCATGTCCAGTTCCAGGTTGTCGGTGTATACCGGTTCCTGGCCCGGCTGACGCCACAGCCCCTGGGCCTTGGCATAGGCTTCCACCAGTTCAAGCTGGGCCTCTTCGCGGCCAGTCAGCTGCATGTACTTGATCGTCTGCTCGTCCACCGGAAAGAAGCCGCAGGTAGCGCCGTATTCCGGTGCCATATTGGCAATGGTGGCCCGGTCAGCCACGGGCATGTCCTTCAGGCCATCCCCGTAGAATTCCACGAACTTGCCCACCACGCCTTTCTTGCGCAGCATTTCCGTCACCGTGAGCACCAGGTCGGTGGCGGTGATGCCTTCCCGGAGCTTGCCGGTAATCTTGAAGCCAACCACTTCCGGGATCAGCATGGACACCGGCTGGCCAAGCATCGCCGCTTCCGCCTCGATACCGCCAACACCCCAGCCCAGGATGCCCAGGCCGTTGATCATGGTGGTGTGGGAGTCCGTGCCCACCAGCGTGTCCGGATAGGCGAAGGTTTTTCCGTCCTGATCCTTGCTCCAGACGGTCTTGCCCAGGTACTCCAGGTTCACCTGGTGACAGATACCGGTACCCGGCGGCACCACACGGAAGTTATCAAAGGCCTGCTGGCCCCAACGCAGGAACTCGTAACGCTCCTGGTTGCGCTCCATTTCGATGGTGACGTTGTCCTTGAAGGCAGACGCGTCACCGAACTTGTCCACCATCACCGAGTGGTCAATCACCAGATCCACCGGCGACAGCGGATTGATCATGGCCGGGTCCTTGCCAGCGGCCTTGACCGCCTCACGCATGGCCGCCAGATCCACGACACCGGGCACGCCGGTAAAATCCTGCATCAGTACACGGGCGGGACGGAACTGGATCTCGGTGTCAGATTTGCGATCTTTCATCCACTGGACCATGGCGTCGATATGGCTACGGTCCACCGTTTCATCGTCCTCGTTACGCAGCAGGTTTTCGAGCAGTACTTTCAGGGAAAACGGCAACTTGTCTATGTTGCCAAGGGTATCAGCTGCCTTGGGCAGGCTGTAGTAGTGATAGGTTTTACCGCCAGCTTCGAGGCTGGAAAGGGTATTGAGACTGTCTTTGCTCAGGCTTTCTTTCGACATGGAGTGCCTCCTTTTCGTTATCCGAGAATCCGAAAGGCTGTAGCAGGAACCTTTACCTCAGTGTACTCCAATAACTGCGAGACACATTGACGTAAAGGCCCTGACTATGGAAGTCACCTATAACTATTGCACCGATTGACGAGACTTCAACTGCGGTTCCGTGAATGTTCGGTATTGCGGCAATGAATACCCCCGGCCGGAAAGGCCGGGGGTATCAGGAGGTCTTGTATTCCCTGACCAGTGCATCGACCTGGTCCACGACCAGCTCCAGCTCTTCGGCCATAGTGCCGGCTTTGCCGACTTCGGACACCACGTCGTTACCCTGCCCGGCCACACGCTGGATGTTCTCATTGATTTCAGACGAAACCGTTGCCTGCTGCTCGGAGGCCGCGGCAATCTGCTGATTCATGGCGCTGACCTCACCGATGGCCGTTTCGATGAGCGCCAGGGCCTCACCTACCTGGCGAATGGCATGAGTGGTCTCGCGGGAACGGGTCTGACCGATTTCTATAGCGGCCAGGCTGCCCTCGGAGACCTGGGTCAGTTCGCCGATCGTGGTACGGATATCACTGGTAAACGCCTGGGTACGGCGGGACAGATTGCGCACTTCATCCGCCACCACGGCAAATCCGCGGCCATGCTCGCCGGCCCGGGCAGCCTCAATGGCGGCGTTCAGCGCCAGCAGGTTGGTCTGATCCGAGATATCGCTGATGGAGCCGATCACAGTGGCAATGGACTGAATCTTGTCCACCAGTTCCTGCACCATCCGGGCGGAATCCTCAAGGGAGGTGTTGGTGGACTCCGTCAGCTTGACAGCATCCGCCACATTACCGGAGCCGGCCGACGCGGCTTCTGATGCCTCGATGGCCGATTCAGACGCAGCCTGGGCATTCTGCGCCACTTCCTGGATTGTCGCCGACATCTGATTCATGGCCGTTGCCGCCTGGTCGGTCTGCTGTTGCTGCTGATCGACAATCGTGCCGGAATGACGGCTGACGTCCTTCAGCCCGTTGGCGTTTTCGGTAAGCCGCCCCGACAGTTCCCGGACCATGGTGATCAATGCCTCAAACCTCGCCACCATGCTGTTGAACGAGGTCGCGGTCATATCATTGCCGATATCGTCGATGCGGCCGGTGAGATCCTTCTGTGCATCGAAATTCTGCACCACCCCGATGATCTGTATCGACTGCCTGCGCTCCTGCCCCATGCGAATGGCGAAGAACACCAGAATACCCGCCTCAAACACCACGAAGGCTGCATGCACCATCGCCACCGACCAGCCCACATCATGGCTGAAAAGAGCAATGGATGTATCACCGATACTGGCTGACGACATCTGCAAGCCGGTAAACACAAGATGATGCACTGCAATCACAACGGCAGCGGCCACCACCGGAAGCCAGTCACGGTAGATGATCAGCAAAGCCATGGCGGCGAAGATATGAAAGTGCATTTCGATGCGGCCCATCTGGGCCTGGATCATAATGGCCGAGAACACCATCATGGCAGCGGCAAACAACAGGGACAGCGCCCGGGTACCCCGCAGCATCCCGTAACCTGCGCCAATCACGACACCTAACATCAACGACGCCACGATTGCGAACGAATGGGTGCCGAAACCGATTGGCACCAGCAGGGCCACCACCGGTATATGGGCAAGGAGAATCAACAGTACCTGCCGGTCCGTGCGCAGACGTTCTTCCCTGGCAACAAGGCTGGAATCATTCATTGGGGGGATACCTCGGGTGGGGCACGCTGCCGGATAAAGGGGATAATGCTCGATAGTGTTTAACGGCACGCACAGTTTTTTCTGTAATAGGTAGTTAACCTATATGTACGTTCCCGGACATGCCGGGATCAGCGCAAAATGCAAACAATGGTTATTGCGCTCAGCCCTGCCGGTCGCCGTAAAGCTGCGCATAGAGCCCCTGCCGGGCAATCAGCTCGTCGTGATGCCCCTCCTCGGTGATGTAACCATCCTCGAATACGTAAACCCGGTCGGCCTGTTTCACCGCGCTGAGGCGGTGGGCAATGATCAGCGTGGTACGCTGGCGCAGGAAGGCTTCCAGATCCCGGTGCAACTGGAACTCGGTTTCCGCATCCAGAGCCGAGGTGGCCTCATCCAGAATAACCACGGACGGATCCGACAGCACCATCCGTGCAATGGCCAGCCGCTGCCGCTGGCCGCCCGAGAGCCGCACACCCTGCCGGCCGATCATGGTGTCTAGTTGTTGTGGCATTTCCGCCACGGTCTTGTCGAGCTGGGCAATAGTGAGCGCCTGCCACATCTCGGCATCGGTCTTGTCACGGCCCAGGGTCAGGTTCTGACGTACGGTGTCGTTAAACAGGGCAGGATGCTGCAGCACCGTGGCAACGTGCTCCCGCAGGCAGGGCAACCCGATGCGCTGAACCGGCACGCCGCCCAGTAAAACCTCCCCCTGTTGTGGTGTGTACATGCCCAGGATCACCTGCACCAGGGTGGACTTCCCACCCCCGCTGGCACCCACCACCGCCACTTTCTCTCCCGGCTCCAGGTACAGGTCGATGCCCTTGAGCACTTCTTCCTCGCCGTAGCTGAAGTGGATATTCTTCAGGGTCAGGCCAACCGTATGGTGATCCCGGAACGGATTCTCCAGGGCGGGATAGCGAGTCTCCTCCTTCAGCTCCAGCAATCGGTTGATGCGACTCAGCGCGGCGTTCGCTGCAAACCAGGCGTACTGCATGTTCAGCATTTCCTGCACAGGTGTCAGCATGAACCACAGGTAGCCGAAAATGGCGAACATCATGCCGATGCTCAGGTCACTGAACAGTACCGTCACCATGGCGGCGGCACGGAAGGTGTCCACCCCGAACTGGAACAGCGCAAAGCTGGCGCGGGTGGCAGCGTCGCTGCGCCATTCGAACTGGATGGCGTGGTCGCGAACCTTGCGGGCACGGCTGATCAGCTGCTGCAGGTAATGTTGCTCTCGATTGGCGGCCCGGAGCTGGTGGATGGCATCCAGGGTTTCCGTCAGGTCGCCCTGGAAATCCTCATAGGCGCTGTTTTCCCGGCGCTTGAGGTCCTTGACCCGCTTGCCAATGAGCATGGTGGCGAAGATCACCAGAGGATTGAACAGCAGGATCAGCAGCCCCAGTTGCCAGTGCACCCACATCAGCACCACCGCGGTTCCGGCTACGGTCAGGCTTGCCACCAGGAAACGGCTGATGGTGGTACCAAGGAACTGATCGATGGTATCGAGATCGGTGATGAAGTGGCTGGTAATGCCCCCGGAGCCCCGGGTTTCATATTCGGACATGGCCACCCGCTGCAGCCGCCCCAGCAGACGCGAGCGGATGCGGAACACCACGTCCTTGGAAATCTTGGAAAACTCGCGTGACTGCAGCACGTTGAAGGCCAGCGACAGCAACCGCAGCAAAAACGCCGTCAACACCATCAGGCCGATGTATACCACGGGCATATGCCATGCCTGGGGCAGAACAGCCTGCATGACCGGCAGCACCGGGCCGGCTTCATCCAGCAGCACTTCATCCACCAGTACCGGCAGCAACAGTGGAATCGGCACACTGACCACGGTGGCCAGAATGGCAAGCACATTGGCCCGCACCAGTCTCGGTTTATGCTTCAGGGCAAGCGACAGGATTCCCCGCCAGGTATAGCGGTTATCTTTCCGGCCTGCCGAATCCGGCTCCACTACGTTCAGATCTGCCGCCCGTTCCAAATGTCCTCCGGTAATGTTTGTGTGCCAGTACTCATACGCAGCAACTTCTGTGACAGTCTACCCGAGCCGGAACACAGCCGTCTGGTGAGATGACTTTCCTTCTGCCATCATTGCCAACTCAATCCTTGATTCTCCAGAACCGGGCCGACAGTGAAACACGATTGCCATTACCACCCCGGCGAACCCGCAAAATGGCACTGCGGAGACTGCCAGATCCATTATTGCACCCGCTGCATGCCGGATGCCGACACCCGTAAGCAACATGCCTTGTGCCCCCATTGCAGCCGCGCCATGCGTTACCTCGGCGCTGCCACTGAGGTGGTGCCCTTCTGGAACCGGATAGGGGCGTTTTTCCGCTATCCGTTCCATACCGATCCATTGATAGTGATCGCCATCTGCACACTGGTGCCCTTGCTTGTCAGCGGCAACCTGATCGGTCTTATCATCACCCTGGTGCTGGCCCTTGCCTTGCTGAAATACACCTATGCGGTGATCAGCCACACGGCAGAAGGCCACATGAAACCGCCCCCTGTCGCCGTGGCATTCAGTGGCAGCGGTTTTGATATTGTCATTCTGCAACTGCTGGTTTTTGCCCTGATGGGTGGCATGGTGGCCGCTGCAGCCATGGTCGGTGGTCCGTTACTGATGTTCCTGACCCTGGCGTTTGTGATACTGGCCCTGCCGGCCAGCATTATGGTTCTGGCCATGGAGCATTCGGTCATGGCAGCGGTCAATCCCATGAATCTGGCGGTATTGATGTCGCGGATCGGCGCGCCCTATTTCCTGCTTTACGGTTACCTGATCCTGCTGACCCTGGCCTCCGGCGCAGCCCAGGATTTCGCACTGACCCATTTCACCCCGGGAATTGCGCGCACACTGGCCGGTTTCCTCAACAGCACCTTCACCCTGATGTTGTTTCACATGCTGGGCTATCTGTTGTTCCAGTATCAGGAGGAGCTGGGTTTCGCCAGTGACCTGCAGGACGATGAGCATGCCGGGGAAATGCAGAACCGGGATCGCACCCAACGGTTTGATGCCGACATCGACATGAACCTGAAGGATGGCAACTACGACCGCGTGCAGTCCATGCTCAAGGAAGCCCTCAAGCGGGACCCACAGAACGCGCTGCGGCTGGGGCAGCTGCACCAGCTGCTGACCGCCCGCAACGACGTTGCGGAACTGTACCGGTATCATCCCCGGTTGCTGAACATGCTGGCCGACCGCAATGACGGTGACGGTATTGCCGAGTTGCTGAAGACGATCGAAACCACCGAGCCGGGATTCAGGCCAGACGATCCCGGACTGTCGGTCCGCTGTGCCCGTTGTCTCTACCATCGCGGCCACTTCAAGCTGGCCCTGAAGCTGCTGCAGGACTTCCACAAGCGGTTTCCGGACAGCGAAGAGCTGGCGCCGGCGTACCTGCTGGTGGCCCAGGCGCTGGCCAATGGACTGGGACAGTGGGAGAAGGCCTCGGCGTTCCTCAATTTCATCAAGAAACGGTGCCTGAACCACCCGCTTCATGAACAGATCGACTATTATCTGCAACAGGTTGAAAACCGCGAGCCGGTGAAGGGACCCAAGGCCACGTTTTCGGTTTCTGAGTAGGCCTGGCTGTTCCTGAGGCCGGGCATTTGAGGGTTACGATGCATGTCCGATGAAACCGATCTTGATGGCGGCGAGAAAGAACAGGCTGATGAATATGAGAGCGTTCCCTCATCGGTCATCTTTGAGGCGATCCGACGAGAGGGTGAGCACGAACTTTCGAGGCCAATCAGTGCGCTATGGTGGTCTGGTGTTGCGGCCGGGCTGGCGATCAGTGCCTCGGTTCTGTGCAAGGGGTTTCTTGCCTCGATCCTGCCGCATGCCGACTGGGCCGCGGGCATCTCGAACCTGGGCTACACGGTTGGCTTCCTGATCGTCATCCTCGGGCGAATGCAGTTGTTCACAGAGAACACGATCACGCCGATATTGCCGCTGTTCCTTTCGCCAACACGCTGGTCCTTCTTCCAAACCGCGCGCCTCTGGGGCATCGTCTTTGCCGCCAATCTCGTGGGGTGCCTGGCGGCGGCATTAGTCCTCGTCTATGGACACATCCTGCCGGAGGCCCGCTTCGAGGGCATTCTTGCCATCTCGCGCCATTACGCCGAGGCAACGGCCCTGGAGCATTTCGCCTGGGGCATACCGGCGGGGTTCCTGATCGCAGCGCTGGTCTGGATTCTGCCGCGCATGGAAGGCTCAGGCGAGGTCCTCATGATCATTATAGTGACCTACATGATCGGGCTCGGCGGTATGTCACACGTGGTGGCCGGTTCAACTGAGCTCTTCATCCTCGTTGTTAGAGGGGAGCTCGGCATTGCGACCGCCACATTCGGGGGTATCCTGCCTGCCTTCGCCGGAAACGTTCTCGGTGGCACAGGCATTTTCGCGGCACTTACCTATGCGCAGGTTCGTGAGGAGATTTGAGTCACTCCGCGCAGACTAATGGCTTTGCTGCAACAACTGCCTGTAGTGGCGGGCTTTGGGGGTCATCTGGAGTTTTTCGAATTCATCCGCCAGCAACCGACAGGCCTCCGTCGTCAGGAGCTCATCACCAGCGCTTTTGAGCCTCTCGAAAGCCTTTTCCGCGGCTTTTAAATCGTGTTGTTTCAGGCTGGTGAACAGAACCCGGTTATGATCCCCGGCGCTCAAGGGCTGATGACTCTCACCTTTACGCAGATATTCCTGCCATATTTCAATCATCTGCTCGGGCTGGCGGCGGCTGAGGGACTCGGTCATCAGTTCCCGCGTCCGCTCCCGGTACTCCGGCAGATCCGGGCGTAGTTTCGCCAACTGGTAAAGGTGCTCCAGAAGCACAATACGGTCCGGATAATGCTCCCGAAGCGCTTCAAACTGACGCCGGGCCAGGTCGAAGTCCATCCGCCCCAGACTGGCCATGGCCTGGCTGTAGCCGGTGGTGAAGCGTTCATCCTGCTCGGACTCTTCCGGCTCGAAGAATTCCTCTTTTACCTGGAGCCAGCTTTTGCCCAGCAGCCAGACCATGCCGGCACCTGCCACCAGGCCACCGGCGTGGGCCATATAGGCGATGCCCGTGGCACCGGCAAACCAGTAATCGTAGATTTCCTTGCCCAGCCACACTGGCAGCAACGCCAGCGCCGGCGCCCGGAAGTAGTTGAAGTAAACACCGACAAAATAGAAGAAGCGGATCTTCTGCATCCCGTAGATGGCCACGTACATGCCCATCAGTCCGGAGATGGACCCGGATGCGCCCACCAGGGGGATATGGCTGCCCATGGAAAACGCTGTAAACACCACGCCAGACAGGGCGCCGCAGAGCAGGTAGGCCAGCAAAAAACGGCCGGGGCCCAGGGCCTTTTCGACGGTGAAGCCCAGCAGGAACAGGAACACCAGGTTACCGATGATGTGCCCCCAGCCGCCGTGGAGAAACTGATAGGTAATCAGGGTGTAGAGAGAGAATTCCGCCGGTACCAGGCCCAGCTGGTTGGCACTTAACCGGTCCAGCAGCCGGGCCTGTATCTCGCCCCGCTGTTCCATCCAGCGCCGTCGCTCCGCAGGTGCCAGCAACACATCCCGGTTTTCCAGCATGTACTGATAGAATTCCCGGTCGGACAGCAGGCTGTAGGCCACCCACACATCGCCGCCCTCCTGGCGCAACTGCTGAAAATTCTGCAGTTCATAGACCCGGTCCTCATCGCCCTCGAAACGAATCTGGCGTTGCAGGTAATCTTCGTAGACCGGAGCTTCCAGTGACGACAGATCGGAATCCAGGTACACCTCGATCGCCCGCTCGGTCAACCGGCTGTCGCCGCCCTGGTAAAACGTGAACACCAGCAAACAGGCCAGCATCAGGCCCAGGGTCACCCAGGGCGGGCGCCTCCAGTTAACGGCGTTTTCTGCGGGAATAATCAGCATGGGCAGTCACAATTCATCATAATTTGTCCCGGGAGGTCTGCTTTTTACCACAGCATGGCCAGTTTTTCGCGCTGTAATGAATCCTGTAGTGAATTACCGCACCACAGGCAAAACAAACTGTGCGCGGCGCCTCAATAAAGGCTACTCTGCGGTTGTCACACGAAGGTCACACAAATGACATTCAATCAGGGCAGCCGCAAATGGGGCGAATCGCAGAATGCTCGGAAGGAGCATTGAACAGGGGTTTCGACCAATCGCCAATTGCCGTTGTCCCGGCCACAGCCAATAGTTGCCGGGACAACAAAAAAAACGGACGTGTAAACAAGGAAACTGCCATGACTGTACTCATACTGGACAACCCGGAACTGCTTGCCAGGTCTGCCATCGAATCCGGACTGGCCATGCCGGCGCTGGCTACCGACGGTTCTCCCCGCAAGCCTCACCGGATGCGGTTCCATTACGGATTCAACAAGCATCGCCTGGATGAACAGGATCAGACTATCCTGCGCCAGCATGCCGACTATTTACGGCACAACCCGGGCGTGCGGGTGCGCATCCACGGACACGCCGATAATTTCGGCGTCAGCGAATACAACCATTTCCTGTCTCGCCTGCGGGCCAGCAGTGCCGCCAAGATGCTGATCCGGGAAGGTGTCAGGGAAAGCCAGATTCAGGTCAGTGGCTGGGGCAGTGACCGTCCTCTGGCCCGGCCGGAAGATCATGCGGCCAACCGCCGGCTGGAGCTGGAGTACCTGACGATGGAAATGGCACAGGCACTGTAAGACCCGGCCTGTCAGGCAGATAATTGACGGGGGCGTTCAGCCCCCTCGGAACATTCAGCCGTAGACCTGGAACACGTTCCAAAGCAGCAGCACGGCAATGGCAAGGATGCTGACCCAGGTCAACAGGATACCCGCCAACCGGGCAATATGGGGGCCACCGCGGCCGTTGATCATGCCAAAAGCATGAAGTATGCGCCCCACCACGAACGCCATACCCGTCCAGTAAACCAGCCCGCTGGCAACTCCGTTCAGCTCGGCAATGGCCAGCATGATCAGCCCCAGGGGCGCATACTCGACCAGATTGCCATGGGCACGAACCGCTGCCTCAAAGTCGCGGTCGTCGGTCACTCCCAGGTTTTTCTTGTATTTGAGACGGAACCTGGACACCAGAATGGACAGAACAATCAGTAGCAGCCCAAGCACAGCGGCGAAAACCGCAGATACCGGTATAATCATCATCAACCCTTCTTGATAGCACTGACAATCGCCAGCAGCAATACAGCACCCACGGTCGCTGTAACCAGTTCACCGACAGCGCCCTGGGCCGCAAGCCCCAAAAGCCGGAACACAAAACCACCGATCACCGAACCGACAATACCGATACCGATATTTGCCAGTACGCCAAACCCGCGGCCTTTCATGATCAGACCCGCCAGCCAGCCGGCCACACCACCAATTATCAGAAAAAGAATAAGATTCATTGCGTGCATCTCCCTGCAGCGAAAACAGTCCCCGAAAGACTGCCCTGTTTAGCCTGATGCTTCAAGCACTTCCGGCAATGGCGGCTGCCATTTGCTGATGGCATCGGGCCATCAGCTCTGGAATATCCTCAACGGTGAGCCCTGCGGTTTCCACAGGCGGGAGAATGCGGATCGTCACCGGCTCCCGGCGCCCGGACCAGCCCAGTGTGCGATCGTAATACTGGCTGGCGCAGACCATGGTAATGGGTGCGCCGGCCGCCACCGCAGCGTGGAATGCGCCTTTCTTGAACCGCTGCAGACCGCGACCCCGGCTGCGGGTACCCTCGGGAAATACCCAGAGGCTCTTGCGGTCACGGCTGATGGCTTCACTGGTAGCCTGCATGACGGCGATGGCCTTGTGTGAGCGGCCGCGATTGAGAATGACATTGCCGCCGAGCCAGAATACCTGGCCAAAAAACGGAACCCAGACCAGCGACGATTTGCCCACCGTGACGGTGCGGGGCGGCAAGAGGTCGCCCATCACGAACAGGTCATCGTTGTGCTGGTGGTTGGCAATTACCACGGTGGGCCGGTCCTGCGGCATGTTATCGGCCCCTTCCAGCGGGCGCTCCATGCCCAGGAGAAAACGGCCCACACGGGCGACAACCCGGCCCAGCAAACGGTTGTTATCCGGATTGAATGGCCTCGCCACATACAGAACCAGCGCGAACAGACAGATGACCGGCACCATCAGCCAGGCCAGCAGCTTTATGAGCATTCCCATCGATCAAAACCCTGACACAATTTTTTTGGCGCACAAGTGTACGCCAAAATCAGGTTCCGGCAACAGCCTCCCGGGTCAGAGTGTTATCAGCCTCGCCCGTCGTCACCAGGTTCTCGGCTGTCGCTTCCACCACATAGCGTAGTGGACCGTTGTTCTGCAGGCCATTGAAGGGATAACAGGTCACCAGCAACAGGGAATCCTGTGGCAACTGCGCCGTGTTGATCTGCTCATAACGACTATCGACCACCCGTATGCGGTCGACCCGGAACGTGCGCCAATCGCCACCTCGGCCCTGCAACCGGACACGGTTGCCTGCCTCCAGGTGCTGCAGGCCCCGGAAATGGGTATCCCGGTGGCCGGCAATGACCACTGGCCCGGCCTGCTCACCGTCCCCCAATACCTGCCCGGGCCCGAAAGCCAGGCTTTCACCGTGGGCACCATCAAGCACAATCAGCGACTGGCCGGTTTCCGGCAAGGTCAGGCGGGCTACCGGCCAGGTATCCGCCCAGGGCCAGGGGCGGGTTTGCTGTTGCCGTGCCTGGCTCTCCGCCCAGGCCAGTTCCAGTAACTCCTGGGCTGCCAGGGCTTTTAGAGGTATCCACAGCCCCACTGCAAGCACAGTGGCAAACGTGGTTGCCAACAGAAGAATCAGACGATTCATGAGAACACCCTCCTCTGCAGCAGGGTTATGGCCGCTGAAAACATCAGCCCCACGAGTCCGATGGCAATGAACAGCGGAGACAGTGTTGCGGTTTGTGGATAACGCAACATGGTGCCCTGGCTCCCGGCCGGGAGCAGCGTGGGCACGCTGTCAGTCGTCAGGGGCGCCTCCAAAGGCCTGGATGGGGTTTTTTCCTGCGCCAGAAAGCTGGTGTATTTTGTCATCAGCTGGTGCTTCAGCCCCAGAGACGTCACCTCCGCCTGCACCTCGTCGTCCACCCGGCCGGTCAGGCCCCTGTCCATCAGACTGTCGATTTTATGTTTCGCCCAGTGGCGATGCAGCCCCTTACCCTTCGCGGCCTGATCAAGCCGCAACGACTGCTGCCACTGGCTGCCATCGGGCATACGGCCGGCGACTTGCAGCTCCCCGTCAGCCGGCAGCCCACGGACCACCTGTACCATCGGCTCACCCCGGAACAGATCGCCAATGCGCCCCGGAAACGCGGCGGTTGTCCGGCCGTCCCAGCTGACGGAAATATCCGTCAATACCGGCGCTTCCATCTTGCCGAACAGTTCATCCAGTGGCCGTTCCAGATCGGAAAGATCGCTGATGGCGGTATAGGTGCCACGGCCATAACGCGCCGCTTCCCGCATGAAATGCATGTTGGGGGCTGAACCGATACCCACGGTAAACAGACGGCTGCGCCCCAGCCCGTTGCTGATCCTGGAGAACAGGGCGGCTTCGTTGCCGACAGCCCCGTCGGTAATGAAGACCACCTGCCGAACCCGGGTGGAGCTTTCTTCATCACGATGGCCCGAATCGTCCAGTGCGGCATCCAGCGCCGACGCCATCTCGGTGCCGCCACTGGCATTCAGGCCCTGAACATAACGACGGGCCCGGGCAATATTGTTGCCATTGGCAGCTACCGTATCCATGAACAGAGCGTGGGTCTGGCTGTTGAACTGAATCACATTGAACCGATCGTCCGGGCCAAGGGTATCCAGCCCACGCAACAACGACTGCCGGGCCTGGCGGATGGATTCACCGGCCATGGAGCCGGAGGTATCGATCACGAACACCAGATCCCGCGGCATGCGCTGACCGGAATCCAGTCCCGGCACCATCAGCGCCAGCAGGTAATCCTCACCCTGCCATTGCTCATGAAAAACAGCGGCCGACGGCTCCATTCCGCGGGCTGGCGCCCAGCGCACCACCAGGTCACGATCCATCAACACCGCATCGGACTCGGGCGCCACTTCCACCCTGCTACCGTTCCAGGTACTCGTTATCCGGTGGCTCGGGCTGGAAACGCGGCTCACCGGCAGGCCCGCATTGATTTCAAGGTCAATGGCAGCCCTGTGGCTGTCCGGCCCGACGTCCTCTGGCAATACAGTAAACGGGCTGATCTGGTCTGCATCCGGCACTTCCGTGGTGGGCATTGCCCAGCCTCCGGACCATTGGGCCGGCTGGTTGTCCAGCGCCTGGCCGGGCATATAGCGGGGTGTCATAGTGGTGGGCAGGCGCAGCTCGAATTCGCCGGACTGGTACCGCACCGCCTGCTGGTATTGCAGTTCCACGGTGATGGTTTCGCCGGGAGGAATGTTCGCCATACGCGTGGTGAACAGATTTGGCCGTTGCTGATCCACCCGGGCCACCTTGCGACCTTCGTCCTTTGCCCGGGTGTACTGACGCTTCGCTTCCTGCTTTTCGTGGATTTCGCCCACGATCACCCGCTCTCCGGCGGTCATGGTCATACCGTAAACACTGGCATTCTCCGGCAACGGGAATACAAATACCCCCTCACGCCACTGCTGGCTGTTATTTCGAAAACTCTGGCGCAGCCGGGTATCGGCAATCAGCCCGCTGACGGTTACCTTGTAGTCGGTACTGAGCAGGGTGGCCGCCCCCTGTCTTTGGCCGGCCTCGTCAACAAAATGCATTTCGCCGGCGCCTTCCGGGCCGGTGTCGGAGGCCTCGGCGTATACCGGATGCACAAACAGATACAGCAACACCGCCAGCCACAGCGAGATTCCTTCCAGACAGCGCCGGAGGCGCGGGGAAACCCTGCCACTTGCAAGTAACCGGTTCCGACCCCCGGCACTCATAACGATTCGTGAAGATGGCACTACGTGGGTGAGCAACATCGTTCCGCTTCCTTGTCTCAATGGGATGAACACACGCCTGCTGGCAACTGGTGTCTATTTCACCCGCCGGAAACGGCGATCCGGTGTCACAATCTGGCGATCCGGTATCGAAAAAATGATGAATTGTGGCAAACCACCCGCTTTACCTTGTTCTGACCGCAGGCCATGGTTAAATAGGACTCTGTATCAACAGGGATATGGCCTGAGGTTATGAAACAACACATTGTGCTGATCGAAGACGAACCCGCTATCCGGGAAAACTACCGGGATGCCTTCGAGCGCCGGGGTTACCGGGTGTCAGCCTATGGCGATCGCACCAGTGCCTTCCAGGTATTGCGCACCTCCCTGCCGGACCTGGCCATCATTGATGTCGGCCTGGGGGATGAGCCCGAAGGTGGCTTTGCCCTGTGCCAGGACCTGCGGAACCTGTCGAAAACCCTGCCGATCATTTTTCTGACCGCCCGCGACAGCGACATCGATTCCGTTCACGGCCTCCGACTGGGTGCGGACGACTATGTCACCAAGGATATGAGCATTGACCACCTCCTGGCCCGGGTCACCGCGCTGCTGCGACGGGCCGATGCCTGGGCCGAGGCTCTTAAACAACCGGATGAGGTGGTGCACCGGGGCCGGCTGGCACTGAACGTGGACCGGATGACCGCCGAATGGAATGGCCAGCCCATCGACCTGACCGTAACCGAATTCTGGATGCTGCATTCCCTGGTTCAGCACCCCGGCCACGTACGCAGCCGCGATCAACTGATGGAAGCCGCCAGCACCGTGCTGGACGACAACACGGTGACCTCTCACATCAAGCGGATACGCCGCAAGTTCGCCCGGGTCGACGAGAGCTTTGACGGCATTCACACCGCCTACGGCATGGGTTATCGCTGGAACGCCCATGAGGCCTGAGTTTTGACTCTCAAACGCCAACTCTTTATCGCCAGCCTGCTGATGCTGCTGATCCCCTGGGCCGGCTTGCAGTTTGTACTGGAACTGGACGAGGCTCTGCGTGCGCAGGCTGCCATACAGCTGCAGAACCAGGCTGAACGTGTGGCCGGGTTTGTTGCCGAACATTCCGCCACGAACGAGGCGATTGAACCGGGAACAGAGGTGATCTATGCCGACATTCTGTCCCGCCCCCTCAACCTCGACGGTTATGGCGACGACTGGCCAGGCTACGATGAAGAGGAATCCCGCCCGCAATGGCAGGACACCGGCCGGGTCCAGAGCAACGGCCCGGCCAGAGTATCCTGGCAGGCCGCCGTGGACCGGAACCATCTGTTCCTGCTGATCCAGGTCAGCGGCCGCAAGGCAGTGGCCTTCGATCCGGGCAACCCTGAACAACCTTATGATCAGATACAGCTTGACCTCACCAGTGGCGGCGAGACGGTGCAGCGCGTTATCCGAACCCAGGCGCCCGGCTCCATAAACGCCATCGATCCGGGGCGCGACAGTGCCACGGACTACCGCATCAGCGGCTACTGGCAGGCGGTCAGCAACGGCTATCAGGCCGAACTGAGAGTCCCCCGCCCGGATCCATCGGCCAGATTCGGCTTCCAGGTTACATGGCCCGGAACGGACGCCAACGCCAGTGATGACGACATCGTGAGCACCGGCCCCGAGTCAGCAAGAATCGTCACCCGCCTGCCAGAACTGGAAAGCCGTCTTGAGGCAATGATTGCCCCCGGCCAGGGCGCATGGGTTCTGGAACCGGACGGCTGGGTGATTGCGCGCAAGGCGCGGGAACCAGACCAGGACAAACCCGAGTTTGACAGCCTGAGCCCGTTTCAGATTCTCGAGCGCATCAGCCTGAACGGGCTGCGCGCGCTGGTGCGCTTCTATCAGCCCGAGCCTCTGCCACTGGATAACGACAGCCACCGGATAGGCGCGGAAGAACTGCCTTCCCGGGGCCTGGTGCGCCACCGGGATGGCGACACCTACATGCTTGTCAAACATCCGCTGACCGATGGCCGGGTGCTGGTACTGGAAGAGTCCCTGGACCAGCTACTGGCCCTGTCCGGCAGCACACTGGGTTCGGTCATCGCCCGCAGCGTACCGCTGATTACCGGCCTGATGCTGGTGCTGCTGGGTTATGCCAGCTGGCTGTCCTGGCGCATTACCCGCCTGCAACGGGCGGTCAGTAACAGCATTGATGATGATGGCCGGGTACTGGGTGCCCTGCCCCCGGCCAAAGCGAAGGATGAACTTGGCGATCTTTCCCGGCAGTTCAGCCACATGACAGAGCGCCTCCAGGGGTACACCGACTACCTCGAAAGCTTCTCCCGCCGCCTGTCTCACGAGCTGAAAACACCGGTGGCGGTGGTGCGTTCCTCCCTGGAAAACCTGAGCCATACCACCGACCCGGCCGACCAGGCCAGCTACATCGAACGGGCCCGTTCCGCCACCGATCGTCTGAGCCAGATACTGCAGGGAATGAGTGAGGCGGCCCGGCTGGAACAGAGCTTCGACCATGCCGAGAAGGAAACCTTCGACCTGGCCGACGTGGCCGCGCAGACCACCCACGCCTATCAGTCACTGGATCCGGAGCATAAAATTGAGTATTCCGGGCCTGCAAAAGGCTGCCCGTGCCACGGTTCTCCTGAACTACTGGTGCAGTTGCTGGACAAGCTGGTGGACAATGCCCGGGATTTCACGCCCGCCGGAGGCCGGATAGAGGTGCGCCTGAAGCCTGGCCCGAAACAGCTGGAACTGAGTGTGTTCAATGAAGGTTCCTCGTTGCCGGAAAACCTCAGCAGTGATATTTTCAGCCCCTTCGTTTCCGTCAGAACCGGCAAGGAAGAGGGGCACCTGGGCCAGGGCCTGCTGATCGTCAGGCTGATTGCGGAACATCACAACGGCCAGGTACTGGCAACCAATGAACCGGGCGGGGTGCGCTTTACGGTGGTATTACCTGCACCGGCCTGAATCGCTGTCAAAGGAACAAACCTTGAATCTCCCACTCAATCAGCTGGACCTGCATCCGCTCCGGTCAGAGCTTTACAACGAACTCCACTCCCGGCCGTTCCATGTATTGCCCTGCCCGGCACAGGTTACCCACATCGCCCTGCTGACCACACCGGAGCAACGGGCCGCCCAGTTCCGACACTGGCAAGACCTGCATATCATGCTGGGTGTTGATGAACCCGCCGATGATGTCAGCTGCTATGAAGCCACCTTCGGCTCCCTGCGTATCCGCCGTGAGATGCACATGGAGTTCGCGTCCTACACCTTTATCAATCTGGACGCCGGGGACGGGCACCAGCCTTTCCAGGACACCGGTATTTCATCGCTGCCCAAAGGCTGGCTTGAAAAACTCACTGGTACCGTGGTGGCCGCCTTTCATATCGACCTGCAGCAAGCCAAAAATGGCCCGGAATCCGACCTGGCGCAGATCCGTGCATGTTTTGAGGGGGAACGGCTGGTGGGCAGCAGTCCCTGGGAAGGCAAGGCCCGGGTGTGGGGCTCCTTCAAACTTCACAGCGACGGCTTTGGCCGTTTCATGGTGCTCAACCGGGACATGTCCGACAGCCAGCTCGGTCGCCTCACCCAGCGCCTGATGGAAATCGAGACTTACCGGCTGATGTCGCTGCTGTCGCTACCGCTGGCGCGGGAAATGACCCCGTCCCTGAACGACATGGACCAGCAACTGGCGGTGGTCACCCAGTCCCTGGCGGACAACAGGGATATCAACGAGCGCGAAGTACTGGCGGAACTGACCAATATTGCCGCCCGCATCGAGGCCTTCCGTGCCCATTCCACCTTCCGCTTTTCAGCGACACGGGCCTATCACAAGCTGGTACTGACACGGCTGGAGGAACTGCGGGAAGACGAGCTTTCCGGGCACCTGACCATCACCGAGTTCATGACCCGGCGCCTGACCCCGGCGGTGGAAACCTGCGAATCGGTGAAGGACCGGCTGGAAGACCTGTCCCGCCGGGTAGACCGTGCCTCGGACATGGTGCGAACACGGGTCGAGCTGGCCATCCAGAGCCAGAACCAGCAGCTACTGAGTTCCATGGACCGGCGCTCGAAAATCCAGCTGATGATGCAGCACACGGTGGAAGGGCTTTCCGTGGTGGCCATCAGCTACTACCTGGTGGGGCTGCTGAAACTGGCACTGGATTCCGCCTACGATGCCGGGTTTGATTTCAACAAGTCGCTGGTCCTTGGCGTTGCCATCCCGGTGGTCATCATTCTGGTATTCGTTGGTGTGCGGCTGGTTCACCACCGCTTCATCAGGCTGGCACGGCGACAATAGCCTCTGGCTTACCCGGAAAAAGCGTCCGGGTCCCCGGCAAACTGACGATAGAACTGCTGTGCCGTGCGGCCGTTGCGGGCACCGCGACTGGTGGCGAAACGCACGGCCTCCCGGTGCAGTGCCTCGCGGTCACCGACATCGGGGAACAGGGCATCAATGGCCTGCAGGTAAACGTCCTGGGCAAAGCCGTAGAAGGACAGCTGCAGGCCAAACCGGTCCGCCAGGGACACCTGCTCTTCAATGGCCTCGGCCGGGTGCAGCTCACCTCCGCGCATTTCGCTTTTCAGGTTATCGTCCATGAACTCCGGCATCAGGTGGCGACGGTTGGAGGTGGCGTACACCCGCACATTCTCCGGCGGCATTTCCAGCGAGCCTTCAAGCACACTCTTGAGCGCCTTGTAGCCGGATTCGCCCACCTCGAAGGACAGATCATCGCAGAAAATCACGAACCGCCAGGGCAGCTCGGCAATGTCATCGACAATCTCCGGCAGGTTCACCAGGTCATCCTTGTCCACTTCGATCATGCGCAGGCCCCGGCCCTGGTAACGGTTGAGCAGCGCCTTGATCAGTGATGACTTGCCAGTGCCCCGGGCACCCCACAGCAGGGCATTGTTGGAGGGTTCCCCGCCCAGAAAGCGTTCCGTATTGCGGGCCAGGGCCGCCTGCTGCCGGCCAATACCGGTCAGGTCGTCCCAGCCCACCGGATCCAGCCGCCGGATGGCCCGCAGGCCCTGACGGTGACGGCGCCAGACGGCAGCCGGTGTTTCTGCCCAGTTGATGGATTGGTCTGCTGCCATAACACCTTTTTCCTGTTCCGCGTCTGTGTTGATTATGAAACACTGGAGCCTGATACCGGATACCATCCCAACAAGGAGACTTTACCGCACATGGCCGTTAAATCCGTTGCCCTGGTCGCCCACGATAACAAGAAGCGAGAACTGGTGGACTGGGTTGCCGAGAACCAGACCCGCTTTGCCTCCCTCAGGTTGTATGCGTCCGGCACCACCGGCCGTCTGCTGAAAGAAAGCCTCAAGCGGGACGACATCACCTGCCTGCTCAGCGGCCCCCTCGGCGGTGACCAGCAGATTGGCGCCAAGATCGCCGAAGGCGAGATCGACCTGCTGGTGTTTTTCTGGGACCCGCTTGAGCCTCAGCCCCACGACCCGGACATCAAGGCCCTGCTGCGCATTGCAGCCCTGTGGAATATCCCCGTGGCCTGCAACCGTGCCACGGCCGAGTTTATCCTGACATCTGCCTACATGACTGACGATCAGCACCAACCAAAGAAACCGGATTTCTCAAGCTATACCGGCCGTTCTGTCAGCTGAGTGGCTTGCGGGCCAGGAACACGGTATTGGTCGACTCCCGGTTCTGGAACGGGTTGTAGAACGACACCACCCTGGCGTCCACATCCGTGAACCCCTCCCGCAGAATATCCATGAACGCCTCATCCGGTGGCTCGTTGGACCACATGGCGAACACCCCGCCGGGGCGCAGGTGCATGGCCATTCTGCCCAGACTTTCAGCATTGTAGAAACTGGCATTGGAGTCGTTCAGCAGCGCCCGGGGGGAGTGATCAATGTCCAGCAGGATGGCATCGAAGATCTTACCGGGGGCCTGCGGGTCAAACCCACCTTCCGAGACCGCGAAGTCAAAGAAACTGCCCAGCACGTAGCGACAGCGCGGGTCGTCATTCAGCACCTTGCCCAAGGGGACCTTCTCCTGCTGGTGCCAGTGAATCACCGTATCCAGCGCGTCCACCACCAGCAGCTCACTCACCCGTTCGTGCTTCAGGGCCGCTTCTGCGGTATAGCCCAACCCGAGGCCTCCAACGACGACTTTCAGCTGCTCACCGTCCACCGCATCCAGGCCGAGGTCGGCCAGCGCCACTTCCGCATCCACAAACATACTGGACATGAGAAACTCTTCGCCCAGTTTCACCTCATAGATATCGCGGTCGCCCAGTGCCGGAATACGGCGGCGGCGAAGGGTGATTTCCCCCAGTTGCGAGGGTTGACTGTCGATCTGCTCAAACAAGAGTCCCATGGTGTGTCCTGTAAAGTGTCCGGAAGCATTACATCCTACCATCGGACACCAACCACCGCAGGCTGAAACGCAACATCCCGTTGGGAAAACCCCGTGCAAGCAACTACACTCTCGATCTAATAAACACGGAATTGTGAATCACCCAATGAGCGCCGCAGTAACACGCCACAGGCAGTATCTGAATACAGTCCTGTTCTTTGCCTTTGCTGTGCTGATGCTCTTCTCACTGCCCACACCCACCTTGTCGGCCGATGACCAGACTGTTTCAGTGGGCATCGTGTCTGACAACAAGCCATACTCCAATATTGAGGGCCGCACCCCGACAGGTTTCTCCATTGACGTACTCCGGGAAGTGGGCCGCCATTCGGGACTGAATTTCGAATTTCGTGCCGGCACCTGGCCGGAAGTCTTTGGCGCCTTTATGAGAGGGGAAATCGACGTTATCGACGGCATCTCCTTCCGCGAGGAACGGGCAGAAAACATTCTCTTTACCGAGCCATACCACATCCGTCAGATCTACCTTATGCACGACCCTGCAAGCCCACTGGGCAACATCAGCTCACTGGAGGAGCTATCTGACTATCACATCGGCATCGTCAAGGATGTTTACTACCACGACGTTCTGGCAGATACAGGTGTCAACGTCACCAGCTACAGCTCTATCCCCAGCCTGGTTCGGGCACTGGCATTCGGCTGGGTAGACGGCATTATCGGGCCGGAACTGACCCTGAACTACTACGCCAACCAGGCCGGTTTCCGGTTTCTGGAGGTTGCCGGCGAGGCTCCGCTGGGTGAGCTTTCCCGTGAAGACTTTCGGCTGGGCGTTCTGAAAGGTAATGAAGACCTGTTTGAAGCCGTCAGCGATGGCCTGGATGCGATTCCGGAATCAACCATCAACGAACTCCTTCAACGCTGGTACGAGTTTGGCGGCGCGAGCATCAGTGAAAAGCCGGGCCTTGAGCTCACCGATGCCCAACAACGCTATCTCCGTGAAATCGGGCCCATCAGGGTCGGCTTCATGAGGGATTACGCACCCTTCAGCTTCCGCGACGCCAACACCCTGCAGGGGCTCGCTGTTGATGTCATGAACCGCGTTTCGGATCTGACAGGCTTACAGGTTATTCCGGTCACGGATCAGTGGTCAGAGCTATACCCGATGTACCTGCGCGGCGACATCGATATCATGGCCAACATATCGGAGAACCCGGAACGCCGGGAATCCAGCCGATTTACCGCCCCCTATCACATCATTCCCAATGTTGCCTTTTCACTCGATGACTCGCTGGGTTTCAACGCAATCGCCGACTTGCAGGGCCTGAGAGTGGCCATCGGAGCCGGCATCTATTATGAAAAAACGCTGAAAGAACAGCTTGGCGACAATGTCTATTCTTTTACCTCACAGAGAGCCATGTTTCAGGCGCTGAAGGAGGGTACCGTCGATGTGGTGCTGGCGGCCTTGCCCAATGGCAATTACTGGGTTCGCCAGTTGCGGATGACCGGAGTAACCATTGCCGGGGAGATTACCCTCGATGGTAAACCGGGGGAGGACTTGCGCTTTGGTGTTCGGCCAGCGCTTGAACCGCTGGCATCCATTATTGATGAGGCCCTCGCCTCTATCAGCCCCACGGAAATGCGAACCATTGAAAATCGCTGGCTGGGTGCATCCGCACGCAGTGCGCCGGATCTTCCGGGCGAAGTGACATTCACCGATGCCGAAACAGCCTGGCTGGAACAAAGAAAACAGCAACTCACGCTCTGTGTTGACCCTGACTGGCTGCCACTTGAAGGGCTGGATGAAGCGGGCCAACACAAGGGGATAGCAGCAGATACCTTCAAACTGTTTTCCGAACGTTCGGGCATTGAATTCACGCCTCTGCAGATCGACACCTGGCCGGAATCCGTCGCGGCCGCCAAAAGCCGTGAGTGCGACATGTTTTCAATGGCCATGGAAACCCCGGAAAGACTCGGATACATGAACTTTACAACGCCATATGCCGAGATTCCCGGCATTCTCGTGGGGCGCATAGAAACACCCTTTATTAATTCACTGGAGGACCTGGGCGATAGACCCGTGGGCATAGTTGAGGGCTATGCATTTGTCGAATTGCTGAGAACCCTGAACCCGGACCTCAACCTGGTGGAAGTGGCCAATGAGAAAGACGGTCTGCGGATGGTCCAACAGCGAGAACTCGCCGCCCATCTGAGCACCCTGGCCACCGCCAGCTATCATATGCAGGAACTTGGGCTGGCTGATCTCAAAGTGATCGGACGAGTACCGCTGGACTGGTCCCTCGCGGTCGCTACCCGCAACGATGAGCCGGAACTGCTGGGTATCATGCAAAAGCTGGTGGAGAGCCTTACCAAACAGGAACGCAGCCGCATAGAACAGAACTGGAGCGGCATCAACCTGCAAGAGAAAACCGATTATGCCCTGGCCGCGCAACTGACGGCTGGTGCGCTGATAATTCTGGGTTTGCTATTCTACTGGAATCGGAAGCTCGGCCGGTTAAACCGTGAACTCGCCGCTGCCAACGAAAGACTTGCCCACCTGAGCGTTACCGACGACCTGACCCAGATCGGCAACCGCAGCTATTTCGACTCCGAATACAACAAGAGCTTCCAGTGGTGTCAGCGGCACAAGGAAGGTTTTGCGATTGCCATGGTGGACGCCGACCACTTCAAAACCATCAACGACACCTATGGTCACGACGCCGGCGACCAATGCCTGAAAGCCCTGGCCGACATCATGCGTGAGCATTTCCGCCGCGACACGGACCGGCTGACACGGTTTGGTGGCGAGGAATTCGTGATTTTCACCTCTTTCAGCGACCGGGAAGAGCTGATCTCACGGCTTGAAAGCTTCCGCGAAGCCGTCGCCCGCAGCTCAACCCCCTGCGACGATGAACAGCTGCGGTTCACCGTCAGCATCGGCCTTGCCACCGGCATCCCCGGTAAGGATTCGTCGCCGGCCGAGTTTCTGAGGCTGGCTGATCAGGCACTTTACTCAGCCAAACAGAACGGGCGCAACCGCCTGGAAGCCCGGACCGTCCATCCTGATTCCGCTTGAGTACATGGATGTCGCATCCTATCCGAACCAATCCTGAGCGGGGTGATATGATAGCCGTAAAACAACAGGGAGAATCCATTATGGCCAACATATATGAAGATAACTCGCTCTCCATTGGCAACACCCCTCTGGTAAGACTGAACCGTGTGAATGACGGGGCCACCATCTGGGCCAAGATCGAGGGGCGCAATCCGGCTTATTCCGTCAAGTGCCGCATTGGCGCCGCCATGATCTGGGATGCCGAGACACGCGGCGTTCTCAAGAAGGGCATCACTATTGTTGAGCCCACCAGTGGCAATACCGGAATTGCGCTGGCGTTCGTGGCAGCCGCAAGGGGATACAAGCTGATTCTGACCATGCCATCGTCCATGAGCCTTGAGCGCCGCAAGGTTCTCAAAGCCCTTGGCGCGGCACTGGTCCTGACGGAGCCGGCCAAGGGGATGAAAGGAGCCATCGCAAAAGCGGAAGAAATTGTCGCCCAGGATCCGGATAAACACTTCATGCCCCAGCAGTTCGAGAACCCGGCCAACCCCCGCATACATGAAGACACCACCGGCCCGGAGATCTGGAATGACACCGACGGGGCTGTCGATATATTCGTCTCCGGTGTCGGCACCGGCGGCACCCTGACCGGTGTGTCCCGTTACATCAAGCACACCAGGGGGAAAGCCATGACCACCGTTGCAGTGGAGCCTGAAGACTCGCCGATCATTACCCAGTTCCGCAATGGCGATGAGCCCAAACCCGCACCCCACAAAATCCAGGGCATCGGCGCCGGTTTTATTCCCGGCAACCTGGATATGGACCTGGTGGATGAAGTGGAAACCGTCAGCAACGACGAAGCCATGGCCATGGCTCACCGGCTGATGCTGGAGGAGGGCATCATGTGCGGTATTTCCTGCGGTGCAGCCGTTGTGGCAGCCATTCGCATCAGCAAGAAGCCGGAATATAAAGGCAAGAATATTGTCGTGGTGTTGCCGGATTCAGCAGAGCGCTACCTGTCATCCGCGCTGTTTACCGACCGGTTCGGAGAGCTGGAAAACGTGCAGTAAACGGGTTGCCCGGGGCGGAGTTGCCCCGGGCGGTCATGCCGGCACAATCAGAACTGGAAGCGCAAACCTACACGGGCAGTATCGAAATCGGGACCGTCGTTGGTGACCTGACCGTTGAAATCATCCTCATCGATATCCACGTTGTAGCGGTTGTATTCACCGAAAGCGGTAAGCTGTTCGGTTACCCGGAAATCAACGCCGGCACCGACGTACGGATTAACCTCATCGTACGTCTCGCTTTCGTCAAAGGCGTCCACATCAAAGGCTGATGCAAATGCACCACCTTTGGCATACACGCCGAAGGTATCCGTCAGCGGCAGCCTGGCCCGTAACCCCAGCGCCACACCTTTGAGCTTACCGTCAACCTCATTGTCACCGAATTTACCGAAATCGATGTATTCACTTTCCAGTGCAAAAAACTCGTTGAACTGGTACCCCAGGCCAATGCCGAACAGGTCGTTCTCATCGTCAAACTCGCCGCCATGGGACTTGTAGCCGCCATAACTGCCGCTTATAAATACACCTGAACTGTCGCGATCGGTATTGTCCTGAGCCCAGACAGCCGGGGCTGCCAGAATGGCCGATGTCATAACCGTTACACATGCAAGACCGGATTTATAGCTCATATCGCATTCATCCTTCTGAGTTCAGAAATAAATGACTTCCTTCTGGATTAACCGGTAAAGCTTCATTCCGATTACCTGAACTCAGGCTACCGACAAATTCGCCGGATTTGGGTTAAATGCGAAATACGATGTGTTCACCTCTTATTCATGTAATTTAATATCAGGTTTAAAACTTTCCGGTGAATTTGCAGTTCGTGCCAGCATGCCGAGGCTGGAGGCAACCAGCGATACGCTGCGATAGGACAGGCGGGAAATACCATGATGTATATGCCGTACCCCCTCACTCCAGGGCCGGGTGACCGGTACCCGTTGCAGGATATCGAAGGTCTCATCGGCTATAGACAGGTGCACACGCTCAAGCTTGCTTGCACCATGGTTCAGACCAGTGGCCGCTATATCGGCGACACCGGCCCACCAGTTGCGGTTTTGCTCGTTCATAACAGCCACTCCCTGAGCTGGCCGGCCACATCGGGATGATGGGCCAGACGGATATGATCAATGCCGGGGAAGGTGGCGATGCCGCTGAGCGACCAGCCTTTTCGCTCGCTGCCACGAGCGCTGGATTCGTGCACCAGTGCATCCCCGAACAATGCGTTAACCGGGTGTTGGCGAGAGCATGCCAGCAGGCCACAGACGACGTAATGCCTGGCGCCCGGGCACAAGGGTGGCTCACCATCCTCTTCGCTTACAACCTCTCCCCGGGACAGGTTACGAATGCCGGCACTGCGCAGGTCGATCACCTCACCGATCACCCGCAGGTAATCCCGCGGCGTCTGTTTCATCAGGTCTGCCGTGGCTTTTGCGCCCTTTGCCAGCCAGGAGCCGTCGTGGGGTGATCCGATGTAGACACAATCGCCAAGCTGTTCCACCCAGCGCAAGCCCCGGGCATGGCCATAATGGCAGGCGCTGCGTATCAACAGTCCACCCATGCTGTGGCCAATCAGAATAATCCGCTCTACGGGCACAGGCCAGTTACGAACGAGTGCTTCAAGCAGCGTCGCCAGGTCTTCGCCGTTACGATGGATGGGGCGACCACTGTTGTAACGCAGGGTCAAAGGAGTGATTTTCTGCCCCGCTTCTGCCAGCAACGACCCGTAATGGGCACCCTGTTGCCCGGGAAGATTCCACACGGACTCCAGCTCCATCAGCCCGTGAATGGAAAGGCAAAGCGTTGTACCTGGTTGCCCGACATCCGGAATCTGAGGATCAACGGTGTCACGCCCGTGGAAGACCTCCATGGGCAGGGCCAGCGGATTGTTACGGGCCTCAAGCCAGTCCCCGAGAAAACCACTGAGAATGGCCGAGGCCTGTTTTTGCCATGCCGGGCTGGTGTCTGAACTCATGAGCAACCGCTACCATCTGAAGATGTGCCTTCAGTCTACTCTGATCACGGCCGTAACGATTGGCTGAATTTCCAACAGAATCCGGCGGAGGGGCAATCCTGTCCAGCCCCGGGTGACAGTCAGGTTGCGGGAGCATCCTGTTCGCTTGTTGCGGCATGCGCTTTTTCCGCTCCTCTTGCCTGCTCGGCTTCCGCCTCCTTCATCAGAACCATACCGCCCTGCAACAGCAGTGACTTCAGCCGGGGATCACCCTGCTCAACCACACCCAGGGTGAACGCAGCAAACACCGCTTCCAGGGGATTCTTGCGGACAAGGTCCCGGATAGCATCGATTGGCGTGGGTGATGATTGCCCCTTCCCGGAAGTGGCAGGCTTTTTCGAAGACACCGGACGGGGCATTCGGTAGAAAAACAGGGCAAGTAATAACAGACATGAAAAGCCCGTCACCGCCATGGCACCGGCGTCCCCCAGAAACGGAGACAGTGCCAGTGTGGCGGCATTGACGAGCAGGTAAAAACCGGTAATCAACAGGGCGACCAGCAGCACAAGGGCCAGCATGAAACCAAGAACGGCCGCAACGGCTTTGCGCAGGACGCCCTGTAACCAGGCTGAGTCAGGCATGTTCAGCGGTCCAGCAATCGACCAACAAGCAGCCCTGCGAGGAACATGATGATGATACTGAGGAACGGTCGCTCCTCAATTTTGTGCTCGACATCGTCCACCGCCTTGGTGCCGGCATCACGGGCACGATTGAAAGCCTCATCCCCTTTCTGTTTCACCTGATCAAACGCTTCGCGGCTTTCACGGCGAATTTCATCCCGGAGGTGGCTGATGTTGTTTTTCTGCCCATCGGCAACGCTTTTGGTGAGTTTGGCGAGGTCATCGCGGAGTTTCTGAAGATCCTCCCTGACCTGTTCGTAATCGTTCTGACCGGATTTCGCTTCCATTTGTTGCCTCCTTATCAGTAACCAATACTGCTATTTCGGCTTTTGGTAACGATATGAACTGTTGAATGAATGGCTGCAGGAGAAAGTCCGATAATCTTCCGGCTGACATTCAGGCACTGTGGATTGCTAAAGAGTGGCCACAGCTCACTTAACTGTAGCACACGCTCGATAACCTCGGATGAAGACCTCGTAATTCGGGCCTGCCGGATCAGGGCCCTTCAGGCTCATCGTTCCGTACCCGCAGGAAACTGGCAAATCGCGGCAGCCCCGTGGTGGTGTAGCCATAGTATTTATAGGTGATGATCGAGCCTACCGGTGGTGGATTCCTCCGCTGCGCGTCGCTGAAGCCGGTACCGATACGAAACTGCCGGCCATCCTCACGCTCAACCCTGATCGAGCCCATCATTCCACGGTATTTGCCACTGCCGGGCAAGTGCGCCACCACGACAGCTTCGGCATCATCGAAACGTTTTACTTTCAGCAAGTCATCGGAACGACCCGTGGAGTGATGGCTGTCGCCGCGCCGCAGCATCAGCCCTTCGCCGCCGGCTGCCACGGTATCATCCAGTAACGCCATCAGCTCATCGCGGTCTGCCACCCTGCCCTGTGCCACCATCATCAGGAACGGCGAGGGCGAGGGCTCCAGCAAATTTTCCATGGCTAGGACACGCTCAGAAAACACCCGATCAACCGCAGGCAGGTCAAACACCATAAACCGCACCTGCCGCCAACTCTCATCGACGGGCTCGAACCGGCGCACAGCGCCCGACAACTCCGCAAACCGGCCCCTCCCCATCCAGAACTCACCATCCATGGGCACATCGGGAAAACCCTCGGTAAACCAGCCAGGAGCCCGATATTCATTGCCACCCCGGGACCAGAACCGCTCCCCGTCCCAGTAGGCCCTCACACCATCAAGCTTTTCACTGACCCAGTAGTCGTCAAGGGCAACGCCTTCCTCGTAGACACCGGCAAGGGCCAGGTCAGGCGGATCTGCATGGGCAATTGACAGGGCAAAGAGAAGGACAGTGGCGCACAGCAGAGTCAGGAATCGCATTCACTTTGGACTCTGGCCTGGAAATCACGACGAAGCTGCATGTTCTCTTCATCGTCGACAAAAACGCGCTCTCCATCATTGTTGAGGCGATAGATACCCGACACGCTCTTGAGATACCTTAACCGCGCCCGCAAAGCCTGACAGCGGGATTCAAGCTTTGCCGACCTCGCTTCCTGCTCGGCTTTAATCCTATTGCGCTCGGCACGCTCCCGCCCGCTCTGCTCCAGAAATTCGTTCACACGCCGCTTGCGTTCATCCACTGCTGCATCTGCGGCCGGAGTAGCACTTTTCAGCGTTACCTCCTCCGGGGCCGCATTGGCAGGTGGGCGATCGCCGAAGTGTATCTGGCTATTTTCATCCACCCAGCGGTAGGTGCCGGCGTGGGTAATGGAGGCTATTAACAAGCATAGGAGGATTAGGAATCCTTTCTTCATTTTCTAATCTCCGTACACGGGACTACAGTTCCGCTTTACGAGCAGGATGGCTGCAGAGCTGCTTGTCATGGTTATCGTCCAGAACGATACGGAGCCCGTTTTCACCCGTAACGTTCCGGCCATCCTTCACGTACTCAACCAGCAATTCAAGCTGTTCCCAATTTTCGTGGTTGTAGTGGGTAAGCTGACACATAAATCCTGGGGAGAAGCCTCTATCTTATTTCTGAAATCAAAAATATCGACAGATAGGAGAGCTCAAAATCAGTAATAATTAATCTTCCCAAAAATATCTTCAACTTCCTTGGGCCATTTAAATTTAAACGGAGTGACCTTCCACCAAATAATTGAAGGCATAAAAATAAGAAATATTATATGCCCAAAAAGACGACGACCTGGTTCGTCAGCAACATATTTATTGTACGAGTCATAATTTACTGCATATAAATTTTCTTCGTCCTCAAGATCAATACCATCACTATAATATCTGACAATAAAATTCCATTTCTGATACAAATGATCTTCTTTAAAGTACGAAGAAATCTTTTTTCTCTGTAAAGCTCGTTTAGGGGTTTTCCCACAAAAGTAGTACTGGTCGCGTAGAAAAAGATGAGAATAATATTGCCTCTCCCACATCACGCCGGAGCCGAAATATTGTAAACTATAAGAAAAGGTCACCTCCAAATCGTCCCACGGAATCCGATAGAAGGTGCCCCGATGCCCGACATACACAAAGCCTTCCTGCCTATCAATCCGGAGTGGCAGCATTACCGGCACAAAGATTTCGAACAAGTATACAGATAACCATAGGGGTATAAACAAGAACGCAGATGCTGCGAACACCCCTTCGTAGAACTGGTCTATCACCCACATCACGAACAACGCAAGTATCATGAATACACCTACGAATCCTATGATATATCTGCGGAGACTCATGAAAGCTGTACGGATGTCCATAAACCGTTTGCTTACATAGGCAACGCCATGGTCTAACCCTTCCGAAGAATCGGATTCCCTCTTCACCTTCCTGGCAGGCGGACTGGCGAGCCGCTCACCATAGGTGCGGTACAGCCGCTTCTCCAGTTGTTGCTCAATGTCTGTCTCTGGTAAATCACAGCTCAAAGGTGAGTCGCTCATCAACACCCAGCTCCTCTACATCGTTTCCATCCAGGATGATGCGTAGCCCCTCATCCCCCGTGATTTTTCGGCCATCTTTAACATATTCAATCAGCAACTCAAGCTGGTCACGATTGTTATGGTTGTAGTGGGTGAATCGGTACATTGCTCCATACTGGGGAAAACTCGCAACCATTCTTCGCTCGAACAAATCCGTGATCTCCTCCCACTTATCTTCAAACACCCAGTTTCTGTCTGCCTCAAATAGCCTGACAGTAGCGGTACACGAAGCCTGATCAAACCCAGGGAAATACACAATAAAACTCGTGAATTCCGACAGAATCTTGTACTCGCCCTGCCGGGTGATCTCCGGATGCCTGCTCATATGTTCAGTAACTTGGACCGTGGGAGAGAACAGCAGATAGTAGAAGGCGTCCAGCTCCGCCTCAAAATACTGCCTAACTTCGACACCCTCATCGGGTAGAATAATGGACCTACTCGTATCCAACAGTTCTTCGTTCGGTGGTCGTGATTGATCATCCCAGTATCGAAGAGTTCGGGCATCGCCCCAGAAGGACAGCGACAGGAAATCTTCGATCCGAGATCGGGCGATGTACACCTGGATCGCGGTTACTGCAGCGGTTATTGCAACCAGAACTGCGCCCACCAAAATAATAGGCGCCCCTACCACAGTAGCCGTTCCCGCCACTGCCAAAGCAACCAGATAACCGAGCCCGATTGCTAATCCGATCTGGACACCTGCCAGAGCCAGCGCCGCATCGTAGTCGGTATGCCAGGCGCGCCAAGCCGTTCTTCCTTCAAGCCCTATCGCCAGTATAGGCCCGACATATGGAAGAAGCTTTACTGCGGCTTTCGCTAAAAATCTCGCACCCGCAGACACTACCTTTATATCCTTTAGCCAGCTCAGAGCCACCAAACCTCTAGCGCTAGCCGACGATAAATTCACCCCCAAAGCTTGCGCATATTCCGACCGAACTAACAACCCACTAAAGTTAACCACGCCTTCAGCCAAGCTCCATAGGCTGTCAACAAAGGGAAGCCATTTATCCATGGCGGACCGGTCGCCCAGCATTACATCCTGTTGGGTTTCCTTTAAAGACGACATAAGGCCAACCATGTTTACTGCATGGAAAAACGTCATCGCCCCAATGAACTTGCCACGATTCTGCTTGATCGATTCGACCACTGGATCAAGACGCGTATGCAACCAGCCAAATGGGTTATCCTTGAAATCAGGGGTCAAATGGAACACGTCAACCAGACTTCTTCTCAGTCGATTCCGGATATCGACTTCCATCATACCTGCGGCGACAGGCGATAAAGCCGCACCGGACAGGTTGTAGCCGGAGGATGCAGTCAGCGCATCTTGATGAGCCTTAAACAATAGATCCGTTGCCGTATCTAGCGACATACGGTGCTCATGAACCGTAATCTGGTACCGCCTGCCAACGTCTTTAATCCACTTTTTCCACTGCGGTCTGGTTTGCCGGTTTCTTGCCCACTCTCCCATTTGCGCTGCAGGCGTAGCAAACTCCAACAACAATGTATCTGTAGCAGTGGTTACACTCACGAAAGCGGGCAGGTCATACATGCTATCGACGATATTGAGACGGCCATAGTCGAAGCCCGGAAGATCTTTCAACTTCTCGGTAATTTTGTTGGTGGAAGAAACAAGGAACAGAACCGCTTTTACTGCATTGCCGACAATACCGGCTTCGCCTTCCTCCGCCCCCAGCCATTTGTTGGCATCTTCTCGGCCCCGTTTCGCTGATACGTAGCCGTCCAGAATATCCGCCAATTCTTTCTCTACGGCCTCAAATCCCGAGACCATGCAAATATCATTAAATTCAAGCTTCCTGGCCAGCCGGTCCGAATCAATCCAGCGTTTCCAGTCGTCAAAAACGCGGCCACGCTCTCGATCGTACTCTTCGACCTGCTTGTGATACTGAGCAACGAAGGCCTCTTTATCCGCAGTACGAATGCGTTCCTTCAACTCATTTCTGACATCTTCCTGGTCATCTGCATTGGTCTTTTTGCTGGCCTCAAGCTCGATAAGTGCATCTGCCAGTTTTGCTGTGGAGTAGGGGTAAACATTCTCCTCAGCATAATTCGTAATCAGATTGACATAGAGGGCATGCAATTGCCCAAGCTCGGAGGTAATTCCAATCTCATCATCCAACGCGACGCAATAGGAAAACTCAGTTGCTTTTTTGCTCTGGCCCTGCAAATCCTGTTCGGAAAGGCCGCTGGTAAAATCTGTCAGGCTCCACTCGAACTCCGCCTGTTCCTCTCTATACTCCTCGACAAACTGGTTTACCGTTTCGGTTTCCGCAATGTTTTCACCGTGGCCCTTGGCAACCAGTCCATCCAGATTGAAAGCCTGCATATATTCGCTGCGAACTTCCGCATCTTTTCTGGCAAGCTCCTGTAAACGTACGGTCCATCGATGCTGTACAAACTTCAGGAAAACCTTTCCCGCCTCTGGATGATGAATGCACGGCAGGGCACTCTCGGCATCCGCATCAGGAAGGAGCACAGAATTTATACCTGCCTGAACTTCACTGATGATTCCATCTTCGCCAACCCGGTATTCATGAAGTGTCCCGTACAACTCGGAATACATGTACACCCAACCGGCCTTCAGAGTCCGCAGACAATAGAAAGTTTTCTCCAGTGAAACACTTGGAGGACGGAAGTTAGCAGGCAGCGCGGTTTCTTCCTGACTAATTGCCCAGCGTACCGGATACAACGCAACGGTTTTGAGCTGGAGCGGGCACATCTGTGCGGCTGAATCGATGTCATCTCCACCCTGTAAAAACGCTGAGCTGTTTGCACTACCCATGGACCAGTCCCTCCGTTGACTTTTTCTCGGCGAATTCTGCAATTCGCGCTATCGCTTTTCCTGGAGCTGCGGAATTCTTGTTCCACAAAGTCTGCACATCGCTGTCATCGAATGCATGATGCCCAAGCCAGCCAATTGTATTGATATAAAGGGCGATATCGCGGGCACTGTACAATCCCCGCGCTTTCGCCGCGTCGACCAGCGCAGAGACTACGCTCCAATCCCGTTTATCGGTGTCGGTTTTCTGAAGCAAATGGGGAAAGTAGTTTTCAACATGCAACTCGAGCTTCCTGAGCGCTGTCTGTTCCGCCGCTCTCTCCATGGCAACCTGATGTTCTTCACGAATGCTGAACATCTCAGTCTGCCGTTCACTGTGGGGTTGATCGTTATGGAAGTAATCCCACTCACCCGTGCGGCGATCCTGAATGGCAAGCAGGCTACAGGGCCCCATCAATCGCCTCACATCGTCACCTGATGGATCCAATTTGAACAGATGCCGCGCAATTTCAGGATCATAGAACCGGAAAACGACCTCATCACCAGTGGCCAACCTGGCCATAAGCAATCCACGCAAGTGGTCCATGACATTTTCAAAGTGACAGTCGGCCTGCAATACAATGGCAGCACCCTGGTGTTTCCACTCCTCGAAGCATTTATGTGCCAGGGCGTTATCCATTCCTGCCTCAACCAGCCACGGTGAAATCTCCAACAGGTCGGCAAGCTCGGTCTCCCTGTAGAGGGCGTCGCAATGAGGTGTGTCCAGTTCACGATAAATAACCTGGGACAGGTTATTCACCTTTGCGCCATCAATGAGAAGGAACGTCTTGCCGTTGCCGGAAAGCCCCGCCACATTACCCATCAGACAACACCTTGTGGTTCTGGTGAGCAGACCTGGCAGACACCCTTGCCCTGGTTAGCGGCATTCTTGATGGCGCGTATCTGGTCGGGCTTGGCCATGGGTCTTTGGGGTGTCTCCGGCAGAGGCAGCGGCCCCACAGCCCCACCATTCTTCTCCACCAACCCGGGCCTCTCCGCCACCTGAACCTTCTGCCCACTGCCCTTACCGGGTGATCCACCGGCATTCATCTTGATCGCCGCCCCACCCATGGCCACGCCACTGGGATCAATCTTCACGAAGCTGCCGCCGGCCTTGAGGGTGATTTCGGCGCCGGCTTCGATAACGGCTTTCTGGCCGGCCTTGATGTGCAGTTCGGTGCCGGAGTCGCTGAGCCAGGCGGTGCCAGCTTTGAGGTGCAGGGTGCCGGTAACGTTGAAACTGTGGTCCTTGCCGGTTTGTTCGCGCTTCTCGCCGTCCACCGTGGTGTGGTCGTTGCCCTTGATGTGGGCCTTGCGGTGGTTGTCCACAGTGAGGTGGCTGTCGTTTTTGACAACCTCAGTGCGGTTGTTCTCGGTCAGCAGGTCCAGGTTTTTCTGGGCATGGATATAGATCTGTTCCTGGTCCGCCTCGTCTTCGAACCGCAGTTCATTACTGCCCTCACCCTTGTGGGTCTGGGTTTTTAATGTGGTCCGGGTTTTGTGTTCCGGCAGCGCATAGGGCGGTGTGTTGGTGGCGTGATAGGTCCGGCCGGTAATGATGGGCTGGTCCGGGTCGCCGTCCAGGAAACTGACGATGACTTCGTGGCCGATTGCAGGGCCATGAAGCCATATTGGCCGCCGGCCCAGCCCTGGCTGACCCGCAGCCAGGCGCTGCTGTGTTCATCATTCTTTGAGTATCTGTCCCAGGGGAACCGGACTTTGACCCGTCCGTGTTCGTCGCAGTGAATCTCTTCGCCTTCGGGGCCGGTGACGATGGCAATCTGGGGGCCGTCCATCAATGGTCGATGTTTGACCTGGGGCCGCCAGGTGCGGTCACCGGGGATGGCGTTGAAGGCGTTGTGATAGGTGGTGGCGTCACCGTTACCGTCCTCTTCCAGGGCCTGGGGCTGTTCGCCGGTGTGGGTGATGCGGGTAAACAGCCAGTCCCGGTTCAGTTTGGGGTTGTCGTGTTCGGTGAGTTCGACTTTAGCGCCTACGGTGAAGTCGGGGCGGTTGCTTTGGCCGTGGGCCAGGGTGGCGTCGTTTCTCAGGGCGTCCAGCCGGGCTTCGGTGAAGGGCTGGCCGCTGGCGTCGGCTTTGAAACGGCCGGGGTAGTCGTAGTGTTGATAGTCCTCCCGCTGGGCGTCCAGTTTGTCGGCCTGGCTTTCATGCATTAATGCGTAGGCGGGGTTCCTGAAGGTGTAGTCCTTCATGGCCACAAAAGATGCTTTGACCCGTTCCCGGTAGGTGAACTGGAAGACGGCGCTCTGGCGGGTGCTGCCGCCGGCCTTGCCGTTGTATTCCACCGGTTCCAGCCTTGGGGCGTCGCCGTGGTGGTCAGCGATGATCAGGGCCGGCTGTTCTTCACCGTTGACATCCCCGTGGTGGTAGCGGTAGTGCCAGCCTTCTTCGGCCGACAGCCTCTCCATAAAGGCCAGGTCGCTTTCCCGGTGCTGGACGCAGTATTCCCGTTCTTCGGGGGTGCGTTTGAGATCAAAGACCGTATCGATGAGGCCCCGCTCTTCCAGCAGGGTGCGCACGATGGCGTCGGTGGTTTGGGTCTGGAAGATGCGGCTGTTGTGCATCAGGCCCAGGCGCCAGAGCGGGGGCTGGACGATGACTTCGTAGCAGGTGCGGCGGTGGCCGGTATCGCCCCGGGCGAACTCGTTGGCCACGCCGTGGAAACGCCGCAGCGGAATGCCATCCTGCCAGACCACCAGTTCCACGGGCTGTTCCAGCACGTCTTCTGCGGGGATATCCGGGGCGATACTGGCCAGTTCCAGCTTGCAGTGAAATAACTGTGAGAGGTGTTCGGTCAGTTCGAAACGGACGACCGCGAACAGGTCTTTGGGAAGTTCGCCAAGGGTGGCGGTGAACTGCAGTCCGGTTGCCTGGGGCATTCGATCCTTGAAGCAATAAAATCCTGAACCACCAGAACGGGAAACGTCCTGTTCCCGTTCTGGCGACGGTGCGTAGTCTAATACAGACTGCGTGGTATCTGGTACCCCGCAAGCAGTTGCTGTGTGAACGGGTTGGTATTACTGCCCGCATGCAGGCGGTAGCGCATCTCGCCCTCATCCAGCACAAACCGCACATCCACGGCACTGTTGCTCACGCCGGTGATGTCCGCCTCATCCAGCAGGCGGAACAACGCCCAGGGGCCGTTCTCGGAGAGGCTGCGCGGTGACCGGTTCACTTCCGTGGGCACCAGCGTAACCCGGCTTTCCACAGAATCTCGCAGGGTGTTGGGCCACACCAGGGGAATGCTCTGCCTCGGGCCGTGGCTGAATTCCACCAACTGACCATCGACGTTCATCACGCTGCGGCGTTTGTTGGAAGACAGGTGAAGCGGCTCAAGGGCAAACTCCAGGTCCAGGGATCCGCTGCGGGTGAAGAAGGCGCGGCGGATGTCTCTGGCTTTGTCCAGCGAGGACAACACATCATTGCGAACCAGGCTGGCGCGCTTGGAACCGGCAATGTGCTCCGGATGGTCCTCGATAAACAGCTTCAGGTTGTCATTATAGAATTCGTCGAGAATGCCATCCGGCGCGAAGAAGCGCTCGAAATCCTGCAAAGCGGCGTCACGACCGGCTCCCGGGCTGAAGGGGTAATGCCTGGCCAGGCTTTGCTGGAACGGTTGGTACACTTCCTGGTACCACTGGCGTTCCAGTTCGGCCACGGCCTGGTCCAGCACTACCCGCCAGCTCTCGGCAGCCAGTTTTTCCAGCATGCGATCAAGGGGCGCTGGCTGATCCGCGGCCACACGCTGGAGGGTGAAGATCGGGTCGGCGCCTTCCAGTCCCATGCGGGCGCGGGCAGCCGAGAGCGCTGCCTTGCCCCGGTCCGGGGCTTCCTGAATGCCACGAAGGTATTCATGGAGGCTTTCGACCACTTCCATGACCTGCTCCATATCACTGGGGTCGTCGCCCTCCTTGTCCATGAGCTCATTCAGGTCGGTAAACTGGCGCTCAATGTCCTGCACCATCTGGTAGTGGGCGGATTGTTCCAGGAGCTTGCGCGCGGCCTCTGCTTCCTCACCGCCGGCTGGGATGATACGGGTATTGGTGGTTACGTGGGCCATCAGCTGGTTGAGTGGTTCATGGCCACTGGTCAGGCTCTCCAGAATGCGCACACCGTGGTTGAGGTCACTGAAGTCCTGAATATCGAGCCGGCTCATGGCGCGGCGCCAGCTGGATACGTAATTCTCCGCGTACAACGACTGTAACTGCGCCTGAAGTTCGGCTTCGTCGGCTTCACTGAAGTCCACGTCGTCGCGGCGACCGAGCACCCAGGCATCCACCAGCGCCAGTTCGGTGACGGAGCCGGATTTACGCAGGAACCAGGAATCCATCCCCTCGCGGGTCAGCAGGGAGGGAATCACCACCGGGTTTTCGGTTTCTTCACTGTCATCGTCCATGGAGTCACCGAATTCATCCAGGCGAACAAAGACCGTACTGAAGGCAGGGCCGGACTCCCGGGCCAGGTCCAGCGGTGAGCGGAAATTCTGCTCGGCCTCCTTTTCCAGATCGCGATAGACCCGGTCCGGCGTGGCGATACGCCCGAGCTCCTGCTGCGCCCACTGAACGCTGCTGCGGAAAGGTGCCAGCGCCATGTCTGCGGTCTTGTCCCCGTCCTTGACCCGCTGGTTCAGGTCCGTATGCAGCAGGGCATAGTCCAGGTGGCTCATCAGCCGCTGCTGCAAATCTCTCTGGGCCGGGAACATCTGCTGCCAGTAATCACTCATGTAGTCGCGCACAATATCCATGCGGCGGCCGCTGGCATCGTAGAGCATACGCAGCACACGCAGGTGGTCCAGCCGCTCGGAGCTGTTGTCCGGCGCTTCACTCATCTCTCCCATTACGCCCAGCATCAGCGCGGGCATGAACTGGTAGGCCAGCATGTCCAGGTAGGATTCTTCCACTTCCGGGCCTACCTCGTGGCCCTTGTAGAGGCCCATGTCGGACACCAGTGCCGGCTCCGAACGGTAATCCCCGAAGGCCAGCGTGGCCTCCTGCAATTGGTCCAGGGGCTCCAGCAGGTTGCGGCCGGTGGTGTCCGGCTCGTACCCGATGGGGCGCCAGTTGTCGACAAAGCTGCGCACCCGGTCTTCAACCGCCTCGGCGGCCCGGGCGTTCTCGATGAAGTAGTGCTGCCAGCCGGCGGTCATACCCAGGCCCGCGGCAACAGCCACAACCGCCGCAACCGCAATCCGGCGGCGCCGGCTACCAACCACCTTCTGGTTGTCACCGGCCAGGCCCGCCTCACGATAGATCACCTTGGGGAACAGCGTTTCCGTGAACAGGCTGGTAGACTGCCCGCCCCGCTGGGCCGGCTGAATCGGGCTGGCAAGCCCGTAGTTGGCAGCGGCGGCGGATACAAAGGCATCCTCCGGCACACCTTCCTGAACCACCGAGGTGAAGTAGGTGCCCCGCACCAAAGCTGGCGTTGAAAAGGCATCTGCCGACAGCAGGTCCGCCAGGAACTGCTCCAGAACCGGCTTCAGGCCCGCCAACTGGCGGGTAAAGGAATAGGCCGCGGCACGCTCCTCCGGGTCCCGCGTCGCGGAAAGCACATCCGGAAGCCGCTCACCCAGTTGCTCCGCGAGGTGGCTGAAATTCTGGTCGAACTCACCCAGCCAGTCATCGGCGTCGAGCTGGCCATCCAGCTGGTAGGTGAAACCGAGCGGGTTCTCCCGCTCGGCTTTGGTCAGTGTTCGGGCAAACGGAGCGAAACCGTACAGCAAATCCATCTTGGTGAAGCTGATGTACACCGGCAAACGTGAGCCCAGTTGCTCCATCAGTTCCCGCAGGCGGGTACGCAGCAGAATGGCCTGGGCCTGGCGCTGCTGATCGCTGCCGCTACTCAGGCGGGCAATGTCCACCGCCAGCACAACCCCGTTCAACGGGCGCTGGGGGCGGTTTTTTTCAAGCCAGTTGATGAAATGGGTCCACAGCCGTTGCTGGATCTCGCTGCTGGCGCCCTCTCCGTCGTTCTGGCTCAACAGTTCGCCATCCGGATCAATCAGCACACCGTTGTCGCCCACCCACCATTCAAAACCAAAGGGATTGCGCTCGGTGCGGGGGCTGCGTGTCACGTTGGTGAGGGTATAGGTCTGGCCGGAGCGCTGGATCAGGCTTGTCTTGCCGGCATCTTCCAGGCCCATCACCAGATACCAGGGCAGGCGATAGACACCCTTGCGGCCCGGCAGGTTGCTCTTGAGCTCCGCCAGCCGGCGGTCGAGCAGGCGCTGCTGGCGGCGCTCCAGTGGCAGGATGGGATCTTCCTCTTCCTTCTGTTCCTCTGCCTTGGCTGCGTTGATCCTGCTGAGCTTGCGGGCCAGCGCCATTCCCCAGACCATGGTCACCAGCAGTACAACCCCCAGGGTCACCAGGGCACGCATCTGCCAGGCCGCCAGAGGGTATTCCCCATTAATTTCCAGGCGGGGTCCCAACCACCAGGTTGCGGCCAGCAGTATCACCACACCCAGCGCCAGGGTAACCGGCGCCGCACTGCGCACATAGGGCAGTATCCGTCGTCCAATGAGTAGGGCATTTCTCCACATGGTGTCCATTCCTGTTGATTGATCCGTCGGTGTTTACGCAAGTCGGTCGAGCCGGGCCACCAGGCCAGGCTCCCAGTCTTCAAGGCTCATGCCCCGGGTCTGCTCCCGCAGGTCCTGCACCTGCTGCTTCGCCAGGTTTTTCATGCCGCTGTCTTTCAGTAACTGGCTGCTCATCAGCCGCCAGTAAAATCTGTCCCGGGGTTCACGGGCGGCTTCCAGACCCTGTTCCAGCAGCTGCATGGCCGGAGCCAGACCCTTCTGTTCCATAACAACCCGGGCGTCGTCATAGGCCTGTTCCCAGGCGCTGGCCCCGCCGGCAGATCCGCCTTTTGTCGGGCCACTGAGCATCCAGTCCGCCACGGCCTTGGGCAGGAAGGGTGTGCCGTCGTTGAAGGTCATGTCGGCCAGTTCCGGCAGCCGCTCCACGAAGGCTTTGACGGCGGTACGAATGGCTTCGGCACAGGCTTCGTGCCCCAGCGCCGAGGCCACCTGGGCGCTCAGCCAGTGGCCTTCCAGCCAGAACGGGCTGACGGACAGGCTTTGCTCGATACGTTGCCACAGCGCCAGATCCGGTGATTTCGACAGGCTTTCCCGGTAGTCCGCCACTCGGTCAGCACTGACCGCTGCCAGGTCACTTTTGATGCCGTCCCGGGTCGGGGGCGTGGAGGTAATCGTTTGCCAGATCCCATAGCGGCGCATCTGATAGCCCAGAGGGTCTGCCGGGGAGGATTCGGTCAGCATGTCCGCCACTTTCAGCAGGCTCTGGCGGGTGGCCCGTTCGTTGGCCGGGTCCAGGGTGAGATTGCCGAGGCTGGCGGAAGCAGCGCTGGTGACCGGGGATGAAGACGATCCACCGCCGGCCGGCTGACTCGACGCTTCTGCCTTTTCAGGCGCCGCCGAAGGTTTTGGGGTATCGGATGGTGACGGCAGTTTTTCCACGGCCCGGCGCAGATCAATGAGACCGTCATCCGGCAGGTCGCGCGCACTTGCCTGCTCCACCAGTTTGCCAAGGAGTGTCAGGCAGAATGCGCGGCCGTCGCCGACACCGCCGTCAAAGGTCAGCGCTGACGTTTCCTTGCCGGCGCGCTGCATCATCTGGGTCATCAACATCTTGCGGGCGCGTTTGCCCTTGTCGCCCGGGTAGGGCCAGGCGTCGTCCCACCAGCTGTCCAGCACCCGGTGCAACAGGTACAGCGACAGGGCAAAACGCTCCCCGTTGCCGCCACGCTGCAGGCACAGCAACAGGAAGCCCAATACCTTGAGGTCCTTGCTGGTGTCCGACAACAGGCGCAGCGATTCGCTTTCCACCTTGCCCCATTCAACTCCGGTGTGGGCCAGCGAGCCCACTTTCATGATTTCGTTTTCCAGGTACTCCATGGTGGCGTCGTCCATCAGGTTCTTACCCGTGGAGGCTTCACCGGAAAACGTGCTCAAAACCTGTTCAACATATGGATGCTGCTCTACTGCCTGCATGTCCAATCCCTGTCGTTACCAATCGTGTTTCAATGTCTCAGCGGCTACCAGCCACAGTCTTCCCGCAGTGGTCGCAGGGTTTCCCGGAAACCCTCAAGGTCAAACATCAGCCCGTCGATGGCGCTGCTTGATGAGGCAACGGTGACACCCGAGCCCCCGGCCACTTCCTGAACGGTGCGGATGGCGGGCAATCCCCGGCCACCGCTGATGACGAATCCGTCGTCCCTGACCCGCCAGATCTGCCGGCCCTGGCCGAAATCAACGGTTACCCGCTCTTCCTTGAGGGCCTTGGGCAGCATCAGCGTGAGCTCGGTGATGTTGTTGTGGCACTGCACCGCCAATACCGGCCTTGGCGGTTTCACTCCCAGTGCGCTGATGGTCAGCAGATGGCCGGCCCGATCCGCGGTATCACGGTAAAGCGGGCCATCCCCGGGCTCCCGGTTCTGTTCCTGGGCGAAGGCCTGGCGCCAGCGTTCCGGCTGATTGCCACCCACGGCGTCCTTGATGGCGACGGCGACGGGGGTGCCAAACACCTCATCGAAACAGGCCAGCCGTTCCAGGCGCTGGCTCTCTTCCACACAGGCCTCGGCCGCCGCCAGTTGCTGGTTTACCTCCGCACTGGCGGCCAGGGAAAACGTCAGGCCCAGGGCGCAGAGCGCCATGGCATAGGGGCTGTTACTACGAATAAACGGGTTCACGCTTCGGTCACCTGATATTTCAGACATTTATGGGCCAGGGTTCGCTTGGGCAGCCCCAGACTCTCGGCAGCCTGGGCACGGTTGCCGCCATACTGACGCAACCGCTCACGGATGATGGCGGCTTCGAAAGCCTGGGCGGCCGCCCGCAGGTCGTCCACTTCATCCGCCTGGGGGACTCCCGGAACGACGCCTGCCTGGAAGTCGGCGGCGTAGCAGTTTTCCTGGCTGGGGAAGAGCTCGTCGATGCGCAACACTTCCGGCTGGATATCGTCGCCCACCGGAGTCTGCAGGCAGGCAAACTCGACAATGTTCCGCAGTTCCCGGGCGTTGCCGGGAAAGCTGTAGTCCGCCAGCATGCCCAGGGCGTGGCTGCTGATGCCCATGGGGCCAGCGCCTTCCCGGGCGGTGTACTCGCGGATAAAGTGCCGGCACAGGGGTTCCAGGTCTTCCGGGCGCTCCCGCAGGGGCTTGACCCGCAAGGGGAACTGGCTGAGCCGGTAGAACAGGTCCCGGCGGAAACGGCCGTCCTCGATGCACTCGCTCAGCGGCTGATGGGTCGCCGCCACCAGGCGGAAATCGGAGTGCTGTTCCTGCTGCGCTCCCAAAGGCCGGAAGCGTCGGCTCTCCAGCACCCGTAACAGTTTGGACTGCAGGGCCATGGGCATGTCACCGATTTCGTCCAGGAACAGGGTGCCGCCATTGGCCTGGGCCAGCAGCCCGTCCTTGGCCCGGTCAGCGCCGGAAAAGGCGCCTTTGGTGTGGCCGAAAAGTTCGCTTTCCAGCAGTGAGTCGGGAATGGCCGCGCAGTTGACCACGACAAAGGGCCCTTCGGCCCGGTCCGAGAAGCGGTGGATGCCCTGGGCCACCAGGTCCTTGCCGCAACCGGTTTCGCCCTGCACCAGTACCGACAGCTGGCTGCCGGCGGCGCGGATGATCTGGGCGCGCAGTTCGGTCATCGCCGCCGAGTTGCCTACCAGGGTGTCGGCCAGTTGCTCGCAACGCTGGCGCACGGTTTCGGCATCGTGGAGGTGGTCCAGGGAGCGCTTGAGCATGCGCCGCTGCCAGACCTGGTCGCTGGTTTTGAGCTGGCTGACCCATTGATGGGACAACAGGGTCAGCAGGCCCCGGTACAGAGGCTGGGCGGTGATGCCCTCCCACTCGGGTTCTTCGTTGCAGAGCACCAGGATGCCGAGGGTGCGGCCGTCTTCGCCCTTGATGGGTTCGAGCCAGAATGACCGGGGGCGGTTGCTGGCTTCGACAAGGGCCTGGAAGCCTTCGTGGTCGAGGCGGTAGCTGGCAGCGCGGGACAGTTCCCGGGCTTTGCCCTGTTGCAGCAGGTGAGCAAAGGGATGACTGAAGTCGCCGCAATCGAATTCGCCCTGCTCGCCCAGTGCGGCACAGTGGAGTGTCCGGCCGCTGAGGTCGAGTTCCAGTGTCCAGCAGCGGGTGAGGCCGAAGGTGTTTTGCAGTTGCCGTGAGGCGACTTTCAGCAAGTCTGGCAGGTTGTCCTGCCGGAGTAGCTCAACTGCCAGGTCTATGCCGGTGTGCAACTCCATTTGCATCCGTCCCATTCTTTCAGTTCCCTGTAGTCGTTGTTCGCCGACCGCGTACCCTGTGGTTCGGCTTTCCAGAACACGCTGTGAATACATCCCTGTACGCTCCGCTCCGCCATCCATGGCTCCGCAGGGTATCTGGAAAGCCGAACCACAGGGTCCGCTACTTTCGCGTTGCCTTAGGCAACAACCCCGGTGAATTTGTTGTCTTCGACTCCAAGAGTCACTTTTGTGACGGGTTCTCTGCTTGCCAACTTTTCCAGCAAAGCCAGTGAGACTGGCGGCAACAGTTCGCCCTCAATGATCGACTCCAGCATCCGTGCACCGTTTTCACTTCGGGTGGCGCGGCTGCGGATGGCTTCTACCAGGCCGTCTTCCAGTTGCACTTCGGTGTGGTAACGGTCGCCGATCTGGGTGGCCAGGCAGTCGAGTTTGTCTGCAACGATGCGGTTGAGGGTTTCCTCGCCCAACGGAAGATAGGGAACAACTTCCATACGGGCCAGCAATGCCGGTTTGAAGAAGTCGGCCAGTTCCGGGTAGAGGGCTTCTTCGATCTTCTCCGGCTCGTCTGCGTGTTTGACGATGGTCTGGTAGCCCAGGTTGGAGGTGAGGAAGAAGACGACGTTTTTGCAGTCGATCAGCCGGCCTTCGCCGTCCGCCAGTTCGCCTTTGTCGAAGGCCTGGTAGAACAGGTTGAGGACTTCCGGGTGGGCTTTTTCGACTTCGTCGAGCAGAACAACCGAGTATGGCTTCTGGCGGATGGCTTCGGTGAGGATGCCACCTTCGCCGAAACCCACGTACCCCGGGGGTGAGCCGATCAGGCGGGAGACGGTGTGTTTCTCCTGGTACTCTGACATGTTGATGGTGGTGAGGAACTGGCGGCCGCCGTAGAGCAGTTCAGCCAGTTGCACCACGGTTTCGGTTTTACCCACGCCGCTGGGGCCGGCCAGCAGGAAGGCGCCCATGGGGCGGCCGGGGCGGCGCAGGTCGGCGCGGGCGGTGAGCAGGTGCTGGTGCAACGCGCCGATGGCGGTGTCCTGGCCCTTGATGTGGGACTGCAGGTACTCCGGCAGGCGGGTGATTTTCTCCAGCTCGTCAGCGGTCATGCGGTTGACGGGGATACCGGTCCAGTCGGCGATGACTTCGGCCACCTGGCGGGCGTCCACGCGGGCGTGGACCAGGGGCTCGTCGGCCTGGAGTTCCGCCAGTTCCTGCTCGATGGCGGCGGCTTCGCTTTTCAGGTCCGGGCGTTCTTCGTCGGTTTCCGGGGTGGCGTCTTGCGCCGATACTTCCGGATCCGAGCCTTCACTGTCTTCGCTCAGCAGTTGCTCGCGAATGGCCACCAGGCGTGCCACCAGTTCGCGCTGGTCGTTCCAGCGCTGTTCCAGCTCCTCCGCTTCCACACGCAGGGCTTCCAGGCGCTTCACCAGTTCACTCTCGCGCTGATGATCAATGTCCTGTCCCAGGGTCTGTTCCCTGGTCATCAGGTCCTGCTCCATGCCCAACTGGTGCAGCTCGCTGCGCACGTGGCTGAGGCGGCGTGGCGGGGTGCTGAGGTTTAGACTGACCCGGGCGCAGGCGGTGTCGAGCACGTCGATGGCCTTATCCGGAAGCTGGCGGCCGGCCAGGTAACGGGCGGACATCTCGGAGGCGGCTTTCAGGGCGGTGTCGGCGATCAGTACCTGGTGAGCCTTTTCGTAGACGGTGCGCAGGCCACGGAGGATGTGAACCGCCTGGGCCGGTGTCGGCTCATCCAGCGCCACGGGCTGGAAGCGACGGCTCAGGGCCGGGTCTTTCTCGAAGTATTTCTTGTACTCGCGCCAGGTGGTGGCGGCGATGGTGCGCAGCTCGCCACGGGCCAGGGCCGGCTTGAGCAGGTTGGCAGCGTCGGAGCCGCCTTCGCTGTTGCCGGCGCCGATGAGGGTGTGAGCTTCATCGATAAACAGGATGATCGGGGTGGCGGAGCTTTTTACCGCTTCGATCACGCCTTTCAGGCGCTTCTCGAATTCACCCTTTACCGATGCGCCGGCCTGCAGGGCACCCATATCCAGGGTCCACAGCTCCACGCCAGTCAGCCGCTCGGGCACATCGCCATTAACGATGCGCAGGGCCAGGCCCTCAACCACGGCGCTCTTACCAACACCGGCATCGCCCACCACGATGGGGTTGTTCTTGCGGCGACGGCAGAGGATGTCGATCATCTGGTCGATTTCGGTGTCGCGGCACACCACCGGGTCCAGCTTCTTGTCCCGGGCCAGTTTGGTGAAGTCGGTGGCATAGCGCTTGAGCGGGTCCATATCCACCTGGGCCTGGTTGGCGGCACTGGGACCGTCTTCGGCGCGGGGTTGCTCAACCGATCCCCGGGTCATGGCGTCGAACTGGCGGCGCAGCTGTTCCCGGTTGATGTCTTTCAGTCGCTGGCTGACCTGGGGCATCAGGTAGCGGTCTGCGTTCATCAGCAGCGCCAGCATAATGGCGCCGGAACGCAGCTCGGTGTGGCCCAGTTCGGTGGAGGCAATCAGCCAGGCATCCTGCAGCAGTTCGATCAGCAGCGGCGAGAACGACGGGTACGGCTCCGCGGACTGGGGCTCACCGTTGAGGCCGTCGCCGACTACCGGTTGCAGTGTGTGATGCTCAATACCAGTGCTTTCCAGGATCTGGCGCACATCGGTGAACGGTGTTTCCAGCAGCTTGAACAGCAGGTGGGCCGGGGTGATTTCCGCACCCTGGCGGCTGATACACAGGGCCGCAGAGGATTCCATCCCCTGGCGGCAAATCTCGTTAAGGCGCCCTATCAGCGCCGGCAGTTCTACCCGAATCACAGTGATCTCCTTATTTCGGGAGTTGTTCCAATACGCTGAGCACATCCCTGATGCGTTCGTTCAGCGCCATGTTGTAAAGCGTGAATACCCCGGCCATGGCCGCCACAAACAGTCCGCCAATGCCCCACATGGGCAGGCCGGTTCGCAGCCGGTTGCGGGCGGCGGTAACGTTGTCCAGCGGGCTGGTCAGCGGTTGCGGTTCCTCGTCGCGACGCAGCCCGCGAATCTGTTCATACAGCCCGCGGATAATCTGCTCGTATTCGTCCCGGCCGTTGGTCATTACCTTGTAGCGGCCCTCGAATCCCAGGCACAGGCACAGGTAGATGAACTCCAGCATGTCTCGGTACCGCTCAGGCTCCTGCTCCATGCGGGCGGTGATCGCGAACACCTTCTCGCCACCCCAGGTTTCGTTGTGGAAGCGGGACAGCAGCGAATGCTGTGACCACACGCTGTGGGCGCCCCAGTCGGTCCCAAGCACAGCCTCGTCAATAAAGGCGCAAAGCACGTAACGATAGGCCACCACGGTGGGTCGTTCGTAGCCCTGCTCCACCAGTTCCCGGTCGATGGCGGCCACTTCGTCCACCACCTGCTGGTACAGGTTCTCCACGCCGTGGAAATCCGCCAGCCTGCGCACCCGGATAACCAGCCCCAGCAGGGGCGTGGCGGCGTCGATCAGCCGGTTATCCTCCAGGCCCCGCAGCTGGAACTGGTCGTTGCCGAAGCCCTGGTCGCCCGCGCGACCCTCGGGGTTACTGCCCCCGAACATCAGGTCATTGAACGCACTGCCACCTGCTTCCGTGTTGCCGTTGGGTGAATCCATCACCGGTGCATCTGCCATGATCTAGCTCCTGATTGCCCAGAACTGCATTTCCATACCGGGGAAACTGCCGGCCACGTGGAACGCAAAGCCGCTGGCGTTGTCGAGCATCTGCCAGGCCTGGCTCTGGTCGTCCAGCCGGAAGTACACAAACCCGGCGTGATATGGCAACTGGCGGGGCGCCACCGGCAGGGCCGACAGCGGAATCCCCGGCAGTTGCAGACTGATGAGATCGCGAATTTTCTCCACCGACGCCACCTTGCACTGCTGGGTGAACTGCTTGCGCAGGTCGTCCAGCGGCATATCCGCTTTCACCGCCAGGATGAACTCGGCCTGGCCGATGAGCTGGACATCCTGGATCGGCGCCACCGTGAGGCCGTATTGGCGCTGCTGCAACTGGATAGCCAGTGCCCGCGGTTCCAGTACCGTGCTGAGTGACTGCCTCAGCACCTGCATCAGCGGTGTAAACGAGTCCTCTGGCAGGTCGTGGTCATAGGCGGTGTACTCCTGGGGCAGCCGGCCTTCATCGGTGAAGGTCACCAGCTCACCGCACAGCTCCAGCAGCGCCTCGTAGAGACGTTCCGGGTGCAGCTGCCGCAGCCGCGCCAGGTGCAGGAATCGCGGATGGGCGCGGTTAAGCATCTGTAGCAACATGAAGTCCGCCACATCCGCCACACCGCCCTGCCCGGGGGCGCCGACTCGCTCGGCGATGTTCTTGGCCCGTTCCCGCATCAGCCCGGCCATTTCCCCCACAAACCGCTGCAACCGGGGCGCTGCCCGCACGCTGAGCATGGTGGGGATGAAGTTCGGGTCCATCACCAGGCTGCCATCCGGGCGCTTCTCCAGAATCCGGCCGATGGCCAGGGCCGCATAGGCACTGCGATCGTCCCGCTCCAGCATCAGCTTCGGGGCCACACGGGCCACATCGATGGTGTGGGAATCGCCGTCAATGGAATGCAGGTCGCGGATTTCCTCGCTCTGGGCACGGAAACGGCCGGCGATGGCGGCTTCCGGCCACTCCACTTCCGCCAGGCTTTCACTGCCCAGGGGCAGGGCCAGGTACACCACCTGGTTGGCCACGGAGGCGTCGGTGATTTCCAGGGGCTCCGGCATTACGTCATCCTGGGGCAGGCAGAAACGGGTGCCATCCGGGAACAGGCCGGTGGCCCGCACCAGGCCGACGCGGCCAAAGCTCAGGTACTCCGCATTGAGCTCCAGGTCACTGAAACCGTAGAGGTAATCAGAAACCGCCAGGGCCCGCTCGTTGATCTGGTTTTCCAGGTATCTTTGCTGCTGCTGGAAGTGCTGGGGCTTGATGAACAGCCCATCACTCCAGACGACTCGATTGGTTGCAGGCATCAGGTATCGTCCGACCTTCTGAGTTTGACTTCACGCTCGCGCAGGTTGACCAGCAAGTGGTAACGACCGCCCACCGGGTCCACCTTCACCACCTTCTTCCACTGGGACATGTTCGGGTAGGCGTAGAAGGCAATCACACCGATAAAACGGGTGTCTTCGTCGATATCGAATGGCTCGATGAATTTGAACTGCCCCGGCACCAGGGTGTAATCACTGTGGTCGATGTAGTTGCGGCCCAGTGAGGGCTCCAACTCACCCAGCAGTTGGTCAAAGTCCGCCGCCATCAGCCGCGAACTGTCGCGCATCTCGATGATCTGGAACGCGATGGGCGTAGGCGCCAGGGATTCGTTGGGATTCACATCCGGTTCCGCCAGCATGGTGAGGTCCACCCGGCTGGGCAGGTCCTCGGCGTGGCCCACGGGGATGTCCGGATCCCACATCACCTTGGCGGTTTTGGTAACGGCGTTATAGGGGGTGCTACACCCCACCAAAACGAGAATGGCGACCAGCAAACTCCATTTGCAGTACTTCACGACAGGTTCTCCCTCTGTAATTGACGCAGTTGTTGATCGTAAGCCTGTTCAAACACCTCCTGGAAAAGGCGCTCGAACCCCTGCTGACGACTGGAACTCAGTTCCCGGTAATAATGTTCGTACATCTCCCATGCCCAGTTGCTTTCGTCTTCGTCAGTCTTCAGCCCACGGCGATAACCGTGGAACCGGCGCAGCAGCGCCTCCGGCGAGAAGGCGTGAAGAATGGCGTCCAGCCCCTCGCGAATGGCGGTCTGGGTGGCAAGCTGGTGGTGGTGAAGGCTCTGCAGGCTTTCACTGACGGCGGCAGGCGCCGACAGGTGAACCGGGCTGCGCTGGCTGGCAAACAGGGTCTGGACGGTTTCGTTGTAATCCTCACCCAGGCGCAGCGGGTTGTCCTCAATGGGTTGAAGACGAGTCCGCAACGCCTGATGACGGCTGTCTTCGCCCTGGTGCAGGGCCAGCAGTCCTTCCACCGTGGCTTTCAGGGTCTGGCCGGCCTCTTCCAGGAACAGGCGCATTTCATCGCTGTCGGCAAAGCCCAGGTCGGTGTCCATGCCGCGCAACAGCGGCGCACCGCTGATGTGCTGGCGGCTCTGGTCATTTGGCTCGCGGCGGCGGGCCGGCTTGGTGGTTGCAGACATCCTGTCACGCTCTCCTCTTCCTATGGGCAGGCCAATGGCCACATCACGGTTTTCCCGGTACTCGTCGGTGACCGCGCCATCGCGGGCATACCACTCTGGCTTGTCCGCCAGCAGGGCGTTCCGCTCACCTTGGGCCTCCCGGTCACCACGATTTCCCGAACTATCCGACCACGCCTGCAACGGGTCGTCGCTGCAAGTTTCCCCTGGCGCCGGCGGCAAACCGTGCAGTGGTTCATCACCTACGGTTTCCAGTTCCCGCTCGTCGGCCCGCATCAGTTCGCCCTCGTCCATATCCACCAGCGAGGTGTCTTCGGCTTCCTCGGGCATGGCTCCGTTCTGGCGTTGGCCACTGAGCACCTCTGCCTTGAGCTGGTAACGCCCGATGGTGATGGTGTCGCCGCTCTTCAGGCGGGCCCGGCGGCCACGACCCACCGGCTGGGTGCCACTGTTGATGTAGGTGCGGCCGCTGCGGTCGATCAGGCAGAACACGCCATCCATAAACCGTACTTCCGCGTGGCCAGGCACGGCACCGGTGCGATGGGAGGACAACTGCCAGGTATCGCTGCCGGCGCTGCCGATGGAGCCGCCCCTGATGCCGAACACATGTTCACGGGCCAGGCCGCTGGCAACCTGGGTGGGGTTGCTGACCACCAGTTTCAGGCTGCGTGTCTGTTGATGTTCCATATCCGGTTTCCTTTTACTCAATCCATTGAGGTCAGCGACGTATCTGCAGTCGTACCGCCGGCAGCTTTCTGGCCTTCTCCGGCGTTACAAACGAATTCCAGCCCAGCCGTACATCCGCTCCCATCTGCATGGGCTTCACGTCCCTGGGGCGCATTTGCAGTTCCAGGTCGTACGCCAGCTGTTCCCGGGTGACGAACTCCACCAGCTTCACCAGCCTGCCGTGGTCCTGGCCGTTGGGCAGAAAATCAGCAAACCGCTGCCGGTCCAGGTTGCGTATGCGCAGAATGAACTTGCCACTGCGGTCACGAATGCCCGAGCCCACCAGCGTGTCTTCTCCGAGGGCGGCGTTGGCCTGCCCCAGGCGGGTCTGCTGATCTTCCGGGATGGCGACCCGGCGCAATACCCACTGCTCGATTTCCACGCTGTCCAGATCAAAACAGTGCCCGATGATGCCGCTGACCACGTCCGGTGATCGGCTGCGTCCCGCCATCATTCCGGCGTAGGCCAGCATTTTCGACCAGTTGACGGGCGTTGCCGCCCTGACCTGAGGATCGCCCAGCCCCACCAGGGAAAAAATATGCTCGGAAAACCCGTCCGATGCTTCCGGCTGGAACCGCACGTAGTAGCGATACTTGCGCCACGCCCGGTGGAACAGGGTCACCAGCCGGTGATTAAAGAAATCCAGGAAGTGGCGGCGGATACCGAGGTTCTGCCCGGCCTCCCAGGCCAGATCTTCCAGGTAATAACCCGGCAGCGGCGACTGGGAACCGTGCAGGCCCAGAAAACTGACTTCAAGCTGATAGGGCGCGTGCTCATGCTCCGGCGAGGCCGCCGACACCACATCGCTGCCCGGAAAACCCAGCCCGGCCGACGCCGAGAAGCGGATACGCTCCCGCTGGGGCTGTTCGTCCTGGGACCGTTCCAGATCATCACCGTGGTGACGATGGATCAGGTCCACCAGTTGGAAAAAACTGTAGCGTCGTGCATTGCCCAGAACGGGCTGCAGCTCGGCTACATCAGAGGCTGCTGCCCTTGCTGTAACGTCCATGTGTACCGTTCCTGGTTGTCTGTATTCACCACTTCCAGTTGGTGAAATGCGTTAATACTGGCGTAAAGCGCGAAAAACTGGCTCAGCACCGTGCCGAACAGGTAAAGATCCCCTTCCGAGGCAAACGACTGCTGATCCAGCCGCATCACCGAGCGAATCCCCCGCACCGGCAACCCTCTTACCATCCGGTCCACCGGCGTGGTTTCGATGTCCAGAATGCCGGCGAGGCGCTTCTGGGACACCCGTTCCGCCTGCCGGTCCACCAGCGCGCGGAAATCGTAAACCCGCAGCACCGTGCGCAGGGCGTCCACATCCAGCAGCGACAGGTAGTTCAGCGACAGGTTGGAGATCAGCGTCCACAACAGGCTGCCATCCAGTGTCGGCCGCAGGGTGTGGGTGGGCCGGGTGATGTTGCTGAACGAGGCAAACGCCGGCGTGGTCTCCGTCGCCATGCAGATTTCCCCCACCGCCAGCTGATGGGGCAGCTGCCGGTTGGTGCAGGTAAGGGTCAGTGACACCGCTTCCTGGCGATTCATGCACTCGGACTCATCCCCCCGCACAAAGGAAATGTAGTGATCAAACCCGTCTCCCCGCACACTTTCCCGGGCCTTTACCCGGTAATACAGCGCGGTGCGGCCACGATCCCGCTCCACTTCGTGCTGGAAACTCTCAAACGCCGTGTACAGCCGCGGCTCACCCCGCACGGAGCGGCCTTCCAGCCAGCCCTCAACCTGCTCAATGCTGAACACTTCGTAGTGCTCCGGTGAGCGGCTGGACGGTGCAATGCGGTATTCCGTCTGGCGACCGTTCAGATCCACCGGGTCAGCCTCATGGCCGAACAGGTTGATGGCCGGCGTACAGTAAAGCTGAAAATTCTCCGCCCGGATCTTCGCATCCGGCGGCAGAATGCGACTGAAGTGGAAACGCAGGCTGATTTCTTCCGCCTGCACCGCCGGCAACCGCGCCTTCAATCCCTGGATATCCACAAACCGGAAGGCCTCGGGAAAGCTCAGGTATTCCTGCAGAATCCGGTAGCCGGGATAGGCGTTCTTGGGATAAGGCAGCAGCGCCTCATCGGTCGCAAAACCCACCGGCTTCAGCTGGCTTGCAGGAATGGAAAACACCGAATCCCCCACCACAAGTTCCATCCGCTTGAGGTAATGGTTCAGCCACAGGTACAGCGTCTCGGAAATGTGGCTGTCACCGCCCAGGTAAAACCGCAGGTTATCCAGGCCCAGGGATGACAGTGGCTGGTCGGTGTGCAATGCCAGGTCTACGGTCACGGAAGACACTTCCCGGGAATGCTCGGCGTGGGCATCTGCCACACTCACCGGAAACACATCCACGGCCCGGCAGGTCCGGAACCGGCACTGGGTCTGACGCGTGGCGTCGCCCAGCGGACGGCTCTTGATCTCGGTATGCCGGGCCACCCGCTGGCGCTCGCTAATGGCGTGCAGCTGCGGATCAAACCGCATGATGGTGCAACTGGGCACGGGCCTGAGATAGTTTGGCCACAGCATGTTCAGCAGCGAATGCGTCAGCTCGGGAAACTCGTCCTCGACTTTCTCACGGAGCTTCCCGGTCAGAAAGGCAAAGCCCTCCAGCAGCCGTTCGACATCCGGGTCTGTGCTCTGCTCCGACAGAAACCGGGTCAGCTGCGGATGTGCATCCGCAAATTCCCGTCCCTGCAATCGCAGAAAGCTCAACTCATCCCTGTAAAATCGGTTTAACTTCATAAAGACTACTGCACCAAAGTTCGGCCGAGGGGATGGGGATGCTTTTCTGGCGGGAAAAAAGGTGTCTGAGCGTAGCGAGTTCTTTTTTCCCAGAAGAAAAGTATCCCCATTCCCTCTGACTCCGAGCAGGCAATGCGGGTGGCTGCCCAAAAGACGCTCAAGCCCTCCATGGGCGCTTGGGCTCCGCCATCCATGGCTCCGCACACTTTTGGGCAGCCACCCGCATCACCTGCTCTCATCCGTGTCTGCTTGCTACTGCCAGTGACGTTAAATCACTCTGTAGTAGCGCTTGTCATCCAGTAACAAATCAATGGTCGTTTTATCGTCCTCCGAACCCACCTTAAGGTAGACCGTCACCTGGAACCGCAACTGCAATGGATCCGGCCCCTGGGGCATCGCCATTACATCTACCCGGTTCACCCTGGGTTCGAACTTTTCAATACACTGCCGAATGGCGCCACGAATACGGATGCTCAGGTCATGGGTGCCGAGGGTGGCGTCGTTGAAATCCACCAGCCCCAGGTCCGGCACGCTCTCGCTGTTGCCCGGATGGGCGTTCAGCAGGCGCACCAGATGGCGCTTGATGGAATCCACCACATGGGACACTTCCCCCATGCTTTGCCCGGCGGGTTCGGCAGCCTGTTCCAGTCGTTCGAACAGGCTGCCGCCCGAAGCCTGAACACCGTCAGTGCCGGCGTTCCTGAACACGGATCAGTCCTTGTCCAGACGGCCGACGAGTGACAGTTCGAAGTTCGCACCCATGTACTTGAAGTGCGGTCGAACCGCCAGTGACACCTGGTACCAGCCCGGATCGCCTTCCACGTCGGAGACGGTGACCTGGGCGGCGCGCAGCGGACGGCGGCTGCGTACGTCTGCCGGCGGGTTTTCCTGGTCGGCCACGTACTGGCGAATCCAGGTGTTCAGCTCGCGCTCCAGGTCCTGACGCTCTTTCCAGGAACCGATCTGCTCGCGCTGCAGTACCTTGATGTAGTGCGCCAGGCGGTTGACGATCATCATGTAAGGCAGTTGCGTACCCAGCTTGTAGTTGGTTTCCGCTTCCTTGCCTTCCTTGGTGTTCGGGAACTGCTTGGGTTTCTGCACCGAGTTGGCGGAGAAGAACGCCGCGTTGTCGCTGCCCTTGCGCATGGTCAGCGCGATGAAGCCTTCGTCGGCCATTTCGTATTCGCGACGGTCGGTGATCAGCACCTCGGTCGGGATCTTGGCTTCGAGCTGGCCGAAGGATTCAAAGGTATGAACCGGCAGGTCTTCCACCGCACCACCGCTTTGGGGCCCGATGATGTTCGGGCACCAGCGGTACTTGGCGAAGCTTTCGGTCAGGCGCGTGGCCAGCAGGTACGCCGTGTTGCCCCACAGGTAATGCTCGTGGTCACCTGAGACGTCTTCCTTGTAGTTGAAGCTGCGCACCGGGTTTTCGGTGGGATCGTAGGGCACACGCAGCAGGAAGCGCGGGGACGCCAGGCCCAGATAGCGGGCATCTTCGGACTCACGCAGGGAACGCCACTTGGCGTATTTCGGGCCTTCGAAAACGGCTTTCAGTTCCTTGATGGCCGGCAGTTCCTGGTAGCTGTCGACGCCGAAGAAACTCGGGGCCACAGAGGAGAGGAAGGGCGCGTGGGCCATCGCTCCGACAGACGACACATACTGCAGCAGCTTCATGTCCGGGGTGGACGGTGTGAACGCGTAGTTGCCGACAACAGCACCCACGGGCTCGCCGCCAAACTGGCCGTATTCGGTGGAGTAGATGTGCTTGTAGAAACCGGTCTGGGTGACATCGGGTGCAAACTCGAAATCTTCCAGCAGTTCGGTCTTGGTGGCGTGGAGGATATCCACCTTGATGTTCTCGCGGAAGTCGGTGCGATCAACCATCAGTTTCAGGCCGCGCCAGGAGGATTCCAGTTCCTGCAATTTCGGTGCGTGCAGGATTTCATCCATCTGGGCGCTGATCTTGCGGTCCAGCTCCACCACCATCTGGTCGACCAGCGCCTTGTTGACGGGCTGGCCTTTCTCGTCGCTTTTCAGCAGGTTGGAAATAAACGTTGCCACGCCACGGCGCGCCACATCGTATCCTTCATCAGCGGGCGCCATGCGACTGTTGGCCATTACCTGGTCCAGCAGAGAGCCTTCAGCTCCTGATTGACGGTCATCCGCAACGGATTCGGAGGCAGCAGATTGCTGCTCAGCAGTATCAGACATACCACATCCCTTCAGTACGTTTTAATAGAAAAGTGAAACCTGCCAGCACTGGCAGAATTCGGATCAAGCGTCCGGATTACTTGTCGCTTTCGTCCGTGGCCAGCTCAAGCTCCTGGAGGAGTTTGTCACGGGCGTCATCGTTGTCCAGCAGTTCCTGCAGCTTGGACCGGAACGATGGCACGTTACCCAGCGGGCCTTTCAGGGCGACCAGTGCTTCGCGAAGCTCGATCAGCTTCTTCAGCTCGGGCACCTGGCGGGAAATGCTGTCCGGCGAGAAGTCGTCCAGGGTCTGGAATTCGAGGTTGACCGGGAGTTCTTCGGCTTCTTCGTCCAGCTTGTTGGTGACCGTGGTAGACAGGGTGAGACCGGCTTCCGACATGACAGAACGGAAGTTGTTCTTGTCCACGGAAATGGCCTTGCGGTCTTCGATCGGGGTTTCTTCGGCGTGGCCCTTGAAATCACCAACGACAAACATCTTCAGCGGCAGTTCTGTTTCAGCCTGCTGATCACCGGTGGCGGGGACATACTTGATATTGATGCGCTCTTTAGGCGCGACGGAACCGTCTTTAGATGACATGCTCTTGCTCCCTGTGCAAACTCAGTTGCAGTGTTTCAGTCCATTGAGCCTACCGTCCTGGTACGCTACAGGCAGAACTCTACACAGGATAATTCGGGCACTCAAGCAAAAAATGGCCAGCACATGGCAATTTTTTAACCTCGGGCAAGGAATTGCCAAGTCGTCGATGTTTTGGGCCAAAGCCAGCCCTTGCTGCCATCGCGCCCCGGGCATCTGAACGATCGGTCAATGACGGCCACAGTGTGTCTGGCTATACTCTGCCCCACCGTGACTAACGGATTTACACCAGAAAAAAGGACCCCGACATGAGTGACCTGAAAACCCGTTTCGACGAAGCCGTCAAATACATCCAGAACGCCGAAGGCGACTTCAAGCCATCCAACGAACTGAAGCTGGAATTTTATGCCCTGTACAAGCAGGCCACCGAAGGTGATGTCAGCGGCAAGCGCCCGGGCATGATGGATTTTGTGGGCCGCGCCAAGTACGACGCCTGGGAAAAGCTCAAGGGCACTTCCCCAGAGCAGGCCATGCAGCAGTACATCGACAAGCTGGAAGCCCTCAAGTAACTCCGTTCTCTGCCTTGACCAGGAGCAACAATCATGACGACGGTTGCTCCCGGTCAATTTTCCCCGTGAAAATTTTTGCGACGGTCAAACGATTGTCATAAGATGCGCGCAAGATAAGAACAACAATTCACAGGGAAGACGTACCATGGATATCACCGAGGCGCTGGAACAATCCCAGCCCGGCCTTGTCAACCGAGTAACTGGCGCCATCAGCAAACACCAACTGAACCAACGCGCCGAACAGACCTACCTTCACTGGATTTCCCGATTCGTGCTTTTCCACGACCTCAAGAATCCGGAAACACTGCAGCCCGGCGATCGACAGCTTTTCCTGGCCTATCTGAGTGACCGACTGGAAGTATCCCGGGCACGCCTGAACCAGGCAAAGCAGGCACTGGCGTTCTTTTACGAAGACGTGCTGGGCAGAACGGAACCGGAAGGCATTGCGGCTGCCTGAAATCCCCCCGCGCGGTGCTTAACGTTCCGTGGTGTTGGTATTGAACGCACCGTAATTCCGGTTGGTGGGCGGCCTGATGATATAGTTGTTGCCGTGAACCTGCCCGGGAATAGACTTCGGGTTGCTGAAACGGAACTCCACCGGAATCTCACTACGCCCAAGATCCGTGCGGCTGTCCCTGGGCTGAAGCGCGAGCGGGTCGAGATAGAAATCCTCATCCGTTCGCGGTTGCACCGGTACACCAGCGGCAGGCGCTTCCAGCCCGCCTTCGATCACGGTATTGGCCAGGGACTCCTCCTCCATGGAACTGAAGGGTATGGTATCCAGGGTTGAACGCTCCTCGTAGCTGAACGCACCGCCCTCTACCGTCTCTGTATCTTTATTATCGCCACCGGTTTGCGCCCACACCAATGGGGACAACGCTACTATCAACGTGGTCAAACCGATCGCTGCCCTGATTGAATCAAATCCGCCCATAACGACTGCCTTGTTATTCCATGTCCTGCCTGACGGCTGTTTTAGCAAACACAAGTCAGGCTGACAATTTTTGATCAGTCTATCGTCATACGCGACAAAAAACCCGGGCGTTCGTCAGTTTTGTGACACTCCTCACTTGTCGGATGTGAGCGGCTCATAACGGATACCTGTGATCACCACGTGGCTCCAGCCATCGGGTGTACGCACGCCTGCTTCATCATCAACGCGCTTGCCCAGCAGGGCCCGGGCCATTGGAGAGTCGATGCTCAGGTAACCACGGGACAGGTCAAATTCATCCGGGCCGACCAGGCGGTAGGTGGATTCGTCACCCTCTTCGTTCTCGATGGTCACCCAGGCGCCAAAAAAGACTTTCTCCCGATCATCAGGCAGCCGGTCCACCACGGTCAGTTCATCAAGCCGCCTGGTCAGGAAGCGGACACGACGATCAATCTCCCGTAGCTGCTTCTTGCCGTATATGTATTCGGCATTCTCCGAACGGTCGCCCTGGGCGGCAGCTTCACGTACAGCCTGGGTTACCTCCGGACGCTTCTCCTTCCACAGATAGCGCAATTCCTCACGAAGGGCCTTTTCGCCCTCCGCTGTTATGTAGCGGGTTCTGGCCATACAAGCATCATCTTATAGAAATAAAAAAACCCCGTGAAAACGGGGTAAGGCTAGCGCTGTGCTGGAGGGAGAAGCAAGCGGAGTTTCCGCTGGCTTCCATAACTACAGTTTCCATTCTGCACAGTCGAGGTTACACAGTGGTGGCTGCAGAATTACGTTTTATTCAGGGCAGATATTAGGTTGTTCACTCTAGAGAGTAGCGCTAATGTCCGGATCAAATAACTGCATCACCGATTGAAGCTTTGGCTTATCGAAACTTTCCGAAAACGGGGCATGAACATGGACACCAAAAAGCTTATCAATACCGCGCTGAACGGACTGGACATCATCGGCTACCAGCTGGATCAGTATGGTATTACCGGAAAACTGAACCGCCACAACCTGGCCGCTTACATCATGCTGGAACAGAAACATCTGGAAGGTGAGTGGGACAGCATTCAGGCGAAATTTGATCGCCGCCGCTCCCAGATCGACGGACTGCTGACCGCCATAGAAACCCGCACCGATCCGCTGGTCAAACCGCTGCTCAGCCGCCTGAACCAGTTCCGAGGTATTTCCGGCAACTGATCAGGCGCCCCTGAGCTCGCCCGGAGAGGTTTGCTCTCCAGCTTCCGAGGCCGGAATTGTCTGGGTATCCTTCAGGCGTTTCCGGTTCGGTGAATATGCGGGCATACGAACCGTCACCATCAGCCCCGGGTACTCCTCCCCAGGGTGGTGGTCGCTCAGGGTAATGATGCCCTGGTGGATTTCTGCCACGGCACTGACCAGACTGAGCCCCAGGCCGTTACCCGGTAATGACCGGCTCTTGCCAACCCGGTAAAAACGCTGGAACACCTGGTCCTTCTCGTCGTCGGGAATGCCAATACCGCTATCCCCCACCTCAAAAATTGCGTCGTTCCCTTCCTTGCGGACATTGACCCGGATCTTGCCTTTTTCAGGGGTGTACTTGATGGCATTGTCGATCAGGTTGCTGACCATCTGGAACAGTAAATCCCGGTCCCCTTCGATGATCACCTTGTCCTCAAGCGCTTGTTCGAAATCCTGATCCTTATCTTCCGCCAGGGCCTCGTATAGCTCACAGGCATCGCTGACCAACTCGCCCAGAGACACCTGTTTCATATCCGCAGCATTGCCGCGGGTTTCCAGACGGGCGATCCGCAACAGGGCGTTGAACGTGGCAAGAAGCTGGTCCGCCTCCGCCACTGCCTTGCCCGCCTGCTCCCGTGCTTCTTCGTTGTCCACGGACATCAGGGTGTTCTCCAGCTGGTTGCGCAGCCGGGTCAGGGGGGTTCTCAGGTCATGAGCAATGCTGTCAGAGACATGGCGGATGCCTTCCATCAGATAGACAATCCGGTCCAGCATCTGGTTGAGGTTCTCCGCCAGTTGGTCGAAATCGTCGTCGGTGCCCCTGGTGGGAATCCGTAATGACAGATGCCCGTTCATGATTCGTCGGGAGGTGTTGTTGATCACTTCAATGCGCCGGGTGGTGCTCCGGCTCATGAGAAAACCGCCAAGCAAGGCCAGCGCCAGGGTAATACCCATACCCCAGTTGATGGCTGTTTCGATCACTTTTTTCAGGTTGGTAAGTTCGTCCACATCGCGACCGACCAACAGGCGCAAACCTCCCTGCACCTCAAAAATTCGGGCACGAGCCAGGCGCTCGGGGCCATCCCAGCCTATGGATTCATCCAGGGTAAAGTTGATCCACCCACTCTCGGAACGGGAGCCCTTGGGCCAGGTCTCGATATTACCGGCCAGCTTGAGAAAATCGTCGGTGGTGAGCAGATAAAGGGACTTGGCGTTGGGGTCACGGGCAACACGCTCACGGATAATGGAAATCAGGCCATTGATTCCACTGCCGCGATACTGCTCTGCCAGGCCGGCAATCTCGGCCTCGATGGTTTCATCGGTCTGGGCAGTCATGAATCCTGCTGTTCGCCAGTAGATGAACGCCAACAGCAGAAAAACCGAGGTGGCGAACACCACCATATACAGCAGGGCTAACTGGAACGATGAGGTTCTGAGCTGGCTAAGCAGTTTCACGCAACATATACCCTGCACCCCGGATGGTCTGCAGCAAGGGGGTATCGAATTCCTTGTCGATCTTGGCCCTCAGGCGGCTGATGTGCACATCTATCACATTGGTCTGGGGATCGAAATGGTAGTCCCATACCTTCTCCAGCAGCATGGTGCGGGTCACTACCTGCCCGGCATTACGCATCAGGTACTCCAGCAGGCGGAACTCGCGGGGCTGGACATCAATGTTATGACCGGCCCTTTTTACGGTCCGCGCCAGAAGATCCATCTCCAGGTCGGCTACCCGCAGAACGGTCTCTGTTTCCGCGGACTGACGGTTGCGGCGTACCAGGGATTCAATCCGGGCCAGCAGCTCGGTGAAGGAAAAGGGCTTGGTCAGGTAGTCGTCACCCCCGCCACGCAGGCCTTCCACCCGGTCGTCCACATCGCCGAGGGCACTGAGAATCAATACAGGCACCTGATTACCAGTGGCACGCACCGTTTTGATAATCGACAGACCATCCATACCCGGCAGCATTCGGTCGACAATCATGATGTCGTAATCCTCGCTGGCGGCCATCATCATTCCGTCCTTGCCATCCGCCGCATGATCCACGACAAAATCAGACTCTTTCAGCCCTTTAACAAGGTAGTTTGCCACGTCCTGATCGTCTTCAATTACCAGTGCTTTCACCGGTTATCCTCCCGATAGCGGATTATATTAACGGCTAGGGTACGAAGAACATCGGTTGCCGGCCAGTTACGATCTTGTAAGAGGGTGTCGCCAATGGCGACGGTCACGCCCCCTGCCGAAACCAGTCCAGGCTGGCCACCGTATCGCCCGAGGGGCGATATTCCGCACTCACCCAGCCACCATACCCCATGCGGTCGAGAGCCGCGAAAACATTCCGAAAGTTAATCTCCCCCGTGCCGGGCTCGTGACGGCCCGGGTTATCAGCAAACTGTATGTGACCAATCCACGGCAACAGACACTCCAGGGAGCGAATCAGGTCCCCTTCCATAACCTGCATATGGTAAAGGTCATACTGCAGTTTTACGTTGCCACCATCCACCGCCTCGATCAACTGAAGCACCCTGGCGGAGGTATCCAGGAGGAAGCCGGGCATATCCACCCGGGAATTGATGGCCTCCAGGCACAGCGTAATACCCTCACCTTCAAGACGGCCAGCGGCATAGCTGACATTATCCACCAGCGTTTGCCAGGCCTCTGATTCATCCAGGGATTCTGGCGGGATGCCGGCAAGGCAATTGACCTGCTTGCATTGCAGTACCCGGGCGTAATCAATGGCCTGATCCACCCCGGCTCTGAACTCCTCCGTGCGGTCGGGCAGACAGGCGATTCCCCGCTCACCGGCATCCCAGTCACCGGGCGGCAGGTTGAACAGCACCTGGGTCAGCCCGTTGTTTTCAAGTTCGCGTTTCAAATCCTCTTTCGGCCAGGCGTAAGGAAAAAGATATTCCACACCGGTAAACCCCGCTTCCCGCGCCAGGCGGAAGCGGTCCATAAAATCCGCCTCAGTAAACAGCATGGACAGATTGGCAGCGAATACAGGCATGAGTTACCCCTTACGTTTTATCACCGGCGACGATCCCAGCAGGGCGCCATTCAGATGCTCCAGCTCAAGCAACAGGCCACTGTGGTCCACATCACTGTGCCCATTGGCCACCAGGCTCTGGTACTCATTATGCACCTGCTGCGCCAGCGGCAGGGTCAGCCCCTCGGATCGGGCTTCATCCAGAATCATGCGCAGATCCTTGAGCTGGATCCGCGCCGGGGCACCTGGGGCAAAATCCCGGTCAATCATCCGCTGGCCATGCAGCTCGAGAATCCGGCTGCCGGCAAAACCACCCATCAGCGCCTCCCGAACAGCGGAAGGGTCTGCACCACCCTTGGCAGCCAGCAACAACGCCTCCGAAACCGCGCCAATGGTAATCCCCACAATTGCCTGATTCGCCAGCTTCGCCAACTGCCCTGCTCCAACCGGCCCGATTGGCGTGCATTTCCCCAGCACCTCAAACACCGGCCGAACCCGGTCGATATCCGCCTCCGCGCCCCCGGCCATAATACTCAACGTCGCCTGCTCCGCCCCAACGGTACCTCCGGAAACCGGCGCATCCACATACCCTGCACCCTGCTCCCGGGCCAACCCAGCATGACGACGGGCCAGCGACGGCTGGACCGAGCTCATATCCACATACACCGCCCCGGCCTTCAGCGTCCCGATACCACCCTGGGCTACCATCACATCTTCCACCACATCCCCGTTCTCCAACATGGTAATCACCACATCGGCATGACGGACTGCGCCCTCCGGAGAGTCAGCAATGGTTGCCTCACCCTTGAAGGGCTCGCACTTGCTGGCAGTGCGGTTCCAAAGCGTCAGCGCAAATCCTGCGTCCAGCAGATTGCGAACCATGGGTGCGCCCATCAGTCCGATACCGAGAAAGGCCAAATGAAGACTTCTTGTAGTCATATTGTTCGAGTCCCTATTCCAAAAGCTGGAAGACGTGAGTGGGCAGGCTCTTCCAAAACCGTGCGGAGCCATGGATGGCGGAGCCGAGCGTACAGGGACGTATTCACAGCGTGTTTTGGAAGAGCCTGCCCACTCGCGTCCACCCCAAAATTTGAGTTAACGAATTAAAGGCAGAGTATACAAACAAAAACGCCACCAACCCCGCAAAGGGTGGTGGCGCTCTATCAAAGCCCGATATCAGGCCGGACTTATGCGGCTTCTTCTTCCGTTGTCGTCATCTGCACACGAATCTTCTTCATGGCATTCTTCTCCAACTGACGAATCCGCTCAGCCGAAACACCGTACCGGTCTGCCAACTCATGCAACGTAGACTTGCTGTCAGACAGCCAGCGCTCCCGAAGGATATCCTGGCTGCGCTCATCCAGCTGCTCCAGCGCCGCCATCAGGCGACCATTGGAATCGTCTGTCCAGTCTGACTGCTCCAGCTGAGTGGCCGGATTGCTGCGATGGTCCTCCAGGTAATACGCCGGCGCCTGATAGGCGTTGTCGTCGTCATCATCCTGAGGTCCATCGAACGCAGTATCATGGGAGGCCAGACGCCCCTCCATTTCCCGTACAACCCTGGGCTCGACACCAAGATCACTGGCCACGGCGTTGACCTCGTCATGGCTCAGCCAGGCCAGGCGCTTCTTCTGACTGCGCAGATTAAAGAACAGCTTGCGCTGGGCCTTGGTGGTAGCGACCTTGACGATGCGCCAGTTACGCAGAATGAACTCGTGAATCTCGGCCTTGATCCAGTGCACCGCAAAAGACACCAGGCGCACGCCATATTCCGGGTTGAAGCGCTTGACCGCTTTCATCAGACCGACGTTGCCTTCCTGGATCAGATCGGCCTGAGACAGGCCATAACCAGCGTAACTGCGGGCAATGTGGATCACGAAGCGCAGATGCGAAAGAACCAGCTCACGTGCAGCCTCTACATCACCCTCGTAATGCAACCGCTCCGAAAGCCTGCGCTCTTCCTCGACAGAGAGCACCGGAATACGACTTGCTGCCTGAATATAGGACTCAAGATTCGCACCCGGAACCAGCCTGTCGATTACCTGTAAGTTCGTACCCATGCTTTACCCTCCAAAACATGACGGCCAATAAATATACCAACTGAAACTTGGACCGCCAAGTACCTTAAAAGTTCCCCGAATCTCCAACTAAAACGTTTGAAATCAACAAACTGGAAAAAGGAGCCTCTGTACTTTTAACCTAATGTAACCTGATGAATGCCTGATTCACCTGACTCCTGCATTAAATCTTTCACCAGATTCCACTTTCAACCTACGCCAGTTGAAGACACACATTCAATACGGTATTGCCGAGACCGAAGATCACCCGCCAGCGATCTCTCCGGGCTCGATATCGTCAAGATGCCGCTTAACCGCCACCCATGCGCCCAACCAGCCTAACAGCATGGCGACAATTATCAACGCCAGCGCACCGTCGATGGTCAGGCCATTGAGGGAAAACTCACTCCGGTACAGTCCCGCCAGGCGCTCCACCGGCCCGCTGAGCCACCAGAGCGACAGCTGCAGCAGTGTCCACGCCACTACGCCACCACCCAGGCCAAACCAGGCCCCGGTATACAAAAATGGCCTGCGCACGAAGGCATCGGTTCCGCCTACCAGCTTGGCCACCAGGATTTCATCCCGCCGGTTCTCAATGGCAAGGCGCACGGTATTACCGATAACCAGCACCACCGCTGCTGCCAGCAGCAGCGCCAGCGCCCAGACTGCCCGCCCCAGAAGGTCCGTCATCGCGTTCAGGCGCTGCAACCACCCCAGATCCACCTGCACTCGCTCGACGCCATCCAGCCCTTCAATGACCGTCAACAGCATCTCCACCCCATCGGCAGTACGGGAGCTTTCGCTCGGTGTTACCAGCAGGGTATGGGGCAACGGGTTTTCGTTCAGGTAATCCAGGGCATCCTCAAGCCCGGAAGAGGCACGAAATTCCTCCAGCGCGGTTTCCCGGTCGATCAGTTCAACGTCGGCAACCCGGCTGTCGTCGGCCACCTCGGCCTTCAGCTCGCGGGCCTCTTCTATGGATACTGAATCATTCAGGTAGGCGGTAACCCGCGCAGAGCTTTCCCAGCCGGCACTGACCCCTTCCAGGCTGGCCAGCAAAAGCATCAACGCCACAGGCAATGCCAGGGCCACGCCCATAACTGCCCAGGTCATCATGCTTGCCACCGGCGACTGCCACATGCGCCGGGCACTGTCACGGGCCACCTTGCGGTGATGGTTCAGGTAGCTCTCAGCCTGTTCGCGCCAGGGCGCACGGGCACTTTTCGCGCCGCGGCTCTGCTGTTTGCGGGGTTCATTAGCCATGCCGGCCTCCCGCTGCGCCAGCCCCGGGCACCAGGCGGCCATGATCAAGCGTGAGAGTGCGCCGGCCGAGCTCGTTGATAAGGGCAATGTCGTGGGTAGCAATCAGCACTGTGACACCAACCTGGCTGAAATCCGCAAACAGCCGCATGATGTCGGCGGAAAGCTCCGGGTCAAGGTTACCCGTGGGCTCATCCGCCAGCAGCACCGGAGGCTTGTTCACCACCGCCCGGGCTATGCCCACACGCTGCTGCTCACCGCCGGAAAGCTGCATCGGGTTCATCTTTTCCTTGCTGAGCAACCCTACCTTGTCCAGGGCGGCACGAACCCGGCGGCCGATATCACGGGCAGGTGTACCCATGACTTCCAGCGGCATGGCGACGTTATCGAACACGGTGCGATCAAACAGTAGCTGGTGATTCTGGAAAACCACGCCAATGTGTCGGCGGATATAAGGTACCTGCCGACGCGGCAGGGTATTGAGCACCTGCCCACCTACGATCACTTCGCCGGCACTGGGGCGCTCCATCACCATGATCAGTTTCAGCAGGGTGCTTTTCCCGGCCCCTGAGTGACCGGTAAGAAATGCCAGCTCGCCCCGCTGCAGGCCGAAATTGACCTGACGCAGCGCGGTATGGTCGCTGTCGTAACGTTTGGTGACCTGTCGAAACTCGATCATTCAGGGATACTTCTCTGGGATGTTGTCAGGTGTTTTCGTCAAACAGCGCGTCCACAAAGGTGCGGGCATCAAAACTGCGCAGATCATCCACCTGCTCCCCGACACCGATGTAGCGAATGGGCAGCTGCAACTGCCGGGCGATGGCAAACACAATACCACCCTTGGCCGTGCCGTCCAGCTTGGTCAGGGTAATACCGCTGACACCCACCGCCTGCTGGAAAACCTGGGCCTGACTCAGGGCGTTCTGGCCGGTACCGGCGTCCAGCACCAGCATCACTTCGTGGGGCGCAGTATCATCCAGTTTCTTCATCACCCGGACCACCTTCTCCAGCTCGCTCATCAGGTTGTCCTTGTTCTGCAGGCGGCCGGCGGTGTCAGCAATCACCACATCCACACCCCGGGACTGGGCCGACTGGACGGCATCGAAGATCACCGATGCGCTGTCTGCGCCGGTATGCTGGGCAACGACCGGCACATTGTTACGCTCGCCCCATACCTGCAACTGCTCAACCGCGGCCGCACGGAAGGTATCCCCCGCCGCCAGCATGACGGACTTGCCATCACGCTGGAACAGCTTGGTGAGCTTGCCAATGGTGGTGGTCTTGCCAACACCATTCACGCCCACCATCAGGATGACGTAGGGCTTCCTGCTGGCGTCGATTTCCAGGGGTCTGGTGACATCCGCCAGCAGGCCGTGGAGCTCATCCCGCAGGGCCTTGCGCAGGGCTTCGCCGTCCTTGAGCTGGTTGCGCTGCAGCTTTTCAGTAAGGGAGTCGATGATTTCCGAGGTCGCGGTAACACCCACATCCGCCATCAGCAGCGTGGTTTCGATCTCCTCCAGAAGGTCTTCGTCCACCTTCTTGCCGATCGAGAACAGATCAGCAAGACCACCGGTCAGATTGGCCCGGGTTTTTCCCAGGCCACTGCGGATACGCTCAAAAACGCTGACCTGTGTTTCTTGCGGCTCCGGGGCCGGCTCTGCTGCCGGTTCCGGCACTCGCTCCGGAGCAGCCTCGGCTTCGGTAGGCGCTTCTTCTGCCTCTGGCTCTGACTTCGGTGTAGCACCTTCGGTGGGTTCCGGTTTCTTCTGGGGAACCGGCTTTGGTCGCGGAACCCGCTGGCGATTGGCCGCCACATCCAGAACAAACACCAGGACAAGAAGGGCCAGAAGGCCGATAGCAATCCACTCTGCCGACATAGTCATACCATTGGTTGTGATTCGCGGGACACAAGAAAGCCGGTATTCTAGCAGACTGCTTGGCCTAAGTGAGGGCCACAGATGACTCGCGGGATAAACCTTCGTAACATGGCGCAACCCAAACCCGCGAACAACCAGACACTGCGAGAAAGAGGCCCACTCCACCATGGCGCGCAACCAGAAACCCAGGCCAGCCAGCGGCGGTGAACTGCGCATCATCGGCGGCGACTGGCGTAGCCGAAAACTCCGATTCCCCGAAGCCGGCGGCGTGCGCCCGACCCCCGCGCGCACCCGCGAAACCCTGTTCAACTGGCTGTCGTTTCACCTCGCCGGCAGCCACTGCCTCGACCTCTTCGCCGGCTCCGGCGCCCTCGGCCTCGAAGCCCTTTCTCGAGGCGCCGGCACCGCCGTCTTCGTCGACCACACCCCGGAGCTGGCCCAGGCCCTGCTCAGCAACCTGAGATTATTGAAATCGGAAAACGGCGAAGTCGTCTGCCAGAACATAGAAACCTACCTGACCCAGACCACGGCCAGCCCCTTCGACATCCTCTTCATGGACCCCCCGTTCCGACAGGGCTGGCTGGAAAAACTCTTCCCACTGATCGCGGCCAACCACTGGGTAAAAACCGGCGGCTGGATCTACGTGGAACATGAAAGTGAATTACCGACGCCCACGGCACCGGCCAACTGGACCCTGCACAGACAAAAATCCGCAGGCCAGGTCACATACTGTTTATTTAAAGTGGGGGAACAACAGAACTGAAAAACAAACGCAGCAAAGCCCTCGACTTGGCTTCACTGCGCTATCACAACGGTGGGATCAGTCTCGGGGTGGGGTGCCTTTTCTGCCGGGAAAAGGTGTCTGAGCGAAGCGAGTTCTTTTCCCAGAAGAAAAGGCACCCCACCTCGGGACCAGACACCCTAACCCGCAGGCTACTCAGGCAGCAGGCCGCAAAGAATAAGCCCGAAGGTGCGCCGCAAAATCCTCAAGGTAGCGAATACCACTGGCCTCAGCCTCCCGGCACCACTCCATCAACGCGTGCAACTTCTCCTGAGGCTTCAACCCACGGCGACGCCACAGCTGCTGCAACTCATTGCTCTTCTCATAAATCTGCCGCAGCACCGCATTGCGCTCAAGCACCGTCTCCAGATGCTCCTTGTCCTTCGGCTGAATCAGCGTCACCTCACGGGACAACAGCTGCTTCAGCTTGCGATAACGCGGGCGAATCTCATCGTCCATCAGCGACTTCTGCTGCCTCAACACCGGCTCCATCACCCGCTTGCGGTACTGGCGCATGATATCGAACCGGCTGTTGGTAATCGCCTGCACGGTTTCAACATCCATTTCCTGCTTGCCCGGCACATAGTGCGCAATTGGCTTGAAACCCTTGGGCTTGGCCAGACCGAAGAACTGGAACAGACGGATATAGCCCCAACCGATATCCACTTCGTACCACCGGCGGGACAGCTTGGACGAGTTGGGATAGGTGTGGTGGTTGTTATGCAGCTCTTCACCGCCGATGAGGATGCCCCAGGGGGAAATATTGCGGGCATTGTCGGCACATTCAAAATTGCGGTAACCCATGAAGTGGCCGATACCATTGACCACACCAGCTGCCCAGACCGGAATCCACATCATCTGCAGCGCCCAGATCCAGATACCGTTGACACCAAACAGCATCAGGTCAATCACCGCCATCAACTGGATGCCCAGCATCCGGTAGCGGCTGTAGACATTGTTCTCTACCCAGTCCTCCGGGGTGCGCTGGCCGTAGCGATCCAGGGTTTCCTGGGTGCCGGCCTGGTCGTACAATTCCGCGCCTTCGAACAGCACCTTGCGGATGCCCAGAACCACCGGGCTGTGAGGGTCTTCCTCGGTTTCGCACTTGGCATGGTGTTTACGGTGGATAGCCGTCCATTGCTTGGTGTTCTGGGCCGTGGTCAGCCACAACCAGAAACGGAAAAAATGCGCCAGCACCGGATTCAGATCCAGCGAGTTATGGGCAGAATGACGATGCAGGTAAAGCGTAACGCTGATAATCGTGATGTGGGTAAGACCCAGCGCAACCAGAACCAGCTGCATCACCGAAAGGTCCAGAAGACCGTTGTACCACATATAGTTTTCCTCGTTCGTAATCATAGGGTTGCAAGGTGCATGGCAGACCCGCCAGCCAGTTCTCTGCCTGGTGGATCCGGTACTGCCCGACAACCGTATCCTTGCACTTTAGCGTACACTTGTTAGCCGGGACAACCGCATTTGGCCGGGAATTTGTTACTGATTACACTGATCCGTTACCGCCCGTGCCTCTGGAGTAGAACGCCTTGCCCGAATTACCTGAAGTAGAAACCACCCGCCGAGGTATAGCACCCCACTGCGAGAACCGGACCATTACAGGGGTAACCGTGCGCGACGGCCGCCTGCGCTGGCCGGTGCCGGGCAATCTGGCGGAATTACTGGAAGGCGCCGTGATCCACACCGTGGACCGCCGGGCCAAATACCTGCTGATCGGTGTAACCTCGGCCACTGCATCGGGCACGCTGATCGTACATCTGGGCATGTCCGGCAGCCTTCGGGTCATTACCGACCAGAGTGAACCCATGCTCCATGACCACGTGGAACTGGCACTGGACAGTGGCACCCGCCTGCGCTTCAACGACCCACGCCGGTTCGGCTGCTGGCTATGGTCGGAAACCCCCGACCAGCACCCGCTGATTGCCAGCCTGGGGCCGGAACCCCTGGCGCCGGAGTTCAACGGGCCCATGCTCTACCGCCTGTCCCGTGGCAGGAAAACGCCGGTGAAGTCCTTCATCATGGATAACCATGTGGTGGTTGGCGTGGGCAACATCTACGCCAACGAAGCCCTGTTCAAGGCTGGCATTCATCCGCGCCGCGCCGCCGGCCGGATCAGCCTGGACCGCTACAAACGCCTGGCTGAAGCGATTCGCGAAACCCTCAGTGCCGCCATCCTCATGGGTGGCACCACCCTGCGGGACTTCGTGAACAGCGACGGCAAACCCGGTTACTTTGCCCAGTCGCTGCTGGTTTATGGCCGTACCGGGGAGCTTTGCCACGAATGCGGGCAAACATTGAAGGAAATCAGGATGAACGGGCGTTCCACGGTTTACTGCAGCAGATGCCAGCGTTAGGCAGTAGCCAGACAACTATTGAAACAGAAAATTCGTTTGAAAATACGCAAATATGATTCATAGTTAACAGAGTATCCATATTCTTAAGCTACAATAAGTGAACTATGTATCGTCAGCCACCCAAGGCGGGGCGACCATCGGCCAGTTAACCCGGTAACACTGAACCAGTTGATAGAAAGCGCCGACAAGCTCAGGAGAAACAAGAAATGACCGGTAAGATTTCCCATATCGTTATTACAGCCTTAGCGGTTTGCCTGCTGGCTTTTTCCTCCGTCGGCCATGCCCAGGCTATTGACGAAGAACCCTCCGCGCTGGCAATGACCGGAGATGCGCTCTTTGTTCGTCCCGCCCTGTTTGCCACCACCGTTGTGGGAAGTGTGGTTTACCTGGTTTCCCTGCCCTTTTCCGCACTTGGCGGTAACGCAGGTGAAGCCGGTGAAGTGCTGGTGGTCAATCCGGCCAAAGCGACCTTTGTGCGCTGCCTGGGTTGCACCCGCATCGGCAAGAAGCCGGAAACCGTCGAGCAAAGCGACGACTGATCCGTAGAATCCCGTCTTGCCAATTTGAGCAGACTTCGGCAGCCTGAAGGTCAATCAACCTCAGGCTGTTTTTGTTTATGGTGGACTGGCACTCCCTCGACACTGTGTTCCTGGATATGGACGGAACTCTGCTCGATCTGCACTTTGACAACCACTTCTGGCTTGAACACCTGCCCAGGCGTTATGCCGAGCACAATAACCTCAGCCCTGACGAAGCCCGCAACACCATCATCCCCATGATCATGGCTGAACGGGGCTCGCTGAACTGGTACTGCACCGATTACTGGAGCAACCGTCTGGAGCTGGACATTACCGGCCTGAAAGCCGAAGTGGGCGAGCGCATTGGTTACCGCCCCCATGTCACGGATTTCCTTGATGCCGTGCGCGGTGCCGGCCTGCGCTCAGTCATCGTCACCAACTGCCACCCGGACCCATTGAGCCTGAAACTGCAACGCACCGGGCTGGACAGCAAAGTGGACAATATTGTCTCCAGCCACCAGCTGGGCAAGCCCAAGGAAGACCCGGCCTTCTGGCAGGATCTTACACAGCTTGAGCCCTACCGGCCTGCTGCCACCCTGATGGTGGACGACAGCTTCCCGGTACTGGAAAGCGCCCGCACCGCCGGCATTGCGCAATGCCTGGCCATTCTGGCGCCCGACAGCAAACAGGCCGCCCGGGACAGGCACCCGGACATCCCCTCGATTCATCATTTTGATGAAATCCTGCCGGCCCTGCGTCAACGCCAGCCCCTGCCATCCGGCCAGTGAGCCAGCTATACTATGGCTATACGCTCATCAGGTGAGGAGACATGACGGCGACCACCACTGACGACAACCGCGTAAGACTCGACAAATGGCTGTGGGCAGCACGTTTCTACAAAACCCGCAACCTCGCCAAGCAGGCCATCGAAGGGGGCAAGGTTCACTACAACAGCCAGCGAACCAAGCCCGGAAAACTGGTGGAGACGGGCGCAAAAGTGACCCTGCGGCAGGGATGGCAGGAGCGCATTGTTGTGGTCGACGACATCAGTGATCGGCGCCGGGGCGCACCCGAAGCCCAGAAGCTCTACCACGAGACCGAAGACAGCGTAAAACGCCGGGAAGAACTCTCCTGGCAGCGCAAGACCATGCAGGCGGCACAACTGCCTCCGGCACGAAGGCCCTCGAAGAAAGACCGCCGGGATATCCAGCGCTTCCGCGAGCAGAACGGGCTCTAGCGCCCCGCCTCGATGACTAACCGATTCCCAATTTAACGCTCAGGAGAAAACACCATGGCATCCCGGGACCAGTTCCAGCGATTTATCTTTGAAGACAGCCAGGTCCGGGGCGCCTGGGTGAAGCTTAACGACAGCTACAGCGAAATCGGCAACCAGGCGCCTTATCCCGCATCCGTGCGACGTATGCTGGGGGAATCCCTGGTAGCCAGTGTGCTCATGAGCAGCACTCTCAAATTTGAAGGCACCCTTTCCCTGCAGGCCCAGGGCGAAGGCCCCCTGCGCACGCTGATGGCTGAATGCAGCCATGACCGATTCATTCGCGGCCTGGCCCGATACGACGAACACGCGGTGACGGAGGAATCCCTGGATGCCCTGCTGGGTCAGGGCCGCATGGCCATTACCATCTCTCCCGACAAGGGCCAGCGCTACCAGGGCGTGGTGCCGAGGGAAGAGGAAAACCTGGCTGGCTGCCTGAAGGAATATTTCGAACGGTCCGAACAGATCCCCACCAGCTTCTTCCTGTTTGCCGACGAAAACTGCAGCGCCGGCCTGATGCTGCAGAAGTTGCCCGGCGATACCGAACAGGACTCCGACCTGTGGGACCGTCTCAACCACCTGGCCAGCACCCTAGAAGCCGAAGAGCTGCTGACTCTGGACAGCGAAACAGTACTCCACCGCCTGTTTCACGAGGAAACGGTGCGACTGTTTGACGCCGAGCCGGTCGCTTTCCGTTGCAGCTGTTCACGGGAACGGACCCTCGGCGCGCTCGAGGCCATCGGCAAGGAAGAGTGCTACAGCATCCTTGACGAACAGGGCTCCATCGAAATGGATTGCCAGTTCTGTCACGCTCACTATCGCTTCGATAGAAATGATATTGATCACCTTTTCACCGGTCATACGTTACACTGAATTCCTGGCTGGATGGCCCGGAAGCCAGTCGCAGTGCGGCTTCCGGGGCAGTCGTTTTTTACCGGCGTCTCTGGCATAATAGCGCGCCTGAATTGACCCGATTGCTCAGATTTCCGTCAATTTTTTCAGGGGGGACGGCCTGGGTAATCACGATCACATCCCGAGGGCGAGGTCGAAGTGAGTAACACTTATAATGATCTGTGTGCAGCGCAACTGGTTGAGCTGGCACTGGAAAGACGCGAAGGCCAACTGGCCGCAAACGGTTCACTGGTGGTAAAGACCGGCGAGCGCACAGGCCGGTCCCCGATGGACCGTTACATCGTCGAGGAGCCGAGCACCTCCGACGACATCCACTGGGGCCCCATCAACCGCCCGTTTGACGCGGAAAAGTTTGATGCCCTGTGGGACCGTGTCGAAGCCTACATCGCCGAGAAAGACAGCTTTGTAAGCCACGTACACGTCGGCTCTGACCCGGAACACTACCTGCCGGTACGCATGACCACCGAAACCGCCTGGCAGAACCTGTTCGGCCAGAACCTGTTCATTCGCCCGGACAGCTTCAACCCGGCCGACAAGCAGGAATGGCAGATCCTCAATGCCGCCAACTTCGAATGTGTGCCCGAGCGTGACGGCACCAACAGCAACGGCTGCGTGATCATCAACTTTGCCAAGCGCAAGGTACTGCTGGCAGGCATGCACTACGCCGGCGAGATGAAAAAGGCCATGTTCTCCGTGCAGAACTTCCTGCTGCCGGAAAAAGACGTGCTGCCCATGCACTGCTCCGCCAACGTGGGCGAAGATGGCGAAACCTGCCTGTTCTTCGGCCTCTCCGGCACTGGCAAGACTACCCTCTCCGCCGACCCCGATCGCTTCCTGATCGGCGACGACGAGCACGGCTGGGGTCCGGGCACCGTTTTCAACATCGAGGGCGGCTGCTACGCCAAGTGCATCGACCTGAGCCAGAAGAACGAGCCCATCATCTGGAACGCCATCCGCTTCGGTGCCATCGTTGAAAACGTCACCATCGACCCGGAAACCCGCGAGCCGGACTACACCGACGTCTCCCTTACTGAAAACTCCCGCTGCGCCTATCCGCTGGAGCACGTTGAGAAGCGCGTCATCGAAAACCGTGCCGGCGAGCCGTCGCATATTGTATTCCTGACCTGTGACATGACCGGCGTACTGCCGCCCGTGTCCATCCTCAGCAAGGAAGCCGCGGCCTACCACTTCCTCAGTGGCTACACCGCACTGGTGGGCTCCACCGAAATGGGCTCCTCTTCCAAGCTGAAAGCCACCTTCTCCACCTGCTTTGGCGCGCCCTTCTTCCCGCGCCCGGCCGGCGTTTACGCCGAGCTGCTGATGAAGCGCATGGACGAGTTTGGCAGCAAGGTTTTCCTGGTCAATACCGGCTGGACCGGCGGCCCCCACGGCGTGGGTGAGCGCTTCAGCATCCCCACCACCCGTGGCATCATCGCCGCCATCCAGAATGGCGACCTGGACGACGCCGAAACCGAGCACCTGCCCACCCTCAACCTGAGCGTGCCCGTAGACGTGCCCGGCGTAGATAACAAGCTGCTGAACCCGCGCAATACCTGGGCCAGCAAGGAAGACTACGACGCCAAGGCCGCCGAACTGATCGGCCAGTTTGTTGAAAACTTCAAGAAGTTTGATGTTTCCGACGCCATCGTAGAGGCTGGCCCGAAAGCCTGAAGCCCGCCTTTACCGATAAAAGCGCCCTGCTCTTTGAGCAGGGCGCTTTTTTATGGCTGCGAAAAACATCCACGCCTTCGGTACGCCGTGGCAGGATACAGGGGTGTGGGCTAGGCTGCGGTTTGGACTGGTGCCTGGGCCCAGGCCCTCAACACTTCAGACGGAGATGACATTGACTAAAACTTTCTTGCTGGATACCTGGTCTTTTTTCCGGGCAAACTTTGTTGCGATCTGCCTGATCATGGTACCGTTCACTATACCCCTCGAAATCTTCTCCTTTGTCTACTATCAGAACCTGGCTGACGATGAGGCCGGCTTGGTGTCATTCATTCCAGTGATTGCCTATGCCCTTGTGTATCCGGTATTTGGTGCTGCAATCGTATTTTATATCGCCTCCGTCATTAACGACCGGGATTTAACCGCCAGCCAGGCCTGGGCCCTGGGCCTAAAGCACTGGCCGTCCTATTTTGTATTAACCGTGTTGCTGATTCTCACCATTGGTTTCGGCTTTGCACTCTTTATATTGCCCGGGCTCTTCCTGGCGGCGAGGTTTGCCTTTTCCGAGTTCGATCTGTTGCTCAAGAAACAAGCCCCCTTGCAGAGCCTGAAGTCGAGCTGGGAGTCCACCAGAGAGCATTTCTGGATTCTGCTGAACGGCGGGCTGATCATAACGCTCGTGGTCTACGCGCCCTACTTTCTGCTGGCCTCAGTTCTGAATGAGGCGGGCCTGTATGCAGACATATTGGATCCAATCGTAGGCATTATCGAGTCGGTGTTAATGGTTTTGTATACCATCTATGCCTTCCGTGTTTATGACTATGCGCTCAGGCAATCATAAGATGGCAGGATACCTTCGAAACAACCTTGGTCAGGGTTTATTGACCTCACCTTTCAAGGCCCCACTGAAGGCCTGGGCACTGGTGCCGGTGCTGGCAATTGTATCGGTGTCTGTTGGCTTTGAGGCGGGGTTATTGAAGGTCGGATGGCTGGATTCGAAAATTGCGCCCGTGTTACCCCTTATATTGTTTGTGTTCCCCTCGTTGCTTGAGGAAGCCTTCTTCAGGGGCATTCTCATACCGCGGGACATATTGGAGTCCGGTGTCCACGCGGCTGCCCGGGCTATCGGAACCAGTACGGTAGCGTTCGTGGTATGGCATCCGGTCAACGCGCTGGCGTTTAATCCTACTGCTATTTCTCTGTTCCTGGACCCCTGGTTTCTGGTTATCGTGTGCGCTCTGGGAGCCACCTGTGGCTATAGTTACGTCATTTCCCGGTCCATCTGGGTTCCCGTGATCATTCATTGGGTTACGGTGATGGTTTGGGTGCTTTTTCTTGGCGGCAGAAACCTTGCCCTGGAGTTCTAACCATCTGGCGAGTGCAGGGTTGGCGGCCTTGGAAGACGGGCAGGTTGTCGGCGGGCTCGCAGCCTATGCACTCAGGAAATTCGAACAGGAGCGCAGCGAGATCTATATTTACGATCTCGCTGTGTCTGTAGAACACCGGCGAAAGGGTATTGCGACATCTCTGATACAGGAACTACAGACTATAGGGGCGGATTGCGGTGCTTATGTCATCTTTGTTCAGGCCGATACCGGGCCTGAAGATGAGGCAGCAATTGCCTTATATTCAAAGCTCGGAATCAGGGAGAATGTGCTGCATTTTGATATTCCCGTACGCGGCCGTGACGGGTGCGGGCAATAATAATGAATCAGTTGATTGAATTTGAAACCCGACGCCTCCGCCTGCGCCAGTGGCGAGAGGCGGACAAGGAGCCGTTTGCCGCGCTTAACGCGGACCCCGAGGTGATGGAATATTTTCCTGCAACGCTGGGTCGAAGCGAGAGCAACGCAATGGCGGAAAAGTGCAGGGCATTGATTGCCGAGCGCGGCTGGGGCTTCTGGGCAACGGAGTTACTGGCCACTGGTGAATTTATCGGCTTTGTGGGCCTGCACCGGCCTGCCCACCATTTCCCCTTTGCCCCCTGCGTGGAGATTGGCTGGCGGCTGGCAAGACCCTATTGGGGCCTGGGCTATGCAACGGAAGCCGCCCTGGGTGCGCTTGCGGTCGGGTTCGAGCAACTCGGGCTGGCAGAAATTGTGTCCTTCACTTATGTTGGCAATGGCCGGTCGCGGGCGGTGATGGAGCGTCTGGGCATGAAGCCCGATAACAATACCTTTGACCATCCGGGTTTGGCGGAGGGACATCGGCTGCGTGAACATTGCCTTTACCGTTTGCCCCGGGAGCTATGGTGCCCATCTCATTAATCTGTTTTAAATGCCAAGGCTCACCACTGCTCCCTGTCCTCGGCGCTTTCCTCGGCTTCAACTTCCGCCTTCCTGGCCTGGATTTTCTTCATTTTTTCCTTTGAAATTGGCATTTTGCCGCTGTCGCGAAGCATGAAAAGCCCGCCAAGCACCAGGGCGATGGCCCCGAGCAGAAATACCCATCCTATCGTTGGCATAACCGTGACTCCCTGACTGGATTGGTTTCCTTTATAGTGGACCAGACACCTTGAGCCCTACAACCAGATTTCGGATATTACGGTATGTCCTTTTCCCGGATTTACAATCAGGCGGCCGCCCGCAAGGGTGGAGATGTTGCTTTGCGCTCACTTCTGCCCCGGGTTGCAGAACCCGGGGAACTGGAGGCCATGGGCGACGACCGTTACCTCTCCGAGGTTACCCGCTGCGTGTTCAAGGCCGGCTTTGTATGGCGGGTGATCGAGAACAAATGGCCGGGGTTTGAAGAAGCGTTCAAGGGCTTCGTGCCGCTGTACTGGCAGCAGGTACCGCCGGAAGTGCTGGAGGAACTGGCCGGGGACGAGCGCATTGTGCGGAATATGCAGAAAATCCGCACGGTACCGGAGAATGCCCGCATGATCGTGGATGGTGCCCGGGAACACGGCGGTTTCGGGGCGTTTCTGGCCCAGTGGCCGTCGGAGGATCAGGTGGGGCTGCTGATGTGGCTCAAGCGCAATGGCGCGCGTCTGGGCGGCAACACGGCCCAGTATTTCCTTCGCCGGGTAGGCTGGGACGGGTTTATCCTGTCTTCGGATGTGGCCGCCGGGTTGCACCGGGAAGAGCGGCTGGATGCCTCACCGGGCAGCAAGAAAGCCCTGGTTCAGGCCCAGGCGGCCTTTAACGACTGGCACCGGGAAACCGGCCTGCCCTACAGCCACCTGTCACGGATTCTGTCCTATTCAGTGGGGGACTGACATCATTCGCCAAGGAGCAGTTCCTTGGCTTCGTTGATGCGGGCGGCAAAGTAGTTGCTGCCACCCCGGTCCGGGTGCAGTTTCTGCATCATGCGGCGGTGGGCCTGGATGATGTCGTGGCGGGTGGCATCGGGCTCCACCCCCAGGATATCCCGAGCTTCGTTTTCCGAGAGCGCACCGCCACGGTAACTCGCCTGGCTTTCCCCGCTGCTGCCGTCACCTGTGCCGGGGTCATCCGCGCGCCAGGAGTCGCCAAATCGTCGATCCAGATAGGTTTCCAGCAGCCGGGCAGAATCGTCGTCATTCTGTCTGCAATATTGCAGCAGCTCGATAAACTCGTCCTCGCCCAGATCCGCCAGCGCCCGCCCCGCCATGGGCCCTTTCAGGATCTCGCCGGTCATGTCGCCGGAGTCGTGGTCCAATGTCATGTCGAGAATTTCGCTGGTCACATGGGACTGGCTGCCGGTTCGAGCCTGGGCACCGTCCCCTCCCGCACCACCTCTCATGGCTCCGCCCAGCAGGGCCGGCAAAAAGCGACGTAACAGGGGAAACAGGAACCCCAGCAGGGCAAACAGGAAGTGCAGACGGCCTGTCAGTGCCATGACCACCACCATCAGGATGGCGGAAAACACCACCAGTTTGATAATGGCCGGTTTGCGCTGGCTGGCCGGTTGGCTGCGTAGCCAGAACCACGCAACAACCGCGAGAATAATGACAAGAAACGTTAATGGCACAGTGGCGTTTACCTGATTTGCTGGGTCAGTCGCTTTACTTCCGGGGAGCTGCGGCTGGAAAAATCCTGCAAGGCCTTGGCACCCCCGGATGCATAGACCGCAACGGCCGCCATAAGATCCTTCAGTATTTTAGGACTGTTGCGGTCAAACGGTGCATAGGCGCCACCAGAGAGTTTGCTGACCTGCTGAAACACTGCCCTGGCATGGGCATCACCGCCTTCATGAAACATGAACACCGGGGTTCTGAGCATGCCCAGTTCGCCGGCGGTATGGCAGAGTTCGTCCACCGGCTCTTCACAACAATCGCCAATAAACACCACCGCCTTCACCGGCTGGGCACGGGTTTCCCTGACGGCATGGGCCAGCACCCGGCTGATCTGTGTGCGTCCGCCCAGGCAGGAAACTCCGTTCATCAGGTTCAGCAGTTGCCCGGTTTCAGTGACAAACGCCGTGGATTTGAACTCGCGAAAGCCCCGGTAGTAACAAAGCTGTATGGCCAGGCCACCGAGATCCCGGGTGGCCAGAAACAGCTCACTTTGCAGGTCACAGGCCTGGTTCCAGGTGGCTTCCCGGCTGGCGGTGGCGTCCAGGGCAAAGATCAGCCGCCCCTGCCCGCCCCCTTTCTGCGGCATCTTCTGCACCTGGTGAATAAACTGGTCGATCGACTGTTTATCCGAGCGGGTGCTGACTGGTTTGTCACTCTTTGGCATAGGTTCTGATACCCCGAACAAAGGTACCTTTAATAGTGGACCGGCGGCTTCGCTCCTACAACCACTCGTACTGCGATATGCGCGGTCTTCGTGTGTCAGAATAATTTACACGTAACCTTAGGCTTTGGATTCCAATTAAACCCATGTATTTGTTTTCCATAAATATTTGCGGTCATGGCCCGCAACCTGCTGATTGTTATATAACGTTTAATCTAAAGGGGTAAGGAAAAACAATATGATGACCATTAATCGCCTCGCCGCTCTGGGTATTCTTGGCGCCAGCCTTGCAATTGTCACCCCCGCAAGCGCTAATTTGATCGAAAACGGAAGCTTCGAAGATCCTAACGTTACTACTGGTACATGGGAATTCTTCAATGCAGATGATGTGGATGGCTGGAACGGCAGCAACATCGAAATCTGGGAGAGCGGTTTCAATGGCGTAAATGCCTATGAAGGCAGCCAGTTTGCCGAGCTAAACGCCCACCCGGATATGGATGGCCCATTTGGCATTTACCAGGAAATTAACACCGTCGTGGGGCAGAACTACAATCTGAGTTTTGCTTACCGCGCCCGTCAGAACAATTCCGAGAGTTTTATGCTGTCATTAATTTCCGACAGCATCAGCACAGACTGGACGCTGACGGACCACGTGACGGGCGAGTGGAGCTTGTTCAACGGCATGTTTGAGGCCACATCTACGACAACCACCGTTAAGTTCACCTCGGTAAGCCCTGATGGCACCATCGGCAACTTCCTGGATGACGTTAAAGTGACCGCTCAAGTCCCTGAACCTGGCACGCTGGCTCTGATGGGGCTTGGGTTGCTGGGTCTGACTTTCCGTCGCCGCCAGTAATCATTGCCTGGAAACCTGTGCATATCTAAAGGAGCCTCGCGATGCATATCGCGGGGCTTTTTTTGCTAAAGACGTTGGCCAATGGCACGATAAGCACTCCCTCAGGATGCACTGGAATGCACCATGAATCCGACGATTGAACTTCTCAAGTCACACCGCTCGATCCGCAAGTTCCAGGACTGGAAAATTCGTCGCGATCTTTTTGAGGATCTGATTCGAGCAGGCCAGAGCGCCGCTACATCCAGTCATGTTCAGGCTTATTCCATTATCCATGTTGTCAGCTCGAAAAATCGGAAAGCTCTGGTAGAGCTGAGCGGCGGCCAGCATTATGTAGCAAAGTGCTCGGATTTTCTGGTGTTCTGTGCGGATATGAAGCGGGCAATGGATGCCGCCGAACGAGCCGGTACCGAGGTGGTTCGGGGTATGACCGAGCAATTACTGGTTGCCAGTATCGATACGGCACTGGTTGCCCAAAATATTGCTACAGCGGCGGAATCCGAGGGATTGGGCGTGTGTTACATTGGTGGCATACGCAACAATCCTGCTGAAGTGAGCGAGCTGCTGCGCCTGCCGGACCACGTCTACCCGGTGTTCGGCATGTGCCTGGGCTATCCGGATCAGAACCCCGAGATAAAACCCCGTCTGCCCCTGGCGTCGATTCTCAAGGAAGATTACTACCAGGATGAGCAGGATGCGGAGCTGGTGGCGGAGTTCGATGCCACCATGCACACCTATTATCAGGCCCGCACTGGTGGCAACAAGGACACCAACTGGTCGGAACAACTCAAGCCGCTGTTCACCTCCAAACTGCGCCCGCACATGCGGGATTTCCTGCGCGGCAAGGGCTTCGAGATGAAGTAATGCCTTCGCTTACACGCGTCAGGCTCAGGCGTAGAACAGCAACGGCACAAACGCCACCAGCACCAGCGAGATGCCCATGGCAATCAGAGGCATGATGATCCGCTCGTGGCGCTGGTAGAAGGTGCCCTCTTCCTGCTGTGCTGCCAGCACTTCCGCTTCACCCACCACCTGCCGGGTCAGCAGGTGGTTCAGCGCCACCGGCGGGCTCAGGTAGCCCAGCTCGAAAGCCACCAGGGTCACCATCCAGAAGTGGATCGGGTGGATACCGCTGCTGTAGGCGATGCCGGCGACAGTGGCGGTCACCAGGATGACGGCGCCGAAGGCGTCCATGATCATCCCCAGAACCACCAGGATAACGACCATCAGCAACATGGCGGACCAGGCACTATCGAATGACTGGGGAAAGGTTTCCATCAGGTGGGAACGTTCGATAACACCGCCGATGCTGACCGACAAACCGAGTAACAACAGCAGGGCACCGATCTCTGCCGTGGTGTCATTGGTGGCGGAGCGCAGGCTGCGCTCCAGGCCCTGATGGTTGATTTCACCGCTGGCCCGCCCCTTGCGGTTTTTCAGGCTGATTTGCTCGTACAACAGTATGGCCAGCATGATCACCGGCAGCAGCCGGGGCGCCGAGAACTCGTCCATCTTCACATCCAGGGCGAAACGGTACAGCAACACCACTGCAGCAATGACCAGGGCATAGGGAACCAGATGTTTAAGCGCGCCCATCATGGGCGGAAAGGCAGTGGATGCGGGTGCCAGTTCAAACCTGTTCTGGCGATTGACCGTCAGGGCCACCGCCGTAAACATCACCGCCGTCAGCACGAACACCCAGATCCCCCATCCGAACAGTTCGTCAGTGGTTACTTCCCGGTTCAGATAGGCAATGACCACCACCAACAGGCAGGGCCGCAAAACCACGCCCATTGAGCCGGACATGGCGGTTGCGGCCAGGGCAAGCTGGCGGCGAGCGCCGGCAGCCCGCAGTTCGCTGTAGATGACCGCACCGGCGGCAATAACAAAGATACCGGACGCACCGGTATAGGCCGTGGGCACCGCGGCAACCAGCACCGCCACCACTGCCAGCAGTTCCGGCGGCATGCGCCAGGGCCGGAACACATTGAACACAAGGGTGGCAAGGCGGGTCTGTTTCAGCATCATGCCTACCCACACGTACAGGCCCACGTTAAGGAACATGTCCGACAGCTCCATCATCTTGCCCAGGTAGATACCAATGCCGGAGGCGTGGCCTATGAGGGCGAAGTAGGTGCCGGATATCAGGCACATAACCGTGTACAGCGGCACCGCCAGGAAGGCCCTGTTCACTTCACCGCCTTCCTGCAAATCGTCCGGCACACGAATCAGCCGGTAAAGGCTGGCCAGGGTGAGCGCGGCAAAACCGATGATCCACAGGTTATGGAGTAGCAGTTCTTCGGAAGACATGGAATTGTCGGAACCAAAACTGGACTGGCGGAAAATCACGCTGGAGCCCAGCAGCATGGCGTTGGCCACCGTCTGCAGGGTATGGGAAACGGTGTAGTCCAGGCGGGTTTCCATGGCCCGCATGGCGATATGGTGTCGCGTGAGAGTGGCGGTTACCGCGCACAGCATCACCAGGATCACCAGAATGTAACGCTGGGACTCCAGGCCGAACGCGATCAGGTCGGCCACGAACAACTCCACCGTGCGATAGGCCTTGACGCCCGGTGTCAGTTTGTCCTTCAGCTCTTCATAGCTGGCGTAGCTCTTGCGGCAGTCCTCCACGGAGCGTTCGATGGAAAGGCGGATCTTGTCCGGGTCTTTATCGGATTCACCCAGCAGCGCTGCCATCGGGTCATCACCACCGTCATCTGCCATTTTCTCCTGAACAGCGGCTTCAATGTCCCGGTCCGGGTCACAACTGGGTGCCACCGGGTCGGCCCTCAGCTTGTAATACCCGCTCCACAGTTGCTCGCCTCCGCGAAGCATCTGGTTGTGGATATCACTACTTGTCGAAAACAGCACCACAGCCAGCAGAAGCAGGCACGCAGGCAGGGAGGAAAACCACTCCCGGCCACTACGGTGAAAACCACCCTGGGACATAACAACTCACTCTGGGAACATTGATTTACAACAGATCGTCCAGATCCATGGTTTCGACGGCTTCCTTCTCGTCATCCCAGAAGGTTCCAAGCTTGCCGGTAGGCGTGCGGTGCCCGGTGTTCTCCATCCACATGCGGTCGGAGATGGCGACGATCATCTGGGTGGCCATGGCATCCACAAAGCGCCAGTCCTGATTGGCCGGTGTTTCGTCGATGGCCTCCGCATGGTCACGGATAACAGAACGCAGGCGTTCTTCGTCTCCCTTGTTCTGGGCGGCAATGGCGTGGAAGACGTGACTGATTCGGACGCCGGCAACCTTGCCCTGCTCGTCCGCTATCTCAAGGCGATCGAAGGGGTCCTCACCGTCCGGAAGGGCCCCGGGAATCATGGCCCAGACGGTGGCCCGCAGCGCCATGGGCGCACCCCACCATTTTTCGTTTTCCAGGCAGCTGGTGGCGCGGGCAACAGTGGAACCGATGTTCTTGGGAACACCGATGGACGAGGTGGACTGGATCTCAGCGTTCAGGGCCTGCAGGCCCGACAGCAGGCCGGCCATATAGATAAATTCGCCAAGATCGTCATCGAATCCCGGGCACTCGCTCTCATCCGGCTTGCCGTAGAAGGCATTGTGGTGATTCCAGCCCCGCTGGTAACGCTTGGCCGCCAGTGAAAGTGCACGCTTCTGGCGAATGGTGGCATCTTCGGCTTCCTCGGCGTTTCTGGCATGCAATGCCCCCAGGCTGGCGAGCTCATGTTCGCGGGCCTGCTCTTCGGCACAGCCACCGGCGGACAGATAAAGCATGACTGCAAGCTGATCCGGCTCGTTGGTGACCCGCCCGAAAGACATCAGCAGGGGCGCGGTCGCTTCGCTCATGGCACAGCCCATGGCGAGGTCCTCATTTTCCAGCAGGTAAGGCACGGTGTGATTGCGGGAGAACCCCTGCATCACATCACCGGTGGTCTTGTAGATCATGTTGTTGACGACACCACAACCACTGAGAACCATACCCGCCAGCACAGCCGTTACGGCACCGCGAAACCGGAAAAGCCCCTGGGAAGTCCGGCTGGCAGGATTCTGAACATGTGACATAACTTCGCACCTTCTGGTTTTTAGTGTTATCAGGCGGGGGTCATTCCCTTTATCTGTTACAGTTTGTAACCAAAGCAGCATTATCCCCGACAACTCCCTGTTTTTATGAGACTCCGCCCGCAAATGAGAGCGGAGAATCAAATGCATTCTGATTGCCGGTTTGCACATTGGCCCACAAACCGCTATAGATTTGTTCAGCCGGCGGTTTCGCACCCGCCGGCCTTTGACCAAAAATGACAACAAGGAGTACCCGATGCGCAAACCTGAACTTGCCGCCGCTGTTGCAGATCAGACCGGACTCACCCGGGAGAAGGCCAGCGAAGTGATCACTGCATTCACCGACCAGATCTCCGCCGCCGCAGCCCGGGGCGAAGACACAACCCTGATCGGTTTCGGTACCTTCAACATCCGCAGCCGTGAGGCTCGCGATGGCCGCAACCCCCAGACCGGTGCAACCATCCGCATTCCCGCCAGCAAGACTGTCGGCTTCAAGGCAGGCAAGGCGCTGAAAGACTCCATCCGCTAGTGCGGCAACCGGGAGCCGCCAGGCTCCCGGGTATCATCCGGTCAGGACGCGCACTCGGAACGGGAACCGTCCACCCGGCAGCGAATCGCTTTCATCAGGTTGATGGCACGTTCGTCGTAAACACCGTCCTCCAGCAGCGACAGGCGCACCTTGCGCAGCATTTTGTCGTACTCCGCTATGTCTTCCTGTGGCGGATGCATCCAGACATCTTCCGGAATGCCGGCTTCAGCCTCGGCGATGATTTCGTACGCCTCATCAATGCGTTGGATGGCCTGATCCCGCACCATCTGGCCGGCATCGTCCGGAAAACGGTCACGATGGATAATCACCTGGAAGTTCATGTAAGCCAGCGCATACTTGAAGACACCGCCGTCAGGAGTCACACCCTTGTAGAGCTCCAGGGGTGAATAGGCCACGGCCGGTGCGTATGCCAGGTCCACGCTGCCATTGTTGAACTTGCCGGCAAAATTGGCGGAGTTGGAACCCACTACCGACGCGCCAACGTGGCGGACCATACGTACCGATGCGGAGTCGAAGTCCAGGGTGGCAATGCGCTTGCCCTGCAGCTTCTCGACCGAATCAATAGACCGGTCACGGGTGTGCAGATAGACCGCGCCACCAGGGAACACGCCTGCCACTTCGTAGTCGCCGTCAATCAGGAAGGAACGCGCCTTCTCCTGGCTGAGGGTGTTGTACAGCAGCCGCATTTCCTCTTCGCCGGGTACGGCACCCATGGCTTCCAGAGTGCCGGTGAACTTGTTGAACTCGCGGGCACGGGTGCCGGTCAGCAGCACCGCATCACACTGGCCCGCCTTGAAGTCTTCAGCGGCGACTTTCTCGTCGGTGTAGGCACGCAGGTCCAGCTTGATGCCTTCCTTGAGGGCCACCGGCTTGAAGGTTTTGGTAATGGCAAACAGGGGACCGTTGGCCCCGACCGGATCAAACACACAGAAGCTTCGCTCCATGAGGTCCGATTCCGCCTGAGCGAACGGAGACAACGCAAGACTGGCACACAGGGCGGCAACCGCTGTGGCCTTTCGCGGGAGGTTGACTAGTTTCACGGGGATGACTCCTGAATTATTATTGTCGGGCGACCGCACATCCGTTTGTGCGTGTTTCACCGCATTTCCCTGGCCGAGATTAGGCCGGCCATGACAAGAATACGTTGGCACAGGTGCCTGTCATCAAGGGCTCTGAAGCAAAAAGGTGAGGAACTGTGACGGGCTCGACAGAGGTTCCGCAACCTCTGCCACATTTCTACGACATGCTGGAGTGAGCTACAGGTGACTGGGGGGCCAGGCCTGCTGACCATTACACAGGGTGAGGCGAACCACGCCCGGCAGATCTTTCCCGGGCAGTGGCACGTGATGCCCCATTGAGCGGAGAGTGTGTTCGTTCGCCACCCAGGTTGCCTTCGGGTCGAATACACAGAGGTCTGCCTCTGCACCTTCCTGAAGCCCGGCGGAACGGCCAACCACCCCGGCCGGGCCAGCAGTGAGTGCCCGGACCAGGCTCTTCATGTCCAGTTCGCCACGCTGTACCAGCAACAACCCCATGGGCAGTGCCGATTCAACAGTGGAAAGACCCGGTTCGGTGGCTGCCATCGGCGCCTGCTTGGCGGCGGAATCATGGGGCTGATGCTGGCTGGTGATAGCGTCGATCACGCCGTCACGAACACCGGCCAACAGGGCCCGCCGGTCTGCTTCCGAGCGCAGCGGTGGCCGCACATGGTAGCGGCTGTCGAAACCGGAGAGGGCCTCTTCGGTGAACATCAGCTGGTGCATGGCCACATCCGCTGTCACGGCTATGCCACGCTTGCGGGCGTCCGCCAGCATTTCCACGCTACGGGCACAGGACAACTGGCTCAGATGCAGACGGACACCGGTTTCCTCCGCCAGCAGCAGCATTTCCATCATCGCCGCGGTTTCCGCCACTTCCGGAATGCCCAGCAGACCCAGCCGGGATGCCACAAGGCCGTCGTGGGCATAGCCATCTGCGGCCAGTGCCTGGTTCTCGGGGCTGAACATCACGGTCAGCCCGAAGGTCTGGGCGTAGGCCATGCAGCGGCGCAGTACCCGGGCATTTTTCACCGGGCGGGAACCGTTGCCCATGGCAATACAGCCAGCTCCCGCCAGGCCTGCCATATCACTGAGCAGGTCGCCTTCCAGGCCACGGGTGATGGCGCCCACCGGCAGAATACGCACCGCCGAGCGCTTGGCGGCAACGTCCAGAATAAGATTGGTGACCGCCCCGGAATCGTTCACCGGGGAGGTGTCCGGCGAGGCACAGAGAGTGGTGAAGCCGCCATGGGCCGCAGCCAGGCTTTCCGAGGCGATGTTACCTTTCTGGCCGTTGCCCGGTTCCCGAAGGTTGCAGCACAGATCCACAAAACCCGGCGATACAATGCAGCCGGAAGCATCGAAAGTGTTGTCTGCCGGCTGTTGTTCTGCCGCTTTACCCAGCGCCGCAATGCGCCCGTCCCGCACAAGAATCGTGGTTAGCTCATCGGTAATCGCCAGGCGGCCACCGGTAATTTTCAGGCTGCTCATCCGTGGGCTCCCTCTGCCAGCTTGCGGTTGCGATCGGCCACCTGCCCGCCCATGGCCATGGACATGACTGCCATGCGAATGGCAATGCCGTTGGTGACCTGGTTAAGGATCACCGACTGCGGGCCATCGGCCACCGCTGATTCTATCTCCACGCCGCGATTGATGGGGCCCGGGTGCATCACGATACAGCCGGGATCGGCCAGGGCCAGCTTTTCCTGGTTCAGCCCGTAGAGGCGATAGAACTCCCGTTCACTGGGCAGCAGCGCCCCCTCCATCCGCTCTTTCTGCAGCCGCAGCATGATCACCACATCCAGGTCTTTCATGCCCCGGGCCATGTCATATTCCACCCTGCAGCCCAGGCTTTCCACATCCCTTGGCAGCAACGTGGCGGGTGCGATCACGCGTACTTCGGCGGCGCCCAGTTCGTTCAGGGCGCGGATCTGGGAACGGGCCACCCGCGAGTGCAGTACATCCCCCACAATGGCGACTTTCAGACCCTCGAACCGGCCCTTGTGCTGGCGAATGGTGAGCATGTCCAGCATGGCCTGGGTGGGATGGGCGTGGCGGCCATCACCGGCGTTGATAATGGCCACACCAGGGGTGACGCTTTCGGCAATAAAGTGGGGTGCACCGCTCTGGGAATGGCGTACCACAAACATGTCGCTGGCCATGGCTTCCAGGTTCAGCAGGGTGTCGGAGAGCGACTCGCCCTTGGAGGTGGCCGAGGTGCTGATGTCCAGGTTCAGCACATCCGCGGACAGGCGCTTGGCGGCCAGTTCAAAGGTACTGCGGGTGCGGGTGCTGGATTCGAAAAACAGGTTCACAACAGTGCGCCCGCGCAGCAACGGCACCTTCTTGATACTGCGCTCCCCCACTTCAATAAAGGAATCGGCGGTGTCGAGAATTTCGGTCAGCAGCGTCCTGTCCAGCCCGTCCAGGGTCAGGAAGTGGCGCAACTGGCCGTCCGCGGTAAGCTGCAGGGAGGTCGAGGAAGGGTCATTTACCGTCATGGGTCGCCTGTTGGTGTTATGCGTTCGCTGATTACTTGCCCGTTTCCTGTAATTCGATGTGCAGCGGGTCCGGCCCCCGCAGTTTGACGCGCTGATGGGACTGAAGTGACAGCAGCTTCCCGGTCACGTCCGGCTGGATTGGCAGTTCCCGCGCACCCAGGTCCACCAGGGTGGCAAGGATGATACTCGCCGGCCGGCCATAATCGAAGATTTCGTTCATCGCCGCGCGAATGGTGCGGCCACTCATGATGACGTCGTCGATCAGGATAATGTCCCGGTCTTCCGTGCTGAACGGCAGGCTGGAGGGCTTCACTTTCGGGTTCAGGCCAATGCGGCTGAAGTCGTCCCGGTAAAAGGAGATATCCAGTTCGCCCCAGGGCTCCTGCAGGCCGAGGCGTTTGCTCATCACGTCCGCAAGCCAGACACCGCCGGTACGGATGCCGATCAGCGCCGGATCGACGACGCCCCGGTCTTCCAGTACTTTGCGCAGGCCCGCTTCCAGATCATCCAGCAGCTGGTCCATATCAAGCAGTGCAGTCATTTCAGTCCTCTTATACAGCAGCCAGACCAGGGTCAGGCAGAACGGGTTTCCTGCTCGTTAAACCAGGTTTCCAGTATCAATACGGCGGCACGGTCGTCAATGCCGTCACGGCCAAAATCACGGCTGCCGCCAGCGGCCATCACATCGCCTTTGGCCTCGTAGCTGGTGAGCCGTTCGTCCACCATTTCCACCTCAATGTGAAAGCGGCCGTGTAACCGTTTGCCGAATTTGCGGGCCCGGGCACACATGTCGTTCTCGGTATCGTCCATGTTCAACGGCAGGCCTACCAGCACCAGATCCGGCTTCCATTCCGCCAGCAGGCTGCCGATGCGGTCCCAGTCCGGAATGCCATCCCGGGCCGGCAGCATGGCCAGGGGCTTGCCGGTTCCCAGCATTTCCTGGCCGCTGGCAACACCGATGCGGCGGGTACCAAAATCAAAGGCCATGACCCGACGGTTTCCTGCCTCAGGCATGGCCGACAAACTCACTGAGCTGCTTGAGGTCGACACCGATCAGTTTCAGCACGGCCTGGTAGCGGTCTTCCCAGGGCGTGCGGAACAGAATGTCAGGGGTAGCCGGGCAGGTCAGCCAGGCGTTGCTGGCCAGTTCGTCTTCAAGCTGCCTCTCGCTCCAGCCAGCGTAACCCAGGCACACCAGATAGTGCTCAGGCCCCTTGCCGGCCCCGATATCAGACAGGACATCCCGGGAGGTGGTCAACAGCACGTCGTCGGACACCCGGGCCGTATTCTGCCAGCCTGCGTCGGGGGAATGCAGCACGAAGCCCCGTTCCGGCTGAACCGGACCGCCGCCGTATACCGGCACGTCCAGCTCGCCACCGTCCATATCCAGTTGCTCAAGAATCTCGCCCAGATGGATATCCAGGGGGTGATTCACCGTCAGCCCCAGGGCCCCCTCATCGGAATGTTCGCAAAGATAAATCACCGCGCCGTGGAAGCGTGGGTCCTGCAGATAGGGAGAGGCCACCAGAAACTGGTGTCGCAGGCTGTGTGGAGAGTGTTTTGATGCGGTCATCCTGAAGTCAGCCCCCGCCGTTCGAATACCCAGGTGCGGATAATTTCCAGTTCGTCGACATTCTCTCGCATACCCTCCGGGAAAGGTGCAAACGGTGCAGCCATTCTTACGATACGAATGGCAGCGTCATCAAGCACCGTGCTTCCCGACGACTCGAGTATGGCCAGTTCCTTGATGGACCCATCCTTCTTGAGGGAAACCAGCATGCGCAGAGTGCCATAGATGCCTTGCTGTCGTGCCTCTTTAGGGTAGTTGATATTGCCTACCCGGGTCACCTTGCTGACCCAGTTCTGCACGTACCAGGCGTTGGTCGACTTCAGGGTAGAAGCGGCCGTCACACGCATGACCCTCGGCTTCTTGGCGTATGCCTGCCGCTGTTGGTCGAGCCGGGCCTCCAGGCTGGCAATTTCCAGGCTGCGCTCCATCAGACTTTTCTTTTCTTTCACCGGCAGCGGCTCTTCCTGATCCGGTTCGGCGGTTTCAGGCCTGGACACCTGATGCTCGCTACTCGCTTCGGTCTGGACCACCGGCTGCTCCTGCTGGCGCACCGGCTCGACCTGCGAGGGTGGTTCGGGCTGAACCTCGGCAATCTCCTGCTGGCTCATCTCCGTGGGCTGCGGCGAGGTCATTTCCACCGGTTCTTCCTCGGAGCCGCTGCCTTTCTGGCTGGTCTGGGCCAGGAAGTCGGCTTCTTCCGGGTCCGTTTCATCATCGTGCTGGGACAGCGTGATTTCCATGGTCTGCGCCGACGAACGGGGTTCTTCCGGTGCGAAGGTAATCCCCAGCACGATGATGGCATGGAGCGCCAGCGCCATAAAAAGCGTAAAAGAAAACCGATCGAAATCGCTGACCTGAACTGCCATTCCTGCTGCTTACCTCGTTTGAGCCGGCTGCTACTCTGGTTGGGCCCGGCTGGGGGTCATTATTTCAGACGATGCTCGATGGCATCCATCAGCTGACTGGAAATATCGATTCCAAACGCGGCATCAAGTTCCCGGATGCAGGTGGGGCTGGTGACGTTGATCTCGGTCAGGTAATCGCCGATGACATCAATACCCACAAATATCAGCCCCTTCTCCTTGATCACCGGTGCCACACGATCACAGATCTCCCGGTCACGGGCGGTCAGTTCACGGCCTTCGCCCCGACCACCGGCGGCGAGGTTACCGCGATTCTCGCCATGGGAAGGGATGCGTGCAAGTGCGTAGGGAACCGGCTCGCCGTCAATCAGCAGGATGCGCTTGTCACCCTGCTTGATCTCGGGAATGTATTTCTGCGCCATCGCCTGGTGCGCGCCGTGGTTGGTCAGGGTTTCAATGATCACCCCGAGATTGTCGTCATTTTCCTTGACCCGGAAAATGGAACGCCCGCCCATGCCATCCACCGGTTTCATGATGACATCGCCATGCTCGGCGTAAAATTCCTTCAACCGTTGGGCGGAACGGGTCACGATCAGCGGCGGTGTGCAGTCTTCGAACTGGGCGGCAAACAGTTTCTCGTTACAGTCCCGAAGCGTGGCCGCCGGGTTGACTACCAGAGCACCCTGCTGTTCGGCAATCTCCAGAATATAGGTCGCCATGATGAATTCACGGTCCACCGGCGGGTCCTGGCGCATCAGGATGACATCCAGATCACCCAGTGCCCGGTCCTGGCTGCCGGCAAAGCTGAACCAGTCTTCCGGGTCCAGGTGCACTGTCAGGTCACGGGTTCGCGCCCTCGCCTGTCCGCCTTTCAGGTAAAGGTCCGGCAGCTCCATGTATTCGATCTGCCAGCCCCGTTTCTGGGCCGCCAGCAACATCGCCAGGGAGCTGTCTTTCTTGAAATGGATCTTCTCGATGGGGTCCATCACAATGCCGAGTCGGACTGTCATAATGCCTCGTCAGGTAAAAGGTTGAAAACACGAACCGGTCTGCAGAGCGCTCTGGTCAATAAGTGCTATGCTGTGTTCACAGATGGTATTGTACCCGAGCCGCGAATGCATCCGGAGAAATCCCCTACCCATTACGTGATTTCCCGGGCAAAAGTACATTTGGTCACAAAGTTATACTTTTTATCCGGCCACCAATACTCTATAAATGAGCGGGATTTATAGAACAACGCTAACGTTTGTGTTAAAACCCCCGGTTGAAAAATAACGACAGTCGCAGAGCGCAAGGCAGTTGGACAATGGATGACAACTTCGAGAATCTGAAGATTATGGTGATCGACGACAGCAAGACCATTCGTCGCACCGCTGAGACCCTTCTCAAAAAAGTCGGTTGCGAGGTCATTACCGCAACAGACGGCTTTGACGCTCTGGCAAAAATTGCCGACTCCCAGCCCGATATCATTTTCGTGGATATCATGATGCCCCGGCTGGACGGCTATCAGACCTGCGCACTCATCAAGAACAATTCCTCTTTCAAAAAGACGCCGGTTATCATGCTCTCCAGCAAGGACGGACTGTTTGACAAGGCCAAAGGCCGAATTGTCGGATCAGATCAGTACCTGACCAAACCGTTCAGCAAGGACGAGCTTCTAAACACGATTCGCCAGTACGTTCCCCAGGCGGAACAATAAACCTGCTGAAGCAAAGAACTATTGAGGACACCATGGCCCGCATTCTGATTGTTGATGATTCCCCGACCGAGGTTAAGAAAATTTCCACCATTCTGGAGAAGCACAAGCACGAAGTGCTGACTGCTGACAACGGAGCCGACGGCGTTGCCAAGGCCCGTGCGGAAACTCCGGACCTGGTTCTGATGGACGTCGTCATGCCGGGCCTGAATGGATTTCAGGCAACCCGTCAGCTGACTCGCGCCCCTGAAACCGCTTCCATCCCGGTTGTGATTGTAACCACCAAGGACCAGGAGACCGATCGCGTCTGGGGCACCCGTCAGGGTGCAAAAGGTTACCTTGTAAAACCCGTCGTTGAAGACGACCTGATCAAAACAATCAACAGCCTGATTGCCTGATCCCCAACCGTGGAGTAAGCATGTCCGCCCAGGCCGCCCCCTTTGCAGTACTGACGGATATCGCCCGACGCAGCCGCGCCATGGCTGCCGGCCTGCCGGAACAACAGGAAGCCGTCGAACTCTGGAACGGTATCGGCTTCGTTCTGGCCGGTGAGCGCTACGTGGCGCCCATGGGCGAAGTCTCTGAAATTCTCCATGTCCCTCGCTATACCCATATACCGGGGGTTCATCAGTTCATGATGGGCGCCGCCAATGTACGGGGCCGCCTCCTGCCACTGGTTGATCTTGCCGGCTTTTTTGAAATTCCCCGCTCTTCCAAAAGCCCCCGCGAACGCCGGGTACTGGTTGTTGAACAGGGTGATGTGTTCAGCGGGCTGGTGGTGGACGGTGTCTCAGGCATGCAGTATTTCGCAGTGGACAGCTTCGTGGCATCGCCACAGGATGTGCCTGCAAGCGTTCAGCCGTTTGTAAATGGCGGTTACGAGCGTAACGAGGAAGTCTGGAAAGTGTTTTCCGCCGCCGAGCTTCTTGGCGACGAACGCTTCCTGGATGTAGCGCAATGGTAAGGGTGGTGACGTCGGCAGGAACACCTTCCCGCCTGCCCAACGCCCGCAGAAATAAACTTGCCAATATTAAGAAGAGGCCGGGAGCCAGAAAATGAAGAATAGAGCCGGAAGACTCAGTATGGGACAGGGAGGCAACAAACTGGTTGCCGGCCTGATCGCCGCACTGATCGCATTGACCGTCCTGCTCGTTGCAGTGCTGTTTATTATCAACAAGGACAGCCAGAACGATCAGGCCTACATCGCCCACGCTTCGGAGCTGAGGGTACTGTCACAGGAAATTGCAAAAAACGCGACGGAAGCAGCGGGCGGTACCGCCTCGGCCTTCGACGCCCTGCGACGTTCCCGTGACGAATTCGAGCGCCTCTGGGGCTATGTGGTTGATGGCAACCCCGATACCGGCCTGCCCCCGAGCGAGATCGCCCAGGACAGCGATGTCCAGGCAACCTGGGAAGAAGTCCGTGACAACGCCGACAGCATTCTCTCCACCCAGGATGCAGTACTTGGCCTGCACGAAGTTGCCCGCACCCTGAACGAAACCATCCCGCAGTTGCAGGTGGAATACGACGACATCGTTCAGATTCTGCTGGATAACGACGCCCCCGCGGAACAGATCGCCCTGGCCCAGCGCCAGTCGTTGCTGGCGGAACGGATTGTTCGCTCCGTCAACAACGTACTGTCCGGTGACGAAGACGCGGTTATTGCCGCAGACCGTTTCGGCCGCGACGCCAACCTGTTCGGCCGGGTTCTCGATGGCCAGGTGAACGGCAATTCCGCCATGGGCATCTCCCAGGTTGACGATGAAGACGCCATCTACGGCCTCGAAGCCGTGGGTGAGCTGTTCGAGTTCGTATCCCAGAACGTAGACGCGATCCTTGAAGCCTCTCCCGACCTCTTCAAGGTGCGTACTGCCGCCAGCGATATCTTCTCCAACTCCCAGGTTCTGCTTGATGAGATTTCGGTACTTGCTGAAGGATTTACCGGCCAGGCCGGTTCACGCCTGATCAGCCCGACCCTCGCCTTCATTATCCTGGCGGCCATGGTAGGTATCGTTGTGATGATCGGCGTGGTTCTCTACCGCGAAGCCCAGGCCCGCCTGGCGACGACCCAGGAACAGAACGAACAGAACCAGAACGCGATCCTGCGACTGCTGGACGAACTGGCTGACCTGGCCGATGGTGACCTGACAACTGAGGCCACGGTTACCGAGGACTTCACCGGTGCCATCGCCGACTCCATCAACTACGCGATCGACCAGATGCGCGGGCTGGTACAGGCGATTCGTGGCACCGCGGTACGGGTAGCGTCAGCGGCCCAGGAAACCCAGGCCACGGCCATGCACCTGGCCGACGCTTCCGAGCACCAGGCCCAGGAAATTGCCGGCGCCTCCGCCGCTGTTAACGAGATGGCGGTATCCATCGACCAGGTATCTTCCAACGCTGCTGAATCCTCCGCGGTTGCGGAGCGGTCGGTTGCGATCGCCAAGAAAGGCGCGGAAGTGGTACAGAACACCATCCGCGGCATGGACAACATCCGTGAGCAGCCAGGAAACCTCCAAACGGATCAAGCGCCTGGGTGAATCGTCCCAGGAAATCGGTGACATCGTATCCCTGATCAACGACATTGCCGACCAGACCAACATCCTGTCCCTGAACGCAGCGATCCAGGCCTCCATGGCCGGTGATGCAGGTCGGGGCTTCGCGGTGGTTGCGGACGAAGTGCAGCGTCTGGCGGAACGTTCCTCTGCGGCAACCAAGCAGATTGAAGCGCTGGTCAAGACGATCCAGTCTGACACCAACGAAGCGGTAATCTCCATGGAACACACCACCGCCGAGGTGGTCCGTGGTGCCCGTCTGGCCCAGGACGCGGGTATCGCCCTCGAGGAAATCGAGAACGTATCCATGTCCCTGGCGGAACTGATCCAGAACATCTCCAACGCCGCGCGTCAGCAGTCGTCTTCTGCGGCTCACATTTCCAACACCATGAACGTCATCCAGGAAATCACCTCGCAGACCTCCTCCGGTACCAACGCGACTGCGAAGTCCATCGGTAACCTGGCAGAGATGGCGTCCGAGCTGCGGTCCTCTGTTGCGGGCTTCACACTGCCCGAGGAAGAGTCGGCCGATCAGGAAGAAGAGGAAGACAGCGACGTCCCGGTGGTGAGCTGATCGTCGCTCCGAGGCTGCTGACAGTTTATGGCTGAAACACGCAACCATCTGTCACCTGCCGAAGGCATCTGGTCCCTGCGCCGGCTTCCGGATATGGATGAGGCGCAGTTCAGTCAGTGGCAGACACTGCTGGAACACCGCACCGGTATTACCCTGTCTTCCGGCCGCAAGTCGTTTCTCGAAACCAACCTCGGGATCCGGATGCGGGAAATCGGATGCAGCAGCTACCAGGCCTATTACGAGAAAATCGTATCCGGCCCGGACGCGGTGGTTGAATGGTCCACGCTGGTGGATCGGCTGACGGTTCAGGAAACCCGGTTCTTCCGGGATCCGGACGCCTTCCGGCTGGTGTCTGACTATGTGCTTACCCGGCCCCGAGAGGCGCTGAAAAAGCGCCCCCTGGAGGCCTGGAGTGTGGGTTGCTCTACCGGCGAAGAGCCCTACACGCTGGCCATGCTGCTGAATGAATGCATGGAAGGCTTGTCACTGCAGCCACTGTTCGGGGTAACCGGCTCCGACATCAGCAAGCCTGCCATCGACAAGGCCCAGTCCGGCCTGTTCAGCGCGCGCAAGCTGGTGGGTATGGACGAAGCGCTGAAGGCCAGGTACTTCCGGCCGGCAGAACGGAATAACGTCGAGATCGTACAAGGCATCCGGGAGCGGGTGTGTTTCACCAGGCTGAATGTGCTGGATCTGAAACAGGCTCCCATGCACGGAATGAACATTATCTTCTGCCAGAATCTGCTGATTTATTTCCGGCGCTGGCGCCGGCGGGAAATCGTAAAACGGCTTGCAGAGCGGCTGGCGCCCGGGGGGTTGCTGGTCCTGGGCCAGGGGGAACTGACCGACTGGCAGCCTCCTGGCTTACAGAGGGTACCCTCGGAACATGTGCTGGCGTGGATCAAACGCCAGACTGACGAAGAATAACCGGAGTGGTTATGGGCAATCACCATGACAGCATCGCCCTGGATTGGGTTAGGGGCGAAATACAGGACACGCTGACCCAGGGTCAGCAAGCACTGGAAGCGTATGTCGAGAATCGCGACGACACCGCACGCCTGCGCTTCTGCCTGAACTATCTCCACCAGGTTCACGGTACCCTGCAGATGGTTGAGCTTTACGGCGCAGCCCTGCTGACCGAGGAGATGGAGAAGCTCACCCAGGCTGTCCTGAATGAGACCGTCGCCAACGTGGACGATGCGGTGGAAGTGTTGATGCAGGCTATCCTGCAACTTCCCCAGTACCTGGAACACCTGGCCAGCAGCAAGGACGATTTCCCGATGGTGCTGCTGCCACTGCTCAATGACCTGCGGGCGGCAAGGGGCGAACCCCTGCTGTCCGACACGTCACTGTTCAAGCCCGATCTTGCACCGTCACGGGTTGCTCCGGCCTCCAACGTGTCCCAGCGCCTGCAGGATCCGAAAGTACTGGGCCATATCCGCAAGCTTCGCCAGATGTATCAGTTCGCACTCGCCGGCGTGGTTCGCGAGGCCGACCTGGATGCCCACTTTGACTACATGCAGAAGGTTATCCAGCGGCTGATCCGTCTGTGCCAGAAAACCCCCAGGGGTGAACTCTGGAAAGCAGCCGGGGCGTTCGTTGAAACCCTTCAGCAACACATCAACCCCGTCAATACGGCAGTAAAGTCACTGTTGCGGGAACTGGATGTGGAAATCCGCCGCCTGACCGACGAGCATGTGGATATCCTGCAACAACAGGTACCCGAGGCCCTGCTCAAACACCTGCTCTATTACGTCGCCCGCGCCCGGGAACTGGAGACACCCCTGGTACGCCAGCTGCGGGATGACTACCGGCTGGAGCATGCCCTGCCGTCCGAGGATGATGTAGACGCCGCCAAAACCCGGGTATCGGGCCCCGGCCGCGATGCCATCCACTCGGTGGTCAGCGCCCTGAATGAAGAACTTGCCAAGCTCAAGGACCAGCTGGATCTGTTTGTCCGCTCCGAACTGCGGCAGAACGATGAGCTGGAGGAACTGCTGCCCGGCCTGCGCCAGGTAGCCAATACCCTGGCTGTATTGGGCCTGGGTATTCCCCGCAAGGTGATCACCGAACAGCTTGAGCTGGTGGAAAAGCTTTCTGCCCAGTCAGAAGTGGTGGATGACGGCACCCTGATGGATATTGCCGGCGCCCTGCTTTATGTCGAGGCCAGCCTGGCAGGCCTCGACAGTGATCGGCAACCGGAAAACGAGCCGTCCGCCGGCGACGGACAGTCGATCAATATGGGCTCGCGGGAACTGGGTGAAGCCAGTGGCGCCCTGCTGAGGGAATCCCGCAATACCCTTGAGCAGGTCAAGACCGCCATCGTCAATTTCATCGCATCCCAGTGGGAAACCGGCGAGATCGAGCATGTACCCGGATTGCTCCACAGCATTCGCGGCGGGCTGAGCCTTATCCCGCTGGACCGCGTTGCCGACATGCTGGCCTCTGCAGAGCGCTATATCACTGATGTGCTGCTCGGCGGCAAGCAGGTTCCCGACTGGAAGCAGCTGGACACTCTGGCGGATGCCATTACCAGCATCGAGTACTACCTGGAACGGCTGGCGGAAGGTATTGAGGATAACGACAGCATTCTCAGCGTTGCCGAAAACAGCCTCAACGCCCTTGGCTTCCCGGTGGGTGCCGAGCCCACGTGGCAGCATCCGACCGAAGAAGATGTCCCTGTCGTTGATATGGAAGTGCCCACGGACACCGCTTCGAATGAAGCCAAAGGCTCGGACGAGGAACTGCTGGATGACGAGATACTCGGCATCTTTGTGGAAGAAGCCGAAGAAGTTCTCGACACCATCAACGAGTTCTATCCCCGCCTGCGCCAGAATCATGACGACCGGGAAGCACTGACCGAAGTTCGCCGTGCGTTCCATACCCTCAAGGGTAGCGGCCGGCTTGTGGGCGCCACCAGTATCGGTGAGCTGGCCTGGTCAGTAGAAAACCTGCTGAACCGGGTGATTGACCAGACACTCCGCCCCAACGATGAGATGTTCAGCCTGATCGACGACGTTACCAGTCGCATCCCGGCGCTGATCAACGACTTCCGCACAGGTCAGTCTGATGGCGACGTGGCAGCGCTTATCGAACGCGCCGAAGCCATGTCCACCACTCGCAAGACGGACAGTGACAACATTGCTGCCGAGCCCGCCGCAGACGCTGGCACCGACGAACCGGAGGTGGCAGCGCAGCCGGACGTCACGGCTGCCGAACAACCATCAGTGGCTGAGGAAAGCGACGAAGACGACCTCATAGACGACGAAATTCTCGAGATCTTTATCGAGGAAGCCGGCGAGGTCCTGGATACCATCCGGGAATTCCTGCCCATGCTGCTACGGCAGCACGATGATCGTACCGCCCTGTCCGAAGTGCGACGGGCTTTCCACACCCTCAAGGGCAGCGGCCGCATGGTCAGCGCGCTGGTTGTCGGTGAGCTGGCCTGGTCCGTCGAAAACATGCTGAACCGCGTGATCGACGGCAGCATTTTCATGAACGATGACATTGCCGGTTTGCTGGAGGAAGTGACCTCTGTTCTGCCTGACCTGGTGGAGGATTTCGAGAAACGGCGTGCGCCATCCCACGACACCTCGGTCCTGGAAGCCCGCGCGACCGCCCTGGCGAACGGCGAGATTCCCGACGCGAGCACCATGCCGCCATCGGAGCCGGAAGCGCCGGCTGACGAAACAACGAAGGCCGGAGCCACCGGGGCCGATGATGAAGACAGTGCTGTAGACCCGGTACTGCTGGACATCTTCGAGAGTGAAACCGAAACCCACCTGCAAACCCTGCAGGATTTCCTCCAGGCCGCTGGCGACAAGGCCAGTGTAGCCTATACCGACGATCTTTCCCGCGCGCTTCATACTCTCAAGGGCAGCGCCCATACCGCCGGTATAGCCCCGATCGCAGCAGTCATCACGCCGCTGGAACGGTTTGTGAAGGAAGCCCGTGCCCAGAACAAGCGCGCTGACCAGGAGGTTGTTGGCCTGATTGGTGATGCCTGCAATTTCCTGACCCAGGGTCTGGGCCAGATCCGGGAAAACCCCCAGGGCGATCTTCCCGGAACAGACGCCTTCCTGGCACGACTGGAACAGGTCAGCAATGCCACACTGCGCAGCTCCCAGTCCCGTGATGACGAGGCGAAAGAAGACAATCAGCCGCAGTTGGTGCAGCTGTTCCTGAACGAAGGCCTCGATATCCTGCTGGATGCCGACCGGATTCTGGATGAATGGGCAGAAAACCCCGAACAGACCTCTGCCCTGGATACCCTCCGCGCTGAGTTGCAGCAATTGACCGACGGCGCGCAGCAGGCTGGCCTGACTGACGTTGCGGAGCTCTCCGGAGCGCTGACAGATGTCTACAAGCGTGCCGCTTCGCCGGGATTCCGGCCGGACCCTGAAATCTTCGATACCATCCGGGCCGGCCATGAACACCTGATCAACATGATGGACCAGGTAGCTGCAGGCCTTGCCACTGAAAGCGGCGAGGAGCTGATTGCCAGTCTCAACGCCCTCGCCCTGGATGCGCCCGAAGACGCAGCAGAGGATGTGCCGGATGCCTTTGAACAGGAATTCACCGGTGATCTGGAGGAAATCGACCGCAGTTTTGATCTGGAAAGTGAAGAAACACCAGAAGACAACGACGAGCTGCCACCACTGGCAGAAACCGATGAAGATATGGATCAGGAGCTGGCGGAAATCTTCCTGGAGGAAGCCCGTGACCTGATCGACAGCACCGCCGATGCCCTGCAGAGCTGGAGTGACAATACCGGCAATCTGGATCTGCTGCGTCTGCTGCAAAGGGACCTGCATACCCTGAAAGGTGGTGCCCGGCTGGCGGATATCCCGTCGATCGGCGACCTGTCCCATGAACTGGAAAACCTCTTCGAAGGCCTGACCGAACAGCGGCTGGCCGTTACCGGTGAACTGTCGGATCTGCTGTTCCGCTGCCACGATCGCCTTGCCGGCATGGTGGATGCCCTGGAGCAGAACGAACAACCCCGGCCGGCACCGGATCTTATCAGTGAAATCCATGCCTACATGGATAGCGCCGCCGGCTCCCGGCCGGTAACGGACGTGAACCACGAAGACACCAGAGAGGATGAAGAGCTCCCGCTGGCCGATCTGGACGAGGACGACAGCCCGGAACCGGAAATCCCGGAAGACACTCCGGAAGAGGAACACGGCACGGATCTTTCCCATCTTGATCCGGAACTGGTTGGTATCTTCCTGGAAGAAGCCTACGACCTGATCAACTCCACCGGTAGTGCCCTGCATTCCTGGAGTGAGGATACCGCCAACCGTGAGGTTGCAGCGGAATTGCAGCGTGATGTGCATACCCTCAAGGGCGGCGCCCGCATGGCCGGTGTTGATGCCATTGGCGACCTGACCCACGTTCTCGAAGACCTGTTCGAGAAAGTGGCTGAAGGGCAGCTCAGCGCCAGCGACGACATGATTGATCTGTTGTTCGCCTGCCACGACCGGCTGGCGCAGATGGTCGAGCAGGTTGCCACGCAGAAGCCTTGTCCGCCAGCGACAGAACTGGTTGCCCGGGTGGAAGCGATTCTCTCCGGCAAACCGGCACCTGCTGCGGAACCGGAAGAAGATCTGGACACAGTAACTGGTGACGCTGAGGACCATACGGCGTCAGTCGCAGATGCCATCCCACCGGCATCCGACGATGACCTGGTAGGCATATTCCTTGACGAAGGCCTGGAAATCCACGAAGCCATTGGCGAATGCCTGGCCCAGTGGCGTGACGAACCGGAAGAACTGGCCGGTGTCACCCAGTTGCAACAGGAACTGCACACCCTCAAGGGGGGTGCGCGGCTTTCCGATGTTGACCCCATTGCCGACCTGGCCCAGGCCTGGTCGGAGGCTCTCGACCCCCTGATTGCCGGTTCCAACAATCAGTCAATTCTGCTGGAGCTCAGCGAGAAGGCGCACAATAACCTGCGGGACATGCTCACCAGCCTGGAGGAGGGCAACAAACCGGCCGCTGACGATGTACTGATCAAGGCGCTGAATGATGCCCATGAACTGTCCGGTGACGAACCCTCCGAAACCACGGCTCAGCCCACCGTCGATTCCAGCGAGGACGATTCCGTTGACGCCGAAGTGCTGGAAATCTTCCTGGAAGAAGCCGGCGAGATTCTGGATCAGCTGGAACATTTGCTGGACGACTGGCGTAAAGACCCGGGCAACAACCACTTCAATCAGGAAGCCCAGCGCGCGCTGCACACGCTCAAGGGTGGCGCACGACTGTCACAACTGGGTAATCTGGGCGATAAAGCCCACGCCCTGGAAACCCGGCTGATCGATCTGGGTGGCAACACGCCGGGCGACGAGGCCTGGCAGGCTATTACCAGGGATCACGACGCCATTGTGGCGCTGGTCGCTGATATCCGTAACCGGTTTGAAAACACCGGTTCGGTTCCCGAACCCGCCAGGGCGGAACCTGAACAAACGGAAGCACCGAAGGCGCCCGAGCCGGCGGCTGAAAAGCCTGCCGAGCCGGAAAAACCGGCAGCGCCGGCAGCCAGGAAGCCCCAAAAAACACCGTCCAAGGCGCCTGCCAAAACCGCTGCCGCCCAGCGCGCCCCCCAGGAAACCATCCGGGTATCCGCGCCCCTGCTGGATGAGCTGGTTAACCTGGCCGGCGAGACCAGTATTACCCGTGGCCGCCTGGAGCAGCAGACCAGTGACTTCAGCCACAACCTGGACGAAATGGCGGCCACCATCGAGCGTCTGCGTGAACAGCTGCGCCGGATGGAAATTGAAACCGAAACCCAGATCCTGTTCCGCGCCGAAAAAGAACACGGCCCGGACTATGGCGACGACTTCGATCCCCTGGAAATGGACCGTTATTCCGCTATCCAGCAACTGTCGCGGGCACTGACGGAATCCTCCTCGGACCTTGCCGACCTGCGTGAAACCCTGTCTGACAGGGTGCGGGACACCGAGACCCTGCTGGTACAGCAGTCGCGGATCAACACGGAACTCCAGGAAGGTCTGATGAAGACCCGGATGATTCCGTTTGCCTCCATGGTGCCGAGACTGCGCCGTATTGTTCGGCAGATCAGCGGTGAGCTGAACAAGAAAGTTGAGTTTGATGTCCGCAACCCGGAAGGGGAAATGGACCGCAACATCCTTGAACGCATGATTGCGCCACTGGAACACATGCTGCGTAATGCACTGGACCATGGTATCGAAGCGCCAGCCGACCGGAAGAAAGCCGGCAAGCCGGAAACCGGTGAGGTCACCCTGTCGCTGACCCGCGAAGGCGGTGACGTGGTACTGCGTATGATCGACGATGGTGCCGGTATTCCTGCCCAGGTCATCCGTGACAAGGCAATCCGCCAGGGCATGATGTCCGCCGATGAAGACCTGAGCGAGCGGGAAATCCTGCAGTTCATCCTGCAACCCGGTTTCTCCACGGCCCAACAGGTTACCCAGATATCCGGTCGCGGTGTGGGCATGGACGTGGTCGCCAGCGAAATCAAGCAGCTCGGGGGCAGTCTCGATATCGACTCCGCCGTCGGCAAGGGCACGGTGTTCACCGTCCGCCTGCCGTTCACGGTATCCGTCAACCGGGCATTGATGGTGTCCACCGGTGAGGACTTCTACGCCATCCCGCTGAACACCATCGAGGGCATTGTGCGGGTCAGCACCTACGAGCTTGAGGAATACTACAAGCCCGACGCGCCCCTGTATGAATACGCCGGCCAGCAGTATCGCCTGCAGTATCTGGGCAGCCTGTTGAACAGCGACCACCATCCCAAGCTCCAGGGCCAGGCTCTGCCTCTGCCCGTCATCCTGGTACGGGGTGCGGAGCAGCCCATGGCCCTGCAGGTTGACAGTCTGATGGGCAGCCGGGAAATCGTGGTGAAATCCCTTGGCCCACAGTTCAGTACCGTTCGGGGGGTATCCGGTGCCACCATCCTGGGTGATGGTAACGTGGTCGTGATCCTTGACCTGCCGGCGATGATCCGGTCCGACATCCTTTCCGAGCGTCAGCGCATTGCCAACCTGGAAAAGGCCAAGGAGGCATCACGCCGGGAGGAGCAGGCAACCGTGGTTATGGTGGTGGACGACTCGGTCACCGTACGGAAGGTAACCTCACGCCTGCTGGAACGTAATGGCATGGAAGTGATCACGGCGAAAGACGGCCTGGATGCGGTGGCGCAACTGCAGGACCACAAACCGGATATTATCCTGCTGGACATCGAGATGCCCCGCATGGACGGTTTCGAAGTGGCCAGCTTTGTGCGCCATGATGACAACCTCAAGGACACGCCGATCTGCATGATCACCTCCCGTACTGGTGAAAAACACCGGGAACGGGCGCTGGCCATTGGTGTCAACGAATACCTCGGCAAACCTTTCCAGGAAACCGAGCTGCTTGACACCATCACGCGGCTGACCGGGAATCAGTGATGGCCGGCCAGCCAGGACGGCCAGCGGTCGGCATCGTCTCGGATATCGTCCTGCAGCGCCACCGGCTGCAGGAAGCCACGTCCAGGTTCGGCTTGGACGTTTGCTTTTCCGGTGACCCTGACCGCCTTCAGGGCTATCACGAATTCCCCGATGCCAGCCTGTGGCTGGTTACCCTGGAGGACGACGCGGATCATCCGGTCCTGTTTGATCACCTTCTGGAGAACACCGAGGCCCCGGTGCTGTTCGGGCTGGATCCGGCCCCGAAATCCGGAACCACCGAATACTTTCGCTGGGAGCGCCGGTTGCTGGACAAACTGGAGCAGTCCCTCGGGCACCTGGAAAAGCTGGATTCCGCCGCCGCTATCGAAGAGCTGGCCAACGAACAACCGCCGGTAACAACTTCACCCACGCTGCCCCACTGGATTCCGCCGGCTTCATCCGATCTGCCGGCGGAAGAAATCTGGATTCTGGGGGCATCACTGGGTGGCCCGGCAGCGGTCAAGACCTTTCTCGATAACCTGCCACCGGGCTTGCCCGTGGGTTTCGTCTATGCCCAGCACATTGACAACAACTTCACCGAAGTGTTGACCCGGGTACTGGGGCGACACGCTCACTACCAGCTGAAACCGGCCGAGAACGGGTATCGGATCCACAATGGTGACGTTATCCTGATGCCGGTGGAACACGAATGGACCCTGGACGACAGCGGAGCGCTCCAGCAGAGGGACACGCCCTGGCCCGGCCCCTACGGCCCGTCCATTGACCAGGTGCTGCTCAATATCGGTGACCATTACGGTGCCCGCTGCCATGCCATCGTGTTCTCTGGCATGGGCAACGACGGCGCCATTGCGGCCCCTCTGCTGAAGGCTTACGGTAGCCGCATCTGGGTTCAGGAAAGTTCCAGTTGCGGTAACAGCTCGATGCCGGACTCGGTTGCCGCTACCGGCTGTTCCGCGTTCTGTGGTACGCCGGAACAGCTGGCCCGAGAACTCGTCAAAACGATTGAAGAATCCTGCCTGCTCAAGGGCCGGCAAAAACGGGATTCCGCCTGAGGAAATAAGTAATGACAGACACCAGCCAAACCCTGCCCTGCGTAATGATCCCCATGAGCGGAAAACAATTGCTGTTACCCAACGTTTCCATCGCGGAAGTGGTGGATTTCGCAAGTTCCGACCCGGCCCCCAACACGCCGGAATGGCTGGTGAGTGAACTGGACTGGCGTGGCCTGAATCTGCCGGTTATTTCCTACGATGCGGCCAACGGCGGCAAACTCACGGTTCCGGGCGGCAATCGTGGGCGCATAGTGGTGCTGAACACCATTGGCGACCATCACAACTCGGTGCCCTTCATGGCCCTGGTTACCCAGGGTATTCCCAGCCAGACCCGCCTGACTGAAAACCAGATCAAGAAAATCGACGGTAACACCGGGCCCGCTGACCTGATGATAGTGGAAGTCGAAGGCGAACAGGCCGTCATTCCTGACCTTGGCTACCTTGAGTCCCTCGCCCTGGAAGCATCCCGCCAGGCAGGATAACCGCTGCCGGCTGTAACGCAGACGTGGCACTGTTTACTGCTAATGTTATAATGTTGCAAATTTCGCAGGACAGTGCCCATGCCAACCAGCGCTCTTCCCTATCGGCCCCACAATCACGATGCCTGTGTTGCCCAGGCCCTGGCTGAGGCCAGAGATATCTGCCAGCAACATCACGCCCGGCTGACGCCCACCCGTGAACGGGTACTCGAGTTGATCTGGCAGTCCCACAAGCCCCTGGGTGCCTACGACGTTCTCGCCGTGCTGGCAGAGGACGGCCACAATGCGGCGCCACCAACCGTCTATCGCGCCCTGGACTTCCTGCAGCAGCATGGCCTGGTGCACCGGATTTCCTCCCTGAACGCGTTCATAGGCTGTACCCATGCCGGTAAAAGCCATAACGGCATGTTCCTGATTTGTCGTTCCTGCGGCAATGTCCTCGAGTTGACGGCGCCCGGTGTTGCCAGTGCTGTCACCAAGGCGGCTGCCCAGGAATCCTTCCGGCCGGACGACGTCACCATCGAAGTGGCCGGTTACTGCCCTCGCTGCTCAGCGGAAGCCGCCCATGACGGATGAAGCCCTGGTTGAACTGAAACAGTTAAGCGTCCGCTTTGACGACCGGCCCGTGGTTGACCACGTGGACCTGCGTGTCCAGCGGGGCGATATCATCACCATCATTGGCCCGAACGGCGCCGGCAAGACCACTCTGATCAAGGCAGTGCTGGGTATTCAGCCCATATCCGACGGTTCCCTGGCGATGGCCCCGGGGCTCACCATCGGATACGTTCCCCAGCATCTGACCCTGGAGACCACCCTGCCGATCAACGTGAAGCGCTTCATGCTGCTCAGTGGCCGCCCGCTTCAGGCTTGCGTTGATGCTCTGACAAAGACCGGCGTTGAGCATCTGCTCAATGCGTCGGTTCATCATCTCTCCGGTGGCGAGAAACAGCGGCTGCTGCTAGCCCGTGCCCTCGCTCGCCGGCCGGACCTTCTGGTGCTGGATGAACCCGCGCAAGGCGTTGATATCAACGGCCAGGCGGCGCTCTATGATCTGATCAGAAGCCTGCGTGACGAACTGGATTGTGGTGTCATCATGATCTCCCATGACCTGCACCTGGTCATGGCGGCAACCGACAAGGTTATCTGCCTGAACCAGCATATCTGTTGCAGCGGCTACCCTGCCGATATCTCCCACGACCCGGCCTTTATTGAAACCTTCGGGCGACCGGTGGCGGAAAGCCTGGCGGTTTACCATCACCACCACAATCACAGCCACGATCTGCACGGTGATGTGGTCTCCGGCGACCAGGACGATGCCCACAGGGAACACTCACATGCCCATCATTGACGCGATACTCGGGGACTTTTTCTGGCGTGCGTTGATCGGCGGCCTTGGCGTGGCGCTGGTGGCAGGGCCATTGGGCTGCTTTGTGGTCTGGCGGCGCATGGCCTATTTCGGAGATACCCTGGCCCATTCCGCACTGCTGGGCATCGCCCTGAGCTTTCTGATCAGTGTGCCCATCAACCTTGGGGTAATCATCACCTGCGTAGTGCTGGCCATTGCCCTGGTGATGTTTTCCCGCAGCAAAACCCTGGCCACCGACACACTGCTGGGGATTCTGGCCCACAGTGCGCTCGCCATTGGCCTGGTAACCCTGAGCTTCATGCCTGATATACGGGTGGATCTGACCGGCCTGCTTTTCGGTGATCTGCTGGCCATGAGCCGCAATGACCTGCTCTGGATCTATGGCGGGGCTGCGCTGATCCTGGGACTGCTGGCAGTGCTCTGGCGTGGCCTGTTGATGAGTACGATTCATGAAGAGCTGGCGAGGGTTGAAGGCGTGCCGGTAGAGCGCCTGCGGCTGGCGCTGATGCTGATGTTTTCCATCGTCATCGCCGTGGCCATGAAAATTGTCGGCGTATTGCTGATCACCGCACTGCTGATTATTCCGGCGGCCACCGCCCGCCGCCTCGCAAACAATCCGGAGCATATGGTGGGGATGGCCATTGTGTTCGGTTTTATTGCTGTTTCCGGCGGCCTGACACTGTCCTGGCACCTGGATACGCCAGCGGGGCCGTCGGTGGTTGTCACTGCCTTTACCGTATTTCTGCTGGTTTACGGTTCGGCCCGTCAGTCCCGGGCCTGATCAGCGGTTTAACGGGCAGGGTTTCTCCGGGGCTGTGGCTGTGTTCTGAAGTGTGAACTAAAGTATAGGAGCAGCAGTCCCCCCAAAACATCGCCAACGGTTACGGATCAACCTATGGAAAGCCACGGACTGACAGGGAAAGGCCACATTCTGGCGCTGCCACATCTCTGGGCGCCGGCAATTATTCTTGCCGCTGGACTGGTGGTTACAGGCGTTACAGCACAGGCTCTGGAGAATCAGTCCCGCAGCCTTGCCGAGGAGATCTACCACCGGCAGCACAACACGCTTGTTGCGCGGCTGAGCGGCTACGACGAATTTCCAGTCACCGCCAGCGATGGTGCTGCGCCCGATCAGGCCGTGCAGGATCCGGCTGCGGTAGGGCTATGGCTCGCGACCGTGTTACGGAATTCCGTCCCGGAAACGCTCAACCTGCGAATCGACACCCTCGAACGACACACCAAGATTCCGCTGTTTCAGACCAGGCACACCGAGAATCCTGATCGCTCCCGCTCCCTGCGTTCGGAAATAGCGATTGGCGACCATCGATGGCTGGTAACCACCCTGCCGGACACACGGTTTCTCGAACAACCGGCCCGACAATCGTTTCGGCTCGTATGGCTGGCGGGGCTGGCGATGACTGTCCTTGCGGTGGTGATCGTCACCCTCCTGTGCCTGCGTATAAGGCGCTGGCGCAACCGCTACCGCGATGCCGACAGGAGCTGCGAGGAATACCGGCAACACCTGAACAGTATGCAGGTGGAGAAATCCATCCTGCGGCAGGCCCTCAATGACAGCGAACAGCGCAGTCGCGACCTGGTAGAGCTCTCCGGCGCAACCATCTGCGAGCTGGACGAGCAGGCAATCACCGGCTACGTCTCGCCCCAGGTCGCCGGCCTGCTGCAAAAGGCCCCGGCTGATCTCGCAGGCCAGCCCTTTGAGCAGTTAGTGGACCCGCTGTACCGGGACAATTTTCACAGGGCCCTTCAGGCGGCCCGCCAGGAACGGCAGATTCAACGCATTGATCTGCGATTGCTGAGCGCCGAAAACCTGCAGGTACCGGTCACTCTGCGGGTCCTGGCGTTGCAGGACACCCTGCACGGCTTCTCCGGCTATCGCCTGAGTCTTCATCATAACGGCCGGGCGTCGTGACCCAGGGTTTTGTCTTCAAATTGATATTCATCGCTTGCAGAAGGACATATATTCCCATATTGTTATATGCGCGATTCAGCATATAAGGGGGTAATGATGTCAGACAAGCGCAAGGTGCTTTACCTCTGCACCGCCAACAGTGCAAGATCGCTGATGGCAGAGGCCATCCTCCGCGATATGGCCGGCGATCAGTTTGAAGTGGCAAGTGCCGGCACACACCCGGAAAACCCCCACCCACTGGCACTGGCATGCATCCGGGAAGCCGGGCTGGACACACGCTCCCTTCACAGCAAATCCATGAACACCCTGCTGGATGAGCACTGGGACTACGTCATCACCCTGTGCGACAAGGCGGCCTATGAGTGCCAGTCGGTCTGTGAACCGGCACAGCGGATTGCCTGGGATTTTCCCGACCCGGTTCCCACCAACCGCCATGCCGCCTTTGCACTGGTCATGAAAGAACTGCGGGAGCGCATCAGCCTGTTCGTCATGGTGCACCAGAAAGCCGTTGGTCGCGCCGTGCATTATCCGCCGGTTGCCGTTTTCAAGGCCCTGGCTGACGAAAACCGGCTGGCCATCATGCTCCTGGTACAGAAGGAAGAAGAGCTGTGCGTCTGCGAAATGACAGAAGCCCTGAATGCCTCCCAGCCGAGCATCAGCCGTCAACTGTCGCAGTTGCGGGAACTGGGACTACTGGAGGACGAACGCCGCGGGCAGTGGGTCTACTATCGCCTCCACCCGATGTTACCCGAGTGGATTCAGCAACTGCTGACAGCCACGGCCAGCAATAATCCGGGGTTCCTCCAGCCCTTCAGGCAACGACTTGCCGCCATGCCCGACCGGCCGGCAAGAATGGACTGTGCCTGATGGGACTGTTCGAACGTTTCCTCACGGTATGGGTGGCCCTGGCCATCCTGCTCGGCATCATCAGTGGGCATCTGCTGCCCGGGCTCTATGAGTCCGTCGCGGCATTAACCTACGCCCATGTAAACCTGGTAGTGGCGGTGTTCATCTGGGCGATGATATACCCGATGATGGTTCAGGTGGATTTCACCGCCATCAGGAACGTGGGTCGCAAGCCCCGGGGGCTGGTGCTGACACTGGTGATCAACTGGCTGATCAAACCCTTCACCATGGCAGCCCTGGGGTGGCTGTTTTTCAAGGTGCTGTTCGCCGATCTGGTGGACCCGGCCACTGCCACGGAATACATAGCCGGCATGATTCTTCTGGGTGTGGCCCCCTGCACCGCCATGGTATTCGTCTGGAGCCACCTCACCAGAGGCGACCCCGCCTATACCCTGGTGCAGGTGTCCATCAACGACATCATCATGATCTTCGCCTTTGCGCCGATAGCCGCTTTCCTGCTGGGCCTCTCTGACATCACCGTGCCCTGGGAGACCCTGCTGCTGTCGGTGCTGCTTTATGTGGTGGCGCCACTGATTGCCGGCGTGGTTACCCGCCGATGGCTGTTACGCCAGGGCGAACAACGGCTGGAGAACTGGTTGCACCATAGCAAGCCAACCACGGTTATGGGCCTGCTGGCCACGGTTACCCTGCTGTTCGGCCTGCAGGCGGACCGGATTCTGGATAATCCCTATGCCATCGGGCTGATTGCCATACCGCTGCTGATCCAGAGCTATGGCATCTTTTTTATCGCCTATTTTGCCGCGAAGAAAATGGCCTTGCCCCACAACGTGGCGGCACCAGCCGGGCTGATCGGCACGTCCAATTTCTTCGAGCTGGCGGTCGCGGTGGCCATCAGTCTGTTCGGGCTCACCTCGGGTGCTGCCCTGGCAACGGTGGTCGGCGTCCTGGTGGAAGTACCGGTGATGCTGTCGCTGGTTGCGCTGGCCAACCGCACCCGCCACTGGTTTCCCGCCGCTGCGGAGACCTGAATATATTAGCGGAGCCGGATTGTGAGGCCCGTTCAAAACCCTGCGGAGCCATGGATGGCGGAGCGGAGCGTACAGGGATGTATTCACAGCGTGTTTTGAACGGGCCTCACAATCCGGCGCCCTGCACCCAACCAGGACCCATTCAAAGGAGCTCGACATGAGCAGGATAAAAGTAGGAATCAACGGTTTTGGACGCATTGGCAGGCTGGCACTGCGCGCTGCTTTCGATTGGCCAGAGGTGGAATTCGTTGCCATCAATGATCCCGGGGCGGATGCCACCACCCTGGCACATTTGCTGACGTTCGACAGTATTCACGGCAAATGGCAGCGAGAAGCCACCGCTAGAGAGGGAAACCTGCTCATCGAAGACAGGAAAATTCGGGTCACCGCCAACAAAACCATTGCCGAGACCGACTGGTCCGGGTGCGACGTGGTTATTGAGGCCAGCGGAAAGATGAAGAAGGTAGAGGTACTGCAGGCGTACCTGGACCAGGGGGTGAAACGGGTTGTGGTGACGGCGCCGGTGAAGGAGAAAGGCGCAAAGAATATTGTGGTGGGCGTAAACGATGACATTTTCGACCCGGCCACGGATCGTATCGTCACTGCGGCCTCCTGCACCACCAACTGCCTGGCGCCGGTAGTAAAGGTGATCCACGAAAAACTGGGTATCAAACACGGCTCCATCACCACCATCCACAGCCTGACCAACACCCAGACCATTATCGACGCGCCCCACAAGGATCTGCGCCGGGCCCGGGCCTGCGGCAGCTCGCTGATTCCCACCAGCACCGGGTCGGCAACCGCCATTATCGAGATCTTCCCGGAACTGAAAGGTCGCCTGGACGGACACGCCGTGCGGGTGCCGCTAACCAACGCATCGCTGACAGACTGCGTGTTCGAAGTGGACACTCCCACCGATCGGGATTCCGTGAACGCCCTGCTCCGGGAAGCCGCAGACGGTGAACTGAAAGGCATTATGGGGTACGAGGAACGACCGCTGGTGTCCATCGATTACAAGACAGACCCGCGATCTTCCATTATCGACGCGCTTTCCACCATGGTGGTCAACGGCACCCAGGTAAAAATTTACGCCTGGTATGACAATGAGTGGGGCTACGCCAATCGCACCGCTGAACTGGTGCGCCGGGTGGGGGCCGCCTGAGCATGACTCCGGCCATCCGCCAGTACCTGGTCATCACCGGTAACTACTGGGCATTCACCCTGACCGACGGCGCCCTGCGGATGCTGGTGGTGCTGCATTTCCACCAGCTCGGCTACTCGCCGCTGGAGATTGCTCTGCTGTTCATCTTCTATGAGTTCTTTGGTGTGGTCACCAATCTGGTAGGAGGGTATCTGGGCGCCCGTATGGGCCTGAATCGCACCATGAACCTTGGGCTTCTGCTGCAGATCATTGCCCTGGGCATGCTTGCGGTGCCTGCGGCCATGCTGACTGTGCCATGGGTGATGGCGGCACAGGCCATGTCCGGCATTGCCAAGGACCTGAACAAGATGTCCGCCAAGAGCGGCATCAAACTGCTGGTTCCCGATGAGCAACAGGGCCAGCTCTACAAGTGGGTGGCCATCCTCACCGGGTCGAAAAACACCCTCAAGGGTGTGGGCTTTTTCCTCGGTGGCGTGCTGCTGATGTCCACCGGCTTTACCGGTGCGGTTCTGATCATGGGTGGGGCCCTGTTGCTGGTGTGGCTGAGCAGTCTGTTCCTGCTCAAGCAGGAACTGGGCAAGAGCAAGGCGAAACCCAGGTTCACCGACATCCTGTCCAAGAGCCGCGCCATCAACGTGCTTTCCGCCGCCCGCCTGTTTCTGTTCGGGGCCAGGGATGTGTGGTTCGTGGTGGCCCTGCCGGTCTACCTGCACACGGTCTTTGGCTGGGATTTCTGGAAAGTGGGCGGCTTCATGGCGACCTGGATCATTGGCTACGGTTTCATCCAGACCATTGCCCCCAGGATGACCGGCCGAAATCCGGATACCATGCCGGGCCGGGCCGCGGCCGGCTGGGCAGCGGTGCTGACCGCCATTCCCGCGCTTATTGCCCTTGCCCTGATGGCCGGCATTGCGCCGGAACTGGCCATCATCGGCGGGTTGCTGCTGTTCGGGGTGCTGTTTGCGGTCAATTCGTCCCTGCACAGCTACCTGATTGTCAGTTATGCCCGTGGCGATGGGGTTTCCCTGGATGTGGGCTTCTACTACATGTCCAACGCCGCCGGCCGCCTTCTGGGCACGATTCTGTCCGGCTGGGTCTATCAGATTTATGGTCTGGAGGCCTGCCTGTGGATATCATCCGGCCTGGTGGCCATGGCGGCGTTACTGGTCTACTTCCTGCCCGAGCGTGAGGCTGTGGCTGTTTAGGCTCTGCCTCGTTGCAGGCCTCGTAGGTCGGATTAGCGAAGCGTAATCCGACAACCATAGGCCTATGACATTTTTGCGCGCATCAACCATTGTCGGATTACGCTTCGCTAATCCGACCTACGTTTGGCCATATCTGGAAAGTTGCGGGCATCGGTGCGGGACACCTGTCGCAAACCGTGGAGCGCCAGGGATGGCGCGACCGAGCCCTACAGGGACGTATTTACGGGCGTGTTTGCGACAGGTGTCCCGCACCGATGCAGCCCCCCAACAAGCAGGCTGAAACATACAGGAAAACTCAGCGCTTCCCATCCAACGGCCGCAAAACGTCTTTCAGGCGGCCGGAATCCACCAGCTCCATGAACTCTTCACCCAGGCGGTAACTCTCGGCAATGGCCTTGCGCCAGGCCCGCTCGCGGCCGGCGTCGTCGCCGAGGTAGCGCTCGAAGTCCTTGCGGTCCGGCAGCTTTTTGTCGGGCAGTGAATCCAGGTATTCCGGTGATGGCGACACCAGCAATACATCCTGTAGCCGGGTCGCGTCGCCCCGGCGCCAGGGCAGGGTCTTGTCGAACCAGCCCGGGATGACCTTGTCGGTGAAATGGGGATAGAGGATAACCCCGGGTTGCTGGTAAGGCAGGTCCAGATGGTAATCCAGCAGGCCACCATCGCGGTAAAGGCCGTCCGGGGCGCCGGGAATGTTGCGGACGCCGGACATGACCATGGGAATCGAAGCAGAAGCCAGCAGGGCCGGCATCAGGTTGTCGCGGCTCAGGGCCACTTCGTGGCTTGGGAAGTCCACCAGTTTCGCAAGCGGCGCTTTCACCCGGGCGTCGTGGATGATACCCCGCTCCATGAACCGGCCCAGATGCCGGCGGCTAACCATGTTCGCGCTGATCGCGTTCATCAGACCCAGGCTGAGACGGCCTTTGGTATCGTGCTCCAGCATTCCACGGCTGCGGACCACAACGATGTTGAGCCGGTACCAGGGATGATTGAGGATATGATCTTCATGGCCGCCAAGCAGCTCTTCGAGGAACAGCACACTCTTGCGGCTGACCTCTGCCATGCTGACGCCCTTGGCAAAGCGCTGGGAAGTATAGAGCTCCGCCAGCCGGGCCAGTTGTGCCCTGGGGTCATCCGTGGACGCCACCGCTGCAAACCGCCAGCTTCCGATGGACGAGCCGATCAGCGAGCGTATCTGGGGCACCCGCGGGAGGAAATCCCCGAAGATGGCCTTGTCGAGGCCGGATATGCCCAGCGCCTTCGGGCCACCGGCCGCGCCGGGAACAACGTGCACATCGGCAGCGGTAAAGGGCTTTTCCTGCAATCGCTCAAAGGCACGGCGGCCAGCACGGACAGTCAACGCGGGCGGGCGGGTGTGGATCGCGGTCATATCGGCTCCTTGCACTGGACCCGCAAGTTTAGCGAACTGCTCGCCGCGCAGCCATAGTGGTGGCATTGCGGCCATGGCTGAAATCCGCCTTTCTTCCCGGGAAGGTCGTGCTAGACTTCGAAAAAGCCTGTATCGGGATGTATGGCCCTATAATGAACAGCCGGAGTATGCTGTGAACCCTCTTGCCGCCACAACCAAACTGGCCACAAACCCTACCCTGGCGGTGCTCGGTTTCAAGCGCCAGATCGTTTACCACCTGCACTTCTGGGCATTCGTCGCCGTGGCGCCGCTGGTAATGGTGCAATGGCGCCAGGACAACATCCTTTTGGCACTGCTACTGGCCGTTTTCTGCCTGAATGCGGTAACGGTGATTGCATTTCTGAGGTTTCGTAGCCGCTACTTCATGCGCGGGCGTCTTTTCCCGATACTCGCGGTGGTGTGTGCGGTCTATTCCACCCTGCTTAACGGCCATGCGGGCCTTTACTGGGCCTATCCCGCCGCTGCCGCACTGTTTTTTCTGCTCCCTCTGCGGGAAGCGATGATCAGTAACATCGTTTTCGTGATCAGTATGTCCGTGGTGTCGTTTATCCAGTTTCCTGAGGCGGATTTCTGGCGTATTACTTTCTCCCTGGGCCTGACCTGCCTGTTCGTCATGATCTTTGCCTGGCTGGTCGGGCGGCTGCAGGGGGAACTGACCCGGCTGGCCACCACTGACCCTCTAACCGGGTGTCTCAACCGGTCACAACTGGCGGACGTTCTCAATGCCCAGATCCAGATGCGCGAACGCTATGAACGGGTCTCCAGCCTGATATTACTGGACATGGACTATTTCAAGACGATTAACGATCGCTGGGGACACCTGGCTGGTGACAAAGTTCTGCAGGAGCTCTCGTCGAGGCTGCGCAAGCGGCTGAGGGAAAACGACCGGCTGTTCCGAATTGGTGGCGAAGAATTCATGCTGGTGTTGCCGGAAACCCGCCAGAAAGACGCCGACAAAGTCGCCAGGGAGCTGCTGACCACCATCAGTGCCCGCCCATTTGTTGAAGGTATCCAGGTTACCGCCAGCGCCAGTGTGGCGGAAGTCGACAAGGGCGAAACCTGGTCCGTATGGCTGAACCGGGCGGACCAGGCACTCTATGAAGCCAAGGCCCGGGGCAGGAATCAGGTTGCCAATGCGGCCCGGCGCCAGCAAGAGGCACCACCGGAGGACGCCGACCCGGTTTTGACCGACGCCTGATTACTGTGCTTTCCGGCAAAAATCCCGCCAGGCCCGGTACACCTCCCCGGCATTCTCGAAATGGGGGTAATGGCCGACATTGCGCAGGCTGACCACATCGGCATCCGGTATGAGCTCGCGATAACGCCTTGCCATTGCCGCACCTGAAACCGGGTCCGCCACACCGGAAATGAGCCGCATCGGCTGTTTGGCATTCTGCAGTGCACCAACCCAGCGATGCCGGTGGCATCGGCGTTCTTCCATGAAATGAATCAGGTTATGGAGTATGCCGCGGCCATTGTTGTAGGTCAGCAGATACCAGAAGTCGTCCATATCCTTCTGGCCTGGCGCGTAACCCGGCCCGAACAGCCGCCGGAAATTCCGTTCAAAGGTGCGGCGGGTCAGTCCCCGGCTGATAAGCCCTCCCAGGGGACTGCGCAGCAGTTTCTGGATCAGCAGGGGGCTGTGCACCTCCGGGAACAGCGCTCCGTTGAGGAAACAAACCCGGGTGATCGCAAACGGCAGTACACCTTCCTGTTCCCGGGCCAGCAACTCCTGGGCGACACTGCACCCGTAGTCATGGGCAAAAAGGCTGACATTTTTTAACCCGAGGCCGGCGATCCAGCCCTCGATCATGTCTGCCTGATCTTCAATGCTGTAATCATAAAGCGCCGGCTTGTCGGAAAAGCCGAAACCCAGCATATCCAGGGTAAAAACCGTGTGGTGCTGAGTCAGCATTGGCCACAGCCGGTTCCAGTCCCAGCTGGCAGTGGGAAAGCCATGGAGCAGCACCAGGGCATCGCCCTGCCCGGCCATGCGGCTGAATATGGCATGCCCACCGTAGGAAAACCATTTGCCTTCGTGCTGCCAGCTTTCCAGCGTCCCTGTCTCTGCGCGTTGGGTTGTCAGGCCCTGCGCTCCTGCTATTACCTGTTCCATTCCGGTTTCCTGAAACCTGCCTCAGAGTGAAACTCTAAATCAAACCAACCGGGCCCGCCATATCCAGCCTGGCATTTTGCGATGTGGATCAGTTGTGGTGGTCTTTTTGAACCCTGTTGTCGTAATTCTGGAGGACATTGGCAAATTCCCTTAAGCTTTCGCCTTTACACCGATTACAGACAGCGGAATCCTTTATGACCAACAAGCTTGACGACCTGGCCAGCCATTTCCAGCAGATTATCGCAGGCCTGGGCGAAGATCCGGGCCGAGAGGGCCTTCAAGACACCCCACTGCGGGCAGCGAAGGCCATGCAGTTTCTTACCCAGGGTTACAAGCAGAGCCTCGAAAGCCTGGTGAATAACGCTGTGTTCGAATCCGCCATGGATGAGATGGTGGTGGTTCAGGATATAGAGCTGTACAGCATGTGCGAGCACCACATGCTGCCATTTATCGGCAAGTGTCATATTGCCTACCTGCCCCAGGGCAAGGTACTCGGGCTGTCCAAGTTTGCCCGCATTGTTGATATGTATGCACGCCGGCTGCAGATCCAGGAAAACCTGACCCGTGAAATTGCAGAAGCCGTCGAAACGGTTACCGGCGCCAAGGGCGTAGCTGTTGTTATCGAAGCACAGCATATGTGCATGATGATGCGGGGTGTGGAAAAACAGAACTCCCGCATGAAGACGTCGATGATGCTGGGCCAGTTCCGGAAATCCCAGGCCACACGCACAGAATTCCTGACACTGATTCGGGACCGCTGAACAGCCAATGGTAAACAGGAGGCCAGATGACTGCAGTGACGGGTAACAACCAGGCAACCGTGCGTATCAAGGATCTGCTGTTACGCGCCTATATCGGAATCAAGGAAGAGGAGATCAATAATCAGCAGGATGTGCTGATTAATGTTCGGCTGACCTACGATGCTGCAGACGCCATCAATCAGAACAACATCGGGGCAGCCCTGAACTATCGCACCATTACCAAGCAGATCATCAGCCACGTAGACGGCAACCGGTTTGCTCTTCTGGAACGCCTTACCCACGAAGTGCTCAGCATCGTGATGGAACATGAGGCCGTCAGCTGGGCGGCAGTGGAAATCGACAAGCCCCATGCGTTACGCTACGCGGAATCGGTGTCTGTCTGTCTTGAGGCACACCGGGCCACCTGACAAACCGGTATCCCCATGTCCCGAAATAATCCCGAACAGCTACGCAGAATACTTGAAACTGTCCGTACCATTGCCCTTGTGGGCGCCAGTGACAAGCACAACCGTCCCAGCCATGAAGTGATGGCCTATCTCCAGGGTCGCGGCTACCGGGTGATACCGGTCAACCCCCGGCTGGCAGGCAAGACCGTTCTCGGAGAACCTGTCCATGCCGACCTCGGATCCATCAGCACTCCACTGGACATGGTGGACGTCTTTCTTGCTCCAGACCGTACCGACCCGATCATCGACTCTGCCATCAAACAGCAGATACCGGTGATCTGGATGCAGATCGGCGTTATTAATGAAGAAGGTGCGGAGCGCGCGGAAAAGGCCGGCCTCACCGTTGTGATGGACAAATGCCCCAAGCAGGAAATCCCGCGCCTTGGCATTCCGCCGGTGACACAACCGGAAATGTGATCCCCTCTGCCGGCGGGGTAGTACGGTAGCCACATACCTGTTCTGGAAACAGGATTTCTGCCATACTCCGGTCAGACAATCAGAAGACTGGCAGAGCCATGTGGTTCCGACGTAAAACCAGCAAAGTCTCCCCGCGAAAGCCGACAACCCGCTCCCAGGCAGGGTCGTTGGCACACGATACCCAATCCGGCATTGTGCGGGTTCGGCTCCCGGTCGACCTGCTCACCTCCGGCATGCGTGTGGTCAAACTCGACCGCCCCTGGACCGAGGTGCCTGTGTTGTTCCAGGGCTTTACCATCGAAAACGTCGAACAGGCCCGTATCTTACGCCAGTACTGTGAATGGGTGCTGGTGGAAGGCGAAGAGGAGCTGTTAGCCGGCGCCCTGGACAAGGTCACGCTGCACAAGCAGCTTACCTCCAGCCCGATGCAGGAAACCCGGCCACTGGCGCAGGAGATCCCCCGGGCCCGGGAAGCCTGGAGCAAAACACAGAATTTTGTCGAGCAGGTAACCCGTAACATCGAGCGGGGAAATGATCTCAACCTCCAGGATGCCCGCCCCGTTATTCGTGAGTGTGTTGAAAGTATCAAGGCCAACGCCAGCGCCATGTTCTGGATGAGCCGTATCAAGTCGCGGGATGCCTACACCGCCGAGCACTGCCTGCGGGTCGCTATTTTTACCGTGGCATTCGCCCGCTTTATTGGCATGCCGGACGAAGATCTGGAGATTGCCGGCATGTGCGGCCTGCTTCACGACCTGGGCAAACTGAAAGTGCCGCCAGAGATACTCAACAAGCCGGGCGCCCTGAGCCGCGAGGAATTCGCGATCATGCAGAAACACACCACCTACGGCTATGAGCTGTTGAAGTCCGACCCGGAACTGGACCCGATCATCGCTGATGTCACCCGCCACCATCACGAACGAATGGATGGGCGTGGCTACCCGCAGCAACTGGAGGAATGGCAGATCAGCCGCTTCGCCCGGCTGGTATCGATTGTCGATGCCTTTGATGCGATGACCAGTGACCGTTGTTACCGGGACGGTATGCCGGCCTCCGATGCCATCCGTGTTCTGTACCGCAACCGGGGCAGACAGTTTGATGCCGACATGGTGGAAACCTTTATCCGGATGGTTGGTATATACCCGCCCGGAACCCTGGTTGAACTGACGACCGGAGACGTGGCGCTGATTGTCGCTGTTCATCCTGGCAAGAAACTCAAACCCAGGGTCGAGGTGCTTCTTGATGCCGACAAAAAACCCGTTACGCCAAGAATCATTGATCTGGCAAAACCCACGCCAGGCCAACAACCCGAGATCGTTCAGCCATTGCCTGACGGCGCATACGGGATATCATTGCAAGCGCGCATCCAACAATTAGTAACAGGTCATCGCGTTTATCCCTCATAATCAGGTGAATTCGGCCGATACCCTGTTCTGTCAATTCATCAACCGGAGCACTCTGTGGACAAACCTGCATCAGCGCCAACCCCGTTCGTCAGGGGCTTGCTGAACCCGGCGTTTCCAGTACTGATTTTTCTGGTGTTTCTGGCCATAGCCCTGGGTTTGTACTTCGGTATTGAAAAGCAGGACAGCAAACAGATTCAGGCCAATCTGGACAACGAAGCCCTGTCCATGGCCAACCGCCTTGAGCGGGAATTCCTGGTTCATGCGGAGGCCATACGGCGCATGGCAAAACGGCGGGAAGCTGCTCCGGACATATCCAGGGAAATCTGGGAACAGGACGCGCGCAATTACCTTGCCGATTTTGGCGTCTACCAGGCCATTGAGTGGATTGACGACAATTTCGTAATCCGCTGGATGGAGCCCTATGAGGGCAACGAAGACGCCATTGGCTACAACGTTGCGTTTTCGCCCGAACGCCGCCAGGCACTCGAAGAGGCGAAGACAACCGGCAACCTGGATATTTCCGGTGTTATCGACCTTAAACAGGGTGGGCAGGGTCTGGTCATATATGCGCCGGTATTCTCCGGTGAGGCCAACAATGGTTTCATCGCAGGTGTATTCCGGATGGAAGTCCTTGCAAGGCACCTGCTCACCAGTCGCGCACTGGAGTCATTCCGTATTGATATCTTCGACAATGGCGAACCGGCTTACGCACTGAACCAGTCAGCCACTACGAATTCTTCATTTTCAAGCTCAGCCAGCGTTGAATTACCGACCATCGACTGGACGCTGACAGTGACCCCCTCTGCGTCCTGGGTCAATAATCAGCGCAGCGACTGGCCTTTCGTCACTTTCGTGGTCATGTTGTGCATGGGACTTCTGACCAGCCTTACAACATTACTGGTTCAGCAGATTCTCAAGCGTAACCGGGCCCTGCTGAAAACAAGGCGGGAACTGGACGCGGAAATCCATCAACGCCAGGCCGTTCAGCAGAACCTTGCACGGCTTGAAACAACCGACACACTGACCGGCCTGGCCAATCGCCGGTTTTTCATGGAAGACCTGGCCCATACCCTGAGTATCGCCGACCGGCAGATGCGCCAGGTTGCCCTGGTGATGATCGACCTTGACCGTTTCCAGATGCTCAACGATTCCCTTGGCCACCAGTTCGGGGATGAACTGCTGATCAAGGTATCAGAGCGCCTGAACGCCCTCAGCGATGAAAAAATCATGGTCGCCTATTCCGGTGGCGATGAATTCATGGTTTGCCAGCAGCATGTGGAAGACATCGACGATGTCATCAACCTGCTGGGCCAGATCAAACAGTGTTTTGACGAGCCCTTTGATGTTCAGGGGGAGAAACACCGAGTTACTGCAACCATGGGTGTGGCGGTCTATCCCCAGAGTGGCCTGGATACCGACACCCTGTTGCGCAACGCCGATATAGCGCTTTACCGGGCCAAGGAGCAGGGCCGCAACACCTATCAGTTCTATACCGAGGGCATGCAGGACCGGGAGGTCATGCGCCTGGAGCTGGACAAGGATCTTAACCAGGCCCTGGCCAACGATGAGTTTGTACTGTATTTCCAGCCCCAGCTTGATCTCAATCACTCATCCATAAACAGTGTGGAAGCGCTGATCCGCTGGCAGCATCCCCGCCGAGGTCTGTTACCCCCACTCGATTTCATTCCACTGGCCGAAGAGAGCGGTCGCATTACCGATATTGGTCGCTGGGTGGTCAGGGCCGCATGCCGCCAGCTGGCGAAATGGCAGGATGGCCCCTATGCCAACCTGCGTATTGCGGTGAACCTGTCCGGTCGGGAACTGGATGATGAGAGCATTGTTGACCACATTCAGGATGTACTGGAATCCCATGGTGTTCCGGCAGACCGGCTGGAAGTGGAACTGACGGAAGAAATCTTCATCCAGAATATCGAACATAATCTTAACCAGCTCTCCAAGCTCCACAAACTGGGCGTCCATCTGGCCATTGATGATTTTGGCGTTGGCTATTCTTCGCTGGGTTATCTGCGGGACTTCCCGGTGGATCTGCTGAAAATCGATCGATCCTTCATTACGGATGTGACCGAACGCCATGACGATGCGGTGATTACCCGGGCGGTGATCAATCTGGCCCATAACCTGGGCATTCAGGTGGTGGCCGAGGGCGTGGAAACCCGGGAACAGCTTGATTTCCTCAAGAATCATCGCTGTGACCTGGTCCAGGGTTATCTGATCAGCCGCCCGATTCCTGCCGCTGAACTGGAGAAGGCGCTGACCGAAGGGGTGCTGAATGTGGATACACCGGTCGGTACCTGATTGAAATGAGCGCCCCGAATCACCACTATTCCGGTATCAGCTTTCAAGGTACCGATCTATGAGTTCAAACTATCTGACCACCGAACAGAACGAACGCCTGCGGCGGTGGGAGGCCTGGAACAAGGGCTATTTCATTTTTGCGTTCTTTTCGCTGATTGTCATCCTGGTGTTCAGCAGCCAGCTTGGGCTTTCCACTGGTGAGAGCTGGGGGCCGCTGGGCGTTCTCATTGCGCTGTTGATTACCCCCATTATCATTCTGCAGTTGCGGCTGGCCTGTCCGGCCTGTGGCCAGAAGATTGGCTGGCAGGCCAAGCTGATGGCACCTGACCAGTGCAAAGCCTGCGGTACCTTCCTCCGCTCGAAAGACTCCTCCTGAAAAAACCTTTGACCTGTGAGTAGCTCACAGGTTTTAGGCTATCCTTAATGTCTACAGCACTCATGCTTGGGTGCACTCCGTGGGTGGGTGGAACCATCTTCCGAAACACGCTGTAAATACGTCCATGTACGCTTGGGCTACGCCATCCATGGCTCCGCACAGTTTCGGAAGATGGTTCCACCCACCCACTCGGCTAACTTTTGCGATGGTGATCGTAGCTATGAAAGTCAAAGAGATAGCGATAGGTGCGGGCGTTAATCCGGATACCGTCCGGTTTTATACCCGGGAAGGGTTACTGAAACCCACCCGGAATCCGGACAACAACTACCAGCAATACGATTCAGAAGACCTGCGACGGCTGCGATTTGCCCGCAAGGCCCGGCAGCTGGGGTTCTCGCTGCCGGAAATCCGCCAGATTCTGGAGCAGGCGGATGATCATCATTCGCCCTGTCCCATGGTGCGGGATGTGTTCCAGAAGCGGCTGGCGGAAGTGGAGCGGGAGATTGCCGAGTTGCAGCAGCTACGCGAGCGTATGACGGCGGCGCTATCGGCCTGGCAGGACATGCCGGACGGTACGCCGGATGGTCATACGATTTGCCGATTGATTGAACACTGGGATGAGTCTGTCCCTGAAAATACCCGTAAGGAGTGATGCTCCATGAATGAGAAAACCGCATTACACCCGGCGCTGTCGATTTCCGGCGCGTCCTGTCAGGGCTGTGCGCGCAAGATTCGTAGTGCGCTGGAGCCACTGACCGGCAGTGCGGACCAGGTTGAGGTGAATCTGGATGAGCAGACGGTCGCCCTGCCCGACGGCATTGATACCCGCGAGGCCGCCCGTATCGTGACGGAGGCCGGTTATCCCGCCTCGCCCCTGGAGGAATCGTCCGCTACCGGGTCGGCATCGGAGGACGATCACTGTCATTCTGATGAGCGCCAGCCCGAACCTGAAACCGGGCGGGAATCCGAGATGGAGGAGAGTAAACAGGGGGTCGTCAATAACGGTGACCAGATCCATCTGGCGGTGACCGGCGCCACCTGTGCTTCCTGTGTAAACACCATTGAAAAGGCCCTGAAGTCGGTGGATGGCATTACCGGTGCCCATATGAACCTGGCGGACAATACCGCCACGGCCACCGGGCACGCGGACCCACAGGCGCTGATCAGGGCCGTGGAGAGCTCCGGTTACGGGGCCAGCGTGATCGAGGATCCGGATGCGGCGGATGACCAGAAGCAGCAAGAGGATCGCAAACAATACAAGAACCTGCTGGTGAAGATGGCCGTCAGTCTCGGCCTGGGTGTCGCGCTGATGGTTTACGGTATGGGCTTTGGGTCCATGATGGTCACCGAAGACAACCAGATGACCTGGCTTACGTTGGGCGTTCTGACCCTCGGTGTGATGGTTGCCACTGGCGGCCACTTCTTCACCGGCGCCTGGAAGGCCTTCCGGCATCACAATGCCAACATGGATACCCTGATTGCCCTGGGTACCGGCACCGCCTGGCTTTACTCCATTGTGGTGGCCAGTGCTCCTGATGCCTTGCCGGAGATGGCGCGGCATGTGTATTTCGAGGCGTCGGCCATGATTATCGGCCTGATCAACCTGGGCCAGGCCCTGGAGTTGCGGGCCAAGGGCAAGACGTCGGAAGCGGTACGGCGGCTGCTGGATCTTCGGGCCAGGACGGCCCGGGTGATCCGCGATGGCGAGGAGCAGGACCTGCCGGTGGAGCAGGTACGCGCCGGCGACCATATCCGGGTGCGCCCCGGGGAGAGCCTGCCGGTGGACGGGGAAATCACCGAGGGCCATACCCGCATTGATGAAAGCATGCTCACCGGTGAGCCCATGCCCGTGAGCAAGGGTGAAGGCGACGAGGTGTCCGCCGGCACCCTGAACACCCACGGCTCGATTATCTACAAGGCCACCCGCGTCGGCAGCGAAACCGCCCTCGCCCAGATCATCCGGCTGGTCAAGAAAGCCCAGGGGTCGAAGCCTGCCATCGGGCGCCTGGCGGACAGGATTTCGTCGGTGTTCGTACCCAGTGTGATGCTGATTGCCGTGGTATCCGCACTGGTCTGGTATAACGTCGGGCCGGAGCCGGCGGTGGTGCACATGATGGTCGCAGCCACCACGGTGCTGATCATTGCCTGCCCCTGTGCCCTGGGCCTCGCTACCCCGATGTCGGTGATGGTGGGCGTGGGCAAGGCCGCGGAATACGGCGCCCTGATCCGCCAGGGCGATGCCCTGCAGACTGCCGGCAAGCTGGACCTGGTGATTCTGGACAAGACCGGCACGATTACCGAGGGCCATCCGGCTGTAACGCGTCTCCACGCCACGGACGAGGATTCCCGCAGGTTGCTCTCCCTGGCCGCCGGCCTCGAACAGCACTCGGAACATCCCCTGGCAGAAGCCATCATGGCAAAAGCAAAGGATGAAGGCGCCAGCCCGGAGACAGTCACGGGCTTTGAAGCCCTCAACGGCAAGGGCGTAATGGGCGAACTGGAAGGCCAGCCCCTGCGCCTGGGCAACCGTCGCTGGCTGGAAAGCGAAGGCATTGATCTGGACGGATTACAGGATGAGGCCGATGCCATTACCTCGGAAGCGGGAACGCCACTGTTCCTGGCACTGGGTAACAAGGCGGTAGGCGTGATCGGCGTTGCCGACGCCGTGAAAGCGGATTCACAGGCCGCGATCCGTCGCCTGCACGATGCCGGCATCCGGGTGATGATGGTCACCGGCGATGTGGACGCTACCGCCAGGGCCATTGCCCAGAAAACCGGCATCGATGACTACCGTGCCGAGGTGTTGCCTGAAGACAAGTCCATCATCGTCAGCGAAATGCGCGGCAAGGGCTACACCGTGGCCATGGTGGGCGACGGCATCAACGACGCTCCCGCCCTGGCGGCTGCCGACGTGGGCTTTGCCATCGGCACCGGAACCGACGTGGCCATCGAAAGCGCCGGCATCACCCTGATGCGGGGATCGCTGCACGGTGTTGCGGATGCCATTGAGATATCCCGGGCCACCGTACGTAATATTCACCAGAACCTGTTTGGTGCCTTTATCTACAACTCCATGGGTATACCGGTGGCCGCCGGGCTGTTATACCCTCTATGGGGAATGTTGATGAGCCCGATACTGGCCGGCGCCGCCATGTCGCTGTCCTCGGTGACGGTGGTCACCAACGCCAACCGGCTGCGGTTGTTCAAGACCAGCCATAAGGCCGGCAAGGAGGGGAACCAATGAGCACACTTCTGGTCAATGCCGGAGGACTGATCCTGATGGCTGCCATTGTCTGGTGGTTCTGGCTGTCACCCTCCGAAGGCAGCAAACCCGATAACGATCACAGCCATCACCACTGAGGTAACGTCATGAAAAAACACATGCTGGCCCTTGGCCTCATCGCCACCGTTGGCCTGAACAGCCAGCTACAGGCGGATGACGGACTGGAAGACATTCATGTCTACAAGTCCCCCACCTGCGGCTGCTGCACGGACTGGGTAGACCACCTGAAGGAAAACGGCTTCAAGGTGGAAGTGACGGAAACCAACAACCTGAATCCCCTGAAGCAGGATGCCGGGCTGCCCTCTTCACTGGCCAGTTGTCACACCGCTTTCGTGGGCGACTATGTGATTGAAGGCCACGTGCCTGCCAAAGACATCCATCAGCTGATTGCCGATGCCCCCAAGGCAAAGGGGCTCGCTGTTCCGGGTATGCCCGCGGGCTCACCGGGCATGGAAATGGGTGACCGCAAGGATCCCTACCAGGTGCTGATGTTCAACGAGAGTGGCCAGACCAAGGTGTTTTCAGAATACAACTAGGCTGTCTGCCCACAGGCTCTCCTGCTCAGATTCCTGACAGGGAATTCCTTCTGCGCAGGGCTGCAATCGCGGTCCTGCCTGTTTTTCCTACACTCTTTGCCACCCCTGCTCTATGATATCTACTGGACAGATTCCATAGATACGAGAGACGCTCTTGAGCCTTAAAACCCGCCTTCTGGGTCTTGCCGCTATTCTGATGATCACCGCTTCACTGGCGTCATGGCTGGCCTACAGGGCGCTGTCCGAGGATATTATCGAACGCTGGGGTCAACAGGTCGCTGAAATACAGGTACGTTACGACAGTGCCCGCCTGTTGCAGTCACTGGAACGGGAAATCGGCCTTGCGCGCCAGATGGCGGATTCGTCTACCCTCGTGAAATGGGCAACAACACCAGAGGACGAGGCGTTAAAACGCGAAGCCATCCGTGAAATGGAAAGCTTTCGGAGCAATTTTCGTGACAACAGCTATTTCGTAGCGCTCCGGGATTCCCGCAATTACTACTACAACAACGCCGATAACGAGTTTGAAGACAATCAGTTACGCTATCAACTCGATCCGGACAAGCCCGAAGACGCCTGGTTCTTTCAACTGATTGAGGAAGGCCGCAATTTCCATCTCAATGTGAACCCCGATACCGAGCTCGGTGTCACCAAGCTCTGGATCGACGTTCTGATGCGCGATGAGAATGACCGCATTGTCGGAATGGTCGGCACCGGCATGGATCTGGACGCATTCCTGCAGGATATCGTTGATATAGAGCAGGAAGGTATTACAACCCTGTTCGTTGATTACAATGGCGCGATCCAGTTATACCGTGATCGCAACTACATCGACTTTGCAAGCATCATCAAGCCCGAGGGCCAGAAAAGCACCGTGGACCTCTTGTTTGACCACGCCGAGGACAAACAGAAAGTACTGGGCATGCTGCAGATCCTGAAAAACCGGGGTGGTACCACCGGCGCTGTGGAAAGCAGCTTTGTGACCGTGGACGGACGAAAACACCTCGCTGGTGTGGCATTCCTGCCCGCCATCGGCTGGTTTGAAATTACGTTGCTGGACCTGAACACCCTCCTGCCCAGCAGTTACCTGTGGCCTCTGGTTGCAGTATTTCTCCTCAGCCTGATTATCACCCTGATACTGTTTCATCTCATTATCCGCTCGCGCATCCTCAAGCCCATCATCAGCCTGGAGAGCGCTGTGCAGAAAGTTCAGGGTGGCAGCTTTTCCCTCCCACAACTGGACAAGCCGGATAACGAGCTGGGCCGTCTCGCCAGCCACTTCGAAAAAATGACGGACACCCTCAAACACTCAACCCGTGAACTGGAACAGAAAGTGGAACAGCGCACTGACGAACTGAACCGTCTGGCGCGCATAGATGCCCTTACAGGCCTGAAAAACCGTCGCGGGCTCGACGAGGCACTGGCCGAGGAGATACAGCGGGCACAGCGGCAAGACACCGGCTTCGGGCTGATCTGGCTGGACATCGATCACTTCAAGTCCATCAATGATGAGCTGGGGCATCAGGCAGGTGATGAGATCCTATGCCGCGTCGCGCTTTGGCTGAAAGCAGGTGTACGCCCCTACGACCATCCCGGCCGGTGGGGTGGCGACGAGTTCGTTGTGGTGCTGTCCCACTGTGACCGGGATACCCTGCACCAGATCGCCTCACGTATTCGGGAAACCATCGAAAGGGACAGCATACGGACCGGAACGCCCGTTACGGTCAGTGTTGGCGGCTATTTCTGCCAACCCGGCGACGATGTCGACACCATCCTGCGACAGGCCGACCAGGCGCTTTACCGGGTCAAGCAACAGGGCCGGAACCGGGTCTTGATTGTTGATGGCCAGGACCGGGAAATTAACCCCGCGTAACGGGTCTGACTCATACCGTCATAACCGGTATACTCCTCCGCAACACTCAAATTTTATCCAGTCAGGTTCTGTTCATGCTCAATGCCGACGCCCTCAGCCAGTTGCGCCAGCTGAAATCCGATATTGAAGAAAAAAAGGTGGTGTATCCTGGTACCGTCAAGGCCACAAACGGACGGTTCGGATTTGTCGCACTGGATGAAGGCAGGGATGTGTTCCTGCCACCGGAGGAAATGCAGAAAGTCCTTCCGGGCGACCGAGTCAATATCACCGAGCAGGAAGGCGATAAAGGCAAGACCCAGGGCGTGATTGACGAGCTGCTGGAAACCAGGCTGGACACCTTCGTGGGCCGTTATCTGGTGAAGGGCAAGGGCCACTTCGTGGTGCCGGAAACCCCCGGCATCAACCGCTGGATTTTCATTCCGCCGAAGGAGCGCCAGAATGCCGAGCCGGACGACTACATCTACTGCCGTATCCACAAGCATCCAATCAAGGATGGCAAGGGCCAGGCAAAAATCCTGAAAGTGATCGGCAAAGCCGGCGAGGCCGGTATCGAACGCTCCTTCACGGTTGCCACCTTCGACCTGCCGGACACCTGGCCGGAGCCGGTTCAGAAGCAGGCCGAGGCACTGGATGAATCCGTCATCGAAGCAAAAGGCGAAGGGCGCGAGGATCGCACCGACCAGCCCTACGTCACCATCGACAGCCCCGGCACCCAGGACATGGACGACGCCCTGCTGGCCGAGCCCAATGCCACCGGCTGGAAACTGTCCATTGCCATTGCTGACCCCACAGCGGTTATCGAGCCTGGCAGCCCGGCCGAGCAGGAAGCCTTCCGCCGCGCCACCGCCATCTATTTCCCCGGTGAGCCGCTGCCGATGCTTCCGGATACCCTCAGCACCCGCCTGTGCTCACTGATGCCCGACGTGAAACGCCTGGCCCTGGTATGTGACCTGCAGGTGAACAACGACGGCAGCCTGGGCGACTACAGCTTCCATCGGGCGGTGATTCGTTCCCATGGCAAACTCAGCTATGAACTGGTGTCCAACCTGATCGAAGGCCGGGAAGACGACGACATCAAGGCGCTGCCGGACAGCGTGTCCAACAGCCTTGACCAGCTTCACCAGGCAGCGACGGCGCTGCGCAAGTGGCGTAATGAACACGCACTGGTCAACGGTGACCGTCCGGAATTCCGCCTGCGGCTGGATGAGAACCGCAGAGTCCGGCTGATCGAACCCTCAGTGCAGAACGAAGCCCACCGGCTGGTGGAAGAGTGCATGATTGCCGCCAACCGCTGCGCGGCCGACTTCCTCGGCCAGCAGGACAAGGGGCTGTTTATCCAGCATCCCGGCTTGCGGGACGACCGGGCCGACAATATTCGCGCCCTCCTCGAAGGCTACGCCCCGGACCTCGCCGGCGTGGATGCCACCAGTGCGGAGGGTTTTCGCGACCTGATGAAGCAGACCGAGGGGCTGGACTCGGAAGTGCCGCTCAAGGCCATCATTTCCCGCCAGCTTGCCCGCGCCGAGCTGTCGTTTACCGCCGCGCCCCACCAGGGCATGGGGCTGGCCGCCTACACCACCTTTACCTCACCGCTGCGCAAGTTCAGCGATTTCCACGTTCACCGGCTGATTAAATCCATCCTTTGGCAGGAACCGCTGACAGACCTTGACGAAAACCAGCTGGCCGAACTGCAACTGACCCAGTTCCGGGCCCGGCAGGCGGCCAACAGCCTGGAGAGCTGGCTCAAGAGTGATTTCGCCCGTAATCTGGGTGAAGAACCGATGACCGGTGTCATCAGCCGCACAACCCCCTCCGGCTTCTTCGTACGGCTTGATGCCAACGGCCTGGAAGGCTTTGTCAGCTGCAAGACCCTGGAAGGAAAATTCGGCTTTGATCCGGTTACCCTGCGCCTGACCCACAACAAGAACGGCCGCACTTTCCAGCTTGAGCAGCCGGTGACGGTAACCTTCGCCGGTGTGGACGATGAGCGTAAACAGATTCTGTTCAATCTCGTGGAAACACCGGCACAGGGCCCGGCCTCGGACAGCGGGGCTGACAGCACTGGCGATGCTTGAAAATCCGGCGCCGGAGCACCATCGTAGATATCTAGAGGCAGCTATCTAACGCGGAGGTGAATCCGGATGCCTATCAGCCCAACTGAATTCCTCAAGAAGTATGGCTTCGAAGAGGAAGAAGAGGAGCGGGACCACAGCCTGCGCCACAACGCCATGGAGCACGCCAAACACCTGAAGCGGCCACATGCCGGTACGCCCCACGACTGGGAAGAGTGGGAGCGCTACAAGAAAGAGCACCCTGACGAAGTCGAAGACGACGAGGACAGCGACAACCGCTAGTTCTCCTCAAGCATTCTCGACAGGCGTTCATCTTTGGCCTGCCACTGTTCCGCCAGCCAGTTCTTTACGTTCTTGCGGTGCTCGGCATCCGTCGCATAATCCCGGCCCTTCAGGTACTCCGGGATGGCGACCGTGTCGATTTCCATCTTTACTTCCCGAACCCGTCCACACATGAAGTCCCAGAAGGTCGGCGCACCGCCCGGGTAGGCAATGGTCACATCCACCAGGGTTTCAATGGAATCGCCCATGGCATCCAGAACGAAGGCCACGCCGCCGGCCTTGGGTGTCAGCAGGTGGGTGTACTTTGACTTCTGTTTGTCGTGCTTGGCCTGGGTGAACCGGGTGCCTTCCACAAAGTTCATCACGCTGACAGGGGTGTAGCGGAACTTCTCGCAGGCTTTGCGGGTGGCTTTGAGGTCTTCACCGCGTTTTTCCGGGTGCTTGATCAGGTACTCGCGGGTGTAGCGCTTCATGAACGGGAAATCCAGCCCCCACCACGCCAGGCCGATGACCGGCACCCAGATCAGCTGTTGCTTGAGGAAGAACTTGAGAAACGGCGCCCGGTGGTTGAAGACCCGCTGCATGGCAAAGATGTCGACCCAGCTCTGGTGGTTGCTGAGCACGAGGTACCAGCTTTCCCGTTTGAGTTTTTCGTCGCCGTGGACGGTCCATTTGGTGCCCTGGGTGAGCTTCATCCAGCCGGTGTTGCAGGCAACCCAGGCTTCGGCAATCCAGATGATGACTTTGGTGCACAGTATCCGGAAGCCCTGGTGAGGGATGATGAGTTTCAGGATTGCCGGGATGTAGAGCAGCAGACACCAGAACAGGGTGTTGAGGCCCAGAAGGAAGGAACTGATGACGCCGATGACCGGGGCTGGCAGGAAGCTGAGCATGGTTGTCCTGTTGTTGGTGTTTTGCGATGGGCGAATGATACCAATGGTTGGCGCATTTGGGCAGTGGCCTGAAGTGACCGGTTTGCCAATGGGGATGGACGTTCTTGCCATAGCCGCATTTGGGGTTGGCCGGTAATCTTGGCCCTAGCCTGTTAGCTGAGGAGCGATGGTGAGGAGGGGACAGGCCTTCGTCAGACACGCCGTGAACCCATCCATGGGGGCTCGGCATTGCCATCCCTGGCAATGCACGGTCTGCCAAAGGCCTGTCCCCTCCTCCCCTGTTACTTTTCAGATAACGCTTTCTGGCCGTCACAATGACATAAACGAAATAGATATTCTGGATGAAAACCGTACCAACGATGGATGCTTCGATGCCCGATCCACTGCAGTATGTCTTCAACAAAACCTCGGGGCTGACCCGACAGACGGCGCTTTATGCCGGCAACGCGTTCGACCGGGTATTCCGCGCCGCCAGCCTGGTGCAGGCGGGGCAAACGCCGTTCGAGACGTTGTATACCGATGGGCTGGTGAGCCTGCGGTACTACCCGCCACTGGCCGAGGATTTTATCGAGCTGGATGGCGAGATGATCAACGTGGAGCGCACTCCCCACAAGACCCCGATTGTGATTGTGCCACCGCTGGCGGTGAACATGCTGATCTACGACCTGTTTCCCCAGCGCAGTCTCGTGCGCTTCCTGCGGGCGAAGGGGTTTGAGGTATACCTGATCGACTGGGGCGTGCCTACGCGGCAGCACAGCCACTACAATCTTCATACCTACGTGGCGGAGCTGCTGCCGGCGTATCTGAACCGGGTACGGGAGCACAGTGGCGAGCAGGAGCTGTCGCTGCACGGCTGGAGCCTGGGCGGGATGTTCACGCTGTTCTACTCCGCCCTCAGCCGCGACCAGCACATCCGCAACGCCATCGTGCTGGGCTCCCCCATCGACAGCCACGCTTCCGGCCTGATGGGGCTGATGTACCAGCGGGTATCCGACGTGGCCGACTTCATCCGCAAACGCACCGGCTTCCGCCTCCACGACGTCAAACCCCACTGGTTCCACACCCCCGGCTGGGCCAACACCATCGGCTTCAAGCTCACCAACCCCATCGGCAGCGTGATGGGCTACTGGGAACTCCTCGTCCGCCTCGGCGACCGCGAATTCGTCGCCAGCCACGCCACCACCTCCGCCTTCCTCGACCGCATGGTCGCCTACCCCGGCGGCATCGTCCAGGACGCCGTGGTGCGCCTGTGGATCGACAACGAACTCTCGAAAGGCCAGATCCAGATCGGCGAAGACGTGGCCCGCCTGGAAAACGTAAACGCCAACTTACTGGCCATCGCCGGCGACAGCGACACCCTGGCCACCCCCGGCGCGGTCAAGCGCATCGAAGACCATGTCAGCTCCAAAGACGTCACCTTCCGGGTTACCCCCGGTGGTCATATGGGAATCCTGGCCGGCAGCAAGGCGCCGAGGGAAAGCTGGATGGAAATGGCAGAGTGGTTGGCAAAAAGATCGGATTGAGCTGAAACGCTGGCTCTCAACTATGGGCGAAGTGCGTCTATGGCTTTCCAAAACTGTGCGGAGCCAGGGATGGCGGAGCCCAAGCGTACAGGGACGTATTTACAGCGTGTTTTGGAAAGCCATCGACGCACTTCGCTTCCACCAGAGTTACAGGTTATTCAAGGTAGCAGGCAACTCCGAAAGACTGCGAATCACCGCATTAGGCTCAATCCCCCAGTCCTCAAAAACCTTCCCGGCATCCCTCTGCACCCAAATGGCCATCAACCCCGCCGCCCGGGCCCCGATCACATCCCAGGCATTACTCGACACCAGACACAGCGGCTGCTCCATCGCCCCCGTCGCCCGCCGCGCATAGGCATACACCGCCGGGTCCGGCTTGAAACTCCTGATGTCATCCACCGACACCAGCCCATCAAACATCGCCAACAGATCATTGTGCCCCAGCACCTTCTCCAACGCCGGATAGGTGCCATTGGAGAAAGCAAACATCAGATAATCCCCCTCCAGGGATTTCAGCGCTGGCAACGCATCATCAAACGCCGGCAATGAAAGGTAGGCGGCCATCAGCTCATCCTCCCGCTCCTGGCCCAGCGCAAACCCATGGCTGGCCATCGCGTAACGCAATGCCTGCCGGGTACAGGCCCCGAAATCCTCATACATGCGCATCAATCCCTTGCGAAAGGAAAACTCCAGCTGCTTCTCCCGCCACTGGGCACTGACAGACTCCGCCGCGCCCCCCGCATCCGGTGCCAGTAAATCGGCCATGCCCATGGGATCGACCAGGGTGCCGTATACATCAAACGCCAGAATCGGCTTCATCGGGTTCTCCTACACCATGCATTCAACTTATTTCACCCTTGAACCATGCCTCAAGGAAGCCTGAATGTATATTCAAAAATAGCACCCCGGCAATAGCACTATTGGGAACTCGCCGTTCTGGAGTACACTCCCATTCATGAACCCGATCGATACATTCAACCTGGACATTCGCTCCCTGAGCACCTTTATCGCCGTGCTGGACGAAGGCAGCGTGTCCCGTGCGGCGGTGCGCCTGGGGGTGAGCCAGTCCGCCGTCAGCCACACCCTGGACCGCCTGCGCCAGGCCCTGGGCGATGCCCTGTTTGTAAAATCCGGCCGCGGCATTGTGCCCACCCGCTATGCGGTCCAGGCCGGGCCCCACGTTCGCCAGATTCTGGACGACCTCCACTCCCTGTCCTCCGGCCCGCCGTTCACTCCGGCCACCGCCGAATTTACCTTCACCGTCGCCGCCAACGACTATCAGCGGGACCTGCTGCTACCCGGGCTGCTGTCGGTCCTCCGGCGGGAAGCCCCCGGCATCCGCCTGCAGGTCATTCCCTCCGGCATACCGACGGCGGACATGCTGCGCAAGGACCTGTGCGACCTGATTCTCTCGCCACACGCCCCGGAAGCCACGGACATCATGCAACGGGGCCTGATGGCGGATCGCATGGTGGTTTTCTACGACCCCGCCCACCGGCAGGCCCCGGAATCCCTGGCGGATTACCTTCAGGCGGACCACATCGGCATCCTGTTCGGCACCGGCGAAAAAACGGCTTTTGAAGGCTCACTATCCGCGAGGGGCCTTACCCGGCGAACGGCCGTCACTGTGTCCAACTTCTCCGGCCTGCCCGGTTTCCTGCGCGAAACCAATATGCTGGCCACCGCCCCAATGCGCATGAGTGAACACTTACTGAAGGACTTTGCCTGGACGCACCTGCCCTTCGACTACAAGCCCTTCACCATGCTGATGCTATGGCACAAACGAAACCAGAATGACCCCGCCCACCGCTGGATCCGCAACCACGTAAACGGTGTTGCTGCCACTATGAATAGCCTGGTCACACCATCCATCTGATTTGTTCATACATTGTATGAAGCGTTAAGCCGTTATCCCGGCCGTTCACAAGCGTAAACTCCCGATATCAGATAGAGCGCTGGGTGTGAACCGGCCTTCTGAAACCGTGCGGAGCCATGGATGGCGGAGCCGAGCGTACAGGGACGTATTCACAGCGTGTTTCAGAAGGCCGGTTCACACCCAGTGCGATACTCCAAAGTTGCCGGGATAAATGATGCTCGCACTCACCAGTGTATGGACAACGATACTATTGGCAGCTGCTGTCGCCCTCGGGCCGCTGGCGATCGATATGTATCTGCCGGCGCTGCCCAGTATGGGAGAGTCGCTCGCGGCCAGTACCGGGCAGGTTCAGCTGACGCTGAGTATTTACATGGCCGGTTTCGCGCTCGCTCAGTTGATCTGTGGGCCGCTGGCGGACCGGTTTGGTCGTAAACCGATCATGATTGGTGGTTTCCTGCTGTTTGCTGTTGCCAGTGTTATCTGTGCCCTGGCCACCAATATTGAAACGCTGATTCTCTCCCGCTTTCTCCAGGCCCTGGGCGGCTCTGCCGGCCCTGTTCTGGGACGGGCGGCAGTGCGGGATATCTATTCGCCCCGGGAAGCGGCAAAGATCATGGCGATTCTGGCCAGTATCATGGCGCTGGCACCGGCCATTGCGCCGACCCTGGGTGGTTTCATGGTGGTGGGGCTGGGCTGGCAGTCGATCTTCCTGGCACTGGGCGGTTATGCCCTGATTATGGCAGCAGTGATTGCGGTTGGTATTCCCGAGCCAATGCGCCCGGAAAACCGGCAATCCCTGCGCATTGGCAGCCTGATAAAGAACTACCGGGCCATTGCCTCGGACATCAGCTTCCTGGGCTATACCCTGGTCAATTCCCTGACGTTTGCCGGCCTGTTCGCCTTCCTGTCCGGGTCATCATTTGTGCTGATCGATTTCCTGGGAGTAAAACCGGAGCACTTCGGGCCCTTCTTTGCCTGCATCGTTGCCGGCTATATCGTCGGCAATCTCACCGCTGTTCGCCTGGGCAGCAGACTGGCCCCGGATCAGATACTGGTCCGGGGCCTGGTTGTTGCCGTGGCCGGAGGCGGTTTGATGGCCGTACTGGCGGTGACTCAGGTCTATAACGCCTGGGCCGTGATCCTGCCCCAGACTTTGTTCATGATTGGCGTAGGCATGGTGCTGCCCCAGACCATGGCCGGGGCGCTGGCCAACTTCCCCCGTATGGCCGGCTCCGCTTCCGCTCTGTTCGGATTCACCCAGATGGTGGTTGCCGCAACCATCGGTGCCCTGGTGGGGTATTTTCACGACGGCACCTCCCTGGTGATGGCCGCCACCATCGCCACCTGCGCCATCGCGGCCCTGGCCAGCTACCTGTTGCTGGTACAGCGCCACCCGGCGCCCGGATTCGAGCCCGCCTGATAACAACTTAATTCCCTCACCGGATGAAAAAGCATCCAAAATGAACTACACAGAGTAAGTTGTTTTACACAAACCCATCGGGCCATAAACAGGGAGATCAAAATGAGCAACGTAACACTCGGCGGCGATCCGATTACCGTCAGCGGCACCTTACCGCAACCCGGCGACACCGCCCCCGACTTCACCCTTACCACCCAGGGCCTGGAAGACGTCACCCTCGACAACTGGAAGGGCAAGCGCAAGATCCTGAACATCGTCCCCAGTGTCGATACCCCAACCTGTGCCACCTCCACCCGCAAATTCAACGAAAAAGCCAGCAGCCTCGACAACACTGTCGTGCTCGTTATTTCCGCAGACCTTCCCTTTGCCGCCGGCCGTTTCTGTGGTGCCGAAGGCCTGAAGGACGTTATTACACTGTCCAGCTTCCGCAACTACAGCTTCCAGCAGGATTATGGCGTTGCCATTCAGGACGGCCCCCTTGCCGGTCTTACCGCCCGCGCGGTGGTGGTTCTGGATGAGGACAACAAGGTTCTGCACAGTGAGTTGGTGGGCGACATCAAGGACGAGCCGGATTATGAGGCGGCTTTGAAGGCGCTTTGATTCTTGACCGGGCTTGTTGTCGGATTACGGCTCTGCCTAATCCGACCTACGGGACTTCGCCTTCTATGCCTTTTACGGGTAAATCCGACCTGCGGGGAGATAACTGCCGAGTCTGAGTGCACCGGGCGGGCGGCGTTTCACAGACTGTCTTCGGCCAAGGATGGCCGAAGTCAAGCGCACAGGGACGTGCTCGTAGCGTGTCTGTGAAACGCCGCCCGCCCGGTGCACCACCGCCCAAATCAGCAAACCTGCTAGAATCACGCCTCCAGGCAAAACACCAGGAACCGAAACCCCCAACGTGATCAACGCCGACTCCCAAGCCAGCCTGCCGCGCCAGTTGTTTACCATGACCTGGCCCATGCTCTTCGGCGTGCTGTCACTGATGACCTTCCAGCTCGTGGACAGCGCCTTCATCGGCCAGCTTGGCCGCGACCCGCTGGCGGCCCTGGGCTTCACCCTGCCCATGCAACAGCTCATCATCGGCCTGCAGGTAGGCCTGGGCATTGCCACCACCGCAATCATCTCCCGAACCCTGGGCGCAGGCGACCAGCTCCGGGCTGAACGCCTGGGTGGGCTGGTGGTCACCGTTGGCGCCGCTCTGGTCCTGGTTCTGTGTTTAGGCCTTTGGCTGTTACAGACCCGCATCATGGATGTGCTCGGGGCCGAAGAAAGCCTGTTGCCCCTGATCCGCAGCTACTGGATACCCTGGCTGCTTTCCGCCTGGACCGGTGCCATGTTGTACTTTGGCTACAGTGTCTGCCGCTCCCATGGCGACACCAAACTGCCGGGCTACATGATGGTGGCCACCAGCATTGCCAATATTGCCCTCGATCCGTTGTTCATATTTGTTTTCGGCTGGGGCCTGCCCGGTGCTGCCCTGGCCACCATTACCGCCTTTGGCATCGGCTGCCTGTTCATCTACCCCAAACTGCTCCGCTGCGGCTGGGTGCGCTTTGACCTGAGGCAGCTCGTTCTCGGTAAAGCACTCAGGCAACTGAACGGCATTATGGCACCGGCCATGGTCAGCCAGCTGATGCCGCCAGCGGCGGCCATGCTGGCCACCGCACTGGTAGCCGGCTTTGGCTCCGCCGCTGTTGCCGCCTGGGGCCTGGGCACCCGCCTGGAATTTTTCTCCATTGTGGTGGTGCTTGCGCTGACCATGTCCATGCCTCCCATGGTCGGTCGCATGCTGGGAGCCGGCGAGATCGGCCAGATTCGCAAACTGGTTCGGCTTGCCGTTCGCTTTGTCGTCGTGTGGCAGCTGGCGATCGGGCTGATCTGGCTGATGGCCTCCGGGCTGGTGTCGGAACTGTTTACCAGTGATCGTGAGGTCAGCGATGTACTTGGCAGTTACCTCGTGCGGGTGCCGCTCAGTTACAGCGGCCTTGGTATCTGCATGCTGATGGTGTCCGTATGCAATGCCCTCGGGCTGGCGCTTCGGGCCCTGCTGGTGTCCACCCTTCGTCTGTTCCTGTGTTTCCTGCCCTTTCTCTGGATTGGTGCCCAGATTGGCGGCATCAACGGGCTGATGTCCGGGGCCCTGGCTGGTAACCTGTTGGCCGGAACCATGGCGTACGGGTTCTACCGCCAGGGCATCCGGAAACTGGCGGCGCTACACAACGGTTCTTGACTTATAAGAATGAAAAAATCTCAAACGTTAGCTATACATGAAGGATGTTAATAAGCTGAACGCGCTGAAGAACTCACTCCTGACCGGCTGAATTCCGTTATGGACATTGGGCTTCTTGTCTTTTTGCCTGTACTGGGAGCCATTGCTTCGCTCCTCTCAAGGCTGAAGCAGCCCGGCCCGGATCATGTGCCGACCCACGCGCTGGTTGCGCTGCTCGCCCCGGCCATCTGCCTGCTGCTTCTGCTCAGCTATCTTCCCCGGATCCAGTCTGGTGAAGCACTGGTCTATTCCCTTTCCTGGGTACCACAAATTGGCCTTGATCTGTCTTTCCGGCTGGACGGCCTGAGCTGGTTGTTTGCCACACTGATTACCGGCATCGGCTGCCTGATCATTCTCTATGCCCGCTATTATTTTGCCGGCAAGGACACCGCCGGCCGCTTCTTTATTCTGATCCAGCTGTTCATGACCGCCATGCTGGGCATTGTGCTGTCCGAGAACCTGCTGTTCATGCTGGTGTTCTGGGAGCTCACCAGCCTGGTGTCCTTCCTGCTGATCGGATTTACCTGGTCCAGCCGCAATGCCCGCCGGGGTGCGCGTATGTCGCTGGTGATTACCGGGGGCGGCGGGCTGGCGCTGCTGGGTGGCATTCTGTTGCTGGGGCAGATTGTCGGCAGTTATCAGATCAGCGATATACTGACAGCCACCGATACCATCGTCAGCGATGATCGCTACCCGCTGACCCTGACACTGATATTGCTCGGTGCGTTTACCAAGTCCGCCCAGGCACCATTCCACCTCTGGCTTCCCCATGCCATGGCCGCCCCCACACCGGTGTCTGCCTATCTGCACTCGGCCACCATGGTGAAAGCGGGCCTGTTCCTGATGGCCCGGCTGCATCCGGCCATGGGTGACACCGAACTCTGGTTCAGTCTGATTACCATCACCGGCATGGTTACCCTGATGGTGGGTGCCTTTGTGGCCATGTTCATGCACGACATCAAGGGCCTGCTGGCCTACTCCACCATTTCTCACCTGGGGCTGATCACATTGCTGATTGGCATGGGCAGTGAAATGGCCATGGCGGCCGCCCTGTTCCACCTGACCACCCATGCCCTGTTCAAGGCGCCGTTGTTCATGATGGCAGGCATTGTCGACCAGGCCACGGGAAGCCGGGACATGCGCAATATCAACGGCCTGTGGCGCACCATGCCGGCGCTGATGCTGATCACCGCCATACCGGCGGCGGCCATGGCCGGCCTGCCACTGATGAGCGGTTATCTGAGCAAGAAGATGCTGTTCTCGGAGAGTTTGCTGGTTACCGCGCCCCACTGGGCCAACAGCCTGATTCCGACGTGGGTCACCATTGCCGGGCTGTTTTCCGTAGCGTATTCCGTTCGCATCTTTCATAACGTGTTTTTCAATGGCCAGCCGGTCGATCTTCCCCACTGGCCGCCACGTCGGAAACCTGCAGGCATGCTGGTACCGCTGTTCATTCTTGCGCTCGCCTCGCTGGCGATTGGGCTGGCGCCACAGGCCATCTACAACGAGCTGATTCACCTGGCCGTCATGGCCACTTCCATGACCCACCTGCCGCTGTATGACTTCTCGGACCTGGCCAACGCCAATGTGCCGGCCATGATGAGCACGATCGCAATGATCGGGGGAGTCGTATTCTATCTTGCCCGCGGCCCCTTGTTTGCCATTCATCGCCAGTTGCCGGAAGTGGACGCCAAGAACATTTTTGAACAGATCATGCAGCAGAGCATCCGTTTCGCCCAGTCGCTGGTCTATCGCCTGGAAAACGGTTCACTGCAACGGTATCTGGCCTTTATCCTGATCGCGGCTATTGCACCGGCCCTGGGGATGCTCAGCGGGTACAGTGGCTGGCAGGGCCCCTCCGAGTTGACGGCAGTCAATCCGATGGTGGTTTTCGGCGCCGTCATCCTGTGCCTGTCCGCTATCGGCGTCGCCCTGTTCCACCATCAACGTCTGCCGGCCCTGCTCCTGCTGTCTGTCACCGGGCTGTTCGTAACCCTGGCCTTCGCCCAGTTTTCGGCACCGGACCTGGCACTGACCCAGCTCTCCGTGGAGGTCATGGCGGTGGTCATCATGATGCTGGCGCTCTCGTTCCTGCCCCAGACCTCCCCTAGGGAATCCGGATTTGGGCGGGTCTTTCGTGACCTGAGCCTGGCGGGGCTGGCAGGCATTGGCATTGCCCTGTTTGCCTATGCGGTGCTGACACGGCCCGCCGAAACCATCTCCGGATACTTCCTCGCCAACAGTGTTCCCGGCGGGGGCGGTACCAATGTGGTCAATGTCATCCTGGTGGACTTCCGGGGCTTCGACACCCTGGGGGAAATCACGGTACTGGGTATCGCCGCCGTGGCGGTCTTCGCCTTCACCCGTGACCTGCACCTGAAGGAAAGGGTGGCCAGCGCCGGCAGCGCTCAGGGTTTTGCCGAGCCACATCCGGTGATCCTGCAGATGATTTCCCGCATGGCCCTGCCCATCGCCCTGCTGGTATCCGCCTATATCTTCCTGCGGGGGCACAACATGCCCGGTGGCGGGTTTATTTCCGGCCTGGTGACAGCGGTCGCCCTTACCCTGCAATACATGGCGGGCGGCCTGGTATGGGCCCAGGAGCGTATGCTTACGCATTTCCGGCCACTGATCGGCGCCGGCCTGCTGATTGCCACCATCACCGGTCTGGGCAGCTGGTTTGTCGGCTATCCGTTCCTGACGTCGACTTTCAGCCATATGGACTGGCCGCTGATCGGCGAGTTCGAGCTGGCCACAGCCTTACTGTTTGACCTGGGGGTTTACACGACCGTGGTGGGGGCCACGCTGCTGATACTGGCGAACCTCGGCAAACTCATGACCGTGGCCGGGCCCGGCCAGGAGGTTGGCTGATGGAACTGGTGGTTGCCATTACTCTGGGGATGCTCACCAGCACCGGTGTCTACCTGATCCTGCGGGCACGCACCTTCTCGGTGGTGCTGGGCCTGACGCTGCTGTCCCACGGCGTGAACCTGTTTCTGTTCAGTATGGGCCGGCTGACCACGGCCTCCCCGGCGGTGATCGGACTGGTGGAGAATTATACCGACCCTCTCCCACAGGCCCTGGTGCTCACCGCTATTGTAATCAGTTTTTCGATGACCGCGTTCGTGGTGGTACTGGCGCTCAAGGCGGCGGTGGAGTTGCGCAGTGATCATGTGGATGGCGAAGACCCGAACGAGGATCGCCAATGAACCATCTGATGATCATGCCCATCGTCATCCCCCTGCTGACTGGCGCCTTCCTGCTGGTCATGTACCGCTATAACATCGGCCGCCAGCGTTCCCTGAGCATCGGCTCCACCCTGCTGCTGGTGGTGTTCGCGGTGTGGGCCGTACTTCAGGCCGGTTTGACCGACTACACCCTCTATCGCCTCGGTAACTGGCAACCGCCATTCGGGATCGTGCTGGTGCTCGACCGGCTCACGGCCATCATGCTGCTGCTGACCGCCCTGTTGAGCCTGTTCTGCGTATTGTATGCCAGCCGCGGCTCTGACCGGGAAGGCTCGCACTTCCATGCCCTGCTGCAGTTCCAGCTGATGGGGATAAACGGCGCCTTCCTTACCGGGGATCTGTTCAACCTGTTCGTGTTTTTCGAGGTATTGCTGATCGCCTCCTATGCGCTGCTGCTCCACGGTGGTGGCCGTGCGCGCAGTCGGGCCGGGCTGCACTATGTGATCATCAACCTGGCCGGCTCCGCCCTGTTCCTGCTGGCGCTGGGCATCCTCTATGGCCTGACCGGCACACTCAACATGGCGGATCTTGCCCACGTGATTGCCAACGCGCCGGAGGCGGATCTGCCCCTGCTGAAATCAGCCTCGCTGCTGCTGATGGTGGTATTCGGTATCAAGGCCGCCCTGCTACCGCTGCTTTTCTGGCTGCCACGGGCCTATTCCGCTGCCAGCGCTCCGGTGGCGGCATTGTTCGCCATCATGACCAAGGTTGGCTTTTACGCCATGGTGCGGGTGTTTCTGGTGGTATTCGGGCTCGATGACGCAGCGCCTGCCAACGACACCGTCATGGCGTGGCTCTGGCCTGCCGCGTTGATCACACTGGCACTCGGGGGTATCGGGGTACTGGGCGCCGCCAGCCTGCGGACACTCACTGCGTACATGGTCATTGTGTCCGTCGGCATACTGCTGGCCACATTCTCACGTAACGACGAACAGCTGCTGGCCGCCAGCCTGTTCTATCTGCTGCACAGTACCTGTATGACGGCCGTATTCTTCCTGTTGGCGGACCTGATCGGGCGTTACCGCGACAACGGTTACGACCGTTTCTCCGTTATCTCACCGCTTTCCCACCGCTGGGTTCTCGGGAGTGTGTTCCTGGTGGCGGCGGTCAGCATGGCCAGCCTGCCTCCCTTCAGCGGATTTGTCAGCAAAGCCTGGATTCTGCAGACATCGTCCCCGCTGCCAGACTATCTCTGGCTCTGGGCGGCCATTCTCATTTCCGGCCTGATGATCATTGCAGCCCTGAGCAGAGCGGGCTCGGGGTGGTTCTGGCGGCCGGAAGAGCATTCGGCTACCAGAGCCCTGGCTATTCACAAAACCCGACCGCTGGACCATGCCCGCACAGCCACCGTGTGTGTGATGATCGCCATCAGTTTCTCACTCGCCCTCTTTGCCCAGCCGGTGATGGACTACCTGGAAGCTGCCACAAGGCTGATCTATCAGCCGTCCGGTTATGTGGACGCGGTTCTGGGGGATTATATCCACCCGGGCAGGGAGATGACCGAATGAACCGTCGTGAATTCTGGCTGCCAAGGCCGTTGTTCTCGCTTTTCCTGGCACTGCTCTGGCTGTTGATGGTTAACAGCTTCTCGGTGGCTCATATGCTTCTGGGGCTGGCCCTGGGTATCTCTATTCCGTTCATTACCCGGGCCTTCTGGCCGGAACAGGCCAAGGTTCGATACCTGTTGCCGCTGCTCCGGTACTTTGCTGTATTGATGGTTGATATCGTACTCTCGAACCTGATCGTGGCCAGGCGCATCCTCTGGTACCCCGACCAGCTTACACCGGGCTTTGTCACCTTCCCGCTGGAGCTGGATGACGATTTCGCCATCACCATCCTGGCCAGTACCATTTCACTGACACCGGGCACGGTTTCTGCCCACTACGACAGCCAGGCCAAGACCTTGTTGATTCACACGCTTCATGTGACCGATGAGGATGAACTGGTGCAGCAGATCAAGGAACGCTACGAACGGCCCCTGAAGGAGATCTTCCAGTGATTGCCACCGTGATTCCATTCGTGATCGGACTGTTCTGCCTTGGTGTCCTGCTCAACCTTTACCGCCTGGCCATCGGGCCCGACATTGTCGACCGGATACTTGCCCTTGATACCCTGATGATCAACAGTATCGCGCTGATCGTTCTGGCCGATATCCAGATGTCACTGGGCATTCTGTTTGAAGCGGCCCTGCTGATTGCCCTGATGGGATTCGTCGGCACCGTGGCCATGACCAAGTACCTTTTGAGGGGGGATGTGATCGAATGAACGGTTCGGAGATGCCCCTGTTGCTGGAGCTGGTGATTGTCTTTTTCCTGGTTGCCGGCGCCATTGTTGCGTTGATCGGCTCCATCGGCCTGGCACGGCTGAAAGACGTCTATATGCGCCTGCATGGCCCCACCAAAGCCAGCACGCTCGGTGTGGGTTGTATCCTGATTGCCTCGCTGCTTTATTTCAGTTTCCTGAAGGGCGGGCTTTCCGTGCAGGAGGCTCTGATCACTCTGTTCCTGTTCGTGACGGCGCCTGTCAGTGCCCACATGATGGCCAAGGCGGCATTGCACCGGAAACTGCCATGCTCACCCCGGACCCGGCAGGGCCCGCCGGATCAGTGACCGTCAAAGCGCGCCCGGAAGCTCCCGGGCATGGGCACAACGGACTTGCGACGGTAATTGAAAAACACGAAACCGTATTTGGCCAGCGCCACGGGCTGCCCGCTTTCAGCCTTGGTTACCCGGAATACGAAGTCGCCGCCGTATTTGTTGAAGTCCATCAGCCCCACTTCGAAGCGGAGCATTTCCGGGAAGAAGGATTCGGACTGATACATGGTTGCCAGGTCGGTGACGATGATGCCCACACCCTCGTTGTCAGTCTCCTGAATCCCATAATTCACCAGGAACTGTGCCCTGGCTTCGGAAAGCATTGAGATAAGGGCATCGTTGCCAAGATGGTTGGCGCCATTGATATCGGTGATCCGCACCGGCATCCTGGTTTCAAAGTAAAAAACGTCATCCGGGAAAGAGAGCTTGATTCGAGCCAAGTGCAAGATCCTGTCTGGAGGGGCTTTAACGGAAAGCCAATGATACTTTGTTATCGTCTCACCTTCATCTCGGGACATAAGGTTGAACATTCGTTATTGTGGATTTATTACTGACCGCTTACACCGTTGCCGGATGAAAGAGGTTGGGAGGCTACTGTCAAAACTGTGCGGAGCCATGGATGGCGGAGCTCAAGCGCCACATGGAAGTGCTTGAGCTTGTTTTGACAGTAGCCTCCCAACCTCTTTCCTGCAGCCATAGTCTGACAAAAAGATATGGATACTCTATGGATATTCGCCCTGCTGCGACGCTGGTTCTGACAAAAGACACTACCGAAGGCCTGCAGGTATTGCTGTTGCAGCGTACCTGGGAAGCAGTGTTCATGCCCGGCTTCTTTGTTTTTCCCGGTGGCTCTGTAGACGAGCAGGATATTCAGGGCCGGGCTTATGCCATTGGTCGGGGCGATTCGGATATCAGTCAGACCATGAGTCTCGACGAAGGCGGTGCGGACTATATGCTGGCCGCGGTGCGGGAGTGTTTTGAGGAAGCCGGTGTTTTGTTGGCGCTGGATGAGCAGGATCAACCGGTTGCAGGCGATCATCCGGTTCATGAGGATCGGGATGCGCTGTTCCGGGGTGAACTGACGCTGTCGGAGGTGTGCCAGCGCCACAAGTTGACAATTCCTCTGGATCGGCTTGCCTATCTCGGCCACTGGATTACCCCGCCCGGGCCGCCCCGGCGGTTTGATACGCGCTTTTTCGTGACGGTGGCACCGGATGACCAGCTTGCCAGCCATGACGGGGTGGAGACGATAGACCATGCCTGGATCAGCCCATCGGAGGCGCTGGAAGACCATCGCTGCGGGCGGCGGCTGCTGGGGCTGCCTACCATACGCACGCTGCGCATTCTGAGTGATTTTGACACCACCGAAGCGCTGATGCGCTACGCTCACGCCAACCCGCCCGAGCCATATCCCAGCAAGCCCTGGCCGGCACTGAAAAAAGGCAAGTCCGTGATTCTGGAGCCGGGGGCGCCGGCCTATGACGAGGCCGCGAAGCTGGATCCGGAGGGGGAGGGCTCCACCCATGCGGAGATTGTTCCCGGCGAGCCGGTTGAAGTGGCAGCGGGTGTGGTGCGGCTGACGGCGCCCAATCCGGGAATGATGACCGGCCCGGGCACCAACACCTATGTACTGGGGCACAAGCGCTTCACGGTGCTGGACCCGGGCCCTGACAATTCAGCACATATCGATCGGATACTGGAACTCACGGGTGGTGCCATCGACAAAGTGGTGGTGACCCACACCCATCTGGATCATTCCCCGGCTGTGGCGGCTCTCAAGGCCGGCACCGGCTGTCGGGTATATGGCTGGCCGGCGCCCGCTGGCGCCAGCCAGGACCAGACCTTTGTTCCCGATGAAGAACCGGTCGACGGTGATCTGATAGCCACCGACGCGGGAACGCTCAAAGTGCTCCACACCCCAGGGCACGCCTCCAATCACCTGTGCTATCTGTTGATGGAGCAGGAGCTGCTGTTTTCCGGCGATCACATCATGCAGGGGTCCACGGTGGTGATCAATCCCCCGGACGGGGATATGAAGGCCTACCTGGAATCCCTCTACGACCTGCTGGATGAACCAGTGCGTTACATCGCACCCGCGCACGGTTTCCTGATGGGGCATCCCGAAGCGGTGATCGATTACCTCATCACCCACAGGCTGGCCCGGGAGCACAAGGTGGCCCGGGTGCTGAAGAGCCTGACCACCGCCAGCCTCAGGGATCTGACCGCCGAGGCGTATGATGACGTTCCGGCGGCTATTCACGGTGTTGCCTCACGGTCCGCACTGGCGCACCTGCTGAAACTGGAAGCAGATGGCAGGGCGTCCCGAAAAGACGACACCTGGCATGCCACACAGCACACCTGATTCAGGGATGCAGCCCTGTCAACCGCACCCCCTCAGAAGGAGTGCGGTTATTTCTTGGCGATGATATACACGGCGTGGACGATGCCCGGAATGTACCCCAGAATCGTCAGCAGGATGTTGATCCAGAAGTGTTTGCCAATACCCACCTGCAAAAAAACCCCTAATGGCGGTAACAAAATCGCAACCAGAATACGCAAAAGATCCATACTGTTAACTCCCTGACAGACGTATAACGGATACAGAACCGTAATATGCATCCTGTAGTCTCAATGAATAGGCTATTTTGCGGAAATCCACAAAGACTTCATGAAAGTGGCATTAAACCTTTGTCACAGCCGTATTCATGGGAGTCCGGGGCCCCTATCCTGTTGGCTGTCCTCCAAATTCCGGACAACCGGCCCCCGACTGGCTGACGACCCGAGAGGAACTATGCTGTACCGCTGGCTGACACCACTGTTTCGCGCTGGCTTTACCCTTACACTCTGTATTGGCGTGTTAGCGCCGCAGGCTGCATACGCCGAGCAATCCGGTGACTCCGACAACCAGGACGTACTCATCGCGGAACTCGCCGAAGACGAAAGCGTAGAGGATGTGGAGCAATCCCGCCCCCTGCAACCGTCGGAATCCGGATCGGATGACACCGCACCGGCGGAACAGCAGGAAGACATGGAACCGTCCGTGGAAACCGGTTCTGCGGATCCCTTTGAGGTGATCGAGGACAATCGGGAAGCCATTGCTGAAGAGTCCGAGGCTTCGCAACCCGCTGAAGGACAGCAGGAGCCGGAAGAGGCAACCAGCCTGGAACTGCTGGGTTCGGAGGTTTCACCCGGTACCTCCACCCGGCTGTCCTGGGCACCGAACATACAGATCGCCGGCCTTTCCCAGCCCACGCCTGTGCTCGTGGTCAACGGTTCCAAACCGGGCCCCAATCTTTGCCTGACAGGTGCCGTGCATGGAGATGAGCTCAATGGCATCGAAATTATACGCCGCACCATTTATGACCTGGAGCCGGACAAACTGGCGGGCCGGGTTATCGGCGTACCCATTGTCAATCTGCCCGGATTCCAGCAGGGCAGCCGCTACCTGCCCGACCGCCGGGATCTTAACCGCCACTTTCCCGGCAGTACCGATGGCAGTCTCGCAGACCGGATCGCCCATTCACTGTTCGAGGACGTGATCCGGCACTGTGACATGCTGGTGGATATTCACACCGGCTCACTCAAGCGCACCAATCTCCCCCAGCTGAGGGCAGACATGAACAATTCCGACGTGGCTGAATTTACCCGCGGGTTTGATCGTATGGCAGTGGTGCACAGCACCGGAAGCGCGGGCATGCTCCGCTATGCTGCGGTTGAGGCGGGCATCCGGTCCGTCACCATGGAAGCCGGCGAGTCCCTCCGTATCCAGGAAGACCAGATCAAGGCCGGAGTCAACAGCCTGACCAGCCTGATGGACAAGGAAGGCATGATCTCCAGAATGTTTGTCTGGGGGGATCCCGAGCCGGTGTACTACGACTCGGAATGGCTGCGGGCCGAAAATGGAGGCATTCTGTTCAGCGAAACGAAGCTGGGTGCCAATGTCGATGAAGGTGAAATCCTTGGTTATGTGTCTGACCCCATCACCAACGCGCAGCACCCGATCAGGGCAAGAAGCAACGGCCGGGTAATCGGCATGGCCGTGGATCAGGTGGTGATGGCCGGTTTTGCAGCCTACCACGTTGGTACGGAGGCAGAAGTACCCGGAGAGTAGTATCCTGTCGGGCTCCCGGAGAAAAGCGGGAGCCCTTTGATCCCAGACAGGAGCCGGCGTGCCTGACAATAAACCGAATTCATTGTGGCTGGCCTACACCGGGCTGGTTCTGACCCCGTTATTCTGGGCCGGCAATGCGGTTGTGGCCAAGGGGACAGTGGCTGACATTCCACCCATGTCCATGTCTTTCTGGCGCTGGGTGATCGCCCTGGCGATCCTGCTGCCTTTCGGGTTGCCCGGTGTGTGGCGTCAGCGGCAGGTCATCCGCCAGCACTGGCTTTCGATACTGGCCCTCGCCACCTTCAGCGTAGGCGCCTTCAACTCATTGCTTTACCTGGCCGCGGTCACAACCAGTGCCACCAATATTGCCCTGATCAACGCCACCATCCCTATCATGGTGGCGTTGCTTGCATGGATACTGCTGGGTGACCGGACCCGTCCGATACAGGCAGTGGGGATCGCACTGGCGGTTCTGGGCATCCTGGCGGTGGTTGCCCGGGGGGACCTTTCCGTGCTGACCGGCCTGCAGGCGCAGCCCGGCGACCTGATCATGGTTCTGGCCGTCTTCAGCTGGGGCCTGTTTTCAGTGTTACTCCGGCGGCAGGCCGTACCACTGCCTCCTCTGACGTTTCTCACGGTTCAGATCTCCTGCGGCGCACTGGTCATACTGCCTTTCTATCTGGTGGACCTGCTGTTCTTCTCCGGTGGATTCGAGGTGAACCGCGCCACTGCACTGCCCATGATGTATTTTGCGATCTTCCCCGGTATTCTGGCATACGCATTCTGGAACCATGGTGTGCACCGGATTGGTCCCGCGAAGGCCGCCATTTTCATGTACCTGACCCCGGTATTCGCCTCCGTGATGGCCGGTATTTTCCTCGGTGAGCGGCTTGGCCTGTTCCACGTTGTGGGTGGCCTGTTGATCCTGGCGGGGCTTTTCCTCGCCACCCGCACCACCGAACTTCGCCGCAAATATCGCTGAACGGACAACCGGCAGGCGTTGGGGGAATCAGTTCGGCCCGGGTGCCACCGCCTGCCGGATCTGTTCCAGGGCCGTTTCCAGCACCTGCCGCGGGCAACCGATGTTCATTCGCATGAATCCACCGCCGGCCTCACCGAAGCTGAGGCCCGGATTCATGCCGATGCCGGCCTTGTGTACAAAAAAGTGCTTCAGTTCGGTATCGGTCATCTCCAGTGCACGACAATCCAGCCATAACAGGTAGGTTCCCTCCGGCGCGGTCACCCGTATCTCCGGCAGCTTTGTCTTGATGTAGTCCAGAACGAAATCACGATTGCCCTGCAAATAGGCCATGAGCTGATCCAGCCATTCTCCGCCATGGCGATAGCCCGCCTCAAAGCCGGCAACGCTGAACGGATTGCACTGATTCATGTGCATGGTATCGAATACTTCCTTCAATGCCTTGCGGTGCCCGGCATCCGGCACCACCAGGGCCGACAGCCCAAGCCCCGGCATGTTGAAGGTTTTGCTGGGCGCCACCGCTGTTACCAGGGCATCCTCGCTGGTGGCCAGGCTGGCCAGCATGTGGTGAGCGGGCTTGTCGGTGTAGGTCAGATCGCAGTGAATCTCGTCGGACAGAACCAGCACCCCGTGGCGACGGGTAATCTCAAGTACCGCCCGCAACTCCTGTTCGCTCCAGACCCGACCGACCGGATTGTGGGGCGAGCAAAGCAGCAATACCCTGGCATCTTCCCGCGCGGCACAGGCCTCCAGGTGCTCCAGGTTCATCTGGTAACGGCCGTCCATCTGCTCAAGCGGGTTCTCGATCACTGTCCTGCCGGTTTTGCGAACGGAACTGAAGAACGGGGGATACACCGGAGGCTGGATGATCACTCCTTCGCCCTTACCCGCAAACGCCATTGCCGCGGCATGCAGCGAAGGCACCACCCCGGGCGCCATCATCACCCAGTCACGCTCAATGACCCAGCCATGGCGATTGCCAAACCAGTCAATCATCGCCTCATACAGGCTTTCGGGAAACAGTGTATAACCATAGACAGGGTGTCTTGCGCGCTGCTCAAGTGCCTCAGTGACGGCCTCCGGGGCCGGGAAATCCATGTCCGCGACCCACAGCGGAATCACATCCTCCCTGCCGAATACCGCCTTGCGGGCATCAAACTTGACGGAACAGGTGTTTTCCCGCGAAAGGGGCAGATCAAAGGCGTCGGGCACGGAAAACCTCCGTTATGATGTGGACAAGTGCCGCTTTATTCTGTGGCAGTAGCGACAGCCCCTGCAACCCGGTGTTTGATTCATGGCACAGGGGCACGATCCGCCTTTGGTCGCAGTGTCACAGGTTTTGCTTGCCCGGAGCCGCCAATACTTGCGAACCTAACGGTTTGATTTCCACCCCGGTACCTGTTCGGAGCTTTTCCATGGTTGCCCAGATCCTGTCCACGATGTTGCCGGTGTTCCTGATTGCCGGCTGTGGCGCGCTTTATGGTCGCTATCGCACACCCGATATCCAGGGCCTGAATACGCTGAACATGGAGCTGTTCGTCCCCATGCTGGTGTTCGCTGTGCTGGCTGACCAGCAGGCGCCGCTGCAGGAGTATACCGGTCTGGCTCTGGCCGCAACGGTGGTCGTGCTGGGCTCCGGGATTGTCCTGTATCCGCTGGCGCGGGTGCTGAACCTGAACCTGAAAACCTTCCTGCCGCCGATGATGTTCAACAATTCCGGCAACATGGGCATCCCCGTTCTGGTGTTCGCTTTTGGCGATGCAGCACTGCCGGCGGCTATCGTATTGTTCATCGTTGAAATGCTGCTGCACTTTTCAGTGGGCCTGTACATGCTGGACCCCCACACCTCGATCCTGAAGCGGCTGCGCCTGCCCATCGTCTTTGCCAGCATTGCCGGCCTGGCGGTCAATTTCTCGGGTATTCCCCTGCCGGAATGGCTACTGGAAACCCTGAACATGCTCGGCGGTGTCTGTATTCCACTGATGCTGTTTGCGCTGGGGGTGCGCATGCTCGATGTGGACTTCAGTGACTGGAAGCTGGGCATGCTGGGTGCCATTGCCTGCCCGGCCTCGGGGCTGATCCTGGCATGGCCAATGATCGCCCTGCTGGATCTTCCCGGTATGCAGGTGGCGGCATTGTGGGTCTTTGCAGCCCTTCCCCCGGCGGTGCTCAATTACATGGTGGCTGAGCAGTACCAGCAGGAACCTCACAAGGTGGCTTCGCTGGTATTGCTGAGCAACCTGGGCAGTCTCGTAGTGATGCCCATTGTCCTCGGGCTGGTATTCGCTGCCGGCTATGTCTGAATCTGCCGCGGTCGTTCGCGCCTCCCGTCCCAATTTCCTGGTACTCGCACCCCTGTGTGCGGGTCTTGGCGTGGCACTGGCCTGGCAGCAAGGTGAACCGCCGGCACTACTGGATACCCTGCTGGTTCTGACAGGTGCGGTGCTGGCTCATGCAGCGGTCAATCTGCTCAACGAATACGAGGACTTTATCTCGGGGCTGGATCTGATCACTCAGCGTACCCCGTTCTCCGGTGGCAGCGGGGCGCTTCCGGAGCTGCCTTCCGCCGCGAAGCGGGTGTTATTTGCTGCCGCCGGCGCATTATTACTGGTGGTCGCAATCGGACTGTATTTTGTCTGGCTTCGGGGCTTACCGATGCTGGTTCCCGGCGCGGCCGGTGTTCTGCTGGTACTGACCTATACCCGGTGGATTACCCGTTCTCCCGTCATTTGTCTTCTGGCGCCGGGGCTGGGCTTCGGGCCGGTAATGATACTGGGCAGCCTGGTGGCCCTGGATGCCCGGATGGACCCGGCGGCCCTGACCGTGTCCGCGATCAGCCTGCTGCTGGTAAGCGAGCTCTTGCTGATCAACCAGATCCCCGATGCCGACGCCGACCGACAGGCCGGACGGCGCCACCTTGTCATCGCGCTTGGCAAACCGGCTGCTGCCAGGTTCGTCGGTATCATGTTACTGGCCGGTTACGGCGTGCTGTCAGCGGGGCTGGTGACGGGCTGGTTACCCCCCTGGAGCACCCTTGCACTGGCACCGCTGCCGGCAGCCTTTTGGATCACCTTCCGATTACCGTCACTGCTTGCCGATCCGCAACGGCTCAATACGGTTCTGGGTGTGAATGTCGCGGTATTGCTGGCCACCATGGCATTACTGATCTGCGGCCTCAGCCTCTGAGCCGGAACACACTGACCCGCCCACTCAGCTGCTCCGCCAGGGTGGCAAGATTGCGGCTGGCACCGGCCACCTGCTCGGACCCGGCCGAGGTTTCCACGGTGGAGTCGTGAATACGGCTGATATTGCGGTTCACCTCTTCCGCCACACTGCTTTGCTCCTCCGCTGCACTGGCAATCTGCGCGTTCATATCGTTGATCTCGCCCACTTCCTGACGAATCTGCGCCAGTGCCTGCTCTGCCGAGCGGGTCTTTTCTACCGTGGTTTTTGCCAGGTCACGGCTGGTCTCCATCACTTCCGCCGCCTCCGAGGCCCCATTCTGCAGCTTGCCGATCATCTCCTGGATCTCGCGGGTGGAATCCTGGGTACGGGTTGCCAGTGAACGCACCTCGTCGGCCACCACGGCAAAGCCACGGCCGTGAGTGCCGGCACGGGCCGCTTCGATAGCCGCATTCAGCGCCAACAGGTTGGTCTGTTCGGCAATGGCGTTAATGACTTCAATGATCTTTTCGATGTTGGCGCTGTCGTCGGATACCCGGTGTACGGTTATAGCGGCTTTTTCGAGGGTGTCTGCCAGTTCGCCTATGGACACAGCCGTTTCCTGGACCACCCGGTTACCGGTTTCCACTTCCTGATCAGCCTTGCCTGTCGCGGTGGCGGCACTGGAGGCAAATCCCGCCACCTCATTTACCGTGGCTGCCATCTGGTTGATGGCCGTTGCCATTTGTTCCGCTTCCTCGGACTGGATGCGAATCTGGCGGTTGTTGTTATCGGAAGTCGACAACAACTCTGAAGAGCTTCTGGAAAGTTCCGTGGCGGATTGCCGGACTTCGCGGATAATTCCGGCCAGTTGCTCCACCGTTTCCTTGAGGGCACCCATGACGCTGTCCGGATACCTGGTCTGGATATCCTGATCCAGTATGCCGTCGGAGAGCCGGCGAATGGCATCAGCCACTTCATCCGGCTCCGCCCCCAGGGTTGAACGGATCTTGCGGATAATAAGAACGGCCACAAAGATACTCAGCAACACGGCAATACCGGTCACCAGGAAGATCATTCTGTTGAAGTCTCCGGCGGCATCCCTCACCGCATCAACGTTGATGGTTATGAAGTCTTCCTGATGGTCAATGAACGCATTGATGCGATCGAGCCAGGTTGTGTAGGCGGGTGACACCTCATCCAGCAGGAACTCCCGGGCCTCATCGGTTCGGCCCTGCTGACGCATGTCCAGCAATTCCTCAGTCAGCGCCAGGGTTTCCCGTTCAATCTCCTTGATGTCTGCCAGCAGCTCCTTTTCCCTGTCTGTTGCCCCGGCCGACCTGAACAGTTCGTCCATGGGCCGGGCGGATTCCACATAGAAGGCCTTCAACCGATCAATGTCCTGAAGCGGACCCCTCAGGGCCCTGTCGTCCCGTATCAGCACCGCGTCGCGGATAGCAATTGCGCGGTCATGGACGCTGCCCCGGAAGTTGATGGCATAGCGCTGCTTCACCGCTGCGTCATCACCTACTTCGGTCAGTGTGCGGTCAATAAATCCGACTCGGTGATTGCCAATCAGGCTGACCAGCACCATCAGGGAAAGGATAAGACCGAAACCCAGGGCCAGGCGTTTCGCAACAGTGAGCTGATTGAACATCGTTTACTCCGGCATCTCATAACGATAAATCGAACCTATGTATTCATTGGTCCTTCAAAATCAGATCAATCGTTCAACCAGAAAATGATGCTCTTTTACAATTATTTTCATTGCTACATATCGTTACATTTCAGGGCGATTAGCCGGTATAACCGCCGGATACGCTTGCAACCATTGAGGCTTTGGCCGAAGGTAAGACTATTCAGGTTGAATTTCATTTTGATACGGAGATCCACCCCATGAGTGTTCTGCTTCTCCTGCTCAGTGCGCTGGTACTGATTTACCTTGGTATTGGTGGCACCACTGCCGCCGCTGTTCTTGTTATCGCGACGGTTATCGGACTGTTCCAGGATGGCTGGCATATCCTGAGCCTATTGTTTGGCGGTGGCCTTCTTGCCCTGAGCCTGGTGCTGGTGCTGCCGGGCGACTTGCGTCGTGAAAAACTCAGCGCCCCCCTGCTGGGCTGGGTCCGCGGTAGGCTTCCAAAACTGTCGGCAACCGAGGAAGAAGCACTTCGCTCGGGCACGGTGGACTGGGATGGCGAGCTGTTTTCCGGCCAGCCGGAATGGTCGAAACTGCTCGACGCCAAGCCCGCCCACCTGTCCAGCGAGGAACAGGCATTCCTGGATGGCCCGGTGGAAAAGCTCTGCGCCATGCTGGATGACTGGAAGATCACCCATGAGGAATACGACCTGCCCAACAAGGTCTGGAAGTTCATTCGTGAGAACGGCTTCTTCGGCCTGATGATCCCGAAGGAGCAGGGCGGCAAGGGCTTTTCCCACACCGCCCACTCGGAAATCGTGATGAAGATTTCCACCCGCAGCGTATCCGCGGCCGTGACGGTGATGGTGCCCAACTCACTGGGCCCGGGCGAACTGCTGATGGAATACGGCACCGATGCCCAGAAAGAACATTATCTGCCCCGCCTGGCCGGGGGCGAGGAGATCCCCTGCTTCGCCCTGACCTCCCCGGTCGCCGGTTCCGACGCCGGCGCCATTCCCGACAAGGGCATCGTCTGCAAGGGCCAGTGGGACGGCAAGGAAGTGCTGGGCCTGAAAGTCACCTGGAACAAGCGCTACATCACCCTGGCGCCGGTGGCCACGCTGATCGGCCTGGCCATCAAGGTGTACGACCCGGACAAGCTGCTTGGTGAATCCGATGACATCGGCGTGACCTGTGTCATGGTGCCCAGTGATCTGGAGGGTGTGAATTCCGGCCCCCGCCACCTGCCCATGAATACCGTGTTCATGAATGGTCCCACCTGGGGTAACGAGGTCTTTATTCCCATGGACCAGGTGATCGGTGGCCAGGACATGCTGGGCAAGGGCTGGAAGATGCTGCTGGAATGCCTGTCCATCGGCCGTTCCATCTCCCTGCCCGCCCTGGGTACCGGTGCCGGCAAGGTGGCCAGCCTGGCAACCGGCTCCTACGCATTGACCCGGGAACAGTTCGGCCGCTCCATAAGCCAGTTTGAAGGGGTTCAGGAAGCGCTGGAACCCATCGCCGGCTACACCTACATGATGGACGCCGCCAGGCTGCTGACCGCCGGCATGCTGGACCGGGGCGTACGCCCGTCCGTGCCCTCGGCGGTGCTCAAGTACCGCAATACCGACCTGATGCGCACGGTGATCAACCATGCCATGGACGTGGTGGCCGGCCGGGGCGTGATCACCGGCCCCCGCAACTTCCTGGCCCGGGCCTATCAGGCGGTGCCCATCGGCATCACGGTGGAAGGCGCCAACATTCTCACCCGCAGCCTGATGGTGTTCGGCCAGGGTGCTATCCGCTGCCACCCGTTCATTGTGGAAGAAATTGAAGCGGCGGGCATGGAGGACAAGAAAGCGGCCGTGGAGAAATTTGACGGCATCTTCTACCGTCACATCGCCCACACCACCCGCAACGCGTTGCGTTCATTCGTGCTCGCCCTGACCGGCGGCTTCCTGGAACCGGTGCCCCGCCAAGGCAATATCCAGTCCAGCTACCGCCAGCTGGCCCGTTTCTCGGCGGCGTTTTCACTGATGACCGACGTTACGCTGCTGACCGTTGGCGGCGGCCTCAAGGCACGCCAGCGCCTCTCTGGCCGCATGGCAGACTGTCTGGTGCACCTGTATTACGCCTCTGCTGTCATCAAGCAATGGCACGAGGAGGGCTATCCGGACGACCAGCGCCCGCTGGTGGACTGGTGCCTGCAGACCAGCCTGCGGGACCTGAAAACCTCCATGCGTGAGCTGATCATCAACTTCCCGATACCGCTGCTGCGCTGGCCCCTGAGAGTGCTGGTATTCCCGCTGGGCGCAACCGGCCTGAACGGACCGGATGACAGGCTGGGCACCGAGGTGGCCGCCAGTATTGTCAGGGACACACCGCTGCGCCAGCGCATCAGCCGGGGCAGCTATATCAACACCGACCCGAACGATCCTCTTGGCCGTGTACTGAATGCCTACCGGCTGGCCAACGAAACCCGCGACATGCGTGAGCGCCTGCATGAAGCCCTGCGCAACCGGGACGAGGACGAGCTGGGCGGCATTGACCTGCTGATGGGCCATGAGCGCAAGGAGCTGGTGGACTGGGCCTGTGAGCAGGGTGTGGTGAAAGGCGAGGAGTGCGACAAGCTGCTGGAGGCGCTGGAAGCGCTCTATGACGTTATCCGGGTTGATGCCTTTGAGCCCGATGGCCTGAAAGCGCTGTCGCGTTGTGCCAAAGGCAAGCGCAAGGTTGTGGAACGGCCGCCCAGGGAGGAAGAGTGACCGTCAAATTGGCTTTCTGAGTTTCGGGGAGCGTTTGGCTGGAAGGGGCCTCCCGAAACACGCTCAAGCACATCCATGTGGCGCTTGAGCTCCGCCATCCATGGCTCCGCACAGTTTCGGGAGGCCCCTTCCAGCCAAACGCCCTAGCCTTCAGTTGTCTTCATTTTTGTTCCTCAAGCCGCTCTGAATGGCTTCATCGACTAGCCATCGTCTTAGAATCTGTATCCCTTTTTCTCTTCGCCGGCTCGTTTTCCAGGCGAAGTAGAATTTGTCTCCAGTCATGATCGAGTGGCAGGGTAACCGCACGAAATCTCCGGCATCTTTTTTCGTGCTCATCATGTAATCATTGGTCAGGGCGATGCCCTGGGAAAACCGCGCGGCCTCCAGCGACAGCAGCATATGGCTCGAATGCAGCAACCGGCTCGATGCGGGCAACTTCAGACCCGCCTCGTGATACCACGCCTCCCAGTCGCCACCCTCCTTGTCGTAAATACTGTGGGTGGATAACAGCGGAAATTGTGCTATCTGTTCCGGCGTCAACGACACGGCATCGCCATCCACCTCATCCAGCGCCAGCTCGCGACGAATCCGCTGCCAGTAATCCTGGCTGCACACCGGAAACAGGCGTTCCTTGTAAAGCAGCTCATAACTGAACGCCGCCGACGAGGGCTTGATGGTAATAAAACAATCCGCCACCCGGTCCGACAGCACCGGATTCTCGCTGCTCATCTCCAGCGACAGCTCCAGTTGCGGGTGCAGCCTCTGCAGGTCCGGCAACCTAGGCGCCAGCCAGCGCACCGCAAACGAACTGAACACCGACAACCGCAACCGCGACTCCTCATGCCCCAGCAGTTGCTCGCTCACCCGCTCAATCTGCAACAACGCCGACCCGACCCCGTCCAGATACTGCCGCCCCTCGTCGGTCAGCGCCAGCGTGCGCCCGCTGCGCCAGAACAGCTTTTCACCCAGGTAGGTTTCCAGCTGCTTGATCTGATGACTGACCGCGCTCTGACTCACCGCCAGCTCCTCGGCGGCCAGCGAAAAGCTGTTCAACCGGGCAACGGCTTCGAATACGGGGAGGGATTTCAGGGGTGGAAGCTTCATTATCTATTTTTCTAATAGCAACTGTTTAAAGATCATTTTATCGGATATTAGCACAAGCATAGAATGCTTTCTCAAGGTCGGGGAGCCGAGCGGGTAGTTCTCTCGACGAATGCTCCCAACGAGGCATATCGCCGGAGTACGGGAGTCAGCGGGGAAGGCCTTTCCGAAATCGTGCGGAGCCATGGATGGCGGAGCCCGAGCGTACAGGGATGTATTTACAGCGTATTTCGGAAAGGCCTTCCCCGCTGGCTCAAACTCCCAACTTCCGGGTAACTATAGAAATAGGAGTTTTCATGTCAGGCAAAACCGTAAACAGTGCAATCCTGCTGCTGGTGATCGGAAACGCCATGGCCATCATATCGGATGTGTTCATCAAACTGATGGAACCCGGCGCCCCCATATTCCAGTTTGCCTTCCTGCGCTGCGTCATCACCCTGCTGTTGCTACTGCCCCTGGCAGGACAACTCAACAGCAAGCACCTGTTTACCGGCTTCAGGATCCACGCCATCCGCGCCCACGTGCACCTCGTCGGCATCCTGTGCATGGTCGTCGCCCTGGCAAACCTGCCCCTGGCCACCGCCAACGCCGTATTCTACGCAGCACCGATACTGGTCATGGTGCTGTCCGTCATCGTGTTCCGGGAAAAACTCACCCCCCTGAGCGTCACCGCCGTGTTCAGCGGGTTCGGCGGCATCATCGTCATCCTGAGACCAATGGAATTCAACTGGGCGGCCATCGCTGCACTGGCCTCGGCCTTTGCCCTGGCTATCAACGCCGTCATGGTACGCAAGCTGCCCCGCGAACAGTCAACGGTACACAAACTGTTCCTGAACTACGTGCTGATCATACCGGCCGCCGGCGCCCTCGCCTTATGGGAAGGCGCAGCCTGGGACAGCTCTATCCTGGTCAGCGCCCTCGGGTCCGCCCTGTTTATCCTGGGCTACAACATCACCGTCCTGCTGGCCTACCGGCAGGTGGATGCCAACCAGGTAACCAGCGCCGAGTACACCGGGCTGATCTGGGCCGTAGGCATTGGCTGGATCTGGTTCTCGGAAGTTCCCGACCTGTGGTTCCTGGCCGGCAGCACCATGATCGTGGTGCCGCTGTTACTGATCGGACTGCAGAGCCGGCGCCGCTCGGGGGCGCCGGCGAGGGGCTTTAATCCCGACAATCAGCGGCGGGTCACATCAATGAGCAGCTGAGCACCCTGCAAAACCTGATGCTCTACCGGATACGCGCCGTTGTAGCGCAGGCGGTAGCGTGTGCCATGATCATGCTTGCGGTGATAGCGGCTCTTGTTCCAGTGACGCTTCTGGCCATGGTAGCCGTGCTTGCGCTGGTGATATTTCTTTTGCTTCCAGCCGTGGTGCCGCTTGCTGTATTTCTTGTGTTTCCAGCCATGCTTGCGGTCCTTGTAACCGTGTTTGCGGTCCCGGTAGCCATGGTAGGCATGCTTGTCGCGATGCTCCGAGGACAACAGCTTCTTGTGCTGGGGCGCTCCCTTGCCATGGTCCACTTTCTGGTGGTAACCCGCCTGGTGATCCTGGCGTTTGTAGGAATCCGCCATGGCGGGTGCGGTGGCCATCATCAGGCCAATCAGACAACTGCCAATCAGAAATTTTTTCATCGTTCTTCTCCCCGATCTTCTCAGATCCCGGATACCAGCACCCACGGACAGTTTGTGTGTGCTCCCTGGGTTCAGAGTACGGAATTGCCGGGAGATGTCAGGCGATCGGAGGCGCCTTTGCACTTCTTTTACGTGGCCGCTGACAGTCTTTACAGAAGCAACCGTCCGTTGACCTCTCTGGCTGCCTCAGCGCAGGTGGGATTCCAGTTCAAACACATGGGGGTCGTGATCGCCAAGGGCACGCAACGCCTCGGCCAGGTTCAGCAGGTAGTCGCTGTTGGGGCCGCTGGGGCCTGCAGAGTTTGCGATCTGACGGGCTATTTCAGCAGACGAGGCCGGCCCCAGAAAGGCGGCATTGTCTTCGGTGGCAATATACACAAGCCCGTCGGTGCTGCTGCCATCCTCAAACGCCATGGGGGTGCTGAAGCGCAGATAGCCGTTCTTCTCCCGCACATCCAGGTGCTCAAACACTTCCGGGGATACACGGTAAGCCATGCCTTTGCACTTTGCCTCCGGCTGGCGGATCAGCGTCACAACCCGGCCCGGGGCGTCCGGCGTTCCCCGGTGATCGTGAGACCCTTGCCAGAATCGCCTTGCCCAGCCTTCGATGGTCGCAGGGCGCTGTTCCAGAAAGGGAAAATCCACCTTGTAGATCAGGGAACCGTAACCAAACAGCCATACCGACGACATGCCCTCAAAGCTCTGGCGCAACCGGTTATGTTCAACAGTCGATATGGTCATAATTCCTGACTATCCCCGAAAGATCGTTAAACCGATGCCATGAATCCGGCGATGCCCGTGAGCACGATTTCCGCCGCCATGGCAGAGAGGATCAGGCCGCTGATCTTGGACAGTATGTTCAAACCGGTCTTACCCAGCACTTTCTCAAGGTAACCGGAAAGGTGCAACAGCACAGCCAGTATTGCCAGTCCCGACATCAGCCCAAGCAAACCGCCGGTTACCTCGGATACGCTGTTCAGCTCGGCGCCATAGACCAGAATGGCACCGATGGTCGCGGGGCCGATCATCACCGGAATGGCCAGGGGTACCACGGCAATATCGTCGCGGTCCTCCTCCGGCAGGCCGGTGGCGTGATTGCGGGTGCCGCTGGTCACCAGGCTGATGGCCGTAAGGAACAGCAGGCTGCCGGCGCCGATGCGGAAGGAGTTGAGGGTGATGCCGATGGCGCTGAATAACAACGGACCGGCAAAGAACAGCACCAGCCCCAGGATCAGTGCCGAGACGGTGGAGCGGCGGATAATCGAGCTTTTCTCCGCCGCCGGCAGGCCCCGGGTCAACGCCAGGAACATGGTCACCACAAAGAAGGGCGCCAGCAGGAACAGGAAACGAATCGTGCTGCTGATGTAGGTACTGAAAAACGCTTCAAACATTCAGAACATCCGGCCAGGTTAAAAACGACATAGCATAGCGGCAGTGGCGCCTGAGTGCCGTACGGAAGTGAACCTATTCTAGCGTTTTACACTGGATTGCCGGGGCTTGCGTGATTTTCCGGGTTTCCCGGGCTTCCCCGGCCGTGGGGCCTTGCCATGCCTGGCAGGCGGCTTTCCTGCTTTCCCCGGAGGCCCCGCCTTCCCGTTCTTGCTGCGCCCGTCCCGGGGCGGTTTACCGGGTTTTTTCCCTGGTTTCTTCGCGGCCGGCTTCTTTGTCTCGCTGCGTGTGTCAGGGCTGGCTTCCGATGACGAGTCCCGGATCATGTCGAACAGGCCCGCCAGCTCCTTTTCCCCAAGGTCCCGCCACTCGCCCACCGGCAGCCCTTTGAGGCTGATGTTCATGATGCGCACCCGCTCGAGTTTGGTGACCTCGTAATCAAAAAACTCGCACATGCGGCGAATCTGCCGGTTCAGGCCCTGGACCAGGATGATACGGAACACGAAGCGGGAGACCTTCTCCACCTTGCAGCGCTTGGTGACCGTACCCAGGATCGGTACGCCAGAACTCATACCCTGCACGAATTCCGCGGTCACCGGCTTGTTGACGGTGACCAGGTATTCCTTCTCGTGGTTGTTGCCCGCCCGCAGGATCTTGTTCACCAGGTCGCCGTTACTGGTCAGAAAGATCAGCCCCTGGGAGTCCTTGTCCAGCCGGCCAATCGGGAAAATCCGCTCGCCGTGGCCCACATGGTTGACGATGTTCCTGGGTTCCGCCGGGTCGGTGGTGCTGACCACGCCCACGGGCTTGTTCAGGGCGATGAAAATCAGGTCTTCCTCGTCCCGGGGCTCGATCAGCTGGCCGTTGACGGTGACCCGGTCACCGGGCATGACCTGATCCCCCACCTGAGCAGCCTTGCCGTTGATGGCCACGTTGCCATTCTCGATATAGCGGTCTGCCTCCCGCCGGGAACACATGCCACTCTCGCTGATGTATTTGTTGAGGCGGGTAGAGTTTTTACCGGGCATGGGGTTCCTGTCAGGTGTGGTGCAAGCAAGGATAAGGTAGGTATCATCCCACTGCACCCCAGTCTCGAGCAAATTCCGAGGAGCCAGCGAATGCAACTTTCCGACCCGAAACAGCAACAGACACCCCGTGGCCGCTTCGCCTGGCGGGAAGGGGGCCAGCCCGACGGCCAGCCGCTGGTGATGATCCACGGCTGGCCGGAGAGCTCCTATTGCTGGGAGCATGTGGCGGCCCACCTGAAGCCGGGCTTTCGTATCATTGCGCCGGACCTGCGGGGGCTGGGGGACAGTGAACGCACCCCCGAACAGGAACACTACCGCAAACAGGCAATGGCACAGGACGTGATCAGCCTGCTGGACAGTATCGGTATCACAGACTTCCAGCTGGTGGGCCATGACTGGGGCGGCATTGTGGCCCAGGAAGTGGCGCTGGCCATCCCCGACCGGGTGCGCCGGATGGTGATCATGAACATTGCCATCATCAACAACCTCCGGGGCAACCGGGAAGTCATCGAGAAGGTCCGCGCCGGCAGTGGCGCCGCCTACTGGTACCAGCACTTCATGCAGACCCCGGACCTGCCCGAGGCAATGATCCCCGGCGCCGAAGAGGCCTGGCTGGGGTTCTTCCTGACAACCTGGAACAGGGAGCCCTTCCCCCGGGACGCGTTGGACGAGTACCTGCGAACCTTCCGGATACCAGGCACCGCCCGCACCAGCTCCAATTACTACCGCACCTTCCCCGAAGACGCCAAACGCTGGGCCACCACCGCAGGCCACCGCTGGCCGATGCCCGCAATGTATGTTTACGGCAACAAGGACAAGGTGATCATTCCCGAATACCTCAACCATATTGAGGAGTGCTTCGAGTCGATACGGGTGGAGCAGGTGGAAGCGGGACATTTTCTGCAGGAAGAACAGCCCGCGGCTGTCGCCGGCTACCTCAACGATTTTCTGAAGACCGACTGAATCACTGGCGCGATGGGCTGACGTACACCCAGTTGGTGCCCACGTCATCACACACGATGATGTCGGGATTGATCACCGTACACAGGGACAGGTCCTCTGGCAGTCTGTCGTGATAACGGGACTTTACCCCGAGGGTCTTCTTGTCCTGCTTGAGCAGTGAATAGGTCCGCTCCATGCGCTGGGCAAAGTCGACACCGCCGGCCTCCATGGTCTGGAACGCCTTGTGGAAGGCGGTGAAACTCATGGTGTTGGCGCCCAGGCCTATATCCACCATTTTCGGGATATAGCGGTCGTAGGCATCGGACAGGTAGCGGCGCACAGTCTCTTCGTCATTGCGACTGCCCTGGAACTGGCTCAGCCCCAGACGATTGCCCTCACCCAGAACGCCAGCGGCCAGCTTGCTGTTGGGCTGGTTCATGGCCAGGTTGTACTGCCGTTGTGGACAGGTAATGCGCTCTCCCTGCAGGCGGCAGTCCGCCAACCATCCGGTTTCTGGCTGATCCGCCTCGGGCTCCGAACGGTCAGGTTCCGGTTCTGTTTCAACGGGCCTGGAAGCGGCTTCCGGCTCTGCCGGCGCACCGGGTTCCGGCACGTCCAGGCCCAGTCGGCCGGCGGGGCGGCGCAGGAGCAGCGCCTGCACCTGCGGGTCGTTGCGTCTGAAGTCCGTGGGCGACGGCAGCCCCGCACCCTGCCCCTCGCTGACCACCTGGCAATAGAGCTTTTCCAGATCGGTCCTGGCGTTTTCCATGCAGGCATCATCGGCGGCATGAACAGCGGTGCTGAGGCCAAGCGCCAGCAGAGCCAGCCATCTAGCTGTCATCACGCTGCCCCAGGGCGAGCCGCGCCATCAGGTCTTCCACTCGCCGGATGGTTTCGGCATCCCCCTTCTTGCCCGTGAGCACCACCTGGGATCCGATGGTAGCCACATACATCAGCAGGGACAGATCCCGGATGCGCTGGGGGTCGCTGCTCAGGCGTTCATAGAGTTCGCAGTTCTGATTGATCCGGGCTTCATCCACTTCATTGACCAGGTCCGCCGCATAGTCGTTGCGCCGGGCAAAGTCCCGCACCGCCAGCTCCACCTGCAGCCGGCGGATGTTGCGGGACGCGTCCGTCAGCAGCAGCTCCAGAATCTGCCGCAACTCGGTTTCCACATCGCCGCCTTTGGGCTTCCAGTACTGCAATTCGTGAATCCGGCGGTCCCGCCAGCGATTGAGAAAACTCACCACCAGGTCTTCATGGTCCTTGAAGTGCCAGTAGAAGCTCCCTCGGGTCACCCCCAGTTTTTTCGACAATGTCAGCACCCGCAGGTTGCTGAAGCCGCCGGCGGCAATCTCTCCCGCCGCAGCGTCCAGCCAGTTATCACGGGTTAGCTGGGCTTTGTCTTTGGATGTTCGGCGACTGGTTTTCGTTGGTCTGACGTCAGTCATTCTGGAATTGCATCCTGTTGCTGGCTTTGGGCAGTGCATTTTACATCCCTAGACTGCGAGTCCGTGCATTCGTAAGCGAACAGGCCTTTCCAGAACACGCTGTAAATACATCCCTGTACGCTCGGCCTCCGCCATCCATGGCTCCGGACGGTTCTGGAAAGGCCTGTCCGCTTACTTCGATGTTCAGCGGTGGATACGAGAACTTTAAACCATTGACCGCATCTGGAACATACATTAGTGTATGGATCAACAATACACCAGTGTATGGAGATTTCAGCAAGGGTCTTCACACCATCGATTAACCCGATTCCAGTACCAGGGAGCTGCCCAATGAGTACCGCCCATTACGACCTTAACGGCAATATCGCCGTTATCCGACTCGACAACCCGCCGGTCAACGGCCTGGGCCTGGCCCTGCGCCAGGGCATTGTGAACGGCATTCTCAAAGCCGAAGCCGATGATGCGGTGAAAGCCGTTGTGCTGATTGGCTCCGACCGTGCCTTCTCCGGTGGCGCCGACATCAGTGAGTTCGGCACCGACAAGGCCACCGCCGAACCCAACCTGAACACCGTCATCAACTACGTGGAAACCAGCCGCAAGCCAGTGATCGCTGCCATCAGCGGTGCCTGTATGGGTGGCGGGTTGGAGCTGGCCCTGGGTTGTCATTACCGCATTGCCAAGCCGGATGCCCAGATTGCCCTGCCGGAAGTGAAGCTGGGCCTCCTGCCCGGTGCCGGTGGTACCCAGCGCCTACCGCGCGTGATTGGTGCCGAGCATGCCCTGAACATGATCGTCTCCGGCAGTGTGGTGCCCGCCAAGCAGTTCAAGGGCAGCGCCCTGTTCGATGAAATTGTCGATGGCGAATTGCTTGATGCCGCCATTGCCTACGCCACCAAGGTGGTCAGCGAAAACCTGCCGCTGAAGAAAGTGCGTGACCTGAAAGCGAAGCACCCGAATCCGGAAGGCTTCTTCATGTTCACCCGCAACACCGTGGGTGCCATGGCCAAGAACTACCCGGCGCCCCTCAAGTGCGTCGACGCCGTGAAAGCCGCCGTAACCATGCCGTTCGACAAGGGCATGAAAGTGGAGCGCGAAGCCTTCGTAAACCTGATGCAGACACCGGAATCCCGTGCCCTGCGCCACGCGTTCTTCTCCGAGCGCCTGACCAGCAAGATTGCCGATGTACCCTCTGACACTCCGGTTCGTGACATTAAAACCGTGGGCGTGATCGGCGGCGGCACCATGGGCACCGGCATCAGCATCAACTTCCTCAACGCCGGTATCCCGGTGATCCTGGTGGAAATGAAGCAGGAAGGCCTGGACCGTGGCGTTGAAGCCATCCGGAAGGTCTATGAAGGCCGGGTGAAGAAGGGCCGCATGAGCGAAGACGACGCCAAGGCCAAGATGGCGTTGCTGACCCCATCTCTGAGCTATGACGACCTGAGCAATGTGGATCTGGTGATCGAAGCCGTCTTCGAGGAAATGGGCGTGAAACAGTCCGTGTTCGAGAAGCTGGACGAAGTGTGCAAGCCAGGCGCCATTCTGGCCTCCAACACCTCCACCCTGGATCTCAACAAGATCGCCAGCTTTACCAAGCGGCCGGAAGACGTCATCGGCCTGCACTTCTTCAGCCCCGCCAACATCATGAAGCTGCTGGAAGTGGTGCGCGGTGAGAAAACCGCCAAGGACGTGCTGGCCACTGCCATGAAACTGGCCAAGGCGATCAAGAAGACCGCCGTGGTCTCCGGCGTGTGCGACGGCTTTATCGGCAACCGCATGATCAACCAGTACCAGCGGGAAGCCCTGTTGATGCTAGAGGAAGGCGCCAGTGTGCAGCAGATCGACAAGGCCATCGAGAAGTTCGGCTTTGCCATGGGCCCGCTGCGCATGGCAGACCTGGCCGGCGGCGACATCGGCTGGGCCATCCGCAAGCGCCAGTACGAGGAAAACCCGGACATGGTGAAGATGGTGGTCGCCGACCGCCTGTGCGAAATGGGCCGCTATGGCCAGAAGACCGGCGCCGGTTTCTACCGCTACGAGCCGGGCAACCGCAACGCCCTCCACGACCCGGAAGTGGACAAGGTGGTGGACGAAGTGCGCGCCGAGCTTGGCATCACTCCGCGCAAGATCAGCAACCAGGAAATCGTCGAGCGCTGCGTGTACGCCCTGGTTAACGAAGGCGCCCAGATCCTGGACGAAGGCATCGCCCAGCGCGCTTCTGACATCGACATGGTGTACCTGACCGGTTACGGCTTCCCCGTGTTCCGTGGTGGCCCTATGCACTACGCCGAGGAAGTCGGCCTTCCCAACGTGGTGCGCGCCATGCAGGCCTTTACCGAAGACCGCCACACCCAGCCTGGTTTCTGGGAGCCCGCAGCGCTGCTCGCGAAGCGCGCTGAGGAAGGCAAGGGTTTCGACGCTAAATAATCGGTCCACGAATTTTTTCGGAGAATTATTATGTCCAATGATGTTGTCATCGTATCCACCGCCCGCACGCCCCTGGCCAAATCCTGGCGCGGCGGCCTGAACATGACCCACGGCGCCACCCTGGCCGGCCATGCCATCCAGCACGCGGTCGAGCGCTCGAAAGTCGACCCCAACGAAATCGAAGACGTGCTGATGGGCTGCGCCCTGCCAGAAGGCTCCACCGGCAACGACGTCGCCCGCATGGGCGCCATCCGCGCCGGCCTGCCAGTGTCCGTGGCCGGCGCCACCATCAACCGCTTCTGCTCTTCCGGCCTGCAGGCCATCGCCATGGCGGCCCACCACATCGCCGTGGACCGTGTGCCAGTGATGGTCGCAGGCGGCGTGGAGTCAATCTCCACGGTGCAGGCGAACGTGAACCAGAACTACTTCATGGAACCCTGGCTGGCGAAGAACAAGCCGGAGCTGTACTGGTCCATGCTGGACACCGCTGAAACCGTCGCCAAGCGCTACGACATCAAGAAAGAAGACATGGACGAATACGGCGTACGCAGCCAGACCCTGGCCGCCAAGGCCCGTGAAGACGGCAAGTTCGACGACGAAATTGTGCCCATCACCACCACCATGGGCGTCGCCGACAAGGCCACCGGCCAGCTCAGCAGCCAGGAAGTCACCGTCAGCCAGGACGAGGGCATCCGCCCCGACACCAACCTGGAGGGCGTCAGCAAGATCCGCTCGGCAATGGAAGGCGGCGTGGTCACCGCCGGCAACGCCAGCCAGTTCTCCGACGGCGCCTCGGCCTGCGTACTGATGGACAGCAAAATCGCCGAACAGCGCGGCGTTGCTCCACTCGGCATCTTCCGCGGCTTTGCCGTTGCCGGTTGCGAACCCGACGAAATGGGCATCGGCCCGGTCTTCGCGGTTCCCAAACTACTCAAGCGCGCCGGCCTGACCGTCGACGACATCGGCCTGTGGGAGCTCAACGAAGCCTTCGCCGTTCAGGTCCTCTATTGCCAGCGCAAACTGGGCATCCCCATGGACCGCTTGAACGTCAACGGCGGCGCCATCGCCGTCGGCCACCCCTACGGCACCACCGGCTCCCGCCTGGTCGGCCACGCCCTGATCGAAGGTAAGCGCCGGGGTGTTAAGTACGTGGTCGTCACTATGTGCGTCGGTACTGGTATGGGGGCTGCCGGATTGTTTGAGGTTGCCTAAAGCTCTGTTTGCCTATTGCTTGGGTGGAGGCACCTGTTGGGTAGGGGGCTCCAAAACGCGCTCCTTCGGCACATCCATGTGACGCTCGAGCTCCGCCATCCATGGCTCCGCACGGTTTTGGAGCCCCCTACCCAACAGCCGCCCATAGTTTTGTGCGATGGCCGACAGGTGCAACTTTTGAACGCTTGGCGGTAACCGCCTAATGCAACGACAAGAGCAGGCACGCACTTACTCGAAGCGCCGGGCGGGGAGACCCTTTCGAAACTGTGCGGAGCCAGGGATGGCGGAGCCCAAGCGTCACATGGATGTGCCGAAGGAGCGTGTTTCGAAAGGGTCTCCCCGCCTGGCGCAACCACCTAAAGCCGCAGACCCGGCATTAAGAACCAACAGGCAGCCCCAAAAGCCAAAAAACCATTTACCTCAGCCAAACAGACAAGAGGTGCAACATGGATCTGAATTACACCCCCGAACAAGAGGCGTTCCGCGCTGAAGTTCGACAGTTTCTTGAAGACAACCTGCCTGATGACATCCGAGAGCGTGTACAGAAACGGCTGCGGCCGGACAAAGCCATGACCGAGCGGTGGCAGAAGATACTGTTTGAGAAAGGCTGGGGGGCTTCCACCTGGCCGACCGAATTCGGCGGGACCGGATGGGATCCGATTCAGCAGATTATCTTTGAAGAAGAATGTGCCCTGGCGGGCGCCCCGCGCCAGCTGGATTTTGGGCTGCGCATGGTTGGGCCCGTCATCATGACGTTTGGTAACGACGAGCAGAAACGGCGTTTCCTGCCAGGCATTTTGAGCGGCGAAGACTGGTGGTGCCAGGGTTACTCTGAACCCGGTGCCGGTTCCGATCTGGCATCGCTGCGTACGTCCGCCAAGCGGGAAGGCGATCACTACATCGTCAATGGCCAGAAAACCTGGACCACCCTGGGCCAGCACGCCGACTGGATTTTCTGCCTGGTGCGTACCAGCAACGAAGGCAAGCCGCAGCAGGGGATTTCATTCCTGCTGATCGATATGAACACCCCGGGCATCGATGTGAAGCCCATCATCATGCTGGATGGTGAGCATGAGATTAACGAGGTGTACTTCGACAACGTCAAAGTCCCTGCCGAGAACCTGATCGGTGAGGAAAACCAGGGCTGGACCTACGCCAAGTTCCTGCTGGGCCATGAGCGCACCGGCCTGGCTAACGTGGGCCAGTGGAAGGCGTTGATGAAGCGCCTGAAGGAAGTAGCGCGGCAGGAGCAGGACGGTCAGCGGCCGTTGATCGAGAACACCCGCTTCCGCGACCGTTTGGCGCAGCTGGATGCCGAACTGCGTGCTCTTGAGCTGACGGTTCTGCGGGTGCTGACCGACAAGCGTGGCCCCGGGCCCCAGGCGTCCATCCTGAAGATTCGCGGTACCGAGATCGGCCAGCAGCTGTTCGAGATGCTGATGGAGGCGGGCGGCCAGGATTCCGTTGCCCATATCCCTGAGGCGCTGGAGCTGGACTACAACGGGCCACGTGCGGGCTCGATCGATGCCACGCCGTCAGCGGGCGATTACTTCAACATGCGCAAGCTGTCGATCTTTGGCGGGTCCAACGAGATCCAGCGCAATATCATTGCCCAGCTTGTGCTTGGTCTGTAGAGCCATCAGCCTGTAAAGAGAGCCCTCAGCTTCTCTAAGAGCTTGGAGAGACGATATGAATTTTGATCTGACCGAAGAACAGCAAATGCTCAACGACTCCCTGCGTCGCTTCGTGGCCAATGAGTACGGCTTCGAGAAACGCCAGGAGATCATCCGCTCGGGCGCCGGCACCGACAAAACCACCTGGAACACCTTCGCGGAAATGGGCCTGCTGGGTTTCACCTTTCCCGAGGACTATGACGGCCTGGGTGGCAACGCCATCGACACCATGGTGGTGATGGAAAACTTCGGCCGCGGCCTGGTGGTGGAGCCCTACCTGGCAACCGTGGTTCTGGCCGGCGGGCTGATCCGGGATGCCGGTAATGATGCCCAGAAAGCCGATATCCTGCCGGGCATCGCCAGTGGTGAGCGTCTTCTGGCTCTGGCCCACTATGAGCCAGGCGGCCGCTATAACCTAAGCCATGTACAAACCACCGCCCGCAAGGACGGCGATCATTTCCAGATCAGCGGCCAGAAAACCACCGTGCTGCACGGCGGCCAGGCGAACCAGCTCATTGTCTCTGCCCGCACCAGTGGCGGCATCAACGACGAAAGCGGTCTTTCGCTGTTCCTGGTGGATATCGGCACCAAGGGTATTCAGGTGGACGACTTCGCCACCCACGACGGCCACCGCACCGCCGAGATCAGCTTCAGCAACGTCACCGTCAGTGCCGACAGCCTGATTGGCACCATCGACAAGGCCTTCCCGGTGATCGAAAGAACCGTGGACCTCGGCATCGCGGCCCTGTGCGCCGAAGCCGTCGGGGCCATGGACGCCATGAACGCGGCCACGCTGGAATACGTCAAGACCCGCAAGCAGTTCGGGGTGCCCATCGGCAAGTTCCAGGTGCTGCAGCACCGCATGGCGGATATGTTTATCCAGACCGAGCAGGCCAGAACCATGGCTATCCTGGCTGCCAGCGAGGCGGACTCCGATGATCGCGCCAGCCGCCGGGAGGCCATCTCCATGGCCAAGACCCTGGTGGGCCAGGCCGCCCGCTACGTGGGCCAGGAAGGGGTTCAGTTGCACGGTGGTATGGGTGTGACCGACGAGATGTTCGCCGCCCACCTGTTCAAGCGCCTGACGCTGATCAACCTGCTGTTCGGCGATGCCAATCATCACCTGGCCCAGGTCAGTGATGGCCTGCTGGCAAAGACCGCCTGATATTCCAAGGAGATCACCATGAGTGTAAAACAGTTACTGGATCTGACCGGCAAGGTCGCCTTTATCACCGGAGGCTCACGCGGCCTGGGCCTGCAGATGGCCGAAGCCCTGGGGGAACTGGGGGCCAGAATCGCCATCAGTGCCCGCAAGCAGCATGAGCTGGACGAGGCCAGGGCGCACCTGGAAAGCCAGGGGGTGGAAGTGATCACCATCGCCGCCGACCTCTCCGACCTGGAAGGCATTCCGGGCGTGGTGGATCAGGTGGTCAGCCAGCTGGGTGACATCGACATCCTGGTCAACAACGCCGGCGCTACCTGGGGTGCCCCTGCCGAGGACTACCCGGCGGAAGGCTGGATGAAGGTGATGAACCTGAACGTCAACGCCGCCTTCTTCCTGACCCAGACTGTGGGCAAGCGCTGCATGATTCCCCGCCACACCGGCAAGGTGATCAACATAGCCTCCATCGCGGGCCTGTCCGGCAACCCGGAAGGTATGAAAACCATCGCCTACAACACCAGCAAGGGCGCCATGGTGAACTTCACCCGTGCCCTGGCCTCCGAATGGGGCCATTACAACATCAATGTGAACGCCCTGTGCCCGGGCTTCTTCCCGTCGAAGATGTCCCAGGGGCTGCTGGATGCCCAGGGTGAGAAGATGCTCGAGCGCATTCCCCTGAACCGCTTCGGCGGCGAGGAGGATCTCAAGGGTGCGGCGGTGTTACTGGCCTCCGAGGCCGGGCGGCACATCACCGGGCAGTGCCTGGCGGTGGATGGCGGCACGCTGGTCAGCTAGGCGTGGTGCTTTAACCCGTCACAGGCACTGACTGACCTGCTCCGGGTCCAGGTTGCCGCCGGTAATGATCAGAACCGTGTTCTTTTCTGGTTCCGGCGGAACCTGGTTTTCCAGTAACGCTGCCAGGCCTACGCTGGCGCCGGGCTCGACATAGAGCCTGGCCTCGGTCAGCAGCCGTCGGGTTGCCTCCCGGATACCCGCCTCGGAAACCGTCACAATCCGGTCCACCACCTGGCGGGAGGCGGCGTAGGTGCAATCCCCCACCACCGCTGGCGCCAGGCTCGCGGCCCAGGTAGCCACCGAGTCCAGGCTGGCTGTGGCATCCTGTTTTTGCCAGGCATTGAACATGGTGGCTGCGCCTTCCGGCTCCACGCCAATCAGCTCAACCTCCGGCCGCTGCGCCTTGATGGCCAGCCCCAGACCGGAGATCAGCCCGCCTCCGCCAATGGGGCACAGCACCCGATCCACAACCGGCTGCTGACGCAGCAATTCCAGGCCAACCGTGCCCTGCCCGGCCATGATGCGGACATCGTTATAGGGATGCACCAGGGTCAGCCCCTGCTCATCCCGCATCTGGTGACACAGGGCTACGGCTTGCTGAATGGTGCCTTGAACCATCACCTCGGCACCCAGTTCTCTGGTACGGCGAATCTTCAGGGGGCTGGAGCCTTCAGGCATGACCACGGTGAGCGGCACATGCTGCATGGCCGCCGCCCAAGCCAGGGCGATGGCGTGGTTACCGGCCGAGACCGTCACCAGGCCGGCCTCGAGCTCGTGTTCGGACGCCGTCAGCAGCCAGTTCAACGCACCACGGGCCTTGAAGCTGCCGGTGCGCTGGAGGCTCTCACACTTCAAACCCAGCGGCTGGGACATTGCGGCATTCAGATCCGGCACATTCAGAAGCGGTGTTTCGCCCAGGTGTGGTCGAATACGCCGCTCAGCCTCCAGAATCCGGGATCTATCAGGTAGGGTTAGTTGGGTCATGTCGCGCACTCCTGTTGCTTCCCTTATACAAAACCATGATGTAGGGAAAGCTGGCGATCAAGTCATCGGTGAGCTAACCTAACCATCAACCCGGACACAGAACCGGACAAAAATTCTATTAGTTTAATTAAATTGTATCAAATATCATTATATCTCAATAATTTATAAATAAATAATTCGGACAATTAACCGGACAGAATTACTGGAACTTCCATGGCCGCAGCCTCAATAATGGACCTTGCCCCCTTCGTACCCGGAGAGCAGGCACTTAGAAAATCAGCCCTGCCAGACAAGGCCATGGAGCTAAACCGGATCTCTGCAAGGCTGGCCGGACAACTGTCTCCGGAAAGCGCCGAAACCCTTCGACTGCACATGGCGGTCATCAATTCCTACTACTCCAACTTGATTGAAGGTAACCGAACACAGCCACATGAGATTCGCCAGGCCCAAAAGGGACACTACAGCGATGATCCGGTAAAACGTGACCTGCAAAGGGAATCGCTTGCCCATATCGAGGTTCAGAAGTGGCTGTATGCCAAAGCCCCGGAACTGGATGAGATCTATTCGCCAGAGTTCATGCTGAAGCTTCACCAGCGCTTCTATGCCCAAGTGCCGGACTCACTCAGGGAAGTTCGTGATCAAAAAGGCACTCTCCTGGAATTGGTTGAGCCGGGACAATGGCGCCAGCGTGACGTTGAGATTGGTAGGCATGTGCCGCCAGAGCATCAGGCCCTCCCCGCGCTAATGCCACGGTTCTGCGAGGAATATCATCCCAGAAAATATAGCGGTGACCACAAACTGATCGCCATTGCCGCAGCCCACCACCGCTTTCTCTGGATTCATCCATTCCTTGACGGCAATGGTCGTGTTATCCGGTTGTGGACGGATGCCGCACTGAAAGCCGCCGGGCTTGAGAGTTACGGTGTCTGGTGCCTCAGCCGTGGTCTGGCGCGATCGGCGGAAACCTATAAGGCGGCGCTGGCCCGGGCGGATTATCCCAGACAAGGGAACAGTGATGGCAGAGGCTATCTCAGCCAGACGGGATTGATGGAATTCTGCGAGTTCGTTCTGGACACAGCCCTCGACCAGGCAAACTATATGTCAGACCTGCTCGCACTCGAAAAGCTCAGGGAACGAATTGACCGTTACGTGATGGCTCGCAACGATAAGCGGGTTCCGGGTGTCGATGCCGAACTGAAATCAACAGCCGCTCTGGTGCTGTTCAATGCCTTCATCCAGGGATCCCTTGATCGCAAGCAGGCGATTGCACTAACGGGAATGCACGAACGCAGCGCACGCAGGTTGTTGAACCAGATGAAACAGGACGGCCTGCTGAGTGAGACCAGCACCCGCTCTCCGCTGAAATGGGAGATTCCTGAACATGCGGAACCCTGGTATTTTCCGCAGTTGGCGCCAGGGGCATAGCTTTACGAACCTTATTAGACTACCCAATATGGGCAAAATTTTGCCCATATTGGGTAAGACTATGATCAGGCAGCCTACAATGCAGGCGCAGCCTCTCCTACTTCCACCGCTTCGGGCTCACACACATACTGCTGCGCATCAAACCGCTTCGTCTGCTGGCGGAACTGCCAGGTGAAGCCCGGCCACAGCGTGGTGTTCTTGCCGTTTTCGTTCACATACCAGCTCTTGCAACCGGTTTGCCAAACAGAATCCCCCAGTTTGGCGTGAATCGAGGCGTTGTATCGGCTCTGGGCGTCTTCCTTCACTTCCACGCTCTTCCAGCCGTGCTTGTCCATCTGTTTCAGGGCATCCAGCACATACTGGATCTGGCTTTCGATCATGTACACCATGGAGCTGTGGCCCAGGCCTGTGTTGGGGCCCATGAGCATGAAAAAATTGGGGAAGCCGGCGATGGTGCTGCCCTTGTAGGCTTCGGCGCCGTCTTTCCAGGCATCCAGCAGGTCCTGGCCGTTGCGGCCGTATACCATGCCGGCGGGGATCGGGTCCTGGGCGCGGAAGCCGGTACCGTAGATGATGCAGTCCACTTCCCGCTCGTTGCCGTTGTTATCCACAATCACGTTGCCCCGCACTTCGCGGATGCCATCGGTGAGCACGTCCACGTTGTCCCGGGCCAGGGCCGGGTAGTAGTTGTTGGAAATCAGTACCCGCTTGCAGCCGAAGTGGAAATCCGGAGTGACCTTTTTGCGCAGTTCCCTGTCCTTGATCTGGTTGCGGATATGGCGGCGAGCCTGTAGCTCGCCGATCTTGAGGATGCGGGGATTGCCTACAAAGCCCAGCACCCGGGCCTCCAGCATCCAGTAGATGCTCTGGCGGAAGGCGTTCAGGGTTTGGGGGAACCTCCTGTACATCATCCGCTCCAGTGGACGGATCTCCCGGTCCGGCTTGGGTACGATCCACGGCGGTGTACGCTGGTACAAGTCCAGGTGGGCGGCGTCCTTGGCCACTTCCGGTACGAACTGGATGGCCGAGGCACCGGTGCCGATCACTGCTACCCGCTTGCCTCTGAAGTCGTAATCGTGGTCCCAGTCCTGGGAATGGAAGCTCTTGCCGGTGAAGGTGTCGATGCCCTTGATGTTGGGGTAAGCCGGTGTGCTGAGGCCGCCCATGCCGGAAACCACGACATCCGCCTTGAAGGAGCTGAACTCAGGCAGATCCTTGTCCTTACGGTCGAGTTTGTCGCCGGGGTTCAGGCCTTCATGCTGCATGTAGGCCCAGAGTTTGGGGCTGTCGCAGGTCTCGATCGTCCAGCTCTGGGTGTTTTCGTCGAACCGGGCGCCGGCCACGTGAGTGTTCAGGCGGATGTGCTCCATCAGGCCGTATTTCTGGGCGCAGTGGCGCAGGTAGGCCTGGATTTCTTTCTGCCGGGCGAACATCCGGCTCCAGTTGGGGTTCTGTTCGAAGGAGAAGGAGTAGAGGGCAGACTGGACGTCGCAGGCGCAGCCGGGGTAGTGGTTTTCGTGCCAGGTGCCGCCGATGTCGTCGCTCTGTTCGAGGATGACGAAGTTGTGGTAGCCGGCTTCCTTGAGTTTGATGCCCATACCCAGGCCGGAGAAGCCGGTGCCGATGATGGCGATTTGTGCTGTCTGACTCATGTTCTACCTCGTTGTTCGCTGGCGCTCTGGCCTTGCCTGTTGTTGTATGTTTCGCCATGATGATTGGCGGTATACACATGTATACACAACGAAGTAGACAGCTGTATACTTCAGCTCAGACTGAAATTACCAAATGGCCTGGTTTGATAAATGACTGTCCTCTTTGTCCTTATGTTCGGGAGTTTGGGGCAATTGGGGAGGCCTTTCCGAAACACGCTCAAGCACATCCATGTGGCGCTTGAGCTCCGCCATCCATGGCTCCGCACAGTTTCGGAAAGGCCTCCCCAATTACCCCTTCAAGCCAAGGTGATACTTCATGAGCGTTTTGACGGGTGGAAAACTAAAGTTGATTCAGGCAGCGCTGCGGTTAATCAACCAAAGCCGCAGCCTTACTTCTCTCGGCCTTCGGGAACTTGCCCGGGAAGCCGGGCTGAACCCGAATACCTTTTACCGCCACTTCAAGAACCTGGACGAGTTTGGCCTGCAGGTACTCAGTTATATCGCAGAGGACATGAAGTCAGGAGTTCGTGAGCTGCGGCAAATGGCGGAATCGTCTGAGCAGGCGTCCCATGACACGGTGACGTTTGTGTACCACTACTTCCTGGCCAATCCGGCAGCAACCACGGTGGCAGTGAGGGAACTGCATGGGCCGTCGCCTTTACTCCGGAGGGCCCTGGAGTCGCAGCTGGATGCCAGTGCCCGGGAGATGGCGGAGGATATTATCGAGCGGCGGCTGGTCAGTGCCGTGCCGCCGGAGACGATTCACGAGATTTCCCGCATGACCATCCGCTATATCCTTTTCCGCGCCATGGATTACATCGAGAAGCCCGGGCAGCGGGAGGCCATTCAGCAGGAGACCGAGCGGTTTATCAACCGGCAGTTCCGGGGTGCGATGCTGGATGGTGTGTCCGAGCAGGCATTGGCGGCGCTGCTGCAATCACGCTCCTGAGTATTGTTTTAACCCTCCGTTTTTCGGGCAGATCCGGGATCTTGCACTAGTATGTAGGTATCCAGACATCTGGTTCATCGGGCAATCCGGAGGACGTAACAACAATGAAAATCGGTATCCCCAGGGAAATCTTCGAGGATGAGCGGCGGGTGGCGGCCACGCCGCCCTCTGTTCATAAACTCATCGGGCTTGGTTACGAGGTGGTGGTTGAAACCAGTGCCGGCGAAGCCGCGAACTATTCAGACGAGGCCTACGAGAAAGTGGGAGCGGCCATCGCCGCCGACACCAAGTCGCTGTGGCAGGAGGCGGATTTCATTCTGAAAGTCCGCGCCCCCATGGAAAACCCCGCCCTCGGTAAGCACGAAGTGGACCTGATGAAGGAAGGGGCGTTTCTGGTCAGTTACATCTGGCCGGCCCAGAATCCGGAGCTGCTGGAAAAGCTGGCGGCGCGGAAGATTACCTCCTTTGCCATCGACAGCCTGCCCCGTATCAGCCGCGCCCAGAAAATGGACGCGCTCAGTGCCATGGCCAATATTGCCGGCTATCGGGCGGTGATTGAGGCAGCCAATAACTTCGGGCGTTTCTTTACCGGTCAGGTGACGGCAGCGGGCAAGGTACCGCCGGCGAAGATCATGGTGATCGGTGCCGGGGTGGCTGGTTTGGCCGCCATTGGTGCCGCCAACAGCATGGGCGCCATCGTGCGGGCCTTTGACACCCGGCTGGAAGTGAAGGAACAGGTCGAAAGCATGGGCGCCGAGTTCCTGGTGCTGGATTTCGATGACGAGGACGGCAGTGGCAGTGGTGGCTATGCCAAGCAGATGAGCGATGAGTTCATCAAGGCGGAGATGGCGCTGTTTGCGGAGCAGGCGGAAGAGGTGGATATCATCATCACCACCGCCCTGATTCCCGGCAAACCGGCACCGAAACTGATTACCGCCGACATGGTGAAGTCCATGAAACCCGGCAGCGTGATTGTCGACCTGGCATCCGAGCGTGGCGGTAACTGCGAGCTGACCGAGCCGGGCAAGGTGGCCCATCATCACGGCGTGACGCTCATCGGCTACACCGACCTGCCCAGCCGTATGGCCAAGGTGGCCAGCGATCTCTACGCCACCAACCTGTTTCACCTGTTGACCGAACTGACCCCCGAAAAAGATGGCCAGCCGGTGGTCAACATGGAGGACGACGTTATCCGTGGCCTGACGGTGGTCAATGGTGAGGACGTCACCTGGCCACCACCCAAGCCGGAAGCCCCGGTCAGTCCCCAGCCGGCTCCCGGCACGGAAGAACCCTCTGCGGAACAGAAAGCGGCGGCGAAAAAAGCCGCGGACCGGCGCAGCCTGATCGGTAAAGGCTCGCTGCTGATAGTGACCGCCCTGGCACTCTATGGTGTGGGCGCCCACGCGCCGGAAAGCTTCCTGCAGCACTTCACTGTGTTTGTGCTGGCCTGCTTTATCGGCTGGCAGGTGATCTGGAATGTAACGCCCTCACTGCACACCCCTCTGATGAGCGTAACCAATGCCATCAGCGGCATCATTGTGATCGGAGCCATTCTGCATCTGGCCCAGGCGGAGAATATCGCCGTTGGCATCATGGCCTTTGTCGCGGTGCTGATTGCCAGCATCAACATAGGGGGCGGCTTCCGGGTCACCCATCGCATGCTCAAAATGTTCCGCAAGTAGGAGACGCCCGATATGAGTACAGGATTGGTGAGCGTGGCCTACGTGGTCGCAAGTATCTGTTTTATCCTCAGCCTCGGTGGCCTCAGCCACCAGGAATCCGCGCGGCGGGGTAACTGGTATGGTGTTGCCGGCATCATCATTGCGGTGGGGGCTACCCTCGCCAGCGTTGGTGACGGTGGCATTACCGCTATTGTGATCGCCGTGTTGCTGGGTGCCGCTATCGGCATCCCCATTGCCAACAAGGTGGAAATGACCCAGATGCCGCAACTGGTGGCCCTGCTCCACAGCTTCGTGGGCCTGGCAGCGGTTCTGGTGGGCTTTGCCGGCTACATCGAGCCGCTGATCGCCACCAGCGGTACCGAGCACACCATCAAACTGGTGGAAGTCTTCGTGGGCATCTTTATCGGTGCGGTGACGTTTACCGGGTCCCTGGTGGCCTGCGGCAAACTGGACGGCCGTATCGACAGCAAGGCGCTGACCTTGCCCGGCCGACACCTTATGAACCTGGTGGCGATCATCGCCTGCGTCTTGCTCGGGGCCTGGTTCCTGGGTACCGAAAGCATGGCACTCGGCATTCTTGCGCTGGTGGTGATGACGGTGATTGCCTCGGTGCTCGGTATCCACCTGATCATGGCCATCGGTGGCGCGGATATGCCCGTCGTGGTGTCCATGCTCAACAGCTACTCCGGGTGGGCGGCGGCCTCCATCGGTTTCATGCTGGGCAATGATCTGCTGATTGTGGTCGGTGCCCTGGTGGGCAGCAGCGGTGCCATCCTCAGTTACATCATGTGCAAGGCCATGAACCGATCCTTTATCAGCGTGATTCTCGGCGGCTTTGGCCAGACCACCAGCAGTTCCGCGGCTGTCGATTCCGATCAGACGGTCCACGAATCCACGGTGGATGACGTGTGCGAGGAACTGCGCAACGCTGATTCGGTGATCATCGTGCCGGGTTACGGCATGGCGGTGGCCCAGGCCCAGAACGGGGTCAGCGAAATGACCAAAATCCTGCGGGACCGGGGGGTGAATGTGCGCTTTGGCATTCACCCGGTTGCCGGTCGCCTGCCCGGGCACATGAACGTGCTGCTGGCGGAGGCGCATGTGCCCTATGACATCGTGCTGGAAATGGACGAACTCAATGCCGACTTCCCGGACACCGACGTGGTGCTGGTGATCGGGGCCAACGACACCGTCAACCCGGCCGCCGCCGAGGATCCCGGCAGCCCCATCGCCGGCATGCCGGTACTGGAAGTCTGGAAAGCACGACAGGTGGTGGTACTCAAGCGCGGCATGGCCACCGGTTATTCCGGTGTCGAGAACCCGCTGTTCTTCAAGGACAACACCCGCATGCTGTTTGGGGACGCCAAGGAAAGCATCGACAAGCTGGTAAATGGCTTAAGGGGCTGATTGTTCAGCCATCCTTGGCAAAAAACCGTTCGATCTGCCGGGCATGGCTCTGGCCATCCCGGTAGCCCAGCTCAATCAGGTCCCGGCAGAAGCGTTTATCAAACAGCAGGAAGCTGGCCAGGTTGGCACTGGAGAATGGCGCTGTGTCCGAGGCACCGGTAAGGCGCCGCAAGACCAGGGGCATGGCATCGATGTATTTCATGGCCAGGTCGTTAATGGGTTCGGAGGGTGAAATTTCCAGGATATCCACGGGGCTCAGGTCCAGCCCGGATTCCTTCAGCCGCTGCTCCGGTATCAGTTCCAGCAACTGGTTGATCAGGCGCGAGCGATCAATGTCGTAATCCAGTGTGTCCAGAAACATGCCATTGAACACATGGGCCAACACCTGGGTGAGTGTCGGGATTCCGGGCTTCTCTGGTCGGTGGGGTGGGCACATGGCGTTGGCACTCACGCCGATAACCAGCACCTTGCTGGCCCCGAGCCTCAGGGCCGGGCTGATATGGGCCATCTGCCGGGTAACACCGTCGCCAAAATACTCACGGTTGATTTTTACGGGCCTGAACAGCGTGGGAATCGCGGACGACGCCATAATATGACTGACTGACAATTCCGTACGCGCGCCCCCTCGCTGGCCAACTGACCAGCCTTCCAGGCCCTCCTTCCCCTCAAAGAAACAGATATTCTGCCCGGTGGAATAGCCACAGGCATTCAGGCCCACCGCATCGATATGGCCTTCCCGGATGGTCTTGCGGATATTATCAAGGTCAATTTCCTTTTCCAGCAGCTTCCGCAAGGGCGAATTATTAAGAAAGGATACCGGCCCGCTCTCGATGGGGCTGCTGACCAGTTTGCGGGCAATGTTGCTGAAGCTGCGCATCAGACTGATGGTATCGGCCCGGAAAACCCGCTCCATGGTCAACTCGGACCAGACTTTTTCGAGATGATCGATATTATGCCGAAAGAGCCCGCGATTGCCCGCCACAGCCATCGCGTTGATGGCGCCGGCGGACGTGCCGATGATCACGTTGAACGGATGACTCCAGTCCGGATACATATCGGCAATGGCGCGCAGGACGCCCACCTGATAGGCCGCCCTGGCGCCACCACCGGTAAGCACGACACCGGTCTTGCTCATGCTGTGATTCCGGAAAAGTACCTGCAGCCTGTCACGCCCGCTTTAACCCACGACGCTTGCTGGCAAACGGATTGTTGAAGCTGGAATCCTGGCCCTGGAGGACTGCTTCGGGATGATTCTTGGTCATCAGTTCCTTCACCTTGGGAACGTACTGCTTCGGTGCATCCACCATTATCAGGTACTTGCCTGCTTCAATATCCTCGTGAAATGGCTCAATCCGGTAGTTCTCACTCTGGATTCCGCCGAATCCGCCAACCCAGCCCCCGGCAACAACAATAAAGATGAACAGGGCGATCCAGGCAGCCGCCGGCATGTTCAGAATCTCCAGCAATGCCAGTGGAACAAGGAAAGCCAGCGCCAGGATAAATCCGATGATGGCACCGCGCTCCACGAACCTCGGCAGATCCGTGCGATCAAGAATCGAGGCCGTGTGGAGTTGATGGGTATAGAGCCCTGCTTCGTCCTTGCTGACGATGTGAAAACGCCAGTCAGTAACCCCATGCTCGTGAAGGTCGTCGGAGATTTCCTTTGCACTGTCAATCGAAGAGACCAGATAAAATAGACGTATCATGGTGATTCTCCTTTTTCGCCAGATTATCAGGCGTTCCTCTTATGACAATCTAGCTCAGAATCCCCGGTTTTACGTAATTCGCGCCAGCATAACCGGGCCCGCCAGTGCAATTCCCCAGGCACAGAGCGCAAGGAGCCCGTCCTTCGAAATCATTGCCAGGCCAAACATCATAAGCGCCAGGCCCGCGATACTGGCACTGAACGGTACAATCTCGGTTGCGGGCAAGACAGTGGCAATGACCATGCAGGCCAGGGCCATTACATAGAGCCCCGGCCCCTTGACCAGCAGGATGAACCGGGGGCGGATCAGGCGATCAATCCGGCGCGCGCCCGGACGTAACAGCTCCAGCCCCTGTACAAGCTTGCGGCGCGGCACCCTCCGCTCCACCAGCAAGCGCGGCAACCAGAAATGTCGTCGGCCCACCAGAATCTGCCCCAGGGTTAACAACGTGATCAGCCCCATCATAGTCGGCATACCCGGCAGACCGCTCAAAGGGGTCACCAGAATCAACCCGACGAACAGAACCACCGGGCCAAAGGTCCTGCGCCCCACCGAATCCATCATTTCACCAATGGAAACGTGAGATTCCTCCGCATACCCGGCCTCAATCCGATCCAGCAACTCCTCGATATTAGCGGGATCGCGCTGATCACCCATTTCCACTATCTCCGGATAGGCCGACACTTATTCGGTGGTGTTATAGACGTAGGAAGACACGGTTCCATCCTTGTTGAATCGCACCACCAGATCCGTTGTTTCAGCATCGCCAAAAGCAGACCAGCGATACTTTCCGTAAGTCCAGGTGCGCTTGCCATCCTCAACACCAGTGCGCCAGGGCTCACCGAACATTTCCTGGATATCCGCGCGGGTGGTCTCCCCGATTTCGATCTGGTCCACATTGTGAGTGGCAAAGTCCTGGCCGACGGTGGCGCAGCCGGCAATTAGTATTGTCGCGACTAAGAAACCGCCTATTGTCAGATTCTTCACTTTGCCCATGAGCACCTCCCGATTTGTTAAGAGTATTCATCATACCTATCAGCTCTGGTTTAGAGGTTACAATATGGACATGTTCGCTGGCTTCCATCAAGCGAGCAATTATGAAAAATGCGGCCTATTTTGAATGTTCAATCAGTTAGAAAGTTCGTGATAACTATCACATAATTAAAAGCTTACAGGTAGGCAATTGGCAATTTTTATTGCTACTTTTAGGTTGCTGTTTGTGGCCAGTCGAATACAGCAAGGATGTATTGTAATTCACGACATATAAGGAGACTCTGAATAAGTCTCGAAATCAGCGATAATACGGCCATCGCCAACCGCATAGGATTCGTTGCCACCATGGATCAGATCACTTTCTCCGAAGCC
>NZ_LIHP01000004.1 GCF_001314605.1 Marinobacter sp. HL-58
TTCGGAGAAAGTGATCTGATCCATGGTGGCAACGAATCCTATGCGGTTGGCGATGGCCGTATTATCGCTGATTTCGAGACTTATTCAGAGTCTCCCTAACACTGAGAAAATTCGATAAGTGAACATAATCGATACCAGGCTAAGTCTCGAATACTCCATTTTGAATCGAGTCTGGTATGGAAACATGAGTTAATCAACTAATAATATTCAGTGATTTCAACACTATATCAGTAAGTAATATCCACCTTATTGTTAAGGCTCTGTATTTACAAACAAATAAAAATCGACGGTTATATAAAGCCTGGCTTTAATCAAAATGACTCTAAAAAAGCCGTAAAAAATCTTTCATTTTGACTTTTATCATTTTCAGGCGGTTTTTGCCGGGAGCGCAAGACTTGCGCAATTGGCGAGAGTTCAGGCTGAATGTTATTGTTGATTGCCAATAATCAAGTGAGCCTTAAGACCCTCAGATAGCGCCTTTTACAAGGAAACAGGAGGAAGCATGGAGCCCCGATCTTTCGGAAACACCGATATTCAGGTGACACCGGTTGGCCTGGGTACCTGGGCCATTGGTGGCTGGATGTGGGGCGGCACTGATGAAGGCCAGTCCATTGATACCATCCACCGGGCGATCGACAGGGGCATTGGCCTGATTGATACCGCACCGGTATACGGATTCGGACGATCGGAAGAGATTGTGGGCAAAGCCCTGGCGGGCTATGCCGCGGTTTGCTGTCCGGCAAGATGCGTGAAGATACGCAGTTTACCGGTGACGACCTGAGAAAGAACGATCCCAAGTTCCAGGGTGACCGCTTTCGCCAGTACCTGAATGCCGTGGCTGAACTGGATGCGTTTGCCCGTGAGCGCTACCAGAAGAATGTTCTTGCTCTGGCGCGCACGGAGGCCTGAGCAACTCGATCCGGTGGACGATATCGAAGGCTGGTCGCGGGACAAGGAAGCGTTTGAAACGATTGACGGGATTCTCGAGAGGTGCATTGACGACCCCGTCGGCCCAGAGTTCATGGCGCCGCCAACGCGATAGTTGCCGGATATTGAGAACAAAATCTTGAGTATTGCTTCCAGGGAGGGGGAAAACGGCTCTTTTATGCCGAGGGGTAGATTATGGCATGTTCTTCTGTGCAGGGGCTGATCATGCTTGAGTCTCAAGTCCTGGATGGTCCCAGATCCCGGGATAGGATCCCTGTTGCTTCTATAATGGTCATACTAGCTATACTGTAATGTATTGCTAACGAGGAGTTTCCGTGGCTCAGGCAACCATCTATTATCTCGACGGCCATCAGAGCGTTGGCACCGTCGCGGCCTGGAAGCCCAATTCTGGTCGGATTGATCTGACGTCAGATGTGAACCATAGTCCTATACCCATCCAATGGCCACTGATTGCTCATGTAGACCGTCCCGTGTACGCCAGTCATCTGGGCAGCCCCCACGAGTTCCAGAATTACATTGTCACCCTTGTTAACGGCCAGACTATTAGTGGCACGATGGTTTCAGCCGTGGTCACGTCCCACGGGGTGGAGGTCTGGCATGCATCGGACGAAGCGCATCTTGTAGAACGCTTCGTTCCCTGGCAAGCCATCAGAACATACAGGCTCGGGCATGTTCCTTTACAGTCAGGGCCGGTGGAGGACCCTCCCGGGTTGGCGGCGGAAAGCGCAGATAGCTCGCAGGAAAAAGACACGTCTCCCTTGTCCCTGGGGCTTCTGGAGGTGGGCAATGCCCGACAATTGTCGGATGCCCTGGATCGCAGCAAAACGATTGAACAGAGCGGCTTCGACAGGACTCTGAGAAAAACCATTGGCGATATTCTTGTCCAGTCAGGGGTTCTGGACAGCGAGCAACTGAATACTGCCCTTCACCGTAAACGTACTGAGCCAACCCGTCCCATAGGCCAGGTTCTGGTCGACTTGGGATTTGTTTCGGAAGAAACCATTCAACGAGCCCTGGCCTACAAGCTTGGCGTTCCTTTTGTTCGTCTCGACGAGTTCGATGTAGATCCCAAGGCCACCCGTTTCATTCCTGCCACGACTGCCGCCCGGCTGAGTGTGCTTCCACTCATGTTTCACGAACGCCGGCTTGTCGTGGCTTTGAGCGATCCCTCGGACACTGAAGCTCTCAATATCCTTAATTTTCTTGCCGGCTATCCTGTTAAATATGTCCTGGCATCCAGGCCGGAACTGACCCGGGAAATCGATCGCTATTATGGCGCCGCCGAAAGTCAGGAAGCCGCTGAAGAGCTGGAGATGGAGCTGGTGGAAACCCCGGCTGCTCAGCCCAACCGGCAGGCGATTGAAAAACTTGGTCGGGAAAAACCGGTTATCCGGTTTGTAAACTCGGTCATCCGGGATGCAATCCGCCAGAATGCGTCTGACATTCACCTGAGCCCGAGAGAGGATTATGTTCAGCTTATCTATCGGCTCAACGGCGATATGATTCCCATCAAACGTTTCAACAAAGGGATGCTGGCGGCTGCCGTAAGCCGGATAAAGATTATCGGTGGTATGGATATCACCGAGCGCCGGACACCCCAGGACGGACGTGCATCAGTAAGGTGGGACAAGCACGATGTGGATCTCAGGATCTCGGTAATGCCCACCATCGTAGGGGAAAGTGTTGTCATCCGGATACTCAATACCCGCCAGGGGCTCAAATCCGTCGATGACCTGGGGTTTACCGATACAGACCGGCAGAAGTTTGTTGACCTCATTCATCGCGGGCAGGGCATGTTGCTCATTACCGGTCCAACGGGTTCGGGAAAAAGCACGACGCTTTACGCAGCGCTGCATGAGTTGCGCTCAAAGAGCGTAAACATTCTGACCGTGGAGAATCCCGTCGAGTACCACATGGACGGAATTGAACAGATGCAGGTGAACGAATCGGCAGGCTTCACCTTTGCCAGTGCACTGCGAAATATGCTTCGCCATGACCCGGATATTATTATGGTCGGTGAGATACGGGACAGGGAAACCGGCCAGATCGCAGTTCAGAGCGCGCTTACTGGCCATCTGGTGCTAAGCACACTGCACACAAACAGCGCCGCCAGCACCGTGATGCGAATGATCGATATGGGGATTGAAGATTATCTCATCAGCGGGACACTCAATGGTGTTCTCGCCCAGCGACTGGTCAGGCGCAACTGCCCCCATTGCATCGAACAGGAGGTTGTTGATCCCTGGGTGCGCGAAACCCTGGGTATCGGCGCCGATGAAGTGTTCTACAAAGGCAAAGGCTGCCATGCCTGCCACGAAACCGGCTTCTCTGGCAGACTGGCGGTTTACGAACTCATGGTTCTGACACCGGAACTCCGGAACATGATTGTTTCGGGAACTGCCGTGGATGCACTGGAAAAACAGGCTCTCGCCTCGGGGATGACACCATTGACCGGCCATGCGCTCGGCAAGGCCCGGAATGGCGACATTTCAGTTGCCGAAGTCTACCGTATTCGTCTTTCCTGACCGGAAAGGCTCAAGGAGTTGTTGATGGAATTGCCCGCCTATCTCAAAGTCATGGCCGAAAAAGGCGCTTCCGATCTTTATCTGTCCACCGGGGCTCCGGTGATGCTCAAGATCGAAGGTAAAACTGGCCCCATCACCCAGAAACCGTTGCCGCCAGGTGCGGTGAAAGAGCTGGCGTACTCAGTAATGAATGACAGACAGCGCGCCGAATTCGAGAAAACGCTTGAACTGGATATGGCTGTCGGGATCAGCCAGATCGGACGGTTCCGGGTAAACGTTTTCTGGCAGCGGAGCGAAGTGGCTATGGTCATCCGCCATCTTAAAACGGAAATACCCACGATCAGAGAGCTTGGGCTGCCGGATATACTGGAGCAGCTGATCATGGAACCCAGGGGGCTGATCCTGGTGGTGGGGGCAACAGGGTCCGGAAAATCCACAACGCTTGCTTCCATGATCGATCATCGGAACAGCCACAGAACAGGGCATATTCTCACAATCGAAGACCCTATCGAGTATACCCACCACCATAAACACAGCGTTGTAAACCAGAGGGAGGTGGGCGTTGATACACTTTCCTACGGCGAGGCCCTGCGCCGGGCCATGCGTGAAGCACCCGATGTGATCATGATTGGCGAAATCCGCGATCGGGACACCATGAAACAGGCCCTGACCTATGCTGAAACCGGCCACCTCTGCATTGCCACACTTCACGCAAGCAATGTCGACCAGACCATGAGGCGGATAGTGAACTTCTTCCCGGAAAATACCCACAGGGAACTTTTCATGGATCTGAGCATGCATTTGAAGGCGGTGGTTTCTCAGCGTCTGCTAAAAGGCAAAGACGGAAAAAGATCCGCGGCCGTGGAGGTAATGCTTGCGAGCCCTTATATCAAGGATCTGATCAACAAAGGTGAAATGGAAGGCATCGGAGAAATTATGGAGAAAAGCCCGGAGCAGGGTATGAAGACGTTTGACGAGGCGATTCTTGAACTCTATCACCAGGGAAAAATCAGCCAGGAGGAAGCGCTGGCCAACGCCGATTCCCGCCATAATCTTGAAGTGAAAATCAGGCTGGAACACGGCAGCCTGGATTCAGGGAGCAGCCAATTCAGCATTGACCAGAGCTGAAGGCAGGAAGGCTTCGTTGATCGCCTTGTTTGTTACAGAAAATGGTAGGACCACCCAGATTCGAACTGGGGACCTCTACCATGTCAAGGTAGCGCTCTAACCAACTGAGCTATGGTCCTGTGTCCTGCAACGGGGAGGAAATATACTGATTCCGACCGGTGTGGTCAACCTCTTTCAGGCGGATTTCGGTTTTCTGGTCCAGCCTTTGACTGCCTTGCTGATAACACCCCAGCGATTGATCAGCAAGGCCAGGAAAATCAGCCCGCAGCCGGCCAGTTGGGTGGCCGTCATACTCTCACTGAACCAGCCGGCGGCAAACAGCGCCACCCATACCGGCTCCAGCACCAGGATCACCACACCATGGCTGTGGGCCGACAGGCTCTGGGCGTAGGTTTGCAGCAGAAAACGCCCGGCTGTTCCCACCACGGCGCTGGCAATGATCCACATGGCCAGCACGCCGGAGAAGTTTTCCAGGGTCGGTGTCCAGGGTTCCAGCAATGTGGATTCCACCAGCGTCACGGTGCCTACGGTGAGCAGTGCGATGCTGGTGAGGGGCAGGGCGGGTACGCGGTGCTTCTCCACCGTTTCACCCCTGCGGTTGACCACCGTGCGCTGGTTGGCGGCGCGGGTGTTCAGGGTGAAGTACATCGCGAAGATAAACGCCGCTCCGACAAAGAACAGCTGTCCGATCTCGGGGCGGAAGCCGTTTTTCAGTGACAGCAGCGCCAGCCCGCTGACAGCCACGGGAATGGCAAACCAGGTGCTCAGGGGCTGCTCCTCCCGAAAAACCACCCGGGCAATCACCGGTACAATCACCACGCCCAGGCTGGTAAGAAAGGCGCCTTCTCCCACATGGGTAGCATGGAAAAGACCCATGACCCAGCAACTCATGGCAACCCCGAAAACCAGCCCCACGCCGGTACTGCGTTTGACCTGATCCAAGCTCAGCTTTCGCAGGGAAGGCCAGGCAATGACGGCCAGAACAGAACCGGCCAGCAGAAAACGCAGTGCCATGAACATCAGGGGTGGCATCAGCAGTACCGCTTCTTTGGAAAACATCCAGCTGATGGCGGCCATGAGGGTGACAACAACCAGTAACAGGTCGGATTTGTGGGTATTCGAGAGGGGCATTCACAACCGCCTTGCAGAAAATCGTCTGGCCCGGTCCGGGGCAGCGGCGGAGTTTATCACGAGCGCGGGAAAATGGCTCTTCCGTGAGCCGGTTGGTTCTCCCTCGGGCGGGTGAGCCCTTTGGTTGTTATTCAGTTATTGAGTGTGTTGTAGACCAGGGTCGACATGTCGGTCTGGTCAGAGCCGGGAACCTCCACATACTGGTCACCGGACCCCCACAGCTGCCACCAGGCCCGCTTGTTGTAGGTACGGCTGGCGAAGTCCACCTGGAGCCCGTTGAGGGTTGTATTGTTCACCACCGGCACGGAGATATTGCCGGTTTCCGAACCTAGCACACCACTGTGCGACACACCCTCGTTCATCAGAATGGGGAAGTGGTTGTAATACAGGTCGGACGGCCCGTTCTGGCTGGATACCTTGCCCGCCAGGCTCAGGTCGGAGGTACAGGAGTCGATGCCACTGCTGGATGTGGCGCCGCAGGCAGAGTGGGTGGGAACCACGCCATCGTCAGTGCCGGCGATGAACGGCTTGGTGATGCCGCCGTAAGACGACCCTCCGGCCACAAACCGCAACCGCGGTATGTTGTTGGGGCTGACCGCCAGGTTCCGGGCGGCGTTGGTTTGCAGGTCATTCACCACCCCCAGCTTACCCGGTTCCGGATCAATACCGGTGAAGGCGCGAACAGCCTCCTTCAGTGGCCAGTTATACCAGCTGTCGTTGTAGGCAATGCTCAGGGCAAGGTCGGCGAGTTCGGTGCCGCCACCGGCCCCCGAGTAATCAATGGCAGCCAGAATCTTCAGGGGTTGAAGACCTTCAGCCTGCAGCCAGCGTGCCTGGTTCTCCAGCAGGTAGCGGGTAACCAGATCACCGGTGGAGTGGGAGACCACAATACAGTAGTCGTTACACAGGCCCTGTTGGCTGATCTGGCGCAGTTGGCTGTAGGCCTGCTGGGCTATGTTACCTTCCACCCGGCCATCGCTGCCCCAGTCAACACGGGCATCGGAGCGGGACAGCCAGAAGGTGCGCCAGTAATCCTCGCCGGCACGTTTGACAGCGTCCAGGTTGGCAGGTGGATCGGCCAGGTCTTCCTGCTGGAAGCCATGAACCAGAATCACATTATGGCCGGCCAGCTGGGCCTGGGCAGTACCGGCGCAAAGCCCGCCGGCCAGGGCGACCGCCAGGGCGGCCTTACAGGCACTTCTCGTTCTTGTTTTCATAAAAGCTCCGTTTTTTGTTTTATTGTTGTATCAGAACTTGTTGGCCAGCCTTTGCAGCAGGGCCGCCCGTTGCTCTGATTCGGGGTCGCTCGCCGGGCTGTCGGTCAATCCGTCCAGGTCCGGTGGCGAGAACGTATAGCCTTCCTCGGGGCCAAAACCGTAATCCGTGCGGTCGCCGGGCTTTGCCGGCAACCGGCGGATCTGCAGGTTTCGCAGCTCCAGCTCGCCGGTGATCTCCCGGTTGGCGATAACCGAGCCGTGGGCCTTCAGTTCCAGCGTGTCCGTGGTGCCGTCCAGCCGCTTCTCGGTCTGTAATTGTGCGATGGCACGTTCACCATGGTAGAGCTGGGCAGCCAGGGCGTAGAAGCCCGGTTCATTGGCATCGAAGTGAACAGGGATGATCAGGTCATTGTTGTTAACACGGGGGCTGCCAAGGCCGTCGAATTCACCCAGGTCAGGCTCAATGGTCAATGTGGAGGCATGGCGTACGGGTTTGCCGTCGATGGTCGCTTCAACAATCAGCCGGTATTCTCCGGGGTCGGCATCGGCTGTGATCACCCCTTCGTACCAAGTGTCGTCAGAGGCGTTACCAAGTGATGCGCTGGCATGCTGCTGGCGGGAGTCCGTGGATTCCAGTGTGGCACTGAGACTGTCGGACACCACGGAAGAGCCGGTAATGGTAGCTACCACAAGAATGTCTTCGTCCTGCACGAAGCGGTACTTCTCGAGGGTGACGGTGAAACGCCCGTCACCCTCCAGAGGCAGCTCGACGGGCTCGAAACGGTTTCCGGTGTAGGCTTCTGCCTGTTCCTCGGAAAGCGGGACAGAGTATTCCGGGTAGCGGATGTTCTGGCTGTACTGATCCGCGGCACTGGCCAGCATGAAGCCCACCGCGTCATCGGGTGGCTCCGGCCTGGGTGGTGGCGAGGCATTGGCGGAAGCGGCTTCGGCCCGGGGCGCCTGCGAATCGGGCCCGGGCTCGCCGGCCGGGTCGCCGGTCAGCCACGAGAACCGATCAGGGTTCTCGGCGGCCAGCAGGTAACCCAGCCCGACGGCAGTGGATGCAGCGAGTGTGAGGGACAATAGCGCCCGCAGTGGCATTCCCGGATCCTTTCTGGTGTTGTTATTGTTCCATCAACATAGCGGGACGAACTTGTCCGAAGCAAAAATTTGGCCCCATTGTGTAACAGAATGTTTCCAGGCTGTGATGGCAGTCACATATTTCAGAGCCAGCCTGATTCGCGAATCGCTTCCAGCCCGAAGCGCAGGCGTACCTCGTCGCCCACCAGTTCATCCTCGATGCCGTAGGTCATTCCCCAGTCGCTGCGATTAATGGTGGTTTCCGCGGACAGGCCGAGGGTGTAATCCTTGTGGCCGATGGGGTAATCGGCGGACTTGTTCAGCGTGACGTCCACATCCACCGAGCGGGTCTGGCCCAGCAGTGTCAGGTCCCCGGTGACAACGCCGGTGTTGTCTCCGGTGGTCTCGAATCCTGTCACCTCAAAGGTGATATCCGGGAACTTGCCGCTGTTGAGGAAATCTTCGTTACGCAGATGGTCGTCCCGTTTGTCGTGATTGGTGAACACGCTCTTGCTTTTGAAGGTTACCTTACCTGAGGTCAGCTCTTTTTCTTCCTCATCGTATTCAAACTCTCCCTCAACCTCCCGGAACATACCCATAACCGGTGCGTACCCGATATGCATGACTTCGAACCCCATGGAGAAATGTTCTTCGTCAAGCACGTAGGTGGCTGGCTCGGCGAGCGCCGAGGAACTGGCCATTGCCAGGCTGGCGGCCGTTGTGGTTGCCAGGATTGCATTCGAGATGGTGGTTTTCATGGCTGTTTCCCTGTTTGATAAAGCCAGCGCAGATCCGTCAGAAACGAATAACACAACAGCGCCAGTGCAGTTGCGAGTGTCCAGGTTGCAAACGCCGTGGAGGTGACGGGCAGTATGGCAATCATCAGTGTCACTACCTGCCAGACACACACGGTTTTTCGTCGAAAGCTCTCGGGCAGTGGCAGCTTCATGAATGCCAGCCACTGGCCTGCGGCTACGAAGGCGTAGCGCATCAACCCCAGGGCAAGCACCCAGGCACCGGCTTTTTCCAGCGCCATTACTGCAATGCAGAGCCCGAGGATAAACAGGGCATCCAGTTCCATATCAAAGCGGGCGCCAAAGCTGGTTGCCGAGTCGGTGGCCCTGGCAATGGCACCATCCACCCCGTCCAGAACCAGGGCCAGTAAACACAATGACCCATACAGCCACAGCCAGTTCCCGAGCACGGTAATAAAGGGCGCCATACCGACCAATGCCACGATCAGCGCAGCGCGCACCAGGGTGGCCCGGTTAGCCCAGCCGAAGTCCCGCCCTGCAGGCCAGTAGCGCAGAACGGGCAGCGCAATGGCCAGATACAGCAACGCTGCGGTAACGTAATAGGCCACGGGCAATGGAAATCCGATACCGGAACCGGCTACCAGCAGGGCAGTCAGGCAGGCGCCCCAGGCCAGGTCAGCGGCCAGCGGCAGGCTAAATGTCCGGGTGCGGGAATCCATCAGTAAACCTCTGCGTATGTGCCTCTGTATGCACTATAGTTGCTTACGTGCGCTGTAAGGAAACAGACGATATGACGAACGCATTCTGGGTCACCGGTCCCCTGGAAGGGGCGATCCGCGAGGCGACCTTTGACCACCACCCCCCGGCCATGGCATCGGCAGACAACCCGGCGGTAGAGGTTCAGGCCCTGTACTCGGGTATCAGCCGTGGAACCGAAGCCCTGGTATTCAGCAACCAGGTGCCGGAGTCCGAATACCAAACCATGCGGGCACCCTTTCAGGAGGGTGACTTTCCATTTCCGGTCAAATACGGCTACGCCAGCGTCGGGCAGGTTATCTCCGGCCCTGATGAGTTGGCGGGGCAGAAAGTGTTCTGCCTGTTTCCCCATCAGACCCGCTACCGGGTTCCCGCAACGGCGGTTGTGCCCCTGCCGGAAGGGCTTTCCGCCGGCAGAGCCGTGCTGGCGGCGAACATGGAAACGGCTGTCAACGGCCTGTGGGACGCCGCCCCGCGCATCGGAGACCGTATTGCCGTGGTAGGGCTTGGGGTGGTGGGCCTGCTGGTGGCATGGCTTGCCAGCCGGATACCCGGTACCCGGGTGACCGCTGTCGATACCAACCCCGGCCGGCAGGCCGTGGCCGAATCCCTGGGCCTGCAGTTCACAACCCGTTGCCAGCAGGATGATAACGACCTCGTTATCCACGCCAGTGGTCATCCCGCAGGCCTTGAAACCGCATTGCAACTGGCGGGTATGGAAGGGCGCATTATCGAGATGAGCTGGTACGGCTCGAAAACAGTGCCCCTGTCACTGGGCTCGGGTTTCCATTCCCGCCGGCTGACCATCCGCTCCAGCCAGGTGGGGCATCTCAACCCGGCACAGGTTCCCCGCTGGCAGTATCGTGACCGCATGGCCCTGGCGCTGGATCTTTTGCGGGATAACGCGCTGGATAGCCTGATTACCGGAGAGAGTGATTTCGACTCATTGCCCGGGGTGATGGCGGCACTGGCCGGTGGCTCCGGCGGCAAAGATTTCCCCTCTGCATCGGAAACCCTGTGCCATCGTATTATCTATAACCGCACCTGATATCGTTCAATTACCCAAAGGAAACCGACCCTATGTTCAGTCTCACTGTCAGAGACCACATGATGATCGCCCACAGCTTCAACGGTGAAATCTTCGGCCCCGCCCAGGGCCTGCACGGCGCGACTTACGTTGTGGACGTAACCTTCGAGCGGGAAGCGCTGGATGAGGACGATCTCATAGTGGATATCGGCCTGGCCTCAAAGGTGCTCTCTGAAGTGATCGCCGAATTCAACATGAAAAACCTGGACGATATCCCGGAGTTTGCTGGCCGCAACACCACCACCGAGTTCATGGCCGCAACGGTGTTTGACCGGATGGCCGGAGCCATACAGGAGGGCAGGCTGGGGGAGACCGGCAGGGGGTTGTGCGGAATGAAAGTTACTCTCGGCGAATCCCATATTGCCTGGGCCAGTTACCATGGCAAGCTCTGAGGGCGCTCACCCGGTATTTTTTGTTGTTCCCGGTGATCCTGACCAGAATACCGGTGGTTACCGGTATGTCCGGCGGATAGCGGAGGGGCTCGGGGCCACCGGCGTTGAAGCATGCCGGGAGGGGCTGAGTGGTCGTTTTCCGTTACCGGATCGCCTGGCAGAGGCGTCAATGAACAGCTTCCTGGCCGGTGTGGCGGACGGTTCCACGGTGGTTCTGGATGGCCTGGCCATGGGTGCTTTGCCCGATGTGGTTGCAGCCCACGCCGGGCGGCTGAATCTCGTGGCGCTGGTGCATCATCCGTTGGCGGATGAAACCGGTCTGACAGCTCAAACCCGGGACTGGCTGTTCGAGGCTGAACGCCGGGCCCTGGCAGTGGTGTCCGGTGTTATAGCTACCAGCCGGCACACGGCGGAGCGACTGCTGGATTACGAGGTTTCGCCACAGCGTATATGTGTTGTGGAACCGGGAGCAGACACCATTGCGGGTGTCAGCGCATCCGGCGAGTCTTCACCCCGGCCTTCACCCCAGACTTCACAAGAGTCCGGCGACACCATCAGCCTGTTGTGTGTGGCCCATCTTTCTCCACGCAAGGCCCAGCATCATCTGGTGGAGGCCCTTGAGGGTCTTCAACACCTGCCGTGGCACTGCACACTGGCGGGCTCGATGGACCGGGATGAAGCCTACGGCCAGAGTGTACGACAGCTGGTCGATCAATACGGGCTTGAGGAACGCATCACCCTGGCCGGTGAACTGGACGACGAGGGGCTGAAAAAAGCCTACCGGCAAGCGGATATCTTTGTTTTGCCCTCGTTGTATGAAGGCTATGGCATGGTCATCGACGAAGCCATAGCAGCGGGCCTTCCCGTTATCACCACCGACGGTGGCGCTCTGGCGAACACCGGTAACCGCCCCGGTATCCGGCAGTACCCGGCTGGCGACATAACACAGCTCAGGCAATGCCTGGAGAACTGGGTTAATGTCCCGGCAGCATTGGCTCGGGCTACTGCAGAGGCGCGCGAACAGGCACAGCACCTGCGCAGCTGGAGCCAGGCCGCCAGGGAGTTCCGGGACGCGCTCTCAAGCCTGGTATCCCCGGGCGACCTTACGGTCTTCGACAGTGACTGGCTGGCGCTGCGGGAACCCGCGGACCACCAGGCCCGCAACCGAGAACTGATGTCCGGGGTGCGGGCGTGGGCAGAGCAGGCGTACAACACTCCGGATACAGAAAAAAGTCAGCATGCGTCCCCCCTGGTCATTGCCGACCTGGGCACAGGTACGGGCTCCAACGCCCGCTATCTGGCACCGGCCCTGGCCGTACCCCAGCACTGGGTACTGATGGACCAGGATGCCGGCCTTCTGTCCCGCGTTGCGGAACGGATGGAACGTCTGGATGTTCCTCTTGTAACCAGAACCTGCAAGCTGACGGCGCCAGAGCTTTCCGGCCAGATTCCCGAGGATGCCAGACTGTTGACAGCCTCGGCGCTGATTGACCTGGTGTCAGCGGATTGGTTAACCGCACTGGCCGATGCGGCCGCGGCTCGCAACGCTGGTGTATTGATAGCGCTTACCTACGATGGCCGGTTCGAATTGTCGCCATCGGAGGCCGACGACCCGTGGATACTGGCAACAGTCAATGCCCATCAGCACCGGGAAAAAGGCGCCGGGGCCGCCCTGGGCCCGGACGCCACTGGCTATCTGAAGGCACAGCTGCAAACCCGTGGCTACCAGGTGTCGGTTGCTCCCAGCCCCTGGCAACTGACACCGGACCAGTGGAAGTTGCAGATTGCCTTGTTGCAAGGCTGGCAACAGGCTGTACTTGAGCAGAGCCCGGGTGAACGGCAGCGGGCAGAACGTTGGTTTGAAACGCGGCTGGCACAGGCACGGCAACGGCAGTTGTCCATTTCCGTTGGCCATCAGGACCTGTTTGCGCGGCCCCACGCAAAGGCTGGTAACTGAGTGTTGCGAACCGGCGTACCCCAGTGGTTACGATGGCTCCTGACGCTGGTGTTGTTGCTGGCCACTGCAACCTTCCTAGATATTCCAGCGCTCTGGCAGGAGCTTGCCCGCTTTTCCCTGCCCATGTTGCTGGCGGCCATGGTGGTTTCGGTCGTCCAGGTAATGGTGTCGGCCTGGCGATGGCGTTATACCGCCGCGCAGCTGGGTGTCAGCCTGCCCTTTGCAGTGGCCGTAAGAGAATATTACCTGGCCACGTTTCTGAACCAGGTTCTGCCCGGGGGTGTACTCGGGGATGTCAATCGCGCCTGGCGCCATGGCCAGGACTCCGGGACCCGGCTCGGGGCTCTCCATGCGGTGATGATCGAACGGCTTTCCGGCCAGCTGGTCATGGTAACCGTTGCGCTGGTACTCGGGCTCTGGCTCACGTTGCACCAGGGAAGGGTTGCCGGCGTTGTTGCCGATCTGGGCGGCGGCGCCTTGCTCGCGGTATTCGCGGTGGTGGTCGCACTGGGGCTTTCGTTCCGGTTGTGGTCCCGGGGCAGGGGGTATGTGTATGCCCTGCGGCGGGATATCCGCAAGTCGCTGTTAAGCTGGCCGGCGTTCCTGATCCAGATGTGTTCATCCGCTCTGGTTGTGGCCACCTACCTGGGCGTGTTCGCATTGCTGGCTCTGGGCGCAGGCTACGGCCCCGGGCCTTCAGAGATGTTTACCCTGCTGGCGCTGTGCAGCCTGTTACTGCTGGCGATGGCGGTACCCGTCAGTGTGGCCGGGTGGGGGGTACGTGAGGGAGCGGCCGCTCTGTTGTGGCCGATGGCAGGGTTGCCGCCTGAGCAGGGGGTGGCATTGAGTGTGGGCTACGGCCTGGCGGTGCTGGTATCAAGCCTGCCGGGGGCGCTGTTCATTATTCGTGGCCGTGCGCCTGCCGGGTGAAGTCCAGGTCAAACAGCATGTCGCTGCCAAGGTCTAGCATCTGGGCCCTGGGGCGCAGGGCACTGCCAAGGTGGCTGATCTCCGGAAGCGAGAAGGCAGGGCGGCCGCTGCCAATAATCATCGGGGCAACCATCACGTGGAGCCGGTCCAGAAGGTCTGCAGAGAGAAACGCCGATACCGTCAGCCCGCCACCTTCCACAAAGATCTTGCGCAGGCCGAAATCCGCCAGAACCGACAGGATGTGAGCGGGGGCTGTGGTGCTATCACTGCCGAGACAGGGAACTTCGGTAACGCCCTGCCGGGGAATCAGTTTGTGGCCGGCCCGGTACTCACCGGCAACCAGTCGGAGGGTAGGCGCCGCTTCGTCACTGAACAGATGGTGGTTATCCGGTACCCGGCGGTTGCGATCAATCACCACCCGCACGGGATTGGCGCCCGGGGCTTTGCGAACCGTCAGCCTCGGATTATCAGTAGCAGCGGTGCCGGCACCCACAATAACCGCTTCCGACACCGCTCTGAGGCGGTGCAGATGGGTAATGCCATCCTCACCGTTGATGAATTTCGAGGCGCCGGTCACCGTGGCGATCCGGCCATCCAGGCTCTGGCCCAACTGGCCGATCACCCTCGAAGGCGCTCCCCTTGAAAGCGGGCAACACAGCGGCAGGAATACCGACAGCAGGCTTTTGGCCTCCGCAGTGGCCTGGGTACATAACTGCCAGTCGCCGTTACTACCAAGTTTCAGGGCCGCTGTGTCGCTGCCGGGTAATGGAAGTGTCTCGTTACTGCGGTTCACTGCTTCCAGTATCAGCGTCCAGGCCGTATTTTTGTCCAGTATCTGTGCCGCCATACCGAGTAATTCCATTGCTGGTGGATTCATTATAGGCAGATTGTGTGCAAAGCTATATGTACGTTACATTTCCTGTTTGATTCACTGAAAGTGTAATTAAACGTTCAGAAACCCGGCAGAGAACAATCCTTATGCGGTACCTGCAAACCTTCAACCGCCGTTTGCGGCAGATACGGGAAGCCGGGCAGCTGTCCCGCCAGGACGTAGCCCAGATGTGTGGCGTTGACGAGTCCAGGGTTGTTGGCTGGGAAGCGACTGACGTCAGGCAGCGCGGTTATCCCGGCGTTACTGAACTGCTTGACCTGTGCATCAGAACGGAAACCCCGCTGGAAGATCTGCTGGATCTGGACGACACCGGAGACACCGGGCAACTGGAACTGCCGGGCCTGGCTTTCAGCCAGGGCGATGATCTGTCGGCGGCACTGAAGGAGCTGGAGAAAGAAATCAGCCGGTTTCAGCTGACGGAAGAAGAGGTGGAACTGCTGCGCCGGTTCCGGAAGACCTCCGGGGAGAACCGGCGCATGGTTCTGCAGATACTGGGTAAATAGGCCAGAACTGCTTACTTGCCTTTCTTGTAGATATTCTCGTAGACGTAGTTGGTGGCTTCCACAAAGCCATCAATGCTGCCACAGTCAAAGCGGCGCCCCTTGAACTTGTAGGCCAGCACGCAACCATTCCTGGCCTGCTCCAGCAGGGCGTCCGTAATCTGCACCTCACCATTCTTGCCCGGAGGCGTGCGCTTGATGATGTCGAAAATATCCGGCGTAAGGATGTAACGGCCGATAATGGCCAGGTTGCTGGGTGCATCCTCAGGGGCGGGCTTTTCCACCATGTCGGTTATGCGGTAAAGGCCATCTTTCATGGACTCGCCGGCAATCACACCGTACTTGTGGGTTTCATCCTCCGGCACTTCCTCAATGGCCACGATGGAGCAACGGAACTGGTTGTAGAGTTTCACCATCTGCGCCAGCACACCTTCGCCGTCGCTGTCCGCCACACAGAAGTCATCCGCCAGTACTACTGCAAACGGGTTGTCACCCACCAGGTTTCGGCCGGTAAGAATGGCATGGCCCAGGCCTTTCATTTCGTTCTGGCGGGTAAAGGCAAAGGAGTTGTTGTTAATCAGCTCGCGAATGGAGTCAAGCAGGTCTTCCTTGCCTGAACCGGCTATCTGGTGCTCCAGTTCGTAACTGATGTCGAAGTGGTCTTCAATGGCGCGTTTGCCCCGGCCGGTGACGAATCCGAATTCGTGAACGCCCGCTTCAGCAGCTTCTTCCACGCCGTACTGAACCAGGGGCTTGTTCACAATCGGCAGGATTTCCTTGGGCATGGCCTTGGTGGCCGGCAGAAAACGGGTACCGTATCCGGCAACAGGGAAGAGACACTTCTTGATCATAACGTTCGTCCTTATATTCGCTTGGGTCGCGGCCTTGTTTCAGTCAGTCATCCGTGAGGGCAGACTCACAAAGTATGCCAAGTGTAACCAAGTTGTTCGTTTAAATGGAGGCCGGGGTACGGAATTGTATAGATTGGTAATAGGGTGAACCCGATCACCTTTGATGCTGCCTGTTGATTTGCATAGAAAAAACTTGCAAATAGCATCGTAACTGTCTGTAAAATATGCACATTTGGTTTGTAAAATTTGGCAACCAGTGCTGGATATATCCCTCCCGATGCAATACATTCCCCCATGAAAGAATATTCAGAAAAAACGGCTTTCCCTGGCTGCGAAGGCCGGCGCTATCTGGCGGGACCCTGAACCTTGAAATTATTCCTGTTGATTGCACTGCTATGGTGCATTTCCGGACAACCTCTCCATGCCAAAGAAAGCGGCACCTGGCTGCGCAATGGCTGGCAGCCGTATTCCGGAAACCTGGCCGGAAGTACCGATGCGTTCAAGGAAGAGCGAGAGCACTGGCTGCGGTCACGGCTGAAGTTTTCCGGCAAGACGGAATTGAACACGGATGGTCGCGATGGTGCCCTGGGGGTTGCCGCAGACAGTCTGGTCAGCCAGAGCGACGCCATTGGCTTTGATTTCCGGGATGCCCGGTCGTACAAAAATGACTCCGATTCCAGCGCTGCGTCTTTTCGTTACCGGTTCCCGGCAGGCGCCAACCGATTACAGTTTGAGGCGGGCAGGTCCCGTTATGATCGTGCTGTCAGTGATGGAGATCGTCGCTTCAATGCCAGCGGTGAATCCCGCATCGTGGGCTTCGGAGTCAGTCGCCCCCTGTTTTCCCGGTTTGGAATGGCCTTTGATGGGGTTGCCCGGCACCGGGGCCGCGATACCACGTCTTTCCAGGAAGAAAACCTGGTGTCTGAATCCCGTTACCAGCTCTCGACCCTGGGCCTGAAAGCAAAGGGTGGGCACGAACTCTGGGGAGGCCTGTCCGCAAGCACCGGCGTGCTGGCCCTGAGCGGCCGTGAATTCCAGGCAACCGATTATCCCGGGCAGGATGTTGCGGCCGATAAAGAAGATTTCTACAAGGTGGCCATGTCCGCAGCGCTGGAGCAGGAATTGCTTCGATGGAACTGGCGTATCAAAGGCCGGTATCAGTTTGCGGATGAGGACCTTCCGGCGTCTGAATATTTGAACGTTGCGGGCCCGTCCATGCTCACCGGCTTCAATGGCCAGTCGGTTTCCGTGATCAGGGGCGGATGGCTGCGCCTGGATACGGCCAGCCCCACCTGGCCCATGCCATTCATGGACGGTGTGCTTTCCAGCATCAATTTTGCGGTATTACAGGGCTGGGTTCCTTATTCCGCAGGCCAGACAGACCGACACGGCAAAGCCTGTGCCGGCCAGGTAGCACTGAAAATGCGAGGGCGGGCTTTTACCGCCAATGTCAGTGTTGGCCGGATGATTCACGCTTCAAGCACAACCATGACCACCCCGGACCATCCGGATGTGCGTTTCTCGCTGTCCATGGGGATCTGACCTCTATTGCGTCGTTGGTGTGCGCAGCCTTACGAAGATGTCACTTGAGAAAGCTTTGGCCGCAGGTGCTACATTAGTGTCCTAAGGGATATTAGTGAGGTCGGAGAACCATGCACTCAGGGACAGGATTGCTATCGCTGCTTTTTTTGCCATGTATTTTCTACGCCTTTCAGGCTCACGCTTTCGAATTCCGGGAGGTGGTCGACCGGGCCAGGGAACTGGCAGAGAGTAAATACCAGCCGCCACCAGAGGTGCCGGGATTTCTCAGAGACCTGAACTACCGTGATTATCAGGCCATCCGGTTCGATCCGGAGGCCAGCCTGTGGCGGGAAGGTCGTTCACGGTTTCGGGTCATGCTGGTTCCACCGGGCAACTATTACACCCACACCGTAAAACTCAACGAAGTTGATGCCAGCGGTGTACGGCCTATACCCTTCGATAAGAGTGCCTTCAGTTTTCCCGGTGATGAACTTGCTAAGCGAGTACCGGCCAACCTTGGTTATGCCGGCTTCAAACTCACCTATCCCCTCGGCGAGGAGACTGAACATAATCAGTTCCTTGTTTTTGCCGGAGCAAGCTACTTTCGCGGTGTAGGGTCGAAAAACCGCTTCGGGCTCTCCGCAAGGGCCGTATCCGTGGACACGGGCCTGCCCTCCGGCGAGGAACTGCCTTCCTTCACAGAGTTCTGGATCGAGCGGCCCGGCGGTGGCAGCGACCGGACCCGGGTCTTCGGCTTGCTGGACGGCCCCAGTGTGGCGGGCGCCTACCGCTTCGATATACAGCCCGGCCCTGCCACACGTATCGACGTAACGGCGGAGCTGTTTTTCCGCAGTGGTATGGAGCAGTTGGGCCTTGCGCCGCTCACGTCCATGTTCTATTACGGTGAAAACACGCTGCGACCGGCAGGGGAGTGGAGGCCACAGGTCCATGACTCCGATGGCTTGCTGGTCCACGACAAGGGTAACGACGAGTGGCTGTGGCGCCCGCTTCTCAATCCTTCCCGGCTCAGCCTCAGTTACCTTCAGGTAAACCGGCTCGGCGGTTTTGGCCTGATCCAGAGAGACACGGAGTTTCACCAGTTCGAGGATGCCGAAGCCCGCTATGACCTTCGGCCCAGCGCCTGGGTGTCCCCCGCAAAGGGCTGGGCGGATGGAGAAGTTGTGCTGGTGGAAATCCCCACGGATTCCGAAACCAACGACAACATCGTCGCTTTCTGGAAACCGGGGGAAGCGGTGAATGAAGGCGACCATCGCACCTTTTCCTACCGGCTCAGTTTCGGAAATCACAGCGTCGCTGGCCAGGACACCGGCCGGGTTGTCAAAACCTTCGTGGGAGACGGCAACCGCACAGGGGGCGGTGATGCTGAAAACGCCTACCGGATTATTGTTGATTTCGCCGGCGGGCCGCTGGATAACCTCAAGCCGGACGCTGCGGTAGTCAGCAAGGTCAGCGAGGCTGGTGACAGTAAAGGCGCCGAAATCATCGAGCATTTTGTTGAGTACATAAAAGCGGACAACAACTGGCGCCTGTCGATGCTCGTACGGCCGGGTGACGGAGATGACCCGGTATTTCGGGGCCAGCTACTGATTGACGACAAGCCGCTGACCGAAGTCTGGACCTATACACTGTCGGAAGCTGCCAGGAATGGCCAGAGCGAATCATGACAACGACGTCTACGCCAGAGATTTCCTGCCAACAGGCGCTGGAGCGGGTATTGACCTACCTGGGGGATGACGGTGTTCCCCTGACCACCGATGCCTGCAGGCAGGCGCTTCGTCTTGTGGATTCGGCCCTGGCTGACGGGGGCGGGGCGGATCTGCCCGCCAGGTGCATGGGCAGCATTGCTCACTATTTCGAGCTACCCACCGAATCCATTCCAGACGCTAATCCACCGCTGAAGCGGGGGCGAATCGGATATGACTGACACCGGAGCCGCAAACGCCACACCAGCCCGCACACGCTCCGGTAGCTGGCGCAGGGTCGCCACACTCAGGCGCCTGTTGCTGACGGTGTTTGTTGTGGGGCAAACCCTCATAGCCTGTTACTTCCTGCTATGGATTTTGCCCTACCATGGCGGAACCCTTGTGGAGCTGGGGCTTCTGGTTCTGTTTTCGCTGCTGTATATGTGGATTGCCGTTGGCTTCTGGACGGCCATCTTTGGCTTTGTGCTCAGGCTGGCGGGAGGTGATCGTCACAGCCTGCTGAAACGGCATGCCGGTGAGGCACTGGAAGCCACGCCGCTTGCGAAAACCGCGATCATCATGCCGGTGTACCACGAGCCGGTGCACTGGACTCTGAGTGGCCTCAAGGCGGTCTATCAGGACCTGGACCGTTCCGGCCATCTGGATCAGTTCGAATTCCACATCCTCTCGGACAGCCGCGACCCGAATATCTGGCTTGAAGAGCAGGCGGCCTGGTACCGGCTTTGCCGGGAACTGGGGGCAGAAGGCCGGCTGTTCTATCGCCGCAGGCGTGTGAATCTCAACTTCAAGAGCGGTAACGTGGCCGACTTCCTGCGCCGCTGGGGCCGCCGCTACCGTTATATGGTGGTGCTTGATGCCGACAGCCTGCTCAGTGCCGATACCATTGTGCGTATGGTGAAACTGATGGAGCGGGAGCCGAACGTGGGCATACTGCAGACGGCCCCCTCGGTGATCAACGGCGAATCCCTGTTCGCAAGGATTCAGCAGTTCTCCAACCGCCTGTATTCGACGCTGTTTGCCACTGGCCTGGCGGCCATTCAGATGGGCGATGCTGCCTTCTGGGGGCACAACGCCATTATCCGGATCAGGCCCTTCATGGATCACTGCGGCCTGCGCAAGCTGCGCGGTTTTGGCCTTTTCCGCGGCCCCATCATGAGCCACGACTTCGTAGAGGCCGCCTATATGGGCCGTGCCGGATACGAAGTCTGGCTGGAGCCCGGCCTGGGTAACAGTTTCGAAGAATCACCCCCAACGCTGTCCGACGAGCTCTCCCGCGACAACCGCTGGTCCCGGGGGAATCTCCAGCATCTGTGGATCCTGCTGTTCGGCCGCCGCTTGCGGCTGGCGCACAGGATGGCACTGCTTAACGGCGTTATGGCTTACATGGCGTCACCGCTGTGGCTGGGATTCCTGATGCTGACGACCGTGGAGGCGGTACAGATGACACTCGCCAGCATCGATTATTTCCCGGAGGGGCATCAGGGGCTGGCGCCGCTCTGGCCGGAATGGCGCCCGGAATGGGCCCTTGGTCTGGCGCTGAGCACCTTGTCACTGCTGTTTATTCCCAAGTTTCTGGCCATTCTGGACGCCGTTATCCATGGCACTGCCAGAGAGTTCGGTGGTTTCTTTCGCCTGTTTTTCAGCGTGATTACGGAGATTGTCGTTTCGGTGCTGCTGGCCCCGGTGCGGATGATGGCCCACAGCCGTTATGTACTCGGCGCCCTGTTAAACCTGTCACTGACATGGGCCGGCCAGAACCGCACACAGGAAACCACCTGGCGGGACGCTTTTCTTACCCAGTTCCCCGGAATGCTGGTAGGCGCCGGCTGGTCTGCCTTTGCCTGGAGCCTGGACCCCATGTTTTTTCTCTGGTCACTGCCGGTAGCCGTGCCACTGGTACTGGCTGCTCCGACGTCAGTCCTGCTTAGCCGTGTCGGACTTGGGCAAAGGCTGCGCAAATGGGGCTTGCTGCTGATACCGGAAGAGCGCTCGACCGTCCGGGTGCTGGAAGATGCCCGGGCTGCCAGGCTTCACAGTGGTGCCGATTCCGTGCTGACCGCCGTGGAAGAAGCGGTGGTCCGTCCCCGGCTCAATCAGCTTCATCAGGCCCTGGCAAGGGATATCCGACTTGCCCGCAGAGCGGAGTTACTGGAGCCGCTGGTCCAATCTTGCAGTGCCGAGGGGCCGGGATCGCTGTCTCGCAGCGAACTCAGCCAGATCTTCCGCGACAGGCAATCCGTGGCGGAGCTGCACCAACTGGCGTGGCAGTCACCACCCCACAGTTTCTGGGGGCGCCGTATAACCATGCTTGGCAAACGCAGCGTATATGGGGCTAACGATCCCGCCCGGTAACGAGGAGCACAACATGGACAGACGCAAGCTGATCAAAACGTTTATTGCCCTGGCGGGCGTTCAGGCACTGCCCCTGTCCGCATTGTTAACCGGCCGGCAGGCACAGGCTGATACAGTGGGAGAGGCCCGGCCGTTCAGTTATGGGTGGCTCAAGGGCCACGCCCGGGCCCTGGCCAGTGAACCCTGGAAATCCGGGGAGGGGGATCTGCCGCGCTCCCTGCGGGATCTGTCCTGGGACGACTACCAGGCCATCCGTTTTCGTCCCGAAGAAGCCCTGTGGCGCAATGACGATAATCCCTTCCAGGTTCAGTTATTCCACCTGGGCCTGTATTTCAGATCTCCGGTGCGAATCCATGAAATAGAGGGCGGAGAGGCCCGCGAACTGGCCTATGCACCGGAATACTTCCGTTATGACGGTGAGCAGCCCCTGGGCACTTTACCCGCAGACCTGGGTTATGCGGGCTTCCGGGTGCACTTCCACACAGACCACGAAAGGGATCTGGCTGCTTTTCTCGGGGCGAGCTATTTCCGCGCTGTAGGTTCCGACATGCAGTACGGGCTTTCCGCCCGGGGGCTGGCCATTAACACCGGCCTCAATGAGGAAGAAGAGTTTCCGCAGTTTACCGAGTTCTGGCTGGAGAAACCCGCTTCGGGCAGTCACCAGTTGGTGATCTATGCCTTGCTCAACTCTCCCAGTACCACCGGAGCCTACGCCTTCACCATGACCCCGGGGCGCAACATGGTCATGAAGGTGGACGCTGCCTTGTACCCACGCAAACCCATGGAGCGAGTGGGGATAGCGCCCCTGACCAGCATGTACCAGACCGGAGAGAACCATCGTCGAATGGCGAACGACTGGCGCCCGGAGATTCATGATTCCGATGGGCTGGCGGTTCATAACGGCCAGGGTGAGTGGCTATGGCGGCCCCTGGTGAATCCACGCTCGGTGCGGGTAAACAGTTTTGTCGACAAAAACCCGCGAGGTTTCGGGCTGCTGCAGCGAGACCGGGATTTTGCCAACTACCAGGACGACGGCGTGTTCTACGACAAACGCCCCAGCGCCTGGGTCCAGCCCCACGGGGAGTGGGGGCCGGGCAGCGTGAGGCTGGTGGAGATTCCCACTGACGATGAAACCTTCGACAACATCGTTGCCTTCTGGAACCCGGAAGAGCCACTGAAACCGGGAACCGAATACCTGTACGGCTACACCCTGACATGGGGTTCGGAGGCGCCAGAACGCCCCGACTCACTGGCTACTGTGCAAGCAACCCGCACCGGGATTGGCGGTGTGATCGGCCAGGAACGAACCTATTTTTCCTGGCGGTTTGCGGTGGATTTCGCCGGCGGGCCACTGCCTATGCTTGCCGACGATGCCGAGGTGGAGCCGGTGATTACCGCCAGCCGCGGCGAGGTGGAAATTACCTCGGCCCGGCCCCTGCCTTCGAATGGTGGCTACCGCGCCATGTTCGATCTGGTACCCGATGACTCCGTGGAGCCGATTAATCTCCGCCTGCAACTGAAACTGGGTGACCAGATACTGACAGAAACCTGGTTGTACCAGTACACGCCACCGCCAGAACAAGAGAGAACATAGTCATGGAAGGACGGGACGAAGAATCAGAAAGCGTGTCTGAACGTGGCCTGATACCGGGGGTTAATGTCCGCAGTACTGCAATAATAATCCTGACCACCATTGCCGCGCTGTATTTCATTTCGTGGGCCCAGGCGGTGCTGCTGCCCCTGGTGGTGGCCATACTCATCAGTTACGCGCTGGACCCGTTGGTGTCCGGGCTGGAGCGATTCCGGGTGCCCCGTATGCTTGGCGCAGCGCTGGTGTTGATCATTGTCGTGGCCACCGTTACAGCAGCCAGCATCCCCCTGAAGCGGGAAACGATGGCGATACTGGATAAGGCACCTCTCGCAATCGAGCAGTTCCAGCGTGCAGAAGCGCGCTCGGCGCCGGAGGAAGAAGGCGTTATGGAAAAGGCCCAGGATGTCGCCAAGAAAATCGAAGACAGTGCAGAAGGTGAAGAGGAGGAGACGGACGAGCCGGAAGTGACCCGGGTCAAAGTTGTGGATGAAAACTTCGATATCAGTGAATACCTGATCGAGGGTTCTTCGGAAATAGTGGTGCTGGTGTCCCAGGGTTTTTCCGCGCTGCTGCTGGTATTTTTCATGTTGTCGGCGGGGAGACTCTACAAGCGTAAAGTCGTCAGGCTGTCGGGGCCGTCATTCCATCGTATGCGCAAGGCGGCGCGAATCATGAATGAATTCCATAGCCAGGTTCGGCGCTTTCTGTTCGTCATGCTGTTGTCTGCTGTGTTTGTGGGTTTTTTCACCTGGCTGGCGTTCTACCTGATAGGGGTTGAACAGGCCATTTTCTGGGGTGTGGTTGCCGGCCTGGCAAGCGTCGTCCCGTACCTGGGGCCATTTCTGGTGCTTTTGGGTACTGGCGTGGCGGCCTTCATTCAGTTCGGTACCATCGACATGGCGGTACTCGTTGCCGTTGTCTCGCTCGTTATCAGCAGCATTCAGGGTAATCTGCTACTTCCGATGCTGACCAGCCGGCTCTCCAGCCTCAACGAGATCGCCATCTTTATAGGCCTGTTGTTCTGGGGTTGGCTCTGGGGCCCGGTGGGGCTCATCATCGCGACACCACTGTTAATGATCGTCAAAACCCTTTGCGACCATGTTAGCAATTTAACCCCGGTAGGGGAGCTATTGGGGAAGTAAAGCGCGCACTCAGGGTGCCATGTCAACAATTGTTCAATCTTTAATCCGTGGATTGTTGACAATAGCGTCGTTCGGGCGTAAATTCCGGGTCCTCAAAGTCACTATTGTTGACAATTTATGTCTGAAGTTGCCAGTCAAACCTATACCCGAGCCGATGAAGCCTTCGATTGTCTGCAAACGGCCATCGTAAAAGGCGACCTGGTTCCCGGCGAAAAAATCGGGGAAGTTGAGCTCTGCTCCCGTTTCAATCTCACCCGTGGCCCGCTGAGGGAGGCCCTTGGCCGCCTCGAATCCCGTGGATTACTCGTCCGCCGGCCCCATGCCGGCGTTAAAGTCGTCTCCGTGAGTGCTGAAGAACTCATGGAGCTGTATCGCATTCGCGAAACCATGGAAGGCCTCGCCGCCCGCCAGGCCGCCGAGCGAATGACTGACGAAGAAATCGCAGACCTCCACGCAACCCTCGACAGCCACGAACAGATGATTGAACAGGCCCAGGGCCAGGCCTACTACCAGGCTGAGGGTGATTACGATTTCCATCACCGCATCGCCACCGGCAGCCGCAACACAAAACTCGCGCAAATGCTGCTGGGTGATCTTTACTATATGGTCCGGATGTACCGTTATCGGCTAAGCACCTCCTCCGGCCGCCCCCACATGGCCCTGGGAGAACACCGAAGAATCGCAGAAGCCATCGCCCAGCGCGACGGCGAGCTGGCGGAGTTTCTGATGAAGCGCCACATTAACGCTGCTCGCCAGAACATCGAGAGAAAGATAAAGGAAGGGGCGTTGACGATCTGATAATTGCAGGGGGCAACGGATCTTGTCGGATTACGGCTACGCCTAATCCGACCTACAAATACCAACGCAGAAAACCAGTAACGTAGGTCGGATTAGGCGTAGCCGTAATCCGACAGCAGAAAACCACCAGACCCGTAGGTCGGATTAGGCGTAGCCGTAATCCGACAGCAGAAAATCACCAGAACAGAGAGGCCACCACCATGACCAAAAAACTATCCCCGGGCGCCCGCTTCCGCAAGGCGCTGAAAGACAACCACCCGCTCCAGATCGTGGGTACCATCAACGCCTATACCGCCATGATGGCCGACAAAGTGGGGCACCAGGCGATTTACCTGTCCGGTGGTGGCGTAGCGAATGCCTCCTATGGCCTGCCGGATCTGGGTATTACCACCATGAACGATGTCGTGGAAGACGTCCGCCGGATTACGTCAGCCACCGACGTACCGCTGCTGGTTGACATCGACACTGGCTGGGGCGGCGCGTTCAACATCGGCCGCACCATCAAGGAAATGGAACGCGCCGGTGCAGCCGCGGTCCATATTGAAGACCAGGTAGCACAGAAGCGCTGCGGTCATCGCCCCAACAAGGAAATCGTGTCCCAGGAAGAAATGGTGGACCGCATCAAGGCCGCCGTGGACGCCCGTGAAGACGAAGACTTCTTCATCATGGCTCGCACCGACGCCTTCCAGAAAGAAGGCCTGGAAGCAGCCATCGAACGCGCCAGGGCCTGCGTTGAAGCCGGTGCCGACGGCATCTTCGCCGAAGCGGTGACCGAACTCGAACACTACAAGGCTTTCTCCGAAGCGCTGGACGTGCCGGTACTGGCCAACATCACCGAATTCGGCGCCACACCGCTGTACAACCGCAAGGAACTTGCAGAGGCCGGCGCCGGTATGGTGCTGTACCCGCTAAGCGCCTTCCGCGCCATGAACAAAGCCGCGCTGATGGTGTACGAAAACATCCTGGAGAAAGGCGACCAGAAAGACGTCGTCGACCTGATGCAAACGCGGATGGAACTGTACGATTTCCTGAACTACCACGACTTTGAACAGAAGCTGGATGAGTTGTTTCAGCACAAAAAAGCTTGATATTAAGCCTGATTGTCGGATTACGGCTTTGCCTAATCCGACCTACAAATACCCAGGCCGAAAATAAAATGTAGGTCGGATTAGCCGAAGGCGTAATCCGACAACCGATACTAATTGATCAGTATAAATGGGGGCAGACCCCAAGGGGTCTGACCCCTTAGACATAAAACGTAGGTCGGATTAGCGAAGCGTAATCCGACGCCAGAATCAATGATGAGGGGGAAAACACCATGGCTGAAGCAAAAAAACTCGGTGGCGCCGGCCTTCGGGGCCAGGTAGCCGGAGTAACATCACTGTGTACCGTGGGCCAGTCCGGCACAGGCCTGACCTATCGCGGCTATGACATCAGCGACCTGGCCGAAAACGCACAGTTCGAAGAAGTCGCCTACCTGCTTCTGCGCGGGAAACTGCCCAACCAGCAGGAGCTGGACGCCTATAAGAAAAAGCTGGCGAGCCTGCGTGAACTGCCATACGCCCTGAAGACAGTCCTTGAGCACATTCCGAAAGACGCCCACCCCATGGACGTCATGCGCACCGGCTGCTCCATGCTGGGCAACCTGGAAACGGAAACCGATTTCAGCCAGCAGGACGACAAGATCGACCGCATGATGGCCCTGTTCCCGGCCATTATTACCTACTGGTACCGCTTTGCTCACGAAGGCGTGCGCATTGAAACCGCCAGCGACGTGGACTCTATTGGTGGGCATTTCCTGGAACTGCTCCACGGCAAGAAGCCCAACGAACTGCACGAGCGGGTAATGAACGTCTCGTTGATTCTCTACGCCGAGCACGAATTCAACGCCTCCACCTTCGCCGCCCGTGTCTGCGCTTCCACGCTGTCTGATATCCACAGCTGTGTAACCGGCGCCATTGGCACCCTGCGTGGTCCTCTCCATGGTGGTGCCAACGAGGCAGCCATGGCCCTGATCCAGAAGTTCCAGACCCCGGACGAAGCCGAAAAGGGCCTGCTGGGCATGCTGGAGCGCAAGGAAAAGATCATGGGCTTCGGCCACGCCGTCTACAGCGAATCTGACCCGCGCAACGCCATCATCAAGAAGTGGTCCGAGAAACTGGCCAACGAAGTGGGCGACACCGTGCTGTACCCGGTATCGGTGCGCTGCGAAGAGGTCATGTGGCGCGAGAAGAAACTCTTCTGTAACGCCGACTTCTTCCACGCCTCCGCCTATCACTTCATGGGCATTCCCACCGAGCTGTTCACCCCCATCTTCGTGATGTCCCGGGTATCCGGCTGGACCGCCCACGTGAAAGAGCAGCGCGAAAACAACCGCATCATCCGCCCCAGCGCCGACTACAACGGCCCGGAGCATTCGGAGTGGGTGCCGATCGACCAGCGCGATTAAGAGATGAGAGCAGCCTGTTTGTCGGATTACGGCTTTGCCTAATCCGACCTACGTGGTCGAGGGGTCTGACCCCGAATGGGGTCAGACCCCAAAACATTTGACCAGGCCTCAATTCCGGCACTAGTTAAGCCGGGTCAGTATTAGTGGGGTCAGACCCCATGCGGGGTCAGACTCCTGAGCCTGACCCCTAGGAGCGTAAACCAATGAACAAAGATTACCGCAAACCCCTCCCAGGCACAGACCTGGACTATTTCGACACCCGCCAGGCCGTGGAAGACATCCAGCCTGGCGCGTATGACAAGCTTCCGTACACCTCCAAAATCCTCGCGGAGCAACTGGTCCGCCGGTGTGATCCAGAGGCACTGACGGACTCCCTTAAACAGCTGATTGAACGCAAGCGGGACCTGGACTTTCCCTGGTATCCGGCCCGGGTTGTCTGCCATGACATCCTCGGCCAGACAGCCCTGGTGGACCTTGCAGGCCTGCGGGACGCCATCAAGGAGAAGGGGGGCGACCCGGCCAAGGTCAATCCTGTCGTTCCCACCCAGCTGATCGTAGACCACTCCCTGGCCGTGGAGCACGCCGGCTTTGAAAAGGACGCGTTCGAGAAGAACCGCCAGATCGAAGACCGCCGCAACGACGACCGCTTCCACTTCATCAACTGGACCAAGACCGCGTTCAAGAACGTAGATGTGATTCCTCCCGGCAATGGCATCATGCACCAGATCAACCTGGAGAAGATGTCACCGGTGGTTCAGAGCCGCGATGGTGTTGCCTTCCCGGATACCTGCGTAGGCACCGACAGCCACACCCCGATGGTGGACGCCCTGGGCGTTATCTCCGTGGGCGTTGGCGGCCTGGAAGCGGAGAGCGTGATGCTTGGACGCGCCTCCATGATGCGCCTGCCGGACATCGTTGGCGTGGAACTGACCGGTAAGCTGCAGCCGGGCATTACCGGTACTGATATGGTTCTCGCGATCACTGAATTCCTGCGCAAGGAAAGGGTGGTGGGCGCTTACCTGGAATTCTACGGCGAAGGCGCAGACAGCCTCACCGTAGGTGACCGCGCCACCATCTCCAACATGACTCCGGAATACGGCGCTACCGCTGCCATGTTCTACATCGACGGCCAGACCATCGATTACCTGAAGCTCACCGGCCGTGAAGACGATCAGGTGGCTCTGGTCGAGAAGTATGCGAAGGAAACCGGCCTGTGGGCCGACAGCATGAAAAACGCTGAATACGAGCGTGTGCTGAAGTTCGACCTGTCGAAGGTTACCCGCACCCTGGCTGGCCCCTCCAACCCGCATGCACACCTGCCAACCTCTGAGCTGGCCGAGCGCGGCATTGCCGGCGAATGGGAACAGGAAGAGGGCAAGATGCCGGATGGCGCGTGCATCATCGCGGCTATCACCAGCTGCACCAACACCAGCAACCCCCGCAACATGGTGGCTGCCGGCCTGATTGCCCGTAACGCCAACAAACTGGGGCTCACCCGCAAACCCTGGGTGAAAACTTCCCTGGCACCGGGTTCCAAAACGGTGAAGATGTACCTGGAAGAAGCCAACCTGATGGATGAGCTGGAAAAGCTCGGCTTCGGCGTGGTGGCCTTTGCCTGCACCACCTGTAACGGCATGAGCGGCGCGCTGGATCCGGAAATCCAGAAGGAAATCATCGACCGTGACCTGTACGCCACCGCCGTACTCTCCGGTAACCGTAACTTCGACGGCCGGATTCACCCCTACGCGAAACAGGCATTCCTGGCGTCACCACCGCTGGTTGTCGCTTATGCCATCGCGGGCACCATCCGCTTCGACATCGAAAAAGATGCCCTGGGTTACGACCAGGACGGCAATCCTGTCACCCTGAAGGATATCTGGCCGGACGACGCGGAAATTGACGCCATCGTGAAATCCAGCGTGAAGCCGGAACAGTTCCGCAGTACCTACATCCCGATGTTCGACATCACCCGGGATGCCCATGCCAATACCAACCCGAACTACGACTGGCGGCCCCAGAGCACCTACATCCGTCGCCCGCCATACTGGGAAGGCGGCATGGTCGGCGAGAAAACCCTCAAGGGCATGCGCCCGCTGGCAGTGCTGCCGGACAACATCACCACTGACCACCTGTCGCCATCCAACGCCATCCTGATGGACAGCGCCGCCGGTGAATACCTGCACAAAATGGGCGTGCCGGAGGAAGACTTCAACTCCTACGCCACCCACCGGGGTGATCACCTGACTGCCCAGCGTGCCACCTTCGCCAACCCGAAGCTGTTCAACGAAATGGTCCGGGACGAAAACGGCAACGTGAAGCAGGGCTCCCTGGCGCGGATCGAGCCGGAAGGGAAGGTCACCCGCATGTGGGAAGCCATTGAAACCTACATGGAGCGCAAGCAGCCGCTGATCATCATCGCCGGCGCCGACTACGGCCAGGGCTCTTCCCGCGACTGGGCTGCCAAAGGCGTGGCACTGGCCGGCGTGGAAGCCATCGTGGCCGAAGGTTTCGAGCGTATCCACCGCACCAACCTGGTGGGCATGGGTGTAATGCCATTGCAGTTCGAAGAAGGCACCACCCGCAAAACCCTCGCCATCGACGGCACCGAAACCTACGACGTGGAAGGCACCCCATCGCCCCGCGCCGAGCTTACCCTGGTCATCCACCGCAAAAACGGCAGCACGGAACGAGTGCCCGTAATCTGCCGGCTGGATACTGCCGAGGAAGTGTCGATCTACAGCGCAGGTGGTGTGTTGCAGCGGTTTGCAGAAGATTTCCTGCAATCGGAAGGTGCGGCGTAATCTGCGGAATGTCGGATTACGGCCCTCTGGGCCTAATCCGACCTACGTCATAGCTATCGCCAATCCAACGTAGGTCGGATTAGCGAAGCGTAATCCGACACAAGCAAAAAGGTACCCCATGCCAAACAAGCCACAGATTAAAATCCCAGCCACCTACATGCGTGGCGGCACCAGCAAAGGCGTCTTCTTCCGCCTGGACGACCTCCCCGAGGCCGCCCAAACCCCGGGCGAAGCCCGGGACAAACTCCTGCTGCGGGTGATCGGCAGCCCCGACCCCTACCAGAAACAGATCGACGGCATGGGCGGCGCCACCTCCAGCACCAGCAAAACCGTGATCCTGTCCAAGCCCACCATGCCGGACCACGACGTGGACTATCTGTTCGGCCAGGTATCCATCGACAAGCCCTTTGTGGACTGGAGTGGCAACTGCGGCAACCTCTCAGCAGCCGTCGGTGCTTTTGCCATCAGCAGCGGCCTGGTCGAGGCAGACCGTATTCCCGAGAACGGCACCGCCACCATCCGTATCTGGCAGGCCAATATCCGGAAAACCATCGTCGCCCACATCCCCATCACCAATGGCGAAGTGCAGGAAACCGGCGATTTCGAGCTGGACGGCGTCACCTTCCCGGCAGCGGAAATCCAGGTGGAGTTCATGGACCCGGCCGACGGCGAAGGCTCCATGTTCCCCACGGGCAACCTGGTGGACGACCTGGAAGTGCCCGGCGTCGGCACCCTGAAGGCCACCATGATCAACGCCGGTATTCCCACCATCTTCGTCAACGCCGAGGATATCGGTTACAAGGGCACGGAGCTCCAGGAAGCCATCAACGGCGACGAAAAAGCCCTGGCCATGTTCGAAACCATCCGTGCCCATGGTGCCGTCAAGATGGGACTCATCAACCATATCGACGAAGCCGCCAGCCGCCAGCACACCCCGAAAGTGGCCTTTGTTGCCAAGCCGGCGGATTACGTCTCATCCAGCGGCAAGAACATCAGGGCAGGGGATGTGGACGTACTGGTCCGGGCCCTGTCCATGGGCAAACTTCACCACGCCATGATGGGCACTGCTTCCGTTGCGATTGCGACCGCTGCAGCCGTTCCCGGAACGCTGGTTAATCTTGCAGCCGGCGGTGGGGACCGCACTTCCGTTACCTTCGGGCACCCTTCGGGCACCCTGCAGGTAGGTGCGGAAGCCACTTTGGTGAATAACCAGTGGACTGCTACCAAAGCCGTCATGAGCCGCAGTGCGCGGGTGTTAATGGAAGGTTGGGTGAGGGTGCCAGAACCTGATTGAACTGAATTTTCTGCAAGAGCATGAAACAAGGGTCAATGGAGCTTCCATTGACCCTTTTATGGCCCGCCTGGGGGCTAGTTCAGCTACATATGTTCAGAACTATGCTTCTTTACGGCGACGTGCAATGCCCAGGCCGAGCAGGCCTAAACTGAACAATGCAAGTGTGCCAGGCTCAGGAACTGACGCGGTACGGATGCCAGCCAGGGCGAAGTCTGTATTATCCGGGCTGGTCAGCTTAGCTGTGTCCGCAAAGAATTCAATGGAGGTTACACCAGTGAAGGCATCCAGTGATGAAAGCGGGCTTGCATTAAGAATGGTGCCTTCGAACAGGCCTGTGGTGTCAGAGGCTGTTCCCGTGAATCCGCCGCCGGCCCCAGTTCCGTTCACCTGGAATTGCGCAAGCTCAGCAGGTGAGTCAGTCGTGCTGTCCGCTGAAAAAAGATCCAGGAAAAAGACCGAGAGAATATCTACCTGTTGAGAGAAGGAAACCTTGAGGCGTTGTACGTCTGTTTTTTCCCCGTTTCCGAAAGTGACTTCATCATCGACAATGCCGATGCCGTCTGATGTGCATGCCAGTCCTACTGGTGAACATTTGGAGCTGTCGCCGTCAAAACCGGTTTCGGTAAATCCGGTAGAGTTCCCGTCAGTGTCAAACGCTTCGAGCGTTACCGACAGGCTTCCGAACAATCGGGGATTGTTGGCCGTCCACCCACCATCGGTGAAATCAATTAGTGCAGCACTTGCCGGTTGAGCCATACCAAGTGCCAGCGCCAACCCTACTCCTACTATCGGATTCTTCATTATTTTCTCCTGATCTACATCAAGGCTGGATGGCCGGAATTGACCCCTAAGACTCATCGTCTTCCGCCAGCTCTCTGCTCTTAAGCAGGAAAAATGCCACCGTAGACTTTGTTCATATTTTCAGTTACTTAATTTGAATACTGGTTCACGGCGGGGGAAACGTGTAAAAATACCCGACAGTTCCTGCCTCTTGAACAAAAAGGTCCGGAACTTTGCCGGACCTTTTCTGGTTTTGCTTCTCTGTTATTTAGAGTTAAGGGCCAGTCAGGCGGACTTACGACGGCGCAAAGAGGCAAGACCCAAAAGCCCAAGGCTGAACAGTGCCAAAGTGTCGGGCTCAGGAACTGAAACTGAATCATCAGAATCGTCCGGGTCGTCAGGATTAGAAGCGCGATCAACATTGTCGAGCCAAACGCTCCAGTTGGGGCCCATATCAACTTCGTTGGCGGGCTGATCCCATTCGGCCAGCAGAATAGGGTCCTGGCCATCATAATCAAAGCCATCAGACAGGTTGGTGCCGGCTGCAAAATTGGCGTAGGTCGCTACTGTAAACAGGTAATCCCCTGCCGACAGAGAACCGAGATTCAGGCCAGAATCGTATATGGTCTGCGTATCCGGATTAATGGTGTCGTCGTCATCGTTCTCGGCGATCAGCGCACCATCATCCGCATTCCAAAGGGCTGTAATCGGATCGAAATTCTCTCCATCATTGAAGGAATCCGTCCACATCCTGACATCGGTGGCGTCGGAATCCAACGTGAAATAGTTATAGATGATGTCGTTGTGGTACTCGATTTGCCCAGTAAAATTGATCGGTGCCGCATGACTCGTGCTGCCTGCGGCCAGTAGACATCCTGCTACCAGGTATTTAACGTTTCTCATCGTAACCTCCATATTAATTCCCGTGAGAAATTTTGGTTATGAAGCCTGACCGTACTGTAGGGCAGGCACGCTCTTGGTAGGCATGCACAAAGTACGCCATAATTTATTAGGGCTAATTTCAGTATTTTATGGAGTACTAGTCAGAAACTGTAAAAATAATCGACGTATTAGGCTCACATTGGGATATCAAACGGTTATCATCCCTTCCCCCGATTTAAAGGCTGCTCTATCTTTCTTAAGGCTGCCCTTCCAATGCGTCAGCATTATTTACGTACTTTATTGGCCTGTTTGTAGTCTCCTGTGATGTTTAATTCTTCAGTAACTAAAAATCAGCGCGTATAAATCTTTTTGTTCTAGTTGAGCCTATTCCGATGTGCTATTGAATAGACATGACGCTTGAGGCGATTCGTGTGCGTGCAATTGATGTCGAAGATACTTACACCTGAACCTCTGGTATATTTGGTTGTGAAGATAACGTATTGAAAAGCTGGAATATTAAATAGGTGGTACGGCAGATGCTTGTGAAGGGATACCACTGAATCGCTGGCGTCAATCCTGGCTGCCAGCGTTCACAATCAAGGAGAGATAATCATGAATACAGCATTCAAAAGAACGCTTTTATCGACACTTGTCGTACCCTTTGCACTGGCTGCTCAGTCTGCCAGCGCAGATATGATCACTGAGTGGGGATATGATGTCGACAGCAACTTCTCCGATGCAACGTTCACAGCAGCAGATGGCGTGAATGACGGAACCATTGATGAAAGTGATAACGAATTGTCATGGGGGGGTGATTCTGACTCGGATCGGTCTTCTGTCTCAATAGAGGACGTAAATTCGGCGGGTGGCCTTTTCACCAACGTTAACACTGTCGATGGCGGAACATTTACCCATGACAACAATGTTATTAGTGCCGACTATCAGTCACTGACCGGTTTCGATCTCACGTCCACGCTGATATTGACTCCGGTTGCCCCTGAAGCTGGCGACCCTCTGCCTCCGACATCTCTTACTTTTATGAGCTTTTTCAGTGAAACCTTCAACAGAGATAACGTCGACAACTGTGGCTTCCCATCAACCTCAGGATGTGATGACATCTTCACCATTGATAATTTTGACGAGCTTGGTGCGGTAGAAAATGGCGATGGCGGATTCGAGTTCGCTCAGTCTTTTACTATTGCTGACTATAAGTATACGGTGTTCCTTGAGCTGGCCGGCCTCTCCGTTTTGGATGACGATACTTGTGCGGAAGCAGGTGCCAGCTCCGGTTGTGTTGGTCTTCTGACTCTGGAGGACACTGAAAACAAGTTTGATACCAGTTTCCGGATCAACGCCTCACAGGTACCCGAGCCGGGCACTCTGGCACTGCTGGGCCTCGGCCTTGCCGGCCTTGGTCTGTCACGCAGGAAGAAAGCAGCAAAGGCATAATATCCGGTCGGTTCTAACGTTCGGATAAAATGCAGGTTAAAGAAGCCCCCCGCTGAGAAGCGGGGGTCTTCCTGTTATGGCGTTATGCAACCTGCCTGTCGTCTTCCATTTGTTCGCCATGCGGTTTTGCCGGCAAGTACCGCCCACCGTCCGTGATAAGCGACCAGACATCCGGACGACGCTGCCTTATACCTTCAAGAAGTGAAGCTGCTTCAGTGAAGGCAGGGCGGCGGTGGCCGTGATACTCCATCAAGGGCCCCACATGATCGAATTCCACACCAAACCGCTTTAACAAGCGCAGTTGAGCGGGTTCCATAACGGCCATCCAATGGGTAATGCCGTGTTTGACCGACATCTGAAGTATGGCGGCAAACAGCCCCAGGCTGATATAGGGCAGGGCGCGCCTGCCAATTTCCGAATCGCTGTAATAGGCAGGCTCGCTGATGCCGGACACAGACCGTCCCTCATTGAGTCGCCGCCGGAATTCCCGGCTCACGGCCATTCGGGATATTTCCGCAATCCGATCCCGGCGTGTGCCCGCAATGGCTTCCTGCGCTTGCTGGTCCATTCGATGGATACACGGGCCCTCCATGGGGAAATCGGCCTGTTCCGGGTTATCGCCTGCCATCACGAGGCGAACAGCGGCAACGCTGTCGCCTGTCATCCTGTGTCGGATCAAGGCATGCGCAGATCTCGGGTCGTATGAATCGTGTTCCCGTTTGTCGGCAAAGCATCTGGGATCTTCGAAAGGTCGGTCAATGCAGTAAACCTGGTAGCGAACCTCAAATACTTCATTGATCAACTCCGGAGAGTTCGCCAGCTGAACATTGAACACTGAATTGAAAATAGTACTTACGTCTTCCTGAGTTTGTTGATTTTTCTTATTAACGGTATCAGTTTGAAGAGCAAACCCTGTATGCATCTGAAGGTCCTCATATTCCCGTTAAGGGAGCTGTTATGACGATAATCCTTAATGAAAAAACACCATCTTGATATCCACTGACGGCGTACAACGGGGTATCGAGGTTACAGCTCATCAAACCTCGTAATGCTGGAGTAAATTCGCTGACGGGTTGTTCACCAACAGCGAAAAGATTATAAGTGAGTCAGTGCCGGCAAAATATGTCGCAGCATTACGGCTTCGGCTATAAAGGTTATTAGGGAACTTATTTGGTAACAGACAGTTGCAGCGAAATGGGAACAATATGGAGCAGGCTGTTAATTAAAATAAATTAACTTGGTTCGAATGGAACTTTTTGACGCAGGTAAAAGCCCGCTTTCCCTTAAGGAATATCCGGCCTTGCGGGTAGGTAGTGTCCGTCATCGGTAATAAGGGACCAGACATCGGGCCGGCGCTTCTCTATACGATCAATCAAAGACGCCGCTTCAGTGAAAGCCGGGCGGCGAAGGCCGTGATACTCCAGCACCGGCCCCACGTGATCAAACTCCACACCAAACCGTTTTAACAGGCGTAGCTGGGCGGGCTCCATAACCGCCATCCAGTGAGTGATGTTGTGCCTTACCGACATCTGGAGAATAGCGGCGAAGAGCCCCAGGCTGATATAGGGTACGGCACGCTTACCTTTCTCCGCATCCTTATAGCAGGCAGTCTCGCTGACCCCGGAGACTGTATTCTGCTCATTAAGCCGCCGCCGGAATTCACGGCTGACGGCCATCCTGGAGATTTCAGCGATCTGATCGCGGCGAGCGCCGGCAACCGCCTCACGTGCCCGCCGGCTCATCCGGTGCAGGCAAGGGGCTTCCATGGGAAAATCGGCCTGTTCCGGATGATTCCCGGCCATAACCAGTCGAACGGTCGCAACACTGTGGCCGGTTTTCCGATGCCGGATCAGGGCATGGGAGGACCGGGGGTCGTAGGAATCATGCTCCCTGTTATCGGGAAAGCAACTGGGGTTTTCGAAGGACCGGTCAATGCAGTAAACCTGGTACCTGACCTCGAACACCTCGTTGATTGCCTCCTGGGATGTCGCCATTTCAACCTGGAATACCGAGTTGAATATGGTACTGATGTCCTCGCGAGCCTGTTCGTTCTTTGAATTCCCTTTGCCTTGCTGGTAAGCGGAGCCGTTCTGCATGTCAGCACCTCATTCCCTTCCATTGAAAGATCTGGAAACGTAACGCCCGGGCGCCAGGATAAAATTGGGGTCAACTGCCGCTTTCAACTGGCTCGAAAGCCTGGTGAAAACTGAGTCACCTGTCGTCAGAATGCCCATGGCGTCGATATTGAGCCTGTAGGGCAGGAATCCCTCCTTCTGCCCCGCTTCGAACAGTGCGCGATAACATTCGTTGGCTCGCGCTGTCGCATCGGCATCCCCGCGATCAAAGAGCAGTGGAACGGTCGAGTCGAAGCAGCGATCATTGATTGTTGTCAGTGTTATTAACGGATTCACCCCGAATTGCGGGCAAATCCTTTCAATCATATCCACATAGCGGCGAACATCTTTTCCCCTTATGGGGACCAGTGGCGCGAACCAGATAAGCCCACAACCGTCCCGTGCGGGGTTTTTCGGTTTTCCCGGCGCTGGCAGGGTACCGGAGCGCCAGTAGGCCAGCGCCAGTGCAACATCATTCGGTGTGCCATGCATGATCTCAAGCGCACCCGAGAGCGTGTCCGCCATGCCGTTGACCCGTGTGGCGAGCTTTTCGGGCAGTACCCGGGCGAAGGTTCGTGCCATATTAATTCTTTGGCGGTTGATAAAGACCAGGCGGTCCGTTACCGGCCCGAGAAGCCGCCTCAAGGTGCGTCGGGCCGCCCGGGCGACCTCCCTCGAGGCATAGATCGCCCCGACTCCGCTCCAGGCAGGCACGCCATGGCTTCTGGCCAGTATTTCAACTTCCTCGGCGGGCAAGACTCCGTCTATGGCCTTATCTTCAGGAAACGGCGTCATCATCGAGAGCATGCGCTGGTTGTTAAGCAGATTAATGGCCACTACGGAACCGCCGAGCGCTCGCAGCACAGCCCTGACAGTGGGCACCAGAGCTTCCAGCCTGGCGTCGTCTTTTGTGGAGAAGAAGAATGCCGTCACGGTTTCGGGGGCGGGTGCAAGGGCGATGGTCATATTGACAACAACACCGAAGTTTCCCTGGCTGAAAAGCCCATCCAGATAAGGCCCCAGCCCCCATTTGAACAGCCCGTCCACTTCGGCGCCGCCAAGTTCACTCAGTGGCGTCCGGTAAAGGGTGCCGTCGGGTAATATTGCTTCTATCTTGGTTACGGCCGCAAAATGATCAGTAATCGGGGTGATGCCATAGCCCCGCTCAAGGGCATTGCCAAGAATACTGCAGGTGGGGCCGGCGCCGGTGACGGGAACAAGGTAATCGCCTTCGTGTTTATCAAGGAATTCCCGCAGGGCTCCCTGGGTTACTCCCGGCCCGACTGTGACAACCCCCAGTTCAGGGTCGAAATCGGAAATACTGTCGAGCTTGCGAAGATCAAGGATCACGCAGCCATCCTCAACCGGATTTGCACTGCCATAGCCCCAGTTATTACCGGTACTCACTGGATAAACCGCCACATTATGTCGCTGCGCAACCCGCAGAACCGCTGCCACCTGTTCCTGGTTTTCCGGGCGAAGCACGGCCGGTATTGAACGTTTTGCTCCGATGGTGGAGGCGCCAACACCTGTTTCTCCAGCCGCTACAACGCCGGACGCGCCCAGAATAGTCACCCATTCGGCAATTGCAGACTCGGTAGCGGTGTTGTTCACAGGTGTTTCCAGCGTCATTCGAAGTAGCTCTGAATTAGTGATAGAAGTGCGCGGCTAATTTTTAACCAATGTCATTCAGAGTATAGGTGAGATCTCGCCGACAAAGCTATGTTGCAGCAATGAATGCTGAGAACGATTGGTGATAAAAGAACGGTGTTGCAACAGTCTCCGTAAGCCTGTCAGTGTCAGATCTTCAGCTAAGCTTGAAGTAAAACGCACAGACCACCCGGAGTTCATACCATGTCAGCAACATTCGATCTCAACGAACGTCCCGACTACGATCAGGTGATTCAGACCATTGCCGACTACACCCTGAATTACCGCATAAAAAGCAAAGAAGCCTGGAACACTGCCCGCAACTGCCTGATGGACACGCTTGGGTGTGGCCTGCTGGCCCTCCGGTTTCCCGAGTGCACCAAACACCTCGGCCCGCTCGTGGAAGGAACGGTAGTGCCCCACGGTGCAAGGGTGCCCGGCACATCGTTTCGACTGGATCCGGTAAAAGCCGCCTGGGACATCGGCTGCATCATACGCTGGCTGGATTACAACGATACCTGGCTGGCAGCTGAGTGGGGCCATCCGTCTGACAACCTGGGGGGTATTCTTGCGGTCGCGGACCACCTCTCCCAAAAGCGGGTGGCGGAAGGCAAGTCACCGCTTACCATGAAGGACGTGCTGGAAGCCATGATCATGGCCCATGAAATCCAGGGCGTACTGGCACTGGAGAACTCCTTCAACCGGGTAGGGCTGGATCATGTGGTGCTGGTCAAAGTGGCCTCCACAGCCGTCACGGCAAAACTCATGGGGGCAAACCGCGAGCAAATGCTTTCTGCCCTGTCTCACGCCTGGGTGGATGGCCAGTCTCTTCGTACTTATCGCCACGCACCCAATGCAGGGTCACGAAAGTCCTGGGCCGCAGGCGACGCCACCTCCCGGGCAGTCCGACTTGCAGACATCGCCATGCGAGGCGAAATGGGCGTCCCAAGCGCTCTGACGGCGCCCCAATGGGGCTTTTACGATGTGCTGTTCAGCAAAACCAACAAAGACCAGAAACTCAAACCCGAAGACAAGCGTCAGTTTTCCTTACCCCAGGAATTCGGCTCCTACGTGATGGAGAACATCCTGTTCAAGATCTCCTTCCCGGCGGAGTTTCACGCCCAGACGGCGGCTGAAGCGGCAGTTACCTTGCATCCACAGGTTAAGGACCGGCTTGATGAGATCGACCGGATTGTCATCACCACCCACGAATCCGCTATCCGTATTATCTCCAAGCAGGGCAAGCTGGCCAACGCGGCCGACAGGGACCACTGCCTGCAATACATGGCGGCGGTGCCCCTGATCTTCGGTAGCCTGACAGCGGAGCACTACGAAGACAGCTTCCACGAAGCGAATCCGATTATCGAAAAGGTTCGGGAAAAAATGGAAGTTGTCGAAGATGAACGGTATACCCGCGAATACCTGGAGGAAGACAAGCGCTCCATTGCCAACGCGATTCAGGTGTTCTTCAAAGACGGCACCAGCACGGACAACGTGGCGGTTGAATACCCGATTGGCCATCGTCGCCGCAGGAAGGAGGGCATTCCTCTGCTGGAGGACAAATTCCGCAATAACCTGGCAACACGGTTTCCGGGGCAGCGATGCGATCAGATATTCCAGCTTTGCAGGGAGCAGAAGGCACTGGAGAGTACGCCAGTTCAGGAGTTTGTCGCCCTTTTTGTAATATGAAGGTGTTGCATGAAAGTTACAGGGGTGTCAGTTTAATTTACACGTGGTTAAGCCTGGCGACATAAGTGCCTGTAATGTAGTAATAATTTATTGTGGCATGGGCCCTGCATTCAGTACTCCGTGAAGTCGAATTACGTCAGGTAAACGGAGTACTGATATGAACAAGCTAACAACCATCATCGCAACCGGACTGCTTTTCGGTGCTACTTCTTTAACCTCTGCGGCACCTATCCTTTCAATCAGCGACGAGGGAGAATCGGCAGCGGGCAATGCCGAGGGCAACTTCCTTGCCACACTGGACGGCGGCTTTCTTACTGAAACCTTCGAAACGTTTGAAGAAGATGGAGTTGTCTACAATGCCCCGGGCGCACAAACGACCACCTTTACTTCCCCCCAGGGTGTCGGTTCTTTCACCAGCGTGACAGCCGGTTCCGGGGGCCTTTGTGACAGTGGCGGTTACAGCTGCGACGATGGCCTTGCTGTTCTCGATTCAGGCACCACGCCTTTCACCGGTCGTTATTCAGTATCCGGTGACAACTGGCTGGACAGCATGGATGCGGAACAAATGACGATCTCTCCCACCTCTGGTTATAACGCCATGGGCTTTTACATGACGGACCCCAATGACTCAGGTGGTCGTTTCTCGATTGGCGGCGTGGATTTCGAATTCAAGGATATCTTCGGGTCTTCACTCGGTAACGGAAAGATTTTCTACATTTCACTGTTTGACGCGGCCGGCCTTGGTGATGTCTCCATCTTTTCCAATAACTCGGATGATGGCTATGGTCTGGATGACGTAACTGTTGGCAAAGTAGTGGTGCCGGAACCTGGCACCCTGGCACTTTTCGGCCTTGGACTGGTTGGGCTGTTGCTGGCCCGCAAGCGCAAGCAGCCATAATGTTGGATAGCGTGGGATAGCTGGTAACCCTCGAGCTTCGGGTTGTCAGCTTTCTTTACATGCTGTCATGCTCTTTTACATAGCTGTCCATTGCAGTAACTGAGAATTGCAGTACACTGCTGTTCACGTAACGCTGTATACAACGCACTGGATGCGTTTTTAATGTTGTGAGCAGCAAAAGGAGTTGACGTGGCCCACGTCAGATTGTTCAGACACTACATCCACCTTCCGTATGTCATCCTCGGCCTGATTGATTTTCTGGTGTTGGCGTGTGCCTTCGCTTTGGCCGTGTTTTTTCGTTACTTTGGTGATATTGCATTCTTCCTTGAAAACCTGAAGTTCATGTTGCCATCAGCGGCAGTGTTCTCAGCAATCAACTTGCTCATAATGGTTGCTATCGGGGTTCATCAGTCCCGCCTGGAAGAGGGCATGTCCGGCATGATGCTCCGGACAATCATGGCACTGATTGTCAGCATTCCACTGTGCGGTTTTGCCTACCTGCTGGCGAACGAGTGGCTCTGGTATATCGGTTCCAGCAGCGTACTGACAACGGGCTCCGTATTCGGTTTTTTCCTGCTTGGAATCATCCGGTCAATTTTCTTTACGGTAGTGGGGAAGGAGTCCTTCAAGCGAAAAGTACTGGTGTTGGGTGCCGGCTTCCGTGCCAGACAGATTCACGAAGACCTCAGAACCCCTTTCAATCGCAAGGGGTTTATCCTGACCGGTTTCGTACCACTGCCGGACGAACCGGTTGAAATCAGCGAAGAGTACCTGCTGAACATCCCCACCACTCTCCAGCAATACATCATCAGGCATCCTGTACATGAAATTGTGGTAGCCGTGGATGACCGGCGTAAAGGCTTGCCAATGGAGGATTTGCTGGAATGCAAAATGGAGGGGGTGCGGATTATTGACGGGGCCAGCTTCTACGAGCGGGAATCCAGAAAAGTCGCCCTTGAGATGGTTACTCGTGGCTGGCTGGTTTTCTCAGACGGGTTCACGGTGTCTTCGGTTTTCGGTTTCGGTAAGCGTTCTCTGGATATCCTGTCGGCGTCTGTGTTGCTGGTGGCAGGCTTGCCGTTGATGATCCTGACCGCCATAGCCATCAAGATCGAGGACGGCCTCAAAGCGCCGGTTTTCTACAGCCAGGAACGGGTAGGGCTTAACGGCAGTGTTTTCAAAGTTCATAAATTCCGGTCAATGAGAACCGACGCAGAAAAAGACGGCGCTGTCTGGGCCAGCCAGAACGACGCCAGGGTTACAAAAGTGGGGGCATTCATCCGCAAGGTCCGGATTGATGAATTACCACAAATTTTTAACGTACTGAACGGCACCATGGCCTTCGTCGGCCCACGTCCGGAGCGGCCTGTATTTGTGGAGCAGCTGTCAGAGAAGATTCCCTTCTACAGCGAGCGACACCGCGTTAAACCGGGTTTGACCGGCTGGGCCCAGCTCTGCTTTGCTTATGCAGATAATGAAGAGGATACCCGTGAAAAACTCCGGTACGACCTCTACTACATCAAGAACCAAAGCCTGCTGCTCGACTTATTGATTATAATTCAGACAGTAGAAGTGGTATTGTTCAAGAAAGGATCAAGGTAGTTTCGGGACCAGCTCTCCCCGAGACATGGAAACAGAAACGGAATCAGAGAGGAATGACAATGTCATCGAAGTATTCACTCCGGGGGCTGCTTATGTCCCTGACGGCGGTAGCGTTTGTAACGGGTTGCGCCGGGCCGCAGTCATCTTCGCAGGAAGATATTAATGCAGCCCTCAATCTGCAAACCTCAACAAGCGTTGATGAGTATGTGCTTGGCCCCACCGATGAAATCCAGATTTCCGTCTGGCGTAATCAGGATCTCAGTATAAGCGTTCCCGTCCGCCCCGACGGCAGAGTCTCCATGCCCCTTATTGGCGATATCCAGGCCACCGGAAAAACCCCGGAGCAGCTCTCAGACGAAATAGAAGAGGGACTGACAGACTTCATCCGGGAGCCGCAGGTAACCGTTGTTGTCAAATCCATGGGTAGTCACGAATTCAGCGACCGCGTACGGGTAACAGGTGCCGTCAATGAGTCCATCTCTGTGCCTCACAGGTCCGGAATGACTGTACTTGATATGGTACTGAGTGCCGGCGGCGCTAACCCCTTTGCCAAGCTTAATGACTCCATGCTTTACCGCCTGGCGGACGACAAGGTGGTAGCTATTCCGGTTCGCCTCGACGACATCCTGAACAAGGGGGATGTGTCCACCAACTATCGTATGCGCCCCGGGGATATCCTGTCGGTGCCGGAACGGACATTCTAATATCAGTTTTAACCGCTGCTTGATAGAAACAGCGGAACCGGTTTATAGGTACGAAAAATGGCACTTCCACTAAATCAACTTCCGTCAGAAATAATCAGAGAGGTCCGGTCACGCAAGTGGCTGGCCTTCCTCCTGTTTGCAATTGTGAGTTTTGCTGTACTGGGGACGGGGTTTGTCTGGCCATACAAGTATCAGTCGAATGTTGTGATATTTGTGGATGACCAGAACATCATACGTCCATTGATGGAAGGCAGCGCCGTGACCACGGAAATCGACGAACGTACCTCCGCAGCCAAGGAAATGCTTTGGTCCAGGGATGTCATGGCACAGGTAGCGAAAGATAAAGAGATATTTGGCACGGACGCCGAGGAGCTTTCTGACGAGGCACTGGAGCGCCGGATTGGTATGCTTCGCTCCAACATGAACGTACGTCCCCGCGGCGAGCGTTACTTCAGCATTGGCTTTACGTCCGAATCGCCGATGGAAGCTTTCAGAGTTGCTCAGCGGCTGGGCCAGCTTTTTATCTCCGAAAATTCCGAGAACAAACGTAAGGAAAGCCGAAGCGCCTATAACTTTATCGACAAACAGGTCAAAAGCTACGAGAAAATTATCGCCGACGTGGAGCAAAAGCTGAAGAGTTTCCTGTCCGAAAATGTTGATGGAACAGAGGACGAAGCCAATGCCCGAATGGCGAATCTGCGCCGGGAACTGGAGCTTGCGCAGATGGAACGCACCGAGTTGATGGCCCGGGCCGAATCATTGGAGTCGGAGATTCAAAGCGTGCGACCGATGTTGAATCAGGGGCGTTCAGCAGATGCCTATACGCGAAGAATCCGGGAGAAAGAAGCCCAACTCGACGACTTGCGCCTGCAATACCACGACACCTACCCGGACATCGTCGCGCTGAAAGAGCAGATTGCCGAATTGCGGAACCAGCGTGACAGGGCAACCGAAAGCGGAGAACTGGACCAGTCTAATAGCGAGGGAGACCAAATGGTTAACCCGCTGCACCAGGATATAAGTTCTGAACTTGCGACAACCCGCGCCGATGTCCGTACCCAGGAATCACGCATCGACTCCCTGCAGGGCCTGATTGCTGAGCAGGAGAAGCGAATGGAGAGGATACAGGAAAACAATGCGCAGTATTCAGAGCTTACACGCGATATGGAAGTCAACGAGGAGATCTACAACGACCTGCTAAAACGCCGTGAAAAAGCCCGCGTATCCATGCACCTGGATATCGAAGGCCAGGGCCTGAACTTCAGAATCAACGAAACCGCCCAGTACCCTCTTGATCCGTCCGGGCCGCAGTTTGAACTGTTCGCCTCTGCCGGCCTGATACTCGGAGCCCTGGCTCCGTTCGGTCTTGCAGCCGGTGTATTGCAGATAGATCCGCGCATACGGGCCCGTAAACAGCTTGAAGATGGTATTGGCCTGCCGGTACTGGCCGAAATTCCACCTGTGAGAACACCCTACGAGAAACGCAAAGACCGCTGGCTGACAGTTTCAGTTTCTGTATGTGCCGTACTGGTTGTAGCTGCCTATGGCGGTGTCGCCGGTGCTGCTCTGATGGGAGTTATTTGATGACAGAGCAAAAACAGAACAGCGACAGGAAAGACATGGAAGCAGATACCCGCCCCCGGGATAAGACATCCAGGTCCGAAGATCTTAACGGAAAAGAGCGAACTGGCGATCTTGATAAACAGGGAAAGGGTGTTGACGGAGGCCATGGAGACAACGGGCACGGCAGTGGATTCTCTCAATGGAGCGATGATTCCCGCATGCTGGTGCCCAGCTCTCTGGAGCTCGGCCCCGGCGCTGTTGACAAGTACGTTATCAGCAAACAGATCGTCAAAATGCAGGAGCCACGCCGGCTTACCCGCGATGACATGGACGAGCGGCGCATCATATACCCCGAGTCCAGCAACCGGGAACTGGTCAACCGGTTCCGCCACCTGCGCACCAAACTTTTGGAGTTGTCAGGCGGCAACAACTTTACCATGGTGGTCAGTGGTGCCTGTGAAGGGGCCGGCACATCCTTCATGGCTCTGAACCTGGCGGCTGCGTTTGCCTTTGATCAGTCCAAAACAGCATTGATTATCGACTGTAATCTGCGCAACCCAACACTGCACTCCCAGTTGGACCTTGCCGCAGACACAGGCCTGACGGATTTCCTGGAAGACTCGGACTACGATATAGGGCGAATTATTTACCCAACAGGTATTCCCCGGCTCCGGCTTATTCCTGCTGGCAACCAACGGGAAACCCCGGCGGAATTCTTTACTTCATTCCGTATGAAACAGTTCCTGCAGGCGATTCGCCGGCGTTACCCGGATCGCTTCATAGTACTGGATACCGCGCCCATCAGCGATTCACCGGATGCCCGCATTCTGGGCGACCTGTGCGACTACTCGATGCTGGTGGTGCCCCATGGCCGGATAACCGCCACCGCAGCGGAAAACGCAGCCCAGGCGTTCGATCCTGAGAGGTTTGTAGGAGCTGTTATCAATGGATGAAACATATGGGTCAGGGAAGATCCGGTGGATTACCTCCATCGGCACAGGATTGCTGATAGCATCCGCGGCGCCAGCCATTGCGGCCACCAATACCCTTTCGGGTGGGATTGATAACCGCTTCTCCGACAATGCTCGCCGCACCGCGTCCAATGAGCAGAGTGACCTGGAAACCCGGGTAAACCTGAACTACCAGCATCGCAGCGATCCGGGCCAGTGCACATCTTCGGTGGATATGGGGCTTGGCTATGGATACTGGCACGATGACGCCTTTGACTCCGAGGTCTACACCAACGGCATGCTCATGGGGCAGTGCGAACTGGCCAAGGGACTGGTCTGGCAGGCATCTGACCGTATCAGCCAGGTCACGCAGGATAGCAGCCAGGCCGACACTCCGGATAACCGCACCCGCAAGAACGTCTTCCGTACCGGCCCGGTATACACACTGGAGCTGACACAAGTGGATGAACTGCAGTTCTCCGCAGCCTACGAAAATACAGAGTTTGAAGAGCCGGAAGAACCGGACAGCGACCGCGTTACAGGTTCGGTTGCCTATAATCACATTTTCAGTGAAACGCTGCAGGGCGGGTTGTCATTGAGTGCCGAGCGCACGGAACTGGACACCGGAGAAGAACTGGACCGAGAATCCGCCGTGGTGACCTTCGACAAGACCTGGGCAACAACCCAGGTCAGTGGCTCTCTTGGTGTCAACCGCCTGGAAACCAGCCGGGGCACCCAGGATACCTCCACGGATGGCGTTACCGGAACCTTCAACCTGACGCGGGAAATCAATCCCACCAGTGAATTTACCCTGTATGCCAATCGACGTCTGACAGACCAGACATCTACCGTGGGCATACAGTTTCAGGACTTCGAGTTTGACCTGGATCAAACCTCCGCTGTGGAGGTTACAGCGATAAGGGCAGGGTACAACAACCGCTTCAGCAATGGCTCCGTATTCACGGCCGGGTTGTCTACCAGCCGTAGTGATTATATTCAGACTGGCGAGCGTGAAGAGCGAAGCGGTATTGATCTCGGATATACCCGCCCGGTAACTGAACTGCTCTCCTGGTTTGCAGAAGCAGGCTACCAACACCAGCGGTTCGAGGAAGCTGCTGAAGATAACCTGGTTTCGGTGTCTGCCGGGCTGGATTACCGGCTGACTAACCGGATGGATATCCGTTCCAGCATCGGGCGCCGGCAAAAGTTCAGTGACTTTACATCCAGAGAATATGATGAAAACTGGATAATGGTTTCCCTTAACTATCGATTTTTCTGAGAAGGGGGGCGTAGCAATGACCAACCATACCGACACCACCCGGATAGCCAACGCCCTCACCATCGACGTGGAAGATTACTTCCAGGTGGCAGCCCTTGCCGAAGCGGTTAACCGTGACGACTGGCATTCCATGGAATACCGGGTAGAGGCCAACACCCACGGGCTGCTGGAACTGCTTGATCGCCACAATACCCAGGCAACCTTCTTTACCCTGGGCTGGGTGGCGGAGAAATCCCCCCAACTGGTTCGCGATATCCAGAAAGCCGGGCACGAGGTTGCCAGCCACGGATACAGCCACCAATTGATCTACAACCAGACACCAGAAGTGTTCCGGGAAGAAACCCGACGCTCCAAGGACATTCTTGAGGACATTACCGGCGAGCCCATCACCGGTTACCGGGCAGCCAGCTATTCCATCACCAACCAGTCCCGCTGGGCCCTGGACATACTGGCCGAGGAAGGGTTTGTGTGGGATTCGTCCATATTCCCGGTACATCATGACCGCTACGGCATGCCAGGCACCCCGCGCTGGCCTCATCGCCTGAAGACCGACAAAGGCTATGAACTGGCGGAATTTCCTCTCAGTACACTGAAGTTCCCCGGCTACACCCTGCCCATCGCCGGTGGTGGCTACTTTCGCCTGTTTCCCTACTGGTTCAGCCGTTGGGGCCTGGGCAGCATCAACCGCCAGGGCCAGCCGTTTGTGTTCTACCTCCACCCCTGGGAGGTGGACCCGGGCCAGCCAAGGCTGGATGTAAAATGGCTCTCCCGCTTCCGGCATTACAACAACCTGGATGTGTGCGAGCAGCGGCTTGACCAGTTGCTGGGCGATTTCCGGTTTACCACCATGGGGGATGTGCTAAAGAACCAGCAGCTGCTTGACCAGGAAACACCAGTAAACACCGGCCACGAGAAAATGGAATTTTCATCACCATGCTAGTCGCACTGTTCTGGCTATCCCTGGCGTTACTTGTCTACATCTATTTTGGTTACCCGCTACTGGCAAGAATGGTGGCAACCCTGTGGCCTAACCCCGTGCGCAAGAACCCGGAACACCAGCCCAAGGTTTCCATACTGATAGCCGCCTACAACGAAGCAAAAGACATCGAAGCCACCCTGCAGAACAAACTGGCGCTGGACTACCCGTCCGACAAGCTGGAAATCCTGGTCATTTCGGACGAGTCCGACGACGGCACCGATGCCATCGTAGAGCGCGTGGCGGCCTCCGCCCCCTTTCCCATCCGCCTGTTCCGCCAGGTGCCCAGGCAGGGCAAGACCGCCGGCCTGAATACGCTGATACCGGAAGCCAATGGCGAAATCATCCTGTTCTCCGACGCCAACTCCCAGTGGGACACCTATGCTGTTAGCAGACTGTGCAGCAATCTTGCCGATCCGAAAGTGGGTTACGTAACCGGTAAAATGGTCTACGTAAACGAAGACGGCTCCCTGGTAGGGGATGGCTGCAGCGCCTACATGAAATATGAAAACTGGCTGCGGGAACAGGAAACCCTAATTGGTTCGGTGGTAGGCGTGGACGGCGGTATCGACGCTATGCGCAAAGAACTCTATCAACCCCTGCGCGCAGACCAGTTGCCGGATTTCGTGCAGCCACTGAAAGTGGTAGAGCAGGGCTACCGGGTGGTGTACGAGCCAGAGGCTCTGCTCAAAGAAGAAGCCCTGAACGACAGCGACAGTGAATTCAGCATGCGGGTACGGGTGAGCCTACGCGCCCTGTGGGCGCTGAAAGACATGCGGCACCTTATGAACCCCCTGAGGGATCCGTTGTACGCCTGGCAGTTGGTCTCCCACAAACTGCTGCGCTATGCCGCATTCATACCTCTTGCGACGCTGGCGGCGGCAACATTGCTGCTGGCCCCGGCCCGGGGCATCTACACGCTGGCCTTTCTGGGCCTGGTTGTTTTCCTCGCCCTGGCCTGGACCGGTCATAAGCGGGAGGCGGGGGGAGAGTCATTGTCTGTCATCTATTCGATACCTTATTACTTCATGCTACTGAATGTGGCTTCCTGTAAGGCCTGTGTTGCCTTTCTGAAGGGCGAGAAGAAGGTTATCTGGAATCCAAGGAAGGGTTAATCCCGTTATGGGACTCAAAGTATTACACCTGATTGATAGTGGTGGCCTTTATGGCGCGGAGAAGATGCTGCTGAATCTGGTGCAGGAACAGCTGAACCAGGGCCTTGAGCCCATGATCCTGAGCGCCGGCGAGCCTCATATTGAGGAAAAGCCAATCGAGTCAGAGGCAAAGAGACTGGGCTTACCGGTAATCGCCTGGAGGATGACTCCCGGGCTCAACCTCAAAGAAGCCTGGCGCATTATCAGGTGGGCGAAGGAGAAGAACTACCAACTACTGCACTCCCATGGCTTCAAGTTCAATGTGCTGGTTGGATTATTCCCGAGGTTTCTCCGGAAAATCCCTTCCATAGCCACGCTGCACGGATACGTTCACGCCAAACGTTTCACCAAAATGTGGATCTACGAGTGCATTGACCGCATTGCAATTTACCGTATGGACGGCGTGGTGCTTGTCGGGGAAGCAATGAAAGGCGAGGTTCCGAAACGTTTGCGCGCTTCCCCGAATATCAGGGTTATCCCGAATGGCCTGAATATAGCTGAACTGAAAAAACGATCGACCAATGAGCTTGAAGACCAGATCCAACAGTTTTTCAACAGTCATGAACTGGTGATCCTGGGTATCGGCCGCCTGTCTCGTGAGAAAGGCTTCGATCATCTACTACGTGCTTTCCAAAAAGTGAAAAACGAATTCCCAGGGGCAGGTTTGATCCTGGTGGGGGAGGGCAAACAACGGGGTGCACTAGATAGTCTGGCCGAAGAGCTTGGTCTCAGTGAGGCGGTACTAATGCCCGGTTACTGCAGCAATGTCCCCGTTTTACTGAAACAGGCCCGATTATTGGTTATGCCGTCGCTAACAGAAGGCTTGCCCATTACATTGCTTGAGGCCATGGCCATTGAAACGCCGGTACTGGTGTCTGCTGTCGGTGAGATGCCCAAAGTGCTTGGTTACGGTGAGGGTGGGCACATTACCCAGTCCATCGAACCGGCAGAACTTGCGGATGCCATGATTGCACAATTGCAAAGTTCTGGGCCCCGTAAGAAAACCGAGTGGGCGGTCCAGGCAGTGGTGAGGGATTACTCGGCAGAGGCGATGGCAAATAATTACCTGTCACTTTACAACACCGTGGTGGGGCAGAAAGCGTGATTCGTCAACTTCGATACATGCTCACGCGGATGGCTTTTATCTGTATGGGCCTGCGTGTTTCCAAATACCGGAAAGAGGTCGAGGCCCTGTGGGCCATGCCTGAGAACGATCGAAACAACGAGCTGGACAGGCTGCTTCGTAAAAACCGGCCGTTAAACGCAGCGGCGGAAGAGGTGACGAGTCTCGAGAAGCTGTTCAGTTCGCCCCCATTGTCCAAGCGGGCGTTGAGGGAGCAAGACAGTCAGGGACGAGGGAAAAAGGCCGGTCGATTTGGTCGTCATACCGCAGGTACCACTGGAGAGCCAAACCATGTGTCGCTGTGTCGGAGTGAGCTTGGCAGGATGTTAGGTGTCAGAGATTATTGTTTTCGTCATTATGGTTTAAAGCTTGGTCAACGAGAGGCAAGGTTGTGGGGCAGGCCAGAAGCAGGCATGAAATCTTGGGTCAAGAACTTCATACTGAACAGGCACGTTTTCCATCCGGTAGGCCCAGATGCCAATAATGAGATGGCGGGCCTGTTGGATTGGAAGCCAGACTATCTATACGGTTATGCATCGCTGTTACTGGATGCTGCCCAGATTCTGGAGACGATGGACATAGAGTTCGTTCCACCGAAATGTGTGATCTGTACAGCAGAGTCTATCCTGCCGGCTCAGAAAGCGTATATTGCAAGAGTGTTCAAGGCGCCGGTAGCGGAAGAGTACGGGGCAACCGAGTTTGATGTGATTGCGTTTGAGTGCACGGAAGGGCACCGCCACCTAGTAAACCCCTGGGTACTTGTTGAGAATTCAGGAGATAATGGCTGCTTGGTGACCGACGTTTCGAGAACCTCTCAAAGCCTGGTGCGCTACGAATTGGGTGACTCCATTGAGCTGGAACTTTCAGAATGTATCAGGTTAGGCGCCCCTGAAGTTATTAGCCACCTGGAAGGGCGGTCGATCAACCGGTTTGCTTACTTGTCGCGGAATGAAAAGTTTCATGCGCTGGAGTTTGCTCGGGCGGTGGATCGGTACCAATCACAATCCGGTGAAGTTTTTGGCTTTACTGTTCACCAGTATCGATATGGCTGTTTTGTCCTTGAGACCTCTTCAGATCCAAAAAAAGGCATCCAGGATTTATCCGACTTTATTGTTGAATATTTGGACGGTGTGGTGGGAGTACGCGTGGAGATCACGCCCGAGAACGAAAAGATAGTTGCAGAACCCACTGCAAAGAAAGGTTACTTTATACAAGCAATGGAACCTGATCATGATGGCTGAATCTGCACTTACCATCTCAGCAGTGGGCGACATATCGTTAGGTGATCATCCTGTATGCGTCGGCCATGGAATGAGGAAGGCCATCGGTACCCATGGCGTCGATCTGTTCTCTGATGTTCGAGAATACTGGTCAAACAGCGATGTGGTGATTGGCAATCTGGAAACCGTGGCATCTGATGTTGGCTTAATACCGGGGAAGCTGTCTTCTTTTGAGATGCGTGGCGATCCGGCCGCACTGACGACCCTGAAAGAAGCAGGTTTTAATGTTTTGACCGTTGCAAACAACCATGCATTGCAACACGGAAAAGACGCCTTCGATGATACGGTTGCGAATCTGAAAAGAATTGGTATCGAATCGATAGGGTTGGATGATGAGAAAACGAATAAAACCGTTCCTTTCGTGTTTGAAAAATCCGGAAGAAGAAATGTATTCCTTGGTTATTCATTAAGACCGGAAGAATGGTGCAAAAATGATATCCCCTACAGTCACAGAGACTCCATCGATTCCTTGATCTCCGAGGTACAGGGTTTCAGGAATGAAGTGGATGGAGCCGTTGTGGTCTCGATTCACTGGGGGCTGGAGTATCTGACCTATCCAGGGCCTGAGCAATTAGAACTGGGCAAGAGGCTTATCGATGCGGGTGCTGATGTGATCATTGGGCATCATCCACACGTTTTGCAGCCCTTCGAGTACTATAAGGACGGATTAATCATCTACAGCCTTGGTAATTTCCTATTCGATCTGTGGCATCCGGAAACGAAGCCAACGGTGGTTGCACAAATAACCATTCCGCATGGTGGCGCTCCAAAGGTTGAATTCAAACCTGTGTACATTGATTCCAATTTTATCCCGAGAAAGGCGAACCAACAGCAGTGCTCTACTGTAAGCAAATTATTGTCGTTTGACGATCATTCCATTGAGTCTATTGCCAGGATGTCGCCAGAGGAGTATCGAGCGAGATACAAGGAGAATCTGGCAATGGTTAGGCCGCGAAAATACCGATATTTTATCAAAAACATATACCGATACCCGCTCGGAATTATCTTCCAGTCGTTTATGAGGACCTGCTACAGGCGGCTAACTGGAACCTGACTGCGGCTTAAGAGTAGACGGATACTAAAACGGGTGTCATTAAGGATAAATGAATGAACAAGACAGTTGATGTGTTGTGGACAGGGGGATGGGATTCAACCTTCAGGGTGATCCAGTTACTCTTCCAGGGTATTGACGTCAAGCCCCATTACATTTGCGATCCAGGCCGGGCTTCCTCTCCTTTAGAAATCTCGGCAATGAATCGTATAAGCGACTCGTTGAAAAGAAACCCTGAACTGAAAGGCGCACTACTACCTCTTACAATTGTCGAATTTTCTGATTTTACGAAATATAACGACATTGAAAAGGCGTACATTGACCTTATGAGGGAGCACTATATAGGGGAACAATACAAATGGATTGCTGATTATTGTCGGCATGCAAACTTGGAATCTATTGACATTTCGGTGCAGAATAATCCTTTTATTCGAAGAAATCATTCCAGGACAGATTATCCATTTTCTGTAATATTTAAAGGTCTGAATTTCCCGCTTATTAATTATTCAAAGAATGATATGAAAAAGTGGTGTATTGATAATGGGTTCCTATCAATCATTGAAGAAAGCTGGTTCTGCCACTCTCCTACCCGTAGCGGTAAACCTTGTGGGGTTTGCAGCCCTTGCATTGTGGTTTCTGAAGAAGGCATGGGCTATCGACTGCCAACTAGCGCAATAATCCGCTATCACTTGAGGGTGCTTCCAAGGGTAAAAAGTTTCTTGAAAAATTATCCAAAATTCTATGCGCGCCTCTACAGGCTAAAATCGAAATAGTACAGCGCGCTGACCCAAGATATTATACGAACATATTGTTTATTGTTTCTTTTAATACCTTTTCGTCATTTTCCCAATTGTATTTGGTTGTAACTGCTGTGCGACCATTTAGCCCAAGAGTTTTCCTTTTTTGGGGGTCGCTTAAAATACCTAGTTTTTCTGCAATATCTATTGGATCCTGATCTTTGCAGACCACTCCGCTATCAGTCTCTTTTAATATTCGTGCTATAGGGATGACTTCCGTGGCTAGCACAGGTAATCCAGCCAGCATATAGTCAAATATTTTATTGGGGATCGTATGGTTCCAGTGGCCGCATACGCGATAGGTGAGGGCGCCTACATTCGCTGAAGACATCAGTTTATCTACCTCATCATGATCCAACCATCCATGAACTACGACGCTTTCACTGATACCAAGCTGATTGCTTAGAGCGATCAAATGTTCCTTCTGTGCTCCCTTTCCTATAATGTCGATTCGAATCGCATCAGCAGACGATTGTTTTTTAATATAGTGAGCGGCTCCCTCTATGAGCAAATCCAGGCCTCTTAGCTTTGACAGAAATCCCACATAAACAATTCTTAGCTGGTTACCATGGTGTTCATGTATTGCGCCTTTGAACTTATCGACAGGCGGGGTATTGCTTACGATGGATATTCTGGTGTCATTGACCCCCATCGATAATAGACGGTTTTTAGACTCCTGGATCATAACCAGTATGTGGTCTACTTTATTGACAACACTTTTTTCATAAGTTCTTGCCAGCCAGGGGTTTTTCAGTATTTTTGTTGTTAGTGACCTGTTCGAAAATTTTGCTGCAGATTCATACATTTCCGGATAGCATTCGGCCATATCGAAAACTATTTTTGACCTCCTGAATTTTGCTATCAGCAGTCCAGCTTTAACAAGTGGCAGATCCCGAACAATAAGTACACCTCGCTTTTCTTTTAAAATCTTGGATGATCTCAATAAAAGCCATATCCAAAAGGGATTGAACCAAAGTGGCAGGTTGACAGCTGCCTGAAGGAATTTGGGGAGTTGGCGAGTTACCGGGAGGCGACGAATGGCAATGCCATTGTCCTCATCTATCGAGGGCAGTTGATCCCTGTTACGGGCAATAATAGTGACATTGTGCCCAGCGCTCCTGAGCGATAGTGCGAGCTTCTCTACCCGTACATCCCACGGATAGTCTTCCTTGTATACAATTAAAACTTCCATTTTGGTTGAAACCGTCGATTATAGAGGTGTACGGTGATAAGTCTTTGTTTGTGCTAGTGGCTTCGTTCCGCATTGTTAGTTTTTTGCTCGGAATATGCAAGGTTCGGTGTAGGTATAGTGGAGGTTTTTATCTCGTAACGCAGGAGCTCCACCGCACGATCTACGCCCAACTCCAGAGCTTTCTCTTCCGCAGGGGAAAAGGATCGAAGAACCGCTGTTTTCATTGTGATGATTTCTTCATCCCGTTTCACGCCAACCCGCAAACGTTGGATGTCATTGGATCCGAGTGCAGCAATTACCGACTTTAGCCCTGTGTGGCCAGCATCGCCGCCGCCTTGTTTCAACTTCGCCTTACCCAGGGCCAAATCCATTTCATCGTGGACGACCAGGCAGTTACTTACAGACGTGTTCATTCGCTCAAGGAATAGCCGGGTTGGCGGACCACTGTTATTAATTTTCGCTGAGGGTTTAAACAAGCTTACGGTTGTTCCTTCGAGATCCAGCTCACAAAACAATCCCTCTGGGCGGGAAAGCCATGATGCGTTTGTTTCTGCCGCTATCCGATCAAGCACCCGATACCCGGCATTGTGCGGTGTGTTCTCGTATTCCAACCCTGGATTTCCCAGCCCCACGATTATTTTCCGACCTGAATCGTTACCGGCCAAAGGAGGCTTGATCGAATGAAGGTGTTGCTTATCACTACCTATAGCGTGCCCGGTTTCAGACGCCATAGGCTTGTACAACTTCGGGCAGTCACCACAAAAATCCTGTATCCCACATCGGCCGCGCCAACAACCGACAGATTTCTCCGTGTTGTACATCAATCTGACCAAGTGGTCTGCTTTGTTGGAGCCCTTTAGCAACACCAGGTCGCCGGGTTCAAGGAGCCTGTTCAGGAATTCAGACGCTTCGCGTATTTCGCTAAAAGCATGTAGATTCTGAACGGTAGTGTTTTGCTTCGCTTTGACTGCCCTCTGTGCGTGAGGTCCTACGAAAATAACAATATCGCCGACCTCGAGTGCTTGCTTGGCTACCTTGGGATAGAGCTTCGATGCAGATAAGGAATAGTCAGAGAGTGTGCCGATAACGAGAATTTTTCTCCGTGCCTCTGCCTCAGCGATAAACTCGAGAGGTGCCGAAAAGGACCAATGGGGGGCTTTCCAGTCATCTCGTAGAAAGTTGACGCCATTCTTATTCGTAACAGCCTGCATCCTTCCTTCTGCCGGTTTCACATCTGCCAAAGCTGAAATTGCGTTCTCCAATGGAACGCCGGCGGCCACCCCGACACCCAAGGCAGAAAGGACTGGCAAGGCAAGGTGTTTACCGTGGAAGCTCGTTCTTACCTCATGAATGACCCCTTTATACTCCACTTCCAGAATCAGGGGTTCGGGCCACCTGGATCGTACCGAACGAAGCTTTAAAGTTGCGTCTTCCGATTGCCCTACCCAAATGACACGCCTGTTACAGCTTTCACCTATGGATCTTACGAGAGGGTCATCAATATTCAGGACAGCCACTCCGTTCGGTGGCAAAGCCGCAATAAGCTTGCCTTTTTCCTTTGCAATGGCATCCAAGCTCTTGTGAGCCTTGAAGTGGTCCCTGGCAACCAGAGTTAGGACAGCGATGCTTGGCGTGAATAATTTAAGCGGCCGATCCAGGTCGCCTGGGTTGCCGCCAGATACCTCAAGAACGCAGAATTTGTTACGGGGACTGACCTTGAGCAAAATCTTGGCAATGCCGTCAGGGTAATTCATGGACCTTGGAGTGCTGTAACATTCTCCTGCTGTGGCGAGGATGCTTGCGGAAAGGTCCTTGACAGTTGTCTTGCCTGCGCTTCCAGTGATGCCCACGAAGCACATTTGTTTAAGCTTTTTGCTATACACGAGTGCCAACCAGAACCTAAGAAGGTAGGCCGTGTAGCGGAAGCAATTGAAGAGGTATTCCCATGTTCTCGCTTGGATATCACTGATCATTGACGTTTCGCTTCCTTGAAACATGGGCAGGCTTAGCTTGCCCCTAATTGAAATGCTTTTTGCCTTAGCAATTGACTTTAAATGATTTGATCTAAGAGTAATCGCCGCTTGTATGTACGATCATTGCGAACGTGCTGCCCTAATCACCCTATCACTAATAGTCTTTTCTCGCCTGTTACTTTTAGGGGTGACACTATTCGCACCCATAATTGCTTGACCCAAGAGAAGTTGATTCAATTATGGAAGCGACGAATCCTACACGGTGGTGAGCTGGAATCATATCTGCATTCGTTTGAATACAAAGTGTGGAATATGCCTTATAACAAACATGATTAACCACCATTTTGGTGGTGCATACGTAATATTTTTCTTAACTTTCACTGCATGGACAATAATTCTTGCGACACTATCGGCTCGAGCAAAAGAGCCTCCTCTAACTTGTAGATGGCGAGTCATCGGTGTTTTTGTGGGCCCAGGCTTAATTAGCGTTATGCTCACTCCAGTTCCAGAAACCCTGTGCTGTAGACCTTGAGCATACCTCTCAACGAGCCCTTTTGCAGCACCATAGGAATAGTTTGATTTCCGCCCTCGGTCGCCGGCTACGGAGCCGATGATTGCCAGTGAACCATAATTTACCTCTTCCATTTTCCCCACCAATGCCTCTGCGAACAGTGCAGGAGAAAGACCGTTCACTGCTAGAGAATCCGAGCAAGCGTTAAGATCACTCTGGCATACACGCTGATCCGGTAGCCATCCATGAGCAATAAGGGCTATATCGATCCGGCGTGTGCCTGCTGCGGCGTCTACGGCGGTCTGAATGGCCTCGGGTTTGAGAAAATCTGTTGTGAGGGTAGCGAATTCTGATCCGGGGCTTCGAGCCTTCAGATCATCCGCTACTCTCTGGAGTCGCTCTGCACTGCGGCCTATCAGCGTAAAGTGCGTTGCTTCCTCCTCAGCCCAAATCCTGGCGCACTCATGCGCCATGGCAGACGTGGCACCCACGATTACGATATGCTTCATAGTTGTCACCTAGCTCCCAATGAGACGGCGAGAAAGGCCGGAGCTGATGCCCAGATCCCGATATTGCAGAAATTCGTCCAGGCGAGAATAGCCTGACTCAAAGAGTTCTTTTGGCATTCTTGCATCCTTTGCGGGGTAAATTCTGCCCCCGGCTTCCTGGACGATTGCGTCCAGTTGTTTGAACAGTTGGTGGGTATGGGGCCCTTTATTCGGGAAGTCGAGTGCCAGGGTTACACCATGCATGGGAAAACTCATCATGCCGGCTGCCGGCCTTTTCCCAAAAGTTTTCAGTACAGCGAGGAACGAACCTTCTCCCGAACGCTGTATTGCGTCCAGCATAGCGCGCGTGGCGTCTAGGCCATTAATGCGGGGGATTACACTTTGGTACTGGTAAAATCCTTTAGGTCCATACATTCGATTCCAATTCCGAATGTTATCCAGAGGATAAAAGAATGGCTGATAGTGACTGATGCCTCGACCAGCCTTGCGGGTCTGAAGATAAAAATAGGCAGTATTGAAAGGCTTTAGTGATAACTTGTTGATTAGTGAAACCGGTGGCACAAACGGCATGTTCAGTTGTTTGCTTTGCGGTGGAAAGTCTGGTGAGGCGGTCGTGGGGTTGCCGCGCATAAAAATACCACGGCCCTGACGTCCACCCAGGCAATCAATCCAGGATACAGTGTTTTCCCAATGGGCTTCGGAACTGTCTGCCAGTTCAAAAAACTCTTCGAGGCTATGATAGGGCAGAGTTTCGGTTTCCAGCCACGGGCCATCCACTGCTCGTAATTTGATTTCTACTTCAAGAACTACTCCGGTAAGCCCCATGCCCCCAACCGTCGCCGCAAGCCAGTCCTTATTTTTTGTCGTTGAGCACTCGACTATCTGGCTGTCTGTTCTTACCAGCCTGAGATACTGGACATGATCTCCAAAGGTACCGAATCGATGGTGGTTTTTACCATGAACATCGTTAGCGATCGCGCCACCTACAGTAATCAACTGGGTGCCCGGGGTTACGGGCAGCATCCAGCCTCTTGGCACGACAACCTTCTGAATGTCTTTGAGTAATAAGCCCGCCTCACATCGCAGAAGTCCGGATTTATCATCAAACGAAATGAAATTATTTAGATCGGTGGTTTGCCAGGCCGTCCCCCGTGGGTTAAGGCAAATGTCGCCATAACTTCTCCCCATGCCATAAGCAATTCCGGGAAACGGTGGCCCGGAGATTTGTTCTGAGGCTTTCTCTCGCGATAGTGGCACCGCATAGTGCAGTGGCGCCTCCAGTCGCCCCCAAGAACTCAGCGGTGTCATGTTCTGGCTTCCTGTCTAAGGCTTCCAAATGCATAGTCAATATAGAAGAACAAAAACGGTAAGAAAACGAAGTGGAACCGAGTGGTACCAAAGAACACCATGTACACGAACGTGCCAGCAAATACCGCAAGCACCGGTATGAACTGGCTGTAAGATTGTGTTTTTAAGCATTGTCTTGCCGTGTAAATAACGCATGGGACAGCCAGAACGACCAGTAGCATATAGGGTATCTGTGCCGCCCATTTGGCAACGTGGAGAGAGCTCTTCTCAAGTTGACTGGGAGATTCTATGCCTTCGAGGTTCCAGGCGATGCCTTCCGCATCGGTTTTGTATAGCGCAATCAGCTTTAGTGGAATCATTTTAATGAAAGTGACGGGCTCATCTCGAATAAACTCAATGGCGAGTTTTTTCGCTTTCTTGTCACGCTCTGTTTCATCTAGCCCCTCCAGCGGCGCAACAACCTCATCGTCATATTTGTAGCCACCGCTGGCGTGAGGGTTGTTGCCGATGTAAAGGTTGATACCACCGTTGTTGGATACCGGGACCACCGCATCAAAGTGTTCGTAATTTCTTAGACCCCAGGGTATAACCATCACGATAGTGGTCAGTGCGATGATAGCAAGATGGCCCAAGTGGGCGGGGCGGCGGTGGAGAAGGGCAAAGAGAAGCAGAACAGCGCCAGGAAAGATCACAATTTGGGGCTTGACAAACGCCCCAAAGGCGGTCGCCAGTGCTGCGCAAATAATCAATTTCGCGCTAGATTGTTTGACGATTCTTATCAGGAGATAAACAACCAGGCTTACAAAGAACAGGGCCAGAGGTTCGGACGCATAGAGATTGGCGTAGGCAATGTGATTGGGGGATAAGGACAAGTAGCCAATAATGAATAGTCCAATGCCGGTTTTCTGGTACAGGCGTGCAATCCTGAAAAAGATGAATGCCGTGACGATGTACAAAACAATATTTACGAGTTTTCCTGCGAGGAGGGAGCCCTGGGCCAGCCAGAGAACACTGCCGAGAAAGGCCGGATATCCCACTGGCCAATACGCAGTCGGTTTACCGTCCGGATACACATAGCCTTCGCCCGCGGCGATCGACATCGCTCGGGAAAGATAAACCATCGTGTCGCTTACTGGCGAGGTATCTACGAGCGAAATCCAGATAATCCTGCTTAGAACTCCTAAAGTCAGCAAAGAAAAAAATACGCTTCTGGATGAAGCTTTCTGGTAAACCTTGGAAAGTTCCAGCAGAGTAGGTTGCATTGGATTATATCGCCTCCGTGCGAAATACATAACGTTTGTCGAGATGGTATTTGGCCACATAACCAATGGCAAGCCCAATGATTCCTCCGAGATAACGCATTTCTTTGGTTTCGAAGAGAAAGTGAAAGCCGAACTCGAACCCCCAGAAAATGACGGTAGTGGCGACGCCCATCACGGTGTAGAGGACAAATGTCTGGCCATCATGTACCATATTTTTGCTCTGGAATCCGAAGATGTAACGTTTATCCAGTATGTATTTGAGCACAAGGCCAACGCCTGTCCCGACGATGACGGATGCTATCAGGCTGAAATGCCCTGAGTAGACGCGGAGAGTCAAGTCCTGCGCACCAATATTTGCTGCCGTAGCGATTAGTGCGAGAATTGCGTAAACCAGAGCAAGTTTCATCAGGAAGCCGGTATATATTAAAGGGATATTAGGGTTATGAGCCATGGATAGTACAGCAGTAAACCGCTCGCCTCTACGGCAGTTGGCGGGTTTGATTAAGCTCATGCGCCCGCGTCAGTGGGTAAAAAATGGTTTTGTTCTGGCTCCGCTTGTTTTTGCCGGCGAATTTCTCGATCCCTCTTCCGTAAGCAGCGCTCTCCTGGCAGTCGCGCTATTTTGCCTGGCCTCCTCTGCCACCTACATTATTAATGATGCCCGGGATATTGAAGACGATCGGAGGCATCCGACAAAGTGTCGCACCCGCCCACTGGCGGCTGGGACAGTTAAAATGCCTGCAGCTATGGTTTTGCTGGCGTTGTTGTATGCAGTCTTGGTTGCCGCATGGTTTGTTGCCCCTGCCGTCGTGGCAGTTATTCTGGTGTATATGGTACTTAACCTGGCGTACAGCTTCAGTTTGAAGCACCAGCCGGTACTGGATATTTTCACTATAGCAATCGGTTTTGTATTGCGAGTATATGCCGGAGCCGTCGCTCTGGATGTACCAGTCTCAGAATGGATGTTTGTCACGACTCTTTGTCTGGCCCTGTATCTTGCAGCTGTGAAGCGTCGGCAGGAAATCAGCCAGAGTGGCAACGAGGGGCGGAAGGTCCTGGGTAGTTATTCGGTTGCGCTTGTCGATCGCTATGCGGAAATGTCGGCCACCGGTGCCCTGGTGTTTTACAGTATGTTCGTGATGGAGTCGCGGCCCGAGTTGGTTATGACAGTACCTTTGGTGTTATTCGGGTTGTTTCGTTATTGGTACGTGGTCGAGGCGTTGGAGGGCGGCGAATCTCCTACAGATGCACTGCTATCTGACTGGCAGTTGCTCGTGACGGTCGTGTTGTGGATTGGTGCTTGCGCGTGGTCACTCTGGCCGATGGCGGTAACATAATGGATTATTCTTATGCCCTTACGCCCTTTTTGGCTTGGTTGGTAGCCGGTGGGCTAAAGTTTGCCATAAACAGTGTTAAGGCGGGTAAGCCTGCGTTCGGTCTAATTGGTTACGGTGGTTTGCCGAGCAATCATAGCGCCATCGTAAGTAGCATTGCGGCCTTGATCGCTTTTAAAGAAGGCATTGAGCACCCGGCATTTGGGGCGGCAGCGGCTCTGGCATTTATTGTTGTGCTGGATGCAAGCAGCCTTCGCCGCCAGATCGGTAGGCAGGCAGATGCGATAAATCAGCTAGCAGAATCCCAGGGGATGTCCATCCCTCAACTGAGGGAACGGATGGGTCATACCTTGATCGAAATAATTGCCGGCATAGTCACGGGTATTTTGACTGCAGCGGGTGTACATTGGGGAATGCAAATTTAATGTAACTTTAGGTGGTGATCACATTTAGTTCGGTTCGTTGCCTCTACCGCGGCTACAATCGATTTTAAGTGATCGTTGCAGGGTTTAGTTTATCGAGTGTTCGGCAAAGAAATGTGTGTTTTTGAAATCCTGTGCTGTGAGTCGCCGATCAGGAAGGCTGTCAGGGTAATATAAGTCGAGATTACAGACACGCCTAAGATGTATATTTGGAGAAGAAAATGAAAAGCCGAAATGTGTATAGCTTGGCTACGGTGTTAGTGGCGTTTTCACTCGCTTCCCCGCTAGTGTTTGCTGCCCCCCAGATTTCTCAGGTTACAAGTCAATCATTGGAGCAGGGAGGCACGCTGACAATCCAAGGTTCCGGCTTCGTCCGCGAGTCGTCTGATCCTCATGCAGTTATGTTCGATATGGTTGATAAAGCTTATATTAATGGCGAAACAAATACACACCATGAGTCTTTTGATGAGTTAGATCCGGTTTTGCGGATAGATGAGGATCCAGATACCCTTTGGTGGAAACCGTCACGGGGCTCGACAGATGCATTGCAGGCGCCAAGTATTGTGAGGGATTTAGACGGTAGAGGAATTCAAAACGGAGCACTCTATCATCTGAAGGGTTATAACTCATGGCTCGGTTGGCCTTCAGCCTACGGGGGAAATGACACGCCAGCGGACAACACGAAGCTCTATGTTGCTTGGTATCTGAAAATGTCTTACGACCCTAGGTATTATTGGACAGTCTCTCCTCTTGAATTGGAGGGTCAATTTATTCCCAATGAAAAGATAATAGTTAATGGTTTTGAAGGAAGGTATATTGGAATCGGAACAGAGGGTCACTCCGAAGGGATGCTTCATTTCGAAATCCTCGGCAAAGGCAATACGAATGATATTCGCGGAGAGGAAATCGTAGGTCAATCTTCGGGGGCTTCTACAGTTTTCCCTACCGATTCGGCGCGCGGCACCGGTGTTGGTTTTGAAAATCCAGGCTCAAACAAGTATCTTCGTGTTTGGGAAGACCCTCAGGGGAAAGAGGGAATCAGGCTATCGTGGACTCAAATGACGGTGCATGATGAGTGGGAGGCGGCACCTGTTACGCCTGGTGAGTGGCACTTAATGGAATTTATGCTAGATACTGATGAGGGTGTGGTCCGAGCTTATACCGACAGGCAGCTTGTTGCTGAAGTCGATGTCAGTGATAAAGAGAATTACCCTGGTAAATGGAGTCCCACCATCGCGTTGCTAGGTTTCAATGGTAAAACTCAAGAATTCCAAGACATCCAAATCGATGACATCTATATGGATAGTAGCTTCTCACGTGTAGTAATTGGAGACAAACCAAAATATTCAGAATTGGACCACTATGAGTTGCAATATCCTATCAAATGGAAAAGTGGGGAGATTGAGGTAAGGCTTAATTTTGGGGCAATTGACCCTAAAACCCAAGCTTACCTTTATGTAGTTGATGAGAGTGGAAAAGTAAACGAGGAAGGTTTTTCATTATGTGATGATTGCCGTGTTCCTCCTTCGAAAGTCCAGCTTGATGTCAATTAGCTATTACAGTTGTCCAGTTGATTTATTGGCGGGTTGAAAGAAAATGTATTTATCAATTATATATTTTATAAAATCGGTTGTTAAGAATGGAATCAAGGCAAGGTTTAGTTTCAGTCGTTATCCCCTCGTATAATCGGGCAGCTTATATTGAAGAAGCAGTAGATTCGGTTCTTAAGCAATCTTATAAGTCTATACAGTTAATTGTTGTAGATGACGGTTCAGATGATGGTAGTTATGAAAAGCTTGGAAATTATGAGGCTTTGGGTGTACTTGATTTGTTGACACACCCTGATCGTCAGAATCGCGGTCAGTCTGCGGCCATTAACCTCGGAATTCGTCACGCAAGCGGAGAATATTTTGCTGTACTGGATAGTGACGATATGTTTGCTAGCGAAAAAATTGCCAACCAAGTAACTTTTTTGGAAGAGCACCCGGATATTGGAATGGTTTATGGACAAGGGCACGCAGTTGATGTGGAGGGCAATTTCCTATTCAAGGTTCCCGGAGACGAACATTTAGAACTCGGAGATCCTAATTACCTCTTGCTCGACTGCTACATGGCTCTTCCTGGCGGGGCGTTGATTCGGAAATCGGTTTTAGACGAAGTTGGATTTTTTGAAGAGTCTTTTCGTGCTGGGCAAGATCACGATATGGCTTTGCGGATTATGGAGGCCACGAAAACAGCTTATCTTCCGAAACTTGCGTTTTACTACCGAAAGCATGGAGATTCCATAAGCGCAAAAGGTTTGGAGCGCCGCTGGAAAACCGGCATGGAAATTCTAGAGCGCGCCCGCCAGCGTTATCCTTATGAAAGTAGCACCATTCGTAAACGCAAGGCTGTTCTGCACTTCCGTTTGGGCCAGACCTATTGGCGGGAAGGTGATAGAGTGAAGGCATTGCCGCATCTGGTCACCTCTGGTGCACTTGATCCAGCCCGAGCGCTATCCGTTATCCTTGGCCGGGAACGGGTTTAGGCCAATAGCTATAGCAGGAAGCACAATTAATGCCACAGCAGGATGTTCCCCAGCCAATCCTTTTTGTAATTGACCATTTCCGTAATCCCAATGCCGGCACGGAAGGTCAGTTGTTCAATCTGGTCAAAGGGTTGGACAGGGCCAGATTTGAACCCATTCTTTTGGTGTTTCGTGATTCCGAGTATTTGCAGCAAAATGGCTTCCCCTGTGACTACCATGTCCTGGGGCACACAAGGTTGTTCGCTCCGGCAACCTGGGTTGCACTCTGGGCATTGGCCCGAAGGTTCGGGGCTTCTGGGGTTCGGTTGGCTCACATTTTTTTCAATGATCCTTCCGTAATCTGCCCCCCGGTGTTCCGGTTGAATGGCATAAAAACCATTATCTCCAGGCGTGATATGGGGTACTGGTACACGACGGCCTATCGTGCAATGCTGGCTGTATCGGGGCGATTCGTGTCCGCGGCTATCACCAACAGTGATGCGGTAAGGCAAGTGACCGTGAAGTCGGAACCATTCAAGCTGTCCAGGGTCCATGTTATCTATAATGGTTACGATGGGGGGGAGACAGGTTCTGACTTGCCAGATGATCTTGTGAGCCTCAGGAATAAGCATCCGAACGCTGTGTTTGCTGGGCTGGTTGCCAACATTCGTCCGATCAAGCGGATGGAAGATGCCATTAAAGCTGTTGGTCAGCTCCATGAAAGTGGCCATGATCTGCACCTGATATTGATTGGCGATGGCGACCAGGCGGATCTGCGGTTATTGGTCTCAAAGTATGGAGTCGCTGATAAGGTGCATTTCCTTGGCCCCAGAGCCGATGTGAAAGCCTGTCTCAAGGCGCTGGATATTGGTCTGTTATGTTCAGAGTCCGAGGGGTTTTCCAATGCGATTGTTGAGTACCTGCAGGCAGGTCTGCCGGTGGTTTGCAGTAATGTAGGAGGCAACCCGGAGGCGGTCGAACATGGTGAAACGGGGTACCTGTACCCCTGCGGTGATATTGCAGAGCTGACAAACCACTTGCAGGCGTTGACCAATAGTAGTGAATTACGCGAACGTATCGGCCACAATGCCATTAAGCGAGCCAGGGAGCGATTCAGTATGGAGACGATGGTGGCAAAACATCAAGATATTTATGAAGAGCTGATTGAGCCCGGGAGCGCCGGGTAATGGGACTGTTTTCCAAATCAATCCGCAAGCTCGGCCCTATGGGTGGTTACCGGTTTGCTCGCCAGATCTGCAGGAACCAGCCGAGAATACTGATGTATCACCGTTTTTCGGATCTGCCGGTCAAAGGCTGGGCAAGCCCTGAGTTTTTTGAGCAGCAGGTCAGGTATATTCGGGAGCATTACAACCCTTATTCCCTGGTCGGGCTGATGAAGTATCTGCGAGAGCATGGCCGCATGCCTTCCCACGCGGTGGTCATTACAGTGGACGATGGCTACCGGGACTTCTACGAGCACGCCTTTCCCATTCTGCAACGCCATGGCGTGCCGGCCACCCTGTTTGTGACAACCGGGTTTATAGAAAGACGACTATGGCTCTGGCCGGACAAGATCACCTGGATTCTGGATCAGATCACCCATATCGACCGGGAATTTACGATTGGTTCCCTTACCGTAAAAGTGGGGGCCCTGGATGGCGGTTTGCGGAACCAGCTTTGGAAGCAGTGGATTGCTCACGCCCTTTCTTTACCCGATGAAGACAAGCATGAGTTCATAACGGCTCTGGCCAGCGAGCTCGGGCTCAGCTTTCCAAATGAAATTCCAAAGGCCTTTGCACCGCTAAATTGGGTTGAGTTAAAGGAATTGCAGGCTGGAGGCATTGAGATTGGCGGCCATACGGTAACCCACCCTTCACTGGGGCGCGTTACTGAAGCCCGGGCAAGGGACGAGATTTTCGGCTGTCGTGATGCGCTTAATCAGCACGTTGGACAGCGGGAGCGTACCTTTTGCTATCCCAATGGCCAACCTTCGGACTTTCAGCATTTTCTGCCAGAGTTGGTGCGGGAGGCAGGTTTCCTTGGCGCCGTTACTGCATTCCCCGATTCTCAAGGAATAAATGATCCATACCTTATGAGACGGCATGCCAGCGGAGATAATATGTTTCAGTTTCATAAAGCTGTTTCGGGTTTCGAGCTTCTGGGGCATCGAGTAAAGGGCGATCGAAGGCTTGAGCCAGGTTCTTCTGCCGCATGAAACAGGGAATGATGACTTCCACTCGGCAAGCAAAGCAGGGCGTCCTTTCGAAACTGGATACAGAAATCGTAAATCAGTTCAGCTTCGTTTTGTATCTATATTTCATCCTCGACTTTTTTCTCCGTTTTTCATCCCGGATTCCAGGATATGGTGTCATCAGACCAACCTTGGTGGCCGTAGTTGTTATTAGCCTTCTATTATTTTTGCAGCGTGAAAAGCTGAGGGGCCGTTTCAACGATCCGATCTTTAAAGCACTCTTTGTTCTGTTTGGTTATATCGTCATCAGTCTGCCTCTGGTCGAGTGGCCGGGGAGTGTAATCCGCTCGAACCTCGATCCGTTCATTAAAGCCGTTGTGTTTTTGTTCTTCACAGCACTGATTGTGGATACAGAAAAGCGCCTTAAGTGGTTTATTGGCGTGTTCGTGTTCTGCCAGGTGTTCCGTGTGCTGGAACCGCTATACATGAATATTACCCAGGGTTACTGGGGAAGTTCCACGCACCTGAGTGGGGGTGATTTTGCGGATCGACTGGCAGGCGCTCCGGCCGACGTGATTAACCCCAATGAGTTGGGTTTTGTGATTGCGACCGCCATTCCATTTCTTCATTACCTGCTATGGCCGCTGGGCTGGAAATCCAAGTTAATTTACCTGGTTTTGATGCCGGCCATGCTATACGCACTGCTTCTTACCATGTCCAGAGGTGCATTTGTTGCGCTGCTGGTCGTTGCGTTTCTTGTGTTCAAGGAGTCGCGGCATAAGATGGGGCTGATTGTTATGGCCGTGGTATTGGTTATTGGCGCTCTTAATGTGATGACGCCTCTTCAGAAAGATCGATATCTTTCGCTGGTAGATAGCAACACTGCGGGGGGGGCCTCGGCCGACGGTCGTTTGAGAGGTATGGTAGGAGAATTCAAGCTTGGATTGACGCGACCCGTTGCAGGTCATGGACTTGGAACTACTCCCGAAGCAAAGTATCACAAATGGGGGTCAACAAAGGCTAGCCATAATCTCTATGCTGAGATTGTTATCGAACTGGGGTTGATTGGATTTGTCATTTTTCTCCGTTTCCTTTACCAAATTGCACGCAGACTCTCCGTTGTACGATCGCGGTTCGCGGCTCTGGACAAGAATAACCAATCCTATTATTCAAGACTGAACAAGTGCCTTATTGCGGTGTTCTGGATGTACGCAGTGTACAGCCTGAACTATTGGGGCTTGTCCCAGTACTATTGGTATCTTTTGGGGGGGCTGGTGATCGCCTTCGGGCGTTTGGTGTCGCACGAGCTTTCAGCCTCTTGCGAGCTATCTTCGTCCTCCAGACACACTGACGAGGTCCGGCCCAGCTATCCTTTGGCAAGCAGGATAAGAGGGTGAGTGTGAAGTGGCTTGAAAATGAGTTCAAAGAAATTCAATTTTTTCTGTACCGGGCACGCAATCGCTTGTTCTCCCAGCAAGACTGGGTTGTCCTGTGTAAACTGCTTGATGGGAATGAAGTCAGGACGGCTGCAGATTGCATTGACGTAAAAGAGGTGAATGAGAGTGATCTTGAGCGTGTAGCTGATGCATTACCGGATGAGCTTGCAGGCCGGCTCACTGATGAGAGGCAGTTAGCAATGGTCAGGTCTCGTTTCAAGGCTGGCGTGCCCTGTGTAATTGCATTCAATACCAAAACGTCAGAGATTCTCGGTGGTTGCTGGTGCCGCCCTCTGGCTAACGAACATGCTTTACGTTCATTGATTCCAAATTGGTCCAGCGTATTTGAGATATCAACACTTTTTGTGACCCCCGAGGCAAGGGGTAAAAGAATCGGAGCTGTGTTGATAAATAGGGCCTGTAGCCTTATGAAAGGAAAAGGGGTTCAGGGATGTGTTTCGCTGGTCTGGTATACCCGCTCCCCATCCATCAAGTCCCATCTCAAACTCGGGTTTCGGCCGGTTGGTGAAAAGGTTACAGCATCGGTTATCGGCTTCAGGAAGACCTGGTTTCGCGCTCAGTATCGTTCCAAGGCGCTCCCGCAATACGAAGGACACACTTCATGATGGTTCCTGCCTTGATGTATCACCATATCTCACCGATAAATGGACCGCATTCGGTTTCGCCGGCAGTATTCCGCGAACACCTTCAGTTATTTGCTGAGCATAATGTTCGGACGCTCTCCCTGTCTGAATTTGAAGCCTGGAGGGCAGGGGAACTAACTCTGAGTCAGCCGGCTGTGCTATTGACGTTCGATGATGCCTGGTTGGACAACTGGGTGCACGCGCTTCCTATATTGCAGGAATTTGAGTCGAAGGCCGTATTTTTCGTGGTGACATCATGGCCCGGAGATTTGGGCCCGAGGTGGGATCTTCAGGGCTCAGATAGCTGGAAGCAGCCCTCTCATGCAGCTTCAATGGCGCTTGCTGGAACACCTGAAGGTGATGAAGTGTCAATGAGATGGTCTGAGTTGTTGGCTGCCAGAGATACGGGCCTTGTGGACCTGGCCAGCCACTCCCATCGGCATGGCAACTGGTGGGAGCAGGGAGCCACTTGGGAGGAGAAACTGGCTATTTTGGAAGAGGATCTTGCCGAAACCCGGGAGGTGTTGCAGAAGAGGGCGGGCGAGTGCTCTCCAAATTTTTGCTGGCCAAAAGGGCAGTTCAGTAATGAGATGGTCCGGATTGCGAGGAGTTGCGGGTTTTCCTCGCAATTCTCAACTCTGCGTGGTGGGAATGGCATGGGTACTTCGAAGCTTGTCCGCCGTATCAATGCAGAGAACAAGCCTGCCTCCTGGCTGGAAAAGCGACTGATAACCTACCGTAATCCGGTACTGGGTAACGTCCTGGGTCTGGTTCATCAAAAACTGCATGGTGCTCGCCTGGCCAGGCGTTTTGCTTCCGCGCCGAGGAGCGAGTTCCGTTTTCCCCTCCTGGCTTCAGTTTAGACAGGCCTGTTTTGCGTGCTCGTAGATCTCCTGGTCAAACCGGCACATTTCCTCCACTTTCTTCCTTAGCTCCGGGGTCACGATTTCTGAAACCTTCTTGTCGCTGGTTGTGCGCTTGTTCTGCACGCCAAAAGAAACCCGGACCCCAAGTTCCCTGCGAACATCCGCCTCGAAGCGCTCCATGTCATCGGTAAAACCGATCACGGCGAAGTGCTTCAGGTTCGCCTTGGCCCTCTCAACCAGCCTGGCCGGTTCATCGATAACCAGCTTGGTATCGCCACAGAAGTATTCGCAGAATTTCAGGGCGTTCCGCTGGCCCAGGGGGGAGTCCAGGTAGCTTTCGAAATCCAGTTCAATCCTGGATTGGTGGTCCCGCTGGAAGTTATAGAAGTATTCAGAGATGAAACGCTCTACTGGATCCCGTAGCACGGTAATCAGCTTGTATCCCTGGAACTGGTCGTAGGCTTTGCTATTGAATGGAACGTGCCCGCCAATAAAGTAGATATCTTTCCACATCAGGTAGTGGAGCAGCTCCACCCGAAATGTACGTATGCGGTTGAAGTCTTCCAGGCGGGAAAAATCCAGGGGGCCGTGCTGGCGCTCCATTACTGCGGCTGTTCCCGGTGCAGCGATGGATTCCTCGGATAGAAAGTAGCGCAAACGCAAGGCCCGGGACACGGACGTGCCAGCGCACTTGGGCACATGGTGAAACACAACACGCTTGCCCATGATCGCCTGTTTGAAGCGGTTGCGATTGTTGTAGAGGTTCTGGATCCAGCTCATTTCATCGTCCCTGGTGCAGTTGAAAATAGTGGCGTTGTCCGGCCTGTTTCCGCTGCGGATTCTCCCATAAATGCAGAGAAACTCCTATCGTTGGGGGCGTGCTGAGGTTATTTGGGTACTGGATAGCTACGGCGTATGACATTCACGCTCACTTGCCTCATAATGCTCTGTCTGTTGGGAGTTGAGCCCGTAATACGGGTTTGCGAGTCTTGGCATTCGTTGTCGCTAAATCCAGGATGGAATTAAGCAATGCGCATTCTCATGTCTGCTCTTCAGCCCGGTGGGGGCATTCGCACCTTCTTTTGTTACATTTATAGCCAGCCTTGTTTCAGTGAATGCAGTTTCACTCTGGTCGCACCCGATAATGGCCTTTCTGATTTTCTGTCCCAATATGTTCCCGGCAACCGCATCACCGTATTACCTGCTCGGCGGGGTAGTGCTGCGTTTACCAGGCAGCTCCGGGAACTGATTGCCAGGGGTGAGTTCAACCTGGTCCATTCCCATGGCTTTTCTGCTGGTTTGTTATCTGAAATTGCTGGAACTGGCTACGATGTACCGCACCTGATGACGGCCCATGATGTTTTCCTGCCTGCCCAGTTCGCTGGGTGGAAAGGAAGGGCTAAGCAGCTGGCAATGTCGCTGCTGTTCCGACGCATGACGGCCATTCACACGGTTACCGAAGATGCGAAATCCAACTTGCTGGAGTTTTTTCCAGCAATAGATCAGAGCAGGGTGCATGGGATTCTGCATGGTGTCGATACGGAATACTTTCGGGACCGTGAGCCAAGAGCGCTCAAAGCGGAACTCGGGCTTGATGAGAAGACCCCCTTACTGGGATTTTTTGGCCGCTTTATGGGGCAGAAGGGTTTTCGTTTACTCGTGGATGCTTTTGAAGAGATACGCCAAAGTGGAGCTCTGGATCCCTTGCCCCATGTTGCCACTTTCGGTTGGGGTGGGTTTATTCGAGAGGACTATGAATATCTGACGAAAAAAGGGTTAGACAATTATTTTCATCAGTGCGATCAAACGAACGATATGGCGGCGGCGATCAAGGGCGTTGATGTGGTTGTTATGCCTTCACGCTGGGAAGCTTGCGGCTTATTGGCAATGGAAGCACTGGCTGCGGGAAAACCCATCATTGGGTCCAACTGCATCGGTTTGAGGGAAGTTCTTGAGGGAAGTCCTGCTGATATGTGCGAGGTTGGTGACTCGCAAAGCCTGAAAATGAAGCTTGTTGATTACGTTCTTGGAATAAATGAGAAGGTTCAGCAATTTCAGGATTATCAGAGCATCGCAGTAGATAGGTTTTCCATCAGTAAACCCGCCAACTCTCTGAGGCACTTATATACAGAGATGGTGAATAGGTGAGGTCTAGGTTATGAGTGGGGAAAACTCGATTGATGTTAGGCGTGCAACCATCGACGATATACCGATGCTTGAAGCATTCTACGATAAAGTATATGGGCGAAGAAAAAAATATAAGTATCCGGAACGATGGCACTGGCTGATGTCTTCAGGAGACCTGGGACATTTAACAGAGTTTCCGGTTTATATTGCGGTGAGTGATGGCCGGGTCGTCGGTCACAATGCAGCATTACGAGTTAATTGTAAATTATTTGATAGAACTGTGCCTCTGGCTTGGAGTATTGATACTTACGTTTTTAAAGAATATCGGGGAAGCGGTTTAGGAAGTCAGTTACAAAAATTAAATCGCCAGGATCACAACTTTTTTGCGAGTCTGGCAATGACACCAACAAATCAAAGGCTAAAAATTAAGCTTGGTGCCCATATTGGACCCTCCTCGAAATTATACTGTAAGATTTTTAAATTTAGAGGACAGCCTGAAATAATGAAACAGCGTTATAAAGGGTTTTCGGTCTTGGCTGTGGGGCTAGGGTTTGTTGCTTTTTCTTCCATTAGAGCAATCGGTTTAGTGAAAGAGCGTTTAACCGGTAAGGAGCATAAAACGCTTAAAACTTCAGATCCGAAGCCAGCGATTTTTGATGAGCATGATTCTGAATTATGGCGTAGATCCAGAGAGCGTTATGATTTCGCTGTTGAGAGAGACCAATCCTATCTATCCTGGAGATACACCCATGCTCCCTGGATGAATTACTATTGCATACGGGCCTATGACACTAATAATAAACTTTCAGGATTGCTTGTTTTCAGGTTGGCCGATGAGGCAATCGAAAAAAGCGCAGTTATATGTGAGCTTTTTGATAGAGAAGGCGATATTTCGGTAATAGCCAAGTTGTTAGAAGTGGTGGAGGGCTATCTGCGAAGAATTGAGGTGGTTCAAGTTCAGGTGGCATCCAGTGATAATATTTTAATTAATATTCTAGCAAAGAAAGGTTATTTACAGGTTGAGAATCGTCCGTTAGTAATTGACAGTAAGTCGGAAGATTTATCAATGGTCGATCCTGATATTTCCACGCTCTTGACTAAAGGAGATCATGATTGGGATCAATATCCAAGGTTTAGATTTTATGATGTTGTTTACCCTTTGTATCAATGGTTAAAAAGAGTGACTCAGTTGACGGGTCGGTAAGTTAGGTCAGCGCACTTCAATAATTATACACACTTCAAGTGATCTTATTTGATGCTAAAAAGGATAATTGTTAACACTAGTTCAAACATGGCCCAACTGATTGTCAGTATGGTTGTTACCTTTGTGATGGCACCTATTTACCTAAAAGCAATGGGGCACCATGACTACGGCCTGCGCGAGATGGTGCTGGCTTTGGTGGGCTATATGGGGATGCTTGACTTGGGTATGCGACCGACTGTCAGCCGATTCGCTTCTATGTACAATGCCCAGAAAGACCGTGACGCACTATTGACCGTTTACGCTTGCAGTCTTGTTTTTCTTGGAATCGTAGGTTTTTTACTTGCGAGCTTTTTCTGGATATGGGCGACGACCTATCCTGAGTGGCTTAATCCCAGTGGTGAAGAAGAGATGGCGAAGTATGTGCTTTTCTTGCTGCTTGTTGGGGTGCAATTGCTTTTTGTTTTTCCCAAATATGTCACAGAAAGTTATCTGGAGGGTCTGCAGCGCTATTACTTCAAGAATATGGTCAATATTCTCACGACCATAGCCATAGCCGTTATTAGCTATATATATATTACACCTGAGAATGGTCTTGTTTTACTTGTGGGGCTGGGAGCTGCATCCCAGGTGATCAAGCTGCTGATTTTCGGTCTAATTCTCCTTAAACCTGCTCTTGGCACTATTTACCCCAATATTCGGTACTTTTCTCGGAAGAAACTCCAAGAGATGCTCTCATTTGGGCTTAAGTCGTTTATTCAGGGCGCTGCCTACAAGGTTGAGCGGCTTTCAGACAAACTCGTAATCGGCTCCATACTTGGGCCCGCTGCGTTACCCGTATATACCATTCCCTCTACTCTGGTGGGATATATTTCAAGTGTTACGATGACGTTGACTCATGTGTTTATGCCTTTGTTTAGCGATCTCAACGCCAGAAATCAGCAAGACAAAATTAAATCAATATATATGGTTGCCAGCAAACTGGTGGTTGGGTTGGTCATTCCAATGGGGGTGGGGGTCTGCCTTATTGGAGGACCATTCATCGCCATTTGGCTTGAGGGGGAGTTTGATCCGGCGCTGGTAGATGCGATTATCGTGCTGCTTGTTGTCTACACCCTTGTGCCCAAGCTAAATCCTTTCGCAAGCCGTTATCTAACCGCTATTAACAAACACGTAATTTTTGCCAAAGTTGCGCCACCAGCCGCGCTGGGAAATTTGGGCCTTAGCATCTGGCTGGTTTTTGAATATGGCGTCATTGGTGCGGCGTTGGGTTCAGTGTTGCCAGTATTTGTCGTTATGCCGATATATCTGAAGGTCGTTGCAAATAATCTGGAGATAACAATGCTTCAGTTTGTGAAGCAAGTGATTCTGCCGGCACTTATTCCGGTGACTGTTATGGGTGTTGGCCTCGCCTTGTGGCGGGTTGAGTATGGGTTTCCGGGCTACCTTGATATTGTTTTGTCCGTTGTGGTGTCGGGCGCGGTGTATGGCCTGCTGTATTGGCTGGTGGCCCTCAAAGAGGAGGAGCGTGAATTGCTGATGCGTATTGTGCCAGCATGTTTCAGGCGGAAAGTACCATAAAGGGAGTTTTCTGAGTGTGTGGGTTTGCAGGATTTGCCGGGACGGAGTTGCCTGGTACCAGAGGCCAATGGGAAACTGTACTGGATAGCATGGGGCAGGCCATTATCCGCCGAAGCCCGGATGCGGGTGGCGTCTGGTTTGACGGGGACTTACGCCTGGGGCTGACCCACCGCAGCCTGGCCATTATTGACCTGTCCGAGCTTGGCGCTGGGCTATTAACGCTGCATCATCTTATCTACTTTTGCCGACACCTCTGAATGTCCAGTATGGTATCGGTAAACAGATGTTGCGGTCGGTGCTATATCGCCACGTGCCCCATAAACCCATCGCTATGGAGCGAGCCAGTATCCATATTCGCATTGCCAGTTGAATGTTTAGTATCTGGGAGACCAAAGTCCTGAAACATTTAGGTTGAACTTAAATAGGGAAAATCAGAATGGATATAAAGAAAAAACCTCCCATTTTCGAAATTGGTGTTGCTCGGTCAGGGACTACAATTCTGAGCTTGATGCTGGACTCCCATCCCAGAATTGCGATTCCCTACGAATCCCATTTTTTTACCGAATATTACAGGCATAGGGAATCTATCAATGATGAGTTGAATCAACCAGAACTGCGGCAAAACGTGGTTGAAAGAATCCTTAATGAGAAGTATGTGAAAGGATGGGATTACACGCCGTCCATCGAGGCCATCGATTTATCGAACTGCAGTAATTTGGCGGAAACCATTCGCGAATTATACGTCGCCTATGCCCGACACCATGGAAAGGATATCTGGGGGGATAAAACGCCAAGCTACATAACGAATATTGATGTGCTCAATAATTTATTTCCTGATGCCAAGTATATTCATCTGGTGCGGGATGGGAGAGACGTTGCACTGTCATTAATGCAGCAATGGTTCGGACCGAATGATTTTATAACTGCGCTAAATTTCTGGAAGGAGCGTATCATGGTCGGCCAGAAGATGCTGGCTATGCTACCGCCTGATCGGGTATTCCTGCTCAAGATGGAAGACCTTGCGGAGGCGCCGGAGGAGAGGCTTCATGATCTTTGTGAGTTCCTCGAGGTAGACTATGCGCCTGAGATGCTCACTGCTTTCTCACGGAAGGCGGCCAATAAGGTAGGTAATCGGATAGATAGCCACCATGCGGGGCTTTCTGGGCCCATTGATATTGGAAACGTGACAAAGTGGAAGAAAGTTCTCTCTGGGCCTGATCAGGCCATTGCTTGGGAGTATGCTGGAAGCATTCTCAATGAACTAGGCTATCCTCCCGGCACAAAGCGTCATTGGGCGAAAAATATTTTCAAGGTTAAGCATCGGCTTACTGAAGCGGTGAAAGCGAGACCAAGACGATTGTCTAGATCAACCTAAAAATAGGAATTCGATAATCCGAGGAAGCGTCGTCTGCTTTCTGGACTCAGATAACTAGTGGGGCAAAACAAAGGTCGCTGAGAGATGCTGATGCGCATTATACAGGCACCTTTCAGGCGGGGCATATGGCAAAGGGAGTTTACTGAATGTGTGGCTTCGCAGGATTTGCCGGGCCAGTGCCACCTAGTGGCAGGGAGCAATGTGAATCCATACTGGACAGCATGGGCCAGGCTATCATCTATCGTGGCCCCGATGCGGGTGGCATCTGGTTTGACGGGAACTTACGCCTGGGTCTGACCCACCGCCGCCTGTCTATTATTGACCTGTCCGAGCTTGGCGCTCAGCCCATGGCCTCCGAATCTGGCCGGTATGTTATTTCCTTTAACGGTGAGGTCTATAACTTCCGGAACCTGAAAGCGGAACTGGAAGCGGCTGGGGCCAGTTTTCGCGGCCATTCCGATACGGAGGTGATGCTTGCCGCGTTTGAGGCCTGGGGCGTTGAACAGGCGCTGACGCGGTTTAATGGCATGTTTGCCTTTGCCGTGGCAGACAGGGCGAAGCGAAAGCTTTATCTGGCTCGGGACCGCATGGGCGAGAAGCCGCTGTATTATGGCTGGCAGGGCCAAACCCTGTTGTTTGGATCAGAACTCAAGGCCCTTACGCGCCATCCGGCCTGGCAAGGGGAGATCAACCGTGGTGCATTACCGCTGTTATTGCGCCACAACCTGATTCCGGCGCCCCATTCCATCTATTCCGGCATTTATAAGCTGCTCCCGGCTTCCTTCGTAAGCTTGGACCTCGACCAGCTGGTGCCCGGAAAATTGCCCGACTCCACCCGCTATTGGCGCCTGGAAGATCAGTTTGTTGAGGGGCAGGACTGGACTTTCAACGATGCGTCCTCCCATCTGGAAGCGCTTCTTGAAGATGTGATCGGAGATCAGATGGTATCGGACGTGCCGTTGGGAGCCTTTCTGTCCGGCGGTGTGGATTCCTCCACCATTGTTGCCCTGATGCAGAAGCAGGCGAGCCAGCCCGTTCGCACCTTCAGCATTGGCTTTAATGAAGAAGGCTTTAATGAGGCGGTACACGCAGCAGCAGTGGCAAGCCACCTGGGCACCGACCATACTGAGCTTTACGTGACAGAACAGAACGCCAGGGATCTGGTTCCGCGGCTGCCGCAGATTTACGACGAACCGTTTGCCGATTCTTCCCAGTTGCCTACGTATCTGGTCAGCGAGATGACCCGCAAGCATGTGGCTGTCGCGCTTTCCGGCGATGGTGGTGACGAGCTGTTCTGTGGTTACACTCGCTACCCAGGCATGTTGCGGGCATGGCAGCGGCGTGGTTCGGTACGGTCCCGAATGAAAGCGCTTTCCGGCCGGCTTCCGCCTGGACCAACCGCCAGGGCTATTCGCGCTCTTGTTCCGTCCCAGAGAGGGCGCAGTGTGGATGCAATTAGGTTGCTCCTGGCACGGGCCCGAACCATTGCTTCTGCACAGAGTCTGTCAGAGTTCTATCGCCAATCTGTTTCTATTTGGCCAGACCCGGCTATGGCGTTGGCAGAGTCAGGGGAGGGCGATTACGGGCTGAGAGGGCCACTTCCGGATCAGGTGCCGGAGGATGACTTGAAAACGCTGATGTGGCGGGATCTCAACTGGTACCTGCCCGATGATATTCTGACCAAGGTGGATCGCGCCGCTATGGCCTGTAGCCTGGAAACCCGCATTCCCATGCTGGACCATAGGGTGGTGTCGTTTGCCATGGGGCTGCCTACATTTCTTAATATGAACGGTAAAGTAGGGAAGCAGGTGCTCCGGTCGGTGCTTTACCGCCATGTTCCCCGGGAACTGATTGATCGGCCCAAGCAGGGGTTTGCGGTTCCTGTCGCAGCCTGGTTGAGGGGATCTTTGCGGGAGTGGGCTGAAGAATTACTGGAGCCGGTGCGCCTGCGTGAACAGGGCTACTGGAAGCCCGAGATGGTTCGGCAGGTATGGAACGAACACCTTTCAGGTCGGGAGGATTATAGTTTTGAATTGTGGGGTATTTTGATGTTTCAGGCCTGGTTAAAAGATCAGGAACATGGATTGGTTCAGGAATGAAAAATGAATAAGTCGACTAGCCCCCTGGTGAGCATAATCACCCCCACCTATAACCGGGCTGACTTTATAGAACAGGCGGTCAATAGTGTTCTCGCCCAGACTTTCACGAATTTCGAGTTGCTGATTGTTGACGACGGTTCAACAGATAATACCTGGGACCTGCTCGAGCCTGCATTGGCGGATTCACGGGTCCGGTATTTCCATCAGGAAAATCAGGGCCAGAGCGTTGCCCGCAATCTTGCCCTGGTCGAGGCAAAAGGTGACTTTGTATGTTTCCTGGATTCAGACAATTACTGGCCCGCTGAGAAGCTTGAGCAGCAGGTTGAACTTTTCAGGGAGCATCCGGACTACGATGTTATCTATGGAGACATCATCGTTATCGATGAGGATGGCAAGGAAGTGACCCGAAAGAACATGAAGCGGTATTCGGGCCACATAGCCACTTATATGATTCGTGACAACTGCGTGAGCATGAATACGGCCATGGCACGACGCCGATGTTTCGACGAGCTCGGTGCGATGAGCGGTACGCGGCGGGTTGCCGATGACTATGATTTGTGGCTTCGATTTTCGGCTAGGTTTCGATTTCTCTATGTCCCGCAGTATTTCGCCTACTACCGGGTAATGGACGACCAGATTTCTTCTGACAAGACCCGACGTTTTGATTCCAACTGGCAAATCATCAATGATTTCAGGCGGGAATTTCCGGATGCCATGTCAGAGAAGGAGTTCGATTTCGGGTTTGCGGCTTTTCACAGTAGAAAGGCCCGCTACCTGGCTAGCCATGGCTCGAAGCGCGAGGCGCTGGGGGAGATGGCAAAGGCGCTTCGGCGAAGCCCGTTTCGTCGTGCCACTTGGCGCAGCCTTGCCGCCGTTGTGCTGAAATAGGTGATGCCTGGAATGGTATCAGGGGTTTGCAATGGCAACCGTTAGCGTAGTGACGCCAACCTACAACAGGGCCCGGTTTTTGCCGGATGCCGTTAACAGCGTGCTGGCCCAGACTTACCCCGACTTTGAGCTGATCATTGTGGATGATGGCTCTATGGACAATACCCGCGATGTGCTGGAGCCGTTCCTTGCTGATCGGCGAGTTCGTTATTTCTACCAGGAAAATCAGGGGCAGAGCCGCGCTCGTAATCTCGCCCTTGACCAGGCTGCGGGAGATTTTATTGCGTTTCTCGATTCTGATGACACCTGGGCTCTGGATAAACTTGAGAAGCAGTTGGCTGTACTTCACGCACATCCCGACGTTGAGATCGTCCATGGTGATGAGGCCACCATTGATGAGCATGGTACAGTTATCAGCGTTGAGAACATGAAGCGGTACTCAGGCCGGATCACGCGACAGCTTTTGGCTGACAACAGCGTGAGCATCACCACCGCGCTGGTCCGGCGGCGGTGCTTTGATGAGATGGGTGGTTTCGATACCTCGGTGGGCGTTGCCGATGATTACGAACTCTGGCTTAGGTTTTCCGCCCGTTACCGTTACCACTATGAGCCGGGTGTTGTTGCCTCGTATCGGGTGATGGCAGATCAGATTTCATCCGACAAACGCAGGCGATTTGCCGCCAATGAGCGGATTATCCGGGCGTTCCTGGCAAGCTACGGGGAAGTCCTGTCTCCGTGGGAGCGTCGCTGGGGCCTGGCCAGGTTCTTTTGCCGCAAGGCAAGGTATCTGGCCCGCGAGGGAGAACGTGGTAAGGCTGTCGGCGCTATCGCAGGTGCACTCACTAACGCGCCTTTGGATGCTGTTGTCTGGAAAGCCCTGTACCGCGTAATGGTGCCGCGCAAATGACGCAGGATGCGAAGGTAAGGTCCGTGTCGGTAAGTGGCGGTTTGCCCCGGTGTGTTCCCTGGCAGGCAAAATACCGCGAAGGTGTGCTCCAGCTTTTCGGCGATGTTCCCTACAAGGCTGAATTATGGCATTGGCAGTTCGAGTCCAATCCGTTTGGTTTGCCGTTTACGCCCGTTGTACTGGTTGATGACGACGACAGGGTAGTGGGGTTCAACGGGGTGATGGCAGTTCGCGCATCCGATCGGGGGAAAGGCCTATCGGTACTATGGAGCTGTGATTTTTACCTCGCTGAACAGTGGCGAGGCAAGGGGCTGGGCAGTGTCATCAAACATGAGTTGCATACGATGGCGCCCGTGATAATGGCCTTTGGGATCAGTGACCGGGCGTGCGAAGTACTCCGTCACCTTGGCTGGGTTCCCGATGAATCGGTAAGAAGCTACAGGATGCTGCGTCGCAGGAAGGGGCTCAGGAGCTGGTTGCTGACTTGTCTTCAGTGGTTGAACAGGTTAAGGAAGGCTTTCTCTGAGAGGCCCGACGCTGCAGGATTGCGCATCAATGTGTGCTCCCGACTCCCCGAAAAAAAGCGGGTTGATGAACTCTGGGAGCATTGCGTTCCAGAGTACGGAAGGGTTGTTCAGAGACGCTATGCCTACCTCGACTGGCGGTACCAGAAGCACCCATTGGCCAGGTACGGGTTTGTCTGCGCCTGGCAGGATGATGAACTTAAAGGAATTCTTGTTACTCGCTTCAGCCGGGGTTCGCTCCGTATTGTTGATTATTGCGGCCCCGCCCGGAATCACCCCCTCAAACGAACTCTTGTGGGTACAGCCGTCCGGCACTGGCCCCATGCAAATCAGGTGGTCTCGGTTACTTCAGACCCTGAATTGGCAGCAATTTTTCGGGCTGAGGGTTTTGTGCAACTAAGGGGGCGGCCACGTTTCTACATTTATGAACCGGCGGCGGAGAACTCCGCTGACCCGTCATCATGGTTTGTTATGGCCGGTGATTCGGATGGTGAATTCCTTCAGGCTGCGGGTGATTTCTATACCACCGAAACCATACCCGGCGTGTCAGCCGTGGAGCGCACGCCATGCTGAGTATCAAACCTGTTTCCGAGGCAAGATTTGCCGCAATGGCAGAGGAATGGCAGGCGTGTCTCGGCGCTTCTGATTCAGATCCGCTGTTCATGAGCTGGCCCTGGCTTTACAGCTGGTGGGAAACATGGTCTCAGGTTCTCGGTATGGAGTTGGTGCTTTTAGAGGTTTTTGATCAGCAGGGCGAAGTGGTTGGCATTGGCCCTTTCTGCCGCCGGGTTCTGATGACCCCAGCGGGGATTCGAGTCTCTCGTCTTTATATGCTTGGCAATGCATGGCGACTTGCCCCGACTGTGCGAACAGAGTATTGCGGGATTATTGCTCGTCGGGGTTACGAAAAACCAGTTGAAGCCGCGATTGTTTCGGCCCTGGAGCGTCTGGGGTGGGATGAGCTGATCTGTTCGGATGTGCCCGAGAACCAACTCGAGATGCTGAAGACCGGATGCTTTGCCGGGCAGGGTGGCTGCCGGGTTATTCCACGTACTGACGATGCAGGCATTCGTATTGATACGACGGGATGCTTTGATAACTGGTTGGGGGGGCTTGGAAAGAATACCCGGCTTAAAGCCTATAACCGCAGATCGTACCTGAAAAAGCAGGGTGAGCTGGCTCATCTGGACCACGATGAAGGCCGGGATGGCGATTTTTTTTCGTGTCTTAATGCTTTTCATATGAAACGTTGGGGGAAACCGGCGTTCGAGCGGGAAGCGCTCCGGTTCCATCGGCTGCTTCTGCAAAGGCTCCATCTGTGTGGCGGTACGCAGGCGATGACGGTGATTCTTTTTAACAATCGTTGTGTGTCTGTTTTGTATGATCTGGTGGTGCGGGGTTGCCGGTACAATCTTCAGGCAGGGTATGAGGAGGAATTCGACACAAAAGTGTCTCTTGGCTATCTTCACCTAGGTTTTGCGATTGAAGCGGCTTTCCGCCACCACACTACGGTTGCTTACGATTTACTGGCGGGAAACGGGAAAAAGCAGTTCTATAAATCACACTTCCACGGCGAAACGGTGCACTTCTCAACGTTTCAGGTTGTTCGCAGCCCGCTGCTTAAGGCTCTGTACCGTGTCCAGGCCGCCAGCCCCCCGCTTGTGGCAAGGGCGTTCAGCCGTAGGGTGGGTTTGTAATCCTGTCGTGGTAATAACTACTGCGTGCAGGCACAATGAGTTGAAGGTCGACTAACACGCAAGGGATGTAAACGTATGACTTTTGAAGGGATTCGTTTTCGGAATTTGATCCAGTCAGTATTTCCATTCTTTGTAGTATTCGGCGCGCTTTTCCTGCTTATCTGGCCTACTGTTGAGGGCATTGTCAGCCGTTGGTTCAAGTTTGACGAATCCTACTCCCACGGATTGTTACTTCTTCTGGTTTCCGCTGTCCTTATTGTCAGAACCGTAAAACGGGAAGCGCCGACTCCCGGATTTTATCCTTTGTGGCTGGTGCCGTTTGCCCTGGCGTTGATAGCGTATGGCCTCGGCGATATTTTGCGTGTGCAGGCACTGCAACAGTTGATGGTTATTCCCCTCTTTCTGGGCGCTCTTGCCATTCTGCTGGGTTGGGGGCAGGTGAAGGCATTTATTCTTCCAGTCGGGCTGCTCTTCTTCACGGTGCCGATATGGGATTTCCTTTCCTGGCCGCTTCAGTTGATTACGGTTGAGATCGATCAGTTGCTGTTGGGGCTTTTTGACATCGAGTTTGAAGTGGAGGGCGTGTTTGTCTATCTGATCGGTGTGGGGGCTTTTGAGGTTGCACACGGGTGCTCTGGTTTGCGGTATCTGCTGGTCGGGCAATCACTGGCCTCGCTCTATGGCGAACTGAATTTTCGGCGCTTGCAATCCCGCGTCCTATTTTTCCTCATTGCTGTGCTATTTGCGCTGATGGCCAACTGGATCCGGGTTTTCGTGATTATCTATATGGGCTATGAGACTGATATGCAGACCAGTCTGATCGAAGATCACGATAGTTTTGGCTGGTGGGTGTTTGCCGCCACTCTAGTCCCCCTGTTTTTTATCGGCCGCAAACTGGAAATGACCAAGGCGGAACAGGACACCACTCCAGAACCTGTGCGGTCTGCTTACGCAACAAAAAGCAGTCGCCATACAATATGGACGGGTGTTCTGGTCACCTCGGTTCTGCCAATTCTCCTTCTTGTAATCTTGCCGTCATCTTCGGGAGAAATAAAGCCGTCACCGGATTCGTTTGAGCTGAGTTTGAACACTGAGCGCTATGGACCATTATTCGAGAATCGGCTGAATGGCTGGAAGCCGCAAGTTCGGAATCCGGATCTTGTCTATGTACAAACAATGTATGACATAGGATCTGTTACAGGGAGTTCAGGTCCTGCCCAGAGACTGTATGTGGGTGTTTACAGTTACGAGTACCAGCGCCACAGGGCAGAACTCATTCAGTATTTTAACCGTATCTATGATGGCGATGAATGGCTGCCAGAAAGGTTTTTCGAAGTAATCTCGCCTTCTGGCGTGCGCTTGCAGGGTGTGACGCTTCGCAGCATGTCCTCGAGGGAGCATGTACATCTTGCCTATGGGTACTATGTGGCTGGTTTGTGGGAGACAGATCAGTGGCGAGCTAAATTCGCACAAATATTGAGCTTTTTCAGTCCACGCACGGACGCATCCCTGATTATTTTTGGCGCGGCATGTGACGACTGTGACGGTGAGTCCGCAGTGCAAGAGTTGGTTAGCGATGTGATGCCACCGATTGTTAGTCAGGTCGATGGGCATTTTCAGGAGTAACGTCTTATTGCGCTGGGCTCGGATTACTCGCTTATTTCGTGAGAAACGATTTCTGATGGTGGGCTTCCCAGGCCGTTCGTATCAACTACTCTAATTGTAAAATACCAGGTGCCGGGCGAGAGGTTGTTGAACTCGTAGGATGTTTCCGCACCATCAATAGGCTGGTTTTCAGTCAGGTTCTCAGAATTCTGACCGTATTGAATTTCGTAGTAGTCTATTTCACTTAGGGAGATTGATGTCCCGTCCATACGTGTACCGGGTGGGGTCCAGGAAAGAATAACCACGCCTCCTGCGGGCGCTTCTGGTTGGCTGGTTTCGGGGTCGGTAGTTTCTGGGCTTCCACTGGCGGTGATCGCCGGCTCCAGTGTCCACGGGTTAAGGTTATTGTTGTAGGCTTCCCGATTTGAAACGCCATCACTATTAACTATCTCCAATGCGTCGTTTCGCCAAGGATTCAGACCATGCCTTAGCTCCCAGGTATCTGGTATGCCGTCTCCATCTGAATCCTTTGAATGGCTGTCATTCAGGTTGGGAGCCAGCATCGTGTTTTCAACCGAAACAGTGTCTCCGTTCGAGAGGTCGGTAATCGAGAATTCTGCAATGGCAGCGCCCCGGCTCTCGAAGAATTCCACGGTCACACCTACCGTTTCCCCTGGTTGCATTGTTGCAGTATGGTTGAAAGCCTTTAATGAATGAGCGCTCCAATCATCGATGACCATTTTATCGTCGAGGTAAAGACGATTCCCATCATCTGTTTTAACGGTAAAGCGATAATCCCGCCCGCCATTCGTATGAGGGGCTGTGAACTCTCCACTCCAGCGCACACTGAACTCATCCTCGGGTATTCCAGGGAAAGGCTTGCCTCTGCCCCAGTTAAAGTCGATAAAGGAATCGTGGCGAGCGTTTACAAACTCATCGAAATTCGTGCCGGTAAAATACTGGCCTACGAATCCGGTAGAATAGACGGGTTCGGTCTCAGGCATATCACTCGAATCGTTCATCCCGGTGCCGGCAGAATACTCTTCCAGATTGGTGAAGCCGTCGCCGTCCAGATCACCCAAGGCATCATCAGGATCTATGGGGTCAAGGCCAGCAGCGTATTCCATACCGTCGGGGATGCCGTCTCCATCTGTGTCCGGATTGTTTTCTGCGGTTCCGATCAGGAATTCATCCGCTGCTACAATGAGGTCATTGTCAGGGTCTGACAAGGCATCGTCAGGGTTTGTCGGATCCAGGCCATGGACCACTTCCCAATTGTCATAGATGCCGTCCCGGTCTTCATCGAGAGGAGGGAATTCCGGATTAAAGGCGAGCGCCTCGGTGCCGTCCAGAAAGCCGACGCGGTATCCGAGGGAGTAGGCTTCTGCAGTTGCCAACTCATCGCTTGATGACGGCTTTCCCAGAGAGTAAATATGGTCACTGCCAATGACTTGTTGGCTGATTCCAGGCCCTTGCCAAGCCACACTGAAGTGATCGTCTCCCAGTCCTTCTTTGAACCGAACTTCAAAGTAATAACGGTTACCTCCGGAAAGGGATTGGATGGGAGAGGTTTGGGAACTGTATTTGTTATATCTGTTGCGGGTGGTGTATCCGGTAACGGACGCGATCAATGAAAGATTGTCATCCGTACTGTCAGTTGAGAGCCATAGCTGGGTTTGATCGTCGCCACTGACAAAGAAAGTGTAATCGCCACTGACCGGGGGCACTATGAACCCTCGTGCCAGCGCTCCGTACTTATCCCCCCTGTTTTCGACCATCTCCAGAGAAGTCATTTCGATAACTTCATCGGGATTGTCAGGGTATTTTGGGCTTTCAAGAAGCTCTTTAATCCTCGAACCTGGTATGTCCTCGAATAATCTCAGCTCCACTCTTCCCCGTGTGCTGGTGTCGGGTAAAGACGCAGTAGGCGGCAAAGATTCAACGTCGCCAATCTGCCAGCTTTGGCAGCCACTGACTACAATCACGAAACCCGCAAGTCCCAACAGTCTTGCCTTTGCCATGCCACACCTTCCCTGCGCAACATTACGATGTCTGAAGTATTGTTGCGAAGCATGGCAGGCGCCACCAAACCCTTGGAACGTTTTGGTATGGCGCAGATGTAGTTATGCCCTTTCTTTCTTTTTCGTCCTTAACCCTGATTACTAAATTTTTCCAGCACTCGTTTTGCGTCAGATTCGCGGCCCGCGGCACGATATGCTTCTGCCAGATGCATCGCAATTTCCTCTGAATCGGGCTGCAATTCGTGAGCTTTTTCCAGTACTGGCAGGCTGTCTTCTGTTTCCCCGGCCTTGAACAGAATCCAGCCATACGTATCGGCGACGGCGGCGTTGTCGGAGCTGAGTTCAAAGGCTTTTCTTGCCAGTTCCATTGCACGATCGTCCCCTTTTTCGTGGTAGATCCATGCTAGATTGTTCAGGGCTACAACATTCCGGGGTGTAATCTCCAGTAGCTCTTCGTATGGTGAAATTGCCTTTTCGGGTGCTTCGTCTTCCTGGTGCAGCATGGCCAGGTTCATCAGAATCTGAGGGTTGCGTGGAAACTTCTTGCGGGCATTCTCAAGTGATTCTATCGCTTTACTGCGGCTGCCCGACCGGGCAAGTGCCCGGGCATGGGCAACTTCGAGTTCTGCTGTCTCTTCCTTATCGAGTGCAAGCTGATACAACTCTGCAGCTTCCTTGTGTTCTTCCTGTCTTTCGAAATAGCGGGCTTCGACACGGAAGGGGGCTGCAGATTCGGGATGTTGTTGTTTGACGTCTCTCAGGATCTCCCGGGCCTCGTTGGTGTTACCTTGGGTGAACTGAATGGCAGCGGCCTGAATGCCGATTTCTTCATTATCCGGGAAGAGAATGCGCCCCCTGCGCAACACATCGGATGCCTGCTCTGTTTTTTCTCTTTCGGCCAACTGAGTGGCGATACCATGATATATCGAGGCTACCAGCGACTCAGCCGGGGCAGGGTCGGATTCGCCTTCACGTTCCAGCAAGCTCGCTGTCAGTTCATCCGCCTGTTCGGTATCGTTGTTGATCAGCGTCGATTCCAGCAATACCAGCCTGGGGCCATATGCCTCGGGGTTTTGTTCCCTGATCCGCTCCATCAGTGTTGTCAGCTCTTTTCGCTCCATTACGGAGGAGAGACCCCGAAGAGCCTGCCGGTTATCCGGCGACATTTCAATGGCTCGGCGATAGTAGTCTCTTGCCTCGTCTCTTTCATTACGTATTCGTGCCAGATCGCCAAGGGCATTTAGCCCGGCTGGATTCTCTTTGTCCGCTTCGACAGCTCTCTGATAGAACTCTTTAGCCTGTTCAATATTATCGGCGTTGGCGGCAACATTGCCGCGAGTAACCAGTGCAGCCACATTGTCTGGTTGTTCTTCAACCCAGTCGGAAGCGGCGTTGATGGCTTCATCGTTATTTTTTGCGGATACATGGGCCTGGACGACCAGCATTCGTGCCTGCTCTGATTCCGGATCGCTCTCCAGTACCTGATTGGCCTGTTTGATGGCCTTGTCAGTTTTACCTGATCGTATCAGATAAGTCGCATACCTCAGCCGTAGGTTGGTGTTATCTGGGGCCAGTTCGAGGGACTTCTCGATGAATTGTTCACCGCTTTCGGTATCCCCGCTAACCAGTGAGGCGATACCGACGAGTGCCAGAGTTTCCGGGTCTGAATCCTGGTTTTCCATGTTGGCAAGTATGTCTCGCGCGCCTTCCGGGTCGCGCATCTGCAAGCGGGTGGCTGCAAGGAGCTTTCTGGCCTGTTCGGAATCACCCATGTCCGCAACCGGCGCTAGCAGGTCTTCTGCTTCCTCGGCACGTCCCTGGCGAAATCGGACCAGACCAAGCATGAGTGATGCCTGTTCGTGCTCAGGAACCTGAGCAAGAACTTCCTCAAGGTAACGGCCCGCGTCATTAAGTTCGCCGCTGTTAAATGCTTCCTGTGCTGCTTCAAGGTTACTCTTGATAGTGCCCGGCGCTGATTTGGCCAGAATCTCCTCGTAAACGAAGGCTTCAGAGGATTTACCCTGTTCGCGCAGAACATCGATGAGCGCAGACATGGTTTCATACTTCTTGTAGGTCATTACATCAATCTGGCCAATCGTTTCCAATGCATTTATGTACGCCTGTTCAGCTTCTGGCCAGTCTTCTTCTGAATGTGCAATCTCGGCTTTCCAGAGCCAGAGTTCAACATGCTCCGGGTCGAGTTCCTCCGCCTGGGCAATGTAGTCATCGGCCTTATCACGGTCACCCTGGGTGAAGGCTACTTTGGAAAGTCCGATCAATGGCCGGGCCGCGCTGCCATCAGTTTCCCGGGCAGCGGAATACGCTTCTTCTGCCTCGTTTGGTCGGCCGGCTGCGAGATGGATTTCTCCCCTAAGCAGCGAACTTTTCAGTTGTTGAGTACGGTCTGGATCTTTGAGCTCATTCAGAGCCGCCAATGCATCTTCATACTCTTGTTTGATCAGCCTGGCTTCGGCTCGGATAAGTGAAGCATCATTCAGGTTCTGCTGATCAATTGCCTTCTCCCCAACGTTATCGACCAGTTGGTCGAGTTGTCGCTCAGCATTGCGGGCGTCCCCTGCGGTTACCAGGTTGTTGATTATCACCAGGTACGGCTCTATCTGATCCGGCTGTATCTCGATCGCACTGCGTGCCTCCAACGTGCTAGCCTTCAGCTCCCCCTGGCGCTGGAAGAAGCGCGACTGGTCCATATGGCTGAGGTACTCGATATCCTCCTGGCTCATTTCTTCATCGTTGTCACCGCCACAGCCGGCGAGGGCCAGCGAGATGGCAACTGAAAGAAGGGTGGCACGTACTGCTGAAGCTGGTTTCATGGCCCTGTTCCTTTCCTTTCCAGGTATTGTTTTGGATTCCCTGCCTGTTACTCAGGCGCTTGATGATTCTGCTGAAGTTTCTATCCGGTACTTGTCTGTCAGGTTATAGAGCGTTGGCCGGGTAATGCCCAGCAGGCGCGACGCCTGCGCCATGTTAAAGCCGCAGGACTGTAGTGCCTGTACTATGGCTGCCCGTTCGGCATTTTCCCGCACCTGGCGGAGATTTAGCTGGCTTTCGGTGGCATCCTGATCACAACTGAGTTCAAGGTCTGCGGCGGTTACCCGTTTGCCGTCCGCCATGATCGTGGCCCGTTTGACCTTGTTGATCATTTCCCGCACGTTGCCGGGCCAGGGGTGGCTCTTGATGGCTTTGATGGCGTCTTCGGTAAAGGCGAGGTTGGGGCGGTCCATCTGCTTGCCCAGGGATTGCAGTAACGATTGCGCGATCACCAGGGCGTCACCCTCCCTGTCTCGCAGCGCCGGCACATCCAGGGTGATTTCGCTGATGCGGTAATAAAGGTCTTCGCGAAAGGTACCTTCGTTTATCAGTTGCTGCACATCCCGGTGGGTGGCACAGACTACCCGTACATCCACGGGAACCGGTTTTACCGAGCCAACCCGGTCTACCACACGCTCCTGCAGGAAACGCAGCAGTTTGGCCTGCAGCGCCATTGGCATGTCGCCGATTTCGTCCAGGAACAGGGTGCCGCCGTTGGCATTTTCGATCTTGCCTTTCTTGCTCTGGGTGGCGCCGGTGAAAGAGCCTTTCTCAAACCCGAACAGTTCGCTTTCCAGAAGATTCTCTGGAATGGCGGCGCAGTTGATGGCTGCAAAGGGCTTTTCGGCCCGGTGGCTCAGGTCATGGAGGGCTCTTGCCAACAGTTCCTTGCCGGTACCGGTTTCGCCGGTGATCAGCGTGGTTACATCCGTGGGCGCGACCTTTTCCAGCGTGCGGCAGATGGACAGCATTTGCGGGCTGGCGGCTACAATGCCCTTGATGGTGGTGCCGTTGCGCTGGCGGGCCAGCTCCCGGTTGTCCCGCTCCAGCTCTGCCAGTCGGAAAGCGCGGTTGACAACGAAGGTGAGGATGTCGGCGTCCAGGGGCTTCTGGTAGAAGTCGCTGGCCCCCATGCCGATGGCCTTGACGGCATTTTCTTTGTCTTCACGACCGGTGACCACGATGATTTTGCTCATGGGGGCCAGGCGCAGGATTTCCTCCAGCAACAGGAAACCTTCTGACGCTCCGCCGGGGTCGGGGGGAAGCCCCAGGTCCAGCGTGATCACGTCTGGTTCGGTTCTTCGCAAGGCTGCCAGGGCAGACTCACGGTCGGCGGCAACGGCTACTTCCAGGTCCTCGCTGAAACACCAGCGCATCTGGCTTTGCAGTCCCGGATCATCCTCTACGATTAAAAGTCGTCTACTCACAATGGCCACAAATCCCTTTTCTGTATTGTGATGGTCTTGCAGGGCTTATTCTTTACCCCTGATTCTTAACCGAACATTGACACTTTGCAATGACAGTGTGCGATTGATTTGATTTGCGCCAGTTATTTGGCGTTTTGCTGCTGCTCTGTTTCGCCGGTAACCAGACGCTCTGGCTCATCTTCGGCCGGTTTTGTTGCCTGTGCTGGCCTGGCCAGTGGAAACCGGATTGAAAAACAGGAGCCCAGGCCGGGTTCGCTGGTAACGTCTATGTTGCCCCCGACGTTTCGTACGTACTCCCGCGCCTGGTAAGCGCCAATGCCCATGCCGGTGAGCCCCTTGGTGCTTTCAAAGGGCTTGAACAGCTGGGTTTCGATAAATTCTTCAGTCATGCCGGAACCTGTGTCCTGAATGAACAGTGCCACGGTGTCCCTGGCGGTTTTCAGGGTGAGGGTAATCTCACCATCCGGCGGTGTGGCATCCTGGGCGTTCTGTATCAGGTGGCCGAGAATACTGTAGAGCTGTTCCTTGTCCGCATTAATGTAGATCTTTCCGGTGTCCCCGGCTACCCGGGGTGCTGGCTGACGGCGGCCGTAGTGGTCCGCCAGGTGCCTGACCACGTCGCTCAGCTCGATCACCTCGGTCACCAGGGTGTCGTCCGCCGGCCTGCGGATATGGTCCACCAGGTTGGACATCTTGCGAACGGCGTGGTCGGTGGTGTTGATCATATCGTCGATAAAGGCCGGATTATCCCGGTGCCTGGGGGCGTTTTTTACCAGCAGGGACAGTTGGGCAATGAGGGTTTTCAGATCATGCACCATGAAAGCAGACGCCTTGCTGACGGCCTCGAACTGCATGGCCCGCGAGAGCCGGTTGCGGGCGTCTTCCTGGGCCAGCAGGTTACAGGTTTGCCGGGCCACAACCTTGATCAGGTCAAAATTCTCCCAGTTCAGTTCCACCCGGGCGTAGGGGTTGCCGATCATGGCGATGCCGTACAGGTCGTTACTGAGGTAGAGCGGAATCACCAGCCAGCCCTCAGGAATTTTCGAGATGGAGTCTGGAATTTCCAGCAGGTTGTAGCTTACCGGGTCACTCTTGTACTCGTGCAGGTCGATGATCCACTCCCGGTTGCCAAAAAACCGCACCAGTTCCGAATCGGCGTCAATGGTTGTGTATTTCGGGGTTACCATGTTGATGGCGGTTTTGAGCAGGAAATCGCCCCGGTCCTCCCGGATCCACAGCGCTCCGGCGTTGCTCTCCACCAGGCTCGTGAGGATACGTATGACCCTTTCCGGTAGTGGCGGGTTGTCACTGAGGTCCGCCATTTCCCGGGTCATTTTCAGCCACTCTTCCCGGTAGTCGTACTTGTAGTCGAAGAAGTTCTGGCTGATAAACACCATCAGCCGGGCCCTTACGCGCCTTGAGGTGAGCAGGGTGGCAAGGAACACCAGGGCGATGGCAAGGAACAGAACCTGCAGGGCTTCTCCCCACTCGCCGCCGAGGGTTTTGACATAGTAGCCCCCCAGTGCCAGGAACAGGAGATAGGCGCCGGCCAGAAGCAGGGTGCCGGCGTGGAATACGGCGGACCGGGAGAGCTGGAAATCCACCGGCTGTTTGCGGGTGTTGATGACATTGACCGCGAACAGCGGAACCAGGGCCGCGTTGAGCAGGCCACGGGCGTTCCAGAAGGAATCCGCCACCTGGCCAAACAGCAGCGCATCGGCATACATGAAGAAGTCAAAGGCGAACAGGGTGGCGACGGCAATGCAGACATACTTCATGCTGGAGCGGCCGAACGACAGCGAGTTGCGCCAGATCTGTTCAACCAGGGAGAGCCCGAGCAGGGAGAGGGCAATCTGGCCTACCACTTTGGTTTTGCCGTCCAGGATGGTGAGCCCGAAGAAGAACTCAAGTACCCCGGAACCCAGCAGCAGTACGACGAGAGTCACCGTGGCTGTGGCGAGGATGCGCCGCAGACGGCCCACCAGATTGGATGTGCGGAACGAATCCCGCAGCAAGGCAAACAGCACAGTAATCCAGGCCGCGTCCCTTAGAAGTTCCAGCATGTAGCGAATGAAGAAGCCGGGTTCGCCCCAGAGGCTCTGGGCGATGAGGGAACCGGCCCAGATGAGGGTCACCACGGAAGCCAGCAGCAGGGACCGGTCGATATCGCGCCGGAGGTATCGGGTGGCAATAACCAGCGCGAGCAGCCCATAGGCAATGGCTGCCGCGGAATGACTGATCAGGCTGAAATCGTCCAACATGGCTCGCGTCCTGCGTTATGCGCCATTACTCAGACCGGTTTTTTGTTCTCGCGGTAAAACCGGAATATTTCTTTCAGCGGCCGCCTGGGGGTAAATCCGAATTCCCGGGCGAATGCTCTGCCGTCTATGACGACAGGATACTTGAAAAACGCCATCAGATACGAAGGAAAACTTCGCAGATTCAGGGTACGCAATATCATCTTTGGCAGCACGGGCGGTATGGACGGTATCGGCAGTGGTTTGCAGCCGCAGAGTTTCAGTGCGTGCTGATAGGCCACCCAGTCTTCCGGTGCCACATTAAAAACGCCCCGCTGGGGCTTGTTATAGGCCAGCACGATGGCGTCTGCCATATCATCGATATGGATAAACTGCATCATGGGTGAAAACCCGGCCAGTACCGGGGCCCGCTCCATGCCGAGCAGGGTGCTGATGGAGTTGCGTACGCCGGGGCCGACGATATTGCAGGGCCGCAAAATGGTGATGTTCAGGTCCGGATAACGCCACAGGTAGATGTTGGCCAGGTTTTCCAGCTCCACGGAGTCGATCAGGTCCGCGCTCAGGCCGGCACTTTTCAGGGGTGCCTCTTCGTCGATCAGTGCCGGGTTGTAGGCGACTGCGCCGTAGACGTGGAAGGTGGACAGGACCACCACCCGTCTGATGTTGTACTTGTGGCTCAGGTCCAGCAGCTTCTGGGTACCCAGCACGTTGGCGTTGTAGCGGCGCATGCGGGTGAGCTGGCTGGACATGATGCGGCCCAGATGGATAACCCCGTCAAACTGGTAGCGGCGGAACAGGTCTTCGAACGAGCGCTTGTTGAAGTCGATGCAGTAGCTGGGAATGTCATCGCCCAGGTAGACCTGTTCCCGGAAATCCACGGCAACCAGATCGCAGGTGTCCCGCAGTTGATTGATGACTTGTTGTGCAAGGGCACCGGCGGCACCGGTGACCAGAATATGAGGTCTGCGTTGTTCGCCCATCAGAACAGCCTTTTCCTTTCGCTCAGTCCGGTGTCGATCAGTTCACTGATTGCGGCTTTTACCTGCTCAACCCGCTCGGTGATCTGTTCCTCGGGTATCTCCAGGTCGTCAAACATCATCGGGTCACCGAAGTGCAGATGAACCTTGGCGGGCAGGATGACTGGCGCCGCCAGTGGGGCATAGGGGATGCCCAGCAGCTTTGCCAGGGGCTTGATGTTGGCAATGGCGGGAATGGTTTCCTCGCAGCCCACCACGCCAACAGGAACAATGGGGGCCTTGTACTTCATGGCCAGGTGCATGAAGCCGTTACCGAAGCGTTTGAGCTGGTAGCGGTCCTGATACAGCTTGCCGGAACCGCGAACGCCCTCCGGAAACACGATAACGGCCTCGCCATTGGCCAGCATCTTGGCACAGTTGGTCGGGTCACCCAGCACGGCACCGAATTCGTTCAGAAGGTTGCCAAGGTAGGGGACTGTCGGGAAAAAACGCTCGATCATGGCCCGGGGGATGCGGGGATTTTCTTCACGGGAGGCCAGGGCATAGGCAATCAGCAGGCCGTCGATGGGTAACTGGCCGCTGTGATTGGGAACAATCAGTACCGGGCCGTCGGCCGGTATCTTTTCAACGCCGGTGGCTTCTACCCGGAAATACTTCTGGTAGATCTGCCGGGTGAGGGAGAAGCCGTATTTCATCACCTCATTGTTATAGCCCCAGGGATCATAACCGAGTGAACCGATGGGCTTGCGGATTCGATTGATGTGGCTGTCCAGCTCCGCCGGTATCAGCCTGGATTTCAGATACGATGCCAGACCCATTTGGGCTCCCTGATGGTTTAGATTCGTCCGATCATAACGCCAAGCGTATGGCTTTGGCCTGCATTAAGCACCCGATAATCGCTGAGTGCATTGGCACTTTCGACACACAGCATGGACTGCCAGGCCTCATCCGGGAAGTCCGACAGCCGTGCCGCCTTCTCGGGGCCGGGGTTCCACACCACCGTGGAGTCACTGCCAATGGCGGTCAGCTTCCGGGCTCCGGCGGGTGTGGAGACAATAACTGGCGCGCCGCTCTCGTAGATGCGGTCGGTTTCGCCGTCAAACTGCACGGGGCCCTGTTGGGTGTGGTAACTCCAGTCTCTGAGGGAATCCACGTAGCCACAGTTCTCCAGCCCTTCAATCCGGGTCTGCCGGATATCCGTTGTGGGCAGGTAGGTGTGCAGTGCCTGGGTAAAGGCCAGTGGTTCCGCTCCGGGGTTGGTGGTGGTCAGCGCCAGCTGGCAGCCGCTGGCGGAGAAACTGAACGTCATCAGCAGCAGTGCGCGCCCCTGCCACTCGTCGGCAAAATCGGTGTTTGCATCCAGGGACAGGCTGATTTCCACTTCCCGGGCGGTCTCGCGAACATCTTCCAGTTTCCACACCGCTGTGCGGGCGAAGCCATGGGAGGCGTCTGTCAGTATCCTCCGCCGCACTTCCGGAGGGTTCCTGTCGGGTACGCCAAACCATGGCCAGCACACGGGGATGCCGCCACGAATGGCCCGGCCCGGTTCAAATCGGGCGGTTTTGCTGAGCCAGAGCCAGTCCGGTTCGTCACGGGGCGCAAAATGGCTCAGGTGGGCGCCCTGTAAAAAAAGGCGCGCATGGAATTGGGGGTGGTTTACTTCAATAGCTTCCAGATGCCCGACGGTTGTCCAGCGGGTAAACGACCAGTGCCCGGGTTTCAGTGTCACGTGTTGCCTCGTTACTGCGTATTAGCGTGGCCGAACCACGCGTGGTGCTGTTACGGCATTTCCTTACGGTCAGGGTAAATTAAAACTGTCTTTACGGCGAGAAACCGGCCTAAAATCCGTCGTCCCTGCCGGAGTTCCGTTTAATGAATAACCAGATTGTTGCACCCGTTTTCCCGTCCAGCCGGCCAGCCCCCGCGGTGAGTGATCATTGGCTGGATGAGCTTGCCGATGGTCTGACCGAACACGGCTGGATGAGTCAATGCGTGGCTTCGCGCCTGGGTGCGGATCTGTTGCAGGGTCTTCGCAATGAAGTTCAGATACTGGACCGGACAGAGGCGCTGGCGAAAGCCCGTATAGGGCGGGGTGCAGATATGCTGCGGGACCGCTCGGTGCGCCGGGACAAGATTGCCTGGCTCCAGGGTGTGACTCCGGTCCAGGCGGAACTGTTCGCCTTTTTTGAGTCTGTGCGGCTCGGGCTGAACCAGCGTCTGTTCCTCGGGCTTCGCCGGTTCGAGGCCCATTATGCCACCTACCACGAGGGGGATTTCTATCGCCGACATGTGGACAGTTTCCGGGGAAGGGCGTCACGGGTTGTGAGTCTGGTGCTGTATCTCAACGAGAACTGGCAGGAAGCCGACGGCGGCGCACTGCAGGTCTGCAACCGGGAAAATGAGGACGAGATCTGCGGCACCATCTTGCCCGAAGCGGGGCGGATGGCACTGTTCATGAGCGAGGAAATCCCCCATGAGGTTCTGCCTGCCAACCGCACCCGTTACAGCGTGGCATGCTGGTTTCGTTGTGATGAAGTGCCGTTGCCGTTGTAGCGACTTTGGCATTGTAGTGGTCAGGGCCTTTTGCTAATATGCGCGCCGCTTCGGGAGATTTCGCCCTGAAGCCCGTTATGGTGGCTCCATTGGTGCCTCCGCAACGATAAACCGTGAACCCGGTCAGGCCCGGAAGGGAGCAGCCGAAGCGGTGGACTTGTGTGCCGGAGTGTCGCTGATGGGGTCACCCCCATCCCCCGTACCCTTCCTGTCTTCTTCTAACACCATGACCGTGCTATGGTTAAACCCATTTTTAACGGCAGTTGGCAGAACATGAGCTACCAGGTACTTGCCCGCAAGTGGCGCCCCCGTACATTCGAAGATATGGTCGGCCAGGAGCATGTGCTCCAGGCGCTGATTCATGCCCTGGACAACCAGCGGCTGCACCACGCCTATCTGTTTACCGGCACACGGGGGGTGGGCAAGACCACGATCGGGCGCCTGCTGGCCCGGTGCCTGAATTGCGAAACCGGTGTTACTGCCACCCCCTGTGGCATCTGCTCCAGTTGCCAGGAAATCCAGGAAGGCCGGTTTGTTGACCTGATTGAAATCGACGCCGCTTCACGCACCGGTGTGGATGACATGCGGGAGCTGACTGACAACGTTCAGTACTCGCCATCCCGCGGCCGTTTCAAGGTGTACCTAATTGACGAGGTGCACATGCTGACCAACCAGTCCTTCAATGCCTTTCTGAAAACCCTGGAAGAACCACCGGAGCACGTCAAATTCCTGCTGGCGACCACCGACCCACAGAAGCTGCCGGTGACCGTTCTTTCCCGCTGTCTGCAGTTCAATCTCAAAAGAATGACACCCGAGCATATCGCCGGGCACTTAAGGCACGTGCTGACACAGGAAGGCATTCCCTTTGAGGAACCGGCCCTGTGGCTGCTGGCCCGCGCGGCCGACGGCAGCATGCGGGATGCCCTGAGCCTGACCGACCAGGCCATTGCCTTTGGCAACCAGAAACTCAGTGGCAGTGATGTCAGCAACATGCTGGGCACCATCGACCAGCGTGATATCGAAAAACTGGTGAATGCCCTGGTGGAGAGTGACGGGCCTGCGCTGCTCTCTGAAATCAGCCGTATTTCCGATTTTGCACCGGATTACAGCGTGATTCTCGCGGACCTCCTGTCGCTGTTCCATCGGGTGACCATGGAGCAGGTGGTGCCGGGCAGCGTGGACAACGCCCTTGGGGATGCTGCCCAGGTGGAGTCTCTGGCCCGCAGGCTGAGCGCGGAAGATGCGCAGCTGTTTTATCAGGCCGCCTTGATGGGCCGTAAAGACCTGGCGGTGACACCGGATGCGCGTATGGGGTTCGAGATGACCCTGTTACGAATGCTGGCGTTCCGCCCCGGAGCGGACCGTCGCGAACCGCCAACGCTGGCCTCGGGTAGTTCGTCGTCTGGCCAGGAATCACGGGAAGACCCTGAACCTGGCCCGGCAGCGTCCACTTCTACTCCCGCTGAGACTGCATCTGCCTCAGAACCGGAACCGGTGCCGGAGCCCGAACCCGCCCCGGCATCAGAACCTGAGCCTGAACCTGAACCTGCGCCAAATCAGGACGCAGGGCCGCCACCAGTAGAGGCGGATGATGCGTGGCTGGCCAGCCTGGATGCGGCTGCGGAAGCGGGTACGGAAGAGCCTGCCGGTGCCGATGATTATATGCCCGGGCCAGTGGTTGAGCCTGAACCGACGCCACTGGATGAGCCTGAGGCTGCACAGGAACCCGTCGCTGAAACGCCGCAGGCAGAGGCAATTGCAGATGATCTGCCGGAAACCGGGGAGTTTGTCTGGGAGCGGGATTTCCGCAGCCTGGGGATTGTCGGTATGCCGGGAAACCTGGCCAGCAATGCGGCGATGACCCGCAACGGTGACGAGATCGTACTGACGATTGACGAAGGCCACGCCCGTTTGCTGAACGCGCGCCATGAAGAAAAGATTCTGGAGGCATTGAGGAATCGGTTTGGCGACACCATAACTCTGCGTGTAGAGCAGGGCGATGCCGGTGGCAAGACGCCGGCCGCCTGGGAAGAACGCCAGCGCCTTGCCCGCCAGCAGGCCGCGGAGGAAGCTATCCGCAACGATCCGGCGGTGCAGTCCATCGTTGAACGATTCGAGGCGCGGGTAGTCGAAAAGAGTATTCGGCCTGTGTGAGGCACTCTCAAGCCATTTCCGGAGAAGGTGAGCATGATGAACAATATGGGCGACCTGATGAAAAAGGCCCAGCAGATGCAGGAACAAATGAAGAAGGCCCAGGAAGAGGCCGCAAAAGCCGAGATTACCGGCGAGTCCGGTGCCGGCCTGGTGAAGGTGACCATGAACGGCCGTCACGATGTACGGAAAGTGGACATTGATCCTTCCCTGCTGAGCGAAGACAAGGAAATTCTGGAAGACCTGCTGGCGGCGGCTATTAACGACGCGGTTCGCCGGGTGGAGGAAAACCAGAAAGAGAAAATGTCCGGCATGATGTCCGGAATGGGTATGCCCCCGGGCTTCAAAATGCCGTTCTGATGAGGATTGCTGATGGCTTTTAGTCCGTTGGTAGACGAGCTGGTGGAATCGCTACGCTGTCTGCCTGGTGTCGGTCAGAAAACGGCCCAGCGAATGGCCTTTCACTTGCTGGAAAGGGGACGTTCAGGCGGTGCGCGACTTGCCGATGCGCTGGACCGTGCGATGACAGGGGTGCGCCGCTGTGAAAGCTGCCAGAACTTTGCCGACACGCCTACCTGCAATATCTGTGAGAACCCCGAGCGCCGTAACGGCACCCTTTGCGTGGTGGAAAGCCCGTCAGACCTGCTGGCCATCGAGCAGGCCGGTGACTACCGCGGTAGCTACTTTGTGCTGATGGGGCATCTGTCGCCGATTGATGGCGTTGGCCCTGAAGAAATCGGCATTGAACGCCTGTTACGGCGTATCCAGGATGAGGGCGTGACCGAGCTGATCCTGGCAACCAACCCGACGGTGGAGGGTGAAGCCACAGCGCACTATATTGCCGACAGGCTGGATGGCCGTGACATTCTTATCACCCGCCTTGCCCATGGTATTCCCGTGGGCGGTGAGCTGGGATACGTGGACGGGTTTACCCTGACCCACGCCTTCCGTGGTCGCAAACCCCTGACTGATTAAACCTGACCTGGCTTTTACTATGGACAATACCAACCCGGCCGCAGTTGTTCCCGCGGCGCCCGAGACTGTTTCCTGGATTCGGGAGCCGGAGGACCTGGACCGCTGGATTGCCGAAGGCAAAGGTGAGCCCCTGGCGCTGGATACTGAATTCGAGCGCGTGAATACCTTTTACCCGATCCCGGGCCTGGTGCAACTTGGCCTGGGTGACAGGTTCTGCCTGGTGGACCCTGAGGTTGCCGAAGCATCCGCAGGCTTCCGCAGGATCCTCACCGACCCGAACGTGCCCAAGCTGCTCTACGCCATGAGCGAGGATCTGGAACTCTTTCGCCACTGGTTGCAGCTGGAGCCGGAAGGCCTTGTCGATCTGCAGATTGGCGCGGCCCTGGCCGGGGCAGGGTTCTCCGTGGGGTATGCCCGACTGGTTGAAACCTTGTTCGGGGAAACGCTCGATAAATCCGCCACCCGCTCGGACTGGGTTTCGCGGCCGCTGACCGAGGCTCAGGAGCGTTACGCGCTGGACGATATTCGTTTTCTGGCGCTCATGTACCAGTGGGTAATGGAACGGCTCAGGGAGCGTGGTCTTGAACAGGCGCTCGCGGAAGAGTCCACACGGTTTTCGAAAGAGCTGGCGGCGCAGGATGACCCGGAGAATCACTATCTCAAGCTCCGGGGTGGCTGGACTCTCAGACGGCAGCAGCAGGGTGTATTGCGGGATCTGGTACGCTGGCGTGAACAGGAATCCCGGCGGCGGGACCGGCCCAGGGGCCGGGTGGTGGCGGATGCGTTGCTGATTGCCATTGCGCAGAAACTGCCGGGGTCGGCGCGGGAATTGTCCTCCGTTCAGGGTGTTCCCCCGGCGGTGGTTCGTCGTTATGGTGATACCATTATCGACATGATTGCCGACGCGGTTTCCGCGGATAACTCTGCCATTGAAACAATTGCCCCGCCACTGAGCCGGGAACAGCAGATGTTCTACAAACAGCTCAAGCGCCTGATGGTGCAGGCAGCCGAGGCCAGGGATATTCCCGTGGAGCTGCTGGCCCCCCGCAGGCGCCTGGAAGCGGTGGTGCAACAGCGGGACCTTTCCGCCGGGCTGTTTGACGAAGGCTGGCGCCAGGAAACCCTGGCACCGGTGCGGGAACAAATCGAGGAATTGTTGACAACATGACGGACAAAACCTTTGTATCGGTATTCCGCAGCAGCAAGAAACCGGATACCTATATCTACGTTCGCCGGGGCCAGATCTGGGATGATCTGCCGGAAAGCCTGCGTGAGATATTCGGCACCCCCGTGCACTCCATGGATCTGATCATGACCATGGACCGCAAGCTGGCGCGAACCAGTGGCAGGCAGGTACTGGAAGCCATTGCCGACAAGGATTTCTTCCTGCAGATGCCGGAAGAAAGCAGCGGCTATGTGGTGGATTTCCGCCGCAAGCCGGAGCAGAGCCGGTAATGATTGCCGGGATTCCGTTCTGGCAGCGCAAGCGCCTGGATGAGATGACGCCCGCGGAATGGGAATCCCTCTGTGACGGCTGTGGTAAATGCTGTCTCGCCAAACTGGAAGACGAAGATACCGGTGACGTGTATTACACGGACCTGGTCTGCCGTTACATGGACCGGGACAGCTGCCAGTGCACGGTGTACTCCGAAAGGTTGCAGAAGGTGCCGGCTTGCACGGTACTGACACCGGACACGCTGTCGGACTACCATTGGCTGCCATTTACCTGCGCGTATCGTACACTTGCGGAAGGCCGCCCGCTGGCGGACTGGCACCCGCTGCGATCGGGTGACCCGCAAACAGTGCATGAAGCCGGTGTGTCGGTTCGCCATCGGGTGATCTCGGAGGCGGACGTGGCAGAAGAAGACTGGGAAGAACACATTATTCACTGGATCCTTTGATGATAGACGTAGAAACCAACATCGCTTACGGAATATTCTGGGCCGCGTATGCGGTCGCTTTCGTGGTCTTTTTCTACATGATGTCGCGGCTGTTCCGGATTATTCCGGTTTACGCCATCCGCACACTGTTACAGGCCGCTCTGATCGTCATATTCCTTACCCCGGTGGAGTCCGGCGAAGTGGCTGGCTGGTGGATGCCTGCATGGCTGCACGGGGGCTATGAAACCATTCTGGGTGATGCCAGCGAAGCCGGGCGGGCCTTTCTGAACTTCGGTATTGCCGCCCTGGTCATGGTTCTGGTGTGGATCCTCGATCTGGTGAGATACCGGCTTGTGAAACGCTGAACCCTTCCTGAACTGAGAGCCTGTCCGGAGCCCTGATGCAGAGAATACTGAACTGCCTGCTTGTTGCTGTTTTCAGTCTGCCGCTGGTGGTGGCTGCCCAGTCATCACCGAACCTTGAACTTCCGGACGACGCCGATATCCGCATCATTGTGGATATATCCGGCTCCATGAAGGCCAACGACCCCGACAACCTTCGCCAGCCTGCAGTCAGGCTGCTGGCGCGAATGCTGCCGGAAGGCGCCAGCGCCGGTGTATGGACGTTCGGGCAGTATGTGAACATGCTGGTTCCTCACGCCGGTGTAACCGACGGCTGGCGGCAGCAGGCCATTGAACGCTCCGATCAGATCAATTCCGTGGCTCTTCGCACCAATCTTGGCGAGGCCCTCAGCGTTGCCAGTGACCGATACCTGTCGGGCAGCGATGAACTGGGCAATACCGATTTTATCCTGCTGAGTGACGGTAAAGTGGATATCTCCGATGATGCCGGCGCCAATGACGCGGAGCGGGAAAGGATTCTTGGGCCTTTGCTAGAGGAGCTGGATAACCGGGGCGCCACCATCCATACGGTTGCCTTGTCTGATGAGGCGGACCAGGCATTGCTTGAAAGACTTGCTGCTGAAACCGGCGGCAGCTATTCCCTGGCACCCTCGGCAGAAGCACTGACACGCGCCTTTCTGAAAGCTCTCAACACCGCCGTGCCCCAGCAGCAGATACCCATCGACGGTGACGGTTTCTCGGTGGACGCAGGCGTTGATGAGTTCACGGCACTGATTTTCCGCGCGGACGAACAGCCGTCAGACACCCGGGAGCTTGGTCTGATCAGCCCTGAAGGCGAGGAAGCGACGGCCGACTCGGTGCCTGACGGAATGCGTTGGGTGCGGGAAACCGAATACGACCTGATTACGGTGAGTGATCCCGCCGCCGGCCAGTGGCGGATTGACGGCGAGCTGGGCGAGGGTAGCCGGGTGACGGTTGTCAGCGACCTTCGGATGGTGGTGAGCCCGGTACCACCCATGTTTACAGAGGATGAGCCGGTTGAACTCCGCGTGGCGTTTTTCGAGGACGACCAGAAAATTGATAATACGGATTTCCTCGGAGTAATTGATGTTCGGCTCACCCTGACTTCCGGTGACGGCCGCAGCGGTACCAAGACCCTTTCTGGGGACGAACCCCCGGCAGATGGCGTGTATACCGACGATATATCGCGCCTGCCGGACGAGGGCGAGTATGAGCTGGATGTCGTGGCTGATGGCCAGACCTTCTCCCGGCGGTTCAGTGCGGTTACCCGTTTTACAGTACCGGAAGGGGAGGAAGCCTCCGTTGCGCCGGAGCCTGTTGAAACGATCCCTGAGCCGGAACCGGAATCCGAACCCGGGCCGGATGTGGCAGGGCAACCGGCCACTGATGACCCCGGCCTCATTGACACAAGCCAGGTGGAAGAGCCGGACACAGCGCCCGTTGCCGAAGAACCTTCCGCCGACGACGCAGAGGAAGGCCAGCAGGAACCGGCTCCGGACACTGCGGAATCAGGCGGGATACCAGTTTGGGCAATGGCAGCCGCTGGCGGTTTTGGCCTGGTAGCTGTCGCGGGCGCGGTGTTTGTGGCAATCCGCCGGAAGAAAACAGGCGCAGATAACGGCGAGGAGGACGAGCCTCCGGTTATAGCCCCGGAAGAGCAGGTTGACGAGGAGCCGGAACCGGAGGACGAATTGCCGGAGGATGAAATCCCCGTTGCGGACACGGAAGTGGACGAATCCGAGCCAGAGCCAGAACCAGAGGAAGAGTCAGCGGAAACGCCTGAACCCGAGCGGGAGGCCGAGCCTGAAAGTGAAAAGGCAGAGCCGGAGGAAGATGACGACGAGGAGTTCGGTCTTGAGGATTTCGATCTTTCCGAGTTTGATGATCTGCCGGATACCGAAAATGACAAGGGGCTCCTGGACAAAGACGATGAGCCTGACGACGGCAAGAAAAAGTAACCGGGCCTTATCAGCGCGGCTTTGGTTCTCTATACTTGAACGCTGATTTCAAACAGTCGTTTAACCGTTAACTGAACAGGATACTGACAGCATGAAGTTTACCGGTACCGAGAAATACGTAGCCACTGACGACCTGCAAATGGCGGTGAATGCGGCGATCACGCTGCAACGCCCGCTGCTGATCAAGGGTGAACCCGGCACCGGTAAAACCCTGCTGGCGGAGGAGATGGCTTCCGCCCTGGGCATGCGCCTGATTCCCTGGCACATCAAGTCCACCACCAAGGCGCAACAGGGCCTGTACGAGTACGACGCCGTTTCCCGCCTGCGGGATTCCCAGCTCGGTGATGAAAAGGTCAAGGACATCAGCAACTACATCGTCAAGGGCAAACTGTGGGAAGCTTTTGAATCCGAAGAGCAGGTGGTGCTGCTGATTGACGAGATCGACAAGGCGGATATCGAATTCCCCAACGATCTGCTGCTGGAACTGGATCGCATGGAGTTCTTCGTGTACGAAACCCAGCAATCCGTGAAGGCGAAACACCGGCCTGTCATTGTTATTACCAGTAACAACGAGAAGGAACTGCCGGACGCCTTCCTGCGCCGCTGCTTCTTCCACTACATCAACTTCCCGGATCACAGCACCATGCAGAGCATCGTGGATGTGCATTTCCCGGGCCTGCAGCAGCAGGTGGTGCGGGATGCCCTGGAAGTGTTCTTTGATGTGCGCAAGGTTCCGGGGCTGAAGAAGAAGCCGTCCACCTCGGAGCTGATTGACTGGCTGAAATTGCTGATGGCGGATGAGTTGTCTGCCAAAATGTTGCAGGAGAAGGACACCAGCTCGGCCCTGCCACCGCTTTACGGAGCCCTGGTGAAGAACGAGCAGGATGTCCATCTGTTGCAGAAACTGGCCTTCATGGCCCGTCGTCGCAGCTGAAATCCGGCAAGAGCAACACGGTATGTTGATTGATTTTTTTCTCGAAGTCCGGCGCGCCAAAGTGCCTGCCAGCCTGCGCGAATTCCTCGATCTGCTGGAAGCCCTGCAGAACCGGCTCGCCTTTGCCGATATGGAGGAGTTCTACTATCTGGCGCGGGTGTGCCTGGTCAAGGACGAACGCCATTTTGACAAGTTCGACCGGGCGTTCCAGGCCTATTTCGAGGGTATTGAAAACCTCGACGACCTGATGGAAGCGCTGATACCTGACGAGTGGCTGCGGGCCGAGTTCGAAAAGCAGCTGTCTGAGGAAGACAAGGCGAAGATCGATTCCCTAGGTGGCCTGGAAGAGCTGATCGAAACCTTCAAGAAGCGCATGGAAGAGCAGAAGGAGCGCCATCAGGGTGGTAACAAGTGGATTGGTACCGGCGGCACCTCACCGTTTGGTGCCAATGGCTATAACCCGGAAGGTTTCCGCATCGGCCAGAACAAGGGCCGCCATGGCCGCGCGGTGAAGGTGTGGGAAAAGCGTGAGTTCCGGGATCTGGACGACAGCGTTACCCTCGGCATCCGCAACATCAAGGTGGCCATGCGGCGGCTGCGGAAATTCGCCCGCCAGGGCGCTGCGGACCAGCTCGACATGGACGACACCATCCGCTCAACCGCCCGCAATGCCGGCTATCTGGACCTGAAAATGGTCCCGGAGCGGCACAACGCGGTAAAGGTGCTGATCTTCTTTGATGTGGGTGGTTCCATGGACCCGCACGTGAAAGTGTGTGAAGAGCTGTTCTCCGCCGCAAGGCTGGAGTTCAAGCACATGGAGTACTTCTACTTCCATAACTTCATTTACGAGAGCGTGTGGAAGAACAACATTCGCCGGATGAATGAAACCACCAGCACCTGGGATATCCTTCATAAATACACCCCGGACTATAAAGTGATCTTTGTGGGGGATGCCACCATGGCACCCTACGAGATCTCGCACCCGGGCGGTTCCATCGAGCACTGGAACGAGGAAGCCGGCGCCACCTGGTTCCAGCGTATTACCGAGCATTTCCGCAAGGTTGTGTGGATCAACCCGCTGCCAGAGAATTACTGGGGGCAGGGTGGTTCCCTGGGAATGACCCGGCAGCTGGTGAACGACCACATGTACCCGCTGACGATTGAAGGCCTGGAATCGGCCATGAAGCAGTTGAGCAAATAAAAAAAGCCGATGCGGTTGAGGGCATCGGCTAAGCTCGGCATATCAAACGGGGTGCTCGGTTGACCACCCCGCATTCCTTTCTACGCAAATCCGGGGCCACTTAATAATAGGTACCGGAAATCAATCAATTAGAGTGCCTCCGACGTTTCCTGTCTGAATATGACAACCTTCTCTGTTTCGCCCGTGTCAAAAATACCGACACTTACGGATCTCCATTTGGTGATCTGGATACCGTTCTTGGCTGTTACCAAGTGTTACTCTTTCCGCCAGTTTGTTACAGAACATTGCAGGAGGCAGGAGGCGTATGGTGGCCGGAGCGCAGTTAACACAGCCTGTCAGGCGTAAATTCGGAGTTACAGCAGCCACTCTGGCGGCACTGTTCATCGCCCTGGTTCTACCTTCTGGCCCGGGCGTCGAAGCCGATACCCTGGACGGCGACATTGACCGTCTGAAGGCCGATGTGGCCGACCTCAGCCAGCGACTCTATGAGCTGGAGGAGGACGTACTTTACCCGGCGGATACCCAGGTGGCAGTTTTCCTGACACTCAGGGACAGGGACGGACTTGAACTGGACACCATTGAGCTCTACCTCAACGACACCCCCGTGGCATCCCATCTTTACACCGAACGGGAGCGGGACTCCCTGAAGCAGGGCGGTGTGCAGCGGCTTTACATGGGCAACCTCCCACATGGGTCCCATCAGCTGAAGGCAGTGCTCACCGCCAGCTCGGCGAACGAGCGCTTTGTTCGCCGGGAAGTGACCCACGCTTTTCGCAAGAGCCCCGGCGAATCCCGCATCCAGATGACCCTGGACGCGAAGGCGCCTGATTATGAACCGGATGTTTCGTTTCAGGAATGGAAGTAGGGCGGAACCATGATGCTGCAACTCCGGTTCGCTAAATGCACTGGTTTTCTGGCGCTGGCGCTGGCCTTTACGCCGCTGCCGGGAAACGCGGCAGGGGATGACCAGGCCCGGTTGTCTGGTGGTCTGGCAAAATTTGCACTGGATTCCGGAGATCCGGCGGCCGCCTTGCGTTATACCCGCAACCTGTCCGCTGAAGCAGCTGTGCTTGTACGTGCCAAAGCACTGCTGGCCACCGGTGATTCTGATAGCGCGCGACAGTTACTGGAGCAGCTTTCGTCGGGGCAGTACCACCGTGGCGAAGCAGCTCTGCTGCTCGCCGAACTGGCTTCGGCAAGCGGCGACGATGAAAACGCCGGGAAACATCTGCAAACCGCAGCCCGGCTTGCCCATGGCGACATCCGGCAGCAGGCACTTTACCGGCTGGCGGAGCGCCACCGTGAGGCGGGGCAGACCGACAGGGCCGGGCAGGTGCTGGCCTCCATGGACCCGGGATACTGGGCTGCACTGGGCTACATGAACATCGCCGCCGACTATGGCCGGCGGGACCTGAACCCGTCCCGGGCACTGGTGGCGCTGAGGGTTGCGCTGGCCATGGCCGAAGAGGATTCAGACAGCAGTCGCAGCAACGAACTGAAAAGCAGGCTTCTGGTCAGGGCGGGGCACCTTGCTCACAAGCATGAAGACTATGACAAGGCCATCAGTTTTCTGGAAAAGGTGCCCCTCGAAAGTTACAGCACGCCCCAGGGGCTGTACCTCCATGGTCTCGCGCTCTCCGCCAATGGTAACCACCGGGCTGCCATGCAGTCCTGGCATCGTGCCAAAAAGTACCCCCTCGCCTATCCCGGTGTGGCCAACGCCTGGTTGGGAACCGGTCGGGGTTACGATCTCTCCGGGTATCTGGGTCAGGCTGGCGAAGCCTATCTGGCTGCCAATGCGTCGTTCGAGAGCGAACGGGTTACGCTGCGCAAACTCGCTGACCAGATCCGCGACAAGGGCGCCTACCAGGCACTGGTAAGGGATGCCCGGGATTCCAATGCGGAATGGTTCCTCGCCGACAGCCGCACGCTGACCCAGCCGAGAACCGCCTATCTGCTGCAGTTCATGGAAGATCCCGGGGCTCAGGAGGCGGTCAGTCGCGTGGCGGAGCTCGAGCAGATTGGTCTGCAACTGGCGCGGCATGAAGACAGCCTTGTGGTTTTCCGGGGCGTTATCCGGGAGCGTCTGGAATCGGGAGATCATCCTCCGGCAGACGTTGCCCGCTATAAGGACGAGATCGAGGCCCTGACAGAGCGGATGTCCGGGCTTGACAAGCAGGCTCTGACGGCTGAACAGCAAGCGGCGTTGAGAAACACGGCCGGCACCCTGGCAGAGCTTGGATCGTCCCTTGACAAGCTGGATCAGAGGCTCGCGCAGAAAGATCAGCGCCTATCCGAATTATTGTCCCGTAGTGACCGTGCCCTGGAAAGGATACAAGCCAACCGGAGCCGTACCCGACGGTTACAGGAAAGGGCGGAAGCCGCCCTGAACGAGATTGCCCTGGCCTATGTGGACAAACAGGATGATCGCATGGCGTTTGCCCTGGACCGCACCGAGCAACAGATTGCCCATCTGTATGAGTACCTCGCCATCAGGAATATTGAACGGGGTGAGCCATGAGACGCCTGCTGATCGTGCCGGTCACCGTGGCGCTGTTGATCTCGGGCCAGAACCTGGCCGCACAGGAATCATTCCGGGTTGAGCTGGGGCGGGATGGCGAGACCATCGGCGATATGCGGCCCGTGTTTCTCGAGTTCAAGTCCCGCCCGATGCCGGCGATATCCCCCCGGGAAGTGGCCCGTCGCTACCAGCGACTGTTCGACAACTCGGACGAGCCGGAAGTGAGAATTGACGCCCTCAACCGCTTGTCCAATATCCAGGATGTCACCGATGAAGATGTCAGTTTCAGTGATGAACGGGAGCAACGGGTGTACCGCCAGGCACTGGACAGCTATGAGTCCATTCTCGACCGGGGCTCCTATCAGGGCCGGCTTGACGAATTGCTGTACCAGATGGCAAAGGCCCATGCGTATACCGGCGAGGCGGAACAATCCATTGACCGGCTACGCCAGCTGACAGGGCTTTACCCTTCCTCATCACTGGTGCCCGAGGCCCGGTTCCGGATTGCAGAGGCGGCGTTTTCGGCGGGTGATTTTGCCGAAGCGGAAGCGGAATACGCCCGGGTCATATCCGGTGAAGGCGCAGCCAGCCTTAAAACCAAGGCCCGCTACATGCAGGGCTGGAGCCAATACAAACAGGGCCCCTCGGGGTGGGACAGGGCCGGCGAAACCTTCCTCGCGGTGCTGGACCGGTTCAGTGAGGAAACCGACCGCTTCCGCCGCATTCCCGCCAGTGACGCTGAACTTGTTGATGATACTTTCCGGGTGGTTGCCCTGATGGCGGCCGAGGACCAGGGAGCCGGCTCACTGGCCCGGTGGCTCGGGAATGCGGGTGGCAGACGCTATGACTACCTGCTTTACGACCGACTGGCGGATTACTATGCCGGTAACGGCCGCTATGAAGACAGCGTGGCGGTTAACAGTCGTTTTGTTGAGGATAACCGGAACCACGAGGCGGAGCCTGCTTTTCTGGCCCAGAATGTTGACGTCTGGCTAATGGCCGGTCAGGCGGAGCGGGCCCGGGAGGCCCGGACGGACTACGTGAGTTCCTTCGCGGAGCAGGAGCGTTATCTTGAGCTTGCCGATTCCGACCGCCGGCGTTGGCAGGAATTCACCCGGTCATTGGCGGACTACCACTATGATCAGGCGGAAGAGTCCACCGCCGGCGTTCAGCAGGAGCAGTTCCGTGAAGCTGCCCGTTATTACCGCCAGCTGGCGCCAAGGATATCCGCGCCCGGAGAGGTTCTGAGGCTGTCCGGCGATGCTTTCCTGCAGGCCGGAGAATACCGGGAGGCACTCACCGGATTCCGTGAGGCCGCCTACGATACCAGTGGATATCAGGAGGCTGCCGACGCCGCCTGGGCGGCGGTCGTTCTTCAGCGGGGAGCAGTGGACAACCGGTATGCCCTGGCTGCCACGCTGGATGATCTGGCATCGGAAAGCGAGCGCTTTGCTGACGCGTTTCCGGATGATGCCCGGTTGCCTGGCCTGAATGCGGATCTGGCCAACAGGTTGTTGGCGAGGGAGCGACATGATGACGCCTTGCGTTTTGCCCGGGCTGCCATCGCCCATCCGGCGGCCAGTGCCCAGGAGAAATACAGTGCCTGGCTGGCTTCCGGTCAATCCTTTGTTGCCGGTGAGTCTTTCGGTCTGGCGGAAAACGCCTGGCGCAAGTCACTGGCATTGCTGGAGTCGGGTGAGTTGCCAGACAGGCAGGGCGAAGACCGCGAAAATCTGAAACGCCAGCTAGCCAGCAGTATCTATTACCAGGGCGAACAGGCTGCCGCCAGGGATAAAACCGATCAGGCGGTGGCCCATTACCAGAGAGTGGAATCGGTTCTCCCGGGCTCGGACGTTGCAATCAAGGGCCGTTACGATGCCGCCAATACCCTGCTCAAGGCCCGGCGCTGGCAGTCGGCGATCAATGAGCTCAACCGTTTCCGTGACGACTATCCAAAGCATGAGCTTGCCGCCAACGTCAGCGAGAAACTGGTTTTTGCCTACCAGTCTTCGGATCAGCCGGTCAGGGCTGCCGACGAACTGGTGGCCGGTTCAGGGGATGACGCACCATCCTGGGCGCAACGGTTGAAGGCGGCCGAGTTGTATCACCAGGCCGATGCACTGGATCGGCGTAACCGCATTTACCAGGCCTGGCTGAACCGTGATGAAAGCGCCATTGCCCCCACGGATTCCGCCGCCCATATACGCAACCAGACCATGCGTCAGCGGCTTGTGGAGGCGGATGTTGATCAGCACCGGCATCGCATTGACATGGTCGAGCGGGAACTGGAAAGCCAGTGGCACTCGGACGACACCCTGGACTGGGCCGGGCGGGCCGCGATGGTACTGGCTGAAGGCGAAGCCGGGCGGTTTGCGGATGTGCCATTGCAGCACCCTCTGGGGCCCTCCCTGGAAAAGAAACGGCAGGCCCTGGAGTCGGCCCGGCAGCGCCTTTCACAGGCTGAACAGCTCAGTGGCGAAACCTTGCGCTCGGAGATCCTTTACCGTCGCGCGGAACTCTACCGGGTCATGGCGGAAGACCTGATGGCGTCGGAAGCACCCGCCAGTCTGAACGAACTGGAAGCCAGCCAGTACCAGATGTTGCTGGAGGAAGAAGCCTATCCGTTCGAGGAGAAGGCCATCAAGCTCCACGCCGAAAACCACCAACGCCTGGCCAGCGGTGAGTTTGACCAGTGGGTTGAACAAAGCCTTCAGGTTCTGGCCCGGCTGTTCCCCGGCCGTTATGACCGGGAGGTTCGCTGGATGACATGGAATGAGGAGTCTGAACATGGTGCGTGAAATGGCCCGCTCCCTGGTGGTGATGACCTGCCTGGTTGCACTGATCGCAGGATGCGCCAGCAAACCCGAACCTGAGCCGGAACCGGTTGTGGATCAAAGCGCCGAAGCGGGGAAGCTTGCGCGCCAGGCCTGGGAGGCACAGCAACAGGGCAATACCGATCAGGCGCTGGACCACTACCGGGAAGCGTTCAGGCTGGCCCCGGATAACGCCATGACAGCCAATAACATGGCGTTGCTGTTGCAGGATCAGGGGCGGTTCAGGGATGCGGTGGCCCTGTTGCGGGAAGGGCTGGAACATTCACCGGATACCGCGGACCTGCATTACAACCTGGCCGTTATTTCCGAGCTTTACCTGCTGGACCTGGACACCGCGTTGCACCACTACCGCCGGTACCGGGAACTGGCCGACTCCGGTAGCAATACCGAGGCCAAGAAAGTGGCCGGCTGGATTGCTGACCTGGAAAGGAGGGTTGAATAAGTGAACAAAGCCCTCCGGATACCCGCTATTGGCCTGACTGCACTGATGGTGATGGCCTCTTCCCGACTTGTGGCAGGGGAGGCCGATGCAGCCGCGCCGGAAACCGACGTCAAGACAGTATCGCTCGGTGTTGAAGGCATCACCCGGCACACCGGGGATGACGACCCGGGCGTGCTCTATATTCTGCCCTGGCAGCCACCAACACTGCCCCGACGTACACGGGCAGAACTGGAGGCCGGGAATGAGCAATTGCTTGAACCCAAGGATCCGCTGACGCTTGAGCGTCACCGGAAATTTCGTGAAACGCTGAATCCGTCCCTGGATTCCACCCTGTCCCTGCAGTAGAAACGGGAGTCTGATTATGCTGGAAACTGTTGTTCGATTTTTTCAGGAAGGTGGTCCCTTCATGTACCCGATCGCCATTGTGCTGGCCATTGGCCTGGCGATCACCATAGAACGGTTTGTGTACCTGGCCTCGGTGCGGCGCCGGAACCGGCTGGCGTTCGAGAAAGGCATACTGCCCCTGCTGCGAAAGCGGGATTACCAGCGGGCCATGAAAGCCGCTGCCGGTTCCGACAGTGCCATCGCCACCATCATGAGTGCCGGGATTAGCCGGCTTCTGAACAATCATCCCCGCGAGGACGTGGAGTACGCCATGGAAGAGGGGCTGATGGAGGTGTTGCCTCGGCTTGAAAAGCGCACCCAGTACCTTGCCACCCTTGCCAATATAGCCACGTTGCTGGGGCTGCTGGGCACCATCATCGGCCTGATTGCCGCTTTCACGGCGGTGGCTGCGGCGGATCCGTCACAGAAGGCCACCTTGCTCTCGGAAAGCATTTCCGTGGCGATGAACACCACCGCCTTCGGATTGATGTCCGCCATTCCGTTGCTGATGTTCCACGCGCTGCTTCAGACCCGCACCAACGAGATTGTCGACAGTTTCGAAATGGCCGGGGTGAAGCTGCTGAACATCATTTCCGAGCAGGCATCACCTTCATCCTCACCGGGGCAATCCGCCGCCTGAGCCGGGGTTTCGCAGTATGAGACGAAAGCATCGCAGGCTTACCAGTAGTCCCGAACTGGACATCACGGCGTTCCTGAACCTGATGATTGTGCTGGTTCCGGTTCTGTTGCTGGGCATGGTGTTCAGCCAGATTCGTATGATCGAGCTGAACTTTCCCGGTATGGAAGCGGGTGAGGCACCGGAGGCGGAGGAACTGCGGCTGGTGGTTGCCCTGATACCCGCCGGGCTCGAGGTGCTGGACAGCGAACGCGGGGTGATCAGAACGCTGCCCCTGACAGAAGGCGAGCAGGACTTTGACGGCTTGCGGGAAACCCTCAAGCAGGTCAAGAAACGGGTACCGGAGAAGACCGATATCGTACTTGAAGTCGGCCCGGACATTGACTACCAGACCCTGGTCACTGCCATGGACACCCTGCGTTCCTATGAGGCCGTTGTGGCTACCAGTGTGGTGGAAGGAGAGCTGTTTCCGGATGTATCCCTGGCGGATGCACCGGAAGACCGGGTGTTGTCCGATGACGGGGAGGGGGTATGAAAACATCCCGTCGTGCCCGCAGGATGCAGCGCCATTACGGGCGTATGCACCGGCCCGGTGGCCTGAACCTGGTCTCACTGATGGATATTTTCACCATCCTGGTGTTCTTCCTGATGGTGAGCTCTTCCGATGTAAAAGTGATGCAGAATACCGCCGACGTTCCGCTGCCGGAGTCCACCGCCGAGAAAGACGCCGAGGAATCCATGATGGTGCAGGTGATTGGCCAGTCCATTCTGGTACAGGGCCGTGAAGTAGCCCGGGTGGATGGCATCGAAACCGGCGACACGACCATCGGCGGCCTGGCCGAAGAGCTTGCCTGGGTACGGGAACGCCGGGGTGACGTGCCGGAGCAGGGCCATGAAGTGACCATCATGGCCGCACGTTCAACGGATTATCGCCTGCTCAGAAAGATTATGCAGACCTGCATTGACGAGGACTTCCGCCGGGTTCGGCTGGCCGTGGAGTCGACCAGGGAGGTGAGCAGTGGCTGACCGTCAGAACCCGTCTTCCGGCCTTCCCTGGGGCGCGGAAAAAGGTGAGAACCGACGTTTCCTGCTGACCCTGCTGGTCATGCTCGTGGTCTTTCTGCCGCCTGCATTCCTGATTCCGACTCTGGATCTGCCGGAACCGGACCGAAACGAGGCCGAGGAGATTCCGCCTCAACTGGCCAGGCTGGTTGAGCAGCGGGAGCCGCCGGAGCCGGTAGCACTTCCGGAGCCAGAGCCTGAACCCGAGCCGGAACCAGAACCAGAGCCGGCAGAAACCGATACGCCGGAGCCGGACGAACCAGCCCCGCAGGTTACGGAAACGCCGGAGGTGACACCGCCAGAGGAGGCGGCAGAGCCTGAACAAACCGTGGAGCAGGCCCGCGAGACTGCTTCCCGGTCCGGCCTGATGGCGATGAAGGACCAGCTGGCCAGCATGCGGACGTCGTCACCGGAGCCCACAGAAACGCTGACTGCCAACGTGGAGGCGGATGATGGAAGCGAGCCCGGGGATCTTTTCGGAGCTGAGGTGGATCAGGATTCCGCCCTGGCGGGCAGTGGCGGTGTAAGCCGCGAGGCCGGCCCGGAAACCGATGTGGCGGTTGCCGGGCATCAGGTCCGGGAGGTTGAGGTGGCACAGGAAGCGGCTCCGGAGCCGGCACCGGCTGAGGATTCCGGGCCGGGCAGGCGAGCCATGAGTAATATCCGGCAGGTATTTGATGCCCAGAAAACCGCACTCTATTCCCTTTACCGCCGGGAACTGAGACAGGATCCGACCCTGGAAGGAAAGCTTGAACTGGAGCTGGTCATTGAGCCGGATGGCTCCGTGTCCCGTTGCGAGGTAGTGAATTCGGAACTGGACAACGAGAGCCTGGAGCAGCGAATTGCCACCCGGGTGCGGCTGTTCAACTTTGGTGAAGACGACGTGGAAACACGCACCGTGAGATTTCCCATCGACTTCCTGCCCGGTTAGGCTGGACTACCGCTCAATGGTTATTTTGGGCAGCCGGGGCTTGCTGAGGGACATTTTCTGGGTAGGTGCAATCACCTTGGCCTCCCCGGAAACCACCTGTTCGTCATTCTGGTTCCGCACATCGCAGGCGAGGGTAACGCGGTTTCTCCGCCCCTTGGCCAGTACTTTCAGGTTGACTGTGAGCGTGTCGTCGAGCTTTACCGGGCGTTTGAAGGCCAGGCTCTGCTCCAGGTAGATGGTGCCCGGGCCGGGCATCACCGTTGCCAGTGCCGCTGAAATCAAGGAACCGCTCCACATGCCGTGGGCAATACGTTCCCGGAAGGCGGAGTCGGCGGCGAATTCGGAATCAAGATGCACAGGGTTTACATCACCGGACACCGCTGCAAAAAGCACCAGTTCGTCTTCAGTCAGTGTCTTTACATAGGTTGCAGAGTCGCCTTCCTGAAGTTCGTCGTAGGTAATGTTTTCAAGGGTATCGAAGGTATCGCTCATACGGGTTCCGCCGGAGATCCTGATGGGTGAGTGGTCAATTGGGTTATTGGTTATAAGAGCTACAGTTCTTGCTCGAAAACTACCTCATCGTTCACAAAACTGCTATTCTCTCCCGACTTTTCGAGGCTGATACTTTTGTCTGGTTGATTTTTTGATCAAACCGATATCGGTAAACATTACAAGCACAAACGCCTAACAGGAGATGGTGATGGATTTTGAGCAGTTCTATCAGGACAAATACCCACCCGGTGTACCCCGCACAGTGGACCTGGACAAGTACACCAGTATGGTGGACGTATTTGACCAGGCGGTAAAGAAGTTCGCTGACCGGCCTGCATTCAGCGCTGTTGGCGCTACGCTCACCTATCGCGACCTGGACACCCAGAGCCGTAATTTTGCTGCCTGGCTGCAGAACAAGACTGACCTCAAACCTGGGGACCGCATCGCTGTCCAGATGCCCAACGTGTCACAGTACCCGGTTGTGGTTTTTGGTGCCATGCGTGCGGGCCTGATTGTGGTGAACACCAACCCGCTGTACACCACCCGCGAGATGGAGCACCAGTTCAATGATTCCGGTGCCAAGGCGCTGGTCGTGCTGGCCAACATGGCCGACAACGCTGAGAAAGTGCTTCCCCATACCGGCATCGAGCACGTCATCGTAACCGAAATCGCCGATATGCATTCCCCGCTGAAGCGCACGCTGATGAACGCGGCGGTCAAACACCTGAAGAAAATGGTGCCGGCCTATAATCTGCCCCAGGCCCATAAGTTGCCAGCGGTCCTCAGCGCCGGCAGCAAGGAGAAGTTCACGCCGGTTGAGTGCAAGAAGGATGATATTGCGGTACTGCAGTACACCGGCGGTACCACGGGTGTGGCCAAGGGCGCCATGCTGACCCACGGTAACCTGGTGGCCAACCTGCTGCAGGTTCGCCCGATGATGGAAGACACGGTGGAGGAGGGCAAGGAAGTGGTCATTGCCCCGCTGCCGCTGTACCACATCTACTCGTTTACCCTGAACTGCGGCATCATGCTGGAAGCCGGCGCCCACAACGTTCTGATCCCCAACCCGAGGGATATCCCGGGCTTCGTCAAGGAACTCAAGAATCACAGGTTCACGGCTTTCCTTGGCCTGAACACTCTGTTTGTGGCGCTGTGCAACAACGAGGAGTTCCAGGACCTGGACTTCAGCGGCCTCAAGCTGACCTCGTCCGGTGGCATGGCGCTGACCAGCGATACCGCGAAGATGTGGCAGCGTGTTACCGGCTGTGAAATCTCCGAAGGTTACGGCATGACGGAAACCTCGCCGGTTGTTACCTTCAATCCGAACAGTGCCATTCAGCTTGGCACCATCGGCCTGCCGATTCCGGGTACGGAAGTGAAAACCATCGACGACGACGGCAAGGAAACGCCCATCGGTGAGCCGGGTGAACTGTGCGTGAAGGGCCCGCAGGTGATGCGTGGCTACTGGCAGCGCCCTGAGGACACCCAGAAGTCCTTTACCGAGGACGGTTTCCTGCAGACCGGTGACATTGCTCTGATCCAGGAAGATGGCTACATCCGTATTGTGGATCGCAAGAAGGACATGATCATCGTATCCGGCTTCAACGTATTCCCGAACGAGATTGAAGATGTGGTCAGCGGTCACCCGAAAGTCGTCGAGTGTGCGGCGGTCGGTGTACCCGATGCCAAGAGCGGCGAGGCGGTGAAGGTCTACCTGGTGCCCACGGCAGAGGGTGTCACGGAAAACGAACTGAAAGAGTTCTGCCGTGAGCGCCTGACCGCCTACAAGGTGCCCAAGTCCTTCGAGTTCCGCGATGAGCTGCCGAAGACGAACGTTGGCAAGATCCTGCGCCGCGAGCTCCGGGACGAAGCCAATAACAAGTAAAAGGCCCGATGACACAAGCCCCACCAGAACAGCCAGCGAATACACCATCAAACGGGGCGGCCGTGAAGGCCGTCCTGGAACAGTTGGACACCTGTAACCAGCAGGAAGCCGCCCGTATTCGCAAGCTGGTGGCCCGAAAAAAGGGCCGTTTGGGGCAGAAAGACCTGGAGAAAATGGCGCAGTGGCTTGACCGGGGCCAGGCAAAGGTCCGGGAACGCCAGGCCCTGCACAAGCCTGCGACTTTTCCATCGTCGCTGCCGGTATCCGAGCGGGTTGATGACATCCGTGAGGCGATTGAGCAGAACCAGGTGGTGATCATTGCCGGTGAGACCGGTTCCGGCAAGACCACCCAGATTCCCAAGATCTGCATGAACAGCGGCCGCGGGATTCGGGGGCTGATCGGCCATACCCAGCCCCGGCGGATTGCTGCCCGCACGGTCGCAGGCCGCATTGCCGAAGAACTGGGGGAGCAGACCGGTGGCCAGGTGGGCTACCAGGTACGCTTTACCGATACCACATCTGAGCAATCCCGCCTGAAAGTGATGACGGATGGCATTCTGCTGTCGGAAGTTCAGCACGACCGCTTCCTGGACCGCTACGACACCCTGATCATCGACGAGGCCCACGAGCGCAGTCTCAATATCGACTTCCTGATGGGCTACCTGCGCCAGCTTCTGCCAAAGCGCCCGGATCTTAAGGTGATCATCACCTCCGCCACCATTGAGGTGGAAAGGTTCAGCCAGTTCTTCAACGATGCGCCGGTGCTTGAAGTCAGCGGCCGCACCTTTCCGGTGGATATCCGCTACCGCCCGCTGACCGGTGATGAAGACGACCGTGACCAGGGCTGGACCGACGGCGTGCTCCGGGCCATGGAAGAAATCGAGCAGCACGAACGGGCGGAGAAACAACCCCCGGGGGACGTTCTGGTGTTCCTGCCGGGGGAGCGGGAGATCCGTGCCCTGAGCAAGGTGTTACGCCACGCCGACCTGCGGCATACCGAGGTGCTGCCGCTGTATTCACGCCTGAGCAACCGGGAGCAGAACCGGATATTCCAGAGCCACCGGGGCCGGCGCATGGTGCTGTCCACCAACGTGGCAGAAACCTCCCTGACAGTGCCGGGTATACGCTACGTGATTGACACCGGTGTGGCCCGGATCAGCCGTTACAGTGTGCGTTCCAAGATCCAGCGCCTGCCCGTTGAGCCCATCTCCCAGGCCAGTGCCAACCAGCGGGCAGGGCGTTGTGGCCGGGTGGCACCGGGCATCTGTTTCCGGCTATACGACGAAACCGACTTTATTAACCGGCCCGAGTACACGGATCCGGAGATACTGCGCACCAACCTGGCGTCTGTCATCCTTCAGATGACCACCTCGGGGCTTGGAGATATCCGCCATTTTCCATTCCTGGAACCGCCGGATCGCCGCCTGATCAACGACGGCTACAAACTGCTGGAAGAGCTGGGTGCGGTGGACGACAAACGCCGGGTGACCGGCCTGGGCCGCACCATGGCGCGGTTGCCGCTGGACCCCCGGCTTGCGCGCATGCTGGTAACCTCTTCGGAGCAGGGTAGCCTGGCGGAAACCCTGGTGATCATTGCCGGGCTCAGTATCCAGGACCCACGGGAACGCCCCCAGGACAAGCAGCAGGCGGCCGACCAGGCCCACGCCCCGTTCAACGACAAGGAATCCGATTTCCTGACGTTGCTGAACATCTGGAACTTCTATGAAGAACAGCGCCAGGAGCTGTCCCAGAACCAGCTCAAGAAGGTGTGCCAGAAAAGCTTCCTGTCCTGGATGCGTATGCGGGAATGGCGGGATATCCATCGCCAGCTGACGCTGATCTGCCGTGAACAGAAACTGAAGCTCAATAAGGAAGCGGCCAGTTACGAATCTCTTCACAAGGCCATACTGGCGGGCCTGCTCGGGCAGGTGGCTGTCAAGCTGGAAAAGAGGGAATACCTGGCCACCCGCAATCGCAAGGTGATGATCTTCCCCGGTTCCAAAGTGTCCAAAACAGGACCCAAGTGGATCGTGGCTGCCGAGATTGTTGAGACCAGCCGGGTATTTGCACGAGTAGTGGCAAAGATCGAACCGGAGTGGATCGAGCCCCTGGCCGGGCATGTGGTGAAGCATCATTATTTCGAGCCGCACTGGGAACAGAAGCGCGCCCAGGTGATGGGCTACGAGAAAGTCAGTCTGTACGGCCTGGACATCATTGCCAAACGCCGGATTCCCTACAGCAAGGTGGATCCTGCGGAATGCCGGAACCTGTTTATCCGCCGTGCGCTGGTGGAGGGGGATTATCAGTCCAGAGCGCCGTTTATTGCCCGCAACCGCGAGTTGCTGGATACCGTCGAGAACCTGGAGCGCAAGACCCGGCGCCGGGATCTGCTGGTGGAAGACGAAGTGCTGGTGGAATTCTATGACCAGCGACTGCCGGATGACATTGTCAGCGGGCGCCATTTCGAAAGCTGGTGGAAGCAGCTCGGCGCCGATGAACTGCGCAACATGGAACTGACCGAGTCGGATATTCTCCAGCGGCCGGTGGATGAGCAGGCGGGTGCCCTGTATCCGGATTACCTGGAATGGGAGGGTGTGCGTTACCCCCTGAGTTATGAGTTTGAGCCCACCAGCGAGCGGGACGGTGTCACCCTGCAGGCACCGGTGATGGCGCTGAAACAGCTGCCGGCCCGGCGGCTGGAATGGCTGGTGCCGGGATTGTTACGGGAAAAATGCATTGCCCTGGTCAAGGGGCTGCCCAAGGCGCTGCGGCGGAACTTTGTGCCGGTGCCGGACTTTGTGGATGCGGCCCTGGAAAACATGCAGCCTTCCAATGAGCCCCTGGCCCTGCAACTGGGTGAGCAGTTGCGCAGAATGACCGGGGTACGGATCGACCCGGACGCCTGGCCCCAGGAGGATCTGCCAAAGCACCTGCGCATGAACCTGCGAGTGGTGGATGATGCCGGCAAACCCATCGCCGAGGGCCGGGAGACGGAGAAACTCCAGAGCGAACTGGAAGACCGCGCGGAAGCGGCGCTGTCGTCCGCTACCCGCAAGGAGCCGGGCGACAAGCCTGCCAGTACCTCCCGAAGCTGGGATTTCGGAGAGCTTCCCGAAGCGGTCCGTACCGAGAAGAGTGGTATGGAGGTGACCGTATATCCGGCACTGGAAGACCTGGGTGAATCTGTGCGCCAGACCCGTTTCCTGGACCGCCTGACCGCGGACGATTCCACTCGCAGGGCGGTAGCACGGCTTATTCTGATCCGGTTGGGTAATGCGCTGGATGATATTGAGCGCAGGCTGCCCCATTTCAAGGCGTCTGCGTTGATGTTTGCTCCGGTGGGCAAGGCCCGTGTATTGCTGGACGACCTGTTGCTGGCAACCGCCATGCAGCATTTTGTACCCGGTGAGGTGCCGAGAAACGAGCGCGCCTTCGAGCAGGTTTTCGAGGCAGGCAGGGCGGATTTCTTTCCGGCCCTGGAAGAAGCCGATGAGCGTCTGCACCAGGCCATGACCGGCTATCATGGTGTGATGAAACAGCTGAAAGGCAAAATCAGCCTGGCGCTGGCCAACAGTATGGCTGACCTCAAGTTCCAGCTTCAGAACCTTGTTTATCCGGGCTTTCTCGTAGCGACGCCGCCGGAATGGCTGGCCCATTTTGGCCGTTATTTCGAGGCGGCCAGCATCCGTTATGAGAAGATTCCCCGGGAACTGGGCCGGGAACGGGAGTTCCTGCACACCATGGAACCCCTGTGGTCGCGCTATGCCAGCAAGCGGGATGAGCAGCAACGCCAGGGGGTGCGGGATCCGGAGCTGGTTCTGTACCGGTGGATGCTGGAGGAATTTCGTGTGTCCTTCTTTGCGCAGCAACTGGGTACCGCCTTACCGGTCTCGGTTAAGCGCCTGGACCGGCAGTGGGAGAAAACGAAGATCTAGGACGATTGTTCCCGCGGGCAAAACTTTGAGACTGTGTTAGTATTTGGCCAATATTGGTGCATTCATATCTCTGTCGGATTACGCCTGAGGCTCATTGTGCCCTTCATGGGTAAATCCGACCTACTACGTGGGGTGAGCGTGATTAAAGCCGTTATCAGCGGGACCGGGTTGTACACACCGCCAGCAACCATCAGCAACGACGAACTGGTGGAGGCATTCAATGCCTTCGTGGAGCTCCACAATGCCCGTCATGCCGACGAGATCGCAAACGGGGAGATGGAGCCCCTGCAGCCGTCCTCAACAGCCTTTATCGAGAAGGCCTCCGGGATCAAACGCCGGCATGTGATCGACAAGGAAGGCATTCTTGATCCGGAACGCATGTGCCCGAACATTCCCGACCGCAGTAATGACCAGCCATCGGTACAGTGCGAAATGTCGGTTGCGGCCTGTAATGAAGCGCTGGAACAGGCCGGCAAGTCGGCAGCGGACGTGGATGCGGTTATTGTGGCCTGTTCCAACCTGCAGCGCCCGTACCCGGCCATTTCCGTTGAAGTCCAGGATGCCCTGGGCGTTGCCGGGTTTGCCTACGATATGAACGTGGCCTGCAGTTCCGCCACCTTCGGGCTGCAGGCGGCGGTCAACGCGGTCGAAAACGGCACCGCCCGGGCAGTACTGGTGGTCAGCCCGGAAATCTGTTCCGGGCACCTGAATTTCCGCGACCGTGACAGCCACTTTATCTTCGGTGATGCCTGCACCGCGATTCTGGTTGAGCGGGATGCCGATGTAGCGGAAGGCCAGGGTTTTGAAATCCTAGGCACCAGCCTCAAAACCCAGTATTCCAATAACATCCGTAATAACTTCGGTTTTCTCAACCGGGGTGACGAGTCCGGCATCAACAAGCCGGACAAACTGTTTGTCCAGCAGGGACGAAAGGTATTCAAGGAAGTGTCGCCGCTGGTGGCCGAAACCATACTGAAGCAGCTTGATAGCCTGTCGCTTTCTCCCGACGACCTCAAGCGCATGTGGCTGCATCAGGCCAACCTGAACATGAATCAGCTGATTGCCCGTAAGGTGCTGGGGCGCGATGCCGACACCACCGAGGCACCGGTGATTCTGGATGAGTACGCCAATACCAGTTCGGCCGGCTCCATCATTGCTTTCCATAAACACAAGGGTGACTTCACCTCCGGCGACCTGGGTGTGATCTGTTCGTTCGGTGCCGGCTATTCCATCGGCAGCGTTGTGGTTCGCCGCCGATAGAACGTTGGGTTGAGGGCGTGGCCGTCAGTTTGCGGCCAGCGCCCTGAGTTTGTCCGGCAACGCCATGGAGCTGCGTTTGGTACGGTCAAACCAGACAATCTTTGCGTAACCTTCCGCGTAAAGTTCGCCGGTGTTGGCATCGGTCAGGGTATGATAGGTGTCGAGACTGGTGTTACCTGCCTTGTCAGCGTATGTTTTCACCTCAACCGTAGCCGGGTGGGAAAGTTCCTTCAGAAAGGTGGCGCTGGTCTTTATAATGACAGGCCCGTCGGGGTCGTTTTCTGCGCCAAGCTCGAGGGAAGCCAGCCAGACGATCCGGGCCTCTTCGAAAAAGCGGAAGTAGACTGTATTGTTGGCGTGACCGTATGCATCCATGTCACCCCAGCGCAAAGGCATGGTAATGGTACTGACCAGATTCCCGGGTACAGGCATCGGGCTCCTCCTGAAAAGGGGGTTAATAATAAGAAAAAGCAAAGCGCCGGTATTTTCGACGAACTGAAACAGGTTTAACAACCTCAGGCTTGATGATGAGAGACATTTTTTTCCGGCACCGGGTATTTGGCGCCCTGTTTGCACTATTTCTGTTTGCCGGCGGTGCAGCCGCGCAGACCGTTCAGCCCGCGGATCCGGAGACGGCCGGGCAGAAACTTGATGAGCCCGCCAGTGAGGTTGATCCCTACGAGGACTGGAACCGCAAGGTTTACCGCTTTAATGAAACCATTGATAACTGGTTTCTGAGGCCGGTTGCCAAAGGTTATCGCGCCGTTATGCCGGGATTCGCGGACCGCGGCGTTACCAACTTTTTCAACAACCTCACCGAGATCCGCAACTTCGCCAACAGTGTCTTCCAGCTGAAGGGCGAATCGGCCGTGGTTGCAGCCGGGCGTTTTACCTATAACACGGTATTTGGCCTGGGTGGATTTATTGATGTAGCAACCATGTTCGAACTGCCTGAAAGGCCCGAGGATTTCGGCCAGACACTTGGCTACTGGGGCGTTGAATCCGGGCCTTATCTGATGCTGCCGTTCCTGGGGCCGTCGAATCCCCGGGACTTCAGTGGTTTTGCATCCGACATGTTATTACTGCCCTCTGCCTGGGATCTGGCAGAGAGCCCGGACCAGTATTACGCCAGGGCTCTGCAGGTGGTGGACAAGCGGGCGGATCTGATCCCCGCGGAAGCATTCATGTCCGGTGACGGCTACACCTTTGTGCGCAACGCCTATCTTCAGCGCCGTGCCTATCTGATCAATGATGGCCGCACCGTGGACGATCCCTTCGCCAGCGAAGACGATGAAGACCTGATGCTCGAGGATTTCTGACCGAAGGCTCAGGCTTGAACAAGGGAGGTTGACCTGATGGCCGATGACCGTATCCGCAAATTCCGCAAACTGCTCGCGGAAGCGCCCAATTATGAAATGTGGAAGGCGGCTGCCCTGGAGCTGGATTTTCTGGAAGGCAATGTCGAGTGGAAGGAAGACTTCGCATCGGACCTGTATCATTACGAGCTGATCTACGACCGCCTCAGTAATCTGCGTAATTACCGCCAGCAGAATGATTTCGAACGCCTGAAGCGTGCCCTGCGGGAAGGACTCCACCATGACCTTGGCAATATGGGCAACACAGCGTTGTACACCCGCTCCCGTGTGGGCACCAAGCACCTGATCGAGGAATACATCACCCAGGTCTGTGAATCCCTCGATTTCCTCTGCGACACGTCTGTGCCGGGTTTTCCGGTAGCCGACAAGCTCCAGTTCTTCCGGGACACGCTCACCAGTTATGGCCGCCCCGCGCTGTTGTTAAGTGGCGGGGCTTCCCTTGGCATGTTCCATTTCGGGGTCATCAAGGCGCTATGGGAGAAGGGGCTGTTGCCCCAGGTGATCGCCGGTTCCAGCAGCGGTGCCATCATCGCCGGCATGCTCGGCGTTCACAGTGATGCCGAGGTGCCGGAGATGCTGGTGCCGGAAAACCACAATCTCGAGGCCTGGAAGTGGCGGGGAATACTCAGCGCCTTGCGGGGTGACGGCCTGATGGACCAGGCGCAGTTAAAGAAGTGCCTGCGGGCCAATATCGGGGAGTACACCTTCGAAGAGGCCTTCCAGAAAAGCGGCCGCTCCATCAACGTGAGCGTATCGCCGGTACAGACCCATCAGAAAGCCCGACTGCTGTGTGGTTATACCTCACCCTACCTGTTGGTCTGGAGTGCGGTGCTGGCCAGTGCGGCGGTGCCCGGGATTTTCCCGCCGGTGCCGCTGATGAAAAAGGACATTCACGGCAACATACTGCCTTATATGTCCCGTCTGAAGTTTGTGGACGGTTCCGTGGTCAGTGACCTGCCGATCGAGCGCCTGATGCATCTGTACGACGTGAATTTCACCATCGTCAGCCAGACCAACCCCCATGTAGTGCCCTTTCTCAACCGCCGGGGCCAGGATGAGAAGATCAATCTCGCCAATCTGCCCATGCACCTGCTGAAATCGGAAATCCAGTTCCATGGCCAGGGCATTTTCGATTACTTGCGCAAGCGGGTTCAGCCGGAAATACTGCGCCAGATATCGGGCCAGATGTACACCATCATGGGGCAGCGCTATTCCGGTGATGTGACCATCTCACCGTCCTATCGTTTGAAGGATTACCGCCGGATGCTTGCCAACCCCGACCCGGCCTGGGTTCGTGAGATGATATTGCAGGGGGAGCGGGCCACCTGGCCGAAGATTTCCATGATTCGTTCCCATGCCCGGATCTCCAAAACCCTGGAGCGTTGCATTCGCCGTCTCAAATCCGAGCAACGCCGTTCCACCGCCGAGTTACGACTGGTAAGCAGTGCGGATTCCGGCACATCATGAGATGACAGCCCCGGGAGCCGGGCGGTATGATACCGCGATGGCCGGGGAGCCCGATGGCGCCTCCCGCAAGCTCCGCCTGAGCACCTGACTGGACACTCATGTACTACGATTTCTTCGGCTTCCGGGAACCCCCGTTTTCGATTGCCCCCGATCCCCGCTATCTGTACCTCAGCGAGCGCCACAAGGAAGCGCTGGCGCACCTGATGTTTGGGGTGCAGGGGCAGGGTGGTTTCATCGTGATTACCGGCGAAGTCGGTACCGGAAAAACCACGGTCAGCCGCTGTTTTATCGAGAATGTGCCGGATCATGTGGATATCGCCCTGATCCTCAATCCGAGGCTGTCCGCCCGGGAGTTGTTGTCCTCCATCTGTGACGAGCTTGAAATCCCCCACGAAGTCGGGGCCACCATCAAGGAACTGGTGGGGCTGATCAACGATGATCTGCTCAAGGCCCATGCTGCCGGCCGTCACAAGGTGCTGATGATCGATGAGGCCCAGAACCTTTCCGCCGAGGTGCTGGAGCAACTAAGGCTGCTTACCAATCTGGAAACCGCTGAGAAGAAGCTGCTTCAGATTGTGCTGCTTGGCCAGCCGGAATTGCAGGCCATCCTGGAACTGCCGGAACTCCGCCAACTGAACCAGCGGGTTACGGCGCGCTATCATCTGGATGCGCTCGGCCGTGAAGAAATCCCGGCCTACCTGCGCTACCGGCTCAGTGTTGCAGGCCTTCGGGGCGAAATTTTCACCGACGGCGCGGTGCGGGCCCTCTTTCGTGCCAGCCAGGGCATTCCCAGGCTGATTAACCTGATCAGTGATCGTGCGCTGCTGGGCGCCTATGCCGAGGGTGAGCACCAGATTACGGCAGCCCATATCCGCACCGCAGCCCGGGAAGTGAACGGAAAGCCGGCCCGGCGACGCTCGGGTAGCGTCTCTGCAAAAGCCCACCTGTTATTGGTGGCTGCCAGTATTGTGATGGCCGTTATCATGACGGTCTGGGCACTGGACCGGTTGCCGGGAGCGGGCTGGATGACGCCCGACGCAACAGCCGGCGATGAGGGCGACGTCCTGTCAGGGGAGATTCAGCGTGTAGAGCCGGCGCAGCCTGAGCTGCAGCCGGTGATTGTGCAGCCAGACCTGCCAGAACAAAGCCCGGCGTTCGACGAAGATCAGCGTGAGCCGGAACCGGAAACCCTGGCGGAGGATTTCGAGTTTGCCTCCGGCGCTCTGTCCCTGCCGGAGGCGTTCCGGGAGTTGTTCAGCGTGTGGGGGAGAGAATACCGTGTCTCTGAAAGCCCCGTGGCCTGTCGTTATGCCGAGGAGCAGGGCCTTCGCTGTCTGGAGAACCGGGGCTCCCGGCGCAGCCTGGAATACCTGGACCGGCCGGCGATCCTGAAACTTCGTAATGGCGAGGGTAACAACCGTTATGCGGTGCTGAGCGGTCTTGATCAGGATCGAGCCACCCTGGAGCTGCCGGAAGGCCGCCGGGAAGTGACGTTTTCCAGCCTGGAGCCCTATTGGTACGGAGAGTTCACCGTGTTATGGGAAGTGCCTTCCCATATTGATGATGAGGAAGGCGGTGTTTCAGAGCAGATCTGGATGGGGTCGCGGATGATGGAGCTGGCGAGCCGCTATGCTGATTCCCGCGAGGAGGAAAACCGCGTTAACCGCATGTCTGCGGAAGAACAGATACGCTGGTACCAGGAGCGCAAGGGCCTGACGGTGGACGGTATTGCCGGTGCCATGACCATTATCCAGATGAATAATGATCTTGAGTCCGGTGGCCCGCGGCTCAGCTCGCAGGGGATGGTTAACTGACATGTCCTATATCCTTGATGCTCTGAGAAAATCGGAAAACGAGCGCCGTCAGGGCCGTGTGCCGGATCTCGGCCAACAGGTCCAGATGATCCATAAGCCCAGGAAGAAGTCCGTGCCGGTACTGGTGTGGGTAGCCATTGGCCTGGTGCTGAATGCGGGCATTCTGGTCTGGGCGTTCTGGCCTGAAAATAACAGGCTCTCCGCGGGGGAGCCTTCCGGGCAGCCGGTGGAGGCCCCTCAGGTTGCAGAGGCTGAACCGGCTGCAACGGCCCCGGAGCCCGTGCAGTCCGCGCCGGAACCGATTCCGGAAGTCAGGCCTGCGGAGGCATCCTCAAGGGAAAGTGATACCCTGGCCAATGCCATTGAAATACCGGTGCCGACCGTGTCCGGAACTCAGCCCGGTGACAGCCGTGAGCGGCCAACGGTGATTGTTCCGACACCCCGGGAACCCAGTGCGGTCAATCCCTCCGAATCAGTTGATAACGATACAACCGCCGAACGCACACCACACCTTGTCGAGCTGCCATTGTCATTTCAGAAACGAGTACCTGACCTTATCTTCAACAGTCATATTTATGCTTCCGAGCCATCCTCCAGGCGGGTGATGATCAACGATCACTATCTGAAACCCGGTGAATCATTTTCCGGCATTGCCGTTGAACGGATTACCGAGGAAGGGGTTGAACTGAGTATGGATGGCCGTCGCTTCCGTGTCGGTGTCGTTCGCAACTGGGTGAGCCCCGAGTAATGGCACTGTCCGAGGACGTCAAACAGCAGATACAGCAGACCTACCGGGATGTGCTGGCTGGCAAGGATATCCGTGCACGCTACGGGCAGCGCCTGATGATTGCCGAGATTGCCCGCTACATGGGCGATATCACCGAGAACGACGGCCAGCGCACCTCCGCGGCCGGTACCTGCGTGGTGGAAGCCGGCACCGGTACCGGCAAGACCCTGGCCTACCTGATTGCGGCCATTCCCGTGGCCCGGGCCCTTGGCAAGACCCTGGTCATCTCCACGGCCACTGTGGCCCTGCAAGACCAGATTGTGCACAAGGACCTGCCGGACCTGAAGAAACACAGCAAGCTGGATTTCACCTGGACCCTGGCCAAGGGCCGCGGCCGGTACCTGTGTATGTCCCGGCTGGAAGCGCGACTTCACGACGAGGGTAATGGCGACAGTGACACCATGCCGCTGTTCCTGCTGGACGGGCCCGGCAAGGAAGAGCCCGGCACCCGGGCGTTCTTCGAGGATATGCTGGCCAGTTATGGCTCCCGCAAATGGGATGGCGACCGCGACCACTGGCCGGACCAGATTCCCGATGATGTGTGGCGCCAGGTCACCACGGACCATCGCCAGTGCACCAATCGCCACTGCAGTTATTTCGACAGTTGTGCCTTCTTTGATGCCCGCAAGGACCTGGACGACGCCGACATTGTGGTGGCCAACCACGACCTGGTGCTGGCGGACCTGGCTCTTGGCGGTGGCGCCATTCTGCCGGAGCCGGAAAGCGCCCTGTTTATCTTCGACGAAGCCCACCATTTGCCGGACAAGGCCCTGAATCACTTTGCCGCGTCGGTGCCGCTCAATTCCACACGGCAATGGCTGAAACAGCTGTCACAGGCCCTGGGCAAGATGCAGCCGTTCCTGACCCCCGGCACCCAGGCGGCGAAAACCATCGACCGCATCAGCTCTGCTTCACGGGAGGTGGATGTCACCCTGGCGAAAGTCTACGAGGAGGCGGAGCAGAACACCGGCTGGGAATTCAACGAAGAACGGCGCTCCGCCCAGTGGCGTTACCCGGAAGGGGCATTGCCGGAGGCGCTCGCCGGGCTGGCGGTGGAAGCCCGGATAGCTACCGCAACACTGACGCGACAGCTCGGTGTGATGGTGGAAGAACTGCAGACCGCGTTCGACGAACGCAAGGCCAGCGATGTGGACCGGGATACCGCCGAGTCGTGGTACCCGGTGATCGGTTCATTCCACAGCCGCGCCGAAGATCAGCTGCGTTTGTGGGCGGCCTGGAGCGATAACCCCGGCCAACCGGCGCAAGATCCCGAACAGGGGGAAGACACGCCCGCCAGTCAGAACAAGCGCTCCGGCCCCCCAGCGGCACGCTGGGCGGTGCGGCAGCGGTGGGAACATGCCGAAGACATCACACTCTTCAGCAGTCCGGTGCTGGCGGATAACCTGTTGTATTCAAGGCTGTGGTCCCGGGCCTACGGCGCGGTTCTCACCAGTGCCACCCTCACGGCCCTGGGCAGGTTTGATCGCCTGAAGGCCCGGGCCGGCCTGCCGGAAGCCAGCCGGTTTGTGGTGGTTCCCAGCTCCTTCCGCTATGGGGAGATGGCCACCGTGGAAGTGCCTGCCATGACGGCCATGCCGACGGACGACAGTTTCACCGACCAGGTGGTGTCGCGCCTTCCTGACCTGTGGGCTGGCGAGAAAGCAACTCTGGTGCTGTTTACATCCCGGCGGCAGATGAAGCTGGTACGGGATGCTCTGGCACCGGACTACCCGGAGCTGATCACCACCCAGGACGACATGGCCAAAGGGGAGGTGCTGCGCCGGCATTGCAGCCGTGTGGACGAGGGCCTTCCCAGCGTGCTGTTCGGCGTGGCCAGCTTTGCCGAGGGCATTGACCTGCCGGGCAAGTATCTCAGCCATGTGGTGATCACGCGCCTGCCGTTCTCGGTGCCGGATGACCCGATCGAGGCCAGCCTGGCGGAGTGGGTAACACACCGTGGCGGCAATCCGTTCATGGAAATCACCGTGCCTGACGCCTCCATCAAACTGGTGCAGGCCGTGGGCCGCCTGCTGCGGACCGAGTCCGATACCGGTCGGGTCACCATTCTGGACCGTCGTATCATTGCCCGCCGGTATGGCCAGCTGTTGCTGGACGCGCTGCCGCCGTTCCGGCGTATCATCGAGCCATAAAAAAAGAGCCAACCCAATCGGGTGGCTCTTGTAAAGTGGGCTCTTTACGAACCCGGGCGTCGAAACAACGCGGAACAAGAAGTCTGAAGGCCTGAAGTTTCAGAATTCTTACCGAGGTTTCCCTCAGCGTCGGAAGAATCATAAAAGAGGAGGGGGCGTATCTGGATCGTCCAAAGGGCGTAGTGGGTCATTAAATATCGGCGAAAATGTGAAATGGGTCACAAAAATGCAGGGATTCAAGGCCCCCCATTAACGGATTGCTACGCCAACAACCGCAGTTCCCGGGCCCGGGCCAGGGCTTCTGTGCGTGAGCCCACCGCCAGTTTGCCGTAGAGGTTGCGGATATGCGCTTTTACGGTGGTCGGGGCTACGCCCATGGTCCTTGCGATATCCTTGTTTGCCAGGCCCTGGTTGATCAGCTCCAGCACTTCCAGTTCCCGCTGGCTGAGTGGTTCCGGCAGTTCATCGTTGCCCGAGTCCGCCGGGGCGGACGTCTCCTGAGGGGGCTCCACAGCCGTTGTCTCTGCCTCCGACTGTTCACGCAGCATGTCCAGCACGCGGGTGTTCCAGCGCCCCGGTGCCTTCAGTGAAGGCAGTTCCAGGCACAGCCTGCGGATAGTGGGGCTTTCCTCTGCCAGCAGGCGCATGAAACCCGCATCCGCGGCCTGCTGTACCGCCCGGGCAAGCATCTGTTCCGCCTCCCGGGTTTTCCCCTCCGCATAAAGCGCATTGCAATAGACCAGCTGGATTTCCACCAGATGACGGAAATGCTGGTCCTTTTCGGCGCTCAGGCGCAGGGGGGCGAGGGTGGCCATGGCTTCCCGTGTGTGGCCCTGGGCAACCTGTACCCGGGCAATACTGATCTGATTCTGTTCCCGGTTCAGGGGATTGGTGAAACGGTCATTCGTTACCTGCTGCATCCATTCCCCGGCCAGATCCAGGTGCCCGGTGGCCAGGTAACAGCGAGCCAGCAGGGCAGAGCAGGCCGGTGGTTCGAACAGGATATGCTCGCGTCTTCGACGTGCCACGCTGGCGGCGTCTTCCAGGGCTTCTATCGCTTCCTGGTAACGGCCTTCGCTGAACGCGAGGTGGCCGCGAACAAACTGGATGATCACATGCTGGCCGGGTTCCGTCCCGTTTTTCACGTGCTCCAGCAACGGTGCCAGGTAGGAAGCCGCCAGTTGGGGTTCGTTTCGCTCCCGGTAGATCTCGATCAGTGCGCTGTTCTGCCAGCAGGAAATCAGCTTGGGCTGACGGGGGTCGCTGTGATGCTGGTCCACCCATTGCCGCACCCGGGTGCAGGTATCCAGGGCCTCGTCGATGTCACCACGATTGTACTGGATCCAGGCCAGCAGACCACCGCTGGAGAGTACAGTGCTGGGCTTGCGCTCCAGCTCGCCATAACGCACCGCTGATTTCAGGGCGTCTTCCGCGGCGGCCAGATCCCCCTTGCCATAATAGTCCAGGCCAACTCCGTAATAAGTGACCGACTTCAGGGGAATCCGGGTGTGGTCGATGTCCTTCAATACCTGCTGGGTGAGATCGCTGGCGTTCTTGTCATCACTCTTCGAGCGCGCCAGGTAGGACCGGATCAGCGAAATTTCGCTCTGCAGGCCAAGGGCCCCTTCGGCATCCGGATGAGAGTCCGCCACGCGCTTGTCCAGCATGTCTTCCAGTTCCCCGAGTAGCGGGTCCAGCACGTCAACCCGGTTGGCGAAGAACAGGGCCCAGACCCTCAACATGAGCAACTGGGGGCTGCTTTGCAGGATATCGGCGGGCAGGGCGTCAAGCCAGCTCAGAACCGGAAGGTGGAAACCGCCGTGGATCAGGTTGTTGCCATGCTCCGCAAGCACCCGGGCCAGCCAGGGCCAGTCCTGGTGCTGGACAATCTGGGAAATGCCCTCCTGGACATGGCTGTGGGTCAGCAACCAGTCAACGGCACGCTGCCAGTGTTGTTCGGTGTCCGCCGGTTTGAAATGCCTGGCCCGTTGCAGCAGCGCATCGCGGAACAGATCGTGATAGCGGAACCATTCGTTGCGGGTATCCAGCGGGATCAGAAACAGGTTTTCCCGCAACAGTTGCTCGAGCAGTGCCTGGCTGTTGGTGGTTCCCCGCACAGCATCACACAGGGATGCGCAAAGCCTCGGGCAGCATGCGGTGTCCAGAAGGAACTCCCGGACCGGGGCCGGTTGCTGCTCCAGGACCTCGGTCAGCACATAATCGCTGATCTTTCGTTCATCCAGGTCTATGTGTTGCGGGCGTTCGCCGGATTTCTGGTCTTCAATGCTGCCACCGGAAAGTGCAGATAACTGCATGGCGGCCACCCAGCCTTCGGTTTTTCGGCAAATCTTTCGCACTTCCTGTTCGGAAAGTTCCAGCCCCATGGTGTCGTGGAAAAATTTCCGGCATTCCTCCTCCGAAAACGCCAGCAGACCGGGGTGTATGTCCTCTACCCAGCGACGAACCCGCCACCGGGATAATGGCAGGGCGGGTTCGGTGCGGGAGGCAAGCGTAACCAGGATGCCTGGGGGCAGGTAATCGATAAAATAGGACACCTGGCGCTGCAGTTGCGGATCACGGATGAAGTGGTAATCGTCGAGAACCAGCGACCAGGGGGAACCGTCCGCGGCGAGGACGTTGATCAGGCCGGTGATGGGGCCTTCCAGTTCCTGCAGGCTGCAGTGGCTGAGCTGTAGCCGGCATTCTTCCAGGCCGGCAAGGCCATTGTGTTCAAACGCTCCCACCACGTACTGCCAGAAACGCCGGGGCTCATCATCGTGTTCATCAAGGGATAGCCAGGCGACGGTGCCGGGGGAGCGGGAACACCACTGACTCACCAGTGTGGTCTTGCCGAATCCGGCCGGCGCCACCACCAGGTTCAGCCGCTTGGTGCCATCCGGCTGCAACAGGGCGCTCAGGCGCTCACGCTGCACCGAGCGGGGGTCGGCGGTTGGTCTGAGGAACTTGGTGGTTAGCAGCATTGTTTCCCTGAATGCCGGTGGATGATTTGATAACGGATTGTGTGCTTTGTCACAGTTAAGTCAAGGGCCATACAGACAAAACACCCGGTCACCATGCTGCGTTCTCTGTTTTTTGGTCTAAACTGTGGTGGAAGGGAATCTGTATACTCAATAAGAATGAAAAATCCTGTTTTTATGCGTATTCTTCTACAATAACACAAGCGTATACATGCCCCGGTTCCGACCGGGCCTTATGGGGAGCGACAGGGTAGATGAAATTACAACAGTTGCGCTATATCTGGGAAGTTGCGCACCATGATCTCAACGTATCCGCCACTGCCCAGAGCCTTTTTACATCGCAGCCGGGAATATCCAAGCAGATCCGCCTTCTGGAAGATGAACTGGGCCTGGAAGTCTTTGCCCGCAGCGGCAAGCACCTGACACGGATTACACCGGGCGGCGAAATCATTATCCGGGAAGCGGGTGAAATTCTGCGCCGGGTGGAAGGCATCAAGAAAATTGCCCAGGAATTCAGCAACCAGCGCAAGGGTGATCTGAGTATAGCCACCACACACACCCAGGCCCGGTATGCCTTGCCACCGATTATCAGCGGGTTTATCGAGTCCTATCCGGAAGTGTCGCTGCACATGCACCAGGGCACGCCGATGCAGATCTCGGAAATGGCCGCCAACGGGGCGGTGGATTTCGCCATCGCCACGGAAGCCATGGAACTGTTTACCGATCTGATCATGATGCCGTGTTACCGCTGGAACCGGAGCATTATCGTGCCCAGGGATCATCCGTTGGCCAAGAAGCCGGAATTGACCCTGCCGGACCTGGCGGAGTTCCCGCTGGTGACCTACGTGTTCGGTTTCACTGGCCGCTCGAAGCTGGATGAAGCCTTCCAGGCCTACGGCCTGACCCCGAAAGTGGTCTTCACGGCAGCGGATGCGGATGTGATCAAGACCTATGTGCGCCTGGGACTGGGCGTTGGCATTATTGCCAGCATGGCCTTTGACGAAAAGACCGACCCGGATTTGGTGGCACTGGATGCCAGCAAGCTGTTCCGCCCCAGTGTCACCCGCATCGGCTTCCGTAAGGGAACCTTCCTGCGGGGTTATATGTACGACTTTATCGAGCGGTTTGCCCCGCACCTGACCCGGGAACGGGTTGACGAAGCGGTTGCCCACCAGGGCAGCAGGGCCGAGATCGAGGCCCTGTTCAGCGATATCGAGCTGCCCACCTACTGACTCGGGCCCGGGTTACTCCCGGGCGATGAGGTTTCCTGCGTGAAGGCCGCATTCTTTCTGTGTGGCTTCTTCCCACCACCAGCGGCCCTCGCGCTCGTGTTGTCCGGGCAGGATGGCACGGGTACAGGGTTGGCAACCAATGCTGACAAAGCCCTTTTCATGAAGCTTGTTGTAGGGCGCTTCCGACATACGGATATAGTCCCATACCTCCTTTGAGCTCCAGTTCGCCAGCGGGTTGAACTTCACCAGCTGCTTGTCTTCTGTGGAGAAGGCATCGTCAATCTGTACCACGGGCACGTCGTTGCGGGTGCCGGGGCTCTGGTCCTTGCGCTGTCCGGTGATCCAGGCGTCCACCGTAGCCAGTTTCCTGCGCAACGGATTTACCTTGCGAATGCCACAGCACTCGCCGTGGCCATCTTTGTAGAAACTGAACATGCCTTTACGGGTGACCAGGTCCTGCACCTCGGCGGCGTCGGGGAACATCACCTCTATCTCGATGCCGTAGTGTTCGCGGACCCGGTCTATGAATTCATAGGTTTCCGGATGCAGGCGCGCGGTATCCAGGGTAAAAACCTGCAGGTTATCCGTCAATTTATGGGCAAGCTCGATCAGTGCCACGTCTTCCGCACCGCTGAAAGAAATGGCGATATTGTCGTACTTCGCCAGTGCCGCCTTGAGGACGGCCCTGGGGCTCTGGCCCTCGAGCTCGGCCTGTAGCTGTGAAATATCCGTCATTGAACGCATCACCTGGGGTGTAAATGTGTGATAAATCTACCATTAACCGGCTGTAGTCTGAAGGAATACCGGAATCTATCGATATAGCTGGCCATATCCACGATGCATTCCTGCGCGGATTTTTTTATCATAGCGCCTGATTCTGATTCCCCGGCTTCTTCCAGGCGGGGCTTACCGGCGTTTAATGACCAGGAGACCAATGTGGAACTCGCGTGCCTTGACCTTGAAGGAGTACTGATCCCGGAAATCTGGATCGCGTTTGCGGAGAAAACCGGCATTGAGGAGCTCAAGGCGACCACCCGCGACATTCCCGATTACGACGTGCTGATGACCCAGCGCCTGAAATTGCTGGACCAGCATGGCTACGGTCTGCCACAGATCCAGGAAGTGATCGGCGAACTGGACCCCTTGCCGGGTGCCAAAGAGTTTCTGGACTGGCTGCGGGAGCGGTTCCAGGTAGTGATTCTGTCAGACACCTTCTACGAGTTTGCCATGCCACTGATGGCCAAGCTGGGTTACCCGGCCCTGCTGTGCCACAAGCTGGAGGTGAACGAAGAGGGGCGGATCACCGATTACCTGTTGCGTCAGCGTGATCCCAAGCGCCAGTCGGTACGTGCCTTCCAGTTGCTGAACTACCGGGTTATTGCTGCAGGTGACTCCTACAACGACACCACCATGCTGGGCCAGGCGGAAGCGGGCATTCTGTTCCACGCGCCGCAGAACGTGATTGAAGAATTTCCGCAGTTTCCGGCGGTGCATACCTTTGAGGAGCTGAAAGGTGAGTTCCTGAAGGCCAGTAATATCCACGGCTGATTTGTTCAGGGAAGCCGGGGTGGTTCAACTGCCCCGGCATGGCTTCTTCGCGTTACATGGCTTCCAGTACACTCATCAGCTTCTGCACCTTGTCCACCGACTCACGGTATTCGTCATCCGGGTCTGAATCCGCCACGATGCCACATCCCGCCCAGCAGTGAATCTGCCCCTGTGAATCCGTCATCAGGGTACGGATTGCGATATTGCTTTCCAGGTTATTGGAAAAACTCCAGCTGAAAACCGACCCGCAGTAAGGCCCCCGACTGTGCTCTTCCAGACTGTCGATGATTTCCATGGCGCGGCGCTTGGGTGCACCGGTGATGGAGCCGCCCGGGAAGGCCGAGAGAAACGCCCGGAACGGCGTGAAATCAGGTTGCAGCTTACCTTCCACCGTGCTGACCAGTTGATGGACGTTTTCATAGCTTTCAATGTGGAACAGGTGCGGAACCGAGACGGAGAAGGGCTCACAGAATCGCGACAGGTCGTTACGGATCAGGTCCACAATCATCAGGTTCTCGGCCCGGTCCTTTTCGGCGGCGGCCAGGGCATCGGCTATCTTTCGGTCGTTTTCGACACTGCTCCTGTCCCTGGGCCGGGTGCCCTTGATGGGCTTGCTGACCACCTTTCGGCCCTTTTCGATGCTCAGGAACAGTTCCGGCGAAATGCTCAGTACCTGGTATGTTCCGGCATTGATGAAAGCGGCATGAGGTACGGGTACCGCCCGGCACAGAGCGCTGAAAGCGGTATAGGGTGAACCCTGGTAGCTACCGGTGTATTTGTTGGACAGGTTTACCTGGTAGCAGTCGCCGGCATGGATGTAGTCAAGGACCCTGGAGACGCCATGCCGGTATTCGTCTGCGGATCGGTCGGCGGTGAAACCCTGACACATTCTGAACGGGGCGGGCGTATCCGTTTTAGTGTGGATCAGGTTTATAACCGTGTCCCTGGTGTCATTGTCGCAGCGGGGGTGGAAATGGAGTTCCGGGGGCCGGGTTCCCGACATATCCAGAGTCAGTTGCCAGAGGTAAAGGCCGACATAACCATAATCCCCGGTGACTGTTGCCGCTTTGCCGGCGAATCCCGGCACTGTGCGATTCCCGGCTTCATAGAAAAGGGTGCCCATGAGGCCGCCCGCGACCTCATGATCGTCCCTGACCGAGAATTCCGCCCAGGCCTGTTCAATATCCTTTATGAACTCCCGGAAAGCGGATTCTTCATGGGGCACCTGCCAGCACTTCCATGGTGATGCCGTAACGATGCGCCGCTGACGAACAGCATCGGTGTAGTCGATAAACCCACGATCACTGCTGATCTGTGAAACAAGGCGTTCTGCCTCTTCCGCACTTAATGTTTTCACGATGTTACATACTTAACAAAATCTTGCATGGGTTCACGGTAGCCTGTGCGGCAGGTCGCGGGTTCTTGTCTCTGTACGGGACAGGGCCGGTGCATTCTAAACAATAATCCTGGGGGCAGTAACCAGTATGAAGATTTGTAACGGTATTGGTAAGCGGTTTGTTCTGGCACTTGTGGTTGGTTTTGCGTTTTCGATGTCTGCTTTTGGGCAGGATGCGATTGATCGGGACGACCATGTGCTTTCCGACGGTAAGCTGGATGATAAGGATCTGGCTGCGGTAGTGGCGGTTGCGCAGAAGCACCTTACGAAGATGACCGATGCGGCGCTTAAAAAGGCCGGTGATGAGCTGGAAGAGGCAGGCATATTCCGGCCTATGGCGTTCATGGTGATGAAATCGGAAAAAGTGCAGGAAATGAAGCTTGGGGAAGATGCCGACGGAGCCCCGGGAGAAATCAAAGTACTGATGTACCGTGCAGGTTTGAAGTCAATCGCCCGGCGAAAGGAAATACACGGAGCCGTTATTGCCTATCCCGGTAGCGTCGAAAAGGATGGCGAAAATATCCGCGCGTTGGTGTTGGAGCACGAGCACAGGCTGGGTGTGTCCGGTATCAAGCTGATTCCGGTGAGGCTTGACGATGGTGAGGCAAGCTTCGGTGAGCCGATGTCCCAGGACAAACCATTCCAGATTTTCTATGACGAAAAGAAAGAAGCGGAAGGGTCAGGTAACTGATTAATATTAAATTGTTTTTTTTGTCTTAATTAAGATTCTGTGTTGTTTTGTGACAATTTGTGAATGTATTCACGGAACCGGAGTGTAAAACAATCTTAAATGAGGGTGTGAGGTAAGGCCTCACACCAAAACGAAAAGTTCAACTGGATAACAATAAGTTCAATCAAGGAGAACAATATGAAAGGCCTGAAGAAACTAGCACTGGCAACAGCGGTTGCCGCTGCACCCTTCGCCGCTCACGCAGAGCTGCAGGCGATGGACGACAGCACGATGGGCGACGTCACCGGTCAGGCCGGTGTAACCATCGAGCTGGAAACCCAGGTAAGCATTGGTGAATTCACCTATACCGACGAAGGTACCTTCTCAGTAAAAGGTATTGAACTTGGTGGTGCCCTGACTAGCGACTCAGAATCAGCCGCGGCCTATGCAGATGCCAATGAAGCTGGTGCCCTTCTTGACCAACTGAAAATCGATATCGACATTGCTGATGATGGCGACGCGATCATCCACGTTGGTTCACTTCAGGAAGATGGAGAAGGCAATCCGGTTCCAATTGACTGGGGTATGACGGCCGATTCCATGGAGCTTGAGGGCAACGGCGACCAGAATACTGTTCTGGTTTCCAATATGGATGCATGGGGTCTTCTTGGCGTACTCGATATCCGCGTTGATACCGACGATGTAGGGGGAGAGGCCGGCACTGGCACTCTGAACATCGACACGGCGTTCACAGTGAATGAGATGAATTTCGATGTTGAATTCCTCGGCATTGGTGTCCGTGGCATGAGCATTGAAGGTTCCAACGCTGGTGGCGAGACGCTTTCCCAAGAAGAGTTGGCGGCGATGTTTGCTGAAGATCCCACTGATCCTTCTGAGACAGAAGCTCGCCTGATCGGAGCCGCTCAACAGGGCTTTGCAGTCGTGAGCCTGGATGTGTATAAGGGTGACGGCATCGGTGAGTCCTCAGCGACCGACGTGCTCCGTGTAGATGTGGACGATGTACTGATGGATATCAACGTTGCCGAAACCGTTATCGGCGGTGAAAGCATCGGTGCTATCGGTATCGACAACCTGCACATCAGTAACACTAAGATGGCTGTGTATGGTCACGAGTGATCGAAAGCTATATTTAGCTTGATATATAAGCGCCCCGCTCTGCGGGGCGTTTTTATGTCTGGGCGTTGCCCGGACACAAAAAAAGAGCGGCTCCTCTACAGGATTGCCGCTCTTTTCGTTTGTGTGGCTGACTTTGAACGAACCGCCTTACCGGTCCGGCACCTCAATTGACAGATCAAACCCGCCCCCGGGTCTGGGCGTCAGGTTCACCGGGCCTTCGTCAATACCATGGGGCACCTGGATATCATCAATGCCTGGCGGGTTGCCGATGGAGAAGTTCAGGTTCTGGCCGTCAAACCCGAGGCTCAGCTGATCGTTGAGGAACGTCTGGGTGAAAGGCTCGTCCGGGATTTCCGCCTGTTGTCCGAAGATAATCGGCGGAATGTTGGGGGTGAGGTCCCTGGGTGGCTGCGCACGGGCCAGTTCTTCCTGTGGTAACAGCAGGGCCCTGCGGAGAAACTCTTCCTCGGCGCTTTCCAGCGCATCGGATTTGCCTTCACGCTGGAAACGCTCCAGGGCTTCGCGGTAGGCTTCTTCTTCCGCTTCCGTGAGCACCGGCTCACCGGGTGATATGGTCAGGGAACGGAGGATTTTCCGGCGGTCCGCTTCGCTTTTCTGGCGCTCCCTGGGCACGACGATAACGGCGGAATCCTTCACGTAGGTTTCAACCATCTCGTCGGATGACAGGGATTGCACGCCTGCTACCAGGGGAGGCGCAATGGATGCTGCCAGGCCGGCGGTACCCGCCAGGGCAATATAAAGGGGTGTTCGGCGTATCATGACGTAGCCTCTTGCCGTGTCCAGACGCGAAATAGAGGTGCTGCTGATAGTCGACTGCAGTCAGTAGGCTCCTTTTGATCAGTATTCTTCTGCAGGCGCCGTATTTCAAGCCGTTTGTGTGGCATTTGTGATCAGAATCGGAGTAATTGCAGTATTCTTCTGTAAAGGGCCGAAAACGTGTTTATAGTTGGGGCCTGATCAATCCGGTTACGTAACAGGGCGTTTATGTTCAAGGCAATCCGCAACCGCTGGCAACGCTGGGTGAACCATCGTATTCCCCGCTCAGACCAGCGGACATTCGGGCAGCGCAATATATTCATTCTGCCCACCGGTGCCGGGGTTGTTTTCGGGGCCTTGTTGCTGATCATGCTGATCACCGGCATCAACTACCAGAACAGCCTGATCTACCTGCTGACCTTTCTTCTGGGTGCGGTTGCAGTGGCCGCCATGCACCAGACTCACCGCAACCTATCCGGCCTTGAGTTGACCCTGATCCAGGCCGGTGAGGGCTTTGCAGGGGATCTGATTCCGTTCCGCCTGCGTGCGGTATCGCCACGCCACGACACCCTGGCTTTGAGCCTCGCCTGCGATGACGTTGTCCTGAATCAACAGCATATTCACGCCGGCCAGCAATCCGACCTGAGTCTTTCCGTGCCGTCGTACCGGCGAGGCTACCTGCAACCGGACCGTATTCTGGTTGAAACCCGTTTTCCCTTTGGTTTGTTCCGGGCCTGGTCCTGGCTCCGGCCTGTGACTTCCGGCATCGTCTATCCCAATCCACTGCCGGCACCGGATGCGGCCAGTACGGTGCAGGACGGAGAGCAAGCCTCAAAATCCCGTTCCATCGATGGTAATGATCACGCGGATCTCCGCCCCTGGCGGGAAGGTGATATGAGCCAGCGGGTACAGTGGAAGCGCTTTGCCCGGACGGGTGAGATGGTCATCGCGGACTGGGAAGGTGAGCAGGGCAGCCCGCACTGGCTCGACTACGATGCCTTTGCCGGTGTCGACAGGGAATTGCGGCTGGGATATCTGGCGCAGCAAGTGCTGGAACGTTCCAGGAACAACAGCCGTTTCGGGCTGAACCTGCCGGGGCACGTAATAGAGCCGGATGCCGGGCCAGCGCATGCCAGCCGCTGCCTCAAGGCGTTGGCAGTGTTCGGACTGGAGCAGCCGCGGGAGGGCGGGCCGCTACCCCATGGTACCCGAGCTGGTGAGGGCGTTGGTCGCCCGGTTGCTTCCGGCAGGGAGGCGGCGCTTTGATGAAGTATTTTCGTAACCGGAGCGCTAAGCGGGAGGTTTCGGAAACGGCGGAGCTGGTGTCCGGCAAGGCTTTGATCTGGCTGATTGCCAGCTTTGCATTGCTGCTGGTGCCCCAGTGGGACCGGTTGCCGGTATGGCTGCTCGCCAGTTGCGCTGTGCTGGCGGGATGGCGCTGGCTGGCCCAGTCGGGAAGGGTAAGGTTACCCGGCAAATGGCTGCGTTCCGGCATTATGCTGGCGCTGGTGGCGGTTTACATTGCCACAGTCCAGGGGCGCTTCACGGTTGAGACAGCTGCCTCTTTCTTTGTGCTTGCGGTGGGTTTGAAGTGGCTGGAGACCCGCTCGGTGCGGGACTTCTATGTTTTGTTTTTCATCCTGGTGTATCTCGCCACGGTCAACTTCCTGTTTCGGCAGGAGATTCACTGGAGCGTGATCAATCTGGCCGGCGTTGTGCTCCTGCTGGTCGGGTTGCAGGTGGTCAATGCACCGGAAATTCCCGGGGCCCTGAAATCCGGCTGGCGTCGCCTGGGGATGATGCTGCTGAAAACCCTGCCTATCGTCGTGCTCCTGTTTGTCTTCTTCCCCCGGATGGCCCCCTTGTGGAGTGTCCCCCTTGTATCCGGTGAAGCGCGCACCGGTATCAGTGATTCAATGACTCCCGGTGATATCTCCAGCCTGGCCCAGAGCAGCGAGCGGGCGTTCCGGGTTACCTTTGGCGGAGAGACACCGGCGTATCGTGACCGCTACTGGCGCGGGCTGATTCTGGACCGCCTCGATGGTGAAACCTGGCAGCAGGGCTTCGGCCGGCAGTTTCGCAGGCCCGGGCGGGTCTCGGTTGATGGCGGCGTGGGCGAGCTGGAATCAAACCAGTACGATGTGTTGATGGAGCCTACGGACCAGACCTGGGCATTTGCCCTGGAAAACTCCCGGGCAGTCTCTGACAATGTAAAACCCAACGACGAAGACCTGTTCCGTTTCGACCGGCCGGCTGACAGCCCGGTCAGATACCGTATGGCGCTCTCGGGGCAGGACCTGCCCGGGGTGTCCGGTGCTGAGCCGGACAATGTTGAGAGATACCTGCAACTGCCACGAACAGGGAATCCCAGGGCCAGGGCCCTCGGACAGGATCTTGCCGACGAATACAACAACCCCGAAGCCATTGTCCGGCACCTGCTGGACCGGTTTCGGGAGCAGGAGTACTTTTACACGTTGCGGCCACCGGCCATGCCGGAGGATGGGATTGATGCCCTGCTGTTCGACGAAAAACGGGGGTTCTGTGCCCATTATGCCGGTGCGGCCACGTTTGTGCTCCGTGCCGCGGGCATCCCCGCCCGGGTTGTGGTGGGCTACCAGGGTGGTGATTCGGGCGCTGATGACGAGTACCTGATTGTGCGCCAGTATGATGCCCACGCATGGGTCGAGGCCTGGGTTCCGGGCCAGGGCTGGGTGCGTATGGACCCTACCGCTGCAATTGCCCCCCAGCGGATTGAATCCGGCCTGCGGGATGCCGTGGCAGAGGAGGGGTCCTTCCTCGAGAATGACTGGACTTCCCCCCAGCGTTACGGCGACATGGCCATGCTTCAGTGGGCTTCGCTGCAACTGGATCGCATGAACTACCACTGGCAACGGTGGGTGGTCGGTTACCAGGGCCAGTCGCAGATGGATCTGATGTCCCGTTTGCCCGGGGGCATCGGGCTTCGTGAGCTTGGTTACATTACCGCCGGTATTGTTGGTGCAGGCCTTTTGCTGGCTGGGCTGATTACCGCCTGGCACTATCGGCGGAACGAGAGCCGGGACCCTTTCAGCCGCCTTGTCGGCCGCTGGCATCGGCTCTGTGATCGCGCCGGGGTGCCCGTCCGGCACGGGGAAACGCCGTCGCAACTGGCTTTCCGCCTGGCACGGGCAAAACCCGCAGCGGCGGGAACCGCAACCGCTTTTGCCCGCATGATCAACAAACATTACTATGGCCGGGAACCCGGTATTGGTGCCCGCAGTGAACTTGCCAGGATGAAACGGCTGCTGGCAACCATGAAACGACAGGCCGAACGGCAACCACAGGCTGATCGCCAACCGCCGGGGCATCCGGAAGGGAACCATTGAAGGTGAATGAGTGAACACGTCGATAGCAACAATGGCCTGGCTGCAGGATAGCTGGAACAAGCTCATGCAGAGAATGACCGAAGGTCGACTGCCCCATGCGCTGCTGGTCACCGGCGAGAACGGTGTTGGCAAGCGCCTGTTTGCCGATGCCCTTGCTGCGTTGCTGGTCTGTGAGAGGCCGGACATGGCAGGCGGCGCCCCCTGTGGCAGCTGCAAGCAATGTGAGCTGGTTGCGGCCGGCACCCACCCGGACATACGGGTGTACACGCCGGAAAAATCCCGGATGATAAAGATTGACCAGATTCGCGCGCTGTCATCGTTTGCCGTGGGCTCGCCCCAGGTGGCGGCGCGCAAGGTCGCCATTATCGACCGTGCCGACCAGCTCAATATCAATTCCGCCAATGCGTTGCTGAAAACCCTGGAAGAGCCGGCCGAGGATGTCACCCTGTTACTGCTGCAGGAGAGTGGCAGGCCGGTTCTGCCGACAATCCGTTCCCGCTGCCAGAGTCTGTTGATTGCAACACCGGGCCGGGAGCAAGCTGCCCGCTGGCTGGCCGGGCAACTGAAAGAACTGGACGAAGAGAGTCGTCCGACCGAGGAACAATGTCACAAGGCCCTGGGCCTGGCGGCCAATGCGCCGCGCCTGGCGCTGGAATATGTGACTGGGGATTTCATCACTACCCGGGACGAGGCACTGGATAATTTCCGGCGTTTCATGAAGGACCAGCTCTCGGTGGCCGAGGCCGCCAAACCCTTCAAGGTCATGGGGCTGGAGCGAGCCCTGTGGCTGTTCGAAGGCTGGGCCGGTGATCTGGCGCGAATCTCCGCCGGCGGCCAGCCCCGGGATGCGGAAGCAGCGGAGATGCTGATGTTCCTCGCCAGCCATAACCTGCCATGGCGGGCTCATGAGCTGCTGGAAGCTATCCATGAATCACGCTCCGCCGGTGTCTATAACGTCAACCCGGAGCTGGAAGCCGGGCGGTTGTTGATTGCCTGGCAGAAACTGATGCCGGTACGCCGCCCGGCCGCGGGATGATTTTGCCGTCAGGGGCGTGGCAGGATAGGGCAGTATTGAACAACTACTGCTATGATTGCGAAATATCAGGAGTTTCCGGACTCCGGTCATCATTATGAGAGATAGGTGTTAACTATGGGGCCTGGCTTTGGCGCACGCAGTGGCATTCTTACCCTGACCATCAAGGACAAGGCTGTATTGTATGCAGCCTATATGCCCTACATCAGGCAGGGTGGCCTGTTCATACCCACTCAGAAGCAGTATCAGCTTGGGGATGAGGTGTTCCTGCTACTGAACCTGATGGATGAACCGGAAAAAATCCCGGTAGCCGGCAAGGTTATCTGGATTACCCCGAAAGGGGCCCAGGGTAATCGCGCAGCCGGCATTGGCGTACAGTTCAATGGTGACGACGAAACAGCCCGTACCAAGATCGAATCCTATCTGGCGGGTTCACTGAGCTCGGATCGACCCACTCACACCATGTAAGCGTTTCAATGAACGACACCGCTCTGGATACCCCTCCCGATGCCAAGGTTACGTATCGGGAAATCAACTGGCCATTAAACCACATCACTCTTGCAGGTCTTCACTGGCCTGCCGCCACGACCACCCGGGACTGCCCGGTACTGATGATTCACGGCTGGCTGGATAATGCCCTGTCGTTTGCCCGACTGGCACCGGAACTGGCCGGGCCAAGAGATGTCTATTCACTGGATATGGCGGGCCACGGCCATTCCGGGCACCGGCCCCCGGGCCAGGGTTATCTGTTGATGGACTACGTGGCCGACCTGGCTGAACTGGTTGAAACCCATTTCCGGCAAGGCCCACAGGACCAGGTAGACCTTGTGGGCCACTCCCTCGGAGGTATTGTCAGTGTGTTGTATGCCGCTGCTTTTCCGGAAAGGGTAAGACGGCTGGTAATGATCGACAGCCTGGGGCCCATCAGCCGGGAACCTGAGGAAGTGGTTGGCCAGATGCGCAAGGCTATCGAAAAACGGATGACAGGTTCTGGCAAGCATGTCGTATACCCTGACTTGCAGTCTGCGGCCAAAGCCAGGCAGGGGGGGATGATCCCTCTCTCCCGGGAAGCGGCAAGCATGCTGATTGACCGGAGCATGAGGCCCGAGGGGGATGGTTACGTATGGCGCACCGACCGCCGGCTACGACATCCTTCAATGATCATGATGGATGAACCGCAAGTGGAGGCATGCCTGGGTAAAGTGGTTACGCCAACCCGATTTCTGAAGGCCGAAAACGGTCTGCTGGCGCAGCGCCCCGAACTGGCTTCACGAACCAAAGCCATTACCAACCTGGACCTGGTTACCGTCCCCGGAGGCCATCATTGCCACCTTGACGGGGATATCAGGCCAGTTGTCGATGCAGTCAGAGGCTTTTTGAACAATGCTGAATAAGCGCTTGTCGCAATCTGTAGTGTGTTTTGCGGTGTTTTGCCTTGGCTGGACAGGCTCTGCATCTGCCCAGGTGCCGCCACCGGAACCGTTTCCGGATGCGGAACTGGACACGGAGGTAACCATAGAATCCCCCGGCCACCTGGTGCTGTTCAGCCCGGTCCGCGAAGTAAACGATGAAATCCGCTCGTCAGCCATGGCCCGGCTCCCCGTGAAGGGTGTGGGCCAGTTGTACGAGCTGCAGCGGGATGCCAACCGCGAAGAGGCCCGGAACCATTATTTGCGGGAGCTGCAGGCCCGTGGCGCCCAGACACTGTTTGAATGCTCAGGTCGTAACTGCGGACGCAGCAATGTCTGGGCGAACCAGATATTTGATCAGTCCAAGCTGTATGGCCGGGATTCGAATCAGGACTACCTGGTGGCAGGCTCCATTGATGAAAACGGGCAGCCCTGGCTGACCCTGGTTTATACCGTGACGCGGGGGAACCAGCGTGAGTATGTCTGGGTTGAGCATCTGGTCTTACCCCAGGGCACTGACATACCGGGGCTTGGTAATGAAAGCGAGCGTATCCGTGGTCCGATTGTCGTGCCTTGGGAGGGGAGTATTACCTTCCGGTTTGACTGGACAAGTTCGGACAGGCGGATCATTAATGACTGGGCCGATGAAGACGGCGCCAGGGTTATACTGACGGCCTATTCCGAGTTACAGGAAGACGAAAGCCTGGAAGAATCCATGGAGCGGGCCGAGAAGGCTGCGGAATCACTGGCCCAGGTACTCGGGAAAAGTGGCGTCTCGGAAAGCCGTCAGACGATTATTACGGTGGGGCCCGCGGTTGTAATACCCAATCCGGACCGCCAGGGCGACCGGGTTGAAGTGATGGTGATAACGAGGTGAAAGGAATGAACAGGCCATCGGATACCACATCACCGGATGACGACAGCAAGCCTGCCGGGGGTGTCTCGCAGGTGGTGACCAGTTCGGGCATTTCGGCCGCGCAATCCTCGGCGGGAAAGGAAGCCGACGTGTCACCGAAGCCTGGCAAGGGAAAGACCGTTGCCCTGGCGCTCGGTAGCGGCGGTGCGAGAGGCTATGCGCACATCGGGGCGATCGAGATCCTGGTGGAACGGGGTTACAACATCATTGCCATCTCCGGTTGTTCCATGGGCGCACTGATCGGTGGCGTGTTCGCTGCCGGCAAGATGAAAGACTACAAGGACTGGGTCACCGGCCTGGGTCAGTTTGATGTGCTCAAGCTGCTGGATGTTACCTTCAATTCCGTCGGTGCCATCCGGGGGGAAAAGATCTTTTCCGTGGTCCGGGAAATGATCGGTGACACCCGCATTGAAGACCTTCCGCTTGCTTATACCGCAGTTGCTACCGATCTTCTGGCCCACAAGGAAATCTGGTTTCAGGAAGGGCCGCTGGACCAGGCCATCCGGGCCTCCGTGGCCATCCCGAGTGTTGTGACCCCGCTGGTACTCAACGGGCGTGTGCTTGTGGACGGCGCACTGCTGAATCCCTTGCCGATTATCCCGACGATTTCGTCCCATGCGGATATGGTGGTGGCCGTGAACCTCAGCGGTGAAGACGACCGCGGCCGGCGGGTGCCGGATGCCGTGTTCGAAAATACCGGTGAGGGCGGGACGGACATGGATGAATGGGTAGACAAGATCCGTGACAAAGCATCGCGCTGGTTTGACTGGGATGCCATAAAAACATTCACAGCCAGAAAAGAGGCCGGGGCGGGAGAGTCACCGGTCGACAAAATCAGCAAGGCAGTTGCAAACAATGTTTCCCCGAAAACCGGGCCAGCCATTAAACCAGGCGACCCGAAACACAAGGACGACCACGAAACCATAGACTGGGACAAGCTGGGTATTGGCAAATTCGATGTAATGAACCTGACCATCGAGACCATGCAGAGCGCCCTGGTGCAGTACAAGATTGCCGGGTATCCGCCGGACCTGCTGGTTAACATTCCCAAGAATGCCGGCCGCAGCTACGATTATCACAAAGCGCCGGAGTTGATTCAGCTGGGCCGTGAGCGCATGGCAGCTGCACTGGACCGCTACGAAGACAACCTCAACAGTTCCGGGCCGCTGGCACTGTAATCATCGCTCCGGAAGCGTATAATTCCGCTCCTTGACCATTTCCGGACAGGAAGAGAGCTTGTGACCAGCCCCATTGATGACCTGCACACCGTCAGGGACTACCTGCGCTACGTATCGTCCCGTTTTGCGGACTCGCCCCTGTATTTTGGCCATGGCACGGATAATGTCTGGGATGAGTCGGTTCAGCTGGTGATGCGCAGCCTCCACCTGCCCCTGGAAAACAATACGCTGTTTCTGGATGCCCGTTTGACCCGGGATGAACGGCAACTGATCGTGGACCGCATGGAGCGCCGTATCAGTGAGCGCGTGCCGCTGGCGTATCTGCTGGGTGAAGCCTGGTTCATGGGGCTGCCTTTTCATGTGGATGAGCGGGTGCTGGTACCGAGGTCGCCGCTGGGTGAACTGATCCGGAATGGCCTGCAGCCCTGGCTGGGGGAGCATCCGGTGGGGAGAGTGCTCGATCTGTGCACCGGGAGCGGTTGCATCGGTATTGCCGCCGCTACGGTATTTGAGGAAGCGGAAGTGGATCTCTCGGATGTCTCGGCCGATGCCCTTGAGGTGGCAGCCGCAAACATCGAGTATCATGAAGTCGGTGATCGGGTCAGAACCGTCTTTTCGGACGTCTTTGAGGGTATTGAAGGCCGGTACGATGTCATCCTCAGCAATCCGCCTTACGTAGATGCTGAAGACATTGCCGATATGCCCGCGGAGTACGGCCACGAACCTGAACTGGGGCTGGCTGCCGGTGGCGACGGACTGGATATTGCCCACAGGATTCTTGCCGGGGCGGCGAAACATCTGAACCCGGGCGGCCTGCTGATTGTCGAGGTGGGCAATAGCTGGGTCGCGCTCCAGGAAGCCTATCCGGACCTGCCTTTCACGTGGCTGGAATTTGACAACGGTGGCGACGGTGTATTTCTGTTGACTGCTGAAGACCTACATTAAAAACCCTGGATAAGATACTGAATCATGTCGGGAAATAGTTTCGGAAAATTGTTCACGGTCACCAGTTTCGGTGAGAGTCACGGGGCTGCGCTGGGATGCATTATTGACGGCTGCCCTCCGGGGCTGGAATTGTCTGTGGAGGATATGCAACGGGATCTGGACCGTCGTAAACCGGGCACGTCGCGCCACACGACCCAGCGCCGGGAAGCCGATGAAGTCAAGATCCTGTCGGGTGTATTCGAAGGCAAAACCACCGGGACACCCATCGGGCTGGTGATTGAAAATACGGACCAGCGCTCGAAGGATTATTCAAAGATATCCGAGCAGTTCCGCCCCGCCCATGCTGACTACACCTACATGCACAAGTACGGCGTTCGGGATTATCGCGGTGGCGGCCGGTCTTCCGCCCGCGAGACGGCCATGCGCGTCGCCGCCGGGGCTGTGGCGCGGAAATACCTTGAGCAGCGGCTGGGAGTGAAGATCCGCGGCTATCTGTCCCAGCTTGGCCCGATAAAGATCGAAAAGCTGGACTGGGAGCAGGTTCACCAGAATCCCTTCTTCTGCCCGGATGCCGACAAGGTGCCGGAAATGGAAGCCTACATGGACGCCCTGCGCAAGGAAGGCAACTCCATTGGCGCCCGCATCAATGTCGTCGCCGAAGGTGTGCCCCCCGGCCTTGGAGAGCCCATCTTTGATCGCCTGGATGCCGACCTGGCCCATGCGCTGATGAGCATCAATGCGGTCAAGGGCGTGGAAATCGGTGCCGGTTTTGGCTGTATCGACCAGAAGGGCACTGAGCACCGGGATGAGCTGACGCCTGAAGGGTTCCTGTCCAACCAGGCTGGCGGTGTTCTGGGCGGCATTTCCTCAGGCCAGCCGATTCTGGCCAGTATTGCCCTGAAACCCACATCCAGTCTGCGTTTGCCGGGGCGGAGTATTGATGTGCACGGTAATCCGGTGGAGGTGATTACCACCGGGCGGCACGACCCCTGTGTGGGTATTCGTGCCACGCCGATTGCGGAGGCGATGATGGCCATTGTGTTGATGGATCACTACCTGCGCCAGCGCGGGCAGAACGGCGATGTGTCAGTCTCAACCCCGAACATCGGTCAACTCTGAAACCAGCACAGCTGCAATGTCGGATTTCCCTTCGCTCTATCCGACCTACGAATGCAACCACGTAGGTCGGATTAGCCAAAGGCGTAATCCGACAACAAGCAGGTAGTCTAAATCCGCGAAGCAGCTTCGGCGGGAAACAGGGTTCAAAAAACGCCCGTAAATACGTCCCTGTAGGGCTCGGTCGCGCCATCCCTGGCGCTCCACGTTTTTGAACCCTGTTTCCCGCCAAAGCAGCCAGGCTTTTCTGATATCTCGAAAGAGGTTTTGTTATTTACTGGCGACTATCCAACCTCTACTTCTGGTTCTTCGCTCTCCTGGGCGGCCTTCTGCCGTATTGGTCCCTGTACCTGGAGGGCCGCGGCTTCTCCTATCTTGAAATCGCCACGCTGATGGCAACCATCCAGCTGACCAAGATCGTCGCACCCAGCGTCTGGGGCTGGCTGGGCGACCGGACCGGGCAGCGGGTTCGTCTGGTCCGGTTCGGGGCGATTACAGGTTCCCTGTTCTTTGTTGGTGTATTCATGGAGCCCGGGTTCTATGGGCTTTTGCTGGTGATGCTGGCGTTCACGTTTTTCTGGAATGCCATTCTTCCGCTGTATGAAGTCATTACCCTGCGGTCGCTTGGTACCCAGCGTGACAGGTACGGCAAGGTGCGGCTCTGGGGGTCTGTGGGTTTTATAGGTGCTGTCGCGCTGGTGGGCGGGATTCTGGAGCTGGTGCCTATCCATCTGTTGCCGTGGTTGTTGTTGCCGGTTTTTGCGGGGATTGCGGTGTCGGCGTTTCTGGTGCCGGCGGAGCGGGGAGAGCGTAAGCCGCCTGCTCCGAAAGGCAGCCTGAAGGCGATTGTGACGCATCCGGCAGTGGTGACTTTCTTTTTGATGAATTTCCTGCTGCAGGTGTCCCACGGGGCTTACTACACATTTTTCAGTATTCATCTGGAGCAGCACGGGTACGGCAAGCTTTCGATCGGGTTGTTGTGGTCTCTGGGGGTTGTAGCTGAGATCGGGTTGTTCCTGGTGATGCATCGGTTAACCCGGAACTTTACGGTGCGCCAGATTGCCATCGCTGCGCTGACCCTGACGATGATCCGCTGGGTATTGATTGCCGAGGTAACCGATGTAGTGGCGGTGCTGATATTTGCACAGTTGCTGCACGCTGCCTCCTACGGAGCGCTTCATGCCATTTCGGTCCAGTACATCCAGGGGTTTTTCGGGCAGCATCATCATGGCCAGGGGCAGGCACTGTACAGTGGGCTGACGTTTGGTGCCGGCGGCGCAATCGGGGCCTGGATGTCCGGGTTCCTGGTGGACGGGTTCAGTACCTCCGCTGCTTTCTGGGGTGGGGCGATTGCCATGGCCATCGCCATTGTGATCACCTGGCGTGGTCTGAGGCCGCCGCCGGAGCATTGACCGGGTTACTTCAGCTCCGCTGCAATGTCCAGAAGCGCCCTGGCCTGCGGGCTCAGGGACCGGCCCCTGAGGCCAACGGCACCGAGTATCCGGCTGACGGAATGGGGTACCGGTAGCACTTTCAGGGTGTCATCCACCATGCTCACCGGCAATACACTCCAGCCCAGCCCGACGCTTGCCATCATCTTGATGGTTTCCAGGTAGTTGGTGGGCATCTGGATTTTCAGGGGCAATCCCGCGTCCAGGAACAGCCGGCTGATGGTGCGATAGGTGGCGGTCCCTGCCTCCGGAAGCAGGGCGTCATAGCGTGACAGGTCCTCCAGCCCCGGTTTGTCGAGAGAGGCCAATGGATGCTCGGGGGACACCACAAAAGCCATGGTATCCTCCCAACGCACGTGCACCTCAAACGCCTGATCCATACTTTCGCTCAGGGTCACAAACGCCAGTTCTGCCGTGCGCTTGCGCATCTGACCGAAGGCGCTTTCGGAGTCCATGAACTGGAGTTCCAGCGATACCTCGGGGTAGTCACGGTTAAGCCGTCGCAGCCAGGCGGGAAGGTGGTGAAGGCCGATATGGTGGCTGGCTATCACAGACAACGGCCCGGAAATCGCCCCTTCACGGTCCGACAGTGCCTGCCGGGCATTGTGGACCTCATCCAGAATTCGCCGTGCATGGGGCAGCAACCGCGCCCCGGCATCGGTCAGCCTGATCTGACGATTGCTCCGGTCAATCAGCTTGGTGCCCAACTGGTTTTCCAGCGCCGCAAGCCGCTTGCTGATGGCCGGCTGCGTCAGGTGCAGCAGTTCGGCCGCTTCCGAGAAGGATTCCTGGTCGACTATGGTCAGGAACGCTTTCAGGGAGTTTGAGTCCATGGTGGCTGCCTCTGTAAGACTTCAGCTTTGGGTGGAGGTCGCATGCCGGGAAGCCCCTTCCAAAAAACGCCCGTAAATACGTCCATGTAGGGCTCGGTCGCGCCATCCCTGGCGCTCCACGTTTTTGGAAAGGTCTTCCCGGCATACTCCCCGTAACTCGGAGTTAACTCTGTCGGTGTAAAAGTTGTCGTGAACACGCTGTCGGATTTCGCTGCGCTCTATCCGACCTACGGCTCCCCGACATTACGAGTTGCCTTCAAACAATGTAGGTCGGATTAGCCAAAGGCGTAATCCGACAACTTCTCACGGCAAAAAAGATCATTTCCCCGTAGGCCATTCATGTGTTCAACAAGCATGGCGACAGGGGCCTCCCAAAACCGTGGAGCGCCAGGGATGGCGCGACCGAGCCCCCATGGATGGGTTCACGGCGTGTTTTGGGAGGCCCCTGTCGCCATGCGACCTGCACCCAATAATCAGGCGCGGCGTTAGGGAAGGCCCCACAAAAGCCTAATATGCCAAACAGGAATTCACAACATAAAAAACATGAATTGAGGTTATTCAAGGGGAAGCGGTAAGATGGTACTCATAGTGGTAAAACCAGAAACCCCCAGAGAGTGAGAGAGAACCATGGCGGGCAAGACCTTATACGACAAATTGTGGGACGACCATCTCGTCAAACAGCGGGATGACGGCTCGGCGTTGATCTACATCGACCGGCACCTGCTTCACGAAGTCACCTCGCCGCAGGCCTTTGAAGGGCTTCGGCTGGCCGGGCGCAAGCCCTGGCGGCTGGATGCCAATCTGGCCACGCCGGACCATAACGTGCCGACCACCGACCGTGCCCGGGGTGTGGAAGGCATTGTCGACCCGGTGTCGCGGATTCAGGTGGAAACCCTGGACAGGAACTGCGACGAGTTCGGGATTCTGGAGTTCAAGATCAAGGACCAGCGCCAGGGCATTGTCCATGTAATCGGGCCCGAGCAGGGCGCGACCTTGCCGGGGATGAGCATTGTGTGCGGCGACTCCCATACTTCCACCCACGGCGCCTTCGGCTGCCTGGCCCACGGCATCGGTACCTCCGAAGTGGAGCACGTGCTGGCTACCCAGTGCCTGGTTCAGCAGAAGATGAAGAACATGCTGGTGAAGGTGAATGGCAAGCTCGGGCCTGGCGTGACCGGCAAGGACGTTGTCCTGGCCATCATCGGAAAAATAGGCACCGCCGGCGGTACAGGCCATGCCATTGAATTCGGTGGTGAGGCCATCCGTGGACTGTCCATGGAAGCGCGCATGACCATTTGCAATATGTCCATCGAGGCTGGTGCCCGTGTGGGTATGGTCGCGGTGGATCAGACCACCATTGATTACGTGAAGGACCGTCCGTTCGCGCCGAAGGGTGAAATGCGGGACCGGGCCATCGAATACTGGAAAACCCTGCACAGCGACGAGGACGCGGTGTTCGATAAGGTGGTCGAGCTCGAAGGCTCTGAAATCATGCCGCAGGTAAGCTGGGGTACGTCTCCGGAAATGGTGGCGGGAGTGGGCGGCCATGTGCCCGACCCGGAAGCGGAAGCCGATCCCATCAAACGTGAGGGTATTGTCCGGGCTCTGAAGTACATGGGCCTCAAACCGAACATGCCGATCACCGATATCAAGCTCGACCGGGTGTTTATCGGTTCCTGCACCAACAGCCGGATCGAAGACCTCCGCGAGGCTGCCGCCGTGGTGAAAGGGCGCAAGGTGTCACCCTCGCTCAAGCAGGCCATGGTGGTACCGGGCTCCGGGCTGGTGAAGGTTCAGGCCGAACAGGAAGGCCTGGACAAGATCTTTCTCGAGGCAGGGCTTGAATGGCGTGATCCCGGCTGTTCCATGTGTCTGGCCATGAACGCCGACAAACTGGGACAGGGGGAGCATTGCGCCTCCACGTCAAACCGCAACTTCGAGGGTCGGCAGGGCTTCGGCGGGCGTACGCACCTGGTCAGCCCGGCTATGGCAGCGGCCGCTGCGATCAACGGCCACTTTGTTGATGTCCGCGAGATGATGAACTGATCCACAGGAGAGACACCATGCGAGCGTTAAAGCAACACAAGGGCATTGTTGCCCCCATGGACCGGTCCAATGTGGATACGGACATGATTATTCCCAAGCAGTTTCTGAAGTCCATCAAGCGCACCGGCTTCGGCCCGAACCTGTTTGATGAACTGCGCTACCTGGACGAAGGCAAGCCTGACCAGGACTGTTCAAAGCGCCCGATAAACCCGGATTTCGTGCTCAACCAGAACCGCTACAGGAATGCCAGCGTGCTGCTGGCCCGGCGCAACTTCGGTTGTGGCTCCAGCCGCGAGCACGCCCCCTGGGCGCTGGAAGATTTCGGTTTCCGCATTATCATAGCGCCCAGTTTTGCTGATATTTTCTACAACAACTGCTTTAAGAATGGCCTGTTACCGATTGTTCTTCAAGAAGAAATTGTAGACCAGCTGTTCAGGGAGACCGAAGCGGAAGAGGGCTATCAGTTGGCGATTGACCTGGAAGCCAAGACGGTCACCACACCGTCTGGTGAGTCGTTCAGTTTCGAGGTGGACGATTTCCGCCGTCATTGTCTGCTCAACGGTCTCGACGATATCGGTGTGACCCTCGAAGATGCGGACGTGATCAGGGCGTATGAAGAGTCACGGCGGAAGACAGCGCCCTGGTTGTTCGGGGCCGGTGGTTGATATTCATTTGGTGGGTGCGAGAGGGTTTGTCGGATTACGCTTCGCTAATCCGACCTACATTGGATCGCAAACCGTAGGTCGGATTAGGTGAAGCCGTAATCCGACAATGTAAACATTTCAAAGGAAACAAAATGTCCCGAAATATCCTTTTACTCCCGGGCGACGGCATTGGCCCGGAGATCGTTGCCGAGGCCGAGAAGGTCCTGCACAAGATCAACGATAACTTCAGCCTGGGCCTGAACTTTGAGTCCGCTCTGGTCGGTGGCGCGGCGATTGACGAGAACGATACGCCACTCCCCGATGAAACCCTGGCCAAGGCCCGCAAGGCAGACGCGATTCTCCTGGGCGCCGTCGGTGGACCCCGGTGGGACAGTCGGCCCATGGCCAGCCGTCCCGAGAAAGGATTGCTGGGCCTGCGTTCCAACCTGGAACTGTTCGCAAATCTTCGTCCCGCTATTCTCTATCCCCAACTGGCTTCGGCTTCCTCCCTGAAACCGGAAGTGGTTTCCGGGCTGGATATCATGATTGTCCGTGAGCTGACCGGCGGTATTTACTTCGGCCAGCCCCGGGGTGTCCGTGAGCTGGAAAGTGGAGAGCGCCAGGGCTACAACACCTACGCCTACACCGAATCGGAAATTCGTCGTATTGGCCGGGTGGCATTTGAAGCCGCCCAGCAGCGGGGCAAGAAGCTGTGTTCCGTTGACAAGGCCAACGTTCTGGAAGTCACTGTCTTGTGGCGGGAAATCATGGAAGACCTGCGCCGGGAGTACCCGGATGTGGAGCTCTCCCACATGTACGTCGACAACGCTGCCATGCAGCTGGTCCGGGCGCCGAAACAGTTCGATGTGATTGTGACTGGCAACATGTTTGGTGATATTCTTTCCGACGAAGCGGCAATGCTGACGGGCTCCATCGGTATGCTGCCGTCTGCTTCCCTGAATTCCGAGAAGCAGGGCATGTATGAGCCTTGCCATGGTTCCGCACCCGATATTGCGGGCAAGGGCATTGCCAATCCGCTGGCCACCATTCTCAGTGTCGCCATGATGTTGCGTTACAGTCTTGGCGAGGACAAAGCCGCAGGGGCCATTGAGGCGGCGGTCAGCAAGGTGCTGGATCAGGGCCTGAGAACGGCGGATATCATGTCTGCCGATGGCCGGAAAGTATCGACCCGTGAAATGGGAGATGCGGTTCTGGCGGCGCTCTGAGGCCGGCAGTTATTTGAGACCCGACGACAACGCGATGCTGTTGTCGCGGGATCATCCATCCTGTCCCTGCCAGCGATAAAGGCAGAGGGCGGGCATAAAACGAGGTTCAAAGGTCGCACATGAAGCGAGTTGGACTTATTGGCTGGCGCGGTATGGTGGGCTCTGTCCTCATGCAGCGTATGCGTGAAGAAAATGATTTTGCGGATATCGAACCGATCTTCTTTACCACCTCCCAGGCTGGCAAACCGGCCCCGGACGTGGGGAAAGAGGGCGTGCCTGTGCTGCAGGACGCATTCGATATCGACACCCTGAAAACGCTGGACGTGGTGGTTACCTGTCAGGGTGGCGATTACACCGGTGCGGTATACCAGAAACTCCGTGATGCCGGATGGCAGGGTTACTGGATCGACGCCGCCTCCACACTGCGGATGGTTGATCACTCCGTGATCGTGCTGGACCCGGTCAATCGAAATGTGATTGATGACGCACTGGCGAAGGGCGTGAAGGATTATGTTGGCGGAAACTGCACCGTCAGCCTGATGATGCTGGCCCTGGGCGGCCTGCTGGAGCAGGACCTGATCGAATGGGTCTCCCCCATGACCTACCAGGCAGCGTCCGGTTCAGGCGCGCAGAATATGCGAGAACTGCTGAACCAGATGGGTGAGCTCAAGAATGCCGTGGGCGATGAGCTGGCGGATCCTTCTTCGGCTATCCTGGAGATTGACCGCAAGGTTACCGATACCATGCGCTCTGACGGATTCCCTACCGAGCACTTTGAAGTGCCTCTGGCGGGCAGCCTGATTCCGTTTATCGACAAACAACTCGATAACGGTATGAGCAAGGAAGAATGGAAAGCGGGGGTTGAAACCAACAAGATTCTCGGTCGCAGCGACAACCCGATTCCTATCGATGGAATCTGCGTTCGCATCGGTGCCATGCGCTCTCACAGTCAGGCGCTGACCATCAAGCTGAAGAAGGATCTTCCGGTATCCGAAATCGAGTCAATACTGGCCAAAGCCAACGATTGGGTGAAAGTGATTCCCAACGAACGTGACGCCACTATACGGGAACTCACGCCGGCGAAAGTCACCGGAACCCTGAGCGTACCCATTGGCCGAATCCGCAAACTTTCCATGGGGCCGGAGTACATCTCTGCCTTTACGGTCGGTGACCAGTTGCTGTGGGGCGCTGCGGAGCCACTGCGACGGATGCTTCGCATCCTTCAGGAAAAGTAGCGCGGTCCCGCAGTGGGCAAGATTATGCCAACTGTGTCCGGTTTCAGAGAACCGGTTGGGGGCGGAGGCTGAAATACGCCTCCGCCCCTGTTATTTTCAGAGGCGTTTTTGTACATGTTTGCGGTTCGGTGAGCTAGACTCTGGCTGATCTGGGGAACCGGATCATCGTTCGGTAACAATATGTTCCCCACCATTTATGAAAAAATGGTGCAAGGACTGCGGCTGATTGATTGATAAAAGAGGTATTATCAACAATACTTGCCCAACCAAATATTAAAAACATTACATAATAACGATAGTAATCAAGACGGAAGTCATCCAACCTCGTCCGATATCTGTTCGAAATGGGCAGTAACGAATAACGGAGACTGGTAAGGAAAAAGCATGAAGGTACGCAAGCTTGCGGTTGCTCTGGCTCTGGCGGGAGGGCTCGGTTCCGGCGTCGCACAGGCCCTGGGTCTGGGAGAAATCGAATTACAGTCCTATCTGAATGAGCCTCTGGACGCGGAGATCACTCTGCGTAAAAGCGAGGGAGTTGACCCCGGTGATGTGTTTGTAGACATCGCCTCCGAGTCAGCCTACGAACGTGTGGGCATAGACCGGAATTATTTCCTTACCAAACTGGATTTCGAGGTGACTACCGCCAGCGATGGCAGCCTGGTAGTCAATGTCTCCTCAAGGGAACCGCTACGGGAACCCTACCTCAATTTCCTGCTTGAAGTGACCTGGCCCAATGGCCGGTTGATGCGCGAATATGCCGTGCTGGTTGATCCACCGGTATACGCAGAAGACTCCGGGGTAGAGGAAGAGGTTGCCGCTCCCGCCACTCGCGAGGCAGCCCAGCCGTCGCAGCAGCAGGATGAGCCCCGCAGCCAGGCCCGTGAGCAGGAGCCTCAGCGCGCTTCCAGCCAGCGTCCGCGCACCCTTGACCCCACAAAGGCATCGGATACCCTCTGGAATATTGCCGCCAGTGTTCGCCCTGACAGCAGTGTGTCCATGCAGCAGGTGATGCTCGCGCTGCAGGATCTGAATCCGGATGCCTTCATGGGTGGCAACATCAATCGCCTGAAGCGTGGTGAAGTTCTGCGTGTGCCGGATATGGAAGACATTCGCAGCCGGTCCCGTGCCGAAGCCAACAGGCTGGTGGCGGCCCAGAATGAAGAATTCTCGAGCCCAGAACGCACCGTCGACGCGACAGATGAGGGTGCGGATGCCGATGTTGCTTCCGGCCAGGCCGGCGAAGGAGCTACCAGCGGTGATGAGCTTAGATTGCTGGCCAGTGAGGACACCGGTTCCCGGGATGCCGATGAAGGCGGTTCTGCGGGCGGTGATGGCGATACCGAAGGCGGTGTGGATGCCGGTTCTGCGGTTGCCATGGAAGAGCTGGAAAGCGCGCGCCGGGAGAACGAAGAGCTCAGCGGCCGAGTGGATGACCTGCAGGAGCAGGTAGAGACTCTCCAGCGTCTGCTGGAACTGAAGAACACACAGCTTGCCGAGATTCAGCAAACAGAAGGCGAAGAGGCGGGCGGTGATCAACCCGCCGACGCAGCCGATGAAGAAACGCTGTCAGATGAGGTAGCTGAAGAAGACGTTGACGCCGGTGATGAAGCCGATACCGAGGCTGACGTCGCTGCTGCAGACGCAGAATCTGACGACGCCTCTGAGTCTGAAATGGGCCAGGGTGAGGATGATACGGCCTCTGGTGAGGAGGAAACCGTTGCCGAGGACGACGCTGCTGAGACCGCTGTGGAAGAAGACAGTGGCACAGCGGACGAGGACCTTGCTGCTGACGAGTCGGAAACAGCCGTCGCGTCGGAGGATGATGAAGACCGGGAAGAAGAGGCCGAGGCTGCTGCACCGTCAGCGGAGCAGCCGAGCCAGGAACCCTCTACGCCGCCCGCTCAGCCAGATAAGGGCTTCCCGGACAATATCATTAGCGCTATCACCAACAACCCCACGTATCAGATCGCCTTGGGCGGTGGCCTGGTGGTCCTGTTGTTGCTGTTGCTGTTGCTGGCCCGTCGTAACGCCAATCGCGAGAAGGAATTCTACGACCAGCTCAATGGCGAAACCGAAGGTGAAACCGATTCCTTTGATCTCACCCTGGATGATGAAGAAGTTGGTGAGGGCCCTGATGGCGACCCGCTGGCCGAAGCCGACGCCTACATTGCCTATGGCCGGATGGATCAGGCCGCCCAGTCCCTCGAAACCGCCATCTCCCGTGAGCCGAGCCGTTCTGACCTGCGGCTGAAACTCCTGGGAGTCTATGCAGATACGCAGGACCGGGCATCGTTCGAGAAGCAATTGAGAGAAGTCGAGGCCCTGGAAGATGAGCAGGCGATTGCCGAAGCCCATCAATTGCGCTCGCGCCTTGAAGAAGCCGAGTCAATGCCCAGCATTGACGATCTCGAGTCGCAATTGCGGTCCGACTCCTTCGATACCGGCAGCGAGTCTACAACGGAGACTGCCGGGACTCAGGAGGAAGACAGTCTGTCTGATGAGTTTGCTTCCGACCGATACGAATCCCGCCCGGAAGAGGAAGATGAAGACGAGTTCGGGAGCCTGGAAACCGACTTCTCGGAACTCGATCTTGACGAACAGGAAGAAGCCGAAGCTGCCAGGGAGTCCGGACCGGACGATATGATCGAATACGATCTCTCTGACATTGGGTCCCCGGAGGATGATTCCGCGGAGGCCAATGCGGAGGATACATTGAGCGAATCAGATACTGATGAGCTTACGGATGATGCCTTCGACTTCACCCTGGAGGATGAATCTTCCAAAGAAGGCGACGATGACGATCTGAGTCTTGAGCTCGATGATCTTGAGACTGACACGGAAGCCAGTGCAGCAAAAGAAGCGGCTGGAGCGGAAGACGAAGCTGATGAATTTGCGTCACTGGAGCTTGATGAAGCGGACCTTGAAAGCCCGGAGCCTGAAACTGCTGAAACCGGCGATGCCGAGCCGGAAGAGGCTTACCGTCAGGAAGGCGACCTTGATTCGCTGGATGAGTCATTCCTGGACGAACTGGACGCCGAGCTGGACAAGGTTGCCAGTGACGACGAGGTATCCACGGGCAGTGACGAAGACGAGCTTGAGGATCTGGAGCTTGATGTTTCCGACGAGGATCTGGCGCTGATGGAAGAATTTGCCGACTCTGGCGATTCCGCCGGAACTGATGCAGAAGACGACTCGGCACCACTGGACAAAGAACTGGGCCTTGAAGATGCCCTGAGTGGTGAAGAACCGGCCAGCCCGGAAGAGACGGTTGCCGGTGCCGAAGCGGTTGAGGATGAACTGCCGGATCTGGGGGATGAGACCGAGGAAGAGCCCCCGGTTGCCTCCGATGCGGCAGCTGGTGCCTCACGATCCGCCGATATCGACGAGTCTGAACTTGGTGATGACGATGACTTCGATTTCCTGTCGGGAACCGATGAGGCGTCAACCAAGCTGGATCTTGCCAGGGCCTATGTGGAAATGGGTGATGTGGACGGCGCCCGGGATATCCTCGAGGAAGTCGCACTGGAAGGAAATGAGGAGCAGAAAGCGGAAGCGCAGGATCTCCTTAAAAATCTGTCCTGATTCGTTATAATCAGCGCAGGAAACGCAAAACGCCGGCTACCGGGCCACGCCCGGAACAAATGCCGGCGTTTTGTTTTGTTATCAGCACCGTAATCCGGACACGTCATTGTTTCTTACACCGCAACCACTGACCACCGACACATCCATCGGGGCGGGCCGTGTCGCACTGGCCTTCGAATACGATGGCCGGGGCTTTCACGGCTGGCAATATCAGAAATCCGGAGTTCGTTCCGTCCAGGGTGAGCTTACCCGGGCTGTGTCGAAGGTCGCCGACCATCCGGTGGACCTGGTGTGTGCCGGGCGCACGGATGCGGGTGTCCACGCCAGTTACCAGATAGCCCATTTCGAAACGCCTTCTGTGCGAAACCCGAGGTCCTGGGTGATGGGCATCAACACGTCCCTTCCGGCAGACATTGCGGTGCACTGGGCGGGCAACGGGGTTGGTGACTTTCACGCCCGGTTTTCGGCAACCTATCGCCGCTACCGTTACATTATCTACAACCATCCGGTGCGACCGGGCATCCTCAGCGGTCAGGTCAGCTGGACGTTCCGCCCCCTCGATGCTCCGGTGATGGATCGGGCCGCTCAGTTTCTCAAGGGCGAACATGATTTTTCGTCCTTCCGTGCCGCGGGTTGCCAGTCCCGATCCCCCATTCGTTTTCTGGAAGCCATCAACGTAACCCGAAAGGGTGAGTTCATCGTAATTGATGTTCAGGCCAATGCATTTCTGCACCATATGGTCCGGAATATTGCCGGCGCTCTGATGGCCGTTGGAGCAGGGAAGCAGCACCCGGAATGGATTCGTGAGATACTTGAAACCAGAGACAGGACCGCAGCGGGTGTAACCGCACCGCCACATGGGTTGTACCTGGTGGATGTGGGGTACCCCGACGAGTTTTCGATACCGGCAGCGCAATGCGGGCCGGGTTTCGTGGTGCCCTGGTTCAGCCCTGCTGACAACCGGCCGCGCGATCCGACTCATATTCACCGAAAGCAGCGATAGAACTCCTATGAGAACGCGAGTAAAAATCTGCGGGATCACCCGGAAACAGGACGCGATTGCAGCCTCCGCCGCCGGGGCGGATGCCCTCGGGTTCGTGTTCTACGAGCCCAGTCCACGGTGTGTGACGCCGCAGGTGGCCCGGGACCTTGTCGGGGTTGTGCCGCCATTTGTAGTGGCCACCGGACTGTTCGTTAACCCGGACGCAGACTATGTGAAACACGTGCTGTCGCAGGTACCACTGGATCTGCTCCAGTTTCACGGCGACGAATCACCGGAATTCTGCAACAGTTTCGGAATGCGCTGGATCAAAGCAATACGGGTGCGGCAACGTTCGGACATTGAGAACGCGTTTCGCGAATTCCACCAGGCCAGCGGGTTGCTGGTGGACGCCTGGGACCCGCAAAAGTATGGCGGTACCGGCCAGGCCTTCAACTGGTCGCTGATTCCGCAAAGCCGCCCGTTGCCACTGATATTGGCCGGCGGGCTGGCTTCTGATAACGTATCCCGCGCTGTAGCGCAGGTCCGGCCCTGGGCTGTCGATGTCAGTGGTGGTGTGGAAAGCAGCAAAGGTATCAAAGACGTCGAGAAGATCACTGATTTTATAAACGAGGTTCACCGTGTCGATGAAACTGACTGAAGAAATGCTCAAAGCGCTTCCGGATGCACGGGGCCACTTCGGAGCCTACGGCGGAAGATTTGTTTCCGAAACCCTCTTTGATTCGTTGTTGACCCTTGAGCGTGAGTACAAAAGGCTCAAAGATGATCCGGAATTCCAGGCAGAATTCGACAGGGATCTCGCCCATTATGTGGGCCGCCCGAGCCCCCTGTACTTTGCCGAGCGGCTGACCAGGGAGACCGGTGGCGCACAGATCTGGCTCAAGCGCGAAGATCTCAACCACACGGGCGCTCACAAGGTAAACAACACCATCGGCCAGGCACTTCTGGCACGCTTTCTTGGCAAGAAGCGAGTGATCGCGGAAACCGGAGCCGGGCAGCATGGTGTGGCCACCGCGACAGTCTGTGCGCGCCTGGGTCTGGAATGCCATGTGTTCATGGGTGAGGAAGACATCAAGCGGCAATCCCCGAACGTGTACCGGATGAAGCTGCTGGGTGCCGTCGTTCACTCGGTCAGCAGTGGCACCCGCACACTGAAAGACGCCATGAATGATGCCATGCGGGACTGGGTAGCCAACGTCGACGACACCTTCTACATCATCGGTACCGTGGCAGGCCCCCATCCATACCCGCTGCTGGTTCGGGATTTCCAGTCGGTTATCGGCCGCGAAACCCGGGCCCAGTGCCTGGACAGGACCGGAAAGCTGCCAGACGCTCTGGTTGCCTGTGTCGGTGGTGGTTCCAACGCCATTGGCATGTTCTACCCGTTCCTGACCGATGAAAGCGTGGAGCTTTACGGTGTGGAAGCGGGTGGTCTTGGTATCGAGTCCGGGCAGCACGCGGCCCCCCTGAGTGCCGGCCGGCCAGGCGTACTGCACGGCAATCGCACCTACCTGATGGAAGATGAGAACGGCCAGATTGCCGGCACACACTCTGTCAGCGCTGGCCTGGACTATCCTGGTGTCGGTCCGGAACACAGCTGGTTAAAGGATATTGGCCGTGCGCACTATGTATCGGTCACCGATGATGAGGCGCTGGACGGCTTCCGTAAGCTGACTCGCGTGGAAGGCATTATGCCGGCCCTGGAAACCGCCCATGCCGTTGCCTACGCGATCAAGCTGGCCGCGACCATGGACAAAGACAAGATCGTGGTTATCAATATTTCCGGGCGCGGTGACAAGGACATGCAGACCATCGCCGAAATCGATGGTATCGAGGTTTAGGCAACAGCAAAGGAGCTGGCATGAGTCGAATTGAAGGGGTTCTGAAATCCCTGAAGGGGCAGGGCCGCAAGGCGCTGATTCCATACATTACCGCCGGTGATCCGCATCCGGATCAGACGGTCGATCTGATGCATACCCTGGTGGATGCAGGTGCGGACATTATAGAGCTGGGGGTGCCATTCTCGGACCCGATGGCCGACGGGCCGGTTATCCAGCAGGCCTGTGAGCGTGCGCTTCGGCATGGTACCTCGCTGCGTCAGGTGCTGGGGATGGTCAAGACCTTTCGGGAAACAGACGACAAAACCCCGATCGTGCTGATGGGTTACCTCAATCCCATGGAAGCCATGGGCCAGGAGAAATTTGCCGATGCCGCCGTGGACGCGGGTGTGGACGGCATTCTCACGGTTGATTTGCCGCCGGAAGAGGCGGACGAAGTGGCTCCGTTGTTCACGGCGCGTAATCTCGACGCCATATTCCTGCTGGCACCCACCACCACTGATGACCGGATTCGTGCAATCAGTGAGCACAGTTCCGGCTATGTGTACTATGTTTCATTCAAGGGTGTGACCGGAGCTGGCAAGATTGATGTGGATGAAGTGGCTGCCAAGGTCGCTCATATTCACGAACTGACAGCACTGCCGGTGGCGGTTGGCTTTGGTATCCGGGATGCGGCAACGGCTTCTGCAGTAGGTCGGGTATCCGATGGTGTAATTGTCGGCAGCGTGCTGGTAGATACAATAGCCCGGAATCAGGCAGATCCTGACCAGCTCAAGCGGGCGCTGTCGGATCTGCTTCACCCGATGCGCGAAGCACTTGACAGCCTGGCTTCCTGATTGACAGGTATCCGGCAGGCATCAAAGGACAGGATGAGATCATGAGTAACTGGCTGGACAAGATCATGCCGAGCAAGATCCGCTCGGAATCCAAGCAACGGACCGGAGTTCCGGAAGGCCTCTGGAAGAAATGCCCGAAATGCGGCGCCTTTCTCTACAAGCCGGAGCTCGACAAGAATCTGGATGTCTGTCCCAAATGTCAGCACCATCTGCGGGTTACGGCCCGCCGTCGCCTTGATATCTTTCTGGACAAGGACGGCCGCCAGGAAATTGCGGCTGACCTGGAACCCTGGGACCGGCTGAAATTCAAGGACAGCAAGCGCTACAAGGATCGCCTGGCCCAGAACCAGAAGGCCACCGGTGAAAAAGACGCTCTGGTAGCGATGCGTGGCACATGTCTTGAAACCCCGCTGGTGGCGGTGGCGTTCGAGTTCAACTTCCTTGGCGGCTCCATGGGGCAGGTTGTGGGCGAGAAATTCGTTCAGGCGGCCAATGTGTGTCTGGAAGAGCGCATTCCCCTGGTCTGTTTCTCTGCCAGTGGCGGTGCGCGGATGCAGGAAGCGATTCTGTCGCTGATGCAGATGTCCAAGACCGCAGCGGTGCTTGAGCGCATGAAGCTCGAAGGCATTCCCTACATATCCGTGATGACCGACCCGGTTTTCGGTGGTGTATCGGCGAGTCTGGCCATGCTTGGAGACCTGAATATTGCCGAGCCCTATGCGCTGATTGGCTTTGCCGGGCCGCGGGTCATTGAGCAGACGGTTCGCGAGAAACTGCCCGAAGGTTTCCAGCGCAGCGAATTCCTGCTGGAGCATGGCGCCATCGATATGATTCTGCATCGCCACCAGATGCGTGAACGTATTGCGGCTCTGCTGGCCAAGTTTACCGGCCTGGAAAAGCCGGCCACGGAAGAACCGATTGAGTTCGAGGTGTCGGAGCGACCGGAAACCGATGCCCCCGCAGAATGAACCTGTTGCCCGGCACACCCCTGTGCCGGGCGCCGGCGCCACGCTTGAGCAGTGGCTCGGTTATCTGGAATCCATCCATCCTTCCGAAATTGACCTCGGCCTCGACCGTGTCCTGCTGGTTTTGCGGCGCCTTTTCCGTAATAACCCGGCGGCCCGGATCCTTACCATTGGCGGGACAAACGGCAAGGGCAGTGCCGTGGCGGCGCTGGAAAAACTGCTTCTCTGTGCCGGTCGAACCACCGGTGCCTACACATCACCCCATCTGCAGCGGTATAACGAGCGCGTTCGCATTAACGGTTCGAATGTCGCGGATGCTGACCTGGTTCGTGCCTTTGAACGGGTCGAGGCCGCGCGGGGCAACATTACGCTGACCTATTTCGAGTTTGGCACCCTGGCCGCATTTGTCCTTTTCGAGGAAGCTGGTGTTGACGACTGGGTTCTTGAAGTCGGGCTCGGTGGGCGACTGGATGCGGTGAATGTCCTGGATCCCGACCTGGCCATTATCACCTCTGTGGATATAGACCATGTCGCCTACCTGGGGGACAACCGGGAAGTTATCGGTTTCGAGAAAGCGGGGATTCTCAGGCCGGGGATCAACGCCATCTATGCGGACACAGATCCGCCCGCTTCGGTGTTGCAGCAGGTATCGGCCCAGAAGGTCCGGCTGGAGCGTCCGGGGCAGACCTATCAACTGGTGCCTGTGTCAGACCAGGGCATGGTTCCCGGATACGCTCTCAGGCAGGACCGCTACGGTGACGAGATAATGCTTCCGGATACCGGGCTTCCCATCCACAGCCTGGCTGCTGCGGTCGTCGCCATCCGGCAACTCGAACCTGGCCTGGCGCCTGCGACAATCGAGCAGGTATTGTCAGACCTGACGTTGCCTGGCCGTTACGAGGTGCTGCAGGCCTCACCCCGTGTGATTGTCGATGTAGGCCATAATCCCCATGCGGCGGCGTGGTTGGCGGACAGGATAGTGCGCCGGCGGGATAGCAATGGGCGTGTTATTGCCATCTACGCTGCCCTGGCGGACAAGGACGTGGAAGGTGTTGCAGGGGCAATGAATTCCGTGGTTGATCGATGGTACCTTTCCGGGCTGGACGTTCCCCGGGGCCTGGCCGCAGAGGAGCTGGCGTTGCGGCTGGAGGGGATTGTAGAGGGCTCCCGAGTATTGCTGGCCGGGTCAGTGGAGAAAGCCCTGGAGCAGGCCCTGAAGGGCGCTGCGGAGGAGGACCTGATCATTGTGTTCGGCTCTTTCTACACCGTTGCGGCCGCCCGTGACGCTCTGGGAAAATAACGCATCTTAAATATCCGTCATGCCTGCCATGAGCCTTTGAGTTCTCTGTAGGCGGCGGTTACTATCGGGCACAGTATTGATCATTTCTCGCGAGTCGTGAATCAACAGGGGATAGCGTAACGTGGACGGATTGAAGCAAAGAATCATCGGAGCCCTGGTACTGGTGTCTCTTGCCGTTATCTTTGTACCGATGATGTTTGATGAGCCCCATTCCGAGCGCGAGTCCACGTCTATCAAGCTTCCCGAGGAACCTCCATTCCCCGAAGTTGAAGCCCCTGAACCGGAAACTGCCGATGCCCCGGCCTATCGCATCGAGGAATCCGGTGATGAAGCGCAGCCGTCAAGCAGCGAGGAACTCGGTGATGAAGCGCAGCCCTCAAGCGCCGAGGAACCCGCCCTCGATGAGCCACCCCAGGTAGATGAACCATCCCGTGTGGAGGCTGAAACCGAAGCACCCGACCCTCTCCCGACGGTTCAGGAGCCTGAAGTATCCCGCCAGGAGACATCAGACACCGACTCAGAACCTGAATCTGAACCCGAAGAGCCTGTGCAGGACGAGGATTCGGCGGAGTTCACCCGGTCTCTTGAGGGCGCCTGGGTGGTGCAGCTGGGCAGTTTCGGCAGCAACGATAACGCCAGAAACCTGCGGGACAAGGTTCGGGAAAAAGGTTACAACTCTCATCTCCAGCAGATTACCCGTGGCGACGCCGAGCTGACCCGGGTTTTCAGTGGGCCATTTGCCGAGAAGGCGGAAGCCGAAAAGGCCAAGCAGGTTCTCGACAAAGCTTTCGGACTCAATAGCCTGGTGACTTCCGGCGACAAATAGGGTTGCTGTCAACTGTCACGAATGCGTAATGGGCGGTTTGGTCAGGTGACGTTTCCTGATAGAATTCGCGCTTCCTTATTTCCACCGGGTTTCCCATGGATGCGCTGATCTGGATTGACTGGGTCATCATTGCCCTGATAACTGTTTCCACCCTTATCAGTCTCAAGCGTGGCTTCATCAAGGAGGCCCTGTCGCTGATAACCTGGGTGGGTGCGTTTATTATTGCCCGGACTTTCCACCCACAGATGCAGTCTCTCCTGGAGGGCACCGTCGAAACACCGCTGGTGCGGTTGATTGCAGCGTTTGCCATTCTCTTTTTTGCCACTCTGATCGTTGGCGCCATCGTCAATAACCTGATTGGTCACCTGGTAAGGGCCACGGGTCTCTCTGCTACCGACCGGGTGCTGGGAATGGGATTCGGGCTGCTACGTGGCCTGGTGGTGGTGATTGTTGCCATCGCTTTCACGCGCTATACCCCCCTCGCGGAGGACACCTGGTGGCGCACGTCCATCATGATTGACCGCCTGGCCGTGGTGGAGGACTGGTCAAGAAGAACCCTCGGTGACGAATTTGCCCGCTTTCTCGGGCCGGCTGGTGGAGGCACGGAAGACTCCCCCGACTCTCAACAGGAAGATGACGTGGAACCTGCTTCCGCGTCCCGCTAACATTCAGTTTTAACGCTTCGGAGATTACCGTATCCATGTGTGGCATTGTCGGCATAGTCAGTACTTCCAACGTGAATCAGACGCTTTACGACGCGCTGACCGTATTACAGCACCGGGGCCAGGATGCAGCGGGTATCGTTACGTTTCAGGATGAGCGCTTTTACCTCCGCAAGGACAACGGGCTGGTACGGGATGTATTCCGGACCCGGCACATGCGCCGGTTGGTGGGTAATGTGGGGATCGGCCATGTCCGTTACCCCACGGCGGGAAGTTCCAGCTCGGCCGAGGCCCAGCCATTCTACGTGAACAGCCCCTACGGTATTACCCTGGCCCACAACGGCAACCTGACCAACGCTGAAGACCTGAGCCAGGATCTGTTCCGCACGGACCTCCGCCACATCAACACCAATTCGGACTCCGAGGTCCTGCTGAATGTGTTCGCCCACGAACTGCAGAAACTGGGCAAGCTCGACCCCACCAAGGAAGAGATTTTTGCCGCAGTGCGTGCTGTGCACAAGCGCTGTCGTGGTGCCTATGCGGTGATTGCCATGATTACCGGTTATGGGATTGTCGGTTTCCGTGACCCCAACGGTATCCGCCCGGCCTGTTACGGGGTGCGCAAGACCGAGGAAGGGGAGGAATACATGATTGCCTCCGAGAGCGTTGCTCTCAGCGCCGCCGGGTTCAAACTGGTGCGGGACATCGCCCCGGGTGAAGCGGTGTATATCGAAACCGACGGCACCCTCTACACCCAGCAGTGCGCGGAAGATCCGCATCTTTACCCCTGTATTTTCGAGCATGTGTATTTCGCAAGGCCGGACTCCATTATTGACCAGGTGTCGGTATACAAGGCTCGTCTCAGGATGGGTGAGACTCTGGCGGAAAAGGTTCTCCGTGAACGTCCCGACTACGATATTGACGTGGTGATGCCAATCCCCGACACCAGCCGTACGTCGGCCATGCAGATGGCGCACCGGCTGGGCGTCAAATTCCGGGAAGGCTTTATCAAGAACCGTTACATCGGCCGCACCTTTATCATGCCCGGCCAGAAAATGCGTAAAAAATCCGTGCGCCAGAAGCTGAACCCCATAGACCTTGAGTTTCGCGGCAAGAACGTGATGCTGGTGGACGATTCCATTGTGCGGGGCACGACCTGCAAGGAAATTGTCCAGATGGCCCGGGATGCCGGTGCCCGCAATGTGTACTTTGCCTCGGCGGCGCCCCCTGTTCGCTACCCGAACGTGTACGGTATCGACATGCCATCGGTCAACGAGCTCATCGCCCACGACCGTAGTGTCGAGGAAATCGGTGAGCTGATTGGCGCGGACTGGCTCCTTTACCAGGACCTGGATGACCTGATTACCTGTGTCAGCGATGTAAACCCGGATATTGAAGGCTGGGAATGCTCGGTGTTTACCGGCAATTACATCACCGGTGATGTGGATGCCGCGTATCTCAACAAGCTGGAGGCCGCCCGCAACGATGAAAACCGGTTCCAGGCCGGTTCCGGAGATTCCTCGGATAACGGTATTATTGATCTGTACAACGATGAAGACTGACCAGGCCATGGTCGTAAACAGGAGTTTGTCATGACTTATCGCCGCGAAGAGCACGTCCTGATCCCCGAGTCGGATCTTGAGGGCATGTCCGTGGACACTCTTGCGGTCCGTGCTGGTCAGATTCGTACCGGCCAGTTGGAGCACAGCGACGCGATCTTCCCGACCTCAAGCTTCGTTTACGGCAGCGCTGCCCAGGCAGCCGCCCGCTTCGGAGGTGATGAGCCGGGCAATATCTATTCCCGGTTTACCAACCCCACGGTTCAGGCATTCGAGGCCAGGATCGCCGCCATGGAAGGTGGAGAGCGGGCAGTGGCGACTTCCTCCGGTATGGCGGCCATTCTTGCCACCTGCATGGCATTGCTCAAATCCGGCGACCATGTGATTTGCTCCAGGGGGGTGTTTGGCACCACCAACGTGTTGTTCCAGAAATATCTGGCCAAGTTCGGCGTTGAAACCACGTTTGTGGGTCTGACGGATATGGCCGGATGGCAGGCCGCGGTGCGCCCGGAAACCCGGATGCTGTTTATCGAGACGCCTTCGAACCCATTGTGCGAAGTGGCTGATATGGCAGCGCTCGCCAGGTTGTCCCACGACAACGATGCCCTGTTCGTGGTGGACAACTGCTTCTGCACCCCCGTTTTGCAGCGCCCGTTTGAGCATGGCGCGGATATCATTATCCATTCCGCTACCAAGTACCTGGATGGGCAGGGGCGTTGTGTCGGTGGTGTGGTGGTTGGCCCTGGCAAGCTGATGGAGGAGGTGTACGGCTTCCTTCGTTCCGCAGGGCCTACCATGAGCCCGTTCAATGCCTGGGTTTTCCTTAAGGGCCTGGAAACCTTACCAATCCGTATGCGAGCTCACTGCGACAATGCGTTAGAGTTGGCTGGCTGGCTTGAAGGGCAGGGGACCGTGGATCAGGTGTTCTATGCCGGTTTGCCCGATCATCCTCAGCATGAGCTGGCGAAACGTCAGCAAAGCGGGTTTGGCGGTGTGCTCTCGTTTACGGTAAAAGGCGGAAGGGAACAGGCCTGGGCGTTCATCGATGCAACCCGGATGATTTCTATCACCGCCAATCTTGGTGATGTCAAAACAACCATTACCCATCCGGCCACAACCACCCATGGCCGGCTGTCTCCGGAAGACAAGGAGCAGGCTGGAATTACCGAAAATCTGGTACGGATCTCGGTAGGTATTGAAGCTGTTGAGGATCTCAAAACCGATCTGCAACGCGGATTTGAGGCTCTTGAAAATTACCGTCAGGGAACTGTCTGAGCATTCATGGCTGAGAGCGCAAAAGCAAAGAAATCAGGAGAGCTGACCGAAAAGCAGGTGCGATTCCGCCGTTTTCTGGCCCAGGGGGCCCGGGAAGGGGCGGTTATCGCCCTGATTGCCCTGTGTATCTACCTGGGCATGGCCCTGGTGACGTTCAGCCCGTCGGATCCGGGGTGGGCCAGCATAGGGCATGAGACCAGTGTCCAGAACTACGCCGGTCGTACCGGCGCCTGGCTCGCCAGCCTGCTTAGGGACTTCTTCGGCCATGTCGCTTTCCTTTTCCCGGTGATGATCGCCGCCTATGCGCTGATGCTCATCCGGCGCAGGAATGACCCCATCGATATGCACATGCCGCTGTTTCTGGTCCGGTTTGGCGGGTTCCTGCTGATCCTGCTTTCGGCCACCAGCCTGTTATCGCTCTATTCCGTATTCGGCCTGGGTGTGACATCCGGAGGCGTTCTCGGTACAGCGGTTTCCGAGGCCATGGTCAGGTTTTTCAATCTGCCGGCGACAACGCTACTGCTGATTGCCATTTTTCTGTTCGCACTGACAGTCAGTACCGGTCTGTCCTGGTTCTGGTTGATGGACCAGCTTGGCAAATTGACGCTGCGGGCTGCTGATGGCGTCAAAAACCTGTTCTCATCCGGTGGCAAGGCCCCGAAGGCATCGGGAAAACCGGCTCCCGCACCAGCCGAGCCCGTTAAGAAAACCGTTGAACCGCCGGTGGTGCGGGACAAGGTTGCAGGTCCCGGCGTGGACAAGGATTCCGCCCGTGCGCCCTGGTGGCGCCGTTTGCTGGGCCTGGGTCCCCGGAAGGTCAAGACAAAGGCAGCGGCACCCGCCAGGGAGCGTCGTGAACCGGGGCTTGAGGGTGTGAGCCCCGAAGCCGATGCAGAACCGGCGCGGCTGGAGAGCTTCAGTTCACGGGATGACAGGGCGCCAGATGCACCTGCATCGGCCCGTAGGAACGGCAAGAAGCCAGCGGCCGGCAAGTCTCTGAAAATCTCTCCGTTCAAGCGTGAGGATCAGTCTGCAACCAATTCAGATGGAAACAGTAAACAGGGGTCGCTGCTGGAAGATATCGAGAGCCCCATTCCACCCATCACTCTGCTGGACCCCCCGGAAGAGCACAAGGAACGAGGCTATTCCGAGGAATCGCTTCAGCACATGTCGCGACTGCTGGAAGAGAAGCTGGCGGATTTCGGCGTGTCGGTGGAAGTGGTAGAGGTGAATCCCGGCCCGGTGATCACCCGGTTTGAAATCAAGCCTGCACCCGGGGTCAAGGTCAGCAAGATCTCCAACCTGGCGAAGGACCTGGCCCGGTCACTGGCGGTTCTCAGTGTCCGTGTGGTTGAAGTCATACCGGGGAAGTCTGTCGTCGGTATCGAAATCCCCAACGAAGAGCGGGAAATGGTGCGCCTGAGCGAGGTTCTCAACGCGAGGGTGTTCAAGGAATCCTCGTCGGCACTCACCCTTGCGCTGGGAAACGACATCGGCGGTAACCCGATGGTGGCCAATCTCGCCAAGATGCCGCACCTGCTGGTAGCGGGTACCACCGGTTCCGGCAAGTCGGTGGGGGTTAACGCCATGCTCCTGAGCATGCTGCTGAAAGCCACGCCGGAGGAAGTCCGCTTTATCATGGTGGACCCGAAGATGCTGGAACTGAGCATCTATGATGGCATACCCCACCTGCTGGCACCGGTAGTGACCGATATGAAGGATGCCGCCAACGCCCTGCGCTGGTGTGTGGCGGAAATGGAGCGGCGTTACCGGCTTCTGGCAAGCCTGGGCGTGCGGAACCTGGCCGGCTACAACCGCAAGGTGAAGGACGCCGCCGCAGCCGGAGAACCTCTTCTGGACCCCACCTGGAAGCCGGATGAATACCTGGCCGACGATGAGCAGGAGCGACCGGAGCTGGAAACCCTGCCGTTTATCGTGGTGGTGATCGACGAATTCGCCGACATGATGATGATTGTCGGCAAGAAGGTGGAAGAGCTGATCGCGCGGATTGCACAGAAAGCCCGTGCCGCCGGCATTCACCTGATTCTGGCGACCCAGCGGCCCTCGGTTGATGTTATTACCGGGCTGATCAAGGCCAACATTCCGACCCGAATGTCGTTCCAGGTATCGTCGAAAATAGACTCCCGCACGGTGCTGGATCAGGGCGGGGCCGAGCAGCTTCTGGGCCATGGCGACATGCTTTACCTGCCGCCCGGATCCGGGTTGCCGGTGCGTGTGCACGGTGCATTCGTGGACGACGACGAAGTCCACCGGGTTGTCAGTGCCTGGAAAGCCCGGGGCGAGCCCGTCTATGTGGACGATGTGCTCAACGGTGCCGAAGGCGAGAATCTGCCGGGTGTGCCTAGCCTGAGTGAAGGGGGTGGCGACAGTGAGGGTGATGCCCTGTTTGATGAGGCTGTGGCCTTCGTGACCGAAGGCCGGCGAGTTTCGATTTCATCCGTACAGCGGAAATTCAAGATCGGCTACAACCGGGCGGCAAACCTGGTCGAGGCTATGGAAGCATCCGGAGTGGTCAGCGCCGCCGGGCACAATGGTGCCCGCGAAGTTCTGGCCCCGCCGCCACCAAGAGATTAGGAGTACAGATCAATGACGCAATCGCAGAAGGGTTTATGGTTGGTATCCATGCTGGCAGCGTTGCTGGTATTTGCATTGCCCGCCCAGGCGGAAGAAAGTGGGGAAGCGGCCGCTGCCGAACTGGCCTCCATGCTGGAAAGTTATGAATCGTTTCAGTCCGACTTCATCCAGATCGTGGTGAATGAAAATGGTAAACGGGTGCAGGAAAGCCGTGGTTCCCTGAAGGCAAAACGCCCGGGCCTGTTTTACTGGGAGACCAGCGAACCCCATTCCCAGTTTGTCGTCAGTGACGGCAGCAAGGTAGAGGTCTATGACCCTGACCTTGAACAGGTGACCGTTCACAGTCTGGACGAAAAGGTCTCTACAACGCCGGCACTTCTGCTGAGTGGCGAAGTGGACAACCTAGATGAAACCTACAAGGTTTCCATGCAGTCCGGCGGCGATGATACCCGTGAGTTTACCCTGGAGCCGAGGAGCGAGGATTCTCTTTTCGTGTCGTTGCGGCTGACCTTCTCCGGAGGCGAGCTTCGCGAGATGCGCATGGAGGATTCCATGTCACAACTGAGCGTGCTCAGCTTTGAAGGCATCGTCCTTAATGAAGATGTCAGTGACAGCGCTTTCGTACTCGAGTATCCGGACGAAGTGGATGTGATCCGGGACGGGGCCTGATGCAGGAGAGCCTGTTCGGCGAACAGCAGGGGTTCCGGCCCCTGGCTGCACGAATGCGCCCCGCCAGCCTGGACGAGTACGTGGGCCAGGCCCACCTGGTGGGTGAGGGCAAGCCGCTCCGGCGGGCAGTGGAGCAGTGTCAGCTTCATTCCATGATCCTCTGGGGGCCTCCGGGCGTCGGCAAGACCACATTTGCCCGCCTGCTGGCCAACCTCGGCGACCTCAGCTTCGAGACTGTCTCCGCGGTTCTGAGCGGTGTAAAGGACATCCGCGAGATCGTAACCCGGGCGAAAGACCGCAAGCACACCGAAGGCCGGGATACCCTGTTGTTCGTGGACGAGGTTCACCGCTTCAACAAGAGCCAGCAGGACGCGTTCCTGCCCCACATCGAGGATGGCACCTTTATCTTTGTAGGGGCCACCACGGAAAACCCTTCCTTCGAACTCAACAGCGCCCTGCTGTCCCGTACCCGGGTTTACGTACTCAAGAATCTCGCGGATACCGATATTCTGGAACTGCTGAACCGGGCGTTAATCTCACCGGAAGGCCTGGGTGGACGCTTTTCAGTTGAGCACCCCGTGCTGGATCTTATGGCATCGGCTTCCGGTGGTGACGCCAGGCGGGCGCTGAACATCCTTGAGGTAGCCACGGACCTGGCCGAGCCCGATGGCGAGAACAGCGCGAAGATTACCCGAGACCACCTGGAGCAGGTGCTGCAGACCAGCCTGAGGCGTTTCGACAAGGGCGGTGATGTTTTCTATGACCAGATATCAGCCCTGCACAAGTCTGTGCGCGGGTCGGACCCGGACGGGTCCCTGTACTGGCTGTGCCGGATGCTCGATGGCGGCTGTGATCCCCTGTATGTTGCCCGCCGGCTGGCAAGGATTGCCAGTGAGGATATCGGTAACGCCGATCCACGGGCGCTGCAGATCTCCATGGACGCCTGGGAGGCCCAGGAACGGCTTGGGTCACCGGAAGGGGAGTTGGCCCTTGCCCAGGCCGTTACCTACCTGGCGATGGCTCCGAAGAGCAATGCGGTCTACAAGGCATTCAACCAGTGCATGGCCGACATCCGCAATGATCCGGACTATGAGGTGCCGGTGCATCTGCGCAACGCCCCTACCAAACTGCTGAAGTCCCTGGGCCACGGGGACGAATACCGTTATGCCCACGATGAGCCCGAAGCCTTTGCCGCCGGGGAATCCTACCTGCCAGAATCCATCCATGGGCGCAGGTACTATGAACCGGTAAACCGTGGTCTGGAAATCAAACTCGCTGAAAAGCGGGAGCGGCTGGATGAGCGCAACCAGGCCAGCCCCCGCAAACGTTATCCCCGGAACTGAACTGCCCCGCCTGCAACGCCTGCTGTAGCCATAGACCTCGTCGCAGGTATAATGCCCAGTCAATCGTGTAAAACAGACATTTACCTTTGAACCGGAAAACTCAGGATAACCATGCTCGATCCCAAACGTGTCCGCACTCAGACTGAAGAGATCGCCCGTCGCCTGGCCATCAAGGGCTTTGATTTTGACAAAGCCACCTTCGATCAGCTGGAAGAACGCCGTCGGGCGATCCAGGTAAAAACGGAAACATTGCAGGGCGAGCAGAACCGCCGGTCCAAGTCTATCGGTAAGGCCAAGGCGGCTGGTGAAGACATCCAGCCACTGCTGGATGAGGTGGAGGATCTCAAGAAGCAGAAGTCCGACGCCGAAGACGAACTGCGGGCATTGCAGGAAGAGCTGAACGGTTTCCTGGCGACCATTCCGAACCTGCCCGACGAGTCTGTCCCTGCCGGTGAGAGTGAAGAGGACAACGTGGAGGTTCGCCGCTGGGGTACCCCGAAACGCTTTGACTTCGAGCCCAAGGATCACGTTGTCCTGGGGGAAGCCCTTGGTGGCCTTGACTTTGAAACCGCCACCAGGCTGGCCCACTCCCGTTTTGCGGTCATGCGTGGCCCGGTTGCGCGGCTGCATCGGGCGCTGGCCCAGTTCATGCTCAACCTGCACACGGAAGAGCATGGCTACATGGAGGCGTACGTACCCTACCTGGTGAATGCAGAAACCCTTTATGGCACCGGCCAGCTTCCGAAGTTCGAGGAAGACCTGTTCCGCATGGACGGGGAAAAACCCCTGTACCTGATTCCCACTGCGGAGGTGCCGGCGACCAACCTGGTCAGCGATACCATTCTTGATGCGAAAGAACTGCCCCTCAAGATGGTGTGCCATACCCCCTGTTTCCGCAGCGAAGCCGGCTCCTACGGCCGTGATACCCGGGGCATGATCCGCCAGCACCAGTTCGACAAGGTGGAACTGGTGCAGGTGGTTCGCCCCGAGGATTCCGAAGCGGCACTGGAGGCACTGACGGGTCATGCGGAGAAGGTACTGCAGTTACTTGAACTGCCTTACCGGCTGGTCGATCTCTGCGGCGGTGATATGGGCTTTGCGGCGGCACGCACTTACGATATCGAGGTGTGGCTGCCGGGCCAGGATAAATACCGGGAAATTTCCTCCTGCTCCAATACCCGGGATTTCCAGGCACGGCGCATGCATGCCCGTTGGCGTAATCCGGAAACCAACAAGCCTGAACCTGTCCATACCCTGAACGGTTCCGGCCTAGCCGTCGGCCGCGCACTGATTGCGGTCATGGAAAACTACCAGCAGGAAGACGGCAGCATTCTGGTTCCCGAGGTCCTGAAGCCGTATATGGGAGGTCTGGAAAAAATACAATGAGTGAGAGATCCGACGATGCACCAGGGAAGGGCATTGGTGCAAAGCCTGCACCAGTCCGGTACCGCAAGAATCCGGTAACGGACAACCCCAACAGTTCCGAGGGTGAGGTGGCCCTTGTCGGCGCGGGCCCGGGCGATCCCGAACTGCTGACGCTGAAGGCCTGGAGGCTGATTCGCGGGGCAGATGTGGTGCTGTACGACCGCCTGGTATCGCCGGAAATCCTGTCGCTCATCCCGGACTCTGCGGAAATGATTCATGTGGGCAAGCAACGTGCAAACCACACCTTGCCCCAGGATCAGATCAACAACCGGCTCGTTGAGCTTGCCCGTCAGGGCCACAAGGTGGTGCGGCTCAAGGGTGGTGACCCGTTTATTTTCGGCCGTGGAGGTGAGGAGATAGAAACCCTCGCTGCTGCCGGTGTGCGTTTCCAGGTAGTCCCGGGGATTACCGCCGCCTCCGGATGTGCGGCCTATGCCGGCATACCGCTGACCCACCGGGACCATGCCCAGTCAGTCAGGTTCGTTACCGGCCATCTCAAGAACGATACCTGCGATCTGCCGTGGAAGGATTTTGTCCAGAACAATCAGACCCTGGTGTTTTACATGGGGCTGGTTGGCTTGCCCATCATCTGTCGCCAGCTGGTAGCCAATGGCATGACGCCGGATATGCCGGTAGCGCTGGTGTCCCGCGGGACCACACCGCAACAGCAGGTTGTCACCGGTGACCTGTCCAATATTGTTGAGCGGGTAGAGGAACATGGGGTGCCTGCTCCCACGCTGGTGATCATTGGCAGGGTGGTAACCCTGAGGAACAGGCTGGACTGGGTCGGCGGCTGAGTGTTCAGCCGCACCAATGAGTTCTTAGCCGCGACGCTTCGGCAACACATCCCTGAGTTTGTCCCGCATCTCGTACAGGGCTTTCTCGGTGGTTTCCCAGTCAATACAGGCGTCCGTCACTGATACGCCGTATTTCAGGTCCGCCAGGTTCTCCGGGATCGACTGATTTCCCCAGTTAAGGTTACTCTCCACCATCAGGCCCTGGATTGACTGGTTGCCTTCCAGGATCTGGTGGGTGATATCCTGGATAACCAGTGGCTGAATCGCCGGATCCTTACTGGAGTTGGCATGGCTGCAGTCCACCATGGTGGACTGACGCAGCTTGGCTTTCTCAAGGGCCTGTTCGCACAGGGCAACACTCACGGAATCGTAGTTGGGCTTGCCACCGCCGCCGCGAAGAACCACGTGGCCGTAGTTGTTACCACGAGTGCGGATGATGGCCACCTTGCCCTGCTGGTCGATACCCAGGAAGCTGTGGGGGTGAGAGACCGACTTCATGGCATTGACGGCGACGTCGAGGCTGCCATCGGTACCATTTTTGAAGCCGATGGCCATGGACAGGCCGCTGCTCATTTCCCGGTGGGTCTGGGATTCAGTGGTGCGGGCGCCGATGGCCGACCAGGAAATGGTGTCCTGCAAGTACTGCGGGGAGATGGGGTCGAGTGCTTCCGTTGCCGCAGGCAGACCCAGCTCCGAGATGTCCAGCAGCAGGCGACGGCCAATATGAAGGCCCTGCTCGATATCAAAGGTGTCGTTCAGGTGCGGGTCGTTGATCAGGCCTTTCCAGCCCACGGTGGTACGGGGTTTTTCGAAATAGACCCGCATGACGATCAACAGGGTATCACTGACCTCGTCAGCGAGTTTCTTGAGCTTGGCGGCGTATTCACGGGCTGCTTCAACATCATGAATGGAGCAGGGGCCCACCACCACAAACAGGCGATGATCCTTGCCGTCCATGATGTCGTAAATAGCCTGACGGCCTTTTTCCACGGTTTCGGCGGCCTTGCCGGAAAGCGGCATTTCCTGCTTGAGCGCTTCAGGGGTGATCAATGGTTCCTGACTCGCCACATTCAGATTCTCTAGTTTGGTGCCCGACATGCTGTTGTTATCCCCGTCGCATAAACATGACTGGCCGGCGTTTAGTTGCAGTAAACCCCGGCGAGTTGGTTATACTGCGTTATTTGATGAACCTTTTCAACGCTTCTGACGCGCGGAGAACGGATGCAGCAGAGCACGCAGAAAAAGCGGGAAGTACTGCCCCGGAAACGGGTTGCAGAGAAGATGGCCGACGTGCTCTCCGGCATCCGTGTACCAGAGCTTCCGTACCCCGCCCGAAAACTGCCACCGGACGCTGTCAGTGACTGGCGCCCCCTGCTGCTGTCGTGCTGGACGGAGCAACGGGACGAGCCGGTCACCCGTGTTATTCGTTCGGTTTCCCTGACCTGGTCCGTCCGGCAGATCAACGCTGCCTATGTTGCCGATCGCATCATGGGCGTGTTCCTGAAAACCAGTGGCCTGCATCCGGAGCTGGCCCGCCGCATTGCCCGGCTCAGATTCTTTTTTGCCTGGCGCATGGACCTGGAAGGCGCCGGTGCTCTCCCTGATACGCTGATCCAGTGGCTGAACAGCCTGCAGGACTGTCGCGGCTGGAGTGCGTCCGGCGGCCGTTCGGCCAGAGCGGTTCTCGACCAGCTGGATGCACTGATCATTGCGGTTTCCGGCAGTTTCGATTCCGGTGATGTGGAACCGGTGCTGGCATTCTGTCGCCAGTGGGAGCAGGACGCCGCCAGACGTGAGCAGCAGAACGACCGGCTTCGCCAGCGCCTTCTAGCCACGGAAGAAGGTGCCGCCAGGCAGCGGCGTGCCGAGCAGACCGCTCGCGCGCTGGTAGGCCGGGCGTTGCAGAATCGCCAATTACCCCAGGCGGTCGTCAGTTTCATCTTTGATCACTGGTTCGGGTTGTTGAAGCAGATTGTCTGGGGGGAGGGTACCGGAGGGGAGAACTGGCGCCATGCCGGCAAACTTCTGGAATGGCTGGTGTGGATCGGCGACCCCGACCTTTCCGACAGTGACCGCAATCGTCTTTACACTGTTGGCGAACAGATTGGAGACCGCATATCCGACGTGTGGAAGCGCGTGCAGAAGAAACCCCTGGAGGAGAAAGCGCTGGAAGGCGTTCAGGCGGTAATGGTGGCCCGTCTCAGAGGAGAAACGCCGGACCTGGTGCCCGCGCTACCGCCTGGTGACCGGTTCTCCTGGAATCCGTCCTGGCTGACCTTTTCCCCGCCCGATGAACATGAGATATCCCCTCTCAAGGGCAAGTGGTACGTGGAAGGTGAGGGCGAAAACGAGCAGCGTCGGTTCTTTTTTGCATTGTTGGAGGACACCGGCGAAGTGCTCTGGACCAACGGCGCCGGTGTCAAACTCCGGGTTTTGTCCTGGGCCCGGTTTGTCGAGGGTCTGGAGAGTGGCACATTGCGGCCGCTGCCACCGCTCAAACCGTTCGGAGAGGTATTGGCGGAAACCATCACGTCTCTCTCAGGGGTGCTTGATCGCCAGAAACAACAGCGGGAGCAGGCGGCGAAGGAAGCCAGGGCCCGTGCCGAGGCGTTGCGTAAGGAAAAAGCCGAAGCAGAGCGGCAGCGCCAGGAAGAAGAAGCAGCGCGACAGGCCGAAATTGCACGCCAGAAAAAAGCGGTGGAAGCGCAGCGCCAGGCCGAAGAAGAGGCGGAACAGCAGCGTCTGTTGCGTGAGAAGGAAGCAGCTGCGCGGGAACTGGTCGATGGCATCAAACTCGGTGGCTGGATAGTCGAAGAGAACAGCGCCAAAGGGCAGGGCCCGGTCCGCCTCAAGCTGGCCGTCCGGATCAACGCCTCACGGAAACTGGTGTTTGTGGACCGGCTTGGGCTGAATCGCCGCGAGTTCCTGGTGGATCAGCTGGTGGACGATATTGTTGCCCGCCGCATTCGTGTACTGGGAGCATCCGCGGAATTTGACGACACCCTTTCCAGGGTTGTGGGGCGAATCCGGGTAGGCCGGAACTGATCCGTTAATGGGCAACGGCAGGTAGAAGACTATGAGCGATGTTGATTACAACTTCGGGAACTACGACGATTCACCTGAATCGGGGGATAACCGTTCCGAGTACCGGCTGACGGCAAGTGCAAAGGTTACGATAGAGCTGGAATCAGCGGTTCCGGACGACGCCGGAGACAGTGCTTCGCGAACCCTGGTCTCCCGGACCAGTGATCTGTCGGCCAGGGGGATCCGGCTGCTGACATCCGAGCCCCTGACAACGGGGGCCATCCTCCCCGCCTGGGTAAACCTGGAGGAGATTTCCGAACCGTTCAGACTGATGGTTGAAGTGGTCTGGTGCCGACCCGCAGAGGAGAGTGGTGGTTGGCTGGTCGGGCTGCAGATTCTGGAATCGGACGATACCGCCTTCCTGGAGTGGGTTGAGGCAGTGGCACGGGCGATGTCAGAGGGGTAAAGGGTAGCGGAAGTTCCCGGCAGGGCTTGCCCCCACCGGGATCACCGGGCGCTCTCAGTCTTCCAGTTCGCCCATGCCGGTAATATTGAAGCCGGCGTCTACGTACATGATTTCACCGGTGATACCGCTGGCCATGTCAGAACACATGAAAGCCGCGGCGTTACCCACTTCGTCAGTGGTGACATTCCGGCGCAGGGGAGCCCTGCGGGCATTCTCGGACAGCATGCGGCGGAAGCTCTTGATGCCGGAAGCCGCCAGGGTCTTGATGGGCCCGGCGGAAATGGCATTCACGCGGATGCCGTCACGGCCCAGGCTGGCTGCCATGTAGCGGACATTGGCCTCAAGGGAAGCCTTTGCCAGCCCCATCACATTGTAGTTCTGCAGTACTTTTTCCGCACCCAGGTAGCTCAGGGTCAGCAGAGAGCTGTTTTCGTGCAGCATCTTGCGCCCGGCCTTGGCAAGGGCCACAAAGCTGTAGGAACTGATGTCGTGGGCGATCCGGAAGCCTTCACGGGTGGTCACGTCGACATAGTTGCCGTCCAGTTCATTGGCCGGTGCATAACCCACGGAATGGACGATGACATCGATATCATCCCAGTGTTTGGCCAGTTCAGTGAAAACCCCTTCGATTTCATCATCACTGGCAACGTCGCACGGAAAGATCAGTGAGCTGCCCCAGCCTTCGGCAAACTTCTCCACCCGGGACTTGAGTTTTTCATTCTGGTAGGTAAATGCGAGTTCCGCACCTTCTCTGGCGAAAGCGTCTGCGATGCCATAGGCAATGGAATGCTTGCTTGCGACGCCAACAATCAGTGCTTTCTTGCCACTGAGTAATCCCATAACGATTCTCCCTGTGTTTCAGTTTAAGGCATTATCCATGAACCGTTGCGGCACGGGTAACGCTCAATTGGTCGTAGTATCCGGCGCAGTTTGCCGAGTGTAGAAGAGTGCCGCGCCAAGAAGTTCACGGGTGTACTCGTGTTCCGGTGCGCTGAAAATTCCGGCCGCTTCGCCATACTCCACCACCTGGCCGTTCTTGAGTACCAGCAATTTATGGCTGAGTGCTCTGACCACAGTCAGATCGTGGCTGATAAACACATAGCTTAGACCATATTTGTCCTGTATATCCCTGAGCAGGGTGATCACCTGTTTTTGCACGGTGCGATCAAGCGCCGAGGTGGGTTCGTCCAGAATGATCAGTTCCGGCTGCAGGACCAGGGCCCGGGCAATGGCGATCCGCTGGCGCTGGCCCCCGGAAAATTCGTGTGGATAGCGGTGGCGGGCGTCGGGGTCGAGGCCCACATCATTCAGCGCCTGAATCACCTTGCGGTCCTGTTCTTCCGGAGTGGCCGGCGAGTGTATCTCCAGGCCCTCCCGGACGATTTCCGCAACGGACATGCGAGGGCTGAGGCTGCCGAAAGGATCCTGGAACACAATCTGAATGCGGCTGCGCCAGGGGCGGAACTGTTTCTGGTCCAGATGGGACAGTTCCTCCCCCATCAGACGGATACTCCCGGTGCTGCCCGTAAGCTTCAGCAACGCATGACCGATCGTGGTTTTACCACTGCCGCTTTCCCCCACAATACCCAGGGTTTCGCCCTGATTCAGGGAGAAGCTGGCATTGTCCACAGCCTGGAACCAGGCTTTCGGTTTGCCCAACAGGCTCTTTCGGGTAATAAATCGCACATCCAGATTCTGAACATCCAGCAGTGGTTTATTATTGATCATGGCACCGGAGGGCGAGGCCGGTGGCTCGGCGTCGAGCAGGCGACGGGTGTAGGGGTGCCGGGGATGATCGAACAGCGTATCGGTAGCGGCCTCTTCAACCAGCAGGCCACTCTCCATAACCACCACATGATCCGCATACCGGCGCACGATGGAAAGATCGTGGGTGATCAGGAGAATCGCCATCCCCAGTTTATGCTGGAGGTCTTTCAGCAACTCCAGTACCTGTTTCTGAACGGTCACATCCAGGGCTGTCGTGGGCTCGTCTGCAATCAACAGGTCGGGCTCATTGGCCAGGGCCATGGCAATCATTACCCGTTGCTTCTGGCCCCCGGACAACTGGTGAGGGTAACTGTTCAGCCGTTCCTCCGGGGACGGTATACCGACAAGTTCCAGTAACTCGATGCAGCGAGCTTTCGCCTGCGGACCTCGCATGCCCTTGTGAAGAGCCAGGGTTTCGCTGATCTGCTTCTCCACCGTATGAAGCGGGTTGAGGGAAGTCATCGGTTCCTGGAATATCATGCTGACCTGGCGGCCACGAATCTGTCGCAGCCGCTTCTGGCTTGCTTTCAGCATGTCTTCACCTTGAAAAAGGATTTCACCTGTCGGGTAGCTGGCGTGGCGCTCGTCGAGCAGGCGCAGAACAGACAATGCCGATACCGATTTTCCGGAGCCGCTTTCTCCGACCAGCGCCACGGTTTCCCCACGGTGGATCGTCAGCGAGAGCTTCCTGACTGCCTGAACGGAGCCATCAAATGTGACGGACAGATCCTTGATTTCCAGAAGCTGCGACATATCAGTTCTTTCTCGGGTCAAAGGCATCACGCACCGCTTCGCCCACGAAGACCAGCAGGGTCAGCATAATGGAAAGCGACACGAATGCCGAAATCCCAAGCCAGGGTGCATGCAGGTTGGATTTGCCCTGGGCGATCAGCTCACCGAGGGACGGAGAGCCCGAGGGCAGGCCAAAACCCAGGAAGTCCAGGGAAGTCAGCCCGGTGATAGCGCCGGTGAGGATGAACGGCAGAAAAGTCAGGGTGGCGACCATGGCGTTCGGCAGTATATGACGGAACATGATCTTGCGATTACCCAACCCCAGCGCTCTGGCAGCCTTTACATATTCGAAGTTACGGGCGCGAAGGAATTCAGCCCGTACCACATCAACCAGGCCCATCCAGCTGAACAGCAACATGATGCCAAGCAGCCACCAGAAATTCGGTTGTACGATGCTGGAAAGGATAATCAGCAGGTACAGCACCGGCAGCCCGGACCACACCTCAATGAATCGTTGCCCGACCAGGTCGATCTTGCCACCGTAGTAGCCCTGGATCGCCCCGACAACGACACCCACGATACAGCTCAGCAAGGTGAGAATCAGACCGAACAATACTGAAATCCGGAATCCATAGATGACCCTGGCAGCCACATCACGGCCCTGGTCGTCTGTACCGATCCAGTTCTCGGAACTCGGTGGTGCCGGTGAGGGCACATCCAGGTCATAATTGGTGGTGTCGTAACTGAAGCGGATCGGCGGCCAGATCATCCAGCCATGGGCTTCAATTTCATCGGCAATGAACGAATCCCGGTAATCCGCTTCCGTTGGCAGAAAACCTCCAAAGGTTTCTTCCGGTACCTTCTGGATCACCGGGAAGTAGAGGTCCCCCTTGTATGAGGCCACCAGCGGGGCATCGTTGGCGATCAGCTCAGCCACCAGGGAAAGGCCGAACAGGGCCAGGAATATCCACAGCGACCAGAAACCGCGTCGATTCTTGCGGAAGTTGCGAAGCCGTCTTTGCTGGATTGGGGTCAGATTGAACAGGCTCATGACCCCTCCCGGCTTTCAAAATCGATACGGGGATCCACCAGAACGTAGGTGATGTCGCTGATCAGCTTCAGTACCAGCCCCATCAGCGTGAAGATATAAAGCGTTCCGAAGATTACCGGGTAATCCCGGTTCAGGGCCGCTTCGAAGCCCAGCAATCCGAGCCCGTCCAGGGAGAAGATCACTTCAATCAGCAGGGAACCGGTAAAAAACAGGGAGACCAGTACGCCCGGCAAACTGGCGATGACGATCAGCATTGCATTGCGGAATACGTGGCCGTACAGAACCTGCTTTTCTTCCAGCCCCTTGGCACGGGCAGTGACCACGTATTGCTTGCTGATTTCATCCAGGAAGGAGTTCTTGGTCAGCAGGGTGAGGGTGGCGAACCCGCCAATGACGTTGGCAGTTACCGGCAGGGCCAGGTGCCAGAAGTAATCGCCGATTTTCTGGTACCAGTTCAGTTCATCGAAGTTGGAGGAAGTCAGGCCCCGCAGCGGAAACCAGTCCAGGTAACTTCCGCCTGCGAAGAGGACAATCAGCAGTATGGCGAACAGGAATCCGGGTATGGCATAACCGACGACAATGGCGGAACTGCTCCAGACGTCGAATCGGGAGCCGTCTGTGACCGCCTTGCGAATGCCAAGGGGAATGGAGATCAGATAGATGATCAGCGTTGACCAGAGCCCCAGGGAAATGGACACCGGCATCTTGTCGAGTATGAGCTCAATGACCGTCCGTTCCCGAAAGAAGGATTCACCAAAATCGAACGTGGCATAGTCGCCCAGCATCTGGATGAAGCGCTCATGGGGTGGTTTGTCGAAGCCATACATGACTTCGATTTCCCGCAGCAGTTCATCCGGCAGGCCGCGAGAGCTGCGGCTGTCACCGCTGGCGGAAGAGACCTCCTCGCCAATGCCACCACCGCCTGCCCGGGCCAGTGCGCCACCGCCATGGCCTTCGGTCTGCGCAATCATCTGCTCAACCGGGCCGCCTGGCGCCGCCTGAACAATGATGAAATTGAGTAGCATGATCCCGAACAGGGTCGGGATAATCAGTGCCAGGCGTCTGAGAATGTAACTGCCCATTCAGCGCAACTCCGTATTCAGAACTTCCGACGTCGTTACGATCATGGGGTTAGCGTTCTATCCACCAGTTATCAATATCCACACCGTTCTTGGGGACAGTGTCAGGACGCTTCAGGAATGACCAGTAGGCGACTCGATCCTTGGGCATATACCAGTTGGGGATCACGTAATGCTGATGCAGCAGAACCCGGTCCAGGGCCCGGACCCGGTGCACAAGCTCTTCCCGTCCCGGCGCCTGGATAACCATCTCGACCAGTTCATCAATCACAGGATCCTTCACGCCCATGTAGTTGCGGGAACCTTTGGCGTCCGCCGCTGACGAGTGCCAGTATTCCCGCTGTTCGTTACCAGGGGAGTCCGACTGGCCAAGGCCCTGCACAGTCACGTCAAAATCGAATTCCCTTACCCGCTGGATGTACTGGTTGGTATCCACCAGACGAACCGACATGTCGATACCGAGTTTCCGGAGATTGTTTCTGAAAGGAAGCACGACACGCTCGAATGTCTTCTGGTGCAGAAGCATCTCGAACTCCAGGGGTTCTCCGTTCTCCTTGTTGACCATTTTGCCGTCCCGGATCTCGTATCCTGCCGCCTGGAACTCTTCCATGGCTTTGCGGAGGTTGCCCCTGAGGCCTTCTTTTCCATCCGTAGAGGGTGGCTCATATTCGTCAGTAAAGACTTCCGGGGGAAGGTCGTCTCGGAACTGTTCGAGGATCTCCAGTTCACGACCTTCAGGCAGCCCGGAGGAGGCCAGTTCACTGTTCTCGAAATAGCTTTTCGTGCGGGTATACTGGCCGTAAAACAGGTTTTTGTTGGCCCACTCAAAGTCAAAGCCATAAGCCAGTGCCTTGCGCACCGCCGGATCGCTGAACTTGTCCTTGCGCGTATTGAATGCAAATGCCTGCATGCCGGCAGGGCGTTCGTGCTCGATGGCCTCGGTTTTTATCTTGCCGGATTCAAACCTGTCGCCAGTATAGGCTGTTGCCCAGTTTTTGGCAGAGGACTCCACACGGAAGTCGAAATTGCCGGCCCGGAATGATTCCAGGGCAACGGTGTCGTCCGAGTAGTATTCATAGCGGATCTGGTCGAAATTGAACCGGCCTTTGCGTACCCCAAGGTCTTTTGCCCAGTAGTCATCCACGCGTTCGTAGGTGATGTCGCGGCCGGCGTCATAATCTTCAATCCGGTACGGGCCGCTGCCCACCGGTATGGTGAGCCCGTTTCGCCCGAACTCACGGTCTTCCCAGTAATGGCTGGGCAATACCGGCAACTGCCCCAGAATCAATGGCAGTTCGCGGTTGCTGGTGTCGCCGAAATCGAAACGGATTCTGTGCTCATCCTCGACGGTCACCTTGCTGACATCCGAGTAATAGTTGCGGAAAAACGGGTGACCTTCGGTGGTAAGTATTTCATACGAAAACTTTACGTCTTCGGCGGTAATGGGTTCGCCATCCTGGAAACGGGCCTCCTCGCGGAGGTTAAATATGACGTAGCTGCGGTCCTCCGGTGTTTCGATGGATTCCGCTATCAGGCCGTAGGCAGAGAAGGGTTCGTCGTCCGAGGATTCAAGCAGCGTGTCGTACAGGTAGCTGTTCAGGCCGGCAGCGGCGACCCCTCTGGTTACGAAGGGGTTAAAGGAATCATACCCGTTTGCGACAACGCTAAGGTTCAGCGTTCCACCCTTCGGAGCGTCCGGGTTGACGTAGTCAAAATGGGAGAACCCGCTGGAATACTTCGGGTCGCCATGCATTGCAATCCCGTGCCGTGGTTCAGGATCTTCCGCATGGGCCTGCCATGGCAACGCAGCCATGGCCAGCATGGTAAGGGCTCTGGTAAGGGACGAGGCTGTTCGGGTTATAGTCATAGATCTCGGTCAGGGGCTGTTTCTGATGTCGACATAGAGTACCAGACTTTGACCGGGCTGAAGATAACGTGACATGTTGAGATCGTTCCAGCTTGCGATATCCCTCACATTCAACGCAAAGCGATTGGCAATGGTCGAGAGCGAGTCGCCCTTGCGGACCTGGTAACCCACTTTGCGGACCATGCCTTTGCCCCGGTCGTTACTCGCCAGCATGGCAGGCTGCTTGGACTTTGACCAGATGACCAGTTTGTTGCCCGGGATCAGCGGGTCGCCAGGCGCCATCCCGTTCCAGGAAGCCACCTGCCTGACTGACACGCGGTGTTCGCGGGCTATATCCCAGAACGTATCGCCGGAACGTACCGTGTAGTCCACGCGTTTGCCATTGCTGTTCTTGCCGCTGCTCTGCTGCTTTCTTGCCAGTCGTTCATTGGCGCTGAGCGCGTAGGTGCCTGATTGCTTGGCTGCGGCAGGGATCATCAGCCGCTGGCCAACGCGAATGATGTGGCTGTCCAGGTTGTTAACCTGCTGGATAACCGATGACTTGGTGGAGTGCCGTTTGGCGATGGTGCTGAGTGTATCGCCGGATTTTACTTTGTAGTTGCGCCAGGACACCCGTTCATCGGGGTCGATCTTGTCCAGGGCGGCGGTGAATGTTTCGGCTTTCTCCCGCGGAATAAGCAGCCGATGGGGGCCGTCGGGTGCAGTGGCCCAGCGGTTGAAGGAAGGGTTCAGCAGGTAAATTTCATTAATATCCACTCCTGCCAGTTCCGCCGCCTGTGCAAGATCGATCTGGGAACCGGTTTCCACAATCTCGAAATAGGGTTCATCTTTCAGGGCCGGCAACTCGATACCATACTTTTCCGGTTCGTTGAATATCTTTGCCAGTGCGATCAGCTTTGGTACGTAATGACGGGTCTCCCTCGGCAAATCCAGAGACCAGTAATCCGTAGCCGCATTCTTGTTGCGGTTGCGTCTCATGGCGCTGGAAACGGTACCACCGCCACTGTTATAGGCAGCCAGTGCCAGCATGTAATCGCCGTTAAAACGGTTTGCCAGCCTGTCCAGGTAGGTCAGCGCAGCATCTGTGGCAGCAATGACATCGCGTCGGTCGTCGTGCCACCAGCTCTGGGTGAGACCGAAATACTTGCCGGTAGTTGGAATAAACTGCCATAACCCGGCCGCGCGCCCGTGCGAGTATGCAAACGGGTCAAATGCGCTTTCAACCACCGGCAGCAGCGCAAGCTCCGTGGGCAGGCCCCGCTTTTCGGCTTCCGTGACTATGTAATGCAGATATCGGCTTCCGCGCTCTACAACCTGGTCGATGTAGCGGGGATGTTTCTTGTACCAGTTGAGCTGGGCCTGAACCCTGGGATCGCTGCCGTCATGATCCAGCGCGAAACCGGATCTCAGTCGCTGCCAGAGGTCGGCTTCCGCGACTTCCTCTTCAGATTTTTCCTGTGTCGGCGTATCCAGCTTCTTTCTGGCGTTTTCAGCAGCTTCCTTGAGGGACGGGTCGATGGCGTCGTCGAGTTCAGTGCGGGAGGACTTGTCCGCGGAGCCGCTGTCCGGGTCCGTTTCTATGGCTTCCTTGAGGTCTTCGTCGCCGGCGGCAACCGTTACTGTCCGGGATTCAAGAGGATTGGCGGAAGTTTTTGATTCGTCCGGCTCTTTGGGCTCGAAGATACTGCAACCACTGGTAAGCGTGCCAAGAAGAAACAGAACTGATAATCGAGAGACCGACATATTACGACTTCCGGTTGGCTGGACGGCGCCGGGACACGTGTCTGGAATCCCGGCATATTTAGTAGTTTACGGAGCAAAGGTTACACGGATTCTATTGGAACGGTTTTCAGAGGGTCAACAAGACTCTCGTTACGTCATTGATAGAATTTGTTACCTGTGGCTAGAAGGTATCCTTGCCATGCCGGGTTACTGCAAACACGTCGCTGTCGGAGTTGATGGTCAGCCCGGCATGCCTGGCATGCCTTTTTGCCGCTTCCACAACGGCGTCATCGTCCCAGCGCAGGAACGGGTTGAGCCGCTTCTCCTCACCGAGAATGGAGGGAACCGTTGGCTCGCCATCGTCCCTGCGTTTCTGGCACCGGGCTTCAAATTCGCGCAGCGGACCATCTTCAGGCAGCCAGTGCCGGGCAAACCTGAGATTGGCCAGTGTGTATTCATGGGCGCAGTAAACGGCGGTTTCATCCGGTAATTGGCGCAGTGTCTCCAGGGACTTCTTCATCTGTTCCGGAGTGCCTTCAAACAGGCGACCACATCCGCAGACAAACAGGGTATCGCCACAGAAAAGCACCGGGCGATCGTTGACGTGGCAATCCGTAAAGTAGGCAATGTGATCCAGGGTGTGGCCCGGTACTGCAAGCACACTGAAGGTGAGATCCTGCCAGACCACTTCGTCGCCCGGGTGAACCTCGCTGTTCGCTCCCTTGAAGGGAGAATTGGCCGGGCCGATGATACGGCAGTCCGAAACCGTGCCGGCCAGTTCGCCAACGCCACCCACATGATCGGGATGGTGATGAGTAATCAGAATCGTGTCGAGTTCCAGGCCGTGTTCTTCCAGAAACCGGATGGCTGGCTCCGCCTGTCCCGGATCCACAATAAGTGCCTTGCGATCTTCGGTATTGAACAGACACCAGATATAGTTATCACTGAAAGCTGGAATGGCGCTAATGGTCAGCATAGGCTCCCACATGTGCTGGACGAGTGTGACTGTTATCATAGTGCATTAATGGCGACGTCCCAACACCGCCCGGGATGGAACAGGGGAACGAAGCAATGACTTCAGCTGGCGAGATTGATTACTCTGCCCGACACGAAAGCTTTGAAAACTGGTTTCAGACCCCCCTCGGGCGCGCCCTGCTGGCTGATCAGAGAGCCTGTGTTGAACATTGTGTTGCAAGCCTTACCGGTGCCAGGCAGTTACAGGTCGGCCTGAGCCACCGCCTGCCACTGGCCAGTACAACGGATTTCGCCCAACGGATTCTCACCACGCCCTTATGGAATTCCGTCATCCCGGATGGTGTGGCTGTCTGCGACGCCGATGAATTACCCTTCCCGGGGGACTCCATGGATCTTGTGATCTTTCACCACACCGCTGACTTTTCTCCCCATCCTCATCAGGCGTTGCGTGAGGCTTCCCGGGTGCTTCGCGGCGAGGGCATGATTGTTCTTATCGGATTCAATCCCTTCAGCCTGTGGGGGCTCCGCAAACTGGTATCCCGCAAGCGGGCCGGCCCATGGGGAGGCCGTTTCATGATGAAGCGCAGAATGGAGGACTGGCTGCGGTTGCTGGATTTTTCAGTGGAATCCGCACATTCCTCGTTTTTCCAGGTGCCACTTCAGGGGGCGGCGGTGAAAGAGGGCAAGGGCCTCGTTGAGCGAATGTGCGGTAACCGGTTTCTGCCCGTTGGCGCCTATTACTGTATCCTTGCCAAAAAACGGGTTTACTCCAGGATCCCCCGCAAACCGGCCTGGCAGAGCAAGAAGGTGATTGCCTTGCCGGGCAGGGGCACCGTTGGAGCGTCCCGTACCTATCCCGGGAAAGGCCGGAGCGGCAACGTTGCCGTGCTGAATCATAATCAAATCGAGGAAAGCTGATGGCGGGTAAGGTTGTTCTCTATACCGATGGGGCCTGCAAGGGGAATCCCGGGCCGGGCGGTTGGGGAGTCGTGCTGAGCTATGGCAACGCCAGCAAGAAGCTGCATGGCGGTGAAGCCAATACCACCAACAACAGAATGGAGCTGATGGCGGCCATCCGCGGCCTGGAAGCACTGAAACGACCCTGTGAGGTGGAGCTTTATACCGACTCCCAGTATGTGCGCAAGGGCATTACCGAATGGATGCAGGGATGGAAACGGAACGGATGGAAAACGTCGGCGAAAAAACCGGTCAAGAATGAAGATCTCTGGCGGGAGCTGGACAATGAAGTGTCCAGGCACAAGGTAAACTGGCACTGGGTAAAAGGCCACTCCGGCAATCCGGGGAATGAGTTGGCAGACGAACTTGCCAACCGTGGTGTGGAAGAACTGGCGAATGCTTAACCAACGGGGCGGATAATGAGACAGATTGTACTGGATACGGAAACAACCGGTATTGATCCGGCGGAAGGGCATCGGATAATCGAAATAGGTTGTGTGGAACTGATGGAGCGCCAGACCACAGGGCGTCACTACCATGTGTATATCAATCCCGAGCGCGAGGTGGAGGCCGAAGCAATCACCGTCCACGGGATAACCAATGAATTTCTCGCCGACAAACCGAAATTCTCGGAAATCGCCGATGAGTTTTTCGACTTTATCAAGGGAGCCGAGCTGGTCATTCATAATGCGGCGTTTGATATCGGCTTTATGGACTCGGAATTTGCCCGTCTGAAACCGGTCCGAAAAACCGCTGATTACTGCGGCGTGGTGGATTCGCTGGCCATTGCCCGCAAGAAACACCCGGGCCAGAAAAACAATCTGGATGCCCTCTGTAAACGCTACGGAGTGGACAACAGTAGCCGTGATCTTCACGGTGCCTTGCTGGATGCCGAGATCCTTGCGGAAGTATACCTGTTGCTCACCGGTGGTCAGACAGCGCTGTCACTGGACGCCGGCAGCGACGAAGCCGGCGGCGAGGGTGGTATTCGCCGGCTGCCTGCAGACCGCAAGCCCCTGACGGTTGTCCGGGCCAGTAATGAAGAAGCGTCTGCGCACGAAAAGTTCATGGCCCTGCTTGCCAAACAGGCGGGTGACACCGTGTGGGACAGGCTGAAAACCGGGGAATGAGGGCCTGACGGACGGGATGAACAGCTGACAATGAGAACTGTGCCGGGCTGTACTTTTTGTTACATTCCTGCTTTCTTGAGGTACTTGAGTTTTGTGTTATAAGTAATGATAAGTTCGCGAGTTTTCGCGAACTTTTATTTTAGCTGGGAAGGGTAAATCCGGCTCATAAAAAGATCTCGAATAAAACCGACAGGGTCACATTCCAAGAACAGGACGCGGTAGTTTCCGCATAATTTACAGGAAGCGTTTATGGTTCAATCGTCTCTGGCGACGAAATCACAGTCATTTGATCTGGTCAAGAGTGAGATCGAGCAGACCATCAAGCAGGCAGAGTCCAGCCTGGAACGCTTTCAGGAAAACCGGGAGAGCGGTGAGGACCTGCAGAACTGTGTGGATTTTCTGAACCAGCTCCGTGGCATTTTCATTCTTGTTGAGCTGCGAGCCGGCACCCTGCTGTGCCAGGAAGCCGTCAGCATGGCGAACGATGTACCTGTCGGCGCCAACGATGACAAGAACATCCTCCTGACCACTCTGAACAGCGCTCTGTTTATTCTGCGCCGTTACGTTGAATACTACCACCAGCAGCGAGCCGATCACCCGGAACTGCTGTTGCCGGTGATCAATGATCTGCGCGAAGCCCGTAAAGAAAAACCTTATCCTGAATCCTGTTTCTTTGATGTGGATGTCAAGGAACGTCCGGACTTCTGTGCCGGTATTTCGGTGTCACCGTTCGAAGGCAACGAGGCCGAGTATGAAATCCTGGCGCGCCGGATGCGCCTGACATTCCAGGTGGCCTTGCTGGGAGTTCTCCGGGACAGGAACGAAGTGGTCAGCAAAAAACTGTTCGGACGGGCCGCCCGCGGATTCGCCCGTTTGTGTCAGGGGCAGCCGATGGGGCAGATGTGGTGCCTGGTGGCGATTGTCGCCGACACCATGCTCGACCGGGCAATGGGGTTCAGCAAAGCCCGCAAGCGCATGTTCATGCGGATTGAAAAGTATTCCCGGGAAGTAGTCTATGTCGGCAAGGTGGCGACAGCCAAGGATGCGCCGGACTCCCTGATAAGGGATCTTGTTTACCTGCTTTACCGCAGCGGGTCCGCGAACCAGGAAGTTACCTCGGTACTGTCTGCATTCCGTCTTGCGCCGGCTGAATTTCCGGACTCCATGCTGGATGCCCATGCCCGACGCCTGTACGGCCCGGGCTCCGATGTGCTCAAGTCCCTCTCCACCGCCCTCCAGGATGAGCTCAACCAGCTGAAGGACAAGCTGGATATCGTCGAGCGCGGTATCGAACCGGACCTGGCTGAACTGTCGTCCATTGCCGAGGCCCTGGAGCGTATGGCGAACACCCTGGTCATGCTCGACCTGAATCAGCTCGGCGCCATGGCCCGCGCAGAGGCTGCCAAGCTGCGGACCTGGGAGGAAGAGAAGCGGCTGCCGGCAGACGATGAGCTCTACAAGCTGGCCGATTCCGTTCTCGGAATTGAAGATGCCGTGATGCAGATTGTTACCCGGGGCATCACCTCCGAAACCGACGCCCTGGCTGGCGGACAAAGAAACCGTGAGGAGTCCCTTTACCTCAAGGAGGCCACCTTCGTGGTGGCCGATGAGGCCAAAAGTGCGCTTACACTGGCCAAACGGGCCATTACCGCATTTATCGAATCCGACTACGACAAACTTCACCTGGCCAACCTGCCGGCAACCCTGCACAGTATCTGGGGTGGCCTGCACATGGTGGATGATCCGGGTGCGGCGTCTGTACTGGAGCGGGTGGCGGCATCTATCCAGGAGCGCCTGCTGGATGCGAGGGAAGCACCGCAGCCTCAGGTTCTGGAAGCACTGGCGGACGCTCTGACGTCGCTGGAGTACTATATCGAGAGTATCGGCAAGCGTGAGGAGCGTAACGGGGATCTTCTGCGGCTGGCTGAATCGTCACTGGATGATGTGGGTTTGTAAAAACATCACCGGATAGCTGAATACGAAAAACCCTGCACGCGGCAGGGTTTTTTTATGGGGAATGTTCCAGGGGGCAATCAGCCCATCTTGAACAGCTCACCCAGTTTGGTAGCCAGCATCATGTCGCCTTCGGCGCGAAGCTGGCCGGCCATGAATGCCTGCATGCCGTCAGTTTCGCCTGACACGATGCCCTGAAGGGTTTCAGAGTTCATGATCAGTGTGACGGACGGGTCATCGTGGGCACCTTCGACGGCTTTGCAGGTGCCATCCTTGATAACCAGGTGATAGGTTTTGTCGTCTTCAATATCAAACTGGAATACCAGGTCCAGGCCTTCGGCTGCGTCTGCGTTGAAATTCTGTTCGAGTTTTTCAAATACCTGATCTACAGACATTATTTTACCCTTATTGATGTTTGTCGTGGCGTATTGACGGCGGGTGAGCCGACGTAGCCATTCGACTTTAGGGTGACTCCAAAGCGGTGTCAAGCTCGATCGAACGCTTGTTTTAATTTTCTTTATCGCCCGGATGGGTTGTACCTCCGGGCACCTCGGTTACAATCGAGCGCTCAAGAATAATCCTGGAGAAGCAACTTGGAATTTCTGACAGAGTTCGGTTTGTTCATTGCGAAAACGGTCACCCTCGTGGTGGCGGTGCTGGTCATTATTTCCGTGATCATGTCCGTCGCCCAGAAAGACAAGGACGACCACGGCGGAGACGGCGAACTGCGGGTTCGAAAACTCAATGAGAAGTACCGCAAGCTGAGGGAATCTCTGCAGGCTAGGCTGCGTAGTGACTCAGAGCGCAAGGCCTTCGAAAAGGCCCGCAAGAAAGAAGAAAAAGCCAGGGAAAAAGCGGCCAAGGCCAAACGTAAAGCCGGTGACACCGAGGAGGACGTAAAGCCACGGGTGTACGTGCTGGATTTTGATGGCGATATCAAGGCCAGTGATACCGACTCCCTGCGTCGCTCCATAACCGCTGTACTGAGCGTTGCGGAACCGGAGAAGGATGAAGTGGTTATCCGGCTGGAAAGCGGCGGTGGGCTGGTTCATTCCTACGGCCTGGCCGCAGCCCAGCTGGACCGTATCCGGGCCAAGGGCATCAGGCTTACTGCCTGTGTCGACAAGGTCGCCGCCAGTGGCGGTTACATGATGGCCTGCGTGGCCGATCGCATTGTGGCATCTCCGTTCGCGATCCTCGGCTCTATTGGAGTGGTTGCACAGTTGCCCAATTTCCATCGTTTTCTCAAAAAGAACGATGTGGATTTCGAGGTGCTGACCGCAGGCGAGCACAAACGCACCATGACCATCTTCGGTGAAAACACTGACAAGGGCAGGGCAAAGTTCCTGGAAGACCTTGAGGATACTCACGTGCTGTTCAAGGAATATGTCGGCGAACGCCGCCCGGGGCTGGATATCACAGCCGTCGCCAATGGTGATATCTGGTTTGGCCGCAGGGCCCTTGAGGTCAACCTGATCGACGAGATCAAAACCTCCGACGAATTTCTCATTGAAGCCTGTGACCGCGCGGACGTAATCTCGGTAAGTTACCAGCGCAAACGCACGTTACCGGAAAAACTCGGTCTTGCCACCAGCGCGGCACTTGAGCACACCGTCTGGCGGGTGCTGGGGGCCTTCCGTAACCAGAAAATCCAGTAAGCCAACGACTACGGGAACAGAATCATGAGCAACGATATCGAGTTCAAGGCATGGCGCGTTCAGGAGCAGGATGGCGAATACAAGGGGGCTGAACAGGTTCTCAAGGTATCTGACCTGCCTGAAAACGAGGTTCTGATCCGTGTTACCCATTCCTCCCTTAATTACAAGGACGCACTGTCTGCGTCCGGCAATAAAGGTGTAACCCGCAACTTTCCCCATACTCCGGGCATAGACGCCGCCGGTGAGGTGGTTGAAGCCTCGGCCGGCCCGTTGTCAGCGGGCGACAAGGTGCTGGTTACCGGATATGACCTCGGCATGAACACCGACGGAGGCTTCGGCGAATACATCCGCGTACCGGCCAGCTGGTGCGTTGCCATGCCAGAAGGCTGGGACGCGCGAACCGCCATGATTTATGGCACCGCCGGGCTCACCGCCGGCCTGTGCGTAAAGAAACTTCTCACCATGGGGGCAGCTCCCGAGCAGGGCAAAGTCGCGGTCAGTGGCGCCAGCGGCGCGGTAGGTAGTGTGGCAGTTGAGCTGCTTGCCAACCTCGGCTTCGAAGTGGTGGCCATCAGCGGCAAACAGGACCACGCCAATGCTCTCAAAGACCTTGGCGCTACCGAAGTGCTGGGCCGCGAAGCCCTGGCCACTGAAAAGAAACCCCTGCTGAAGCCGGTCTTTGCCAATGCAGTGGACACCGTAGGCGGCGGCCCGTTGGCGGAACTGCTGAAACAGATCCAGCCTGGCGGCTCCGTGTCCTGCTGCGGCCTGGTAGCCGGGCCACAACTGGAAACCACCGTGCTGCCGTTCATCCTGCGGGGTAACAACCTGCTGGGTGTCGATTCGGTTGAAATTCCACTGGCGGAAAAACAGGCGGTATGGGACAAGTTCTCTGGCGACTGGGCATGCAGGAAAACCGAGGCCTCGGCACGGGATATTGGCCGTGGTGAACTGGATGAGGCGTTGAAGGCGTTTCTGAAGGGGGAGTCTTCAGGGAAGATTGTTCTCGATCACTCCCTGTGAGGGAGGGAGCTGCTTGTTTGTCGGATTACGGCTTCGCCTAATCCGACCTACGGATGCTGCATCGAGCGGGGTCAGACGCCGAAATTTGCAAGAACGAAGAGGGGGCCGGTAACCAAAACTGTGCGGAGCCAGGGATGGCGGAGCCCAAGCCGAACAGGATGTCTTGAGGCGTGTTTTGGTTACCGGCTCCCTCTTCGTTCGTCAGGGGAGTAGAAATTATCAGGCCCGGCGGCGGAAAAGCGGTATATCTGTATCCGTCGCGGCCTGGTAGCCCTGGGTGAAGAAATTCAGGCAGCGGGCCGCCTTGTTGATGTCCTTGTCAGCCCGAAGCACATAGGTGTCAAAGCCACAGCGCTTCATGAACTGAAGCTGATCCAGCAACACATCCCCCACGGCACGCAGCTCATTCCGGTAATTCAACCGTTCCCGCAAGAGCCGGGCAATACTGTAACCGCGTCCATCACTGAACTTCGGAAAGTTCACCGCAATAACCGGTAACTCATTGACCACACCGGCCAGCATCTCCGGCTCCTCATGGCTGTCCAGCCAGACCCCGATATCATCGCGGCCCTCGTAATGCTCCTTGCCCGCAAGCCAAAGCCCGGCCGGGATAAGTGCCGGCTCCGGGGGCACAACCAGAGATTCGCCTTCAGCAGGCGTGGGGACGATAACCCAGTCGTCCTGACGGACAGAACCGTCGCTGGTGATCACATCAGGCATAAACCCGCTCCTTGAATGGCTCAATGCCGATACGGCGATAGGTGTCCAGGAAAGGCTCTTCCTCGGTGCGGTGATCGACGTATACATTAATAATCTTCTGAATCACTTCAGGCATGTCATCCCGGGCGAAGGAAGGGCCCAGGATCTTGCCGATGGCAGCATCGTGGTGGGACGAACCGCCGAGACTGATCTGGTAGAACTCCTCGCCTTTCTTGTCGACGCCCAGCACACCGATGTTGCCAACATGGTGGTGACCACAGGCGTTCATGCAGCCGGAAATATTCAGGTCAATATTGCCAATGTCGTACAGGTAGTCCATGTCATCAAACTGGCGCTGAATCGCTTCCGCGACCGGTATGGACTTGGCATTGGCCAGGGCGCAGTAGTCGCCACCCGGACAGCAGATCACGTCTGTAAGGGTATTCAGATTGGCCGTTGCAAAGCCCATGGGCGTAATGCTCTGCCAAAGCTCAAACAGCTGATCTTTCCGGACATCGGCAAGAACCACGTTCTGCTGATGTGTTACCCGGACTTCGCCAAAACTGTACTGGTCCGCCAGATCGGCAATCTGCTCGAGCTGACGGTCGCTGACATCGCCCGGGGGTGTGCCGGTTTTCTTCATGGTCAGTGTGACAATGGCGTAACCCGGTTTTTTGTGGGCATCCACGTTGTGGGCAATCCACTGGTCAAACTCACGGTTTTCGAAACGCTGTGTGGCCAGGGTTTCCGTAACATCCGGAACCTGCTGGTAGTCGGGCTCGGTAAAGTAACCCTTAAAGCGGTTAATGGCCTCGTCAGTCAGGCGGGTTGGTGAGTCCTTGATATGGGACCACTCATCCTCCACCTTGGCTGCAAAGCCCTCCGGTGTCAGCGCCTTGACCAGTATCTTGATCCGGGCCTTGAATTTGTTGTCCCGCCGGCCATAGCGGTTGTAGACCCGCAGCACGGCTTCCAGGTAAGTCAGCAGGTCATGCTCAGGCAGGAATTCACGAATCACCGGGCCCACCATGGGCGTTCGGCCCAGGCCACCACCCACATGAACGCGGAAACCCAGCTCGCCCTGTTCGTTGCGTACCATCTGCAGGCCGATATCGTGGACCTGGATAGCAGCACGGTCCGTATGCTCGGAAGCATTCACTGCCACCTTGAATTTGCGGGGCAGAAACGCAAACTCGGGGTGGAAGGTTGACCACTGCCGGATAATCTCGCAGTAGGGGCGGGGATCGGTTATCTCGTCCGCCTGAACACCGGAGAACTGATCCGTCGTGGTATTGCGAATGCAGTTACCGCTCGTCTGGTTGGCGTGCATCTCCACTTCTGCCAGCTCTGCCAGAATGTCCGGTACATCTTCAATAGCCGGCCAGTTGAGCTGGACGTTCTGGCGGGTTGTAAAGTGTGCATAACCTTTGTCATAGTCCCGTGTTATGCGGGCTAACCGGCGCAGCTGGGCAGAACGGAGCATTCCGTAGGGAACGGCAATACGCAGCATTGGTGCCAGGCGCTGCACGTATAACCCGTTCTGCAGTCGCAGCGGAAGAAACTCGTCTTCACGCAGCTCACCTGCCAGAGCCCTTTCGGTCTGATCACGGAATTGTGCAACGCGCTCGGCTGCTATTTGCCGATCGTGTTCGTCATAAACATACATAGTGGAACGTCCTGCTGAAACGCTGGAAATACAGCTTTGGTGCCTGTTCTTGCGGAGGAGAATATCACCGTGCCATTATTCTTAAAATGATTATTTCAAAATATGTTTATCGATTTGAGTGATATAGAAACCGATATATTGCTGGACGAATGTCAATTTTCCGCCTAGATTTAAACGAGCGTGCTCGAAAAAACAGATAACAAAACCATGGGGAAAGCGTATGAAGAAGACAATGAAATCCGATAGCCAGGCAGACGCGGTAGCAGCAGTATTACTGGTGATGCTTGCGGTAGCCTTCGCCGTGATCTGGGTGTCCGGTCAGTAGGATTTACTGCCCGGCCAGCACCAGTTTGACCACGACGATCAGGGCAACGACAAAACCCACGGTAAACAGAATGCCGGCGATGATGTAGGGCCAGGGGCTGTGGCTCGAGAAGTCTTCCTCCCGGCGCTTGTCGGACTGCACTCCCAGTGCGCCGGCAAGAATGCTCTGCATCACTTTCAGGACACCCGGTCCCTTTCTTGCGGGTGTTTTGTCGCTGTCCTGCTTCTCTTTCATGCTTTCGTTCCGGCCAATCAGATGTGAATCTCCCGGCGAATGTTATTCCGCCGGGTCGTAGGCGAGACTGGGCGCGAGCCACCGCTCAGCCTCGGCTTTGGATATCCCCTTGCGCTCAGCATAGTCCTCAACCTGGTCAGCGCCAATTTTGCCCACGGCAAAATATTTCGACTCGGGATGGGAAAAATACCATCCGGAAACGGCTGCCGTCGGAAACATCGCGAAGTGTTCCGTCAGTTCCAGGCCTGCATTATTCGGCGCATCCAGCAATTCAAACAACGTGGCCTTCTCGGTATGATCGGGGCAGGCCGGATAACCCGGCGCCGGGCGAATGCCCTGATACCGTTCGCGAATCAGGTCCTCGTTTTTCAGTGCTTCATCCTTTGCGTAGCCCCAGAATTTCTTCCTGACCCGCTCATGAAGATGTTCCGCGAACGCTTCGGCGAGGCGATCAGCGAGGGCCTTGACCATAATGGCGTTGTAGTCGTCATTTCGTTCCTTGAACTCAAGTGAAAACTCTTCCGCGCCAATGCCGGTGGTGACTGCAAAGCCACCCACGTAATCACAGGGGCCATCGCCTTCCGGTGCCACGAAGTCTGACAGTGCCATCATCGGCTTTCCGGGTGCCTTGTCATCCTGCTGACGCAGATGGTGCAGGGTGGTCAGCTCGGTTTCGCGGCGCTCGTCGGTGTAGAGCACAATGTCATCACCGCGGCGATTGGCGGGCCAGAAGCCAATAACGGCTTTCGCCGAGATCCTTTTTTCGTCAATCATTTGCCGCAGAATCTTCTGGGCGTCATCGAAGAGCGTCCTGGCTGCTTCGCCCCGTTTGGGGTCGTCGAATATGGCCGGATATTTGCCAGACATATCCCAGGAAATAAAGAACGGGGTCCAGTCAACGTAGTCGAGCAGCTTTTCCAGATCGTAGGTTTCGAACGATCTGACACCAATAAAGGACGGCCTGGGCGGCTCGTAATGGTCGAAGCCGAAGTCCGGTGCACGGTCACGTGCCTCTTTAAGGGAGATCAGCTTGGTGCGTTCACCCCGGTTCTTGCGGCGCTCGCGAATGTCGTGGTACTCGGTTCTTGCTGCCTCCACCAGGGCCGGTTTCGCGGTTTTGCTGAGCAACTGGGATGCCACGTTAACGCAACGGGAGGCGTCCGATACATAAAGGGCAATGTCGTTCTTGTACTGCTGCTCGATCTTCACAGCCGTATGGGCCTTGGATGTGGTGGCGCCGCCAATCATCAGCGGGATATGGAAGTCCAGCCGCTGCATCTCTTTTGCCACATGCACCATTTCATCCAGGGAAGGGGTGATCAGCCCGCTCAGGCCGATGATGTCCACATTCTCCCTGCGGGCGGTTTCCAGGATCTTGTCGCAGGGCACCATAACGCCGAGGTCCAGCACCTCGTAGTTGTTGCACTGCAGCACCACGCCCACGATATTCTTGCCGATGTCGTGGACATCGCCTTTTACCGTGGCCATCAGAATCTTGCCCTTGGCCTTCTGTTCCTCGGTTTTCTCTGCCTCGATGTAGGGAATCAGGTGGGCAACCGCCTGTTTCATGACCCGGGCACTCTTGACCACCTGGGGCAGGAACATCTTGCCGTCCCCGAACAGGTCGCCGACCACGTTCATCCCGTCCATCAGCGGGCCCTCGATAACCTCGATAGGGTGCTCGGCGCGCAGGCGGCAGGCCTCTGTGTCGTCGATGATGTAACTGGTGATGCCTTTGACCAGGGCATGTTCCACTCGCTTCTCGACCGGCCACTCGCGCCAGGCGAGGTCTTCCTCCTGGGTTTTTCCACCCTTGCTGCGGTAGCGCTCGGCGATCTCCAGCAGGCGGTCAGTAGCGTCGGCCCGGCGGTTCAGTACGACATCCTCGACCAGCTCCTTCAGCTCGGGCTCGATCTCGTCATAAATCACCAGCTGCCCCGGATTGACGATACCCATGTTCATGCCGGCCTTGATGGCGTGGTAGAGGAATACCGAGTGGATAGCCTCCCGCACCGCGTCATTGCCACGGAAGGAGAAGGACACGTTGCTCACACCCCCGGAAATAGACGCGTGGGGCAGGTTGTCCCGGATCCAGCGGGTGGCATTGATGAAGTCCACCGCGTAGTTGTTGTGCTCTTCTATGCCTGTGGCAATGGCGAAAATGTTGGGGTCGAAAATAATATCCGCGGCGTTGAAACCGATGTCTACGAGCAGGTCATAGGAGCGCTTGCAGATTTCAGTCTTGCGCTCAAAGGTGTCCGCCTGCCCATCTTCGTCAAAGGCCATCACCACCACGGCAGCGCCATAGCGCATGCAGTCCCTGGCGCGTTTGAGAAACTCCTCTTCGCCTTCTTTCAGGCTGATGGAGTTCACTACCGCCTTGCCCTGGATGCAGCGTAGCCCGGCTTCGATCACATCCCACTTGGAGGAGTCGATCATCAGGGGAACCCGGGAGATGTCCGGCTCGGAGGCCACCAGGTTCAGGAAAGTCACCATGACTTCCTTTGAATCCAGCATGCCTTCATCCATGTTGATATCGATGATCTGGGCACCGTTTTCAACCTGGTCACGGGCAACGCTCAGAGCTTCCTCGTACTGCTCCTCCTTGATCAGGCGCAGGAAACGCTTGGAGCCGGTAACGTTGGTCCGCTCGCCCACGTTGATAAACAGGGTGTTCTCGTCGCCGGTGAAGGGCTCCAGGCCGGACAGGCGCAGGGCTTTCTTCGGTTTGGGAATCCTGCGTGGCGGATACTTGGACACCGCATTGGCGATGGCTTCGATATGGTCCGGGCGAGACCCGCAACAACCGCCGATGATATTCAGGAAGCCGTCGCGGGCGAATCCCTCAATGATTTCCGCCATCTCCTCCGGCGTCTGATCGTATTCACCGAATTCATTGGGCAGCCCGGCGTTGGGGTGGGCGCTGACGTAAGTGTCTGCCTTGTTGGATAATTCTTCCACATAAGGACGGAGGGCATCAGCACCGAGGGCGCAGTTGAGACCCACCGAAATGGGCTTGGCGTGGGCTATTGAGTTCCAGAATGCCTCGGTGGTCTGGCCCGACAGGGTGCGGCCAGAGGCATCCGTGATGGTTCCGGAAATCATGATCGGCAGTTCAATGCCGCTGTCGATGAAATACTGCTGGGTCGCGTAGATAGCCGCCTTGGCATTAAGGGTGTCGAAAATGGTTTCGATCAGGATCAGGTCACAACCGCCCTCAACCAGGCCCTCGACCGCCTCGTAGTAATTGTCCACCAGGGTCTGGAAATCGACGTTGCGGTAACCCGGGTTGTTCACATCGGGTGATATCGACGCCGTACGGGAGGTAGGCCCGACAGCGCCTGCCACAAAGCGTGGCTTGTCCGGATTACGGGCGGTGAACTCGTCGGCCACCTGGCGCGCCAGTTTCGCCGCTGCCACGTTCAGCTCCTTTGCGATCGATTCAAGGCCGTAGTCTGCCTGGGACAATTGCGTTGAGTTGAACGTGTTGGTTTCGATAATATCTGCACCGGCGTCCAGGTAATCCGCATGAATATTGCGGAGCAGGGCAGGCTGGGTCAGGTTGAGCAAGTCGTTGTTGCCCTGGACTTCCCGGTCATAATCGGCGAATCGTTCGCCGCGGAACGCTTCCTCGTCCAGTTTCAGGTTCTGGATCATGGTGCCCATACCGCCATCAAGAATAACGATACGTTGCTTCAGGGCGTTACCAAGCTGTTCCAGGCGGTCCAGACGAGAGTTGCGATCGGTCATAGAAATTAATTCCGGGTGTCGTATTAGTCACAATGGCGCGGGATCATAGCAAAATTGGCGGATGTCGTCCCACGGCTTGATGATGTTCATCAATTAACCGCTTAAAGTCTGACTATTTTACTTGGTCTTTCATGTTGGAGCGAACTCACTTAAAATACGGTTAAACTTACTGACAGGTTGCGATTATGGCATTGGTTACGGTGACAGATCCCGCGCGGGATTACCTTGCACAACTTATCGAAAAACAGGATGTCGAAGGCATGGGCGTCCGGATCTTCGTGACCCAGCCCGGAACAAAGAATGCCGAGACCTGCCTGGCGTATTGTCCGCCCAACGAAGTTGTGCCGACTGACGAGCAGATTGATCTTGGCAAGTTCACCCTGTTTCTGGATCAGAACTCGGTTCCTTTTCTGGAGGAGGCTTTCGTTGACTACTCCAAGGACCAGATGGGCGGTCAGCTGACCATCAAGGCTCCCAATGCCAAGGTGCCAAAGGTGGACGACGATGCACCGCTGCCGGACAGAATCCAGTACGTGCTGGCGTCCGAGATCAATCCCAACCTGGCTGCCCATGGCGGTGACGTATCGCTGGTTGAAGTGGTTGACGGCTCGGTTGCCGTGCTGCGCTTCGGTGGCGGCTGCCAGGGCTGCAGTGCTGTTAGCCTGACCCTGAAGCAGGGCGTCGAGTCCACGCTGAAGGAGCGGGTTCCCGAGATTTCCGCTGTACGGGATGTGACAGACCATACGGTAAAAGAAAACGCCTATTATCAATAAGGTAGCGACGGTAATTAAAGTCAGATACGAAGCCGGCAATTGCCGGCTTCTTTTGTTTTGGAGCTGATATTTGTCAGTTGCAGGCGTGCCGCGCTATCGTTCCCATGGTGGCGGCACGGCCAATGCTGATTTTTTTCATTTGCTTCATTATCAGTCACATAATCAGATTCAAACGATGGGCATAATGCCCGTCTGATCTTAACTGGCGCGTCCTCTGAACTGTTCCCGCCACTCATACACTGGGGTTTGTCTTGGTTGATGTCGCACTTCTGTCTGTGCCACTGGTGGCCGGCATGGTTGGATGGTTTACCAACTGGCTGGCCATCCAGATGTCATTCTATCCCGTTCAGTTTGTGGGAATGGGATTCATTGGCTGGCAGGGGGTTATTCCCCGGAAGGCCGAGAAAATGGCCCATATCTGCATTGACCGCACGCTGCAGCAGTTTGGTGACCTGAACGCGGTGTATCAGAAGCTGGAGCCCCACAGAATCGTGGAGCAGGTGATTTCCCAGGTTGGCCCGCGCATGGACGAATACATCGATGAGGTCATGTATGAAATTCAGCCGGTATTGTGGGACAACCTGCCACTGTTTCTCCGCAACCGCATATACCAATGGGGCCGGGAACAGCTGCCGGGACGCATCGAGTCGCTGGTGGAGGATTTTGGCGATGACCTGAACGATCTGGTAGACCTGAAGGCGCTGCTCAGTCGTGAACTGGAGAGTCATCCGGATCTGATGAACCGTATATTTCAGCAGGGAGGTTCAGTGGAGCTGCGGTCGGTTATGAACCGGGGGGCCATCATCGGCGGCATCCTTGGTGCCTTTCTTGCGCCGCTCTGGGCCCGATACCCGGAACCCTGGTTGTTGCCGGTGGGTGGCTTTGCGGTGGGCTTCCTCACCAACTGGATCGCTATCAACCTGATCTTCCGCCCACTTCGGCCACGGCGTTTTCTTTTCTGGAAGATCCAGGGGCTGTTCCTCAGGCGCCAGCCGGAAATCAGCGAGGTCTGGGCGAGGCTGGTGGCAGAGGAACTGATTACCGTCGAGAAAGTTGCTGATGCGATGATCAACGGTGATCATGGTGACCGTACCCGGGCCATCATCCAGAAGCATCTGCGGCCACTGCTGGATAACTCGGTGGTGATGAAGCTTACCGCTCAGGTCACTGTCGGCATGACAGGTTACACCGAGCTGAAAAAAGCGATGAACGACAAGGCAGTGCTGGCTACCGCGGACGTATTCGGAGATCCGGCCTTCAACCGCGAAAGGGCCCCGGTGGTGGCAGGTGTTCTCGCCAGCCAGATGAAATCCCTTGGCCCCGCTGAATTCCAGGACATCCTGAGGCCGGCCTTCCGCGAAGAAGAGCTCCAGCTTATGCTGGTGGGGGGCGTGCTGGGGGCATTGGCCGGAGGGCTTCAGTTTCTGGTATTGGGGAATGTATTTGCATGACAGGCTCAGGCCCGGCTTCGCAGACTGACCAGAAGGGCAGTGTATGAATTTTGGATGGACACTCGTTATTCAGGCGCTTGTAACAGTGGCAGCGGTATTGTCAGCGCTTGCCATATTCTGGTTCGCTGTGGTGAAGCCGTATCTGGATCGCAGGGTCGAGGAAATGATTGAGGCGGCCCGTGCGATAGAGCCCGGCGTTAAAAAAGGCGTGCGGCAGGGGATCGAAGAGACGCTGCGGGAACTGCCTGAAAGCACGGTCAAGGAATCCACGCGCCAGTTCCTGCGGTTCGGGTCGGGGCTTGTCGAGAACGGCCTGAGCAGTTTTCTCGGCGATGTTCCGGGCCAGGGCAAAAAGCCCCGCAAGGACCTATAGGCAGTTTGTCGGCCGGGGCAGGCCGGCAATACGGCAGGCGGTCTTTGCCGGCGTTCCGGGGAACAGCTGCATCAGATAGATGCTGTTGCCCTTTGTTTCACCAAAAGCCTCTTTTACCGCTTTTACGAACAGCCGGTTCGACGGCGGCGACATTTCATGCTGTTTGTAAAAATAACGCAGGAAGTTGATGATTTCCCAGTGATTGTCAGTCAACGTGATGCCGTCTTCGTCGGCAATCGCCATAGCGGCTTCGGGAGACCACGCCCAGGCATCTTCGAGAAAGCCTTCGTTATTTCGTTCCGGCATGGCTGTCATCACCAACTGATCACCCTTTGTGCCCTGGCGGTCAGGGCCACCATTTCATCATAGTCAATTGCCTGGGCAACGCTGGCGTCCCCGGGAATGGCCCTGGCCTTCAGGTCGGGCGACAGGGCATAGACGCAGCCCTCCAGTGTCAGGCCTTTGTCTACCAGCGCCAGAACACCGTTCTCGGTCAGCAGGAGTGCATCCTGGTTCTCCAGTGACGAAAGGCAGCTTTTGAATGCTGGGTGTCCCGGGCGTTTGTTCAGAATATGCAGAGTCCTGATGGATGCCATTGCTTGCCATTCCTTCCTTTATGCTAGCTGAGACTGATGACGTGGTCGTATTCGCCCAGCAATCCGGCATTCGTATCGGCCAGTGTTATGCCGGCAATCATTGTATGCTGATCCAGCCCGAAGCGGTGGCAGGACTGCTGGTCCGCATACAATGCGGTAACGCCGAATATGGTGGCAGCCGCCAGGTTCCGGTCAACAGCCTTCTGGGAAATAGCGGCGGCCTCTTGCTCCCTGCGCAGCCAGTTCACGCCATCGCCGGTAAAGAGAAGGGCGACGGGCTGGTCGAACGCGGCCAGGGAGAATGCCATATCCAGTGCTTCGCGGCCGCTCCAGTCGCCATAGGGTGCCTGGTTCATGATCACAAGGGTTTTCATGTCAGCTTCCACCATGAAAATAGATAACCCGGTCTGAGCGCGCAACTCCTTCCACCCATTCACCCAGGCCGGCTATGGAAAACGGCGCTGCGATATTGTTGGCACCCAGTTCATAGCGCTTTTGTTCTCTCTCATCAACAATCCCCCGCCTCAAAGCCGAGGCAATGCAGGCCACGCCGGGCACCGCGTTCTGGTTGAGGAATTCACACCATTGCCGGGACCAGTTGGGTTCGTCTGACGGAGGGCTGGCCAGGGCGGAAGCAAGATGAACGCCATCACCATAGAGGAATACCCGGTCAATCCTGTGTCCCGCGGCTACCGCGGCCCTGGCAAAGAAAAGGGCCGTCTGTGGCGCCTGTGAGGAGTAGGGGGCGCCTGTGATCACCAGGGTGAACGAAAGCGTGGAATGAGAGATCTTGTTGCTCATCGGGGCTGCTTGCCTGATCCGTGTGAACCGCCAGTTTACCTTAAAACAAAAACCCCGGCGTTAACCGGGGTTTGTGTGGCAGTAGACTGTCACCGACGGTGATCAATCTTCGCCGCTGAACGCCATCAACAGGTGCAGAAGACTGACGAACAGGTTGTAGATGGCCACGTACAGGCCAACGGTTGCGATGATGTAGTTGCGCTCACCGCCGTTAATGATCCGGCTGGTTTCAAACAGGATCATGATGGAAGCGAAGATCGTGAAGCCTGCTGAAACCGCCAGGTGCAACACGGAGCTTTGCATGAAGAAAGCCAGCAGCATCGCGCCGATCAGCACAAAAGCACCGGCTGTCAGGAAGCTGGACATGAAGCTGAAGTCTTTCTTGGTAATGATTGCCGTGGCGGACAGGCCAATAAACGCGGTGGCTGTCAGTGCCAGGGCATTGGCAACGACCTGGGACGCGCCTGCGGCTACCATCTGGCCGATGATCGGGCCCAGCGTGAAGCCCATGAAGCCGGTGAGGGCAAAGGTGGTCACTATGCCCCAGGGGCTGTTTTTCAGCTTATAGGTCGCGAAGAGCAGGCCAATATAGCCCACAATTGTGATCAGGAAGCCGGGGTGAGCACCGTTCATGTTCAGGAATGCGGTCAGCGCGGAAAACGCGAGCGTCATTCCCAGCAGCATATAGGTGTTGCGCAGGACATTCATTGCGTCCGCGCTGACACCCGTCGTCCGAGCTTTGTCGGTGGCAGAATAGGCACCCTGGCCTTGCTGGACGCCGAATCGTCTGTCTTCCATCATAATCTCCGTCTGTGTGTCACAACTGGATAGAATCTAACACTCATCATAATGCCAGATATACAACTTTCAATCATTTACGACAGAAAAGGGTTTCGCGGATTCCATTAAATAGAGTTAATGTTTGTGCCGGGGCGGGTCTGTCTGGCCAGGGCGTTGACAGAGAAAGGAATTCCGGTATCATGCTCCCCGCTGTCGCAATGACGGCTGTGGAGAAAACGGTGGGCTGGCAGAGTGGCTGAATGCAGCGGTCTTGAAAACCGCCGAAGGTTAGTAGCCTTCCCGGGGTTCGAATCCCTGGCCCACCGCCACTTTCTCTTCCTTCTTTTTGAATTCGATTCCCTTATTCAAGCTCGATTCACGCTCGCCGGTCTACTCCGCTCAAAACCTGAGTTGGATTCAGCGCCGTTCGCCCCCACAATAGTATGTGTATTCCACAAAGGGGGCAGCGATGCAGGATTCAAAGACAAACCAGGAAACCAGAACCGACGATGTCCGGCACAACCGGAAATTCTCGGTGTCTGCCAATCGGGGCGGGGCAAGTCATAAGGTCCGGTATGTTGAAGCCGGCGGCGCTGCGGTGGATATGGAGGAGTGTGCGTTCTGTGAGTCGGTGCCTGAACTTTCAGGGAGCCCTGACAAGAACAGGACTCCCTGACGGCATCGCCGGATTCCGGCTATAAATCCCGGCCGGGGTACTGGGCCTGTTTCTGTTCTTCCGCCAGGCGAAGTCTGGTGGCCAGCTCCTCCGGCTGGTTTGTGGGTACTTTCCAGCCCTGCAGGTTTTCCTCGATCAGTTGGGTCAGAGCATTGATATGGCCTGGCGTGGCGTTGAGCGCGGGGATGTAGCTGAAGCCTTCGCCTCCCGCTTCCATGAAATACTCCCGGTTCTCCTCGTCGATCTCCTCAACGGTTTCCAGGCAATCCGACGAAAAACCGGGGCAGAATACATCAATGGATTTCACGCCCTTGCCTGGCAGAGACTTCAGGGTTTCATCGGTGTAGGGCTGCAACCATTCCTCCCGGCCAAAACGGGACTGGAACGTGGTCATGTAATCACCTTTGTGCAAGCCAAGCCGCTCCGCCAGCAGCCGTGACGTTTTATGGCATTCACAGTGGTAAGGGTCGCCCTTCTTCAGGTACTTCAACGGTACGCCATGATAGGAAAGAATCAGCTTCTCATTGCGTCCGTGCTCGTTCCAGTGCGCCTGGATGTGGCTGGCCATGGCCTCGATATAAGGAGGATAGTCCGGGTAATGGGAAATAAACCGAAGATCCGGTAACCAGCGCCTGCGGGTGAAGTCATGGGCAATGGCATCGAAGGTGGATGCGGACGTTGATGCTGAATACTGCGGGTACAGGGGCAGTACCAGCAACTGGCGAACGCCCTGGGCCTGCATCTCGTCAAGCACTTTGGAGATACCCGGGTTGCCGTAGCGCATGGCAAAACCGACCACGATGTTGTTTCCGTACTTCGCCTGTAATTCCTTGCGAATGCCCTCAGCCTGATTTGCGGTATGGGTCAGCAGGGGAGATCCCGCCGGTTGCCAGACACTGGCATAGGCTTTGGCAGAGCGGCTGGGGCGGATTCGAAGGATAATGCCGTGCAGGATCAGCCACCAGATGGGGCGGGGCACCTCAACCACCCTGGGGTCCCAGAGAAACTCAGCCAGATAACGGCGCAGGGCGGAAGTGGTTGGTGCATCCGGAGTTCCCAGGTTGGTAACCAGTACTCCGGTCTTCTCTGGATGGTCATGGCGAAAGTTGGCGGTACCCTTGTACTGCATGGTGCTGGATCCTGGTAGCGTTGGTGTCCGGCGGGAGGATAGCTCAGGACTGCTTCTTTGCCTGCTGGGCCATTCTCGGTGCCAGGCCGCCGATGTCGTAGCCGGCGCCGCGGGCTTTATTGACAATGTCCTGCGCAGGTTCAGAGCGAGCTGAACTCAGAGCCCAGAGAACTGTACAGCGTGTTCCCGAGCGACAGAAGGCCAATACGGGTTTTTCAGCCTCCCGGATCATTGCGTCAAACTGATCCACATCGTTATCCAGGATATTACCGGACTCAACCGGCATATAGACCCACTGCATCCCGTGCTCGCGGGCCGCCGCTTCTATGTCTGCCATTGCGGGCTGGCCGGCTTCTTCACCGTCCGGCCGGTTGGCTACAAGGGTCCTGAAACCCAGTTTTGCCGCTTCGGCAATGTCGTCTACCGATAACTGCGGGGCTACGGAAATGGTTTCGTCGATGCGCCTGATATCCATACAAGATCCTTCAACCTGTCAGAAAAGCCAATGCATGATGCCACAGTCAGCCCACGGTGTCAGAGGGATGTCCGGGCGATATAGTGAGTTATTTCAGTTCGCAACCCTGTTTTTCTCGATCACTTCGAAAATGCCCATACCGGCAACCATTGCCACCACAAATACCAGGGCACCCGTTTCGCCGGCCCCAAGGGCTACCAGACCCGGTCCGGGACAGAAACCGGCCAGTCCCCAGCCGGCACCAAACAGCACGCTGCCGAGAACGAGTCTCTTGTCAGGGCGGTCTGACTCCGGCAGCCGCATATTGAAACCGAGAAACGAGAGGGTCCGTTTCCGGGCAATGGTAAAGGCGAAAAGACCCACAAGGACGGCTCCGCCCATCACGAAGGCCAGTGACGGGTCCCACTGCCCCGCGATATCCAGGAAGCCGAGAACCTTTTCAGGGTTGGCCATGCCGCTGACCAGCAAGCCGAAACCGAACAGCAGGCCGGCGCCGAATGAGGCAATATTGAATTTCATGGGTCAGGCTCCTGTAACAAGATGTCGAACGATATACACGGTGCCAAAACCAACGGCCATGAAGGTCAGCGTTGCAATCAGCGAGCGTGCAGACAACCGTGACAGCCCGCATACACCGTGCCCGCTGGTGCAGCCGGAACCATAGCGTGTACCGATGCCAACAAGCAGTCCCGATATCACAAGCAATGGGTAGCTGGCTTTAATCTCGATGGGGGGCAGGTCGGCTGTCATCATCCAGAGCAGCGGTGCGGCAATCATTCCGGCGAGGAAAGCGACACGCCAGAGTATGTCTGTCTTTCGCGGAGTCAGAAGTCCTCCAATAATGCCGCTGATGCCGGCAATGCGACCATTCAGCAATATGAATGCAGCCGCTGACAACCCGATAATAATTCCGCCTGCCAATGCGGACCATGGGGTGAAATTCTCCCAGGCAATGTCTACCATGCGGTGTATCCTCCCGGATGCATCAGTTTCTAGATATACTCTAATGTAATAACTATATATCTAATTGGTAGTAGGGAAAACCCCGACAGGTTCCGGGCATAAAAAAGCCCGGCACTGGTGGCCGGGCAGAGGCGTGCGAGTAGTATCCATGAAAGACTTCCAGACAAACCGGCGTCAGCAGGGACACCGGTACAGTGAAGTATTGACCATATTTTGAACACTTCAAGCCAGCGAACGATTCGTTTGATCACATTTTTTCATATTGAATGTGTGCTTATACTGAAGCCTGTCGTGATGGGGGTTTCAGGGCAACTGGGTGCCATCGCTTGCGGGAGATTCCGGCAGCTCACTGAAATTCAGGTTCCGCTGTAATACAATCATCGCTAACAGTGCTTTTATGTCTCCCGAGGTTTTGCATGTCTGATGAAAACGAGAACAAGCCGGAAAATGATGAACAGCTGGCGGGCAAGATAAAGGGGTCTGCGAGGCAGATCTGGCTTGCCGGGCTGGGCGCCTATACCAAGGCGGAAGAAGACGCCGGCCGTTTTTTCGAGCGCCTGGTCCAGGAAGGTGAGCAACTGGAAAGCAAAACCCGTGGCGTTGTGGAGAAACATGTCCGTTCGGTAGAGGACCGAGTGGGTGATGTAAGGGAAAAGGCAACGGGCACCTGGGACCGCCTGGAAAATCTGTTTGATGAGCGGGTGTCCGGTGCGTTACGCCGCCTTGGCATTCATCGGCGGGAGGAAATCGAAGCCATGGAACGTCGCATACAGGCTCTGGAAGCAGAGCTTGCCCGGCTGAGGGAAGAGTACGAAGACCGCTCCGAAGAGGAGTGAGCCGTTATCAACTTTATTGATGTTCAGAGGTAGTCCCGGCTCATCAGGTAGATCTGCTCTTTTTCATCCGGCCCCAGATAGGGCAGCATCAGGTACATCATCTGGTAGACGCCGCGGCCGGGGTCCATGGACTCCCGGTCTTCCAGGTGCGACAGGCTGTCGAAGCTGCTCCAGTAACAGGCGGTCAGGGTGAGCTGTTCACACAGGGCCTCAAGCTCACCTTCGGTAATCTCCATGATGCCCTGCCGCCTGAAGCTCTCGCAGATGACCCGGAAGCCGCTGGTTTTCTTCTTGAGTATGCGGCGGAAGCGCGTCTGCAACTGATCGTAGCGCGACAGCACGTTCACCAGGTCCTGGTAGAGAAAGCGGTAGCGGGCGACAGTTTCAAACAGCAGGTGCAGGAAGAAGCTCTGCTGGTCCAGGCTGATATCGGCATCGTCCGGCACCGCCAGAAGATCGTTCATCTCGTGTTCGTAACGGGTGAACAGCTCGCCGACAATATCCCCCTTGCTTTTGAAGTGGTAATAGAGATTACCCGGCGATATATCCAGTTCATCAGAGATCAGAAGGGTCGTGACATTGGGTTCGCCGATGCTGTTGAACAGCATCAGGCTTGCCTCCAGTATCCGGTCGCGGGTTTTGATTTTTTTCATGACGCGGCCTGAATGGGGGTCAGAGGTCGAAACTGGCCCACACCGGACAATGGTCCGAGGGCCGCTCCATGGCACGAATATCGTAGCTTACGCCAGCCGCTTTTGCTTTTGGTAAAAGCGTGTCGCTGGCCATGATCAGATCAATTCTCAGCCCCCTGCGAGGGTCCCGCTCAAACCCTTTGCTGCGGTAGTCAAACCAGCTGAAGGTGTCCGAGTCCTCCGGGTGCAGGTGACGAAACACGTCGGTAAAGCCCCGGCTTTCCACCTGTCCCAGCCACTCCCGCTCCTCCGGCAGGAAGCTGCACTTGCCCGTGCGCAGCCAGCGTTTTGCATTATCCGCTCCGATGCCGATATCCAGGTCGGTGGGGGAAATGTTCATGTCGCCCATCACCAGGATGTCACTGCTGGTTGCCTTCAGCTCATCCAGGTAGCGCATCAGGTCAGCGTAGAATTTCTCCTTGGCGGGGAATTTCACCGGATGGTCACGACTTTCCCCCTGGGGGAAGTAGCCATTGATGACGACCAGCTTGCTGCCATTGACCGTGAAATGCCCGGTAATCAGCCGGCGCTGGGAGGCTTCACCGTCCCAGGGGTAGCCTTTCTGGATACTGTCTGGTTCTTGCCGCGACAGCAGGGCTACGCCGTAATGGGTTTTCTGGCCGTGGAAATGAACGTGGTACCCCAGTTCCCGTATGGCCTCTTCCGGAAAGTCTTCATCCGTTACCTTGGTCTCCTGCAGGCCGATGAAATCCGGGTTGAGCTGGTTGATCACGGCCTCAAGCTGGTGCAGCCTGGTACGGATACTGTTGACGTTGAAGGACACAAACATCATCGGCGGAAACTCTCTGTCGTCGGTATGTCGGGAACAGGAAGTCTACCACAACAGGCCAGGGCATCCGCGTTGGCTGCAAGGACGGTTTCAGCGGGTCAGTTCACATTCCGGAGTAGATTCCACCGTGTAGCGGATATGGGCGGTGTAGTTGGAATCCTTGTCTTTGCGGATATTGGTCAGGCCGACATAATCCGTCAGCAGGCCTTCGTCGTTGTATCCCAGCAGGATCGGATCCACCAGAAATCCCAGGATGGTACCGGAGGGCTTGATGCGGACTTTGTGGGCAGCATCGATACGGTCATCGTCTGCGGGCTCCAGTACAAAGCCGTAGGCTTTACCCCGGGTGGGCGCCAGGAAATCGAACTCTACACGTTCACCGGATTTCACCTCCGACCAGTGCTTCCGGACCAGATGATCGAAGCCTGCATCAGCGACCAGCGTCTCGCTGGCGTCTACTGAAAAGGTCTCGGTATCGCCTTCGGGGGTTTGCCATTCGATCCTCAGCTCGTCATCACCCTCGTTTGTTATAGCCATGACTTCGTCAAAGTCCGGTTGCCGGAAGTCAACGGTGGGGCGCAACAGGGATTCGCTGTAGGAAAGTTTCTTCTTGGCGAACTCGGTGTCTCCATTGCGAACATAGGTAACTGTCTGTTGGCTGGGCCGGAAAACGCCTTCTGAACACTCCCCTTCTACCACGTGACGTTCCTCGTAGAGGGTCTTGCCGTCGTCCTCTGATGTCGCTTCACCGGTAAACCGGACTTCATCGGACGAGACTGCCTGAAGGGGCAGTAAACAAGTTAAAACAAGGAGGGTTGACCGTTTCATCGTGCCAGCTCCGGGTAAAGATATTTGCGCAGGTAAAGCAGCGCCGGGAACACTACGAGCCATCCGGCAGCCAGTGCGACAAGTGATACTGCCGGGTCAGGCAGTTGCACCGCGCCCAGTTTGCTCGCAGACCAGTAGGCAAAAGGCCCTGCAACCGGTGCGCAGACAAATGGCAGCCACGCCTTGCTGCTGATCCAGGACAGGGAATGGGACAGGGTGGTCATGAAAATCGCCCAGATGCCCACCAGCCAGATGGGTGTGAGCACGATGCTGCCCGTGCCATCATCCAGGACTCCGGTCCGGAACCAGATCCCGTCCAGCACGCCACCAATAACGGTGCCGGCACCAATAAACTGCAATTCGGTGAGCCGGTGTTTGCTGATAAAGGCAATGTGAAACACCAGCAACAGCGCTACAAAACCGGCCGCGAGCAAGCTCGGGTAGAGAACACAGACGAGCCAGCCGGCCTGAAACAGCACAAAATTGATGGTCTTTCGGGCAGTATCGGACTGGATCATACGCTTAGAATATTCGCACGCTTGTTGCCGGGCTTGGCAAACACGATCTGGGATACACCTATGGCGCGTTCACTGAACCCCGCCTCACAATAGGCGAAATAGAAGTGCCAGAGCCGCCGGAACGCCTGGTCATAGCCCAGGCTGTCGAGTTTTTCCCGGTGGGCCATAAACCGTTCACACCAGTCATGAAGCGTGCGTGCGTAATGGAAGCCGATGTCTTCAGCGTGAGTCAGTACCAGGTCGGAGCCGGTTCGCACTGAGCCGAGAATTGCGCCAAACGAGGGAATGAAGCTGCCCGGGAAGATGAACCTCTGGATGAAGTCCACATTCTTCAACGCTCTGCTGTATCGCTGTTCCGGCATATTGATCGCCTGGATCAGCGCAAGCCCGTCAGGCTTCAGTAGCCGGCTGATCTGGGAAAAATAGCTGTCCAGGAACTGTGGGCCCACGGCTTCAATCATTTCGATGGACACCAGCTTGTCGAACTGGCCCTCCAGATCCCTGTAATCGTCAAACAACAGGGTGATTCTGTCTTCCAGGCCTTCCGCTTTCACCTTCGCTTTCGCAAGTTCCAGTTGCTCGGAAGAGATGGTCGTGGTGGTCACATGGCAGCCAAAATGTTTTGCGGCATGAACCGCAAAGCCACCCCAGCCGGTACCGATCTCCATAACACGGTCACCCGGGCGCAGGTCCAGCTTCCGGCAGATGGTATCCAGTTTGTGTACCGCTGCTTCATCAAGGGTTGCATCCGGGCGGGGATAGATAGCCGCGGAATACATCATGGTAGGGTCGAGGAATGTCTCGAACAGGTCATTGCCCAGGTCATAGTGGGCGCTGATGTTTTTGCGGGAGCCGTCCCGGGTGTTCCGGTTCAGCCAGTGCAGCCCCTTCAGGGCGGGCTTGGTGATCCAGCTGAACCGGTCTTCGAATTCGTTCATGCGGTCAACGTTGCGGGTAAAGAAGCGCAACAGGGCGACCAGATCCGGCGTCGACCAGTCACCGGCCACATAGGATTCTGCCGCACCGATGCTGCCACCGGTCAGCAGATCCTTCCAGGTACTGTTGTCATGGATAACCAGTTCCGCCGGGGCAAAGCGGATGTCGCCATCACCGAACGCCAGGGTTTGCTGGCCGGCTTCACGGATGGTCAGGGAACCCTCTTTCAGCAGCGACAACTGCTTGCAAACCAGGTTCTTTGCCACCCGGTTACTCAGGGGGACATGTCTGCCGGCGCCTGTGGAATCGAGTGAGGTGTTCAGGTTCTCCATGAGCTTACCTTTCCGGTTGTCTTTGTTCGGTCCGCGGCCTCGGTTACATCGAGGCCTGAATCTTCGCTCCCCAGCCTGTGGGCGGGGTCGCTTTCCGGTAACTTGTCGGGGTGGGTAAAGAAGGGCACACCCTTGAGTTTCAGTTTCAGTGCGTGCCAGTAAATTCCACCCACAACCTTCAGCGCCTCGACGGGAAATTGCCTGAGACTCCTGTGAAGTTCTCTACGATCGAGGGGGGTACGGCGGACCACTAAAGTGGCATCAAAATGTTTGCTATTGTCCTGGAGCACGTTCATGTGGATGCGCACCTCCGGCCCCCTGAAGCTGAAGGTCCATTGATAGTGCTGATCCATCGGGTTGAAGGGCGAGACATGAAACCGTTTGCCAAACCCGAAACGTTCAGTTCGCCAGCCCGCGCTGGTTGGCTCTGCCCCTGTGGTTTCCAGGCAGTACACGTGGCGATCTTTCCAGGGGGTATTGGTAATCTGGGCCAGGATAACCCTTGGTACGGCACCGGTGGCCGGGTCGTCCCCCGCGCTATAGCAGAAGTAGAAACTGACCGGGTTAAACACATAACCGAAATACCGGGGGTGGGTGATCAGCTCCACCGCGCCGTCCGGTTGCCAGCCCGTCGCTGTCCGGACCTGGTCTGTCACTGCCTGGAGCAGGTTGTCCTTCTCTGGCCTGAAGTAGTCCCGGCGTCTCAGGGAAAGCCAGTTGAACTTTTCCAGCGAGAACAGTCGGCTGATGCGGGTAACAGAGTCCCACTCACGGAGGTCCAGCGCCAACATGCCGGTGCTGTAACTGAACTCATGATGAACCGGCGCCAGGCGACGATGGCGAATGGTGCCTTCCAGCCACTGGCTGTGGAGCCTGTTATCCGTATGTCTGTCCAGGACGGCCGCGTTCATCATTAGAGCTCCACACCCAGGGCCCGGGTAACCCGGAGAGCACTGCATACACCGTCTTCATGGAAACCGTTGAACCAGTAAGCGCCGCAGAAATGGCTGCGGTTGTGCCCGCCGATTTCGTCGTAGCGCTTCTGTGCCGCAACTGCCTCCAGGGTGAATACCGGGTGGGCGTAGTCAAATTGCTTTATGATCCTTTCCGGATCAATATCGCGACTTCGATTGAGCGTTACGCAGAAGGTTTCCGGTGCATCATCAAAATTCTGCAGGATATTCATGTTATAGGTGACGGAAACCGGCTCGGTGCTGTGCTGCGGGATGAAATAGTTCCAGGCCGCCCAGGCAAGCCTGTTCGACGGCAGAACCGAGCTGTCTGTGTGCAGTACCACGTCATTACGCTGGTAGGTAATGGCACCCAGTATCTCCAGTTCCTGTTTGGTGGGGTCGGTGATCATCCCCAGGGCCTGATCGCTGTGACAGGCGAATACCACCTGGTCGAACTCCTGCTGTGCATCGTTGACCGTGATCACCACCTTGTCCGGATGGCGCACCACCGAGGTGACGGGGCTGTTCAGATGGGTATGGCCACCCAGCCGTTCCATCATGGCGTCCACGTACCGTGCGGAACCGCCAGAGATCACCCGCCATGTGGGCCTGTCATCCACGGACAGCATGCCGTGGTTATTGAAAAACTGCAGGAAGAAACGGATCGGGAACTGTTCCAGCACAATCTCCGGGGCAGACCAGATGGCCGCCCCCATGGGAACGATATAGTACTTGCGGAAATACCGGGAATAGCGGTTGCGGTTCAGGTATTCGCCAAGGCTTTCGTTGTCACCGATGTTACCCTCCGCCAGGTCCACGCGGGATTCCTTGTTGAACCTGAGTATTTCGCGAATCATCCTCAGGAACGGAAGATTCAGCAGGTTTTTTCTCTGGGCAAACAGCGTGTTCAGGCTGGTGCCGTTGTACTGAAGGCCAGACGCATGACAGTCAACACTGAAGCTCATGTCACTTACCTCGGATTCAACCCCGAGCCGGTCCATAAGCTTGATAAAGTTGGGGTAAGTCCAGTCATTGAAAACAATAAAACCGGTGTTCACCGGCCACTCCCGGCCTCCGGCGGTGACTGATTCGGTATTGGTGTGCCCGCCGGCATAGCTGCCGGCTTCAAACAGTTCAACATCGTATTTTTCCGCCAGGAGCCAGGCCGTTGTCAGCCCCGATACACCCGCACCGATGACGGCAATACGCTCACGCTTGTTACTCATCCATTGGATTCCTGTTCTTTCCTGCTTTGCCGGCTCATGCTGGCTGCCATTCGGTCAATCAGGCCCTGGGGCAGGGCGCCGAGGAGTTTGAGTGTCCAGGTGAAACGCCTGGGAAAGGCGATCTCGGTTCTGCCCTTGCGAAGACCACTGACAATCCGGGTTGCCGCCTCTTCCGATGAGACCAGGAATGGCATCGGGAAATCATTGCGGTCGGTCAGGGGTGTTTTGACAAACCCCGGCGACACAACAACTACATCAATGCCTTCAGACGCCAGATCGGCCCTCAGTGAGTGAGCGAAATACGTCAGTGCTGCCTTGGAAGCGCCATAACCTTCCGCCCGCCCGAACGGGAACCACCAGGCTGAAGAGCTGACAATCACCAGTGTGGCCGGCCGCCCCTGCTGGGCCGTCCGGCGGAGTGCGGGCAGGGCAATGTCCAGACATCGGGCGGTGCCAACCACATTGGTGGTCACGTTATGGTCGATAATGCTGCTGTCGTAGTCCGCAATTTCCAGGTACTCGCAGGTACCTGCATTGAGGATGGCCATGTCCAGGCTGCCGAAGGCTTCAAGGTCGGCGGCGATGGCCTGGAGCGCCTCCCGGTCCGTGGTGTCCGCCCTGGCGGGCTTCATCCGCTCAGGGGCCAGGGCACACAGCTGATCCAGCGCTTCCTGCCTGCGACCGGTGATGACTAGCCTGTGGCCCTGCTGCATCAGTTCCCGGGTGACCGCTTCTCCGATGCCGGAACTGGCGCCGGTAATCCAGATATTAGAGGTTGATTCCAGCCGTTGACTCATCCTGCCTGGCTCCTGATCCAGCGAATCACACCGCCCATGACCGGCAGGTTTTCATAGAGCAACTGACCCACGTCGAAATAGTCCCGATGGGAGGTAACACGCCCCTTGCGGATAACCAGTTGGCTGATGCCATCCACTTTTACAGGTTTACCCTTGCGGATGCGTTTGTGTTGCAGGTGCATGACCCAGGGAATACACACGTCCGGGCCATTGATGACAGGTTCGCCAAAATCGAAGCCGCAGGAAATCACGTTGGCATAGGCATCGGAAAAATAATCGGTGAGTTCAACGATGCCCCGGACGGAGGAAAAGGGATCCGTAAAGCGCACGTCGTCACTGTATACGCTGCCCAGTTCTGCCATGTTGCCAGCGCAAAGGTTATTGAACAGTTGCTTGAAACGGCCGAGGGTTTCGTGAACCGAGGTGTCCTTGTTGCTCATCTCGATGATTGAGGCGGTCGTCATTATCTTTTCCTCCTCATTGCGTCCAGTTTGCGGGTTTCTTCCTGAATGTGCTCGGGGATCGGGTTCATGTCCCAGATGATTCCAAGGCGATCGAGTATCCAAAGGCCATACCATGTCATATCCACCTCATACCACCGGAATCCCTGGCGCACGGATTGTGGCCAGCGATGATGGTTGTTGTGCCAGCCCTCGCCCATGGTAATCAAGGCAAGCCAGACATTGTTTCTGCTGTCGTCATCGGTTTCGAAACGACGCTTGCCCCAGACATGAGACAGGGAATTGATCGAAACCGTGGCATGGAAAAGTACAACCGTGGAAATGAAGAACCCCCACACCAGCAACTGCAGACCATTGGTGCCCAATCCTGGAGCCCAGGCGGCAAGTGCTTCGCCCAGCGCGTAGATGGCGACGGCAGCCGCCGCTGGTACCAGCGAGTCGAAACGGTTGAGAAAGCGCAATTCCGGGAATTTCATCCAGTCTTTCACCCTGCGTTCATCCATGGCAAAACCGGCGTCGCAGGTGAACCAGCCCACATGTGACCACCAGAAACCACCCTGATGAGGGGAGTGCAGGTCTTGCTCGTCGTCGGAATGCTGGTGGTGGTGCCGGTGGTGGGCTGCCCACCATAAGGGCCCCCTTTGTGCCGCGCTGGCACCAAGAACACCAAACAGAAACTGGGCCATACGGCTGGTCTTGAATGTCTTGTGGGCAAAGTACCGGTGATAGAATCCGGTGATGGCGAACATGCGGACAGCGAAAAACGCAACCGCAAACACCACAGCGAAGGTGCTGGTGCCGGTGATGATGACCAGCAGACAGGCCAGGTGAAGCGCTATAAAAGGCACTACCCTGAGAAAATTGAAAGCTCTTGAGTCGGTGTCGAGGTGATCCGAACCCGCAGTGGAGTCGAACCATCTCAGAATGTTTGTCAGCCAGTTTTGCACTCGGGTCATACCCTGATTGCCCTTTAGTTCGAAGTTTTTGCCTTTACGTTTCTTCAACCGAATTTGGATGCACGATAACCAATGTTTAACCAAACCGATCAGATGGCTGATATACGCCGGATAGCCATAGTTGGTTCAGGGCTGGCGGGCCTGACAGCTGCACTTTTACTTCAGCGGAACAATCTCGAGGTTACGGTGTTCGAGAAAAGTCGTGGCCCGGGCGGGCGTATGGCCGCGAAACGGGTGCCGGGTGGCTCGGCGGACATCGGTGCACAGTACTTTACGGCAAGAAATCCATCTTTCCTTGAGTTTCTCGGCCAGTACGCTGGTGAGAGCAGTTTTGGCGCCTGGCGGGGGCGCTTCGGCTATCAGAACAGTGAGGGCAAATGGGAGTCCTTTCCGGACGAAGACCGGTACGTGGGCATTCCCCGCATGACCGCCATCACACGGAAACTGTCTGAAACCGTGGAGTTACGGACACAGACCAGGATTCAAAGGCTGGTGCCCGATGCCCGGGCCTGGGTGTTGCAGGATACCGATGGCCGATCTCACGGGCCTTTCGATGCGGTGATCATAACCGCTCCTCCTGCCCAGGCACGGGATATTGTCACCAACAGCCAGCTGCATGATCTGGCAGCGGAACTGGATGACCCTGTCCTCCATATTCAGCCGTGCTGGGCCTGCGCAGCTTATTTCAAGGAACCACTGTCGGTGTCATACGATGCCATGCGATGCCAGAGCGATGTGCTTTACTGGGTTGCCAACAACTCCAGCAAGCCTGGCCGGGAAGATTCGGGGCAATGGTGGGTTCTGCACGCCAATCCGGAGTGGTCCCGCGACAATGAGCACACCTGCGCAGAGCAGGTTGCTGACGCAATGGTCTGCGCCTTTCAGCAGGTGGCTGGCTGCAGCGTGAAGCCCGATGACGCAGTGACCCATCGCTGGCTGTACGCAAAATCGTCATCTACCGATAACCCGGGCTTTCGCTGGTTCGGGGACCAGCGTATTGGCCTGGCGGGTGACTGGCTCAGCGGCGGCCGGGTCGAAGGCGCATTCGATAGCGCCGAGGGCCTTGCGGAAAAGATATTGTCGCTTTGAGATCCGTCAGTGTTCGTCAAGCACCTGGGGGCGCACGTAGAAGTGGCTGATGGTGCCGTCGCTGAACTTGCTGAAGAAGGCACTGATATCGGTGATCTTCTTCAGGGAGCGTTGACGGTTGATGGGGTCCCTGACCAGCACCTTGATGCCGTTGAAGTTGTCCTGGATATTGGAAAACCGGGCCCGCATTGAGCAGGTCACTACCTGCTCCGGGTCCAGGTTCAGTTCCCGGGCCAGCCAGCTGCTATGGTCGCTGATGCCCCGGGCTGACAGATCCTCGCGGGTGTCCAGATGATTCAGCTTGATGCGGTCCACAATGCAGCGGGAGTAGCTGGAAGGCTTCTTCCGCGCCACCTTCCGGAACGCCTCCCAGAAAAAACTGTCCGTCAGTTCGGCAAAATACCGCATGTTGCTGAGGCAGGTATCCACCCAGTCAAAGATCTCCGGGTCTTCCAGCACCTCATTGATGGCTTCCCGCAACAGCCAGTCGAATCCCAGTGCGGTTTTATGGGCATAGACCTTGCGGTACATCTGGTGGCGGCTGTAGACAAAATCCTCAAGCGCACCCAGGCCTTTCTGGGTGATGGCCAGGCCAAGCCAGGGCTCCCTGACATCCCAGCCAAAGCGCAGGTTGCTGAGCAGATGGTCAAGGTTGAAGCCCCCTATGGTGACCGAGGAATGGAAGCCGTCCCTGAGCATGTAGTCGGCCCGGTCAGCGTCAATTTCACCGGAAACAATGGATGACAACAGATCCATTACCAGCCGCGGGGTTTCCGCATCACTGAGCACACCGGATTCGGCGTCCTCGCCGGCAATAAAGTTCCAGAAGGTCCGGGCATGGCGGCAGAAGGCATCACTGGGGCTGACATCGGTGGTCTCCATGATCCCGATGACATCTCTGGCGTCCAGCCCCGCGGCATCCAGGTCGATTGAAGAAAGCACCTCATGGGCAACCCGCACGGAGTAATGCTCGTGCTCAAGCTCACCGGGCCGCTCGGAATGATAGATCGAATAGTCGACACCTTCCCAGAGGTCTTCGAAACGGTCCGGCCGGGACATCAACTCATGAATCCGACGGGCCTGGGTAAATTGATGGGAGAAGCTGGAGTGGCCGCTGTCGTGCAACAGGCAGCCCAGGCGTATGGTCTTGGCCAGGTAATCAATGGCGTCCAGTTGACTCAGGCTCAGGTCTGTCTGGTCGCTGAGCTGGCGCTCCCGCAGGTAGGCGTCAATCATCGAGCGGAACATGCGGGTGCCCACATGCATGACACCGATGCTATGAAGAAAGCGCGAGTGAGTGGCGCCGGGGAATACCAGGCTGAGAATATCGTTCTGGCAGATATTGCGCAGGCGTTGAAACAGGGGATGGTCAATAACCTTGATTTCATGCCGGTATAGCGGAATGCCGCCATGAACCGGGTCCATGATCAGCTTGTCATAGGCCCCGAGCAGATCATTTACGGCACTTCTCATTGATTACAACCTCCCAAAAACATCAAACATGTCTTGTTATATCACAGGGGCGTGCCAGAATAGATATCAGAAGGCCAATTTCCCGTTTACCGCTGGTAGTTTAGGGCAACAATCATGACATCGCGCACCGAGCGCATTCTTATAATTGATTCCGATGAGCATGCCCGTTCGGAACTGGGTCGGTACCTTGAGGCCAGGGGTTTCTATGTGACCGGTTATCCCGACCTGAATTCGGCCCGTGCCCTCTTTGATGACAGTATTCCGGACATCATTTTCGCCGATATGTCACCGGAAGCCATCGGGGAATTGGCCGGCAGGCTCGAAGACGCTGAAACCTTCACCCCGATCGTTGCCTGTTATTCCACCGAGAACGCGCCCGAAGTGGTCAATGCGCTGCGGGCAGGGGCCGCCGATATCGTGCTTAAACCCTGCTCTGACGATCGTGGTGCCCTGGACGACGTAATCGGCAAGCTGTTTGACCGGGTACGGGTGAACCGTCTGAATCAGCTTTACCGGCAGGAACTGGAAGAGGCAAACCGGGACCTGAGAGACGGTATTGCCGAGCTGCGGGCGGACCAGCGGGCAGGGCGCAAGGTCCAGTTACGCATGCTGCCAGATAAAGAACAGGTGTTGTCGGGCCTTTCTATCGATCACCTGATCAAACCATCTCTGTTTCTCAGTGGCGACTTTCTCGATTACTTTCGTATATCAGAAGACAAGGTGCTGGTTTATATTGCCGATGTGTCGGGCCATGGCGCAAGTTCCGCATTCGTAACGGTATTGCTTAAAAACCTGACCAACCGGCTCCAGCGTAACCTCAGGCGGGGTTCCAGTGACGACATTCTCTATCCGGAGCGATTCCTGCAGCGGATCAACACCGAATTGCTGGACACCGGGCTGGGCAAACACGTAACGGTTTTCGTGGGGATTATCTCTACGACAGATCGCAGGCTTCGGTACTCTGTGGGGGCCCATTTTCCCATGCCGATTCTGTCCTTCGAGGGTGGGAGCACGGAGTTTCTGGAGGGGAGCGGGCTGCCGGTAGGGCTGTTCGAGGCTCCGGCGTGGGAAGTCTACGAAGTGCCGCTGGAAAAACCGTTTCACCTGATTCTGTTTTCAGACGGTATACTGGAGGTCATCAAGGCGAAAAGCCTGGATGAAAAGGAAAAGACATTACTTGAACTCGTCTCGGGAGGTAGTCACACTATCGCATCGCTGAGCGAGGCTCTGAATCTCGACGAGATCACAGAGTTACCTGACGATATTGCTATCGTATCCGTAACGGATGCCGTTTCCGGTATCGATAGCCCAACGTCGAATTAGTGGCAGTGGATTCAATGGCTGGTTACAAGATCCTGCAAGCTGAAAAACAGGGCATTTATGTCCTCAAGTTTATTGGAGAAATCCGGCTGAACCTGTGTTCGACGCTGGATAACCTTGTTGAGTCCATCACTCAGGACCCCGACTTCAAAACCGTGGTCATTGATCTCACAGAAACCGAGATTATTGACAGCACCACCCTGGGATTACTGGCCAAGATCGCCATGGCGGCCCAGAAACGCAGCAATTTCCTGCCAACGATGATTTCCACTAACCCGGATATTACCCGAATCATTACTTCCATGGGGTTCGACAAGATCTTTATTATTGTCAGAGAACCCGCATCCCGTATCGAGGAACTGGAAGAAATACCTGTATTGCGTGCCAGCGAGCAGGACGTTCGGGACAAGGTGCTGGATGCGCACCGGGTGTTAATGGGCCTGAACAGCCGCAACCGGGAAGAGTTCAAGAACCTGGTGCGCGCCCTGGAATGCGAAGATTCCGGCTGAACCAGCAAGCAAAACGGAACAACTATGCCTGACAACAAAGCCCCCCGGCCAACGGAACCCTCTCCAACGGGCCATGATGTGGCGGTCCTTGGCGGTGGCAGTTTTGGTACTGCCATGGCCAAGGTACTGGGTGAAAATGGCCATACCGTGCATTTCTGGATGCGCGATGAAGCCCAGGCCGACGAAATCCGCAATACCGGCATCAACCGCCGTTACATGCCGGACGTCAGGCTTACCGGCGATATCCAGCCTACAACCAGCCTTCCGGAAGCCATCGGCAAGGCGGAAATAGTACTGGTTGCCATTCCCAGCAAGGCCTTCCGGGCCGTCATTCGGGAAAACAGCTCTGAATTCCGTGAAGGACAGATTGTTGTCAGTCTGACCAAGGGTATTGAAGAGCACGGCTTCAAGCTGATGAGCGAGATCCTGCAGGAAGAAATTCCCCGGGCGCGGATCGGTGTGCTCAGTGGTCCCAACCTGGCAGGCGAAATCGTTAACCATGACCTGACCGCGACCGTCATCGCTGCCAAGGATCCGGACGTGCGACGAACGGTCCAGGAATTGCTGGGCTGCGAATACCTGCGGGTATACGCCAATGTTGACGTTTACGGGGTTGAACTCGCCGGGGCGCTGAAAAACATCTACGCCATTGTGGCCGGGCTCGCTTCGGCCCGGGATCTTGGTGAGAACGCCAAGGCCATGCTCATTACCCGTGGCCTGGCAGAGATGAGCCGCTTTGCGGTCAGCCTCGGTGCCAACCCGATGACCTTTATGGGCCTGGCCGGTGTTGGCGACCTGATTGTGACCTGCACTTCCCCGAAAAGCCGTAACTTCCGGGTGGGGTATGCCGTCGGCAAGGGCCAGGCCCTTGATGATGCCGTAGCCGATCTGGGGCAGGTGGCAGAAGGTATCTATACGCTCAAGCTGGTCAAGGAAAAGTCCGAAGCCATTGGCATTTATATGCCTCTGGTCCGCGGCCTTTACGAGATACTTTATGAAGGTGCATCCATCAGTGCGGTGATTAACTCTTTGATGATGTCGGTCCAGAACTCCGATGTGGAATTCATCCTGCCTCGCACCCTCAGTCAGTAGGGCTTCGGCATATCCGGAGGTAACCAGTGCACTTGATTATCATGCGTCACGGAGAAGCCGGGTGGCACAGCCTCGACAGGGAACGGGAACTGACGGAATTCGGCCGCCACGGAGTTGCAGACGTTGCGGCCCAGATTGCGGAATCCCCCTGGCGGCCCGAACTCATCTGGTGCAGCCCGCTGGTACGTGCACGGCAGACCGCCGCGATCGCCTCCGAGATTCTCAATTGTGCGGTAACTGAAAAAGACTTCATTACCCCGGACGATGACCCCGGGCGCTGCCTGGATGAACTGATCGACGCAGCGCCTTCTCAACTTATGATCGTGTCCCACATGCCTTTCGTGGGTAGCCTCTCGACTTTGCTGGTGGACGGCCACCGCAAGGGAATCCCGTTTATGACCGCCCAGGCCGTTGTGCTGGAAATGCCTGTTGCCGGGCCGGGGTGCGCAGATGTCCGGGCCCAGTTCCTGCCCTGAGACCCTGGCCGGAATCATTGTTTGTTCCCTTTAAAACCCGCACGGCAACACCCATAGTAGATTGAGGATTGATTCAGGGAGTGTGCTCCATGACCCAGAAGCCGGAAACGATTGCAGAACAGGTTGAAAATGCCCAGTCCACGGATACCGGGCTGCCGCCACTGGAGAAATGGAACCCCGATCTGTCCGGAGACATTGACATCGTCATAGCGCGGGACGGTCAGTGGCTTTATGAGGGCAAGCCCATTGGCCGGGAAGCTATTGTAAGGTTGTTTTCGACGATTCTCCGCCGGGAGGATGATGGTCATTATTACCTGGTCACACCGGTGGAAAAATGGCGCATTCGTGTGGAAGACGCGCCGCTGCTGGCCCATTCTCTGCGTGCAAACGGCAAGGGCAGGGAGCAGGTGCTTACGGTTACGACCAACACCGGGGAAACCATCGAGATTGGTGAGGAGCACCCCCTGTATGTCGGGACCTACGACGGCACTGACGAGCCCCGGCCCGTGGTGAAGCTGCGCCACGGGATTGAGGCGCGGCTTGTGACCGCGGCTTATTACGATCTGGCGGACCTTGTTGCCGAAGAAAACGACGGCGATGAAACGGCGATAGGTGTCTGGAGTAACGGGAATTTCTATAAAATAGCCGCCAACGGTTGAATTACCTGGCATCGTCCCAAATAACTCACGGTAGAAAACGCAGTCCGACACTTGTTAAACTGTGCTTTCGAACTTGTTACCGAGCCTGGCTCTCTAACGAGGCCCGGTGGTCGTAAGTCCCTCTGTGCAGTCTGGCTGTTCAAGATTACTTTCGATTACCCAAATTTAAATCAAACAGTCATTGCGACACGCAAGGAGATCACATGGCCCAACCTCGTGTTGTCACCATCCATTACACGCTCACCAACGACCAGGGAGAAGAACTGGATTCCTCCCGTGTAGAAGGTCGCGAGCCTCTGTCTTATCTGGAAGGTGCTCAGAACATCATCGGCGGACTGGAAAATGCGCTGAACGAAAAGAACGCTGGCGATCAGGTAAAAGTATCTGTTGAGCCTGCTGAAGGTTACGGCGAAGTCAACGAAGAGCTGGTTCAGCCGGTTCCCCGTTCCGCGTTTGAAGGTGTGGACACCATCGAGCCGGGCATGCAATTCCAGGCACAGACTCCGGGTGGCCCCCAGGTAGTCCGTGTTGTGGAAGTAGGCGACGAAACTGTCACCATCGATGCCAACCACCCGCTGGCAGGCCAGACCCTGCACTTTGACGTGGAAGTGGTTGAAGCTCGCGAAGCAACCGACGAAGAACAAGAGCACGGTCACGCTCACTGATTTCGTCCGAGTTGTTCGAAAACGGCCCCTTGCGGGCCGTTTTTTTTGGCTGGATGAAAAACGGCCCTGAAAAGGGCCGTTTTTGACAAGCTTCCGAATTACATGTTCGGATAATTCGGACCACCACCGCCTTCCGGCGTCACCCAGGTGATGTTCTGGGACGGGTCCTTGATGTCGCAGGTCTTGCAGTGAACGCAGTTCTGGGCGTTGATCTGGAACTTCTTGCCGCTGCCGTCCTCGGCATCAATCACTTCGTACACACCAGCAGGACAGTAGCGCTGTGCCGGCTCATTGTACTTAGGCAGATTCTCCTTGATGGGAATCTCCGGGTCCGTCAGCTTCAGGTGAATCGGCTGGTCTTCCTCGTGGTTGGTGTTGGAAATAAACACCGAGGACAGTTTATCGAAGGTCAGCTTGTTATCCGGCTTGGGATAATCAATCTTCTTCGCCTGGTCAGCCGGCTTAAGCGTTGCATAGTCCGGTGTAGTGTCGTGGAACGTAAACGGCAGACTGCCCCGAAGGATATTCTGCTCGAAATAGGCGATGGCACCGCCCACGATATTGCCGAACTTGTGCATGGCAGGGCCGAAATTGCGCTCGGCGTATAGTTCTTTGTACAGCCAGCTGTCCTTGAAACGATCCTCGAAGCTGGTGATTTCCTCACCGCTTTTGCCTTCCTTCAGTGCTTCAAACACGGCTTCGGCGCCCAGCAGTCCGGATTTCATGGCAGTGTGGGAACCCTTGATCTTGGATCCGTTCAGCGTGCCGGCGTCACAGCCAAGCAGCAGACCACCGGGAAAGCTCATTTTGGGCAGGCAATTAAAACCGCCCTTGGTAATGGCGCGGGCGCCGTAGGCCACTCGCTTGCCACCTTCCAGATGCTTCTTGATTTCCGGATGCAGCTTCAGGCGCTGGAACTCATCGAACGGGCTCAGATGTGGGTTGCTGTAGGACAGATCTGCAATCAGGCCGACGTATACCTGGCCACCCTCAAGGTGATAAAGGAAGGAGCCGCCGGTAGACCCGGATTCATTCAGGGGCCAGCCGGTGGTGTGAACAACAAGGCCTGGCTCGTGTTTGGCCGGGTCGATGTCCCACAGTTCCTTGATGCCGATGCCGTAGTGCTGTGGATCCTTGCCTTCGTCCAGTTTGAAGTCGTTGATCAGGCGCTTGCCCAGGTGACCACGGCAGCCTTCGGTGAACAGGGTATACTTGGCGCGCAGTTCCATACCGGGCATGTAGCCGTCTTTTTCGGAACCGTCGCGGGCAACGCCCATGTCGCCGGTGATGATGCCCTTTACCTGACCGTCTTCAACAATGGTTTCAGATGCGGCAAAGCCGGGATAGACCTCAACACCCAGGCCTTCGGCCTGTTCGGCGAGCCAGCGGCACAGGTTGCCCAGGCTGATAATGTAGTTGCCGTGGTTGTGCATGTTCTTCGGCACAAAGGCATTGGGGATCTTGCTGGCGTTTTCCTGGTTTTTCAGCAGGAAAATGTCATCACGGGTGACCGGAGTGTTCAGCGGAGCGCCTTTCTCTTTCCAGTCCGGGAACAGTTCGTTGAGGGCAGTGGGCTCAAACACGGTACCCGCCAGTATATGAGCGCCGATTTCGGAACCCTTTTCAACGACACAGACGGTCAGTTCCTGTTCGGCTTCCTTGGCCATCTGCATGATGCGACAGGCTGCCGAGAGGCCAGCTGGGCCACCGCCGACGATCAGAACATCAAACTCCATCGATTCGCGTTCCACGTTGGTCTCCTCATCTTTTTTAGTGATGCCAACAGGCAATTTCTCAGGGGCGCCATCATACCGGTAAAACGGCCTGCAGACGACTCCCCCAAAGCGAAAGCCCCTGTTCTGTTAAATGAAAGGATACCGCAATTTAATAATCAAACAAACGTTTGTTTGAAATTTGGCGTCACCTTTGGCATTGTTTAACGGCGCTGGGCCAAAACGTGTATTTTGAGTCGTTTTCTAGTATCGTCTCACGCTCAGGTGGAGTCAACTGGCGTTCATTGGCCGCAAACGCGGTTGGGTAACGGCTGGCGGGGCTATTGACCCCGGTGTGCTTTGCCTGCAGTATTATGACGCCCTGACAGACAGCAGGTCCCGCAAGCATGTGCTGTTCTCAAATGTAAACTCATCGTAGAAGAACGAGGAATCTATGAAGGTTCTGGTCGCTGTAAAACGAGTTATCGACTACAACGTAAAGGTGCGCGTCAAGCCGGACAACACCGGCGTTGATCTCGCCAACGTCAAAATGGCAATGAACCCGTTCTGCGAAATCGCTGTTGAAGAAGCGGTTCGCCTGAAAGAGAAGGGTGTTGCCAGCGAAATCGTGGTGGTTTCCATCGGCCCGAAGGCCTGCCAGGAGCAAATCCGTACTGCTCTGGCCCTGGGTGCCGACCGTGGTATCCACGTCGAAACAGACGAAGAGGTTCAGTCTCTCGAAGCGGCCAAGCTGCTCAAGAGCGTGGTTGAGAAAGAAGAGCCCAAGCTGGTTATTCTTGGCAAACAGTCCATCGATTCTGACAACAACCAGACCGGCCAGATGCTCGCAGCACTGACTGGCATGGGGCAGGGTACTTTCGCCTCTGAAGTGGTTGTTGAAGGCGACAAGGTCAATGTTACCCGTGAGGTTGACGGCGGCCTGATGACCGTTGCCCTGAACCTGCCTGCGGTTGTTACCACGGACCTTCGCCTGAACGAGCCGCGTTACGCATCCCTGCCTAACATCATGAAGGCCAAGAAGAAGCCGCTGGATTCAATGACCCCGGCTGACCTGGGTGTTGAGCTCGCTCCGCGTCTTTCCACGCTGAAAGTTGAAGCGCCGGCTTCCCGCCAGGCGGGTGTGAAGGTGGCTGACGTAGCTGAGCTGGTCGACAAACTGAAGAATGAAGCGAAGGTGATCTAAATGAGCATCCTTGTAATTGCTGAACACGACAACAGCAGCCTCAAGCAGGCTACCCTGAATGTTGTAGCTGCTGCCAAGGCCATCGGCGGCGACATCGACGTGCTGGTTGCCGGCGAGAACTGTGGCGCTGTTGCTGAAGCCGCGGCCAAGGCCGAAGGCGTTAACAAGGTACTGGTTGCCGACAACGCCGTTTACGGCCACTTCCTGGGCGAGAACCTGGGTGAGCTGGTCGCTGAAGTTGGTAAAGGCTACAGCCATATCCTGGCTGCCGCCGGCACCGTCGGCAAGGATTTCATGCCACGGGTTGCCGCGCTGCTGGACGTAGCCCAGGTTTCCGACATCATGCGTGTGGAGTCTGAAGATACCTTCGTTCGTCCGATCTACGCCGGTAACGCCATTGCGACGGTCAAATCCACCGACAGCATCAAGGTCGTTACGGTTCGCCCGACGGCCTTTGATCCTGTTGCCGCTGAAGGTGGCTCTGCCGCCGTGGAAGCCCTGGATATCGTTAAAGACGCAGGCCTGTCCTCCTTCGTTAGCGAAGAACTGGCCAAGTCTGATCGCCCTGATCTGGCAAGTGCCGGCATCGTGGTTTCCGGTGGTCGTGGCATGCAGAATGGCGAAAACTTCAAGATGCTGGAGCAGGTCGCCGATCTGCTGGGTGCTGCAGTTGGTGCGTCCCGCGCTGCGGTAGACGCCGGCTTCGTTCCCAACGACATGCAGGTTGGCCAGACCGGCAAGATTGTTGCGCCGCAACTGTACATTGCTGTTGGTATCTCCGGTGCCATCCAGCACCTGGCCGGCATGTCTGATTCCAAGGTGATCGTTGCGATCAACAAGGATGAAGAAGCGCCGATTTTCCAGGTTGCCGATTACGGCCTGGTAGCGGACCTGTTTGAAGCGGTTCCGCAACTTGAGGAAGAGTTGAAGAAAGTTCTGTAACTTTCTGGTTCTTCTTTAAAAGGCACCTACGGGTGCCTTTTTTGTTGGCCTGTATTCTATTTTTTCTTCTGTTCTTTCCGGGCAGTCAGTTTCTTTTCTTTCTTACCGATAAACAGCGTATCCGCCAGTATATGCAGTGCCTTGTTGGTGGTGTGAACGGTACGGTAGATCTGATCGCTGGTGTAATCATGGCTGTCCCGGGCCTTCCGGGCATTTTCACGGAATTCCTCGCTGGTGGAAAAGCGATCGATCAGGCTGAAGGTTGTGGTGGTTATGGCCTTGTGAACTTTCTCGACCGCGCTGGTGCCATTCTTGACAGTCTCCTCCAGCAAGCGGGCACGATTGCGGGTTTCCATCAGGTCCATACGGGATTTCTGGATATGGCTGTTGGCGGAAATCTGCCGGGCTCTGAGCCGCCGCAGGTCCCGCGTGTTATGGATGTGCTGCCTGATGGCTACAGACATAACCCCGGCACTGGTACAGGTAACAAGCAGGCTGATCAGGGCTGTTGCGTCCATGAGGGCTCCTAGCGATACTCCAGCTTCATTTCCACATCGATTTCCCGTTCCGCCAACTCCATTTCCAGCTCTTTCATTACTTCCTGGTAGACCAGCCGTTTCACCATTACCGGCAGCCGGTCTGCCAGCATGCGCGCCGATTTGGACTCCCGCTTGGCCAAGGCAATCGGATCCCGCACCTGCAGCGTAAGTAACATTTCCGGATCCCGAGTATTATCAGGGCCATAGGATTCAGCCAGCGCTTCCTTGATCATTTTCTGCTGAAGGGTTATGCGCCAGAATAACCAGCCACTGACGATGGCAAGTATGAGGCTCAGTACCAGAAGCAGTGTGTTCAATGGGGTAACCTCCGGGATTCGGGTTTATCAATCCTGACAGAGTGTGCAGCATCGGCCAGGTAATGCGATTGGCCGGTGCGACGTTTTTGTCGCAATTTCCAGAGCACCAACCGTAAGGATAATGACATGATCTGGTTAAAAGCGTTTGTCAGTGGCTTTCTGGCAACCCTGATTTTTCATCAGGGCCTGTTCACCGTGTTCTACCTCGTGGGCATGGTGCCATCTGCGCCGTTCAACATGAATCCGGTACCACCTATGGGCGTTCCCGCCGTGTTTTCACTGGCTTTTTTTGGCGGCCTCTGGGGGCTGGTACTCTGGGCGGCTCTGAGACGACTGAATGGCTTTAAGTTCTGGTTGGGTAATGTAATAGTAGGCGCCATCGGGCCAACCGCCGTTGCGATGCTGGTTGTCTTCCCGCTCAAGGGACTGGCGGTGTCTGCCCAGACCGTGATCGGCGGGCTGATGCTCAACGGCTTCTGGGGACTTGGCGTAGCGCTTTTCCTGGTAATAATGGGCGCGAAAACGGCCCGGCCCGCCACCGGCAATTCTTAATGGACAAGGATAACCAATGAGCAAAAAAACTGACGCCACCTATGACATCGTGGTATTCGGTGCCACCAGTTTCGTGGGGCAGATCCTCACCAACTACCTGCTTGAAAGCTACGGCTCTGGCAAAGAGGTTCGCTGGGCCATTGCGGGGCGCTCCGAAAGCAAACTGAACGCCCTGAAACAAAGCCTGGGCAAAGGCGCAGCGGAACTGCCGGTGATAGTGGCGGACGCCAGCGACGAAGGCGCCCTGAAGGCCATGTGCGACCAGACCCGGGTGGTGATCTCAACAGTGGGGCCTTACGCCCTGTATGGCGAGCCGCTCGTCAAAATCTGTGCCGAAACCGGCACGGACTACTGCGACCTGACCGGTGAGGTCCAGTGGATCCGCCGGATGGTGGAAACCTACGAGGACAAAGCCAAGGCCTCTGGTGCTCGCATTGTGCATTGCTGCGGATTCGACTCGATTCCGTCAGACATGGGTGTCTGGTTTCTCCAACAGCAGGCAGAAGCAACCTTTGGTGCGCCCTGCCAGGACGTACGCATGCGGGTAAAGGTCGCCAAGGGCGAGTTTTCCGGCGGCACCGTGGCCAGCATGATGAACGTAGCCAAAGAAGCAGCGGCTGACTCGAAGCTGCGCAAGGAGCTGGCCAATCCGTTTTCCATCTGCCCGCCGGAGCATCGCTCCAAAACCCGTCAGCCCAGCCTGAAAGGGGCGGAGTTTGACAGGGACTTCGGTGTCTGGCTGGCGCCCTTTGTAATGGGGGCCATCAATACCCGGATTGTTCACCGCTCCAATGCCTTGCAGAACGCGCGCTATGGCCGGGAGTTTACGTACGATGAGGCCATGATGACCGGGCGTGGCCTGAAGGGCCGCCTGGCCGCTTACGCCATCACCGGCGCCCTGGGTGGTTTCTTTACGGCCTCTGCGTTCAAGCCGTCCCGCTGGGTGGTTGAAAAGTTTGTCCCCAAGCCGGGTGAGGGCCCGGGCCCGGAAGCGCAGAGAAACGGCTTCTACGATCTGCGCTTCGTGGGCAAGACCACCGACGGCAGAACCATCAAAACCAGGGTGACCGGTGACCGTGACCCGGGTTATGGTTCTACCGCCAAGATGCTGGGCGAAGCCGGCATGAGCCTGGCGTTTGATGTGGAAGACGACAAGCAGGGCGGCTTCTGGACACCGTCGTCCCTGCTGGACGGCAAGCTCTTTGACCGCCTGACCAGCAAGGCAGGCCTGACCTTTGAATTGCTGGAAACCAGCTGAAGGGATATCAGCTTAGCCTGAGGGTACGGTCGGAGGCTGGCAAGGCCTCCGGCGCGTGCCCCAGCGATACAACCGTTTTTCCCGCCAGCCACTGTTTCATTGCGGCTGCAATCCGGTCTCTGGTTTGCGCATCCACACCGGTAAACGGCTCATCGAGAATCAGCAACGGTGATTCGTTCAGCATTACGCGAGCAAGGGCAATTCGCCGGGCCTCGCCCCCGGATAGCTGGCTGCCCATTGAGCCTAGCCAGGTATTCAGCTGTGCCGGTTCATGAGTAAAACGATCCGCCATGGCCACCAGCTCCAGAACCCGCCAGAGCTCGCCATCAGAGGCATCCGGCCTGCCAATCAGCAGGTTGGCTTTCAGGGTATCCTCGAACAGTACCGTCTGCTGCGTGAGATAGGCCGCAGGCAGATGCCGGGCATTACCAGAGGCAGGTTTTTCCAGACCCGCCATTACCTCGGCGATGGAGGATTTACCAGCGCCGGAGCTGCCGATAATACCGACCCATTCTCCGGTACCGACTGTCAGGTCGAACCGGCTGATAACGGGGGAATGATCGCCGAAGCGGATGGTTACCTGCTCCAGTTCCAATGCATTGTGACTGTCCAGTGGTACCTGACGGACATCGGATTCAGGGCTTGTGTCTGGCGCACAATCGCGATTGAGCCTGGCTGCTGAAGCGAGGGTTCCGCCCAGCCTGGCAAACGCATCCGGGAGCATTGAATAAACCTCCAGCAAACCCAGCAGTGCCACTGGCAGCAGGACCACCACCGGCCCGGTAATGACACCCTGCTGAAACAGCTGCAATCCCATCCAGAGGGCAAGCACTACAGCCAGATTGACCATGACCTGTGCCAGGCCCAGGTTCCAACCAGTGCGGGTATCTGCACGGGAATCGTTACTGGTGATCTGGTCTGCCTGGCGCAGGCAGAGAGCGGCGTGTTTGCCGGTACGCCCTGCCGCAGTCAGCTCCGCAAAACCTTCGACATGCTCGATAACATCGGTTCGCAACCGTTCCCGGGCATCTGTCTGCCGGTAAACCAGGTGACGGGTGCGCAGGTAAACCACAAGTGTCGCGATCAGGAAGCCAGGCAGCAGGGTAACCAGAAGGCCAATGGCAAGATCCTGGCTATAGAAAACCCCGGCAGCAATGACAAGCATGGCCGTGACCAGTGCGGCAAGTGCTGCGGGAGCGATCAGGCGCAGGTACAGCGTGTCCAGGGCATCCACGTCATTGGTCAGCCGGGACAGCCATTGGGGGCCCTGTAAGGCGCTTCTCTGGCGTCGTGCCGAAAGAGAAAGCTGACGGAACAGCGTAACCCGTATATCGGTCAACAACCGCAGGACGGTGTCGTGGTTATAAACCCGCTCTGCATATCGGGCCACTGTGCGGGCCACGGCAAAGAAGCGTATACCACCGCCGGGAACATACAGGTTGAGCGACGCCTGCACACCGGCGGCCAGCAGCAGGCCGGTGAGGGCAGTGGCGGTAATAAACCACCCGGACAATGCCAGCAACCCCATGCCCGACAGCAGGGTGGCCAGGATCAGCAAGCCTCCCACCGTCAGCCGGACCGGCCGCCTGAATATGAGTGTCAGCCAGGGCCAGAGTTCACGCATCGCGCACACCCCCTTCGGTTACCAGCAAGGTCCTGTTCGCCAGAGTAAGCAGCGCCTGATGGTGGGTCGCAAAGACAAGCGTCTTGCCGGCCCGGGCGAGCTTGTGAAGGGCTTCGAGAATGTAGATTTCACTGTCGCTGTCTAGCCCTGCGGTGGGCTCGTCAAGCAGAATCAGGTCATAGTTGGCCACGAACACCCGTGCCAGGCTCAGCCTGCGGGCCTGGCCACCGGACAGTCCCTGGCCGTCCTCGGTGATCTTGCTGTAGATACCTTGCTCCCTGCTGTTGAGCAGGCTGCCAAGGCCAACTTGTCGCAGGGCCGTTTCTATGGCGACATCGGTGGCATCCGGCGTGGTCAGTCGGAGATTGTCGGCCCAGGTACCATGGACCAGAAACGGAGACTGACCAAGCCAGCCGAAAGGCTTCTCTCCGGCCGGCGCACCAAACACCGAAATATGGCCCTGATCCGGTTGCATGAAGCCTGCCATCAGGTACAGCAAGGACGATTTGCCACCGCCGGAGGGGCCGGTAAGGGCGATGACATCGCCTTTTTTTATCTCCAGTGAAATGTGGTCCAGCACCGGCCGTTCGGCATCGTAGGCAAGGTAAAGGTCCTGCACCGAAATGATGTCCGGCGCTTGCGGTTCAAACCCTGTCTGCGCCGCTGGCCTGGTGTCTGTACTACTCTGCAGTCGCTCGACAATCTCGGCTCCGGCACCCATGGCCGCGGCCCGGTCATGATAGTGCTGCGACAACAGGCGCAATGGCTGGAAAAATTCCGGTGCCAGCAGCAGCACCAGCAAACCAGAGAACAGAGTGAGGTCGTCAGACGGCCCATACGTGATATAACCCAGCAAACCAAAGCCAATGTAGATAGCCACCACTGCAATGGCTACCGATGCAAAGAACTCGAGTACAGCGGAGGACAGAAAAGCAATCCTGAGTGTTTTCATGGTCACGCGACGATAATCATCGGAGCGTTTTCGCAGGGTTTCTGCCGCAGGCGCTGTCTGACCAAACAGCTGCAGGGTTGTCAGGCCACGAACCTTGTCCAGGAACTGGCCCGACAAACGGCCGATGGTCTGAAAATGCTGCTGATTGAGTTTTTCCGCTCCCATACCCACCAGTGCCATAAACAGGGGGATCAGCGGAGCGGACAGAAACAGGAATATACCGGCCAGCCAGTCCAGCGAGAAAACTACCCCCAGGATGAGCAATGGTACGATCACCGCCAGTATCATCTGGGGCAGGAAGCGTGCGAAATAACCATGCAGGGCATCGGTGTGGTCGAGCCATTCCCGTGCCAGCGTGCCAGCCGATACCTGCCCGATGGCAACGGGGCCGGTCGTCTGCCAGCATCGATTTATCTGATGGCGCACTTCACTGCGCACTTTGCGGCTGCAACGGGCTGCAAAACGGGCCTGAAGCCCCTGGGCAACACCCCTCGCCAGAATGGCCGAAACCAGACCGGTGAACAGCAGGGAAAGCTCCTGTACCGGTACTTCCGCAACGACGCCCTGATGAACTATGCCTGCCAGAAACGCCATCTGGGCGATGGTGGCTATCCCTGCCACCACGCCCGCAGATACCGTGGCCAGTATCAGCGGGCGGCCATGGATTGCCAGCCCGCCTAGCCAGGTGCGGGCAGAAGCCTGTTCTGACACTTAGTGGTAGCCCTCGCCGGCACGAACCTTGCCCCGGAATACCCAGTAGGTCCAGGCGGTGTAGGCCAGCACGATGGGAATGACAAACACCAGACCAATCAACAGGAACAGCTGTGATCCGGGGGCCGATGCGGCGTCCCATAGTGTGTAATCCGGTGGTACAACATAGGGCCAGCGGCTCACTACAAGGCCAAGATACGTCGTGATGAACAGCCCCATGGTAGCGACGAAGGGCATACCTTCAGACCGGTTACGCACCGAGCGGAAAATCTGGAAGGCGCAGATCAATGTCAGCACTGGCAGAATCCAGATCACCGTCAGGTTTGAGAACCAACGTTCCTGGACCATCTCGTCCACGAAGGGCGTCCAGACGCTGATGATGGCGAATACCGCCAGTACTGCAGCCAACAGCGGCAGGGTGATCCGGTAGGCCCATTCCTGCAGTCGACCCTCGGTTTTCATGATCAGCCAGGTAGATCCCAGGAGCGCATACCCGGCCAACAGGCCAAGTCCGGTGAGTACTGTAAACGGGGTGAGCCAGTCCAGAGCGCCCCCTACATATACCCCGTTGGCAGTTTCGAAGCCCTGTATATAGGCGCCAACAACCGCACCCTGTGCAAACGATGCAACCGTGGAGCCGCCTGCAAACGCCCAATTCCAGAGGTAGCGGGATGTCCGCGCCTTGAAGCGGAATTCAAAGGCAACACCGCGGAATATCAGCCCCGCCAGTAGCAGGAAAACACCGATATACAGCGCTGGCAGGAAGATGGAATAAACCATGGGAAAGGCCGCCAGAAGGCCTGCACCACCGAGCACCAGCCAGGTCTCGTTGCCGTCCCAGACCGGGGCGACGGTGTTCATCATGACGTCCCTGCTTTCTTCATTGGGTGCAAAGGGGAACAGAATCCCCACACCCAGATCAAAGCCATCCATCAACACATACATGATGATGCCGAAGCCGATAATAAATGCCCAGATGAGGGGCAGATCCAACAGTTCCATATCAGTGACCTCCCTGGTTCAGTGGCTTGCGGTTGTCATTGTCGTCCATTTCAAACGGCACATGAGCGGCAGACAACGGCCGTTTCGGTCGGTCATCTCCGTATTCTTCGTCAATGCTACTGTCCTCCAGTCCCACATACAGCACCCGCATCAGATAATAGACGCCTGCCGAGAACACCATGGCGTAGACCACCACATAACCGATCAGCGTAAACAACGCCATACCGCCGGTCAGGGAGGGGGTAACAGAATCGGCCTGGTTCATCATGCCGTGAACCAGCCATGGAGCCCTGCCTATTTCCGTAACAAACCATCCGGCAAGCACCGCCACAAAGGGCGTAAGGCTCATTAAGCGAAGACCCTGCAGGAACCATGGTGTTTGCCAATACCGGCCCTTCGCCCGGAGTACCAGGCCGGCCAGTCCGAACAGGATCATCAACATACCCAGAGCAACCATGACACGGAAAGACCAGAACACGATTGCCACCGGCGGCTGTTCTTCAACCGCCACCTCATTCAGGCCGGGTACTTCGCCGTTCCAGTCATGAGTCAGAATAAAGCTGGCAAGACTTGGAATGCCCACTTCGAAATGGTTCGTCTGGTTGGCCTGATCCGGTATCGCGAAAAGCAACAGCGGCACATTGCTGGATGTTTCCCAGTTACCTTCCATGGCCGCTACTTTCATGGGCTGGTGCTCCAGAGTGTTGAGGCCATGAAAGTCGCCCACCACCAGCTGGGCCGGAGCGATGAACAGGATAAGCCATAAACTCATGGACAGTGCTTTCCTGTTGGCTTCAACCTCACGTTTGCGCAACAGATACCAGGCACTGACACCGGCCACCACGAAGGAACCGGTAAGGAAAGACGCCAGCCCCATGTGCATGAACCGATAGGGGAAAGAGGGATTGAAAATTGCCTCCTTCCAGGAAGTCACATAGAACACGCCGTCCCGTAGTTCGGTACCTGCCGGGGTCTGCATCCAGCTGTTTGCCGACAGAATCCAGAAAGAGGAGATAAAAGTGCCCAATGCCACCATAATGGCAGCGAACAGGTGAACGCCCGCAGGAACCTTATCCCGGCCAAACAGCAGCACACCCAGGAATGCCGCTTCCAGGAAGAAGGCGGTAACAACCTCGTAACTCAGAATAGGGCCAAGATAGTTCGCCGTGGCCTGGGAGAAGTTACTCCAGTTGGTTCCGAACTGGAAAGACATCACAATGCCTGACACCACCCCCATACCGAATACAACGGCGAACACTTTGGTCCAGAAGGCAGAAAGCTTGATCCAGGCCGGATTACCGGTTTTGAAGGCAAGCCCCTCAAGCACTGCAATGAAGGAAGCAAGGCCGATGGTAAACACCGGAAAAATGGCGTGAAAGGACACCACGAACGCGAACTGGATTCGCGAAAGGATAAGGGGATCTAGTTCCATGGGAACCCTCCGGTAACGTTCACATCATAACAAACGGGCCCAGCGAACCCGTTCAGTCGCTGCCATGGCTCTGTTTGTTATATTGTTGGTTCCGGCAGATAACGAGCATGTTACTCAACATAGTTTTAAAAACCATAGGGCGGTTTGTCGCACCCTTGATTTATAACAAGTATGGGGAAACCAATGAGCTTTTACGAGGACCGGATACTTCCACACATCATAGACCGTGCTTGCTCAATGGGCCAGGTGATGAAGCTGCGGGGCCAGGTGGTGCCACACGCCAAAGGCCGGGTGCTGGAAGTCGGCATGGGTTCCGCCATCAATATGGCGTTCTATAACCCGGAAAACGTTGAAATGGTCTATGGCCTTGAGCCTTCTGAGGGCATGCGTCGCAAGGCCCGGGCCAATCTCGCCAGGTCCCCCATCAAGGTGGAATGGCTGGACCTGCCCGGGGAAAAGATCCCCCTGGAAGATCACTCCATCGATACCGTGTTACTCACCTTCACCCTGTGCACGATTCCCGACTGGCACACCGCGCTCCAGCAGATGTGGCGGGTTCTCAAACCCGGCGGCGAACTGCTGTTTCTGGAACACGGTGAATCCCCCCAAGACAGCACCCGAAAATGGCAACACCGCATCACACCGGGCTGGAAGAAACTGGCCGGCGGCTGCCATCTCAACCGCCATATCGCCGACCTGATCCGGCACGCCGGGTTTGAAATTCTGGAACTGGAAAACCTCTATATCCCCAAGGCACCGAAAATTGCCGGGTACATCTACAAGGGCAGGGCCGTGAAGCCAACCAATGCCTGACGGCCAGCTGCGAGCCACAGTCGCATTCCGAATTGCGTTACCGTACGCGGCCTTATACAATCCTGCCCGTCACAACCCCCTCCGAATGCCCGGATGGTGGAATAGGTAGACACAAGAGACTTAAAATCTCTCGACCGTTAGGTCGTGCCGGTTCGATTCCGGCTCCGGGCACCAATTAAATCAATAGGTTAAGAGTTCGCTTGTTGGCGATTAATATTTTTGACCGATCAGTGTAGACGCAATGTAGACAATTTGGGGGCGACTGAAGGGCAAGCTCACCCAATTAGATTTGGCAGCTTTTGTATCGATTGGCTATTGGATTTCATTAATGATTAACTACACTTGGCATATCAAAGATGAACCTACGTGAATGCTTATGAGCCAAGCGCTAACATCACAGAACCCCAAGGATAGAGAAGTCGCGCTCGCGAGGTTCTTTTCGCCTTCCATCTATAAGGACATCGCTACAAGAGGAAAATCGTCGGCGTTTTCTCGACTAGCTGAGCAGTGTGGCATTTTTAGTCAAGGCTCTATTGGCAATGTCGCTGATGCTTTTGAGTTTGCATTCCGTGAGCTGAAACGCGGGAATAGATCGGAATATATCTACAAAGCTGTTCTTGCTCAAAAGACTGTTCTCGGCGTTCACAACTTAAATACAGCCACTTTGCTCTCAGAGTTTAGAGCGGGCTCCTCTAAAGCCGACATAGTAGTCGTAAATGGCACTACAACGGTTTACGAAGTCAAATCTGAGCGAGACAAACTCAGCAGGCTGCCCAGTCAAATTTCAGACTATTTGAACGTTTTTGGCAAAGTTAATGTTATTGTCGCTGATAAGCATATTGAATATGCTGAAAAGGTTTTGCCGGAAATTGTCGGCATCCTTAGCCTAACCAAGCGAAATCAAATCTCCATTATTCGTCAAGGGCTTGATAATTCTAGCAACGTACAGTCGCTTTCGATTTTTAATTCATTGTCGCTAAATGAAGCTTCAAAGGTGCTAGTAGAACTCGGAATCCGAGTCCCAGTGGTCCCCAATACACAATTGTATTCTGAGCTCGCAAAGATATTTGAAGACTTGCCTGGAAAAGTCGTTCATGAGGCGTCAGTTAAGGTTCTTAGGGGGTCCCGTTCACAGACGCACTTGAGAGATTTTCTTGCCGAGCTGCCCCAGTCGTTGAAAGTGAATGCCCTTACGACACCGGTTAGAGTGAGGGATCGGTCTAGGGTATTGAAGACTTTAGACCTGCCAATTGAAACTGCTAAAAAATGGATTTAGGCATGTATTTTCCTTTTTTTCGTGGCAAGCAGTATGATCTGCTTACCATCAGAGAGAGCACTGATACTTTGGTAAATGCAGGCTTCATTCCTATTATTGAGCCTGTTAAAGAATCCCTTAGTAGCCTGAATAGATGCTTGGCATCACTAGATGAGGCAAAAGCCGAATGCATTCTTATTGCCAATCCCAGGTATGGCGACCATGCAAAACAACATGATAACTTGCAGGACTTTATTGCTGAGGATGCGAATGCATCCAATTATATTACCATTGGGATACTTTTGCTCGAGACCACCACAATTGAGGAAATAGATCGTCTATATAATCTATTTTCGAAAAAGAAACTTTCGTTTATTCACAGCGGATTCAAGAAGCCCAAAGAACTCTCTCAATGGCTCTCCGATAACGATGTAGACGCTCGCCACGTTTTCATTGAAAATAATTGCGGAAAAATTTATCGCCGGAACTTTAAAAATTATAGCCGTGTACTTATACGTGATGGATTTATAAAAAGAACAAATAGCAAACACCCTGAGATTGAAGAATTTTCGGATTTGCACCTAACCTATACTGAAGATGGCGTAGATGGGTTCGGCGACTTTTTGATTGTTGGAGATGACTACTCCGAAGGCGGTGGACCCGCATATGCAGTAGCCATACATCTTACCTATATTGATGACGACGAAGATAGCATCATGTATGTCCATCACTTTAAGTCAATAAGGCAAGATTCTCCTACTGACCCTGCGGGTAAGTTTCTGGAAGCACTTGATAAATTAGTCGATGCTGTGAATGATCCAAATACCAAAATTTGGAAAACAGAAGCAGTTAAAGAATTTATCCGATTACACGAGAAAAAGCATTTCCCTGGTCTTGGTACTGTTAAAAAGCTCTCTATGCTTCATCATCTAGAGACGATGGCTATTTTTGCAATGCGAGAGCAGTGATGCGTTTTTGTTGCGGTAATTGCATCGGCGATCGGTATATCAGGCGAGATATAATACCATCTATCTCTGAGGTTGATGGTACATGCTCATTTTGTAATTCAGCTAACGTTCAGCTCGTTGAACCTGTTTCTCTTAGAGAACGTTTTGAGTTACTTCTAAGTATTTACACGCCAGATCCAGAGGGAAAAATTCTTGTTGAGTGGCTGCGTGAGGACTGGGCCATATTTGATCTACCTCAGATGCAAACAGCTCATGCGAAGGAATTATTGGCTGAAATACTTGATGATGGTGACATAGTTCGTAAGCCATTTTCACCACTAAGAAACTGCCATACCAATAGTCTTGAAGAGTGGTCCGGCTTGAGAGAGGAGCTTAAGCACAGAAATCGCTTCTTTCCTGAAATGGGCTTGGATCTTGCTCGACTGGAAGAATTATTTCCTCACTTAATATTCGACGAACTCACACCGGAAAAACCTTTTTATAGATCTAGAATTCAGTCTTCAGGCGGGCCATACGATAAAGATCAAATGGGCGCTCCGCCAGAATTTTTAGCCACTCACGGCAGAGCAAACCCTGCGGGAATACCGTATCTGTATCTTGCGTCAACTCCATTAACCGCAATATCTGAAATAAGGCCTCATACGGGTGAGAAAATATCCGTAGGGGAATTCATTATACCTGAAGGCTTGAAATTTGTTGATCTTCGACAGCCCAGGAAAACAGTCTCTCCTTTTATTCTCGATGATGAAAACGATGTAGCGACTTTGAGAGGCGATATTATGTTCTTGGAGCGTCTCGGCGAGGAGTTGACGCGTCCCGTGCTTCCTAAAGCGGCTGCCATTGACTACATTCCGAGCCAATTCCTCTGCGAGTTTGCCAAAAAATGTGGTTTTGACGGAGTGGTGTATCGTAGTTCTGTGGGTGAGGGCATGAATATAGCTTTATTCAACCCGACAATATCCGAGTGCCGTAGCGTATCTGAATATAGTGTTTCCCGAGTATCCGTTGAAGCTCACACCTAGTTGGTTTTCAAGCCTTACGTACAGTTATTGACAGAACTCCAAGGTGGCGGGTGCATCTCACTGTTCAGTTTCTCCCAGGCATAAGCGGTATCTGCAGGCAGAGCGTCGATTTCCGCTTGTGTAACTGCCCGAATCTGGGTGAGGTGAGAAAGCCGTTCTAACCAGGCAATGCTAGATGGATCGTGTAATTCTCTGGTGTGCGTGGGGCGCTGAACTTCCCACCGGAAGAGCCTCGTTAACCAGTATTGTTCGTTGGCATAGAGACCGAACAGTTTTCCCTTCGAAGGCTCGCCGTATTGGTTTACCGGGCAATCAAGGCACTCTCCAGTATCTTGATCGTACTCGAGCCATTTAGCGGTTTTGATGGGCTGGTCGACTCGTTTGGCGCAGGGGCCATTCATAGCCTCGATAAAGCCTGCCCAATCGCTTTTGTCCGCTGGCTGACGGGCTGCTTCGACAATTTCATCATCAGCATGGGGGAGCCTGTGAAGTTCACGCCAAACGGTCACGGGCGGCCCGCCGAGTTGCTGGAACTGGCGGATACCGTGAATGCTTGCCCAGGCACGAACTCGGGGTGCGACGTTTTTTGAAAGGTTGCCGTACCAGTCCTGGGCGTCCTCGCCATTCTTCTGAAACTCACCATCAATGTTCTTGCAGATGTAATTAACAATATAGCCCGTGGCGGAACCGCGTTCATAGTCAATATCAACCGCCTGAAACCTTGCATCTTTCGCACCTGGCTCGTCACCTTCCTTGAGTAGCGCATAGGTGCGCATAAGCTCATCCAGGTGATGCTTCAGCTCTGGCTCGACAAACAACATGAGGTGCCAGTGGGGAATGCCGTCATGGTGTGGCTCGGCGATTCGAAAGCCATAGGTGCGAATTCCGTCCCGATCAAGCTGGGCACGTATCTGACACCAAAGATTGCTCAGGTACTGTTAAGCGTGACCGAACCCCAAGATTTCGGTCCATTTAAAACTAGAAAATCCGGCCTGAGACTTTAATCCTATCGTGCACGTGGCAGATAAATTGCTTATTGCCCTGACATAGAGTCCATCGGGTGGTAGGTATGAACCTTTCTGATATTGATATTCGGCTATTGCGTGTCTTCAGGGCCGTTGTGGAAGCCGAGGGTTTCCATAAAGCCCAGGAGCAACTGAACATCAGCACGTCTACAATCAGTAATCACATGAATCAGCTGGAAGCCAGGGTTGGCTTTCGGCTCTGTCAGCGAGGGCGCAGCGGGTTCCGGCTTACTTCAAAGGGAGAGAGTTTTCACCAGGCGGTGATGGAGTTTTTTGCTGCCATCCACAGTTTCCAGTCAAAGGCTGACCAGCTTCGTAACAGCCACCAGAACGCTATTCACCTTGGTATCCTGGACAACCTGGCCACGGACGATCAGTGCCCGTTGCACAGTGCCTTGTCCTGGTTCTACGGTCCTTGTCAGTCGGTTGAACCCACCAGTCTAACGATTGAGGTACTGGCGCCGGATACCATCGAGAAGTGTCTGGTCAATCAAAGCCTGGACATCGGTATTGGCATTTTTGATCACCACCACAGTGATCTGACCTACCAACCGCTATACCGGGAGCGGGATCTTCTTGTTTGTCGACCGGATCACCACTTGTCCCGGATGGCAGACCCCAGACAGCTCGCGAACGCGCTCGCGAAGGAAAAGAAAGTTGTGCGCCACTTTATGCAAAAGCGGGAATTCCCGTTTATTGCTGAGAACCATGATAGCGTTGTCGCAACTGTATGCAATGTTGAAGAAGCAGCCCTGATGATCCTGCACGGACCGTTTATCGGCTTTCTGCCCTGGCATTTCGCTCGTCGATGGCTAGACGAAGGTCGCCTCGTTGCCCTGATGCCAGAACGTTTCGTACGTTATTCACAGATTTTTCTTGCATATCACGAAGAGAACATTTCGCAGAAACCTACTGCCAGAGCACTGATTGATCGCACCAAAAACGAGCATGACAGAATTGCAGAGCGCCTTCTTGGGGCGTAACTAGCCATTTGCTTTTCTTACCTCGTCGCTGGTCAAAGTAAACATGGATTCACGGCTATTTTTTGCACTGACAGGGCAGGCTAGCCTTTGAAGGTAATTTCAATCCGATTCATATTTTGAGATCTGGAGAAGTGACATGGCTATCCGACCCACCGTTTCCTCGCTAGGCGCCGCCCTGGTGGTCACCTTTGCTTTGCCCGCTCACGCCAGTCAGGACCTGACGGCTGTGACTGTTGGGCATCTGGTTGCTCTGGATATGGCGCCCCTTTTTGTCGGCGTCGAAAGTGGCTGTTTTGAAAAGCAGGGGCTTGCAGTTGATACGCGTTTCTTTGCCAATCCGGGAGATAATAACGCGGCTCTTGCGGGTGGTTCTCTGGATTTCAATATCAATCCTTTCACACTACCGTTTTTTGCTGCCAACAGCGGTGTTCCGATTCGCGTACTGGCCGCAGCAGGGGGGTGGGGTGTCATGGAAGTGATAGCTCAGGGCGAGTCCAAATTGGATTCAATGGAAGATCTGAAAGAACATGTAGAGTCTGATGGTAAAAAATTGAGTGTTGCTGTTCTTCAGGGCGACACCCTTGAGTTGATAATGGTCACGGAGTTGGCGAGGGTGGGGTTGTCCACGGAAGACGTTGATTTCATCTACTTCGACGACCTGCTGGCAATGGTGGAAGCCTTCCGCAGCGGGGACGTGGACATGCTCAGCCACATTAAGCCCTATACTTCCGAAATGGTGGAAAATCGTGGCGCAACCATGATCACCAATAACGCCACCGCATGGGCTGAAAAAGCCCCCAACACCGTTATCAGCACTCTTCAGTCCACACTGGATGAAGAGCCAGAAATGGTCGAATCTTTCATGAACGGCATGCTCTGTGCCGCGAATATCATCAATAATGACGTGGATCAGGCGCTTGAGTTGCTGGACGGCGGCAACTATTTCCGGGTATCCGAGGATGTTCTCAGGCAGGCCTTCACCAGCGCACCGCAGCCTATTTCCTTCAACCCCGATATCGATTCCGTTCAGTTTGTGGTGGATGAGTTAACCAGCATGGGTTATGTCAGTGGCACTACTACGGCAGAAGATATTTTCCGCACTGACCTGATCGAGTCACTGGAACAATGATAGTGAAAGCCATTGGTTGGGAGCGGTCTGGCCCTTGGGTGCTTGGAACCTTGTCTTTCACGCTACTCGTGGTGCTCTGGGAGGCGGCAGGGCGTACCGGATTAGCTTTCACAACGGTCGCGCCGCCACCCAGTCAGTTTCTAAGCATGGTGGTGGACAGTGGCTTTCGGGTGGGGCTGGGTTCCCAGGCGTCTTCTCTGGACGAAGCCATATTATCCACTTTTGGACGTGTTTTTGCGGGCATGGCGTTGGCCTTCGCCGGTGCGCTGTTGACCGGGACACTGATAGGGCTTTCCCGCTACGCAACCTGGTGCATATCGCCTTTCCTGTACGTTCTGGCACCTATTGCACCCATTGCTTGGATTCCGCTGGCCATCGTGGTGTTCGGAATCAGTAATGTAACAGCTGTGTTCATCGTCTTTATGGGTGTTTATTTCATTCTGACTATTGGCACGCTGGCGGAGATCCGACGGGTCCCCGAGGAATACCTGACGGTCTCCGGAAACCTCGGGGCCAGTAAGTGGCAACGTTGGGTCTACGTCATTCTGCCCGCAATTCTTCCCGGCGTGTTTACTCTGTTGCGTACCAACTTCATTGCTGCCTGGATGGCCGTTCTGGTGGCGGAAATGGTTGGTATGCGGGATGGATTGGGCGCGATCATCATGATGGGTCGAAACCTGTTCAATAACGAGTTGATCATGTTTGGCATGCTGGTGATCGGCATTTCTGGTTTCTTGGTGGATCGCGTTCTGGCTTTTATCGGCCAGCGCATCCTTTGGTGGAGGGTTTAATGAATAGCCTTAATACCGTGAGACGGGGTGCCGCGGCACCAACGCAGGTTCAACCGGGCCCTGTGTTTCACCTGGACCACCTGACAGTCAATTTCCCCGCACGAAAGGGCGTCGTTCCAAGCCCCCTGCAGAATCTGAACCTTAAGATCGAAGCAGGGCGCATTACCACGATTCTTGGCCGGTCCGGTTGTGGTAAAAGCACCCTCCTCAGAGCGTTAGGTGGTTTTATTCGGCCCGAGGATACTGGCGGAGTGGTATACCGGCAGCGATTCCTGACAGGACCTACGCCAGATATCGTCATGATCTTTCAGGAGAACAACCTTTTTCCCTGGTTAACCGTGGAGGGAAACGTGAAGTTTGGCCTGCGCTTTCGCCAGAACGACAAGCGCGATCAGGCTCAAGCCGTCCGAGATATCCTCGCCAGCGTCGATCTGAAAGGAGCTGCCAGGCAATACCCCCACGAGCTATCCGGCGGAATGAAACAACGCACCGCCATCGCCAGGGCACTCATTACCCGACCGGCAGTACTTTTGCTGGATGAGCCTTTCAGCGCACTCGATATAAGTCTGAAACGACATATGCACACTTTGATCCGGAATCTTCAGGAACAGACCGGAACATCCATGGTGATGGTGACCCACGATGTGGAGGAAGCTATCACTGTGGGGGATCGCGTTCTGGTGCTCGGTGGTGATCCTGCGCAGATTCTGATCGATGAAGATACCATCAGCCCGGGCATGCGAGATCGCTATTCAGAAGAGTACCTGGAACTTCAGAAGAAGGTGGAAAACGTCATCTACTAGCAGGAGACCGCGATGAACGGCATTCATGATATGGGTGGACTGCACGGCTTTGGACCCGTGGAAATTGATCCCGACGAACCGGTGTTCACTACCGAGTGGGGTAGCCGTGTTTTCTGCATGACCCAGGTTATTGATGGGCTGGGGGTCTGGAATCTGGATGAGCATCGCCATGAAATTGAGTTAATGGCTCCTGAGGATTATCTCACCCATTCCTATTATGGCCGCTGGCTGTTTGCCATGGAGCGCATACTGGACCGTCGCAACATCGTGCGCAGGGAAGAAGTGGATCTGCGTGCAGCTGAAATTGCCAGCGACAAACGTCAGTTTACTCCGGTTCGAAAAACCGACCGTAATTGGCCTATGTCGGAGGATGCCAGGGTGCGCTGGGGCGCCTGGCGCAAGGAAGAGTCGGTAACTCCGAAATTTGACGAGGGGCAGCGGGTGAGGGTGAGAAACATTCATCCTCCCGGCCACACTCGTGTCACGAATTACACTCGTGGTAAGAGCGGTGACATCTACCGGGTAAATGACCAAGCATGGGTTTTTCCCGATACACGCGCGCATTACCAGGGCGAAAACCTGCAGGCAGTATACACCGTGCGGTTTGATGCCCAGACGCTCTGGGGCGAGTCACAGGCCGAACCCAATCTTTACGTTTATATCGACCTCAGCGAAAACCACCTGGAAGCTGATCAGGAGAATGAGTAATGGGCCACAAGCATGCGCACCCCGAGAAAGCCTGGCAAGCGATTCGGACCGAGGCCATTGAAAGTCTGCTTAATGAAATCAATGTGCTGACTTCCGAGGATATCGACAAAGTGGTCCGGCATTATGAAGAGAATGTCGGACCTAAAACCGGCGCCAAGGTTATTGCCCGTGCCTGGGTTGATCCAGAATTCAAGAAACGGCTGCTAGCTGATGGACTGGCAGCCTGTGCAGAACTCGGGATTGGGGGCCCTGAGACGGAGCTGCTGCACGTAGTAGAGAATACGTCTAAGGTTCACAACGTGGTGGTCTGCACCCTTTGTTCCTGCTATCCCTGGCCGATTCTGGGGCTGCCACCGGTTTGGTACAAGTCGAGCGCCTACCGATCACGCCTGGTAAGGGAACCACGTAAGGTGCTGTCTGAACTGGGCGTTGAGCTGCAGGAAGACGTCGAGATCCGCGTTTGGGACAGCGTTTCCGAGATCCGCTATCTGGTCATGCCGGAAAAGCCCGACCATGCTGAAAACCTTAGCGAAGCCGAACTTGCCGAGCTGATAACCCGCGATCACATGATCGGGGTTGCCCGCCACATTCATCAAGCCGGTTAGGAGGCTTGCCATGCAGTCAGAAACACTTTCAGCCGCCCTCCGTCAGTCAGGTTTTGAAAACCTGACTTTCAGCACACCTTGGTCCGCGCGTTTGTTCGGCATGACCCTTGCCGCAAGCGAGAAGGGTTTTTTTACCTTGCAGCAATTCCAGTCCGCGCTAATAGGCCGTATCAGTGAAAAGGAAAGGTTTGGCTGTATCAATACTGATGACGACTACTACACCTGCTGGCTGGAAGCACTGCAGGGATTGCTGGAGGAAAAAAATCTTTGGCAGGTCCACCAGCTGCGTGAGCGTGAGGTAGAAGTCGTGGAAGCCGCAGAGCACCGAAAGGAGTACCAGCGACAGGGCCAATATACAGTCCAGCCGGAGGTGGTCAAATGACGATCCCCGGCAACCCCTACGATTTCCCTATAGAAGGATCGCTGTTGCCAGAAAAAACAGCCTTGATGATTATTGATATGCAGCGCGACTTCTGTGACCCGTCTGGCTATATGCATACCCGCGGTGGCGACGTTGGGTTAGCGCGGGCCATTGTTCCCCGAATCAGCGCGGTCAGGGATGCTTGTCGGGAAGCGGGCATTGCCATTATCTACACCCGGGAGGGTCACCGCTCGAACCTGTCTGATCTGCCCCGCAGCAAACGTATAAAAACTGCTTTGGCGGGTGCTGAAATCGGTAGCCAGGGCCCTCTAGGAAGGCTGTTGATACGTGGTGAACATGGTTGGGATTTTATCGATGAGTTGCAGCCTGACGAGACCGAGATCGTGATTGACAAGTCCGGCACGGGTTCCTTCCATGGTACCGAACTGAACGACATCCTCTGCAATAGAAATGTAGAGAACCTGATCATAACCGGCGTGACCACAGGTGTCTGTATCAACTCTACGGTTCGGGAGGCTTCCGACCGTGGTTATAACGTCTTGGTGTTGGAAGACTGCTGTGCAGAGCCGGAGCAGAAGACCCATGACATCGCCATTGAATTGCTCAAGGTGGAGGGTGGTTATCTGTCGACTATCTCTGACTCACAGCAGTTTTTGACTGCGATAGCGCGAATATCAAGGCTGTTAGGAAGTCAGCGCCTTAAATCATCGGAGATGCCACGATGAAATATCAATTCCTCAGTTTGCTCGTTCTGTTTTTTCCCATGGCCAGCCATGGGCATCATCCAATGGGCGGAGAAGTCCCCGAAACGGCGATCCAGGGGCTTCTGTCCGGGCTTGGTCATCCGATTATCGAGCTGGATCATTTTCTGTTTGTGGTCGGGTTTGCGTGTTTGTTGGCGTTTTGCAGCCGACAGATCATCACCCATACCGGCCTTTTTCTGGCGCTGACGATTGTGGGTACCTTGGGGCACCTTGCCCTGCCGGATCTCCCGTTTATAGAAACAGGCATCTTTCTGACGATCGTCATTGTTGGTGGTTTCCTGCTGGCTCAGAGGCTCGATAGTGCCAGGCTGTATTGGTTTTTGGCACCTGTCGCAGGACTTCTGCACGGTTATGGCTATGGCGGTGCAGTTGTTGGCGCTGAGAACACTGCCGTCTTTGCCTACCTGATTGGGTTCACAATGATTCAGGCGGTGCTGATGCTATCACTGGTTTATCTGGTAAGACGCTTAGCCCGTAATTGCCCGGAAGGAAAGTTTGCACTATACCGTTCGATCAATGGCGCGATGCTTATCGGCTTTGCTTTTTTTGTTTGATTAATTCGTTGAGGCGCGCAAGAGTTTCGAGGTTATGCCAAGGTTTAAGGCACCTCCGGTTAACATGAGAGTCTTGAAACCTTTCGGTCGTTTGGCTGTGCCGGTTCGTTTCCAGCTCTGTCTCAGGCCGCGCGGGCTTTCCGATAACGCCTCACTTCTATCCACCCGTGCACAGCCAATGCCGAGAACACGATCACCCCACCAACCAGGCTGAGATCCGGCGGTACCTCGCCGAGGAACAGCCACACCAGAAACGATCCCAGTACGGTCTCCAGCAACAGCATCAGGCTCACTTCCGCCGCCGGAATGTAGCGGGGGCCGATCTGTATGAGGATGCAGGCCGTTGGCAGGAATACCAGGCAGAGCAGGGCGATGAAAAAGCCGTCCCGGGCAGAGAGCATTTCGGCACCGCCCATTGCCGCTGCCACAACAGCCAGCGCCAGGGCACCAAACATCAGCATGACACTCATGTCGCAGTCCGGGCGGGAGCGTGCCACGTTCAGGTTGGAGGCAAGGGCAGTGGCGGCGATGCCGGCCATCATCAGGCCCAGAGGGTCGCCTTTGCCCCATTCACCAATGGCCATGAAGGTTGCGCCGGTCACGCATACCAGAATGACAACCCAGGTGCGCCAGGGCAGGGTTTCCCTCCATATCAGCCAGGCGATCAACGCGGCAATGACCGGGGCGGTGTTGAGGATAACCAGCACGTTGCCTGCGGCGGTGTTCTTCATTCCCACCACGAACCCCAGGGTGCTGACTGCGAAGGCCCCGGCGCAGAACACACCTTTCCAGCCACAGCGTCTGATTTCGGTGGTCAGGCGGTGCCGGTATCTCGCCCAGCTGATTACCAGGAAGCTGATGGCCAGCAGCAGTCCACGCCAGAACAGGAAGACCACCGGCTCAACCGACGTGATTTTCACCAGCAATGCGTCCGGTACGATAAACAGCACGCCCAGGGCGGCAATGGTCAGGCCTTTGATCCGTGTGCTCTGCAAGGCTACTCCCCGGGCCTGGCGTCTTCTGCGCAGGTTTTCTCCAGCCGTGCGATGCAATTGCTGAAGGTGCGGCTGATGCGTGTCTGGTCCCGGATCATGGCCAGGCGTGGCCAGGTGGCCTGTTCTCCGAGGCGGATAAACATTTCCAGGTCCCGGCGGCCGGGGTTGGTGAGTATCTTGCGATAAAGCAACGGCCGGAACGGGAACTGGATGTTGATATCTCCCAGGTAGGTCTGCGTAGCCATGGCGTGGGCCTGTTCCAGCAACGGCCGTAGTATGGTGGATGACCAGCTGTTACGGGTCAGATTCAGGGTGGTGGCCACCTGGGCATGCATCAGGGACGCTGCGGCCTGTTTGGCGGATGCCCCCGGCCCGCGCTGGTGGTGATGGCTGATAAACGGCAACACATGGGGATTGGCCTGGCTGACAATGGTGCGATTGACATTATGGAGCCGTGCCATTCGCATCAGTGGCAGGTCTCCGTGGACGCTGCCGTCAATCCAGCGTTCCGTGGGCATGTAGGGTTTGCGACCGTTGGGCCCTCTGTCAGTGTCCCTGGCCTGAAGCGTGACCGGCGGATAGATACCGGGCACGGCACAGGAGGCAAGAATGGCCGAGTCCACCAGCACTTCCGGCGATGCCAGGTTATTCAGCAGCCTTGGTTTCTGGCGTGTCCGGGTGGGTGACACCGAGATGTTGAGGGTTCGCCCGCTGTGTTCCGCGGCTTCAAGAAAGCTGGTGCTGCCAATGTTGGTATGGATATGGTGCAGCAACTGGGACTGATCCATGGCATGGCGTTTGCGCCAGATCCGGCGGGGTTCCAGCCAGCGAAACGCATCCAGGTGGATCTCACCGGGTTCATTGAAAAAGCGCTCGAGTTCCTCATTATTGCGTGTGCAGATGGCGCCTGCCACGATCGCGCCCATGCTGGAGCCGGCGATCACATCCGGTAGCAGCCGCTGTTGCCAGAGCGCGCGGGTAACACCAATGTGATAGATCCCGAAGGCGGCACCGCCGCTCAGCATCAGAGCCGGGCGACCGTATACCTTTTCGGCATCCCGGAACAGGCGAAGTTTTTGCTGTTCGGTAATCCCCGGCATGTCGTGGTCGCAGATGAAGTTCATCGACCGTTCCACTTCATCCAGAAACTCCGTCACCAGGTACTTGGTACCCGTCCAGGCGACGGCGTAAAGGTCCGGATTGGCGATTTCGCCCAGATGGCGGTAGAGGCTTTCCTGCAGCACACGGGTCAGGCCCCGGGTATCGCTTTTTTCGCGACAGCGAACCATGGCGTCGATGTGTTCACGAATCAGCTTCTCGTGAAGCAGTTCGCTACCGCTGTCCTCCCGCCACGCCAAAGCGCCCTCCAACTCATCCAGTTGTTCGGCGATGGCGTGCCAGTGCTCATAGGACGTGGCTTCAGCAAGTTGTTTTTCCAGTTTCCGGCGTTGTTTCTTCGAGTCTCTCATGATGTACAGGATACATCATGAGAGCGGATCCGGAATTACAGGTCGGTTCGCGGGTTCAGGTCCACCGCAAACGCCGGCGAAGCCCAGCCTGAAACCTGTCCATCCAGGGTGGGCAATGGCTCGCCCCCGGTTACTACGGATTCTTCGTTGCCGTATTGAAGCCATGTCAGCGTGGGGCCCTGACCAACAGGTGGTTTTGTGTAATCGCAGACTCCATCCGGAAAAATCTCAGCCACCTTTTTTGCGAAACCTTCAGAGGTGTATACGCCATTGAGTATATTCACCGGGTAGTCTGCAGGATCTACTGGTTTCAGCTGGCACTTGTTATTCAGAGTGGTCACCGAATCACCCGCCACCGTGCGAGGCGTTCCGAACCGGGTCTGGACCACCAGCTTCTGGGCTTCCACCACTTCGTCGGTAATGGGTTCGAGCGGGTCGGTGATAATCTCGGGCAGGCCAAGTTCGCCAAGCTTCAGGCCACAGGTCTGCCCGGTGGCAACGTCCAGGATCTGGCCCAGCTCGGCGGGAAGGGTGGGAATCTGTTCGGAGTCCAGCCCGGACACCTGCGGTTCCGGGTAGAGCAGGTTGCCGGTGTAGGGGGCTTTCGGGCCTTCCTCTGAAAATGGCGCGGACAGGGACAGACAACGGTCCCTCGCGGTCACTGGTTTATTGCTGACCACTTTATTCGCTACCGGCTCCGGTTCGCCGTCGGCTTCGATCGCGGCCAGCCACTGATCCATCACCAGCAGGGCTTCGGTGGTGAAGATTGTGTCCCCCGCAAGTGGGAACGCGCCGTACCAGATCACATGATTGCGCGCGTGGCCCTGGGTCTGTTCCAGCCTTGCCCGGACCTGCCAGGAATGGAAAGCATCATGGGCAATGCCCGGGTCAGGGCCACGGAGATCAATGATGGGAACGTTGGCAAGGTTCTCGGCGGTATTGATCGCACCGGTGCGATAAGCGTTCTCCAGCGCTTCCAGGTCGGCAACGGTGCGTTCGGGCTGGTAGTTGATGTCGATATCCAGTCCACCGATGTCCCGGTTCACGGCGAGGAACTGGTCACCGGTAATGACGCCATCCTGCAAGGCCTTGAGGCCGTATTGAACTCCGGCGTTGTCCAGGGGAATTCCGGTGAACCCCTTTGCCAGCAATTGTTCATTGGGAGACCAGGCCTCGGGCGGGCGTTTGCCAAACTGATTGGCCATGTAATCAATCAGGCCGCAGCGTAGACCGTCCGGGTGCGTTTCCGGGTCATACACGTCGGCCTGTCCCGCCAGGCCCGGGCAGTTCTCCTGATCCGGTTCTGCGGAAGGGAAGAACGCCAGGTCGGATACGACCGGGTTGAGTGGCAAATGCCCGTAAAGAGCGGGCCACTGAACAGCCAGCACCGGCGAGGCAAGCAGGCTCTCGAAGAACGCCAGCAGGTCGTCAGGATCTTCGGATACCTGGTTGCCCAGGTATTCGTTGAGCAGGTTGTAATCCGCAAACTGGGTCGCAGTGGTCCACACATCCGGGTAGGAACACTGAACGATCAGGCCCTGGTAGATGCCGGGGTAGGCGTTGGCAATGTGTTGCTGTGCAATGGCGCCGCCGGAACATCCGGTGTCAATGGTGTAACGCACTGGCCCGTACTGCTCGATGATGTGCTCCTTTGCCATCACCAGGGATTCCGCAGCGGTCACCAGATTCACGTTGTGGCCAAGATTAGCCTGGGCTGTGGAGAGGGTAACGAACCCACGAGCCAGAGCAACCGAAATGCTGTCTCCCAGGACGGTTTCCGCACCCTCCGGCGCGGTACCGGCAATGTCTCCGTTGGGCGGTTGGCCCATGCCATAACTGACTCCCACGTTGCCACCGTGGTGGATCAGTATCTTGCCATTCCACTGTTCCTGCGGCGACAGGGCGGTCCACTCCTGGTCCGGCTGATAGAGGGACATCACCTGGTAGCGATCCCGGTTCATGACACCTCTTTCGACTCTCACGATATAGGGCACCGTAACGCCTTCGTCGGTGGTCACCCGGGCGATGTCGTCGGAGGGCGGCGGGTTCTCCGGATCATAAGGCAGGAAGGCCCCCGGAAGACCGGGAGACTGGGGATCGAAACTTTCCGCAAACAGATCAAATTTCGACTGCGGCACATACTTCAGTTCGAACTCCGGTGGCTGATTGCACTGGTCGTCCACCGCATTGGCATTGGTGCAGTCCCAGGGTTGCACCTGGGGGCCGGAAAACACGGGGCCACCCTTGGGGTGGTTAATGATCGTTTTACGCAGTACGCCCCCTTTGCCGGCAACAACCTTCAATTCGTTCTCACCCCGTTCCAGGCCGGTAATCAGCCCCCGGAGCGCACCATTTTCTATGGCTGAAAAGGCGCTCGTAACGTCTTCCCCGTTCAGGTGAACCTTGGTTTCATCTGTCTGTGCTGAATCTATCTCGATCAGCGCGTCACCACCGCTGATCAGGTCCGGGCGGTTTGAGAGCACACGGATCACCCCGCTGCCGGAGCCGTCTTCCGTTTGTTGGTTGGTGCTGTCGTCTGAGGATGCGACACTGGAAACGGATGATTCGCTGCCTCCGCAGCCTGTGAGTGCTATTGTGATGGCAAGGGGCAGTGCGCGGTGGATCAGTCCCATGGTTACCTCTTTTTTGTAATTTATGATTTATCGGTACGATTTGCTTGCATAAGACCACAATGGCGACAGCCCTGGCGTTGGCCAGATGGACAATCGGGTGCGTCACATCTGTGAGAAGGGGCCCCGACGAAAGTCGGCTCGACGCGCTGGTACCGTCACTGAATACTGTGAGAAAAGATGAGGAGTGATATCACCATGTCGACAGAAGAAATGGTTACGGTTGCCACCGAGAAAGGCATTACAACGCTGACACTGAACCAGCCGGATCGTCGCAATAGTCTGTCCATGGCTATGCTGGAAGCCCTGTCCCGGGAACTTGAAGTAATTGCGGAAAACACCGAAACCAGGGTGGTGGTACTCGCCGCCGCGGGGCCTGTGTTCTGTGCCGGGCACGATCTGCGTGAGGTCAGTGGCCAGTTCGATAGCCACGAATTCCAGCTGAAACTGTTCAACCTGTGCAGCAAGGTGATGCAACAGATAGTGAACCTGCCCAGGCCGGTCATCGCCCGGGTGGCAGGGGTTGCCACCGCAGCCGGGTGCCAGCTGGTTGCCAGTTGTGACCTGGCGGTCGCCGCCGACACCGCCCGCTTCGCCACGCCCGGAGTGAATATAGGGCTGTTCTGTTCCACACCCATGGTGGCTCTGTCCCGCAACGTATCCCGCAAGCATGCCATGGAGATGCTGCTGACCGGCGAGATGGTGGGCGCTGAAAAAGCCGAGCGGATCGGGCTGGTTAACCAGGTGGTGGACGAACAGGTGCTGGATGAAACGGTATATCGCCTTGCTTCCACCATAGCGGGTAAATCCGGTTACACCCTGAAAATTGGCAAGGAAGCCTTCTACAGGCAGCTGGAAATGGGCCTGGCAGAGGCCTACGACTATACGTCGGTTGTTATGGCGGAAAACATGCAGGCTGCCGATGCACAGGAAGGAATCTGCGCCTTTCTGGAAAAACGAAAACCGGACTGGAAAGACGAGTAGGGCAGGCTAGCGGCAGTCCGCGGGTTCCATGGAAAGCCGGTCGCCAACGCCGATTCCCCGGCTTTCAAAGTACCCCTGGTTCATCTCGAGAGCCAGGTAGAATGGCACGCCGGCCCGGTAAGTGGGGCAGTCTCTGCCCTGGTCTGAGGGGCAGGGTGCCATCTGGCGGATCGCGCGGATGTTGCCGTGGCGATTCATGTAGGCAATATCCAGCGGAATCAGTGTGCGGTACATCCAGAAGCCGTGGTCAGCACGGCGCTGGTTACTGTAGACAAACAGCATGCCTGCATTTTCTGCCAGTGCCTCCCGTTCCATCAGGCCATGGCTGCGCTCCTCAGAACTGGTGGCGATCTCAACGGTAATGGGAATCGCCTTTTGATCATTTATCAGACAGGCCTGCACGGCGGGCAACGCATCGTTATCCGGCAGGGCAGCCAGGCATCCGGAGAACAGCAGGCCCAGTACGGGTACCAGGGCTTTCAGGCTGAACACCGGTGTGTGCCGGTTCATCAGGAGCGCAGCCGGTAGCCGGTTTTGAAGATCCACCACACGGCAATCATGCAGGCGGTCAGGAACATCAGGGTCATGCCCACGCTGATGCCCACGTGCACGTCAGACACCCCATAGAACGCCCATCGGAAGCCACTGATCAGATACACCACCGGGTTGAACAGGCTGATGGTTTGCCAGACCTCCGGCAGCATGTCGATGGAGTAGAAGGTTCCGCCAAGAAAAACCAGAGGCGTGACGATCATCAGCGGAACGATCTGCAGCTTCTCGAATCCATCTGCCCAGATGCCGATAATAAAACCGAACAGGCTGAACGTGATTGCCGTCAGTACGAGGAAGGCAAACATCCAGAACGGATGCAGCACGTCGTAATCGACAAAAAGCCTGGCAGTTATCAGTATGATAACGCCCAGTATCACCGACTTGGTCGCGGCCGCACCGACATAGCCAAGCACGACCTCCACATAGGACACCGGCGCGGACAGCACTTCATAGATGGTGCCGGAGAATTTCGGCATATAGATACCAAAGGAGGCGTTCGAAATGCTCTGCATCAGCAGCGACAGCATGACCAGGCCGGGAATGATATAGGCCCCGTAACTGATGTTGTCGATGTCGCCCATGCGGCTGCCGATGGCCGAACCGAACACCACAAAGTACAGGGAAGTGGAGATCACCGGCGAGGCGACGCTCTGCATCAGGGTGCGGCGCATGCGGGCCATTTCAAACTTGTAGATTGCACGAACGCCGTACAGGTTCATTGCGTCACTCCCACATTATTCATTGACCAGGCCCACAAAGATTTCTTCCAGGGAGCTTTCCCTGGTCTGGATGTCCCGGTATTCGATGCCCAGGTCACCAAGGGTTCTCAGCAGCCTTGCCACCCCGGCCTGTTCCTGCTGGGAATCGAAGGTGTAGATCAGCTCATAGCCGTCCTCGGACAGTTCTATGGGCTCCAGGGCAAGCTGACCGGGCATCTTTTCCAGCGGGCTCTGCAGGTGCAGGCGCAGCTCTTTCTTGCCCAGCTTGCTCATCAGCCGGGATTTGTCTTCCACCAGAATGATCTCACCATGGCGTATGACCCCGATGCGGTCGGCCATTTCCTCCGCTTCTTCGATGTAGTGGGTGGTCAGGATAATGGTCACGCCGTTCTCACGGAGCTTGCGCACCATTTCCCACATGTCGCGCCGTAGCTCCACGTCCACGCCTGCGGTGGGCTCGTCCAGAAACAGGATACGGGGCTCATGGGACAGTGCCTTGGCAATCATCACCCGGCGCTTCATGCCCCCTGAGAGCGACATGATGCGGTTGTTACGCTTGTCCCACAGTGAAAGGTCTTTCAGGACCTTTTCAATATGGTCCGGCGCGGGTGGCTTGCCGAACAGGCCACGGCTGAACGATACGGCGTCCCAGACGGTTTCGAACGAATCCGTGTTGAGCTCCTGGGGTACCAGGCCGATGCTTTCGCGGGCTTTACGGTAATCCCTGATAATATCGAAACCGGCGGCTTTCACCTCGCCATCAGTGAGGTTCACAATGCCGCAGATGATGCTGATCAGCGTGGTCTTGCCCGCGCCATTGGGGCCCAGGAGTGCAAAAATTTCTCCCGGTTCAATATCAAGGTTGATGTCTTTGAGGGCCCTGAAACCATCAGCATAGACTTTGTTCAGGTGCTTTACGGAAATATCCGGTTGCACAGGCATATCCTGTTGGTGGTGAATCAAAGCGCGGTATTTTCTCACGACCGGTGATGATTTAGAAAGCTTTGCCTTGTGGGCAATAGTCTCCATAATGCCTGCCCTTACTCGGAGGAACGAATGTGTTGAAAGCACTGGTGGCTGTTATGGCCATTGCAGGCGTGGTCGCCCTTGGCGTTTTCGGGCCGGGCTGGCTCATGTCGGATGCCGATAGCAGCTCTGATCAAACCGCGACGGAATGCGACCTGCTCAATGATACGTGCCGATGGGAGCAACAGGGCACTCGCTGGAATGCACAGCTGAAAAAAGCTGGCGTGAAGGCGGAAGGTACCGAGTATCACCTTACGGTCACCACAGACATGAGTGAGCCGGGATTACTGGCCGTTTTGCGAGGGGAATCCATGTATCTGGGGGAATACCCGGTACCCATGACCCGCACAGGGCTTGCGGAGGATGGTAAGAGCCAGGTCTGGCAGGCAAGGTTTACCGCACCTTTCTGCACAACCGACCCGGAAATGACCTGGCGCATTGACCTTCAGGCCGACGCGGAAACAGATAACGATACGCCTGTGAAACTGACCTTCCGGGCCGAGGGCCGGGGGTGACGACAGGATGACAGTCGGTCAGGATTGTGTAAAATCACCGGACTGTTTCAATTGTCCAGGGAAGCACATATGGATTATGGCGATAGCGTACAAAAAGTTCTGCTGAGGAAAATCCAGAAAGCCGAACAGGATCTGCTTCAGTTGAAGCTGGATTATTGCCGCTTTATTTTCGGATTGACCCATCGCTCCAGGGTGGAGTGTGACGGCAGGCGCTACGTTGTGCGTTCTGTCGATGTGGACAGCATGGAACGGCTCGAAGACGGCAGTTTTTCCAGGCCGGAGATCACCGGTGTACCTGCCGACGCCCCGGAAACCGCAGAAGCGCAGAATCTCGGTACAGGCTGGATACTTGAAGAGGCAGCGCCCCGGCCTACGGCCCGAAGCTGAGCCCGCGGGCCCGGGCCTGGTCAGATAAAGGCGTTTGATGTAATGGCGCCGTAAAGACTGTAAGCCTGCGGGATGTGGCGGTGTTCGCTCCAGTAATCCGCGCCTTCCATGCCATTGCGGAAACAGGCCAGCCAGGTTGAACTGGCAGTGAGCGTTGACAGCACCTGAACGGCTTCCGGTTGCCGCAGACCGATTTTCCGGCTGGCGAGCTGGCTCACAAGGCTGACCAGTGCATCGGAATGACGCTGTGACTTGTCACACAGGGAGCAGGCAGCACCGTAAAGCCAGGCAGCCACATACTCTTTTACTGCGTTCGGGGCTGTCTCCAGCTCCAGACCTTTCTCTCTGCAATCCCTTTCCTGAATACTCAGCAGAATATGCAACCGGGTAATCAGCTCACACTTGTCCAGCCCATGGCCGACAGCACCCTGAGCGGAACTGAGACGGTTCGCAGCCTGTACGGTTACTGACTGCGGCGCGGAATCGGCAAAAGCAACAGAGGTTGCAGGCACGAAGGGGTCATTCCGTACCAGGGTGAGCATTCGGAAGGCAAGCACCAGCAGCAGGGCAATGAGCCCGACTTCAATAAATAAAACAAGGCCGTTTGTCATAAGCGTTCCGGATTGCCTGAAGAGTCACTGTTACATCATTCATCCGGATTGTAACCAAATGTATCTGGCGGCACGAAGGAAATGCAGGTCAATCCCCGGCACAAAATGCGGAACTGTGACGTGGTAACCATTAGCGGGGACACTAGCAGGTTGGCATGGTTTGCAATGCAAGCTTCCTGCGGATGAAACGGCCAAGTATATCAACACCGATGTTCAGGGACGCGGTGATAAGGATCAGTATCATTGCCTTGTCGAACTGGATATTCTGGATGGCGTTGTCGACATAGAAACCGAGTGTATAGATGCCCAGAATGCCCAGAATGGCAGTTTCCCGCATGATGATCTCCCACCGGTAGAAAAGGAAGGCCAGAAACGAGCGGTACACACGAGGCACCAGCTCGTAGGTGTACCGGTTAAGCCCCGTTGAGGCATCGGGACGCAGTATGATGGTGCTGGACTGGCGACCAATCAGGTGGCCAATAATGCCGCCGTTATGTAGCGCAAGCGCTACCACTGCCGGAAGCATGGACGGCCCCCACAGCTGCAGGAGAATGTAGGCGAGGATGTATTCCGGCGTGGAGCGCAGGATAACCAGAAACACATGCCCGCTTGTCCGGCGTACAGGCCCGCCAAAGTGCGTGGAAATCAGCGGAAATGCCAGCAAGGCAATAATCCCGGTCGCAACCAGGGCTATCTGGGTGAGTATGACCGTATTCCAGATGCCGGGCAGGGCCTGGGTAACAAACAGGTCCCCGAGCCAGCTGCCCATTCCGGACCAGCCTTCATCACCTTTCAGCGGCCCCGGAACAATGTCCTGGGTGAAGAACCGGGCCACATTGCCCCAGACAATGGGCATTCCCTCGCCCAGGAAAAAAGGCGCACCAATGATATACACCGGCAACAACCTGGGCTTGACCCACAGTGGCAGCGTGGCGATCAGGACGTAAAACAGGATCAGCATGGCGCCGGCTTCGGAGTAGTGCCCCTGGGAAAATGCAGACTCCAGATAGAACCCGAGAGTCGGCAGGCCCACGAACCCCAGAATGGCACTGGAGCGTAGGCCGCACTCGAGGCGATAGGCCGTGTAGGTACGCATCTGTACCCAGCAATCGGGGATACGGGCATACAGAAACGCGGAGATCACACCGGTACCGGGCGGCAGCAGGCGACCCGGCTCAGGGTCTGCCTCTTCAAGGATTTCAGCATAGACTTTGGCGAAAATACCGGCGTAGGGAATGGCAATCGCCAGGACACCGGTCAGCGGGTGGAAGCCAAAGAACTGGAGAAAGATCAGGGCCCAGAAAAGCTCATGGATGGCCCGTATAAACGCACAGAAAATCCGTACCGGGTAGGCGCGATAAACCAGCGCCAGCAGAAAACCACACACACTGCCCAGGGCCACACCCACGAACGCAAACGCCACGGTGCGGAGCAGGGCGGTTGCCAGGCCCTCGGTGCTGAAGAAGTCCGGTGTAACGACACCGAGGAAGAACCGCCCGAGATCTTTCCATGGATTCGCCGAGGTAATGGCAATATCCGCAAACAACAGGCCCACCACCGCAATGGCGGTAAAAATCAGGCTGGTTCTTACGGTCGGAGACGAGAACATAAACAGGGGTCTGGCTCAGTAAAGCGGCGTAATGTCTGCCGGTGTCAGCTTTTCGCTGGGCTCATCCAGGGCAATATGCCCATCCTGGATACCGACAATGCGTGTGCAATACGCCAGGGCCAGCTCTACATCGTGCAGAGCAATGACACTGGTGGCGAATCGATCTTTGAGCAGCTTCATGACCAGGTGGGCAGACGGCCCATCCAGTGCCGAGACCGGCTCGTCCGCAAGCAGCAGCCCGGAACGACGGTACAGAGCCCTGGCGATGGCAACCCGCTGGCGCTGACCACCGGACAACGAAGCCGCTGGAATCCAGACCTTTTCAGGCATGGCCAGCTCCGTTAACAGCGCCTTCACTTCCCGGGTGTCTTTCGCAAACGGCCGGATCAGGGTGAGTGTGTTGTACCAGGTGGCATTGGTGTCCAGCCGGCCCATGTAAACGTTGTGAAATACGGGCAACGCATTGACCAGGCCGAGGTTCTGGGGAACCAGGGAAGCTATGCCCTCTACCTGCTGATGGATCAGGCTGATCAGTGTTGATTTTCCAGCACCGCTGCGGCCAACAAGCGCAACGCGCTCGCCTTCGTGAACATTGAGGGAAAGCGGGCCAATAACCCGTTCCCCTCCGAATGAGGCCGTCAGGCCCTTCAGGTCGAATCCCGACATCAATCAATGATTCCGATTTCTTTGGCTACGCTTTCAATCGGCTCATAGTCCGAGTTTGAGGCGGGCACAAAGTCCGAACGCGGGAAGCTCTCCAGCAATTCAGGGTCGTCCAGTGCCAGCAGGGCCTCACGGACACGATCGGTAAAACCTTCGCCGTAGTTTTCGTCTACGTCGCCGCGAATACTCCACTGGTAGTTGGGGTAGGCCGGTGTTTTCCAGATGATCTTCACGTCATCGGTGTTGATGTTGCCGTCTTCCAGTTCCTTTTCCCACACTTTGTAGTTGATGGCGCCAACGTCGTAGGTGCCGGACTCAACCAGCCTGAGTGTACGGGTATGGTTGCCACTGAAGCCCACGCGCTCAAAAACCTCTTCCGGTGCTTCACCGAAAATATCCCGGATATGGTATTCGGGGATGAGACGGCCGGAGGTGGAGCCCTTGGAACCGAAGGTAAATGTCATGCCCCGGAGATCGTCCGTCAGGGTGTCGGCACGATCAAGCCCTGTGCTCTTGTGGGCTATGAAATAGTTAAAGAACGCCTGGTCTTCCTCACCCTGGGCAATGGCCTGTGAGCCGGGCACCAGGGCCCTGGCCTGAACACCGGAAAGGCCACCGAACCAGGCCAGTTGCACCTGGTTGTTCCGGAATGCGGATACGGCTGCAGCGTAGGATTTTACCGGGATGTAACGTACATCAGCATCGAGCTGTTCGGAGAGGTACTCGGCAACACCGCGAAATCGTTCAACCAGTTTGGTTTCGTCTTCGTCGGGGATTGCGGTAAACACAAAAGTCTGGGCAGATGCTGTTGCGGAGCCGACAAAAACAAGGAAGCTGGTCAGCGCCAATTTCCGTATAAGATTCAAAACCATTTGAATGTCCTTCTTTTTACCGTGTGATTCGACGAGAGTTTTGCGAACGCGCTTTACGAAGCCGGTCAGGATAACGTGATTTACCTCAACTCTGAACATCTATACGATTCAATCGGCTAAACAGGTTATGGGCATCCATCAAAAATGGATAAATTTTCCGGGGCGACTCAAACCATGAATATTTCCCTGATCACGCCTGCTCCTCCGGGTTCAAGGGCAGGCAACCGGGCAACGGCCGAGCGCTGGGCCGGGTTGCTGGAGCAGGCCGGGCACCGGGTAAACATTGTCACGGAATACGATGGTGGACCCTGTGACCTGTTCATCGCATTACACGCCTGGCGAAGCCACGAGGCGGTTGTGCATTTCCGCAGGTTGCACCCGTCTACGCCGCTGATTGTTGTGCTCACGGGCACTGATATTTATGACCATCAGCACCGGTTCCCGGGCATGACCCACGAATCCATGGCACTGGCCGATTGCCTGGTAGCGCTTCATCAACGGGTCGGCCAGGACATTCCCGCGCAATTTACCCGCAAACTGATGACAGTGCTCCAGTCCGCGGACAAGCCTGCCGCACCAACAGGGCCGAAACAGGGTTTTGATATCTGTGTTATAGGCCATCTCCGTGACGAGAAAGACCCCCTGCGTGCGGCATTGGCGGCCAGGCAGTTACCGGATAATTCCGCCATCCGGATAATCAACGCAGGCAAGGCCCACACTCCCGCCTGGGAAGACAAGGCCCTGGCCGAGCAGGCTGCCAACCCCCGCTTCAAATGGCTCGGCGAAGTGGATAAATCCGCCATTCACGATCTGATGAGCCGCTCCCGCGCCATGGTCATCAGCTCGGTAATGGAAGGCGGTGCCAATGTGGTTTCCGAAGCCTGCCGTGCGGGCCTTCCTGTAATCGCTTCTGATATCTCCGGCAATATCGGCCTGCTTGGCGACGATTACCCGGGGTATTTCCCTGTAGGTGACGACACGGAACTGGCCCGATTGTTACAGCGTGCAGAGCATTCACCGGAATTTCTGGAAGAACTGGAAGGCCGGGTGGCGGAACTGGCCGGGCGCTTTACCCCTGAAACCGAGCGGGCGTCATTACTGGCTGCAATTGAAAAGGCAATGGCCGGGCGTACCCGGCTCAATCCCTGAGAGTGATGGGTTCGATCGGCCCGCTCTCGTCCTGGGGCAATACCCTGCCAATAATGGCGGTGTGCGGATAACCCAGTGCCTTGAGCTCATCCACACAGGCCTCGGCCTGGTCTGCCGGCACACTGGCCAGCAGTCCGCCGGCGGTTTGTGGGTCAAAGATCAGCGGATAGCGGGGATGTTTTACCCATTTCTCCTGATCGCGGATGCCACGCCTCAGACGGATATTGGCAGGTTGCAGGGAGCTGAGGATGCCGGCGGCGGCAGTCTCCTCGGCGCCGGGGAGGATGGGAATTGCGCCCAGATCCAGTTCTGCGTCTACGCCTGAGGGCCGGGTCATCTCCACAAGATGGCCCAGAAGTCCGAAACCGGTTACATCGGTGCAGGCCCTGGAGCCGTGCCGGCGCAGACATTGCGCTGCATCCTTGTTGGACTGAACCATGGAAGCCAGTGCCGAGTCTATCCAGCGGCCCTTGGCCGCAAGCCTGGCGTGCGCCGCAAACAGGGTGCCGGTACCGATGGGTTTGGTCAGCAGCAGGACATCACCGGCCCGCAAACCGCCCTTGCTCATGACTTCTTCAGGATCAATCAGGCCGTTTACCGCAAACCCCAGTGCCAGCTCGCGGCCTTCGCCGGTGTGGCCGCCTACCAGCGCACAGCCTGCTTCGTTGAGGACTTCCACGGCGCCGGACATCATCTGGAATACCACGTCTTCCACTTTGGATTCGATACCGTAGGGTACCGTGGCCACTGCCGTGGCACTCTGGGCTTCGGCACCCATGGCAAATACGTCGCCCAGTGCGTGGTTGGCGGCTACCTTCCCGAACACATAGGGGTCGTCAATAAATGCCCGGAAGAAATCGACCGTGTGCACTACCGCCTTGCCGGGAGGTACCGTCAATACGGCCGCATCATCCGGTGCGTGCAGGCCGATAAGAATGTCGTCCCGCTCGATGGGACGAAGCTCACCCAGTGCCCGAGACAGCACCGTGCTGCCCACCTTGGCTCCGCATCCGCCGCAGCGCATGGCAACGGCTGATATGGCCTGGGATGCTTCCTCGGCGTTCTGCGCGGCGCCAGTATCGGGCAGGGCGGAGTTCTCTTCCATCGCCGGAAGGTCATTGAACTTCGCCATGAACCGCTTATCAATATGGTTTTTCCAGCGCCAGACCCAGGTACCGGCGAAGGACATATCACCGCGGGAAGCTACGGCGAATTTGTCGCCGGTACTGATCAGTGCCAGCCATTTTTTCTGGGGGCTGAAAGGCTTTACCGTCTTGCCCAGGGCGTAACGCCTGAGGTTATCCGCCAGGGGGCGACCCTGACGCACAGCAAATACGCCGGCTTTTTCGCGGGGGTGATTGATCACATTGGCGATGTCGCCTGCGGCGAAGATGTCATCGTCGGATTCCGCCTGCAGGGTATCCCTCACGCGGATAAAACCACCTTCATCCAGCGCAAGGCCGGTATCGGCGAGCCACGCCGGCCCGCCGGCCCGGGTAACCCAGAGCACTTCATCCACAGGGAAGGTCTCGCCGGACTCGGTCATCAGGTGCCTGGCGTCCACTTTGGAAACCGACGAGCCCAGATGAACCTTTACACCACGGCTCGCCAGTTTTTCCTCGAACACGGCACGTACTTTGGCGTTGTGGGTCGGCAGGATCCGGTTTTCAGCGTCAAACAGATGAAAGTGCAGCTGGTCCGGGTCGTGGCCCCGTTTTTCAAGCTCGTTCCGGAGCCGGAACTGCATTGCCAGAGTGAGCTCCACGCCACCTGCGCCTGCGCCTACCACGGCGACCGTCATCGGCCCCTCGTGGTTCTCCAGACGGGACAGCAGCGACAACCAGCGATTGTTGAAGCCGTTGATGGGCTTCACGGGCACTGCGTGCTCGGCGGCACCGCTGACGTCACCGACCCTGGGAGAGGAACCGATATTGACCGAAAGGATATCGTAGGGGACATCTGGCCGGGAGCGACACGTCACCCGCTTGCTGGCCCGGTCTATTCCTGAAACTTCGTCCCGATAGAAACGTGCACCGGCAAATTCTGCCAGTTTGCTTAGATCAATATGGACGTCATCGTAGGAGTAGTGCCCGGCCACGTAGCCAGGCAACATACCGGAATAGGGTGTATGGGTGTCTCTGCAGATGAGAGTGAGGCGGACACCCGGAACGGGATTCATGGCAAAGCGCTTCAAGACCCCTACATGGCTGTGCCCGCCGCCAACCAGGACAATGTCCCGTAATACAGGCTGTTCGGATTGTTGCATCAAGAAAGTTTCTTGGCTTCGTCACTGAAGGTGCTGAACCCCTTCACTTTGGAGAATGCCTGTAGCTTTTCCTGATCAGCTTCAGACGGATTGGCAATCTGGTCGATGGACGTGATGCCCGCTTCTTTCATTTTCGTCGCGGTAGCCGGGCCGATACCCTTGATCCGGGTCAGATCGCTTTTGTCTGCCGGCTTCGGGGTACGTTTGGCTGCTGCCGGCTGTTTTGGTGCAGCGGGCTTTTTGCTGGCGGCCTTTGCCGCAGTGGCAGGGCTCTTGGCAGCGCTGGCGGCCTTCGGCTTGGGCGTTTTTGCTTTCGCGGTCTTCGGTTTGGCGGCTGCTTTCCCGGCGGCCGGCTTCTTTGCACCGGACTTTTTGGCGGGCGTTTTCTGGCTGGCCTTGTCGGCCGCCTTCTTCACTTCCTTTTTCGCCTCTTTGCTGGCGAGACCGAGCCGGTCCAGAAGGTGGTTCTGGAGATCATGGAACTCGCCAAGACGGCGTTCAAACTCGTCATTGAAGCGTTTCATTTCGCGGTCGCGCAGTTCGTCCACTTCCTTGAGCAGTTTGCGAACGGGTTCCTGAATCTGGTTCTGAAGGCTATCGAACTGTTTCAAGGCATCATTGATCAGAGCTTCAATCTGGGACGAAGTTTTCTCAAATTCCTTGTTCACTTTCTTTACGACTTTATCAACGCTTGGCTTGTTGGCTTTCTTGGCCATGAGGAATGTCTCCTTACGGTACGGTTTGAATGCAAATCGTGCGTGGGTTCAGGCCATCTGCCGAAGGCTGGAGGAGGGCCCTGAGGAACGTCTGGATTTCAGTAACTGTTTTTTCCTGACCACGTCCCGTATCCGCTTCAGTTTGTCCGAGAGGGCGGTTGAGGACTGGTCATTAACATCAACAAAATCAACAGAATAAAAGAAATTGCTACAGTGCTTTCTACGCTCAGTGACAAGACCGGCTATGCCATCGGCCCGGATGTTATCGAAAGGCATTTCCATGATCAGATCGAGCACAACCGTATCGCCCGGATTGAATACCTTGTCGGTTTTCATCACACAGCCAAAGTTGTCCAGCTCAAACAGCGCCGCTTCAACCCGTTCACGGCGAAACAGGCCACGCTTGACGTGAAACTGTGCGACAAGATCCGGTAGTGCTTCGTTCATTTACAAGTGATCTCTGGTTGTTCCGGGGCAGCGACCTGAGTGTGCTTGGTTAAACAATAGCCACACTCAGGGTGTTTGGCAACGTGTTCAGTGTCATACGATAGGGCTTTCACACGGTTCATCAACTGTCCGGATTATTTTGGCCCTTTTGCAGGGTATTGAGGGCGTAGATATCCGTGCGTCTGTCTTTCAGATTCGTAACAGAGCCTTCGTTGCGCACCAGCTTGAGTTTTTCAAGGTCCATATCCGAGAACATGATCATTTCGGTGTTCGGGGTTGTTTCCGCCATTACCGCATCATGGGGGAAAGCGAAGTCAGAGGGCGAAAACACCGAGGACTGGGCATACTGGACGTCGAGGTTCTCAACCTTGGGCAGGTTACCAACACTGCCGGTGATGACAACGTAGCACTCGTTCTCGATCGCACGGGCCTGGGCACAGTGGCGAACCCGCAGATAGCCGTTCTTGGTGTCTGTCCAGAAGGGAACGAGAATGATGTCCACTTCGTCACTGGCAGCCAGTCGCCCGAGTTCAGGAAACTCGATATCGTAGCAGATCATGATGGCGACCCGGCCGGCGTCGGTTTCGAACACCTGGAACTTGTCGCCACCCTCGATAACCCAGTCCCGCCGTTCGTGGGGCGTGATATGGATCTTGCGCTGCTCGTCCACGCGCCCGTCACGATGGCAGAGATAGGAAACGTTATACACCCGGTCGTTTTCAAGCAGGGGCATGGAACCGGTGATGATGTTGATGTTGTAGCTCACCGCCATTTCCGACATCTGGTTGCGGAACTGCTCGGTAAAGCCTGCCAGGAAGCGGATAGCGCGAGTCTGGTCCATCTGGTCCGTCAGGCCCATCAACGGCGCGTTGAAAAACTCCGGGAAGAGCGCAAAGTCACTTTTGTAATCGGACAGCGCGTCAACGAAATACTCAACCTGTTCAAGTACCTCGTCCACGGACGTGAATTCCCGCATCTGCCATTGCACGGCGCCCAGCCGCACCTGGGTCTTCTTTACACTCAGCACCGGCGACGGCGGGGTATAAAGAATGTTCCGCCACTCGAGCAGGGTGGCGTAACCAAGGGACTTCTCGTCCTCCGGCAGATATTTGTGCATCAGCCGGGTAACCTGGAAATCGTTGGACAGCTGGAAGCTGAGGATGGGATCGTAAATGTCCTTGCGGTCCACCCGCTGGATGTACTCCTCGGGCGAGTACTGGTCGGAATACTTGTGGTAACCGGGAATCCTCCCACCCGCCAGGATGGCACGGAGGTTCATGGACCGGCACAGCTCCTTGCGTGCTTCATAAAGCCGGCGCCCCAGGCGATAGCCGCGGTAATCGGGATGAATGAAAACATCCAGGCCGTAGAGGGAATCACCCTTGGGGTTATGCCAGATTTTTTCGTTGCGCAGGATCAGGTCGTCGTAGGTGTGGGGGTTACTGAAACGCTCATACTTCACACACACCGTCAGCGCCACCGCAACCAGTTCACCGGATTCCTCGATACAGATCTGGCCATCCGGGAACTGCTCAACCAGGGCCTTGATGGTCTCTTCAGGCCAGGCACCACCTATGTCGTCATACACCCTGTCCATGAGCTTCTGGAGCTGGGCATAGTCATCGGTGGTGAGGTTACGAAGGTTAAGGTGCAGTTCTTCGTGGGCCATAGACGGCGGCTCCGGTTGGATGCAGGGAAATTGCGCAGAATGCGTTAAACAGATTTTTCATTTTATCAGATCACACTAAAGACTTCGCACCATAGGCCGAAACAAAGTTATACAGAACAAAGAACGTAATGGCGTTAAGCTCACACTATCGGCATCAAATTACTGAAAAGGACCGGGAAAACGAACCTGAGTTTCGGCCAGAAGCTACTCATTGCCTTCGGAATACTGCTTGTGTTGGTTATGGGGGCCTTCACGCTCAGTGGCAACATCAGGCTCAAGAACACCACCGATACCTATGTTGAAGCGCTGATTTAGGACACGGTCGAACAGAGTACGTCCAGTATTGCGGATTGGCTCAACACCCGCCTGACCATGACGGAAGCGACGGCAAAAGCGTTTGAATCGGTAACGAATGACCGGGATGCCCGGGTCATTCTGGCCGCTGCGACCACCGGTGGCGGTTTTATCGATGTGTATGTCGGCCGTGACGATGGTTACATGCTGATGAAAGATGACGCATCGGAAGCGACCCTGCCTGATGATTTTGACCCCCGCACCCGCCCCTGGTTCAAGCAGGCCAAAGAGAGCGGTACGGCGTCTTTTACCGAACCCTACCTGGACGCCGGCACCGGCGGCACCATTATCTCCACCCTGGCTCCGGTAAAGCGGGGCGAGTACGAGGGGGTAATCGGAGGTGATATTGCACTGAAAACCATCGAACAGACCCTGTCCACCATTACCCTGGCAGACACAGGGTATGCCGCGCTGATCAGCGACGACGGCACCGTGCTTTATCATCCCGACCAGGACCTGGTCGGCGAGGACATCAGCGAATTACTGGGTGAGGACCCCGGCCTTCGTGGTGACAGCCACCGCTATGAGGCAGAAGGCGTAAGCTGGACGGCAAGTTTCCATCCCATCACCGATGCCCGCGGTGTGGACTGGTACCTGGGTACCTTTATCAATGAAGACAAGATCAACGCACCGGTTCAGGCGGCTCGGGTTACCGGGCTGATTATCGCTGTGATTGGTCTGCTGGTATCCCTGGTGGTGCTCCATTTCGGCATTCGGGTACTGATGGCACCGGTACGCAAACTCAACCGCGCCATGTCATCCATCGCCAGTGGTGATGCGGACCTGACCAAGCGCCTCGACGACAGCGCCAGTGACGAGTTCGGTACACTGGCACGGGAATTCAACAGCTTTGTTGAAAACATCCAGACGGTTGTCCGGGACGTCCAGCAGGGTACGGCAGAGCTTGGCGATAATGTTACCTCGCTGAGGGAGACCGCCAGCACCAGCCGTGGCAGTGTCGAGAAGCAGCAGGCCGAAGTGGATATGGTGGCCACGGCAATCAATGAAATGTCCGCTGCCGCCGGCGAGATTGCCCAGAATGCCCAGCAGACGGCGGATGCGGCCAATACAGCAGATTCCGACAGCCGTGCGTCCCTGGAGACCGTTGCCGCATCCAGGGATGCGGTGCAGAAGCTGTCAAAAGAAGTGAATTCGGCTGCCGAAGTCATCGACAAACTTGGCAAGGATGTTACCGATATTACTTCGGTACTGGAGGTCATCCAGGGTATTGCCGAGCAGACCAATCTGCTGGCACTGAATGCGGCAATTGAGGCGGCCAGGGCAGGGGACGCCGGCCGCGGATTTGCCGTGGTGGCAGACGAAGTGCGTAATCTGGCTCGCCGAACCCAGGACAGCACCGAGGAAATCAACAATATGATTGAACGCCTGCAGAGTGGCGCCGCCAATGCGGTGGAAGTCATGAAAGCCTCAACTGCGGTTTCCAATGTCAGCATGGAAAAGGCCCAGGATGCCATGGAAGCGCTCAACCGGATTGCCGAGGCCATCACGTCCATCAGCCAGATGACATCCCAGATCGCCACGGCATCAGAGGAACAGACGTCGGTGACGGAAGAGTTGAACTCATCCATCACCCGGATCGCTGATGAAGGCCAGGAAGCAGCCAAAGCGGCCAGCGAAAACGACGTCTACAGCGGGCAGATCGAATCGATTGGCAGAACGCTCAGTCAGAATGTCTCACGGTTCCGGGTCTGAAGCGGGCGCTTCCGGCCTCGACAGTAACAGGATGCGCTGACGCAGATTTCTCAGGGTGTAGCGTCCGATCGTACCGGATTCATCCGTCAGGTAGGGGTTCGCAAGAACGAGTACGGTACGTTCTTCGAGCGCCAGCTCCCTCAGAGCCCTGCCATAGAAGTGATCGAGGTATTCACCGAAACTGCCATCCTCGATCGCCCGCTCCATGCCCAGCTGGAGGCGCTGGGCCGTTTCATGGTCATGCTTGCTGACGAAAAAGTACGAGGGCATGGCGTAGGCCAGCAGAATATCGGGTTCTATCACCAGGTCCGGATTATCTTCCAGTTCCAGGTCGAACAATACTTCGCTCACACCCCGGGCAAAGCATTCAAAACGCTGGTTTTCCAACATACGGAAGAGAATTTCATAACGGGAGTGGGTAATGACCGGTATCCCGTTAACCTCCAGTATCGGGGTATCTGGCCAGTGAGCACCCTGACCGATGCGTATGCCTGCCTTCTGAAAGTCCCGGATGGTCCTGATGCCCTCAAACATCGGCAGCGATTCCTTCAACACCACGCAAACCCGGAATCCCAGCAGCCCTCCATCAATCGGAATGGGAATGGCCAGCAGATTGTCTTCCCGTTCATTCGAGGTGGCTACATTGGCAATATCCACCAGCGATGAGCGTTGCTGCTCCAGCTCACGAATGACACGCCCCTGGGGCATCTCGGGGCTTCGGGATACGGTGTATGGGCCATACTCGGGAGTCTTGTCGAATGCCAGGGAAACCAGTGCACGGACAGGCGGGCTGTCGTAGTTCCGGTACCACAGCCGGTATTCCTTCACGGCGTCAGCGGCCTGCGAGGCGGCGTTGGCGGGTTGATCCGCGAACAGAACAATGCCTGCGCCAAAATACATCAGGCCTGCAAGCAGCCAACGTGCCCGTCCCGAGCTCATTGGGCGCTGCCTTCCCTATCCATGCCTGGTCTCCTGTTTCTGCAATTCTTTAACACCAGAGCAGTTTAGGTGAATTTCCCGGAAGCAACAGGAACTGTCCGCAGAAATCGACAAAAATAGTTGCGAAGGCTTCTGTCGCACTGTAAACATCTACGCCTGTTGGCCCGGCCTGCCGGGAATCATTGCGTTCGGGAGAGTAAATACATGGCGATAATCGATAATCTGATCGGGGCGACAGGGCAGTGGGTCTCTGCGTCTGATCCCAAAGCACGGATGACCCAGCCATTGGCCTGGCTGAGGAAAACCACGGGTTACGCTGCGGTGAACCGGATTATCGGGCTGTCGATTCCGTTTGCGCCCCGTAACGGCTTCAGCGTGGAAGAAGTGCGGCCCGGTTTTGTGAAAGCGAAGATTCGTCTCAAGGGCAACAAGAATCATTTTGGCAGCCTGTATGCCGGTGCCTACTTCCTGGTGGCTGAAATTCCCGGTGGTGTGCTGACGCTGTTCGACCTGGGGCCGGCCTACACCCCCATCCTCAAGGAAATGACCCTGCAATTCCTGCAGCCAGCCAACTCGGATGTATTCGTAGAGTTTTCCCTGGATGAAGCAACGGTTCAGGCCATAAAAACCGAAGCGGATGAGATCGGCAGGGCTGCATTCGCGCTGGAAGGCACCCTGTACGATCAGGAGGGCAATCATGTAGCTACGTCGATTGCCCAGTACCGGGTACGGAAGAAAGGATTCAAGGCGTAGTAAATCAGCTCGTTACAGGCCGTCCAGCTCCCGCAGGGCGGCGAGGAAGGTGTCGCCGTACTTCTCAAGCTTGGCGGCACCCACACCATTGATCTCCGCCATTTCCGCCAGGCTGTTCGGTCGTTTTTCCAGAATCTCGAACAGGGTCGCATCGTGAAAGATCACGTAAGGCGGCACGCCTTTTTCTTCCGCCAATGCCTTGCGGCAGGCCCGCAAGGCCTCCCAGCCGGTTTTGTCGGTAATCTGATCCACGATCTTGCGACGCCCGGATGCACCAGCGGAACTGCGACCGCCGGATGATTTGATCACCGGGTCCTTGCGTAGCTGGATGGGTACTTCGCCCTTCAGCAGTGGCCGGCACTCCTCCGTAAGCTGCAAGGCACCGTAACCCTCCGGGTCCGCCCGCAGGTAGCCGTTGGCCACCAGTTGCCGGAACACGGATTTCCAGTCGTTGACTGACAGCTCCGTACCTATGCCGTAGGTGGACACCTTGTGGTGGCCAAATTGCAGTATTCTCTCGTTCTCCGAACCACGCAATACATCGATCAGGTAGGTAACCCCGAAGCGCTGGCCCGTTCTGAACACGCAGGAAAGCGCCTTCTGGACAGCCACCTTGCCATCCCAGGTTTCCGGTGGATTCAGGCAGGTGTCACAGTTGCCACAGGGATCCTCAAGGGTGTCGCCGAAGTAGCGCAGCAGTACCTGCCTTCGGCAACTGGTCACCTCGCAAAGGCCGAGCATGGCATCCAGCTTCTGGCGTTCAACGCGCTTGAAGTGGTCGTTGCCCATGGAGCCTTCCAGCATCTGCCGCAGCTTGATCACGTCCTGCAGGCCATAAACCATCCACGCGGTTGAAGGCTTTCCATCCCGTCCGGCACGGCCGGTTTCCTGGTAATAGGCTTCCAGGCTTTTGGGCAGATCCAGGTGGGCGACAAACCGCACATCCGGTTTGTCGATGCCCATGCCAAACGCAATGGTGGCCACTATGATAACCCCGTCTTCCCGCAGGAACCGTTCCTGGTGCCGGGCCCGGTCACCGGCATTCAGGCCCGCATGATAGGGCAGAGCGGTGTAGCCTTTGTCGCTGAGCATCTTTGCTGTGGCATCGACCTTGTTGCGCGACAGGCAGTAAACGATACCGCAGTCGCCATCATGTTCCGCTTTAATAAAATCCAGTAACTGTTTGTTGGCGTTTGTTTTCGGAGCGATACGATACTGGATGTTGGGGCGATCAAAGCCACTGATGAAGTGACGTGCTTCGGTAAGGGACAACCTTTCTCCAATTTCCTTGCGGGTACGCTCATCGGCAGTGGCCGTCAACGCGATACGGGGCACACCGGGGAATTCGTGAGCCAGCCGGCTCAGCTCAAGGTAGTCAGACCGGAAATCATGCCCCCACTGGGATACACAGTGGGCCTCGTCAATGGCAAACAGGGAAATGGACGCATGGTGCAGCAGGTCCAGGGTGCGGGGCTGGATCAGTCGCTCCGGCGCACAGTAGAGAAGGTCCAGCTCCCCGGTCATCAGGGCATTTTCGGTATCCCGGGCCTGCTCGAAATCCATGGTGGAGTTCAGGAACGCCGCCCTGACACCCAGTTCCTTCAGGGCGGCCACCTGGTCCTGCATCAGCGCGATCAGCGGGGAAATAACGATGGCCGTGCCCGCGCGCACGAGGGCAGGCACCTGGTAACACAGTGATTTGCCCCCACCGGTAGGCATCAGTACCAGCGCATCACCGCCATTCACCACTTCACGGATAATGTCACCCTGCAGTGGCCTGAAGGTCTCGTAGCCGAATATCCGGTGCAGGACTTCTTCCGGGTCCTGATCTGAAACACGGGGGCGCTCTGTGCTTAGCTGTGCAAAATCCATGACTTGGCCGGTGGTGTTGGTTAACGGTAAAAACCAGACATTCTGGCAGGCGAGCAATGATACCAGAATCCCGTCACGGAATCGGCGGAGACAAACAAACCCTATTGCGGCTACAATGCGGCTTTTTTCTGCACTCAACAAACAGGATTTCCATGCAGGAATTTGATGCCATCCGTCCCTATTCGGACGAGGAAACCGCAAACGCCATCAATAATCTGGTTCGGGACCAGGAATTTCTGGACATGGTCGGCCGCTTCAAATCGCCAACACTGGCGAAATGGGCCCCGGCGGTTCTCCGGCTGTGGGTAAAGCGCTGGCTGATCAGCCACTTCGGCGGCATTACCCGGATTGACGATCTCCAGGCCCGGTTATCCGGCTACGTTGGCGAGCTGGTGAGCAACACCACGACCCGTGTTACCCACAGTGGCCTGGAAAATCTCAACAAACACAGTGCTCATCTGTTTATTTCCAATCACCGGGATATCGTGTTTGACCCCATGGTGGTGAACTACCTGTTGTTTGCCAACGGCTTCAAGACCACACGCATTGCCATCGGAGATAACCTGCTGGCGAACAGGGTGTTTGCCGAAATGATGAGGCTCAACAAGAGTTTTGTGGTGCGCCGGAACATGACCAGCCCGCGGGAGATGCGGGATGCCTACATCATGCTGTCCGCATTTATCAACCACAGCATCGACAACAACGAGAGCATCTGGATCGCGCAGAGGGAAGGCCGGGCGAAAAACGGCCTTGATTTCACCGATCCGGCCATCATCAAGATGTTCTACATGAGCAAGAAGAAGAGCGGGCTGGCGTTTGGCGAGGCCATGAACCGGCTGCACATCGTGCCGGTATCCATTGCCTATGAGTACGACCCTTGCGATGTGGACAAGGCCCGGGAACTTGAAACACGGGCCCGCACAGGGGAATACGTCAAGAAGGAAGGTGAGGATACCGATCAGATCATGAAGGGCCTCACTGGCTTCAAGGGCCACGTGCACGTTCATTTTGGCGCACCCATTGCCGATGCCGAAGACAACCCGAAAGACCTGGCAGCCCGGATCGACCGGGAAATGCACGCCAACTATCACCTGCACACGTCGAACCTGGTGGCCTATCAGCAAAGGGGCATTCATCCGGATTCACACGCCACCCGGGATTCGGTCAGTGATGCTGTGGTGACGGCGGAAGCCTGGTCAGCGGCAGAAATCGAGGCGGCGGAAGCGGAGATGGAGCGACGGCTGGACGCTTGCGATCCGGCCATCCGGCCATACCTGCTGGACATGTACGCCAACCCCGTTGTAACGGCCCTGGAGGCTCACAACGGCAAACCGGATTCACCAACGGAACATTCCTGATACCCGAGGTACTTTGTGCAAGAGCTTCAATACATAGAGCTGGAAACCAGACCCAATCCTACTGCAGCGGTTATCTGGCTTCATGGCCTTGGCGCCAGTGGCCACGACTTCGAACCGGTGGTGCCGGAACTCGGGCTGCCGGAGGACGCCGCGGTCCGTTTCATCTTTCCCCATGCCCCCAACATGCCCGTGACCATCAACGGCGGCATGACCATGCCGGCCTGGTACGACATCAAAGCGATGGACATCGACCGGGTCGTTGATACCGACCAGTTGATGGCATCTTCCGATGCCGTCGCAAGACTGGTGGACCGGGAAATTGAACGCGGTGTAAACAGCGAGAAGATTATTATCGCAGGGTTCTCCCAGGGCGGGGCCGTTGCCTACGAACTGGGGCTGAGCTATCCGAAACGCCTGGGTGGCATCCTGGCCCTGTCCACCTACTTTGCGACCGCAAAAACCGTCGAGGTTTCCGACGCCAACCGTGGCATCCCCATCAGCATCTACCACGGAACCTACGATCCGATGGTACCCGAGTCACTGGGGCGGCTGAGCGTGGAAAAGCTGAAGGAGCTGGGATTCGATCCGACGTACCGAACCTTCCCGATGGAGCACAGTGTGTGCCTTGAGGAAATCCAGGACATCGGCAGGTTTATCCGCAAGTACGTTCTGTAATACCGCGCCATGCCCGGGTTCATACCCAGAGCATGGCGCCCATTTCCAGGGGATGTGTCAGTGCGTCGTGGTAGGGATACATTCTGAGTCTCAGGGTCTGAAGCCCGGGGTACGATGGCTGGACCCGGGTAGCAAATACGGTTGTGCCGTCGGCCTCGCTTTCCCGTTCCAGAAAGAAGCTCGCGGGCCCGGGGTTCTCATGGGTTCCCGTGCACTCCGGGCTCACCAGGCACTCAACGCGCACATCGTCTGCACTCAGCCCGTTTAGCAATGCCTCCACCCGCAGTTCCACGGCTCCGTCATGGGGGCAACGAGCGTTCACACATCCGACAACCCGCAGCTCTACCTCCGGCCATGCCTCCCGGACCCTTGCTTTCCAGTCCGCAAGGCCGTTGGCGATACTGCCTTGGTCAGCCATCAGGCGGGCACCCTGGCTGGATGCGGGCTGGTAATAACGGGTCACGTAATCCATCACCATGCGCTGGCTGTTGAACCTTGGCGTAATGGTTTTCATGGAGGCCTTGGATCGCTTGACCCAGCCTTTGGAGTAACCCAGGGATGCCCGTTCGTAATAGAGCGGCACCACTTCATACTCCAGCAGGTCCAGAAGGTCGCGGGCTTCTTCCTGGTTACGGAACTCGGCATCCAGCTCGGTGTCCCTTGGCGGAATGGCCCAGCCGTTCTTGCCGTTGTATCCCTCGCCCCACCAGCCGTCCAGCACGCTCAGATTGAGAGCCCCGTTCAGGGCAGCTTTTTCACCGGAGGTACCGCTGGCCTCCTTGGGGTATTCAGGAGTATTCAGCCACACGTCCACGCCGCTGAGCAGCCTTCTTGCCATGGCCTGGTCGTAATCCTCCAGCAGAATCAGGTGGCCCATCAGGGAAGGGTGCATGGACAGGTCGTGGATAACCTTGATCAATTGCTGGCCGGGCTTGTCCCGGGGGTGGGCCTTGCCGGCAAAAATCAGCACCACCGGGCGATCGGCGTCGGTGATTATCCTCTCAAGGCGCTCAAGGTCGGAAAAGATGAGGGTGGCGCGCTTGTAGGTGGCAAACCGCCTGGCAAAACCGATCACCAGGGTGTCTTTCTCCGTGGAAATCAGCTGGCGCGTCATCCGCTCGGTCACCGAGTGGCCGGTACCGTTGCGCTTATGCTGGCGCCGGAGCCGGCGAACAGTGTATTCCCCCATCTGTTGCTTGAGTGCCTTGTGAACGCTCCAGTAGTGGTAATCCGGAATCTGGTCGATAAACTCCCAGAAGTCCGGATTCCTCAGTTCACTCTTCCAGGTGGGTGCCTGGATTTCAAACAGGCTGGACCATTCCGGCGCCAGGAAGGTGGGGACGTGTACTCCATTGGTAATGTAGCCCAGCGGATTCTCTTCCGGGGGTACCTGCGGCCAGATATCGCCTTCCATGCGCGACGCTACGCCACCGTGAATCCGGCTGACGCCGTTATGGAACCGCGAACCTCGCAGCCCGAGCCCGGTCATGTTGAAGGTGTCACTACCGTTTTTCTGGCCCAGTGCAAACACCCTCTCGAAGTCGAGGCCGGATTCTTCCAGGTATCTGCCCAGTGCATGGTGGACCAGATTCCTCGGAAAAATGTCATGGCCGGCCGCCACCGGTGTATGGGTAGTAAACAGGGTAGCGCCGGCAACCGCCTCGAGGGCGGCCTCAAAGCTTAATCCCGCGGCCATGGCAAGCCGGCAGCGCTCGATAATCTGGAACGCAGCATGGCCCTCGTTTATGTGCCAGACCGTCGGATTCAGGCCCAGGGCCTTCAGCACCCGGGTTCCTCCGATGCCCAGCAGCATCTCCTGGCTGATACGCGTGGATTCGTCGCCGCCATAAAGCTGCAGCGTTAATTCCTGATCTTCAGGGTTGTTTTCCTCGGTGTGGCTGTCCAGCAGATACAGACGGATATGGCCGACCCTTGCTTCCCACACCCGGGCGGTAACGTCTCGCCCCGGAAAGGGTACGGAGACCTTCAGCACCTTACCATCTTTCTCTACCGGTGCTATCGGCAGTTCGTCACTGGAATGGGACCGGTATCGTGCAATTTGCTGCCCCTGGGCATCAATGCTCTGAATGAAATATCCCTGCTGGTAGAGCAGGCCGACAGCCACGAAGGGCAGGGCAAGGTCACTGGCCGCCTTGCAGTGATCCCCTGCCAGAATACCAAGCCCCCCGGAGTAGATCGGGAAACTTTCGTGAAAGCCGAATTCGGCGCAGAAGTAGGCCACCAGCGTTGTTTCCGGGTCCAGTTTCTCCGTTACCTCCGGGCCGGGACCGGCTTCCAGATAGGCATCGTAACTGCTCAGTACCCGCCGGTATTCAGCCAGAAAAGCACGGTCTTCCGCTGCTTCATCCAGCCGGTCCTGGGCGACGCGGCGCAGAAAAAGCTTTGGATTATGCTCAACCTTCTGCCACAGGCGCAGGTCTATCCTGGCAAACAGGCTGCGAACGCCGTGATCCCAGCTGTAGAACAGATCGTTGGCCAACTCTTCAAGACGCTCGAGCGCTTCCGGAATAAGGGGGTGTGCTTCAAGTCGGAATTCCGTTGGTTTATGCATGTTGATTGCCTCCGGGCGGGCACGGGCTCGCACTAATCCAGCTGTTGATTGTCACGTTCTTTCAGAATGCTCTGATAAAGCTCACCGTAGGTATGGGCCCGCTGCTTCCAGGAATAGTCCGCGGTCATGCCATTCTGCTGCAGCAGGCGCCAGCGCTTGCGATCACGGAACCATTCCAGCGCACGGTTGACCGTGGCCAGCAACGCCTCGGCGCTGGCGCCTTCAAACCGGAAACCATTGGCCTTGCGGATGCCCACGTCATCCGGATCCTGAACCGTATCAGACAGCCCGCCGACTGCATGGACTATGGGCACGGTACCGTAGCGCAGGCTGTACATCTGGTTAAGCCCGCAGGGTTCGAACCGGGATGGCATGAGGAACATATCGCATCCGGCGGTAATACGATGTGAGAGCCCCTCGTCATAACCCAGAGTCAGAGACATCTGACCCGGCCACTGCCGTGCCAGCTGTTTCAGCGGTTCCTCGAACCGCGCTTCGCCAGATCCGAGGAGTGCAAACTGGCATCCGCCCTCCAGTAACTCTGGTATAACGGCAATCAGCCAGTCCACTCCTTTCTGTTCCACCAGGCGGCCAATAAAACCAAGCAGGGGGCCGCCGTTGACCTCAAGGCCCAGTTCCCTCTGCAGGTGTGCCTGGCATTGATTCTTGTTCTTGAGGTGGCCCGGACCATATCGGAATGCCAGCTCGGGATCCTCTTCCGGGTTCCAGATGCGATTATCGATGCCATTGAGGATGCCGGATAGCGACTGTTGACGGTGCCTGAGCACACCATCAAGACCATGTCCGAACTCGGGGGTCTGTATCTCCCTGGCGTATCCGGGGCTGACCGTGGTTATGCGATCGCTGAAAACGAGGCCGCCCTTGATAAACGACAGCTTGCCGTAGAACTCAAGCTGGTCCCACCGCCACAGTGAATCCGGCAGCCCAAGGGACCGAAAGGTATCATGGGAAAACAGGCCCTGGTAGGCGAGGTTGTGGATGGTGAACACGGTTCCTGGACGATGGACATACTGTTCGAGAAACACCGGAATCAGCCCGGTTTGCCAATCGTTACAATGGACCAGATCCGGTCTCCAGCTGATTCCGGCTTCGCCCATCGCCATCATGGCCCCGACCTTGCCAAAAAGCTCGAAGCGGTGGGCGTTATCCCACCAGTCCTGGCCTTCTTCGTTCTGATACGGGTTCCCCGGCCGATCGAACAGTGGCGGACAATCCACCAGCCAGAGCGTGACCGCCGTTCCCGGAAGCCGCGTCTGCCAGAGGCTGACTTCATACTGGCCGATCCGGAAACGGGATTTCCTGCGGGAACCGGCTTCCCTGGCAGCCTTGATGGCCTGAGGGTAACCGGGAAGCAGGATCTGGACATCGTATTCCAGCCGGCAGAGCGCTTCCGGCAGGCTGGCAGAGACATCCGCCAGACCGCCGGTTTTGACCAGGGGATAGACTTCGCTCGTGGCAAACAGAACCCGGATCATGATGCCGGCCTCAGGATAATGGCGCCCAGGGGCGGAAGGGTCAGCTCCAGCGACCAGCTGCGGTTCATCCATGACTGTTCATCTGCAGGCATGGGGAAGGGGTTGCCCAGGTTACTTCCACCATAGTACTCGGAATCTGAATTGAAGATCTCCCTCCAGGTCCCGCCCCGGGGCAACCCGATGCGATAATTCTGCCTTGGAACCGGGGTGAAATTGACCACGATGACCGACGTTTCGCCCTTGGCGGTGCGCAGGAAACTGATGACGGACTGGGGTGAGTCGTGGCAGTCAATCCATTCAAACCCCTCGGGGCGGAAACTGTTGCCATGGAGCGAGACTTCCTGACGGTAGAGCCCGTTCAGGTCCTGTACCAGGCGTTTGAGCCCCTGATGCCCCGGAGATTCAAGCAGCGACCAGTCCAGTTCCCGGGATTCACTCCATTCCCGGCGTTGACCGAACTCGCCTCCCATAAACAGCAACTTGGCCCCGGGATAGCTGTACATATAGCTGAACAGTAATCGTAAAGAGGCCCGCTGCTGCCACTCGTCACCGGTCATTTTATTGATCAGGCTGCCTTTGCCATGTACCACTTCGTCGTGGGAAAGCGGCAGCAGGAAATTCTCGGAAAAAGCGTAGACCAGGCCAAAGGTCAGCTTGTCATGATGGTACTGGCGATACACCGGGTCCTGGTGCAGGTAGTCGAGGGTGTCGTGCATCCAGCCCATGTTCCACTTCAGGTTGAACCCGAGCCCGCCGATTTCCGGTGGCCGGGTAACCCGTGGCCACGAGGTAGATTCCTCCGCGCTGATCAGGGCTCCGGGGAAACGGCTCTGGCATACCCGATTCAGTTCCTGCAGAAAATCAATGGCTTCCAGGTTCTCGTGGCCGCCATAAATATTGGGCTCCCATTCACCTTCCTTGCGGGAATAATTGAGATAGAGCATGGAGGCCACCGCATCCACACGCAAGCCATCCACATGGAAAGCGTCCAGCCAGAACAGGGCACTGCCAATCAGGAAGTTCCGGACTTCGTGCCGGCCGTAGTTGTAGATCAGTGTTCCCCAGTCCTGGTGACGACCCTTGCGGGGATCTTCGTGTTCGTACAGGGCGCTGCCGTCAAAACGGGCAAGGGCATGTTCATCCGTGGGGAAATGGCCGGGCACCCAGTCGAGAATAACCCCGAGGTTATTCTGGTGGCACTGATCCACGAGATAGCGCAGGTCATCCGGTGTGCCGAACCGGCTGGTGGGCGCGTAGTAGCCAGTGGTCTGGTAACCCCAGGACTCATCCAGGGGGTGCTCTGTCACTGGCAATAACTCGATATGGGTGAACCCCAGTTCCAGCACGTAGGGGATCAGCTGATCCGCCAGCTCGCGGTAGTTCAGCCAGCGCCCGGAGCCATGGTGGCGCCAGGAAGCAGCATGAACCTCATAGATTGAAATGGGGGTTTCCTGCCAGTTCCATCGGCTACGACGGCTGAGCCAGTCTCCGTCGTGCCAGTCGTAATGGCCTCTTTCGGTAACAACGGCCGCCGTGGCGGGTCTCAGTTCGAAGGCCTGGCCATAGGGATCGGTTTTCAGGAGCTGCCGGCCCTTCTCGGTGGTAATGACGAACTTATAGAGGGCGCCCGTACCGATACCGGGAACAAAGCACGACCATACCCCCATGCCTTCATGAAGGGCCATGGCGTGGGCGCCGGAAGCCCAGTCGTTGAAGTCGCCAACAACGCTGACGGCTTTGGCATGGGGGGCCCATACCGCGAAACGGACACCCTCAACGCCGTCGCTTTTGCAGACATGGGCGCCCATCACATTGTAGATGTGCCAGTGCCTGCCTTCGGCAAAAAGATGAAGGTCGAATTCGCTTAGCGCTGGGCTATCCATAGTCTGTGATATTCCTAACCAGGTGGAGCTGACATTGAACGCTAATGGGCCTGTTTGAAAAATGACCCGTGACAAGTCTACGTCATAATTTCGTGATAGTGTTTTAATATCATTACAAGCGTCAAATCCAAGTCAGGACCTTTCTGCTGAAAAACGCATCATAGTCAAAGGATTTTCAGGGGAGCAGTTATGCACACGGCCCAGCGTTTCGTCAGTCGCCTTACTCGCCAAACTCTCGCGCTGGTGCTCGCCGGCGGCCGGGGTTCCCGCCTTCATGATCTCACCAATTGGCGAGCCAAACCGGCGGTTCCTTTTGGTGGAAAGTTTCGAATTATCGATTTTCCACTCTCAAATTGTATTAACTCGGGTATAGGCAGGGTAGGTGTGATTACCCAGTACAAATCCCACTCCCTGATCCGCCATATCCAGAGAGGGTGGGGTTTCCTGCGCGGGGAAATGGATGAGTTCGTCGAATTGTTGCCAGCACAGCAACGGATTGAAACATCCTGGTATGAGGGAACAGCAGATGCTGTTTTGCAGAATCTGGACATCATTCGCAGCCACAATCCAGAATATGTTCTGATTCTCGCCGGTGACCATATCTACAAGATGGACTACGGCACAATGTTGGCTGCCCATGTCGAGAATGATGCTGAAATCACCGTTGGTTGTATCGAAGTACCCATTGACGAAGCCTCGGCATTCGGGGTTATGTCGGTAGACGATGAGCTAAGAGTTACTGAATTTGTTGAGAAACCGGAGCAACCCAAGCCTATGCCTGGCCAGCCGGGCAAGGCGCTGGCATCCATGGGTATCTACGTGTTCAGCACCCGGGTATTGTTCGATGAGTTGATGCGTGATCATCAGATGGAAGGGGACACCTCCCATGATTTCGGCAAGGATATTATCCCGTCGGTCATCAAACGCCTGCGGGTAATAGCTTTTCCGTTCCGGGATCCGGTTCAGAACAAACCTGCCTACTGGCGTGATGTGGGCACTATCGATGCACTCTGGCAGGCAAACCTGGAACTTATTGGCATCAGTCCGGAATTGAATCTGTACGATGCTGACTGGCCGATCTGGACCTATCAGGAGCAGTTGCCGCCGGCGAAGTTCATATTTGATGACGAGAACCGCAGGGGGACGGCGGTGGACTCAATGGTGGCAGGGGGCTGTATTGTGTCCGGCGCCGTGGTCAAACATTCCCTTTTATTCTCGCAGGTTAAAGTTCATTCCTACAGTGATATATCAGACTCGGTCATCTATCCGGATGTAGAGATTGGCCGCCACTGCCACATACGCAATGCCCTGATTGATCGCGGCTGCCGCATTCCGGAAGGCTCACGTATCGGTTTTGATGAAACCGAAGACCGCAAGCGGTTCCATGTTTCACCCAGGGGTATTGTGCTCATTACGCCCGAGATGCTCGGGCAGGACTACCCCCATGGTCTCTGAAACCAAAACCCCGGTGGTGCTTTGCTGGCATATGCACCAGCCCTCGTACCAGGACATGCGTACAGGCCAGTTCCTGTTTCCCTGGGTGTATCTGCACACCATCAAGGATTACAGCGACATGGCTGCTCACCTTGAAAAAGAGCCCCAGGCGAGGGCTGTGGTCAACTTTGCTCCGATTCTTCTGGAACAGATCGAAACCTACCTGGTCCAGATTGAACGATGGCGCCATGGTGCAGGCGAAATCGGTGACCCCCTGCTGGCAGCACTGGTCGCACAGGAAATGCCGGACACCGGCACTCCGGCCTTTCTCGGTCTGATGGAAAAAGCCCTGCGGGCCAACCCGGAACGCATCATCAGGCGCTATCCCGCCTACGCCAGACTGGCCGAGCTTGCCGAGGTCTACCGCCAGAAACCCGAGTTGCAGCGCTATATTTCCAGCCGATTCCTGTCGGATCTTCTGGTCTGGTATCACCTCGGCTGGATGGGGGAAACCATACGGCACGAGAACCATTGCATCCAGGCGCTTCAGGAAAAGGGACAGCATTTTACCCCTGACGACCGCAAGGCGTTGCTGGATGTGATTTTTGATGTGCTTTCCGGTATCGGCCCCAGGTACCGGCATCTGGCCCGGAATGGGCAGGTGGAGCTATCCGTCAGCCCCTACAGCCACGCCATGCTGCCGCTGTTGCTGGATCTCGGGTCTGCTCGCGAGGCCATGCCGGACATTCCCCTGCCTGTTTGCCGCCAATATCCCGGTGGCGAGGACAGGGCCGGCTGGCAACTGCAGCAGGCGAAATCCGTATTCCAGCGCTTTTTTGGTATTGAACCGACTGGGTGCTGGGCCTCGGAGGGCGGCCTCAGCCAGTCCACCCTGGCAATACTGGGTGAACACGGGTTCCGCTGGACGGCCAGCGGGGACTCGGTGATTCACAACAGCCTGAATCTTGCCCGGGAAGGCAACGCCAACCTGCCGGATTCAGGCGTTCATCAACCCTACAGTTTTGGCGAATCCGATATAACGGTGTTTTTCCGGGATGACGGGCTTTCCGACCTTATCGGTTTCACCTATGCCGACTGGCATGCGGTGGATGCCGTCGGTGATCTGGTTCATCACATGGAGAACATCGCGACGCAGGCCCAAGGCAAGGCGCACCCGGTGATTTCTGTGATTATGGATGGTGAAAATGCCTGGGAATACTATCCGGAAAACGGTTTTCATTTTCTCGACGAGCTGTATCGGGTGCTGGCGCACCATCCGCGGCTGAAACTCACAACCTACAGCGATCTGGTGGCAGAACCGGTTGCAGAGCAGATCAACCTGCCGCACCTGGTGGCCGGCAGCTGGATCTATGGCACTTTCTCCACCTGGATCGGCGACCCGGATAAGAACCGCGCCTGGGATCTTCTTTGTGAGGCAAAAACCCATTACGACCGGGTGATGGACAATGGCAGCCTGAGTTCCGAGCAAAAGGAGTCCGCCAGGCACCAGCTCGCTATCTGCGAAGGTTCGGACTGGTTCTGGTGGTTCGGGGATTACAACCCGGCCCAGATCGTCAGTGACTTTGAGCACCTTTACCGGCGCCACCTTGTCAATCTGTATGAGCTGATCGGCTATCCGGCACCACCGTCGGTATTCCAGCAACTGAGCCAGGGCAGCGGCGAACCGGCCCGGGGCGGCACCATGCGGCCCGGACATGAAGCGGATCAACCGGCATGATGTCGAGCAGCAACGACGATCTGTTCAACACGCGCCGGGCAGGGGTGCTGTTGCATCCGACCTGCCTGCCAGGCTCCTGGGGTGTCATCGGTGCTGAAGCACGGCAGTTTGTCGACTTCCTGGCCGCCAGTGGTATCAGCATCTGGCAGACGTTACCGATCGGTCCAACCCACCGTGATCTTTCTCCTTATCAGTCGTTGAGTGCCCACGCCGGTAACCCGGACTTTATAGACCTGGCTGAACTGGTCCAGGCCGGTTTGTTGGACGAGGGGGAGCTTTCCCGGCCGACAGCCGAACTGCGCCAGGCGCTATTGACTCTGGCGGCACAGCGGTTCTTCTCTAATGAAAGGGAGAGCCCGCCTGGCCTTGACCAGAGTGGATTCGAGCGCTTCAGGGCGGCCAATGATTACTGGCTTGATGATTTCTGCCTGTTCTGTGCGATCCGGGAGGTTCAGGAGTCTCCGGGCTGGCTGGAATGGCCGGAGTCCTTGCGGGATCGGGAAAGTAACGCGCTGCAGGCATTCATCAATGAGAACCAGCCCCGGCTGGCGCGGATCCGCTTCGAGCAGTTTCTGTTCAATCATCAATGGCAGGCGCTGCGGGACTATGCCCGAACAAAAGGCATTCTGCTGTTTGGGGACATCCCCATTTTCGTTGCCCACGACAGCGCCGATGTCTGGGCCAACCGGCACCTGTTCAAGCTGGACCAGCGAGGTGAGCCGACGGTGGTTGCCGGAGTGCCACCGGATTATTTCTCACCGGACGGCCAGCACTGGGGCAACCCGCTTTATGACTGGCAGGCCATGGCAGCGGATGGTTATCAGTGGTGGCTGGAACGGCTGGAAAGCCAGCGCCACCTTTTCGACCTGATTCGAATTGATCACTTCCGTGGGCTGCAGGCCTACTGGGAAATCCCGGCCGAATCACCGGAGCCACGATACGGCTACTGGGTTCCGGGCCCGGGAGATGATTTTCTTGCAACCTGCTTCAAGCGATTTCCGGAACTGCCCCTGGTAGCGGAAAACCTGGGCATGATCAGCGAGGATGTGGAGGAGCTCCGCAAGCGCTTCCGGCTGCCAGGTATGACGGTTATGCAATTCGGATTTGACGGCAGCCCGGACAATCCCCACCTGCTGCATAATCATCATGCCGGGGATCTCGTGTACACGGGAACCCACGACAACGACACCACCCTTGGCTGGTACCAGAGCCTGGACGAGCCTACACGTCGCTATGTAAATGACTATCTGGCCTGCGCCGCCGAGGACATGCCCTGGCCGGTCATCGAGGCAGCATTCCGCTCTGTATGCTCCCTGGCTATCGTTCCCATGCAGGATTACATCGGGCTGGGTACCGAGGCACGGTTCAATACTCCGGGCACCGTAACAAACAACTGGATCTGGCAACTGGACCGGAATTTATGCACTGAACAACTGTCCAAAAGGATCGCTGAGTCCGTTCAGAAATATGGGCGCCTGCCATAACACAATGACTGATCGCAATTTGATCAACGTCAAATTGATGCGCCCAACAGTGAGCTATAAAACAGTAGCAGTAGCAACGAATGGCATTCATGACGAGTCAGGGGGGAGAGTAATGGAACACAGACTCAGTAAACGCGTACAGGGAAAGCTCGGTCTGTTTGTGTACAAGCGTGGAATGCCCGTGGCAACCGGCCAGATCCGGGATGCATCCAAGCGGGGGCTTTTTATTTCGACCGACTACACAGATGTGCAGCTAAACCAGACACTGGAGCTTGAATTCCGTTTTCCTGACAATCAGGAGAAACAGTTCAGGCGACTGAAGGCACACGTTGTTCGCAAATCGGACAAAGGCCTTGGCGTCGATTTTGAGGGGGTTGAAAACGACGGTTTCACGATTTCATCACTTGTCCAGTGGCTGAAAAAACATCATGTGCCGATGAACTATTTTCCTGTTCGCCGGCAAGCCTATTAAATCTCACGGAGGATTCCCATGGCACGACTCAAAGGCAAGGTGGCCGTTGTTACCGGTGGCTCGGTAGGCATCGGGGCTGCAATCGCAACCCGAATGGCGGAAGAGGCCGCTGCTGTAGCCATCCTTGATTGCCAGGATCAGGAAGGCAAGGCGCTTGCCACTCAACTGACCGATCGCGGCCTGAAGGCAGGTTACTGGCATTGCGATGTCAGCAAGGAACAGGAGGTCAAACAGGTTCTGGACAAGGTTGCCGAAACCTTCGGCAGCCTGACGGTGATGGTCAATAATGCCGGTATCGCAGGTGCGAACAAGCCTACTCACGAACTGACCGAGGAAGAATGGGACCTTGTGCAGAATGTGAACGTGAAGGGGGTTTTCTTCTGCACCAAACACGCGATACCGCACATGAAGAAAGCGGGCGTGGGTAGCATTATTAACCTGTCATCCATTTACGGGCTGGTGAGCGCCCCGGACATTCCTCCTTACCACGCATCCAAGGGTGCCGTGCGGCTGATGACGAAAACCGATGCCCTGCTGTACGCGAAGGAGAATATCCGCGCCAATTCCATCCACCCCGGGTTTATCTGGACACCACTGGTTGAAGCTCACCTGAAGACCACTGGCCAGGATCCGGAAGAAGCGAGAAAAGCCACAGATGCGCTTCACCCGGTAGGCCATATGGGTGAACCGGACGATATTGCCTGGGGTGCGGTCTATCTGGCTTCGGACGAATCAAAATTCGTGACCGGCAGCGAGCTGGTCATTGATGGGGGTTACACAGCCCATTGACCCTGACCTGACCGGAGCTTCAACTTGACCCTGGCAGCCTATACTCCGCGGTCCTTGCCCGAGCCCCTTAAAGACCTGTTCACACTGGCGCTGGATCTGCGGTGGACCTGGCACCATGGCAGCGATGAACTCTGGCGTGCCCTGGATGAAGATACCTGGACCGCAACCCGCAATGCCTGGCTGGTTCTGAACAGCGTATCCGGCGACAGGCTGGCTGAACTGGCGGAAGACCCCGCCTTTCAGAAGCGATACCAGGAACAGGTGGCGGCCCACAATCAGTTTGTGCAAGCCAACACCTGGTACTTGGACGACTGCCCGGGCGACCTCGGGCAGGGAGTCGCCTATTTCTGCATGGAATACGGGCTCAGTGAATCCCTGCCGTTATACAGCGGTGGATTGGGTGTTCTGGCGGGTGACTATCTCAAGGCAGCCAGCGACCTTGGTGTCCCGGTGACTGCGGTTGGATTGCTCTACCAGCAGGGGTACTTCCGCCAGGCAATCAGTAATGACGGGGAACAGCTGGAGTTCTACCCCTACAACGACCCGACGATGCTTCCGGTTTCACCCCTCAGGGATGAAGACGGCGAATGGGTGAGGGTGATCGTCCCGTTCCCGGGCCGGCCTGTGCGCCTGAGAGCCTGGGTGGCGCAGGTGGGCCGCTGCCAGCTCCTGCTGCTGGACAGCAATGACCCGCGTAATGAACCCGGCGACCGGGGCATCACCAGCGAACTCTATACCGGTGATCCGGAGAAACGCCTGCAACAGGAAATGGTGCTGGGGATCGGCGGCTGGCGCCTTTTACATCAACTGGGTATTGAGCCAGCGGTGTGCCACCTCAACGAAGGTCATTGCGCGCTGGCGCTGATCGAAAGGGCGTTGTGCTGGCAGGACCAGCACAATACTGACTTTCAGACAGCCCGAGCCGCTACTCGGGCGACCAACCTGTTTACCACACACACCTCCGTTGCATCCGGCTTCGACCACTTCTCAAGGCCATTATTGCAGCTTTACCTGGCATCCTGGCTTGAAGCCCGTAACCTTACCGTCGAAGAACTGGTAAAGCTCGGCAGTCAGAGCGCCACGGGGGAATCCCGAACAGACGACCCACACCTGAATATGGCGTTTCTGGCATTGAATATGAGTGGCAGGATGAATGGGGTCAGCCGGATTCATCAGAAGGTTTCACAGAAAATCTTCCAGCCGTTCTTCGCTCGTTGGCCAGCCGAGGATATTCCTGCTGAATACGTCACCAATGGTGTGCACACCCCAAGCTGGGATTCCCCGGAATCCGATGCCATCTGGACAAAAGCCTGTGGCAAGGATCGCTGGCGACGCCCGCTACAGACTTCATGCCCGATGTCCGGAATATCGGATGAAGATGTGTGGGAAATGCGCCGCTTGCAACGCAGCCGGCTGGTTGGTTACCTGCGCCATCGTCTTGCCAGCCAGCATTGTGACCAGCACCCGGGAAACAACCACGCCGCGGCCTGTGGATTGCTGCTGGACAATGAAACCCTGACCCTCGGGTTTGCCAGGCGTTTCACGGACTACAAACGGCCGGATCTGCTGCTGAACGACCAGGAACGGCTTCTGGCACTGCTGGCAAGCCGGGACCGGCCCTTGCAGATAGTGCTGGCTGGCAAGGCCCACCCCCATGACCAACGTGGCAAGGAGATTATCCGGCGATGGAAAAGCTTCTGCCGCCGACCGGATGTGGAAGGCAAGGTCGTTTTTATTGAAGATTATGACCTGGGCGTGGCCAGCCAGTTAATCCAGGGTGTGGACGTATGGCTGAACTGCCCGAGGCATCCCTGGGAGGCCTGCGGTACCAGTGGCATGAAAGTGCTGGTGAATGGAGGGCTGAACCTGTCCCAGCACGATGGCTGGTGGGCCGAAGCATGGAACGACGAGGTAGGCTGGGCCATTCGCCCTGACGCAACGTTCGAAGAGCTTGGCAGTACCCACGAGCACGACGAATCCGATGCCAGGGAACTTCTTGACCTGCTGGAGGGCGAAGTGATCCCCGCCTTCTATAGCGTGGACGATCAGGGGTTGCCACGGGCATGGCTGCAACGGATACGTGCCAGCATGGATCAGCTGACGGCCTCCTTTTCGGCCAACCGGATGGTTCGGGAGTATGTGGAAGGATTTTACTTGCCCATGGTGGAACTGGGCAAACAACGCACCCCGGCGGCGGCAACAGAATTGGTGGCCGAGCACCAGGATATCATCCGGCACTGGCCAAGACTTCGCTTCAGCGCCTTCAGCGTCAGCGACTCCGGGGGCGATCAGACCTACACAGTAGAGGTTTACCTGGATGGTGTCGCAGAGCAGCGAATTGCGGTGGAACTGGTGGCGGAAGCATCTGATTACGGGCCTCGAACGGTCACCGTGATGACAATGAAGCATCCCCTTGCCGGATCAGCCCACAGTTATCTTTATGAATGCTCGGTACCGTCGCGCCCCGAAGGGCACTACACGCCGCGCCTGAGAGTAAAGGATGACCGCCTGACGCTGCCGCTGGAAAACCCCGCGGTGCAATGGCTGAGGTAGGTATCAGCTGCGCCAGAACGCCGGCGAAAGCACGATCACCACGCTGAGAATCTCAAGACGCCCCATCAGCATGCCCACGGACAGGACCCACTTGGCAGCCTCGGGTAACGGCGCGAAGGTGCCGGCTGGGCCGATGGTGTCACCAAGGGCAGGCCCCACGTTGGTAAGAACGGTCAGGGCTCCGGACAGGCTGGTAATAAAGTCCAGCTGCATCGCGGCCAGTGCAATCGTTATGAGCAGCAGGCACAACAGGAATATAAAGGTGTAAGCAATCATCGAGGAAATGATCTCGTCGCTAACCGCCCGGCCATTGTAGTTACGGGTAAACACGGCCCTGGGGTGCAACAGGCGCATCAACTGTTCCCGCAGGACGATCAGTGACAGCTGGAAGCGGAAAATTTTCATCCCACCCGCTGTTGAGCCCGAACATCCGCCAACAAACATCAGAAAGAAAAACAGTACGAATGCCAGGGGTCCCCAGGTGGAGTAGTCTTCTGACGCGTAGCCGGTTGTTGTGACCACTGAAGTCACGTTGAAAAGCGTTGAAACGTAACCGTCGATGGGGTCAAACCCGGATGGTGTCACGTACCAGCGATAAAGCGTCAGTAATGCAGGAATGACCAGCAAAATCAGCAAAAAAAGGCGAACCTGCTGGTCCCGGAACAACACCCCATGCTGGCCGTGCAGTTCCCGGACAAACAGGAAAAAAGGCAGACTGCCAATCATCATGAAGAAGGTTGCCTGGAGCAGGATCAGATTCGAGTCGAACTTGCCCATGGACATGTCAGAGGTAGAGAAGCCACCGGTGGCAATACTGGTGAGACCATGGTTGAACGCGTCGAACAGACTCATTCCGGAAAAGGAGTAAGTCGTTACTGCAATGACGGTAAACCCGACGTAGACAAAGAGCAGGCCGCGGCTGAGGGTTTTCATTCGGGGCAACGCCTTGTCTGTCCATTCGGACGACTCCGTAGCGAATAGCCGCATGCCACCAACCCGCAGGAAAGGCATCACGGCGACGAACATGCCGATAATCCCTATACCGCCAATCCACTGCAGTATTGAGCGCCAGAGCAGCAGATCCTGATCCATGGAATCAAGCCCGATAAGCACCGTAGCCCCGGTTGTGGTAATGCCGGAGGTGCCTTCGAAAAAGGCTTCTCCCAGGGTAAGGCCCAGGTCACTGAGGTAGAAAGGAAGCGAGGAGAGCAGGGCGATGATAAACCAGCTGGAAACCGTCAACACAAACATGAAGCGAGGTTTCAGATCTCTCGCCTGGCGATAGGTTGTCAGTATCCCAAGAAGGCCGATTCCGAAACAGATCGCTGCCGACTCCGCAAACGCCATGGCGTTCGGCGCCTCGGAAGTCGCAAGCAAAAGCACAGGCAAGGTCATGAAAATACTCAGAAGTATAAACATGACGCTGATAATGAAGATTACGGGACTCAGGTTTCTCAAAGGATGCTCAAGCCGGCTGAACAAAGAGATCGCGACAGAATACAGGCGGCATAGCGCTTTCGCAAGGTAGAACCCCAGAACTGTCAGGGTCTTACCGGTTAATTAAATCACTGTAAATTCCGCGTAAATGAGGATCCTGCCGCTGGTGTTTATCGTCAGCCTGATGCAACTTAAATTATTGAGTGCGGATACACACCAAAAGGAGTATTGAGCATGAAAAAGCCAATTGCACTGATGCTGGGCCTGGCCTCGGTTTCAGCCCTGGGTATCTCCCAGACAGCTTCAGCGGATATCTACAAATCCGGCGGTGGCAGCCTGTACGCTGGCCTGAACTATAGTTTCATTGATATTGAAAATGGCCGTGACGAAGTGGATGTTGGCGCGCTTTCCGCCAAGGTAGGGGGGCTGGTATCGCCATTCTTCGGGGTAGAGGCCCGTGCCGGCTTCGGTGTGGATGACGACCGCATCGACGGTGTCGACTATTCCCTGGACAATTTCTTCGGGGGCTACGCCACCCTTAATCTGGCCAACGAATCCCCGGCAACGCCCTACCTGGTATTCGGCTTTACCCGTATCGAACTCGAGGCACAATCGGTGCTGGGCACAACAACCGAGGATGAAACCGACTTCTCATACGGCGCTGGCGTCAATGTCGATATCACTCCGGAGGTGGCTGGCAACCTGGAATACATGCGTTACTATGACAAGAACGGCGCCACCGTTGACGGCCTTGGGCTGGGGGTAACCTTCAGCTTCTGATCCGGATGATTCCGGGCCTGGTTTTCTGGCGGCAGGCGCCCGTTTGCCGCCAGAATGTCAGGAGTCTTCTTGAATCACCTTGCCCATCTCTTTCTTGCACCGGATAGCCCACAGGCCCGCGTTGGCAGCCTGTTGGGAGATTTCGCCCGCGGCATCGTGCCCGGAGATCTGCCTGATAGGGTCAGGGAAGGGCTCTACCACCACCGGGCGGTGGACGCATTCACCGATCGCCATCCTGAAGTTATCGCCAGTAAACGGTTGTTTTCCCCGCAAAGGCGCCGCTTTGCCGGAATTGCCCTGGATATCCTCTATGATCACTACCTGTTAAGACACTGGCAACGCTTCAGTCATGTAAACCCGGATACCTTCATTGATCAGGTTTACCGGGAACTGGACCACCATTCGCCACTGATGCCTGAACCCATGCAGCGGGTAACCCGACAGATCGTCAGGCACGACTGGTTCCATTCCTATATGGAGCTTGAAAATATCGGATATGCTCTGGATCGCGTTGCCGGTCGTATCCGTTTCCAAAATGCGTTCACCGGCATCATTGAAGAGATTCAAGAGCACGACAATGAACTGGAACGCCGTTTTCTGCATTTTTTTCCTGAACTCAGGCACTTTGCCAAAGAGGCCCCATAATGTTGCCAAAGCCTGTAAAGTCTATCGCCGCCATGTTGTTACTCACCCCTGCAGTGCTTCTGGCAAATGCCGATGATGATGAGAACAGTATTCCTGAGAAGCTCGGGTATGTGGAATGGATCGTACTGGAGGAAACAGGCCTGCGCCTGAAAGCCCGGCTGGACACGGGTGCGAAAACATCGTCCCTGCATGCCGTCAATGTGGAGGCTTATGAAAAAGACGATGAAGAGTGGGTCAGTTTTCAGCTACCGCTGGCTGACCACAAGGATCAGGAAAATGGCGATGGTGAGGACCTGGACGAAGTCATCCTCGAGTTTAACTTGCCGGTCGAACGTACTGTGAAGGTCAAACGCAAGGGAGCAGATTCCCAGGACCGTTACGTGGTCAACATGGAGTTCTGCATTGCCGGAACCTCTCACTCAACAGAGTTTTCACTCACAGACCGCGGCAAATTCTCCTATCCAGCGCTATTGGGACGCCGCTTCATGAGTGATGACAATATCCTGACCGACTCATCGGACTCGTTTCTCGCGGAAAAAGAATGTGAACATAAAACCCTGGCAGATTTAGCTGACGAACACGGGGAGTGAGTGCACCTCCGTTTGTCTACGCATAGACTGATGCGAATAAATGGTTTATTCTGATACTCATCAATTCGCATGAAGATGGGTAACCGGTGGTATCGGCTATGAGCCAGGCACAGAAACTTGAATCCGTTGAAAAAAGCAGCGTCCCCGGCGTTGGCCTGAAGACTGTGTTCACAATTCTGGATCGTTGGGGCTGCACGGCGGACCAGATTCAGAAAATCCTTCAGATATCACGCCCGGCGTACTACAAATACCGCAAGAATCCGGAACAGGCCAACCTGACCCACGACCAGATCGAGAGGCTCAGCTACCTGGTGAATATTCACGGATGCCTGCGAATGATTTTCGAGAACCCCAGGAACGTTTACGGTTTTATGTCCCTGAAAAACGACAATCCGTACTTCAATGGCAAAAGCCCGCTTGAAATCATCAGTACCGGTCAGTTCTCTGCGCTTTATGAAACCTTCAAGCGCATAGATGCCCTGCGCGGGGGCTTGTGGTGACAGAGTCACTACCACCCCTGAAAACCCTGGAACCAATGACCGGGTTCCGGCTGGTAAACTCGAAGTTCCCACCCATTCATCTGTTTGATGACGTCGCAGACGAAAGCGAATTCGAGCAGTTGTACCAATTGCAAGCCATGACGAACCCGCGGATTCAGACAGAGGTGGGCAACCTTAACCTGATCCGGCGCTCTGACATTCCGTTTGGCATCACCGGTTGTTCTTACGCCATCAGCCCGTTTACCCACGTGAACCCTGAAGGCAGCCGTTTCAGCGATGGCCAGTTCGGCGTTCTTTACCTGGCAGACTCCATGGCAACCTCGATAGCCGAAGTGTCGTATCACCAGGGGCGCTATTGGGCAGGCGTTCACGGGCTGGATTATGACCGGCTGGTTTTTCGCGGACTGAAATTCAGGGTCGGGCAGATGGAGTGTCACGACGCCACGACCCTGCCTGAGACTGACCCAATCTATGCCCCGGAAAGCTATGCCGCGTCCAGAGTCCTCGGGCAGGCACTTTATAAATCCGGCGCGGAAAGCTTGCAATACCATTCAGTGCGCCGACCGGGCGCTACCTGCTGGGGACTGTTCACACCCAGGCACATCACAAGCGTTATTCAGAGTACCCATTTCGAGTTCATCTGGGACGGGCAGGCCATCAGCGCCATTCACCGGGTCAGCCTGGTCTGACATTCAACGGCGCCGAAAGCGACTATGATGTACTTGATAACCAAGAAGAACCAGCCATAGTAAAAGGGAAGCGCGGAAATGGTCGGCAAAAAGGGCGGTACGAAGAAGTACCTCATAAGAGATGCCATAGAGGAAGACCTGACCGTCATGGTTGAGTTTCTGGCCCGTTTAGCCCTGCACGTAGCCGACGCGCCGCCCCAGGATCTGACAGAGGACGAGCGAAACCGGCTTATTGAAGTAATGCAGTCGTCCCTGACGGACGGGAACAAACAACTGGTGGTGGCCGAGGTGCCCGGGGTGGGCCTGGTCGGAATGGGGTATATCTATCTCATTCGCAGCCAGGGTATCTGGGAGCAGACCAGCCATGTAGAGTTCAGGTCCGCGTTCATTGACGACGTGTGGGTAGAGCCGGAGTTCCGGAAACTGGGGATTTTCCCTGACCTGCTTCGCAGGCTGGTGTCATTCGCCGAGAGCCATGGCGCCTACGAACTGATCCTTGAGTATTCGGCATCCAACAAGGAAGCCAGGGCGGCATGGAGCAGGCTTGGTTTTAAAACCATCGGCATACGTGCCGCAGCGTTAACAAGCTCGGTGCAGGAAGCTCTGAGAAATCGGCCCTGAAAGCAGGGCTCAAAGGAGGCGCGAGTGTTAGGTGATCGAACGGTCAATGTTTTTACAGATGAAATCATGTTGGGCCATGATCCCAAGGTGGATCTGCCATTTGTTCCAAGCCGTGTAGAAAAGCGGGTCCGGCATATCCTGAAGGATCTGGACTTCAAATGGAGCTACCCGGAGCACCCCGGCCGCCTGACCGCCATTACGGAGTACCTGGAGAAAAACCCCATCCCGGGTGTTGAGTTCAAGTCCGGCGGCAGCGCTACCTACAATCAGCTTGCCAGGGTACATACGGCCTCTTACCTCGACCACGTATTTTCATTGTCAGGCCAGAGCGCCTGGCTCGACGCGGACACTACCGCGGTTTCACCGAACAGTATCAACGCGGCCCTGGCCGCTGCCGGCAACGCAATTGCGGCGGTAGAAAGTGTGATCAAAGGGGAATGCCAAAGCGCATTCGCCCTGGTGCGCCCGCCCGGCCATCACGCGGAGCCCGTAAGAGCCCGGGGCTTCTGTATTTTTAACAATGTTGCCGTAGCGGCAGCCCACGCCCTGGCAAGACTGGGATGTGAGCGGGTACTGATTGTCGACTGGGATGCACACCACGGCAACGGCACCCAGGACATCTTCTGGGCCGATCCTGATGTACTGTTCTTCGACACCCATTGTGCCGCGCCGTTCTATCCCGGATCGGGCCACCTGGAAGAAGTCGGGGCAGGTTTTGGCGAGGGTTACACAATCAATGTCCCGCTTCCGGAATCAGCCGGAGATGTCGCATTTGAAAAGGTCTACCGCGATATACTGGTTCCGGCCGCCGAACACTTCAAACCGGATCTTGTGCTGGTATCGGCCGGGTTTGATCCCCACCGCAATGATTTGGCGCTTAACCTGACCTACGACGGCTTCAAGGTCATTACCCGAATCGTACAGGACATTGCAGAGCAGCACTGTCAGGGCCGTCTGGCGTTCATATTGGAAGGCGGCTACAACCTGACGTCCCTCGCAAAGGGTGTTCATGCCGTACTGGAGGTTCTTTCCGGTGGGAATGTACCTGAGGTGTTTGAAACGGGGGTGAAAGAAGCTGAATACGCCGCCGAGTTTCACCGCTCCGCTTTCAGCGACGATGAGTGACCGGACGAATTGACGAAAACGCCCTTTGTCCCGGCCGTCAGATGGCAGGGGCAAAGGGCAGGGCGGTCAGGCAGGGCTTCTAGACATAGAAGTCCAGCTCTTCCTGAGCTTTCAGCAAATCCCGCATCTTGATGGGGTCGTCACCAAAGAAGAAGACGAGGCCCCAGTGGGTACCGAAGGCTGACCGGTCAGGGACAGTGGCCTCTGTCGGTTCGTGCAATTCGTGTGAACGGAAGTAGGGATGCTCAATCGTTTCTTTGGGCATTTCCAGTTTGCTGACCACACGACGCCTTGGATACACGCCGAAGCACCCTGCGTAACCTTTTGCATCCACCACCTCGCGAGGGAAAAAGCTGTCCACTTCTTCTTTGGTACTTTTGGGATCGAACACCAACATGGAAGCCTGGTACGCATTGAACCCATAAGCCATTTCGATCAGCTCGAAAGCCTTGAATCCGGGCGGGCGGTAAGCAACCTCGCCAAAGTACATTTCGCCATCTGCGGTGACGAAGTACTCGGGATGGATTAAGCCGAACTGAATGTCGAACGTTTTGATCAACAATTCGATCTGCTTGGTGATCGCATTGCGCCAACTCTCGAGTTGAGCGGTAGCCGGCACGAATACCGAGTACCCCAAGGTTACGTACTCCGAGATGTTGAGAAACTTGATCTTGCCGTCGTGGATCCAGGCCTCAACGGCGAATTCCCAGCCATCCAGGTGACTTTCCATCAGCAGGGGATATTCCTCTGCCGGGATACTATCGATTTCTTCTATCTTACGGATCATCCGGTGGCCCAGGCAGCCGGCCTTGTCGAATGCCTTGACGTGAATCGGGTCATCCGGGTCGCCATCGAGCTTGAGCAGCGTCTGGTTGACGCGCTTCATGAATCGGACGATGTCCTCTTTTTCGTGGGCCTCCTCAAAGATCCCGACACGGATGCCACCAAGCTGGGCACGCCGCTTCATCAACGCCTTGTCCCGGAACAGAATGGACTGCCCATACATGCGAGGACTGTTCAGCAGGACGGAGTTGATGGCGCCGGACCACTCGACGGTTTCCTCGAACAGTGGAATCGCGACATCCACACCTTCGGTTTTCAGTCGCTCCGCAATTTCCAGGGACCGATCATTAAGCCGGATAAAATCCCACGGAATGAAAGGTATCTTGTTGACTTCGCAGAAATCCGCAGCCCATTCGGGAGCAACAACGATATAGCGGCGGTCAAACTTCTGTGCCGCCTTGATCGCATTGACACTCCAGCCGAGCAGGGCAATGTAGCCCTTGTTCGGATCCTTGGGCGTTTCGGTGCCTTTCACCGAATCCATCTCCGGATCAAGCCAGGCGGCTTTATCTGGGGATACCTGAGTTTCTGATGTTATCGACATTCGATGTTCTCCTTGCCGGTCAGCCTGGAAAAACTGCGCCGACATTGGTGCGCACCAGGTAAACCAAGCCTTTAGACAATGTCGCTTACGGAGGGTTGAGTGGCCCAGAGCAAAGCGAGGTGCATGAGTACATGCATGAATGTGTCGCTGGGCGGATACAGCGGGTTTATGCTTCCCAACCGTCACTTTCAATATAGTCGCTCTGGTTACAAATAGAAACGAAAGTGCCGGAATCGTTTGCTTATGGAAGGCCTTAAGAGCATCGTTGAGTAATGGACGATTCAAAGTGGCTTATCGACTAAGCAAGGAAAGCATGGTGACTATCCCGGGTTCTGATCCAGCAACCAACGCATCTGTTTCAGCGTTTGACGAGGCTCTGGATCAGCTTGCGTTCACGCACCAGAGCGATTCGCTGGCACCAAATACCGAAGTGCTGGAAGCGGCACTGATTGTTATGGAAGCTCCGGGCGGACTCGACGCGCTCTACGCCCGGGTACCGGCAATGGAAGCGAAGGGCGTCTTTACCAACAGTGACTGGGACCAGCCCGCCATTCTGCGTCCAGCATTGGCGGTACGCACGCTGCGCCAGGGAGCCCCCGCCTACACGTGCATTGAGGCCCTGAGCGAACTGCGCCTGCTGGCAGTGGCTATGGGAGACTACCTTCATCCCGGCATTTCAGCAGAGCAGGCCAGGAATTTTCTGACCCAGGTGACAGCACTGAATCTGGACCTGCTTTCCGGTCAGATGAGCGAAGCGGATCGCGAGCGACCGCAGGGGCTGGGGCAGATCGTCAGCGCATTATATCAGTACCTGCTGAACAGGCTGGGCTACGAGAGTATTCTCGACAGCCTGGTGGATGAAGTGCACCGCCTGCTGGCACAGCGCCCGATACAGACTGACAGTATCAAGCAGATGGTCAGCCAGATTGCCAAGTGCCTTTTTGATCCGGAAATCGAAACCTCGGGAATGGACAAAGCCGCACGCCTCGTTGGCGCTTTATTCGGCCCGACATCCGGTTGCCGCGATGATCCGGGCTTTGCGGTTTATGGCGAACGCCTGGCTGCTATGGACGAAATCGCGTTATCGGAAGAAGCCCAGGGTTTCGCCAGTGCCATGCATGGAACCGGAATGGTTTCTCCCTACCATCCCATGCTGTTAAGACACTTGCGTGGGCATCGGGATGACCTGATCCCTCTGGCACTGGGCCTGAGCATCACCGGTAATGATGTCCTCCAGTGCTATCGGCAGATTGTGCTCGAACTGATTGACGAAGTCGTTCATCCTGAAACCTGTCAGGCTGTCTATGGCCTGGCCATGTTCCTTGAACGCGGCTCTCTGTTCACGCCGCCGGTAGCGTCGGGCTTGTGGCGGCAACTCGGACTGAACCTGTGCCAGACAGCATCCGACAAGCTGGCCACGGTTTTCGGTGATGCGCATCCACCCCGGGTTTATCTGCTGGCCGGTGTACTGAGCCTGCTGGGACAACCCCTCGGGATCGGCCAGGGCAATAATCCGACCTGCCAGTCTGTTATCGGACTTTCCATGTGGTCATTCAACGACGCGGACTTTCTGTTGCAGTTGGTGGCCTGGGCTGCACGGGATGATGATGTCGTCATGCGGTTCGAAGGTCAGCATATTAATTCCCGACACCTGGAAGCCGGCCTCGCGAAGGCACCGCCAACCGATGTGGACCCGGTTTCGTTGATTCTGATACCTCATCTTGACCGCATTTATGGCGAAATGGGCCGCCTGTGCGGTGTGCGCGATGATGACCTGCATCGCTGGATAAACCCGGAAATGTACGGCTGGTGGGTAGGGCTGGGATTTCTCAGCGTCATCAGCCGGCAGACAGGGAAAATTCATGAATATGAGGACTTTATCCGCCATTTTTATGCCAGCTACCATCCTTACTATAACGGCAATATACCCGTTATCCATCCACAGCCCGCTGGTATTGCTGTCACCGACAGTGGAGGGCGCCTGGTCGGACGCCATTGCCATAACCATCGTTCGCGTCAACCTTGATCGCGCCAGCGAAATACGCGTCTATTTTTTCAACCCCAACAATGACAGCGGCCAGGACTGGGGCCAGGACATTAACTGTTCAACCCAGAGTAATGGCGAGCGCTATGGCGAGGCATCACTGCCATTCGCAGAATTTGCATCACGTTTGTGCGTATTTCACTACGATTCAAGAGAACTGGGGAGCCTTTCACTGGTTCCAGAAGGGGACGTCGCCCGCGCCACAGAACTCGGTCGCAACAGTTGGGCTGCAAGTTACGAATCGGGCGCCTGATATCGGTAGCGCTTTACCGCCGAAGGACCATACGTTGGTTGGTAGAATAATATTGTATTTAACATAATATACATTATGCGCAGTATGGTGTGCCGTTTGTGCCGGTTTTGAGGCACCTCGGCCAACAAGGAACCCCCCGCGTGCGGGTGCCCCCCTTGTTCTGCGACTGGCTCGAAATCAGCGTTCGGAACCATGAAATGGCCTGTAGCCCTTGTGCCCCTTGGCTTTCAGGGATTTTCGGGGCCTCTCATTGGGCTCAAATTTGAGGGGGGGCGGCGGATTTTGGAGTTTGTACCCCCCCTATTAGAGCGAGGGGGGTTAGCATCGAGTTTCGCGCACCAGATTTCGGTGTAAACTTCTCCCGTAGTCCATTTTGAGAGATCCGATCCCACTAGGTGCGCCAACACCGATGATGTGGGATTTCTCATTCTTAAAGCCTGCTTGGTATGCCCAGGCGAATTCTTCACCCGGGGGAATATCGAACCCGGCCTTGCCGGGTTGATTCCACTGTAGGCCTTCTCTGGACGGCGATTAAACGCCGTGGCGGGATTCCCGCTGGAGTTCGAGCCATGCCATCCCATTTCTCAATGACCAAAGACGAGCAACTCACCTTCCTGCGTTTGCCGGTCAAATTGCGGGGAACCTATGTCACTTGGCTGATGGGATACAACCCCTACTTCCTGATGTCCCGCGAAACCTACTACCGCCATAAACGGGAGCTACTGTCGACTTTTGGGATCGATATTTCGCATAGGGTGTGACTCGAAAATCCCTTTAAAAACAGACTATTGAATATACATTATGCGCAGTATAAGGTGTGAATCGTTGGTAGGAACATCAATAGACATGGACGAACACCCGTGACATTGAGCTGAACATTCATCGACCAGCTTAAGTGACTTTGTCACTGACGGTTGAATCCCGCCGAGATACCTTCCCGTTGAAGTCTTTCGATCTATCTCGGCGTGTTCCTGCTGCTGGCCGGGCTGATTTTCTGGGGCGTGGCGTTTGAATTCCGGTTCAAGACCCGCACCTCGTATTACCTTGTCAGAACGTGGCATAGAGACGTAGAAAGTGAAGATATTCTCAATGTTTTCAACATCCCAGAAAATTGCGCTTGCGATGGCGGCCGCCGTTTTGCTGACATCAAACCTGATGCCACTCAAATCGTCACCTGTCATGGCCGCTCTGCCATCGGAAACGCTGGAGCGCGGGAACCAAATACCCCCGGCTCCGGCAGAGGCCGTTGAACCAGCCGGCACGGAAGACCGTCAGACGGCGGAGCGCCCAAAGGAGAAAACCGTTGATTGGCGTGTGGAGGCTGGAGACACATTAAACCGGATTTTCCGGGCAAACAAAGCGCCCGTGGAGGACCTTCAGGAGATTCTGGCAGCAGACGCCGAGTATCTGCATTTGGAAACCCTGAGGCCTGGAACTCGACTCGGTCTGCACTTCGATGAGCAAGGCCAGTTTTCAGAACTGATTCTGTTTCTCGACCCGGCACGCCACGTCACCTACTCGCGCCAACCCGATGGCTCCTTCGTGCATCATGCCTTCGAGGAAGAGACTTTTTGGGTCTCCGAGGTGCTCAGGGGCACGATCAATGGCAGTTTCTACGCCTCAGCTATGCAAGCAGGCGTAACGCAAGCGCAGATCCTTCTGATCGACCAGCTTCTGGGAAGCCAACTCAATTTCCGCAGGGATCTCCGGGCCGGCGATCGGTTCTCCGTCATTGTTGGCCACGAAACGACGGGCACCGAAAACACCGGGAAGACCCGCATCGAAGCCCTGTCTCTGGAACGCAGTGCCAGAACCCATTACGCCTTTCTTTATGACAACGGTAATTATTACGATGAGAATGGCGAGAGCGTGACGCCCGCTTTTCTGCGACTGCCCACCAAAAAGCGTTACCGTGTGAGCTCACACTTCAATCCCAGGCGATTGCACCCGGTGACTGGGCGCATCGCCCCTCACAACGGAGTGGATCTTGCGACGCCAACAGGCACACCCATTCTCAGCACCGGAGACGGTATTGTGGCCCGCATCGGAAATCACCCCTACGCCGGCAAGTACATCGACATTGATCATGGGGGCACGCACACCACACGGTACCTGCATCTCCATAAGATCCTGGTTCGTAAAGGCGCCGCAATAAAGCGAGGCCAGAAAATTGCATTGTCAGGAAATACCGGGCGCAGCACCGGCCCCCACCTGCACTTCGAGTTTCACATTAACGACCGCCCAGTAGATCCGCTAACTGCCGATATCCCTACCGCCGCAGCCATCCCAGAAGCCGAGATCGCACGCTTTAATAAAAAACTTAGTGAACGTCTAAATGTTATGGAGAACGCAGCGAGTCCGTCAGACCTGGCAATGAAGTTCGCCGTATGTCCGACTGACCTTAAAATGGGTCAGGGTGAGTTGAGCTGAAGCTGAAGCGGCCTCTAGGCCCTACGAATGTTCGCTTTTGTTTATCGGACGTCGAATTTAGCACTTTGTGTCGTCGCCCACCCTTTGCCCCTACCACCTGACGCAAACTCAGGATGTATATTCCTTTTCAGTCTTACCTTATTCCCGTTTCGTATCAAAATCGTGTAGTCTTGATACCTACGATTGGTGTTTCAAATTTTCATGATCATTCAAGGTTTTTATGCGAGAAACCACACGCACTAAAGAGTGCTCGTTTCTTATTGTAGGCGGAGGTATTACTGGTCTCTCACTTGCTCTTGAGGTCGGACGCCACAATAAAAACGTTACTTTGGTTGAGGCTGACGAACAACTGGGCGGAAATGTCCGGTCGGTTACAGAACAAGGCTGGCACATGGAGCTTGGGCCAAATACGTTGATGGCCAAACCAGCTTTGTATCAATTGCTGAAATCTCTGAATCTCGCGGATAAGGCCATTTCCCCCCCCTCCGCCAGTCGCAAGCGCTATGTGGTTAAAAATGGCAAGCCCATTGCGTTACCTGGCAGTCTCGGGTCTGCACTGAAAAGTCCTCTCATAGGCATCGAGGGTTGGAAGCATATACTTACCGAACCTTTTCGGAAACCTGCAACCCACGAGGAAACGCTCGCTGATTTCGTTCAGAGGCGTCTCGGCAACAATATACTCAGCCATTTCGTTGACCCCTTTGTATCCGGTGTGTACGCAGGCGACCCAGGTCGTCTCTCAGCGAAGGCCGCCTTCCCTCGCCTTTATCGATTGGAACAGGCCCATGGGTCATTGCTACTCGGTGGCCTTACTCAAGTGCGCGAAGGTAAAAAACAGCGTAATGAAGAGCGGCATAACGGCTTTCCCGACGACTGGCGCGGAAAACTTGTGAGTTTCCCCGAAGGGCTTTCCACCTTGACCGACGGCATCAGGGATGAACTGGAGAGCCTCCCCAATGTTCGCATTGTGACGGGCAGTAAGGTGGAAACAATTGATCGAAACGATCATGGTTGGCGCGCCGTTGATCACAAGGGACAGGTTTTTACTGCCCAGGACCTGATCCTCACCACGCCAGCAGGCGTCAGCGGATCGCTTATGGCAGGCACGGACACCCGGCTCAAGTTCGAGCTGGAGAGCATTTCGTACCCTCCCCTCGCGGCTGTCGTTCTGGGTTACCCCAAGCAAGCCGTCAAGCATCCGTTAGATGGTTTTGGAATGCTCATTCCAAGCCAGGAAAAAAGGCAAACTCTGGGGGCTCTGTTCTCGTCTACCCTTTTTCCAGAGCGCGCTCCCGATGGGAACGTGCTTTTCACGTGTTTTATAGGTGGCCGCAGAAACACGGCAGTCAACGAACAGTCCGACCAACAATTATTGAGTACCGTCAGTACAGAATTGAGTGAGCTACTCGGCATAAGCGCTAGCCCGGTTTTCACGAAAGTGGCCCGCTGGGTTCACGCCATACCGCAGTATGAAATCGGACACCTGGATCGAGTTTCCAAAATAGATGAGCTTGTCCACAGTTATTCTGGCCTTCATTTGATGGGAAACTGGCGTGATGGCATCAGTGTTGGCGACTGCATTGACAACGGACACGCCATGGCCCGGAAACTGTTGGGCCGATGCCAGGAGCACCAGGATTGCAAAGGCAGGTCTTGTTAACAGGAGCGTCTAATGTTTTACCGCCTACCGAAAGATACCAATTCCGATTGGTCTCCCACATATTTTTTAGCAGCGCTCGGTGCCGGGGGGCTTGCGGTAACCTTTTTTATGTGGCTGATGTTCTGGTTACCTCATCCTGACGCTCCCGTTCCCCTGTTTGAAGATGCCATCGATGCTTTGAAAAGTGGTGGCCTGATATCGAAAATTGCCATAGTGGGCGCCTGGGCTGGAATCGGCTTTTTCTCACTCTTGCACATTCAACTTCTGGCCTGGAATCTACGGCAGTTCAGCCAGTTCCGCAAAACGCCCGCTTATCAGCAGCTTCGCAACAGCAACTCTGAGACCCAGTTGCTCGCCGGGCCATTAACATTGGCCATGACCATTAATGTCGGCTTTATTCTCGGATTAACCTTCGTACCGGCGTTATGGTCTGTGGTTGAATGGTTGTTTCCAATTGCGCTTCTGGCGTTCCTTTTGGTTGGAGCCTGGGCGTTGGCTTTATTGCGTGATTTCTGGGGGAGAGTGCTTGTCGGTGGTGGTTTTGATTGTGTAAAGAACAACAATCTCGGTCAATTGTTGCCCGCCTTTGCCACAGCGATGATTGCTGTGGGCCTTGCCGCACCTGCCGCCATGAGCCAGAACACGGTGACGGTTACTTTCAGTCTTGTACTGTCCAGCTTTTTCATGGTGACAGCATTCGTTATCGGGGCTATTCAGATTGTTCTGGGATTCCGTGCCATGCTTGAGCAGGGAGCAGATCCATCTACCGCCCCAACTTTGTGGATCATAGTACCCATCCTGACCACATTGACCATCACGCTTCTCCGCCAGACTCACGGCTTCCACGTACACTTCGAATCCGGGGCCGGTGGTGTAGCCGTTCTTGGCATGCTCACGTATTTTCTTTGCGCCCAATTGGTATTTGGCCTGCTTGGTTGGGTAGTCCTTGCACGGTATGGCTATTTTGCAAGGTTCGTTACGGGAACCGAAAAGTCTGCCGGCGCCTACGCCCTTGTCTGCCCGGGGGTTGGTCTGGTGGTTATGATCCAGTTTTTTATCAATGCCGGGCTTGTAAGCTTTGGCGCTCTGGAGCGTTTCAGTGTCGCCTATTGGTGTCTGACGGGCGTCGCCCTGATTCTCCAGTTCACGACCATCTGGCTTGTCTATCGCCTGAACCGGCTGCACTTTAAAAAGTGACGGTCTCGGCGCTGATCGCCAGCGCCGTACATAAAGATTGATTTCCCGGGAAGACCGGGGAAGCCGGTTTTTCGAAGTCAGCTCAAAAGCCTGCCTGACCCTATCAATCCCTGGAAACTTCCATGAGTCCCCTGCTGAGGCTGGCCACCTCCTCAAAACCATTCTCCTTGAGAATATTGACCGCCAGGGCGGACCGCCGACCTGAACGGCAAAGTGCTACCACAGGCTTATTCCTGGGAACCTCGTCCACTCTGGATCTCAGCTCATTTAACGGGATTTGCAGGTCCACCAAAGCTTCAGCTGAGGGAAAGTCCTTTATCTCTTCGTCCAGCCTGACATCAAGAACAGTTACCTCATCAAGATGGTGCTCCAGCCACTCCTCACCGATTTCAGGAACCCCGGCATAGGTAAGCCGGATATCAGCCCAGTCAGGTTCTGCAGGCAACTTGCCATCCTCGGGACACCCGCTTCGGAGGTTCGCAGGTACCGCCTCGTCAATTTTCTTGGGATGAGGAAGTTTCATTGCCTTCATGTACTCCACGAAATCCGTTTCGTTGGCACCTCCTCCAACGCGGGCGTTGAACGCCTTTTCTTCCCCGATGGAGCTCTGGGTTCGTCCGTGATAGTCATGCGCCGGATAGACCAGGCATTCATCCGGCAAGACAAACAGCTTACTGGTGATAGATTGAAAGAGTTTATGAGCACTTCCCTGCTGGAAGTCGCTTCTCCCGCAGCCCCGGATCAGTAGTGCATCCCCGGTGAATACCATTGACTGATCTGAAAGGACATAACTCATGCACCCGTCGGTGTGGCCAGGGGTTGAGATAGCTCTGAGTGTCACACCGGCAACTCCGAATTCCTGACCATCATCGAGCGAGATATCTACATGCTCCGCTCCGATGGCTTTCGCTGAGGCGATTTTACAGCCGGTTTTCTGTTTCAGCAGCCATGCGGCGGTTATATGATCCGCATGGGCATGGGTATCTGCAACCAGGACCAGGGTCAGTTCCAGCTCATCGATCAGGGCCATGTCTCGTTTTGACTGAGAGAAGACCGGGTCGATCAGGATTGCCTCTTTTCTGTTTTCATCAGCCAGGAGATACGTGAATGTGGATGAAACATCATCAAACAATTGGCGAAATATCATTGGTGATCTCCATGGAAATTATCCGGTTGATTAATTTTATAAACCATTTCAAAGAGTATCGATGGCCTAATCCGGCGACCCACTAGACGAATCTGGCTTTCACCGTCCAAGAGAAGCTTCGTTATATCCGATTTCAGCTATCATTATAGTTGCTCACCGTAAAGAGGGCTTTAAATTGGCCTTCCCCTGTTGTCATTGAGTAGCGGTAGAAATCTTATTCTGAAACGGTATAACCTTAGTCCTTGATTGCATTTGATGACGGATTTATCTTTTTGATGTCAGTTGACAACCCAATCTCGAAAGGAAATCACTATGGATACTCAAGACGCACCTAACGCTGGCCTCCCGCGCATGAATGAACCGGCACCGGATTTCAAAGCACTAACGACTGATGGCGAGAAGTCCCTCAGCGATTATAAAGGCAAGTGGTTGGTTCTGTTCTCACATCCGGCTGACTTCACCCCGGTTTGCACCACCGAATTCATGGCCTTCGCCGAAGCAGCGCCGGAATTCGCCAGAATGAACTGTGAGTTACTGGGTCTGTCCATCGACAGCATCCATTCCCATATTGCCTGGATGCGCAATATCAAGGAAAAGTGGGGCGTTGAAATACCATTCCCGATCATTGAAGATCTGAAAATGGATGTGGCCAGGGCCTATGGCATGATCCACCCGGGTGCCGCCGATACTTCTGCAGTGCGCGCTACTTTCATCATCGACCCGGACGGCATTCTTCGGGCCATGGTCTACTACCCGATGAGCAACGGCCGGTCCGTCCCTGAGTTTCTGCGTTTGCTGGAAGCCCTGCAGACCAGCGATGAGCACGGTGTGGCCACCCCGGAAGGCTGGAAGAAAGGTGAGAAGGTTATCGTCCCGCCTGCCAAGACCGCCGAAGGTGCCAACGCCCGTGTTGAGTCAGGTGACTACGAATGCAAGGACTTCTACTTCTGTACCAGGTCCCTTTAACGATACCGAACCCTTGAATCCAGTATCTCCAGGGTAACCGCCACCGCCTTTGCGGTGGCGGTTTTTTAGATAAATGAATGGGGGTTTTCCTAATGAAAACTGTTCATGACATGGTTCAGGCTGCAAAGAAAGAAATCCGGGAAGTGCCTTTGGAGAAATCCGAAGAGACCATCAGAAATGCGGATCTGTTAATTGATGTTCGCGAAGCGGATGAGTTTCATGAGGGCCATATTCCGGGAGCGACCAATATTCCCAGAGGTATCCTGGAGTTCAAACTCACCAACGATCCCGCCTTTGAAGATCGCGGACTGAACATGGTTATCTACTGTAAAAACAGTGGGCGCTCTGCCCTCTCCGCCAAGGCCATGAAGGAAATGGGCTATATCCACGTACAGTCGATTGCCGGAGGAATTGAAGCATGGCAGGAAGCTGGTAAGCCGTTGGTCAAACCAGAACTGCCCGATTTCGACTGATCAACTATTCAGTAGCAAGGCATAGATACGAACAAGCCGCCTCCTGACCGGAGGCGGCTTGTTTTTATCAGTGATAACCCTCACCTGCGCGAACCTTGCCTCGGAAGACCCAATAGGTCCAGGCGGTGTAGGTGATCACGATGGGTACCACCAGCAGCGTGCCCAGGAGCAGGAACATCTGGGAGCCATAGGCCGAGGCCGCGTCCCACAGGGTGTAATCCGGCGGCACCACGTAAGGCCATCGGCTGACCACCAGGCCCAGGTAGGTGGTGATGAACAGTCCCATGGTGGCCACGAACGGCATGCCCTCGAAGCGGTTGCGCACCGATCGGAAGATCTGGAACGCGCACAGCAGGGTCAGCACCGGCAGGATCCAGATCACGGTCAGGTTCGAGAACCATCGGTCACGCACCAGGTCGTCCACGAACGGGGTCCAGACACTGATAATTCCGAAGATAATCAGCACCGTGGTCAGCAACGGCAGGGTGATTTTGTAGGCCCATTCCTGCAGTCGTCCCTCGGTCTTCATGATCAGCCAGGTGGAACCGAGCAGGGAGTAACCGGCGAGCATGCCGAGGCCAGTCAGCACGGTGAACGGGGTCAACCAGTCAAGCGCCCCGCCGACGTAGACGCCGTCGACGGTGTTGAAACCCTGAATGTAGGCACCGACCACTGCTCCCTGGGCAAAAGATGCCACGGTGGAACCGCCGGCAAAGGCCCAGTTCCAGAGATAGCGAGAGGTCCGGGCCTTGAACCGGAACTCGAAGGCCACACCCCGAAAAATCAGGCCGGCCAACAGCAGGAACACGCCAATGTACAACGCCGGCAGGAAGATGGTGTAGACCATCGGGAAGGCGGCCAGCAGGCCGGCCCCACCGAGCACCAGCCAGGTCTCGTTGCCGTCCCACACCGGGGCTACCGAGTTCATCATGGTGTCCCGGTCACCCTCACTCGGGGCGAACGGGAAGAGAATGCCGACCCCGAGGTCGAAGCCGTCCATCAGCACATACATGATGATGCCGAAGCCGATAATGAATGCCCAGATCAGGGGCAGATCGAACAGTTCCATAGTCAGTGACCTCCCTGACTGGCCGGTTTGCTAGGTTTGTCTTCGCCGTATTCGAACGGCACGTGGGCGGCGGAGAGCGGGCGGGCCGGACGATCCGCGTCGTGCTCTTCCTCGTCAGACCGATCTTCCAGCCCCACGTACAGCACCCGCATCAGGTAGTAGACCCCGGCAGAGAATACCGCCGCGTAGACCGCGATATAGCCGATCAGGGTGAACAGGGCCATGCCGCCGCTGAGGGACGGTGTCACCGATGAGGCCTGGTCCATGATGCCGTATACCAGCCACGGGGCCCGGCCCACCTCGGTGACGAACCAGCCAGTCAGCACCGCAATGAACGGGGCGATACTCATTACCCGCAATACCTGCAGGAACCAGTTGGATTGGAAGTAGCGGCCACCGCGACGCAGCGCCAGGCCGGTCAGGCCCACGATGATCATCAGGGTGCCAATGCCAACCATGATCCGGAACGACCAGAACACGATGGCCACCGGCGGCTGCTCCGCACGCGGAACGTCCTTGAGGCCGGGCACCACGCCGTCCCATTCGTGGGTCAGGATCAGACTGGCCAGGCTCGGAATTCCGATCTCGAAATGATTGGTCTGGGCTTCCTGATCCGGGATAGCGAACAGCAGCAGAGGCACGTTGGAAGAAGTCTCCCAGTTGCCTTCCATTGCCGCCACCTTGGTGGGCTGGTGCTCCATAGTATTGAGGCCGTGGAAATCCCCTACCACCAGCTGCGCCGGAGCAATAAACAGGATAAGCCACAGGCACATGGACAGCGCCTTGCGGTTTGCTTCAACTTCCCGCCCCTTGAGCAGATACCAGGCACTGACGCCGGCCACCACGAAGCTACCGGTCAGGAACGAGGCCAGGCCCATGTGCGTGAAGCGGTACCAGAAAGATGGATTGAAGATTGCCTCACTCCAGGAAGTAACATGGAAAACCCCGTCAACAATTTCAAAGCCGGCCGGAGTCTGCATCCAGCTGTTAGCCGAGAGAATCCAGAACGAGGAGATGAAGGTGCCGGTGGCTACCATGATGGCGGCGAACAGATGTACACCGGGCGGCACCTTATTGCGTCCGAACAGCAGCACACCGAGGAACGCCGCTTCCAGGAAGAAGGCGGTGATCACCTCATAGCTGAGTACTGGCCCAAGGAAGTTGGCGGTGGCCTGTGAGAAGTTGCTCCAGTTCGTCCCGAACTGGAACGACATCACGATGCCCGAGACCACGCCCATCCCGAAGACCACCGCAAAGACCTTGGTCCAGAAGCCCGAGAGCTTGAGCCACACCGGATTGCCGGTTTTAAAGCCCAGGCCCTCCAGCACCGCAATGTAGGAAGCCAGCCCGATGGTAAACACCGGGAAGATGGCGTGAAATGACACCACAAACGCGAACTGGATTCGCGATAGTAAGACAGGATCGAGTTCCATGGGAATCTCCAGTGAGATCGTCAGTCAGGTTTAAAAAGGATACTTGGCTTCTTCACGAGCGCTTTCCAGGCTTCGTAAGTACTGAGGAAAATCTGACCTTTCAGCTCCTCACAGAAATGCGTCCGTTTCAGGCGGTCCATGACCGGCCCTTTCACTTCGGCAAGATGCAGATGGATTCCCGCGTCCTCCAATCGAACATTAATCGCTTCGAGGCTTTCCAGGGCCGACGCATCTATTTCATTAACTGCCTGGCACGCCAGCACGAGATTCTTTATCTCCGGGTTCTCTGCAACGAGCTCCAGTACTGTTTCCTCAAGATATCGGGCATTGGCGAAATACAGGCTCTCGTCCACCCGGAGAATGGCGGTGGTTTTATCAATCTCCACCTCGTGCCGCCGCACATTCCGGAAATGTTCTGTGCCGGGAATACGCCCTACAATGGCGCTGTGAGGACGGCTCGTGCGATACAGATACAATCCGATTGAGAGGGCAACACCCACAACGATGCCGGCCTCGACGCCGTGCACCAGCGTCAGGATAACTGTTGCCAGCATAGCCACCCCGTCCGCCTTCGAATAGGCCATGGTTCTGCGGATAGCCGGCAGGTCAATCAGTGTACTGACCGCGATAATAATCGTTGCTGCCAGGGTGGCTTTCGGCAAAAACGCGAGAAATCCGGTCAGCGTGAGGGTCGCGATGGCAATACCCACAGCGGTCAGGGCTCCGGCAATCGGCGTCTCGGCTCCTGCTTCAAAGTTGACTACGGATCTCGAAAAACCGCCGGATACCGGAGAACCTCCACTGACCCCCGCTGCCACATTGGCGAGCCCGAGGGCGATCAGTTCAGAGTCCGGGTCTATCCTTTGCCGCCGCTTGGCGGCGAGCGTCTGAGCGACGGACACAGATTCCACAAAACCCACCAGGCTGATCAGGATGGCGGCAGGAACCAGAGTGCTCCAGATGGCGGGATCCATGGACGGAAGACTGATCTCGGGAAGACCACTCGGTACCTCTCCGACCAGGTTTACACCTGCTGCGCCGAGATCGAAATACCAGGCGGCTGCCGTAGTAACGATCACCGCGGCGACCGGAGCCGCCTTGGTAGTGAGATCCGCAAGCCGTTTTGATAACCCGATACCGATCAGGCCCTGCGTGAGAAAATTTCGGCATAAGTAGAGAAATAGCAAGGCGCCGCCACCAATCATCAGGGTGAAAGCGTTCACCTCGCCCATCTGTTGCCAGAGCCCTTGCCCCATTTCCAACAGATTGTGACCTCCGCCCTGGATACCCAGGATACTACCCAGCTGGCTGCCTGCTATCAGAATGCCGGATGCTGTGACAAACCCCGATATCACCGGGTGACTGAGGAAGTTGGCCAGAAAGCCCAGTCGCAGAAGGCCCATGGCGAAAAGCATCAGGCCGGATAGCGAGGCCAGAACCAGAGCGGCCCCTACGTATTCCGGTGTTCCCGGTTCGGCAATTCCTCCAAGCGCAGAGGCTGTCATCAGGGATGCCACGGCCACAGGCCCAACAGCGAGCGTGGCACTTGTTCCGAGCAGGGCATAAACCACCAGCGGGATCATACTGGCATAAAGCCCAACCTCGGGCGGCAGGCCTGCCAGTAAGGCATAAGCCAAAGCCTGGGGTACCAGCATTAAAGTGACAATCACTGCCGCGAGGCCGTCGCTGATAAACGTGTCGGCCCTGTAGTCTCTCAACCAGTTCAGGATTGGCAGATAGCGGATCAGCTTACCGGACATATCGTTCACTCCCTGATATCAGGCCTGACGTGCTGCCGGCGCTGCCAACCATTCCCGGCCTTTGAGCATGCCGTTCCAGTAAAGCCAGGGTAGCTGTTTAGCTTTTAGAAACCAGGCCATCCGGGTTGCCTTGGTACCATCGTTGATCCAAGACGGGAAACTTGGCTGCAGTTTGCCTCCGTAACCGAATTCAGCGAGAACGATTCTGCCCCTTTCCACCGTTAGCGGGCAGGATCCGTACCCCAGATAAGCGGCGGTCAGTAGCCTGTCTTCCAGTGAGGCAACGAGATTCTGCGCCACAACGGGAGCCTGTTTTCTCACCGCGGCCATGGTCTTAGCATTGGGTGTGCCACTGGCATCCCCCAGTCCGAAGATAGTGGGGTGCCTGACGTGTTGCAGAGTCTCCGGGTCGAGATCAATCCAGCCGTCGATATTGCCCAGTCCGGACTGCGCAATGAAGCCGGGAGGCCGCTGGGTGGGAACAACGTGAAGCATATCGAAGGTCCGGTCCACAGTTTCCTGTTGATCACCGGACTGTTTTACGAAGCGGGCTGTCCTTGTCTTGCCATCAACGGCCACCAGCCGCTCTTCAAAGCATAGATCAATGCCGTACCGGTCAATATATTTCTGCAGCTCCGGTACGTAATCCTCCACTCCGAACAGAACCTTGCCGGCGGAATGGTAAGAGACGTCAATATCGGCAAGCCGGCCCTTGCGTCGCCATTCATCTGCTGCCAGGTACATGGCCTTCTGGGGTGCGCCGGCACACTTTATCGGCATGGGCGGCTGAATGAACAGCGCTTTGCCTTTCTCCAGCTGCTCCACCAGGGACCAAGTGTAGGGTGCAAGATCGTATCGATAGTTGGAGGTCACCCCATTCATGCCGAGGGTTTCACTCAGGCCTTCAACACTTTCCCAGTCCATAACTAGGCCGGGGGCCACGACCAGCCGTCGATAACCAATACAACTGTGGTCAGTGAGCTTTACGACCTGTGCGCGAGGATCAACGCAATCGGCTGTTGCACGATACCAGCGACAGCCATCAGGTATAACAGATTCGGTTTTCCGGCGGGTGCTGCCAGCGGAAAATACACCTCCGCCGACCATGGTCCACCCTGGTTGGTAGTAGTGCAGTTCGCTGGGATCAATGATTGCGATATCCAGGTCCTTCTGGCGCTTCAGGAGACTGGCAGCGGTTGCAACACCGCCGGCGCCTGCTCCAATGATCACAACATCATGAATTATGATGGAGGACTGATATGCGTTTTGGGTAGGTTTCATCTTGGTTTCAACTCCGCATTGCCATGGAACCTCCCTGTCCTTCGAAATCAGTGTTCAAGAGTTACTTTCCAGCATTTCCTGAATTGGTTGGGGGTCGTGGCCAGCCCTGTGGGCGGCCTTCAGTAACAGCGGGATATTGCACTGAGGCTCTCTGGCGCGGGCATGGGCCCACATGTGAACGGCACGGCGACCAGTGCGGCAAAAGCCGAGAATTGGCGATGGCGCCCTTTCCAGTGCCTTGCCGAAAGCATCAATGTCTGCGTCCGAGTACTGACCGGAGGCGACAGGAACAGATATCCATTCCAGGCCGGCTCTGGCCGCAGCCTCCGCATAGGCATCCTCTCCCACAAAGCCTTCTTCTCCGGGACGCCGGTTACAGATAATGGCACGGAAGCCCTGGTCCCTGATTTCGGGCATGTCTTCCGGAGCTACGGTGTCCGCGACTGCAAACGCAGGTTCAAGGTAATGAATCTTCATGTCACACCTCCTGTCACAAGAGATTGATCGGAACTTTCAGGTAGATCTGTCCATTTGATTCCGCAGGAGGCATTTCTCCAGCACGCATATTGACCTGTACCGATGGCAGGATCAGCCGTGGCATGTTCAGAGTGGCGTCGCGCTCGGTTCTGAGCTTCACAAAGTCCTCTTCTGTCATGCCTTCACGTACATGAATATTGTTGGCGCGCTGCTCAGCAACACTGGTTTCATGCTGAAACTCTTCGCGCCCCGGTGCCTTGTAGTCGTGGCAAAGGAAGATGCGGGTCTGTTCAGGGAGCGCAAGCACTTTCTGAACGGAGCTATACAGTGTATGAGCATCACCACCCGGAAAATCACACCTTGCCGTACCAGCATCCGGTGCAAACAGTGTGTCGCCTACAAAGGCGGCATCGCCAATAACATAAGTCAGGCAAGCGGGCGTATGGCCGGGAGTATGCAGAACCCGTCCTTCCAGGCTGCCGATCCTGAAGCTGTCACCTTCCTCGAACAGGCGATCAAACTGGCTACCATCACGCGCAAACTCGGTGCCTGCGTTAAAGGCCTTACCAAAGATCTCCTGGACGTCGATGATTTTCTTTCCGATGCCGGTATTGCCCCCGAGCTTCTCGTGCAGATAAGGCGCGGCGGACAGGTGATCAGCATGTACATGGGTTTCCAGGATCCATTCGACGTTCAGGCCATTGTCCTGTACGTATTGAATGATCTCGTCGGCGGAGCGCACATCTGTGCGCCCGGCTGCATAATCGAAATCCAGAACGGAATCGAGAATTGCGCACGCATTACTTTGTGGATCCGTTACTACGTAACTGAAAGTATTGGTCGGTTCATCAAAGAAATGCTTGACCAGGGGCTTTTGCATAGTCGTTCCTCCATTTGGAGCGTCTGTCGTTAGCAGCCTCACTAAACCATACTTTTAGTTCTATGCATAGTGCTATTAGCTATATGTGATGTTATGACGTTAATAGCCAAACTTGATGGCGGGCATTCCGGGAACTGACCTCGAAATCCTATGAGTTACCCGAAATTGGGTTCATACTGGATGTTGAAAGCATTGGCATCACGCAGAGTTATGCCAAAGTACCCGTAACCAGAGGTGGACAGATCCCATGAGTAAAGGCCAGGACAGGAAAAAAGACAGTAAGAAGAAACCGCTTTTAACGCCCAAGGAAAAGAAAAAGGAGAAGAACGCAAAGAAAAACGAGAAAGACGTACTGGGACACTGATCTGAGGAGTATCTGCAAGCTGTCATCCCGATAACTTCCAATCACGATGAACAGCTAAGATGGGACGCCCCGCCAACGCCAAACAGCTCCGGCGGCTTCAGCCTGTAATAGTTTTTCTCCACGTCCTCCGATTGCTCGGCGTATGGCTGGGTCATGACGTCCTGCAGCTCCCGCAGCAAAGCGTAGTTCCCCGATTCGGCTTGCTGGTAGGCAGGCATAAGGAACCACTCTTTCAAGCTGTACTTGGGGTTGACCCTCTTCATCTGGCTGGAAAGTTCCTCACGGGAAGGATGTTGCGTGAGCGATTTCCAGTTTGTCAGCCAGGCTGACCAGCGCCCGTCCAGCCCGTCGGGATCTGCCGCATAGCTCCGGCCCCGATAGAAGCTTTTCCTGAGCGGTTCAATGTCCTCAGGCAACGACGAGAGTTCCCGGAAAAACAGGGTGTAGTCCACAGGCGTTTGCACCATCAAAGTTGCCAGCTCACTGAACAGATCCGGGTTGAAGGCTTCAAGCCCGAGTTTGGCCGCCCACATAATCTCCAGCTGCTTCTGCATCACGTTCGGGAACTCACTGTGAATCTCGTCGAGCTGCCGCAGACAGTCCGGATGCGCCGTCAACAACGGTCGTAGCGCTGAACAGAATGAGTAGAAGTTGCGTTCTGCCGCCATTGGCTGGTTCAGGAACGCGAAGTGCTGGCCACCACCGGTCCAGGGCTGGTACTGCGGATCAAACACTTCACAGAATCCAAACGGACCATAATCGAGCGTGAAGCCACCTGCGGCGCAGTTGTCGCTGTTGAAGTTGCCCTGGCAGTAGCCAACACGGATCCAGTTTGCCACAAGGGACGTCAGCCGGCTGCGGAACGCGCGTGCCAGCAACACCACTTTTTCCGCGGTTGGCAGTGTCTGGTCGATAACACCGTCATACTCACGATCGATCAGGTGCAGAACGAGCTTTTCGAGCTCTTCCATTGCCTGTGGGTGTTCATTTTTGCGGGCACGGCGCCCAAAGAGTTCCAACTGCCCTACCCGAATGAACGACGGCGCAACCCGCGTAGAGATGGCCACCGGCTCGGATACCAGCACGTCCGGATCAATGGAGCGTGAGCCCGGCGAATACCAGGGCCGCCTGACTTTCTCGGTTTTCGATACGTACAGGCTCAAAGACCGTGACGTTGGCACACCCAGCGCGTGCATATGCTCCTGTGCCAGGAACTCCCGCACACTGGAGCGCAGAACCGCCCGGCCATCCGCGCCGCGGCAGTAGGGTGTGCGCCCTGCCCCTTTCAACTGCATTTCCCACCGCTGGCCGTTGATAACGGCCTCAAGCACCGAAATCGCGCGACCGTCACCGTAACCGTTGCCGGTCTGGAAAGGGCATTGTTGGGTGAACTCGTTGCCGTAGATAGACAGTGCATAGCCGCACGCCCAACCGACCTTGAGCATGGGCTCCGGAACACGGGACAGGTCGCCGGAGAACATACGGACAAAATCGTGCGACTGCGCCAGGCTGTCGGCAAAGCCCAATTCGCCAAACAGGTGCTGGCTGTGCGCCACGTATTCAGGGTTTTCGATGGGAGTGGGTCTGACCGGAACATAGTGACCCGAGAAGACCTGTCGGGGGGCGTGGTCGGCTCCATCCGCCCTACCCTCAGGGTCACCGTTGAGGGTATCCATGAACGAGTAATCTGCCAGGGTTGCGAGATCGTCGAGAGTCGCAATATTGGCATGTGCTTCCCGGGACAGTGGTTCTAGCATAGGGACTCCTCGAGCGTGGGCCTGATCATGGATTGCTGGCAAGCTCCTTCAGTGCGTCCATGGCCTCGTCGATGCGATCGCTGGGCACGAACATGTGGTCGTGATAGAAGCCGGCGATGACGTTCGTGGTGATTCCCCGGTCGGCCAGCAGACTGGTGACAACGGATGTAAGGCCCAGGGCTTCGAGGCTGGAGTGGCCCTCGAGCGTAATGCGGCGGAAAACCCGGTAATAGTCCAGGCCCTCATCCTGAGCCTGTTGCAGAGGAATAACCAGGGTAAGCCCCTCCAGTTCGGCAATACAGACAATCGGTTTGAGCTTTTCAAGCTCGCCGTACTTTGCGCGGGGCACTGTGCAGTAGACATAGGAGGTCGAGTCAAGCGTTGGCGATAGCTGCTTGATCAAATCCTGGAGAAACTGTGGTCGCTTCATTTTTACCTGTCCTCTGGCCGAATGTCGTCGGCTTCTTTTGGGGAATGTCTGGCTTATCTTCTGTCCGTGGTAAGTTTGGCATCCGGTGCATCATCGGCCGGTCATGATATACGCATGGCAGAGCTGTCCGTTTCAGTCTAGTCGCTGTCCGGCCCGAATGCAGGTGATGTCGGTTATACGGGTTTTGTCGCGCACAAATAAACAAGGGGCCGTTTCCGGCCCCTTGGTCAGTCTGCGGCAAGACAAAAACCGTTTACATGCTCGCCGCAACCTTGTTCAGCTCATCCATCAGATCATCGTCATCCTTGATCAGATAACCGATCTCCTTGTATTCGGTGACGGAAAGGTCGTTCTCCTCGACGATACTGGCCATTTCCTCCCTGGCCTCCTCCATCAATTCGGCAATCTTGTTCTCGTCACCGTCAGCCTCCATCATTTTCCCGGTGTAATCCTTCCGGGCCTCGGTCAACTCCCTGGATGACTTCAGGAAAGCCTCCAGATGGTCGCTTTTCACGTCATCGGCAGTGAGCTCTTCGGCTTTATCAGCCACCTCATCGAGGTACAGGTTATCGTGCTCGTCCGCGAGAGCCGTCGCACTGGCCCCGAACATCAGGCCAGCGGCACACATAAGCGAAGCAATATTCCGAGTATACACGTTCATCTAACCACTCCTTGACCACTCCAGGCAGTCATGTGAGCCACAATCTCGGTGGCTCGTGAATGTACATTTCAATGTGTATATCGTGCCGACGTACGGGGTCAATGAAAGTGGATAGATGTTCATTACAGGGAAATGGTTTGTTGTCCCCGAAAATATGCTGCCTGTGAATTACACGATCAGCATGATCGGAAAAGGCCTGTAACGAAATCTTACAATTCTGAAGAGGGTAAATAAGTGAAAGCCGATACAGAGGTCATTATGCCGTTAAAACGATTGCCTGCACCCTTATGAGTCCCTAGAATTCGCGGCATTGAACGCTTCTGACGGCACTCGGTGAGGCGCAAGCGGCAATTTAAAATCTAAGGCATTACCCCATGGAACAAGTGAATCAAATCAGTGCCGTTGAACCCGAGAAGGTTTCCCTCGACGCCGTTGAGATCGCAGGGCTCATCGTTCCGCTGCTATTTGCGATCATGGCTATTGTTCTGGTGGCACTGGCACCAGATTCTGCAGAAGCACCCTCAAAAGATTCGAAAACCGAATCCCAGCGGGTTGAGTTGATCGAGCAAATCCAGAGGCGGTAAGAGCTCGCCTGCTATTCAGCCCTTCAGCAGGCTGTCCTCCACAGCGTTCAGAAAACCTCCCATATCCACCACCTGTTCGGAGCCCGGGTCGACCGTCTTGCCCTTGAGATCCGCCGTAACTATGCCCCTGTCGACGGTATCGGTCAGCGCTGCCTTGAGGTTGACCGCGTATTCGGACAGAGGCGCATTGCCCTCACGCTCGCCCAGGGTTTCCAGGGCATTGGCCAGGGCAAAGATCAGCGCGGAAGGATTAAAGTGAGCTTCGCGACCATCGCTCTCAAGGTATTTCAGGTACAGGTCGTGGGCCGTGCCATGGGGTGCCTCGAAGAGCATGGTGCCGTCCTTGCTCTCGATAATTGAGCTGGCGGTGGCGAGACTGCCACCGAGTGCCGCAGAAATGTCCGAGAAGATGTCCCCGTCCAGGTTCTGGGACGGATAGAGCGCGTTCCTCGGTGGATCCGTGATCATTTTCTTGAGCTGGCTGGAGGGCCGCATGATCATGAATGACGGCGGAGGCGTATGTTCCCGGGCCAGGTCCCTCCTCACTTCGGTAATCACATCGCTGTAGACTTCATCGTATTCCATGTACTCGCGTTTGAGGCCGAAATACACTTCCTTGTCCTTCCGGGACGCATCGCGAAACACCTGCATTACCCAGTCCTTGATCGCTTCGCGGTCATTGGACATAAGCAACATCGGGTCGCCCTTGCGGACACGGCGGGCGTGCTTCTCGTCGCCATCAACGATCACTTTGAGAATACCGTCTTCCTGCGCCGGCATGTTGAAGCTGCCGTACTGGTCGCCACCGCCAGCGCTCATGCGGGAAATGGATACATGGGCACCCCGGCTGGGAATGCCAAGCTTCCGCAACTGGTTCACCAGTTTGAAAAGCTTGCGCCCGGTGGTGTTGTCAGGCACGCCCCACAGCGCCCGGTCCGGCGGGTTCGAAACAATGCGAGCGGCCTGGGCATCGATGAGCTCGTAATAGTAATTCAGCCCCAGATCCCTGATCTTCTGGCGGTAGTCATTTTCGTAAATGTCTTCGATAACCGAGCGCATGGCGCCGTCATAACCGGGGATTACGGTATCTTTCAGACCCAGGTAAACATCCCGTTTCTCGTCGATCGCGCGCTGGAAGAAGCGGTGTGCCCAGGCTTTGACGTCTTCTATGTCGTTGGTGGCCAGTAGCCAGGGATCGCCCTTGCAGATCTCGCGCCGGTGCAATTCCACCGGGTCACCGCTGCTGCCCACGAACATCAGCTTGACCACGCCGGTGGCCAGGGAAAGCTGGTTGAAGCTGTCCTTGATCCCGCCATGCTCCATGGTGTCGACTTCTATGTCGCGGCCGATCCAGTCGGGCCGGCTGATCTTCAGGTTACGGAACTGGATGTCCTCGCGGGTGATGTTGCCGCTGATTCCCTTGCGGATGGCACCATTGGGGGACTTTGTAGCCAGGGGGTTCAGGTTGGAGGCATCCACTTCCGGGTGCTTGCGGAGCAGTTCATCCAGTTGCTGGCGGTTGACGGTCATGCCGGCATTCTTCACCCCTACCCCATAACGCCGAAGCGCCTCGATGGCTTCAGTCACGGCTTTGCCATTGGTCAGCAGGCGGTGTTCCGCCGACAGGTCAATTTCTTCAAGCTGTATGTCCAGCCGTGCCGTCACGAATTTCTGGAGTATCTGCTCAAAAGCCACCTGCGCCATTTCGTCACCGTGGAGAATGACCAAAGGCGACGCTACACGAATCCTGCTGTCCATAGATTTCTCCCTGCGGTTGGGCCTTTCAGGTCGGTCTTATTCTGGCCCTGGCTGAGTAATCCCGAGCTTTTCGTTAACGGCATCACGAATCTCCCGGTAGCGATCAGGCTGGTTGATCAGCGTGTTCAGATCATCCTCGGGAAAGATCCTGTTTCTCTTTTCCAGCGCGTCCTCTCTGGAAAAGATAGCCGGTAAAAGCTGTTCCAGACAGCGCAACATCACCTCCGGTGAGACGGAAGCACCTGGCGAGGCTCCGAGCAGGGTTCCATAGGTCTTGTCCTGGGACACAAGGATTTCCGTGCCCATCTGCAAATCCCCATCCTTGATGATCTGGACCCGCTGGCCGGCTTCTATCGGTTTCCAGTCAAACTTTTTGCTCAGGCCCGGGGCGAAGCTCTCAAGTTCTTCAAGCATGCTTTTTTCGCCTTTAAAGGTTTCCGAAACCAGGTATTTAACCAGGGGAAAGTGCTCCAGGGCGACGTTCAGCAAGCCGGGAAGATCATGCAGGCGGATCGAGCTGAGGTAATCAAAGAACCCGCGGCCTTTTTCGAGAACCGGTTTGAACGACGCAAAAGGTCCAAACAACAGGTAATGCTTGCCATCCACAACCCGCAAGTCCAGGTGCGGAACAGACATGGGAGGCGCGCCAACCTTGGCTTTGCCGTAGGTTTTGGCCCGGTATTTCTGGGCCTGCTCTTCGGTAATTGAAGCCTTCAGGAAGCGCCCACCCACCGGGAAGCCGGCAAACCGGTTCCGGAACGGCAGGTGGCTTTTCTTCAGCAGTGGAAAGGCACCGCCCCCGGCGCCCACGAAAAGCACGTCTGCCCTGTGCTGGACCGGAGTTCCGTTGGTAACGGCTTCAATCAGCCAGCGCCCGGTCGGGCTTCTGTGAACACGCTTCACGTGGGTGCCGTACTCGATTTTCACACCCAGCTTATTCACCGCATAGGCCGCCATATACTCGGTTAAAGCACCGAAATTAACGTCTGTGCCGGTTTCAATAACGGTCGCAGCCATTTTTTCGTGGCGCGGGCGCTCCTCCATGGTGTAGGGAATCCAGCTTTTTATCTCATCGAAGTCTTCCGAGTAACGCATATGCTCGAAGAAATGATGGGCTGACATTTCCTTGAATCGCAGCCGCAGTTCCTCGATGGAGGATTCGGACACAATGGTGCAGTGCCTGGTCTGGTTGATGAAGGTCTTCGGGTCTTTTACAACGCCTTTGTCGAGCAGATAGGCCCAGAACTGCTTGGCCACGTTGAACTGGGCATGAATTTTAAGGGCTTTTTCAACAGAAATGACTTCTTCGTCGACCGGGGTATAGTTCAGCTCACAGTTTGCTTCATGGCCCGTACCGGCATTCCAGAATGCCGAGGAGTTTCCCGCACCGGCCTTGTCCAGCCTCTCAAGGATGGTAATGTCCAGATCCGGTGCCAGCTCTTTTGCCAGAGTGGCAAAGGTGGTACCCATGATCCCTGCGCCAATGATCACTACGTTCATAAGGTCTGCCCGCCAGGCTGATAACAGAGAAAATTAATCAGAAATTATATCTCTCTCAACGGTACCATGCTTCTGGCGCACCCTGTAAACCTAACGGTGGTCCACGTCGACAAAGTGTTCGCGGCGGTCATCAACCAGCGGAATACGCATGTCCTGCTGTTCGTTTCCGTCCACCGTAACGCGTTCATCCTGCCCAGACGATTCGCTCATTCGCCTGATGGTGATGTGGTACACCGTCTCGCGGAAACGGTAGTGAATCTTGTAGGCATCCCAGTCATCCGGGAAGCACGGCGTAATGCGCAGATGATCCACTTCCAGTTGCAGTCCCAGCAGGGTTTCCACGGTCAGCCGGTACATCCAGCCCGCAGCGCCGGTATACCAGGTCCAGCCACCGCGGCCGATGTGTGGTGACACGCCGTAGATATCCGCGCACATTACGTAAGGCTCGACCTGGTAGCGTGCAATCGCTTCAGGCGTACTACCGTGATTGACCGGGTTAAGCATGGCGAAAAATTCCCACGCGCGCCCGGTATCGCCCAGCATCGCAAAGGCCATGGTGGTCCAGATTGCGGCGTGGGTGTACTGGCCGCCGTTCTCCCGCACACCGGGGATATACCCCTTGATGTAACCGGGTTCCAGGCCGGATTTGTCGAAAGGTGGGTCGAGCAGCTGGATGATCTGTTTGTCGCGCCGCACCAGACGCTCGTCCACCGCCATCATCGCCTGCCGGGCCCGCTGTGGGTCTCCGCCTTTCGAGATCACGGCCCAGCTCTGGCTGATGGAGTCAATCTGGCATTCATCGTTACTGCTGGACCCCAGTGGAGTGCCGTCATCAAAATAGGCCCGCCGATACCAGTTGCCGTCCCAGGCATGGGCCTCAAGATTGCTTCGCAGTTGTTCGGCCTGAGCGCTGCATAGTTCGCTGAATTCGTGGTCGTCGCGGTCCCTGGCCAGGCCAGCAAACAGCTCGAGATTCTCCAACAGGAACCAGCCCAGCCAAACGCTCTCGCCACGGCCGTCTTTGCCAACAAGATTCATGCCGTCGTTCCAGTCACCACAGCCCATCAGTGGCAGACGGTGGGCGCCGAAGCGCAGGCCATATCTGAGAGCCCGCACACAGTGCTCGTAAAGGCTGGCTGCCTCGGATGAGCGTTGAGGCTGATCGTAGTAGGCTTCCTCCTCTTCATACAACTCCCGCCCTTCAAGGAAATGGACGGATTCGTCCAGTACACCGGTATCGCCGGTCGCACGGATATAGCGGCAGGTGGCATAGGGCAGCCACAGATAGTCGTCGGAAAAATGGGTGCGCACACCCTGCCCGTTTGGTGGATGCCACCAGTGCTGCACGTCGCCCTTGAGAAACTGACGACCGGCGTGCAGGATCAACTGTTCACGGGCGAGCCCGGGTTTTGTGTGGATCAGCGCCATGGTGTCCTGCAGCTGGTCCCGGAAACCATAGGCGCCACCCGACTGATAGTAGCCACTGCGTCCCCACAATCGGCATGACAGTGTCTGGTACACCAGCCAGCCGTTGGCCAGCACGTTCAGTGCCTTGTCCGGCGTGTCAACGTTGACCGCACCCAGGGTTCGGTTCCAGTGTTCCCAGACGGCTTCCAGCGCCTGCCGCGCGCCCGCCTGGCCGCAAAATTGCTGAATGAAATGCCGTGCTTCATCGCCGTTGGCTGCAGCGCCGAAAACAAACACAATCTCCTGCTCCTGGCCGGGATCCAGCTCGACCCGGGTCTGTAAAGCAGCGCAAGGATCAAGGCCGGCCCCTATCCTTCCCGAGAGGCGTTTGCGGCGCATGGCTGCAGGCGCCGAGAGCATACCGTTACGACCAATGAACTCAGAGCGATTTCCGGTGATTGACCGTTCCCGCCCGCTGACCTGCGCGAACACTACCCGGTTGGCACATTCGCGGCCATAAGCATTGCGGGCGAACAGCGCACCGGTGTGCAGATCGGTTTCCGTGACAATGTGCATCAGGTTTGCGTGTCGCCACTCGCCAAGTACCAGTTCCCAGTATCCGGTCAGCGACAGGCTGCGAGGACGATCCGATTGATTGCGCAGCTTGACCACCAGGAACTTGACGGGGGCATCCATCGCTACATAGGTGAACAGCTCCGACGCAATATCCTGTTCAGAGTGCTCGAACACGCTATACCCGAAGCCGTGCCGGCACACATAACCGGATTGGCCACAGGCAGGCAGTGGTGTCGGCGACCAGAATGCCCCGGTTATTTCATCACGGATGTAGAGCGCTTCGCCGCTGGAATCCGACAGCGGATCATTGTGCCAGGGGGTGAGGCGGAATTCGTGAGCGTTACCTGCCCAGGTATAGGCACTGCCGCTTTCGCTGACAACGGTACCGATATGGGGGCTGGCAATGACATTGGCCCAGGGCATGGGCGTGGTTTGCCCGGGTTCCAGCGTGATCACGTATTCGTGACCGTCCGGCGTGAATCCGCCGAGGCCATTGCAGAAAATGCGTTCGCGGGGGGCCAGTGGGCGAACGGTGTGTGTTTTTTTCTGCTGAGGCGGTTCCAGCAGATCTGACGTGCGCTCCGACGATACCCGGCGATCCACCTGTTCGATCAGGGTGTCTGCGGTATCGCTGAAGACGATACGGGCAACGGTCTGCAGAAGCACGCGTTCGTCCTCAGAGAGCTCCTCGGCACGCCGCAGGAAAACCCCGCCCGGTTTATCAATGACCTGCGCTTCAGGGCCGGCATTGATCAGTCCCATGATCTGGTCCTGCAGCTCTGCCCGATAGCCTGAAAACCCTTCATTGAGAATCACCAGATCGGCGGCGAGGCCCTTCATTCGCCAATAGGCATGTGCCTGCACCACCTGTTTGACCAGGTCAATGCGGTTGAGATCGCCAATCAGCAGAAGCACGATGGGCAGATCCCCCGAGATGGCAAAACGCCACAATCCGGCCTGCCCCAGGCGGTTTCGGGCAATGATACTGGATGCCGCGCGGCGCAGTGGATTGCCGTAAATGACAGAATTGGCCAGCCGGCCGAAGACCTGTGCATCGGCCTCTGTAGCATTCAGGTGCCGCAATACCTCCTGGCTCTGGAACCAGGCCATTTCGAATGCGCGCTCGACGAAGTGTCGGTCGCAGTATTTCTCGAGCAGCGCCAGTGCTGCCTCACGGGTTTCCGCAACCCCGGAAATAATCTGCACACTGGCCGATTCATCAGGCTGCAAAGTCATTGTGCTGCGGATTGCGACGCAGGGGTCAAGCACTGCCCCCTGGGTGTTCGACAGGCTTGCCGAGCGTTGTTTGTTGTCCAGCATCACCGGATTGGCGGCTGTACGGCCACGGCCCAGAAAGCGGGCACGGTCTGTCTCAAAGGAAGGTTTGTCGGCCACCATGCCCGGTGCAGCCAGTAGGTGAAACAGCCACGGCACCTGCTCGCCCGGCGTACGGGGGCGCCTGGTGCAGAGAATGGCCTGCTGCCCGGGCAGGATTTCAGTCTGTACGAAAAGATTACTGAACGACCGGTGGGCCAGATCGGCGTTAAGCGGCGCCAACACAACCTCTGCAAAACTCGTCACTTCAATGCGGCGGGTTCGTTCTGACTGGTTGGTGAGTGTAACGCGACGAATCTCCACATCGTCTTCCGGGGACACACTGATTTCGGTGTGTGCCTCGATGGCATGGTCGCAACGCCGATATTCCGCCCGGGCCTGCACGAAAATCGCTTCATAATAATCGGCCTGTCGCCGAGTCGGCTGGTATGCGGTGGACCAGAATTGCCCGTCGTCCCGGTCGCGCAGGTAAATAAACGTACCCCAGCCATCGGAGGTGGTGTCCTCGCGCCAGCGTGTGACGGCAAGGTCACGCCAGCGGCTGGCACTGCCGCCGGCATGGGTTGCCATAACATGGTAGCGCCCGTTCGACAGCAGGTGAACTTCAGGCAACAGCGTGTCAGGGTCAGTGAACACGCGCATGATGGCTTCAACCTCGGCACCAGGAGGCCGTGCAGCGGCACTCACTTCTGCCGCATGTGGATGCAGCGTATCGCCCTGCTTGGGCACCCGTTCCTGCAACAGCAGTTCGGTCGCCCGGACCAACGGGTCCGACATGAAACGCCGCTGCATTGGCTGGTCCAGCAATACATGGGCAAAAGCCAGAAGGCTCATGCCCTGATGATGTGCCATAAAGCTCTGCACGATGGCGTACGCCTTGCCCCTCGGCACGCGCGTGGGCGTATAGTCGATGGCCTCGTAAAAGCCATGGGTGCCGAGAAACCCCTGCCCGGCAAGCGCCTGCAGATTGCGACAGGCTTGCTGGGGCATCACTGTCAGAGCCAGAGCGCTGGCGTAGGGAGCGATCACCAGGTCCTCGCCCAGCCCCCGTTTGAAGCCAAGCCCGGGCACACCAAACGCCCGGTACTGGTATACCTGGTCAACATCAGTGGCGTTGTAGCAGGATTCGGAAATACCCCAGGGTACCGCTCGTTGCCGGCCGTACTCGATCTGCCTTGAAACGGCCGCTTTGCAGGTTTGCGCAAGCAAAGTATCGGGGTAGCTGGGCATGATCAGCTGGGGCATCAGGTATTCGAACATCGAACCGCTCCAGGAAATCAGGCTGACGTCGCCGCCATGGCTGGTCAGCAGGCGGCCCAATGCAAACCAGTGCTTCTGGGGCACCTGTCCCTGGGCAATCAGCAGGAAGCTCGCCAGGCGGGCTTCCGATGCCAGAAGGTCATAACATGCGGGATCGCGGCGCCGTTCACCCACGTCGTAGCCGATAGTAAGAAGACTGGAGCCGGCATCGTAGAGAAATTCGAAATCCATTATCGCCAGCATCGAGCATCGCTCTGCCAGATCATCGATGAGCGCACGCTGTGCCTGCTCTGACCCATGCGCCGCAGTGCCGAACTGCTCCCGGAGAGCACCCAACTGGTGCCCGAATGCCCGCACCCAGTAAACCAGCTCAGGATTCCTGTTGCTATCCGCTGGCAGCCTTTCCTGCAGGGCTGCGCCAATCGGGCCTAACTGGTCCAGCGCGCTGTTGGCGGCGGCCAGCGTCTTTGGTTCGCCTTCCAGTATTAGCGCCCGCAGGGTTTCCTGAAGCAGACCGATCGTCTCCAGAAGTTCGGGGGCCGGTGAGTCGGGCAGCTCCTCAACCACCAGTTGCAGGGTATCCTGCAGGCCTTTCATGGCGCTCAGGGATAATGCCGGCTGGTTTTTCAGTTCGTCCAGTCCTGCTTTCAGGGTGAGCAGACTGCCTGCCAGATTACCGCTGTCCACCGATGAGACATATCGGGGATGGAGCGGCTGAAGCGTTCGGGTGTCGTACCAGTTGAAAAAATGGCCGCGGTAACGCTCCAGTGTTTCCATGGTAGTGAAAGTGTTGCCAATACGTTGCAGGCATTCTCCGGCCGTCAGATAGCCGAAATCGACGGCTGCAAGGTCTGCCAGAAGCGACATGCCGATATTGGTGGGCGATGTGCGCGAGGCAATGGTTGCCTCTGGAGAGGCCTGGAAGTTATCGGGCGGCAGCCAGTTGTCATCCGGGCCGACGAAGTCCGCGAAGTAACGCCAGGTTCGCCGGGCTGCGGTTCTCAGGAAGGCCTGCTGGTCAATGCCAAGGTCAGGAGACGGCACAACCAGGGGCAGGCTGATCCACCAGCCGACAAGCGGCAGCGCCAGCCACAGCAACAGGACGGGAACCGCAACGAGCCACACCACCGGCGGACTTGCCGCGATGAACATTGCTGCGCCCACCGCCAGCGCGAGGACCGGCGCAACCCACATCTCCCGGCCAAAGTCAGCCAGTGACCGGCATGCATTCCGGCGCTTGTAACTCGGCAATTGCCAAAGCAACAGCCCCTTTTTCGTAAACGGCATGCGTAAGCCCGATCGCGCGATCGCCCCCAGGGCAATTCGGGTGTCATAGGGCAAAAAAGCCAGTGTCAGCAGGGCCAGCACGACAGGGCGACCGGCGGATTTTCCAGTCTGGCTCACGTGCACCAGCCAGTCGCAGTGTTCGGGCTTGCGGATCAGATCAGTCAGTGCGCCCAGCAGAACAGGCAGAAACAGCACGGCCGCCACCAGCAGGGACCATACCCACGCCCGGTCCGGGTCAGCAAGCCACCCTGCAACCAGCAGGACCAGTAATGCCGGCCCAACCAGGCTGCGCCGCAGGTTGTCGAAAATTTTCCACAGGGACAGGGCCGACAGCGGATTCGCCTGCCGCTTCGATGCAATACCAGCCGCATCAGGCGGCCCCGGCACCCTCGGCAGCAACCATCCGGCCAACTGCCAGTCACCGCGTATCCAGCGGTGACGTCGGCTGGATTCAATGGCGACACTGGCCGGTTCCTCTTCGATAAGGTCCACATCAGTGACCAGAGTGGAGCGGGCGTAACCGCTCTCCAGCAGGTCATGACTGAGTATAAGATTCTCCGGGAAGCGTCCGTCGACGGCCTGACGAAATGCGTCGACATCGTAAATGCCCTTGCCAATGAACGAACCCTCCCCGAATACATCCTGGTATACATCCGACACTTCCCGGGTGTAAGGATCCAGGCCCGAGTCACCGGAGAACAGCCTGGCAAAGCGCGACTGGCTGGCACTGGTCAGGCTGATTGAGGCCCGTGGTTGCAGGATTGCGTAGCCCTCGACAATTCGGCCTTTGGCCGCGCTGTAGACAGGACGGTTGAGAGGGTGTGCCAGGTTGCCCACCAGGGTGCGTGCGGCATCGCGCGGAAGCTGGGTATCGGTATCCAGGGTGATAACGTAGCGGATCGAACCAAGGATGGACTGATCACCAACAATGTCCGAAAAGGCATTGGCCGCTTCGCCCCGAAGCCGGGCATTAAACTGTTCGAGTTTGCCGCGTTTGCGTTCGTAGCCCATCCACACCCTTTCGAACGGATTCCACCGCCGTGGCCGGTGGAACAGGTAGAAAATGCAGGGCCGGTCGGCACGATAGGTTTGGTTGAGTTTTTCCACCGAGGCACGCGCGTAGGCGACCAGGGCCGCATCCTCCGGTAGCGATTCCGTCGGGGCATCGTGGAAGTCCGTCAACAGTGCAAGATAAAGATTGGTATCCCGGTTGCCGAGATAGCGTATTTCCAGGGCCTCGATCAGATCATCGATCTGCTGCTGGCTGCCAAGCAGCGTGGGGACAATGACCATGGTGCGATGATCGGTGGGAATACCCCGGGAGAAATCCAGTCGCGGCAACGCACGCGGCGGCATGAACAGCGTCACGGCCTGGTTCACCAGCGCTACCGCCAGTGCAGAGGCGCCAATCATTCCTGTGACCACAAGCACCCAGTAACGCCAGTCAGTCAGTGCAAGTCCGTTGAAGCCATGGAGCACGGCCAGGGTCGTGAGCAATGTCAGTAGCAGGATGGAGCCGAGGTACAGTGGCAAACGCACCTGCCTGCTCTGTCTTTTAATGCGTGTTCCCAACGACAGTCGGCAACCGACTTTATCCTCCAGTTGTGCTCGCCCGTCGTCAATCAGGAAGTAGCCGACGTGGGTGCTGCGTTCAGCCCCGCCCTGATGCGCGGCGGCCTGCGCAAGAAGTATGGCTTCCCGTGCAACCTCGATCTCGCCACATGAGCTGCCCCGGGACACATCCTCAATGACATGCCGGTAGCGGTCACGGGTCGCAAAATCCTGGCGGGAATGCATACCGGAAGGATCGTCGCGCAGGGTCTTTTCAACAACACTGAGTGACTCGACATACCCTTTCCAGTCCATGGTGCCGATGAAACGGAGACTGCCTATGCTGTTGGCAATGGATATCTGGTTGGCCGCATCCGTTCGCCCGGCCGCCTCGGACAGCTTTGTTGCCGTCACCCCCTGCTCCAGCAGCTTCTGCTCGACCCAGGTCTGCACAAAGGCCATAACGGCTCCCTGTGCCTGAAGCCGGTCGTAGAACTCTTCCACAAACGGCGCCGTCAGGGGTACATCGGCATGGGCGAACTCAGCCAGCAACTGGATCAGCTGCTTTGGGTCGGTCTCGGCGGCGGCAAGCATGCGGTCCGCCCAGGTGATAGCGGCATCGCGCTCCTCACGGCGCTGGGCGATTCGTACCCCCACACGGCGCAGGTTCTCCAGCAATGCCAGTTGCAACATGATGGGGAAAGCCCACAATTCACCGAGTTTCAGGGGGGCGACGGTCTGATAGGCAGCAACAAACTGGGTAACGTTGTCGCTGTCGACGCGGCCATCCATGTGGGAGATCAATTCCAACGCCAGGTCGTAGATGCGGGGGAATCCCGCCGACGGGCCGTCCGCCAGGCGTGGTAGCTGCCGGCTGTAGCCGCGCGGAAGGTGTCGGCGTGCCTGGCCGATCTGCTGCTCAATCAGATAGAAATTGTCCAGCAGCCAGGCCTCGGTGGGCACAATTCTTTGTCCCGGCGTCGCAGCGGCCGTAACAACATCGTAAGCCGCCAACAGCACACGCGCATTATCCGCCAGCCGCGGCAATAACCTGTCCGCCCCGGAACGTGGGTCTGTTCGATGCTGCCCCGCCAGAGTCACCGCATGGCGCTTGAGTTGCTCAATGCTGAACAGTTCCGCGCGTAACAGCTCGGTATCCCGGTCATGACGCAGCTCATTCCGTGTGCGTGCCCAAAACCTGAAAGCTTTGATGGTTGCTGCTCCTTGCTAACCCGGTGCCGTTACTGATTTTCAGGGTGTGGAGCATAGCTGTCTGTGCGATAGCGAACGCTTCCCGGGGCAGGCATTACGCCGTTTTGTCTATGGCTCTCGCTCAAGCACATCCTGTACCGGCGTGGGCAGGGGCTCCCGCAAATAGCGATCAATGAAAAGAAGCCCCCGGGGCAAGCTTGACCTCCAGACACCCCAGGTATGCCCGCCTGGCAGTACCTGGCGCTCTACCAACCCGGGCTGGTGTGGCTTCAGCCTGTTTTCGAGAACCAGTGTGTGTTCAGAAGCATTCAGTGGGTCCCTGTCACCCGCAGTGAGGTAAAGCGGAACGGTGTGCTGCTGGGAAAGATAATGGTCAAGATAGGCCGTGTAGTTACGCCTTGCCCAGAGCTCCCCGTCAAACATTCCGTCCTTCAGGAATGACGGATGGCGCCACGCGGTGGAATTTGATGGAGGAAGTGGATCGTATATCGCAGGGCTGAAGGCCGCAGCCGCAACGAATTTTTCGGGATGCGCCATCGCGAAATTGATCGCGCCATAGCCACCGGCGGAGAGGCCTGCAACGGCGCGCCACCCCCGGTCTTCCACAACGCGGAAGGTCTCTTCAATGTGAGGCAGAAGTTCTTCCATAAAGGCAGATCCCGCATCCTCATTATGGCCGTCAATCCACCAGCTTTTGCTACCGGGCATCACAATAATCACCGGCGCTATCCGGCCACTGCGAATCATACGGTCAACAGTGCGTTTGAGCCTTCCTTTTCTCTGCCAGTCCTTGTGCCCCCCGAAGGATCCATGCAAAAGGTAGATCACCGGGTACCTATTGTTGTGGCTCGTTTCGTATCCTTCCGGAAGGTAAACCATGTACGGATAGGATTTTCCCAGCAGGTCTGACTCGAACCGGCCCTCGGTAACGTTCCCGCCAGCCCGGACGGATTGGGACACAAAAATGCTCATAAGTAGAAGAACAGCGGCTACTTGACGTATCATTCAGTCCGTCTCCAACGCCTGGTGCAAAAGAAAATCGCTCAAGTCGCAACTACGCCCCTGAGTATGAATTGGATCTGAAGCCATCGGGCCAGGAACAGCTCAGGGACCCCGGGTATACGTTGTACCGAGAGGAGCCCATGAAGCAAATCGAGGAAATCTACTGGTTGCGGTTCTACGGCTGTCTGGCTGTGTTCACTTTCCACCTCATAGACAGGATTGAACGCAACTACCTCGAACACGTGGTGCTTGACCTGGCCTATATACCCACTGTTGTTGGCACGCCAATCTTTATCTTCATCTCGATTTTCCTGTTTTCGGCCCGCTACGGCGAAAATATTCCCCATCACTTCCTGGCCAGACGTTTCAAGTACATGATGGTTCCGTACGTTGTTTACGGATTGATCTATTCGATGGCGGAATATGTTCGCCTATGGCTGTCGGACGAACCGGTAGCATTGCTGCCACATCTGGTTGAATACCTGCTTTTTGCGGGCTGGCATGGTTACTTCCTCGTTGTTGCCATGCAATTCTATATTCTGTTCTGGTGCTACAATCAGTTCCGTGCCTGGCGCTGGTTACCACCTGGCCCGTGCCTGATTGTGGCGTCATTTATCAGCATCGGATGGTGGGGATTCTTCCGCTGGCAGTCAATCGAACCGCCGGGTTACCTGCACTGGGTGGCCCCTGTGGGCTGGCTCTACCTGTTCTTCCTCGCACTGCTTCTTGTCAGGCACTATCCGGACCTGGAATCGCAACGGTGGTTCCGATTTGTAACCCGCCCCATATGGCTGATCGGCGTTCTGGCGGGCATACTGTTCTTTTCTCTCCAGGGACAACTGGAGTATTCCTCGAAAGAAACCTGGGTAGTTCCATTGTTTATCCTGGCACTGCTCTGGTCCCTGCCCCGTCTGGCGGATCGCAAAGCGACAGCGCTGGTCAAACGGGTCAACCAGGCATCATTCGGGATCTATCTGGCCCATCCATTGTTCTTCTCGGTGGTTGATTTTGTCACCTGGCATGTAAGCATTCCTCTCTGGTTATATGTCATCTCCATGGTGGTGGTTGGCATTACCGGCTCCCTTCTGCTCAACAACCTTGCCAATCGCGCTGAATGGAGTGCGGTGATGTTTGGCAAGCAGTTGCGGTTAAAGCACTGACAAGAAAAATCACCGGGTTTGCGCATGTGTTAACTGCGTCATAGGCGACATATCCAATTACTGATACTTTCAATACTCAACAAAATAATAGCGAAGCGTATCAGGGAGAGATTCACTCATGAGGCATTCACGCTTTACCGGGGCGCAGGGCTTTATCGCGATTGCGATGACAGCATCCCTTGGTGCCGTCGCTCAGGCGGCCGGGCCGGAAAGAACCATTTTTGCTGCGGAAAATGCCCTGTATGGGGCTGGTTTTGATGTGGGTAAAGCGGACGGCTGGATGGATAACGCCCTGCGCTCAGCAATTCGTGATTTTCAGTCCGGCCATGATGATCTGGAGACCACCGGCAACCTGGATTCGAAGACGTTATCTGCATTGGGCGTAGCAGCAACCGACAACAACACCATCACCGGCAATGCTGTTTCGGACCGCAAAGACGCCATGGCTGCAATTGGCCTGGAACCCGAGCGCTTTGCATCGTCAGGACCGACCCGATCCGTTGCCGCAGCGCCGGAACCAGAACCGGAACCAGAAGTGGAACCAGTAGCGGAAGCGCAGCCGGAACCTGCCCCGGTTGCACAACCTGAACCGGATACTACCGAAGTAGCTGAATCCACAGAGGAAAACACGGTTCAGGAGCCCGTGGATGAACCAGCTCCGGAACCAGAGGTTGCCGCCACCGAACCGGCCGCTTCGCCTGCCGATGCCGAAGTCACTAAACAACCTGCGGAGCCACAACCGGTACCGGAAGTGTCGGAGGTAGTCACTGACGATAAGGAATCCCCAGAAGAAAGAGCCGAAGCGGAACCGGCTGTGGAAGAGGAAGCCGAAAGCGCCACCGTCGAGATCGTAGCGGTCGAGGAAGTCCCGGACATCGAGTCACAACTGCCCGACGAGCCAACAGGTGCCGGCAATCCGGAGGCATCGGAGCCTGCCCAGGTGGCCAGGACGTCGACCGACAAGGTCAACGAAACCAGTACAGCGAACAACGGAACGACGCACCAGAGCAGCGGCGGATTTTTCAGCTCGATCTTCGACTTCCTGTTCGGCTGGTTGATCTGACCAACACCCCGACACGGCCCCGAATCTGATCGGGGCATACGCGTATTCCGAAATGTCATGGAATGGCGCAGAATACACGGCCTTGTTTCAAACCCACTGATGTCTCGCCAAGGCCAACCGTCCCATGCCCGCTTTAACGCAGGAAGCTCCCCACTCTCCCGCCCGGATCATGCTGATTGTCTTTTCACTCGCCATGGGTGGTTTCGGAATAGGCACCGGAGAATTCGCCATTATGGGGCTAATGCCCGGTGTGGCTCAGGACCTGGGCGTGACCGAGCCACAGGTGGGTCACCTGATCAGTGCCTATGCCCTGGGAGTTGTTATAGGCGCGCCATTGCTTGCCATCGGTGGTGCAAGAGTTTCTCGCCGGCACCTGCTGATCCTGTTGATGGGTTTCTACGCCATTGGCAATATTGCCAGCGCCCTGGCACCGGGATACGGGTCGCTGCTGGCCTTCCGCTTTATCGCCGGCCTGCCTCACGGTGCCTATTTTGGTGTTGCGGCGCTGGTGGCGGCGTCACTGGTACCGGTTAATCGGCGGGCAAAAGTGGTCAGCCTCGTGATGATGGGGCTTACCACCGCCCTGTTGATAGGAAATCCCCTCGCGACGGTTCTGGGCCAGAGCCTGGACTGGCGTTACGCATTCGGTTTTGTTGGAGCCATTGCAACGCTGACCGGCCTGCTGATCATTCTTTTCCTGCCCCTGGATCGGAGCGAAGTCAGGCAAAGTCCGTTTTCCGAGTTGAGAGCTTTTAACAGGCCCGAGATCTGGTATCCGCTGGCGATCGGATCTATCGGCTTTGCAGGTATGTTCTGTGTGTTCAGCTACATGGCCCCCACACTGCTGGAAGTGACCGGGGTCAGCCGTTTCTGGATACCCATTGCGCTGGCCGTATTCGGGTTGGGCGGATTCGTGGGCAATATCCTGGGAGGCTGGCTCTTCGACAGGCTCAGATTCAGCAGTATCGGATGGATGCTGGTGTGGAGTATCAGCATGTTGCTGCTGTTCCCCTACGCCACTGAAAACCTCTGGACGATGCTGCTCATCTGCTTTCTGGTGGCACTTATGGTCGGGCTTGGCCCTGCCCTGCAAACCCATCTCATGGATGTGGCAGATGGCGCCCAGACCCTCGCCGCCGCGTCACACCACGCGGCATTCAATGTCGCCAATGCGCTGGGGCCGTGGCTCGGAGGCATGGCAATCAGCGCAGGACTGGGATGGCAATCGACCGGCTATGTGGGCGCTGCAATGGCGGTGGCAGGGCTGGGCATATTCCTGCTGGCCTGGCGCCAGCAGGCGGCTGTTCGCAATGAACCTGAAACCGCATTCAGCCACGAGGGCTGATCAGAACTTCCAGAAAGGTGTTTTCAGGCGCTGCTCGACAACTTCCGGCGGATATCCAACGTCCTGGAGAAGGCGTGGTTCCATGGTATGAACCAGGTGGAGGAAGTTACGCTTCATTCTCCACCCTTTGTAAAGTGATACTGCTCTGCTCATTTCAATCATCCATTCTGAGGTAACAAAAGGGGCAAACCGTAACCGGTTTTAATTAGTTACCTATTTTATGGATGACGCGTTCCGGGCCACATACTTGGAAACCACTACTCAGCCTCTTTTCAGGGCCCGGACGGCTAATGACTTATACCTATCCTGCGCCGTTGGACTTCTTCACGAGCGTTTTATAGAGATCATCCTTCAATTGCAGACGTTTTTGTTTCATCTGGTGCAGCTTGTCATCACCAATCGGAGAATCCCTGAGCTCGAGACCCTCGATTTCCTGGTCCAGCTCTGCGTACTGTTGAAAATGTTCCTTGAACGTCTGGTCGCTGTTTCTTAACTCGTCAATCAACTCCTGAAATTGCGGAAATTCTTTGTGAAGCTCGTGGTTGGAAATACCCATTACCTCGTCTCCTTCTTGTCGCAGAGTGGTTGGTCAGCATGCCATTCCTGGCCCGGATTTGTGAACAGTTACGGTTCCTCTGAACAGAAAACCTACAAATCCGAGTCCAGCGGCTCCAGCCCCAGGGATTGTTTGAACTCCCGGTATTGATCACGGTAAACAATGGCACCCAACGCCATTGCAGCCTTGGTAGCCATGCGATCAAAGCTATCACGAATCAGGCCGGGTATGCTTGTTTTCAGCCTTACGCTGGCCGTTTCGATCAACACCGCCCCCATGACCAGCAATGCATCAATTCGCCGGTTGTCACGGTCGCCATCAAGAATCTGCCGGGCCAGGGATTGCGCATCGCCCAGTATGATGCTTTCTTCCTCGTTCAGGCTGGCGCCGTCGAACGCCATGAAGCTTTGATAGCGCCTGGCCCGCTTCAGCATGAAGGCTTCTTTTACTGCCGGGTCCGGTTCATCGGGTTCTTGCCTGGTATTGAGAAGCCCGTGCAGGCGGAAATCGATTTCTCCGGCAGCGCGCTTTTCGTCGAAGACCTGCCTGATATCGGCTCGGGCAATGCTGGATGTGGTCTCCATGGCTTCGGCAATAACGGCATCGAAGGTGGATTTCTCCACCACATCCAGCACCCTTCGGATGGTATGGATGGACTTCATGACATCCGGCCAGAGGCGTGGATCGGCCTGCCCCGGTTCCTCCGGAAGCCGTGCCTCCATGGCCCGGGCACTGAAAAAGGCATTCTCTACATCGCGAACCGCAATGCCGGGTTCGTTAGCAACCCATTTGACGCCGTAGTCATTGAGGTCTTCAATCAGGCTTGAGGTGAGAATAAGCAGGTAATACTTCATGCCGAGGGGAAGGTCTGTCACCAGCAACACTCCTTCACAACAAGGGTACCTGTTTACAGGTATAGCTGATTATGGCATGACTACCAATGTTCCGGCCTGCTCTGCGCCGTTTTGATCCGCCGCGGGGGGCAGCCTTTGACAAACCGCTAATAGCTGGGAGCGATCAATAAGGTATAGGATGATTGAAAGAATCTGAGCATTGACCGGTCTACCTGAGGAATATTCACATGACGTACGCGCGAATTGTCGGCACGGGCTCCTACCTGCCCGAGAATGTCATGACAAACGAAGACATGGAAAAGATTGTCGACACCAGCGACCAGTGGATTCGTGAGCGTACCGGAATCGAGCAGCGCCACATTGCGGTGGAAGGCGAAACCACCGTCGATCTTGCCGAAAAAGCCTCACGCCTGGCTATTGAAGCAGCGGGCATGAAGCCAACCGATATCGACCTGATCATCTTCGCCACATCCACGCCGGACAAGATTTTCCCCAGTTCTGCCTGCATCCTCCAGGCCCGCCTTGATATTCACGGCTGCCCGGCTTTCGACATTCAGGCGGTATGCAGCGGTTTTGTCTACGCCCTCTCGGTGGCGGATAAGTTCATCAAGACCGGCAGCAGCAAACGGGTCCTGGTTGTTGGCGCCGAGCTGTTTTCCCGCATCCTGGACTGGGAAGATCGCGGCACCTGCGTGCTCTTCGGCGATGGTGCCGGCGCTGTGGTGCTGGAGGCGAACGAAGAAACCGGGATTCTGTCTACCCATATCCACGCAGACGGCAAATACGAAGACCTTCTCCATGTACCCTGCGGTATCGGCGATGGCTTTGACCAGGTCCGGGCCGGCAAGGGGCACGTTCATATGAAAGGCAATGAGGTGTTCAAGATTGCGGTGAACACCCTAGGCCGGATTGTGGATGAAACCCTGGAGGCCAACCAGATGCAGAAGTCCGATGTAGACTGGCTGGTCCCCCATCAGGCCAACCTCAGGATCATTGCCGCCACAGCCCGCAAGCTGAATATGTCCATGGACCAGGTGGTGATTACCGTGAACAAGCACGGCAACACCTCTGCCGCCTCCATCCCCCTGGCGCTTGATGTGGCCGTTCGTGACGGACGCATCAGGAAGAACGAGGTCATCCTGCTGGAGGCCTTTGGCGGTGGATTTACCTGGGGCTCAGCCCTGATCCGGTTCTGACCCCCGGATTCAGGACTGCCATTGCCCATCGCGATACAGTTCACCGCCCTGGTCAGTCAGGCGATACAACCAGACCCACTGGTTTTCCACCAGGGCTTCTACATCCGGATTCTGCCGGATGGCGGCCTCTATTTTCCCGGCGGGCGCATCAACCACGACTGTCAGCCGAACCGGCTCGTGCCGCCAGTAGGTGCCATCGTGGACGGACTGGAGCGGTAGACCGATGCGCAAATCGGTTCCGTTGCCTTCGATCACGCCCACATTGCCGCCAACCACCGAGTGCAGCAGTTTGTTGCCGGCGCCGTAAACATCCAGCATGGTCACCGAGCCGAAATACTGCATGTTGATCCAGTTGGCGACGATCATGGGTGCGGAAAGCAAGGCCGCCAGTATGTCACCATCGTGATCCTGCTCCGGGTCATAATCATGCAGGAAGACCCGTCCTCCCAGGTTTCTGGCACGGGTTTTGTCCCGTTTTGCAAAGATGATGGCGGCATTGTTGGCCAGCCCCCACTCGGGCCTGACTTCAGTCCAGTCCGAGGTTCTGCTCTTAAGCTGCTGTAATAGCTCGCTATCTCCGAAGCCATTCAGCTTGAGAGCCGTTGCCCGTTCTCTCCGCGTCTTTTTCCCGGCTTCGGCAAACCCGCGTTCAAGATCGGCAATCAATGGCCCATGGGACTCCGGCAGCTTGTGGGCATCAAACAGGGTGACCTCATCGGTCACAGTGCAGTGTTCTGCGGCTACAGCCCAGCTGTCTCCGGGGATGGAAATGCCCTCCTCCGCCAGCGCCACGCGCACCTGGGGATCGTTGAACAGTTGTGCCGCAAGCCGGGCATTCAGGCCTCCGTTCTGGCCACCACAGGCACCGCAGGCCAGGCCTGCATGATGGGGGTTATTCTCTGTGTGGGTACCGTGGCCGGTGAAAACCAACAGTGGTGCGAAGTTGCGGGTCAGGGACATGCCCCGGAGAAATCCGGCCACCAGCTCAACCCTGGTGGTCTCAAACAGCGGGTCTCCACCCTGGAGATACACCAGCCGTGTTTCCGCCGGATCGGGTTTGTCTGCCGTGTTTTTGCGGGCCGACAGGTTGAGGGAATCCTTGACCATTTTCCAGGCCCAGGCCAGCCCGGTGGTTTCCACCAGTGTGAACGTGGACAGGCTTCCGTACTTGGCCTTGCGCACTGATTCCCGCGTCATTTCACGCTGATCCAGGACCCTGCTCAGGGCAGCATCGCGCTCGTTGCTGCCCTGGGTATCCACCACACGATAGGCCGGCCCCAGGATACCTGGCAGCTTTTCCATGGGGCGATAAGGCCCGTGCCGGTGGTGAACGACAGGCAACCCGAAGAAACCGGCAAACCCGATGGTCTGGATACCCGGATGCGCCTCCTCCAGGTGGCGGCGCATGATCTCGGAGCGAACATCAATACAGAACACGGCCTGCACATCGGGGCGCCCGGCAGTTTTATCGCCATCGGGCCGGGGCCGCTCATTATTGCCCAGAGCCTGCCACAATGTGCGCTGGTATCCGATCTCGAAAGCCCGCTGCCAGACCCAGAGCCAATCCGATTCCCCCAGAGAGCTGCGAGAAACCAGAGCCTCGCGCTGGCTTGCCGCGGTATTGATCTGTTCCGGGGTGGCATGGGCAGACGCTGCCCACTCCCAGATCAGCAATACCGACAGCAGCTCTTCGCAAATGCCTGAGTCTTCTCCCTTCAGGTTCGCCCGCCAGTCCACGCCCCGGCACCAGCCGGCCCAGCCCGGTATGCGCAGCAAAAGGCCGTGGCAGAGCGCCTCCAGCGTGTCCGCATCGACACCAAGTGCTTCAATGGCCTGGCCGGTTGCCTCCAGCCGGTCGTCCGGCAGTGCCCTGAACCAGGCCCTGACCCCGCGAATGCCGGTGCGGAAGTCCAGGGACACATCCATGCGTGCTGATTTCAGCCAGAAATCAAACAGGCTTTCTTCACCGGAGCGTGTTGACCAGCGGGACTGCCTTTTATCAAAGAAGGCGCCGCAGGTTCGACCAATCTGGTCAACCACGGCTGCCATCGGCCGCTCGCCCTGATCAGCGGCAGGGAGAATGTCCAGCAGCGAGTAACCCGGCGGTGCAGGCGGGCGCTCGGGGCGGTAGAGCCGCTTACAGTAGAACTCGGCAGAGTCACTGATGCCCGCCTCTTCCAGGCTCGCCAGAAGATCATCCCGGCTGATTCTGCCGCCTTCCCACGCCTCGCGATAGAAAGCCGCCGGCATCAACAGGGATTCCGAGCGCCGGCGCCGCAGCAGATGGTCGGCGTGGGTCGCCGGATAATGCCGTAAACCCCAGAACGGGTTTACAGCGATCCACTGATCCAGCGGCCAGACCGGAGCAATCCTGTGACAGGCGTTCGTCAGCGTTACCTGCCACTGGTCGACGGACGCATTGGCAGCGGAGCTTTGAGCGAGACCGTTCATGCTTTTTCTTCCACGGTGAATGGACGGTGAGGCGCCCGGTTAAGGGCTGCGGGCGCATTGAGTGCCTGCGACGCCAGACGCCGGGTAAGCTGATCGAAAGGCAAATCAAGATACAGCCCCTGGCTGAAATGCCTGTGCAGAGACGCCACAGGCCGGGCCCGGGGTGCCAGTGCCACCATGAGCGACAGCAACACCAGGGCGGCCAGTAATCCGAACCCGATTCCCAGGGCCACGCCCGGCAACGCAAACGTTGCGTGTTCCGGCACCGCAGAGCCCAGCAAAGCGTGGAGAATGGCATAGACAGGCACCAGCAACAGCGCCAGGCCGGCGATTCTCATCCTTGCCGCCAGTCGGGTGCCCCGCGGCATGCCCATGGCCGCACTGGCTACGGCAAGTACAAGCAAGGCGCCGAACACCGGGTTGCCCTCCACCAGCCAGGGCTGCCACAGCAGCATCGCCGAGGCCAGTGCCGCTGTTGAGCCGGCCCAGAAAAGCCGGTTACCGGCCGTTGACTCGGGAAACACGTCCACGGCAGACACGCTGACGGTGCGCCCCGCAGCGAGGAAGGAATGGGCCTTGTAGACGGAGTGAGCCAGCAGGTGCAGCAACGCCAGGGTGTAGGCTCCCATGCCGATCTCGAACAACATGAAGCCCATCTGTGCGCAGGTGGACCAGGCCAGCGCATGCTTCACCGAGTAATGGGTCATCATGGTAATCACGGCGATAACCGCGGTGGTTCCGCCCACGACCAGGAGAATCATGTGCCCGGCGGTAAAGCCTTCGAAAACCGGAAACAGGCGCAGCCAGAGGAAACCACCCAGGTTGATGACGCCGGCATGCAGCAGCGCGGATACCGGTGTTGGTGCTTCCATAACCCTGAGCAACCAGCCATGGAAAGGAATCTGGGCGCACTTGAGTACTGCCGCCAGCGCCAGCAGGATGGCCGCTGTATTGAGCGCGGCGGAATCCCCCGGGTTGGCAGCCTGCATGGCCACCATATCCGGCAACCGGAAGGAACCGTAATGGTGATACAGCAGGAGCACACCGCCGATCACCAGGGCATCCCCGACGCGGCTCACAATAAACTTCTGAACCGCGGCAATCCGTGCCTGGGGGCGATCGGGATAGAGCGTCAGCAGATTATGAAGGGCCAGGCTCACTCCTACCCAGGCACCCGCCAGCACCAGAAGATTATTGGTAAACGCCAGGACCATCACGCAGGTAACGGTGGTCAGGAACCAGGGCAAAAACCGATCACGGCCCGGATCACCCCGCAAATAGTTTTCCGCAAAGCGAAGAATCGCCCAGCCGATGAACGCCACCATCAGCGCCATCCAGAGCGCCACTCCATCGGTGTACAGTCCCAGCCGGTGAGCTGCGCCGGTCAGACTGTCGCTGCTGCCAGTCAACGCCTTTTCCGCCATCAGAAGGGCGGCAATCACGATCGTGAGGACCATGGACGCCCTCAACAGCTGACTTGCAACCCGCCAGCAATGATTGAGTTTGAGAACATCACCAGATCGGGCGCTGAACAAGGCAACGGCAAACAGGCAGACCGGAATCATCAGCCATAATCCAAGTGCCAGAAAAGCCAGTGCAGGCATCAGTAAGTTCATTTTGAATCCCTCCAGATTTCCCATTACTTTGCCTTTTTCTGAACGTTAATTAAAATAGATATAAATGAACCAAACGTTCTCTTTTATAGATACCTCTGCCCATGAAACTGAATTACCACCACCTCTATTACTTCTGGATGGTCGCCCGAACCGGGCATCTGACCCGGGCTGCCAGAATGCTGCACGTCTCGCAATCGGCACTGTCGGGTCAGATTCGCAAACTGGAAGACAGCCTTGGCCACGATCTGTTTATCCGCGAAAGCCGCAAGCTGACACTCTCGGAGGCGGGAAGGATGGCGTTTTCCTACGCAGAGGAAATATTCCGCCACGGGGAGGAACTCACCGCCCTTTTTGCGTCCGGGTCCAAGCCCAACCGGGAGGTCATGCGCATAGGCGCCGTGGCGACGTTATCGCGGAATTTCCAGGAGGCGTTTCTGCAACCGTTGCTGGGGCGGGATGATCTTGAGTTGTGCCTGCAGAGCGGGCATATCGATGAGCTGTTGCGGAGGCTATCGGCCCACCGGCTCGATATTATCCTGTCCAACCAGGCGGTGAGAGGCGACGACCAGAATCCCTGGCGCTCGCGGCTCATCGCCCGGCAACCTGTCAGCATCATCGGCCCACCGGGAGCGGCCAACGGAAGCGGGTTTCCTGACTTTCTGACCGGCCGGAACCTGATTGTACCCGGCCCCGAGAGCAATATTCGCCAGGGCTTTGACCAGCTTTGCGAATATCACAGAATCTATCCGTCCATATCGGCCGAAGTTGACGACATGGCCATGATGCGGCTGCTCACCCGGGACAGTGGTCATTACGCGGTCCTGCCACCGGTGGTGGTTCGTGATGAGCTTAATACGGGTGCCCTGGTTGACTATGGCGCCTTACCGGGCATCTTCGAGGAGTTCTACGCCATCACCATAAGGCGCCGCTTCGAGAAACCGGCGCTGCAGGAAATACTCGCACAACCGGCCGAGAATTTTCTGGCAATGCCGGTTGTTGAGCTTTCTGACTAGCCGGCCTGTCAGGAAAAGTCATCCATTATAGGGATATGGGCCCGTATACTGGCTGCTCAATCACGTTTCAGCCGGGCCAACTTGCCATGAACCAATCTGCAAAAGCTGCGTCCCCCTCCCTGTTGATCATCGGTACCGGGTTTGGCGGCCTTGGCATGGCAATACAGCTCAAAAAGGCCGGCATACATTCATTCCTGATGCTGGAGAAAGCCAACGCAGTCGGCGGCACCTGGCGCGACAACACCTACCCCGGCGCAGCCTGCGATGTGCAGTCTCACTTGTACTCGTTTTCATTCGAGCCCAAACACGACTGGTCCCGGAAGTTCGGACTACAGCCGGAAATTCTCGGCTACATGCAACACTGTGTCGAGAAGTACGACCTGGCGGGGCACATCCGTTTCGGCAAGGAAGTAGCCAGTGCGGTCTTTGATGAAACCGAAAACACCTGGACTGTCACCACCACCGATGGTGACTCGTTCCGGGCCGACATCGTCGTGACCGCCACCGGCCAGCTGAATCAACCCGCCTGGCCCGACATTCCCGGCCTGGAAAGCTTCACCGGCAGGATGTTCCACTCCGCTCGCTGGGATCACGATTACGATCTGAACGGGAAAAACGTGGCGGTGATTGGCACCGGCGCCAGTGCCATCCAGTTCGTACCGGAAATTGTTCCGAGGGTGAAGTCCCTCAGCCTGTTCCAGCGTTCCGCAGCCTGGGTGCTGCCGAAACCGGACCGGTCATTCCATCGGTGGGAGCAGGCACTGTTCCGCAGGATTCCGGCCTGGGACCGCCTCTACCGTTACCTGATCTACTGGAAAAACGAGAGCCGCGCCCTGGCCTTCACCCGCTTCAGCAGCCTGCTGGAAATCTTCGCCTGGCAGGCCAAACGCTTTGCCGGAAGTGAGGTGAACAACCCTGAAAAACTCAGGCAGCTGATTCCGGACTACAAGATTGGCTGCAAACGCATCCTCATCTCCAATGACTGGTACCGGGCTGTCGACCAGGCCCATGTGAACCTGGTTACCACAGATATTGAACGGGTAACAGAAAACGGTGTGATGACCACCGACGGCGCTTTGCACAAAGTGGATGCCATCATCATGGGAACCGGCTTCGCCGCGTCCGAGTTCCTTTCACCCATGAGTATCACCGGTCGCCATGGCATGTCACTGAACCAGGCCTGGGCCGATGGTTCCGAGGCGTACAAGGGCATTACCGTGTCCGGCTTCCCCAACCTGTTCATACTCTACGGCCCCAACACCAACCTCGCTCACAACAGCATTGTCTACATGCTGGAGTCCCAGATCCGTTATGTGCTCAGCTGCATCGACTCGCTGCGTACAACCCCCGGCACTGCCATGGACGTCAGGCCGGACCGGCTCAGGGCGTTTTCCGCCACGGTGCAGGAGAAGCTTCAACGCAGCGTGTGGGACTCCGGCTGCCAGTCCTGGTACCTGGACAAGAACGGCAGGAATACCGTGAACTGGCCGGGATTCACCTTTACCTACCGCAAGGCGACCCGGCAGGTGGACCCAGACGACTACGTGTTTCTTCCGCCCCCGCGCTAGCAATCTCCTGATTTGAGACCAGTTTCAGCCGTATTTGACAGCGTCCCGTTATTCATAGGATGATTGGATCATCAGCTGTCAGGATCATAAACATGCAACTTGCAAGAATCACAAGAGGCTCTCTGGTGGAAACCGCCATCGAGAGCCTTCGCCACGCCATTGAACAGGGCCACTGGACCATCGGTGACCGGTTGCCAGTGGAGGCGGACCTGTCACAGTCACTGGGCGTCAGCCGCAATACCGTTCGGGAAGCTGTCCGGGTTCTGGTTCATGTGGGCATGCTGGAAACCCGCCAGGGGGACGGTACCTACGTACGCGCCACAAAGGATGCCGGGGAAACCCTGCGCAGAATTGGCCGCTCCCAGCTCCGGGACAAGCTGGAGGTACGTATTATGCTGGAAACCGAAGCAGCAAAACTGGCGGCGAAACGGCGGGACGCAAAAGACCTGGAGAAGATGACGCTCGCCCTGGACGAACGCGCTAGAGCCGGCGATGACCTCAAGGAGCGAATCCGCCATGACCAGGCATTTCACACGGCGCTGGTAGCGGCATCCCACAACCCTGCCCTCACAGAGCTGTACGACTATTTCGCCCATGCTGTAGCGCTGACCATCGAGCAGACAGAACTGGACTCGGACCTGCCTGAGCCGACCCAGGAAGACCATGAGCTGTTGCTGGCCGCCATTCGGCGGCAGGACGACGCGAAGGCCGAAGCACTGGCAAAAGCGCTGCTCCAGCCAAGCCTGGATGCCCTCGGGAATGGGCTGTCATGAAATTCAGGCTGGACACCTTCACGATTCTGCTTCTGGGCGCCATTGTACTCGCCACCTTTTTGCCGGTACGTGGTAGCGCCGCTGACGCTTTGGCAACCACCGGCACCCTAGCGGTCGCACTGTTATTCTTTCTTCACGGTGCCGCGCTGTCCCGGGAACAGATCATCGCCGGGGCCACCCACTGGCGCCTGCACATCATTATCACGGCGTTTACGTTTGTGTTTTTTCCACTGGTGGCACTGCCGATTAACGAAATCAGCCGCTTTGCGCCCCAATGGATGCCACCGGATCTGGGCCTCGGGTTCCTTTACCTGGGGGTTCTGCCATCAGCTGTCTCCTCATCCATTGCCTATACCGCCATGGCAAAAGGTAATGTGCCTGCAGCCATTTGCAGCGCCGCGGCGTCCAACGTTTTCGGTATGATGCTGACACCCTTCCTGCTGTTGCTGCTGGTGAGTACATCCGGAGATGGCAGTTTTTCAGTGGCCGAAGCCCTCAGGGACATCGTGCTTCAGTTACTTCTCCCCTTCGCGGTGGGCCACGGATTGCGGCCTTTGCTGGGTGGCTTTCTGGCCCGCCACGAAACGCTTACTTCCCGATACGACCAGTGCGTGATCTGGCTGATTGTCTATTCGGCTTTTTCTCACTCGGTTGCCAGCGGCCTCTGGCAGAATCTGCCGCTGAACGCCATCTTGCTGGCTATTGCCCTGTGCTTTGCACTGCTCGGTTTCTTCATGGTGATGGCAATGTGGGTGGTGCGCAGATTGGGGTTCAGCCTGGAGGACGAAGCCGCTGTAGTGTTCTGTGGCTCCAAGAAAAGCTTGGCTTCGGGATTGCCCATGGCCAAGGTATTGTTCTCCGGGCATCCCGGTTTCGGCATGATCGTACTGCCGATTATGTGTTACAACCAGATTCAGGTGATTGTCGGGGCCATGCTGGCGCAGAAGTACCGGAGCAAAATCGAGGCGGCGTCAGCCACCACCGCCCATTCCACTGAATAGCGTGGCAAGGATGGCCAGCCCCACAATCCAGCCTATGACCGCGGGCCAGAAGTTCACCATCTGGGGCGGCAACTCCTCCCGGGGCTCCTGTTCCGCGCCTGCCTGATCTGAAAATGTCTCGTCTTCCGGTTGCGCCTCAGGAGCATCACGGAGACTGTACCAGTCAAACCAGCCTGCCAGGAACTGCACCACGGGAGACGGAAAACTGCCGTTCTCGGCCATGGGGCGAACCTGCTGCTCCAGTGCCTTCCCGATTTCCCGGCGAAGACGGGGCTGGTCCGCCGGCGGTTCTCCAAGGATGGCTTTCCAGATCTGGGGGTCGCTGCTTCGGCGGGAATCATTCATCAGTGCGCGAATCTGGATGATCACCTCCCGCACAATCTGCTGCTCGGATGCATCCAGCTCCGACTCTTCCTGCGCACGCGCTTCGGAAACGGCCTGATCGGATGCTCCGGAGGGCACGCTTTCACCAACTGGCGGTTCTGCCTGCACCGAGGCTGGTTCAGCCCCGGTAGCTTCACGATAGGCCTCTCGCAGGCGCTGGAGCTCCTCATCTGAGGCGAATTTTTCCTGGCGCTCGTAAGCGGCGTCAATCAGGGCCCGGTCACGGGTGGGTTCAATTCCGAGTATTTCCCAACAATTCATAGAGTTGCAACTCATTCAGCGGATAAACATTACATTTTCGAGAGACAAACTTAATCTTGTCACTTAGGATAAGGATCATGCAGTCAAACTAAAAAAACTCCTACACTCGGCAAAGTATAAAACGACACCCATGTCCGTTACGAACGATCCCGCTAAAAATCCGGAGTTTTCCGGTTGTTGCGCCCTGCCCCTGCGTATCATTCCTGTTGTTCTCGCAGGCATGTTACTGCCCCTTGCAACATCTGCAAATGCAGACGACAGCGCTGAGTCATACGAGCTGGCCGCAACTGGCGATGCCCCCGAAGCCTTTTCAATGAACTCGGCGATTCCTGAGGTTCTGACTACCACCAGGCTCAGGCAACCAAAATCCAGGGTTCCCGGCACAACAACTATCATCACCGGCGATATGATTCGCGATCTGGGCATCATGAATCTGGTTGAGGTTTTCCGCCTGGTGCCTGGCATGACCGTGGATGCGGTAGGCAGTAACCAGCCGGTAACCAGCTATCACGGGACCGTGCATTACGAGCAACGCAGGCTCCAGGTTCAGGTTGACGGCCGTACCTCGTATCAGGCCAGCCTGTCGGACATGGACTGGAACACCATGCCGGTGCCACTGGACCTGATTGAACGAATCGAGATAAGCCGCGGCCCCAACAGTGCAGCCTATGGCATCAATGCCTTTCTGGGCACCATCAACATCATTACCCGGGCACCGGAAGACAGTGCGGGCGTCGAATTGAGGGCCATTTCCGGCTCGCGAGGTTACGGTCGGGCCTTTGGCTCCGCGGGCAATACCAATGATGACTACACCTGGCGCGTTGCCTACGAAAAGCGCAAGTCAGACGGGTTCGATGAACAGGAAGACGACGGCCAGATCTACCCGTTCAACAATGGGTTCGATATTAATACCTTCAATTACGACAGCAACCTCACAATCAGCAGTGATTATGACCTGGATATACGGGCGGGAGTTGTTGATGGCGTGGATGAAGAAGATGCCCGCAAGAACGGTAAGTTCGGAGCCAATGCAAACCCCGATATTCTGGTGGACGATTATTACCTGCAGACACGCCTCAACGTAGCGGCATCAAACCGCCACTTCTTCCATTTGCAGGCCTCGTTCCAGAATTACGACCGCCGCCAGAGGTGGAGGGTGTGTATTCCACAGGACCTGTTCAACGACATTCTCGATCCGGATGAACCAACACCGGACCTCAGGCCCTGCACCCCCGAGGATAACGACCCTTTCCTGGCCGACCTGAACGAAGACACTGAAGAATCCCGTCTGGAGTTCGAGCTTCAGGATACCATTCTGTTCAATCCGGACCTGAAACTCGTCTCCGGTCTGGGCTATCGCAAGGATACCTACCGCTCCGAGACCTTCTTCAACGGCCGCGGCAACAATTACCAGTCGCGGGTATTCGGTAATCTTGAATACTCGCCCTTTCGCTGGCTGACACTGAACTCCGGAGCAAACTGGGAAAGAACAACCACGACGGATGAGGGCTATTTCTCCCCGCGGCTTGCTGCGAACTTCATCCTGTCCAATAACCATACCCTGCGATTTGTCTACTCCAGGGCGGTCCGCACACCCGATGCCTTTGAGCAGAATCCCAACTGGTCCTATCGTCCCAGGGACGTTGCTCCCCCATACGAATTCCTTGAAGGAGAACGTTTCCTGGTAGAGAGCCTGGTTAACCAAACCACATCCACTTTTGGCAAAGATCTTGAAGAAGAGCGTATAACTTCCCGGGAAATAAGCTATTTTGGCCAATACTATCTGGACTCTTCCATATTCTCGATGGAAGTCCGCTACTTCAATGACCAGTTAAGAGACATGATCAGCGGCATTATCAATGAAGAAGAATGGACCATTGATAACAACGTCGCCCTTGACCAGGAAGGCTTCGAGGTAGAAGCATCCCTGGACTTTCCTGGCACTCAACTGCGCCTGGGCTATGCTTACCTGGATCAGGACGGTCGCTACACGGGAGCAAACGACCGAGATGCCGGCGACAAGCGTTACGCCGTCGAACTGCTGGGCCGCCTGTCTGTCAGGCACTCGGGAAGTTTCACCTGGATTCAGGATCTTCCCTTTGACCTGACATCCTCGGCAGCCTTCTATTTCGCCGATGAATTCCGTCGTGCCCACTTCGAACGTGCGGATTTCCGACTTGCGCGGCGCGTGCATGCAACCGGTTACAGTTACGAACTCGCACTGACCATGCAACACTACCTGAACACAGACCCGACTCTCAGCCCGGACAATATCATCAGAGACCACAACCAGTTTTTCGTCGAAGCTGGCGTCAGGTTCTGAATCAACATGGACGACATCAGACCCCGGATGGTATGAAAGCAACAGAGAACCCGAACATGGCGGCAAGAACAGGCTTCCCTGTAACCAGATGGCCCCTGGTCATCCTTGCCCTTTTTCTGATCACCACCACCTCTGTCCAGAACGTTGCCGCACAACCGGCGGCCGGCTCAGTGGTTTACCTTGCCGGCTCCGGGAATTCAGCTTTGAACCGCCGCATGATGACCCTTCTTGAGAAGGAGCTGGGAAGCTCCACCGTTATACGCTCGTTCAGCGCCGGACAAACCTCACAGGACACGACAACACCGGTTATCGCGCTGGGCCCTGAAGCCTTTGCCAGGGTGCGCCAGGAGGATAAGAATGTACCCATCCTGGCATTGCTTGTGGACCAGTCGTTTATCGAAGGCTACGCGGAGCGTTCCGGTGGGTCTGTCTCCGGCATTCTTTATAACCCGCCGCTGCTGAGGCAGGCGATTGCCGGCCAGGTTATTCTGCCTCAGGCCACAAGAGTAGCGATGCTGGCACGCCCTGATACGGTTGAGCTGTATGAACCGGTAACCGAGCAGCTTTCCGCGTACGGGCTTAAAGGGAAGGTTTTTGTTGTAAGCTCTGATGAGAAACTGATCCCCACCCTGATCAGGGCTCTGAACTACGGAGATTTCATCCTCGCAGCCCCTGACAACAACATCTATAATACCAGAACCATCAAGCACATTTTGCTGACCGCTTACCGCCGTAACCGTATTGTCATCGGCCCGAGCCAGGCTTATGTAAAGGCGGGGTCACTGGCCTCCACCTACACGCCACTGACCGAAATTGCGGAACTGGCAGCCAGTTTCATAGAACAGTACCGGTCCGACGGCCGGTTCCCACCTCCCGCCTACCCCGATAATTTCAGTATCGAGCTGAACCAGCAGGTTGCCCGGTCACTGAATATTCCGTTACCGGAGAAGCAGGAGATTATCAGGTCGGTAATGGAACGGCTTGCCGACCCCGAGGAGGCTGCCGATGAGTAAGCAGTTACAGGTGCAGTCCCAGGCCCCGCTCTCCAGAAAACTCCTGCTTCTGGGGGCGGCCCCGGCCATTGTCATGTTCATTGTGCTGATGGTTTTCTTTACCTCCGCACGCCTTGATGATGCCCGCAAGGACCTGGCCGACAGCAGCCAGATGCTGGCGGACAGCCTTGCACCGGCCGTGGAATACGCTGTTGTTTCCGGCAACACCGCTGCCCTTGAGCAGATTCTCTCCCAGTCGCTGAGGCGCAGCCGGGCACAGTGGATCAGGGTATCCAACCTGATGGGTAAAGAGGTGGGCTATGTCTCCACCGAACAACCGCAGCAAACCGGGGAAAATGCCACGTTCGACGTGTTTGAGTCGGAAATCCTGCAACAACCACTGGACCTGGGCGAAGACCGCCAGACGGAATGGTTCGAACCGGATTACGGATTCGGGGGCGGCGCCCTGAGAGTGGGTACCATCCAGGTTGGTGTCAACAAGGAGCAACTGGCCGCCCGTCGTCAGGACATTCTCTGGACGTCACTTGCGGTTGGCTTTTCACTTCTGCTGTTTACCCTGTTGATTGTCAACCACTCCCTGAACAGCATTATCGCCCCCATTCGCGGCCTGTCCCGGCGCGTAGCAAGGCTCACCACCCGTGATTACGAAGAGGTACCCGTCAGCCGAACCGGCACCACCCGCGAAATCAGGGAACTTGAGGAAAGCCTGAACTCACTGGCCAGCCATCTCCGGACACTGAAGCAATCAAGAGACGAGACCCTGGCGTCGTCCGAGAAAGCCAGGGAGCGGGCGGAACAGGCCAATCGCGCGAAGTCGGAATTCCTGGCCACCATGAGCCATGAATTGCGCACACCGCTCAATGGCGTGCTGGGCATGATCGAACTGGTTACCGAGGAACCGCTGAGCCCACGGCAGAACGACTATTTGCAAACCGCCCGGCAGTCCACGGAAGACCTGCTGACGGTGATCAACGATATTCTGGATTATTCCCATATCGACCGTGGCACTCTGGCGCTTGAAAACCGGGAGTTTGACCTGCAGCAACTGATCACAAACTGTACCGCGAGTTACCGCCATATTGCGGAACAGCAGGGCCTGACACTATCCACCAGGTTCGTGGGGGAATGGCCGGACCACCCGGTGGTTCTCGGGGATGCTTCCAGGCTGCGGCAGATCCTCGCCGGGTTGATTGATAACGCCATCAAGTTTACCGGCGATGGCTACATCAATGTTCAGGCTGGCTGGTTCTCGCTGGAAGACAACTGCATGGTACTGAATTGCACGGTCAGCGACTCCGGCTGTGGCATCCCCGTTGAAAGAATTCAGGATATTTTCAATTCATTTGAACAGGTAGAAACAGGCAACTCCCGGCGCTATGGGGGAACCGGCATGGGGTTGTCGCTGGTGCAGAGGCTGGTCGAACTGATGGGTGGCCACGTCCGGGTTGAAACCGACCTTGGCAAGGGTTCCTCGTTCCGGTTTGAGCTTCCCTTTGAACTGGCGCCCCAAACCACGCCTGCCCTCACCTCGGGGGCACCGGGGCCGCTGGTAACCGGGGAAAGCAAGGCACGGGCGCTGGTGGTCGAAGACAACATTGTAAATCAGAGAGTGGCCACTGCCCTGCTCAAGCGACTGGGATTCGGCGTCGACGCCGCAATCAATGGCGAGGAGGCTCTGGAGATGGTCAAGACCAATCATACCGGTTACGACGTCATTCTGATGGATTGCCAGATGCCGTTGATGGATGGCTATGAGACCACGCGCTGCATCCGTGAGTGGGAAAAGAGTAACGGCCAGGGCGGCACGCCTATCATTGCACTGACAGCCGATGCGCTTCCGGGCACAGAGGCCACGTGTCGGGAATCGGGGATGAACGATTACCTTTCAAAGCCTGTCCGAAAAGAAAACCTCAGAAAGGTACTCAGCCGCTGGATAAACCTGTAACCAGCGGCCGAATATCCCTTTACGCGACGGGGTCACGCATGGTGACGAATTCTTCAGCGGAGGTGGGGTGAATGCCTATGGTGCTGTCAAATTGCGCCTTGGTTGCCCCTGCCTTGATGGCCACCGCAATGCCCTGGGTAATTTCCCCGGCATCCGGCCCCACCATATGGGCTCCCAGCACACGATCTGACTCATCATCCACCACCAGCTTCATCAGCGATCGTTCGTCGCGACCACTGAGTGTATGCTTCATGGGTTTGAATTCGGAGCGGTAAATACGCAGTTTGTGTCCGGCCTCCCGCGCTTCTGCTTCGGTGAGGCCCACGGTGCCTATGTTAGGCTGGCAGAACACCGCTGTCGGGATACTGGCGTAATCCATTTCACCCTTGCCATCCCCGAACAGCCTCCGGGAGAGCACCATGCCCTGGGCAAGAGCCACCGGGGTCAGTTGCGGCGTACCAATCACGTCACCCAGAGCCGTGATGGAGGGGACCGCCGTCTGGAAATAATCATCGACAACCACGTGGCCGGATGCACTGAGCTGAACCCCCAGCTCTTCCAGGCCAAGACCATCCACCAGCGCCCGACGCCCTGTTGCCGCCATGACCAGACCCGTGTTCATGCGGGTACCATCTGTCAGGTTGACGGCGTAATGGGAGCTCTCACTCTCTATGGATTCGATATTCACCCCGAAACGAAGGTTGATCCCCTTCTTGCGCATCTCAGCCGCCGTAAATTCCCTGATATCGTCATCGAACCCACGAAGGAAAAGCTCACCCCGGTAAAGCAGGGTTGTTTCCACCCCGAGCCCGGCAAGAATACCGGCGAACTCTACTGCAATGTAACCACCACCCCAGACCACGGCCTGCTTGGGCAATTGCGGCAGGTAAAACATCTCGTTGGAGGTGAGCACGCATTCCTTGCCGGGAACATCGGGAACCACGGGCCAGCTGCCGGTCGCAACGGTAATATGCTTGCTGGTGAAGGCCCTGTCGCCGACCACAACGGTATGGGCGTCCGCGAGTGAGGCAGTACCTTCGATAACCGTTACCCCGGCATTCTCCAGCATTCGGCCATAGATGCCATTCAGCCGTTCAATTTCGGCATTCTTGTTGGCAACCAGCCGGGTCCAGTCAAAAGTGACCTGATCACCGGGAACATTCCAGCCGTAACCGGCAGCATCCTCGATGTCTTCACCGGCGTGGGAGCCGTACACGAACAGTTTCTTGGGAACGCAGCCCACATTGACACAGGTTCCACCAAGATACCTGGATTCAACAACGGCCACACGGGCCCCTTTGGCAGCAGACATCCTGGCCAGCCGGACTCCACCGGAACCGGCGCCAATTATGATCAGATCGAAATCCTGCTTGTCAGACACAGCGTCTCCTGTCTTGGTAAAGGACTGCTCGCTCAGCCCGGGGCTACCGCGGTTTCTCCGGCGCGGACTTCGCGAAACAGTACATGATCTTCAAAATCACCCAGCCGGATAGTCCCGAGGCTGCGGAACCCTTCCGACTCATAGAATGGCAGATAACGGCTATTGCCGGTATCAAGAACCAGGCCGCTGCCGCGGGGATTCTCTGCACAAAGCTTCTCTACGGTGGACAGTAACATCCGCCCGAAGCCCTTGTTCTGGTACTTGGGATTGACCCCCATCAGCGGTAGCTGATGGGCAAGCGGCTGCGGCAGCATTTCCTTGATTTTCTCATGGTAGTCAAGGTACCTGCGGGTACAGGCGAAACCGGCGGTCAGCACCATTCGGATGCGCCAGCTGATCTGCTCGGCCAGGTTCAGCCTCAGTTCAGGCTCGCCAATAAACGCAACCGCCACCAGCGTATCATTTACCATTACGCCAATGGCGTCCTGGTCCAGTTCGAAGTACAGATCAATCAGTTCCCGTACCGTGGCCCTCACCCGCTGTTCGTAGCCGGGCCGTCGGTGATCAAACAGGTACTGGAACGTTGGCTCGTTCCGATAGGCGCTGACCAGTATCGATATCGCTTCGTTACGGGCGCTGGTATCAAGACGGACTATGGTTGGCTCGGGGCTGTTCTTGTTGTCTCTACCGTCAGTCATCCTGCGTTCTCCAGTGGTCATGTCAGATTTTCAGTGTCAGGCGTACGGACACCATGCCGGGATCGTCTCGTCGATCCATCGAAGCCTGATCGATCTGAACACCGTGCCCGGTATTCAGTTGTTCCAGCCAGCTTGCCACCTCCGTAAAGGGTACGCCGTCGAGCCAGACCCGTATGGCGTTGTCTCCGCTTGGCTCGAAGCGCTGAAGCGACAGGCCTGCCTCCGAGGCGCTCCGGGTTACCAGCGACATCAGCGCACGGCCGTCTTCCGGGGCGTCAACGCTGGTACTTCCCTGGCCGCCGGCCCCGGACAGCTTCTCCAGCGAATCACGATTGGCTTCTAGCCAGGCCAGAAGTTCGGTGGAGCTCTCCCGCTCATCCAGGGCCTCGTCGTGGAAACTGGCAGCCGGAACCCAGACTGCAAAATAGAGAATCCCCAGAAAGATGGCAACCGCCAGAACCGTCAGGGCCTGCTGATCCCTGCGCGGTAGCTGGTCATACTGGGCAATCATCTTGCCCACCGCCGGCTGTTCCCTGATTCTGTTCAGCATGGCGTTATCCTCCTGAAACCGTCAATCGGCCGCGAGCACCATCGGATTCATTCACTACCGATCCGATGTCAGCCTTCAGCCCCTGGTCTGTGAGACCGTTCCGGAGGGCGCTCAACTTGTTGTAGCTGTCCGCCCGAACATCCACGACCAGCTCTCCACGGTTACTGCTGTAATTCACCGAGTTGAACATGACCGAACCGGTGTCGGGTACCTTCGAATACTGTTCACCGGTGTATTTCATCAGGGTAATGAACCCGGCATCGGGGCCATCAGATTGCATTTGCCTTAGCTGGCCCTGAACAACCCGGCGCACGTTCCCGGCATGAGTTCTGGAATCGTCCGGAAATGCCTCCCGGTATATCGCCATGGCCTCGCCGCGGGTCTGCTCTGCCTTCTGAAGGTGGTAAAAGCCCATGCCCAGCTCAACGCCGATCTGAATCACGAACCAGACACTGGCCACTGCGATAAGTGGCCTCCAGGCCGTCAGCGCTCCGGACCTGCCTGTGCGTATGCTGTATTCCCCCTGGCAGAGATTGATCGGCTGGCACAGATGGTGATGGTGGGAGTAGGCCAGCAGTTCCAGCGGCATCAGTTCCAGCGTTTCCTCGCTCACCGCCAGGCGTTCGGAGGACCTGAGCTCGCTGAGATCCGCCTGCTGGTGCTCGAATTCCTGCTCTGTGCCATAAATGGTAACCGGCACTTCCGCCACGACCTCATCGGAAGGAGGCAAGACCAGGGTCTGGGCGAACATGGCCAGGTTCCGAGCCTGAACACTGAGCCACTCGCCCTGGTCGCTCGCCAGCATGGCGGTTTCACCATCCAGGCAGATGGACCAGCCGCCGTCGGTGATCGGCAACAGCCCCGCATCGGGATAGATTGCCTCCAGCTTCAGATGTTCCCATCCGCTGAACATGGCAACCCATTCCGCCATCCGCTCATGGTCGACAGCAGCAACCCGGAAGCCCTTTTCAGTGCGGTTACCCAATGCCAGGTGAACGCTCTCGATATCCTGGGCAATCTGTTCCTCAACGGCATAAGGCAGCGCCTGGTGCACAAACCGGGTTTGCTTTGCCGGAATATCCGCCAGACAGAAGAGTGCCTCTTCACCCGGAATCAGACCAACCAGCAGCACCTGCTCCAGATCATTCTGGGCCAGTGTCTGTTCAATATCCTCTTTCCGATCCGCGGTGCCGCGGACCTGGGCATCTCCGCTGGCATCAAGCAGAACCCAGTTGTACAGCTGGGCTTCCGGTGTGACATCAGGCGCCGCCAGCGGCGGCAGAGGCCTGACATAAAGGCGATATGACATTCTGTGCGGTTTCCTTTTCAGCCCTTCCGGGGCCGCATTGTCGTTATCAATGGTGGTTCAGGTGCCCAGCTACTCTTCGGAGATGCTGAATGGCTCTTTCGTTATCCGGTTTTTCTGGCCGGTATCCCGATGGACCGTCTGCATTTCACCCTCGGGACTGCGGTAAACCGTGCTCACCAGGTTCGTCACCCGGTCATCGTAGGTAATCCGGGATGCCACTTCAAAAAAACGTGTCTGCAGTCCAAGGCCCGTTGCTTTCAGCCCCAGGCCCGAGAACTCCGGCAGCGCCAGGAAATCCTGTACGCTCTCGAAGCGCTCTTCCTCGCGCCTCTCCAGAATAGCGTCTGCCTGGGCCTGTGTCAGTTCTTCGTGCAGGGAACGCAACACAGCCGCCGAAGCGGTATTAACGTTAATACCCAGGCCCGCAACCGGCAAGGCCGCGACATGAGGCCGTAAAGCCTGGTATGCCTCTTCGGTCATGCCATCGATCAAACGCAGTTCCGAGACTGACACAAACGGCTGATTTCCGGCCCGATAGGCAGGATCCTCCATCAGATACTGGCCATCCTCGGCCCCGTAGGCGCTGACGGTTTCGTCGTCTGCATCAATCCAGTCTATCAGGGCATCAACGTTTACCGTTGTAATCTCCAGAACCTGAAGCAGGCGGGTTATCCGGTCCCGGACGACCGGATCAACCTGTCCGGTGCCCCGCACCAGGTCGTTGAGGTTGATCCTGCCGCCCAGGTCATCAATCTGCACTTCCGCTACACCATTGTCATCAAGAGGCAGTATCGCTGCGTTCTGCGCCCAGAACTCATCGGAACTGTCCACCATCACGCCGTTTTCCTTGTCCTCCTCGAAATCCCGGATCAGGATCTGGCGCGCAAAGGCTTCCGCTCCGAGGGCCACACTCTGGCCTTGCTGCTGGGCAAGATAATGGCTGGCACGGAACACACGCACACTCTGTTGCTGGGTCATGCCGGTGGCGAGCATGACCACCAGGGCCATGGCCAGCAGCACCATGATCAGCGCCACGCCTCCCTGGCGATTGATCGGGCTATGGCCCACCAGCGGATTAGCCTCCGGCATTGCCAGCACCCTCCTGCCCGTTGTTCTGCTGGGCATCGTCTTCTTCCTGCTGCTCTGTATTGTCCTCATCCGTGTCGGATTCGTTGGCGGCATTGATGGTGCCCTGGGCCTGGCTGTTATTGAAATCAGGCAGCGAGAACGTGCGTACCAGTTCGCCAAAGCGCTCGTGCTCCACCGTGATTTCGATACCCAGGGGTAACGAAATGTCCGGCCGGGTTCCGGGATTCAGGTTTGCCATACTGTCGTCATCAGGCCAGCTGTCCCGCCAGTTACGCTGTTCATCCAGAAAACGCACGGTAAAGTCTGTGACATCCGACAGAAGCACGATGTCCTGACTGTTGTCTTCCTGGGCCTGGTCAACGGAAACCCAGTAGCGGCGACGCAGTTCATCGCCTGTGTATTCCCAGCCCACCCGCTGTAACGAGCTGCGGCGGGTACCCAGTGGGTTACGCCATCCCTGTCGGGTGAGCATCAGTGCAAAATCGTCTTCGCGGCTGGTCAGCGCCGGATTGAAGTCGCCGTATATGTCACGGCCGGGCCGGTTGACGATCTGCGTGATATCGCGCTCCAGAAGCAGCATGGTGCGCTGAACCGCATCAAACTGGTCTGCAACTTCGTTGACCCGGTCCCGGGATGTCACCACGTTGCCCAGTACCTGCCAGACACCCAGGCCAATCACAGCCGTGATGGTGACTGCGATCAGCATTTCCATCAGGGTAAAACCATTGCGGACAATCGGCCGCCCTGCCCTGGACTGCACAAGTACTGGAACCGACATCAGTTTTCACCAATGAAGGCAGACAGTGTATGGACCGGTGGCGGCTCGGATTCATTGCCACGGAAGCGTGCAACAGTGACTTCAACGCGCAGTATGGAGGGGTCTTCAGTGCCTATTACCGCAGTGGTGACCTGCCAGCGGAACGGGCCGTATTCTGTCTCCTCGGTATTTTCGGAGATTGATGGCAGGTTTTCCTGCAACCTCAGTTCATTGATCCGGTTATCGGCCACCCAGCCGGCCAGAGTTTTGTCACGTATGCGCTCATAACTGGAAATATACTGGCTGCCAACCTCGGCGGCGGCCGTTGCAATCAGGCCGAACACCAGAAGCGCGACCAGTACCTCGATCAGTGTAAAGCCACGCTGGGTAGTCATACCTCATCGTTTCCTTCGCTTCCCGGATATCGCCATTCCATCGGGGAAAAACCGTTGGAGGCGATGGTGTGCATCCTGGAATCGTCCCTGCCAAGGGTAAATTCCAGCTCAAAGGGCGTGGTTTCGCCACTGGAGAAAAACACGACATCAGGGCGCAGGCGGTCTTCCTCAGACGCCAGCCTGGGGGTGTCATTCTCGATGTATTCGGTGACTGTGATCCATTCCGGAAAGCTGCGCAGCCGGAACATCGGCTCGCCGGGAACCTTCCATTCGCCACTCTGGTCTTCCCAGGCAACAAAGCGATAGCCGTCATCCTCCAGAATCAGGCCAAGCTCGGTGTTATTGAGCACAGCCTGCTCCGAGACAGTTTGCATCAGCAGATACAGTTCCCGTATTTCGTTCTCCATTTCCCGGTCCCGGGAGCTTCCGCCCATGGTCATTACCGCCAGGGCCGCCAGCAAACCCACCACAACCAGAACAACAAGAATCTCAATCAGCGTGAAGCCTGAATGCCGCGCCCTGGCCTGCACAATCAGTCCCTGACATTCCACACACTGATATCGGCATCGTCGCCATCACCGCCTTCGCGACCATCGGCACCGTAGGAGAACAGATCATAAGGCCCTTCGCTTCCCGGGCTGATATACTGGTACTCATTGCCCCAGGGATCTTCCGGTACGCTATTGAGGTAGCCCTCGGGGTTCCAGTTTTTCGGTTCGGGGCTGCCGCTGGGCTCTTCAACCAGTGCCTCCAGCCCTTGCTGTGTTGAGGGGTATTGACTGTTATCGAGACGATACAGGTCGAGGGCATTGGCGATATTGCTCAATTGGGTTTCCGCTACCGTTACCCTGGCCTGATCACTGCGTCCCATGATGTTGGGAGCCACGATGGCAACCAGCAGTCCCAGGATGACCATGACCACCATGATCTCGATCAGGGTAAAGCCCTTGTTGGAATTCCGGTTTTTCATTGTCTTGCTCTTCATTGTTGCATGTCTCTGGGTTTGAAAATGGGCCTGCCGGCAACCGTTGATAAACGGATTAGCCAACCAGGTTACTCATGTTGAGAATCGGGAGCATGATGGCCAGCACAATAATGAGCACCACCACGCCCATCAACAGCAGCATCATGGGTTCAAACAGGCCCACAATCGCTGCAATCTTCGACTGCAGGGTATTCTCCTGCATGGTCGCTGTCCGCTCGAGCATGCTGTCCAGTTCGCCGCTGGCCTCGCCACTGGCAATCATGTGCAGCATCATCGGAGGGAAATACCCGGTCTGGTCCAGTGAACGGTGCAGTGACCCGCCTTCACTTACCTTTCTGGCCGCATCCCTCAGTTCCTGGCGCAGATAGTCGTTGGATAATACCTCGCCGGCAATCCGCATGGCTTCCACCAGCGGAACGCCACTGGTGGTGAGTATGCTGAGGGTGCTGGCATAGCGCGCCGTATTCACACCCCGCACCATGCCGGCAAACAGTGGCATGTTCAGAAGGCTTTTATGGAATCGCAACCGGAACGCCGGCTTGCGTAACGACCACCGGAACGCCGCGATACCTGCCACAATCAGTATCAGCAAGTAGACACCGTAATTGCCCAGAAAATCCGATACCGCCAGCATGGCTGACGTCAGTGCCGGCAACTCCTGGCCCTGCTTCACAAAGACTTCAATAATATCCGGCACCACATAGGTCAGCAGGAACACCACAATGGAGATGGCAACCACACTGAGAATGATCGGATAGATGGCCGCAAGCTGGATTTTCTGGCGCGATTCCTGGCGCGCCTCGGTGTAATCCGCCAGCCGGTTCAGCACCAGGTCCAGATGCCCGGCATGTTCACCGGCCGCCACCGTAGACCGGTAAAGCCTCGGAAAAGCGCGGGGAAACTCACCCAGGCTGTCAGCAAGACTATAGCCCTCCATGACCTTTGCCCTTATGGCAATCAGCATACTCCGGATGCGGGGGCTGGATGACTGCTGGGCGGCTGCCGACAGCGACTGCTCTATGGGGATACCCGACTGGATCAGTGTCGCCAGTTGCCGGGTAACCAGTGCCAGGTCGGCGGTGGCAAGGCCCCCCCGACTGCTCAGGGGGTTGCTGCGGGTCTGTTTTTCGGTGGCGGGTTCCACTGCCAGCGGTGTCAGCCCCCGGTCCCTGAGCTGCTGGCGTACCGCCCTCGGAGCATCCGCTTCAACGACGCCCTGTTTCTGTTTGCCGCGGCTATCTAGCGCTTTGTATTCGAACGCTGGCATGTATCTACCTGCTCCGGTGGGTCACACGAAGGACCTCTTCGACCGTGGTCACCCCATCCAGGATTTTCTGAACGCCATCGGCATGAATGCTCGGGCCATGGAGCCGGGCCTCATGTTCCAGATCCAGTTCCCCTGCCCGCTTGTGGATCAGCGAGCTGATCTCTTCGTTCACCTCAACCACCTCATAGATACCGATACGGCCCCGGTACCCCAGCTGGTTGCAGTGCTCACACCCCCTGGCGCGGTATATGGTGGGCGGATTATCCGCATTCTGCTGAAGAAACTCGCAATGCTCCTCACTGGGCTCGTAGGGTTCACGGCAGTCCTTGCACAGCACCCGCACCAGACGCTGGGCAACAATTCCCACGAGACTGGACGAAATCAGGAACGGCTCAATGCCCATGTCCATCAGGCGGGTTATCGCGCCAACCGCGGTATTGGTGTGCAGGGTCGACAGCACCAGGTGGCCGGTCAGGCTGGCCTGCACCGCAATTTCCGCAGTTTCAAGATCGCGGATCTCACCTATCATCACCACGTCCGGATCCTGGCGGAGGATGGCTCTCAGGCCCCTGGCAAAGGTCATGTCAACCTTGGTATTGACCTGGGTCTGGCCGATACCCGGCAGATTGTACTCGATGGGGTCTTCCACCGTCAGGATATTGCGGCTGCGGTCGTTGATCTCCTGCAGCGATGCATACAGGGTGGTGGATTTACCGGAACCGGTCGGGCCGGTGACCAGAAGAATACCGTAGGGGCGATAGATCAGTTTGCGCAACACCTTCAGGTCATTGCCGGCCATGCCCAGTGACTCCAGGCGAATGTTGCCAGCCTGTTTGTCCAGCAGACGCAGCACCACCCTTTCGCCACTCGAGGAAGGCATGGTCGAGACACGGATATCCACTTCCCGGCCGGCCACCCTCAGGGCAATACGACCGTCCTGGGGAATGCGTTTTTCAGCAATATCCAGTTTCGCCATGACCTTGATACGGGATACCAGCAGTGGCGCCAGGGCGCGCTTGGGCTGCACCACTTCCCGCAGCACACCGTCCACCCGGAAGCGCACCACAAGTCGGGTTTCATAGGTTTCAATATGCACATCGGAAGCGCTGGTCTTGACCGCTTCGGTCAGGATGGCGTTGATCAGCCGGATAATCGGGGCGTCGTCTTCCTGTTCCAGGAGGTCTTCGGTTTCCGGAACCGAGTCCGCCAGGGACGCCAGGTCCATGTCGTCGCCGATGCCTTCAACCATTTGCATGGCTTCCGCGGAATCGTTCTGATAGGCCGCATTCAGCGCGGCGTCGAACCTGGCCGGCTCTATGGTGGAAAACCGGGCACGCCCTCCACTGATGCGATTGGCCTCCGCCAGCGCGGAATGGCCCGCTCCCGGACGCACCAGGATAACCGGCTCACCGTTGTCATCGCGGGTCAGAATCACGCCATTACGTTTGGCGAACGTGAAGGGAAGACGGCCCAGGGGGGCATCCTGGGCCTGAAGTTCTGTGTCTGTGTCCACGATCGTCCTCGTTTTGTTACCGGGGCCGGAAGGCGAAAGTTCCAGAAACCCTTTTTATTCAATTAATTCAGAAAGGCTACCATAGGATATGGAACCGCTGAATAACTCTATACACTATACTGCCAATAAAACTATGCAGTCTGATAACCTGTGAGCCTTTTGCCGGCTCTCACCAGCTCTTTCCGGGACAATCAATGCTTCTAACCAGCTCGAGGTTACCACTCTTACTCGCTATCGTCGCAGGCATCGGCATGATCACTGTGACAGCCTGGCAGGGATATCGTTTCTGGCAGAATGAAAACGATACGGCCACCTCGCCTTCCATCAATGTACAGACAAAAACCGACATCCCGCAGGAACCGGAGGTTAATCTGGCCTCTCTTGACCTTTTCGGCAAAGCCGGAGAAGCAAAAAACCAGGTTGAACCGGACACCGAAAACCTTCCGGAAACCAATCTGCGGCTGTTCCTGAGGGGGGTGCTTGCGGCCTCCGGAGAGTTCCCCGGCAGCGCGCTGATTGAAGACGACAAAAGCAAAACCGAAGCCTACCTTGTGGGCGATGAACTGCCCGGAGACGCAACGCTCCGTTCGGTGCGCGCCAACCGCGTTATCATCGAGAGAGGCGGCAAACTCGAAAACCTTTATTTCCCCGAGGATGAGGATCGTTCCGGGGTATCTCTGGCTTCCGGGCAGGAATCCAGCCGCGAAGAAGAACAGGAGCAGCCCCGGGTGGAGCCAGTCAGCTCAGGCCAGCCCTCATCCTCCGACGCCAGCGGGGACAGTGAACAGCGCCGGGAAGAAATCCGCCGGCGGCTGGAGCAGCTTCGTGAACGCCTGAGAAACAATAACTGAGGCCTTCATGGAGACGGCCATTCCGATTCCCCGAAGCCGTTGCTCCCTGCTCTCCATGGTCCTGATGGTTACCACGTTGACGGTGGCTGCTTTTGAGCTCAGTGACCGGCTGATGGATTACGTAAGGACCGAATTCGGTGAAGAGGCCCACAGCCGCCTTGAAACCTGGCAAAACCTTCACAACATGGCGGCCAATGCGCCCGTGGACCGGCAACTCAGACTGGTCAATTCCTTCTTCAATCGCGCCAGCTTCGTGACCGATATGGAGCACTGGGGCGAGGAAGACTACTGGGCAACACCGGTGGAGCTGCTGACCACCAACGGTGGTGACTGTGAGGATTTCTCCATCGCCAAGTACCTGACCCTCAAATCCATGGGTGTGCCGGATGAACAGTTACGCATTGTCTACGTCAAGGCCCTTGAGCTTAACCAGGCCCACATGGTTCTGGCCTGGTACCCGGAACCGGATGCCGACCCGCTGATACTCGATAACCTGATCAACGACATCAAACCTGCCTCCCAGAGACCGGATCTCGAACCGGTATACAGCTTCAACGGCGATGGCCTGTGGCTGAACCGCAGCGGGGGTGACAGCAAGCGCATAGGCGACGCCGAGAAGCTCGCCCACTGGCAGGACCTCAACAGCCGGCTCATCGACAGCCTGCGGTGACGCCAAAAGACACTACAGTTGTCGTCAGGTGACATAGTCCCCGTTGCAATTACCGGTACAATCATCGCCATACCAAACCACACAAAAAGGATGGCCAATATGCGACGCTGGAACGGCTGGGGTGATGACCAGTTCAACCTTGAGTTACCCGAGGGAGGACGCCAGTTCCTGGAAGAGCGTATCGGCGCGGCCACGCCGCTCAGGGATATCTCCCTTGAAACCGCCTGTTCACAGGTGCCTGACAGCCGCCTGCCCGACCATTCCCATGTGGTTGTAAACCCGGAAGACCGAGTGCGCCACGCCCGGGGACAGAGCCTGGCTGACTGGCTGGCCATGCGCAGTGGCGAATTCGGTGTTTTTCCTGATGGCGTGGCCTATCCGGAGTCGTCAAAGGACGTTCAGTCCCTGCTGGCCTATGCCGAAGCAAATGATGTCTCACTGATTCCCTACGGTGGCGGCACCAGCGTTGCCGGGCATATCAACCCCGTTGCCGGGGGGAAACCGGTACTGACAGTGGATATGGGCCGCATGAACCGGCTCATTGACCTGGACCGGGAAAGCCAGATTGCCACCTTCGGAGCGGGCACGCCCGGCCCGCTGGTTGAATCCCAGCTGCGGGCACACGGCTATACCCTTGGCCACTTTCCCCAGTCGTTCGAGCTGTCCACGGTTGGCGGCTGGGTGGCAAGCCGCTCCAGTGGCCAGCAGTCCCTGCGTTATGGCCGTATCGAGCAGCTGTTCGCCGGTGGCCGCATTGAAACCCTCAGGGGCACACTGGACATACCTACCTTTCCGGCCTCCAGCGCCGGCCCGGATATCCGCGAGATGATTCTGGGCTCGGAGGGCCGTATCGGCCTGATCACGGAAGTGAAGGTGCGTGTTACCCCCCTGCCGGAGCATGAAAGCTTCCACGTGGTGTTTTTCCCGACCTGGGACAAGGCAAGAACCGCCTGCCGCAAGCTGGTGCAGAACCGCACGCAGCTTTCCATGCTGCGCCTGAGCAACGCCACCGAAACAGAAACCCAGCTTGCCCTGGCGGGCCATCCCGGGCTGATCGGCATGCTGGAGTCCTACCTGTCCCTGCGCGGCGCAAAGGCTGGCAAATGCATGATGACCTTCGGCATTACCGGCAGCAGGCGCCAATGCAGCAATGCCCTCAAGGAAACCCGCGCCATCTGTGGCGAGTATGACGGAATCTATACCGGCAAAAAGCTGGGCGACAAATGGGCGGCCAAACGCTTCACCATGCCCTACCTGCGGGAGGCGCTCTGGGAACTGGGTTATGCCGTTGACACCCTGGAAACCGCAACCGACTGGGATAACGTGGACAATCTCTTAAAGCAGATTGAAGAAAACCTTCGTAACCGGTTGAATAAAAACAAGGAGTCGGTGCACGTATTTACCCATCTCTCGCACTTCTACACCCAGGGCTGCAGCATCTACACCACCTATGTATTCCGTGTTGCAGGCAGCTACAGCGAAACCCTGGACCGCTGGAAGGCCCTGAAAGACAGCACCTCTTCCGTTATCGTCAATAATCGGGGCACCATCAGCCACCAGCATGGCGTCGGCAAGGATCACGCCCCTTTCCTGCCGGTGGAAAAAGGCGAGCTGGGCATGCTGGCGATCGGCTCCCTGTGCAGGACCTTCGACCCGGCAGGCCTGCTCAACCCGAAAACCCTGGTTGAATAATCATGTCTCTGACCCGCGCACAGAAACTGGAACAGATCCGGAACGCTGACCACGGATTTGACATCGTGGTGATCGGTGGCGGCATTACCGGCGCCGGCGTCGCCCGGGAAGCGGCCGGCAGCGGCCTGCGCACCCTGCTGGTGGAACAGAAGGATTTCTCATGGGGTACCTCCAGCCGTTCCTCGAAAATGGTTCACGGCGGCCTGCGCTACCTGGGAAGCGGCCACTTCAACCTGACCCGGGATGCGGTTCGTGAGCGGGAGCGGCTGATGGCAGAGGCACCGGGGCTGATCGACCCTTTGCGTTTTGTCATGCCGCACTACCGCAAACAGTTTCCAGGCCCGCGGCTGTTCCAGATACTTTTGCGTGTGTACGACCGGATAGCGGGCCATCCCACACGACAACGGCTGTCCCCCGCCGAAACCCTGCAATGGGTGCCGGGGCTGGCCACAGACAACCTGGTTGCCGCCAGCGGATTCACCGACGCCGTTACCGATGATTCCCGATTGGTACAGAGGCTTATCGAGGAAGCCGAGCATGATGGGGCCCTGAGCCTGAACTACCTGCAGGCGGATGCCGTCCTGCGTGATGGCGACAGTTCCGCCGTGACCGGTATCCGGCTTCGTGATACCAGTGCTGACGGGCCTGCGTTCGATGTGGACACCCGCCTGGTTGTCAATGCTACCGGCGCCTGGGCCCGTAACCTGCAGCAGCTGGACGACGACAAAACCAGCATCAGGCCCCTGCGGGGCAGCCATCTGGTTCTGCCGTTCAGCAGGCTGCCGGTTTCCTGCTCGGTATCGCTGTTTCATCCCCACGACCGGCGCCCGGTTTTCGCATTTCCCTGGCAGGGCACCACCGTGCTGGGCACCACCGATCTGGATCATGGCAAGGACCTTTCCGAGGAGCCAGCCATCACCCGGGAAGAGCTGGATTACCTGCTGCAGATCTCGGAGACGCTTTTTCCGTCCAGCGCTATCACCGAAGCCGACATCATTGCGACCTGGGCCGGCGTCAGGCCCGTGGTCAGCGAGAAAAACACGGGGGCCAAACGGGTAAAACCCTCGAAGGAAAACCGGGAGCATGTTATCTGGTCCGACAACGGGCTGATCAGCATCGCCGGCGGCAAGCTCACCACCTTCCGCCTGATTGCGCGGGAAGTGCTCACCAAAGCGCAGAACCTGATGCCGGGGCTGGCACTGAGAAAGGAAGATGCGCCGGTTTTCGCACCACCCCGAGACCTTGCGCGGCCACGATCCATCAGCCACTGCACCTGGGACCGCCTCAAGGGTTTCTACGGGCCGGCCCTGGAGCAGGTGCTGGATGCCGGTTCCCACGACAGGATTGCCGGCACCGATACTCTTTGGGCGGAACTGGCCTGGGCTGCAGCCAATACTGGTGTTGTACACCTGGATGACCTGCTGTTACGCCGGACCCGGCTGGGCCTGATCCTGCCGGCAGGGGGTAAGTCCCTTCTGCCGGAAATAAGAGCCCTTTGCCAACCCATCCTGGGCTGGGATGACGACACCTGGAACCATGAGCAGGCCCGTTACCTCGGCATCTGGCAGGCCAGTTATTCGCTTCCCGTAAACGATGGCAAACCGACATGAGCCGGGACCAGTCGCTGATAATGGCCATCGACAATGGCACCCAGAGCGTTCGCGCGCTGCTGTTTGATACCCGGGGAAACCTGGTGGGCAAAGGCAAGCAGGACATTGAACCCTACTTTTCCGAACAACCCGGCTGGGCCGAACAACATCCGGAGTATTTCTGGGAATCCCTGGGCAAGGCGTGCGACCTGTTATGGCAGAACTGCACTGCCCAGCCGTCACAGGTAGCCGGTGTTACCGTCACCACCCAGCGGGGAACCGTGATCAACCTGGACGGCAACGGCAACCCCCTGAGGCCGGCCATCATCTGGCTGGACCAGCGCCACGCCAGTGTGGACGGGCCCGTACCCGGCCCCTGGGGCTGGCTGTTCAGGCTGACGCGGCTGGAGCCCACCGTTGACCGTTTTCGCGAGAAAACCCAGGCCAACTGGATTGCCCAGAATCAACCGGATGTCTGGTCCCAAACCCGCCATTTCCTGTTGCTTTCCGGCTACCTGAACTACCGCCTGACCGGCCGCTTCCGGGACTCAACCGGCAGCCAGGTGGGTTATATCCCCTTTGATTACAAGCGCCATCGCTGGGCCGGCAAGCACGATTTCAAATGGCAGACCATGCCCGTTCGGCCTGACATGCTGCCGGAACTGGTCCCGCCCGGCGAACGAATCGGCGACCTCACCACCGAAGCCGCTGCCCACCTGGGCTTGCCCGAAGCCCTGCCTGTTATTGCCGCGGCTTCCGACAAGGCCTGTGAAATCCTGGGTTCCGGTGGCCTGGGCCCGGATATCGGCTGTATGAGTTACGGCACCACGGCCACCATCAATACCACCAGCGCACGCTATGTTGAGCCGGTCCGGATGATGCCCCCATACCCGTCCGCACTCCCGGGCCACTATTCCACAGAGGTCATGATCTACCGTGGGTTCTGGATGGTCAGCTGGTTCAAACGGGAATTCGGCCTCAGGGAACAGAGACTGGCCGAACAGAAAGGTATTGAGCCGGAAGCCCTCTTCGACGAACTGGTTCGCGCCGTACCCCCGGGTTCCATGGGGCTCATGCTGCAGCCTTACTGGTCACCCGGAGTCAGGCAACCGGGGCCGGAGGCTAAAGGCTCAATCATCGGCTTTGGCGATGTACACACCCGCTCACACATCTATCGCGCCATACTGGAAGGGCTGGCCTATGCACTCCGTGAAGGCAAGGAGCGCATCGAAAAACGCAGCGGTATACCGATTCGCAGATTGCGGGTGGCGGGCGGCGGCTCCCAGAGCGATGCCGCCATGCAACTGACCGCGGATGTTTTCGGGCTGCCCGCCGAGCGCCCCCATACCTATGAAACCTCCGGCCTGGGTGCGGCCATCGACGCTGCCGTGGGCCTGGGCCTTCACCCGGATTTTGAGACAGCCGTTAACGCCATGACCCGGGTCGGTGATGTTTTTCACCCGCAGGAGGAGTCCCGCAAGCTCTATGAACGGCTCTACCGGGAGGTGTATCTGAAAATGTACCCGCAGCTGCAACCGCTGTACCGGAAGATACGGGACATCACCGGCTACCCGAAGTAACATCCCGGGCCAACAATCGCTTGAATTTACCCGTCAGTCCGGTAAAACTCTGAACCTGCTATAACAACAATTCGCTGGTTCCGTTCCAGAGCATTAAGGCACGCCCGATGTCCGTTACAGACTATCTGATTCCCTATGATTTCTCCCCCGTAACGATACTGAGCTTTGCGCTTGTGCTGGGTTTTTACGGCTACGGGCTGCTGAAAATGCCGGAAGCGGACCGGCCAGGCAGTGGCCGCATCCTGGTGTTCCTCATCGGAGTCATCATGTGCTACGGCGTTATGCAGACCCGATTCGACTACTACTCCCAGTACATGTTCTTCGTTCACCGGGGCCAGCACCTGATTCTGCATCACCTGGGGCCATTCCTGATCGCGCTGTCCAACCCGCTGCCGGTGATGCGTTACCTCTTCAGCCGCATCAAACCCGGCATCAGGAAGGCGTTGACGCCCCTGGGATGGATATACCGGTTCCTGCAACACCCGGCCATTGCCTCCTTCCTGTTTGTCGGCCTGATCTACTTCTGGCTGTGGCCGCCCATTCATTTTGACGCCATGCTCAGCCGGGATCTCTACTGGATCATGAACTGGAGCATGCTGCTGGACGGGCTGCTGTTCTGGTGGCTGATCTTCGACCCACGCTCACCGGTAGCCAGTGATGCCCTGGGCTATGGCAAACGCATCCTGCTGCTGGCCCTGGTCGCCCTGCCCCAGATGGTGCTTGGTGCCACCATAGTGTTCTCCCGGGGCATGGTTTATGACGTATATGAAGTCTGTGGCCGGGCCTGGCCCATGCCTCCCGAGACAGACCAACTGCTGGGTGGCCTGCTGACCTGGATTCCGCCGGCCATGATGAGCATCCTTGGTATATTGATCATTCTTCGTCGCGCCATGCGCGAAGATGGTAAACCGGCCCCCTATTCCGAAGAACTGAAGGCAACTCATTCATGACAACCCAGACCCTGTCACGACTGCTCAGAATGCTGCCAGTCACCGCCATGATTGCCGCAACAACCATGCTGGCAGGCTGCCTTGGCGACGAAGAGTCCTGGCGCGGAAAGGACATTAGCGGCCTGATGCCGGAACTGGCGTTCGAGCTGACCGGCACATCCGGCGACACAGTGACTGCCGACGACACAAACGGTGAAATCCGGATGGTGTTCTTCGGCTTCACCTCCTGCCCCGACGTTTGCCCCGCAACGCTCCAGAAGCTGTCACGTGCCGTGAAGGACATGCCGGATGAGTTGCAGGACGACACCCGGATCGTGTTCGTAAGCGTTGACCCGCAGAGGGACACCCCGGAACGGATCCGGAGTTACGTGGATTTCTTCAGTGAACGAGCCATCGGCGTCACCGGCGAAGAGAAGGCACTGCGGGAACTGAGCAAACGTTACCGCACCACCTTTGGCTACGACGATCCTGATGCCGAAGGCAACTACAACGTTTCCCACAGCGGCGCCGTGTATGTTTTCGACCGCAACGGCAACGCCCGCCTCCTGTTCAGGCCGGACATGAGCGTAGAGGATATCCGGACCGATCTGGTTACGCTGGCCGAAGAAAGCTGACCTGTAGATTACAGGGTCAGCTCACCTTGGCGGTTTTCCTGGCCCTTCGGGGCTTTGCCGCACCGGTGGAGGCCGGTTTCCTGCGCCGGGTAGCGCCCACGGCACGGGTTTTCCTGCGCTGTGGTATTGCCGGGGCCGGCTTGTTGCGCAGGTAAGACCCGGGAGCAGGCTCGATGACTGGCAATTCACCCTCGCCCGGGGTCCTTGCCGGCACCTCACCACCGCCGAACTGCGCGGCCCATTCGACCCAGTCCGGCCACCAGGACCCCTCGAACTGTTCAGCCCCCTTGAGCCACTCCTCCGGCGCCAGGTCAGTGTTCTCGTTGGTACGGTAGCCGTATTTGTGCTTCGCCGGCGGGTTGATGATCCCGGCAATGTGTCCGGACCCGCCCAGCACGAATCTTACAGGCCCTCCAAGATAACGGGAGCCCCGGTAACAGGACACCCAGGGCGCGATATGGTCTTCAATCGCGGAAACAAAGTAGGCAGGGGTTTTGACCTTTCCGAGATCGATGGGGGTATCTTCAAGGGTGATGCCGCCAGGTTCGCGAAGACGGTTCTGAAGATACATGTTGCGCAGGTAAAAGCTGTGCATGGCCGCCGGCAGGCGCGTCGAGTCCGAGTTCCAGTGCAGCAGGTCGAACGCGGGCGTTTCATTGCCCAGCAGGTAATTGTTGATAAAGAAGGACCATATCAGGCTGTTGGCGCGCAACATGTTAAAGGCAGTGGCCATGGCGGTGCCTTCCAGGTAGCCCTGCTTGTTCATGGCCTTTTCGATCTTTTTGATCATGTCTTCATCGATGAAGACTTCCAGGTCGCCCACCTCACTGAAATCCAGCAGGCTGGTGAGGAAAGTCGCGCTCTGGACGCGGTCGTCGCCGCGCGCCGCCAGCCACGCCAGAGTGCAGCCAAGCAGCGTGCCCCCGATGCAGTAACCAATGGCGTTGATCTCGCGCTCGCCAGTGGCCTTTTCGATCGCATCCAGTGCCGCCACCGGCCCTTCAAGCATGTAGTCCTCAAAACCCTTGTGGGCATGCTCCTTCCCCGGGTTCACCCAGGAAATCACAAACACCGTGTGGCCTTTTTCAACCAGGTACCGGATAAAGGATTTGTTGGCGCCCAGGTCAAGGATGTAATACTTGTTGATCCACGGTGGCACAATCATCAGTGGCCGGCGATGGACGGTATCGGTCGTGGGCCGGTACTGGATCAGTTGCATCAGGTCGTTCTGATAGATCACTTCACCGGGGGTATCGGCCAGATTCTTTCCGACTTCGAAGGCCGCCGGGTCCGACATCCGGAACGACAGTTGCCCATCGGCCTTATCCAGATCCCGTAAAAAATTGGCAAGCCCGCGTACCAGGTTCCGGCCCCGGGTATCCACCGTTGTGCGCAGAACCTGCGGATTGGTCAGCACGAAATTGCTGGGTGACAGGGCATCCGTCGCCTGGCTGACAAAAAAACGAACCTTGCGCCTGTCGTGCTCATCCAGGCCACGTACATCCTCGATGGTGTCCTTGATCCAGCGATCGGACATCAGGTAGGCCTGCTTCAGGAAGTTGAAATAGGCAATCTTGTCCCAGGCCTCATCCCGGAACCTTCCATCCCCCTGCTCCGGCACGGCCACCCGCATGGACTCCCGACTGATCAGGCTCATCAAGGCGCCACTGCCCAGAATGGAGGCATTCTGCAAAATGCGCATCTGCGCGGTAATCAGGGTATCCGGCTGGGTGGCCAGCTTGCCCGTAAACCGGACAAAAGGCCTGGCAAGGCTCTTGATGCTCAGAGGATTGGGCCGGCCGCCTTTCAGGCGCCGCACCAGAGACTTTTTGACCAGCCGACCGCCATGCAACCCGGCACTGACCAGGGAACTACTGACACTATCGGGTTGTACATCGTTGCTGGAACCGGTTTTAACGGATTTGTCCGACATCGTTACTCTCTCCTGGCCATTCACGCCGGCAGAGCATGGCTCGCCGGCGGAAGTAGCGTTTCTTGCGGCAATCAAACGCAGCTGAGTAAGGGCCCGGACCACCTACATGTATACGCCTCCGTTAACGTTGATCTGCTGTCCGGTGATGTAGTCGCCGTCCGCCGCAATAAAGACCACAGCCCTGGCAATTTCCTCGGGCTGACCAAAACGCCCCATGGGAACCCTGGCAACAATCTTCTCCCGGATATGATCAGGCACCTGCGCCAGCATTTCCGTTTCGGTAAAACCCGGAGCGATGGCATTGACGGTGATGTTGTATTTGGCCATTTCGATGGCAAGGGTCTTGGTGAATGCGATTATTCCGCCTTTACTGGCGGCGTAATTCGCCTGGCCATAATTGCCGGCCTGACCAACGAAGGATGTGATGTTGACGATACGGCCATAGCCCTGGTCCATCATGATCTTGAGCACTTCCGAGCAGGTTGCATAAACACTGCCCAGATTGGTGTCCAGGACATCGGTCCAGTCCTCGTCTGTGAGGTTTTTCATGGCCTTGTCGCGGGTAATGCCTGCGTTGTTGATGAGGATATCAACACGGCCCCAGTCTTCATTTACTTTGCGGATCAGGTTGCGGGCTGCGCTCATATCCGACAGGTCCGCCTGAACCGCCATCGAGCGGATGCCCAGATCCTCCAGCTCTTTGACCACGTCGTCCGCATCCGCGCTTCGGGAGCGGTAATTGACGGCAACGTCGGCGCCCCGACGGGCGAGCTGTAACGCAATCTCCCGGCCAATACCCCGAGAGCCACCGGTAACGATAGCTACTTTTCCTTTGAGGTCCTGCATATTCGTTCTCGCCCTGTTATTTTTATGTTTCCCGCCCCTCGTTCAACAGATACCGGGGCCGGGGATCCAGTCAGGCGCCCTGATGTTTCAGAGACGCCTGATTTCAAGCTAGCAGAGAGAACAAAACCGGACAAGGAACTTCAGGAATACAACCAGTGGCCCGTCAGGACATGCGGATGAATTTCTGTAACCTTGGCGCAATCTCCTCGCGCCAGCGCCGGCCATTGAAGGTGCCATAGTGCCCTACGCCGGCTTGCAGATGGTGAACCTTGCGATCCGCAGGGATATTCCCGCAAAGATCATGGGCTGCACGGGTCTGTCCCGGGCTGGAGATATCGTCCTTGTCACCTTCAATGGTCATCAATGCGGTTTTACGGATGGCCTCCGGCTTAACCAGGCGCCCGCGGTGCATGAAGCAGCCTCTGGCCAGGTGGAATTCCTGGAACACACGCTCAATCGTATCCAGGTAATAGGCATCCGGCAGATCCATCACAGCCAGATACTCATCATAGAACTCCCGGTGGCGGGCCACTTCTTCGGTATCGTCGTCACGAATCGAACGGAAAAGCCCGCGGTAGGCGTCCACATGCCGGTCGAAATTCATGTTGATGAAGCCTGTCAGCTGCAGGAAACCAGGATAGACCCTGCGCATGGCGCCCGGATAGGGAGCCGGCACGGTATGGATCAGATTCCGTTTGAACCAGGACAGCTTGTGCTTGCTGGCCAGCTCACAGGGCTCGGTAGGAGCAATCCGCCCATCCACCGGGCCACTCATCAACGCCAGTGAGCGCGGTGCCGACGGGTGATTGTCCTCCGCCATAATGGCCGTGGCCGCCAGCACCGGTACAACCGGCTGGCACACCGCCAGCACATGGGTGTCGGGGCCGAGGTGATCAATAAAATCAATAACGTAATCTATGTAGTCATCAAGACCGAAATTCCCCTCGGAAACCGGCACCTTACAGGCATCGCGCCAGTCGGTAATGTACACATCGTGGGCCGGCAGCATGGCTTCCACGGTACCCCGCAGCAACGATGCGAAATGGCCGGATAACGGCGCCACAATCAACAGCCTGGGATCATCCGGGCGATCCACGTTGCGCTGGAAGTGTTTGAGCTGGCAGAACGGTTTGCGTTTGACGATGGTTTCGCTGACCGACACTGTCTCACCGTCACAGACGGTGGAATCAAGATTGAATGCCGGCTTGGGATATCGCTTGGTCAGATCCTCGAACACACTGAGTGCGGACGCAACACTGCGGGTGCCAGGCACCCGGGACCAGGGATTAAGCTGATGTTTTAATAGCGAACTTTGAGCTCCGGCGAGTATGCGCATGGGAGTCAGGGCAACCCTGCTGAGTTCATGGCCGTAATACATCATGGGCATTATCCTGTTGGGTGGGGCTTTGGGTCCTGCTGTTGGTAACTTCTCCTGTCCTTCGGAAGCATGTATCCGGGCCGGTTGGCCCCTCTGGACTATAACCAAGCATACGCCTGTTTGGCACCGGCGCAAATGGCTGGATTCTCGCCGCTGGCAGATGCTCCCATGATTTTACCTGCCACGGGCGTCTGTGATTGCCCCAAGGGCGCAGTACATACCCTGTTCGCGACCGCAACAAAACCTTCACACAACTGAAACAGTCCTCCCTGACAGTTAAGTGCCGTATGAAATTTGCACAGAATCATCGAATGGCCCCAGTGCTATATAACGCAGGCAAGCCCCGGGAACTCAGGTATGGAAAATGCACAGACGCCAACGCTTGCTCCATCAGAAATTGAAGAAGTTGGTAGCTTGCTGGAAGACCTCACGAAACTGAGAGGGACTCTGCTCCGGGAAACTGCGGAGCACCGGGTTAATCTGAATGACATCAATCCTGCCTATCAGCCAAGCGCGGAAAACCTGCTCTGTTACTTGTCACTACGACGGAATGACATTCGGCCGCTTCAGCAACGCCTTGCATCACTGGGTTTGTCCTCACTGGGCCGTTCCGAGTCTTGCGTCGTCTCCACCCTGGATGCCGTGATCCGAACGCTGGCAGCCCTTCTCGGCCAACACCTCCCCGATCCAGAGAACGAAACCATTCAGAGGGTTGGTATCCAGGAGGGCCCAAGATTACTCACTGCGCATACGGATCAATTGCTCGGGTGCGCGACGAACGACCGAAACGTCCGCATCATGGTTACTATGCCGACCGAAGCGGCACATGATGAAAGCATCATTCGCAACCTTCTGGCCAAGGGCATGAACTGCATGCGGATCAATTGTGCACATGACACTCCCGACATATGGATGGCGATGATCCGCAATCTTCGCAAAGCAGAACAAGCCATTGGCGTTGATTGCCGTATTTTTATGGATCTTGGAGGGCCCAAGATACGAACTGGCGAGATTCAACCGGGGCCAAAGGTTGTGCATATTCGGCCCAAGCGTAATGAATACGGCATTACAGTGATACCCGCCCGGATCTGGCTCTTTTCCGGGGAGTCTCCGTCAGAAGCTCCCGATGACTGTGCGGCCCGGTTCCGGGTTTCCGAAGGTTTCATCAAGAGCTTGCATCGTTGTGACGAAATCACTCTGTTTGATGCCAGGAAAAAGCACCGTAAATGGACCGTGGTGGAGACTACGGACATGGGCTGCATGGTCGAGAGTATCAAGGCTTGCTATGTGGTGCCCGGTACAAAGCTGCACCTCAGGAATGGAGAAAATCCGAAAGTGATCGGTGAGATCGGTGATTTCCCGCCACGGCCCGGTGTAATCCTGCTGAACAGGGGCGACTCACTGGTCGTCTCCACACAACCTGCATCCGGGCAGCCCGAGTTACAAGGCAGCCTGGAATACAACTCGGTGCCTTCAGTCATAAGCTGCACAATGCCAGAGATTATTTCTCAGGTCCGGCCCGGGGAGACCATCTGGTTCGACGATGGAAAGATTGGTGGTGTCATCGAAAAGGTGGAACAGGATCGATTCCTGGTAAAAATCCAGCATGCGCGTCCAGGGGGCAGCAAACTCCGGGGTGGCAAGGGAATCAACCTGCCTGACAGTCAATTAAGCATCGACGCGCTCACACCAGCAGACATCGAAAACCTGGCTTTTGTTGCAGAACACGCCGATGCAGTCGAATTGTCTTTCGCGAACTCCGCACAGGATGTCCAGTTGCTTGAGAAGAGCCTGGAAACTCTGGGCACCAAAAAACCGGCTATCGTGCTAAAGATTGAAACCCTGAAAGGCTTTATAAACCTTCCCTCAATGCTCCTGGCTGGCATGCGTTGGCCCAGCTGCGGTGTCATGATTGCCAGAGGCGACCTGGCAGTGGAATGCGGTTATGAGCGCCTGGCAGAAATCCAGGAAGAAATACTATGGGTTTGTGAGGCAGCGCATGTTCCGGTGATCTGGGCGACCCAGGTATTGGAGAATCTGGCTCAAAAGGGCATGCCCTCCAGAGCCGAAATCTCCGATGTCGTCATGGCGCATCGCGCAGAATGCGTAATGCTCAACAAAGGTCCACACATCATAGAGGCCCTGGAAGTCCTTAACAGTATTCTGAAGCGGATGCAGAACCACCAAACGAAGAAACGCGCCATGCTCAGGGAACTCAGATTGGCCCATATGACGCCCTGAGCAAAAGACAGTTGTTCATATAACGTTCACATAATTCCAGCAAAATTACCTGAACCCAAGGACAGAAAATCAGGTTGGTGATAAATGGATGTGGCAGGCCCGGATCTTAAAGCACTTTACCTCGACCGACGGCTGCTACCACACGAAGCCGTACAGACCATCGCCGGTTGCAAGAACCTGATTCTGGGGATGAGTGCGGCACAACCCCCTGCACTGATGGCAGCAACAGCCGACGCGCTGAAGGATCGGCTGATTGGTCCTCTGGCGATATATTACCTGCACGGTACGGAAAGCCTCCGCAGAAGCATTTTGGATCCGGAGCTATCCGACCGGGTTACTCCTCGCCCGCTGTTCCTGAGCCATTCCGACAGAGCCGCGATTGAGCAATCCGGCTCCCAGAGCTGGATAGAGTTCGTACCCGCCATGCTGCACCAGGCCGGGCGCCTGTTAACCGAACACGTTGATCCCGAATGTTTCTTCGTGACGGTGTCACCCATGGACCGTCACGGTTACTTCAGCCTTGGCACCAACGCCGACTACGGTGCATCGGTTATTCGCAAGGCCAAAAAGGTCATCGTCGAAGTCAACCGTTACATGCCCCGGACATTCGGCGAATGCTCCGTTCACATCTCCGAGATTGATTACCTTGTGGAACATGATCAGCCGCTGATCGAAGCCACCCCTAACCCGCCAACCCCGGTGGACATGACAATTGCCGGTCAGATCGTCCAGCGGATTAATGATGGCGACACAGTACAGATCGGTGTTGGCGGCGTTCCCAACGCGGTATTGGCTGGACTGGCAAACCATAAAAACCTCGGTTTGCACAGCGAGCTGTTTTCTCCGGCCATGATGCCCCTGATTCAGTCTGGCGTGATGAATGGGCGGCGAAAAACCTGGATGCAGCACAAACATGTGTTCACCTTCGCACTCGGTGACCGGGCTCTATACGACTTTCTCGACGACAACCCCTCGATTGTCGGATATCCGGCATCCTGGGTGAACAACCCTGACATCATTCGACTCAACGACAACATGGTTTCGGTCAACTCTGCGCTGGAGATAGACCTGACCGGCCAGATCAACTCCGAGCAACTTGGTGATCATCCGTTCTCGGGAACCGGCGGCCAACTGGATTTTGTCCGGGGCGCCTACGCTGCCCGGAACGGCCGTTCATTCGTGGCACTCCGGTCAACAGCGAGATCTGGCACAGTCAGTCGAATCGTGTCCCGGCTTTCCGGAGGAACCGTGACAGATCCAAGAAACGACGTTCACTTCGTGGTTACGGAGCATGGCTGCGTGAATCTGAAAGGGCTCTCAATTCCTCAGCGTGCACGGGCATTAATCAGTATTGCAGCACCGGAATTCAGAGAGGGACTGGAACGCGAAGCAACGTCTATGGGGCTCGTGTAAACCGGGTAAAACAAGGATTTTCTCCTGTATTTGACAGTAAGGAAGGTAAGAAATGACAGCTCAGAAACAATCAGGCATTGCTTTGGTTACAGGCGGCACCAGAGGGATCGGAGAAGCCATCTGCAAAGCGCTATCTGGCGAGGGCTATAAGGTGGTTACAACGTTCAGAAACAAAGAGCGTGAGCGGGAGGCGCGGGAGTGGCAAAGCCGCCGGGCAGACGACGGCCTGGAAATTGACCTGGTGGAAATGGATGTCTCCGATACGCGAAGCTGTGAGATAGCCGCTGACGAACTGATGCGCCGTTATGGGCGACTTGATGTGTTGGTGAACAACGCCGGTATTACCCGTGATTCGGTCATGAAAAAAATGTCGATCGAAGCCTGGCAAGAGGTCATTCACACCAATCTCGACGGCGTATTCAATGTCACACGCTGCTTTTTAGACACTCTGCTCGCACAGAACTATGGCCGCATCATCAATATTTCGTCCATCAATGCCCAGAAAGGCCAGTTTGGTCAGGTGAACTATTCAGCGGCAAAAGCGGGTATTCATGGCTTCACCAAAGCACTGGCCCAGGAAACTGCCCGCAAAGGCATCACCGTAAACACGGTCTCTCCGGGCTACGTGGAAACCGATATGATCATGGCCATTGATGAGAAGATCCGGGAACAGATCAAAGCCCAGATTCCTGTGGGTCGTTTCGGCCAGCCTGAAGAAATCGCCCGACTGGTGGCCTTTCTTGCCGACGAGAAATCTTCGTTCATTACCGGTGCCGATTTATCCATTAACGGCGGCATGTTCATGCACTGATCGGATGGGACCGCCTCAAAGGACGAGAGAGTAGGAAAAAAACCGGGAGGGGCCCTCCCGGTAGTGACGTTCCACTCATTTAAAACACGATGATGCTTTGCACTACCCTTCTGACGATACCGGCAACTCATTACAAAAGTGTTTCAAGTCGTGATCGATAGGGTTGCTTTTATCGAATGCGTTCCAGTTGAGGATATTACCCTGGGCGTCAAAATGAACGAAACCCGCGTAGTCATCGTCGTGGCGCCATGTTTTGATATAACCGACGACTTCACCCTCCTCCGAAAGCATTTCAAATGACTCCCTGGTACTGTCTATTGCTTCTCCGCGCGCCTCTACGGGTTCCGATGGTCGAAGCGCAAAATTTGAATAGTCAAGCAGAACAAGTGAGAGAGGGTCAGTGTTCACTGGACAAACTCCTTGCAGTCAGACATTTGAATAAAGAGATCAAAAGCTCAAACCAGTATATCCCATGCCGTCTGTCATGGATTGACATCCCTCAACCAGTAGATGTCTGGAAACGACCAGTGAGATCACTCATCGAGTCCGCTTCCTGTTTGAGGGCCAAACTTATCTCTCTGCTACCAGCAACGTTGTTGCTGACAGTCGCCGCATGGGCGTCAAGTGTAATAAACCGGTCGCCCACTCTGTCAATTTCATCCCGTTGCAGCGAAAGCGCTTCATCGATTGTGATGCTTTGCCGCTCCAATTCCGAGAACCGGTGATTCATCGAAACAAGGTGGCCTTTAAGCTCCTCAAGAGTCTGGCGGTTATCATCACCGGCCCCGGTCATTTCGTCTATCAGGTGTTCAACGCCCTGCACGCCCCTGACCAGGTCTGCCACCCACTGGTTGATTTCACCGGTGGAATCGGCAGTGCGTTTGGAAAGCGTCCGAACCTCGTCGGCAACCACCGCAAACCCACGGCCATGTTCGCCTGCCCTTGCTGCCTCGATTGCGGCATTGAGGGCCAGAAGATTTGTCTGTTCAGCGATTTCAGCAATTACGCCAATCACCTTCTCGATTTTCGAGGCCGATTCCGCAAGTTCCTGTATCGAACCTGAGACCCGGCCAATTACTTCAACAGTATGCTCTGCCGCTGTTTCACTTTTAAGAAGGCCGGACTGAATGTCCGAATTTGCTGCTACCGCCGCCTGAACGGTTTCGGTGGATTCACGGGTCGATGCCTCAATGGTGGAAGCCTGGTCCGCCATCGCCTTCATCGAATCGGTCACTTCCTGAATCTGATGCTGAGTCGTTTGCGAGGCAGACTCCAGTTCCCTCGCCTGTATATCAAGGCGGTCGGATCGTTCGTTGATACTTCTCGACGCATCGCGAATCTCTCTGACAAATTCCTCAAACCGGCCTACCAGCCGTATCAGGGCGGCTGCGACTCCCGCTACTTCGTCCGACCCGGCCAGGCCCGGTGGATTGGCCAGGTCTGAACGTTCGTCCATTCTCTGGATATCCCGCTCGATGCGCTGCAGCCTTACAATCACGGTCTGTCTCAGCCAGAACGTCATCATAACAACAACAATCAGGAAGGCCACTGAACCAATAATCAGTGACACCTGTTGGCGGTCCAGATAAGCCAGAAGCTCCTCGGATTCCTGATTAATACGACTGCGGCTCCCTTCCTTGCGGGCGTTAATGCTTTCAAGCAATGGCGACAGGGCGGGAAAAAGCGAAAAGTCCACCGTTTTACCGGCCTGATAATAACTCTTCTCCTCGACTCCTTCCGCGAGTTCTTCCAGGTATCCAACCACCGCTTCGCGGGCATCTTCATTGTCGTTTGCCCAGGTGCTCAGCTGTGCATTCTTCTGAATCGCACCCCACTTCGCAGGAATAGACTCCGCGAGCGATGCGAATTCTTCATTGATCTCATCCCAAAGCAATAACTGCCCTTTGATTTTGAAAGAAAGATCCTGCACACGACGGAGGTCATGCTCCAGATCGTCCAGCAACCAGGATTCGGCCATACGATTCTGGATCAGATCTTCTGCAGCGTTTTCCGCCTTACCAATGATCGACCAGGACAATAGCGCGAGGGCTGAAAGCGCCAGAATCGAGAAAAATGAGAAGAAGAGAATTCGACTGCGAACAGTTTTGAGCATGATGCCACCACACATGAAGAATGGCGGTAATGCTGCACACGGATTGTGACACTCCTGTTACCGGAGGCTCAGAAGATATTGATTTAGCGCTATAAATTACAAAAGTTAACATCGTTTAGCCTGTGGCTTCTGCGCCCCTGAAATATGTCTGTCATGTATAGCGAAGATTATGTGGATGATTGGAAGATGCTTGGCACAACCGGATATGAGCCAACCTAATCAGTAGGCTCGGGGCATGCGACGGAGCGACGCAAACTGATTTCCCCACGCCGCACTCACATCCAGGAGTGACCCAATGCAGGACTGCCTCAGTCAGGAACTGAACCGCTTGTTGTTGAAGGAAGACATCACCACACTTTTGCAACCCATCGTGAATATCGATAAAAAAAGCGTATTTGGTTTTGAGGCACTGAGCCGCGGGCCGTCAGACAGCCCTTTGCACACGGCCCCTATGCTGTTTGAAACCGCCGAACGCTGTGGCCAGACGCTGGAACTGGAAACGCTCTGTCTTCGCACCGCCGCACGCCACTGGTCCGGCCATGGCACTCCGCTGAAACTGTTCGTCAATATCAGCCCGGCCAAGCTGATGCCTCCGGAGTTCAACCCCACACAGCTGCAGGAACTTCTGCTGGCAAATGGACTGAAGGCATCAGACATCGTTATCGAACTCTCCGAGCGATATCCCACCGCCGATCCATCAGAGCTGCTGAAGACACTGGTATGGCTGAAGGCAGAAGGCTTTCTCATCGCCATCGACGACCTCGGCAGTGGCTATTCCGGATTAAAGCTCTGGTCCGAGCTGAAGCCGGACTTCGTAAAGATTGACCGACACTTTATTCGCGACATACAGGACGACCTCATCAAGCGAGAATTTCTGAGATCCGTTGTAGACCTGGCGGACCGGTTGGGCTGTAAATTAATTGCAGAAGGGATCGAAACCGAAGCTGAATTCCGGGTTGTTTCAGATCTTGGCATTGCACTTGTCCAGGGTTTTCTGTTCGGTCGGCCAAAGGCGGTGGCCACAGCATGTCTGGACTCACTGAACGTTCAGACTTCACGTACACCCAAATTACACCAGAGAGAAAAAGACACGGCAGGATTATTGTGCAGGTACATCGAACCCGTAACTTCGGAATCGACCTTGCAACATGCCTGGGAGCGGCTCCAGAGTGAGCCCGATGTGTTCGCTCTGCCCGTGGTGGATGACGGCAGGCCCCTTGGCCTGATTCACAAGTGGCGGGTTCTGGAAACCTTCAGCACGCCCTACGGCCGGGCCCTTTACGAGCGGCTACCGGTTACCCAGATGCACAGCCCGGATGCACTGGTTGTGGACTACGAGGTACCACTGAACGAAGTGAGCGAAAGGCTGATTAATGACGATGCTCACTATCTCAAACAGCATTTCATTATCGTCAGGGACGGGAAGTACGCCGGGTTGGGCGCCACGCGCTCATTGCTCAAACATATCACCGAACGAAAGATTGAAAATGCACGCTATGCCAATCCCCTGACCCTTTTGCCGGGCAATGTTCCCATTCAACAGGCTCTCGTCGCCCGTACTCAGGAGAAGCGTCCCTTTTCACTGGTATATTTTGATATCAATATGTTCAAGCCACTTAACGACGTCCTGGGTTACAGGGTTGGCGATCAGGTAATACTTCTGCTATCCGAACTTCTATCCACAACCTTCCATGCCCGGGATGAGTTTGTCGGCCACATTGGCGGAGACGATTTTGTTGTGATCAGCTCGTCGCCATCGGTTATTGCCAGCGCGGGTATGGTGCAAACACTTTTTGTCGAACAGAGCCGACGCTTTTACAACGATATCGCACTGAAAAGAGGGTACGTTGAATCGGAAGACAGAAACGGGCAGGTCAACTCCTTCCCCCTGGTCTCCCTGGCAGCCGGTATCGTAGAGGTGGCAGCGGACGCAAACCTGACGGCAGACCAGCTTTCAGACCTTGCCAGCTATGCCAAGAAAAGGGCCAAGGCCTCCCCGGACTTCTCATTTGTGAGCCTTGCAGGTTCCCGTTCCGTAAAACCACTGCTAGCGTGAAATAATCACAATCCAACCCGGAATCATCGGTATCTTTCGCTGATGATTTGTCCGGATTCGCCCGACTACGGATGGGAAACCATGGAGAAGACCAGCGCTCATGACAACGAGAACGCATCCGCGGCACTCGTCTCGTTTGGTTCTGATGCAAGTCAACTGACCTGGGAACCCCTCGGGGACCGAGTGATGGGCGGGCAATCTGATAGCACACTGGTGTGCCTGGAGGATGGAATCGGCCACTTCCATGGCACGGTTCGGCTGGACAACGGCGGCGGCTTTGCTTCCGTCAAAGCGGACTTGCCAGAGCCACTCGATGCCTCACGCTACACCGGTATTGAGCTTCTCGCGATCGGCGACGGCAAGACCTATAAAATCGGCCTACGCAACAGCACCGACCGCCGCAGCATTGTATACCAGCATGCATTTACCCCGGATACGGAAGACTGGAGCCGCATCCGGCTTCCTTTCAGTAACTTCATTCCTACTTGGCGCGGCAAGACAGTGACGGATGCGGAGCCATTGAAAACCGGTCTCCTCGCGTCAGTAAGCCTGTTTGTTTCCGGGCGGCAGGCCGGGGAGTTTGAGCTGAGGATGCAGGACTGGGTTCTTTACTGAACGCTACGTGGCAAACTTTTCCTGCCCAGCCAGGCAGCCTTTACCTCAACACTGGGATAAGCCGGCTCGCCAAATACGGACTGATCCAGGGCAGCTTTGCGCACCAGCGTCAAAGCCGCTTCCAGCTCCTGGGCATTTTCTTCAAAGCGTTGGCGATTGATTGTCCAGCCCTGGGTGAGGTGTTCACGCAAAATACGGGTAGCCCACTGGCGGAAGCGCGTGGCCTTGCTGGAGTTTACTCTGTAGCCCACAGAGATAATGGCATCCAGATTATACTGCTTGATACTACGGGTGACCTGGCGCCGCCCTTCCTGACGAACTACCGAGGATTCCTCGGTAGTTGCCGACTCGTTAAGCTCACCCTCTTTATAAATATTCTTGAGGTGCAAACCGATATTATCTGTGGATGTGTCAAATGCTTCCGCCATTTGTCGCTGACTCAGCCAGACGGTTTCCTGATTGGCATCCAGCCGCACCTCGACCGCCTGGTCGGCGTTTTCATAGATAACAATAGGGTTGCGGTTTTCTTCATTCATTCAATTTTCTCCATCCCTGAAAATTCACTGTCGACCTCCTCTACGTGGCTGGCGACGGGCCTTCTTCACCCGCCGGGCCTGGCTCAACTCATCCTTCACGTAGGCCCCCACAGCCTTGAGGATACCCAGGTCCGGATCGGCTTCTTTGCCATCCGCCAGCCGGAAAATCTGCTGGTAGTACCAGGCCTGGCCGCCCAGCACGTTGATTATCTTGAGTGGCATCAGCGGACTGGCCGGCGAGAAAAATCCCCGCTCGGCAAGCTTGACATGATCTTCGTGGCAAACCGCCTTATCAATGCGCCCTTCAAGCAGATCCCTGGGCGTATTGGGATCCGTACAGAGCGGTCGGCCAAGGCCAATCATGTCGGTTTCGCCACTGGCAATCGCCTCTTCCATAAACGTACGCGTCCGGAATCCACCGGTGACCATCAGCGGGCAGTCGCAAACCTCACGAATCGTCTGGGCGTAATCCAGGAAGTAAGCCTCCCGCTTGCGCGTGCTTTCCCGAACGGCCGGCCCGTCGCTCGCGGTTTCCGCATCACCGCTGTACCCGAGCAGCCGCGGCTGCTCGTAGGTGCCGCCGGACACCTCCAGCAAATCAATTCCCTCCTCATTGAGCCAGCGCACCACACTCACAGACTCATCCAGCGTAAACCCGCCCTTGCGGAAATCGTCAGAATTCAGTTTCACCGCCACCGGAAACTCCGGACCCACCGCAGCGCGAGTCGCCCGCACCACCTCAAGCAGGAAACGGGCTCGATTTTCCAGCACTCCACCCCAGCGATCCGTGCGCTGGTTGGTGACCGGCGACAGAAAAGACGACAACAAGTAACCATGAGCCCCATGCACCTGAACGCCGGTAAAACCCGCGGCTTTGGCGATCCGGGCCACGTTGGCAAAGCGCTGTATAAAATCGAGGATCTCCGGCTCCGTCAGTGCCCTTGGGCGGGCATAGTTGCCCATCAGCGAAAGCTGTACCGCCGAAGGCCCCATTGGGCGCGAGGTCACGTAACGCGGCGACTGCCGACCAGCATGGGAAATCTGCATCCACAAATGGTTGCCGTTGCGGGTGCCCGCTGCGGCCCAGGCACGCAACTGCACCATACCCTCCGGCTCGTCCTTCACTTTTGCCAAATCTGGCGCCGGATCGATCGCCACGTTACCCGGCCGCTCCAGCACCCGGTGATCAATCATCACGTTGCCGGTAATCAGCAACCCCGCTCCGCCATCGGACCATCGCCGATACAGGGTTTCATGGCGGTGGGTGGCGTGTAGCTGGTCGTCTGCCAGCCCTTCGGTCATCGCGGCCTTGGCAATTCGGTTGGGCAGGACTGCTCCGCAGGGAAGTGTCAGAGGTTCGGCGAGGGGCGATTCGGGCATAGCGTCATCCTGATTGTTTTGACTGTGGGAACTTCCGGGTTAAAAAAACACGCCAATCATGAGCGAAAATGCCTACGCCCGGCGGCTTGTCACTGGTCATCACCTTGCCGTATTGTTTGTCGCTGACAGCGAAAATTTAAACACACACCGCAATCAAAGGGATTGTCTTTATGGCACTGGAAAAACACGATCTGATCCATGAATTCCCAGCCTCAAAAGAAGCTATTCATCACCTGAAAACCACCAACAATCATTTCGCGAAATTGTTTGAAGAGTACCATGAGGTAGATCATTCAGTTCACCATTTCGAGGGTGGTGCCGAGAACACCTCTGACGAACACTTGGAGGACCTCAAGAAACAGCGCCTGAATCTGAAAGACCAGCTTTCTGGCATGATTCGCGAGTACGAATCCGCGTCTGAAAAATAGAAGTAACCCGGCAACGATTCCCCGGGCTCGGGCGTAAGCTCTCAGCTCGCGCCGGGGCTCTGCCCCTTTCCGCAAACATTCCTAAAAAGAATCTAAACCGCGATTTACCGCATCAATAGCGCCGGCCAGATGCCCCGTAAACTCACGTGACCACTCACTGCCAATTCCGGTTACTCTGTTAGCCCATGCACCTGAGATCGGCGACAAGGCAGGCACAGGGTGCTCGCCAGACGATCTTTGATCCGCAACGGTCGCTGTGTGAACCTCTTTAGCCCAGTCCTTTATAAATTCCGCCTCGGGAGTTGCGGCCTGCGAACCAAAAAGCCGCACAAACTGTTCGCAGCAAGCATTCATAAGTTCTCTATCAGAAACGCGGGAGCGTATGTCAGCAGGCACACCCAGGAAACCAAACAATGCCGCCTTCCCGTCCGGAGTAGAAGCATCATGGATCTCAACCATTGGCCCAACTGCACTTCGAGCCTCCCCGGATAATCCTTGATCTCGCCAGAAAGGCTGATCAAACACGGCAATATATTTTGCGTGAGGGGCCATCCAGGTATCTGTCTCTTTCCACTGTCTTGCAAGCTCGTTCGGCAAGGCGGGCGAAAACGTAAGCTGAGACTCAACCAATCGGGGTGGCAATGCCAGCAACACATGGTCAGCGCTGTAGCTCAGGGTTTGCCCTTCAGCATTTTCGGTCAGTAGCTCGATAGACGGACCTGAAATGCCAAGACTACGAACCGTTTGGCCTGTCACCACCCGTACCGGATCAAGCCGCTGATACAAAGCCTCAATGAGCGCAAACATGCCACCGGCGATTCGCATTGAAGGTGGAGAGTTGACGTACCCGGCCGTTCGCTGAGGGGGCTGATTGGAAGAACGTTCCAGAAGCATATCGCCCGTTTCAAATTGCTCAAAGGTCTCTAACCCGAGCCCATCTACCAGCTGCGCCATATCGGTCTGGAATGCAGGCCAGAACCAGGCGGGGCCCAGATCGAAGCCCTCACCCGCCACATCAAATTTACCCCCAGAGTGGATCGTAGACGCAATACGCCCACCAAGAACATCCCTCGCCTCCAGAACGACGTAGTCTTTGATGCCTTTTTTCTCGAGAACATAAGCGGCGTATAAACCCGCCAGGCCGGCGCCAACAATGGCGACGCGAGCGTTTTTCATGAATAAACTTCCTGTGATGATCTTGATGCTTTGGTGAGTAGCCTGATACGCGCTATCACTGCAAATTGTTTATTGGGATCAACACTTCATTTCGCCTCAAAAACCAGGGCATGAACGGTGCGTTATAACGCGCCCAGACTGGCTTGCCCTGAATAGTGAAGCCCTTTTTGTTGATCCATTCCTCCAACCTCGCCTTATTCTTTTGATAGCCTGATTTGCTCCAGAACCCGGAGTATTCGATGGCTGCCATAGTCCGCTCAGGCACCTGGCGTATGGTGATCCTCTCGTCCCGGGGTTTCGGAGTGGTCTGCATCGTAAATGATCCCGGCATCATAAAACTGACCACCCAATTCCCGTCGACCTGCGTCTGGCCTACCGGTGCCGTCATGTCGATTTCCTGACCCTCAGCCACCTGGCCAACAGGCGCGGTCATGGCGATTTCCTGCTGGGATTGGTTATTGCCGGAAATGTATTTAAACAAGCGACCAAAAGCTTCACTACCTGCGTCTTCAAATTCTGTGTCAACGACCGTCTCTGCAACAATATGCGGCTCGTAAACACGTACCTCCAGATTTTCCTCCTTCAGGAGGACTGTGTATTCCGCTTCTTCTGTCGCCATGGTGGTTGCCGATAGGAACATTGAGCAAAGGGAGATTAAGAGCGCTGCCTGCCGGTTGTGCATAGTGTTTCCTTTTATAGTCACCTCTAAGTTCGAGGGCCAGCCTTCCGGCTATGATACGCTTCAAATCTACAAGGCGCGTGGCAAACACTCACAACCCAACAGAGAGGGTCACTACAGTCAGTATGACAACCCGCTCCTTCCAACTTGATTTAGAAGAACCATTCAATCTGAGGATGACTGTGGAAAGCCACGGTTGGTGCCAGCTTGCGCCCTGGCATTGGGACGGCAAGCTCCTCGAACGAACTGTAAAGATCGAGGGCAACAAAGAATGGGTTCGCGTCCAACAAATTGATCCGAATCAGCTCAGTATCGAAACATCGTCGCCAGATGACGACAAGGTCACCACACGGGTTTCTCGCTGGCTGCAACTGGACTGGGAACCGTCAGAATTTCTGGCACTTTGCGACGTCAATGATCCGGCCATTGGTCACTTTGTTCGCTCCGGAGGTGGGCGCTTTCTTCGGGGCGATAGTTTCTTCGAGGACCTGATTAAAACCGTCTGCACCATCAACACCACATGGCAACAGACCAAAGTCATGGTCGGCTCATTGGTATCTCTCGGAAACGGTTTGTTTCCCGCGCCCAACGACATCCTGGAGATCGGTCCTGACCGGCTGGCAGGTGAATGCAAACTTGGCTTCAGGGCCAGAACGGTAACCAACGTAACGGTGCAGTTGCTACACGATGGTGTTATCAACCAGGACGGATCCGCTGCTGGCGACAGCTCAGTGAATTACGATTACCTGACGTACCTAAAAGGTATCGGCCCCTACTCAGCGGCACATGCCATGATGCTTTTAAGGGATTTTTCGACTCTGCCGGTGGATTCCGAAGTCAGCGCGTACCTCCGGGAAAGGGGCTTCGATTCCAAGGATGCACAGGAGGCGTTTCGACACTGGGGGCAATATCGGTTTCTTGGGTACAAGCTAAGGCGAATTATCGATAAGGAGAATTGGATTGGTGACTGATAATTGAATTAACTGACAATCAACACTACTACCAAACCCCAGGGATCGTTCTTCCTTAAAACCGGGCCCGATAGTTCTGGGGCAACAGATGCACATGCTGTTCAATGGCCCCCGCCAAAATAAAGAATCTCGGAGCTGTGGTAAATTCGTAAACGCGATACAAGCGGAACGCATCTGAGTAGTCATTGGAAAACGCCCGCTCGTTCTCGCTAATGAAAAACGGCAGATACTTCCCCGAGTTCGTCGCCTTCACCTCCAGGAAGCGCTCTTGATCACCCGTCGAGTCAAAAGACCGAATGTCGAAACCCAGTCCATCACCACGTTCTTTGCTGGACCATTCGACCTCGGCTGCCAGGTCTGGCCGACCCTGGGCGGTGAGCCTCTGCCTTTCCATACGAAGCACGAATTCCTCCGCACGCTCCCCCAGTTGGCGGTTGCGACGCTCACGCTCAGAGAAGTCGATATGCTTCGCCAGATAGCTGGGCTTGCTCTCGGCGACATGAGGGATACGCTCAGGCGGTTCCGGATCAAATACCGAATCCCAGCCACGATTATAATATTCCGGCTCATCGGCGACTTTATCAGCGACCTGGTTTACGTCGTCGACGACCTTCTGATGGCCGGCAAGATAGGACAGAACCACCTGTTTGAGCTGTTGCTGATAGTTAAACGCCGGTTTGTAGCCGGGAATGTATGGGAGTCCCAGTTCGAGCAACACGGCGCTCACATTCTGATGCTTGTATTCGATGGATCCATCGGTGCGATTATTCAATCGAGGCTGCAGCGCCCTGCGATGCGCAGCTTTGCTGTAGGAGGCGCCGACAAGATGCTTCTCCAGCATCGCCACATAATCATTGACCAGAAATTCACACTCCAACCAATCCCAGCCGCCACGTTGAGGCTGTAGCAGATCGCGAATCGACTTCTCATCCAGACTGGTCATCAGCGCAGATTTTAGAAGCTCACGCGCAATCTGGTTGCCAAGCAACTCGAATAGCTCATCGTCCAGATATGCATAATCAATGTGAGCGTCAATAACGCCCTGGGATGTCGCCGTTGTCAGTTGCTGATAGGGCTCCTGCTGACCGGGTCTGATTTTGTGGTGCCAAAAACCCTCACTTCGAAGATGGAAAAATGGCAGGTGAGGATTGTTTCGATCCGAAGGCGACGCCAGTGCCTGAAAGCGTTCGGTGAATTGGCGCTTGAGTTTTTCGTCAAAATCAAACCGATTGCTCGTAACCTCGCCGGACTCAACGAGATCCATCACCGCCTGCAACATGGCCACTTTGTGAGGGCTCTTGTTAGCACCACCGCTGTTCAGCCGAAGCGTTGAAAATCGCTTCTCATAATCAAGCAGGCTCATCGGTCACTCCAGTAATCCGCTTTCTCGGGGATAACCCATCGCACACCACCACGCGGATCTTGCTGGTCCCCCGCATACCTCGGAATCAAGTGGCAATGCATATGCATAACCGTCTGGCCAGCCGCCTTGCCGCAATTCATGCCAATATTATAGCCATCCGGCTGGTAACGCTCTTCGAGCCACTGCTTGCCCTGCTCGACCAGCTCCATAATAGCTTGTTGTTCAACCGCAGTGAGATCGAACCAGTCGGCGGCATGGCGGTTGGGGACGACCAACAAGTGGCCTTGAGAAACTGGAAAGCCATCCAGCCGGATATGAGCCAATGCATTGAACGGCATTGAGCCTTGTTCTGATGTTTCAGTGTCCGCGCAAAATGGACAGATATCTTTCATTACAAACTTCCAGCTACAGATTCTGGTCATGCGAACGCTGTGAATTGAGTAACGGCTAGAACCAAAGTCACTAAAGACGATTACTAGGCCGCCTGACTGCACTGAATCCGTTAACAACAAATTTGACAATAACTGGTTTCTTCAGTGAAGCAAATCGTAAGCCTGCCCTAAATTTAGAATATTGCAAAAATCTTATAAGCAAACTACTCTAAGTTCTATGGTGAAAAATTGGTCTAGCTTGTTGTAATCAATGCAATAACTGCATTCCTTTGGATAGAGCACTTGGCATGGAAAAGCAGTATTCGTTCTCAATACACCGCCCTCTCCTTCCACAAGCCAGCCGCCATGTCACCCCTCTTTGGCGCCGAGCGATGGGAAATGCAGTCGCGGACTATTCAGGATTTCTCGCAAAGACCAGTAGACCCTCTGACACGAAAGCCAAATTGTAATCGGCGCCACGCTCCAAGCATGTTTGAGCTACGCGAGATACCCAAACATGGATAGGTAACTACTTTTATGAAGATCATTCCTTCTTATATTTGGGACGGGGAGAAGCCTGGGAATCAGGCAGAGCATCGTTTCTTTGAGGTTCTGCAAAAATTACCCTTCCCAGAGAAGAGCATTGCATTGCATAGCCAGAATTTGAGGGGCGATAAGAAACAAAGCTGGTATGAGATAGACTTCCTTATCTTAACGCAAACCTGCATTTACGGAGTTGAGGTCAAAACCGGCTTTTTGTCGAGCCGAGAGGGTGATTGGCGAGTCCATAAATCCAACATGGATATTGCCTATACGAAAAAGAAGTCACCATATGTCCAAGCGAAAGACGCTACTCTTTACTGGCGCGACAATTGGCTTTTCAAACATTTCCCCGAGCTGAGAGGACGCATTGACTGCGCCTATATGGTGGCGCTATTCCAAAACGATGAGTCGAGCCTACAAACGCTTAACTGCCCTGAGCTACCTCGAGAAGTCGTTTTGGGAGACCAAGAATTCACAGTCGATGGGCTTCTGAAACGGCTCGAAGAGACGAAGGACTACCACCTCACGCCAACAAAACGACGAGTTCAAAACCCAGGACTTTCCAAGCAAGAAGTCGAGTTCATCGCTAACAAATTAAGACCAAGTCTGGAGCAATCTTATCCCGCCGGGGTAAGGAACTTCCTCTTAAAGTCTCAACATGAGCTGACTGAGGAGCAATACAGACTCCTCGATGCTTTGGAAAGCTTTGACCGCCTGCTAATCGATGGTGGCGCTGGCACAGGAAAAACTTTCGTCCTTACTCATCTAGTTAGAAAAGACGTACTTGCCGGGAAGGCAGTCCTGATTCTCACACGCCCGGAGAAGCTGCGTTCAAAGCTCCAACTGCTTCTCAAAGATTTAGACGTTTGCGTACTGGGACCCGAGGACCTAGCCAACATAGAAGACAATCGATTCGACATTCTTTATGTGGACGAAGGCCAAGATTTATGTGATGAGCAAACCCTTCACGACCTCGACAAGAAACTACGTCGAGGGATGGACAACTCACGCTGGCGTTGGTTTGGCGATTTCCAAAACCAACTCGGCGCCGAGCTACACATGTCTGAAGAAGTCTTCGAATTCATCAAGGGGCTGACCGGGAACAATTCAATCTTTCCACTGAAGCGGAATGTTAGGAATACCCCGAATGTCGTTCGGTGGCTGGAAGCCATCTGCCACGCAAGAATGGGTGAAACCGTAATGGCAGGAGCCGGACCGGAGGTCCTCATCGAAAACGAGCACAGGTTCTCCAGCCTGCTTGAGCAAGTAGCTTCGAACCCAGTTCTTGATGATTCGCCAACGGAGTCGACGGTAATCATCTACCCGGAGGGCTTTTCTGGCGAGTTTCACTCAAGCACTTTCGGTAACGAAGCCCTTAACAAAAACCTTTTGATAAGCGATTCGGAGAGTTTTAAAGGGCTTGAGTCAGAAGTTGTGTATGCCTGGGTACCTCCGAAAATAGAAGACTCTGATCTAAAAGACTATCTATATAAAAGTGTGTCACGAGCGAGAGCAATATGTTTCGTCATGACCAAAAACAAAGACTCATTAATGAAGCAAGCCATGCGGTTGCAGGAATCGAATCATGAACCGAGCTGATATAAGAGATCGTGTCTCTGAAGAGATCAAGAGCCTGCTGATTGGACCTTATGATGGTCCCGATGAAAAGGTATCTGGACGTCTCTCCCTCCGTTATTTGGCTGGAATTCTTTATCCGGTCGGTTCGACACGCGGGCAACTACAACAGGAAGAGACCCCGGAGTCTGCAGACACTGGAGGAAGCGATGAGTTCTCTGCAGATTCTGAGAACCCTCTCTCTCTGGCAAACGAGATGCTTCCGTCGTCAGTTGCTATCTCTTTTTGTGTTCGTAAAGGCTCCGATGTATTCGTTCAGGCTGGGGGCGGACACTATGAACTGGAAGAAAAGTCACCTCAAAAATGGCAGAGGCATCAACTACCCGATAGCCAATTGACGGTAAACACGGACGAAAGCCAGCGATTCGAAGTACTCGGGGGCGCCGGCAAAATTAGAGTTGCTCGAAGAGAATCAAACTTTAGTCCTAGCACCGAGATTATTACTGTTGCTCTGTTGAACGCTCATAAGACTACAGACAAAGAAAACGTTGAAGCAACAAAAAATATCGAGAAGCGCATTTATCAAGTTACTCTTTCTTGTAGCGCAGAAGGCGGCATTCTGCCCTACGAAGACGTTAGCTCCAACATCGACGATTTAGAGGAGGAGGTACTGGCACTCCAGTATTCGCAGAACTCCGTTTTTGCTGTGGGTCACGGCGCATCCGTGTCTTGGCTGAGCGATGGAAGCTTGGCCGACACTGTGAGTATTGACTACGCACCATCTGCACGCGTCTACAGACCGATATTCGATAGCCTTCAGCTGGACGATGGACGAGTATTCGATTCATCTGAAGTTCTTCGGCTTGGTTACCTCGCCTCGTCGGACACCTCAAAAAATGATGCAGTTTCAAAGCTCAAAGCGTTCATCAATTTCTATGGGGAATGGATTGAGCTCCAAAAGGCAATTTCGGTTCCACAGAGGTATGAAAGGTCTCGAGATCACCTTATTTCTGAGATGTCGAAGTGTTTCGACAGGATGCACCGTAGCGTTGATCTTCTTGAGCAGAGGGACGACTGTTGGCAAGCATTCCAACTTGCAAACGCAGCAATGCTAATACAGATGGATCAGAATGATAGGATCAACACGTTACGGACAGCCAGAAGCAGCGAAGGAAAAAGTTGGCCGATTCCTGCCGACGAGGCAGTCCACCCGGGCGACAACACGATTCCAGACCAGCTTCCCAACAGCTGGCGTCCATTCCAGTTGGCATTTTTTCTCCTCACAATGTTTGACCTCGAACACCCGGAGGAAGAGGACGCCAGCACTGTAGATTTGATTTGGTTCTCTACGGGTGGCGGTAAAACCGAAGCTTATCTGCTATTGGCAGCCTACGAGCTAATCCGGCGACGGCACCGATTCGCTGATCCAGACACTGGAAGCGGAACCGGGGTGATTACTAGATACACTCTTCGTTTCCTGACGGCCGACCAATTCGCACGAACCGGCTCTTTGATTTGTGCATTGGAGAAGCTGCGCCAGGCTTGCGACTACAAGCTTGGCGATGCTCCTTTTTCTCTAGGGTTGTACGCTGGTGGCTCGGTTTCTTACAACAAAATCGCTGACGCCGAACAAGCAATCTCAAAACTCCAGAACAATCCCGCCGAGGATCATCTTTTCCAACTAGACTACTGTCCCAACTGCGGCACATCTCTACTACCTAGCGAACCAAAGTTTGATGATAACGGAGAGCCAGACCTCTCCCAGCTAGGCTACTCGATCGTTGAAAACCACGTTCACGTCCATTGCACAAATGATGGCTGTTTGTTTTCGAATTCAACAGGACTACCCATCAAAACTGTCGATGAGGATATTTTTGAAACGCCGCCCAGTTTTCTTCTTGGCACGGTCGACAAATTCGCTAATTTCGCTTTTGGCAAACGGGAAGGAAGCATCTTTAAAGGAAGAGATGGGAAAAAGGCTCCTCCAAGTCTGATAATTCAGGACGAACTGCATCTCATATCAGGTCCACTCGGCACCATAGCTGCAGTTTACGAGAGCGCCTTCGACGCCATCATCAGGTTCCAGAATCAAGCACTCGGGTTTGGGGAGCGTGGACCAAAGTATATTGCATCGAGCGCAACCGTCCGCGATTCTGACACCCAGATACAACGCCTCCTGGGCAGAAGTTCCGCAATATTTCCGCCTCGAGGAATCTCTTCCGCTGACTCCTTCTTTTCTAAGGAAGACCGAGACCTCCAAAGCTCACGTCTATATATGGGAATCATGGCCCAAGGCTTGAACTCCACCTCTGCAGCCCACTGGACCGCTGCGGCGATGCTCCAAGCAGTTCGAGGAGTCTGTGAGTCAAATTCATTGAGTGCCAAAGAGATTGATTTCCTGTGGTCTCTGGTCTGTTACTGCAATAGTAAAAGAGAGCTCGGGCTAATCAATGCGTCTACGAACGATGAAATTCTTTCAAGAATGCGCGTATATCGGGCAATTCAAAGGTTGGACGAAACCAATCTCAAAGAACTTCGCAAGGAGGAAGTGAGTAGTCAGGGCGTGAAAAGCATCTCTGAAACACGAGGAAATCTTCTAATACCGCTGTCAGATAATCGCGATACTCCCGTCAGAGACTTTATTCCGGCGACAAATATGATTTCTGTCGGTGTGGATATTGATCGGCTCGGCGCAATGATGATCAACGGACAACCTAAAACTACGGCAGAGTACATTCAAGCTTCTTCGAGGGTTGGCCGAGCTCCATCAAAGAGGGGGCCAGGTTTGGTGTTAACCCTTTACTCACCCTCAAAACCGAGAGACAGAAGTCACTACGAACATTTCAGAGCCTACCATGAAACACTTTACCGGCTTGTCGAACCGACCAGCGTAACGCCTGGCAGTGAACAGGCTCTCGAGCGCGCTTTGCACGCCGCAATTATTATTTCTTTGAGACACTCCATCAAGGATTTGAATAACCATCCTAGAGTGAGCTCGTTCGAAAAACCAGAAACGAAAAAAATACTCGACCTATTAAAAGACAGGTTACTTGCGTCATACCCCGATCCTCTGCATCAATCTCATGAAAGAGAAACCATTCTACGTCTTTATGATCAGGTCATAGAACGTTGGCGACATCTCGCGGATGAGTTTACGGATCTGGTTTATTACTCGAACAGCCGGGGAGATCATTCCCTGATGAGTGATTTTTCTGGGAGGCATTCATCTGGATTCCCCACTATGCGATCAATGAGATCGGTCGATGTATCAATCCCCATGAAATTTAGGTAACAACATGAAAGGCGAAATCAGAAGAGCCCAACTAATTCAAACCTTCGGAGTTGGCGCGATCGTTGATGCTAATGGTGAAACCTTTGTTGTCAAAGATACGACCTATTGGGATGCCAGAGAAAGAATCGAGTGCGCCCGTCTGTCTCGGCTTATTCAAGGAAAAAGCCTCCGAACTTTCTCGGGAAACGCAAATGAGGAAGAAGCTGTGCCAGTCGAACGCTTCCCTCGTTGGTATTATTGCCCGGCGTGCAATCGGATGAGGAAGATTTCGAAAAAAGAGGATTATGAAAACGAAGAGGGACTTTGCCCACGTTGCAAAAATGCCGAGTGCAAACACAAACCAGAAATGATACCCATGCGCTTTGTAGCTTACTGCAGCAATGGGCACCTTACCGAAATTAATTGGTGGGAATGGGTCCACCAAAAAGCTAGCGCGGCAGAAAATGGTCAATGCAAAGATAAAGACTCTCTCAAGTTTACTTCTGGAGGTCGTGCGGGCGGTGACTTCCTAGAAATGAAAGTCAAATGCGACAGATGTGGGCTAGAAAAGGATTTGTCCGATATCCAGCGTCAGGTCGCTAAGCCGAATGTCGTTGAAGGTTATGGCCAGTCTTGTTACGGCAGGCAGCCTTGGCAAAAATTCGAAGATCGGGAGGCTTGCAAAGCACAAATGAAGATCGAACCGCGCGGGAGCTCCTCTATCCACCGCTCTTTGGTTCTCTCCGCTTTAGATATTGAAGAAGGAGTTCACTCGCAATTCAAAAGTGATATCAGTTCTCAGGCAAGAACTGCGATAGAAAGAAAGTGTCAAAAACTTATAGAACGATCTCAGGGGACTCGGCAGATCCTTCAAACTAAAGTGATGCAGAAATCGGAAGATATTCGGGATCAATTGGCTAACATTGCAGAGATATTTACAGACGACGAGGATGAACTAGTCGAGTACGGTTTTCAGTTCCTATTAAATGAGCTTACAACGGCAGCTCCCGAACTCGAGGAAGCAGAAGATGCTCAGTTAGAGCTTCTGGACGCAGAGTATGCTCTTCTCGCACAAGGAAAGGACATTGAACAACCAAATTTCAAAGTTTTCTTTAACGATTGCTCTGAGGACGCCGACCCAATTCTTAGCCGGGTATTCTCGAGAATTGGTCAGGTAAAGCGTCTCCGAGAAGTAAGGGCATTCAAAGGTTTTGTTCGAGGAGAAGGAAAAACCGAACTTTCGCCTGACCTTGGCGGGAATCAGAATTGGGTACCCGCAATTGAGGCTTTTGGGGAAGGTATATATTTTGAATTTAATCAAGACACCCTAACTACCTGGTTGGAGAAATCTGGCCAGCAAGTCAGTCACGCCCTCACAAAGCAACTCAATGCACTAGAGAAACTTCAGGAAAGAGTTAAGATCGGTGTTGTAGAGGACCCAATATTCATACTTGCTCATACTGTCGCCCACATTTTAATCCGAGACCTAACTTTCCGCTCGGGGTACTCATCTTCAGCCCTAAGGGAACGAATTTTCTGTGTCCCCGACGAAAAACGAGCAGGAATACTCATTTACACGACAGACACAGACACTGAGGGCACACTAGGCGGCCTCGTTGATCAGGCTCGTCCCGAAATTCAATCTCATCTTCTGAGAAATCTAAGCAACCTGACTAGCTGGTGTTCCGCAGACCCCGTGTGTCGCGAAACTAAGGAATCCGGGTTCCAAGGCGTCAATCAGGCAGCATGTCATTGTTGTGCCCTTGTCTCCGAGACCAGTTGCGGACACCAGAATGCAGGGCTCAATCGTTTACTTCTGTCAGGGATGGGCGAAAAGTTTGGTGAGCCTTTGGGCTTTCTAAGTTTTGTAGAGGAGACAGCACGTGAGGATGCCAACGTTTGCTGAATTAGATTCAGATCAGCGCGGAATTTACACTGAATCACCTGCCAATAGGGCAGTATTAGTTACTGGACCTCCTGGGACAGGAAAAACCGTGGTGGCTTTCCATCGGGCTCTTAGGCTATCAAAAGGGGGAAAGCCGGTTACCTTGTTAATGTTCAACAACGTGCTTTCCAAGTATGCAGATAGCGTCGACATTGAGCATGACATAACCATTTGTAACTTGCACAAATGGGTGGACCATTGGTTCCGACATGCCTTCAAGAAGCGTGCACCGCATAAGACTCGGTTCGACATAAACTGGCAAGCGATTGGCAAGACTATTCGAGAAACAACTGATATTTCGATTTTGCATAGACTTTGCTGGGGACACCTTATAATCGATGAGGGGCAGGATTTCCCGGTATCTATGTATGAAGCTTTTATGGACCTGATAGACCATCCATTGTTGGAAGAAGCTTCTCGCCCTACGCTTACTGTTTTTGCCGACGAAAACCAAACAATTACCGAGAATAATTCTACCTTGCAAGAAATTCGGCAAACATTAGATGTTGGCGTTCGAAACAAAAGATATTGGCGGCTTTTTAAAAACTACCGGAACACTCGAGAGATATCTGAATTTTCAACTTTTTACCAATTAACTGGTAGGTCAGCGGCTAAAGCCCCAGATCGTGGCGGAATGAAGCCTCAAGTAATAATGCTTCCGGACCACGCTGCAGTTGCCGAGCATATAACAAATTTTGTCATAAACAATGGTCAGGTTGAGGTTGGCGTTCTGTCATTTGGGAAAAAAGGTGATGTGAAAAACATATATTCCGAGCTTAATAAGGCCAAAGAAGAAAAAAAATCAAAGCATACAGTGCAAATGTACGTGAACGGACCTGCTAAAGAAAGCATTCACCATGACGCCAAATACCTAAAATTCGGAACGCCACCCTCTATTACTGTACTTCACAACAAGAGTTCAAAAGGGCTAGAGTTTGATGCTGTCTTTATAGTGAATATGCATAGGGATAGCCGAGCATTCGATGCAAGTGCACAAGAATTAATAAAAGATATGTACGTTGTTTCATCGCGAGCCAGAAATACATTATTTTTTGATATTGTGTGCTTTGGCGACTCACTACCACAAATAACTCGATTACTTCCCTCACCCGAATCCAGGCTCTGTGGATATACTGCCAACACTGAATGGAAGTCGGAGTTGCGTGAGAAGCTCAAGCATGTTCCGTGGTCAGAAACAGAGGAAATGGCTGATCAAATTAGAGCAGACACATTGGCAGATGAAATTCTATCTCTCGGGGATGATGCTCCACTCCTCTTATCCAGCTTAATTGAAAGCTCGAAAAAACATATGATTTTGAAGCATGGAATCAAAGAATACACAAGTGGTCTCGATAAGCAAAACATCGTTCGTTTGATAAAAGAGATCGGGTGCCATAGAGTTGAAAAAGACTTAATGACTACAGCCTAAGTGGAAAATATTATGAACAATTTCTACATCCCCATTACAGAAATTGGGCTAGTGGAATTTTTGAGCTCAGGATTCATCGGCGTCTCCACAAGCAAAGTCCAATATAATGATATCCACACCAGGCTTTGGCCGAACACTGTTGTGGTTAAGAATATAGAGGACTCTCCACTTCCTATTTGCTGTGAGGTGGAGCTTAAAGGTCGGGCCTATTCTCTCCCATGCAAATTGGGCAGAAAAAAAGTTCAACTATATAGAGTCAAATCCGCGCTATCCATAAATGAAATTAAAAGAATTCACTTTTCATCCGAAGAGGCACTAAACGAATTCATATCAAAATACCATTACATGAGCGATTTGGACATAGAAAACCTTCCCGTATCTGTTAGCGAATCGCTTATGGAATGTAAAGAATTTGCCTCGAATGATATTGGAGGTGATGTAGAACTGATTGAGAATAAAAAGATAGATATAGATGACACTTGCTCGAAAGAAAGGCTAATTAACGATGGGAAATCAATCATAGCTTTCACCTACGCACTCCATAATCATTTAAAAGGAAATTCACGAAAGGAAATCCCTATTCTATCGACACGAAATGACGTAGATGTGGCTATATCTGAGCTAGTATCGCACCTTGGCGTTACGCTACCGCCAAAAGGGCTCAATCTCCTGTTACGTGAGTATTGGGAGCTTTGCAGGTCCGATAGCATTGATGCTCGCTCCGACCAAATGGAGATCGTTGACCTGCTTCAAGAAAAATTGCATTCCATTCCAGAGGATAGTAGCGAAGTAAAGAAGTCAATTTCTTTTCTTGAGAAAATTTCAAGCGTTTTCATGGGAATGGAACCTCATCCACAACTAGATGAAAAAAGCCCAGAAAAGGCATTTCAGTTCGGGTTCTACGTTTCATTAATGGCCAAGACAGCAAGCGAATTTTCTGAACTAAGAAATAGGTTCCGGTTTTCAGATCAGGTAGAAGCAATTGCCAAGTATTTTTTCTCATTACGCAGCCGCTTTAGCCAACTCACTAGCGACTTCTTTAGCTCCTTCGGCACCCAAAAAAGCTCCTGGGCGTCAGCAATTCTGGATTGCTGCTTTGCATCAAAAGCCGTAATCGAACTTAGCACCAGAAAAGGAAATGAAGACCTTCGCGTAACATATGACTTAGCAGTCAACGGAAAAGAAATTGGAGCAACAACCAGAGATATTAGCCCTGAGGAACAGCTAGTAGTATCGACGCTACGAACATTCTCAATTGAGCCGTTCAGAGACGAGCACTCTGGCGACATAGCTGTGAGAAAGTATGTTCAGTCCAAGCCGATTGTAGTCACGCTAAAAATATTCAACTCTATGAGTAATCACCAGCTAAACGAGGTGCACGTCCAATACGAAACGTCACTGAAACACGGTGTCTTGAGCAAGGCAAACACTCGCCTTCAGGTACTAAAATTAGTGACGGAACAAGGGGTCGCTCTCGGCGTTAATGAAGAAGGCAAGCTTCTCCTTACACGGTTGCAAATGGTCGACACTATGGATCGCGACGAACTATGGCACCATGTAGAGCAGGTAGCCGACGGAGGTGCGTTAATCGAGGAGTTAGTCTCTACGATCTAAGCCTCTTCCGTAAGGGCGCTGGCGGCGCGGGGGGTAACGCCATGGGAACAAAGAAGTGCAGTCCACGGCGCAAACAAGCCGAAAATCGAGCCCTTGCTATACCTAGTAATACTATCTCCTGGTTCGTTTTTCAGATCATGGAGTGGTTCTCCGAAAATGGCCGAAAGTTCAGTTGGCGCAAAAATGACTACCCGCTGTATCGGGTAGTCGTAACCGAACTTCTCTTGCAGAGAACGCGAGCTGAGACCGTGGATCGATTTATCGGGAACTTTTTTGAGCTCTACCCGGATTGGCTGACCATTGCCCGCAGTGAATCAGCCAACCTTCAAAAAGCCCTTGAGCCTTTCGGACTATGGCAGCGGCGAGCTGCAACACTGCGAAAACTTGCGACAGAAATTAAAAACAGAGGTGGCACATTGCCCGAGAGCCCCGAGGAACTTGTAATGCTCCCCGGGTTCGGACCTTACATCGTTAATGCGGTTCTCCTTTATCGAGAGAAAAGCCCAGTACCACTGCTTGACGGCAGCATGGCTCGGCTATTAGAGCGTTACTTCGGCTCTCGTGGACTTGTTGATATTCGTGACGACCCTTTCCTTAATATAATCGCCAGGCGAGTATTGCGAGAATCGGAGGTCTCACCTCTTTCACTCAACTGGGGGATGCTAGACCTCGCGGCACAAATCTGTGCTCCTGCGAGCCCAAAATGTGAGCACTGCCCCCTTACCAAGAGATGTCCCTCATCTACTTGAAATAGATAGTGTGCCTATGCCGCAGTTGAGGCAGCTTTCGTATCTCGAACAAACGAATCTACGATATTCTTTAACTCATCACGCAAGAAACAACCCAAACCTTCCGCCATTAGCGGTGGGACGGCGTTTCCCACCTGCGTGTACTTTGGACACGTAGATTTCCTGAGGCTTCCGCCAGTCGTGTAAGGTCCTTCGAATCTGAACCAATCTGGAAATGACTGCAAGCGAGCCAATTCTCGAACCGTTAGGATTCGTGGTTCGTCATAGTGAAGGATGTCATCGGGTAGCGTCGTAACAGTGACTGACGGCTTATCAGGATGCAGTACCGTCAATGTGTGTTTCTTGCTGTTCAGCCTCTCCTCTCGATACTTGATTGGGAGCGTCTTCCTCCTAGAGAGGAGATACTGATTCTGGAAAGCTGGATTATCTACGTCGTCTAAAATTCGACTGAACCTGTCAGCCACAGGTTCGCTATGCTTCGGAAGGCGAAGCCCACCGTTTGGTAAATCCTTGTTCCAGTCAGCGGACATCAATCTTTGGTAGTTTCTATCGATGCCAGTCATAGGGGCGGATTTCGCAATCTGCTGAAAGCCGCTCACAGAGGAGTCCGTCGCGGATTTCTTGTCTCTTGCGCCGGATGCATCCATTGTTTTCAGATCGCCAATTGCCTCTTTTACACTGACCAAAGAGCCTTGCTTTAAGCCGAGCGATGCACGAAATCTGGTAGCGAAACACTCCAAGCCATGTTCAAGTCGGGGCCTAAGTGCTTTGCCTGCCGCAATCAGCTCATCAACTGCTTGGTCACTCCCTTCTCCCGAAAAAAGCGTGCCAAACAAGTCTTTCCTAATGCCAATCAGAACAAACCTTTGACGGGTCTGCGGCACCCCCCACTGACTGCTGTCTTCGATGAAATGAGCAGTCAAATACCCCGTATTAGCAAGCTCCTTCTCAATTTTTTCCGATACAGCTTCACCGCCGCCACTTTTACCGAACGCGTGTGCGATACCTCGAACGTTCTCCATCACAATGTATCTGGGCTTAACCAAGCTCACGAAGTCCAAATAGGCAAATACCAAACTATTTCTGGGGTCATCCGGCTCACGTTTGCCCGCCGTGGAAAATCCCTGGCATGGCGGTCCGCCAGCAACTAAATCAACCTGCCCAGAATCACCTAACTCTCTCAGGTATTCAGTAAGTCTAGGATCGCTCAACAGCTTGGTGATGTCGTGAGCACTTTTACTCAGGCTCGGATGCTCCAACCATTCGTAATGCCCATCAAACTTGTCACTTTGACCAAGCAAATTGAACTTTAGCGTCTCGAACGCTTGCTCATTTTTTTCGACGGCTAGTAATCCCTGATGACCCGCCTTAAGCAAGCCTAAGGATAGCCCTCCGCACCCAGTAAACAAATCGATAAACTTCATATGATTCAATTGTTCGCGCCCGACGTCCTTGATGGTTGCATCATAGCACCCTTAGAGAAACCCTGCTCATCAAGTCGGCTTGCGAACTCGATTTTGGTGATCGGTTTCGGTTACCGGGGTACCATTCGGAGCATGGTCAAGTAGCGGCCGGCGATGTTGAACATTGGCTCCTACTCATAGGTCTTGAGGGACGGAGTGCCCTGTTCCTCCGATGCTTGAATATCCACAGGCGGCACTCCTAGATCCTGTCACTTTTTCGAATGGCAGGTAAACAGCAGTATCTGATGCCGGCTGGCCGCATTAAACACGATGCGCTTCATATCTTCGAGGCGCTCAATGTCCCTATGTACCAGTGTTTCGTCCAGTATCACCAGGGTCGACCTTTCGGCTTCCCGCAGCAGATCGGTATGAGCCAGGCGGTTGATCAGCCCCATCTGTTCCCGCGCCCCAAAACTCAGCTCGGAAATCCGCCCCAGCTGAATGTGGCATGCCGTAGCTGTTCATCGACCATTTACCAGTCTGCGGTATACAAAAACTTTGGCATTTTATGGCCCTGAGAAATCTGGGAAATTTCGCGTCATTCTAGACCGCCCGCCAATATTTTACGGACGCGATTCGACAATCAACGTCGTTCTGGAGGAGACCGTTTTGTTGCGGACGCTAAGTCGGACTCAACCGACAAGCCGCATACTTAAACTCCGGAATCTTCCCATACGGATCCAGCGCCGGATTGGTCAGTAGGTTCGCGGCTGCCTCCGCAAAGGCAAAGGGTATGAACACCATGCCCTCGGGCATGGACTGATCCACCCGTGCCGTCAGGGTGATGCTGCCACGCCGGGTGGCCACGTCGATGGCCTCGCCGGATGCCACGCCTAGGCGAGCCAGCTCTGCGGGTGCCAGATAGACCGCTGCTTCGGGCTCCCGCTCATCCAGTACCCGGCTGCGGCGGGTCATGGCGCCGGTGTGCCAGTGCTCGAGCAGTCGCCCGGTGGTCAACACCATGGGATAGGCCTCATCCACGGGTTCGTCTGGCGGCAGCGGCCGGGTTGGCGAGAGTTTGGCCCGGCCTCCGGCGCGGGGGAATACGTCGGAGAAGACCACGTCCTGGCCGGGTTCGTCGTCGGCCGGACATGGGTAGGTCACCGAACCTTCCCGTTCCAGTCGGGACCAGGAGATATGGTCGAGGGAGTGCATGCCCTGTTTCATCTCTGCGAACACCTGCTCGGGGCCGGCGTAATCCCACCCCAGCCCTAAACGCCGGGCCATTTCCTGAATAATCCACCAGTCGGGCTTGGCCTGCCCCGGAGGCGCCAGCGCGGCGCGGCCCATTTGCACCTGCCGGTTGGTGTTGGTTACGGTGCCGTTCTTTTCAGACCAAGCCGTGGCCGGCAGGATCACATCCGCAAACTGGGCGGTCTCAGTGACGAACAGGTCCTGCACCACCAGGTGCTCAAGGGTGCCAAGTGCAGCGCGGGCGTGGGTCAGGTCCGGGTCGGACATGGCGGGGTTTTCGCCGAGGATGTACATGCCCTTGATGGTCCCGGCCGTGATGGCGTCCATAATCTCCACAACCGTAAGCCCTGGCTCGGGGTCCAGTTTGGTATCCCAGAGTTCTTCGAAGGCGGCGCGCAGCTGGGCGTCCTCTACCGGCTGGTAGTCGGGCAATACCATGGGGATCAGGCCGGCGTCCGAGGCGCCCTGGACGTTATTCTGACCACGCAGGGGATGCAGGCCAGTGCCGGGCCGGCCGGTATGGCCGCAGGTCAGGGCCATGGAGATCAGGCAGCGGGCATTATCGGTTCCATGTACGTGCTGTGAAATGCCCATGCCCCAGAAGATCATCGCTTTATCGGCACCGGCGTAGGCCCGGGCCACCTCGCGAATGGTGTCTGGTTCAACACCGCAGGCGGGGCTCATGGCCTCCGGGGTCATATCCGCGACACTCGTTGCCAGCGCCTCGAAGCCTTCGGTATGGGCATCAATGTAGGCCTGGTCGTAGAGCCCTTCGCTGATGATCACATTGAGCATGGCGTTGAAGAGCGACACGTCGCCCCCTGGCGAAAAACGCAGGCTGCGCCAGGCATAAGAATCCAGCGCCTGGCCCCGGGGGTCGATGATGATCAGCTTGGTGCCGTTCCGTGCCGCCTGTTTGAAATATGTGGCGGCCACCGGATGGTTCACGGCGGGGTTGCAGCCGGTAAGGATCACCACATCCGCCTGAAGCGCCTGCATGAACGAGGCGGTCACTGCGCCCGAGCCCAGGCATTCCATCAGCGCCGCCACGGAACTGGCGTGGCAGAGCCGCGTACAGTGGTCAACGTGATTGGAACCGAAACCGGTACGCACCAGTTTCTGGAATAGCCAGGCTTCTTCGTTGGAGCACTTGGCACTGCCGAAGCCGGCCAGTGCACTGGGGCCGTGTTGGCCCTTAAGTTCTGTTAATCCTGTGGCCGCCAGATCCAGTGCCTCTTCCCAGCTTGCCTCTCGAAAGTGAGTTAACGGATTGGCCGGATCAAAGTCGGGGTCGAGGCCCTTGGGCACGCCCTCCCAGCGGATCAATGGCCGGGTCAGCCGTGCCGGGTGCGCGGGGTAATCGAAACCGAAGCGGCCCTTCACGCAGAGCCGGCCCTGGTTGGAGGGCCCGTTCCTGCCTTCCACAAAGAGGATTCGCCCCTGTTGTCCGTGTTCCTCGGAAGGCTCGTCTTTCACGTGATAGGTCAACTGGCAGCCCACCCCGCAATAGGGGCAGACGGAATCCACGGTGCGATCGGCCACGGCGGAGTCTCCACGGCCTTCGGCATCGATCAGGGTGGCGGGCATCAGCGCCCCGGTCGGGCAGGCCTGCACGCATTCTCCACAGGCAACGCAGGTGCTGTCTCCCATGGGGTCATCAAAGTCGAACACCACCTTGGACGCCGCGCCACGGTGTGCCAGCCCGATCACGTCGTTGCCCTGCACTTCGCGGCAGGCGCGCTCACACAGGCCGCAGGTGATGCAGGCATCCAGGTTAACGTTCATGGCGGAATGGGTGGCGTCATGGCCCCGGGCATGGGGAAGCGCATCGGATCTTGGTTCCACATGGTGAACGGTTGGCCCTTCCCGATCCGATCGGGCCGGGATTTTCTGTCGCACGGCGCTGGCATCAATGGCCAACTGATCCGCCGTATCCCACAGGTGGCTGGACCGGTCCGGGTTGTTCTCACGTTCCGGCTGGTCGGCCAGCAACAATTCCAGCACCGCTTTACGGGCCGCCTGGGCACGGCCGGAACCGGCACTGCGAACAACCATGCCCGGCGCCGCCTCGCGAATGCAGCTTGCGGCAAGCACCCGCTCACCTTCCACTTCCACCATGCAGGCGCGGCAATTGCCATCCGCCCGGTAACCCGGTGTGTCTTTAAAACAGAGGTGCGGAATGGTCTCACCGGCGCGCTTGGCCACCTGCCACAGGGTTTCGCCGGGGTGGGCCTGAACTTCAATGCCGTCCAGTGTCAGGGTGAAGCTAGTGTTGGTGTTGCTCATGGCTATTTTTGAATGGCTCATGGCTGACTCCCTACCCTTTGGCTATCAGATTCTGGCTGGCGAGTTCGCTGCGAAAATCCCGCAGCAGGCTCAGCACCGGATTGGGCGCGGCCTGGCCAAGGCCGCAGATGGAAGCATCCGCCATCACCGTGGCCAGTTGCTGCAGCGTTTCCTCATCCCAGGTTTTGCGCTCCAGCAGGGTGAGCATTTTCTCGGTGCCCACGCGGCAGGGAGTGCATTGCCCGCAGGATTCATCCGCGAAGAAGCCTAGAAGGTTGGCGGCGGCGGCCTGCAGATTGTCCTGATCCGATAGCACGATCACTGCGGCAGAGCCGATAAAGCAGCCGTGTTCCTGCAGGGTGTCGAAGTCCAGGGGGATGTCGGCCTTGCTGGCCGGCAATATGCCACCGGAGGCACCTCCTGGCAGATAGGCCAGCAGCCGGTGCCCTTCGGCCATGCCGCCGCAGTATTCCTCTATCAATTCATTGAGAGTGATCCCCGCAGGCGCCACATGCACCCCGGGCCGGGCGACGCGGCCGGACACCGAAAAGCTTCGAAGCCCTTTGCGACCATGCCGCCCCTGGCTGGCGAACCATTCGGCGCCCTCGGCATGGATGCGCGGGATCCAGTAAACCGTCTCGACATTATTGACCAGTGTGGGCCGATCAAACAGGCCTTTCTGGGCAACGAGAGGCGGGCGATGGCGTGGCTTGCCGGGCTTGCCCTCCAGGGACTCGATCAGGGCGGATTCCTCGCCGCAGATATAAGCGCCTGCGCCACGGCGCAGAATGATAAAGCCTGGCTCGACGATTTCGGCTGCTTCCAGCTCGGTAATGGCGCCGGTCAGCACTCGATGCAGGCCCTGATATTCATCCCGCAGATAAATGTAGAGGGCCTGCGCCTCAACTGCCCAGGCACTGACCAGCGCGCCCTCCAGGAAAACATGGGGTTCGCACTCCAGGTAATAACGGTCCTTGAAGGTGCCCGGCTCGCCCTCGTCGGCGTTGATCACTGCATAACGTGGCCCGGGTTCGGCCCGCACTGCCTGCCATTTGCGGAAAGTTGGGAATCCCGCGCCGCCCAGTCCGCGCAGGCCGGCATGCTCAAGTTCCTTTGCCAGCGAATCGACGCTCACCCGGCCTTCACGGCAGTCTGCCAGCAGTCCATAACCGCCGCTGGAACGGTAGTCAGCAAGACGTTGCCAGTGGATCTTCTCCGGGTGAATCTGCCCCTGTTCGACAGCAGCACCCACATTTTCGGCATTGGCATGGCAAACATGATGATGGCCAACCTCCACCACCGGCGCCGTCTCGCAGCGCCCCATGCAGGGCGCGCGCTTTACCCTCACCTGTGATGGATCAGCCCCGGCAACCAGCGCCTCATACAGCGCCTCTGCCCCGGCCAGTTGGCAGGAGAGCGAATCACAAACCCGCAGGGTCAGCGCAGGCGGTGGCGCCTGTTCATCATGGATAACGTCGAAATGGGCGTAGAAGGTGGCGGTTTCATAAACAGCCGCCATGGGCAGATTCATGAACGATGCCAGGGCCCGTAGCCGGGGCATGGAGAGGTAACCGTAGGTGTCCTGCAGTGCATGCAGGTGTTCAATCAGACGATCTCTTCTGCGCAATGACGAATCGCTACGTTCGTCACCGATCAGGTCCCGAAGCTCCGACAACAGGGCCGGTTCGAGTTGCCGGCCCCGAAGCGCGGTGCGCCGGCGTTTGACCTTCTTATCGTCTGTGCTCATTGTTTTTGTCCAGGCCTGAAGGTACCGAAGGCAGCCTGGCTGGCTGGCCTGACTACTTGGCATTCATTGAAGCATATCCGGACGGATTGTCGCCAGCAGCCTGTCGGACTTGCGCCGGAGAACGTCGTTTTTGGATTGATGTAACCCATGGTTCAAGAGAAGATAACGCTCTCGGACTTCGTGGGCGAAACCGGCGCCCCCTCTGAAAACCAACAACCACAAGTAGGGACATGCCATGAAACTCAAAGATTCCGTCGCCATTATCACCGGCTCCTCCTCCGGTATCGGTGCCGCCATCGCCCGCCTGTTTGCCGAACACGGCTGCCACGTGGTGATCAACTACAGTAACAATGAGGACGGTGCCCGGGCGGTAGCCGCCGACTGCGAGAAGCTCGGTGTAAAAACCCTGGTCATGCGCGCCGATGTGGCGGAAGACGCCGACTGCCGCGCCCTGGTGGACGCCACTCTGGACCAGCTGGGCCGGGTTGATATCCTGGTTAACAACGCCGGCACCACGAAATTCTGTGATCAGTCCAACCTCGACGGCCTCGACAAGCAGGACTTCCTCGACCTTTACGCCGTCAATACCGTGGGCGCATTTCAGATGACCCGTGCCGCGGAGAAAGCCCTGCGAGCCAATGGTTCCGGGCACATCATCAACATGGCTTCCATTGCCGGCCTCGCCGGTATCGGCAGTTCCATTGCCTATGCCGCCTCAAAGGGCGCCCTGGTTACCATGACCCGTTCCCTGGCCCGGGTCATGGGGCCGGAAGTTCGTGTCAACGCCGTCTGTCCCGGTTTCGTTCAGGGTGAGTGGCTGAAAAAGGGTCTGGGCGAAGAGAAGTACGAAGCATTACTGGAGAAAACCAAGGCAGGCTCGCCCTTGCATGATACAGCGTCACCGGAAACCGTAGCCGACGTCTGCCTGGGCCTGATCATCGGCGGCGATTTGACCACCGGGGAAACCATCCTCATCGACGGCGGTGCTCACCTGGGTATGGCGCCGGTTCGTCGTTAACCGCCCTGAGCAGAGGGAAACCGTAAATATACTTCGGCGCTGAATTGCCAGCCGGCACCACGCCGGAGTACACTAAATGTGTACACACGTGGAGTATTAGCCATGCAGACGATCAATGTCCGGGAAACTCGAGAAAAGCTTTCAAATCTATTGGACGCTGTAGCAGCGGGAGAAGAGATTGTTATTCTTCGCCACGGTAAACCCGCTGCACGCCTGACAGCAGCCTACCCGGAAAAAATTCAGTTTCTGGATCGATCGGAACTAAGGGCATCACTGCCGCCCTCTAACGAAAGTTCCGCGCAGGCTGTCCGTGAACTGCGGGACGATGAGCGCTACTGATGCTGTATTTCGATACCAGCGCCGTTCTACCCTACTACCGTCAAGAACACGCTAGCGAGTGGGTTCAGGCTTTGCTTGAATCGCAGGCAAGGCCGGTTCTGATAAGCCATTTGACAGAAGTTGAGGTGGCAAGCGCCTTGGCCCGTTGGGTTCGTATGGGAGAGCTCAGCGAACCCCAGGCAAACCGAATCGAAAGTGCCTTCCATGATGATGTCAGCCATGGACGCTTCAGTCTTTGCCCTATCGAAACGACCCACTATCAACGGGCCAGCCACTGGATTGGCACAAGGAAAACAAGCTTGAGGACATTGGATGCACTTCACCTGGCCTGCGCAGAGCATCACCAGGCTCGTTTGATCAGTGAGGATGAGGCACTTGTTTCCGCAGCCATTTTCTTTGGTATTGATGCCAGCCTTGCCTCAAAGAGCGACTGAGCGCCATGGCAAACCCAAAACACCTCACTCGAACACTTTTTGAGCACTGGGAAACCGCCGAGGCATTGGTCCGGGCCACCCGGGAAATGCCGGCTTTCTCCGAGGAGCAGGTTCTTGCTGCCATTCGCCAGGCTCAACCGGCCCTTGACGACTTTCAAGTTGGAGATGCCCTACGCAAGCTTGTTACAAGTGGCGTACTGGAGGCTCAGAGTCGTTCTGAAAGCTTCGTGGTCAATGCCCATGTACTTGAGTTTGTGCGTGGCCTGACGCATGAACACGAACTGGGACTGTCTTCAGTCATTCAGGCGCGCATCGAAGCGATTCGTGGCGCGACAGAGACTCTCACCGCCGGCATCGAAGCCGGAGATACCGGCCAGCAGACTCAGGCAATTAACCGACTATCTACTTTGTTCAGAGATATTGCCCGCCAGCTCGAGCAGGACCGCCATGCGATTGCCGAGCTAGCCGAGCAGGCAAAATCAGCAGACACCCGGGCCCCAATAGCAAAACGCTACAAGTCCGTCCTCGACGCCTACGATCAGTATGTTGAACCAATGAACGAGATGATGGACTCCGGGCCTTCAGGCATTTTCTACCACCACCTCGCTTCAGCGGAAGACGCCCTCGACCTAGGCTACAACCGCCTGGTCACCAAAGGCGCACTCTACAGCCATCTCAACCGCCTCCGGCACGTTGGTTATCAGGCCAAGGAACTGCGACGGCTGGGGCGAATCACGGCTCAGCAATGCGCTGATATTCTGTTGCCCCTCCGAGAAGAAGCACGCCAGCACAACAATCTTTCCTCAGCCATCAGCCGATTGCTGGGACAGATTCGCAAAAAAGGGCTCAACCGCACCTTTCGCAAACGCCAGGATCAGTCCTGGCTGCCGGTGTGGCGCGTGAATCAGAGCCGCAGTGTGTCTGTAGGCGACGAGGTCAAAACAATCATGGCGGAAGCGAGGAACTTTGAGCCTTCTGAACGAGAGTTCCCGGGCGAAGTCGATGCCACGCCGGTTGCGATTACAGAGTGGATTGACGAAGACCAGCTCCGGCGACAGTTGTTAAAGGACCTCCCGGTCAGCAACCTGCTGGAGTGGCTGCAGCACCACTATCCCTCCCTGCCTGACCAGGTTCTTCTGCGGCTGTACCATGACCTGGCACGTGAAGATCAGTGGGAGATGGAGCTGGAAGCGCAGCCCACAACATCTACCCTTTCCCGGGTTTCAGTGCATTACTGGCCCTACCGTCTGACACAACCGGTGAGCAAAATCCGTGAGTAATACCAGCCAATTCCAGCAAATCGCCAACAACCTGCCGAATCTGGCCCTACTTTTTCGTTGGTTCAACCGGGGCCGGCATCTCAACCGGATCGCGGAGCCGGTTTTATGGGAAGAGCTTGAGCGCAACCTTGACGACTATACCGCCATTTTTACCGCATTGGGTTCTGAACTTCGCCTTGATGGCCGGGGCTTCGCGTGGTTCCATCAGGACGACGGAAGCAGCAATACCAACAAAGCCACACGACAACTGGCCCTGTTGTTCATGGTCATCTTTGATACTCAAGCGGATGCCGGCATTCCGCTGATGAAATTCGAGCATTGGCGAATCGATCAAACCTTGCTGACAACGGTTTTCGAGCAACACCAGGACTTGCTGGAGGCCGAAGAGCTGGATCTGTCCGGCCTGGTGAGCCTGATGAGAACCGCAGAAAACTTCGGCTTTGCCCGTTACGATGGCGGAGCCTGGCAGCTGTTGCCTGCTGTGTGTCGTTACCTGGATCATTACGAAGAACTGGCCAGCCAAGTGGATCAGGATGAAGATGTGTCCTGGGCTGGCGATCAGGACGACGAGGATAATTCCCTATGAGTTCCGATTACGGATTCCAGCAGCTGGTACTTCTCAACAGCGCCGGCTATGAGCGCGCAGAGCTCCCTCTGGATGAGTCAGTTTCTCTCATTGCCCCCAACAATACTGGCAAGACCAGCCTGATTAATGCCCTGCAATACCTGCTGATTATCGACAAGCGGCACCTGGATTTTGGTGCCCACGACAAAGACAAAGCGAGACGCTTCTACTTCCCATCCAATAGCAGCTATATCCTGCTGGAAGTCACTTTGCCAGAATCCGGCTCAGTGGTGCTCGGGTGTGTGGGCAAGGGGTTTAGCTACGATTATAATTATTTTGCCTATCAGGGTCCTCTGCAAATCGAGGAGTACAGGCTCGACAATGGCAAGCTGGTGACGCAACCACAGCTGTTGGAGCAGCTGGCTCACCACGGGCGAACGGCCAATTTCTACTCATCGACTGAGTTTGCCGAGATGGTCTACGGCGGTGCCCGCAAGCGGGGCCAGACCAGCTCCGAGTTTACCGTGTTCCGGCTGGAGAACCGCAAGGATGCAAATGCCTACCGTCAGGTTCTTACCCGGACCCTACGTCTCGACAAACTCAGTTCCGGAGAAGTAAAACGTCACCTGCTGCAGATCTTCAGCCGCCAGCTACCGGACTCTGTCGTAGATTTCAAACAGGAATGGGACAAGGCCTTCGCCGAGGTAAACCAGGATCGGGAACAATACCGAGCCGCCAAAAATCAGCAAACACTGATCGACGAACTGGATCGCCATCAGGAAGAGCGCCTCGCCATCCGAGGCAGGATCATTGCGCGACGCCCTCTCATCGACGATGGGCTGGAGCGTTGGCAGAACCACTACCAGACAGAAAGCAAAAACCTCCAACATCAACATGAGAAATTGCGGAAGCAGGAAGCAGACCTGCTTGAGAGGGACAGGGAACAAACCCGTCGCCAGAGTGAGCTCAACCAGCAACTGGAGGCACTGAACAAGGACGAGCAGCGCCATGATGAACTTGGGAACCGGTTCGCGCTGATCCATGACCGCAGCGAGCTTGAACAGCAACTTTCCAGCGCCACAGAAGAACGCAACCGTCAGATCGCCCTACTATCCAATGCCCACGGTCAGTCAGCTGCCGCCATCGATGATCTGATCCGGCGCGAGGAGGAAGAGCTGTCCGCATTGGGCAAAGAACAGGAGACGCTTTCCGATAACCTTTATCTCACACTTAAACAACACATCTCCAAAGACCGGCTAAGTGTTCTCAATCGCGGGCTTGCCCGACAACTCCTTACCCTGCCCCCCGGCGACTATCAGCTCGATCCCAACCAGCTCCATCGCTGGCTGGAGGGCATGGCGGCAGACCGATTTGAACTACCGGGTCTGAACCTGTCTGTTGCAGACCAACCACTGCAATATCAACAACGGTCAAACGAAGAGATAATACGCCTGATTGATGACTGCCAGAGCCGGCTCCGGCAACTGCAGGAACAGAAGACAGCCACCCAGGAATTGGACACCCAGAAGAAACGCAGGGCAAAACTTGAGCAGGAAGTAAAAAGCCTGGAAAAAGATCTGGAACAGTTTGACGAGCTGACTCAACTGCAGAACTCTCGCCCGGATCGCTTAAAAGAAATTGCGACAGCCAGGCAGGAGCTGGCAAAGATTGAACACGCCCAGGAACAGGCTGGTGCTCAGCAACAAGCCCTCAGGGAGCAGATCCAGGAAGTCGCCAATCAACGGCAAGCCCTGGACGCCGCCCACCAGGAAATCGATCGTATCCGCCAGAACCGGGGCGACACCGACGAGCAGTTCAATTGGCTGGCTGACCTGCCCCATACCCCCTGGGTTGGCGACCCGGAGCTACCGCTCGGCCAGCTGGCACAAACGCTGCGTGACTATCAGCGGGACTGCTATCGGTTAAAGGAACTGGACCGGGACCTGGACCACCGGCGCATCAACCTGCACAGCGGTGGCCTGACCAAGTTCCAGTATGCTCCCAACCCGGAAGAGGAAATCCGGTTGATGGTGGAATTTCGCCATCACCTGGCCCGTGAAGCAGAAGCACTGGAAAAGAAAGCCCGCAGTGCCGTGGTCACTGTGACGGCCAGCCTCCGGGATCTTCGCGGCAACCTGCAGTCATTCGAAAATGCCATGCATGAATTCAACCGACTGATCAGCCGCAGGAAACTGTCTGACCTCAAGGTATTTCGAATTCAGCCGGTTCACGAGAGTCACCTTGTCGAAGCCATCGACCTGCTGATCCAGACGGCAGAAAAAGTGGAGTCTGGCGAATCCTTCGAGCTGTTCAACCAGTCCAGCGTCCTGGACGACCGACAGCTGGACCAAGCCCGCCAGCTACTGATCGACGAAGGTAGCGCTCGCCATGGTCTAAAGGTTGCCGATCTGTTTCGCCTCACTTTCGAGCTAGGCAAGGAAAATCAGGATGTAGAAAGCTTTGATGACATCGACAGTGCCGCTTCCAACGGCACCGTGCTCATGGCTAAGCTGGTCACCGGCCTGGCCATGCTCCACCTGATGCAGGACAAAACTCGCAATGTCCAGGCGCTGTGTTACCTGGACGAAGCCCTGGCCCTGGATGCGGCCAACCAGAGGAGTCTGATCAAAACAGCTTCCGAATTCGGTTTCGCGTTAATGTTCGCTTCGCCTTCACCGTTGATTACAGCCCACTACTGCGTACCTATCCAACAGATGAGCAACGGCAAGAACCATATCAGCCGCAAGCACTGGCAGATTCTGCAGCCGCTTGAAGCTGTCGAGGCATGAGCTCTCATCAATGAACAAGTCGCTCAGAGAAGCATTGATAAAACTTAAGGATTCCGGCGGAGAGTGCCTTGGATCACAGTTCACTCCCTCACAGAAGCGGGTGCTTGATGAGTTCCTCCGCAGAACCGCATGTGTCATCAAGCTGCGTCAGGGCAATGGCTTCGTTTATCGCATCAGCAACTCACCGGTGTTTGAGCAGCACCTTCGGGAATTACGGCCCAGTTCAGATTCAGCCAACCAAGCGCATCCAGTTCGGGCACAAAACCTTGAGCTTACCCGGTCCACCAAAGGTCGAAAGGGTTCACACGCCGCTTCTTACCGCCTGCTGAAGGCAACAATACAGGGCGTAACCTGGAACTGTGAAGGAGCGTTGCTCGACCTATGGCAGCTGACATCCATCGCCGGCGCCCTTGCCATCGATATCAGCCAGAATGAAACGTCTCTGGCCACCGACAGCCCGTTGTGGCTGGTGGAAAATCAGGGCTTGCTGGATGACACCAGCTGGGTGCCTGAAGGCTTGCACGGGTCTGTACTCTATTACCAGGGCCAGCTCAGTGAACGGCTGATACAGTGGCTATGCGGGAAAAAACGAAGTCCACGAATTCTTATTTTTCCAGACTATGATGGCGTCGGACTCGAGAACTATGCCCGCCTGCGCAAAGCGATGGGTGACAGCGTTGAACTATGGCTAATGCCGGACTGGAAACGCAAATTGGATCGCTATGGCAATTCTGAGGTATGGCAAAATAATCGTAAATATGTTGCCAATGCCGAGGAAAGTTTAAATTTGGATCAGGAACCGGATGAGGTGTTGGAGCTTATTGAGGCCCTTAAGCTGAGCGGTAAGGCGTTAGAGCAAGAGGCTGTTTTTCTGGTCACAACAGACAGCTAACCAAGCTTGTTCAAGATGCTGTGCGCATTCGATGATTCGCTCTTCTGCCATGCATTGAAGCGGATAATATTTTGGGTTTAATTTGGGTATTCTTTGGGTGATAAACTCAACTAAACTGAGCCGATTTAGCTAATTGATTTTAAAGGATAAAAATGGAGGCGCGGGTCGGAATCGAACCGGCGTACACGGAGTTGCAGTCTGGCACCTGTGAAAGCCACTAACCCTTACCTTTCAAGATTTTGGGATCGTTTTCTAAGAAAACACATTAGACCAAAACGGCATTTTTACCGTCAGTAATATCAATAAGTTGCGTTACGTTTGTCGCCACGTAATTGCATAAATTTATACAAGCCAGCTCGACAAAGAACCATCCATGCCCAAAAGGGAATCGAACAATCAGCGCCCTTTGGAACATAATGGTTTGCACTCATCGTTGTCAGGCGGAGCAATAGTCGAGAAGTGACTGAGCCCCACCCACCTAATAGTTTTTCTTAGTCCTCTCCCATCATCTCTTCCAACCAGTCTTTTATGAACGGGTTTTGTTTAAGTACTTCTACGAGCATGCAACCTGTAGATGCAGCCAGAAAAGTGAGATTTATCTTACTTTTCAGTAGAGGCATTACAACGGCAAATACCGTATCAAAGCTATCCCAAGCACTCGCTACTTCTGGACTATAAATTGACGGTATTATCACGAACAGAAAGGCGATTACTGATGCGGCGGCAGTTGCTTTCAGTGACTGCACGACGATTTCCGAGTCGATTATATTTTTAATCATGTTAGCTTGCATAGTTTGAGCTCCTTTTGTTGTCGGAAACTCAATAATTGCATAGATTAGGAATCCTCCAAATTTGGACTAAATGCCGAATTTTGGAGATTTCTCAAAACGGGTAACCTGCGTTATGGGGTAATTTATTGAGGAAGCATTAATGAATCTCATGGCAGGATTTTTGGGTTATTCGATGTTCACGATTACTTGTGTGACCATTGCCGTGATCGGTTATTGGCACGCTGATAGGCTCGAGGAATGGGCTAAGACGCGCGTCGCTAAAAAAAGGAATAGGGACTTGGGCGGCACTGGAAAATAGCCTGACTAAATAATTGGTTGAAGCTTTGCATAAGACCGTTCTCTTTAACCCGCGCCTAAGAGCGTCGGAGGCGGAATCATTGAACCACTACAGCTTCCTAAGTAACTGAAACTTTCTGCATCAGGGCAGTTCACCACCTACTATGCCCCTTTTGAACATATCAACGAGAACGCGAAGGTGGTTCTATGCGGAATCACTCCCGGCATTCAGCAAGCTGTCATTGCTATCAGGGCAGCTCAGGCGGCAATAGAGAAAGGCCTCTCCCAAGATGAGGTGTTGGCCATTGCCAAACAAACCGCCAGCTTTGCTGGCAGCATGCGTAAAAATCTTGTTGCCATGCTGGACCATGTCGGTCTACATCGCTACCTCGGCATACAGTCTACCTCTGCGCTCTTCGGGGAACGTGCGGATCTAGTACATTACACCTCAGCTCTGCGGAATCCGGTCTTGTCCAACGGGAAGAATTATTCGGGTGGCGCAAATATGGCGCGTATCGACTATCTCTGGCAGAGTGCCTCATCAGGATTGAAGACAGAAATTGACGTACTGCCTAACGATGCCGTTTTCGTCCCTCTTGGTCCTAGTGTTGATTCAGTGTTCGAACGGATGGTGGCAGAGCGTGTTCTGGAACGCAGCAGGGTCCTCATTGGGCTGCCCCACCCATCGGGCGCTAATGCAGAACGAATCGCCTATTTCTGCGAGAGGAAAGATCGCGCCGCACTATCGAACAAAACTAATCCCGATAGCCTGGACCAGCGACGGGCACTTATCATCAAGTGTATAAGACAACTTGACAGGTCATCGGCCCGAGCCTGATTTTTCCTTCGGATGCTGGAATGTACGTCAAATTCGCTCCTGCGATTCAGGTGGTATACCGATAGAGTGTTCCAATTCCGGTGTCCTGAGGTCTACCTGACGCGGGGAATATCTCATTCACACTCGAATACCACCACATGCACTCGTGGCGCAGGTTTGAACCTGATCGTTGGGAAGCACTTTATCCGAGGCTCTTCTAAACAGGCTAAACAAATTCCGGCTTTCAACAGTTTGTCGACGACAAGTTCGTTCAGGCTCTCTAATCTAGCGACGGCGCCAGAGAACTGATGCCTTGCCATGGTTTCCAGTTGATGGCGTATCATCGGAGAAAACGACTTCGATCTGTCGACGGGGGTGGCGTGGAGATCATTTTTTCAGGTACCCTCTCCCAAAACATGTTTGGTTCTTTCCATTGAGGGAAAACTAAACAACTCAACACGTTAGGCAGCTTGCTTCTTCACCGCCTATGCGAAACCCGTTTTAAGGTTTTAACACAATGGCTGAAATCGGGATTTCTGTAGTGGGCTTTGCCGGGAGCATTAACGAAGCGAGTCAGCTAGCAGCTAAAGAAGTCGGCGATATTATTGCAAGGCGGGGTTTAAACCTAGTTTGTGGTGGCATGGGCGGTGTGATGGCCGCTTCTTGTGAGGGGTTCAAACAGGTTGAGGGAGCGCCCGGGAAAACTATCGGGTATTTACCGTTTTATGACTTCGCCGACGCTAACCCTTGGGTAGATATAGTTCTACCAACCGGCTTGGATATTGGGCGTAACCAGCTGGTTGTTGCTGCAGGCAGAGCTTTAGTCGCTATAGGTGGTGGCGCAGGCACTCTTAGCGAAATAGCGTTAGCTGGGCAGCTAGGTAAACCGATTGGTCTTGTGACCTGGTGTGGTGGGTGGTCTGCTCAGTTGGAGGAGGGTTTTATCGATCATCGCAAAAAAAGCTATCTAAAGCTTTTAAACAGTACTAAAGAAGTTGAAGTCTTTATTAATGATTGCCTGAGTTATCAGCCGAAGGTTGAAAGCATTAATGCCTGGCATGACCGCTGAACTCTTCCTGCCCGATGCTCCGGTACTAATGTTACATCGCGTTCTCCAGAAGTACGAGCCGGACAATTACTATTTTCGGCGGGGCACTGCCATCAGCTGGACACGTTTCGAATCGTTGGTTGTTTGGGCTGAAGCACAGAGAGCGAAGGGATTTCCGACCCCAGTCTTCACTTTTGATGATGGTTATTCCGATAATCAAGCAGCTTTTCAGGTTTTGTTAAATAAGCAGCTTCCTGTCATTCTTTTCCCCGTGCGCGACTATATACAGACAGGTTTTTCAGTCATCGACGATATGGCTGCAAGGCTGAATGGCCCCGATTGTTCCCTAAGTCCCAGGATTACCCGTTCACTTCTTTCCGGCAAATTGAAGCGCTGTCTATCAGCACTTTCTCCTGCCGAATATCGTTATTATCGCGCGCGTTGGTTTGGCATTATGGATGATGCTGACGCGGCGCCTTTTCTGGCCGAGGCTTGCAACTTGGCGTGCATGGATTGAGTCATCGTGTTTGGACCGATCTGTCATCCCGAGAGTTACAGCAGGAAGTTTCAGGCAGTATCCACTGGCTTTCTTGTCTCGGTCATTTCAAACCTAGCGCCATTTGTATGCCTCATGGAAAAATTAATAGCCGCGTTTATCAGGCGTTGGAGACTTATGGTTTGCCATTAGTAGGGGTAGACCATAAATACAAACAGCCCGTGATTCGACGCAGTTGGGTCAAAGAAAAGCAGGAATAGGAAATGGCGAAAACGATTGCGTTGAATTCACCTTACACGGCGGCTTCTCACGATCAAGTAGGAAGCATTCCCCACATCATGGGCCCTTGGCAACTTGATCTCTTGCAAAAATTAGGGCTGAAAAAAAATTCACGTGTGGCTGATATTGGCTGTGGGACCCTAAGGGGCGGGCTTCATATTATTGGTTATTTGGATCCTGGTCACTACTTTGGGGTCGATCCTTTAGTTTCATTGGTTAAAGTGGGTCGCGGACTAGTTGAAGAAGCTGGTTTGAGCTACAAAAATCCTTTGTTAGGTAGCATGGATGATCTTCAAGGAGTTGAACGTCGTTCGGTTGATTTTGTGCTCACCCAAAGCGTGTTGAATCATCTTGATGCCAAACAGATCGAGACTGTCGTCGCTCAGGTCAATTCAGTGCTTGCAACAGGTGGCCAGTGGATACTGACAGCGCGAATCAGTGATTTGGTCGATCAGGTAGATGAAGGTGTACCGCACCCAACACGGCCAAATGAACGACTGGATAGCGTAATGGGCAGAGCTTGGTTTCAGCGCGTTCTATATGATTATGGGATGGTCATGGAGCCTGTTGTGGGACATATTCATCCTCGGGGGCTGGATGTGGCCTGTGTACGACGTCTTGACTCTCAGATAGCTCCAAGCATTGAACAAACGCTGGATAGATTGGTGCAATGGGACACCTCCCCCCACGGCGAGGATCACCAGCAGACAGTTGCGTGGCTAGAAGCATTTGTCACTGCACTAGACTTTGAAGTACTTCGCTATGGCGATTCCCCTACTCCCCTCTTGATTGCGCGAAGAGCGCCCAAAGGCGGCTCCAAACGGCGACTCGTTATGTACAACCATTATGATGTCGAAGAAGTCCAGAACGGCTGGAAATCGCCGCCCTTTGAGCTAACAACAAGCAGAGGTCGCTGGTTTGGGCTCGGCGTCGCTGACAATAAAGGGGCTTTAGCTGTGCGACTAGAAGCGATGCGTAATTTGGATTCTTCTCCCGAACTCTGGTGGTTCATACAAGGAGAAGAGGAGTCGGGCTCTAAAATTTTTCGTGAGTATGTTCAGGAAAATGGCTTGCCGGAGGCTGACTGGTTTCTTGATGAGAATGGCAAGACCGGCTTGGATGGAAATGAGCGCCTGTTGAGTTTTTGTCAGTTGCCCGAAGGAAAGCGCCAGGCTCTGACGCCGGAACGTCAGGCGGTAGTCGAGCGCTCTACACAACTAGCGGGAGAGCAGAGAATGGTTGATGTGAGGCCTCTGGATAAACGGTTTGTTCGTGGCGGTTGTGTTTTTCAACAAGGACTGCCTCCTGGTGCTTGTTACCTAGGCCTGGGAACCAATGATGGTGAGACACATATTCACGCACCGAATGAGTCGATACCGATCGAGGGCGCAGTCAAGCACTGGATCCAAGTCCGTTCCTTGTTGAAAGCCGCTGGTACCTGCTAACCATGAGTTTCGCAGTAGGAACAAAACAGGACATTGTCATCGGCGTCATTGTGACTGATCGGGTGGCTGGGCTAAGTAGACTCCTGGCATCCCTTGAGCCAGTTGCTCATGATCCCAACGTGCACGTTATTGTTCTCGATAATGGCAGTAAACCTTCAGAAATATCCCGTTTGGTTATTGCGGCGAATTCAGGTGCCAGAGGCCAACGCTCGTGCGTGCCCGGTCGCCGCGAGGGCGCCCCTCTTCATGAAAATCGGGTTCAGCTTTCAGTTTGCATTGCAGATTGGGCCAAAGATCGGGGGCTTGCCAAACCAATCGTTTGGATGATCGATGACGACCTTACGTTTGAACGCTTAAAAATGTTCAGCGGGTATCTAGTTTGCCAGAATGTGGCGGGCAGCCGAATGGCTCAGGTGCGAGAGCTAGCTAAAAACGACAGGTGTGACCTTCTTGTTTCGGGCTTTACAGGGGATGCTCCTGTGCGTCCAAATGCTGTCATTTCGTGCCAACTGGGTGACCTGCGCGCAGAACTCGAACGACTGGTTGCTGCTGACCCCGCGTCTTATTACATCGGCAAGGATGTGGATCCGGCCCTTTACATTGGTGACTACTACTACTCACACACCGAGGAGCGATCCCTGAAGTCGGCACAGCCCTACCCCTGGCTGGTGCGCCCTGAAGCGGGTTCTAGCGTCACAGATCAGTTGGTGACAATGCTTGGGGCGGCTCAGGGTATTGAACTGGGTCGCGGAGTATTTCGTCCACTGCTGGAAGAACGCGATTCAGATACCCTTTGCATTAATGACTCTCTGGCTCCCAATCGAGGTGGAAACGCCGTTTTCTTCGGGCTGGAGCCATTGCTTGCCCATCACTATCCTGCCTTTTCTGTCGGTGAAGGTTACTCCAGACGAAGCGATATGGTCGGATCGACGCTTCTGGCAAAAAAGAGCGGCTATCGTGTCGCTGAGGGCAATCTTTCTTTGCTCCATGACCGTCGTGACCAGGAGGCGATAACTGCCCATCCGGGAGAATGGCTTAGGGAATTTGCCGGAGTGATGCTGAGCCGGCTTGTCATGCAGGGGGTACCATCCGATCGTTCGTCAGTTGACTACTTGAAGTCTGTCGCCGAGGATCGGGCTCATAGAATCCAGATAGATGCACGAAGAATCGTAACTGAGGTTGAACAAACATTGAGCACGCTTGACCAGACAGCAGCTATTTGGTGGAAATGCCACAGGTGCCGCCCGCTGGTACGCCCGTTAAGGTCGTCCCTGACCCGAATTCAACATACCTTTGGGGATGCATGCCGCCAACAAATATTCGAAAAGCTGTCTGCCGATGACGTCCTTCAAAGCGTAAGCCAGGCCTATGCCCATCTTGATAAACGGCGGTTTGTCTGGTGAAGCAGTGGCTCATTACAATGGGGGATTTCCAGTCCCCGGATGGCATGCTTGCGGGTATTGGATGGACGGGCAAGCGACTCAAGATTCTTTGGGCCCATCGTTACGTATTGCCCCTGGAGCGCCAGTTGTATGGCAAGGGCTTTACCGGCGCTGAGTTACTCCCTGATGGGGATATACTCACCTGCGGTTTCAACGCGCTTTACCTCATCAATCCCATTAGAAAGACGTGTAGGCCCTGGTTGGTTCGAGATGATTTGAACGACTTGCATGATGTGGCTGTTCAGGGAAAAGGCGGAGAGCGTCGCCTGATTATCGCAAATACCGGCTTAGATCGAATTGATGTTTTTCGTGGTGACGGGGCAAAACTTCTAAACCGCATTCCTCTTACACCGCTTAATTCCGAATCACCACAGATTGACAATGACCCCTATTTTGATGAGTTGGCGAATGCAGATAGACCGATCTATTTACGTAAACTGCGAGATCAGGTTCACCCCAATACCGTTCTGTCATTGAAGGATCGAATTTGGGTATCACGACTCAATGATCGGGCACTGACTCTGGTAAATGGAGAAAAAGTTACTTATTTGCCAGGGCTTCCTCATGATCTGGTTCCTTGGAAAGGGCGAATCTGGATGACTACAACCGATGGACGAATCTGGTCTTCCAATCCAGACCTTCGCCAGGGCAACCCCAGATGTGAATTCGATTCATATATCTGTACCGGCCGCTCCGGTTGGATTCGAGGACTATCAATAAGCGAGAGACTTCTCATTGTGGGGTGCACCCGAATCTCACGTATGCCACGTGAACGCTGGACAGATCGAAGTTTTGCTCATACAGAGACCGGGTTACTGTTAATGAATCGGTCAGATGGCTCTTCACTCGACTGGCTTTCTCTCGAAGAGCTTGGGGAGCACCCCAAGGTCTTTGGCATCTATTCGTGGAGTCGTCAGTGAAACCGCCAGTTTTACGTTTGCTTTGTGATAGCAATCCGATGTGTTTTGGGTCGACTTCAGCGATGCTTTCGGTACTTGATTTTGTCCCTGCTGAATCTACGGCGTTGGTCAATGGTGTCACCGCTGAGTTACTCGCCCGTGATTCGGTTGTCGATCGGACGATTTCTGTCAATAACAAGTCGCCCGAGAGTATGCAACGAGCGGTGGATTTCGAAGACTTTGACGCCGTATTAGTCGTCAGCAACCAAAGCAATATTGCGCTGTATGCGGATGTTGGATTACCAATTTTTTTTGTCGATGTGCTTTACTGGTATGGACCGCATAAGCAGCAGCCAGTCTGGAGCTTGGCCGAACGAACCTTTATTCAGAATTTTCCGGGAGTTTTTGATCGCCTCGAGTCTCAGGTCTATCAAGAACCTCCAGTGATAGTCGGACCTTTAATTCGCCAGGCTGCGGTAAGTAGCCCGGGGCGTAAAGGTACGCTGATACAAATAGGTGGCGCGAGAAGTCGTTGGATTCGCCCGGGAGACAATTCTTTATTTTCAGAGCAGGTCCTCAGCTGGATTTGTCACCAAGAACTTAATTTGCCCCAACCACTAACTCTCGCTTGTGGAAAAGACGCCGGCAAAGCCGCACAACACAGTCATTTGGCCGACTCAATTCATATTGACTCCTTTGCTTATGACGACTTTATCAGCAAGCTCCAACAAACTGCTGTTTATATAACCACACCCGGACAGGGTGCGGTTTTCGAAGGGCTTGCGGCAGGTGTAGATCTGTTGTTTTTACCACCACAGAATGCGACCCAAGTTTTACAGCTGGCGATCTATGAACGGGCCGGGCTGGTCGCCGAGGGCCTGAATCTGACTGCCCTAGATCCGCTGTTCGATCATTCGGCACTTGAGGCTTCGGAAGAGCAACTCACGATGGAAGTTTTGCGCTCGCTCAATAGAATAAACACCCCGGAGGTGGCCGAGCAGGTCGCCCGGCATTTAAGATTTCAGTACGAAACGCTCAATCAAGTGCATGCAGTGCGTCGCGCCTTTATTGAGTTTATAGGCTCACCGGGTGGCTCATTGGTTGCTGAAGCAATACATCGCTGGTGGTGTGAGCAATGGATGTAACGGCGATTATACCGACTCGTGGTGACCGCTTATCGATGTTGCATGAGGCCCTCAAATCCGTTTCACGACAGAGTATTAGAGCACAACACACGCTTGTGGTGGTTGATGGTACAGAAGCAATACAGCGGAGCGTAAGTGAGCATATCAGTCACTTTCCCAATGTGAGCGTGGTCACCACCGCTGAATGTCAAGGAGTCTCAGTTGCACGTAACCTTGGTGCCGCTCTTGCGAAAACTCGATATATAGCATTTCTGGATGATGATGATCTGTGGCTGCCAGATCATCTGGCACCTTTTGCCAACGATGACTTCGATCTGGGGCTATCTGCTTTCTGGAAGCAGGGACAAGACAAGTGTGTGCATGAAAAAACACCACCCGCTGTATTGCATCCGAGGCGTTTTTTTGTGACCAACGGTGGATGCAGGGGCAGTAACCTGGTGGTTAGAACAGACCTATTCTTGGCACAAGGCGGGTTTGACCCTCATTTAAAAGCTTTCAATGACGTAGACTTTGCCATTCGTATGTCGCGGAATACTGCTATTCGTTATCGACGAAACAGAAAAAGGACTGTCGTGTTTAGAAACCATTCAGGAGCGCGATTGTCTCGCGCGAGTATGGGGCTTTATGAAGAGGCTGCGAACCGATTTTTCGAGCGTTATTCAATCTCAATGAGTTCTATAGAACGCGACCGTTTTAGAGAATGGGTTGCCAGAGTAAAGCAAATTTCTTGATTTTTATAAGAAGGTAACGTGGGACGGATTACATTTGTAGGCGGAATGGTCGGTGATACCCTGGATGGCGTGACCCATCGTGGAATGAGTGCTCTACAACAGGCAGAAAGCATCATTTTTCCTGGTAACTGGGTGGGGGAGCACTTGCTATCCTTCTTTGGCAACAGGCTCATCCACGGCCGTGATCTGACTCCAGATCAAGTTTTGGAGGCCTTTTCTAGGGTTGAGTCTGGCGTTGTCCTTTATGCAGGGGATCCGCGTGTCTTTACGGGGCGTCCAAACCATTTTCCCAGTGCAGCAGAACTGGCAAAGCTTCTTGAAGCCAATCAACACCATGTTGACTGGTTGCCTGGTTTGTCATTTGTTCAGTTGGCAATGAATGCTGCGGGCATTTCTTTGGAAGTTAATGGAGAAGACGCTCTTATCGTGCCACCTGCCCTACTTGATTGTGAGCGCAGTCGTAATGAATTTCAGCAGCATGCTATCGCAAACGCGATACTGGTGATGCTATGGGCAGAGGATGCCGGAGCAGAAGCCTGGGCAATCCTCAAGGACGCGCGCTCTTCGGAAACCCCAGTATTTATTGTATCGCGGCTTGGAATGTCCGGTGAGCAAGTGCTGGAAGGAAAGCTAAGGGATCTGGAATCGAGTTTTGCAAAAATTGCTATGCCCGCAACAATCATTGTTCAACCATGTGTGAAAAGGCACAGATGAACAGGCCTCAGATCTGAGTTACTATAACCGAAACCTATAATTTCTATGTGTTTACAAATAGCGCCTAAAAAACACTCAACTCCCCTGAAGTTTGATCGACTTCAGCGCTGATTCTCGACTCATCCTTGAAAGTTTCACTATTGAACTACTGACAAGCTCCCTATGCCGGAAGTATAGCCTTTATATAGTTGCAAGAAAGGTACAATACGTCGTGGTCGTCCATGCCCAATATCACTAGCGTGGGTAACTTGATCCTTATACATTTCAGCTATGGTATGACCTAATATCAGTCATCTTGAACCTTTTCTTGTGCATCCCAAAAGGTCGATGGGTCCCAAAGAAAATCTGCGCCAAATGAGAATAATCCAGCTAACAACAATGTATATCGCATTTTATATTTAAGAATATCATGCATAATAAAAAACGATCCTTGGAATCGGGAAAAATTCTCGAAATACTGATCTCCACCCCAGTCAGATAGCCACAGGCAAATTAGCAAAACGGCACCTACCATACATAGAAATTTGGTTACGTTTTTCATCAATGGTCTAATTTTTTTATATGGCTTCAACTTAACCATTTTTATTCTCCGATCAAGAAACAATACTTATGATACCGTAACCAGATAAACGTCCAAATCTGCCATAAATCAAACATTACTCGGCCATATGAAACCTTTATTTATAGATGAAAAAGGACTCCTTTTTAGAGTCTGTCATATTAGAACAAAGTTTTTAGAACGATTTTTATTACCCAAAAGCCCCCTATCTTAGAGCGGTTGTCCCGTTGCCGGGGTCGCCTGAATTTCACTTATCCGATTTCATGGGAAATACTGTATCTGCCACTCTGGATAGCTAGACCAAACATCGCTAGCCTATGCTTTAAAGAGCTCGCAGTAAGATTGTTGTGACAGGTATGATTGAGTCTGAATGTAAGGCCAACAGGGAGCCGGATCTATGAACATGCTTGCAGCTCTCGCCGGTTACGGCGGATTCGTTATCGCACTTTTGACAATCGGATTAATTGGCTACTGGAGGGCGGATCAACTGGAGGCTTGGTGCAAGAGGAAGCTAGTAAACCGGAGGCTTGGTGGCGAGTAGCCGTCAGTGCCAACAGGACTAGGGTTTATGGTGGGTATGCCAAGCTATTTGACAGAAGTTTTTCAATGACTATATATCCATATTAACCTTGGCAGTGTTACTCAACTAAAACGGACCAGTCTCCAATAAGGTAAAACGATGATTCTTGAAGCAGAAACTCCTGACGGAGAGCCTTTGGTTTCTGATAATCCAGCTTTCACGGCAGAGGATGCCCAGGACATCAATCGCACTACCAACAGTGAATCAAAAATCAGATCGACCATAGATAATCTGAACATATCTGCTGATGCGAAATCCGCGCTCTACTCTATAACCAATGCCACGGTAAGGGCAGGAAGGTTTATCATCAAAATCGGTCGAAAAATTCTGGACATTGTCATTGAGACTCTCAACAGTTTCCCTAATGCCTCATTCGGGTTGGTTCTGGGTGGAATTTTGGGCGTTCTTGTGGCTTCCGTACCGTTCATTGGCGCAATACTGGCGCCGTTTTTAACACCTTTGGCAATGATTTATGGCTTCGTAGTTGGGATGAAACAGGATGTAAATGATAAGAATCTTTCCAACGCGATTGCAGCGGCAAACGCCCAGTTCGAGCATTTCAAGGAATAGAGCGCATGGCACAGTCTGAGTCCGCCGGTGGGATGCAAGATGTCCAGACCGTCGTTCGGGACCCTTTACGTTTCAAGTTGAAGCTGGACATTGGTGACCAAGCCTACTCCTCCTTGCGCCTGAAGACCTATCTCTTGGATAGCGTTGATGCAGCAAACGGCGCTGCCACTGGATTCGTTTTCGCGAAGTCCTCCTTGTGCGTATTCCGGCGAACGTGACCGGTCATTCCGGGGATCGTGACCGATTTGCACACGGCCATCACGCTGGAGAGAGTTTTGTACTCTGAGCGATCACGATGGGTCAACCGATTCCGTTTTTTGTGCTTTCGCTTTTCGCAGTGATTCCCCCTTCAGATTGAGCCGGTGAGCGCCGTGCAGGAGCCGGTCCAGGATGGCGTCGGCGAGCGTGGCGGAGCCGATGTAGTCATGCCAGTGTTCGGTTGGTAACTGGCTGGCGATGAGCGTTGAGCCTCGCTCGTGCCGGTCTTCGATCACTTCCATCAGGTCTTGGCGTTGTTGCGCGGTGACCTTCTGCATGCCCCAGTCGTCCAGGATCAGAAGGTCGGTTTTTAGCAACTGGTTCATCAGCCGGGCATAGCTGCCATCGCCATGGGCGATGCGCAGTTGTTCGAACAGGCGAGGCACTCGCAGGTAGCGAACCGAGAGCCCTTGCCGGCAGGCCTGGTTGCCCAGAGCGCACGCCAGCCAGGTCTTACCGCAACCGGTCGGGCCGGTAATGCAGAGGTTCAGGGATTGGCGGATCCAGTCACAGCCGGCCAACCCGGCCATGCGGGAGCGCTCCAGCCCTCTCGGGTGATGGTAGTCGATGTCTTCAATGCAGGCCGGCACCCGCAACCGGGCAGCCTTGAGCAGACGGTCCAACCGGCGGTTTTCCCGATGCAGCACCTCCCGGTCGATCAGTAAGGCCAAGCGTTCCTCGAACGCCAGGTCGTGGGTGTCGGGCTGTGCCCGTTGTTGTTCCAGGGCATCGCACATGCCCGTCAGTTTGAGCTGTCGCAGGGTATCGAGGGTGTTGTGAGTCAACATCAGTGTCTCCAGGATCAGTGGTAGTAGCGGGGGCCGCGAACGTTGGTGTGTAATGGCAGATCGGCCAGCTCCGGTTCTTCCTCGGTCAGGGGAAGAGGCAGTTGATCCAGCCCCTGCTTCAGGATTGAGCTGATGCTCTGGTAGCTGGCCGAGTTGATGGCTAGTGCTCGGCTACAAGCCTGCTCCAGGCGGTCACGGCTGTAGCGGCGACTGAGGTTCAGCAGACCCAGGCAGGCTCGGTAACCATGCTCCGGATGAGGGCGATCCTTAAGCTGTCGCTGTACCACGTCGAGCGTGCCGGGACCGATGTCCGTGGCCCAGTTCAGGAACCGCCCGGGAGACCAGTTCTGATGGGCCTGGTGGGACTTGGGCATGTGCTCGGTCAGGGTGACGAAGCGGCTCCTGCCGTGGCGGGGATGTAGCGCCACGCGCTGACCTTTATGCATGACCTCAACGGACGTATCGGTAACCCGAACATCCAGCTTCACCCCCACCAGGGCGTGAGGCACGCTGTACAGCCGTTTGTCGATCTCGATGTGGTAGTCGATGCCTGGCCGTGCCTTGCGCCACTCGGCATAGACGTAGGGCGTTGCCGGCAGTGGCTTCAACGCGGGTCGATCCAGTGCTTCGAACAGGCTCTGGCGGCTCTCGGAGCGTCCCTGGAACGAGCGCTGGTTCAGTGCCGGTAGCAGGTCTGCAATCGCCGAGTTCAGTTCGGCCAGTGAGAAGAACGTTCGGTGCCGCAACCGCGCCAGGATCCAGCGTTCAACCAGCAGCACAGCTGCTTCAGCCTTTGCCTTGTCCTTGGGCTTGTAGGGCCGTGCCGGCAACACCGCCGTCTGGTAATGGGCCGCCAGTTCCGCGTAGGTCTCGTTGATCTGGGGCGTGTATCGGTCCGCCTTGGTGACCGCTGCCTTGAGATTGTCCGGAACCAGCAGTTCCGGCACACCACCGTAGAACGCCAGCATCCGCTGGTGGGAGGCGATCCAGTCCGGCAGGCTCTGGCTCCAGGTGGCCTCGGCGAAGGTATAACTGGACGCGCCCAGCACAGCCACAAAAACCTGGGCCTTGCGCATCTCGCCGGTGCTGCGGTCCACCACCGGCACGGTGGGACCGCAGTAGTCGATAAAGATCTTCTCGCCGGCCCGGTGGACCTGACGCATGCTGCGCCGCTGCCGGCCGCGCCAGAGCCGGTAGTGATGGCAGAACTGGCTGTACCGGCGAGCCTTGTCGCCGTGGCGCTCTACGTACTCAGCCCAGAGCAGTTGCAGGGTCACGCCCTTGGTCTTCAGTTCCTGATGGATCTGGAAGTAGTCGGGCTCGGCAAAGCGTTCGGGCGGCGTCTTGGCCGGGAACAGCTGGGCCTCTAACCGTGCTTCATCCGTGCCTTCCGGCAACGGCCAGGTGATGCCCTGCGCGGTGGCCAGGCTGACATACTTGCCGACCACGCCCTTGGAGAGTCCGCAGGCACGGGCAATACGCTCATGGCTCAGGCCCGCTTCGTACTTGAGGCGCAAGACCTCGATGATTTGTCGCATGGAAATCCTCGCTGCCGGCATCCGCCCTTCCTCGTGATGAAAAAGGAAGGGGTATGCCGGATAAAGTTGAAGAATTCCAGCGTGTTGGCCGGGATTCCGGAGGAACGTGACCGACGATTCCGGAAAAACACCCGAAATCGGTCACGATAAAACGGAATGAACGGTCACGATCACCCGGAACAGGCGGTCACGTTCAAACGGAATGGGCGGTCACGATGGGCCGGAATATGCATCTATACAGCGTGAAGGATTTCAAATCCCTTCGGGACGTTTTGCTCAACCAATTTATCCCTCTTCTGCAGGAATACTTCTATAACGACTGGCACCGCATTCAACTAGTGTTTGCGGATGTTGAACAGGACAACCGGCCAGTGGAGCCACAGATCATTGAACATGAAATTCTAAAAACCTCAGATGTTCTGGGCTTTGAACACGATGATTTTGAAGATTTGGCAGATTACCGGGTAGCAGCACCAGAAAACATAACTCCGGATGCGATTCGTAAAATCTATGAATCACAGGAATAAGCCGTGAGTGAGATTCTGACTTGCCTGGAACATCAGTCCGTTCCGATAAGGCCTACCCGAAATTCGGGTGATTTTGCGGTCACCACGGCACAGGCTGCACAGCTCAGTAAATCGAAGAGCATTCCTCAAGACGCGTTTCGATGGGGCCACCAGTCACTGCAATGGCGCCAGTTCTGTGGTGTGGTTCAGCTGGAAGGGCTTACCCTAGAAATTCTTCCCAAAATTTACGGAAAAGAATCACAGCCAGGCTCCTGCAGACTAACCCTCATCAGAATGCTGCGCAAAGCCGGCATGATGAAGGTCCACCGCGGTGCAGGAGCATCCATACACGCGCAGAATCATTCCCTACTAGATATTTTCATTCAGGAATTTTGCCTACTACTGCGCGAACAAACCCTAATTGGCAAGCCCCGCGACTATCAACAGCAGGAAGCTAATCTCGGGGTGGTCAAAGGCAAGCTTTTGGTGAACCAGCAACTCAGGCAGAACTTGGCACACAGTGAAAGGTTGTACTGTCAATTTGATGAATTGACTGACAACATCACCATTAACCAGATCATTAAGTTTACCCTGCGAGTTCTGTTCCCACAATGCAGATCCAACCAGTCACGCAAGGCTGTGACCGAGCTGCTGATGCAACACGATGGTATTTCAGAGGAACGTTTTTCTTCGTCTAATATCGACCGGATTCAACTCAATCGGACCAACAGCCGCTATGGCCCCATATTAGATTGGTGCCGTCTTTTCCTAGATACTCGAAATCCAGATGTGACGGCCGGCAAGCATAACTTGCTGTCAATTCTGTTCGATATGAACGTCTTATTTGAACGGTGGTTGGCCGCGGAGCTGAGGCCTATTGCTCACCACGCTGGCTTAACTCTCAAAGAACAATCTCCTCGCAGGCATTTAGCTTACAGGCCCGATATTGACCAAAACGTTTTCCAGACACGCCCTGACATTAGCCTAATTAATGCAGATAAAAAGGTAGTCCTGATTCTAGATGCCAAGTGGAAGATTCTCGACAGCAATGAGGCCAAGCTCGGTATCTCTCAGCAAGATCTCTATCAGCTCACAGCCTATGGAAATCTCTACAATCTTCAATCACTAGCGCTGATTTATCCCCGGCAGCAAAACCTTGAAGCACACTACCCTATTCAGCTTTACGGAAGGCAAAGGATGGGTCTAGATGTTTTCTGTACCCATCCTTTGCCTTCCGTAAAGCTGAATAGGTGAATTGGTCCGGGCTGCATTGTTGAAATCGCAACTCACAATGAGTTGAGGCAAAATTCTCGGCAGCCCGTCAGGCAGAAACTTGAGATTTCAAAACCTTAAAAGTTCTCCTAAAGCCGAACATCGTTACGCAGTGGCTAAGGTTTATTAATCTCACTGAAGCCAACTGTAGTGGTTCAATGATTACGGACAGGAACGAGGCGTTGGCCAGGCAGATCTTACATCGATACCGTTTCCTTAGGCTTTTATCGCTGGGCTTCACGAGCCGCCAGAGAGATAACACTCAACTCTCCGGTTGCTATTCCCTGGTTGGGCACAGGCCCTTCGTACTTGCCAATCACCTCGCCATTCCGGGCCAATAGATAGGCTGCGTTCTTTTTATAATAAAACCAATACTGCTTGATATGCCCCCAGATTCCAAGTTCTCCACCGGTTTCACAGATATGTTCTCGTACACGACACTGCACGCCGCCCAGTTGCCGGTCGATAGAGAGCCGCCAGAAGCCTTTCGGAAAGTCCATGTAGCGCTGATATTCACAGATAGCCAGGGCAAAGATTGGCTGACTACTACGCTCGAAGCCGGTGTCCACCCAGATATAAGGCTTAAAGGCCTCTCGCTCTTCCTCCAGGTGTTTCTTTGTTCGGCAGATGCGTTGGTCTGCAAGGGCCATATCCATTCCGGTGACTTCACAAAGCGCACGGAGAAAGCCTTCACTGGTGTATTTGAAATCAAAACCACTATTGTTCAGGCCGAAATCCGGATCATCCAGAACAGACTGCAGGCGTTCCAGGTTGGCGGAGGTTGGTCTCTGGTAGCCCATTGCCTTCAGAATTTCCTCCCGAGGCATGGCCGCTACTCGCAACACCAGATCTGTTTTGAAGTTGTCGATCATTGCTCCTCCTCCTCACCTGATAACTCGGAAGGTTTCTCCGGCCCTTTGTCCGGATAACATGCCAACCCTCCTGTCCATTTGTCATCATTGTCATCGACTGATGCGACAAGTTACGTCGCCTTTCTGCCGTATGCTTTTTTCAAGCTCAATAAATAGGGAACAACGGTTATGAACAAAGCAAAAAAGGAAGCAGCCAGGAAATTGCGGGAAGCCTATGAGAACCTGTCACCGGAAGAGCTTCGGGAATTTGAACGGAAGCGGCACATCAAGTCCCTGGCAGAGCAGATTCACCATGAGTTGTTTCCCGAAGAGTATGATTTCATGATGGACTCGATCTCGGACGCCAAGGATCGGCGCCTCGGGATTAATCCGATGAGCGATGATTACACCGCGAAGGTGAACGCCCGCCGGGAGCAACTCTGCGTGTCACCGTTGGGTGATAATGGAATGCCGACTGACAATAGTAGTTGGGATGTTGCCCGTACCGAGGCGCTCCGCCGTTTGGAGTAACATCTCTCAAATCGCCACCCGCATCCGAGATCACAGTCTCAGAAGGATTGTTAATGCCTTACCCCATTGAAGACAAGCTGGTAATTGCCGTTGCTTCAAGCGCCCTGTTTGATCTGTCCGAGTCCGACAAGGTGTTCCAGGAACAAGGCGCGATTGCTTATCGTGACTACCAGGAAGAGCATCTGGATGTCCCCCTGGCTAAAGGCGTGGCGTTTCCATTCGTGCGCCGGTTTCTCAATATTAACAAGCGCTTTCCTGATACTTCACCAGTGGAAGTCGTGCTGCTGTCACGCAATTCCTCCATCACGGGCAAGCGGGTATTTCGCTCCATTGAATATCATGGCCTGGATATCTCCAGAGCGGCTTTTCTAGAGGGCAAGTCGCCCTACCCCTACATTCCTGCGTTCAACGCCTCACTTTTTCTGTCTTCCAACGAGCAGGACGTTCTGAAAGCCATCGACTACGAATATCCCGCCGGTACCGTGCTGCCATCGCAGGTGGTGGATGATGATGACGATTGGGAGCTGAGAATCGCATTCGATTTCGACGGTGTGATTGCGGATGATGCATCAGAACGGGTGTATAAAGGCGGAGAGTTGGAGGCTTTTCACGAACATGAAACGTCTAGAGCCGGTATTCCTCATAGCCCAGGTCCGCTAGCCGATCTGTTCCGAAAGCTATCGTTACTGCAGAAATTGGAAGATGAGGCACAGAAAGCGGATGCTTCCTACCGGCGCATTCTGCGCACAGCCATCGTGACCGCCCGTAGTGCGCCGGCTCATGAGCGCGTCGTTACCACGCTGGAGCACTGGGGTGTGGATGCAAACGAGGTGTTTTTCCTGGGCGGTATGAAGAAAGATCGGATTCTGACTATCCTCAAACCGCACATGTTTTTCGACGACCAGCGCAGCCACCTGCAATCCGATGCGGGGAACGTACCGATGGTGCATATTCCATTTGGGGTGGCGAATGTGGCATAAGCGTTCATGTGCTAGTCGAAGTCTTCCAGTCATCATGTTTTAAGAACATGACCAACTCCAATGCACGAAGTCCTGAAACTTCATACCCAAGCTTGCTGTTAACGAACGCATGTAGCCTCGGAAATCCTGGCTGTTGCTCTAGCTCCAGCATCTTTGCTCGGTATTGCAGATAGGTAGCCGGGTTGTTCACCAGATACTGCTGCCGCTCGCGGCGGTGGGTGAACTCAAAGATCTTCGAGTCCCAGATCGGATACTGGTCCGGTCTGATGAAGTGAAGCAGTTTCGAGGCTCCGACGACTGAGTTGTTGATGTAGTGCTTGATGGTGATGAGGTGGTCCTCAGAAAGGTCCGTGTTTCCATTTTTAATGGATTGCAGGATGTGAAGCGTTTCATCCGGATCGCTGTCTTTCTTGTTCAGATGGACGATGGTTGGCATCCATCCGTAAACCATGTGAGCGCCTACGACTAAATCTTTGCTTGTTAAATGATTGATACCCTCGAAATGCTCAAGCAAGTCGCGATAGCTCAGTAGGTACGAGTCCTGCTTCCCTTCATCAATCTCATGCTCGAAGCTCAAATCAAATACCCGCTCCAGGCTTTCCATCAATTATCCCCCAGGCCATAAGTCAGTGAGCTCCGCTCATAAAGTGCCTCTATCAGCGGTAAGGACTCCTCCATGTGCTCAAACCGGTGACTGCCTCCCGGAAACGAAACAACCGAGTAATACTTCTGACACGTGTCGTGAGTTACTCGCCAATCGATGACATCGTCTCCCTGGTCCAGAAGAATGAGCCCACATCCATTGATCACAAATGCACGGTAACTGTCGACAACGGACTGAGTGAGCTGATATCTATTACCCTGATAATCCAAACCGGCACCGATGTACTTTTCCAGGGTCTGGGCCGGATCAATGGCGGGGTTAATCGCAACGAACGGAATGCCCGCCCGCGCACCGACTATGTTGACAAGCCAGCCGCCCATGGACGTGCCCACCATGAGGTCGATATCTGCTTTGATTACCTCATCCTGGCAAATCTGCACAACCTCGTCAGCAGGCTTGGTATAGTCAATATCATGTCCATGAATCGAGCCCAGCTTGCTTAAGATTTCCAGTTTGGAACTGCCCAGGTCAAATTGGCTACCAAATCCATGACAATAGTAGATGTTCATTCGTTTATGTTCCCCACGTTCGAGTCGTTATTCAGGATACTAATCCGACACCTGGACTATCGGCCAAACTTCGACAACCGGTCCTCCTGCCACAAATTGGGCATCCAACTCATAGGCCATTCGTTCAAGGGGCATGTCATCGTAGCCATAGCGCTTCAGCTCGTTAATGTAACGAGCAAGAAAACCCTCAACACCAAGGTGCTGCCACTGGGCCACATGGACCAGCTCGTGAAAATGAATTCGCAGATTGTCCGCAGCGGATGGCAGCAGATAATAGGTGTCGCCGAGAGTTAATCCTGCGAGCTGTTGCTCGAACAAACCACCCAGGTTAATTTCCTTTAAAAGCTCCTTTGGTGGCAACGGAATCTGATCCACCACTACATAGAAGCTTCTGGCGAGAAACTCCTCAGGAAAGTAGCCGGCGAAAAGCTCTTTGAACTCAGAGCATGACAGATGGTGTGCTTCAAATTGTTGGTTAGTCGAATGTACCCAGGCGGTTATTTCATGTTGCATAATAGGCTCCGCTGACGCATATTTCATTTCACTCACCGTACCGAAACCTTGCGACAATGAGCGTCGCTCTGAACCCATCTCGCCCTGAAAGATTCCCTGCCGACTTCCTGAGCTCGGTTGGCGCTAGTGGCACGAGATCCCGAACCGTGCGGATCATCTCAGCCTCTCGCGGTGCGCCAGTAGCCAATAGTTTTCTCACTGACCTGACCCAAACTTTTACCCAATGCTATAACAGCAGACTGAACCTCCATGGCTACTTCCGGCTGGTAGCAATACTGTAGGCTTCGAATAATGCGCGTAATTCGCAAGTGGTTGTGACCTGCCGGCTTGAGCCAGATATAGCTTTTCATATTCAGGCCTGGCATTGGCACAACTCCCTGCTCGGTCCGTTCGAGTCCATAGAAGGCCAGCATTCGATCGAGGGCTTTTTGGTGTTGCAGTCGGAGTGTTTTTTCCGTTCGAAAACAGGCCCTATCCTCGCTGGTTAGCACTGGTACCTGGTGGTTGAAATTACTCGTTTCCGGGATAGGGAAAAGCCATTGGATATAATCATGGGTGTGCTCCAACCAGAAATCATCAAACGCAAGAATGTCTTCAAAGGTTCGCCCGACATGATCTCTTCCATCACCGCGGAAAAACTTGATAAGAGCACTATCTTCGGGCTCTGGCTTGCCCACCATTTCCAAAATCTGATCGCACGACCATACTTCTGCTCTGGAGCAATCGAAAACCACAATACAGAAGTCAGAGAGATCGGTTTTTGGTGAGATGCGAGCAGTTACAGGTTCGGAAATTCTCAAGTCGTTCGATTCATCAAAAAAATGCAGATTGCCCAACATTACCCGCTGTATCCATCGGCCCTCTGGCTCCATATTTGGCAAGGCCTCTAGTTGTTCTCTCAACCTTTCCCCCCGATCTTGCCCATAGATAACAGCAGCCGGACACTCCGGCAACGCAGTCACCAAAACCTCGCCGGACATCAGTGTCATTAATTCCGGTGAAAGTTCACCTATGGACTGGCGTTTCAGTACAAGCTGCCCCTCATCGTCTATATAAGCGTCGGGAATCGGGTAAACACAGCCGATTTGCCAGGACATAATTCGCTTCGCCATACACTGATTCCCCTCAGTTATTGAATAAACCCAATCGGTCGCTCAGCCACAGCCTTGGTTTGCTGTTGCTGCTCGGTTGCAAGTACTAACAACAGTTTGTCGGTTCGCGGCCTAAAGCCTCTCAGCTGCAGATTCTGGACCGCAGATCTCATAACGCCGGGGGTCAGGTGGTTGAGATGAGTGAGCTGGTTCAGTGTCAGGGCCTGGGCGCGCTCTTTGTCGACAACACAGGCCTCAAGAATGGCCTTGACCTGCTCAACGGTAAGATACCCGAACTCTACCTTCATCTGTAGGCGACGCAGTATGGCCTTATCAAAGCCCTCGAATCGGTTGGTGGTGGCCAGGAATACGCCGTCGAACCGTTCGAGCCGCACCATGAACTCATTGACTGCACTGATCTCCCAACTGTGTTGAGCCATGCCACGACGGTAGAGAAAGGTATCGGCCTCATCCAGTAACAGCACAGCGCCACTTCTCTCTGCTTTGTCGAACATCTCAGCGATGTTTCTCTCGGTCTGCCCGACATACTTACCCAAGAGGTCACTGCCAGAATTCAGAATGAAGGGCCTATTCAGTCGCTTGGCCAGCTCCTCGGCATAGGCTGTTTTGCCGGCGCCGGGCGGACCATAGAGGCAGATTCGTACGGTGCCTTCCTTTTTCGCGATACGCTCCACATTGCGGAGTGAAGGTTGTGTGTTGATCCAGTCGATTTGAAAGTCTGGAAAATCGGATGTTTTATGCTTTGTGAGTACACGGTTTGGCCGTCGTTCTCCCATGACTTCCAGACGGTGGCGCACCATAGCTTCCAGGCGTTGCTGGTTACGAATAACCTGACGGGCTGGAAGGTACTCGCCTAATTCAGCCAGGTTCTTGGCAAGCGCTGGCGTCATCCAGGACTGGCGTGCGGCCTCTGAAACCCAAGCGGGAGCTACAGGGAGCTGGGAAAGCATATGTTTGAGCTTCTGCGTTTGCTGATCGCTACCTGTACCTTCGATCTCTACGATAAAATCAAACCGTCGCAGGAAAGCAGGATCCACAGCGCTAATATTGTTGCTGATCCAGATAACCGGTGCTCTGTTTTCTTCCAGCAACTGATTGAACCAGCCTTTGGCGAGCTGATCGGCTTTCCGAAATGCATCTTCCATTTCGTCAAACAAAAGAATCGCACCGAGGCGATCCTCCAGAAACATTTGGGCCATCTTGGCTGCATCCAGACGGATACGCCCGGTCATCGCCCCGGAATGACCATCTTTGGTCGGCACCTCATATAGCGGCGCGCAAAGCTTCGCCGCTATGGCTCGGGCCAATTGAGTTTTGCCAGTGCCGGGCTTGCCGTAGAGCAGAATGTTCTTGCCTCGGGTTTTGTTGTTGAGCGAATCTCGCAAGTAATCCAGCATTAGCTGAAGATCCGATACACCGCTGAAGTCGGCAATGCTGTGCAAAGCAGGTGGTCCGGGCGGGCAAATGTGATTAAACAGCAATTGCTCTATGTCACCGGCATCACCATCACGACACTGATCCGACATGGCCACTACCAGTTGCCCTAGTAGCGGGCCCGCCTCCACAAGATCCCAGATGTCACTGCTCTGATTTGGCGCTTCCAGCAGTCGGATCTGGCAAAGCATCGAGCCTTCCTCCAGCACGCTGGCGATCGTTCTGGTGGATTCGCGCATCGCCCTCGCCAAAGCACTTACTGAATTACTGTATTCACTGATTTCCAACTCCCGCATTACCTCCTTAGCCTTCGGGTGCTTGAGGAGGAGGATGGCATAGATCAGCAATTTGACCTCCACCACGCTGGGTCGGAGCAGTTTGACAAGGTTAGCCACCAAAGGCTCGAAGGATAGCGATGGCTTGCCTTTGAGGCTTCGCGTTAATGCTTTTTCTTGCTCTCGAATGGCTTTCAGGAACGCAGGAGTTCCCGGACCGGCTTGGTCCTCAGGCACTGGCTTGATACCGAGAAACGACAGAGGCTCATCCGCATTAAAAATGCAGGGTTTGTTCTGGTATGCGGGTGTCAGAAATATTCGGCAGAGATAAATCTGGAGGAGTCTCAGATCGTCTTTGGATGACGTGTCGGTAAGTTCGGATTCTTGGGCTTCATTAATGAGTTCGTTCCACAACAGCATGAGCGGGCCTCCAGAATGGGTAAGTCCATTCTAAGATCCACCTGCGACACATCACGTCGCATTCTGGCATTTCCAAACTATAGAGTGAAGTTGCCGAGCCAAGCGCCCTCACTAATTTCTTTGACTTAAGTTCACTTCGAGCCCAACGATTCGACATTTTCCCATTTTAATACGATGACATCAGCGACATGTACTCTCCCCATTGGCGCCATCACCGGTAGTGTGTATGCTCATTTTGAATTTTGTTTGAGCAAGATCTGTTGCAAGTTCCTGCCGCTCACCTTCCTGCACAACAAAGAGATTCAATAGTGACCAACGCCATTTTGCTGAAATCCTCCCCAGGTAACCGCCTCGCGGCCATTGAAAACGCATTGCTGGCAGCACACCAGGATGCTATCAACTATAGCCACTCCTCCCTCAACCGTATGCCGGAATGCTTCATGGCCATGCGCGTCGCTGACTATTTTGCAAACAACTTCACCAATTTTAGTTATCGCCTTGAAGCTCAAGTTAAACGCACATTTCAGGAGTCCGATCTTCACGGTGCCGACGTTACGCAATTGCTATCGCAACCTGATCTTCGCCCGGATGGTCGTTTTGATCTAGTACTGCGGTCAGGCAAAAAGGGGCGCGCAGCTCATATCTTCGAATTCAAACGAGGAGATTCCACGCGTGCATTATTAAAAGATATACGTCGACTGGCAAAAGTAAGCCAGCATGCAGGCCACCATAGTCTGAAAACCAACTATTTGGTTCTGACCCGTCGCTGTCCTAAGGATGCGGACACAAGCGAGCGGCTTATCGAACGGCTCAATAGTGTTCTTGATACCGCCGGGCTAGAGAATACTGATATTTATGCAACCGTATCAGAGCCTCTGTATCCATTTCTTAATCGCGACCATGAGCCTGTCAGCCATCGCGCTTTTCAAATCGTGATTCTCGAAATCTGCGGCTAAAGATCAAAGAAACGTTGAGGTGAGAATGCGAGGGGAAATCGACTGGCATTATGCCGTCATTGCTACGTTCATTGGCGAACCCGGCCCAATCCCTGTGCAAGGATGCCTTCAATTTCTTTTCGCAACCAATCCGGCGCAAGAATATCGCAGTGAACCGCCTGCGCCGTAAGCCACCATCGCAAATCCTGGGTATCGCCTACGGTCACGGCAATTTCAAAGGTATTGTCATCGATTTCTGTGGTGGTTTGATCAAATCCTAGTGGCGATTCAACCAAATGGTTCAGGGCGGGCCTATCGCACCGAAGCCTCAAATAGACAGGTTTATTGGACTTGAGGATGCCCATAGCTCCGGAGTGGATGTAGAGATCCAGTTCAAAATCCTCCGGTCGCTCAACAGGCTGTTCAACCAGTTCTCCCGCCGTTGCCCGGTGGAGTACCAGCTGACGAATACCTTCCCTGCCCTCGATAGTCCCGATCAGGTACACGTTCGGGTCTCTGAAAATCAGGCCAAGAGGATGGACGATGATCACCTCCGGTTCCGGCCAGTTGCGGGCCTGGTAGGTCAACTTACATCTGAAATCTCTTAGCAAAGCTTCCGTCACCGTCTCCAGAACATCCGCATCTATTGCCGGGCGCCGTCCGCCAAGGCCACGATTGATAACCCGCACCCGGTCCGGCCATTTGCCAAGCGGATTTTTCTCTCGTAACAAGGTGCGGTGGGCTTCATCAAAGTGTGGCTTCAGGTGAGACAGCGCCCGTGGGGGAAGCATCGGGCTGAGGTAGGCTCGTGCTAGCTCAAACGTCAGCGCTGCGGGCAAATCCAGGGCCGGGATGATATCCATCGTCGCATCCCGGTCGAATGACCACTGAAATGGACGAGTGCTTTCATCCACCAGCAAGGGAAAATCCGCACTCAGTTTTTCAAGGTCCCGCTGAATGGATCGCATGGTCACTTCAAACCCGTGTCCGTCCAGCCGTTCTGCAAGCTCAGTAGTCGTGATGGTCTTGGGGAAGCGCGGAACCATACGGAGCATGGTGAGGTAACGAACAGCAGTGTTGGACATGAAATATCCTTTCCTTGTGAATGGCCCAGAGATTGGCGACATAATTTGTCGCATTCAGAATGCTAGTTTGTCATTGCGGTGAAGTAAAGCCGAGAACACAGAAACGATGGAAGGTCATAAACACTGAACAATCATCGCATTGCTAAGCGGTTAACGGAGCATGAGTTCAGTGGACTTCCGTTAACGGCATCCATGACGCCATCAATCGTTCCGACTCTGCACGGTCTGGTGGTGGCCCCAAGGCAACTTCGAGGAGATACTCCTGAACAACCTTTTCTTCCACCTAATCACTCAGCGTTACATCTGCTTTGGCATAATCAAATCCTTCTTTAATTTATTAAACCAGATCCGCCACCGGTGCTCTTAACCCGCCAGCCCGCAACGCCCTGCTCCACGCTTCCACTGAGTGGGCTTTTCCCCTACCAAGCAAGTGACCCGTGAGACACCGTCTCGGGGGTGCCAGGTCACGTAAGGTAAAACAAGGAAAGCAAAGGAAAAGACAGGCTCCATGGGTTCCGGTCATCTCTGAGGTTTCGGGTATGGGATCGGTCGGAAACCTAAAACGGGTCTGGTGTAGTAATCATCATTCACTCAGGACCAGAGCTTGCGGATATTCACTGGTGATCCTGAAGCCCCAGCCATAACTGGCTACCGCCTTGCTCATTTTGGGGTGCCGGTATAATGGAGGCTCACCCAACCGAGCGTCCGAATTGTGCTTAGCGAGGTATCATCATGCCGAGACAACTCAACGATGAAGTGCTACCTCAGGAACTGTTATTAAAACTTTCCACCGCCTTCCAGCGGATGTCCGATCAAGGGTTCGCTGTTGTCTCTGCCATCAAGTCCGACCATCTGGCCGGTTACCCGATTTATGTACCGACCCACGGGGACAGTGAAGCTGAGCGCACGTCCCGTGAGGCTCTACAGGCGGCGATTCGATCAATGACGCATCTGACAATCCGGCCAAATACCCGCCTGCAATTGAACGCCGGCATTATTTGCAGCTCACCAGGCACTGTTCTTGCCGTCAGCGACTACAACGACGCTAAAGGTGCATTCAAACAGGCCGTCCTGGACATCCGGCAGTTCCAGAAAAAAAGGGAGTTAACGGCCAGCCGGATTACCCGCCTGATCCAAAACGAAATCCTCGACAAGGGCTTTCGTAGCGAAACTCTTCGCCAGGCGATGGACACCTTGCGTATCGCTGATCTCGATCTAAAGCGCTGTTACACCCGCATACGCATCATGCCGCCGAATCTGCAGGTTTTTAGCTGGTCCTGGACGACCAAGCACTCCCGGATCATTAAGCTGACCCACGAAGAGGCCATGAGAATCGCATTAGAATGGCCTGACCAGAACACCTCTGCCATTGCTGTCGATTTGATCAACCGGCGATGCGATCCCAGCGCGCCTTTGGCTATAAAAGTCCCTTTGCCAAATCAACTTCGCGCCAACTACGCCTTCTTGGAAAATGGCGAGACCGTGCGAGCCTCTACGCCAATCTCCGGTGTGGTCATTGCTCAGCAGAAAGTGCTGCCCAGAAAGCTCTGGCGTCCAGATCCGGGATCAGCCGACGATCAATCGCCGCGACTGCCCAGGCAATCCAGCCTGGAAGCCACGCCCATTGTCGATGCCCTCAGTCTGTACCGCTATGTACGATAATTCCCTTCCAGATCCAGCTGCTCAGGAAAAGGCTCGGTGCTTTGGCGCCGGGGCCGCTCTGACTGTGGAGGCCACGCCTCTGATGCACCGGGGAGAACCTGTGGGTTGGACTGTGAACCTTGATATAGCGCCGAGAAATAGGGATTCGATCGAGTGGCAGCGCAAGCTGACCTTACAGCTCAGTGAGAACGAGCTCCCGATTATGGCAGCCGTATGTCTAGGGCTTCTCCCTAGCGCAACTTTTAAACGACCTCAAAAAGGGATTCGCATCGAACGCCAACCCGGCAGGCTGTTTATTTCTGCGACTCAGGGACGAGGTAACGCGTATTCCCTACCCATACCCATTGGCCAAGTCTTTCATATCGGCGCGCTGGTTTTGAAGCAACTCAGCGAACACACGAAGCTCACCGACGGATCTCTGCTACTTGCATCGCTGCGTGGCGCAGCAGCTCTGTACTCTGAGAACACTTGAGGACGTGAAAGTGCACGATTTAGTCAATTTAACGACACAAACGGCCTTAACTTTCTCGTACGCTGAAAGCTCAAAACCAGTAAATGAGGCATGCAGATGAACGATCTTTTGAAAAAAATTAAGTTAGAGGATCATGGTGGATTTGTGAGCGGAACATCTCAGCTTATGAGGGAGAGAATCTTCCTAATCCACAGTGGCAACCGTTTGACCCTCCGATATGATTTTTGGGATAACCCAGGGGAAGAGGCGGACGGCCTTACATGCATTGATGAGTGCAATATGAGTGCGATGTCATGGCCGGAGTACTACTGTGAGGTGCTGAAGGTCAAGCTGGGCGAGGCCGTCACCGAGTCTGAAATAGAGGCAGCTCACACTCTAATACGACCCTATATTGATGACTATAAAAAGATCTTCGATGACTACCACTCGGGCGAGAGCGATATGGAATTCGATGAACTTCGCGAAAAATATTGGGAATTGAAGAGTTCAGCCGAGGAATGCGTAAGCGAGATGGCTCTCGACTTCCAGAGCATGCGAGGACCCGAGGAGTTTGCTGAAAGCGCATATTGTGAGGTTGGTATGCTTGAAGAGATCGTCACGCCAGACATGACTAACGATGAGATTCAGGAAACCGCCTTGGAAATTGTTTTCGTTGCCGGACACCCATTCCACCCTGAAGAAGTGGCTGAAGCGCTTATCGACTATCGCCAAAGACTTCTCGACGAATTGGAGGCCTAGTGGATCGGGGTAAGTCCAAAAACCTCAACTATTCGTCCGCCAAAGAATGGGAATATTCTCTGGCGTCTGCCACTTCTAGCATGCGGGACGCGCTTGTTCATGCCTAGTCCGCTATTCGGGAACAAAGCACGCTGAGGTCGCAAAGCGGACATTCAGATCGACCACACAGCGGACCTTTTTCGACCTAGAGGGACGGTGAACGCACAACTTCAATCTAGTGGAACATGCAAAAGATTCGCATAGCCATGCTGTCGAGTTTCTTGGGCCAGTTAATAGAAACACTCTTGGCGATAGGAAGCGGATTATCGCCGATTTGGTTCACTGTAGTCGCCAAAGAAAATCAATTTGCAGAGATTTAGGTTCGCTGTCACACTCAGTGAGTGGAAGAGGGCTGCGAAGTGGTTCCGACCACTAGTCAGTTCGCAATCGGCTACGGTAACCCCGTATGCAACTTAATTATCGGGTTGCTCCGATAGAAGTGGCAGAGCATTGAAGCGAATCCTGGCTGCCCTCTTTCACTTCTGCTTAAAATAAGCTGATTTCAATACCAACCGACGAGAAACTACCTGAGACCGCATAACCTTCGATGACCAATCAATCGGATATCGTATTTCCTCGATTATTCTTATATATGCAGTGTGGTCTCTCTTCGGTATTCGATCTTTTTGTATCACCGAGAGTTCATCGAACTTCAAAAGGTGTTCGCAAACCCTATATTCATATCCTCCTTTGCAAAAGTACCTACTTGCAGTGATTACTCTTGTGGTTGGATATCGAGAAAGAAGCTTTCCAAGATACTTAATTATGTCGAGGCTAACACTTTTATTTTGTTTCCGACGGCCACTCCTGAACATATGGCGCCACGCCAAGCGCGTTAACTCTACCTCACCCAAAACCGGTGATTGTATCTTCTGATACCCTTGATAGATGCTTTTCGCTTCCGATCGGCGGTCTGACAGCGATTTTTCACTCTCGTTGATGATTATGCCCTTTGCACCCTCAGGGCCCATCAATCGTGTCGACATAATACGAGCTAAATCATATAACATGGCCGGAGTAACTTTGTGGTGCTCCCCATACACTTGGGTGCCAGTTGAAGCAGTCGGCTTAACATAAGCCCAATAAAGATGACCACAGTTCCGATCTACCCAAACAACGCAGACACCATGGCTTGTTCGAAGTGCAGCTTTCTTAGCGCTACCTTTTAGTTTGAACCCCTTCTCGGTCAATTCGCCAAAAGAAGAACCGGATTTAATTTGGGAAAGCACTATTAGCCGTTCACCCAAGTGCCAGGGATGCTCACAAGAAAGAATTAGATCAATTTTGGCGCCATCTTCTTCCCTAGAGCTCCAGTGCCCTTCACCTCTACACGCCAAAACGAGTTTTGCCATTGCGTATGACTCTGCGTCAGAGCCATTAACACGGTTGTGATAACGGTCTTGATTCGGCACCAATAATTTTACAGAACCTAAAAGACTCGTTGTCTTAAAATTGTATCCTTTAATAAAGGCACCGCCGTATTTGTCGTGAGCGTGGCGCGGGCTCTAGGTTCAATTTTGGCCCTAGTATGCTGGAGCTCAAAGATGCTCCAAAACCCACGCGGGAAAAGCGAATTCTATTTTTTTGCTGGCTGTCTCGAGCGAAGTGGGACCGTATCTATAGCGTCAAATAGGTGATTTAGAAGCCACCGGTCGTCACTGCTAGATTCTCGAATAAAGTTAGCTCTTTCCAATGGCAGTCGATTTCTGATATCCCTAATCATCGAAAGGACTTGATCTCGTAAAGTGGCAAATGCCCGTAAGTCACACTGATACATATCTTCAGAAGGACTAGCCGTTGCATCACAACTTCCCGCAGCACTGACATATACCAGGCCCAAGTTTTCGAACTTGTGATAATTATCGGCAACCCATTCTTGATGTTGGTGTCCTTGTCCTACATCTTTTTTCGAAATAACAGATTCCATGGTCTTATCAGTTTTCAGCTCGAAAGGTATAAGAACTTCCGAATGATCATCTGCCCAAATAACATCTGGACCGAGTCCCTGATCATTGTCTGGCCGAGTCGAGTCAAAACCCAACAAGTCTCCGAGCTCCCTCAAAGCAGCCTCTACTTCGGCAGATGAGCCCCCGTCTAAAGCTCTCATGCCCTTAATACGAGTATTGAGCTCCTTTTCAAATTTATCCTCAGAGTCATACCCAATGATAGAATCTAAAACCTCTCCAAAGTCATTGAACGGCTCATCTTGACCTTTTGCATCGCAAACCCGCGTATAAAGTGGGAGATAGACGTTCCCACTGCCTAGCCTATTCTTCGCTCTCTGATAAGCGATAGCAGCGTTTTCGCGACTCCCCATCCCTTCATAGCAACTGCCTAGCCAAATGCTGTGCCAGCCGGCAAGGGGTGTGTCAGCGCGATTCGTGTCCTCAATTATCCGATCTAACGCTCTACCAGCTCCTTCCAAGTCTCCGTCCCACAGCAGACATGCATGCTCTGATTCGGCAACGGCAGCTGCAGTTAGTCGCTCCTCTACCCTATTAGCACGATCTTCTTTTTCATCTTCGAGCGAACCTTTTTGAATATTGTCGCCATAATATTTTAACCAGGCCGCATCTCTGCCAAGAACAGCATTGACAATTTGTGTAAGTTTTTCTGCACTCGTTACTGCCATTCCGTCTTGAACTAGGTCGCCAAGCTTTATTTGTTGCTGAAGCAATTCGGGCAGGAGAGCGAGATTTCGGTCATTTTTTAACCAGGTGTTTAGTTCATTACCAGTGATAATAAAGACACCATAGTCGTTCCGACCCCGATTTATTCGGCCAAACAATTGGGCAAGTCTGTTCGCCATCTTAGAGGCAAACAGATTTCGCATGTTCAAAAACTCCCACTGATATCGCTCGAGTAACGAGCCACCCCGTGGAAGGTTTTCTATCACCATTACCCGACAGGTATTGTGAGGAAGATCAATCCCGTCCACGCGCTGGACAAGAATGAAAACACCTTCCTTAGCCTCACGAAAATCTTGCAGTTCAGACGAAAAGTTTGCTGGCTTTGGAGGTTTACCTAACGCGTCCCAATGATGAGCCGAAAAATAGCTTGGAGTTGCAAGCACAACCTTGTGCTGTCCTGAAATTGCCTCAACTTCTTTTACACCAACTCCGCCCTCTATTTTTGACCCAAAGAGCACTAAGCGTTCGCCGTTACCAGCATCATTTTTTGGACCTATAGTCGCATCGGGCATCCTTCCATAAGCACGCACAAAATCCGCTTTGGATTTTAACGTCGCTGAGAGATATACCCGTCTCAACGGTCTCTCCAGGCAGTCAATGCGGAGGGAAGGAAGGAAAGGCGGCGTAATCTCGCAACCCTTATTGCCGAAAAAGATCGCACATCTATTAAGCCGGTCTTGAAGATAACTAAAAGGGTATTTAAGGTCCTTATCACCGCCAATGTTATGTCGATTCAGTATTTCCAAAAGTTGCTCACTGTACTTCTGCATCCCGCCAGGCGCGGCCATGACGATTTTCGAATGCTCACCTTTTAGGGCATTACTGAACTCACCATGCCTTCCGAGTTCACGAAAATGCGGGTCAAAGAGTGATGCAACCTCTTCAAACATATCCTCATGAGTATGTTCAGAAAAGCTGAGTGTCATAGCACTACGAATCATATTCTCAGAGACATGAGCATCATCGAAAATTACCGCCTCAGGAAAATGATTTTTGCGAATGCTGCTCAATCCATTAAAAAGCGCATGGTAGGTCGTTATGCAGAATGCTTTTCCACTCTCAAATAAATCGTTGTTGTAACCGCCCGCAACTCGGGTTGTGTGTTGGATTCCAATGCGACTTGCTTCCGCAGAAGTTTGCTCAACCAGGTCAATGGTTGCACAGACATACACGACGTTTTGTAGGCCTTCATTAACCAGGCTCTGCGCAATTAACAATCCTACAAGCGTTTTGCCTGCGCCTGTGTTTAATTCTATTAAAACGTCATTTTGCGATCGATTGTCATTCCACTGACTTAAAGCTTCTGTCTGGCCACGCCAAATATCGTTTGGTGTTCCAGGTAGGTTAGGTAGGCTTTCAAAAATTCGAATCGGGTCAGTAGGAAGCTTCTGGTCTGCCAGCGACCCAAGCTTAGAGAAATCCATATCCATAATGGGCACCTTGCAGGATCTAAGATTTTATAATGCTATGAAGCTAAATTTTATCAGCAGCGTTTCAGAAACCTATCAGGAAACAGAACCTTAAACAATTGGGCACGATACTCTCTAAACGAGAAATCAAGGTAAAAACAAGGGTTACGACACGGGAGTTTAGTTGGCCAATGATCCAAATTGTGAGGTTTCAGGGACTTTACTGAAGAAACGTTATCTCGCAGTTTGGATTTACGGTCTGATTCAGAGGGGTTCTACCTCGTTACTGCTGACACGTCTAAAAGGAGACCCCATGGGCCTTCACCGGACGCCCTAATTGGAGCCTGCTTATGCAGGCGTTGGAGCACCTATCACAGGCCAACCTAAAGAGCCTGTTTCGGCACTGCAAAAAGGTCCGCTTTCCAATGAACGCGGGCTTTTACAGATGCCTTGCCAATGTTCGCTTTAGTGTTTTAAAGCGAACCTACCCCGGTTCAGGCTCAATCCACCCATCGAAATTGTGCGATTTGTCGCCCTTGTAGTGGTGTGAGGTGCAACTGCTTTTCCGTTTCTCGTTCTAGGTGTCCCCGTGCCTAGCTCTGAGAGAGCGATCCACAGCCAAAACCTCACAGGGGAAAATACTGCCGCCGATCATCGACTGCCCCCCCTTCTTCCACACAGAATGTGGCGACCGTGTTAGCTACACAGTTCGTTCAGGTTGAGCATGTCTTGGCGTTGCAATTTAGGTTCAACCCTAAAACGCCCGCACTTGGTAGATCGTCAGATTCGGTTAAGCTGGACCTTCACAATGAATGAGGCAATCAGCATGACCGCGATTATTCTGATGATTATTGGGGCAACGCTCGGCGAGCAACTTGGCACATGGGGAGGCATAGTGGGTGCTTATATCGGTCTGGCGTTAGCAACTCCAACTAAACACACAAGCTCATTCAACAACATTGATTGCGAGTCCGAGAACAACCCAACTTCATCGTGGCTACCGGACTTTCTTCCAGACTCACCACACCTGTCATTACTCAATCCCGAGTTACCCACTTTGCTTCATGACGATATCAGCGATTCTTCAACTCTACTCGACGATCAAATGGGGTTTTCAGGTTCATCCTACATGAATCCTGCCAGCGGACTACCAATGATTGATGACGGTATTGCCGGTTTTGATGTCGGAGGCAATACCTTTGGGACGAGCTCTGATGATTTTCTTTAATTTTCTAGAAAACTCGATCCGATGTCGTCGAAAAACCCCATTTAACGTCACAAAACAGAGAGCCGGCCACATAAGATCTGAACATGAGCCTTTTGAACGGATACTCAGAATCCAATAGGGCTCTCGATACCCAAAAGATCTGGCTGGAGTTCAATATGAGACCCGTTTCAATTAAAACATTCATCGAGATTATTTACTGCGACGACGACAACCCGCCGTCCGAATCGACCATCCGTCGACGAATTCACGAAATCCCTGGGGCATTTCGAGACGGGAGGCGGTGGCGCATCGACCTGGATTATTATCTCGAGGTCATGGACAAGCGCATTCGAGGTCTGCCCGAAAGCATCCATGAAGCGAACTTCCTTCAATCTCTGGCTAATCAGCTTCGGTAACAATGGCACCGCAACGCAGGAAGCCTGGCCAACGATGGTTAGCCCAATACCCGGGCCTCTACATCCGTGACCGTGATGGAATCTTCTACGTTCGCCATCCGGTCACGCGTAAACAGGGAAGCCTACAAACCAGTGACCGCAACGTGGCAATACGCCGCTGGGCTATGCTCCAGCAAATGTGGGAGCAGGAACGGAAAGACTTTGATGCCAGAGAAATGGCAGACAATCTCTCCATGGTCGAATCTGTCGATGCAGCCACTCGGATAACACTCAGAGAATACCTGCATTATTGGCGCACCAAGCTGATTGGTCACGAAGTCGTGAAGGGAAAAATACGCTGGGGCGAATGCAAGGTGTTCAGCCAGCGTGGCCGTAACCGGGGTCGTCCGATTGCAATGGGCACCCGAGCCGACTACGCCGCGGATGCTCAGCAAATGGAATCTAATGAGCATTCCAATTTTTTGCTCTCGGACCCACAACTTCTTCGACGGATCAGGCGCCTCCTCTCCCCCTGGCAGACGAAGCCCACGCACTACAACGGGCTCAGAAACACCTTGTCTCGGGTTTTCACCCAGGCAGTCCAGGACGGCCTCATCGATAGAAATCCAATGCGGGATATCCAAAAGATCAGCGAACCCAAGCGAGAGGTCCTGATTCCGGATGAAGCCTACAAGGAAATCACCGCCCGACTCTGCGTCCATAAAATCAACAGGCGCAAGATGAACGGAACCTGGCGGGCAAAAATCTGCGACATGATTTACATGATGAGCCAACAACCAATCGATGTTTTCGGACTAAAGGAAGATCAGATCAAGGATAACGAGGGTGAGTTTGGCGAAATCCTCTTCGCACGACACAAAACCGGCGTGCCCATCGTTATTGAGATGAACGAAGACCTGAGAGCACTGATCGAATGGTTCAGGGATTGGAAGCGTGAGCAGGAAATCATTTCGCCATATCTGATGGTCTACCCTCGATATTTCAATTTCAGGAGTCGCACAAAACCGGTGCGGCACCGTTTCATGCAAATATCTTGGGCAAAGGCCTGTGAAGAGGCCGGATACAAGGGTAAGTATCAATTGCGAGACTTGAGGAAGAAGGGCTTAACTGATGAGTTTTTGTCCCAGGGAGAAAACAACAAAGGTGGTCACGAGACCGAGGCAATGCGCAAACACTACCGATTGGTTCGCCCGCCAGAGCGATCAAAATCGACTCTGAAATCGCTCCGCGATCCGGAAAATCCATGAATCGTTGTCGCCATTTTGTCGCCATGATGTCGCCATCAAAACACCGGCTCTGGCTCGAAACTGGTAACTAACTGTAAATAAAGGTAAAGAAATGGAGGCGCGGGTCGGAATCGAACCGGCGTACACGGAGTTGCAGTCCGCTGCATAACCACTCTGCCACCGCGCCGGTAAAAGTTCGAAGGGGATTCGATACTTTTATGCTCTCAGGTGGGCATTGAGAGACTGTGTTGATTGGAGCGGGAAACGAGATTCGAACTCGCGACCCCAACCTTGGCAAGGTTGTGCTCTACCAACTGAGCTATTCCCGCTTGATCAACGAGGGCGTATTCTACGGATTCGCTCGTTTGCGTCAACCTCTTTTTTCAACTTTCTGTTTTACTTCAGGTTCTTGATTATTTTTCACACAAGGAACCGGCGCCCCGGTGTAGAATTTCGGCTAGTATCAGGGTACGTTCCCCATTTCCCGAACACAGGCACAGGAAGTTTCGATGCCGTCACCCGGCCAGCTCGACTATCAATCCGATCGCCTCGTCATCTCGGGCGACTGGACGCTGCCGAACTATGCCAGACTGAAACGGGCGGTGGAAACCGCGCTCGCCTCCGGGAAAACGGTGGACGAGTCTCCGGACCTGACCTCCATCGGGGCTCTCGACACCGCCGGCGCTTCCCTGCTGGCGGACCTTCTGGGTTCCGGAAAACTGATAGAGCTGACCCATGAGACATCCACCCTTGCGCCGGAACGCCGGGATCTGCTGCGGCTGGTGGCCGATGCCATGGCTGCGCCCGATGAGGAAACGCCCCACCGGGGTTCGGCGCTCATCGCCTTCCTGGGCCGTGTTGGCCAGCAGGTTGAGCACTACTGGGCCCAGCAGCGCCTGCTGATGGGGTTTACCGGGCAGATCCTCGGAACAATGGTCACCATCGCCCCAACCCCCTGGCGCTGGCGCATGACGTCCCTGGTCGCCCATATCCACCAGACCGGCCTGAATGCGCTACCTATTGTTGCCCTGCTGACGTTTCTGGTGGGTGCGGTGGTGGCCTTCCTGGGAGCCACCATTCTTGATGATTTTGGCGCCACCATTTACACCGTCAATCTGGTGGCATTTTCTTTCCTGCGGGAGTTTGGCGTGCTGTTGGCAGCCATTCTGCTGGCAGGCAGAACGGCCAGCGCCTTTACGGCACAGCTTGGGTCGATGAAAGCCAATGAGGAAATTGATGCACTAAGAACCTTCGGGCTCAGCCCCATTGAGCTGCTGGTGATTCCCCGGGTTCTGGCGATGGTTATCTCACTACCGATACTGACCTTTGTCGGTATGATCAGCGGCATTCTTGGCGGGTCACTGGTATGCGTGATGGTGCTGGATATCTCCGCGCCTCAGATCATCAATATCCTGGAAACCAAGGTCCGAGTGGTTCACTTCCTGGTGGGGCTCGGGAAAGCCCCCGTATTCGCCTTTGTGATCGCCGTTATCGGTTGCCTTGAGGGTTTCAAGGCCAGTGGCAGTGCGGAATCAGTCGGCGAGCACACCACGTCTGCCGTGGTACAGTCGATCTTTATGGTCATTCTGCTGGATTCCATTGCTGCGATTTTCTTCATGGAGATGGGCTGGTGAGTCAACACCCCTCGCAACAGGAAGTGGTGATCAGTGTCCGGAAGCTTTGCAACCGCTTCGGCACCAACGAGGTTCACAAAGATCTGGATCTGGATCTCTATCGCCGCGAAATACTGGGTGTGGTTGGCGGCTCCGGGACCGGCAAATCGGTATTGTTGCGCAGCATTGTCGGGCTGCATCAGCCGGACTCAGGCGCCATCGAGGTCTTCGGCGAGGAGTTGCAGGCACTCTCCCCTGACCAGCGTTCCCGCGTTGAGCGACGTTTTGGGGTGCTGTTCCAGAGTGGTGCCCTGTTTACCTCGCTGACCCTGCAGGAAAACGTTGCCCTGCCCCTGATCGAGCACGCCAGGCTGTCCCGGGACGACGCAGAACACCTGGCACGGGTAAAACTGGCACTGGTTGGCCTGCCGGGCAGCGCCTGCAACCGGGTACCCGCTGAACTCTCCGGAGGCATGGTCAAGCGCGCTTCACTGGCGCGGGCGCTGGCGCTGGACCCGGAGGTGCTGTTTCTGGACGAACCCACTGCCGGGCTTGATCCCATCGGTGCCGCCGCCTTTGACCGGTTGATTGTTACCCTGAGGGACGCGCTGGGTTTCAGTGTGTTTCTGGTGACCCATGATCTGGATACGCTATACAGTACCTGTGACCGGGTGGCGGTGTTGTCGGATAAACGGGTACTGGTTGAAGGCCCCCTGGAGACCGTGGAAACCACCGACGACCCGTGGATCCGGGACTACTTCCACGGCCCCAGGGGCCGGGCTGCCCAGGGGGCGCGGCCGGAAACTGACGGAGCGTACAAATGAACCGGGAGACCTGCTGAGATGGAACCCAGAGCACATCATGTCCTGATCGGGCTGTTTACGCTTGTCTTTCTGGCCAGCGCGATGGTTTTCGCGTTGTGGTTGGGCAAGACCAGTAGCGACCGGGAGTATGCCTGGTACGAGGTTGTTTTTGATCGTGGTGTGAGCGGGCTGTCCGAAGGCAGCCCGGTCAAATACAGCGGTATAGAAGTGGGCGACGTATCGGAACTCAGCCTGGACCCGGAGGATCCCCGCAACGTGAGAGCCCTCATCCGGGTAGACAGCGAAGTACCGATCAAGGAAGACACCCGGGCAGGCCTGGCCCTGACCAATATTACCGGCAGCATGAGCATCGAGCTGGAGGGTGGGAATCCGGACAGTCGCACCCTGGAAGGAAATCGCAACGCTCCGCCCTCCATCTATGCCGAGCCGTCAGCCTTCAGCACACTCATGTCCAGCAGCGAAAAACTCTTTGCCAAGCTTGATGATTTGATGACGAACGCCAATGCCATGGTCACTCCCGATAACGCTCGCCATCTCAAGCGCAGCCTGGAAAATCTCGACACGATTTCTACAGGCCTGCTGGAGCAGCGGGACGAACTCAGCAGGCTGGTGGCCAGTTTTGACCAGCTTAGCGGGCAGACCGAAAATACCCTGGAGACGTTTCGCCGCTTTGGTGTAACAGCCAATTCCATGCTGGACAATGAGGGGCGGCAGCTGTTCACCACCGCACAGAGCGCCATGAACTCCCTTGAGACCACAACTACGCGGCTCGAGGAGATCACTGCCAGAAATGAGGGATCACTGGACCAGGGCATGCAGGGTATCGGTGAACTGACCCCTGCCATGCGGGAGCTGCGCCATACCCTGCGCAGCCTCAACAGCGTGATTTATCGTTTCGAAGACGACCCGGCCGGGCTGCTGCTGGGCCGCGATCCTATCCAGGAGTTTGAGCCGTGACAGCCACACCGATGCGTTTATTGATAACCACCATGGCAATGCTGTCCCTGGCCGCCTGCACAATATTCCCGGACAGGCCAGCCCACCAGATTTTCCAGTTACCGGCGCCGGAACTGCAGGCCAGCCCCGCCGCTGGCATCGACAGCGTGTTGCGGGTATCGACACCGCTGGCCGTGGCCCCTGTCGACAGCACCCGCATTCTGGTCAAACCGGAAGCTCATGAAATCCAGGCCTACCAGGGAGCCCGCTGGAGCAACCGGGCGCCGGTGATGATCGGAAACCACCTGGTGGAAGCGTTCCGGCAGGACGGGCGCCTGAAAACCGTGGTCAGGGATACCAGTGCGGTACGAAGTGATATGGCCCTGATGGGGGATCTCACGCGGTTCCAGGCAGAGTATGAGGATGGCAATCCTGTTATTCATCTGCAGCTGGACCTTCAACTGGTTGACGAACGCAGCCGGGAAACCATAGCCAGCAAACGCTTTACAATCAGCCATCCCGCTGGAGAAGCCTCTGTGGAGAGTGTGGCGGAAGCCTTTGGCAGGGCCAGCAATGAACTGGCCCGGCAAGTTGTCAGCTGGGCTGCGGACGAGCTTTGAGCCGTATCAGCCTGTTTTCTTCTCCGGAAACAGATCGGGCCAGGCTGCCTTGAGATACAGAATCATTGACCAGAAAGTCAGCACCGCCGCCACGTAAAGAAGCACCGTGCCTACATGGGTCCAGACCACGCCGGGCGGAAACGCCAGGAGTATGATAATGGCTACCATCTGGGCCGTGGTCTTGATTTTGCCGATGTAGGACACCGCCACACTCGCCCGGCTTCCGATCTCTGCCATCCATTCCCTCAAGGCGGAAATCACGATTTCCCGGCCGATAATCACCGTGGCCGGAATGGTAAGAATGAAACTGGCATGGGATTCGATCAGTACCGTCAGGGCAACGGCCACCATCAGCTTGTCGGCGACCGGGTCCAGGAAGGCACCAAACGGTGTGCTCTGGTCCAGTTTCCTGGCCAGGTAACCATCCAGCCAGTCAGTGGCCGCCGCCAGCCCGAAAATGCCCGCGCTGACCAGATAGCTCCACTGGGCCGGCAGGTAATAGATGATCACGAACACCGGAATCATCAGAATGCGGGAGAGGGTGAGTATATTCGGTAGATTCATGCGTTCCCTATTCGTCATGCAGTACTGCGTAGATGGTTTCTGCCAGGTTCCTGCTGATTCCCTGAACCTTGGACATTTCGTCGACACTGGCTTTGCGTAGCTCCTGAATGCCCCCGAAGTAACGGATCAGGTCACGGCGCCGCTTCGGCCCCACCCCTTCGATACCTTCAAGGGTAGACTGCCGGCGTTTTTTGTCACGCCTGGCCCGGTGCCCGGTAATGGCAAAGCGGTGTGACTCGTCACGGATATGCTGGATCAGATGCAAGGCCGGGGAGTCCGCCGGTACCCGGTAAAGGTCACCGGTCATGGCATCGATCAACTGTTCCATGCCCGCACGCCGGGTGACCCCCTTGGCCACGCCGATCAGCGGAATATCGGTAATTCCAAGTTCATCAAACACTTCCCGGGCAATGTTCAACTGGCCCTTACCACCGTCGATGAACACCAGATCCGGGCGCTTGCCCTCGCCTGCCACCATGCGCTTGTAGCGCCGCGTCAGCACCTGGCGCATGGCGCCATAGTCATCGCCGCCGGTCACGCCTTCAATGTTGTAAAGGCGGTAATCGCTTTTCAGTGGCCCATTCTCGTCGAAAACCACGCAGGATGCGACCGTGTTTTCACCATGGCTGTGGCTGATATCGAAGCATTCCATGCGGGATGGCGTTTCGGGCAGGTCCAGCAGATCCCGCAGGGCCAGTAGCCTGCGGTACACGGTTTCCTTGCTGGCCAGGTGCGTCAGCAGTGTCTGGCGGGCATTGGTCATGGCCAGTTCCAGCCAGCGACGCCGTTCGCCGCGCACATTCTTGCGCACCCGTGTATCACGGCCCGCGGATTCTGTCAGCGCCTGCGACAACAGTTCCTGCCCGTCCACATCCACCGGCACCAGAATGTCTGGCGGGATCTCCCGGCGGGTGCTGCCGCCGAAGTAATACTGCCCCAGGAACGCACTCAGCAGCTCGCCCTCGGACTGTTCGATACTGTATCGCGGGAAATAATCCTTGGTGCCCAGAACCCGGCCACCACGCACGATGATCACCACGATACACACCACGCCTGCATCCTGGGCAATGGCCACAACGTCGGCATCGCCCCCTTCACCGTCCACACTCTGCTGTTCCTGCACATGGCGAAGGTGGTTGATCTGGTCCCGATAGGCCGCGGCTTTCTCGAACTCCAGGTTCTTCGACGCCGTTTCCATCGCTGTCAGCAGGTCCTGCAGGATCGCGGGGTTCTTACCCTCCAGAAACATGGTGGCGTGACGCATGTCTTCCCGGTAATCCTCGGGAGAGATAAAGCCCACGCAAGGGGCGGTACAGCGGTTGATCTGGTACTGCAGACAGGGCCTTGTCCGGTTCCTGAAATAGCTTTCACTACAGGACCTTATGCGGAATATCTTCTGTAGAATATTAAGACTTTCCTTGACCGCACCCGAGCTTGGGAACGGCCCGTACCAGGTGCCACCACCCTTTTTCGTCCGCCCACGGCGGAACGTCAGCGAAGGGTAATCATCGTGGGAGGAAAGGTAGATATAGGGATAGGATTTATCGTCCCGCAGCAGAATGTTGTAAGGCGGCCGCAGGGACTTGATCAGATTCTGTTCAAGCAGCAGGGCTTCGGTTTCACTGCCGGTGATGGTGACTTCGATGGAGTTGATGCGGGAAACCAGCGCCTCGGTTTTCGGGGCCAGGCCGGATTTGCGGAAATAGCTGGTAACACGCTTTTTGAGGTTACGGGCCTTGCCCACGTAGAGCACGTTGCCGCCGGCGTCGTACATACGGTAAACGCCGGGCCGCTCAGTCAGTTGCTTCAGGAAGCTTTTGGTGTCGAACTCCCTGTTGTTCTCTGCCCCGGCAGCATCAGCGGGGGAGTCAGGCCTTGTCGGCATCGAGCAACCCGAGCCTGACCGCCATCAGCGCCAACTCAACGTCACTGGAAATTTCCAGCTTCTCGAAAATCCGATAGCGGTAACTGTTTACGGTTTTTGGGCTGAGGCAAAGCTTGTCGGAAATGTCCTGAACTTTCTGGCAGTCCACCACCATCATGGCAATCTGCATCTCACGTTCAGACAAACGGTCGAACAGCGACAGCTCACCATCTTCGTCCCGTGCGTCGCCCCCACCAAGCTGCTTGAGCGCCATCTTCTGGGCAATTTCAGGGCTGATATAGCGTTGGCCGGAGTGAGCCATGCGGATGGCCCGGACCATTTCCTTGATATCGGCACCCTTGGTGATGTAGGCCGATGCACCGGCCTGCATGACCCGTGTGGGATAGGGATCATCCGCGCAGGCGGTCACAACAATCACACGAACCGCATCATCTATGCGAAGTATCCGGCGTGTCGCCTCCAGCCCGCCAATGCCCGGCATGCGGATATCCATCAACACAATATCCGGGCTGTCCTTGCGCACGAAATCGATGGCGTCCTCACCAGAGGAGGCCTCGCCGATGACTTCAATGTCGGGGTTATCCGCCAGCATCCGGGTAATACCGGACCTGACCAGTTCATGGTCATCTACAACCAATACCCTGATCAAAACTCACCTCGCACGCGGCTTTATAGGAATTCGCGAATTGTACCGGTTAAGGCTGCCCGGCGGTAGATGCTTCCATCATTACCGGGATCCTGTCACAGCTTTCAGCCCGGTACGCCCAGGCTTGCGGAATTTTCAACCGGGTCGAACCACACCACCAGTTCCCCGCGCCGGACCGCTGATTTCACGCGCTCCCGCTCTGACATCGGGTTTTCGGTGTCGTTGAGCCCGTGATAACGGGTGCAATACTCATCCACCAGGCCATCAATCTGGTCGTCCGAGAGCAGTCCTGTCTCTACGACGAACTTTTCTTCCCGCGGATCCGCCTGGGACTGGCGGGCTGTTTCATCGGTCATTTTCTGTGCCGCCCAAAACTCCTTATGGTAATGGGTTTGCCGCGATTGTAGAAGGCCACACCCTGCCCATCCAGCACACCGATGGTTCTCAACAGGCCCGGGTTTCTCTATCATCCCCTGCTTTCACGTTTCGGGACGAACATGAATCAGCCGGTTTTCCGCCTCACACTGCCCATCCTGTTTGGCTACCTGCCCCTGGGTATGGCCTTTGGCGTGCTGTTTACCACCCAGCTCGAGTACGCCTGGTGGGTCGCGCCTGTTATGGGCATTCTTGTCTATGCCGGCGCCGGCCAGATTCTTGCCGTCAGCCTGCTGGCTGCCAATGCCGGTCTGCTGGAAGTGTTTTTAGCCATGTTCGTGCTCAATGCCCGCCATCTTTTCTACGGGTTGTCACTGCTGGGACAATTCCGCGGGGCCGGGTGGCGCAAGGCGTACCTGATTTTCGGGCTCACCGACGAGACCTACTCCCTGCTGACCAGCCGGCCGCGAACCGGGAACAGGCAATATGAACAGGCCATGGATTTCCGCATTACGCTTTTCAACCAGTGCTATTGGGTCATAGGTTGTGCCCTGGGTGCGCTGCTGGGGGCCAATGTGGTTTTTGACAGCACCGGTATCGAGTTTGCCCTGGTGGCACTGTTCATCGTGCTGACCATCGAGCAGTACAAGGCCCTGGGAGACCTCTTCCCCATTGTGACGGGGGCGGCAGCCGCTGCAATCGCCATATTCTTGCTGCCTGCGGCTCACCAGCTGGTGGGGGCTATCGTGTTGGTCAGTGGTGTTCTGCTGCTGCAGTACCACAGGCATCGCAACACAGAGCCAACGGAGGGAACGGACCATGGCTGAAAGCTGGTACCTGGCAGGATTCATTGCCGTAGCCACGGTGGCCACCTTTGCCACCAGAGTGATCCCGTTCCTGTTCTTTCACAGGCACACGGAGCACCCCCTGGTCCGCCACCTTGGCCGCTATCTGCCAGCAGCAGTGATGGCACTGCTGGCAACGGTATTCCTGCAACGCTCCGCCACCTGGAACAACGCTTTGCCGGGGCTGGATGCCCTGCTACCGGCCATTCTGGTGGTGACTATCCACCTCTGGCGTCGCAACGCGCTTTTATCAATTGCATCCGGCACGATAGCCTATATGGTTATTGTGCAAATGAATCTGATACAGGCGTAAACCATGGCCCCCGACAAGCCTTTTTCCCAGGCCTGCGAAAACAACAAGCAACCCATACTCGAGCGCATCCGGGACATCTTCTCCGAACCGGGCACCATACTGGAGATCGGCACCGGCACGGGCCAGCATGCGGTTCATTTTGCATCCGCACTGCCACACCTGGTCTGGCAGCCCAGCGACCGCCCCGGCGCCACCGGCCACTGTCTTGGCTGGATTGAAGAAGCCGCCCTGGACAATATTCGTCTGCCCATTGAACTGGATGTGGCCTCGGAGCGCTGGCCAATCGACCATTTTGATGGGGCCTACTCGGCAAACACCGCCCATATCATGGCCTGGCAAGAGGTGGAGGCCATGTTCGCGGGCCTGGCCAGAAGACTGGATCGCGGAAGGCCATTTTGCCTTTACGGCCCGTTCAGCTACGGTGGAACCCATACCAGCGACAGCAATCGCCAGTTTGACCGACATCTTCGCATTCAGGCGCCGCACATGGGCATCCGTGATATGGATGCTCTGCTTGAGCTGGCAGAGCGGACAGGATTCCGGATGGAGAACGACCAGGAAATGCCCGCCAACAATCGACTGCTGGTATGGCGTAAACTGTAACCAGTCAACGGAGAAAGGGGGAGCCAGTCAATGAGCCATCAGAGACTGTCCATGCTGATCAGCGGCAAGGTTCAGGGTGTTTATTACCGGGCTTCGGCAGCCGAGAAGGCAAAGGAACTCGGCATCACCGGCTATGCCCGGAACCTGCCAGATGGCCGGGTCAAGGTGGTTGCAGAGGGCTCACAGGCTGCGTTGATCAGCCTCCGGCAATGGTGCAACAGTGGCCCGCCTGCTGCCGAGGTTGATACGGTCAACGCCACCGAAGGCCCGGCAACCGGCGAGTTCGCCGGTTTCGAGATCCGGTAACCAGCACCGGGATGACACTACTCGGAACCTTCCTGCACACCCTTGAGACCACCCTGCCGGTTTTCGCCATGGTGTTCATCGGCCTTGGTCTCAGGCGCCTGGGCTGGATCGATTCCGCTTTCATCAATACCGCGTCGGCACTGGTTTTCCGGGCCACCCTGCCGACGCTGGTATTCCTCAGTATCGTACGCGCGGACCTGGACACCACCCTCAACCCGGCCCTGCTGGTTTTTTTCGTTGCCGCCACACTGGCCAGCTTTCTGCTCTGCTGGCTCTGGGCGCTGAGAGCCGCACCCGTGGCAGACCGCGGGGTTTACGTTCAGGGCGCGTTCCGCGGTAACTGTGGCATTGTCGGCCTCGCCCTCGCGGCCAGCCTCTATGGCGATTACGGCCTTTCCGCCGGTGGCCTGCTACTGGGTGTGGTGATCATTTCCTACAACGCACTTTCAGTGATAGTGCTGACCACCTATCAACCGGGGCAATCCGCCAGCTGGGCGCGCATTCTCGGGGATATTGTCCGCAACCCTCTGATCCTGGCGGTGGTGATTGCGGTACCATTTGCATGGTCCGGCCAGAGCCTGCCCACCTGGCTGATGACCAGCGGTGATTACTTCGCCTCCCTCACCCTGCCCCTGGCGCTGCTGTGCATCGGTGGTACCCTGTCGCTGAGCGCCATGCGCAATGATCGCAAGCTGGCTGTCAGCGCCAGTGTCATGAAGATGGTGACACTGCCGGTTCTATGCACACTGGCAGCCTGGCTGGCCGGATTCGAAGGCCGCGAGCTTGGCCTGATGTTCCTGTTCTTTGCCAGCCCGACCGCAGCGGCCAGTTTCGTGATGGTCAAGGCGCTGGGTGGCAATGATCGCCTGGCGGCCAATATCGTGGCGCTGTCCACACTCATGGCCAGCATTACGGTGACTGTTGGCGTGTTTGTTCTGCGCAGCGCAGGTATTGCCTGAACACGCTTAATGCATAAACAGGATACAGGATTTACATTGTGAACCGGGATTCAGAAATTCATTCAGGCCCGGGCCAGCGTAACTGCGCTTTTCTTCGAGTGGTAATCGGTGATCCACATGAACAACATTCTGGACAAACTCGCTGTCACTGTCACTGAAGAGCAGGATCTCGGATCACTGGTCCGGTCGCTGCTTGAACTCCTGGAAGCCGTTACGGGGCTTGAGTCCACCTACCTCACATCCGTCGATCAGGATGAGGGCGTTCAGCGGATTATCTTCTCCCGCAACAGCAAACAACTCGATATCCCCGAAGGCCTGACGGTTCCGTGGGGAGACACGCTTTGCAAACGCGCACTCGATGAAGGACAGATGTACTCGGACAATGTCAGCGCCGACTGGGGAGACTCCGAAGCGGCCAGAGCCCTTGGGCTGAGAACCTACATCAGCGAACCGGTCTGCATTGGTGAGAACGAGTTGTATGGCACCCTTTGCGGTGCGAGCCGGGATAAAATCAGGGTGTCGGATCACGCACGCCGCCTGTTGTCCCTCTTCGGCAAGCTCATTGCCCGGCAACTGGAAAGGGATCAGTTGCTGGCAACCCTCAGGCGGGAACATATTACCCTGACCCAGTATGCCCTGACCGATCCACTGACCGGCATTCCCAACAGGCGCGCAATGGAGGCCGAGCTTAAAAGGTCATTGGCCAATGCAAGGCGAACCGACAATGCCGTACATCTGGCGTTTATTGATCTGGATGGCTTCAAGGCTATCAATGACGAGCATGGGCACGACGCCGGTGACCGTTTTCTTATCGAGATGGCAAGGTCCCTTAAAAGCGGAATCCAGGAAGGCGATCTGGTTGCACGAATCGGTGGTGATGAGTTTGTTGTATTCGGTGGCGCCTGCGCCGGCGACCATAAAGCCGGCCGAACCGCCATCCGGAAACGGCTTGAGGAGCTCACCAGGGGGACGTTCAATCTGGGAACCACTACAATCAACTACGCCGGGGCGAGCGTGGGGGTTGTGACTTCAGAACCAGGGGTGGAAAACCCGGACGACATGCTGAGACAAGCCGACGAGGAAATGTATGCCATCAAGCAAGAAAGGCGATTGCGAACGGCGCAAGAGGCCTGAGAAGCAATAGGCCAGTAAAAAACCTCAGCATTTCTGCTGGGGTTTGTTATTGGCGGAGAGGGAGGGATTATTCGGGCCTTCGGCCCTCACCCCTTCGGGGCCGTCGTCGCTTTGCTCCGACGTTCCTCAGCCTGCTTTGCAGGCTTCGGTCGAACCCGCGAGGGTTCTTCTTACCCTGCCAATCAGCCAATAAAAAACCCCAGCAATTCTGCTGGGGTTTGTTATTGGCGGAGAGGGAGGGATTCGAACCCTCGATACGCTATTAACGTATACACACTTTCCAGGCGTGCGCCTTCAGCCACTCGGCCACCTCTCCAAAAACTTTTCAATAAACTGTTCCAAATCAGCAACGTCGTCGCTCATTTGAGGGCGCAAACTCTAATGGTTTTATCCGGGTTTGGCAACTCCAATTTTTAAATCCCTTTCCTGAAAGACTTTGAAGCCTAACGATTGAACAGGTTCAGAACGATCGTCAGCAGGATGCTGACCAGAATCATGGACGTGATGGGTATGAACACCTGGCTCTTGTCAGAGCGGATGTTGATGTCCCCGGGCAGTTTGCCGAACCACTGGAACAGCCAGGGTGCGAAGTGGACCAGCAGACCCAGGACTACCAGTGCAATGCCTGCGATGATCAGCCAGCGTGACATAGGAGCTCCGGTGAAACTGAATGGGTTGAGCCATTAATGCCATTGATATTCGGTGATTAGTAAAGATCACTTCAACCCCCGGCTCCGGCGGTCTAGGCTATTGTGTCCACCAAGGATATCAATACGAAGAACAACATTCCCGAAGAGGATACCCCGATCCATGCCTTTCCAACGCCTGCTGATCGCCAATCGTGGCGAGATTGCTATCCGTGTTGCCCGTGCCGCCTCGGAGCTTGATATACCGACCGTTGCGGTCTTTGCCCGGGATGACAGCCAATCGCTTCATGTTCGCAAGGCAGACGCTGCAGCGGCGCTGGACAAATCCGGGGCAGCCGCTTACCTGGATGGGGAACAGCTGGTCCGCATCGCAAAGGAATACGGTTGCGACGCCATTCACCCGGGATACGGTTTCCTGAGTGAGAGTGCGGAATTTGCGCGCCTTTGTGAAACGGCGGGTATCTACTTTATCGGCCCCTCTGCGGCAGCGCTGGATGTTTTCGGAGACAAGGCCAGTGCCCGCCAGATGGCCAGGAAGCACGGCGTGCCCCTGATTCACGGTACCAACGAGCCTACCAGCCTGGCCTCTGCGCGGGTGTTCATGGAGTCTCTGGGGGAGCACGGTCAGGTTATGCTCAAGGCCATTGCCGGTGGCGGAGGCCGGGGCATGAGGCCGGTCAAGTCAGTGGACGAGCTTGAATCGGCCTTTCACCGCTGTCGGTCGGAAGCCTCCGCAGCATTCGGTAACGGTGATCTCTATATCGAGCAACTGATTTCCGATGCCCGGCATATCGAGGTTCAGATTATCGGCGATGGCAGCACTGCAACCCACCTGTGGGAGCGTGAGTGCACACTGCAGCGACGGAACCAGAAGGTGGTGGAAGTGGCTCCCGCGCCAGACCTGGACCCGGAACTGAGAAGCCGGCTTCTGGCGGATGCCGGGATGCTCGCCTGCGCTGTCGGTTATCGCGGGCTTTGTACCATTGAGTTCCTGGTGGATACGAAGACGGGCCAGTATGTGTTCATGGAGGCCAATCCCCGACTACAGGTCGAACATACGATAACCGAAGCCATCACCGGGCTGGACCTGGTGCAGCTGCAGATTCGTGTGGCCGCGGGCATGTCCCTGGTGGATCTGGGGCTTGCCAGCGCGCCGGAACCCAGGGGCCGGGCCATGCAACTTCGCATCAATCTGGAAACCATGGCAAAGGACGGCAGCACCAGGCCCGCCGGTGGCAGGATAGACACCTACGAACCACCCTCCGGCCCGGGCGTCCGGGTGGACGGTTACGGTTACAGTGGCTACACCACCAGCCCCGCCTTCGATTCCCTGCTGGCCAAACTGGTGGTGCACGCCGAGGGCGATTTCCCCGCCCTGCTCCGCCGGGCCTACCGGGCACTGTGTGAATTCCGGCTGGAAGGTGTTCCCAGCAACATCGCTTTCCTCCAGAACCTGCTCAGGCATCCCCGGGTGCAGGCGAACGACGTGTCAACCCGGTTCATCGATACCCACATCAAGGAACTCGTGCCGGACGACCCTGCCCTGCATCCGAACCTGTATTTCAGCGAGACGGCAACCACAGAAAGCTCCGAAGATACGACGCCGGAGGGCCCGGATGGGGCTGAGCCGATTACCTCTCCGGCACGGGGTGTTGTGGTCAGTATCGATGTGGAGCCCGGCCAGGCGGTGGTCGAGGGCCAACCGGTGGCCGTTCTTGAAGCCATGAAGATGGAGTTTGTCATCAAGGCCGGAGCCAGCGGGCACGTGATTTCCATCACCGCCAGCCCCGGCGACACCATCGGCGAACAGCATCCGCTGATGTTTATCGAGCCCACCGCCGTTTCAGCCGGTGAAGTCGATACCGAAGAGTCTGTTGATATCGAGCACATCCGTGCGGACCTCCAGCAGGTGCTGGATCTTCACAAGCAGCTTGGTGACGACAGCCGGCCCGATGCGGTGGCAAAACGGCGCAAGACCGGGCAGCGCACGGCCCGGGAGAATCTGGCGGACCTGCTGGATGACGGCAGCTTCCGGGAATACGGGGCCCTGGCCCTGGCAGCCCAGCGCACTCGCCGCAGCCCGGAAGAGTTGCGGGACCTGAGCCCCGCGGATGGACTGGTTGCGGGAATCGGCACCGTGAACGGCGAGTACTTCAGCCCGGAAGCCGCCCGCTGCATGGCCATGAGCTACGACTACACGGTATTTGCCGGCACCCAGGGCGTCATGAATCACAAGAAAACCGACCGCATGCTGGAGCTGGCCGAGAAGCAGCGACTGCCGCTGGTGTTTTTCACCGAAGGCGGAGGGGGCCGCCCTGGTGATGTGGACTGGGTTGGTGTTGCGGGGCTTGATTGCACCACCTTTCTGCGTATGGCCCGCCTTAGTGGCAAGGTGCCCCTGGTGGGCATTGCCTCCGGGCGCTGTTTTGCCGGCAACGCGGCCCTGCTGGGATGTTGTGATGTGATCATTGCCACCGCGAACGCCACCATCGGCATGGCCGGGCCGGCGATGATTGAAGGCGGCGGGCTTGGCAGATTCATGCCGGAAGAAGTCGGGCCGGTGTCTGTTCAGAGCCACAATGGCGTGGTGGATATTGTCGCCCGGGACGAAGCAGAAGCCACTGGTATCGCGCGGAAGTACCTCGCCTGCTTCCAGGGGGATCTGCCTGCCGGTGAAACCGGGGACCAGCGCCTGCTGCGGCATCTGATACCGGAAAACCGCCTGCGCGTCTACGATATCCGCGAAGTGATTGATGCCCTGGCCGACCGGGGATCGGTCATCGAACTTCGCAAACAGTTCGCCCCCGGCATGATTACCGCCCTGGTACGTATCCGGGGCAAAGCCTTCGGGTTGATCGCCAATAATCCCATGCACCTGGGCGGCGCCATTGATGCAGCCGCGGCAGACAAGGCCGCGCGCTTCATGCAGCTGTGTGATGCCCACGGTCTACCGCTGCTCTCACTCTGTGACACACCGGGCTTCATGGTGGGCCCGGAGGCCGAGAAGCAGGCCACCGTGCGCCATGTCTCCCGCATGTTCGTAACCGGTGCAAGCATTTCCGTACCCTTCTTCACGGTGGTTCTGCGCAAGGGCTACGGCCTTGGGGCCCAGGCCATGGCGGCAGGCAGCTTCCACGCCCCCATGTTTACCATTGGCTGGCCATCCAGTGAATTCGGGGCCATGGGGCTGGAAGGTGCGGTTCGTCTGGGCTTCGCAAAGGAACTCGCGGCGGTGGAAAATCAGGATGAACGCAAGGCCCTGTTCGATAAACTGGTGGGCCAGCTTTACGAGCGTGGCAAAGGCGTGAGCATGACCAGCTTCCTGGAGATTGATGCGGTCATTGATCCTGCCGAAACCCGTGACTGGCTGATCCGGGGTCTGGCGTCGGTTGATCCCGAATCCCTGCGCAGCGGCGGTCGCCCGATGGTCGACACCTGGTAGCCACCAACGGCAGCCAGGGCTGACGGGTTTATGCAATACTGGGGCAAAGGCCCTGCCCCGGCAGCCATGAGGAGGAAACCGTTATGCTGATGAATGCCGAACAATCAACACTGGTATTGGTGGACCTGCAGAAAAAGCTGATGCCGGCCATCAATCATGGCGATTCGGTACTGGCTGAAAGCGTCCGGCTTGCCCGGATTGCCAAACTGCTGAATGTGCCCGTGATTGCGACCGAACAGATCCCCGAGAAACTGGGCCACAATGACGACGAGGTAGCAACGCTGGCAGACCAGACAGTGACCAAGATTCATTTTGACGCCTGTGGCGGTGGCCTGGTGGAGGCCATTCCGAATGATCGCAATCAGGTCATTATCGGTGGCTGCGAAGCCCACGTCTGCATGTTGCAGACCGCGCTGTCGCTTCTGGCCGCCGGCTTCGGCGTCTGGGTGGTGGAGAACGCAACCGGTTCCCGCCACGATAATGACCGGGACGCCGCCCTGGAGCGCCTGCAGCAGGCCGGAGCCACGATTGTGACGGTGGAGATGGTTGCCTTCGAGTGGATGCAGCATTGTGAACATTCTGCGTTCCGGGAGGTCCAGAGACTGATCAGGTAACGGTTCGCACCACCGGACCCATCCAACACCGTACGGTCAACGTACACAGTTGCCGCATTACCTGACCGGAGATTTTCATGCTCAACATGGACTTCAGCAAAAAGGTGGTCATCCATACCCCTGAACAGGAATGGGTTCCCAGCCCGTCAGGCGGCGTTCTGCGCAAGCCCCTGGCGCGGGAGGAAGCCGAACGTGGCCACGCCACCAGCATTGTCCGCTACGAACCCGGAGCCAGTTTCAGCCGCCATGAACATCCCCTCGGGGAGGAGATTCTGGTTCTCGAAGGCGTCTTCTCCGATGAGACCGGTGATTACGGCAAAGGCACCTACCTGCGCAACCCGCCAGGCAGCGGCCATGCCCCATTCAGCAAGGAAGGCTGTGTGCTGTTTGTAAAGCTTCACCAGTTTGATCAACGCGACACCGCCACTGTGCGCATTGACACCAACACCGCTGGCTGGTTGCCGGGCATCGGTGGCCTGGAAGTCATGCCACTGCATGAGTTCGAGCATGAGCATGTGGCACTGGTGAAATGGCCTGAGAAAGAGAAGTTCCAGCCCCACCGGCACTTCGGCGGGGAGGAGATACTGGTACTTTCCGGCGAGTTCTGCGATGAAAACGGGCGCTATCCCGCCGGCACCTGGATGCGCAGCCCCCATATGAGCCAGCACCATCCCTTCGTGGATGAGGAAACCATCATCTGGGTAAAAACAGGCCACCTGCCCTTCTGAGGAAGGCGTGGCCTCGCGCTTTACCGGTTGCGGCTCTGATCAACAACAATCAGCTCATCAAGGTCGAAGCCCTTCTCTTCGGCCAATTCCTTGAACTCAGCAAGGGCATCGTCGTCCACCGTGGGTGATCTGGAAAGGAACCACAGGTAATCCCGGTCGTAACCGGTGATGTAAACGTACCGGTAGTCCTCATCAAGTTCGAAAACCACATAAGATGCGTAGAAAGGCCCGAAAAAGGATACCTTCAGGTGGCCTTCAGGCTCGTCGTTGACAAAAACCGCACGCCCCTCGGCTTCTTCCCATTGCCCGTCTTCTTCCGAATAACCCCGGTTTATCACCCGGATGCTGCCGTCATCCTGCACCGTGTACTCGGCAGTGACGTTGGAGAGGCCCTCTTCGAAGGAATGATCCAGGCGGGCGATTTCGTACCAGGTGCCCTGGTAACGCTCTGCGTTCAGGTCGCTCACAGGATCAATACCTTCGGGCACACCGGTGCAACCTGCCATCAGGATGACAATGGAAATGATCAGAGTTTTTGCAATAGCCATAGATGGAGTCCTGACGAATAAATTTACGTTTACGTAAAGTAGAGCTATCTGTTTGTATGCATTCAGTTTTTCAGATTCGGTAAAAAAATGAGTGATTCCGGACCATTGACGATGGTGTAAAAGCTATCTAGTCTTTTTTCCGTCGGGCCCCAAAAGGGCCTCACAAAATGGAATCAAGCCAGCCGGCCAACCCGCCGGGGCACAACAACAAAACGACCACGAAAGCCGTGATCCGGCCTGGTGGAAGAGGATTTCAGTATGTCACTGCCATATCAGTCCCTGATAATGGGCCTCTGTGCCCGTACTCTGCAACGCCTGTCAACGCTCTCCCTGAAACAGTCCGTTCCTGTGTTGCGGTCACCCCGGCCAGATGTTTTACGACGTTCCGTCCCGGAGCGATCGCCGCTGCCCGGTATCTGATCAATTCGTCGCCCGTTTAACCTTCGATTCCGGCTTTGCCCCTCACATAGCCCAGGCTACCGGAATAAGGGCGGATCCCTATACAAGCGCGTTAACAGGAACCCGAACCATGACTGTATTTACACATCCTGAATTCGACCATCATGAACACCTGACATTCTGCTGCGACCCGGAAACCGGGCTGCGGGCCATTATTGCCGTTCACAACACCTCCCGTGGCCCGGCTCTTGGTGGCTGCCGGATGTTTCCCTACGCCAGCGACGAAGAAGCGCTCCGGGACGTGCTTCGGCTGTCCCGGGGCATGACCTACAAGTCCGCCCTGGCCAACCTTGACCTGGGTGGCGGCAAGTCAGTGATCATCGGCGACTCCCGGGAGCATAAAACCGAGGCACTGCTGGAATCCATGGGGCGCTTTCTGGAACAACTGGGCGGGCTCTACATTGCCGCGGAGGACTCCGGCACCAGTGTCGCTGACCTGAAGATCATGGGCCGCCAGACCACCCATGTGGCCGGCATCCGGGATCGACCCGGTTTTGATGGCAAACCCAGCAATGGTGATCCCTCCCCGGCCACTGCCTGGGGAACCTTCGTGGGCATTCAGGCAGCGGTGAAACACAAGCTTGGCCGCAGCGACCTGGAAGGGCTGAAAGTCGCCGTTCAGGGCATTGGGAATGTTGGCTACCGGCTGGCCCGGCATCTCAGGGAAGCCGGCGCGGAACTCTGGGTGTATGACATCCACCAGGACCAGATGGACCGGGCCGTGGCTGAGTTTGGTGCGACACCCGCCAGCGCCGAAGACATCCTGTTCCTGCCGGTGGACGTGGTTGCGCCCTGCGCCATGGGTGCCGTCCTGAATGATGCGTCCATTGCGAGGCTCCAGGCCCCCATCGTCGCCGGTGCCGCCAACAATCAGCTTGCCAGTCCGGCTCACGACGAAGTGTTGTGGAAACATGGCGTTCTCTACGCGCCGGATTTCGTCATTAATGCCGGCGGGATTATTGATGTCTTTTATGAACGTACCGGGCCTGATCCTGAAGCCGTGCGGCAGCATGTGAACACCATCGGCCAGACCCTGGAGGAAATTTTCCAGCGTTCAGCCCGTGACGGACTGCCCACCGGGCAGATCGCCGATCAACTGGCAGAGGAGCGGTTCCGGCACATACCCCGTTGATGGCAGCCCTCGTGCTGCCATCACTCCCCGAAAACAAAAACAGTAAACAGGAGAATACAATGAGCAATGCTTCTTCAACCGCCGCTGGCGGAGCCATGGACAGGGTTGCCAACGCCCGGGGCCTGTGGTCCTCTCGGCTGGCGTTTATCCTTGCCGCCACGGGTTCTGCAGTAGGCCTTGGCAATATCTGGAAATTCCCCTACATCACCGGTGAGAACGGCGGCGGCGCCTTCGTGCTGGTGTACCTGCTGTGCATCGCGGCTGTCGGGCTTCCGATCATGATGGCGGAGGTCCTGATCGGCCGTCGTGGCGGCCTCAGCCCCGTCAACAGCATGCGGGCGATTACCCGACAGGAGGGCCTGAAACCGGCATGGCGCTGGGTAGCCGCAATCAGCGTATTGGCGGGCTTCCTGATCCTGTCGTTCTATTCGGTGATCGGTGGCTGGGCCATTTCCTACGTGGGCACGGCCGCCACCGGGCAGCTGGCAGGCCAGAGTGCCGAGTCTATCGGCGCGATCTTCTCCGGGCTGCTGGGTGACCCGATGAAACTGCTGCTCTGGCACACCCTGTTCATGGCCCTGGTGATGGTTGTGGTTGCGCGGGGCGTTCGTTCGGGACTTGAGCGCGCCGTGAGTATCCTGATGCCGGCCTTGTTTGTCCTGCTGTTGATCGTGGTGGGCTATGCCATGACCAGCGGCCATTTCGGGCAGGCCGTCAGCTTCCTGTTCCAGCCTGATTTCTCGAAACTCACCACCTCCGGTGTACTCGTGGCCCTGGGGCATGCGTTTTTTACACTCAGCCTGGGCATGGGCATCATGATGGCCTACGGCTCTTACCTGCCGAAAAACATCTCCATCGCCAAAACCTCCGTCGCCGTTTCCCTGATGGACACCGTGGTGGCCTTGCTCGCCGGCCTGGCAATATTCCCGATTGTGTTTGCCAATGGCCTTGAACCGGGTGCGGGCCCTGGCCTGATATTCCAGACCCTGCCGCTGGCCTTCGGCCAGATGCCCATGGGCAGCCTGTTCGGCACGCTGTTCTTCGTGTTGCTGATCTTTGCCGCCTGGACCTCCGGGATTTCACTGCTGGAGCCGCTGGTGGAATGGCTGGAGGAACAGAAAGGCATGAACCGCACCCTGAGCACCCTGGGGGCGGGCATTGCCTGCTGGTTGCTGGGTATCGCTTCGATCCTGTCCCTGAACTTGTGGGCGGATGTGGCGCCACTGGGCATGTTCACCATCTTCGAAGGTAAAACCATCTTCGATCTGCTGGATTACCTGACCGCCAATATTCTTCTGCCACTTGGCGGGCTGCTGGTATCTGTCTTCGTGGGCTGGTTCCTGTCCCGCAAGGCGCTGGAAGAAGAGCTGTCAATGTCGCCGGCGGCCTTCACCGCCTGGTATCGTGTGCTGCGCTATTTCACACCGATCGCCGTGGCAATTGTATTCGTCTATAACCTGGCCTGATTCCTGAGAGCCGCAGGCATTCCCGAAGAGTGCCTGCGGCCCCCCGCCGGTTAATCCGCCAACGCGGACTGCGATTTGCGGCTCATGAGCCAGACCGCCATCAGTACGCCATGCAGGATCAGGAATGGCACGGCAACAAGCAACAACCCCGTCCAGTTGAGAGCCGCCAGCACCGCGCCGGCACTCAGAGCAGCCGTTGCCTGGGAGCCGAACACCATCAGATCATTCAGGCCCTGTACCCGGAAACGCTCTTCATCCCGGTAACCCTGTGGCAGCAACGTGGTGCCGCCGACAAACAGGAAATTCCAGCCAATACCCAGCAGTATCAGCGCAAACAGGTAGTGGTGGAACGTGATGCCACTGAATGCCAGTGCCACGCAACCAAGATAGGCGAGCAAACCCAGACCCATCATGCGCGGAATACCCACAACCCGAATCAGCCAGCCGCTGACCAGCGATGGCAGGTACATGGCCATGATGTGGATCTGGATAACCCGCTTGGCGTCTTCCAGTGGATGACTGGCCACTTCCGTCATGCTCAGGGGCGTTGCCGTCATGATAAAACTCATGATTGCATAACCAATGGCCGCGGCACTGATGGCGACCCAGATCACTGGCTGGCGCAGGATGCTGCGCAAGGAGCGCCCACCACCGGCAACGGCTTCCCGCACCCGCTCGCCACTGGCGCGATACCCAACCGCAAGAACCACCATGGCAAGGAGCTGGACCACACCCAGGGCGAGCCATCCGCCCAAAAAGGGATAGGCTGCCTCCGAGCCACCACCGGCCAGTGCTATTTCAGGCCCGAGCCACGCCGCCACCAGCCCACCCAGGAGTACTCTGGCAGCGGCGGATCCGGCCATGTCGGGAGACACCGACTCCATGGCCGCAAAACGGTACTGATGCACCACTGCCAGCCCGGTTCCACCGATAACGGCAGCGGCGCACAATAACGGAAAACTGGCGGTCCAGGCTGCCAGCGCCCCGAGCATGCCCGCCGACGATCCGGCAAGGGTCCCCAGCAGCATGACCGGCTTGCGCCCCATGCGCTCCATCAGCCAGGTAGCCGGTTTGATGGCCAGAACCGTGCCCACCACCACAAGCCCTACCGGCAATGTGGCCAGTTCCGGCAAAGGCGCCAGCAGGCGCCCGTGAATACTGCCAATGAAAACGATAAAAGGCGCCGTACACATGGCAAGCGCCTGGGCGGCAACCAGTATCCAGACATTGAGTGGCATGGGGAGGACCTATTTCTTCCTGTAGATGATCCCGGGGTGGCACTGCACCATCTCATAGAGGTGTGGCAGCCCGTTGAGCGATTCCGACGCGCCCAGTATCAGGTAGCCGCCGGGATTGAGGGTGGCATGGATGCGGGTCAGAATGTCCTTTTTGAGCTCTGCCGAGAAGTAGATCAGCACGTTACGGCACAGCACGATATCAAACTTGCCGAGCATGTAGCGTTCAAGCAGGTTCAGTTCCCGGAACTCCACCATGCTCTTGATCTGCGGCCGGATCTGCCAGCTGCCGTTCATGGCGGGGGTAAAGAACTGCTTTTGCCGTTCCGGAGACAGGCCCCGGCCGATGGCAATCATCTCGTATTCGCCCCGGCGGGCAACTTCCAGCACACTCTTGGAAATATCGGTGGCTGTGATCTTCACGTCCCTGAGTTTGCCTGGGCGTTGCCGACGGAACTCCTCGATGATCATCGCCACTGAATAGGGTTCCTGGCCCGTGGAGCAGGCCGCGGACCAGATACGCAACGACTGGGTGTTCTTCCTGTCGCCGAATTCAGGCAGCAGTTTTTCCTGGAGAATCCGGAACGGGTGGTTGTCCCGGAACCACAACGTCTCATTGGTGGTCATCGCGTCGATCACCACCTCTTTCAGGCTGCTGCGGCCGGAATGCTTCACCCGCTTCAGCAGGTCATCCAGCGTACTCAGCTTGTTTTCTTCCATGATCCGGCGCAGGCGGCTTTTGACCAGGTACTGCTTGTTGTCCCCAAGCAAAATGCCACACGCATCCTGCAGGAATGTTTTGAAGGCCTCGTATTCCTGTGGCGTTATTTCAGCTTTCATCAGATCTCAGTATCGGGTGAGTCGGAAGCAACAGCAATGTCACTGCTCGCGGTCGATTATCTCCATGACCCGTTCCGCCAGCTCATCAGGACTGAATTTGGCCATGAAATCGTCTGCGCCTACTTTCTGCACCATGGCCTTGTTGAACACGCCACTGAGCGAAGTATGCAGCATGATGTACACGTCCCGGATGGCAGGATCATTTTTGCATCGGGTGACAAGAGTGTACCCATCCATCTCGGGCATTTCGACATCGGATATGATCAGCGACAGATGATCAGCGGCACGGGAGCCATCCGCGGTGATTTCCCTGAGGTAATCGTAGGCCTGTTTGCCATCGTTCCGGGTTACCACCTCCATGCCTATGGCGATCAGGCACCGTTCAATCTGCCGACGCGCAACCGCAGAATCATCCACCACCAGTACCGGCAGATGGCCCGGTGCCCGCTCTGCACTCCGGGAGCGCACCTCCTCCCCCACGTCCTGTTCCAGTGGTGACACTTCGGAGAGGATTTTCTCCACATCAATGATCTCGACAATCCGGTCATCAATGCGGGTTACCGCAGTCAGGTAAATGTCCTTCCCTGTACCCTTGGGCGGCGGCAGTATGTCTTCCCAGTTCATGTTCACGATGCGGTCAACACCGCCGACCAGGAATCCCTGGGTCTTACGGTTGTATTCAGTGATGATCACAAAGCAGTTTGCCATCTCTTCCCGGGGAATACCCGGGAGCCGTATCGACATGGCGAGATCAATGATCGGTATGGTTTCTCCGCGAATGTGCGCCACGCCGCACACCATGGAACGGCTCTTCGGTATGGAAGACAGCTTGGGGCACTGAAGCACTTCCTTGACCTTGAACACGTTGATGCCATAAACCTGCTGCCCACGAAGCCGGAACAGCAGGAGCTCCAGACGGTTCTGCCCCACCAGCTGGGTGCGCTGATTTACACTGTCCAATACCCCTGCCATCGTCTCTTCTCCTGCTCGGAACAACCTGCTGCCGGCACGCATCTTGCTGCGTTCGTGTCAGGCGCAATCCGGCACGGTAAATATGCCGGTTTATTGACTCTCTGGTTGAGCTTAACGGCCGGATTGGGAAATCCTTAGGAATTTCCCGAATAACGGGGCCTTGCCCGACTTATTGACAGCATAGGACAAACTGCGGCGTATGCGCATTACCAATTTCGTTATTGCACTGCTAATGTCTACCCTCGCAGGCACTGCCGTGGCCGCCAAAACCACGGCGGAACAGATATACAGCGCCGCCGGAGAGTTTCTGGATACCTTCGCCGAGGAACAGGCCCTGGAGGGGTTTTCCGTGATGCATGATATCGGCAAACTGGACGCCCGCCTGTCCCTGGCCACCTGTGATAACCCGCTGGACGTGTCGTTCAGTGGAGACCCCTGGAAAACCACGCAACCGTCACTCCTGGTTTCCTGCAAGGGAGGCCGGCCCTGGCGAATGTTCCTGCCGGTGTCTGTCACCATTACCGGAGACGCCATGGTAGCCGCCCGCACCCTCGGCAGGGGCGAAAGGCTGACGGAAAGTGCGGTGAAAACCGACTCGGTGGTGGTCAACTCCACCCGGCGCGGGGCAATCACCAGTGAAGACCAGTTGATCGGCATGGAAATGCGGCGGGGTGTTAACGCCGGCACCGTATTCACTCCTGATCTGCTACTGACACCCGCCGCAATAGAACGGGGAGATCATGTTATTATCAGCGCCCGCAGCGGCAATTTTTCCGTTAACTCCCGGGGCAAGGCCCTGGCCAGCGGAGGCATCGGGGAACAGGTTCTGGTGGAGAACCTGTCATCGTCCCGAACCGTTCGCGCCCGGGTGACAGCACCTGGCCATGTCGAGATTCCCATGTAATGCCCGCAACCGGGCATTCTCTGGCCGCCTGCCGGCAAGGCTTTGCCGCCACCGGGACAAATGACTGACTTGTAATCTCCGCCATGTAAAAATTTGCTAAAGAAATGTAAAGCCATGCCGATAGACAGGTATGAAACTCGTGGAGCCGCCCAATGCGGACGATCAGCTAAGCAGGTAACGTTATGTCAGTTGACTTTAATGGAATAGGCCCAGGCCAGGTCAACACCCAGAAAACCACGGCCGACAAGTCTTCCGGTACACAGAATACCCAGCCTTCCGCAGGGGAGCAGGCGAAAACCCAGGCGCAAAGTGCCCGGGGTGAGAATGTTAACCTGAGCAGCCAGGCCAAAGACCTGAAGCAGCTTGAACAGAAGCTGGGCAACTACCCGGAGATGGACGACGAGCGCATTGAGCAGATCCGGACGGCCCTGGAAAATGGTTCCTACAAGATCGACGCCGAGAAGCTGGCCCAGAAAATGCTTGAAATGGATGAAAGCATTTTCGGGTGAGTAAATCATGGCCGCAATTGATGAACTGAAAGATCTTCTTGCCGGGGATATCCGCCAGCTGGACACACTGGCGGACCTTCTGAACCAGGAAAAAACCTGCCTTTCCAGCTCTGACATCCGCAAGCTCGAAACGTTGACCGGCGAAAAAAACCGGTTGCTGGAACAGATTCGCGAGAGTGCAAAACGGAAAATCCGGTTACTGGTTGCCATGGGCTTTCGCCCTGACAGCGGCGACCCTTCCCGCTTTATACGCAGTGCCGGTCTGCCTGAGCTGCTGGCACTCTGGGAGCAAGCCGACCAGCGCCTGCGGCACTGCCAGGAAATGAACCAGACCAATGGCAGAGTGATCAGCCATCTCCAGAAACGCCTCTCCCGCCTGACCGATATCTTCCGTGGTGTTGCCGGACACCAGAAACTCTATGGTGCCCAGGGAGAACAGAAAGCCGTGTCCCACAGCACCATTCTTGCCAGCGCGTAAGACCGTAACCTGAGCTACACCCGCAATATCAGCGGGTGTAGATGGTCATCTGTGAGTCAGGATGGAAACGGATGTTATCGATGGTAACGTTGCCCATGGACGGCCCCTGGCTGCCACTCACCCTGATATTGTCCATCCGGATCTGTTCGATCCGCTCGGGAAACGCCATCCTGACGCCTCCATCTGCCAGCACTTCATAACGAGGCTCATTGTCTGCATAGTGCACTCCTGCAATGGTCAGATCCGAATCCAGGAAATTCAGCACAGGCACAAAAATATTGGTGGTCAGCTTGAGACCCTCGATAACGTCAGGCTCGGCATCCCCGTTCATGGCGGATACATGGGCAATCCGGTCCACCAGGGTCTGATCCCCCTGCCCCGAAACGCCGGCCAGTTCTTCGTCATTCATCGGTGCGAAACCGGAACGCTCGTAGAGCTGGCCCGCCTCCGAAAGGTCCCTTGAGTCGCTGGCACTGTTCCCCGCCGCGAAGCTTACCAACGGCTGAAACGGCAGAACTGCCATGGTTACCAGGGCCGCGGCATTGCGATAACGGGATTGATGCCGGAGAACCCGGTGAAGCTCCCGCTCGGTAATCCACCCGCACTGGACAAACACTTCACCCAGGCGCTGCCCTGTTTCCTGCTGCAGGCGCAGGCCCTCATCAAGCTGGCTCTCGGAAAGGTAACCCCGGTTGATCAGCAACCGGCCAAGGCGGGATTTTTCTTCGAAACCCTGACGGATTTTCACGATTTGCCTCCACTGTAATCTCTGTGATTGCCGTACAACCTGGCCCGGTCTGAACACATCAGCTCCCCTGATGTGGTAAAAAGGGTAGTTGATCCCCATTAACTGCACATGGAATCCGGCCGACCTCGCCGCCAATATCTGCTAATATCCGGCCTCAGGCCGAGGTCATCAGAGTATGGCAGCAAGCCACTCCGGAGTTATCAACGTGAGCCAGTATAGAATGACAAATCCCGTTAAACCGTTTCGATATGTGATGCAGATCGTTCTCTGTGTAACCCTGATGCTCGGCGTCGCCTCTTCCCTGGCTGCCCGGGAGCGCTCCAATGAGTTGCCACAGGTGATCATCGAAACCAGCGAAGGGGTGATCGAGGTTACTCTGCGCCCCGACATTGCACCGGAAACCGTGGAAAACTTCCTCACCTACGTGGAAAACGGGTTCTACGAAGGCACCATCTTTCACCGCGTTATCCCCGGATTCATGATCCAGGGCGGCGGATTCGATGACGCCCTGAACCAGAAACAGACCCGGGATCCGGTCCGTAACGAAGCAAAGCCCACCGCCAAGAACCTGCGGGGCACCATTGCCATGGCCCGCACCAGTGCGCCTGACTCCGCCACGTCCCAGTTCTTCATTAACCTGGCGGACAACGGCTTTCTGGATGCCGGTGTTCGCGGGCCCGGCTATGCCGTATTCGGCAAGGTCAGCGGCGGTATGGGTGTCGTGGACGCCATCGCCGGCAAAAAAACCGGTCAGTCCGGTGGTATGGCCGATGTGCCACAAGAGCCCATCGTCATTCGCAGTGTTTCCCTCAGGAAGGCCGACACCGACACACAGTAGCAACAGAGTGGCAGCACACAGTGACAACGGACATCACCAGATCACCCTCCATTGAAACGGCCGTCATTGAGTGGCGTGACGGTGTTCCCTGTTCCACCCGCTTTGACGATGTCTATTTCAGCCGTGATGATGGTCTGGAAGAATCCCGGCATGTGTTTGTCAACCACAACAACCTGGCTGAACGATTTTCCAGGGTCCCCGCCGGTGGCAGCTTTGTCATCGCCGAAACGGGGTTCGGGAGCGGGCTGAATTTCCTTGCTGCATGGCAAACCTGGGAAGCGTCAAACCCCGGCGACCAAGCGTGCCTGCATTTTGTTTCCGCCGAGCGTTATCCCCTTACCCGGGAAGATCTCCGCCAGGCCCTTTCCCTTTGGCCGGAACTTGGCCAGTATGCTTCCCGGTTGCTTGAATGCTATCCACCACCGGTGCAGGGAGCCCACCGCCTGATTTTCGCCGGAGGGCGCGTACGGTTGACACTGTACTTTGGCGATGTCCTTGAAGCCTGGCGGGAACTGGACTTCCGGGCCGATGCCTGGTTCCTGGATGGTTTTGCGCCTGCCAGGAATCCCGGCATGTGGGAAGAGGCCGCAATCACGGCCCTCAGGCACCACAGCGGCCCCGGAACCACCATGGCAACGTTCACCGCTGTCGGGGAAGTTCGGAGACTGCTGACGAAAGCCGGTTTTACCATGCGCAAGACCCCCGGTTTCGGGCGCAAACTGGAGATGCTGGCCGGCGAGCTCCCCACAACACCAGAGCAGGTCGGCGGCAACACTCCGGAAGCCCCCCGGTCCATTGCCATCATTGGTGCCGGTATTGCCGGTAGCCTGTTAGCCCGTAATCTGGCCGAGCGCGGGCTGGAGGTGACACTGATCGACAAGGAGCCGGAGGCCGGAACCGCAGCCTCGGGGAATCTACAAGGCGCCCTGTACGTGAAACTGGGCGTTGAGTTCAACGACCAGGCGAAACTTGGCCTGAGCTCATTACTGTTCAGCCAACGCTATTACGCCCGGGCCGGCGGACGCTACTGGCACCCTACCGGTCTCATCCAGCTGGCCTGCAGTGACGCAGAGGCAGACCGGCAGGCCCGCTTTATCGCTCGTAACGACTACCCTGAAGCCATACTCCGTGCCGTGGATGCCGCTGAAGCCTCCCGGCTGGCCGGCATTCCGCTGCAAAGCGGTGGCCTCTGGTTTCCGGGCAGTGGCTGGCTGGAGCCCGGCATGCTCTGCCGAAGCCATGTCGATCACCCGCGCATACACCGCCGCTTCGGTTTTGATGTACACCGGCTCACACCCTGTAATGGCAAATGGCATATCGCAGGCAATGGTGAGTCGAATGTGATCGCTGACCGTGTGGTCATCTGCGCCGGCCATCTGACCCCGGGCCTGATTCCCCTACGCAGCGAATTCCGCCTCCGGACCATTCGCGGCCAGGTTTCCCACTTGCCAGAGTACTCGCTCAACAACCCGTCCGTGGTTCTCTGCGGGCCCGGATATATCAACCCCGCCCACCAAGGTATAGCGCTGACCGGTGCCACATTTGATCTGCATGATCACTCTCCGGCACTGTCTGCCCAGAGCCATCAGGAAAACCTCTCGATGCTGTCTTCCATGGCCCCCTCGGCGCTCAGCAGCCCGACGGGCGGGATTGACCCGGCCCGGCTGGAAGGAAAAGTCGGTTTTCGCTGCACCACCCACGACTACCAACCGGTTGCCGGCCCCCTGACGGACCAGGCCGGCTGCGCCCTGGAAGGTATCGATCTGTTTACCGGGCTGGGCAGCAAAGGGCTGAGTTACGCCCCCCTGCTGGCGGAATACCTGGCGGATCGCATCACGAACCAGCCACAGTGTCTGCCGGCTTCTCTGGCCAGGCGGGTGGCGACCCGTCGCTGCCATAGACAGGAAGCCCCTCGGTCGGAAACTATTGGCGCCTGAAGTTATCCAATATCCGGCCGATAACCTGAAAAGGTCCTGTTATTACCGGAGCAAAGCATTATGTCCATTCATGTCAGTGAACCCGGCCGACCGGTCGGTACGCGCCTGCCGGAAGTATTCCGCGGCCGCCGCGTGGGCGACGTATCAGAACTGACGGAATCCCATCGAATTGATGTCAGCCACAGCGAGGCCACTGACGCGGAGTTCCAGCAGGCGGCCCGGTCAGGGCGGCATCGTGCGCTTGAAGAATATGGTGCAGCGGCAGCAGGGGAACCCAAGGAGCGGCGGGCCTATCTTCCGGTATCGCAGATATGCACACCGGCGCTGTTCTCCCTGCCCGCCAATGCCACGGTTGCTGATGCGCTGGATACCATGGAAGACAATGGCGTTAATCACATAGTCATTTCTGCGGAAGGCAATGTTGCCGGGCTGGTGGACCTGCGATGGTTACTGGCCTGGCTCCATGAAACCAGCGCCAATACACCGGAGGCCAGTTTCGTGAATATCGAGTTGCCGGCGTTTCTTACCGCGTCTCCGGAGACCGATGCGCATCAACTCGCCAGGCTTATGCTGGCCCATCAGCTCAATGCTGCGCTGGTTATCGACGAAACCGGCCACCCTGTCGGAATCGTGACCAGCACGGACTACGTGCGCCTCTATGCCAGCGCAGGACGGCATGAAGGCAGCGTATAGGATTGCCGCCCCGCTCAGTGCAGGGGCCGTCCCTCACCGGTAAACAATCGCACCTCCCAACGGTCTGACGTGGTACCGGATACTTTCACCAGGGCAACAATCTCGTCGTTCCGGTAGTTTTCAAGGCGGATGATCTCGGCGTTGTCGCTACCGAGCGACAACTGCTTTCGCCATTCCCGGCTCTCGTCTGTCTCGTCCTCATCATCATCTTCCCCGGTACTTTCGCGGAGGTGTATGCGGGCAAGAATTGGCTGAACCTGCGAGTTACCATCACTGGCAGCAAAGTTACCGTCTGTCCTTCCCGCCACCAACACGTCCCCGTCGTAGTCGGTGACCGCCTTGAGCACTTCTGTTGAGTTGTCGTCTCTGTCATTGAGGGTAAATCCGCGGGTTACGTCGCCGACAGCCGTGTAGGAAAGCAGGAATCCCGCCTGGCTATCCAGCTGGCTGCGTTCCAGTGCGCGCTCGCCGTCGTCTGAGCTCACCCGATATTCGCCGTCACTGTTGCCGAGCAGCCACACGTTGTTATTACCGTAGATGCCGTCGGACAATGTCTCATTGCCTTCAGTACCACGCTGATTGACATTGATATCGCTATCGGAACTGCTGGCAACGAAGAAGAACGCATCCGTACCACCGTTATTGGGCTCCCCCCTGACCTGCCCGGCGGAGCTTCCAATCAGCAACGGGCTGCTGGTTTCAGTGCTGCCCCCGACCACAGACTCACTGTCGCCTGCCGATCCAACCTGGCGGGTCCAGGCCACTTTCGGAGTCATCGAGTCACCGTCCACCACGGTATCGATTCGCTGGAGAAAACTGTCGACATACCCCGCTGCAGATTCATCAGGCCACTGGCCGCTGGTCTCGCCTGCGTTGACGACAAAGCCGCTGTCGGAATCGATGCCGGTCCACCTGGGGACATCATCACCGGAAGTGCCCACAACCGTTTCCCATACCTGAACATAACTGTCCGGGTCCTCCGCGGTGTCAAAGAAGTACAGCAAGGTGTGCACATCAATCCCGTTGCCGCCGGGGTCACCCGATGCGGTCTGATCGCTGCCGAACGACACCACGAATTCATAACGGGTGACATCATCACCACCCTCTTCCACCTCACGCTCCGCAAAACCGATGACCGGCGTCGCATCCAGGCTCACGGAAGCATCCGAGAGCTGTTGCTCCACCAGCTCGCCTTTCTGGTTGTAGATACGGACCCAGGGGCGGTCTCCATCATCAGCACGGTAACCCGCCACGAATAGCCGGCCGTTGTGCCCGATGGCCGTATCCGTGGGAACAAATCCGCTGTCCACGCCTACCTCAAGAGCTGATGTCAGCTCGTTGATATTGACGCGAAGCTTGTCCGCATCTGCCGACGCTGCGAAATTCTCGCGCCCGGACTGGTAGCGTTCATCGAGGCCCAGCAGGATAAACCTGTCTTCCTCAAGACTGTTGCTATAGCTGTCCGGTATACGAATACGGAAACGGACCTCATCGGTGCCATCGTCGAATTCCAGAACGTCGTTATCTTCCCAGTCACCGTCACTGTTACGGACTTCAACAAAGAAATCCTCCCCCAGAATGGCCTGGGAATCATCATCCTCGCCCAGTTTAACCTTATAGGTGTCGTCCCGTTCCCCGCTGATCAGAGCCGCGTATTCCCGGGTGCCCCCCACATTCAGGGCGTCGCGGGTGCCGCCGGCCAGAGTTTCAAGACGTACGGAAGGCTCATTATCCTGAATCCGCAACATTTCCCTGACCCCGGAATTGGAGCTTCCCAGCCCCGCGAGCCCCGAGCGTACCTCGGTAAGCCTCATGGCCAGGGTCTCCAGTGGCTCGGCCTCGGTATCTTCAATCACTTCCAGCCTTATGTAACATTCGGTGATGCCCGGCTCCAGGGTGATGACACCCCGCGAGAGGATTCCGTCGTCGTCCGGCTGGTATTCGAGATAGGAAGGCACGGGCAGATCATCTTCGCTACCTGAGCCCAGGCCCACAATATCCTGGCCGATGATGGCTTCGTTATCGTTGGCGGCACTGTTGTCGCAACGCTGGTGCGGATCATCAAAACCCTCGTCACAACGTTCGGGGTCAAAACTCGAATCAAGCTCGAATGCCACCGCCACCCGGGTCACCGAAGGCTGGTCCAGAAGAACCCGAACCAGAACCGGATAGGTATCCCTGGTGCGCTCTTCGGTTTTACTGACAGTGCCATCATCCGCGTAGACATTTGCCTCATAGGTATGACGGCCGGTTTCTTCCAGCTCCGGCACTTCGCAACGATTATCCCTTTCCTCGGGCGCGTCCGCCGCCTCGCCTTCGGTAAAATCCTCCACGGCCAGGCTGAGAACATTCTCCTGAACTTCTATTTCGAACGGCTGGGCTCCGGAAGCGCGGCCGTCATTGGCAACCAGGTTGATGTTCTCTGTGGTGCCAAGATCATCCCGCCCGCGGCGGCCGCCTGTCAGGCCCGGGACACCACGCATGATGACGCCCTGCCGGGCCTTGTTGCTGATATCTTCAAGGGCCAGCCAGGACGGTGCGTTGGTCAGGGAATAATCGAGAATGTCATCACTGTCGAAGGCGCCGAAGTTATAAGAGTACTCAACCCCCAGATAGGCATCCGTCGGTGGTACACCAAGAATGGTCGGGTCATCCGCATCCCGTTCGGTTTTACAACCGCCGGCAGCAACAATCACCAGGGACAACAGGGCCAGGCATCCGGCCCGGAGGAGAAAGCGGGGTAACGAATCGGCGCGCATGAAAAAGTCCGTTTCAGAGCATTGTTTTTATGGGTGCTTTACACACCGTTACAGAACAATCTCATGGTAATCAATTTCACGGATGCGGGATCTGCGCGAGTTCTCAGATTCTGACCACGGCCCGATGATAACGGTTGCCGTGGCTTCAGCTTTGGGTGTTATGGGCTGCCAGGAACCCGGTGAACGCTTTCTCATCCATCACCGGTACACCGAGTTTCTCCGCCTTGGCGAGTTTGGAGCCAGCCGCCTCACCGGCGACCACACAGGACGTCTTGCCGGAAACACTGCCGGCGACTTTGGCACCAAGGGCTTCGAGCCTGGCCTTGGCCTCATCCCGGGTCATGCCGGACAAGCTGCCTGTCAGCACCCAGGTCTCCCCTTTCAGGGGCTTCTCTTCTGCGGTGATTTCCTCGCTCTGCCACTGTACCCCGGCATCCCGGAGGGCCTGTATGGTCTCCTGGTTGTGGGGCTGGTCGAAGAAACTGCGAATGTGGCCGGCAACGATGGGCCCAACGTCCGGAACCGACTGCAGGGCCTCTTCGTCGGCCTCACTGATGGCCTCCAGGGTTCCGAAGTGGCTGGCCAGTGCCTTGGCAGTGGCTTCACCGACCTCCCGAATTCCCAGCGCATAGACAAACTTCCACAGTACCGGGTGACGGGAGCGGTCGATGGCTTTGATCAGGTTTTCGGCTGATTTTTCCCCCATCCGTTCCAGGCCCGTCAGGTCGGACTTTTTCAGCAGGTAAAGGTCGGCAACCGTCCTGACCAGTTCCCGCTCCACCAGAATATCGATCCATTTGTCGCCCAGGCCCTCAATATCCAGGGCCTTGCGGGAAGCGTAATGGCGGATGGCCTCTTTGCGCTGGGCCGGGCAGAAGAGCCCGCCGGAACAGCGCGCCACGGCTTCCCCTTCAATCTGGACGATATCCGACTGGCATACGGGGCAGGTTTCAGGGAGTTCCACTACCCGGGCATTGTCCGGCCGCCGCTCGGTGACCACCTTCACCACTTGGGGAATCACATCACCGGCCCTGCGGACGAATACGGTATCGCCGATACGTGCATCCAGGCGCCGAATCTCATCCATGTTATGGAGCGTGGCATTGCTGACGGTAACACCACCCACAAACACCGGCTTGAGGCGCGCAACCGGTGTGATCGCACCGGTGCGCCCCACCTGGAATTCAACGTCTTCGATCACCGTGAGCTCTTCCTGGGCCGGAAACTTGTGGGCTATGGCCCACCGGGGAGCGCGGGATACAAAGCCCAGTTGCTGTTGCAGCGCCAGGCTGTTGACCTTGAACACAATCCCGTCGATTTCATAGGGCAGGCTTGCCCGTTTTTCCATCAGCTCGTCATAGGCCTTCAGGCAGGCCTCAACCCCGGTGGCAAGGCGCATCTCCGGGTTGATCCGGAAGCCCCAGTTACGGACCTGCTGCAGGCCGTCCCAGTGCGTTGCCGGCAACTGGCTCTCATCTTCCAGGGCAACACTGTAGGCACACATTTCCAGTGGGCGCCGCGCTGTTACCGAGGGTTTCTTCTGGCGCAGGCTGCCTGCCGCTGCGTTGCGGGGATTCACAAAGGTTTTCTCGCCCCGGTCAGCCAGCCTCTTGTTCAGTGATTCAAATCCCTTGAGAGGCATGTAAACCTCTCCCCGCACCTCAACAAGATCCGGCACTGAATCCCCCCGCAGCTTCAGGGGTACCGACGGTATGGTACGGATATTGGCGGTAATGTCTTCGCCGGTATAACCGTCGCCCCGGGTGGCTGCCCGGGTGAGAATGCCGGCTTCGTAATGCAGGCTGACCGCCAGGCCGTCCAGCTTGGGCTCGCAGACGTACTCGATGTCGTCCGTGGTTTTCAGGCGGTCCTTGACCCGGCGGTCGAAATCCCGCAATTCCTCTTCGCTGAAGGCGTTATCAAGGGACAGCATCGGAATGCGGTGCGCCACCTCTTCAAAGGTGGTTTCGCCCTGGGCGCCAACCCGGCGTGTGGGGGAATCCGGCGTTACAATCTCCGGGTACTTTGCTTCCAGATCCTGGAGTTCGCGGAACAGGCGGTCGTATTCCGCGTCCGGTATCCGGGGATCATCCAGAACATAGTACTGATAGTTATGCTCGGTAAGGATATCCCGGAGTTCTCCGGCCCGGCTGATGACGTCGGGGGTGGCTTTGGTCATTTTCTGGGGGATCGTTGCTTGCGTTCAAATTCGCGAATGCGCTGGCGGCAGTGTTCGATGGTCTGTGGCGTCATCACGCTACGCCGCTCGTCCTTCAGCTCGCCACCGAGATTCTTTACCACGCACTGGGCGGTCTCCAGCATGAATTCGAACGCCTGCATGGAATTGGTTGGCCCCGGCAGGCTCATGAAGAAGCTGATGCCCGGGGTGGAAAGCTCTGGCATGTCTTCAGGCTTGAAGGTGCCCGGCTCCACCGCGCTGGCAACACTGAACTGGACAGGGCTGGTGGTATCCGCCTGCTCGTGGCGGTGGTAGATGTCCATGTCACCGTGTTCGAGGCCACAGGCCTCAAACAGGGCTTTCAGCCGGGGCCCGGTGAAATTCTCATCGGCTTTTGCCAGCACGTTGATGACCACCACCTCCCGTGCTTCCGGGCGGTTGGCACCGGCCAGAGGCTGACCGGATTTCCGGGCAGGCTGATCCCGCCGGGCAGTGTCTTCTTCTACTTCCGAGGTTACCATCGGAGGTACCACATCCTCGGGCACTTCATCCTCAACGGGGGATTCATCCGGCTCCTTTCTGCTGACAACCCGGGGCTCTCCCGCAATGCCGTCGTCTTCGTCTACCGCACCCCATCCGGTATCGGCATCCAAGGAACTGTCGTCCGTTTTGCTGGCTGCGAAATCCTCCGGTATATCATCATCTGGAGCAACATCTGGAGCAACCGGTGACTCCGGCTTCTCCTCTCTGGAACTGGTGACCACCGGGCGGGTTGGTTTGGGGTTCGGCCTTGCGAAGCGGCTTTTCTCCGGTTTTACATAACCACGCTCTTCCAGAGTATCGCGGGAGATGGTCCGGGCCCCGCCGTTGGGGAGTTCGGGATTGTATTCCTTGTCCAGTGGGGAATCGTCAAGGTCATCCGCCCCCATGCCTGAGGAAATTGCGATCGATTCCTTGCGGGCGCGCCTCATGCGGCGCAGGCCATCAATGACAATACCGAGAATAACCAGGGTACCGATGGCAATTAACCATTCCCTAAGAGACATAATGGTGCTGTCCTGTTTGCAGATCAGATATCGTTGCTACTCTAAGAAAAGCCTGTAATGAATACAACGCAAACACAGGCCAGATGGCGTTTTTGTCATTTTTGCACGAACAATGACCGACGCAAACCGCATCAGGCTTCCGCCAGTGCTGCGGCCTCGTCCACATCAACCGACACCAGTCGTGAACAACCGGGCTCGTGCATGGTAACACCCATCAGCTGGTCCGCCATTTCCATGGCAATCTTGTTATGGGTGATGTAAATGAACTGAACCTGTTTCGACATTTCCTTGACCATATTGGCATAACGGCCCACGTTCGCGTCGTCCAGGGGGGCGTCTACCTCGTCCAGCATACAGAAAGGCGCCGGATTGAGCTGGAAGATCGAAAACACCAATGCGATGGCGGTCAACGCCTTTTCGCCGCCGGAAAGCAGATGGATGGTGCTGTTCTTCTTGCCCGGAGGCCTAGCCATGATCGCCACGCCGGTTTCCAGGAGGTCTTCTCCGGTCAGTTCCAGGTAGGCATTGCCGCCCCCAAACACCTTCGGGAACAGTGCCTGCAGGCCACCGTTCACCTGGTCGAAGGTTTCCTTGAAGCGCTGACGGGTTTCCCGGTCGATCTTGCGGATGGCCGTATCCAGGGTTTCCAGGGCCTCCATCAGGTCTTCGTGCTGACTGTCCAGGTAGGTCTTGCGCTCGCTCTGCACCTGGTATTCCTCGATGGCGGCCAGGTTGATCGCGCCCAGGCGCTGAATACGTGATCCCAGCTTCTCCAGTTCCTCGGACCATGCCTTCTCGCTGGCCTCCTCCGGCAGGGTGGACAGCACCTCCTGCAGTCGGATATCCAGCTCTTCGAGCTGTTCCAGATGGTTGCCGGCACGTATTTCCAGGGCCTGGGATTCCATCTTCAGCGTCTCAAGGCTGGCCCTCACCTCCTGAATGGTATGCTCGATGCGACTGCGGCTCTGCTCTTTCTGGCGAACTTCCTGGTCGATTTCTTCGAGGGCGTCCCTGGCGGCACCCAGCTTCTCTTCCTCCGCAAGCCGGCGGTCCAGCAGGCCTTCAAGCTGCATCTGCAGATCTTCGATGGGTTCTTCCGCGTTTTCCCTGCTTTCCCTGAGGATATCCAGGCGCTCGTCGATGCGCTCCTTCTGCATTTGCATACGCTCAATGGTCTGCCGCAGCCCGTCCCGCTGACTGTTCAGGGACTGCAACTGCAACTGCAGCTGGTGGGCGTGGTCGCGATCATGCCTTGCTTCCTGTCGAAGCCGGTCCAGGTTTTCGCGCAGTACATCCCGGCGCTCAAGCAGACGTTCTTTTTCTTCCTCGCTGTCTTCCGTGGAAGCCAGGGCCTGCTGCCATTCCTCGCGGGTTTCCTGCAGTTGTTCCTGCTGTTGCTCAAGGCTCATGGACACATCGGACAGATCGTCACGAATGCGCTGCAGCCGGGCGTCAATCTGTTCCGCCCGGGCTTTCAGGCCACTGATCTTTGACGTCAGGGTGGACAGTTCCCGGTCGGCATCCGCCAGCCGGGCCTGGGCTTCGTCCCTTGCCGCTTCCGCCCGCTCAGACTGTTCAAGCAGACGGTCCAGGCTATCGGTAGCGGTTTCCAGGGCAGCCTCTGCCTGTTCCAGTTCTTCCGCCAGGGCCGTCACTTTTTTCTGGCGCTCAATCACACCCACCTGGGCGGCGTCTGAATCCGGCATCAGTATCCAGTCTGCGGACAGCCAGGCGCCCTCACGGGTAATAATGCTTTTACCCGGTGCCAGCCCCGCTTGCCTGCCGAGGGCCTCCTCCATGGTTTCAGCCGTATCCACCCGGGCCAGCAAGGAAGTCATTCCTCCGGCACCGGTTACTTTGCCCGCCAGCCCTTCGGCCACGGCGGTGTTACCGGAGTCCCCGTTCACCAGCGCCAGGCCACGGGGAGCGGCGGACATGGCCGAGTGCACGGAGCCCAGCCCCGGTACACTGAGGCCCTGGGTAAAGCGACCGATCACCTGTTCAACCGCGAATTCCCAGCCGTCTTCAATGCGGAGCTGCCTGGCCAGCCGGGGGCTGTTACTCAGGCCCTGGTCATTGAGCCACGCCTGGAGGGTATCGTCCTGGCCACCCATCTGTTCATCCAGCAGGGCCTGCTGGGATTCCAGTGATGCCCGCAGGCTCTGGACCTTCTGACGGGCATCCGCGGCTGCCTGTTCGGCATCCCTCTGCCGTTGACGGGCGTCCTGAAGTTCGTCCTGAACCACGTTGATGCGTTCCGAGGCATCCTCGCGCTGCAACTCCAGGGCTTCCTGCTGTTCCAGGAAGTCATCCAGTTCAGCACGATCCAGTTGCCCCTCAAGCAATTCCTGCTCATCCTGAAGTCTTTGCTGGCGGCTGCGGAGCTGTTCAATCGCCTCTTCGAGTGACCGAATCCGGGACTGCGCAAGTTCGGCCTGGCGTCGGGCATCCGCCGAACGGGAACTGAAATCCTCCCAGTTATGCTGCCATTCGGTCATGGCGTCTTCGGCACTCTGGAGTTTTTCCCCGGATTCCTCGGATTTCAGGGCCAGGGCTTCCTGTTCAGGCTCCAGCATATCCAGTTCTTCCTGGATACCGGCCAGCTTGTCCTGATCCTGCTCCAGTTCCCTGGCCAGTTCGCGCTGGTTGGCCATGGCCTGATCCAGTTCGGCAGCGGTCTGGCGGCTGCGTTCCCGCTGATGCTCAAGGCTCTGTTCGATACGGGCGATATCTGCGCCGGCTTCGTAGTAGCGGGCCTGGGCCTTGTTGAAGTGCTCGTTACGGTCCTGGTGGTTTTCACGCAGTGATTCCAGGGAGGTTTCCAGGCTGACACGCTCGGAAAGCTGCTTTTCCAGTTCCAGCTCCGTATCCCGGATGCGGGAACGCCAGGTTTGCAGGTCCGTGTCCAGGGATTGCCAGCGCAGTACCGTCAACTCTGCTTTTTTCTGGCGCTCTTCCTGCTTGTAGGCTTTGTATTTCTCGGCGGCCTGGGCCTGGCGTTCCAGGTGCTGCAGCTGGCGCCCGAGTTCCTCGCGCAGGTCGGTCAGGCGCTCCAGGTTCTCCTGGGTGCGTCGTATGCGGCTTTCGGTTTCCTTGCGCCGCTCCTTGTACTTGGAGATGCCGGCGGCCTCTTCAATGTATACCCTGAGCTCTTCCGGCTTTGCTTCTATCAGCCTGGAAATCATGCCCTGCTCAATGATGGCGTAGCTGCGGGGGCCCAGACCGGTTCCCAGGAACAGGTCGGTGATATCCCGTCGTCGGCATTTCGATCCGTTGAGGAAGTATTCGGACTGCCCTTCCCGTGAAACCCGGCGCCTTACCGAAATCTCGTTGAAGCGCACAAACTCCCCGGGGGCGGAACCGTCACTGTTGTCGAACACCAGTTCAATCGAGGCCTGGCCAACGGGTTTGCGGGCGCTGGAGCCGTTGAATATCACATCAGACATGGACTCGCCACGGAGATACTTGGCGGAGCTTTCACCCATGACCCAGCGCACGGCGTCGATGATATTGGACTTGCCACATCCATTGGGCCCTACCACCGCGGTCATGTTGGAAGGAAACGGCACCGTCGTGGGGTCTACAAAAGACTTGAAACCGGACAGTTTGATTGATTTCAGGCGCATATCAGGCGCTTACCTCTTCCCTGAGAATACTGAGTACCTGTTGGCGCTGATGTTCACCAAATTCGCAGATGGCCTGCTCGAGCCCGGGCGAGTCACCCCGGATGGCGGCATCGGCCAGTAGCCGGAAAAAACGGCCGGTTTCTTCCAGCTCGTCACGGAAGTTTTCCAGGGCAACAAAATAGGTACGACTGATGGCAGGCCGGAAGTTCTCAAGTGTCTCTTCCAGGAACGGATTCTCTACCAGCCCGTAGGCATAACGCATAACGCCGAAACCGGCGTCGATTACCTGCTCTGCTGCATCGCCGCCGGACGAATTGAGCGCATCGATTACCGCCTGTAGCTCACGGACCTGCCCCATGACCCCAGAAAGCTGCTCTCCGGACCAGCGCTCAAGTACCTTGCGCCCCAGCATGCACAGCAGGTCGATATAGATATCATAGAGGCTGTTGACCAGCTCTGGTGTCAGCCGCGAGACCACCGCACCCCGCCGCGGAAAGATCTCCACCAGGTGTCGACGCTGGAGGATCAGCAGCGCTTCCCGCACGGAACCCCGGCTGACATTGAGTTCTCCGGCCACCTTGAGTTCCTGGATTCGCTCGCCCGGCTCAAGATCGCCGGTAACAATGCGTTGCCCGATGTGCTGGGCTATCTGCTCGGAAAGACTTTCGGGGGCCTGAAACCTCATAGGGCACGTCGCTCACTCGCTACTGGCAGCAATGGATAAGCGCAGAAGTTTACCACAGGCACCGACAACCCCAATCCCCTTGTCCTACATTTTAACGATCCGTTCGCCCCGGCAATGCACTGCCGGTTTGTTGACACCCGGTTCAGTTCCTGCGGCAATCTCCCTGTCACTTACTTTAAGTAACGCCTTTATCTACATGTTTTTATTATTTATTCAACAAATGGCCGAATGTTTGCTTGGTAATGACCAAAATACCTTTAGCAGGCCATGCAGAGTGAAACATATCCCAACGATCAACAAGTCCGGTCCCCAACCCCAGAAGCTGGCAGCTCTGCGGCAGGCTCACCGGGAATGGAGTGACTCGCCGGACGTCCTCACCCGCATTACCCGCCGCCTCTCCACCTCCCTGAGCCTGGAAACCCAGTTGGCCATACTGGCGGAAGAAATAAACACGGTGGTGCCCTTTGATTGCATGAACTATCGCCATCAGATTGCCACCCGGGACTTCGTTTACGCCACTGGCATGGGCGGGCCTCATCGTTGCGATTACCGCCTCAACCTCGAAGGCAGTTTCTACGGGACGCTGTCGTTCAGCCGACGCCAGAAGTTCGCGGAACAGGAGCTTGAGGGAATTGAACTGATGCTGGCGGCCGCCATCTGCCCAATCCGCAATGCCTGCCAGTTCATCGCTATCGAGCAGGCCGCCCTGACGGACTCACTGACCGGCGTGCCAAACAAACGGGCACTGGACGGAGCGCTGGCCCGGGCCTGCAGCCTGGGGGACCGACACGGTGAAGGCTGTTCCCTGATCCTGTGTGATCTGGACCAGTTCAAGGCGGTTAATGATGAGCATGGCCACGTGGTGGGGGATCATATCCTGAAACTGGCCGCGGCCGAGCTGGAGAAGGCAGTGCGGAATTCGGACAGCGTTTACCGCTTCGGGGGTGAGGAGTTTGCCATACTGCTACCCCATACTGACGAAAATGACGCACGGTCGGTTGCCGACCGCATCCGCGAGTACATTCGCTCCATCGTCGTGAACTGTGGCGACACGGACGTATCGATCACCACCAGTTGTGGCGTGGCCCAGCGACTGCCCGACGAAACACCGGACCAATGGCTCGCCCGGGCGGACGAAGCCCTGTACCGGGCAAAAGACAGTGGCCGGAATTGCACCCGGGTTTTCGCCGCTATCCGAAACTGATCAGCGCTTTGGCGGTTTGCGCGCGGGCTTTCGGGCCGGTTTCTGGTCCGGGCGGCTACTATCAACCTGCCAACGGGGGTTACCGGATTTCCGGGGTGCTGATCCTGGCTGCTTGCGGCGCTGGCGGTCATGAACCTTCTGCTCGGACGGCGTTTTGGCCGGAATGTCCACCGGTTTAAGATCCACCGCCTTGCTGAGCAGGTCCACCGCTTTCTGATCCAGCTCTTCCCATTTGCCGACGGTCAGGCGGCTGGGCAGGAAAATCGGCCCGTATCGCACCCTCTTCAGGCGGCTGACCCGAACACCCTGGGACTCCCACAGCCGCCGGACCTCACGGTTGCGACCTTCCAGCAGCGTGACATGGAACCACTGGTTAATGCCCTTGCCACCGGCTTCGGTAATGTCGGAGAACTTCGCCATGCCGTCGTCCAGAAGCACACCCTCTGACAGCCGCTTGATCATCGCCTCGTCCACCTCGCCAAAGACCCTCACGGCGTATTCGCGATCAATCTGCCGCGACGGGTGCATCAGCCGGTTGGCCAGCTCGCCATCGGTGGTGAACAGTACAAGCCCGGTGGTATTGATATCCAGCCGGCCGATCGCGATCCAGCGATGGTCCTTGAGTCGCGGCAGGCTGTCGAAGACGGTCGGGCGCCCTTCCGGATCCTTGCGGGTGGTCACTTCCCCTTCCGGCTTGTTATAGATCAGCACACGGCGGAGCACTTCGGCGCCGGCCGTAATATCCAGTTTCTTGCCGTCAAGCTCGATACGATCGTTGACCGAGGCTTTCTGCCCCGGCTCCGCCGGTTGGCCGTTGATGACCAGGCGCCCGGCTTCTATCCAGCCTTCAACCTCCCGGCGGGACCCCACACCGGCCCTGGCCAGCAGCTTCTGGATGCGCTCCGGGCCAGCGGGTGTGTTTTCTTCCGGCTTTTTCGTTACAGGCTTGCGGGGGCGATCTGCCGCCATGAATCTGTCCTTAACAAGTGGCTGATACCAACGGCATCAGTGAAGTGTCTGCCCTGGTGAAGACTCCGGAGTTGTTTCCCCGTCGATTTCATCAGTATCTCTGGCCGGAGACTCGAATTCGATCTCGGCCTGCATGTTCTTTTCAATTTCCCGCCCGATCTCTTCCAGATCGCGGATTTCGGAAAGCGGGGGCAGCTGATCCAGCCCCTCCAGGTTGAAATAATCCAGGAACTGCCTGGTGGTTGCATACATGGCGGGACGACCGGGCACATCCCGATGCCCCACGACACGAACCCACTCCCGCTCGAGCAGGGTACGGACTATGTTACTGCTGACGGTTACGCCCCGGATATCCTCGATTTCACCCCGGGTAATGGGCTGGCGATAGGCAACCAGGGCCAGGGTTTCCAGCAGGGCGCGGGAATACCGCTGGGGTTTCTCTTCAAATAACCGCCCGACCCAGGGAGCGTACTCATCCCTGACCTGCAACCGGTAGCCACTGGCCACTTTCTTCAGTTCAAAGCCCCGCCCCTGGCAGGACTGCTCCAGCAACACCAGCACATGCTCCATGATCTGGCGCGCCGGGCGCTCATCCTCTTCAAACAGTTCCCGCAATTGCTCTACCGACAATGGCTTACCGGCTGCAAGCAGTGCCGCTTCGGTAATTGCCTGAATTTTTCTGAGGTTTTCTTCGTTCATGGTTCCACTACCAGGTATCGGTTTGCGAGAGGCCTGCGAATCAGCGGGATGCCCTGGCCCTGACATGAATCGGGCCCAGAACCTCCGCCTGCACCACTTCGATCAACTGTTCCTTGACCAGCTCCAGGGTCGCCAGAAAACTGACTACAACCCCCAAACGCCCTTCCTCGGGCGTGAACAGGCTTTCAAATGTCACGAACTGGTCGTCCCGCAGCACCGACAGTATGGCCGACATCCGCTCGCGGGTAGACAACCGCTCGCGCTCAACGTGGTGACTGGTAAACAGATCCGCCCGTTTCAGCACCCCCTGCAGCGCCAGCAGAATCTCCCGCAGGTCCACATCCGGATGGGGCTGACTGGATGGCATTGCCGGCAATGCCGCCGAGGCCGTGAAGTTGTCCCGCTCAAGCCGCGGCATCTGGTCAATGTCTTCAGCCGCCTGCTTGAAGCGCTCGTATTGCTGCAGCCGGCGGATCAATTCGGCCCGGGGATCGATTTCCTCTTCATCCTCGGTTTCCTGGCGGGGCAGCAGCATCCGGGACTTGATCTCCGCCAGAGTGGCGGCCATCACCAGGTATTCCGCCGCCAGTTCAAACCGCATGGCCTCCACGGCGCCTATGTAGTCCATGTACTGCTTCGTGATCTCGCTGACATCAATATCCAGAATGTCCATATTCTGGCGCCGGATCAGATACAGCAACAGATCCAGCGGCCCCTCGAAGGCCTCGAGGAACACTGCCAGGGCATCGGGTGGTATATAAAGGTCTCTGGGAAGGTCAACCACCGGCTTACCGGAGACCCTTGCCAGCGGCGCCTGCTCAGCAGCGGCGACAGGTGCCTCCGCACCCTCCCCGGCCGCTGTTTTGCCTGCGGTATCGTCTGTCATGGACTCTCCAGATTCATCGTCGCCGGTAATCAGCGGTAGCTCAGTCCCATGGCCGCCCGGACTTCCTCCAGGGTATCCCGTGCCGCGTCCCGGGCATGCTCACAGCCTTCTTCAATAATGGCGTGAACCAGGTCCGGATTGCTCTCATACTCCCTGGCACGCTCATGCAGCGGGCGCTGTTCCTCGATAATCGAGTCAATCAGTGGTTTCTTGCATTCCAGGCAGCCAATGCCCGCGCTGCGGCAGCCGGTCTGTACCCATTCCCGGGTGTCAGCGTCGGAGTACACCTTGTGCAGCCCCCACACCGGGCACTTTTCCGGTTCACCAGGATCGGTCCGGCGCACCCGTTGCGGGTCGGTCTGCATGGTACGGATCTTCTGGGCCACGCTGTCCGGCTCCTCACGCAGACCGATATAGTTGTTATAGGACTTGGACATCTTCTGACCATCCAGCCCCGGCAATTTTGATTCCGGGGTGAGCAACGGCTGGGGCTCCGGCAGGATCACCTTGCCGCCGCCCTCGATATAACCGTAAAGCCGCTCCCGATCTCCCAGGGAGATGTTCTGCTGCTCCTTGAGAAGTGCCCTTGCGGTTTCCAGGGCTTCCATGTCGCCCTCTTCCTGGTAGCGCTTTTTCAGGGTTCGGTAGAGCTTCGCGTTCTTCTTGCCCATCTTGACGATGGCGCCCTCCGCCTGCTCTTCAAACCCCGGTTCGCGGCCATACAGGTGGTTGAAACGCCGGGCGATTTCCCGGGTGATCTCCACGTGGGATACCTGGTCGGCCCCCACGGGCACCCGCCCGGCCCGATACATGAGGATATCGGCACTCTGGAGTAACGGATAACCCAGGAAACCATAGGTGGCCAGGTCCTTCTCCCGCAGTTTCTCCTGCTGGTCCTTGTAGGTGGGAATGCGCTCCAGCCAACCCAGCGGGGTAATCATCGAGAGCAGCAGGTGCAGTTCCGCATGCTCGGGTACCTTGGACTGGATAAACAGGGTGGAGGAACCGGGATTGACCCCGGCGGCCAGCCAGTCAATAACCATGTCCCAGACGCTGTCCTGGATACCGGCAGGATCATCATAATTCGTGGTCAACGCGTGCCAGTCGGCGACAAAGAAGAAGCACTCGAATTCATGCTGGAGTTTTACCCAGTTCTTCAGAACACCGTGATAGTGGCCAAGGTGCAACTTGCCGGTGGGACGCATGCCGGACAAAATCCGTTGCTGGGAATCGACAGAACTCAAAGCATGAACTCCTTTTATCTATGGGGAACAGCCATCTTAGTCGAGGCTGACCGGGCATTATAGACTTATGTGCACCCGGCGTTAAGGAACCTTTGAAAAACCTGCCAAAGGCGCCTGAAAACAAAAAGCCCCCGGAAGTCCGCAAGGCAGACCCGGGGGCTTTCTTCTACCGGTGGTTGCTTACCAGCCAGTCACTTCCTTCAGCGCCTTGCCGATCTCGGCCAGGCTGCGCACGGTTTTGACACCGGCGTCATTCAGGGCTGCGAACTTCTCGTCGGCCGTACCCTTACCACCGGAAATGATCGCACCGGCGTGGCCCATGCGCTTGCCCGGAGGCGCAGTTACGCCGGCGATGTAGGAAACAACCGGCTTGGTGACGTTCTCTTTGATGAACGCTGCCGCTTCTTCCTCGGCGGTACCGCCGATCTCGCCGATCATTACGATGGCTTCGGTCTGCGGGTCGTCCTGCAGCATTTGCAGGATATCGATGAAGTTGGAGCCCGGGATGGGGTCACCACCAATGCCCACGCAAGTGGACTGGCCGTAGCCGAAGTCCGTGGTCTGCTTGACCGCTTCGTAGGTCAGGGTACCTGAGCGGGACACGATGCCCACCTTGCCCGGCTTGTGGATATGGCCCGGCATGATACCGATCTTGCTTTCGCCCGGCGTGATCACACCCGGACAGTTGGGCCCGATCATACGAACGCCCTTGCGATCCACGTACTCTTTCGCATAGAGCATGTCGATGGTCGGAATGCCTTCAGTGATACATACGATCAGCTGGATACCAGCGTCTGCAGCTTCAATGATGGCATCTTTACAGAACGGAGCCGGTACATAGATAACGGTGGCTTCCGCACCGGTTTGTTCCACGGCTTCGCGCACGGTGTTGAATACCGGCAGGCCAAGATGCTCGGTGCCGCCCTTGCCGGGGCTTACACCGCCAACCATTTTGGTGCCGTACTCAATGGCCTGCTCAGAGTGAAAAGTACCCTGTGCGCCGGTAAAGCCCTGGCAGATAACCTTGGTGTCTTTGTTGATCAGGATGCTCATTATTTACCCCCCGCGGCTTTAACGACTTGCTCTGCCGCATTCGACAGACTGGTGGCAGCGATGATGTTCAGGCCACTGTCGGCGAGTACTTTTGTGCCCTTCTCGGCGTTGTTGCCTTCCAGGCGCACAACCACAGGAACCTTGACGCCAACATCTTTTACAGCACCGATAATACCCTCGGCGATCATGTCACAACGGACAATGCCACCGAAGATGTTAACCAGCACGGCCTTCACGTTGTCGTCAGACAGGATGATCTTGAACGCTTCGGAAACACGCTCCTTGGTCGCGCCGCCGCCAACGTCCAGGAAGTTGGCAGGCTGACCACCGGACAACTTGATGATGTCCATGGTACCCATGGCCAGACCGGCGCCGTTAACCATGCAGCCGATGTTGCCTTCCAGGGCCACATAGTTGAGTTCCCACTTGGCCGCTTCCGCTTCCCGGGAATCTTCCTGGGAGGGATCGTGCATTTCGTGGATTTTCTTCTGGCGGTACAGCGCATTGCCGTCAACGCCAATCTTGGCGTCCAGGCAGTGCAGGTCACCGGCCGGAGTGATAACCAGCGGGTTGATTTCAACCAGAGCCAGGTCGCACTCTTCGAAAAGTTTCGCCAGGCCAAGGAAAATCTTGGTGAACTGACCGATCTGCTTGCCTTCCAGGCCCAGCTTGAACGCCAGCTCCCGGCCCTGGTACGGCTGTGCGCCTACCAGCGGATCGATCTCGGCCTTGAGGATCTTTTCCGGGGTTTCTTCAGCCACCTTCTCGATCTCGACACCACCTTCGGTGGACGCCATGAATACGATACGACGGGTACCACGGTCGACAACCGCACCCAGGTACAGTTCCTGGTCGATATCGGTAAGGGACTCAACAAGAATCTTGCTGACCGGCTGGCCGTTCTCGTCGGTCTGGTAGGTTACCAGGTTCTTGCCGAGCCAGTTTTCAGCGAAGGCACGGATTTCGTCCTTGCTCTTGACCAGCTTTACACCACCGGCCTTACCGCGGCCACCAGCGTGTACCTGGGCCTTAACAACCCACGCGTCGCCGCCGATTTCGTCAGCAGCGGCCACTGCTTCCTTGGGGGTATCGCAGGCAATGCCTTTGGATACTGGCAGGCCATATTCAGCGAACAGCTGCTTGCCCTGATATTCATGCAAATTCATAGTTAATGTCCCGCTTTCTGATGGAGGATAACCACATACGGAAATTGAACCCGCGCGGAGCGAATTCGGTTCGATGCGCCGGGGATCACCTCAGCGCACCACAAACGCAACCGGAAACCAGCCGTTTTTATAGCAGCGGGGCGCCATCGTTGGCGCCCCTGTTTCCTGATCTGCGTTACTTCTTTTTGCGACGGTTGGCAATGTGAATTGCACCACCGTCTACAGCCAGTGCTGCTTCGTGCACGGACTCCGACAGAGTCGGATGCGCGAAACAGGTCAGGGCCAGATCTTCTGCACTGGAGCCAAACTCCATCGCAATCACGCCCTGGGCAACAATCTCGGAAGCCTGCGGCCCCACTACGTGGAAGCCAAGGATACGATCGGTCTTTTCGTCAGCAATGATCTTGACCATGCCGGTTGCCGAATTGGCGGCCATGGCGCGACCATTCGCCGCGAACGGGAACGTACCCACCTTGTAGGCTTCGCCTTCAGCCTTGAGCTGCTCTTCGGTTTTACCGACCCAGGCGATCTCCGGGAAGGTATAAACCACGTTCGGAATGCAGTCGTAGTTGACCTGGGGCTTGTGTCCGGCGATGCGCTCGGCAACCATCACGCCTTCTTCGGAAGCCTTGTGTGCCAGCATCGGGCCACGAACCACGTCACCGATGGCCCAGACACCCGGGGCCTCGGTCTTGCAGTTGTCATCGACAAAGATGAAACCACGCTCGTCCATTTGCACGCCGGAATCTTCAGACAACAGATTGTCGGTATACGGACGACGACCAACAGCCACGATCAGCTTGTCGACCTTGAGTTCCTGTTTGCCCTTGGAGTCCTCGTAGCTGACGTTCACCAGCTTGCGCTTGACCTCGGCGCCGGTAACACGGCCGCCAAGAACAATGTTCAGGCCCTGCTTCTGGAACTGTTTCAGGGCATCTTTTGCCACTTGCTGGTCAACAGCCGGCAGGAACGAGTCCTGGGCTTCCAGAATGGTTACTTCGGCACCCAGACGGGCCCAGACACTACCCAGCTCGAGGCCGATGATGCCAGCGCCGATCACACCCAGGCGCTTGGGAACCTCGGTAAACTCAAGGGCCCCCTCGGAATCCGTTATATAGCCTTCCGTCATTGGCGCAGGCGGGATCTCGATCGGCCTGGAACCGGTGGCGAGGATCACATTCTCCGCCTCGTAGGTCTTTTTCTTGCCGTCCTTGTCCGTCACTTCAACGTTACGGTTGGCCAGCAACTTGCCGTGACCATAAATGGGGGTTACGCCGTTGGACTTGAACAGACCTGCGATGCCGCCGGTAAGCTGGTTCACAATGCCTTCCTTGCGCTCCATCATCTTGCCAATGTCCATCTTGACATCGTTGGCGATGATGCCCTGGTCAGCAAAACCGTGGCTGGCCTCCTCGTATTTGTGGGAGATCTCCAGCAACGCCTTCGATGGGATACAACCCACGTTCAGGCAGGTGCCGCCAAGCCGGTTCTTGCCTTCCTTATCTGTCCAGGACTCGATACAGGCTGTTTTAAGGCCCAGTTGCGCTGCCTTGATGGCGGCCACATAGCCGCCCGGGCCGGCGCCGATGACGATTACGTCGTACTTGTCAGACATGTTTTATCCCGTTATCCAATTCGTTAAGTGTCAGTTCAGACATCCAGCAGAATACGCGCCGGGTCCTCAAGCATTTCCTTGATAGCCACCAGGAACTGCACCGCTTCCTTTCCGTCAATCATGCGGTGATCGTAAGACAGCGCCAGATACATCATGGGCTGGATCTCGACCTTGCCATTGACCGCCATCGGGCGCTCCTGGATTTTGTGCATGCCCAGGATGGCTGTCTGCGGCGGATTCAGAATCGGTGTGGAAATCAGCGACCCGAAGATGCCGCCATTGGTAATGGTAAAGGTGCCGCCGGTCATCTCCTCGATACCCAGCTTGCCCTCTTTCGCCTTGGTTCCATACTCGACGATCTTCTTTTCGATGTCGGCAAGGCCGAGTGCATCGGTGTCACGCACGACAGGAACAACCAGGCCACGGTCACTTGAAACGGCAATACCGATATCCTGGTAACCATGGTAGACCATGTCATTGCCGTCGATGGACGCGTTCACCGCGGGGAACCGCTTCAAAGCTTCGGTCGCAGCCTTGGTGAAGAACGACATGAAGCCCAGTTTGACCCCATGACGCTTCTCGAAGCTTTCCTTGTACTGCTTGCGCAGCTCCATAACCGGGCCCATGTTCACTTCGTTGAACGTGGTGAGCATGGCAGCGGTTTGCTGGGCATTGACCAGACGTTTGGCAATGCTGGCACGCAGGCGGGTCATGGGCACCCGCTTCTCCGGACGCTCGCCGGAGCTCACATCCACCTGGGGCATATCGCCGGCAGGCTTGGCAGCAGCAGTTGAAGCAGAGCCTGAAGACTTGCCCGCATCTATATGATTCTGGACATCTTCCTTGGTAACACGCCCATCCTTCCCGGTACCTTTGACGGCATCCGGATTGATGTTGTTCTCTTCAGCCAGTTTGCGGGCGGCCGGGCTGAGAATGGCTTCGCCGGAAGATGGTGCCGAGGCCTCCGCGGGCTTCTCAGCCGCTTCTTCCTTCTTGCTTTCCTCTCCAGCCTTGGCAGCCGGCTTTGATTCGCCAGCGGCACCTTCCTTGAATTTGCCGACTACCTCACCGCTCTCAACGGTGTCGCCTTCGCCCTTGAGTATTTCCTCAATCACGCCATCAGCCGGAGCTACCACTTCGAGCACGACCTTGTCGGTTTCAATGTCGACAATCAGCTCGTCACGTGAACAGGCTTCACCGGGCTGCTTGTGCCAGGTCGCGACTGTTCCCTCTGCGACCGACTCTGGGAATACGGGGGCTTTTATATCAGTTGACATCTCGGGTCCTTAGTTCGGTAGCTCGTCAGATTTCAAACGCGTCGTTAACCAGTTTTTTCTGCTCTTCAATGTGGACGGACATATGCCCACAGGCCGGAGCAGCGGAAGCGTCACGACCGGCATACTGAAGATACAGTTTGGGGTTGTGGCGATGCAGTGCATTTCTCATGTGATGCTGACTGCAGTACCAGGCACCCTGGTTCATGGGCTCTTCCTGACACCAGAACACGTGCTTGAGCTTGCTGTACTGGCTCAGAAGCTCATCCAGGTCATCACCCGGGAACGGATACAGTTGCTCGATACGAACGATGGCAACATCGTCCCGCTCATCTGCCTTCTTGCGCTCAAGCAGGTCGAAGTAAACCTTGCCACTGCACAGAATCAGGCGATTGACTTTCTTCGGATCGGACGGCTCTTTCTCGGGCAGCACTGTCTTGAAGGTGCCGGAGGTGAGATCGTCCAGATCGGAGGTTGCCTCTTTATGCCGCAACAGGCTCTTGGGCGTGATGGCCACCAGCGGCTTGCGCAGCGGGCGCTTGACCTGACGGCGCAGCATATGGAACACCTGCGACGGGGTGGTGGGCACACACACCTGGATGTTGTGCTCGGCCGACAGCTGCAGGAAGCGCTCGAGGCGCGCTGAACTGTGCTCAGGCCCCTGGCCTTCATAGCCGTGTGGCAGCAGCAGGGTCAGGCCACACAGGCGGCCCCACTTGTGCTCACCACTGGTCAGGAACTGGTCAATCACCACCTGGGCGCCGTTGGCAAAATCACCAAATTGCGCTTCCCAGACAACCAATCCGTTGGGAGCTGTGGTCGCGTAGCCGTACTCGAAGGCCATGACAGCCTCTTCCGACAGCAGCGAATCATAGATTTCAAACTTTGGCTGGTCCTCGGACAGATGCTCGAGAGCAATATGGGTCGAGCCATCCTTCTGATTGTGCAGAACCGCATGACGGTGAGAGAAAGTGCCCCGCCCGACGTCCTGGCCGGTAATGCGGATCGGGTGCCCTTCATGAAGAAGCGTGGCGTACGCCATGATCTCACCGTAGCCCCAGTTGATGGGCAGGGCACCGGCCGTCATCTTCTCACGGTCACTGATAATCTTGGACACCTGGCGCTGCACACTGAAACCTTCCGGTATATGGGTCAGCTTCTTGCCAAGCTTCTGGATCGTTTTCAATGCAACACTGGATTTACACTTGGCCGTCCACTCGTGGCCCAGGTAGGGAGTCCAGTCAACGTAGAGCTCCTTGTTGGGCTCCTTGACCAGGGATTTGACCACATGGTCACCCTTGTCCAGCTCGTCGCGGTAGTCCAGCTCGATCTGCTTCGCTTCTTCCTCGCTGATAACCCCGTCGGCCACCAGTTTCTCGGCGTAGAGGTTGCGGGTGGTTGTCAGCTTGCGGATCTTGTCATACATCACCGGCTGGGTAGCGGCCGGCTCATCGGCTTCGTTGTGGCCACGGCGGCGGTAGCACACCAGGTCAATTACCACGTCGTTCTTGAATTCGTGGCGATAATCCATGGCCATCTGGGTCACAAACATGACCGCTTCAGGATCGTCCGCGTTCACGTGCAGGATGGGGGCCTGGATCATCTTGGCCACGTCCGTGCAGTACTCCGTTGAACGGGCGTCTTCCTGCTTGCTGGTGGTAAAGCCGACCTGGTTGTTGATAACGATATGGATGGTACCGCCAACACCGTAGCCCCGGGTCTGGGACATCTGGAAGGTTTCCATGACCACGCCCTGCCCCGCAAACGCGGCATCACCGTGCATGATAATGGGAACGCACTGGGTGCCATTGGGGTCTTCCCGGCGGGTCTGGCGGGCACGAACCGAGCCTTCAACCACCGGGGATACAATCTCAAGGTGCGACGGGTTGAACGCCAGTGCCAAGTGAATCTCACCACCTTCTGTCATCACGTTGGATGAGAAGCCCTGGTGGTATTTCACGTCACCGGAGCCGGAATCCGCGAGCTTCTTGCCCTCGAATTCATCAAACAGTTCTTTCGGATTCTTGCCGAGCGTATTGACCAGAACGTTCAGGCGTCCGCGGTGAGCCATGCCCAGCACGATTTCCTTGGCGCCATAGCTTCCGGCCCGCTGAATCAGTTCGTCCAGACACGGAATCAGGCTTTCACCACCTTCAAGGCCGAAACGCTTTACGCCGGGATACCGTGAACCCAGGTACTTTTCCAGTCCTTCTGCTGCCGTCAGGCGCTCGAGAAGATGCTTGCGGGTAGCGGCTTCATAATTGGGGCGCGAGCGAACCGGCTCCATGCGCTGCTGGAACCACCGCTTGATGCGGGTATCAACAACATGCATGTATTCGGCGCCGATGCTTTCGCAATAGGTCTGGCGCAGCCCATCCACGATGTCCCGCAACTTCATGGTCTCGGAACCGAAGTTCAGGGAGCCGGTCTGGAACTCAAGGTCGTAATCTGCTTCCGAAAGCTCATGGAATGAAGGATCGAGATCTTCCACCTGCGGGCGATTCCAGACCCCGAGAGGGTCAAGTTTCGCTTCCTGGTGACCCCGGAAACGAAAGGCATTGATCAGCTGGAGCACCCGAATCTGCTTCTTGTCCGCATCCGCGGTTGCGCTGGCAGGCACGCCACTGGAGGCAAGAAAACGCTGATTCCGGGAAATATGCTCGAACTGCTGGCGTATAGATGAATGATCTATATCGCGGCCTTTGTAGCCATCCACACTGGGAAGTTTGTCGAAATAGCTGCGCCATTCTTCCGGCACTGCATTGGGGTCTGTCAGGTAGGTTTCGAAAAGCTGTTCAACATAGGCAAGATTCCCCCCCTGTAGGTGGGAAGTCTGCCATAACTGCTCCATTATGCTTTCGTGCATTTTGAATAGCTCACCTTGGGCTGGTGCGGGGAGCTGGCTATGGTCGGCCAGGGGTATATCTGAGTCAATACGGGTTTTTACGGGATCGACTGTGGCCACCACACCCAACAAGGATGTTTTCCGTTCCCCGGTGGTTATTATACTCAGCAAAGCCGTGAAGGAACCTTATAAGTTCCTGTCACGGCCCGCGTAGTTTGCACCCTGTTAAGACTTTTGACTATAAGCCTTTGGTTGAAGAGCCCGCGTCGTTGCGGGCTCTTCCGGGTACGAGCTCTGCCAGCACAGTATAGACCCTGTGCCGGATTCTGCTTAAGTTGCCCGCTGAAGCAGAAGATTGCGGATATGGCCGATCGCCCTTGTGGGGTTGAGGCCTTTGGGACAGACACTGACACAGTTCATGATACCGCGACAGCGGAATACGCTGAACGGGTCGTCAAGGTTGGCAAGACGCTCTTCCTGGGCGGTATCGCGGCTATCCGCCAGGAAGCGGTACGCCTGCAACAGCCCAGCCGGGCCAATAAACTTGTCCGGGTTCCACCAGAAAGACGGACAGGCCGTGGAACAGCAGGCACAGAGAATACACTCGTACAGGCCGTCCAGTTTCTCCCGGTCTTCCGGAGACTGGTAGCGCTCAATCGCGGGTGCCGGCGTATCGTTCACCAGGTAGGGCATGACCTTTTCGTACTGCTTGTAGAAAAGACTCATATCCACGACCAGATCCCGGATAACCGGCAGGCCCGGCAGCGGGCGCAGAACCAGCTTGTTGTTCTTGAGAACCTCAGACAGCGGAGTAATACAGGCAAGACCGTTCTTGCCGTTCATGTTCATGCCATCTGAACCACACACACCTTCCCGGCAGGAACGGCGGTAGGCCATTGAAGGATCCTGCTCCTTGATCAGGTTCAGCACATCCAGAACCATCAGGTCCTTGCCGGCCGGAATTTCCAGCTCCACGTCCTGCATGTAGGGCGCATTATCTGTTTCCGGGTTATAGCGGTACAGGCTTACTAACATTGCTCAATCCCCCCCTAGTAAGTCCGGATCTTCGGCTGGAATGTTTCAACCGTTTTCGGAGCGAAGTTCACGTCACGCTTGCCAACACGCTTGTCCAGCGGGAAGTAAAGCGAATGCTTCAGCCAGTTTTCGTCATCACGCTCGGTGAAGTCATTACGGGCGTGGGCACCACGGCTCTCTTTACGTTCGAAGGCTGAAACAGCTGTTGCCAGGGCAACTTCGTATAGATTGTCCAGCTCGAGAGCTTCGATACGCGCGGTGTTGAAGGCGCCACTGGTATCGGCCAACTTGGTGTTGCGAACACGCTCACCAATTGCTTCCAGCTTCTTGAGGCCTTCTTCCATGCTGTTGCCGTCACGGAATACACCAAAATACAGCTGCATGCAGTTCTGCAGGTCCTTACGAACCTCGGCGACACTCTCGCCTTCAGAAGCACTGTTCAGGCGGTCAAGACGAGCCATTGCGTTCTTGATGTCCTGCTCGCTGGCACCATCAACCTCGAAGCCGCCACGGAGCTGCTCTTCAATATGCAGGCCAGCCGCGCGACCGAACACCACCAGATCCAGCAGCGAGTTGCCACCAAGACGATTGGCGCCGTGTACAGATACACAGGCAGCCTCGCCACAGGCGAACAGCCCGGGAATCGGCTTGTCGTTGCCATTCTCGTCCTGGGTCAGGGCCTGGCCGCCGACGTTCGTGGGAATACCGCCCATCATGTAATGGCAGGTCGGTACAACCGGCACCGGTTCTTTTACCGGGTCCACGTGTGCGAAGGTACGTGACAGCTCACAGATACCCGGCAGACGCAGGTTCAGGGTCTCTTCACCCAGGTGGTCCAGCTTCAGCAATACGTGATCCTTGTCCGGGCCACAACCACGGCCTTCCAGGATCTCGATGACCATGGAGCGGGCTACAACATCCCGGCCTGCCAGGTCTTTCGCGTTCGGAGCGTAACGCTCCATGAAGCGCTCACCCTCGGAGTTGATCAGGTAACCGCCCTCACCCCGGCAACCTTCGGTCACCAGTGTGCCCGCACCGTGAATACCGGTGGGGTGGAACTGCCACATTTCCATGTCCTGCATCGGGAAGCCAGCGCGCAGCGCCATGCCGATACCATCGCCGGTGTTGATCAGGGCATTGGTGGTGGAAGCATAAATACGGCCGGCACCGCCGGTGGCCAGAACCGTTGCCTTGGACTTTATATAGACCACTTCACCGGTCTCGATCTCGATGGCAACCACACCAACCACTTCGTTCTTGCTGTTCTTGACCAGATCTACCGCGTACCACTCGTTAAGGAACGTGGTACCGCCCTTGAGATTTGCCTGGTAGAGCGTGTGCAACAACGCATGACCGGTGCGGTCGGCAGCGGCACAGGTACGAGCCGCCTGGGCGGGATTATCCGGCCCCTTGGACTGGCCACCGAACGGGCGCTGATAGATACGGCCCTGCTCGGTCCGTGAGAACGGCAGTCCCATGTGCTCAAGCTCGAAGACAGCCTGGGGACCTACGGAACACATATACTCGATAGCGTCCTGGTCACCGATATAGTCGGAGCCCTTGACGGTATCGTACATGTGCCAGCGCCAGTCATCGTTGGGATCGGCACTGGCGATCGCGCAGGTGATGCCGCCCTGGGCAGACACTGTGTGGGAACGCGTCGGAAAAACCTTGGTGATACACGCGGTATTGACGCCGGACTCGGTCAACTGAAGGGCGGCACGCATACCGGCACCGCCACCACCGATAACAATCGCGTCGTAAGACATGGTCTTGATATTAGCCATTAATTAAAGCCCCCAAAGAATCTGAATGCCCCAGACTACATACACGAACATTGTCAAACCACACAGTGCCTGGACCAGGAACCGGGGCAGCGTCGCCTTGATGTAATCCGTTGTAACTGTCCAGAGCCCCACCCAGGCGTGCGCGCCGATAGAGAGCAAGGCAAGCAGGGTGAAGATACGGAACCAGGTCTGATCAAACAGGGAAGACCAGGTTTCGTAATTGACGTCGGATGTCAGGATGAAACCAAACAGAAAAATTGTATACAGAGCAAGTACGTAGGCGGTGACGCGCTGGATCAGCCAGTCGAATACGCCGCTGCGTCCGAGATTCGTTACGCTGTTTACCATACCCAGACTCCTGCAAGAAGGATGAGAATAACGGAAACCACAATTGTGGCTTTCGCCGCGAGCCGGCCACTTTCCAGCTCTTCACCGATGCCCATATCCATCAGCAGGTGCTTGATACCCGCAACCAGGTGGTACAACAAGGCAGACAGAATGCCCCAGGTAATCAGCTTCGCAAGGAAGCCGTCCAGCAACCCACTAACACGGCTGTAGCCCTCTTCCCCTGAAAGGGAAAGCTGAAGTCCGTAAAGCATGAAAGCAACACCGACAAAAATGATGATGCCACTGACGCGATGCAGTATGGACGTGATGGCTGGCAGCGGAAAATGGAACTTGCCGAGATCGAGATTTACTGGTCGTTTGCTATTCACAGCGCTCTCACACTCTCTCTTGGTTCCGCGGGCCGGAAAAAACCGGATGCGGATGGTTGGTATGTAAGGATCATCGTGCTGAACGAATCCGGCACACGATTGGCTAAGGAGGGAGAAAAACCGGCATGCGCTCTTGTGATATCTGACGCTGCGGCCTGGTATATCCCCGATTCCGGGATACGGATTATAAGGAGTACCCCTGTCAATTACAAACGGGCAACCTTGCGAAAGCCTGTAAAATCAGGGCCCGTCACTCGCTATTTAGATAATTGACAAATTCAATTCTGGCTGCCGGATGGGCGTATTCCGGATTTCCCTGATTGACAGCGAATGTCAAATATCCGGTTTTATTGCCTCCTCCATTGACAAAAAAAGCCAACGCCCTATATTTTGCCGCCAGTTTTGCGATAATACGCGCCTTCTAGCGCATCCAAATGCTGATAAATAGGAGAGCACCATGACCGACAGGAAAGCCACACTTTCGGTGGGTGACAAGTCCATCGAGCTACCGGTTTACTCAGGCACCGTCGGCCCTGACGTCATTGACGTGAGAAGCCTGGTCCAGGAAGGCGTCTTCACTTACGACCCCGGATTTGTATCAACTGCGGCCTGTGAATCACAGATCACCTACATTGACGGCGCCAACGGTGTTCTCCTGCACCGGGGCTACCCGATTGAAGAACTGGCGGAAAACTCGGACTACCTTGAAGTCTGCTACCTGCTGCTCAACGGCGAGCTGCCCACCGCAGAAGAGAACCGGAATTTCCATGAAACCATCAAAAGCCACACCATGCTGCACGACCAGATGCGCAACTTCTACCAGGGTTTCCGCCGGGACGCGCATCCGATGGCCATCATGTGTGGCGTGGTAGGCGCCCTGTCTGCCTTCTACCATGACCAGATGGACGTTACCAACCTGCACCAGCGGGAAATCACGGCCCACCGCCTGATCGCAAAGATGCCCACTATTGCCGCCTGGTCCTACAAGTACAGCATTGGCCAGCCGTTCATGTACCCCCGTAACGACCTGTCCTACTCCGAAAACTTCCTGCAGATGATGTTTGGCGTTCCCTGCGAGGAATACAAGCCAAATCCGATCCTGGCCAAGGCCATGGACAAGATCTTCATCCTGCACGCGGACCATGAACAGAACGCCTCGACTTCCACAGTACGCCTGGCAGGCTCTACCGGTGCCAACCCCTATGCATGCATTGCCTCGGGCATTGCAGCACTCTGGGGACCGGCTCACGGCGGTGCCAACGAAGCCGTTCTGGACATGCTTGCTGAAATCGGCGATGAGAGCAATATCGAGAAGTTCATTGCCAAGGCCAAGGACAAAGACGATCCGTTCCGCCTCATGGGCTTCGGCCATCGGGTTTACAAGAACTTCGATCCCCGGGCCAAAGTAATGGCGGAAACTGCCCACGAAGTATTGACGGAACTGGGTCTGGAAAACGACCCGCTGCTGAAAATCGCCCAGCGCCTGGAAAAGATTGCCCTGGAAGACGACTACTTCGTCCAGCGCAAGCTGTACCCCAATGTGGACTTCTACTCCGGCCTGATCCTCAAGGCAATTGGCATTCCCACGTCCATGTTTACAGTGATCTTCGCCCTGTCACGGACCATCGGCTGGTTCTCTCACTGGAACGAAATGGTCAGCGGCGACTACCGCATTGGCCGCCCGCGCCAACTGTATACCGGCGAAAAAGCCCGGAAATACCCGAAGTAATCCCTCGGGCAGGGATTACCGAAATCAAGGCCGCTGCATAGCGGCCTTTTTTGTGTCCGCGCATTCTGTAATGATTGACGCTGTTTTCCCCAACAATAATCGGATTCCGGAGACAGACTTTATGAGTGTAACCGCAGCATTCATCGGACTCGGCATCATGGGTTACCCCATGGCCGGTCACCTGGCAACAGCAGGAATCGACACACGGGTGTGGAACCGTAGCGCCGAGAAATCCGCCTCCTGGGCCGGGAAATACCCGGGCAAGGCCTGCGACTCCATTGCCAGCACGGTGATGGAGGCCGACTTCGTGTTCACCTGTGTTGGTGCTGATCGCGATCTGGCAGAGGTATACGAGGGACCCGATGGCATCATTGCCAACGCCAAGCCCGGAGCGGTGCTTGTGGACCATACGACCGCCTCCGCCGGTATCGCCGAACAACTGGCGCAGCTGGCCAGGGCCCGCAACCTCGGGTTTCTTGACGCGCCGGTGTCCGGCGGCCAGCAGGGTGCTGAAAACGGTCAGCTTACCATTATGTGTGGTGGTGAAGACGAGCCATTCTCCCAGGCAAAACCGCTCATGGAACACTACGCCAAGGCCCTGAATCTCATGGGTCCGGTAGGCAGTGGCCAGAGAACCAAAATGGTCAACCAGATCGCCATTGCCGGCCTGGTCCAGGGCTTGTCCGAGGCTCTCCACTTCGCCGAGCAGGCAGACCTGGACGTGCGAAAAGTCGTGGACGTCATCTCCAAGGGCGCTGCCCAGTCATGGCAGATGGAGAACCGCTCGGGCACCATGATTGATGGAGAATTCGAGCACGGATTCGCCGTCGACTGGATGCGAAAGGACCTGGCCATCTGTCTTGAGGAAGCCCGCAAGAACGGTTCAAAAATCCCCGTTGCGGCCCTGGTGGACCAGTTCTATGGCGATGTGCAGGATATGGGCGGGCGCCGCTGGGATACGTCGTCGCTGATCCAGCGCCTGCGGAAGAAGTGATATTTTGCCAGTGAAGAACACGTAAAAAGATAAAGACGATATCTGCCACGAAATCCACTAAAGAACACGAACAAAGATTTACGACGAAGTTACAACGCGGCTTTCTCGTATTTTTAGTGTTCTTTAGTGGATTTCGTGGCTAAAAATCACTTTCTCTTTTTTCGTTTTTCGGCGTCCTTCCGTGGCAAAAACTATTTCTTTTTATCCTGGGGAACCCAGCGGCCATTTTCATACCAGGCCGACCAGCCTGTCGCCTTGCCGTCCTTCTCCGACATGACGTACTGCTCTTTGCTCTTGCGGCTGTAACGGATGACCGTGGGATTACCCTCGGGATCCTTCTCGGGCGCATCCATCAGGTAATCGTATTTCGGGTCGATTTCCTTGCGATGGGGTTTGATTTCCATCACCAGTGGCGGCCTGGTTTCCCGGTTCTTGGGGAATTTGCTCGCAGCCAGGAACAGGCCCGAAGCGCCATCGCGCAGTACGTAGGTATCATCCACCTTCTGGCACTGAAGTTCCGGCATGGGCACCGGGTCCATCTTGGGCGGTGCCGGCTCGCCGCTTTTCAGCAGCTTTCGGGTATTCTTGCATTCCGTGTTGGTGCAACCGAAGTACTTGCCAAAACGGCCGGTCTTGAGCTGCATTTCGAAGCCACACTTATCGCACTCAAGGGTCGGACCTTCATATCCCTTGATCCGGAAGCTGCCTTTCTCCACCTCATAGCCGGAACAGTCGGGATTGTTACCGCATACATGGAGCTTACGGGTTTCGTCCACCAGGTAGCTGTCCATGGCAGTGCCACACTTCGGACAGCGACGCTTTTTGCGCAGCAGACGGGTCTCGCCCTCGCCTTCCACATCCTCGTCCGCACTGACGACTTCATCCCCGGAAACCAGGTTGATGGTCGTCTTGCAGCGTTCCTTGGGTGGCAATGAGTAGCCGGAACAGCCCAGAAATACGCCGGTGCTGGCTACACGTATCTGCATCGGCCGGCCGCAGCTCGGACAGGGAATGTCCGTCTCGGTGGGCATATTTGCCCTCATTCCGCCTTCTTCACCACTCTCTGCGGTTTCCAGTTGCTGACGGAAGCGGCCATAGAAATCATTCAGTACCTTTTTCCAGTCAACCTCACCATCGGCAATCTCATCCAGCTCGTCTTCCATCCGGGCGGTGAAATCAAAGTCCATCAGGTTCGGGAAGGATTCGGACAGGCGCTCGGTGACGATCTCGCCCATCTTCTCCGCGTAGAAACGGCGGTTCTGAAGACGAACATAGCCCCGGTCCTGGATAGTGGAGATGATCGAGGCATAGGTTGACGGCCGGCCAATCCCCTGTTTCTCCAGCTCCTTGACCAGGCTGGCTTCCGTGTACCGCGGCGACGGTTTGGTGAAGTGCTGGGTGGGGTCCAGCTTCTTGAGCTCCAGGGTTTCATCAACCTGGATATCCGGAAGCGCGATATCTTCATCTTTCTTGCCGGACTGCGGCGCAACCTTGAGGAAACCCTCGAACTTGATGATCCGCCCGCGGGTACGAAGCTCGTAATCGCCGTTGGCGACGACAATAGAGGTACTCAGGAACTCGGCATCCGCCATCTGGCAGGCAATAAACTGGCGCCAGATCAGGTCATACAGCTTCTCAGCGTCCTTCTCCAGGCCACTGATGTCGGCCGGCCTGCGAGCCACGTCAGTCGGGCGAATGGCTTCGTGGGCTTCCTGGGCGCCCTCCTTGCTGCCGAAGACACGGGGGTTCTCCGGCAGGTACTTGTCACCGAACTGCTTTTTGACAAATTCCCGACAGCTGGCAACGGCGTCCTGGCTCAGATTGGTGGAGTCGGTACGCATGTAGGTAATAAAACCCGCCTCGTAGAGGCGCTGGGCCAGCATCATGGTTTTCTTGACACTGAACCCCATCCGGTTGCTGGCAGCCTGCTGCAGGGTAGAGGTAATAAAAGGTGCAGACGGCCGGGACCTGGTCGGCTTGTCTTCCCGCTTGGCAACCCTGAAGCTACCGGCTTTCAGGCGCTCGACATGTTCAGTGCTCTGTTTCTCATTGACCGGACGGTAGGTCTTGTCGCCATAGCGGGTAACTTCAAAGCGAACCGGCTGCTCGGCCTGCCGGGACAGAAGATCCGCATGCAGCTGCCAATACTCTTCCGGAATGAATTTCCGGATTTCCCGTTCCCGCTCGACGATCAGCCTGACCGCCACCGACTGGACCCGCCCGGCGGACAGGCCTCGGGCAATCTTGGCCCACAGCAACGGCGACACCATGTAACCCACAACCCGGTCCAGGAAACGGCGGGCCTGCTGGGCATTCACCCGGTTATTGTCGAGGCTACCGGGGTCCTTGAAGGCTTCCTGAATGGCGCGCTTGGTAATCTCGTTGAACACCACGCGACGATACTTCTCCGGCTCCCCGCCAATGGTTTCCTTCAGATGCCAGGCAATGGCCTCCCCTTCACGGTCCAGATCCGTTGCCAGATAGATGTGATCGGCAGACTTCGCCAAACGCTTGAGTTCGCTGACCACTTTTTCCTTGCCGGGAAGGATCTCGTAGCGGGCGCTCCAGTCGTGATCCGGATCCACACCCATCCGGGCAACCAGTTGCTCCCTGGATTTCCGTTTCTTGTGAGCCGCCTTTTCTTCCGGGCTCATCTTGCGGGTCAGTGCGGCCTGTCTGGCGCGCTCTTTCGGATCCGAGGTTGAGCCGCTGCCACTAACGGGCAGGTCGCGAATATGCCCGACGCTCGACTTCACTATGAAGTCCGAGCCCAGGTATTTGTTGATGGTCTTCGCTTTCGCTGGCGACTCGACAATAACGAGACTTTTACCCATATCGGAGATCTGTATCCTTGGCGATAATCGGTTAAAAAATCAGCAAACCGTAAACTCGCTGTAAAATCAGTCGGCTAGAAAACACTCATAGCCGCCACATTGGTATAGGTGCATTGTTTTACAGGGTCAAGAAAAGCAAGACAACCCATTCTTATGTTTGTGACCGGCTTTTTTTCAGGCTCAGAGACAGGAAAGCCCGGCAATTGCCGGGCCCTCCTGAGAACCTGCTACCGATTCGCATTAACGAATCAGAGCCGCTCCCACACAGTTGCAATGCCCTGGCCCAGGCCGATACACATGGTGGAAACACCAAGCTTACCGCCTTTGGCCTGCATTACGTTCAGCAGGGTTGTGGAGATTCGTGCACCGGAGCAGCCCAGCGGATGACCCAGGGCAATCGCGCCACCGTTCAGGTTCACTTTCTCTTCCATCACACCCAGCAGCTTCAGATCTTTCAGCACCGGCAATGACTGACCAGCGAAGGCTTCGTTCAGTTCCCAGAAGTCGATATCCTCGACTTTCAGGCCTGCACGCTTGAGCGCTTTCTTGGTAGCCGGAACCGGACCGTAGCCCATGATCGCGGGATCACAGCCGGCCACTGCCATGCTGCGGATCTTCGCCATTGGCTTCAGGCCCAGTGCTTCAGCCCGCTCGGCAGACATCAGCACCATCGCAGCAGCACCGTCAGTCAACTGGGAAGACGTACCGGCAGTAACGGTACCGTTCTTCGGGTCGAAAGCCGGCTTCAGCTGTCCCAGGGATTCAACTGTTGTCTCCGGACGGATGGTCTCGTCCTCTTCGATCAGCTTGACGAAGCCGTTCTCGTCATGACCCTGGATGGGCACGATTTCATTCTTGAAGCGGCCTTCCAGAGTTGCTTCGTGGGCCAGGCGGTGTGACCGGGCGCCGAACTCGTCCTGCTGCTCACGGGTAATACCGTGCATCTTGGCCAGCATTTCCGCGGTCAGGCCCATCATGTTGGAGGCCTTGGCGGAATACTTGGACGCTGCCGGGTTGTGGTCGAAGCCCTCTGTCATGGGCACGTGACCCATGTGCTCGACACCACCGATGACAAACACGTCACCGTTGCCGGTCTGGATGGCCTGGGCGGCGGTGTGGATCGCACTCATGGCGGAACCACACAGACGGTTGACCGTCTGCGCCGCGGACTCATGGGGAATGCGGGTCAGCAGTGAAATCTGACGCGCCACGTTGAAGCCCTGTTCCTTGGTCTGGTTTACACAGCCCCAGATCACGTCTTCAACTTCTTTCGGGTCGAGCTTCGGGTTGCGCTCAAACAGTGCTTCGATCAGCGCAGCCGACAGGTTCTCCGCACGTACATTGCGGAAGCAGCCATTCTTGGCACGCCCCATCGGAGTCCGCACGCAATCGACGACGACAACGTCTCTCGGATTAAGGCTCATAGTTCTTTCTCCGTTCGGAAATCTCGTTCAGGGTTAGCCAAAG